>OY829950.1:0-72500 GCA_963692475.1 Cloacimonadales bacterium (SeqCode)
ATGCAAGAAGCCGGAGCTACAGCTGATTTAGAAATGGCATATACTATAGCAGACGGACTTCAATATATCAGAACTGGTATTGATGCTGGCATTGATATTGATAAATTCGCTCCACGTCTATCATTTTTCTGGGCTGAAGGAATGAATTACTTCATGGAAGTTGCTAAACTCAGAGCTGCTCGTCTATTATGGGCAAAGATTGTTAAACAATTCAATCCTAAAAACCCTAAGTCTTTAGCTTTAAGAACTCACTCTCAAACTTCAGGCTGGTCTTTAACTGAACAAGACCCTTATAATAATGTTACCAGAACCTGTATCGAAGCTCTTGCAGCTACTATGGGAGGTACTCAATCTCTTCATACCAATGCTTTAGATGAAGCTATTGCTTTACCTACAGATTTCTCTGCAAGAATCGCCCGTAATACTCAGCTTTTCTTACAAAATGAAACTGGTATTTGTAATGTTATTGACCCTTGGGGTGGTTCATATTATGTTGAATCTCTTACCCACGCTTTACTTCATTTAGGTTGGAATCATATCCAAGAAGTTGAAGAGTTAGGCGGAATGGCTAAGGCTATCGAAACAGGCTTACCAAAGCTTAGAATTGAAGAAGCTGCTGCCAGAAGACAAGCTAAGATTGATTCAGGCATTGAAACTATTGTCGGTACTAATAAGTATCGCTTGGATAAAGAAGAACCTATCGAAATTCTTGAAGTAGATAATACCTCAGTTAGAACTTCTCAGCTAAAAAGATTAGCAAAACTTAAAGCTGAAAGAGATAACAATAAGGTTAAACAAACTCTCGATGCCATTACCAAGTCTGCTGAAACAGGTCAAGGTAATCTTTTAGAGTTAGCTATTGAAGCTGCTCGGGCTCGAGCAACCTTGGGAGAAATATCAGACGCTATGGAAAAAGTTTTTGAAAGACATCAAGCTAATAATAAACTCATCTCTAATGTTTATAGCTCAGAATATGCTAAAACTGATGAAGTTGATGAAGTAAGAAAGATGACTGATGACTTTGAAGAAAAAGAAGGTCGCCGTCCTCGTATTATGATTGCTAAGATGGGACAAGATGGACATGATAGAGGTGCTAAAGTGGTAGCTACAGCCTATGCCGATATGGGCTTCGATGTTGACGTTGGACCACTTTTCCAAACACCTGCAGAGACTGCTAAACAAGCGGTTGAGAATGATGTTCATGTTGTTGGAATGAGTTCTCTTGCTGCTGGTCATAAAGTCTTGTTACCAACTTTGATTGAAGAATTAAAGAAATTAGGTAGAGAAGATATTATGGTTATTGCTGGTGGAGTTATTCCATCCCAAGATTATGATTTCTTATATGAAGCTGGAGCTGCAGCTATCTTTGGTCCTGGTACAGTGTTACCATTTGCAGCAAAGACAATTATGCTTAAGCTTAATGAACGATTAGGTTACTAAAACTTAATAATTTTAGGAGAGAGTTAGTTGTAATAACTCCTAACTCTCTCATTTTTTTGTGAGGTAAATTATTAATAAAAACAAAAGACCGGAATGGGTTCCTGAAAATGCTGGTTCTGAATATTCAACATCTGTAATGCCAGGAATAAGTGCTAATCACGATGGTTTCCCTAATTCCAAAAAGTATGATAAAGCAAATTCTCAGCAGATTGTTAGAAAACAATTATCCATTGATGACTATGTTCAGGGTATAATTAATCATGATAAAACTATTCTTGCTCGGGCAATAACACTTATTGAAAGTAACTCTCAAAAACACTTTGAGACTGCTCAGGAAGTTATCCAACAGATATTACCTAAAACTGGTAAATCTATAAGAGTAGGAATTAGTGGAGTACCTGGAGCAGGGAAGAGTACCTTTATAGAAAAATTTGGGCTCTATCTGCTATCCTTAGGTCATAAAGTTGCAGTATTAGCTATTGACCCATCAAGTAGTGTTACTAAAGGGAGTATTTTAGGTGATAAGACTAGAATGGAGACTTTATCCCGCGAACAGGATTGCTTTATTCGTCCTTCACCTTCAGGAGGCTCACTCGGTGGCGTTACTCGTAAGACTCGTGAAAGTATCCTCCTATGTGAAGCCTACGGTTATGATGTTATTTTAGTCGAAACTGTAGGTGTGGGTCAAAATGAAGTTACCGTAAGAGATATGGTTGATTTCTTTTTACTCCTGCAAATTGCGGGAGCTGGAGATGAACTACAAGGAATTAAAAAAGGCGTAATTGAAATTTCTGATGCTATTGTAGTTAATAAAGCTGATGGAGACAATATCCATAAAGCTAAATTAGCTCAAGGGGAATACTCTACTGCCCTCCACTATCTTACTCCAGCTACTCCAGGTTGGCAATCTCGAGCTTTTACGTGTTCTGCTTTAACTGGAGAAGGCTTAACTGATATCTGGAAGGTAATAATGAAGTTTAGAGACCTTACTTACAATAATGGTTTTTTTTCTAAGAGAAGAAACAATCAAATTATTAGTTGGGTAAATTCTATGATAAAAGAATATTTGATAAGTAGTTTCTACCATAATCACAAAGTAAAAGCAGAAATGCCAGAGATTCAAACTGATTTACTTTCAGGTAAAATCACCCCAACTATTGCTGTAGATTATCTATTAAAACTCTATAATGCTCAAAATACTAAGGAGTAACTTTGTCAAAATATTATCACTTACTTAGCTTAGGTTGTCCTAAAAACCTCATTGATAGTGAGATTTTCTCATTTTTATCAGAAGAAGCAAATTATCTTCCAACTAAAGACTCTACAGAAGCTGATTTAATAATCATTAATACTTGTGGATTTATCAACTCAGCTAAGGAAGAAGGAATAGAAACAATCTTAGAAGCTATAAGATTGAAAGAAGAGGGTGTATGTAAAACCTTAGTTGTGACAGGTTGCTTAGTTAAACGCTATTTTGATGAACTTCTGGCAGAATTTCCAGAAATAGATTTTTTAATTAATCTCAAAGATTTTAAGAAATTCGCTCAAGTGTTAGGATTAACAGACTTTGCTTATAATCGCAAACTAATGACACCTTCTCACTTTGCCTACTTAAGAATTAGTGATGGCTGTAATAATAACTGCACTTATTGTGCAATTCCTCTAATCAGAGGAAAACTTACTTCAATTCCTCTGGAAGAAATAGTAGAAGAAGCTGTTAAATTAGCTAATCAAGGCGTTAAAGAAGTTATCATAACTGCCCAAGATACAACTCAATATGGAAAAGATATTTACCCTGAAGGTAGGTTAATCCAACTTCTTAATAAAATATCTGAAATAGATGGTATAGAATGGATAAGACTACTCTATCTTCATCCAGCTCACCTTACTCATGAACTAATTGATGCAGTTGCTGACATTCCTAAAATATTACCTTACTTCGATATTCCACTCCAACATATCAGCGATGAGATTCTCAAAAAAATGAATAGACGCAAATTTAGTAACCATATAGATGATATTCTTGATTACCTGCAACTTAAGATTCCTCAGGCTATGGTAAGAACAACCTTCATTGTTGGTTTTCCTGGAGAGGAAAGAAAAGATTATGAAGAATTGAAAAAGTTTATTCAAAGAAGAAAATTTGCCAGAATGGGAGTCTTTATTTACTCTGCAGAAGAAGATACTCCTGCACATGATTTTACTCCTCAAGTACTAAAAAAAACAGCTGTAAATCGCTACAATAAGTTGATGCAAATTCAGCAAGATATTTCAGCTGATATTATGGAAAGTTTTGTAGGTAAAGAAATTGAATGTATTATTGATAAAGTAGCTACAGAAGATGATTTTGATTTTGAGGGAAGAAGCTGGTTTGATGCTCCTGATGTTGATGGAATTGTTTATATGACTGATAACCTCTCTTTAGCAAAAGTAGGGGAAATCGTTACTGTAAAAATTGTAGAAGCATGGGAATATGATCTTGTTGGTGAGGTAATTGAAGTTAAGAGTTAATTTTCTTCTTCTGTATTACCAAAGAATGGTTTTAGAAGAGACTACAAAAAGATAATAGATAAACAATGATGAAATGGTCCTAAAATTAAGGATTCTACTAATAACTGATAATTAACAATGATTAACTCAAAATAATCAGATATTTTTCTTGACGTTATAATTATCAAGAACAAATTGAGAATAAATTAAATTATAAATACGAATGTGAATTAAGGGGTAAAGATGAAATTTTTTATTGATAAAGGTGATTTATTACATAATATTCAGCATCTATCTAATGTTGTACCAAGCAAAAACACAATGCCGATTTTGACTAATTATTTGATTGAAGCTATTGAAATCGACAACTTAATTAAAATCACTACTACAGATTTGAAAATAACCGTAATCGTAACATTCAATGCTACTGTTATGGAATCAGGGACTATCGCAGTAACTGCTAAAGATTTTAATGAAATTATATCTGCTCTGCCTGACTCACAGATATCATTTACTAAAGATGATGAATTATTAAAAATCCATTGTGAAAACATTGATTTTAATTTGAATTTGTCTGATTATTCAAACTTTCCATTGATTCCAGAGGCATCTTTTAATAATGCAATCCAGTTTAAAGCATCAGAATTTGATAAAATGATTAATAAGACGATTGTAGCTGTTCAAAAAGATCAACATAACTCTATTTTCTCTGGTATTTTATGGGAAATATCAGCTGATAAGCAAGCAATGGTTGCCACAGATAGTAAGAAAATTGCTCATATTGCGATTGATTCTGAAACAAAAGACTTTGTTAATACTATCGAAGAAGGTGAAGATATCATGAAAATTGTTCTACCAACTGGTGGTATCAGCTTTTTACAAAAAATTATCTCAGAAGAATCTGATATTCTTCAAGCTGATATTAGCAAGAGTAAGGTGGTTTTTCAATATCGTAACTTCATCGTATTCTCTCATTTAATGACAACTAAATTCCCAGATTATACCAAAGTTTTCCCAGAATCACTTCCTCATGAATTATTATTAGACAAACAACAATTGAAAGCAGCTGTTAAAAGAATCTCATTGGTTGCTCCAGAAGATAGTTTCAAGATTATGTTTAACATCAAAGGAAGCTCTTTAGAATTAGCAACTAGCAATGATGAAAAGGGTGGAGCTAATGAGTTCATTAATGATATAAAATATAATGGCGAAGATATTAGTATTGCCTTTAATTTTAAATTCTTAAGTGTGATTCTTGATTGTATTGATACAGAGAATGTCAAAATTTGCATGGGTGAAGCTAAAAATCCAGCTCTCTTCTATAATGAAAAAGACCCTGAGGGGACACTCCTTAGATACCTTTTAATGCCATTGAGAGTTGCAAGATAATAAGTGAATATTAAAGAAATTACTCTTTATAATTTTCGCAATTATACCAATCAGAAATTTGAATTTGATAAAGAAGGTTGTCTTATCACCGGTAAAAATGGCGTTGGTAAGACTAATCTTCTTGAAGCTATCTGTTATCCAGCCTTTGGTAAGTCTATTCGACAATCTGCTGATGCTGATTTAATAAATTTCGAAGCAACTGAATTCTCAATCAATAGCAAATATGAAAATGATAATAAAATTCTCAATTTTCAGATTATCTGCTCTAAGAATAAAAAGCGTGTTAAGCTTAATAACACCCCTATTAACAGAATAAGTGAACTCTATAATTACTTAAAAATTGTCTATTTCTCAGCTGATGATATCGACTTAGTAAATGGTAATAGGCAAATAAGAAGAAGTTTTTTTGATCAAGCAATTACACAATCATCTATTCTTTATAGTGATATTTTGCGAGAATACTATCGAATTTTAGAACAGAGGAACTCGATTCTTAAAGATGATAAATTTAAGTCACAGTTGAAACAATGGAATGAACAATTTATCTCAAAAGCAATTGAGTTAGTCGAATATAGAAAAAAGTACTTATTACGTTTCATTATCATAGCTGAAACAATTTTGAATGATATCACAGACTCTTTAGAAAGTTTAGAAATTGTTTATAATTCAAATAACCATATCATCTATGAACGTGAGTGGCTGGAGACCTACCTAAGTAAAATTGAAGAAAGTGAATTTGAAAATAAGAGAACATTGGTCGGCCCTCATTTGGATGAGTATGATTTTAATATTAATGGTTATTCAGTGAAAAGATACTCCTCTCAAGGACAAAGAAGATCGCTTGTCATAGCTCTAAGGTTTGCTCAAATTGGCATGATAAGAGAAAGTTTAAACACTCTTCCTATCATTATTTTTGATGATGCCCTCTCTGAATTAGATAAAGAAAGAGTTGAAAAGATTTTAAATTTACTTACTGCTGAACACCAGATATTGATTGCCTCTCCAAATATCGACAATTATATAGGATTTAATTTTCCTGTTGTAAAACTGGGAGAAAAGTTATCAGTGAAGAGTTAAATGGGAAAAATGAAGAGTGAAGAGTTAAGTGGGAGCAAGTAAAGGTAAATAAATATGAAAATGAATAAAAGTATTTTTGGATGGATGGCTTATGATTTTGCTAATTCATCATTTACGACAATTATCGTAACAGTAGTTTATAGTGTCTATTTTAAAACAGTTGTCGTAGGAGATAGGGGGGATGGAAGCTTCTTATGGGGCTTAGCCTTAGCATTATCTATGCTTTTGGTAGCTCTTACAGCTCCAATTTTTGGTGCTGTTGCTGATTATTCAAGAGCTAAAAAGAAATTCCTTTTTTATAGTACTTATATATCAGTATTTTTTACTTTTATGTTAGGTTTTGTTGGTCCTGGTTCAATTTTTACCGGCATGCTCTACTTCATCTTAGCAAATTTTGGCTTTCATTCTGCTATTGTTTTCTATGACTCTTTTCTTCCTGAAATTGCCACCCCTAAGCAACTAGGTAGAATCTCTGGTTATGGTTGGGCTTTCGGTTACTTAGGAGGGCTTTTATCTCTTGTTTTAGCTCTATGGTTGGTTAATTTAAACAAAATTACCTTTGTATTTCCTATGGTCGGAATCTACTATGGACTCTTCGCTATAGTTACTTTTGTCTTGCTCAAAGAATTCAAAAGAAGTTCTAAACGATCTAATTATTTCAGAATTGCTTATAATAGAATTAGTGATTCTTTTCATTCTATTAGATCTTTTCGTGACCTCGGAACCTTTCTAATTAGCTTTTTCCTCTATAACGATGCTATAACAACAGCTATTGGATTTACTATGATTTATGGGCAAGAGCGATATGGCATGACCTCTGCAGAATCAATAAAAGTATTTATCTTTGCCCAATTGACTTCTATTTTTGGTGCTCTTATTTTTGGTATCATTGCAGATAAAATTGGACACAAGAAAACTCTTTCTATTTGCTTGTTAATCTGGCTTTCTGTTATTATATGGGCATTCTTATCACCTGCAAAAAAAGACTACTATTTCGTTATTCTCTTAGCAGGATTTGCTATTGGCTCAACGCAAGCAAATAGTAGAGCTATGTTAGCATCTCTTACCCCTCAATGTAAAAATGCTGAATTCTTTGGTTTTTATACAGTAACAGGCAGAATGTCAGCTGTTATAGGTCCAATACTCTTCGGTTTAGTAAGCAAATGGACAGGTAACATTAAGTATTCGATATTAACAGTAATACCTTTCTTCGTGATTGGCTTAATAACCTTACAGCAGGTTAATGAAAAGCGAGGTCAAAGAATTGCAAAAGATTGGAAAGAAAGTACTTTGTAAGTGTACTGGATAGCCACTACCCACGATTTACTTAAATTTAAAAAAAAGGCTCAAAAAAGCTTTATTGTAGTCTTACATAGTTTTATAAAGGCTCAACTTAATGTATAAGTGTAAAATAGATTCTTTCAATATAATCTTGAGCATAACTATCCAAAAAGTAATATTTTTTGTTCTTTCTCTAAAAATCTAAACATAACATTACTAAAATTTATTAATAATTGGAAAAGTTAATTGACAGAATAACATTTTCCACTATATTTACATAGAACTTTGATTGTAGTCATAAAATTATAATTTTCAACATAATATCGAATTTTTATTCAAGATTATTAGTAGTCTTGTATAATCCAAAAACATCAATAATCATTAAAATAATCAAAAAAATAGGAAAAATGGTTGACACAATTTCAGGGTTGATTTTTTTAAGCATAATAGATGTGCATCCGTAGCTCAGTTGGTAGAGCAGCTGACTCTTAATCAGCGGGTCTAGGGTTCGAATCCCTACGGGTGTACCACCTTTTTCGAAATCAATCAAAAGTAATAACAACCAAATTTTCCTTATAGGAGTTTCCATGAACACTTACGAAAATATCTTTGACCTTACGGTATCGGAACTTCACCCAATAGCTAAAGAACTCGGTATCACAGGTTTTAGTACCATGAAAAAATTAGAATTAATCTATAATATCTTAGAATTTAATGCTTCCCAAGAAGGTTTAGCTTTCATAACAGGATGTCTTGAACTCATGCCAGATGGTTATGGATTCTTAAGATTCCAACATAACAACTACCTTCCTGGTAGAGATGATGTATATGTCTCACTTACCCAAATTAAAAGATTTAACTTAAAAGCTGGACATATGATATCCGGTCCAGTTCGCTCTCCTAAAGAAGGTGAAAAGTATTATGCTCTTTTGAGAGTCGATGCTGTAAATGATGAATCTCCTCAAAAAGCTTTTGAATCAAAACATTTTGATAATCTTACTCCTTACTATCCAACCAAAAAAATCAACTTAGAAACAGAAAAAGATATTATTTCAACCAGAATTATTGATCTATTCACGCCGATTGGAATGGGTCAAAGAGGTTTAATTGTTGCTTCTCCAAGAACTGGTAAAACTGTGCTTCTCCAAAATATTGCCAATGCAATTCTGACAAATCATCCTGATGCTTACTTACTTGTTCTTCTTATTGATGAAAGACCTGAAGAAGTTACCGATATGAAGAAAATCTTAAAAGAAGGAAATCAAGAAGTTGTTAGCTCTACTTTTGATGAATCACCTCGTAACCATATTGCTGTTGCCGAAATGGTTCTTAATAAAGCTAAAAGATTATGTGAATTAGGAAAAGATGTAATTATAGTTTTAGACTCTATCACACGTCTTGCACGTGCCTACAACAATGTTCAACCTTCATCAGGTAAAGTTCTTAGTGGCGGTATTGATGCAAATGGTCTTACCAAACCCAAAAAATTCTTTGGTGCTGCCCGTGACACCATTGAATCAGGTAGCTTAACTATAATTTCAACAGCATTAGTAGATACAGGCTCAAGAATGGACCAAGTTATCTTTGAAGAGTTTAAAGGTACAGGTAATATGGAATTAGTATTAGATAGATCTATTAGTGATATGAGACTCTACCCAGCTATTGATTTAGTGAAATCAGGTACCAGAAGAGAAGAACTATTATTAACTGAAATTGAACGTAATAGAATGTTTATTTTACGTAATTTCCTCAAAACCATGAGTCCTGCTCAAGGTATAGAAACCCTTCGTAAAAGAATGTTAACCACCAAAGGCAATGAAGACTTCTTAAAATCAATGAGTAATTAGATGGAAATTTTATCACCTGCTGGAAATATTGATAAATTAAAATACGCTATTCTTTACGGTGCTGATGCCGTTTATACAGCAACCACCCGTTATGGATTAAGAGCAAAGGCAGGTAATTTAACCTTAGAAGAACTCCAAGAAGCCACTGATTTCTGTCATAGCTACAAGAAGAAAATCTTCGTAACGGTTAATATCTTTGCTCATAACAGACACTTGGTAGATTTACCTGCTTATCTGCAAGATTTAGAGAAGATTGGCATAGACGCTGTAATAGTATCTGACCCAGGAGTATTCCAGATTGTCAAAGAGAGTACCAATTTACCTATTCATGTAAGCACTCAAGCAAATATTGTATCTTGGAAATCAGCTGAATTTTGGTACAAGTTAGGAGCGGAAAGAGTTATCTTAGCTCGTGAGTTAACCTTTGCTGAGATATCCGAAATGGCAGAGAAGGTTCCTGAAGTTGATTTAGAGATGTTTGTCCATGGAGCAATGTGTATTGCATATTCTGGAAGATGCTTACTTTCAGCCTTCTTTAATAACAGAAGTGCTAATTTAGGTGAATGCACTCAACCATGCAGATGGAAATATTCTCTCATGGAAGAAACAAGACCAAATGAATATTTTCCCATAACAGAAGATGAGTTTGGTACTTATATTATGAATTCTAAAGATCTTAATTTAATTAATAGATTAGCAGAAATCTATAAGGCAGGTGTTGCAAGTATTAAGATTGAAGGAAGAATGAAAAGTTTGCATTATGTTAGTAATGTAACAAGAGTATATCGCAATGTGATGGATAGAATTATTGCTGGGAAGGATATTCCTGAAAAATTCTTGCAAGAATTGAATAATGTTTCTCATAGAGTATATACTGAAGCCTTTTATGCTGGATTTAATGATAATGACACTCAATTCTACGATAATTCAGCCTATATTAGAGATTATAAATTCATCGGAAAAGTCTTGAAAAAAGAAAATGATTTAGTAAAAATCCAGATTTTAAACAAATTTGAACTGGGTGATGAGATTGAAATCATATTTCCTAATATCGAAGATGATCTTGTCTTGACAGTAAATAACTTATATAGTGAGGATAAACAAAAAATTTCCTTTACAAAACCAAATACTAATGCTTATATTGAATTACAGGGTGATATTCCTGAATATGGATTAGTAAGGATGAAAGTATGAGAAAATTGATAAGCTTAACTATAGGTATCTCTTTAGGATTAATATCAAATCTTATTGCCATTGAATATGAAGATTTATATAATAATGGTCAAGTAGCAGAGCTTAGATCAGAAATTTATTCTCAACCTTATTTTGATGAGAATGAGCTACCACGAGCTGCCTATTATGAATCTTTGGTAACCAGTAAGAACTTTGATCAAACCTTACAAGAATTAATCGAAGGTTTCCCTGAAATAGAATATAAAGACCAAGTAAATTTCAAATTAGGTGTTATTAACTTCTTTCAAAGAAAATATTCACAAGCTGAATTCTATTTTTCTAAGATAGATAACATTGATAATTTTAACGAATATAATTATTGGTTAGCTCGTCTCTATTACATGAAACAAGAACATAAACAAAGCTCCAAGTATGCAAATATGTTCATCGATAAATGCTCAAAATTAGACCATAAGTATGAACTCAGCTTTTATATGCTAATAGAAAATAGTATTAGTGAAATTAATTTTCAAAAAGCTGTAGTTTTAGCAGAAGAATTGCTAATGAAAAAACCTGAAGGAATTAATAAGGCCTATCTCTACTATCGAATCGGTTATAGTTATGAAAGATTAGATAACATTGACTTATCTGTTGAAAATTATAAAAAATCATTTGAAATAGACCCTTATGGTCAGTATGCAGCCTTAACTGAAGAGCGACTTTTTGAACTAAAAAAAGGTGTTGATAGAAATATTGATATTTCATTCTTATATACTAAGAATTATGAGTCTGAAACAAACAATAAACCTGTAGCTTATAAAACAGAACCTAAGCAATTCAGTGTTACTGAGTTAGTTAGAACAGATACAAGTACTGTTCTAAGTAAATTCTTCAATAGTGATTATAATAACAAAAAAGAAGATAAGCAAACTCAGGAAATTATACATGTAAAGCCCCAAAGTGATTTCATTCAAGAAAACAAAGACCCCTTATATGCCTCAAACCCACAAAATGACCAATACCCCTTATCTAAAAATGATGATTCTATAGATATTCCTAATAAAAACCTATCTTTTATTGATAAAGTGCAAGAAGAAAGAAGTATTGAATCCGAGAAACTCCAAAAACCAATGAATCCTGATAATGGTACCTTCTTAGAACGCCCAAAGAATATTGAAACAGAAGGTTATATATATTTAATGAATAAGCCTGTAGGTAAGTATTTTGTTCAAATTGGTAGGTTCTCTCAAAAAGAATATGCGGTTAACAGAAGCAAAGAGTTGTTTTACTTACAACAAACTTGGAATATTTTTAGAGATGTGAGAGGAGATAATATCACTTACGTAATTTGGAGTGAAGCTTTTGAAACTGCTAACGAAGCAAAAGAAAAAATAACCTACTTTAAATCAAAAAATGTTGATTGTTTTTTAGTATCAAATGAATAAAATTAAAGAAAAAAAAACAACTCCAATGTTAGAGCAATATTGGAATTTCAAAGATTTACACCCTGATAAAATACTACTATTCAGAATGGGTGATTTCTATGAAACATTTTTTGAAGATGCAAAAACTACTGCAAAAATATTAGGCATTACTTTAACAGCTCGTAATAAGAGTGATGATGCTCCCGTACCTCTTGCTGGATTCCCTTATCATGCTCTTGATACTTATTTGAATAAGTTAGTAGCAAGTGGTCAGAAAGTTGCTATCTGTGAACAAGTGGAAGACCCTAAGGAAGCTAAAGGTATTGTTAAACGTGATATTGTTGAAATAATCACTCCAGGTTCGGTATTAGACAGTAATCTAATTAGTAAGCCTGAAAACAACTATTTATCTACTATCCATTTTGGGAAGAAAAATACTGTAGGTTTTGCATCAATTGATATTTCTACTGGTGATTTTGTCTTCACCGAAATTGATAAATCACAACTGAAAGGTGAAATCTTTCGATTAGCTCCTGCAGAAATAATCGTAAATGATATAAAAACTGAGTTAGATATAAGTGAACTAATCTCAGACTTCCCAACCACTATTACTGTTTTTGATTCATGGCACAATGACACTGCCGAAGCTTTAAAGATTTTGAAAGAACATTTCCACACACAATCTTTAGAGAGTTTAGGAGCAAACAGAAAGAAAGTAGGGGCTACTGCTGCTGGAATAACAATAGCTTATTTACGCGAGTTAAAGAATTCAGATTTAAAGCATATCAATCGCTTGGTGTATTACTCCATAGAAAACTATATGCTATTAGATGAGATTAGCAGAAGAAACCTTGAGTTGACTAAATCTATCCGTTATGGAAATAAGTATGGTTCTTTAATTTCAATTTTAGATAATACTTTAACTCCAATGGGTACTAGACTATTAAACAACTGGTTAACTCATCCACTGATAAATCAGGATGAGATTATTGACCGTCAGAAATCTGTGCAACAGTTAAAAGATAAAATTGAAGATAATAACGCAATTAGAGATATTCTTTCTGATATTGGTGATATTAGTAGAATCATTTCTAAAGTTGGAGCATTAAAAGTTAATCCTCGTGAATTAATAGCTCTAAGAAACTATCTTAGCCTTGCTCCTAAAATATCAAGTTATCTCCTAAATCTTAATTCTCAACTACTCGCTGATATCTCATCAAATATTGCAGATTATCACGATATTATCAATTTAATAGACGACGCTATTATCGACAATCCTCCTATCACAATTAAAGATGGGAATATTATCAATAATGGATTTAATGAAGAACTTGATAGTATTCGTGACTTAAGTAGAGATGGAAAAGCTTGGATTGCGAAATTAGAAGATTCAGAAAGAGAACAAACAGGTATTAATTCTTTGAAAATTGGCTATAATAGAGTATTTGGCTATTATTTAGAAGTTACTAAAGCCCATAAAGATAAGATTCCTGAACACTATATTCGAAAACAAACATTAGTCAATTGTGAAAGATATATTTCTCCTAAGTTAAAAGAGTATGAAACAAAAGTTCTAGGTGCTGAAGAGAGAATAAAGTCTTTAGAGTATGAGCTCTATATTGCTATTAGAAGTAAGATGCAAGACTATATTGAGCTAATTCAACAATTTGTAGATGTTATCTCAGAGTTGGATGTTCTCTGTTCTTTTGCTTATACAGCTCATAAAAATAGATATACTAGACCAGAATTCTCTACAGATGGCGAGATGCATATCGAAGATTGTAGGCATCCTGTTATTGAACAGCTTCTTGAAGATGAACATTACATTCCTAATGATGTCAATCTTGATAACAATGATAACAAGATAGCTATTATTACAGGACCTAATATGGCAGGTAAATCAACTTATCTTAGACAGATTGGGCTTATAGCAATTATGGCTCAAATAGGTTCATTTATTCCTGCTAAGAAAGCTCTTCTTCCCATCTTTGATAAAGTCTTTACCCGGGTTGGAGCTTCTGATAATTTAGCACAAGGACAATCTACATTTTTAGTTGAAATGATTGAAACTGCAAACATACTTAACTCTGCTACACCTAACTCCCTAATTCTATTAGATGAAATAGGAAGAGGAACATCTACTTTTGATGGTTTAAGTTTAGCTTGGTCAATAGTAGAATATATTCATAACAACAAGAAATCTAAAACACTTTTTGCTACTCATTATCACGAGCTTACTGAATTAGAGAATGTTCTCTCGGCTGTAAAAAACTACAATATTGTAGTCAAAGCTTGGAAACATGAACTAATATTCTTGCGTAAGATAGAGAGGGGAGGAGCTGATCAAAGCTATGGTATCCAAGTTGCACGATTAGCTGGCATGCCTGAATCTGTACTTAAAAGAGCGAGACAAATATTAAAAAATTTAGAAGAACACGAACTATCTCCACAAGGTTTAGTAGGAAAGATTAAAAAACAATTAGGAACAATGGATGATCAAATAACCATTTTCGAATTTCTTGATGATAAGAATAAGGAGAGTGATGATATCCTCCAAGAGATTTCTGAAGTAGATCTAAACACAATATCCCCTTTAGGGGCATGGCAAAAATTGCAAGAGATTCAAGAGAAAATAAAAAATAAAGATTAAAAGAATTAATAGGGGTTACTATGAGAAAAGTTCTGATTATTATGGGACTGATGCTAATATTAATAAGCTGTTCATCAAATGCTAATAATAAAGATGATCGATATGCTGGAGAGATTAACGGTCAATTGATTGATAGGTCCGTTTATACTACAAGTTTTTTGTATAATTATAGAGAATTAACTCAAGGTAACAATAATTATAAAGCTACTGATAAAGAAGTTAGTCGTTTAGAGGATAAGACCTGGAAAGCTCTTATTAGAAATGTTGTTATTAGCCAATTTATAGCTGAAAACAATCTTGAAGTTACCCAAGAAGAAGTTAATGATACTTTATTAACTAATCCTCCTCAAATCTTCATTGAATCAGGTTATTTTAGTACGAAGGGTAATTTTGATATGGATAAATATCGAAGTTCAATACTTACAAATGATCCTATCAATACTGATGTTATTAAATATAACTATTATCAGAACATTACAATGCAAAAGATTCAACAACAGTTAATTAAAAATGCTGAGATATCACGTTCTGATGTCGAAAAATATTATCAAAGTAACTACTCTACGGCAGATATTATCTTGCTTAGTATGGATTTAAATAGTTATGAACCCACTGTAACAAATAAAGAAATTGAGCTAAAATGGGAAAATGATAAAAGCCAGTATTACTATGAACCGTCTTTATCCATTAATTATATTTTGCAGGATATTCAACCTGCAAAAAAAGAAATTGAAGATACTAAAACAACTATTGATTCACTCTATTTTGTGCTTTCACAAGGTGGTGATTTTGATAGTGCGGTTAGAGAATTTTCTTCAAATTTAAACTCTTATCCTTTAGGTAAGATGCCATTTTTGAAGTTAGATAATGTCCCTGAGATTATTAGAGGTTTAGTAGCTTCTGCTCAAATAGGGGATATTATTTCTCCAGTAAGAAAAAACAATGTATGGTATATCTACAAAATTTTAGAAAAAACTAAAACTATGGTTAAACTTCAAGAACTAAAGCATCCTGTTCAGATTAGTCAAAATACCATTCTTAAACGAAGAGAGGAGTTTAGACAGATTGAAGGCTTAATCAACCAAATAGGTATTCAAAATGCAGCTGAAGAATATGGTTGGGAAGTTCGTAGAGCAGATAATCTCAATAGGCAAACAGTTTTTGTAGATGAACTTGGTGATTTATCAGATTTAATAAATGATGCTTATGATAAACCTGATGGCTATATCTATCCTCCAATCTATAATAAAAGTGAAAGATTTTTGGTAATGGTACAGATTGACCAAAACAGACTTAATAAAAAGAAAGATTTAGAAATATTATTTAATGATATTAGAAATGAAATTCTGATAGAAAAACAATTTGATTTCGTTTCCAAACGTCTTAGAAGTTTAGCTGAAAATTACCAAGAAATAATTCCAGACCAGATAGACCCAGTAAATTATGTTCTGTTAAAGAATGTCGCTAAAGAAACAAGATTAATGAAAATTGATGACTTTCAGCTTAATCAAGAAATTCTATCATTATCATCAAAAGGCGACTACACAAAATGCTTTAAAGATGATAGTACAGGATACATTGCAATTTTGTTAGAAAAAAATCGAGCAGATAAAGAATATTACAAAAATAATTATTACATCATTCAGGGTGAGTATCGTAAAGATGATTCAAAAAACTATTTTGATACATGGATTGCTGAAAAAATAAACAAAGCAAAAGTAAAAAAATGGTTTAGTATGAAAGATGTGTATAAAGGAAATTATTAATGAAGAAGAAGATATTAATTCTCACAACCGGTGGAACTATCGGAATGAAAAGATCTCAAGATTTAGGTGTTGTTCCTACTTCTGAATTTGTTGATTTTTTAAATTCTTTTCCTCAGTTAATTGAGATTGCCGATATAGAAGTTATTGAATATGCTAATTTGCCAAGTCCTTATATGACTCCTAAAATCATGCTTGACTTATCTCAAAATGTTGACAGTTACCTTTTAGATTATGACGGAATAGTAATAACACATGGCACAGATACTTTAGAAGAAACTGCCTACTTTTTAGATTTGGTGACGACTTCAAGAAAGCCTATTGTTCTAACTGCTGCCATGAGAAGTGGCTCAGAGTTAGGATTAGATGGACCACGCAATATTATTGATTCTGTGAGAGTTGCAAGCCATCCCGAGACTGTTGATAAAGGTGTTCTTGTCGTAATGAATGATGATATTCATACAGCCCGTGATGTCCTTAAATTTGATTCAGGAACAGTAGATGCTTTTCGGTCTCCTAAGTACGGACCAATTGGCACCATAGACCCTGATATGGTAATTTATCATCGTAATAACTACCTTAGAGAATCAGTATGGACTAATGTTATTGAACCAAAAGTTGACCTCATCAAAGCTGTAGCAGGTATGGATGATACTTATATTAATGCTTCCATTGCCAAGGGTTCTAAGGCAATAGTAATAGAAGCTTTTGGACGTGGTAATCTTCCAGCAGAATTAGTTTCTTCTCTACAAATAGCTATCGATGCAGGTGTTTTAGTAGTAATTGTATCTCGGACTATTACAGGAAGGGTATTACCAGAATATGGATATGATGGTGGAGGAAAGAGCTTACAAGAAATTGGTTGTATTCTTGGGGGAGACCTGCAAGGACCAAAAGCAAGAATTAAACTCATGGCACTTTTCGGGAAATATCAAAGTGCTGAAATGGTAAAAAAATTCTTTAATCAGAGTGTTTTATAATTTATGCTAAAAGATATTAAGGCAGTCATCTTTGACTTAGATGGAACATTAATTGATTCAATGCATGTCTGGGATCAAGTAGATATTGATTTCTTAAAGAAAAGGGGTATGCAAGTACCCATTGACCTTTTTTTGGATTTACCTTCAGGTGACGGACTTCTACCAATGGCAATCTACTTTAAAGAAAAGTTTAACTTACCTGATAGTGTTGAAGATATCATTGCTGAATGGAATTCCATGGTCTATGACTTTTACTCCTCTTTAAGCTTAATTGATGGGGCAGAACAGCTACTGCAAAAACTACAAGACTTAGGTCTAAGATTAGGGATTGGTACCAGTAATTCTCAAGTTCTTACAGAAGCAACTCTTCAATATAACAAGATTAGAGAAAACTTTCAAAGTGTTGTTACTGGGTGCAAAATAAATAGAGGTAAACCTTTTCCGGACATATATCTTACAGTTGCTAAAGAACTTAATATCGCCCCCAAAAATTGTTTGGTTATTGAAGATACCTTGCATGGAGTTGAAGCTGCAAAAAATGCTGGTATGAAAGTTATAGCTATTTTTAACGATTACTCGAAAATAGATAAAGAGAAACTAATACTGAAAGCTGATGCCTTTGTTAATGACTATTCAGAATTAGATTCTTTGCTTTTCTAACTTAAAATATTATATTCTTTATAAATAGGAATAATTTAGGAGTTTTTAAAATGAAAGAACATAAATTAATAATTGTAATTGGAGCTTATGGCTCTGGTAAAAGTGAATATTCTATTAACTTAGCTAAAGATTATAATAACGAAGACCATGATGTTGTTTTGTGCGATATGGATGTTGTTAACCCCTACTTTAGAAGTCGTGATGTGAGAGAGCAATTTGAAGATCAAGGAATTCAAGTTGTTGCTCCTGACGGTGAGTTTAAACACGCAGATTTACCAATGATTTCTCCGCGAGTGAGAGGAATGATTATGAAGACTGACAGAACTGTCATCTTAGATGTTGGTGGAGACCCTGCTGGAGCAAGAACACTTGGCAGATTCGTCCCTGAGATTAAAAAAAGAGGTTATGAAATGCATTTTGTGGTTAATACTAATAGACCTTTTACCAGTAATCCTGCTGAAATAAAGCAGATGATGGAAATGATTGAATCTCTCTCAACTCTCAAAGTTACAGAATTAGTTAGCAATGCCAATTTAATGGAATATACAGATGAGAGTGTAGTTTCTACAGGAGTTGAAATAGTTCAGGAAGTTGCTAATGATTTAAATATCCAATTTCATAAATATTTAGTAATGGATAAATTTATAGATAATATTTCTGATAACATCGGTAATAAACAAAGAGTTGTTCTTAGTTATTTTTTAAATAAACCTTGGGAACAAAAATTTGTTTATAAAGGAATTTAATGTTATATTTTTAAATTATTCAACAAATTATTATGCCTGCTTAGCAGGCTTTTTTTTTAAACCCGAATGGTGCAGTAGAAATTTAGTAATACTTGTATGAACTTTACCTCTCCAGGATTATAGTAACAGGGCCATCATTAAGTAGCGACACCTTCATATCAGTGCCGAAGATACCTAATTGGGGAGCTTTGTACAATTCAGTAATCTTATGAGAGAATTTAATATATAATTCCTCGGCAAGTTCTGCTTTTGCAGCAGAGATAAAATCTGGTCTGCGTCCTCTATCGCAGTTAGCATAGAGAGTAAATTGTGAAATGAGAAGAATATCATAATTCTTATCAATAAGAGAAAGATTCATCTTTCCTTGCTCATCTTCGAAGATTCTAAGATTAATAAGCTTTTTGACTAACCATTCTATCTTATTCTCGTCATCAGTATCAGCAACTCCTATGAAAACTAAAAATCCTTGCTCAATCTTAGAAATTAATTTATTATCTACATGTACTTGAGCTTGATTAACTCTCTGGATTAGCAACTTCAATTTAAACAACTCCGGCTTTAATTAAATCATGTAGATGAATAACTCCTACTGGTTTAGAAGCAGAATTTAAGACAGGAAGTACAGTGATATTATATTGCTCCATAAGATTTAAAGCTTCTACAGCTAATTTATCTTCAAGAATAAACTTTGGATTCTTGGTCATTGCTTTAGTAACAGGGAATATTTTAATGTCCAAATTTCCTTGTTGGAGGAATCTTCTTAAATCTCCGTCAGTAACAATACCTATAAGTTTATTGTTTTCTGTAATCAAGGTACAACCAAGTTTCTTGGAAGTCATTTCCATGATTGCTTTATCCATAAATGAGTTAGAAGTGGTAAAAGGAATTTCTTCATTAGAGTGCATAAGATCACTAACTTTTAGTAGAAGTTTTTTACCTATAGAACCACCTGGATGGAACTTAGCGTAATCTTCTAAAGCAAAATTCCTCTTTTTGAGCAGAGCTACAGCTAAGGCATCTCCCATTGCTAATTCAACAGTTGTACTTGCTGTGGGTACTAATCCTAACTGTTCAAAATCTTTAGGTACCGAACAATCTAAGGCAACATCAGAGTACTGAGCAAGTCTGGATTCCATATTCCCAGTGAGAGCAATTAGGGGTATATTATTGAATTTAATATAGGGAATTATGGATATCACCTCTTCAGTGTTACCACTGTTAGAGATAGCAATAACAACATCATTCTTTTGTAGCATTCCTAAGTCTCCATGAATTCCTTCTGCCGGATGAAGAAATATTGAGGTTGTCCCAGTACTTGCTAAGGTTGCTGAAATTTTCCTAGCAATTAATCCAGCTTTACCCATTCCTGTTACAACTACTTTACCTTGGCAATTGATTAAAATATCAAGAGCTTTTATTACATCTTCATTGACTTTATCATAGGCTAACTTTATAGCTTCTGATTGTCTTAATAATTCTTGTCTAAAATCATCAATATAGCTATTCATATTATTCTCTATTTATTATTAAGAATAATGCGGGTTTTAAACCCGCATTAGACTTCGATTATTTACAATTTATTCTTTATCATTTAATACTAAATCTATTGCTTCTTCTAAAGGAATAAGACCTAAATTACCTTTAGTGTGTCTTCTTACAGATACACTCTTATCTTCAGCTTCCTTTCCACCAAGAACAAACATATAAGGTATTTTAGCTATTTCTGCTTCTCTAACCTTAAAATTAATCTTCTCATTTCTTTCATCAATTTCAGCCCTGATACCCTTAGCTTTTAATTTGGCTAAAACTTCATTAGCATACTCAGATGTTATATCAGAGATAGGCAATACTTTAACTTGAATAGGGCAGAGCCATACAGGGAAGTTACCAGCATGGTATTCAATAAGAGTACCAAAGAATCTTTCTATTGAACCAAGAAGAGCTCTATGAATCATATAAGGACGGTGTGGTTGGTTATCACTACCAATATAATCCATATCAAAGCGTGTAGGTAGATTGAAGTCAAACTGAATTGTTGTACACTGCCAAGACCTATTAAGAGCATCTTTGATTTTGATATCAATCTTTGGACCGTAGAATGCTCCACCACCTTGGTCAATCTTGTATTCTAAGTTATGTTTTTCAATTGCTTTGCGTAGAGATTCAGTTGCAGCATTCCATTCTTCTGGATCACCAACAGATTTTTCAGGCATAGTAGAAAGATAAATTTCAAAGTTTTCGAAACCGAATTTCCCTAAAACCATGAGAGAAAAATCTAATAGTTTTTCTACTTCAGTTTCTAATTGGTCAGGAGTACAGATGATATGCGCATCATCTTGAGTAAATCCTCTTACTCTCATTAGACCGTGTAAAGCTCCTGATAGTTCGTTACGGTAAACAGTTCCTAATTCAGCTAATTTCATAGGAAGATCACGATAAGATCTCTTAGATGATTTATAAATCATAATATGGAAAGGACAATTCATTGGTTTAACATAATAATCTATACCATCCATCTCCATAGAGTTATACATTCCGTCTTTATAGAAATCCAAGTGACCACTTGTTTCCCATAAATGCCCTTTACCTATGTGAGGAGTATAAACTAAATTATAGCCATATTCAAGATGTTGTTCTTTCCAGTAAGTTTCTATTTGATGTCTAATCATAGCACCTTTAGGATGCCACAAGACAAGACCAGGTCCGATATCATCATTGATAGAAAAAAGATCTAACTCTTTTCCTATTTTTCTATGATCTCTCTTTTTGGCTTCTTCAAGATTGTTAAGATATACTTTAAGCTCTTTTGGTGAAGGAAATGAAATACCATAAATTCTCTTAAGCATTTTATTTTTTTCATCTCCACGCCAATAAGCACCTGAAGAGCGTAGTAGTTTAAATGCTTTAATCTTACCTGTATGTGGGACATGAGGTCCTCTACATAAATCAGTAAAATCTCCTTGAGTATAAAGAGAAAGAGTTTCATCTTCTGGAATTTCATTAAGAATCTCTAATTTATATGGTTCTTCCATATTCTTAAAAATTTCAATTGCTTCATTACGAGAAACTTCTTTTCTTGTATAAGGTAATTTTTGATTAGATAGCTCTTTCATTCTTTCTTCGATTTTTTCTAAATCTTCTTCTGAAAAGGCTTTTTCACTATCAAAGTCATAGTAGAATCCATTATCTATAGCAGGACCAATAGTAACTTTAACTTCAGGAAAAAGTTGTTTAACAGCTTGAGCCATTAGATGGGCTGTTGAATGCCAGTAGATATCTGGTCCTTCTTCTGATTTAAAAGTAATAAGAGACACTTCTGCATCTTTATTTATTACAAAATCTAAATCAACTTTTTTACCATCAACTGTTCCTGCTAAACTTGCGTTAGCTAATCCTTCACTAATACTCTTTGCGACATCTAATACAGTAATATTTTGGTCAAACTCTTTTATAGCACCATCAGGTAACTTTATTTTTATCTTCATTTAATTCTCCGAATAATTAATTTTTATTTTCTGCTACTCTATCTTCTAAATCTTTAGCAACTTTATTTAACAAAAGTTGAAGCTCATTATCGGATAAGTTTTTATTTTCATTATATATTGGTTCTAAAACAAATTTCTCTATATCAGTTCTTGTTTTTCTCCATTCTGAAATACTTGGTTCAGTATCAGCAAAATTTAGCTGTTCATAAACAGAAAAAAGATTTTTATCATTAGCAAGTCTCTCTTTTAATGGTGAAACTTGCAAGGCACTCTTCCTTAGTGGCATATAATATGTATCATAAGACCACTGAGCTGTTTGTTCTTTATCAGTTAACCATTTGATAAACTTCCAAGCAGCCTCTTCTTTTTTAGAATTACTCTTGAAAATAGCAATATTGGTTCCGCTAATCACATTCTTTTTCGTTCGGAAACTTGGAATAGGAGCTATCCCTACATTGAATTTAAGTTTATTCTCGCTTGCCATAAAAGCCATTGAGACACTTGAACCTTCATACATTGCTACTTTAGAAGCAAGGAAGTCATTTTGACCTTCATAACCTTCTGATAGATAGGCAACATTAGAGTCAACAACTAAACCACGTAAATATTTAAGAGCTTCAATACCTTCTTTTCCATTAAATTTAGCGTTTTCCCCATCATAAATTTCTCCTCCAGCTTGCAAAATGAGATTTACTAACTGGGTTGCACTACTGTTAATATTTGTGATATATATTAATGGATTGCCCTGTTCGTCTCTTTCTGCACATATAACTTTAGAATATTCAATAAATTCGGACCATGTTTCAGGTGTATGTTGAGGATCAAATCCAAATCTTAAAAACATATCTTTATTATAATATAAAACTCTTACACTCTTATTGAATGGAAATGTCCATATTTTTCCCTCATAAGTATTACTTGAAATAAAAACAGGGAAGAAGTCATTGTGAATATCCTCCTGTAATTGAGGATCTTTTTGGATAAAATCTTCAACAGGTACTAAGACACCTGACTTGATGTAATCTACAGTACTATTCTCATATAATTGAGCTAAATCTGGTTGATTTCCAGCTTGAATAGAAGCAGTTAATTTTTGTGTTAAAGCAGTGTAGTTTCCTACAGATACTCCTTCTACTTTAATCTCTTTTTGACTATCATTAAATTCTTGAATTAATCTGTTCAATGAACTTCCAAGAGGTCCACCCATACTATGCCAAAATAGCAAAGTTGTTCTATTAGGTGTTGTTTCACTTTTTCCACAAGATACTAAAAGTATAGTCAATACTATGCTCACTATGATAATCAATTTCTTCATTATATCTCCAAGATTACATTTTGGTCTAATTTTTATCATTCTCTTTAACCCTTTATTTAAAGTCAATGTTTTTTTTAAAATTTTTGCTATGCTAACAAATATTTATGTATTGATTCTGATAGTTTTGAGTAAAACTACATGCACTTTTGCTCATAAAGATAAGATAATTGAGAGATTATATTCTTTATGTGTGTTCTATACCACAGTAATAAGACTCTTGTTAGTGTCTAAATAAATTATCGATAATTGATTGAGTCTCATACAAGGGTTCTATTAAGACTCTCTTGAAATCATTTATGAAGAGTATCAAAGAGTCTGAAAGCTTACTTTATTGCCAATAGAATCACAAATTTACTGTTTTGATTTATCATATCAACTCTTGAAAATAAACTAACAAGATGTTTATGATAACCAAGGTGTTTATTAGCAACGACAATTAAGGCACCATTTTTTACTAAAACTCTATAACAATCTTCGAAGATTTGTAATGATGTCTCAATTGTTACTTTATGGTTTTGGTGAAAAGGTGGGTTAATTATTATTAAATTAGCAAAGTCAGAATTGAAATAATCAAGTGAATTCTCAATGATTACATTGATCTTAGCTGTATTGAAATTGTTAACTTTAATAGTTGCTGAAGCAGATTCATAAGCAGAATAAGAGATATCAGTTAGCCACAAGTTAGCTTTGGGGTATTTATTAAAAATTGATAGTCCAAGTATCCCATTAGCAGCACCAACATCGATAATGTTATCAATATTATTAGTAAGGGTAATGTTTTTTAAATTTTCTATCAAGAATATTGTTCCTATATCTATTTTCTTTGATGAAAAAAGGTTAGGGAAGTTTATTAAAGTTAATTCAAAGTCTTTAATGATAGAAGAAAAATCTGTATCAATAGAAATTCCAGTTAATTTACTTGAGATTACTTTAGCTTTCTTCCAAGTTAAAGAGTACATAAATTCTGAAAAGTATAATTTACAGAGTTCATAAATTTTTGGATTCAAATATTTTACCATACTTCCTGCAATAACAGGAAGGTTTGGGCCATAAATTCCATTTAACTTGTTAAGAAGAAATTCAAAATAATGATTTATCTTGGGTATTTTTAGGATAATTAAGTCGATGTCTTCAGGAAAATTCTCATAGGGTGAGAGAAAAGAAATATTCTTAGTATCAATATTGTTCTTCTGATAGTTATTGAGAATCCCTTTGCGAGAAAGGATTGAATCATTAACATAATATATATGTTCAGCTTGAATACTTAATCCAATAGCACCGAATTCATCTTCGATAATTATAACATTAGTTTGATTATGATAATTATCATTAAACTGATTGATTATATATTCATCAGCTGCATCCCATGCTAAAAACTTATCATCAGTGATAAGAGGAAAACGTTCTAATTTTAGATTAGAATCTTTAACATATTCAAACATATTATATTATAACTCCTGTCTGTAAAAAGGGAAATAGAATTTTAGCCCTCGAGGATAATATCAACTTCCTTCCCCTCAGAGAGAAGTATTTTAAGAAGTAACATGCTCAAAAGGTTTAAAAGTCTTCCTTTAAAATCACTATTTTAATTTATCACTTAAGAATTTAACTTATTTGATAATAATCTTAGCTAATTTAGTATCAAGATTACCATTCTTTAAAGATTTTTTCCAATGAGCTCTGAGTCTTAATTGAGGCACTAAATCAGCACTTCCACAAAGAATGTAAGCAGTGCTTTGGGGGCATTTCTGTTTTAAGAAATCCCCAATTTCTTGATATAGTTCTACAGTTCTATCAAGATTACCCATTCTGACTCCATAAGGAGGATTGCAAACTATTGTGCGATTTTCACCTTGCGGTAGGTCTTGAAATTTAGAAACTTTTAAAGTCACTTTATCACCAGATGGTAAAAGGTCTAATGCTTTTCTGGCGTAGGATAGCGACTTAGAACTAACATCAGAACCAAAAATGAGTCCTTCAGGCAATTCGAGAATCTCATTATTGGCAACTTCTTTTACTTTTAACCAGAGTTGCTCATCGAAATTAGGAAGGTAATAAATACCACTATCATCTCTAAGATATCCAGCAGGAATATTGCAATATTTCATTAAAGCTTCGATAATTAGTGTGCCTGAGCCACACATTACATCCATAAGGATTGTATCGCCTTTCCATTCAGTGAGTTTAATCACTGCAGCTGCCAGAGTTTCTTGCATTGGCGCAACATTAACACCTTGTCTGTAATTTCTTTTATGCAGACTTTTTCCAGCAACATCAAAGGATACAGTTGCCATATTCTTTCTAATATGAAGTGAAAAAGAGATGTCAGGGTCCTTAGTTGTAAAGTTTGGTCTGGCATTAAATTTATCTCTGAATTGATCACAAATAGCATCCTTCATAACTTGACCTGCATAGAGGGAGTTACCTATTTTAGAATCACTAACATTGCTAACAATAGAAAATGTTTCATCAAGATTAAATAAAGCAGTCCAATCAACATTCTTGTTAAGTTGTGAATATAAATATTTCTCACTATGGCAATCTAAACTGATGATCGGAGCTAAAACTCTTTGAATCAATCTTGCTTTGTAAATAATCTTGTAAAGAGTCTCTGTGTCACAGGCAAACCTGATTCCTCTTGGTACTTCTTGGATAATTTCAGCTCCTAAAGTGATTAATTCTTCTTTAGCATGAGCTTCTAATCCTCCAGCTATTTGGGCGAAATATTTACCTGTTTTAATATATTCAAACATTTTTTAATCCTATATTATAAATTTGCTTTGGCAGTTAATTTTGTTATGTCAATCACGAGCATCGTTACTGAAGATAGAGATTTTTCAGAGTGACGTAAGAATTTCCCGCCATGGTGCTCGATAAGATATTTTAGAGCATTTTGCTTATCTTCTTCATCTTCAATAATACTAATAATTCCTTCTCCAACAATGGATTGATATTTCATGGTTGTCCCATTAATCCCTTGAGCTAACTCTATTTTATTTTCAATTTCGAACCCTACATTATTATTCTTTTTTATAAGCTCTAATTTAAAACCTTCGTTTGCAGTATGAATATATAATTTGTTCTCATGATAACCATAATTCATTGGTATAATATAGGGAGCAGGTGTATTGTTAAATGCTACTCGGCAGACGATTGATAATTTAAAAATCGCTTCAATGTGGTACTTATCTGTAACTTCTCTGTTTTCTTTATGCATCTTTCCTCTCTCAGATTCACTTCAATGAATCAATTTGAATTTGAATAAGTCTTTTTATGCCAACCTCAGCAACAGAAATCATTCTATCTAAATCAGATTTATCAAAAGGAGCTCCCTCAGCAGTTCCTTGTAGTTCAATTAATTTACCAGATTCTGTCATAACCACGTTTAAATCTACTTCTGCTTTTGAGTCATTTTGATAATCCATATCTAAGATAACCTCGTCATTAACAATGCCAACACTAACTGCGGCTACTCGTTCTTTTAATGGATTTGACATAATTTTCCCTTCAGCTAAAAGTTTGGAAAAAGCAATCTCTAAAGCAACACAAGCACCAGTAATTGAGGCTGTTCTGGTACCACCATCTGCTTGAATAACATCACAGTCAACAGTTATACCATATCCTTCTAATGCCTTTAAATCAACAACTCCGCGTAGAGCTCTTCCAATCAGTCTTTGAATTTCAGCTGTTCTACCTGTGATTTTACCGTTTGTAACTTCTCTTCTATTTCTGATGTTTGTTGCAGCAGGTAGCATACTATATTCAGCTGATAACCAACCTTGATTTTTTTCAGAACAAAAAGCAGGTGGATTATCATTGCAGGTAACATTGCAGATAATTTTTGTGTTTCCTACTTCAATCATTACTGAGCCTAAAGACCACATATTTACATTAGTGATAATCGTCACTTTTCTCATTTTGTATTTCCTTTAGATTTATCTTAAACTATTATTTTGCCAAGATCTTTTTTTTTTTTGATTGTGTTCTTTATAAGTAGTAGAGAATATATTGTTTCCTTTAAAATCTGCGAAAAAATAAAGGTAATCAGTATTTATACCTGATACAACAGCATCAAAACTATCTTTTGCAGGTGAGCATATAGGAGTAGGGGGGAGTCCAATATTCTTGTATGTATTATAAGGTGAATCAATTTCTAAGTGAACATTAAGAAGCACTTTGGGTGGCTTCTTTCCTCTTTGAAAGAAAATTTTATTGTGAGTTGCACAGGATGACAGAGTCATATTTCTTTTAAGTCTATTTTTAAAAACTGATGCTACGATAGGTTTTTCAGATGCACTTCCTGATTCTTTTTCTACTATTGAAGCTAAAATTAAATCTTGGTAAAATGAAGATTTTGTTAAAAACTCAGCATATTCTTTTTTAAATTCATTAAGAGGATATTTTATTAAAAATTCTTTTAAGCTTATATCATCCTCATAATAATATGTCTTAGGATATATAAAACCTTCTAAAGATGTTGCTTCAATCCCTAATTGCGACTTAATAAAACCCTTATCATAAAAAAGACTTCTAATTTCATCTTTGGTACCCAACTTAGCCTCAAGTAGTTTTTCTTCTATTTGTTCTAAGGCTAATCCTTCCGGAATAGATAGCTTATTTGGATGAAAATAAACTTCTTGATTGTTATTTGTTAGATATTCAACAATTTCTACTAAGTTCAAACCACCACGAATTTTATATACACCACTCTTGATAGCTTTATCCTTACCAGTAATCATTGTGTAGAGTTTGAACCATTTAGCATTAGTGATGAGTTGAGCTCTTTCCAGTTTTTCAGCGACATCGGAAACTGTTGCTCCATTCTTAACATTTATAGTTATTATATTTGCTTCATCCACTAAAGTTGGAGTATAAATTGACTTATAAGAGATGTATCCAAAAATTAGTATTCCCAATATTAATACAGTAGAAATTTTTCTCATAGTACTCTTCATCTAACTAAATTTTCCCCTCTAAATATGATTTTAATATCAAACTTGCTGCAACCATATCGATAACTTTTTTAGCATCCATAAAATTATATCCTAATCTTTTCAATTCACTATTTGCATCTACAGTAGAGAATCTTTCATCGTGAAGAATAATCTTTGTTTCTAAATTGTTTGATAAAAATTTATGTAACTTAATAATTTCTAAAGTCTTTTTTGTTTGTTGCCCACTTTCTCCCAGGGGATAACCTAAGATGATTTCTGAGACACTTTGCTCGACTATAATAGTTTTTAAATCACTTAGAAACTTCTGTTTACCCTTGTTTTCCAAAACCTGAAATGGTTTAGCAAAAATTTTTAACGGATCCGTAAGAGCTATTCCTATTCGTTTTTCACCATAATCAATTGCCAGTAATCTATTCATCTATTTACATCCTAATAGATACTTGATTCATCACGCCAAACAGCAATTTTCCACTCTTCATTAACAGGCTTTAGATAGAAACGTGCATATCCTAAAGCACTTATATTAGTACTATTTAAAAAAGTCAAATTTAAAGTAAAATAAGTGGATACGATCTTCCATCCCTCATGACCTTCTTCAAAATCATCATCAATGATAGGTTCACCAGGAAAACTTAAGCTTATTTGATCAGGAGGAGGATACTGTCCATCAGTTGAGCCACTTTCAAACAAGTTTCTGTGATATTCAATCTCTTGCTGAAAGCCCCAATACTCATCATTTACACCATCATTATTAAGATCAATACCTATTTCTTCCACTTCAGAGGAGATTAACTGAAAAATGAAATCCTCGGCTAAGCAATATTCATAGAGGTCTAAATTCTTCTGACTATAGGCATCTTCTAAGTTTCTTAGTAACTGCGGTATGGTTGTGTTAGGTTGAAAATCAGTAGGATTATTATTGTGTGATGTTGGATTGAAAGGATTTTCACAACCTAACAACAGCATTAGCGCTAACAGTATAAATATTTTATAACGTGTATTCATTTTTTATAAGTCCCCAAGTTTGATTTGAGTTTGTGCGATAATCTTTCCAAATTTTAATCTTCCAAGAGTTATCACTACTAAGTATTAAATGGAATTCTGCTTGCCCTTGAAAAATTTGAGGATTTCTACCATCAATTCTTAAGTAATAGCTTCTGTAAAGTATTGCTGAATCACTATTAATAACATCATCTTGACTATCAATAGCATTCAAGCTATCCAAAGAAACTATCTGTCCTAAACCTATCATGTCCTTATGAAGATTGATAAGCATTTCAATTTCTTGACCAATATCTAAAACATTTGGTGTACTATGCTCAGTTATATCTTGAGATGAAAAATGAAATATAAAATCATCAGTAAATATTTTCTCATAGTTGTTAGCATTTTCAGAATAGTTATAGCTATAACTCAGATTTTCCATTATCTGTTCTTTATTAATGGGATATGACACCCAGGGAACAGGATTCTCAGGGGCACTGCTATCCCGAGGCTCAAAAATACCACAAGATAAATTCATTAAAACTATAATCACTAATAATATTCGTTTAACTACTTTCATTCTAAACCTTAGCACATCCTTACTTCTTTCTTCTTTTTTTTTCAATTAATTCTCTAAAACTATAATAAAATCATATTATATGGTGTCAATAGTAATTTAGGAAAATTTATGAAGAAACACAATAAAATAATCTAACTTAATTAATAATTTCTCAAAAGATTTAAAAAAAAACTTTACCTTTTTCTCAAGAAAGATATTATTGTCAAATAAACATTAAGAGGAGATATCATAATGGAAGCTATCTATAATAACTGTTTTGCTTGCGGGAAGAATAATCCTATTGGCTTAAAGCTCACCTTTGAATACGTTGAGAATCAATCCATTTCCTACTATACAGTTTCCAAAAACTTTCAAGGTTATGAGGGAATAACTCACGGGGGGATTATTGCTACATTACTTGATGAAGCAATGGCTAAGATTATTCTTTATAGTGGGGTAGAAGCAGTTACAGGTGAAATTTCCATTAAATATAGGAAAGCTGTTCCCACTGACAAAGAGATAAAACTTATCGGAAGAATAGTCCAAGAAAAAAGTAGAACAATCAAAACTTATGGATGTATAGAATTTGATGGAAAAATCTGCGTTGAAGCGAATGCAACTTTTGTTAAAATAAAGAAATAAATATCATGAAGAATTATCTTAGAAACTACCTTACTCCAAGTGAACAAAAAATTATAATCATCATTATTACAATTGCTTTTCTCTCTCTTTTAGCCCTAAATAAACCATTTAGCACTCTATACTCTAATGAAGTTTCTCCTGATTCTATTAAAGCTGATATTGAGAAACCCTATCAAATTTGTGTTGATATCAAGACAGCCTCAGAAGTTGAATTAACTCAGATTAAAGGAATCGGTCTTCAAACTGCAAAAAAAATTATTAGTTTTAGAGATAGCATAGATATTCAGTCTAATTATGATTTGCTAAAGATTAATGGAATTGGTGAAAAAAGTTTATCTAACTGGATTCCATTTCTGAAAGCCTTACCTGGCGATTCACTTAGATTAACTACAAACATTAAAATTCAAAACACTCGAGTACATGATAATAGCAAAATGGATATTAATCAAGCCAGCCTAAAAGATTTGCTTCATGTTAAAGGAATAGGTGAGAAGAAGGCTAAACAAATTATTGCTTTTAGGGATAAAATGAAAGGACTTTCAAGTATGCAAGAACTACTCGCTATAAAAGGGATTGGAAAAAAAACACTTGCTAAAATTGAAGAAGAATTTTATATTGGAAAAAAGTAATGATTGGGGAGAATAAACTGAAATTTAAATTTAATCCAACTCCAACACTTGCTAAACTTTACGAACAGCAAGGGTTGTATCAAGATGCTCTTAGAATTTATGAGTACCTAACTGAATCAGGGAAATATAATTTTGCCTCAAAGATTTTTGAATTGAATGCAAAATTAGACCCTGATTATTTGCCTCCAGATAAAGAAACATCTTTAACTGAGATAGTCCTAACTAATGAGGCAAAGATTAATTCTAAAGAAATTATGTTTGAGGTTAATTCTCCAAAAAATATTAATAAAGATGAAGTTGGAAAGGAGAAACAAGTTATTCTTCCTGAATACCATTCATTAATTAATATCTTATTTACCGATGAAGAAAAGAGTTATTTTCAAATAGTTCCTTCTGAAGAGTTCTATTATAACAAGAATAAAGAGTTAGTTTCAATCTTTACGAAAAATGAAAAAGGGCAATCTTATTATCCAGTAGGGGACGATATGATAGATAAAAATCAAAAAGATTATCTTGAGATACTTGATGCTAATGAAGATATTAATCCTGAGGTTACTGTAGAAGATTTCGTAAATATCCTCTACACCTATTATAGCAAAAATACTAAAATTTCAGAAATAAAAATTGGAGACCTATTCTTACTTTTATCATCTATAAAATTAGAAAACAGTTAATATGAAGAAAAAAAAAGACCTTAATGAATATAACGACCTATGTCTAAAGTGCAAAAAACAGTGTAAACAGTTAAAGACTCTCGCATTATTAACATGCCCAAATTTTAAAAGAAGAGAAGAACAATTAGAAATTGTTTTCCCTAAAACTTCAAGGAAAAGTAAATGAGAATCATAGCTGGTAAGTTTAAAGGTATGAATATCTTTTCTGTAGCAGGTAAGAGTACAAGACCTACAACTGATTACTTTCGCGAATATATCTTCTCAGTTTACCAAGATTTAGAGGGGAAAAAAGTGTTAGACCTTTATGCTGGGACTGGGGCTTTAGGATTAGAATCTTTAAGCAGAGGCGCTGCAACTGCTGATTTTGTAGAGATGTCTAATAATGCACTTCAAGCTTTATTTGCAAATATAGAAAAGACTAAAACAAATGAAGTCTGTAGGGTTCATAAGCGCAATGTTCTGAACTTCCTAAAAAAATGCCAAGACAAGTATGATATAATTATAATTGATCCGCCTTATGATAAAGGTTTAATCGTACCAACCTTAGAGTTGCTTCTTGCAAATGATATATTAACAGAAAATGGAGCTATACTTATAGAACATTCTAGGAAAGAATCTATTCCTGAAAAGTATGAAAAGCTTGTTAGTTATACATGTGACAAGAAAATGGCAACACTAACTATTTTAGAAATTAATAAAGATGTCTAAAGCTTTCATAATACTATTTGAAAGCAATAAAGGAGCATTAAATGAAAATATACAATACATTAAATAGAAAAAAAGAAGAATTTATTCCCATTGAAGCAAACAAAGTTAAGATGTATGTTTGCGGGCCAACCGTATATAACTATTTTCACATCGGTAATGCCCGTCCCTTTGTCTTTTTTGATGTAGTTAGAAACTATTTTGAGTACAAAGGCATGGAAGTTACTTATGTGCAGAATCTAACAGATATTGATGATAAAATTATTAATAAAGCTATTGAGGAAAACTCTACTTTTCAACAAATTGCAAAAAAATACATTACTGCTTTTGATGAAGATACAGCAAAATTAGGAATTAAAAAACCTGATTTTCAACCTAAAGCTTCAGAAGTAATTGGTGAGATTATTAAATTGATTAAACAACTTGAAAAAGAAGATTTCGCCTACGAAGTAGATGGTGATGTGTATTTTTCTGTAGAAAAATTCGGGGAATATGGCAAATTATCTGGGAAAAAGATTGATGACCAAAAAGCTGGAGCAAGGGTTGAAGCGAATATAAACAAAAGACATCCAGCTGATTTCACTCTTTGGAAAAAAGCAAAACCTGGAGAACCTGTATGGGGTTCACCATGGGGAGAAGGAAGACCTGGATGGCACTCTGAATGTGTTGTACTTTCTCAGAAATACCTCCAAAGCTCAAACTTTGATATTCATGGTGGAGGAGTTGACTTAGTATTCCCTCATCACGAAAATGAAAATGCTCAAGCAGAAGCTCTCTCTCACAAACCATTAGCTAACTATTGGATGCATAATGGTTTCATTAATATTGAGGGCGAAAAGATGTCCAAAAGCCTTAATAACTTTTTTACTGCCAGAGATATTCTAAAAGAGTATGATGCTGAAGCTATTAGATTCTTTTTCTTATCTAAACATTACCGTTCACCTATAGATTTCAATAGAGAAATAATGCAAGAATCAGAAACAGCTGTTAAGAATTTCTACACAATCTTGAAATCAATAGAGTATCAAGTTTCAGATGAAATAAGTGAGTATTCTGAAATAGTGTTAAACATTAAAGATGAATTTATCCAAGCTATGGATGATGACTTTAACACAGCAAAGGCTATTTCAATCTTGTTTGATTTAGTAAAACACATCAAAACTTCAAAAGATAATATCAATCTTCAAAAAGAATTTGCTAATTTGTTAGTCGAATTAGGTAAAGTCTTGGGATTCTTTAAAGATTTAGAAGTTAAACTTTCCAATGACTTAGGAGATTTGTCAGAAAATCTTTTAAGCATATTAATCGCTATTCGTAATCAAGCAAAGCAAGATAAAAATTGGGCTTTGTCTGACCAGATTAGAGATAAACTTCTAAGCTTAGGCATTCAGCTACTTGATACTAAAGATGGAACCAAGTGGGAGAAGAAATAAAGTATTTATTGCTGAAAATAACAGTAGATTTGAGTTGTAATATAATTATCTTCCATTCAAGCTGAAAAAATTAACTTTTGCTATTGACAAAATTATGAAGCTTTGATAATCTCTGCTTGTATCTAATACTAATCATATTTTACGGGAGTCAAAATGAAATTCAGAATATTATTGTTAATTTCTATGTTGATCATTCTCTTCTTAGGATGTAGCAAAATTGATGATAAACCTATAGATGAAAAAGAGATTACAGAACGCTATTTTCAGCTTCTTAAAGTTAATGATGATCTTACTTTCTCAGGTATGAATGAACTCTCAAAAGAAGATTTAGTTGATAAAGACTATTATCAGTTTTTCTATAAGAAAGGTAAAATCCAAAAGATAAAATCATTCTCATCTATCTCTATATCATTTCATGAATTAAATAAATACATTTTCAATGTTCATAAAGAATGGAAAGAAATTCTTATTAGTTCTTCACCAAGGTCTAAAGAATATACTTTTATTAATAATGGTGAATTAGTAAAGTTCATAATAGCATATAATGACAGAAACTTACCTGTATCTTTTCAAGTATTACCTTTCAATATTGATTATGATAACTTCAATATTCTTAGTAACTCAGTAGTCTATAACGGAAATATCATTTATAATGATAGAAACTTAATAGATAAAATTACTTGGTTCGATAGCAATGCTGAATATAGGTATAATTATGACAAAAAAAATAGGCTTTCTTCAAAAGAAATATACAAAAACAATGTTATTCTTTATGAATATAGATTCTCTCTTAATAAGTATGGAACAGTCGATAGTATCAAATAGGGATTAATATGGAGCAATTTTTAGATAAAATACAAACATTTTTAGTTACAAAATCTCTATCTATTATAGAGCCCTACAAAGGGAGCAATATTGTTCTCCAGATTATTTTACTTATCGTATTTATTATAGGAACATTTTTTCTTAATAGATTAATAAGCAAAGTAATTAAAAAAAACTATTATAAAATAAGGAAGAGTCAAGCAGGAAGTGTTATTTATGATTCCATTTTTCCGGTATATAGAAAGCTAACATTAGCCTTAATATTATCATTTACAGCGGAAGCTTTTAAATATGCTGAAATAGCTCTACCTATTATTGAACAAATTTATATAATTCTTTATCTTTGGGTAGCTATAAAAGTAATATCAAGAATTATCAAGAATAGAATATTTAAAAAAGTAATCACCTATAGTGCTTGGGTGATAATTATCTTGAATGTTCTCAATCTCTACTCAGATACTGCTATTCTATTAGATACTATTGCTGTAACTATTTCAGGCCTTAAAATCTCAATCTATGGTATTTTGAGAAGCATTATCTATTTTGGTGTTATCTTTAAAATTGCTACTCTCTTAATGGCTTTCATTAGTCAAAGAATTGAACAATCTGAAGATTTAAATCCCACTATCAAAGTATTAATGCTAAAAGTTATTAATGTTTTGGTATTCATCTTCGCTACTATTCTGTTTATCAATGTTCTTGGTATCGATTTAGGTTCATTAGGGTTGTTTACTTCAGCTCTTGGTGTTGGTATTGGTTTTGGTCTTCAAAAGGTTGTAGCTAACTTAATTAGTGGTGTTACTCTACTTTTAGACAATTCTCTTAAACCAGGTGATATTATCGAAGTCGCTGATCAGTTTGGAACTGTAAAAGTAATGGGTTCACGTTATACTTCTATTGTTACTATTGAAGGAAAAGAACATCTTGTCCCAAATGAATATTTCATCTCAAATGAAGTTATTAACTGGTCTCATTCCAATAAATTGGTGAGACAATCTGTAGATGTTGGTGTATCTTATAATTCCGACATTCACCAGGTTATGGCACTCTTAGAAGAAGCATCTAAAAAAATCGATAGAATACTCAAAAGACCAAAAACTGTAATTCAATTAGTTGAATTTGGAGATTCTTCAGTCAACTTTAAAGTTCAATTTTGGATAAACGACCCTCAAAAGGGAGTAATGAATGTTAAGAGTGACTTGCTCATAGAAATCTGGGATGCATTTAAAGCCAATAATATTGAAATTCCTTTTCCTCAGAGAGATTTACATATTAAAAGCGTTCCTCATAAAAATCTAACTTAATTGAATCTATTGAAGCTTTCTGAATTTATTATTAGCATTTAAAATCTTGACTAATTCTGTATGAAGAAAATTATGTAAAAAATTAATAATTCGGGAGTATTGGATGGAGATATTTGAACTTAAGAAAATGAAGGATGATATTCAAGCTAAAATAACTCACATGCGGAGGTTGCTTTGACTTGACTCAAACAGAGCAAGCAATTTCTCAATTAGAGTCATTAATGAATAATCCAGATTTTTGGAATGACCAAGAATCAGCCCGGAAGATAACAATAGAACTTTCACAACTAAAAAATAAACAAGATCAAATTAAGAGAATTAGTTCTATCTATGATGATATAGATACTTACTTTTTAATGATAGAAGAAGATTCTGAATCTTCAACAGAAATAATCAAAGAAGCAAGTGAATACTTGCTAACTGTCAGCCCAGAAATTGATAAGATGGAAATTGAGCTTCTCTTGAATGGTAAATTTGATAGGAATAATGCAATTTTAAGTATCCATCCTGGTGCTGGTGGTACTGAATCACAAGATTGGGCAGAAATGCTCCTTAGGATGTATACAAGATGGTGTGAAAAGAATAATTTCAAATATGAAATAGTTGATTATATCTCAGGTGATGAAGCAGGAATTAAGACTGCATCTTTAGAGATTGCTGGAGAATTTGCTTATGGTTATTTAAAGTCAGAAATAGGAATTCATCGTTTAGTTAGGATTTCACCTTTTAATGCCCAGAGCAAGAGACAAACTTCTTTTGCATCAGTATATGCTTATGCTGAAATTATGGACGATATAGAAATAGAAATTAATCAAAAAGATTTAAAAATAGATACTTACAGAGCAAGTGGAGCAGGTGGTCAACATGTTAACACTACCGACTCTGCAGTTAGAATTACTCATTTACCTACCAACATTGTAGTTTCATGTCAAAATCAGAGATCTCAAATTCAGAATAGAGAAAAAGCTATGCTCATTTTAAAATCAAGACTCTTTGAACACTATGAAGCGGAAAGGCAGAAAGAACGAGAAGCTGAAGAAGTTTCTAAATCAGATATAGGATGGGGAAACCAAATTCGTTCTTATGTTTTCCATCCTTATCAAATGGTAAAAGACCACAGAACAAATTTTGAAATTGGTAATACTGAGAAAGTAATGGATGGCGACTTAAATGAGTTTATGAATGCCTTTTTAAAACTAAATGCCGGGAGTGATTAATGCAAAAATATCAGGAACTAATGGCAAGAATAGATAAAAGCAGAGTTCCGCAACACATTGCGGTAATTATGGATGGTAATGGAAGATGGGCCAAGAAACGTTTACAGAATCGTCTTTATGGTCACAAACATGGGGCAGAAGCTGTTAGAAAGACTATCGAAGGATGTCATGAGTTAGGTGTCAAGTATCTAACTTTATATACTTTTTCTACAGAGAATTGGAATAGACCTAAAACAGAAATCACAGGGCTTTTTAAATTAATCATAAATACCTTGCTAAAAGAGTTTGATGAATTAATCAAAAATAATGTTAAATTAAAATTGATAGGTTCAAGAAAGAACTTAGATAACTCATTTGTTGACCAAATTGAGAAAGCATGCGCCAGATCTTCAGAGAATACAGGACTTACTGTCTTGATAGCCATTAATTATGGCTCAAGACGAGAGATACTTGATGCAGTTGAACAGATAGTAGAAGATAGAATAAGTGGAAAAATAACAAAGCCAGATATTACAGAAGATATTTTTTCATCTTACCTATATACAGCTGGAGTGCCTGATCCTGAATTACTAATTAGAACAAGTGGGGAAATGAGATTATCAAATTACTTATTATGGCAAAATGCTTATACAGAATTATGGTTTACCGAGGAATTATGGCCAGATTTTAATAAAGAATTATTGATGCAGGCTGTTATTGATTATCAAAATCGTGATAGACGTTTTGGAGCTGTATAATGGAACTATTAAAGCGAGTAATTGTTTCGGTAATTTTCATACCTCTTCTATTAGCAGTGTATTACTTCGGAGGTACTCCTTTATTAGTATTCTTAGGATTAATTAGTTTCGCTGCTATGTGGGAAATGAGAAACATTATCAAAGAGGGCAAGCATTTTTACATTCCTGTTCTCTTGATACCACTCTCAATTCCAGTATTCTTACTTTGTGCAGTTAAAGGATTTGAATACATAAACTTTGCTATAATTGGAACCTTTATTGTTGTTGCCGGGAATAATGTAATCATGAATAAAATTGAGCATACAGCTTCAATTATAGGATTTTCTCTAATGGCAATGGTATATACCGTAATCATGCCTTCCTCTATATATAGAATTTCAAGTCATTTTCCTGACTATAAATTAGTATTATTACTACAAATATTTTGTTGGACAACAGATTCATTCGCTTATTTTGTTGGAATGAAATTTGGTAAGCATAGAAATATATTTAAGGCAAGTCCTAAGAAGTCTTTAGAAGGATTTCTTGGAGGATTTTTCTTAACTGGATTAGTAGGTGTATTAATATATTTTACAACCAATTGGTTCTTAGGATGGCATATAATTTATGCAGTAATTTCTGCTGGCATATTTGGTCAATTTGGAGATTTAATTGAATCAATTATTAAGCGTGATATGAATGTAAAAGATAGTTCAAATTTGATACCTGGGCATGGAGGGATTATTGATCGGTTTGATAGCTTAATAGTTTCTGCACCAATTTTTTATTTCTTGTTACTAATTTTTGAAATCAGAGGAGTTTAGTTATGATTATTATTACTGGTGGTGCCGGTTTTATTGGTAGTGTAGTAGTATCTTATCTGAATAGTAAAGGTAGGGAAGACTTAATTATAGTAGATAATTTAGGTAAAACTGAAAAATGGAAGAATTTGGTAGGAAAACGTTATGAAGAGTATATTCATAAAGATAGATTTATTGAAGAGTTGTTAGAAGGTAATTTTCCACAAGTAGATGTAATCATTCATATGGGAGCTTGTTCTTCAACGACCGAATTAGATGCAGATTATCTTTATCAGAATAATACAGAGTATACCAGAATTTTAATGGAGTGGTCTATCGAAAACAATGTAAGATTCATCTATGCCAGTTCCGCAGCTACTTATGGTGACGGAACTTTAGGTTACTCTGATGAGCACACAGATATTCATCAATATCGACCATTAAATATGTATGGTTATTCTAAACAATTTATGGATGAGGTAGCTATCAGAACAGGCATGATTGATTCAGTTTGTAGTCTAAGATTTTTTAATGTTTATGGACCAAATGAATACCACAAGAAATCCATGACCAGTGTTGTTTTTAATTCATTTCATCAGATTAATGAAAGTGGTAAAGTTAAGCTTTTCAAGTCATATATTAATGAATATGAGAATGGTCAACAAAAGAGAGATTTTATCTATGTTAAAGATGTAGCAAAAATCATTTGGTGGTTAGTTAAAAACCCTCAAGTTAATGGAATTTATAATATAGGTACAGGTAAGGCGAGAAGTTGGAACGATTTAGCTAAAGCAGTTTTTCATGCTTTAGCTTTAGAACCAAATATCGAATATATTGAAATGCCAGAACATCTTCAAGGTAAATATCAATATTTCACTGAGGCTGATAATTCAAAGTTAATTGAAGCAGGATGGAAAGATGGATTTACCTCTTTAGAAGATGGGGTTAAAGATTATGTACAAAAATATCTAAGTAAAGGGTTAAAGGTCTATTAATGGTAAAAAAAATATTTTCAATAGTCATTCTTTTAGTTTTAAGTAGAGTCATTTTTGCTCAAGGCATTAAAGCAGATTTAGAAAACTATGCTCAGCAAATGGAGAAGTATCAAGATTTAGTGTCTAATCCAACATTAGAGAGTTTATTAGAAAGAATATCTCAAGATGAATCAGAGGCATTTTATGAATTAGTTGATTATCTTCAAGGAGACTACCTAAATTCTTTGCAACAATATCTTGATTCTATAGTCAAAATCAAGCCAACTACAATTAAAGTTAAATTTTTACATACACAATTCATTGAATCTTACGATGCACTTTTTAGAGCTTTATCTGCAGCAAGCAAGATTAATAAAGATGCCCTAAGAGCTGTTGAATCAGTTCTTGATGCTGAAGTACCGGATGAGTATAATGAATTCATCTTTGGGATAAATGTATTTAGCATAAAAATGAATACATACAATGCCCTTAACAGAGAGTTATCATTTTTAGTTCAATTCGAATAAATTATTAAGGAAAGTATTTAATTAAATAATATGAATAAAAAATATCAAAAAGTAATCGTTGACAATCTTTTAACATCGGTTAATAAACCTTCACGTTATATCGGTTTAGAGTTAAATTCAAAAAATGTTGTTCCAGCAGAGGATTTAGTTAATATCTGCTTTGTTTTTCCAGATCTTTACGAAGTAGGCTTTTCCCATTTAGGACTAAAGATTCTCTATTCTATAATTAATGAGCAAGCTAATTCCATAGCAGATAGAGCTTATGCTCCATGGTCTGATATGGGTGAACTATTAAAAAAGAATAATATTCCTTTATTTGCTCTTGAAAGTAAAGTAGCCTTGAAAGATTTTGATCTCTTAGGATTTACCTTACAGTCAGAGCTCAATTTTTCTAATATAATCTATATTTTAGATTTAGCTCAGATACATTATTATGCTAAAGAAAGAGAAGATTTTCCTATAATTATTGGAGGAGGTCCAAGTATCACTAATCCAGCTCCTTTGGATAAGATTTTTGATGCTATTTTGATAGGTGAAGGGGAAGAAGCAATACTTGAAGCGAAAGATTTAATATCCAAGTATGGTAGAAATAATAAAGAACTCATTCTAAATGAACTTGCTAAGTTACCTGGTTGGTATGTTCCATCTATTGCTCAAGAAAAAGTAATTATTAGAAAATATTGGGATTTTTCTCAAAATACAGCCAAGCATAATAATCAATTAATACCATGGCAACAAGCGACCCATGACAGGTATGTAGCTGAAATAATGAGAGGTTGTTCTCGTGGATGCAGATTTTGTCATGCTGGTTATTTTTATCGACCAGTAAGAGAAAGAAATGCCCAAGACATACTATCAGATATGCTTACAGAAATAAAAGAAAACGGTTGGGAAGAAGTAAATCTATCTTCTTTATCTTCTTCAGATTATTTCTGCATTAAACCTCTTTTAGTCGAAATGAAGAAGAGATTAGGTTCATCAGAAACAAAGGTATCTCTTCCTTCTTTACGGGTTGACACGTTGGACGATGCCTTAATAACTCTTGTTGAAAACTTAGGAAAGACTGGGTTAACCATAGCTCCAGAAGCAGGTTCCCAAAGATTAAGAAATATAATAAATAAAAATATCTCTGAAGAAGAAATTCTTGAGGGTATCGATACTGCTTTGAGATTTAACTGGCAATTAGTTAAATTATATTTTATGATTGGTTTACCTTATGAAGAAGATAGTGATATCGATGCTATAATTGATTTGATTAATAGCATAAAAGATAAAGCTGGAAAGAAGCTTCATATAAACGTTACTATATCTCCTTTTGTCCCAAAACCGCATACACCCTTCCAATGGGCTCCAATGTTAGAGAGAAAGATGTTATTGGCTCGTGCAATTAAAATAAAGAATGCTTTCTCTAAATACAAATTTATAAAAATTAAATATCATGAAATAGAGAGTTCACTTTTAGAAGCCGTTTTTGCAAGGGGAGATAGCTCTTTGAACGAATTATTAATCCGTGGCTATGAAAATGGCTGTTATTTTGATGGATGGAGAGAATTTTTTAACTTTAGTAAATGGGAAAAGAGTTTTGAAGAACTAAATATTGATTATCATAAATTTATAGATGGCTATTCAGATGAAATAGAACTTCCTTGGAGTAAAGTTGATTTAAAGCTAAGCCCTGATTTCTTAGTTAATGAACTTAAGAAAGCTCAAGAAGGAGAAACTACTGAAGGTTGCCTTAATCACTGTACGAACTGTGGTATTTGTGATACAGAACATCAAATTACTCTTGGAAAGAATACTTTCTCAAAATTAGCTGATGATTTAGTCTTAGAAAATAAAGCACAAGAGCCATATAGCGATGCTTCACCACGAAATTACTATCGTGTCTATTACAAAAAAGTTGGTGTATTAAAATTTGTTGGTCATCTTGATATGATGAGAATGATCTATAGAATAGTAAGAAAGAGTAATCTACATGTTATATATACTCAAGGTTTTAATCATCACCCTAAGATTAAATTAGCACCTCCGCTGTCCTTGGGTATGGAAGGATTAAATGAATTCTTTGAAATTCAATCCAATTCTAATTACTCCTGTGAAGAAATTCTGAAAACCTTTTCATTTGTTAATAATAGAGAGTTAAAAATTTTTGATGTTAAGTTTCTTACCAAGAATGATAAAAGGAACTTAGATTCAATTAGTTCAGAAGTTGTCAAAGTTATACCTGAAGAGAAATTTGCTAATAACATAATCGATGGTGTAAAAAAGTATGAATCTGTATCAACTTGGATTATTAATAAAGAGAAAAAAAATAAAATAGTTGAGTTCGATATCAAAGATAATATAGACAAACTTCAGATACTTCCTGATGGAATATTAATCACTAAAAAGCTCATCGGAGTGAATATTTTTAACATACTCTCAGAAGTATTCAATATTGAAAGAGAGGATACAGCAAATTTCTCTATTATCAGAGAGAAAATTATTATTCCTGATGATGTTGTTGAGGTCTAAATGCCAGAACTACCAGAAGTTCAAACAGTTGTAAATGATTTATCTGCAATAATTATTGGTAAAGAGATTTCCAGTATCGAAGAATATTATCCTAAAACCTTAAGAATCCTATGCGACGAACTTAGCTACTGCTCTAAAGTTGTTGCTGTGGAAAGAAGAGGAAAATATATACTTATTCTTCTAGCAAATAATTTTTCAGTAATTGTTCATCTAAGAATGACAGGTAAGCTAATATATGAAGAAATGGAAAAGGAACCACTAAAACACGAACGAGCAAGAATCTATTTCTCAGATAAAAGCTTTCTTAGATTCGATGATGTTAGGACTTTTGGTACAATTGATTGCTTTAATCAATCAGATTTTCCTCAATATTTCAGAAATTTAGGCATTGAACCACTGTCAGATGACTTTTCTTATAATTATCTTCAAAGTAGTTTAAAGAAAATTACATCACCAATCAAGAGTTACCTCTTGGATCAATCCAAAATTGCTGGACTTGGTAATATTTATGTCTGTGAGGTATTATACCGCACAAAAATTCATCCACTAACTAAAGCTAATGAGATAGGTCACAAGAAGCTGAAATTACTTGTTGAGAATATTAAAAGTGTTCTGAGTCAAGCCATTGAATGCAATGGTACTACAATTTCAGATTATAGACGAGTGGATGATAAAACTGGCTCATTTCAGAACTTCCTACAAGTTTATGGAAAAGAAGTCTGCCCAAAAGGACATAAAGTTGATAAAGTAAAAATTGGTGGTCGTTCAAGCTACTTTTGTCCTATTTGTCAAAAATGATAATTTTTTTAGATAAATTATTATCGAAAATCATCTTTTAAGTAAAATATTTTTAAAAGTTTATAATGCTAAATGAATTTTATCCTCATTGTAAATTCAAGAATATCAATCAAATAGTTTTTTAATAAATTATTTTTTCTGAAAAGCTTGACAAATAAATATCATATTTTAAATGAGGGTTATATATAAAAATAATTGATGGAGGTTCTTATGACCGCACAAGAATTTGTAGCTCAAGTAGAAGCTAGAAACCCTGGACAACCTGAATTTATTCAAGCTGTAAAAGAAGTTGTTGATACTATTTGGGAAGCTTACCAAAGCAACCCTGCATTCGTACAAGCTAAAATATTAGACAGACTTGTAGAACCAGAAAGAACTATTATGTTCCGTGTTCCATGGACTGATGACAAAGGTGAAGTTCATGTAAATAGAGGTTACAGAGTTGAATTTAATAGTGCTATTGGACCATATAAAGGTGGATTAAGATTCCATCCTTCTGTTAATCTTTCAATCCTTAAATTCTTAGGTTTTGAACAAATCTTTAAGAATAGCTTAACTACTCTTCCTATGGGTGGTGGTAAAGGGGGATCAGACTTCGATGCAAGAGGAAGATCTGATGCTGAAATTATGAGATTCTGTCAATCTTTCATGATGGAATTATTCCGTCATATCGGACCAAACACTGACGTACCTGCTGGTGATATCGGTGTTGGTGGAAGAGAAATTGGCTACATGTTCGGTATGTATAAGAAATTACGTAACGAATTCACTGGTGTTCTTACAGGTAAAGGTAGAACATGGGGTGGCTCTTTAATCAGACCTGAAGCTACTGGTTTCGGTGGTGTTTATTATGCTAAAGGTATGTTAGCTGACAAAAATGAAACTTTAGAAGGCAAAACTGTTGCAGTTTCTGGTTTCGGTAATGTTTCTTGGGGTGTTTGTATCAAAGCTACTGAGTTTGGTGCAAAAGTTATTACTCTTTCAGGTCCTGATGGCTATATCTTAGATGAAGAAGGTATCAATACTCCTGAAAAATGGCAATGTATGTTAGACTTAAGAGCTTCTAACAATGACAGAGTTGGTGATTATATCAAATCATTCCCTAAAGCTAAATTCTTCCCTGGCGAAAAACCTTGGGGCGTAAAAGTTGATGTTGCATTCCCATGTGCTACTCAAAATGAGCTTAATGGTGATGATGCTAAAAAATTAATCGCTAATGGCATTAAAGCTATCATCGAAGTTGCTAACATGCCATGTACAGCTGATGCTGCTCATGCTTTCCATAGTGCTAAAGTTCCATTTGGTCCTGGTAAAGCTGCTAACGCTGGTGGTGTTGCTGTTTCTGGTCTTGAAATGTCTCAAAATAGTTTAAGATATAACTGGACTTCTGAAGAAGTTGACGAAAAATTAAAAAGAATCATGTCTGACATTCACGAAGCTTGTGTTAAATATGGTACTGAAGCTGATGGTTTCATTGACTACGCTAAAGGTGCAAACATTGCTGGTTTCATGAAAGTTGCTGAAGCAATGCTTCAACAAGGTCTTGTTTAATAATTAGTTGATTTAACTAATAAAAATATAATGAAGAGGGACTTCTTTGAAGTCCCTCTTCTCTTTACTTAAACCTGAATAGAAGTTATGTATATTTGTTCTCTTTCAACCTGAATTGTGCAGTAAAGCTTTGCAGATGAGTGCAGATTCTAATCCCCTTCTTTGAAGTGTGGATGCGAAGCAGACTGGGTGTTCTTAGTACATAACAGAGCAAGATTTTGGATAAATATATAGCAACTTAAAAAAAATTAGTAATATCAATATAAAATATTGATTATTTGAGTCTTTTTGAAAAATAGAGAGTTTGTCAACAGCCTCTATCCCTGAAAGGGATTAGTAATTTAGCCCGTGGTAAGCTCCCATAATGAGCATCATCCCAGATACAATAACCGAAACTAATACCATTATCATTTCCACCAGACTATAACTTGGGTTATATTAACTTAATATTCTACACCAATCTTAAATATTGGACTAATTTTTTTATTATTAAAATAGATACCAGTTTCTGTAACAAAATCAAGCACATTAGCAGCAAACAACTCTGATTTAGAAGATATTTTAAAATAAGTAATCTTATCATCAATTCGATAGTCATTTTGATAAATTCCTAAGCAAAGGTCTATATCTTTCACAGCAATATTAGGAGTCCACCAACCATTTCTAATTTTAAAAAGATTAAACTCTGCTTCAACACCATACTCATTGAAGGTATCATGAGCTGACTTAATAGATTTTTCAGAGAAATTTGGAGATTTGTCATAGTCATTAACATTCTGAAAGATAGTACTTAACTGAACTCTTTTAAAATTATTTCTAAGTGTTAAATTGTTATAACTACCAGTGCTTTCAAAATCATAATTATAAGTATTTGATAATATTGAGTTAAACTTTCTAAAAAGTACTCGATTTCCTAAAAGCTTTGTATCAGCAAAATCTGTTAGTCCCATAATATCAATGCTACTTAACCAATTAACTTGAGAGCTATATAATCTAAGTTGGGCATTTAAGTAATTATCATCATGGTTTGTCAAATGATAATTTAGATTAAGTGGAGAAAAAATCTGGGTTGAAATATCAGCTTCAAACACTCCATCATTATCATTGTTAAGATACCAATTAGCTGAAACTTTGAAAAGTCCAATTCCGTCACTGGTTAAAATCCCCAAAGGTTGCCTTATATAAGGTATAAACAACTGTTTTAGAGATTGTCCTACAGCAAGTGTTTCTTCATAATCATCATCGATAATAGTGATTAATCTTGAGTCATCCACTAACTCTAAATTTGCAGGTAAATCAACCACTTCAGAAACAGATATTCTTTCTCCAGTAGCAGAAATACTTTTGTAGTATAATTTATTTCCTATAATTTTGGGCATATCTGCAAAGAAGTTGTTACTCACTTTGCTTATTTTTTTACTGCTTAAATCAAGTTTGTAGGCTTGAGATTTGTTGTTTTGATTTGAAGTGAAAAGTAGGATATTATTAAAAACATGAATATTCTTTTCTTGTGATTTTGTCTTAACCAAAGGAACTAAATCATAATTACTTAGTGATATTTCTCCGATATCCCATGATGAATTTGGATATTTATAAGTACAAAATATTTTATTTTTAGAATACACTAATTCACTTATTAAGAATGGGTAATTTCTTATTAAAGAATGATGATTATTAGCGTACATGAAAAGTGAAGAAGTCATAGAGTTGATATCTTCGGTAGTATAAAATATTACTCTGTTTTCAGCAACTGTGAAGTCTTTAAAATTCTTTTGAAATATTACCTTTGTTGAATTACGATTATTTAAATCGAGCTTCTTCAAAGTAGATGTTCCAGAATAACCATTATAAACAAGATTGTTTCCTGTAAATATGCCCTCAACTTCGGAAAAATAGAGCATATTTCCTCTAATTTCAAGATTTGCAGAAAGACTTGAATTACTATTATAGATAATTTTACTGCTATTGTTATCAACATTATATTTAACTATATTCTTGCGATAATGATTAAAATAACCCTTTGTTTCAAAGAAATAGAGATTATCTACATCATCTGTTGTAAGATTATTTACAAGTAAAGTATTATTCCAGTTATGTGCAATATTTTGGGTTACTAAAGTTTTGTCAAAATCAGCACTCATTTTGATATAATCTTTCCATTGTGCGAAAAGCTGAGGAAATCTTTTGTTAAAAACTCTTTTAGCTGCTTTATCCAAAGTATATTTAGGTAATAATGAACTAATTAAAACATTCCTAAAATCTGAGCCATAGTAATTAAAGAATTCTGTAAGTTTCTCTTCTCCATATTGTTCCGCTAACCATTCAATAAATGCTCCGCCATAGACATAATAATTCCCAAAAGGAAAATCATTTAAGTAATAATTAGCTGTGATGTGATTTTGAAATCTATCTTCACGTAATTGTGCTTCAATTATTTCTTTATAATAGCCATTATTTAATCTTCCCATGTATGGAGAAAAATTAGATTCATTACGAACTGTGATACCTTCAATAATCCACATTGGGGAGTAGAGGTTAGGTGAAAAGATATTGCCAAATATTTTGGAGAAAACAAGAGGATATTTTTTTGCATTTGTTAAATGAGAATGATGAGTATATTCGTGAATAACCAAGGTATTAAGCCACTCTTGGAATGTAATAGAGTCATGAGTATTAGGAGTGTTTAAAAATAAACTAAGTCTATTCTCAATTGGGTTAGCCATTCCATTATAAAACTCTCCAGTATCCTCCAAGACAATATTCAAATTTTGTTGTCGTTGATTTCCCGTTACCTGATCAACTTCTTCAGAATATTCATTTAAGGTATTCATAACATATTTAGCATATAAATACTGACCTTGAGGGTAATATACGGTAAATCTATTATCCTTGATATATCTCCATTCTAAAATGTTGTTATAAGAGAATATTTTAATACTAATTAAAACTAATATCACAAAGACTATATTTTTCTTCATTTCATATCCTATTCATTATTTTTTAATTTACTCAGCATGATGTATTCATTACGCGAAATCCTACAATTTTAGTCAAGCCATAATACTTATTGTAAGTTTTTTTATAAAGTATAGATGTTAACATTAATTACCTCAAATAAAATGTTACTAGATAATGAGAAATATCCATACTCATTAATTTTGAAAATAACTTATTTTTCTCCCCCTGAACTTAGTTTTAATAGATTGCATAGAGGACGTCAATAACTCTCTCAACCAATCATTGAATTCATATTGAGAGACTAATTACATCGCTTTCATTATGAAAGATATGAGCCTATAAAAAGGAGTTAAAGAGCATTTAGAATTAAACATAAGAACTCTTTATCCATTCTTATCAAGTATATCAAACTTTGCCCCTTCCCTGATAACTTTAGCTTTTGAAGTATCTGATTGGGTCTTTCAGGGAAGCCTCTGACTTTAATTACCAATTTTCCTATCTCATTTTCTTTAACATACTTTTGTAGGCTCTTCTTATTATAATGGAAGCTATCAATAACTTCATAACCTCTTATAAACTTTGATTTCAATATTACTTCAGAAGTTAAAATAGAAAGATGTTTATTGATAAGACTAAGTTTTAGCTCATGAGCAAGGTCTTGAACTAAACCACTTCTAATAATAGCAGGATCAGGGTCATAGATATATTTCTTGATTGCTGTTACATTAACTGTCTCTTGATTCTCTAAAAAGATTGCTTCTGGAAGTAAGACGACCTTTTTAGAAACATTATGTGTAGCAAATTCACCTGTACAAAGAAGAATTTCTTTCATAATTTTATCTTCCGAAATGAATTCCCAAGTATGATTAAATGGAACCTCAGCAGATTGATAATCAAAGACAGGGGAGAGCTTAACAACAACGTTTTGGTATTTTTTTATAATCTTAATAATCTCTTCAAAATTAGGGGATATATCTTCACCTTGTATAACCCTACGTTCTTCTGGTCTCCTGTCTGGGTCAAGGAATACGCCTTCAACTATCTTGTCAAAGTCCTCAGCTTTCATATTCAAGAACTCAATGTTATCTAACTTATTTATTCCTGAGTTATATCTACTACACATTAAAGCATTGTTAGATAAATCTACGGCATAAACCTTTTCTTTATTTTGAGCAATATTGACTAAATCAATTCCATTACCACAACATAAGTCAGCCATTGAAGAGATATTATTAAATATTGAGGCATGATATTCAGCAACTTCAGACGAACTTGATTGTTCCACACCTTTAGTAGTAAATAGATATCTTTCACTATTCTTAATTCTCTTTAAAGCATTTTTCCTCAACCTTTCTAAAGTTAACAACTCCATAATAGGATAATCTGGAAATTTATCTTTTAACCACTGAATCTGATTTATATTAGATAAATTTCTATCTTCAATCTCTTTAAAGAAATTTTTTGATTCAGCACTGAGTAAAAATTCGTAAAGTCTCTGAATATTCATTACAAAATCCTGTTGATATTTTTAGATTTGACAATAATTAACCTGTTTTGATAATTGCCCAATCTTCATAGTAGGAGCAATAAATATGAAATACGATATTGTCAAAGATAAAATTGCCTTTTTAATAGCACTTATTCCAGCCTTAAGAATTCTATTCTATAAAGCATTGAACTGTTTAATTTTAAGACAGCAATATGTTTTTAGCTTAATTAAAAAACTATTCCCTGATAGGGATGCTAAATTTAAAATGTATGATGCAGGTGGGGGATATCTGCAGTATTCAGATTATATACTTTCTCACTATTCTAATTCAGAAGTTTTCGCTGTGGATATAAAAGAAGACTATATTGAAAAATATTATTCCTATATAAAAGGGACAAAAAAAGAAGAAAGATTTAGTCATTACTGTGCTGATTTACAGTCTTTTATTCCTAAAGACAATTTTGATTTAATAATAGCTATTGATATAATGGAGCATATTGAAAATGATCGTGCGGTCTTGGAAAACTTCTCCCAAGTGCTTAATAAACACGGTAAACTCATAATTTCAACTCCAAGTACTTTTGATAAAGCTGCTGCATTTACAGAAGAGCATGTTAGACCTGGTTATGACCTCTGCGACCTTGTCGAAAAATTAGAAAGCGCTGGTTTCAAAATTGACAGCAAAAAATATACATATGGAAAGTATGGAGCATGGTATTGGAAAATGGCAATGAAAACACCTCTAACCCTGCTTGATAAAAATAAATTAGCTTTTTTATTATTGCCCTTTTATTACCTACTAACATTTCCAATTTTTAGTGTATTAATGAAGATTGACCAAAAATCTGACAATAAAAGAGGTAACGGAATATTAGTAGTCGCCTCAAAACAAGGAGAAATTTAATGAAAATTATTATTACAGAAATAGATAAAAAACAATCCAAGATAGATAGTTTTTCAGAATTAGATTTAGAAGTAATATCTCGCTCAGGCCTTCACCCAACTGAGATTAATCTACTCAATCAAAATATCAAAGAAGAAGATGTTGCACATACTCTCTTCATTAACAATCGTACTGGTGTTATGCCAATATTCATTGCTAAATCTTTCCCTGAGGCTAATATAAATGTCTTAAACATCGATTTTCATCATTATAAAAAAGTTGAAGAAAATCTACAATTGAATAAAACTTCTTTAAATAATTTTTGTGCCTCTAATTATGAATCAGACTCTAAATTAACACAATTGATTCTTCAAATCGATAGCACTACTTACAGCAAGGAATATTATCAAGATATTTTTGTGTCGCATTATAAATTATTAAAAAAGAAAGGTAAGATTTTCATATCTTGCGACAAAAGAATAAAATGGTTTGAAGATTTCTTGCGCCTTTATTCCATAAGCTATACTTTAGAAAAATTCAATAAATCACAGTATGTTCTCATTTTAAGAAAATCTTCTGAGTTCCCTAATAATATAGATTTTAGTGATAAATACCAACTAAAACTTCCAAACTTTCCACTTGTGGAATATTATTCAGTACCTGGAGTATTTGCCCATCATCGTATTGATGAAGGAGCTCTTGCTTTAATTGATCTAGTAAAAGCAGACGAAAAAGATATAGTAATTGATATGGGCTGTGGTATCGGTACGGTGGGGTTAGCTATAGCAAAATATTACAATCCAAAACAAACTATTTTTGTTGATTCTAATGTTAGAGCATTAGATTGTGCCAAGGAAAATGTTGTTTTAAATAATTTAAAGAATTGTGAATTCCTCTTAACTGACGATGGTTTAAATAAGAAAAAAGCTACTATATTTGTAGGTAATCCACCTTACTTTTCCAATTTTAGAATAGCTGACTTATTTATCGATAATTCCTATTCTAACTTAGCAAAAGGCGGAACAGCATATATAGTAGCTAAGAATATTAAACATATTCACAAAGCTATGCTTAAAGTCTTTGGAAATGCTACTGTTACTCTCAGAAGAGGGTATAGTGTTATTTCCTCAACTAAAAATTAAGCTATGAAATTATGAAATCTCCGTATCTGATATAAAGGTCTTTGTCATATTCTTCAGATGAGAAAATTAATTTCCCTTTATCTGTGATACCTTTAACACACCCTTTATGAATGATACCATCAATATCAATTTGTACATTTTTGTTGAGAATATCTAAGTATTGTACCCAACGATCTAAATTTTCATTGATTTCTTTATTTTTGAATTTCAAATACTCATCATTAAATATGTTCAAGAACACTGATATGATATCATTTCTATTGAAGGTTTTATCACTTATTGCATTAAGTGAAGTAAGATTTTGATCAGCTATAACTTTTAGTTCTTTTGGAGATAGATTAACATAAGCCCCTAAACCTAAAACTGTTTTACCAACACCTTCCATGTCTGTAAAGCTTTCAGCTAAGATACCTGCAAACTTTTGACCTTGATAGGTAATGTTATTAGGCCAAGTTAATTTGAAATCATCTAAACCTGTAACTTTCTTCATTGTTTCAATGAAGCTATAACCTGCTATTAAATTTACTAAAGTAACTTTATCTAAAACACATCTTGGATTTAGATATATTGAAAGATAAATCCCTTTACCTTTAATTGATAACCAATCTGATTCGTTTCTTCCTTTACCTTTAGATTGATTTTCTGCAATAATTACTGAACCTTCTTTGATTTGTTTTTTGATAACTTGACGAGCAACTTCTGAATTTGTGGAATCAAGCTTTTTGTATAGATATATCTTATTTCCAATCAGTTGCTTTTTGTTATTAAGCATAATTTCATAAGGATAAATCTTATCTTCTGCATCCATGAACCTGTATCCTCTGTTTGTTGAAGCAAGAATTTTTACTCCATTGTCGCGCATGAGTTTAACATGTTTTGACACAGCATTTCTACTAATTTCTAACTCATCTGCAATTGCTTGTCCAGATACCCATCTTCCGCTACTCTCTCTGAGTAACTTAAATATTGTTTTTCTGTTATCCATATATTCTCCCTTCAAATATTTGTATGATGACTGTACATATTTAAGAAATACTGTCATTTGTGTCAATAAGAATTAATTCTAAGTAATAGAATTAGCATTTATCGTAATGGAAAATAAGTCTAAATCAAGGCATTTTTTACAACTTTACCTTTTTTTTTATTTGTTAACTTTATTCCATTTTTTTTATCATTTCCAATAAGCTTAGTATATTAATAATCTATAAAATCTAAATAACAAGTTTTTTTTTGTTACATTAGAAAAAATCTGAGTTGATACATTATAAACTATTGTAAGAGTAGTTAATTTTTCGCGTTATAAGCGGTAAAAGGCTATTATCAGAACATTATGAAAAGTTCGTAATCAATAAATTGAGATTTTATGTTCATAACTAAGGATAATTTCATCATCTTTTTACTCGAAAACTTAATGATATACATTTAGACTATTCATTGTTACTATCGATTTTTTGCATCAAAATGCCAAAGTTGTTGTTTTTGCACTGATATATTTTTAAACCACTCCAGTTCATTTTTATTGAAAATCATCTTTATCAATGCCATATACTATGGTAAACATTCTTTACAGTACAATTGTCAGATTTGTTAATTAGATTTAAAATAAAAGATGATTTATAGAGAAATTCATTGACAAATTATTAAATCAATATACATTATAATAAAGTAAGAATTAAAGAAGGAAATATGGATTTAAAACTGTTAAACTATCATTATAACAAGTTCAAGTTTGGTGAAGACAACTTTCATTATTTAATGAAGAAAAGAGTAAAAGATATCTTAATGGTTTCATCATTTTACGATGCCTATATCTTCGAGCAAGATGGACGGCTATCAGAACAGATTTTTGGTGAATATAAGCATTTAAATCTTACTACAATCCCTAGGATTACTTCAGTTCCTACCAAAGAAGAAGCACTGAAGAAAATCTCAATTCATGAATATGACTTAGTTATTACAATGATGAGAGTAGGCGAGACTATACCTTACGAACTTTCATCCGCAATTAAACAATTATCCCCTAATACACCAGTACTCTTACTTTTGAATAATACCGGTGATATTAATTTAATCAAAAAATTCCCAGAAAAGATGGTCTATATAGATAATGTTTTCTACTGGAATGGTGATAGTAAGCTTTTCTTAGCCATGATTAAATATGTTGAAGATAAATGGAATTGCGATTTTGACACAACTGTCGGATTAGTTCGTGTTATTTTACTTGTTGAGGATTCTATAAACTTTTACTCTTCATATCTACCAATACTCTATGCTGAAATAATGAAGCAAACCCAGCTCCTTATAGATACTGAAATGAATGATATGAATAAACGACTCAGAATGAGGGCAAGACCTAAGGTTCTTTTAGCAAATAATTATGAAGATGCAATCGAAATTTATAACAAATATAAAGAATTTATCGTCTGTCTTATCTCAGATATCGACTTTCCTAAACAAGGAGATGATTATTTAGGAGCTGGAATTAAACTGCTTAATGAAATCAGATCACTAAACATAGATTTACCCATCTTGATGCAATCAGCAAACAAAGATTATCAAGAGCAAGTAATTAGCAAAAATGCAAGTTTTATACGAAAACATGATAGAAACCTAATGAAAGAATTGAAAGTTTTCATAAAAACAAATTTAGGGTACGGAGATTTTATCTTTAAAGATGAAAAAGGTAATCAATACGGCAAAGCAAACACTTTAAAAGAATTTGAACAAAATTTAGCAGACATTCCTGATTTATGCCTACTATATCATTCCAAACGTAATCACTTCTCGTCCTGGTTAATAGCTCATGGAGAGTTTTTAGTAGCAAAAAGAATTAGACCTATAGGAACAAGTGAGTTTCTAACAATCGATGATTTGAGAAATTTTTTGCTAAATACTTTCAAAGAGGTAAAATCACTTAGAGCAAGAGGAAAGATAATAAATTTTGATAATGCTGAATTTAACTTAGAAGACCAAATTGTTAAGATTGCAGAAGGTTCTCTCGGTGGAAAGGGGAGAGGTTTAGCATTCATGAACTCTTTGCTAAATTCTATGGAGTTTGACGAAAGTTATCCCGAGGTAAACATCTCTATTCCAGCTACTTGTATTATAGGAACTAATGAATTTGACAACTTTATTGAACTTAACAATATAGTTACAGATATTTCTGAAGAATCAGATGAGGATATCGAGAAATTTTTCTTAGAGTGTAAACTATCAAATGAATTGGAAGAACGCTTATATAAAGTAGTATTAGAGCTCAAAAATCCTCTTGCAGTAAGATCATCAAGTCTCCTAGAAGATTCTCAGGCTCAGCCATTTGCTGGAATATATTCAACATATATGCTACCAAACAATTCATCTGATCCTGTAAATAGATTCCAAGATTTAACTAATGCCGTAAAATTGGTTTATTCATCAATTTTTGTCAAGAAAGCTCGTGACTATATTGAAAATGTTAACTATATGATTGCTGAAGAGAAAATGGCAATAATAATCCAAGAAGTAACCGGTTCTAAATTCGGTGACTATTATTTCCCAAACTTCTCTGGTGTTGCGCAATCATTCAATTTTTATCCAACTTCTGATTTAAATAATTCAGATGGTATTGCTACAATCGCTTTAGGTATGGGTAAATCTGTAGTAGAAGGTGAGAATGCCTTTAGATTCTGCCCTAAATATCCTAAAAAAGAATTACTATCACGAGAACACCTTGTAGGTAATTCACAAAAAGAGTTTTACGCTATTGATTTATCTGATGATTCTTATGATTTGTTGAGTGGGGAAGATGTGTGTTTGAAAAAAGTTTCAATCAGAAATCCAGGAATCAAACCAGCTCTGAAAGATGTTGTCTCATACTGGGACAATAATAGTAGAGCCTTTATCTCAGGAATGTTTGGAGAAGGGATGCCAGTTGTTACCTTTGATAATATTATCAAATACAATAGATTCCCACTTGCTGCAATATTAGAGGATATTTTATCAATTGGTGAAGTAGCTATGGGAGTGCCAGTTGAAATTGAATTCGCTGTCAATCTTCAACCTAATAAACTAAAGATTAAAAATCCTACATTCTACATTCTTCAAATAAGACCTCTTTCTATAAATGCTGAAGAAGTTATTATTAACTCTCATGAGGCAAACCCAGATGATTGCATAATCTACTCCAAATACTCGATGGGTAATGGAATAATTGATGACCTTCATCACATTGTTTATGTTAAACCAGATTCATTTAATAATACAGATACTATTGCAATTATGAATGAGATTGATGCTATTAACCGCGAGATGTTGTCAAACAATATATTTTATGTTCTTATTGGACCTGGTCGCTGGGGTTCTCGAGACCGTTTCTTAGGAATTCCTACAGCATTTAGCAATATATCAATGGCAAAAATTATTGTGGAAGCAGGTTTAGAAAATTTCAGAGTTGATCCTTCTCAAGGAACTCACTTCTTCCATAATATCCTCTCTATGAACATTGGCTACGTTTCTGTTCCTTATGGAGAAGATGCTAATATTGTTAATTGGAACAAATTAGACGATATGAAAATTATAAAAGAAACAAAATACATCAAAGTAGTTGAAACAGATATTCCTTTAACTGTAAAAATGGATGGTAAAAGAGGATTGTGTTTCGTAAGATAATAAAATTAATTTCCAGAAGAGTGAGCTATTCCTTTATACTCAATGAATCCATAAGGCATATTATGTAAACTTGAATATATAAAAGGCTAACCTCTTCTTAAATAATGATATACGGAGAATATGAATGTTTAAAAGTATGACAGGTTATGGTAAATATAATTTAACAAATGAAATATACGATATAGAAATTGAGATTAAATCCTTGAATTCAAAATTCTTTGATTTCAGATTTTATTCTGCACGTGAATACTCTTATTTAGAATCCTTTATAAGTAAAATTATTAAGCAAACAATCAGTCGTGGTAGCATTGAATTTAGGATTAATATAACAGATTTGAGCGAACCAGAGTTAAAAATCAATGAGGGAAAGTTAAAAGCAATCTGGGATGCAGGGCAAAGAGCCAAGAAACTCCTTAATGCTAATGGAGAAATATCGTTAGACAGAATACTCCTTTATCAAGGCATATTGGAGATGAAATCACAGAAAGGCAATGAAGAGATTCTTTTAGAATCTATTGCAGTTGCGGTTAAAGAAGCTTTAGTTGAACATCAAAGAATGGCAATTGATGAAGGTCGAATCATGTTAGACTTTTTCACATCGTCATTAACAATTATGAGACAGGCTACGGAAAAAATAAAAGAGATAATACCTATTTATAAATCTCAGATATACAATAATATAGTTAATAATATTAAAGATTTACTTAAAGCAGAAATCACCGATGATATACTTCGCAGAGTAGTAATAGAAACAGCGTTTTACGCTGATCGCAATGATGTAAATGAAGAAGTAATCAGACTATTAGACCACATAAACAAATGTGAAAACCTTCTAAAATCAGAAGACGATAATGTCGGCAAGTCATTTAATTTTATAATTCAAGAGATGCACAGAGAAGCTAATACTTTAGGTTCTAAGTTTAGTATTCCTGAGACCTTTGAATATATACTTACTATTAAAGAAGAAATTGATAAATGTAAGGAGATGATTTTAAATGTCCAATAAAAAAGGAACTAAGACTAATTTCAAAAGCAAGGATAAAGAATATTTTAGCTGGACATCTTTTCCCTTTATTGATCGGCCACGCACCTCTACCCTATTGATTACTTTTTTGATTTTTCTCTCTTTTCTTCTGAGATACTTTATAGAACACTCTTTGTTATTACCTATAGGTTGGTTTTGGATCAGTATGATTTTAATCCTAATAAGCATAGGGTCATATTTCATACCAAGTAACTATACTTTTTATGAGAATAGAGTAATAGCTAAATACTTGTTCATGAAAGTAGAAAGATTTTACAAAGATTTTGGTTGTTTTTATTCAGATAAACACGGAGTTATGCTCAGTACATTTAAAACTCCCAGACGATTAGATCCATTTCGAGGAATGTCAATTAGATATTCTAAAACCCAGCTTGAAAAAATCGAGCTACTTGATTTTTTAGAAAAAAAAATAGGAAAGAGATTTTAATATGTATATAAAAGAAATAGAGTTACAAGTACTAGAATTATTTAGTAGATATCCTGGAGCACAGTTAAAAATGAAGGAATTATCAAGTATTTTATCTATCAAAAAACATGATTATAAAAACTTGAATGATACTGTTAGAAAACTTATTAAAGATAATTTATTAATTAAAGAAGGTCAATACTTTACCGGTGTGAAAGAAGCTTCAAAGCCAAAGGCAAAAAGCTCAGTAAAAAAGAAAGCAGATAACAAGACTACAAACTTGATAGATGCAACTTTTGATGCAACATCTTTAGGTAAAGGTTATTCTTTTGGATTTGCAACAACACCTGACAATGATTATTTCATTTCATCCGAGGATTTACTCAATGCTTACCATGGTGATAAAATTCAAATTGAACCTTATAAACAAAAGAGTGGAAAATACTACGGTATTGTCAGAAATGTTGTTGAAAGAGTAAATCATAAAATGATAGGTAATGCCACAAAGTATGGCAAGTCTTATATTTTTGTTTGCGATAATCATAAAATCCACACCTCTATCATTGTTGATAGCCCCAATCAAAATATTGATAAAAAAAAGGTGGAAATTGAAATCTCAAATTGGGGAGATAAGAAGAAGGGAAGCCTGCCTTCAGGAAAAGTTATAAGTATTCTTGGAGACGCACATGACCCTGAAATTGAAGTTCTTGGTGTAATTAAACAATTTAATCTCCCTTTAGAGTTTCCCAAAATGGTTATAGATGAATCTTCTGATATTTCTGAATCTATCCGACCAGAAGAAATAGATCGCAGAAGTGACTTCAGAGATATCATCACACTAACTATTGATCCTATTAGAGCTAAAGACTACGATGATGCTATTTCTATAGTAAAAGATGATTATGGTTACACTCTTTATGTACATATTGCAGATGTTGGACACTATGTCAAACCTGGTAGTGAAACTTTCAAAGAAGCAACAAAACGTGGAAACAGTTTTTATTTTCCTAAGAGAGTAATACCTATGTTACCTGAACAAATTTCAAATAAAATTTGTAGTTTAAGACCTGATGAAGATAAACTAACTGTCTCAGTAGTAACAAAACTTAATGAAAAGTACGAAATCACTGAACAGTACGCTGTAGAATCAATAATAAACTCAGATGCCAGATTGAATTATGAAGAAGTAGATAAGTACTTTGCTACAAATGAACTTGAGCAGAGTGATGAGATTAAGGAGATGCTTAATGAATCCCTTAAGATTTCTCACAAGTTTTCTGCTAAACTTAAAAAAAATGGTTATATTAACTTTAGATTGCCCGATGTTGAATATATTTACGATGATGAAGGTCGCTTAGATTCAATTATTGAAAGTGAAGAGACTGATTCACATAAACTTATAGAGAATTTTATGTTGTTAGCAAATGAATACATTGCAACATACTTAAAAGGAAAAGCAAAAACTACAATTTATCGAGTTCATGAATTACCAGAAAAAGAAAGAATTGAGAAAGTTGCAAAATTGTTGAGCTTTTACGGTCATAAAATGATGTTCGTTGGAACACTTAATCATTCTATTCAAGAAGTTTTAAAGTCATTTGAAGGAACTTTTGAAGAAAAAGTGTTTAATAAAATGATTTTAAGATCTATGAAAAAAGCAAAATACACTACAGAACACAACCTCCATTTTGGACTATCAATTGAAAATTATACTCATTTCACATCTCCTATAAGAAGATTATCTGATTTGGTTGTTCACTTACAGCTAAAAAGTTACTTAGGTAAAGATGGATATAAATTTAGAGCTAAATCACTTGTGGAACTTGCTGATATTGCTACCGAACAAGAAGCTCTAAGCGATGAAGCTTATCGTGAAATTCTTAATAAAATGGTTCAATATTTCATGAAAGATAGAATAGGTAACGAATATGAGGCAATTATTACAGGTATGAATAATTCAAATATGTTTGTTACTTTAATTAAATACCCTATCACTGGTGTTGTTAAATTAAGCAATATTCCAGGAGATTATTATGTAGTTGATGAAGAGAAAATGATTGCAACAGGAAAAAAGAAAAAACAGAAATTCAAATTAGCTCAAAAGGTTAATATTAAAGTTTCTGCTGTAACTGATGATATCTATTTTGACCTAATTCTCTAATAAATATTATGTGAAAATAAAGGCTTAAAGATATATATCTTTAAGCCTTTAAAAATTTAACTTACTATTTCGAGTTCTTCTTCTTAAGAGCTGAAATAATGAACTCATTGAATATTGGATGAGGTCTTAATGGTCTTGATAAAAATTCTGGATGGAATTGAACAGCAATAAAAAAGTCATTCTTAGGATATTCAATTATTTCTACTAACAACTCATCAGGTGAAGTTCCAGAAATCACTATTCCTTTTTCTTGCATTATTTCACGATATCGGTTATTAAATTCATATCTGTGCCTGTGCCTTTCACTGATTTCAGTGGATTTATAGGCTTCCCAGGCTAAAGTATTTGGAAACACTTTGCAAGGAAATGCTCCAAGTCGCATAGTTCCACCTAATTTATCAATATATGCTTGATCATCCATTAAGTGAATCACTGGGTTTTCACAAGAATTATCAAACTCAGAGCTGAAAGCATCTTTAATATTACAGACGTTTCGGGCAAACTCAATAACTGCTACCTGCATACCAAGACAGATACCAAAGAAAGGTATATTATTTTCTCGAGCATATTTAACAATGTTTACCTTACCTTCAATCCCTCTTAATCCGAAACCACCTGGAATGAGAATACCATCTATTTTCTTAAATCTTTCTTTCAATAATTCAGGATCATAACTGGTTTCAGAATCAATCCATTCAATATTAATTTTAATATCATTTGCAATACCTGCATGAGTAATTGATTGTTCCACAGATTTGTAAGCATCTTGATGTTGTACATATTTTCCACAAACTGCAACATTTATCTCATGTTTGTGGCTTTGAGTTTTTTTAATATAATTATCTAATTGTGTGAATTCTATTTCCTTTACTTCTATTCCTAATTGTTTACAGATAGTTTCATGTAATCCTTCAACAAAATAATTTCGTGGAACACTAAAGACTGAATTAACATCAATAGCGTTGATTACAGATTTAAGAGGCACATTAGTAAACAAAGATATTTTCTGTATGATGTCTTGAGAAAAAGGCTTCTCAGAACGACAAAGAAGAATATCAGGCTGAATACCAATTTCTCGTAATTTTATTGCACTATGCTGAGTAGGTTTAGTTTTTAACTCACCTGCAGATTTAATAAAAGGTACATAAGTTAATAATACAAAAAGTGAGTTATCAGTGCCTACTTCCATTCTAAACTGTCTTATTGCTTCTAAAAAAGGTAATGATTCAATATCCCCAACAGTTCCACCTATTTCAGTAATAACAATATCGTACATCTCCCCTATTTGTTTTACTTTGGAAATGATTTCATTAGTGATATGAGGTATTACTTGAACTGTTTTTCCAAGATAATCACCTCTTCGTTCCTTCTTTATAACTGATTCATAGATTTGCCCAGAAGAAACACTGGAAAGTTTAGATAATGGAACATCAATAAATCTTTCATAATGCCCTAAATCTAAGTCAGTTTCAGCTCCATCATCTGTAACAAAAACTTCTCCATGCTGATATGGACTCATAGTCCCAGGATCAACATTTAAGTAAGGATCCATCTTTTGGAGTCCAACTTTATAACCCATCTTTTTAAACAATAGACCAATTGAGGCAGCAGCAATCCCTTTTCCTAAAGAAGATAAAACTCCACCCATAACGAAAATATGTTTAGCCATTTTTACACCTTTTATAATAAAATATTTTTTGAATTTTCATTAGTTAATCGTACTGATTTTGAACTAATTTCGATAATATTATTAACTTCATCATAGAATACTATACTAAAATTGTTATCAATGCAACGATCATAATAATTATAGTTTGTGTGTTCAGATACTCCATTATTTACACCTATAAAAAACTCCACTCTCTCTTTGCTATTTATCAAACCAACTTTGATTACTTCAGCTAAACTGTCATTTGATTCAAATTGAATAGATAATATATTTCCATAAGAAAAAGAAATTACAACTGAGTTTCTTTGAATATTCTTATAATAAAGTTTATCAGCCTTTATAACACCATTCAAACTGTTCTTATCTACAGTGAGAGCAACATAGCCAAAAGGAAGGACTGTATAAGAATTACTTATCTTATTACTGATAAAATAACTTTGTTGGTCTGATATTTGTAGTTGTAGTTTATTGATATCATCGCTTGTACTTTCTAAATAATATGTTTCTCCTGGGAGAAGATGATTTAATATTTTGAAACCTTTTGCATTCATTTTACTATCTATAGGCTCGAATGATCCAAGATAGAACTTCTCCAAAACAGATAGATTGATATTGTAATAATTAGCAATGGATGCTTTAGGAAAGTTAGGTAGTAGAACTATCTTATCCGAAATAAGCATATTTTTATAAATTGATTGCAAAGACTTGTTTATTAGTTCCGTTTTTTGTGAAGTAATATAGTTATCAGTGAAGAAGTTCCTAATTTCGGGAAAACTCAAGTCGATTATTACATTAACTAATTTAACCCATTGTGAGAAATAATCTGTAGGAATAAAGTACTTTTCTTCTGGAGTCTCTTCTAACACCCTAATTTTAAATCTCTTCGAAGCTAAATCTAATACAGGAAAAGCTCCCCTATTTCTTACTAATATAGCTAAATCTTCTAAAATATCTATATCAGAAATTTCAGAATTGTGCGATGTTTCAAGTAAGCCTGATAGCACAATAATCTGTTCTGAACTTATCTTAAGATAATCTTCAATTAATAATTTATAAATTTCATTAATGTTCATTATTCAACAAACCAACTTTCACCTAAAGTTACTTTTCTTAAATCTGTGATTTTATTATCTAATATCATGTCAGCAATTTTTGTAAATTTTGTTTCATTATCACTTACATAGAAAAGATCTTTACCTAGAGATTTTGAGGAGTTATCAAGAAATGGGATAATGTGTTTTAAAATTGCCTGAGAGCTATCCACAAGATTGACTTTCCCTTGGAAAAACTCATCAATTGCTGGTTTTAGAACAGGATAATGAGTACAACCTAAGATTAAAGTATCAATATCATGCTCTTTGAAAATTGATAAGTAGTCTTCTATTATCATATTTGTGACTTTTTTATCTAACCACCCCTCTTCTACTAAGGAAACAAAAAGTGGACAAGGCTGGGAAAAAATATTTAATTTACTATTTAATTTAAGAAGTTCATCTTTATAGGCATTACTATTAATTGTTCCATCAGTACCAATAATACCGATACGCCCCGTAGTAGTCATAGATATAGCTTCTTCTGCTCCGGGGACAATCACTCCAACAACTGGGATATTTGTTAATTTTTGTAAATAAGGGATTGCAACAGCAGAAGATGTATTACAAGCAATAATTAGTAGCTTAATATTTTGTTGAAGTAAAAATCTTGTATTCTGAATTGAATAATTTATAACTGTGTGTTTTGATTTAGGACCATAAGGCACTCTCGCTGTATCACCAAAATAGATAATATCTTCAAATGGGAAATATTCTCTAATTGATTTGAAAACTGTCAAACCTCCAACACCTGAATCGAAAATTCCAATTGCTCTCTTTTCCATTTTTCTCCAGTGGTTTTATTTTTATTTTTTTTAATTCAATTTATTTGTCAAGTATCTTTACCCTAAATAAGATTAAAATAGTATCTCTAAGTTTTATAAATCCTATCTATTTTGTATGTTAACAACTGTATATTTTTTTTGGCTCAAGTTCAAGTCTGGTGGAAATTTCATAAATAAACCACATCTTTTAGAATTTTCTGTTAACATCCAACATTAAGTCATTTTGTTTTTGGCAAATCTAATCCTACATTATCTGCTTTATGTCAGATAGTCTATTGGGTGTTTATTAGGGGTTTATAAGGCATCTATTAGCCATCCACTAAGCTGAGAACCAACAGACACATGATAGTGAAGATATATTAGTTCAATACATATAATATGATCCATTAGAAAAGAACAATGCATTAAGTAAAGGAAATGCCTGCTAACTATTGTTATAAATTCTATTATTAGAGTCTTATTTTCAAGCAAAACTTACTATAAACAGTAAATTCAAACTCGTAACTTTCTATTATACAATTAATATACTATAATAATAGTCTCTTTTTTTACCATTATACTTGAATTTAGCATTTTTTTAAAATCAAAATAAAAAAGAGAGACCGATGATAACTCAATCTCTCTTATTATATTAATTAATGCTACTTAGCTAATTCCATACCTTTCTTAATAGCTATAAGATTCATCTTGAGTAACTCAGGATTTTTCTTTGCTAAGAAGGCTGTCAAATCAGATTCAATAGTCTCATATTTTATCATATTAGTTGAACCAATAACAATTCCAATAGCTAACATATTTAGAACCATATCACTACCTATTTCAGTTGCTAATTTTGATAAGGGAGCCGAAATAGTCTTTATTCCTTCAATATTTGGAATCTTAGGACATAAGTCTTCATTAGCTATAATAAATCCACCTTTTACAACAAAAGATGCAAATTTATCAATGGAAGGTTGATTTAAAGCTATCAATACGTTAGGAAAAGTCACAATAGGTGAAGCAATAGGATTATCTGAAATTACAGTAGCAACATTAGCAGTTCCACCTCTCATTTCAGGACCATAAGAAGGTAACCAAGAAACGTGTTTTCCCTCTTTCATACCAGCTTTAGCTAAGAATTTTCCAATTGTTAAAGCACCTTGTCCACCGAAACCTGAGCTTATAATTTCGTACATCATTTCTATTCCTCCCCTCTATCTCTAAATTTTCCAAGTGGGAAGAATGGAATCATTTTCTCTTTTGCCCACTTAAGTGAATCAACAGCAGTCATTCCCCAGTTTGTAGGACAAGTTGAGAGTAATTCAACGATAGTAAACCCTCTTCCTTCTTTATTATAAGTTAGAGCTTTCTTCACAGCTTTTTTTGCTTTAATAATATCAGCTGGTGAAAGGAGAGAAACTCTCTCAATATAATAAGGTGCATGCAAAGTATTAAGTAACTCACAAACTTGGATAGGAAAACCAACATCATCAGTTTTTCTACCGTAAGGAGAAGTTGTTGTTTTCATATCTGGAAGAGTTGTCGGAGCCATTTGTCCTCCAGTCATTCCATAAATAGCGTTATTAACAAAGAATACAGAGATGTTTTCACCTCTATTTGCTGCATGGACGATTTCTGCAGTACCAATAGCAGCTAAATCTCCATCACCTTGATAAGTAAATACTTGCATATTAGGTCTTGCTCTTTTGATACCTGTAGCAACAGCAGGAGCTCTTCCATGAGCTGCTTCTGCCATATCCATATCAAAAAATTTGTATGCGAATACTGAACAACCAACCGGAGCAACACCGGTAGTTGTATCCTGGATTTCTAATTCATCTATAGCTTCAGCTATCAATCTATGGGCTACACCATGAAGACAGCCTGGACAGTAAGTAAACTGTAAATCAGTTAATGATTTAGGTCTTGTTGCGATTACTTGCATTTTTACTCCTATAAGTTTTCTTCGATTTTTGCTTTGATTTCTTCAGGTGTAAAGACTATTCCACCAACTTTACCAAAGAATTCTACTGGTAACTTGCCATTAACTGCGAGTTTTACATCTTCAACCATTTGACCTAAGTTAAGTTCAAAAACCATAACTTTTTTAACTTTATCATGTAAGGCATTAGCAATAGTTGCATAAGGATAAGGCCATACAGTGATAGGTCTGATTAATCCGATATTTTTTCCTTCAGCATTTAGCTGGTCAATTGCAGAACGAACAATTCTAGAAGCAGTTCCAAAAGCAACACATACCATTTCATTATCATCATTTATATTATATTCTTCAACTTTAATCTCTTTTGATTCGATTAACTTGTATTTCTTTTCTAAATCCATAACATGTTGTTCTAAAACACTTGGATCAATTTCTAAAGAGTTAATCTCATTATGATGAGGAGCTTCACCTTCTTCTTTAGGATGAATACACCAGTCTTTATGACGATTATCCATTTTAACTAATTCTTCAGCAGTTACAGGCTCTTTGAATTCAACTGGTTCCATCATTTGACCTAACATACCATCAGAAAGAATCATAACTGGGATTCGATAATTATCAGCTAAATCAAAGGCTTCGCTTGCCATATCAGCAAATTCTTGTACTGACGCAGGAGCTAAGACGATTGTGTGATAGTCACCATGCCCTCCACCTTTGGTAGCCTGAAAATAGTCACCTTGAGCAGGTTGGATATCACCAAGTCCTGGTCCACCACGCTGAACATTAACTATAACAGCAGGTAAATTAGCACCAGCAATATAAGAAATTCCTTCCATTTTAAGGGAGATTCCAGGTGAAGAAGAAGAAGTCATTACTCTTTTTCCAGCACCAGCTGCACCATATACCATATTTATAGCAGCGACTTCACTTTCAGCTTGAAGAAATACTCCATCAACTTTTGGCATCATACGTGCCATATATTCAATTAACTCACTTTGAGGAGTTATAGGGTAAGCAAAATATAATCTGCATCCTGATCTAATAGCAGCTTCTGCAACTGCCTCATTACCTTTCATTAAAACTTTTGCCATTTTCCTCTCCTTACTTTTCGATAGTTATCGCTACATCCGGACAGGTTGTGTAGCATAATTTACAGGCAATACATGCTTCTTGATCAAAACATTCAGCATAATTATAACCTTTTTCATTAATGTTCACAGAAAATCTAATGATTTTCTTAGGGCACGCAGCAATACATAGTCCACAACCCTTACAATATTTAGGATTGACTGTCATTCTTGCCATAGCACGACTCCTTATTTATGTTTATTTATTTCTTTTTTGACAACATTTGCTAATCTTCTTACACCTTCTAAGTTTTTTTCTTCAGATGCGTAAGAGAAATTTAAACGCAATGTGTTTGTTCCACTACCATCGCAGTAGAAAGATGAACCTGCAACAAAAGCAACATTTTCTTCAGTGATAGCTGTTTTAATTAACTCATTAGTATCAATATATTCAGGAAGAGTCATTAAAGTGAATAGTCCACCCTCAGATTTAGTCCAAGTAACACCTTCAGGCATGTTAGCTTCTAAAGCATCCATCATAATATCTTTCTTAGCACTATACATTTGAATTATTTTTTTAATGTTCTTTTGAAGTAAGCCTTTTTCAAGGTAGCGTGCTGCGATTCTTTGAGTGAAAGGAGGGGTACAGAGATCAGTAGCTTGTTTAGCAACAACTATTTTATCAAGTACTTGTGGATTACCTAAAACCCAGCCAATTCTGAATCCAGGAGCAAATATCTTAGAGAAAGTTCCTAATAATATAACTTGTTCAGTTCCATCTAATTGGTACATACTTCTTTGATGTTCTCCTTCAAATCTTAATTCACGATAAGGTGAATCTTCAATTATTAATATGTCATACTTATGGGCAATTTCAAGAATCTCAATTCTTCTTGATTCAGGCATGGTAATACCAGCTGGATTCTGGAAATCAGGTATGATATAGATGAATTTAGGTAGATCATTTTTTAATTTCAATTCAGCTAATTTAGCTTCTAATAAATCTGCTCTCATTCCTTTATCATCTAAAGGAATACCGACCATGTCGGCACCATAGCTATTAAAAGCGCTTAATCCACCCAAATATGATGGAAGACCAACAATTACTTTATCACCTTCAGTGATAAAAACTTTTGCTATAAGGTCTAAAGCTTGTTGAGAAGCAGTTGTAACGATTAAGTTATCAACAGTAACATTGTGACCACTCTCAACATACATTTTAACTAACTGTTCTCTTAAAAGTGGATCACCTTCAGTTGCTCCATATTGAAGGACCTGCGCACCATCTTCTTCTAAAACTTCTAATGTGATCTGTTTTAGTTCTTCAATTGGAAAGGACTCAGGAGCAGGCAATCCGCCTGCAAAAGAGATAATATCAGGATTATTGACTAATTTTAGTAATTCTCTAATAGCAGAACGCTTCATGCGTTTTACATTAGTAGAGAGAATAGCATCTAAATTTTTAATCATAATTTCCCCCATTTATTTTTATTTTGTTTATGACTTCTTCAAGAGTTAATGAATTGTAGTTCATGATACTTATCAACTTGCTTCTTAATCTCTAAAAACTCACTTTCAGCTATGTTTAAAGTATATTCATAACTCATATTTTCTTTTATATACAATTTTTTAGAACTACTATATTTTTTGTCAAGAAAAGAGATTAAAGATTTTAAATCAATTGGAATCTCAATCTTCATTTTATTCTCTTTCTTGATTATAATCTTTTGTATTCGCTCATTTATTTCTTCAATATTAGTTTTATACTTTGCAGAAATAAAGATTGAATTGCTATAACTTAGACTTATCCCTTTGAGTAGAAATTTTGAGGAAATACCCTCAATTTCATCGATTTTATTGAAAACCATAATAACAGGAATATCATCAGCATGTATTTCCTTTATTACTTTATTAACCTCTTCAATTCTTCTTTCAATTCCTAAATGCGAAGCATCGACTACATGAAGCAAAAGATCTGCATCTACAACATCAGTCAAGGTAGAATAAAAGGATGAAACTAAAATTGTTGGAAGATTTCTAATAAAGCCAACAGTGTCTGTTAAAATTAGCTTACCAGCTTCATTAAAGAGCAGTTTAGATTTAGAATCCAAAGTAGCAAATAACTCGTCTGCTACATAAATATCAGATTTTGTTAAAGTATTAAAAAGAGTTGATTTCCCAGCATTTGTATAGCCTACAAGGGCAATTTTGAAATAGTTTTCTCTATTTTTCCTTTGCTCATGAGTTATCTTCTTGACCTTATCCACTTTTTCCTTTAGAAAGCTAATTCTCTTCTGTACTAATCTTCTGTCGATTTCTAACTGACTTTCACCGGGACCTTTGGTTCCAACTCCACCCACTATACGTGAAAAATGTTGCCAAAGATTTCTTAATTTGGAATAACTGTATTCTAACTGAGCTAATTCTACCTGCATTTTCGCAATACTTGTTCTTGCATGTTTAGCAAAAATACTCAATATTAATTCAGTCCTATCAACCACATTGGTTTTGGTAAATTGGCTTATAAATTTAGCTTGAGAAGGGGTAAGATTATCAACAAAAATAAGAGTATTGACATCATTAACTTGACAAAATTCATTAATTTCGGTTAATTTACCTTTTCCAATGTAACTATTTGATTTGTATTTTGGTAAACCTTGAGTAAAAACTTCAACGACATCTAAATTAGCAGTTTTAGAAAGTAGTTTTGTCTCTTCTAAAAGATCTTCAAATTCAGATTTTATTTGATTCTTTTGGTAACTACCTACAATTACAACCCTCTCTAAAATTGATTTTTCTTCTCTAAGATTCATATACTAATACTTTTTTAGTGTCATGCCTCCATTTCCTATAAGCCTCTTTGATATCAATTTCAAAAAGAGTCTTTTTGTCCTCAGTTGCAAACATTATAATGTTCATATGATGTGCTCGCCCATCTTTACCTTTAAAACTTTTGGTAGGGAATTCTATTCTAATATCATCGTTTGCAGTATCATTTAATACTGTAATCTCATTAATATAGACACCTGGAACAATTTCGACAACAGCACGGGCTAAAACAACACCCTGAGAGACATCTCTAAATTTTATATTCATTACACTCACCTATAACCTGTATATTTTAATTTATTAAATTATTTTTGCACTTTTATGTCAAGAAATTAATCATTTATTAATAAAATTGATAAAATTATCAGAAGTCGCTACTCCGTAAGCAATTCCCGCCATAATTAGTTGGAGACCGGAGTTCCTCAGCCTTAGGCAAGGGACTTCGGGCGAAAGAAAGTTATCGGAAGTCCCTTGCCTAGGGCTGAGGAACTCTCGAAAAATACAACAGGGGTCAAAGATGGCCAGCCTGAAGTAGTTCATCTTTTCCCCTGCTGAAAATACAACAGGGGTCAAAGATGGCGGCTATCTACTTTCCCACACCGTTGCCAGTGCAGTATCATCGACGTGAGTGAGCTTGACTTCTGTGTTCGGAATGGGAACAGGTATATCCTCACTGCTATTACCACCATCTTTGACCCCTGCCAAAAATGATTATTATAATTCTACGTGTTTTTCTTGTGCATGAATAATTAACTTTCAAAATGATTCATAATCTCTTATTTTTCACTTTTAATTATTAATTCTTCATTTCTCTTACTGTTGTTAAACAGTAAGAGATTATAGAGTGTATATAAAAAATATTAAGCAAGACGATCGAGTTATTAGTATCACTCGGCTGAACATGTTGCCATGCGTACACCTGTGACCTATATACATTGTAGTCTCCAATGACTCTAAGGGGAGATCTAATCTTGAGGTTGGCTTCCCGCTTAGATGCTTTCAGCGGTTATCCGTTCCGAACTTAGCTACTCGGCAATGCAGCTGGCGCCACAACCGATACACCAGAGGTTCGTCCACACCGGTCCTCTCGTACTAAATGAAGATCCTCTCAAATCTCCTGCGCCCACGAAGGATAGGGACCGAACTGTCTCACGACGTTCTGAACCCAGCTCGCGTAACTCTTTAATCGGCGAACAGCCGAACCCTTGGGACCTTCTTCAGCCCCAGGATGAGTTGAGCCGACATCGAGGTGCCAAACACCGCCGTCGATATGAACTCTTGGGCGGTATCAGCCTGTTATCCCCGGAGTACCTTTTATCCTTTGAGCAACGGCCCTTCCATTCAGAACCGCCGGATCACTAAGACCTAGTTTCCTACCTGCTCGACCCGTCAGTCTCGCAGTCAAGCTCCCTTATACCTTTATGCTCTGCAGATGATTACCAACCATCTTGAGGGAACCTTGGTAAGCCTCCGTTACTGTTTCGGAGGCGACCGCCCCAGTCAAACTGCCCACCTGGCAATGTCCAATATGTTTTCATATCGTTAGTAAATCAATTTAATAAGGGTGGTATTTCAACAACGGCTCTGCACAATCTAGCGACCATGCTTCATAGCCTCCCACCTATCCTACACATACTAAACCAAGTTACAATGCCAAGATACAGTAAAGGTTCACGGGGTCTTTCCGTCCTTTCGCGGGTAAGCGGTATCTTCACCGCTATTACAATTTCACCGAGTTCCTGGTTGAGACAGTGCCCAAATCGTTACACCATTCGTGCAGGTCGGAACTTACCCGACAAGGAATTTCGCTACCTTAGGACCGTTATAGTTACGGCCGCCGTTTACTGGGGCTTCATTTCAAAGCTTCGCCGTGAGGCTAACCTCTCCATTTAACCTTCCAGCACCGGGCAGGTGTCAGTCTATATACTTCGAATTACTTCTTCGCATAGACCTGTGTTTTTGATAAACAGTCGCTTGGGCCTCTTCACTGCGGCTACTTCATGCTCTGTATTGTTCATACTCACACTAATGTAGCACCCCTTCTCCCGAAGTTACGGGGTCATTTTGCCTAGTTCCTTAACCAGAATTCTCTCGAACGCCTGAGGATACTCTCCTCGTCCACCTGTGTCGGTTTGCAGTACGGTTTGATATACTTCATCGTTTAGAAGCTATTTCTTGGCAACCTTATAAACACACTTTATTAGCTAAGCTATCGTCCTGTACCTCGGATTGAAAATACGGATTTGCCTGTATTCTCTCCTACATACATTCAACTACTAATCCAACAGTAGTCTGTGCTGCATAGTTGCGTCACTCCATCACTCTGTATCTCAAGCCCAGGATTATTAACCTGGTTCCCATCAGCTGCGCCATTCGGCATCGCCTTAGGGGCCGGCTTACCCTCAGAAGATTATCTTTACTGAGGAAACTTCGGACTTGCGGCGTGTGAGTTTCTCACTCACATTATCGTTACTCATGCCAACATCGTCTCTTCTAAACGCTCCAGCATGACTCGCATCACACCTTCATTGCTGTTTAGAATGCTCTTCTACCACCGCCACTCACTTATAAACTCTTATTCTTACTTTAATATTTAATAATTTAAGATTTAATAATTTAACTACTAATAGTCTGTTAAACACCGTAACTCTTAATTTTTGGTCTCTTTTTTTTAAAAAGAGATAGCTAATAGATTTATTCAAACTCAAACGCAGGTGTGTTTTTAACACATCAAGTGAAGAGTTTGGATAAAGATATAGCTACTTTGAACTATTAATTAAAAGAATTTATAAATGAGTGGCGGTCCACGGCTTCGGTTCTATGCTTTAGTCCCGATCATCTTCGGTGCATTACCACTCGACCAGTGAGCTATTACGCACT
>OY829950.1:77500-967500 GCA_963692475.1 Cloacimonadales bacterium (SeqCode)
TGGTCATCATTTTCTCCATTATCATTATTATCTTTATTTATAGTTGATTTTATAACATCTAAGATTGATTCAAATTGATTCTCTTTTAATTTATATCTGAGATTTGAGTATTCTTTAGAGTCTATAAGAACTCTAATATCTAATTGTAATTGATGAAATTTTTGCATAGGTTTTACATCCATATTTTCTCCAGCAGAAGACTTTCTGAACATTGATATTATCAAGATTCCGCACAGAATCAATAACCAGTTAAGATATAACCACAATACTGTAACTGGGATTGTAGTCAATACACCAAAATCAGAATTAAATTTTAGAGAATTTCTAACATAGATATCAAATCCGAATTTAGCAATATACCAAGCTAAGGTAATTATTAGAGTACCCTTTAAAAGGTCTTGTTTACTTATTCTAATACTTGGCATAAATAAATATAGAACTATCAGCAAGGTAAATTGAATAATTAGAGGAATAAAATAGGATAATATTTTGGCAAAGGTTGAAATAACTGGAATATCCTGAATAACTGAAGCTGAAACCAGGGTAAAAATGAGCATCATTATAACAAAGCCGAAAAATATTGAGCCAATAAATTTAGTTAATTTAGCAAAAATATCAATTTTATGTGTTTGGTGAATGTCTAAAATTCTATCAAAAGTCTTGTTAAGGATATTGAACATGGTAAATGAACCAACTCCCACAAACAAGAAAGAGTAAATATTTAAACTAACTTTTTTATTTAATGCCAGCTCGATTATTTCTTTAACTTTTGCAGCAGTTTCAGGGATAAAGTTATCTAATATTTTGCTGATATAGAGCCCTTTATCGACATCGAGAATATTAGGAAGCACCAGCAAAGCAAATGATAGCATTGGAATAATCGCCACAATAGAGATAAAGGTTAAATTTGCTGCTTCTTTCATAAGACCTTCAGCAAAAACTTTTAAAACAAAAATCCTGCATGTTTTGAAGCATTTAACAGAAGCATTAAATGTTTTATTAGTATTATTCTTAATTGATTCACTGTTAAAGTGCTTTACAAGAAAAGCTTTTACCGCCTTAACAACTCTGTTTACAGAAATTTTATGTTTCATAATTATTCAGTTCTAAGAGCTGTTACAGGATTTAAGGAACAAGCTTTCCAAGAAGGAATAATTCCGAAAATTAGACCAACTCCTGAAGACATTAGTAGGGCAATGGTAACCAATTGAGTAGTTATTGCAATATTAATATTTACATATTCTGCAACAATACCAGCTAATCCAATACCAACAAACAAGCCAATAATTCCACCTAAGGTTGTAATAATAACAGTTTGAATCAAGAACTGAAGGAAAATATCCATTTTTGAACCACCTATTGACATTCTTACCCCGATTTCTCGTGTTCTTTCTTTTATTGTTGCGAGCATAATATTCATTATTACTATTCCACCAACTATTAAAGAAATTGCAGAGATGAAATAAAAAATGATGTTAAATTTTCCTGAATTTTCTAACATCTCTTCCCTTCTTTCTAAATTCGAGCTTGTTTTATATACTGGCTTATTGTTAAATTCAGCATTTAAAGTTTTCTCGATTTTTGCTTGAACAGATTCGGTTAAAGATTCATCTTTAGTCATTATGTTAAAACCTGGAACTCTTTTATAGTTGGGATTAAGCTTGATAGAAGTAGGTATAGGTATCAATATCATATTATTTTTCCATTCTAACCAATTCCCCTGACCTAAATCAGACTGTCCTAAAAATTCTCGGTACTCTAAAATACCAATTACTGTGATAAAATCTTTACCAACTAGAATATTTTTACCTATAGGATTTTCACTTCCAAAGAGGTTTTTCCTCGCATTTGTTCCTATCAAGGCAACTTGATTACTGTTTTTATAATCAAAATCACTAAACATTCTGCCCTCTTGAACTTTCCAATCCTCGACCTTAAAAAAGTCTTGATCAACAGCTCTATAGTTAGGGGCTACATCATTTTTCCCATATTTAATGCCTGTAGTCCAACCCCACATATCAAAATCAATATAATCAATTCCTTGAATAGGTCTTAAGAGCTCTTTTAACTCATCATATTCAAATTGTATTCTTCTATTTACAGTCTGATTGAATTCCCAGTCTGGATAAACATCAATTTTCTTAAATCCCCCAGACTCTTCAATCCATTCAGTAGTTTGTTTGATGCTGCCTTGCACAATACTCATTACAATAATAATTGAAGCTGTACCGAGAATAATTCCCATTACTGTAACTATTGTTCTAATCTTTTTAGCCCAGAAATCTTGCAGGCTCTGATTAAATACTTCTTTAAAGGATATCGCCATTATGAATCTTCCCATCTACTATAGTAATAACTCTGTCAGCTTTTTCTGCAATTGATTTATCATGAGTAACAACTATTACGGTATTTCCTTGCTTATGAAGTTCAGAAAAAATAGACATAATATCAGTACCAGAAGTAGTATCTAAGTTACCAGTTGGTTCATCTGCAAGGATAATAGAAGGGTTGTTAACAATAGCTCTAGCAATAGCTACACGTTGCCTTTGCCCTCCAGATAACTCTGATGGTTTGTGTTTTAATCTATCTCCTAAACCAACAGAATTTAAAACCTCAATTGCCCTGCTCTCCCTTTGACTACCATTAACTCCTCCATAAAGTAGGGGAAGTTCAACATTTTTTTGAATATTTACATGAGGTAAAAGGTTAAATGTTTGGAAAACGAAACCTATTTTTTTATTTCTTATTTTAGCTAATTTAGCCTTGCTTAGTTTTTCCACATTGATTCCATCCAAAATATAGCTACCCTGGGAAGGAGAATCTAAACAACCAAGGATATGCATTAGAGTTGATTTACCTGAGCCTGAAGGTCCAATAATTGCAACAAACTCCCCTTTTTTGATACTTATCTCTACTCCTTGAAGAGCATTCACCTCAACTTTTCCCATATTATATGTTTTTATAAGATTTTCGGTTTTAATTATTTCCATGTTTTCCTACAGTTAATTATTTTGATTTATCATTAATATCTGCCTAATTTGAGCTGCAAAGCTACTATTAGGATATTGAGTTAAAAAGTTACGAGCCATATCCTTAGCTATTTGAGAATTATCATCTTCCAATAAAACCAATTGTAAGGCGGCAAAATCATGACAGAAAGTATCATTAAAATTATAGCTCAGCAATTCTCTACTCCTTTGGATATTATTATTAGCTTTATTGATTAGGGCATTTTTAATCAAAAAATACTCATTTTTCGTTGATTTATAAATTTCTTGATAAAGAGAATCTGCATCCTCTATTGAAAATAGTTTTTCTTTTCTATAGGCGTCAAGAAAAAGATTTTTATCTTTTTGGTTTAATGACTTTAAAATATACTTTAGTTCTAACATTTCAATTGTAAAATCTGATTCAGGAGCAAGAATAATTAACTCAGTAGCTAGAGAATCTGCACTTTTACCAGCTTGAAAGACTTCATAAAGATAATAGTTAAAATAGTAATTATCATTAGAAGCCAAACGTCCTAATTCATCCAAATATCTCTTTGCTTGAGGAAAATCTAAGGTTAAAATTTTGTAGTAACTAAATTTCGCCTTTAGAATCTTTTTTTGATTACTATTATTAGCATATTCTTCAGCTTTTTTTAATAGTTTCTCATATTGATTAGACATATTTTTATTCCGATGAGTTATTTCAGCTTTCAGAAGGTAACTCTCAAACATAACATTAGCCTTAAATCTCTTATTGCTTTCAACAAGTATGATATTATCAATTAAAGAATCTGCTTCGACATAAGCTCCACTTTCAAAACGCATATTAGCAAAATTAAATAAATATCTATAATAAGAGTTTAAATCATCTTCTTTTTCCAAAGTTAACTGATACAACTTTTTACTAATATTATACTTTTTAATCCTTCTAAACTGCTCAGCCTTAGTATAAACATCTTTTGATTGATATTTTTCTAAAATAGAAAAGGCTATATCGTCTCTTCCAGTATTTAAAAGAGCATCAACGTAAATATTAATAATGGACAGATTATCTTTACTAATTCGTAGTTTATCACTGTCGGTTCCAAAATAATCTATTAGAGTTAATATTGAGTTTGGAGAGACTTTAATTATATTACTAATACGTGAGTTACCTAAGCTTTTACTACCTACATTATTCTCTAATGCAGATAAATAGTATTTAATTGCTTCGTCATAATCCCTTTCATAGTAATAGGACTCTGCTATGTCAATGGAAAATTTCTTGGTATAGAGCTTATCGCCAGACAAGAAAATTTGAGTAGCTTCACTATAGGCTCGATACCTCTGAAAGAGAGAACCAAAAGTTTTATATTCTGTCTCAGAATTATTTACTTTTAAGTACTCTAATGCTTTCGCTAAAGCTATTTCATAATTCTTGTCCAAAAGTGAAAAAGTTATCTGGTATTGAGTACCCTTAGATTTAGGTAATAAATCACCTTTTGTTTTGTATAAATCTGTTCCCTTTTCAGAATTGTTAGTTCTGATATAATGTTCTATAAGTTCTGTTATTACCTCAACATCGTTGGGGAATTTAGTCAATGCCTCACTATAGATTTCTTCGGCTAAACTGTACTTTCGCACTTTTGTCATATCAGAAGCATTCTTCAATAGAATCTGTTTTTCGTTATATTGAGCAAATAAGCATGTACTGAGAAAATATATTGTAATGAGTAAAATTAGTTTAGCTTTCATATTAGTTCCTATTTAGCCTTTTTAGATATTCTAAAATTATCTTTTGATATTCTTTAGAATAATTGCGATACTCTTCTTCAAGTAAAGCATTATTTTCTAGTTCCTTAAATCTCATCTCAATATCTTCTGGAGTATCCCATAATTTATCTTCAGCTTCTTCCCCTTTTCTCTTTTGACTCTGGTCTTTTTTATTGATAGATTTAGTAGCTTCTAACATTCGTGAAAGAATATTTTCTTGTTGTTTTAAAAGCTCTTGATCCATCTTATTGAAACGTAGCTTGTTAGAAACAGCCTCTAATTCCTCAACAAGACGATTTAAACCTGAAGCTTGTTTTTGGGCTTGAGGATTAGTCTGAATCATTCTTTTAATATTTTCGGCAATTCTATTCTCATCTGCTGACATCTGTCTCATCTGACCTCTCATTTCATTTGATATCTGAGGTTTACCTTGTCCTAATTGTTGCATCATTTGCTGGGCTAACATATTCATTGCCATCTGTTGCTGTCCCATCTGTTGCATCTGTTGCATAAAGTCTTGCATAGCTCCAGAACCACCACCCTGTTGATTATTATCTTCTAAAAGTAAGGAGAATATCATGGAGTTAAGTCCAGATTGAATCTCTGTCATATTATTCTTGGCTGTATAGACCTTATTATCACTAACATCAAGAAAGAATTTATTATATCCTGTCATTGTATTGGATAAATCTAACATAAATTTAGGATTTAAAGATAGCATTACCTCTGGAATAGAAAAGAACTTTCTTAAAGAGGTATTCAACATCTCGTGTTGGGAAATTATTTTCTCGAAAATTATAAAAGGGTCTTTGTCCATTTCAATAAACAGATTCCTGTGTTCTTGGGTATAAAAGAGTAGTTCTTTAATTAATCTATCCTTTGCCTCTTCAGCCTCTTTACTCTTAATGCTGTTCATCATACTCTGCATGCTCATCATAGATTGTGACATCTGTTCCATTTTGGACAGCATCTGCTCTTGTGATTTTTTAGTATTACTACTTTCGTTATTCTGCATTTGTTCCGAGATATTTTCCATTTGCTGAGCCATTTGTTCCATATCAATCTCACTCTGCATCTTGCTTAGTTCATCTTTAACTGGTTTATCAGAAGGTGAATTCAGCATATCAGAAAGTTTCTCCATCTCTTTTTGAATATCTGATAGTTTATCTTTTATATCATTTTGTTCCTTAGCTAACTCAGAACCATCATTACTTGAATCACTCTTCTCTAACAATTTTTCTTGCATTTCTTTCATCTCTTCAGTTAATCCAAGCATTTTTTCTAAAGACTGATTTTTCTTTAATTGCTCTAACATCTTAAGTGTCTGTTCTAATTTCTCATTAAACTCTTCCATGGAAAATTTCATTTCTTCCAAAGCTTGTTTGAAATCTTCTTTGCTAAGATCTGACATCTTTTCTTTCATTTTCTGCATCAATTCCTGCATTTCCGAAGAGTTTATATCTTCCATCAGCTCTTTAATCTTGTCCATTTTTTGCAAAGTTTCTTGGGTTAAGGCTTCATTCTTTGTAGCTTCTTGGATCATCTCTTGCATTTTCTCAATTGACTTTTCAACGTTTTGAGAAAGTTGCTCCTGCTGAGAGACCATGTTTTTAACTTCTTCTTTATCTTGCCACTCTAACTCATCTTTCTTAAGTAATTCACGGCGTTTCTTCTCAAATTCTTCTTGAAGAACATCGGACTCTTTCAAAGTTTTAGTCATTAGCTCATTTTGTTGATTTTCAACTTGCTCTATTTCTTGGAAAATCTCTTGAAGAGTAGGCAATCTAAGTGTCACTTTATCACTTTCGACTCTATGTTTCTTTCCAAGGTTATCTTCGACTGTTGCCCATAAAGTAACTTCATCTCCAGGAAACATACTATATTTTGATAAATCTAATCGCATAGAATAATTATAAATCTTGTTATTTATGGAAGAAAAAAGCAGAGAATCAACCTTAATCGTTGAATTAATTTCATAGTAAAGTCTCAGATTTTGCAATCCATAATCATCACTTAACTTGATGGTGAGAGGAATAACTTGATTTTTATCCATTTTCCCATTTGGTGGGTAATCACTTAGAAGTATCTCAGGTTTTAAATCTGGAAATACAGTAATACTTTTCTGAGGAGAAATATATTCATCCTCGAAGTTATTAACAATTTTAAAACTATAATTAGTAGAATTCTTTAAGGTAAAATCAAATAGAGATACATTTGAACCAACACTCTCACCTTTTAGTGAATTCTCATTTAAATAAATCATCCAAGCATCTTTGATATCACTATTTGCTGTAATTAAAAGTTTTACCTTGGTACCTTCAATCGCTCCAATATTACCTAACATTAAAGTATCTTGTTCAGAATCCAATCTTGTGTAAGGAGGGTATTCATAAATGACTTTTATTTCATTTACAGCCAACTGCTCATATACCGTTATCTTACTAATCTTAGTTTTAGCATTATTATTCGTTATATAATATTCTAAGGAGTAATCTAATTTTTCAAAAGTATAAGTATCAGAAGTTAAGGGTATATTGCGCCATTTCTCATCTCTTTTAATACTGAGTTGATAATCAAACTGAGAGTTATAGTTCAAAACTTTAACAGAAACATCTTGGTTTGAGACCAAAGTTGTGTCTCCTGGAGAAAACAAGATTGAATAATCAATTACTTGTTTCGGCATTGAATTTAGATAGAAAGATTGCCAGCTATCTTTGAAGTTGGAGGCAAATAAAGTAAAGATTATTATATTCCCTAATAAGAGAAAAACATAAAAAAAGATTGTTTTTTTAGGGAATAAGGAAGGATAAACTAAAGATGTAGAATCAACTTTTTGGTCACATCTTTCAATAATCTTATTAATAAATGGGTTAGGATTTTCTTCCTTTTCTGCATTAAGAAGCTCTAAAGTAGAAAGAAAGGTATCATCTTTATCATTATTGATCTTATCTATCAATTTAGCAGCCTGATGGTTATTAAGAAATCTTTCTTTAGCAGTAAAGATTATATAGAGAATTAATAAAGCTCCAGTTACCCTGAGCGTTAGAGCTGTATAGAATAATTCTAATTGATGGCCTTCTATTATATTATAGGCAACATTAAATATTTGGAAAAGGGTAATTATCAGGAGAATAATTTCTATAGATAACCTTCCACCTATTATAATGTTATATCTTTTTTTGTAATCTTCAATCAGTTTTTTAAATATTTGCATTACAAACCTTTATTATTTTTTATCATTAACATTTAGATTGATTATTTCGTCAAGTATTTATGTAACAAATTGATATTTATCTTCTAATTTGTAAGATTTGAGATCAAAAAAATAGTTCCCATAATTATTATGAAAGAAGAACCTATCATTGTCATTATTCTCGAGTACTTGTTAATAGTATCTTGCTTAGAAATATTTATAGTGGCTAATGATTTTACATAAAGAGTTAGGCTATTCAAGAGAATTAAGGTGAAAGCCATACCCAAAGCCATAGCCAATACCATTAACACACCAGTTGAATATACCCCCATTTTCATAGCATAAACAGCTATTATTATAGAACCAGGACAAGGAACAAATCCAATCATCAAGGCAGTAATAAATAAATTACTACTTTTATGTTTATGATGATAATCATTCTTTTTTAAAATCGCTTTCGAGAACATAGATATACCCAAAACGATCAATATTGCAAAAGAGATATTTTGAGCTATAATAGAAAACTTTGCAGATTCTCGAAAAAGACTCATACTCAGAATCTTAAGTATTGCTACTAAAGTCAAACCAGATAAAGAATGTAAAAAAGCAAAAAGAATACTTGATCCAACTATTGAACTATATTTAACTTCTGAACCAATAACTTGACTTACCAAAAATACCTTACCATGACCAGGTCCAATTGAATGAACAATACCATACAGAAAAGCCAATCCAAGAGCAATAAAAAGTACTTTACTGCTTTTGTTACTTTTAAAATCTCGGAGGGTTGCAGATAATTTCTGTCTCAAATCTTTTTGAGTTTCTGAATTTCTTTCTAATAAGCTCTGCTTAGTTATATTAGTATTTTCAACTTTGTCATGAGTAGTGCTTTTCTTATCTTGATTGTTGTTATCTCTCTGACTGTTAAACTGTCCATTTAGTGATAAAGTGATAACTAATAAAGTCAATATTAAAAGATTTTTCATTTAAGAATCCTTTTTAAGAGTTAATTTAACTTCTAAAGGACTTAGCTGACCAAAATAATAAGATTTTTCAGGATTCTCATACACTTCCAAAGAGTGAGACACTCCCTCAGGCTTGATAACTTTTAATCCAGAATCAGCATTAACAAAAAACTTAGTATAAAACTCTCTGTCATATATATTAATCTTTATAATTTGCTCAGTTTCATCTAATGTTAAGGGAAGTCTAATATCAAATTTATAAAATACATAAATATCCTGAGTACCTACAGAAAAGTTATATATCTCATCAGCAATAATCTTAACATCGTTGACCTCTAAATCAGTATAAAAACTTTTCTCTTTTATTCCTGGTATGACACTTTCCTTTAGCTCTTTTAACTCAATATCATTGATTTCATCATCACAATTACAGTCAAAATCTTCTAAAATTATCATGCTAGTTAAATCATCAAACATCCATCTTTGGGTAATGACTAAAGTATCATTGCTAGTAATATCATAGTCAATATCTACCCCTGCAAATAAATGTGGGTGTGCAGTTAATATAACATTTATACATAGTAATAAAACAATAATTAATCTTTTTTTAAATAAATTCATAGAAACCTCTTTGAGGTAAATTATAAAAAGTGCTATAAAGGTCAAGTATTACTTTAGTAAAAAAAGCATTAGACTAAATAGTGTTGCTCAATTGTATTATTATAGTTTGCCCCTTGAATAGAAGTTTATCAATAGCAAAAAAGGATCAAGTTCAAGTATAGTGATAATAAAGAGACTTTTATTATAGTATATTCATTGTATAATAGAAAGTTACGAGTTTTAATTTACTGTTTATAATAAGTTTTGCTTGAAAATAAGACTCTAATAATAGAATTTATAACAATAGTAAGCAGGCATGTCCTTTACTTAATGCATTGTTCTTTTCTAAAGGATCATATTATATGTATTGAACTAATATCTCTTCACTATCATGTGTCTGTTAGTTCTCAGCTTAGTGGATGGCTTATAGATGCCTAATAAACACCTAATAGACACCCAATAGACTATGTGTCGTCCCATATAAGTGGACTAGTAAATATTAAACTAGGAGCAAGACATGTTAAAGAAAAAAAGTACGGTACCGAAAATGCAAAGAATCTACAGTGAAGCCTTTAAAATGAAAATTGTTGACGAGATTGAGCAAGGAGATTTAACTCAAGCTGAATCTAGTAGAATATATAATGTTTCAGAAAGTACCGTAAGTAGATGGTTAGCGAGTTATGGAATGAACGACAAAATAGGGAAAAAGGTGATGATTATGACAGAACGTGAAACTAGAGAAGCAGACCTTTTAAAAAAGGAAAATAAGCAGTTAAAACGGGCTTTAGAGGATAGCCAGTTCTCAAACGAAATCCTTGAAAAGTATATTAAGTTTATGGCTGAAGAGAAAGGTATTGATTTAAAAAAAAACATAAATTCAGGTTTCTCGAAAGAGTCTCAAAAGATCTTAGTATCAAGGCTTTTAAAAGATCAGGAATAAAACATATGTGTTCAATATTAAATGTTTCAAAGTCAGGTTACTATAAATATCTTCAAAGTGCCTTCCACATCGCTCATAATGACTTGCAGTGTCTCTCCAAAGTGAAACAGTACAAAGAAACACAGCCTTATGTTGGCACTGTTAAATTATGGAAAATGCTGGAGAATGATGGTCTAAAGATTGGAAAAAAGCACCTTAATGACCTTCTTAAAGACCAAAATATGTTAATAAGGAAAAAGAAAAAGTTTTGCAAAACTTCAATATCAGATGGTAGTAAAGTATATCCTAATTTAATTAAAAATATGATAGTAGAGAGAAAAAATCAAGTATGGGTAACTGATATTACCTATATTTCTAAAGACAAAGGATTTTACTATTTGTTTTTGCTAAGTGATATGCATACCAGACAGATATTGGATTATGAAGTTTCCTCTAATATGCTGACTAATAACCATATAAAGATGTTAAAAAGACAGCTAAAACATGTTAATAATACTAACGATCTTATTCACCACTCAGATCATGGTTCTCAATATACAAGTAATGAGACTATTAACCTTCTGAAACAGCATGGTATAAAGATTAGTATGACTGGTGATGGCAAATGCTATGACAACCCTATTGCTGAAAGGATAAATTGTACAATGAAGCATGAATTTGGATTAAAACGGACATTTAGCACTATGGAAAGTCTTAAAAAAGCTACTAAAGATGCAGTAATGATCTATAACTCTCAGAGACTTCACAAAAGTTTAGGGTATTTTACTCCAAATGATTTTGCAAATCATTAAAAGAGGTTACCAGATGATGAACAGATACACAGCTGAATGTATTTTCTTTTGAAAAATGCGAATAAATTACGAATGCAAAATGGAGTCGACAACAGAACTCAAAAGTATGAGTAAATGTCTCATTTTTCAAAAGAGATACATGACTCAGGATACATAAAAAAGGTGTCCACTATATTGGTACTTGACACTATCCGACATAAAGCAGATAATGTAGGATTAGCTTTGCCAAGAACAAAAAGACTTAATGTCGGATGTTAACAGAAAATTCTAAAAGATGTGGTTTATTTATGAAATTTCCACCAGACTTGAACTTGAGCCGCAATAAATAGTCTATATTAGTAATGCTTCACTAAAAAATATCACTTTTGCTTAAATAATAATCCTATTCTTGAGTTTTTTTTGTTTTTTCTTTATCTTTTTCAGCTTCTATTTCTTCTACTTTATAGATATCTCTTTCTTCTAATAGCATCATCTCTTTATCTTCTTGAGCTTTCTTAATCCTTTCGGCTTTTTCTTTTTCTCTGTCAGATTTTGCTTTTAATTTAGCCAAATTACGGGCATCACGATCAGCTTTTTCTTTTAAGCTTACCTGCAAATTATCCCAAGATTCATCACCTTTATGGAAATCATCATCAATTTCTTGATAGTTTTCATAAAAAATTTCTCGTTTCATTACTAACTCTTCAATACCACCAAAATCTTGAGATTTTTCATATATAGTTTCTAATGTTAACCTTCCCATTAAATCATAAACAAAATTCTCAACTACAGAACTATTAGTTTTAAAATCAATTGTAGCTTTCTTAATTAATTTTCCTATTTCATTATAATCATACTCAACAACAGTAACTAAGGAATCTAAGTAGTCCACTTTCCTCTGAGAATCTAACCTCTTGTTATCATCATAAATGAAATAATCATAATAGACTGGATAACCATCATAATCATTAGTCACAATAAGTTCTACTCTCCCATCAGGAAACTTGACTTTGACATCAGAATAAAGAGGATAACCAGCATCATTATAATACTCGTATTTAGTTTCATGTTTCCCAGGAATAGTTGTAGAAATTGTTCTTCTTAGAAGTTTCCCACCCCAAGAATAAAGTGTCTCCTCTTTATCTCCAATTTCATTTAGGTACTCAGTAGTAAAACGCTCAGTAATAACATTATGTGTGCTATAAAAAGTTCTTACATCTAAAGTATCTGAATATGTAAAAGTATAATAACCTTGATAAGAATTGTTTCCACCATATTTAGTAATTTCTTTAACTCGACCCTCAGTATCAAATTCATAATAACTCTTTGTTGTGATATATGTTCTCTGTAGATCATATTCAGGTAAGATTCTATGAGTTTTTACATAACAATTTTCAACACCATCAAAAAGTTCCAAGGGCAATTCTTGACTAAAGGCACTGCTAATTACAATCACAAAAAATATAAGTAAAAAACGTTTCATATTATCATACCTTTAAATAAGTTTTAAAATTAAAAAACTAATTATTGTTTAATATCTCTTCTAAACTTGAATGATCAATCATTTCAATTTCATTAGAATCCTTATCTTCTGTTGAAATCTGAGAAGATTCATTGTCACTTTTCTCATTTTCTAAGACTTGGTCCTCTAATACTTGGTCTTCATACTCAGATTCAATATAAAGAATAACTTTACTTCCCTTTAACACCTTTGAACCAACTTCAGGTTCAACTTTAACTACTGTATTTTGTTCAAAAAGTCCATAATTCTTTCTAACAAATACTACTTCTAAACCTAACTGTTTTATCTTAGAACTTGCATTGATAGCATTATCCTCTAAAACTAATGGAATATTTACTTGTTTACCACCAGTACTTACTTCTAATCTAACACGATTATTGTTTTTAACTATTTTATTAGCTACAGGGGTCTGAGAAATAACTGTTCTATCAGGATAATTTGGACTTGTTACCCACTCAATAGCAAGAGAATCTTGAAAAGCAAAACCAGCTTTTCTTAATATTTGCTTAGCTTCGCTTAACTCCATATTAACAACATTAGGAGTTATAAGAGATTTTCCAATATCCAGCTTCACTGGAATAACAATTTTCGTAGTAACAAGAAGAACTATCCATACAAATATTATAAACAAGATAACTGAAATTCCAAATGCTTTTAAATTCTTCATAACTTTTTAGCTTAACCTCTTCAATTTAGCCCCGAAGGAACCATCCATTTGATGTTTGTGTGGAATAGTCTTGAGATATTGATTATCAGTATAAATTTTATCAACAAAGTTATCTGCAGATACTAATTCAAAATTTGAATGCTTACTTAAAAATTTCTCTATTTGCTCCTCGTTTTCCATAGGATTCATAGTACAAGTAGAATAAATTATAAAACCATTAAGTCTAACAAATTTTGATGCATAATTAAGAGCACTAGACTGAATTTTGAGAAGTTCATTATATTTTTGATGAGACTGCCATCTTAACTCTGATTTTTTACCCAAAACGCCCCAACCAGAACATGGTACATCTAACAGTACTTTATCGTAGGCAGGAGCAATTGGTCCATATTTAAGAGCATCTTGAGTTATTAACTTGAGGTTAGACAATTGAAGTCTCTCCATTGCTTGTTTAATTAGCTTAATCTTCTTAGGATATTTATCAATAGCAATGATTTGCCCAGTATTTTTCATAAGTTCAGCCATATATGTCGTTTTTCCTCCTGGACCAGCAAACATATCCAAGATATTTTCATCTTCTTCAGGAGCAACTAGGTCAACAACTAATGCGGCAGCTGCATCTTGAATTGAATAATAACCTTCTGAGAAAGCTACATCATCTAAAATAATCTGAGCTTTGTCTGCTTTATAAACATTAGGCACCCCCGGATAAGTCTTTAAAGTAACTCCTCTCTTTTCAAGATATGGAGTTAATTTATCAATAGAAGTCGCAGTATTATTAACTCTGATATTGATTTCAGGAAATTCATTAAAATACATTGCCAGATACTCTGTATCCTCAATGCCAAATATAGGTATCCATTTTTCAATCAGGTCTTTAGGATATGAATGCTCGATTGATATTCTTGAAACATCATCTTTAGGAAAACTGATTTTAGGACTTCTCAAGTAGTTCCTCAAAACAGCATTGATGAAATCTGCAGTATTTTGACTAAATAGTTCTTTCGCTAATTCAACAGTAGTATCTACGGCTGAATGTTCAGGTACACTATCAAGATAAATAATTTGAAATAGCCCTAAGTATAATAATATCTTTATTTTAAGATCAGTTTTAGCAAACTTCTTTTCATCAGTAAGCTGTTGACTAATATATTCCAAATAGAGTTTTCTTTTTATTACGCCCTTAACCAAAGTATAAAAGAACTCATGATTACCATTATTTTTCTTTATTTTATTTGCTTCATTGCTAAGCAAGCTGGAAGACATTTCATTATCTTTGAGAACTTTAAATATGACTTTATAAGCTGTTTTTCTTTCTAACATTTTTAACCCTTTTTGTATAAATTCCTAATACTTTTTTTGATCAAATCCTCAACTCCGATTTGAGGTTCAGATGATATGATAGTCTGAAAAGCTTTTCTAATATCAAAGGGTTTATAACCTAAAGTTAGTAAAGCACTTTCAGCTTCTTTAGCTACATCATTAAGCTGCGGTGAACTAATTTCTTGACCTTTAATCTCAATATCACCAAGTTTATCTTTTAGTTCAATAATTAATCTTTGAGCAGTCTTTTTCCCTAAACCAGGAATTTTAGAAAGTAGAGAATAATCATCGCTCAGAATGCAATTTATAATTGTTGAAGCAGGTAGAGCTGAGAGCATAGACAGAGCTATTTTGGGACCTACTCTTGATATTGAGATAAGTTTGCGAAATAGAGCTTTTTCTTCAATAGTAGAGAAACCAAATAATCTTACACCCTCATCATTTTGATGATGATGAATTAATAGCTTTATTTCACTATGAGAACGAATCTTTTCATAAGTACTAAGAGGTATTTCAACTTCATACCCTACCCCATGACAATCTATAACACAATATAGTGGAGTTAATTCAGCCACAATACCTTTCAAATAATTAAACATTATAATTCCTCATTTTTTTAATACTGCGTAACATGTCGTACTTAGGAAATTTCTCAAATAGGGAATTTTCGCAATATGCTTATTGAGAATAATTGGCTTCAGATTAAATTTAACTTCATAGTTTGGGTTAATAAAATAGAGTTGAATATCCCTGATTGTAAAATTAGAATTATTTACAATATTAGAGAAGTGTTCTACGGTAACCTTGCTATCATTGAGTTCGATAATTTCCTTTATTACTGCTTCACTTTCCCCAGTAGCTTGTAATAATTTTCTGTAAATCTTACTATTAAGTAAATGAATAAAGGGAATTTTTGAGAGAAAGGAGTTAAGCATTTGTTGATGACCACCAAAAGGGTTCTGCCAAGGAGGAAAGGCAATAAAAGCTATTCCGTTCGGTTTTAAATGCTCAAAAGTAAATGATAAAAGCTTCCTATGGTTAGAAATATGTTCAATTACATCTCTAAAGAAAATCAAATCAAACTCTCCTAAGGATTCTATTTTAAAGATATCATCATTGATTAAATGACACCTTCCATCTACAATATAATCAGATAAATATCTTTTGCCATTTGCAATTTTATCTTGAGCTAAATCGACTCCTACAACTTTGCAACCTAACTTAAGAAAAGGTTCTAAATTACCACCTTCACCACAACCAATCTCTAAAACAGAAATATTCTCTGTATTGATAAATTTATTTAAATAGGGTATTACAAATTTACTAGTAGTTACAAGTTGTTCCTGAAAATACTTTTTCCTATCTTTATGTCTCTTTTGCATAACCCTCATCCATCAAATTAAGGTTTCCAAACTTCATTTTGTTAAAGTGAGTATAAGCAACTGAAAGAGCATCAGAAGCGTCTTCTGATTTAATTTCTTCTTTTAAACCGATTATCTTTTGAATCATCCCTCTGACTTGCGTTTTGTTAGCATTGCCATTTCCAGTAACTGCTTTCTTTATTTCTCTTGGAGAGTATTCAAATATTCTAATATTAGATAAAGCACATGCCTGAAGAATAACACCTCTGGCATGTGCTAAAGTTATCGAAGACTGAATATTCTTACCATAAAAGATAGTTTCTACAACAGCAATATCTGGTTTGTACTCATCTAAAACAGATGATATTGCTGTGAATAATTCAGCTAATTTACTACTCAAATGCATTTTTGGGTTTAATTTTATAACTTCGCACCCAGCTGCAAGAACTTTTCTTTTATCAGCTTGAATAATACCATATCCACAGAATCTTGTCCCTGGATCAAAGCCAATAATTACCATTTATTCTTGATTTAGTTTTTCCATCACTTCATCTGAAATTTCGAAGTTAGCCCATACTTTTTGAGTATCATCTAAATCATCAAGTTGATCTAATAATCTCATTAGTTTTTCTGCTACTGCATCTGCGTCAACAGTTGTTTTAGGGACTTTGACTAAAGCTGGTTCTTGAGGTTCATAACCTGCATCTTCAAAGTTTTTCATAACTGTATGAAAATCAGAAGCAAGAGTGTAAACTTCAAACATGTCTTCTTCTAATTTAACATCTTCAGCACCAGCTTCTAATGCTTCCATCATGAATTCATCTTCATCTTTACCTTCAGCAGGAATCATAAAGAATCCTTTTTGCTCAAAGTTCCAAGAAACAGCACCTGATTCTGCCATAGAACCACCGTACTTACCTAAAGTGTGTCTTACTTCAGCAACAGTTCTATTTTTATTGTCAGTTGTGCAGTCTATCAATATTGCTACTCCACCGTGGCCATAGCCTTCGTATGTAATTTCTTCATAAACAGCACCTTCAAGTTCACCTGTACCTCTTTTTATTGCTCTTTCGATATTATCTTTAGGCATGTTTTGAGCACGGGCAGCAAGTACTGCAGTTCTTAAACGAGGATTTGCTTCAGGATCTCCTCCACCCATACGAGCAGCAATAACAATTTCTTTACCTAACTTAGTAAATACTTTTCCACGTTTAGCGTCAGCAGCCCCTTTTTTATGTTTAATTGAACTCCACTTATTATGTCCAGACATCGGTATTCCTCTCTAATTTTGATTTAAAAGAGCCGACTCATAAGTCGGCTCGAGTATTATAACTTATTTAAGTTAATAAAATTTCAATTTGCTTTTTTGTCAATTTATTCTTGTTCCTGATTAGCTTCAGCTATAATTTTTGTAGTTTCATCAGCAGGAACTTTCTCATAATGAGAGAATGATTGAGTGAATTTTCCTCTACCTTGGGTGAGAGATTTAAGGGTTGGGAAGTACTTATAAACTTCAGCAAGTGGAAGCTCAGCAGTAAGAATTTGCTTTCTTCCTTCTTGTTCCATACCTACAATTTTTCCTCTACGAGTAGAAATATCACCCATCACATCACCCATGTATTCGGTTGGTATTTCGATTTTCATTGTATGAATAGGTTCTAAAAGGATTGGATTACATTTGCCAAATCCATTTTTTAGAGCCATTGTTGAAGCTAATTTGAAAGCCATTTCAGAAGAGTCAACATCATGGTATGAACCGTAATATAAGTCACAATAAATATCAACAACAGGGTAACCTGCGATGATACCTGCAAGCATTGTTTCGTTGATACCTTTTTCTACAGCGGGAATATAACCTGAAGGAATAGTACCACCAACAATTGAATTGATAAACTCATATCCTTCACCTCTTCCTTTTGGTCCAATTCTCATAAAGACATGACCATATTGACCTTTACCACCTGATTGTTTTTTATGTTTGTATTCAACATCAGTTTTACCTGTGATAGTTTCACGATAAGGTATTCTTGGAGCTTTTAGAATAGCATTTACCTTATAACGATTTTTCAACTTCTTTTGAAGAAGAAGAAGTTGCTGTTCACTGGTTCCTGAAAGTATATTTTCATGAGTTTCAGGGTTAATCTTTAGATTAATAGTTGGGTCCTCATTCATCAATCTTTGAATTGCAACGCCTATTTTATCTTCATCATTTTGAGATTCGCCAACAATTGATTTCCACATTACTGCATCAGGGAACACAACAGGATGGCATCTTACATTAGAACCATTTTCAACAATTGAATCCATTGATCTTGCATATTTAAGTTTAACTAAAGCTCCAATTTCACCAGCTTTAATTTCGCCAGCATCCATTCTATTCTTACCTTGAGCATAATAGATGTTACCAATTTTATCTTTGTTATCTTTTTCTGGAATAAAAACATCTGTACCAGGAACTATTGAACCAGAATATACTCTAAAATAAGCTATATCACCCATAGTAGGATCAGCATAGTTTTTGAAGATAAAACCTAAAATTTTTCCATCTGGTGAACAAACGAAATCTTTTTTCTCTCCATTATCTAAAACGCTCATAGTAGCCATATCATTAGGACTTGGCAAGTATTCAATAATGGCATCGATGAGTGTATTTAAGCCAACTTGAGAAGTAGCAGAAACAGCAAAAGCAGGCATAATTGTGCCATTAGCAATTGCTATTTTAGCACCAACTACCATCTCTTCCTGAGTCAACTCACCAGCTTCAAAGAATTTTTCTAAAAGTTCTTCATCAGATTCAGCAACTGCTTCCATAAGACCTAATCTTTTTTCTTCGATATCATCAGCCATGTCAGCAGGTACATCAACAACTTTACCATCGATATAAGCTTTATTTTTTAGAATATCCACTACACCTTTAAAATCACTTTCACTACCGATAGGAATGATAAATGGAGTAGCGTGAACACCTGCGTTTTCAGCAATAGTTTCGATAATTTTGTTAAAATCAGAGTGTTCTTGATCTAATTTATTGATAATTAAAGCTCTAGCTTTGTTAGAACCTTCTAATTGTTCTAAAGCCTTTTCCAAACCAACCTCAAAACCACCAGCACCATTAGCTACAACACATACAGTTTCTACAGCAGGGAATACAGACAATTGGTCTCCGATATAATCAGGTGTACCAGGAGCATCGATGATATTAATCCTATTATTTTTATAGTCGATGAAACCACAGCTTAATGAGAGTGAATTTTTTTTATCAATCTCTTCAGGGTCGAAATCCATGACAGTATTTCCATCATCAACTTTACCAATTCGAGTTATCATTTTGGTAGTATATAATAAGTTTTCTGCGAGGGTAGTTTTACCAGCTCCACTTGAACCTAAAAAGGCTATATTTCGAATGTTTTTCATGTCATAATTCTTCATTAATTTTCCCCCGTTTATGGATTTTTCAATTTAAGTGCCATTTGCGACATTATTTTAATAGATGTCAAGAAATTATTAATTTTTTTTAAAGACATAAAACAATTTTTATTAATTTCATGATATAGAATTACTAAAAAAAAGCTTTATTTATAATATTTAATATTTAATTTAATGTCTTCAATTAATTGATTCATCTTATCATCGTTTTCTATTGGTGCTTGAATATCACGAGACAAGATAATTTGATTATTTGGAAGAATTTCTTTAAAATTTTCAATAGTTTTACCTGGTCCACCGCGATGAGTACAAGTAAGAATTATTTTTTTGTTAGATATTAAGTTATTCTGAACGAAACTTCTCAAAACAGGAGCAAAAGTCCAAGCCCAGACTGGTGTCCCAAAAATGATAAAATCATATTTATTAGGATCGAAAGTGTAAGGTTTCAGTTCCGGAGCTTTTTTGCGAATAGATTCATTTCCTCCTTGAAAAAGAATCTTAATACTGCTGTTAGTATACTCTTTTTCAGGTTCTAATTTAAGAACTTCACAATCTAATTCTCTTTGCAATATATTAGATAACTTATCATTATCTCCTGAGTAGGAGAAGTAAATAAATATTGTTTTTTTCATTTTTTTACCTCAATTTTCTTTTATAAACATAAAATTTATGATGTGCCCATACTTTTTTAAAAAGCTTTGGAGCATATTTTTCCAACCAATAGTATTTCATCATTTTAACAGAAAATGTTGTGTCTTTATCTTGCCAATAATCTATAATAGTTAGTGGTTCTTTTATTTCTAAATATTCTTTCTCTTTAACTAAAAAACCTAACTTTAACTTCCTGAGAAAGTCCTCTTTAGCCATACCAATATCTGGCCAAGGAGGGCAGTCAAAGAAGTCCCATTTGACCTGTTTCCAACCTAATTCAGTCATGATTGGGTGGAATTTTTTATGAGTGATATTTTCTTCAATGAGATATTTGTTAAGATCATCTTTACCCAGATATTTTTGGCTGATATATCCTATCCCACTTCGATTAGGGACTGCCAGAACAATAATCTTAGCAGTAACTCTATCTAATTCTGAGAGGAACATTGATAGGTCTTTTACAAACCAAAGAGCTGAAAAATTCCAGCTCATATCAAAGCTTTTATCAGAGAAATTCAGAGTATTATAATTCTCAACAAATAGAGAGTTTAGTGTAAGGGATGAATCTTTCCAAAGCTCATTTATTAGTTTTAATCTTTCTGAGTCATGGTCAACAATAGTTACATCTATTCCAGCTTTGGCAAACCCCATTGAGTTTATACCTGACAAACCTGTAAAACCAAATGAAGGTGCTTCCAATACAGAATTAATTTTGTACTTAGAAATAACTTCCATTAGTCTATTATGAATAATTATTCTTTCGTAACTTGAACCTAAACCTTCATCTGGATTAGAGAAATATTTCTTCCAAAAGTGAATAATTGGTATAGCCATTATTTTCTACCCTGATACCAGTTGATTACATCATCAAAATTTTCAAGTGTTTCAATATCGTCTAAGGGAATATCTTGGTAAGCACTTTCAACATCATAATACCAGCTTTGAGATATTAATTCAAATCTTGAAACGAATAACTCATTTTTTAGAGATTTAGCAATTTTTTTGCCTGTAGAAAAGAAAAATGAGGAAATTGTTCTATTTTTAGGATAAGGGCTATTATGAATTTTTTGCGAAATATGTTGAACTAAATCATTTAATAAAATAGGTTTTCTATCTGCGATTATATATTTATTTCCAGAACCGGATTTATTATTTACAAAGAAAGCAAAAGCTTTAGCAAGAGAATGAACATTAGTTAGATGGATTTTTACTTTGTGATCAGAGAGGAGCATCAATTTCTTGTCAACTAACTTACATAATGTGTAAGGGAAGCCATAATCACCAACTCCATAGGTTATGGCAGGGCGAATAATCACAGAATCGAGACCTAACTTATTTAATTCATCTAAGATAGCTTCACTTCTTATTTTTGTAAAGTGGTAATAATTATCATCTTGTCGAACAGTTGATTCATCTGCAGGTAAATGTTTAGGAATAGCTCCAAAAACGCCAACTGATGAGCAATATATCAACCGAGTTTGATTTTTTAAGCAATAATTACCTAAGACAGCAGTGGCTTCGACATTGGCTAAATAATATTTATCTTTAGCATCAGGTCTCCCCCCTCTTAAAGCACCAATATGAACAATAATGTCAAATGACTGATTTTCCAATACTTTTTTTAGATTATTTAAGTCACAAAGATCATTTTCAATAAATTCAACTCTATCTTTAAATTCAACTATTCTCTGCCTATCAGTATTAGGTCTAATTAAACCTACTAACTCATTATCATCATTTTTAAGTATTTCTCGAGCAGTCTCTTTTCCAACAAATCCACTTATCCCTGTGATTAATATTCTTGGCATATCCTCTCCTTAAAATCTCTATTTATTAATTTATAATTGCTTAATTTTCAGTCAAGAAAAAATAGCTTGCTCAGATAATTCGTTTTTTTATAATGGTAATATAAATAATAAGAATAATTGAGGAGTAAATATGTCTAATTCACAGATTAGTCCTGCAGAAATTCCTTTTCTCAAATTGCTTTCAGAGAAATTCCCAACAATAGCTACTGCAAGCGCAGAAATAATTAATCTTCAAGCAATACTAAATTTACCAAAAGGAACTGAGCATTTTTTATCAGATATCCATGGTGAATATGATTCTTTCCAACATGTTATTAGAAATGCTTCTGGAGTTATTAAAGCTAAAATAAAGAATCTTTTCGAAATAGCTCTAACTACCCATGAAAGGGATGAACTCACTTTTCTTATCTACTATCCAGAAGAGATATTACAGAGAAAAAGAGAAGAAGATAATAATCTTAATGATTGGTATTCAGTTACCTTATTCAGACTAATTCAATTATGTAGAGAATCAGCATCAAAATATACTCGTTCTAAGGTAAGAAAAGCACTACCAAAAGAGTTTGCTTACATAATCGATGAGCTTCTAAATGAGCAAGGTGAAAATAAACACGAGTATTATAATCAAATTATTAAAACAATTATAGAACTTAGAAGGGCAGAATCTTTCATAATAGAGATTTCCAAATTAATTCAGAGATTTTCTATTGATCATTTACATATTTTAGGTGATATTTTTGATAGGGGGTCCTCCCCACATTTAATCATGGATATGCTATCTTCTCATCACAGTTTTGATATTCAGTGGGGCAATCACGATATCTTGTGGATGGGAGCAGGTGCTGGTTCTCTTGCCTGTATTACTAATTTATTAAGAATTTCATTCCGTTATGGCAACATAGATACAATTGAAGATGGTTATGGGATTAATTTACGCCCCTTGTGGAAATTCGCTTTGGATACTTATAAAGATGACCCATGTGATGAATTTATGCCCAAAGAGGAAAATGTTTCAGAGAATTCTTGTAACTTAGCAAAGATTTCTAAAGCTGTTACTATACTCCAATTTAAATTAGAAGCTGAATTAATTAAACGCAGACCAGCATTTGATATGAATGACCGACTACTTTTAGAGATGATAGATTATCAGAATGGGACTATAAAGTTAGATGGAAAAATTTATCAATTAACAAGTTGTAATTTCCCTACTATTGACCCCAAAAAACCTAATGCTCTAACTTTAGAAGAAAAAGCTATTGTTAAACAATTAAAAGAGACCTTTACAACAAATGAGAAACTAAAAAGACATATTCAACTTCTTTATTCTAAGGGTTCTCTTTACAAAGTTCATAACAACAACTTACTTTTTCATGGTTGTATTCTTTTGAATCAGGATGGTTCTTTAAAGAAACTGCCAATTCAAAGTAAAGAATATACTGGCAAGAAGTTGATGGATAAGTTTGATAGAATAGTCCGTCAAGGTTATATGAGCAAAGATGTAGTAGCAAAGAAGTATGGAGAAGATATTATGTGGTATCTCTGGTCTGGAGTTGATTCTCCCCTATTTGGGAAAAAGAAAATGGCAACTTTTGAAAGACTATTCATTAAAGAATCAGAGACTCATGTAGAAGAGAAAAACCCTTATTATGAATTTCGAAATGATGAAAAAACATGTAAGATGTTGTTAGAAGAATTTGGCTTAAATCCATCTACATCGCATATTTTTAATGGTCATGTACCAGTAAAGACCTCTAAAGGAGAATCTCCCGTTAAGGCAAATGGACGGCTTATCGTTATTGATGGTGGTTTCTCTCGTGCATATCAAAAAGTTACTGGTATTGCTGGCTATACCTTGATTGCTAATTCTCATGGTTTAACGTTAACTGCCCATCAGCCATTTGTTTCTAAGAATGAAGCTATTGAGCAGAAAATTGATATTGTTTCTCAAAGATCTATTTTAGAAACTTCACATGAAAGAATTAGAGTTAAAGACACTGATACAGGTAAAATACTAAAACAACAAATCACCGACCTTAAGAAGCTCTTATATGCTTATTCACACGGAGATATCAAAGAGATAATCTGATAATGATTAATTAAAGGAGACTTTATGTCCGGAATTGTATTTTTTAAAACTCAGTCATTAGATATTATTCATCATTTCTATCATTTTACCTTAGAGATGGATGTTTGGTTAGAACAAGCTAATTGCTATATCTTTAAAAAAGGAAACCTCTTGATAGGTTTTCTTCAAGCAGTGGAAGCTGAAACAGAAGGAATAATTACTATATTTAATCAAAATAAAACTACTATCGAATCTGCTTATGAGAAGTATGCAAGCTTGGTAACCCAGAAATTGCAAATTAATGAAAAATATAATATATACCATTTTTATATTAGTGATCCTGAAGGCAGAAAGATAGAATTTCAAACCTTTCTTCATCCTCTATCAGACTATGCAATCCTTTCTGATGCACTCATTAAGCGTCGTTCTATCAGGGAATTCCTTAATAAGCAGGTTGAAAAAAGTGTCTTAAAAAATATATTTGAACTTTGTAGATATAGTCCAACATCACGCAATAGTCAAAGCTATTACTATTTAGTTATCACTGCTAAAGACGATTTAGAATGGTTAGCCAATATAAGAGGTAGAGCATCAAATCCAATCTTAAAAGCACCAATGACAGTATTAGTAATCTCCGATGACGCAAAAACAATTCGCTTAGAACAGGATGCAGACATAGCTGCAACTTATTTTATGTTAGCTGCTTATGCTTACAACGTGGCAACATGTTGGATAACTGATATGAATAAAGATGAGATTAAATCTTACTTTAACATACCTAATGGGCATCATATTTCTTGTGCTATTGCATCAGGTTATGCTAATGAATTTAAAGAAGTACCTTATAGAAGAGAAGTTGATGAATTTGTTAGATATGATAAGTGTTAGAATTTGAGTTCTACAAAGAGTCTAACATGAATGGCTTAGTAGAGCTTTGAGAAGAATGTAGTTTCTTTTAGCAAAATACCCTTCTTTGAGGGAGACACAGGGTCTTCATCCATAAAAGGCGTATAATATATATTCAGACTGTTGATAAACCTCAATATTTCATAAATTGACAGCTAATCATACTTTTTATTATAAATAAGTCAAATTTTTATAGTCGCAATATATTTATGCGTAAGAATTATATAAGTTCCTTTGCAAAAGAATATAGTGCTAATCACAAAGGTATACTGCACTGTCTGGGTTTAAAGGTTGAACGCTACCCCATCCCAAAGAACCTATCAAAGAAGACTTTTAGTTTATCTATAACACTTCTTTTCTTCTTAGAATGAAGCTTATCTTTGCTGAATCTTGAAGTTGGAGGTAGTATCTTGGTAATAGCAGTTCCTGCTTCAGGGATTCCACCATCTCTAAAAGCATTTTCAACAAATTTCTTAGTTTCTTGAGCTTTAAGATTTTCTTCAGCTATAATAGTTTCCAGCTCTTCTTTCTTCTTTTGCAAAATATAGGCTTCCCACTGAATATCAACTTCTCTAGAAGCTGAAGCAGAATCTACAAACTCTTCAATCAGATCTTTCTTATTACGCAAACTTATACTAGCAGAAACCTCTCTTTTAATAGTCTCTTTTATTTCAATATCTTGACCAGTACCTTTTTTCTGCAAGTACTGAGCTACCAGCATTAAGATATAATCAACATTGACTTCTACTTGTTTAATAAGTTCAATTTCAAAGACAATATCATCATTGATTAGTTCTTTTTCAGCATCAGTTTTACTCCTGTAAGCTTGTTCGAGGCTGGAGTATAAGCTTTGATAGTCCTGGAAGTCTCGATGACTTAGTATTTCATGTCCAGCAAAATCATCAAAGGAAGTTAAAATATTCTTTAATCTTAAGATGCTACCAAAGAGGTTAATAAAGTCTTTCTCCTTCTCTTCACCGATAATAGTCTCACCAGGGGAAACTAAGTCTCTTAGAGCTTGAATCTTTTCTTGATATCGAGCATAGTAGTGACTATATGGTTCCATAAGAACTATACCCTTAGCGTTTTTATTACCAAAGAGAGATAAGGCATCATTTGTTTCTTTCTCTAAATTTCTAAAGGAAACAATGTTGCCATAAGTCTTTACTGAATTAAGTATCCTGTTTGTTCTTGAAAATGCTTGAATCAGTCCGTGAGCTCGTAAGTTTTTATCTACCCATAAGGTGTTGAGGGTTGTAGCATCGAAACCAGTTAAGAACATACCCACTACTATAACTATATCAATTTCTCTATTTTTTAAGCGGAGGGATAAATCCTTATAGTAATTTTGAAATTTCTCTGAAGATACATCATAGGTAGTTTTAAACATAGTGTTATAGTCTTTAATTGCCAGGTCTAGGAAATCTTTAGAAGTCTGATCTAATCTTTCAGTTTCAAATTCTTCTTCTCCAATCAAACCATCAGGTTCTTCTTCATTAGCAGAGAAAGAGTAAATAATCCCAACTTTTAGTTTTTTCCCTTGAGGTAATTCAGCTTGTTGCTTGGCAAATTCTAAGTAATAACGTTTAGCTGCTTCAATAGAAGCTGTTGCAAAAAGAGAATTAAAGCCCATAGTATGTTGACTTACCCTAGTAGCTTCTATTTTATTCTTACTCTTTACCACATCAGCTACATTTGTTACCACTGAATACTTATAGCTTCTAGCTTGCTTGGTTTTCTGAGCAAAGTGTTCAAGGATATATTGGACATTATTAGCAATCCGTCTTGGGTCTAAAAAAGCTCCCTTCTTGTCTATTGCAGATACTTGTTCATTGGATGCTTGACCAGAGTTTTTCATAGTATTAATATAATCTATCCTGAAAGGTAAGACATTTTTGTCATTTATTGCATCCACTATATTATAGGTGTGGAGTTTTGTGCCAAAAGCCTGTTCAGTTGTTGCTCTAAGAGGATTCTTACTATTTGCCACCGCATTATCTGCAAAGATAGGAGTTCCAGTAAAACCAAAGAGATGGTACTTCTTAAAAGACTTAATAATGCCTGTGTGCATATCACCAAATTGACTTCTGTGGCATTCATCAAAGATAATTACTACATGCTTGTTATAGACAGGATGCTTTTTCTCTCGTTCTACAAATCTACTTAACTTCTGAATTGTAGTAATAATAATGTTAGAGGTTGAATCTTCCAACTGTCTCTTGAGGACAGCAGTTGAGATATTAGAATTAGCTGCCCCTTTTTTAAACCGTTCATACTCTCTCATGGTCTGATAATCTAAATCTTTTCTATCTACCACAAAGAGAACTTTATCTATATAATCTAACTTACTAGCCAGGATTGCTGTTTTAAAACTTGTTAAAGTCTTACCTGATCCAGTAGTGTGCCAGATATAACCACCAGCTGATATTTTACCCAGTAATTTATTATTATTAGCCATATCTATCCGTGAAAGTATCTCTTCGGTTGCTGCTATCTGATAAGGTCTCATTACTAAGAGCTTTTTATCAACATCGAAGACACAATAGCGAGTTATTATGTTAAGGATAGTATGCTTGGCAAAGAAGGTCTTAGTAAAGTCTTCTAAGTCTGCTATTATTTTATTTTGAGCATCTGCCCACCAAGAAGTAAAAGCATAGCTGTTAGAAGTAGTCTTCTTTCTTCCCTGTTTACGGCTTTCGGCTAAATGGCTATCTCTAACCGTATTGCTATAGTATTTGGTATAAGTACCGTTACTTATGACAAACAACTGGATATATTCAAATAGACCTGAATCTGCCCAAAAGCTTTCTCTCTGATATCTGTCTATCTGATTAAAGGCTTCTCTAATATTAACCCCTCTTCTTTTGAGCTCAATATGGATCATAGGTAAACCATTAATCAAAATAGTGACATCATATCTGTTAGCATGACTACCTTCTACTTCATATTGATTGATTACTTGAAGACTGTTATTATGGATATTCTGCTTGTCTATAAGATAAATGTTTTTAGTAGAGCCATCTTCTCGTACTATGGTATGGATATGATCTTCTTGGATTCTGGCTGTTTTCTCTATAATCCCATCATTACTGGCTGAAATAGTCTTAGCAAAGAAGTTCTTCCACTCTTCATCAGTGAAGGTAATCTTATTTAACTTGTCCAACTGCTGACGTAAATTAGCTATTAAATCAGCTTCAGAATTAATCTTAAGATATTCATAACCCTGCTGAATTAATAAGTCTATCATCTCTTTTTCTAACATATTCTCAGATTGATAAGTTGTTTCTCTTACTTCATCACGGATGTACTCTGCGACGACAGTAGACTCATCTGAAATCGCGATTGGCCTGTAGAAGTGAGAATTGAGAGTTGAGGGTTGAGAATTGAGAGTTGAGGATTGAGAATTGAGAGTTGAGGATTGAGAATTGAGAGTTGAGGATTGAGAATTGAGAATTGAGGATTGAGAGTTGAGAGTTGAGGATTGAGAATTGGAAGATTTGGAATTGTTTTGATTCTTTTTCATTTGTTCCTCCTTGAAGTTTTTACTATGCTAACTAGCAGACAGATTAATTCATCTATATCTTTATATAATGAATCAAATTGTTGATTTGAAATAGTTTCACTTTCGATAAGTATTTCAAGCCAATAAGCAGTCTCATCGGCTTCTTTTAAGGCTATGCTCATTTTGTTAATAAAGTCAGCCTTACTCTGGGCATTGCGACTTTCTCGGATATTAGCACCGATACTTGTACCACTGCGTAAGATTTGCTTGGAAATGATGAACTCTTTATGCTCTGTACAAAGATACTTATAAAACTTAATAATTCTGATTGCAAAAGCCTTACTTTTATCAGCTACAATATTTTCCCCCATAATACTCCTCCTTTAATTCTCCATTCTCCATTCTCACTTCTCCATTCTCACTTCTCCATTCTCACTTCTCACTTCTCAATTCAGGAAAAGTTAACAACTTTTCCCTAAAGTACTCATACTGCTTTCTCCTAGCCTCAATCTCAGCAGGTAAGCCAACAGATATATCATTAACCAAAGCATCAAATTTATCTAATATGGTTACAATACGCTTTTGCTCAGCTAGAGGTGGAATGGGGATTTTGATTTTAGACAAGTTCTTACCTGTGGTTGTTACTCTAGTTGTCATATTGCTATATCTTATGATATCTTTTCTTACTTTATGAGAAGAAAAACAATATGCGCAATATTCAGGTAGTAGGAGAGAAGTAATAGGTCTTGCTCTTAAAATAAAGCCGCTAAAAACACAATCAGGTATGTTTGAAAGAAGTACTGATGTATATCCAATTTCTTCTTTAGTTTCTGATGTTCTTGTAAAAAAAACATCACCTATTTCGCAGTTGTATCTTTTTATATCTGAAGGTGTGGTCTCAACTCTTCCTTTGACTGTGAATATTTTTCTATTGTTGAATACATCAGTATAGTTAATGATACTATTACCAGTTCCAAAATGCTCTTTTCCTTTATTTATTCCATTTTTGAAATCAAATAATTCCCCCAGCGTCTTCCACTCAATTCTCCTTTCTCCATTCTCCATTCTCAATTCAGGAAAAGTTAACAACTTTTCCCTGTAGTACTCATACTGCGTCTTACGGGCTTCTAGCTCCGCTTCTAGCTCCGCTTCTAGCTGAGTAAATTTATCTAATATAGCTACTATCTCTTCTTGGATGGGTAGAGGGGGGATGGGGATTTTAAAATTTTCAATTATTGGCATTGTTATATACGGGACAGATCCTCTTTTTGAATTTATAAATATATACTCTCGCAAATATGCTTTTAAATAATGTAAAATATATTGAACATTTACATCTATAAAGTCTGATATAACATAAGTTCTTTGATAGGCATTAAATTTCCCTTTATAATAATTAACATGTCCTACCTGGCTACCATTACCAGAGACAATTATAGCTTCTGTATCGAATGCAAAAGTGTTAATCCTAAATGGTATTGAGTCGCAAGTGAAAAATGGGTATATTCCATTTTCTATTTGAGCATTAGCATTAAGTTTACCAGTAGTAATACTATTGGCAATCTTTTTTAATTTTCTATGCTCCACCCCCTCAGGGCAAAGCTGATTAATCAATTCTTCTATTTTATTCATAATTTCCTTTTTATCAATTTTGTTAAAATATAATAATTTTGAAAAATAACTTGACAGTTATCATTTAATAATTACTTTATAGTTAATCCAGATAACTGGAGGTGGATGATAATATCATCGGGCTCTATTAGAGCCTTTTTTTATGGTAAAATTTTTTTACCATAACCAGTAATTTTCCCATTTTTATGATAATACTTTTCTTTAAGTATTTTTATAATTTCATTTCCGAAAGTATAAGTATCTTCTTTACCAATTTCTCTATCCCTAAGTATTTCCTTTCTAGATGGATGTGCAAGTAAATCTGCAATTTGGAGACCTGCTATGTTTGCAGATTTAGGTTTAACTTTTAATTGTTTAGAAGTTAAAAACTTACTAAATAGACTTGCTGGTAGATAATTACTGCCAGATGCATATAAGTTACTGAAAGATTTCTTTAGCCGCATATCTTCTTTTCCTCCTCGACTTTCAATCATAACATCACCAACAGCACCAATGTCTTTTAAGAAAAATATATATCGTTCAATTAGTACTTCTAGGCAATAATGATATGGATCATATTTCCAGACATTATAACGCTCAACATGTTCTAACTTATCAATTAAAACAGATATTACAGTATAGTCAGAACTTTTAAGAAGGTCAAGTAAATCTGCATTAAAAAGTTCTTCTTTTTTTCTATCTTGCAGAATTGAGTATGGTCCCAATCTTTTAACAATATCTTTTCTATGTAAAATAAGAGGTTCATCAGGATGGGAATTGAAATGCTTAACTTTTAACTTTTCGACATTTGGATGTAACATTTCACTAACAAAAGCTAAATCAACTATTACACCTGTCAATGATAGGTATCTATGATTTGGGTTATTAGATGATTCTAAATCTGAATTTCCTGTTTCATCAATATATATTCGATATTTACGACTATCTTCTTCTAAAATCAAAGATTACTCCTTGTTTCCCAGTTTAACAATGAAAAGGTAGAATTTTATATTGCAGGCACTGAATGTTTGCAATTGTGGTTGCCTTGTGGCCACTTATTGATCTAACAGCATTCTCTTGAGCTTTTGTAATTATGCCTTTTATATTATCTATGAAATTAGTTTTTAGTTCTATTTCTGTCATTGTTTAACCTGTCTTTCTTTTGTTTTTCTAATATTATTTATATATTTTTTGCCAGTTATATCTTCAGTAAATTGGCACCAAGGCAATTTAGCCACCGCTTGTGGCGGAACTAGTTTCATTCCTTCGTGTCTTCGTGTGAGTCTTTCTATTGCCTGCAAGATGCAAGCGTTCCCAGTAATTCTCACTTCTCCATTCTCAACTCTCAATTCTCAAGTTCTTTCACAATCGCATCAATCTGACTTCTAAGTTCAGTCTGCCTTGCCACTATCTTTTCAATTTTAGCATTAAGCTCAGTAATATCTATCTCTTCTCTCTCATCTTTCTGTTCTACATAGGATGAAACAGCTATATTATATTCATTCTTAGCTATTTTTTCATTATGAACTAACTTAGCAAAGTGTTTTGCATCTTTTCTATCTTTGAAGGCATTAAGGATTTTATCTATATTCTCATCAAGCAGTTTATTCTTATTACCCACCCGAGAAAACTCATTAGTAGCATCTATAAAGAGGGTAGAATTATCTCTCTTTGATTTTTTGAGGACAATAATACAGGTAGCTATAGTAACACCAAAGAAGAGGTCTGCTGGTAGTTGAATAACAGTATCAACATAGTTATTATCTATCAGATATTTTCTTATCTTCTGCTCAGCACCGCCACGGTATAAGACACCAGGGAATTCAACAATAGCAGCTGTACCATTAACAGCCAGCCAAGATAATATATGCATGGTAAATGCAAGGTCTGCTTTACTTTTAGGAGCTAATATACCAGCTGGAGCAAAGCGAGGGTCGTTGATTAACACAGGATTGTCATTACCGTCCCATCTTGTGGAATAAGGTGGATTTGAAACTATTGCTTCAAAGGGTTCATCATCCCAGTGACGAGGGTCAGTTAAGGTATTACCATGAGCAATATCAAACTTTTCATAGTTTATATCATGGAGAAACATATTAATACGACAGAGGTTGTAGGTGATTAGATTTATCTCTTGTCCGTAGAAGCCTTGTTGGACATTTTCTTTACCTAAGACCTTAGCGAATTTAAGAAGAAGAGAACCAGAACCACAGGCAGGGTCATAGACTTTATTTACTACCTTCTTACCTACGAGAGTGATACGGGCTAAGAGCTCAGAAACTTCTTGGGGAGTAAAGAATTCACCACCAGATTTACCTGCAGATGAAGCATACATAGTCATTAGGTATTCATAAGCATCGCCAAAGAGGTCTATGTTGTTATCTGAGAAAGAAGCCTGCTTGTTTAAAGGTAGTTGACCTATAGCTTTGAGTAATTTTACTAATTGCTCGTTTCTTTTAACGACAGTGGAGCCTAGTTTATTGCTATTAACATCAAGGTCATCAAATAAACCTTTAAAGGAGTCTTCACTAGCAGTACCAACAGCCGAGTTTTCTATATTCTTAAAAATATTGGTCAGGGTAACATTTAAGTTTTGATCTTTATCAGCACCCTTGTTTATATTAGAAAATAGTTGAGAAGGTAAGATATAAAAGCCTTTTTCTTTAACCGTTTCTTCTCTACCAAATTCTGCTTGGTCATCGCAAAGTTGAGCATAATCAAAATCTGCATTCCCTGTTTCATATTCTAACTTGTTAATATAGGAAGTTAAGTTTTCTGAGATGAAGCGATAGAAGAGAAATCCTAGCACATAGTTCTTGAAATCCCAACCATCAATGGTACCACGTAAATCGTTAGCAACTTTCCAAATAGTCTTATGAAGCTCTGCTCTTTCTCTATCATTATTGTTTGCCATAATAATCCTTGTTTATATAATATTTATTTAAAAGATATATAATTAATGTCTTAGGTTTTAGTCAATAAAAAATATAAAGAAAAATGTAAAAAGTGAAATAATAAAGTATTAACTACATATTATATATGGTTCAACATAATATTTCCATCTCTAAAAATACATAAGTTGTAAAGAATTTGCAAAAAATTTTGCAAATGAAGACAGCTAAAATAGTCTTCCAAGGAAATTGAGTGTAGCTGAAATTATTGATTCTCTTCTTTCAGTCTTCTTAGTCCACTTGTTTGGCCCCAATAAGTGTCTCCATATAATTCCAATGCTTAATTGAGTGACTTCCCAGAGCGCTATGACAACCTTCTTTCTGAGAACTACTGAACTAATCTCTTGACATTAATAAAAGGCACTTTCTCTTTTCAAATCAAATTAGTTAGTTATCGAGTTTACTTTATCTTAAAGAGGTTTGAAGTTTCGGAAAATTTCCTATTAATAGCATTAGTTATCTGAAAAAAAACATAGATGAAAAGATTTGCTTATAATATTGAGATTATTACAAAAAAAATAATAGACTCAATTCTCATCAAAATATTTATGGTACTTATCATAAATATATAAACAAAGGAAATTAAAATGGAAGAACATAAAGTAATCTATTCTATGAGTAGAGTAGGAAAAGTAATTGATAATAATAAGCAGATTTTAAAAGATATTTATCTTGGTTTTTATTATGGAGCAAAGATTGGAATTGTTGGATTAAATGGTTCTGGAAAAAGTACTCTATTAAAAATTATGGCTGGAATTGATAAGGATTTTCTTGGTGAAGTGGCGATGTCCAAAGGTTATACTATTGGATATTTAGAACAAGACCCTCAACTTGACCCTGAAAAGACTGTTCTTGATATAGTCAAAGAAGGAGCTGCTGAAAGCGTTGCCTTGTTAGAGAGATTTGAAGAGATAAATCTTAAATTTGCTGAACCAATGACTGACGATGAGATGGATGCCCTCTTGAAAGAACAAGGTCAAGTTCAAGATAAATTGGATGCTTGCAATGCTTGGGATTTAGACAGTAGGTTAGAACTTGCCATGGATGCACTCAGATGTCCACCAAGTAATCTAAAATGTGGAGTGATTTCAGGAGGAGAGAAACGTCGTGTAGCTTTATGTAGATTATTGCTTCAAGAACCAGATATTCTTCTCTTAGACGAACCTACTAACCATCTTGATGCCGAAACTATTCTCTGGTTAGAACATCACCTCCAAAGATATAAAGGTACTGTTATAGCCATCACGCATGATAGATATTTCTTGGATAATGTAGCTGGCTGGATTTTAGAATTAGACCGGGGAGAAGGCATTCCTTGGGAAGGTAATTATTCATCTTGGTTAGATCAAAAGCAAAAAAGATTAGCAACAGAAGCTAAAGGTGAATCAAAGAGACAAAAGGCTCTTCTACAAGAATTAGAGTGGATTAGAAGCAGTCCAAAAGCTCGCCATGCAAAGAGTAAAGCAAGAATCACTAATTATGAAAAGATGGCTTCTGAAGAATACCAAAAAGAGAATGCTACAGATCAACTCTATATTCCATCAGGTCCTAAGCTTGGTACTAATGTAATTAAAGCTGAAGCTGTTTCTAAAGGTTTTGATGAAAAGTTGTTATATGAAGACTTGACATTTGATTTACCTGCTGGTGGTATTATTGGAGTTATAGGGGCTAATGGAGCAGGAAAAACAACTCTTTTCAATATGATAACAGGCTCAATTCAACCAGATAAAGGTAGTTTTAAATTAGGTGAATCGGTCAAATTATCTTATGTAGATCAAGCCAGAATTATAGATTCAGATAAGACTATTTTAGAACTAATCGGAGATGGAAGAGATGTTATGATGGTAGGAGATAAAGAAATAAATGTAAGACAATACTTGTCACGTTTCAATTTCACTGCTAAAGAACATGGTAAACCGATTAAAGTTTTATCTGGTGGAGAAAAAAATAGAGCATATCTTGCCTTAACACTTCAAACTGGTGGCAATGTTCTCCTACTTGATGAACCTACTAATGATCTTGATATTAATACTATTAGAGCCTTAGAAGATGCTTTAATGAATTTTGCTGGTTGTGCTGTAGTAATAAGCCATGACAGATACTTCTTAGATAGAATTTGTACCCATATTCTCGCTTTTGAAGGAGATTCTAAAGTAAAATGGTTTGATGGAAACTTCTCAGAATATGAAGAGAATAAATTACAGAGATTGGGCGAAAAAGCTTTAATCCCTAAGAGAATTACTTATAGAAAACTTACTCGGGACTAATAACAGGAGAATGAGAATAGAAAGCAGATTACACAGAAAGAACCGATTATGACAAATAATAAAAACTTTGGAAGTTAGATCTTAACTTCCCTCTTTGTGCTAAAAGCAAGATAAAAAGAGGGGTGACTTGGTATTTCCAAGACATAGTATTTCTTCAAGAGGGCGAATAATTATTCGCCCTTACTTTTCCAATATTCCTATTGACATCTTTCCTATCTAAAATATCATTGCTATAAGAAAGATAATAATGAGGAGTCTCGCTCTATGGAAAAGAAATTTACTTTATTGATAGTTTTACTTTTCACAATGATTAACACCATTTTTGCTCAAAAATACGTTGAATACTATTTTAAAGTCCCCTTTCAAAATAATAAGATGCTTAACGAACTTAATGAAATATGTTCAGTAGATAAATTTGACGACCAATTTGTCTATGCCTATGCTAATCCCAAACAATTTGCCCAAGTCACTCTTAGCTATCCTAATTTCAAAATACTAACTAATCCTTCTTTAGAATTCCCCATCGAAGTAGCTCAAAGTAAATCTGAAATGAGAGAATGGGACACCTATCCCAGTTATTCTACTTATATTACTATGATGAATGATTTTGCTACTGATTATCCAGACCTTTGTACTGTTGAAAGTATTGGCACTTCTGTCGATAATAGGGAAATATTAGTAGCTAAAATTTCTGACAATGCTCTTATAGAAGAAGCTGAGCCTAAGTTCTTCTATTCTGGACAAATGCATGGTGATGAGATTGTCTGTTCCATACTGTTTTTAAGGTTAATTGATTATTTATTAGAAAATTACGGACTTGACCAAGAGATTACAGATATTGTTAATAACACACAAATCTATATTAATCCTCTTTCTAATCCTGATGGTTTATATACTGACAACGATAACACCATTAATGGAGCAACCCGTTACAATGCCAATGGGGTTGATTTAAACAGAAATTTTCCTGTTCCGGTAGGAAATCAACATCCAGATGATAATGTTTGGCAACCAGAAAATATTGCTATGATGGACTTCGCCTCTCAACATAATTTTGTGATGTCATCTAATTCACATAGTGGAGCTGTTGTTGTTAACTACCCTTGGGATACCTGGTCACGTACACACCCTGATGATGATTGGTTTCAATATGTAAGTAGGATTTATGCTGATACTGTCCAGGAGAATGCCCCTTCCCCATATATGACAGATTTTGAAGATGGAATAACTAATGGTTACCAATGGTATCAAACCTATGGCAATAGACAGGATTGGTTTACTTATGACAGAAATTGCCGAGAAATAACTATTGAGCTTTCTTTTAATAAAACTGTGCCGGCGAACCAACTAAATGCTCACTGGGATTATAACTATCAATCCATGATTAAGTGGTTAAAACAGGTTAATTATGGTATTCAAGGAAGTGTCACTAATGAATTAGGAAATCCTGTGATAGCAAAAGTTGAAATCTTAAATCATGATCTTGAACAAGATAACTCTTTTGTTTATAGCTCTTCTATTCATGGAGATTTTTATAGACTAATATCTGCTGGAGTATATGATGTTAAAATTTCTGCTGAAGGTTATGAGTCTCAAGTTATTGAGAATGTAACAGTTGAAAATAATGCCAACACTTTCCTATATATAGTTTTAGAGAACTCAGTATTAACTTCTCTTGAAGGCTATGTTTATGATGTTGATGCAAATCCTATAGATGATGCAACTATTGTATTATCTGATTTAACTACTTATGAAGTTAACAGCAATGAAAGTGGTTATTTTCAATTTCCTGAACTATATACTGGCTCATATAATCTAACTGTATCAGCTTCTGGCTACCAAAGTATTTTCCAAAATATTAATGTTACTGCAGATTCTCAACCCTTAAGTTTTCAGTTAGCTGAATCAAATGCAATAAGTTTTGAGACTGAACTAAGTGAAGAATGGTTCTCAACTTCTCAACAAGCATGGGCTCGTAGTAATAGTGAAGCCTATGATGGCAATTACTCACTGAAGTCAGCTTCAATCGGTAATGAAAGTTATAGCAATATTCAATTAGAATTATTTTCCCAGCAATCCATGATATCCTTCTATTATAAAGTTTCTTCTGAAAGTGGTTATGACTTCTTAAGTTTCTTTGTTAATGATGTTCAAATGGGATTGTGGAGTGGAGAAATAGATTGGACTTATGTTGAATTTCCTGTGCAAGCGGGTGTGAATACATTTAAATGGGTTTACGAAAAAGATTTCTCTTATCAGGAAGGAAGTGATTGTGCCTGGATAGATTTTGTCCAGTTACCAACAAGTACTGATAACGAAATTAATGAAGATGTCTCAGAAATAATTAATACTTTAACTTGTTACCCCAACCCTTTTAACCCAGAAGTTAATATTAGATTCTTTCAGAATAAAAGCAATCCAATCCCCAATATTTCAATCTACAATATTAAAGGACAGAAAGTTAATGTAATTGAGAATTTACCTTCTGAACAAGGCCTCCATACTGTTGTTTGGAATGGAAAAGACTTAGATACAAAGAAAGTGTCTTCTGGAATATATTTTGTTATAGCTGATAATGGAATAAATAAACAAACACGTAAAATAGTTTTAATGAAGTAGGTAAATAATAAAATGTGCCATGCAACTCCTTGTATTCAGAATATTGTAGATGAGATTGTTCAGTTAATCCCTAACTTAGATATTCCTTTATTTACTAAAGCTATTGAAGTTGCAGGAAAGGCACACACCAAACAAAAAAGATTATCAGGGGAGAATTATATAATTCATCCCCTGAATGTTGCTTTAATCTTAGCAAAGATGAATTCAGACACTGATTCTATTTGTGCAGCCATTCTTCACGACACTTTGGAAGATACACATTTAACTGAATCAGACATTAAGAGAGATTTCGGAGAGACAATATTCAGATTAGTTGAAGGAGTCACTAAATTAGATACCTACCACTATGTTCAAAAAAGAAACCAGATAATAAAACAAGCTGAGAATTTCCGCAAGCTTCTCTTATTCACCCTCAAAGATGTTAGAGTTCTCTTAATTAAATTGGCTGACAGGCTACACAATATGAGAACAATTTCCTTTATGGATGCTAACAAGCAAGCAATTATCGCCCAAGAGACCTTAGAAATATATGCTCCTCTTGCTAATAGATTTGGACTTTCGGTTATTAAGAGTGAGCTTGAGAATCTGTCCTTCAAAATTCTTAATCCAAAAGAGTATGACATTATTGAAAAAATGATTAAAGAAAAAAGCCTTAGTAGAGAGCTTTATATCAAAAATGTTATAAAAGAAACCGTTCTTGAATTAGGTAAGAATGATTTTGATTTTGATATTCATGGAAGAAGCAAGGACTATTATTCAGTCTATCGAAAACATCTCAGAAAAAATATATCCTATGAAGAGATTTACGACCTCATTGCTATTAGGATTTTAACTACATCAATTGAATTGTGTTATAGAATCTTAGGCATTATTCATTCTCTCTACCAACCAATAAATAATAGATTTAAAGACTATATCTCTAAACCAAAAGATAACAATTATCAGTCTTTACACACATTAGTAATTGGTCCTGATGCTAAAAAAATTGAATTCCAGATAAGAACCTACGACATGCACCTTATAGCTGAAGAGGGCATCGCAGCTCATTGGAAATATAAAGATGATAATGTTAATATGGAGAATAAGTTTGTAGAGCAGATTAAGAAGATTCGTTCCTTCATAACTCTATCTAACTTAGAGGATGATTTCATTGAATCTTTCAAAAATACATTCTTATCTGATGAGATTATAGTAATAACCCCACGCGGAGATTATGTTAAACTCCCTAAGGATGCTACTGCTATTGATTTTGCCTTTGCTCTACATACTGAAATTGGCTTGACTTGTACTGGAGCAAAAGTTAATTCTGAATTTGTTCCTCTTAGAACAACACTGAAAAATGGCGATATGGTATCTATCATTTCCTCTCCCCGAGCTAATCCAAGCTATGATTGGCTAAGATTAGTAAAGACTGCTAAAGCAAAATCAAATATAAAGTCTTATTTTAAAAGAAAACTCATGGCTGATTCCATTGTTCTCGGAAAGGAGTTGTTTGACAAAAGAATAAGAAAAAGTCCTTATAAAATCAAAACAGAATCAGATATTTTGCAATTAGCTAATCATTTTAAATTTCCTAATATTCAAGAATTTTATGCCAATATAGGTAACGGTAAACTTGATTTTTCATCTATTATTAACTACTTAGAGGAAAAATCTAATCCAATACTAAAAAAAGAGATGGTTGAAACAGTTCAGGAATCGAATATTGATTATCTACAGGATACTATCTACCTTGATGACATCAATAATCTTATGGTCAATTTTGCCAAGTGTTGCAATCCACACCCTGGAGATGAGATTGTAGGATATGTTACTCGTGGAAGAGGAATTACTATTCATAGAACCGACTGTCATAATAAGAATTTCCTTAAGATTAAAGAAAATGAGGCATATAGGATATTTAGGATATCGTGGGACAAAGAAAAAATTACCAGAAAACCAAAGAAATTTGAAATCTCAGGTTATTACAACCAATCTGTATTCTTTGAACTTGTCCAGACAATCAATAATTTTAATATAGATATTTTAGAGAATAGTTTTACTACTAAGAATAACAACTTTCTATATGAAATAAGCTTTGATAATCATCATTTCAAAAATATTAAAATGCTGATTCAAAGCTTAAAAAGGATAGATGGTGTTAGTAAGGTTAAGTATTACGAAAAATGATTAGATGATTATCGATGAGGGTTCTTTGTTTGAGCCCTAAATACTACAATTCCTCCTATGATCGCAATAACTATGATTGAGGCTATTGTTAAAGCAACTAAAGGATGCACAAAACCCTGACTAAATATTGGTACATTCCAACTTCTATCTACTGATTTCTTTGTCCATTTACTCTTATCTACTGGTCCAGGATCTGTTCCAGGCTCACTAGTATATCCTCCTTTATAGGTTTCATACTGTATTCCACGAGATGTAAAAGTCTGTTCAAAAAAATATTCAACAATAAAATATAATAGGAAAATCCCAACTATTGTTATTCCAATATAGACTATCCAACTGAGTATTTTTTTATAATAAAACCAGTTATTATCTTCTCTAATCATCAATTCTCCAATATTTAGAAATATCCTTCATGATTGAATTTATCATCTTAACATATTGTTGGCCTATACCAGAATAATTTAATAATCCGGTACTCAGCATTTCACCATCAAGTTCAGAATTATTTTTTCTTAACTCCCTTCGAATATTTCGAAGCTGTCGATAAGCACTATTAGTATTTAAATTCAACATATATTTCACTACTGAATCATTTATAGAACTAAATATAGCTATCTCATGAGTTTTTCCTTCATCCCTTTCAGTAGGTACTATACCTGTTCCAACCTTATAAGTCCAGTGTCCGAACATATTATTTGCTTTCTTGGCAAATACTGAAGTACCCCAACCTGATTCAATAGCTGATTGCGTTATAGCTAATTCCTTAGGTATGATATCAACTCTATTTAGAAGTTCATCCCAGTTTATATCTTCTCTTTTCTCAGACATTTCTAATAAATAAACTTTTTCTATGTTATTTATAAAAGTAAGCTCTTCTTGTGTCAATGTTTTTTTTTTACTTAGCTCTTTAACTCGAGTCCTGTTCATTAGAATATTTCTGTTTTCTGTTTCAATAATCAGTGACATGAAATCAACAAAGAGCTTCTTTCTCTTTTTTATATCCTTAACTTGAGAAAAATCATAAATTTTAGAAGAATAGTATCTATTTGCTTCATAGTCATACTTCATATTATCTTTATAGACAATTCTACTATGAAGAGGGTTAACTAACCCAAGAAGGAGAGTAAATAAAATTATAATCTTAAATTTAGTAATAAACTCTTTCATAAAATTTCTGTTGTATCTTAATATTTTGTTTGTTGCTAATGGTTTCTTCTTTAACTAGTTTCCAGTTATCTAAATTAAAATCCGGAAAATAGACATCGCCTTCAATTTCAAGATCGATTTCACTGATGATAAGCCTACCTGCTAAAGCAAAATATTGGTCAAACACAGATTTACCACCAATAATAAAAAAATCTTCATCATGCTTGGCAATTAACTCAAACATCATTTCACCAAAACCATGAATAATATGAGCATTAGGAATCTTGAGACTCCTATCAGTAGATAATATATAGTTCTCTCTATTAGGCAGTAATTTACCAATAGAATAATAGGTATTCTTCCCCATTATCACATTATGAGAAGAAGTAATTTCTTTAAACTTTTCTAACTCTTCAGGAATGTGCCAAGGCATCTTGTTTTCTTTACCAATAACTCCATGTTTAGCCATTGCCACGATTAATGTTACATTACTTTTCATTCTTAACCTCGAAGTCCTTAGCCTTATTAGGTTCAGCACTAACAATTATTGTACTCATAAAGTCATCATACTTAGCATTAGTTGCTAATTCTCCAATACTATTTAGGATTTCCATCATATTTTTAAATACTAACATTAAATTATATTGTCTTTTCTTATTATTCGAATCAATATAGGTAATGATAACATATCTTTTTTTACTATTACTCATAGCAATTTTGGTAATACCTTCAAATGGTATTTCTCTGGTTGTTCCTATGAGTGCTTTGGTGATTAATTTATCTTGAGTCAACGTTAGTTTGTGAATATTAAACAGGTTTTGAAATACAGTGTTAAGTCCTGCAAAAAATATTATAATAGGTATAAATTTTGCTAACATGGTAGCATCTGGAGAATTTGCTACTTTTGTAAACAGATAATATACTGCATAAATGCATACCAAGATGGCAAAAATTAGAATTGTCAATCTAGTCGGCAAACTGAAACAATATGAACGAGGTAAGCCTTTCTTCTGATTTATATTAAGCAAAGCCTCAGGATCATATAACTTTTGGTTAGGCATTATTTCACCTCTATTTTAAGTTTAAGTAGTTTATTTATATTTTCAAAGATTTTAATGTTTCCTTGATAACAACCCATATCTTCCCTCTTCCCATAGCCATGGAAATCACTTCCTCCAGTGTTTATGAGATTCAAGTCTCTACATAGATTCTCTAACCTCTTAATTTGTGAAGGGGAATGATCATAATAATAAGTCTCAACACCATCAATACCATTCTTTTTAAAAAAATGAATATCATCAATATTTATTGATTTGAAAGGATGAGCGATTATAGCAAAACCATTTGCTGCATGAATTGCATCAATAACAGCCTTTGGTCCTATATCTAACTTGGGAACATAAGCAAATCCCGTATCTCCTATAAATTTATCAAATGCTTTTTGTTGATGAGATACAATACCTTTATTGACTAAAGCTTGAGCAATATGTGGCCTACCAATGATATTTTCATTTCCAACTAATTCCTGAACCTCAGAGAATTCAATATCAACACTATTCTCCTGAAGGATTGAAATTATTCTTTTAGCTCTAATAATTCTTGAGTTTTTAATCTCATTTAAGAGTTTAAGCAAGTGGTCATTAGTATAATCAATATCATAACCAAGAATATGAACCTCTCTACCTGCATATCTACAAGAGACTTCAGTACCTTTGATAACCCTCATCTCTTTATAATAGTCTTGTTGGAAATCTTGAAAAGCATCAACAGTGTCATGGTCTGTAATAGCTATAGTCCGAAATCCTTTTTGATAGTAGCCATCTAATACTTCAGAAAGCGTGTAAGTACCATCTGAGGCAGTAGTATGAATATGTAAGTCTATATAATTATTCATAAGATAATTTTTTCCTCTCAACAAGAATATGTTTCAATCTTGAAGTAATCATATCAATGGCTATTTTATTCTGTCCCCCTTCAGGAACAATAATATCAGCAAACCGTTTAGTAGGTTCAACAAATCTGATATGCATAGGACGCACCATTGTTCTATAACGTGTAATAATAGAATCTAATGATCTACCACGTTCAGCCATATCTCTTTCAATTCTTCGCAAAATTCTAATATCAGAATCAGTATCAACATAGATTTTTATGTCAAGAAGTTTACGTAACTCCTCATTCTCAAAGATAAGAATACCCTCAATAGCAATTATAGAATTGGGATAAACTTTTATTGTTTCAGATAACCTACTATGAGTTTTGAAATCATAAATAGGTTGATTAACGGGAACTGAATCTTTAAGAGCTCGAACGTGATTTATGAGTAATTCACTGTCAATTGCATTTGGATGGTCATAATTAATACCGTTTTTCTGCTCGAAATTTAAGTCAGAAAAGTCCTTATAATAAGCATCTTGAGGAATTACAGTAATGTGATCGGAGATGCACTCTTGGATAGCATTAGTAATACATGTTTTTCCTGAGCCTGTTCCTCCGGCAATTCCGATAATAATTGGATTCATAATTCTCCTTAATTCTTCCATTTATATTTCATGATCGCTCCTCTTAGTGAAAAAACTAAGAAAATCAATACATACAAAAGTGTAAAGATGAAATAATAAATTATATATTTTTTTTTATTTATTTTAGTACAGAAATAACTCATCATGTACAGTTCAGATATAACCCTTATGCCTAACAATATTAGGAATAAGTTAAGATAATTCACATGAAATGGTATCATTAATAAGAATATCAAAAAGTAAACATAATAGAAAAAAACTAAACTAGAGAATAGTTTAAGAGCAAGTGGATAATACTTAAACTTAGATGCTCTACGTGTGTTTAGATTTACATGAGACTTTAGACTTTCTTTTTCCATAGTAATGACAGACGCATCAGTAGTAAAGAGGTATTTTTTCTTTCTTAAATGAACCCATAGGTTAAACAATTGTAGGTCATCATCACCTGACTTGATATTTTTATATCTTCCAAAGCCATTAGCTTTATTGTAAGCACTTTTCCTATAAGACATATTGGAAGCAGAAGCTGTCATAGGAGTTCCGTTTCCTAAACCACTTGCTGCAATAACCCTGTAAACAATGGCTTCAAAAGTTTTTAATCTATTAAAGATTGTTTTTTTCTGAAATTTAACATGAGTATAACCTAAGATATAATCAGTATCTTCATCATAAGCCATAGCGAAAGTCTCAATCCACTTGGGATTAGCAATACAATCAGAATCTGTAAAAAGGAGAATATCATGATTAGCATTTTCAATCCCTTTAGCTATTGCATATTTTTTCCCATTTCGCTTGCCAGTTTTTGGTAATTGAAGAACTTTAAGATTCAATGAAGAAGCCTGTTGGTAGTCATTGATAAGTTCAAAAGTGCTATCATAACTTCGATCATCAACAATGATAACTTCAAAAAGTTCCTTTGGATATGTTTGATGTTCTAAGGATAATAAAAGATTATGGACATTATTTTCTTCATTACGAGCAGCTATGATTACTGAAATATTCTTCTTTACAGTTGAATTAATCTTGCTCATAGGAGCAATTCTAAGTAATCCACTAATCAAAAAGCAAATAGCCCCTATATATAAAATACTAATTATAAAGAAAGTTATTAATATCATTTAAAATCTTTAGTACTTCTTATTCGATTGATGATTTTAGATTTTGTTTCCTTAATCAACTTGGCTAATTCGGGAATATCTTCTTGGATAGCTTCAATTGTTAATTCCTTAGCAATCTTCTCTTTGGTATCATTAAAATCAACCTCAAAATTCAGACTTTTCTTAAAGAAATCACTTAAACAAATATTTAAAGTTTCTTTATTCTTGGTCAAAATATCTACAGTCATTTTCTTTTCAGTGGACACCCTGATAAATCTATTGGTTACATCAGTGATTGTCACGTAGTTGAGCATACTTGCTAAGACACTATCTTTTTTAGCAATAAGCTTAATAAATCTGTCCCAGTATTTATTAACAAAATCAATATCCAAAGTGCTTACAGTTTCATTTATCGGCTCTATTGATATACTTTTCTCTGGAATAGGTTCAACTTTGGGAACATCTGTTTTCGAATTAAGCTCTTCTTCTAATCTTTGTCGAAGAGAGTTATGCCTGACAGGTTTTTCTATTTCCTCTACAGTTTTTACTTCGATATTTTTTTGTTTAGAAGGTATAATCACTTTATCTTGAGGTTCAGCTGTTCTGGGAACATTTGGAGCAGTATCAATAAATTGTTGGTTATTACTTATCTCTTTCTTCACGATGATAGGCTGAATTGGGTCTGTTACAGATTCAATATTTACCAAATCTTTTAGCTTAGATAGTTTAATCAAGACTATTTCTAACAGTATAGCAGGATTATCTCCTGATTTCATATCAACTTTTGTTTTCATCATAATAGAAATTATATAAAGTAAGTCTTCCCCATCAAACTTAGAACATACGTTTTTTATTGCATTATACTGTGCCTTAGAAACTTCTCCAGTTTCCACATCATAGAATGATAAAAGGCATAATCTTAAATAATCTAAGAAACCATTAACTATTTCAATGATATCATTCCCCATTTCGATTATAGAGTGGAGGTTTCTGATTACTTCAGCAGCATTACCACTATTAATAGATATCAATATCCGTTCATAGACTTCGAAAGGAAGAATTCCAAACACTTCTCTAACTATAGCTTCACCAATAATTTCTTTACCAGTAGAGATAACTTGGTCCATTAACGAAAGTGCATCTCTCATACCTCCATCAGCTTTTTTGCTATTTGGAATAGTGCTTCTTCTTCATATTTAAGATTCTCATGTTGGCAAATACTCCTTAGATTTTTAACTATCAAATCTATAGGAATTCTCTTGAAATCAAATCTTTGACAACGTGAAATAATTGTAGGAATAACTTTATGAGGTTCTGTTGTTGCAAAAATAAATATAACATTTTCAGGTGGTTCTTCTAATGTTTTTAACAAAGCATTAAAAGCGTTCTTAGAGAGCATGTGTACTTCATCTATTATGTAAATTTTGTATTTAGCAGAATTGGTAGTATAGAGTAAATCTCTTTGTAATTCTCTGATATCATCAACACCGGTATTTGAAGCACCGTCAATCTCAACAACGTCAGTAGATGTTCCATTCGTTATTTCTAAACAGGTGGAACATTTGTTACATGGATAGCCCTTTTTACCCTCTTGACAGTTAAGACTCTTAGCCAAAATTCTTGCCATAGATGTCTTACCAACACCTCGTGGCCCAGTAAAAAGATATGCATGAGCTATCCTATCTTGTTCTAAAGCATTGATTAATATCTTAGTAACATGATCTTGTGCATAAACATCTGCAAAAGTTTGGGGTCTGTATTTTCTTGCTAATACAATATATGACATTTTAACCTCATTTCAATTCTTTATTAGTTAGAACCCTAAAGTCGTCATTTCTTTGAGTAATACCTAATTTATCAAACAACTCTAAAAAGTAAAGAGCAATTTTTCTATTTGCAGAAAGCATATCTCTAAATTCGGCTATTCTAAACTCTTGCTTACCAAATTTTTCTTTCATCAACAAATGAAGTTGCTTCAAGTTTGATAGACTTAAATAGTTGTTATCGTAATAAATTATTCTATTCTCTTCTTCAAGTGCATTTAAAATTGATGTAATTTCTTGGTTCTTTAAAGAGTATTTAAGTTTAAGTTGCTCTTTGTTAGTATCCTCAGGAATATCATAAGCATAAGAATCTATTTGTTGAATTATGGCATCTTTTAGGCTTAACAATATTGCATTGGCACGAGGATTGTGTTCTGGGATAACATAAGTATCTTGAATCTTCTTTAAGTTTCCTGATTCGACCATATTGGTCAAAATAATCAAAAGACTATTTTTAGTTAAAGTCTCTTTGGATAAAGTTAAGTATTTTGCAATATCGCTAATGGTTAAGCCTCTACAACTGAGACTGTTGTTTATCAAATAACGCTTAACTATTTTAATAATTTCATTATGTATTTTGCCTAAATATGAATGAAGGATATAAATATAAAAATTATCCTGTTTAATTATTGCAACTTTGTCTTCTTGGGTATTTAATATATATTCTACTTTTTCTTTAGAAATATTTAATTTGTAACTAAGTTCTTCACTATTAATAATATCAATAGATTTTTCAATCTCATTTAGCAAGACAAGATTTAAATCCTCTAAAGCCAAGAGATGTAGTTTTTTAATAAGTTCCTGAGGGCGTTTTCTATGTTTTAGTGGAAATGCATCGATAACACTTCCACCACCTATAGTATAATTGTTTGATGTGTCACGAAGTATAAATTTATCATTATAATAGAATACCCCAGGAACGTCTAAAGTAATTTGAATAATCGCCTTATTATTTGCTTCTAATTTATCACAATCTATTAAATGAATTTTAGCTTTACTTTTAAAGGTACCAGAAAGGAATATTGCTGTTGACCATAGTTTAAGTTCTTTATTAGAAAAGTTCTCTAAAGTACAATCTATCATAGAAGTATTCTCTCTATCATAGTTAGTTATAAGCATTCCTCTCTTGAACTCATCTCTTTTCATTCCAACTATATTCAGAGAAGCTCTGTCGCCTGCTTTTACTTGCTCAACCTCTTGATGAAACTTCTGCATCCCCCTAATTCTCAGTGTTTTCTTTCCAGGGAGTACCTGAATATTAGCATCTTTGGATAGCTTCCCACTTAATACAGACCCATTCACTATTGTGCCATATCCTTCAGAAGTGAATATTCTATCTATATACATCCTAAAAATAACCCCAAGATCTCTTTCAGCAGTTTTTTCAATTTGTCTTATTATCTCATGTTTAATTTCTGTTAAGCCTTCACCAGATTTATTCGATACACTAATGATAGGACAATCTTCAAGGAAAGTACCAGTAGTAAATTCTTCAATCTCTGATATTGCTAATTCTAACAGTTCAGAATCTACTAAATCTATTTTAGTTAGAGCAACAAATCCTGATTTGATTTTTAGTAATTGCATGATTTTGAGATGTTCGATAGTTTGAGGCATTATACCACTATCTGCGGCAATCACTAACATAACAAAGTCAATACCTGAAGCACCTGCGATCATTGTATTAACAAAATCTTTATGTCCTGGAACATCGATAATACCAACTTGACGTTCTGAATCAAAAGCAATATGAGTAAAGCCTAAATGAATCGTAATTCCTCTATCTTGTTCCTCAATATGAGTATCGCAATCGAAACCAGTTAAAGCTCTAATTAATGAAGTTTTACCGTGATCAACATGACCGGCAGTACCCAGAATTAAATGTTTCATAACTTGTTATATACTTTGTTAATCTCTTGAGAGATATAGTTAAAATCATCATAATTAACCGATATTATATCAATATGAAGTTTCCCTTGGGCAAGATATGTTACTATTGGTTTAGGTAGATTGAGAAGTTCTAAGTATGCTTTAGCATTTTGTTCATCTACTTCATTTACTTGGATAGCATAAGAGTTTAGTACAACGCCGGGCATAGAACCACCACCTGTACTAACTTGAGTCTTAACTATATCTTTAGCTATAGTTGAATCAATTAGCGAATATAGTTCTTCTACTTTTTCTCTAAGTTGGTTTTCAGTTTGATTGAGCATTTTGAAGAAAGGTATTTCTTTGAAGTCATGAGCAAAATTAAGATAATTTTTAAGGGTATAATATAGCACAGAATCAGTCAATTTTCCAACCCGTAATATTCTATAAAGAGGATTCTTCTTTAATCTATCAATATATTCTTTTTTTCCTAAGATGAGTCCTGCTTGGGTAGCTCCAAGAAGCTTATCACCACTGAAACTTACTAAATCAATCCCCATATCTATTATTTCTTTAACTGTATGATCCCAGGCAATATCAATATGTTCCAATTTCTGGATTAATCCTGAGCCTAAATCATAATAAGAGACAAGATAATTTTCTTTAGCCAAAGTAATCAAGTCGTTAATCTCAGCTTCTTCAGTAAATCCTACAATTTGGAAGTTAGATTGATGAACTTTCATAATCATAGAAGTTGAGTTATTGATATTCTGCTTATAATCGGATAATTTTGTTTTGTTAGTAGTTCCAACTTCTTTAAGAGTAGCACCACTGAGCTTCATAATATCAGGAACTCTAAAAGTGCCACCAATTTCTACTAACTCACCTCGTGATACTAAGACTTCGCTATCTTTGGAGAATTCATTTAAAATAAGGAAGGTAGCACTTGCATTATTATTCACAACTAAAGCTGATTCTGCATTTGTTAGATTACAAAGAAGTTGAGTTATATACTCTCCCCTTTTTCCTCTTTTTCCTGTACTTAAATCGAATTCGACATTCACATAATCAGTTAATAAATCAGTAACTTGCTCCATCACCTTTCTACTCAAGACTGCTCGTCCTAAGTTTGTATGAAGTAAAGTTCCTGTGCAATTGATTACAGCTTTTAATTCAATAGTTTTATATTTCTGCAACTCAATATCTATTGCTTGATATACTTGCTCTTTTGTAAATTCTTCACCTTGGTTAATCTTGTTTCTGATATTAGTTAATGAGTCAGTAAGAACTACTTTTACTTTGTCTCTACCAAGTTGAGATATAACTTCTTTAAAATCACAACTATCTAAGAGTGAGTTTATCGAAGGTAGTACAGAAAAATCTTTCATGTATTGAATCCTTATTCATTATTAGTTAAACCACTACCCCGCTCAATAAAGGAGGATTATGAAAAGATGAGTCGGATTACTCCGACTCAAATTTGGCTGAGAGGGCAGGAATCGAACCTGCCAAAGACGGTTTTATCCGCCTCTTATCGGTTTTGAAGACCGACTGAACCACCAGATCCATCCTCCCGTTAACTTATATTATTAATATGTGTCTTTTTTAGTTTTTTGTACCGCATTGAGTGTTTCATAATGCATACCTGGAATAATGTTTACTGCATGAACAGGGCATACATCAGCACAGTTTCCACATTTTATACAATCGAGTTGATGAATTACATATTTATCTTCTCTACTTCCAGTAATACAATTTACTGGGCATTTTCTTGCACAAAGAGAACAACCAATACATTTACTCTTATCAATATCAAAATGAATTAGAGATGTACATACTTTTGCAGGACAACTTTTTTGCTTAATATGAGCATCATATTCTTCTCTGAAATATCTAATGGTACTAAGAACAGGATTTGGAGCAGTTTGACCTAAACCACATAATGATGATTTTTTGATATCATTACCTAATCTGATTAACTCTTCAATATCACCTTCTTTTCCTTTTCCACTTGTAATATTTTGCATGATACCATACATTTGTTTGAGCCCTAAGCGACATGGGAAACATTTTCCACAAGACTCTTCAACTGAGAAATCTAAGAAGAATTTAGCAACATTCACCATACAGTTAGCGTCATTCATAACAATAACACCGCCTGATCCCATCATTGCACCTTTTTCTAACAATGATTCGTAGGTAATTGGAGTATCCAAATCTTTTTCAGTAAGACATCCACCTGAAGGACCGCCTAATTGAACAGCTTTGAATTTTCTTCCGTTAGTAATTCCACCACCAACTTCAAAAATTAAATCTCTGAGTGTAATTCCCATAGGAACTTCAACTAAACCGGTATTTTTAACATCGCCTGTAAGAGCAAAAACTTTAGTACCTTTTGATTTACCAACACCCATTGAAGCGAACCACTCAGCACCTTTATTAAAGATTGAGGTTAAGTTAGCCAATGTTTCAACATTATTTACTACAGTTGGTTTGTCCCAAAGACCTTTCTCTGCTGGGAATGGTGGTTTTGGAGTTGGTTGACCTCTCATTCCTTCGATAGAATGAATCAAAGCTGTCTCTTCACCACAAACAAAAGCTCCGGCACCAGTTCTAACTTCAGCATCAAAAGCAAAACCACTTTCAAAAATATTATCACCTAATAAGCCCATTGATCTCATCTCTTCCATAGCTAAATTAATTCTCTTGATAGCAAGAGGATATTCTGCTCTAATATAGAAATAACCCTTTGAAGCACCTATAGCATAACCAGCGAGCATCATACCTTCGATAACTCTATATGGGTCACCTTCTAATAGAGATCTATCCATGAAAGCACCAGGGTCGCCTTCATCAGCATTACAGATTATATATTTTTGGTCTGCTTTGTTATTAAAGCCAAACTGCCATTTAAGTCCTGTTGGGAATCCTCCCCCACCACGACCTCTCAAACCTGAGTCTTTAACTAAGTCAATAGTTTCTTGTTGACTCATCTCAGATAGAACTTTACCAATAGCTTCAAATCCACCTGTAGCGATATATTCTTCAATAGATTCTGGATCAATATGACCACAGTTTTCTAATGCTACTTTTACTTGCTTTTGGTAGAAAGGAATCTCTTTCTTTGTAGCTTTGAGTTTCTCATCTTCAGTTACCATTAAGCGTTGAACTGGTCTTCCTTTCAAGAAGTGTTCTGAAACAATTTCTTCTACATCTTCTACGCTGACTTTCTGATAGAATACCCCTTCAGGATAAACCATCATCACAGGACCAAAATCACAAGGTCCCATACAGCCAGTCTCAATTATATTTACTTCTGAACGTAAATCATTTGCTTCTAATAATTCAATAAATTTATTTTTAATTTTTAAAGACCCAGCAGAAACACAACCTGAGCCACAACATATTAGTAAATCAATTCTTTTCATCTCTACCTCGTTAATCTCTGCTTATAATAAAATCTGCAACAGGTTGTCCGTTAACAATATGTTCTGAAATCACTTTTTTTGCTTTTTCAGGATTCATATTTCCATAAGTAATAGTTTCTTTACCTTCTTCTATGATATCTACTACAGGCTCCATGGAAGAAAGACCTTTTTCACCTGTTTGACTAACTACTACATCAACGATTTGTCTTGTAGCTATTTCATCTAAGAAAGTTTTCATTACTTCTCTGGCTCCCATTGCGATTCCAGAAGTTCCCATGCCAACAACGATTTTTATTCTACTACCTGCATTTCTCAACTTCATATCTTGTTGAGCTTTCTCGCGTATTTTTCTGAGGTCAGCTAATGTTTTCATCAGATTTCTCCCATTTTTGTATTTTTTATTCCATTATTTACATCTTCCATGATATATTGAATCACATCCGGATAAGTCAAGGGTATGTCTCCCAACTCTTCTTTCAAAATTCTCGTATCAAATTCATACTCAAAACTTTGTTCCAGCGTATTATGTCTTATTTTTAAGTAAAAATCTGTCTCGGTGTGACCTATTAATGAACCGATAAATGTGTCTGCCAGACTTCCTACTGGCATCCTATCGATATGGCTCTTTTTAAACACTGCTTCTAATATTGTCCCTTTTCCTAACTGACTTTCAACATGAAAGCTTCCATCACATAGCTCAGCATTCTGCATAAACAAAGGGATACCTAAGCCAACTTTTTTCACTCTGGAGGTCTTGGATGTGTAGAAAGGATTCATAGCATTATTTAAAGTGTCGGAGTCCATACCGCTACCATTATCATCTATCTTAAATCTCAATATATCTTCTTTTTCATCTGCATCTATGAATATTTGAATTAATGAAGCTCCTGCTCTAGCAGAATTTTCTATGATATCCAATAAATGAAGTGATAAATCTTGCATTATTCTCTAATTTAGCGATATTGGTTAAGGATTTCTACTACTTGTGCTTTTGTTTCAATACGACCGTAAGTCTCTTCTCCGATCACAAAAACAGGTGCTAAAGAACAAGCTCCAACACATCTAACTGCACTAAGTGTGAATTGCCCATCAGAAGTGGTTTCACCCATTTCGATATTAAGCTCTTCGCTAATCATTTGAATAATTCGAGGAGCACCTTTTACGTAACAAGCTGTACCAGTGCAGACATTTATTACATATTTTCCTCTTGGTTTCATAGAGAAAAAGTTGTAGAATGTTACTACACCATAGATTTTGTTTAGCGGTACATCTAATTCTCTTGATATAAATTGCTGTACCTCAATTGGTAAGTAACCAAAAATTGTTTGAGCTTCTCTCAATACTTCAATCAAAGGATTTCTGAGCTTTTTCTTTTCAGAAATAATCTCTTTCAACTCTTTGTACATTTGGTTGTCGTAATTAGCTATTTGCGACATTTTTCCTCCAATATTATATATTTTTTATTGAAATTCATTTATACTTTATTCTCTCATAATATTATCTATTTTTTAGTCAATTTCTTTAATACTCTTGCTAATTTTGAAGCAAACATTATGTTGAAAAAATACTTATATTATAGGTTTTTAAAAGGTATATCCCTTTTAAGAATTATTTTTCTAAATCTGTCAGATTAGTCAACTATCTTTTTTAAAAACTTTAATTCTCTGTTTTTTTATATCATTTCTCAGTAAAACAAATGCTTTAATCATTTGGGTTACATAAGGCTTTAAGATTAAGAAAAAGTATTTTTTTTCAGATAATTATTGTGATATTTATGGCTCTCTTTGAAGTAGAGTGGACATAAATAAGTTCATGTGTTTGGTTTTGTCTAAAAATGGATGTCCTCATCAGCAAAATCAATACTAATGTATCCCCTCGAGACTGGATAGATATTAATTCCCCATAAAAAAAAAGGATTAAATTACTTTTTAAATTATTTATCACATTTCCCATTCTACTTTGGAGAAGAACCGAAAATTATTACCAGTTAAAAGAAATTAGTCAGATTAATTACCATGTTATTTGTTGAAGATATATTATAAGTTATCGAAAAAGAACCTAATCAATGTTATCAATAAATTGCTTAATTTGATAATAGTCTGCAAAATTAACAACTAAGAGAAGTTCTCCAGCTAAAAGAGAAATTTCAACTTCTTCAGTACTTACAACATTACTAAGACCTCGAGCACTATCACAAGTCAAGTTCTCATTTTTGAGGGGGTAATAAAGTCCACTTGTAGTAATACCTGTAACTATATCTGACAAGGGAATTAAAGATAAAGTGATACCTGGAGTGAGTAAAAATCTATTACTGTGTTTAAGAATAAGAAAAAGTTGATTATCACCAAGTACTATACTACTAATATTTTTCTTATAAAGAGAACGAAGAGAGGCAATCACTCCTAAAACATGATCTATACGTTCTTGCATACTGTTAACAATTATCAAGGTTGAAAAGGTATGCTTTAGTGCATAATCGATAGCCAACTCAGTATCTGTGAAATCTTTTTCTGGAGGATGAGTAATCTGCTGGATATTTTGGTTAAGAAATCTATTATCTAAATTAGCAGAATCGAAATCTCCGATTATTAGATTAGGTTCAAGATTAATTTGATCTAAAGTGTTTACTCCCCCATCAACTCCAATAATAAAGTCATTAGAATTGATTAGAGTTTTAATCTCAGGTTGACACTGAGAGTTGGTAAATAGAAAAGCCCTTTGCATTAAATGATGCTATTTTTCTTTTGAATTTTTCTGTAACTGCTATTTACATAACTATATGGATTAAGTAATGTCTTATTTCTTTTTACTTCATAATGTAAATGAACACCTGTAGTTACTCCAGTTTTACCCATTTCTCCTATAATTTGCCCTGCTTTTACTATAGTACCAGGCTTAACATAACTTGCGTTAAGATGAGCATATTTTGTTTCAAATCCCTTAGCATGTCTAATAGTAACATATTTACCGTATTTTGAATCCCATTTAGATTTGACAACAACACCGTCACCCGTAGCATAAATTGGGGTACCTAAGTCATTTGCAATATCCAAACCTCTATGAAATATTCTTCTCTTATAAACAGGATGTTTTCTATAACCATAACTTGAAGTGAGGACACCAAAAGTTGGACTAATATGAGGGGCTTCACTTAAAGAATTTACATAAAAGTCATAATTCCCCTTAGATAACTCATTAAATAAAACAATAGTTCTGGTCCTGTCTTTTAATTCCGAGATGTATTTATTGCTACCATACGAGTCGATATTTCCATGTTTATCTAATTTTATGATTTGGTTCCAAGTAAGTATTGAATCAGGATATGTTAGTTCATACTCTCCGGAATCATAAAGGCGGTAGAATTGATTAATAGAATCCAAAGAAGTTTGTATCCTATTGATAATTTGTTTATTCAGATTACTTAAAGAATCAATATTACTCTCTAACTCAGAGTAACTATCTAATTTATCTTGATTATCATAAATGTATTTAATAGAATATACAGAAATCCCTATGCTTATAATAAGTATTCCACAAATTAAGAGTAGATATTTTGCTGCAATATTATAATTTTCTTTCATTATTTGTTCTCATTTAGTATTTATTTAACTAATTTAACAATAAATTATGATTAAATAATACCGTCAAGTATTTTTTTTCGCCTAAAAAATCTGCTTTATTGGTAATTGTTGAAAGTTGTTCATATAATATTTATTTTTCTTGACACAAATTTAATATAATATAAAATTTAATAAAAATTTATTAGGAGCGAAGAAATGAAAAAATTAATATTATTGCTTATTTTTGCTATGCTTTTATTTACTGCATGTGCTAAGAAAGAAGTACCACCAGTAGAAGAGAAGCCAGTAGAGGTTCCAAAAGTTACTTCAATGAACTTTATTGTACAAGGTGAAGGTGAAATTGCTAAAAAGCTTATTGAAGGTGCAGTTCATTCTGTTAAAGGTGTAACAGAAGTTAACTGGGATATGGATAAGAAAACTATTAAAATCTCTGGTACAGATGAATTAGTTTGGGAAGATGTTCATAGTGCCATTGCTGCTGCTGGTTTTGATACTTCTGTAATGAATGCTACTGATGAAGCTTATGATGCTTTACCTGAAGAAGCTAAATACAGAAAAGAAATTACAGAAAAAAAAGCTACTTTAAGAGAAAATGGAAAAGAACCAAAAACAAAAAGTGGTAGAATCAAAGCTAAAAGACAAAAAGCCGAATAATTTATATACTTAATAAAGTTTAAGGCATTATTTTAATAATGCCTTTTTTTAATAGCGAACTAAAAGAGCATAGTTTTCAATATGATAAGTATTAGGAAACATATCGAAAGGTATCATCTTTTTAACGATAAAACCTGCATTTAAAAAATCTTGAATATCTCTTTTTTGAGTTGTAGGATTGCAACTAAGATAGATAATTTTTTTGATTTTACTGTCCTTGATTAAATCTCTGATATTTTGTTCTAACCCTTTACGAGGAGGATCAAAAACTATTGTATCAATTTTATATTTATCAATAATTTCTTCAAACTTTTCTTCTAATTTAGCGTTAATAACCCCTATATTTTTGCATTTATTTAGTTTTATGTTAAATTTTGCATCTTCAGTTGCACTTTCATTACTCTCAACTGAAACAACCGCATTAGCTTTATCATCAATAAATATTCCAATAGTACTCACACCACTATAAGCATCTAAAACATTACTGTTTTCGTCAATGTCTGCATAGATTTGCCGGTAAATTTTTTCAGTCACATCTCTATTGACTTGAAAGAATGACTTATAATTAATTTTATATTTCTTTTCTGCTATATTATCAACAAAGTAAGCTTCTCCCAAAAGAATTTTTTCTGAATCTCCAAGAATAGTATTAGAATTACTCTTATTGATGTTTTGAATAATTGAAGTTACTTCAGGAAATTTACTTGTTAAAGTCTTAACTAATGTATTAGTAAAAGCCAACTTACTTTTATTTGTAACAATAATTACCATTACTTCTTGGCAAGAATTAACTCGAAGTCCAATATGTCTTATATTGCCTTTCCCGAATTTTTCATCATAAACATCTTCTTTTACCTGGTTAAGATGATTACACACCTCTTGAGCAATACTTAATAATCTTGGAGATACTAACTTACATTGATTTGCAGAAACAACAGTATGTGATAAATTCTTAAACATACCAAAGACAATATTATTATCTTTTTTAGCTACTGGGAAAAAAACTTTGTTCCTATATTGAAATTGCTGAGGTGATGCAATAGTAACATTAATTATATCTACATTAACAGGATAGATATCTTCAATAACTTGCTTTTTTAATTCACATTGTTGAAAATATTCCACATCTAATGAATTACATCCTCCACACTCTTTAAATGCATCACAAGGAGAAGTAACTCTTTTAATCTCAGAAGAGATTAGCTTAACAGGAAGTGCTTTGTAGTAATCTTTCTTCTCAGAAATAACCTTTGCATCTACAATATCACCTGGATAAGTAAATGGGATAAATACTTTCTTTCCTTGATAAGTTCCTAAACCATACCCCTTAAAAATAATTTTGTCTATCTCAACTTTATTTAAAATCATAATCTACCTAAAATATCCATTATACGTAATCTCCATACCATCCAAATGGCTTCCCAAACTATATGTTTTGACATTTTTGATTTGCCATCTCTCCTTTCATAAAAGATTATGGGTATCTCTTTCACTTTGAAATCCCTAACATAAGCTCGATAATTCATTTCAACTTGAAATGAATATCCATCAGATATTATTGCATCCAAATCTATATCTTCTAATACTTTTAATTTAAAGCATTTAAAGCCACCAGTCGGGTCATCAATCTTCATACCAGTTATTATCTTTACATAGTAAGAGGCAAAATAACTTAACACTAATCGCGACATTGGCCAATTAACAACATTAACACCTTGAACATACCGTGAGCCTATAACTAAGTCGTTTTCTTGAATCTCATCAAGCAGTCTGGGAATGTCATCAGGATTGTGTGAGAAGTCTGCATCCATTTCTATTACGTAATCATATTGATTTTGAATAGCAAATTTGAATCCCTCAACATAAGCAGTTCCTAAACCTAACTTTCCACTCCTCTCTAAAAGATGAACTCTATCAGTCTTCTTCATTATTTCTAAGACTTTCTTTCCAGTTCCATCAGGAGAGCTATCATCAACAATTAGTATCTCTATTGAATCATGTTGAGGTAAGACCTTTTCAATAATATTCCTAATATTATCAATTTCATTATAAGTAGGTATAATTACTAAACTTCTCACTAATAACCTCTAATTTATTTATCTAAATTATTTTTAATTTTTTGATTTTCTGGTACATCTCGGAATTTCTTAGCAGGAGAACCTGCATATATAGCTGCTTCTGATAAGTCTTTGGTTACTAATGCCCCAGCAGCAACTGTAGAATCAGTTTCCAAAACCTTGCCCGGTAAGATAGTAGCATTCACTCCAATTCTACAGCCAGTTTTGAGAGTAACACCTTTGAAGTGATTAAACCTCTCTTTATCTCTTGCCATGTAATTGTCGTTACTTGTTGCAACACAAGGAGCTACGAAACAATAATCTTCTACTTCAGAATAGGCAGTGATATAGGCATTAGTTTCAAACTTGTTACGATTTCCAATTTTAGTGAAATTTTCAATTGTTACATTTCTTCCTATAATATTTAAATCACCAATTACTACATTCTCACGAATAGTTGCTAAATCAGCAATTAAATTATTATTACCTATTTTAGCTTGGACATAGATAACTACATTAGCACCGATTTGGCACATCTCCCCTATTACAGCAGCTTCCATATTCTCTTGAACCTTGAAAATGCTTCGCGGAGATGAAAGAGGTCTTTTTCCAATAATAACATTGTCATCAATTCTGACATGATTACCAATTTTTGATTCAGGATAAATCACTACGTTGTTAGCTATCTGGCAACCATCACCAATAACTACCTTATCCATAATAATTACATTAAAGCCTAATTTTACGTTTTCCCCGATTAGGGCACTTTCTGCTATATGTTGATTCATATTATACCTCATGACTGTTTTGTTTATATTTTTATAGCAATGATATTTTGGCAAGAAAAATTGCAGTTATGAAGAAATTACTTAATCAATTTAGAAATTTCTTTAAACTTTGGATGTTTAGCACTATTCAATAATTCAAATAGAATCATCTCAGTAGTTAGAATCTGAATTCCTAAATCTCCCAAACGGGTCAAAGCATATAACTTATTATCTACATAGCGTGATGAGACAGCATCTGCCACAATACCTACTTTATATCCATTTGCCTTAAGCTCTAATGCAGTCTGAGTTAAGCATACATGAGTCTCCACTCCGTAAATAACAATATTAGGTTTCTTATATTGCTTAATTAATTCAGCAACTTCAGGTGTAAATGCACTAAACTTGAATTTTTCTACAATCTGAGTACCTTCTGGGATATAAATACTTTTACAAGTTGAGCCTAATCCTCTGGGATATTGCTCAGTAATAATTAAAGGAATTTCTAAAATTTCTGCTGATCTATTTAAAACATTAGCATTTCCCAAAACTTCATCCATCGAAAAAATAACATTTTCGAATTTTTCTTGAATATCTATCATCAAGAATAGAGTCTCTTTTTCTTTAAAAATCATACTCCCTCCATTATTTTATTGACTTTTATTCAAACACCTTTATCTTGACAACTAAAAATGACAAGTTTTTTCTGAAAAAAAAATTTATTGGGGTAATAAATGTATTTATTAAGTGATAATGAAAAAATCAACAATGTGTTGAACGATGTTGTTAATAGAGTGAATAAATTAGCTGAAGAACAACTCGAACACATCAATAGATTATCTAATATAGGACTTGCTCTTTCTCAAGAACGGGATATAGATAAAATATTTGATTTAATAATTGATGAAGCTCTCGCTTATACCAATGCAGATGCAGCAACAATATATTCAGTATCAGATGATAAAAAATACTTAAATTTTGAAGTTCTTCAAACTAAATCTAAAGGTATAAAGGCAGGAGGTTCTTTTGGTCCTATTCAATTACCTCCAGTACCACTCTACAAAGAAGATAATCACCCAAACTTATCCAATATGGCATCGTGTGTTTATCACACAAAAGAAGTCTTAAATTTTAATGATTGCTATAATGAAACAAGATTTGACTTAACAGGAACAATGACTTGGGATAAAGCAAATAATTATCGTTCCAAGTCAATGCTTGCTATTCCTTTACGAAATTACGAAGATGAGATTCTCGGTATTATTCAAATCATTAATGCCTTAGATAGTAATACTTCTGAAATAATCAGCTTTAGAAAAGAATCTATTGTCATGGTCCAATCTTTAGCTTCTCAAGCAGCAATTACCTTCACAAATAGGGCACTAATCAAGTCCTTAGAAAGCCTATTTAAGCAATTTATCAAGGCTATTGCGTTAGCAATAGATCGAAAATCTAAACACACTGGTGGGCATATTGCAAGAGTAGCAATAATCTCAAAACTATTAGCTTCAAGAATTAGCGATATCAAAACAGGTCATTTTAAAGATTTTTCTTTTACAGCTGAAGAGTTAGATGAGTTATCAGTTGCTTCCTGGCTACACGATGTAGGCAAGATTGCTACACCTGACATAATTATGGGTAAATCAACAAAATTAGAAAAAGTTATAGACGGAATAGAACTCATTAAGCTGAGAATAGATACAGTAAAAGTTTTAATGCAATCACAATCATATGTTATTGAATGCTTTGAAAATAAAACTAATTTTGCTTATCTTTTGACTAATCCCAATACCTGGCAAGAATATCAAGTAGAAATTCTAAAACAGTTAAGCACAGATCTTGACTTTTTAATAAATGTAAATTTCGGTGGGGAATTCCTTACAGATGATAAAATTTTGAATATCGATAGAATTTCAAAATTCACTTATACGCTGGATAGTGAAGAGAAACAGCTATTTAGTCAAGATGAAAAAGAAAACTTAAAGATTAAGCGTGGTACTCTCAATGATGCTGAACGTCAAATAATGAACAATCATGTTAAATATACCTACGAGATTCTAAATCAGTTAACATACCCTAAAAAATATAAAAATGTTACCCTCTATGCTTCTTCCCATCATGAAAAGCTAAATGGGACTGGGCATCCATGGGGCTTCACAGGAGACCAGCTTCCAATGCAATCAAGAATTTTGGCTATTTCAGATATATTTGAAGCACTGACTGCTCCAGATAGACCATACAAACCTGGTAAAAAACTATCTGAAGCTATTGATATTCTCGCAAATAGTACTATCGATAATCATATAGATAAAGACCTTTTTGAATTCATCTTAGATTCAGGATTATACAAGGAATACGCTAAAAAATATGTTCCAGCAATCCAAATTGATGAAGTTGATATAGAAAAAATAAAGAAGAAAATTAACAAAAATGATAAATAAAAATAGATTAAAAGAAATTAAAAAATTAACACAAAAGAAGTATAGAAATAACTCAACGGAAATATTAGTTGAAGGTAAAAGAATTATTGAGCAAATTATACTAAATGGCTTATTTCCTGAAATTGTTTTTATCAATGAATCTAATATTGAAGCAAAATCTATAATTGATAAAAGTAAGAGAGATATCATTGAATATGTGACTGCCCAAACAATTGCCCAGTTAACTGAGACAAAATCTCCTCAAGATATTGTTGCATTGTTCAGAAAACCAAAGTTAAGTTTTCCAACTCATGGGAATTTCCTTTATTTAGATAATTTACGAGACCCGGGTAATATGGGAACAATATTTAGAACAGCTTCAGCCTTTAATATTGATGGAATATTCATATCCTCTGACTCTTGCGAAGTTTTTAGCCCAAAAGTAATTAGATCATCTTTGGGAGCAATTTACACTATTCCCTTTAAGATAATAGAGTTAAAAGATATCAACCTACCTAATTGTGATATATTCTCAACAGAGCTGGGTGGTAAGCCACTAACAGAAATTACAGAATTTAAAGATAATATGATTATAGTTATTGGAAATGAGGCAAATGGTGTCTCTTCCCACAATAGTGAATTAGCAACACAGCGCTTAACCATTCCTATATCTGATAAAATGGAATCCCTAAATGCCTCGGTTGCTGCAAGTATCAGCATGTTTAACCTCTTGTGGAATAAATATGGAAATCACTTCCTTAACAGACAATAAATTGTGGTTAGCTCCTCTTGCTGGTTATACGGATATTAATTTTCGAACTATCGCTAAGAGATGTGGAGCCGATGTAATAGTTTCTGAAATGGTTTCTGCTGACGGCTTATACTACAATCTTGATAATTCTCTGCAATATGCTCTTTTTACAGAAGAACAAAGACCTTTTGGGGTACAGTTGTTTGGTTCAGATCCGGAAATGATGGCTAAAGGTGCTGAGATAATAGCAAGGCTTTCCCCAGACTTCATAGATATAAATATGGGCTGTCCCGTAAAAAAAGTAGTAAACAGAATGGCTGGTTCAGCTCTTATGAAAGATATTGATTTAGCTTGTAGAATAACAGAATCTGTTAAAAGCATTGGGTTTAAACACAATATTTTAGTTACTACTAAATTCCGATCAGGCTGGGATTTGGAAAGTATTAATTATCTTTCCATGGGAAAAGCATTAGAAAATTCAGGTTCAGATGCCTTAATACTGCATCCACGTACTAGGTCTCAAATGTTTTCAGGGCATAGTAATTGGGAACATATCAAAGATTTAAAAGAAAACGTTAAAATACCTCTAGTTGGTAATGGAGATATAAAAAATATTGCTGATGCAGATGAATTATACCACTTAACTAATTGTGATAGTATAATGATTGGTAGAGGAGTCTTAGGTAAACCTTGGTTATTCCAAGAGATTAAAAACTATTACTTAAAAAATGATACTCAAATCAACAAACAGCAAATAGTCTTAGAACATTATGATTTAGCCCTAAACAAGTCAGATTCTGAAGCTAAACTTCATGCTATTAGAGAAATGAGGTCACATTTCACATATTACACAAAAGGTATAAGAGGTGGTTCTCAATTGAGAGATCAAATTAACCATACTTTAGATCCTGACAGAATCTATGAATTAATAAATAAATTAGAATTTAACATTTAATAAAGGAGTTTGCATGCGTTGTAGACATTGTAATACCCAAATAAATAATAGCGACATCTACTGTCCCAAATGTCGTAAAAAGACACAGAGTATTAAAGAAAACTTCCGACTCTGGAATATTTTTAAAGAGAGTTATGAAGAAGTAAAAAACCCTAAAAATTACAGTTTCGGATTTAATCTTTTCTATGCTGCTGTAACTTTTATATTCTTAGCCATTTTAGGTTTTCACTACTTTAATTTTCACTACTCCAATGACTGGATTCGTTATATTTCTGAGAATGTTATATACTTAGTTTTTGTACCAATTTTGCTTGTTCCATTTGGTATCCAAAACGTAATAATGGAAATTGGCTATGGAAAAGAGTTAAAAGGATATATATTAAAAATATTACCCAAGTATTTCTTATTTGTACTCCTCAACATTCTAATCTTTGCTCTATTTAAATTCTTATGTTTGGGTGATCCAGTCTTAAGATTAGTTAGAGTAATTTTGGTTCTTTGGTGGTTAGCGGTATTAGTTCCAATACCAGTGATGCTCACAAAATACAATAAGAACTTATACAAACTATTCAGAATGTCACTCAAAGGATATGAAGATTTAAGATGGCAGATGTTCTTAGGATATATCATGATTCTTGTGACCAATATTATCATGATTATCCCACTCTTTTTGGGATATTTAAGGTATGGAACTCTACCCTATTTAACTATTAACAAGTATGTTGAAAAGGTAGATGAAAATGAAGTAATTGATGATTTTCTTAACTAATATAAGGATATACAATGAAAAAATATATGATTATTATGAGAGGCAATCAAGATACTTTTCTTAATCTATCCAAGAGTCAACAAGAGACTGTTATTAAAGATTACTTAGACTGGGTTGATATTTTGAAGAATGATAATGCCTTTGTTGCTGGAAGTGGTCTTGATCATAATAGTGTAAAATTAGTTAAAGATAAAGATATTATTAGATATATCACTAATCCATACGCCCACAATGAAGAGCAGCTAAGTGGATACTTTATAATTCTTGCTGACAATATGGAAAAAGCTATTGAAATTGCCAAATCTTGTCCATCTTTAAAATTTGGTGAATCTGTTGAAGTTATAGCATTAGGACATTAGTTAGTTAATTTACGTTCTCTCAATTATAGTGGCTATTGAATAAAGTTATCTGCGACATTATATATATTGCTATTCATTGTAAGCAGTATATCAAAAAAAATTACAAATGCCGGGATTTGACTGATGTTCTATAAGTGGATATTACTATTAATCCCAAATGGTGCAATAGAGCTTTAGAGAAGATTGCAAATTCTTTTAGCAAAATAGCTTGCAGAATTCTGACGCATATAATATATATATTCGGAAGAATTATGGAAGTTACTTTTGCAAAAGAATATAGTGTTATTCTCAAAGCTCTATTGCATTATTTGGGTTAATTATCCAACACCTAAAACATTGAAGTATAAGGATTTTCTTGAGGCTTTCATATGTATTCCGTAAGTCTCTCAATAAAATTCCAGTGATTAATCGAGAGACATCCGAGTACGAACTGGGCTTGAAACTAAGGATTACAAGACATTGTTTATTCCTCTAAGGTGATGGATAAAATTGTTTGTTATTCAAACATTTCTATTGTATTTCTATAGTTCTCTCTGTTAAATCCAGATAATGCAGTAGATATTTGAGAATAACCCTACTGCAACATTCGGGCAAAAAAAAATGCCAAATAACAGTTAAGAACATACAATTTTCATGGTCTTTTGCTGATATTACCAAAAATATCAGGGTATCTGTTAATCAGATACCCTGCTTAGTCATATTAAAATTCTGGCGGAGAGTTAGGGATTCGAACCCTAGGTAAGCTTACACCTACAACGGTTTTCGAGACCGTCCCATTCAACCAGCTCTGGCAACTCTCCTATCTTTTAGACCTAAAAAATCTCTGCAACAAGTCTTTAGATTCATCTTTCATAATCCCAGTAGTTACTTCTGGGTTATGATTAAATTGATTATCTAAGAGAACATTATAGATTGAGCCACAAGCTCCTGCTTTTTTATCATAAGCAGCAAAGACTACTCTCCCAAGCCTCCTCCAAATAATCATCCCAGCACACATTACACAAGGCTCCAAGGTTATGTATAGAGTATAATCATACAGATATTTTTCTGGAGACTTAGTCAAAATCAGCATCTCAGCATGAGCTAAGGGGTCACTATTTTGACGTGTTCTATTATGTTCTTGAGCTATAATTTCATTATCTTTAACCAAGACAGCTCCTATAGGGACTTCATCATCATTAAATGCTTTTTCTGCATTTTGTAAGGCTACTTGCATAAAGTAGAGGTCTTTTGATTTATCAAAGTGCACTTATTATCTTCCAATACTGTAATAGGTAAAGCCTAATTCCTTTAATTCTGTTGGATTATATTGATTTCTTCCATCGAATATCACAGGATTTTTCAATCTCTCTTTTATAGCTTGGAAATCAGGATTTCTGAATTGATTCCACTCAGTTACTAATAAGAGAGCATCTGCATCTTTAAGTGCTTCATAATTACCATCTGCATAACTTATTGCTGGATTATCACCAAAGATACGTTTAGCTTCTTCCATAGCAACAGGATCATAGGCAACAACCTTAGCACCAGCATCTATTAACATCTTTATAATTACTCTTGATGGAGCTTCTCTCATGTCATCAGTCTTAGGTTTGAATGATAAACCCCAGATAGCAAATGTTTTTCCTGTTAAATCATTTCCAAAGTGAGCAATTACTTTATCTGCTAAAACTCTTTTTTGATCTTCATTAACATCTTCCACTGCAGTAAGTACACGAGCTGTCATTCCTTCTTTCTCTGCTATTTTTATTAAAGCTTTAACATCTTTTGGGAAGCAAGAGCCACCATAACCGACCCCAGGATAGATAAACTGATAACCAATACGACTATCTGAACCTATTCCATGTCTAACCTCAGTAACATCAGCTCCTACTAACTCACAAAGCCTTGCTACATCATTCATAAAAGAGATTTTTGTTGCAAGCATACAATTTGCAGCGTACTTTGTCATCTCAGCACTCTTAATTGACATTATTATAACCTTTTCTCTTGTACGAGCAAATGGTTGGTATAACTCATGCATTATTTCAGCACATTTAGGATTATCTGTACCAACTACAACTCTGTCTGGCTTCATACTATCAGAAATAGCATCACCTTCTTTTAGGAACTCAGGGTTGGAAACTACATCAAAAGTTAAATTAACGCCTCTTTTATCAAGAACATTCTGAACAGCCTCTCTAACTTTATCAGCTGTTCCTATTGGTACTGTAGATTTATCAATGATAATTTTATGACTATCCATATGAGTTGCAATATCTTTAGCTACTGATAGAACATATTGTAGATCTGCAGAACCATCTTCATCTGGAGGAGTTCCAACAGCGATAAAGCAAATATCAGACTTCTTAACTGCTTGAGCAATATCAGTAGTGAAACTAAGTCTTCCTTCTTTCTTGTTATCTCTAACCATATCTTCTAAACCTGGCTCCCAGATTGGAATGCCACCATTATTCAAAAGATCAATCTTACTTTTATCATTATCTACACAAATTACACTATTTCCCATTTCTGCAAAACATGTTCCGGTTACTAATCCGACATATCCTGTTCCGATAACAGTTAATTTCATCATTTACCTCTTTATTAACTTTTATAGCCATTTGGATTTTTACTTTGCCAATTCCAGGCATCTTTGCAAATATCTTCTAATCCCTTTGTTGCATACCAATTCAATTCAGTATTTGCCTTTGTGGGATCTGAATAACAATTACCAATATCACCTTCTCTTCTATCCACTATTTTATAATCTATTTTCAACTTATTAACTCTACTAAAAGTAGTAACCATCTCTAACACACTATAACCGCGACCAGTTCCTAAATTATATGTATTTAACCCTGATCCAATTTTGAATTTTTGCAAGGCAGCAACATGCCCCTTTGCCAAATCAACTACATGAATATAATCTCTAACACCTGTTCCATCGTTAGTCTCATAATCAGCACCAAATATGTTAAGATATTCTAATTTTCCAACTGCAACCTGAGTGATAAAAGGTAATAAGTTGTTGGGAATTCCATTTGGGTCTTCACCAATAAGCCCACTTGGATGAGCTCCTACTGGATTGAAGTATCTTAAGAGTACAATATTCCAGTTCTTATTTACTTTAAATACATCTCTTAATATATCCTCTATCATAAGCTTAGTCCTTCCATAAGGATTTGTTACTGATAAAGGAAATTCTTCAGTTATTGGTAATTTAGCGGGGTTACCATAAACTGTAGCTGAAGAGCTAAATATTAAATTGTAACACTCAAATTCTTCCATAACTTGTAATAATGTTATAGTACTATTAAGATTATTATCATAATATTCTAACGGTATTTCGTTTGATTCACCAACAGCTTTTAGTCCTGCAAAGTGAATCACTCCATCTATATCATTATTTTGGAAAATAGTTCTTAGTAGTTCTTTGTTCCTAACATCACCTTCAATAAAGGTAACTTGCTTATTAGCTATACTTTCTACTCTTTCGAGTGAATGATATGAGCTGTTTGATAAATTATCGATAACAAGAACTTCAATATCTAAGTTTAACAACTCAATACAAGTATGGCTACCAATATAACCAGCTCCTCCGGTTAGTAATAAGGTCATTTCTACTCCTCAATTATTTGAATATTTTCATTTTTTAATGTAATTTCTACAGCTTGATTAATAATGTTTGCAGTAATAATAATTCTATTAGGATTTTCTCCCTCTAAAACAAACCCTATAGTACCTGCTAAAGCACCACTTGTGATTTTAACCTTGGTCCCCTTCTCTAAGACATTAGCTGGGAGTAAGGAGTATCCCTTTTCTTTTATAAAATAAAATCTCTTCAACTCTTCAAGCAAGACTTCTTGATGTTTTACAGGTATTATTCTAACTATTAATCCTGGTCGGAGCAATATTATTTGCTGGTCATAATTCATTTTTACGAAAATGTAGCCAGAAAAAAGGGGTTTAGTTGTTTCAATTTTTCTATATTGGTATTTTCTAATATTTGTATATTGAGGTAGATAATATTCAATAGAATTATCTTGAGCCCACTGAGCTAATTTCTTTTCACTTTGGTGTTTAGTTTTTATAACGAACCATTTCTGAGAACCTGATGGATCAAGTTCCAAGCTACCAAAGAGTTCATCAACATATACTGGTTTATGTGTTGCCATCTATTAAATTACCTCAAGGATGTTCAGGGAAGCTTGATTCAGCTTCCCCAAATCTCTTAATATCTATAGTGTTCAGGTTTATATGGACCCTCTTTCTTGACTCCAATATAATTTGCCTGAGCATCAGTTAATTCTGTTAATTTTACACCAATTTTATTAATATGAAGTCTTGCAACTTCTTCATCGAGAACTTTTGATAATCTATAAACACCTAATTCGTAGTTATTATTCCATAAATCTAATTGAGCTAAAACTTGATTAGTGAAGGAATTACTCATTACAAAAGAAGGATGTCCTGTGGCATTACCTAAATTTACTAATCGACCTTCTGAAAGAAGAATAATACTATGGCCATCAGGGAAAGTTATTTTATCAACTTGAGGTTTAATGTTTGTCTTTTTTACTCCCTCTAATTCATAAAGAGCTTCTACTTGAATCTCATTATCAAAATGTCCAATATTACAGACAATAGCATTGTTTTTCATACCTTGCATGTGAGTTGTTTTAATAACATCACAATTTCCAGTAGCAGTAACAAAAATATCACCTGAAGCAAGTGCATCTTCTAAAGTGGTAACTTCATAACCTTCCATTGCTGCTTGATAAGCACAGATAGGGTCTATTTCAGTAATGATTACACGAGCACCAAAGCCTCTCATCGATTGTGCACAACCTTTACCAACATCTCCATAACCACATACAACTACTACTTTACCTGCAACCATAATATCGGTTCCGCGTTTTATGCCATCAGCTAAAGATTCTCTGCAACCATAAAGGTTATCAAACTTAGATTTTGTAACAGAATCATTTACATTGATAGCTGGGAATTTAAGTTCATTATTTTCCAGCATTTGATATAACCTATGAACACCAGTAGTTGTTTCTTCAGATACACCCTTGCAATTTGATGCAATAGTTCTCCATTTTTTTGGAAAAGCTTCTAAATCTTCTATGATAGTCTTTTGAAGCAAGCCAAACTCTTTATTTGTAGTAGTAACTTCTGGAAGCTTGCCTGTTTTTTCATAAGCTTCTTCTAAATTACAACCTTCGTGAATCATGAGAGTAGCATCTCCACCATCATCAACAATGAGGTCAGGACCTTCATTTTCACCCCAAGTTAGAGCCATTTTAGTAGCCCACCAATACTCAGTAAGTGTTTCACCTTTCCAAGCAAATACAGGGATTCCTGCTTTTACCATTGCAGCAGCAGCATGATCTTGAGTGGAATAAATATTACAGCTACACCATCTAATCTTAGCTCCAAGAGCAGCTAAAGTTTCAATCAAGGCAGCAGTCTGGATAGTCATATGCAAACTACCGGTTATTTTTACACCTTTTAAAGGTTTTGACTCACCGTATTTTTCTCTTAAAGCCATTAAACCTGGCATTTCTTCTTCAGCTAAAATAAGCTCTTCTCTGCCATAATTAGCCAATTCAATATCTTTAATTTTATAATCCATAAATAATACCTTAGTTTTCTTTATTTCTATTACTGTGAGAGCTTCTATTATCTCTACTTCTATTATCTCTATTATCCCTGCTTCTGTTATCTCGACCACCTCGGTTGTCTCTACCTCTATTATTATCATGACGGTCATTTCTTCCACCACCACGAGGTTCTTCTTTAGGTCTGTTTGGATCTGGCTTGTGTTCAGGATTTCCTGGAATACCTTTCATTGATAAATTAATTTTACCTTGTTCGATTGCTTTTAATTCAACAAAGACAGTATCACCAACAGTACAGATATCCTCTGGATGAGCTACTCTGTCAGTGTGCATATTGGAGATATGACAAAGACCTTCTTTAAAACCACCCATGATTTTAACAAAGACGCCATATCCTTCAACTCTTGAAACCACACCTTCATATACTTTACCATATTCAGGCATATCAACAATATTTCTTATCATTGCTTTAGCACTATCAAGGGCATTTTTATCTGCACTAAGAATATTAACAGTACCATCATCATCGATATTGATATCAACACCAGTTTGTTCGATGATACTTTTTATAGTTTTACCACCCTGACCTATAACTTCTCCAATTTTATCAACAGGAACTTGAAGTGATTCAATTCTCGGAGCGTAGGCATTAAGTTCTTTTCTTGGTTCAGATATACAAGCTTCCATTTTATCTAAAATATAATTCCTAGCAACTTTTGCTTTTTGAAGAGCTTCCTTCATGATTGCTTCGGTAATACCTTCGATTTTGATATCCATCTGCATTGCAGTAATACCTTCTCGAGTACCAGCAACTTTAAAGTCCATATCACCTAAATGGTCTTCTAAACCCATGATGTCAGTAAGCACAACATAGTCATTTCCTTCCATGATAAGTCCATTTGCAATACCTGCCACAGGAGCTTTAATTGGAACACCTGCAGCCATTAATGCTAAAGTTCCACTACAAATAGTAGCTTGAGAAGATGATCCATTTGATTCTGTAATTTCAGAAACAACTCTGATAGTGTATGGGAAATCTTCTTTAGCTGGAATAATTGGCTTTAAAGCAGTTTCAGCTAAATTTCCATGTCCTAACTCTCTTCTTCCAGGACCTCTCATGAATCCAGCTTCACCAACACTGTAAGGAGGGAAGTTATAATGAAGATAAAAGTCTTTTTTATACTCTTCTGCTAAGCCATCAACAATTTGCATTGAGTCTGCACCTGCTAAAGTTATTGTACCTAAACTTTGAGTTTCTCCTCGGGTAAATAAAGCTGAACCATGAACTCTTGGAAGTGTATCAATTTCGCAAGTAATATCTCTTATTTCATCTAATGTTCTACCATCAACACGATGGTTTTTATATAAAATAGCGTGTCTAACACTCTTTTTGATTAATTCTTCATAAGCATTTTTGTAATTTCTTTCATTTTCAGCAAAAGTTTCTTCACCAACCTCATTAAGATAACTTTCTAATAATTCTTCTTTTACAGCTTCGAAAGCTTCATCTCGAGCTAATTTACCTTTGATAAGAGCAGCTTGAGTTACTTTTTCTTGATATTTTTCTGTAACATCCTTCAAGATTTCTTCAGGGATAACATCATATTCAATAACTGCTTTCTCTTTTGAGCAATCTTTAGCAAAATCTAACTGCCACTCTACTAATTCCTTGATTTTCTTTAAACCTGCAAATACAGATTCAATCATTTGTTCCTCAGAAAGTTCATTTGCAGATGATTCAATCATACAGATTGAAGTTGCAGAACCAGCAAGACTTAAATGTAGATCTGATTCATTTTTAAGAACATTTATGGGAGGATTAACCACAGGTTTTCCATCAACATAACCAACAGCAACACCAGCTATTGGGCCATGGAAAGGAATATCTGAAATTGTTAAAGCTAAAGATGCACCAACTAAACCAAGCATAGAAGGGTCGTTGATTCCGTCAAATGACAAGATAGTTACAACCACATGGACAGGATTTCTAAATCCATCTGGGAACATTGGTCGGATAGATCTATCAATTACACGAGCTGTTAAAGTAGCATCATTGCTAGGTCTTGCTTCTCTTTTGATAAATCCACCTGGAACTTTGCCCGAAGCATACATCTTTTCCACGTAATCAACAGTTAATGGAAAGAAATCAGTTCCTTCATTAGCTTTTTTACCCATTGTTGCAGTAACAAGAAGAGTTGTATCACCTTGAGAAATAAAAACTGCTCCGTTAGCTTGTCTGGCTATTTTTCCGGTTTCAGCAGTAATTGTGTAGCCATTAAAATCAAATGACTTTTTAGTAATGTTAAAATTATGCATATATTCTCCTATTGCATTTATGGACTGGAGAAAAGCAATATACTTAATACATCTTACTACATATATTTAGTGTATTGCTCATAAACCAGTCTCTATGTTTGTACTTATTAAAGATAAAAGGGGATTTAAATCCCCTTTTATTGTTTTTTTTAAACTACTTTCTGATTCCTAAAGCTTTAATGATTGCACGATATCTTTCAACATCGATTTTAATTAAATAATTAAGTAATCTTCTTCTTTTACCAATGATAACTAAAAGTCCTCTTCTTGAAGAGAAATCTTTTTTATGAACTTTTAAATGTTCAGTTAATTCTTGAATTCTCTTAGTCATTATCGCAATTTGCACTTCAGGTGAACCAGTATCTAAATCATGGAGTTTATACTCTGCCATGACAGCCAATTTAGCTTCTGTTGTTAAAGCCATTTCAGCCTCCTAATTTTATTATTTCTACTTATTTCATATAAGTCTATTCCATAAATCTATAGTGTCTGTTTTTGTAAAGAAAAAACTTTAATTATTGAATTAATAGTTGGGATTTGTGTGTTGTTTATTCTTCTTTCTTTTTGTTAGGCGAATCTTAACTAACTCTATTAGAAATAAACAAAATAGAATAATTATGGATGTTTGCATGATAGTCAATATTTTATTAGCATTCTCAATCTTGTTAGAAAGCATAAGAAAACCTAACAATAACTGCCAAAATGCAGTATCTTTAAATCTTGAATATGGACTTTTATTCCTGAACCTAAAATAAAAGTTCTCAAATAGAATAATGATAAATACCACATGAAAAGCAATATAAACAGCAATATCATTCATAATAATAACTCCATTAAATCTTTACTTATAGTTAATGTAATACATATTTATATTAATTAATACTAATTTTTATTTTTATTTTTCCAATCTTCAATAAATATAGTTATATCCCTACTTTCTGTTGCGACATAGTCACTTTTCCAGTTTTCAGGCAAATATTGCTTATAACCGTGATATAAGAACCTTTTATCTAAAAGAAGTAACAATCCAGTATCAGTTTCTCTTCTAATCAGCCTTCCCCCAGCTTGAATAATCTTAGTGATAGCAGGGAATTTGTAAGCATAATCAAAGCCATTTTTCCCTTCTTGATCATAGTATTCTAAGATTAGTTTTCGTTCAAAGCTGACCATTGGAAGAGAGATTCCTACAACTATACATCCCTTAATTAAATCCCCTTGCAAGTCTATACCTTCTGCAAAGTATCCACCAGATACAGCAAATAGAATAATATTCTCAGAAGAGAAATCAGCAAGTATTTCATTCCTCTCTTCCGAAGTAAGTTGAGTTGTTTGTTTGATTAATTTGTGCTTTGGAAGTCTATCCTTAGATATTTCAAAAACATTATCCAGATATTTATAAGAAGGAAAGAATACAATATAGTTACCTATATATGCTTGAAGAGTATGGACGATTTTATCAGCAATTTGATGATAATATTGGTCTCTATATTTATATGTAGTATCAATAATTCTATCATAAATTACGCACATATTTTCTGGAGGGTAAGGTGAATCAAGAGTTAAGGAATAGTTTTCTTTAGAATTAACTTTAAGAAGATAAGCAAAATAATCATCTGGTTCTAAAGTTGCAGAAAAATAGATTACACTCCTCACTTGAGAAGTTAAATCGCCAATAATAGGGGCTGGGTCAAGGCAATATATTTTATAACATAATCTTTTAGTTCTTTGAATATAGAGTACGAAATTCTTATCAAGGTTATTATAAATTCTGAGAAAATCATTAAAATAAAAGTATAAATCTAAGAGAGCTGTTTTAGCTTCTGAATTTGGATTCATTGCTAACCAAGCATCCATTAACGCTAAATATTTGTTAATAGCTCTCAAAACATTAGCATTAATCTCAGATATTATCCAATCACCCCAATCGTAATTCTTTTCATCTTCAATAATCAGTTTATTCAAATCTCGCACATGGTTCTTAATCTCTTTGGGTGCAGAATTAATTTCCTTTTTGACTTCAACTATCTTATCTCTGTTAATATCTGCAGAATAGCTATTTCTGACTCTCTCTGGAAGATTATGAGCCTCATCGCACAAGAGAGTATAATCTTCTGTTATTTCTGTAAAATATCTTTGTAATTTTGCTTTACCATCGAAGAAGTAGTTACAATCACCTATAATCAGATCACAAGATAAGGAGAAGTCTAAAGCTAATTCAAAAGGACAAACTTCATATTTAAGAGCTATCTCCTCTATTACATTCTTAGTGAAAAGATTATGCTCAAAGACTTCATATCTCATTTTATCTAACTTATCATAATAGTTTTTAGCGTATAAACAATCATTGCCATCACAGCTTTTCTCAGTATTAAAGCATATTTTAGACTTAGCTGAAAGAAATACTGCTCTAAACTTTGCACCATTATTTATAAGAAGCTGGCAAGAATATTCGGCAACATCTGCAATAGTGCCTTTAGTAGTTAAATAGAAGAGTTTTTTGTTTAATCCCGTTGCAAGAGTTTTTAAAGCAGGATAGATAACTGCCATGGTTTTACCAATTCCCGTAGGAGCTTGAATTCTAATAGCAGAAGACTTCTCAATACTCTTATAAACTCCTACCATCATTTTCCGCTGACCTTCGCGTAGATTAATAAAAGGAAATTCTAAATTAAGCAAGGAAGAGTTGCGAAGTAATTCAGCATTTGAAAGAGCTTCTATCCAGGCTATATACTTTTCTTTCAGTTGATTATAAAATAATTCTAAACTATCTTGTGAATATTGTCTCTTAATTACAAGTTCTTGTTTAGTTTTGAGATTATAATAAGTAAGATGAGCACTAATTTCACTTGCAGGAACTTCTCTAAGATATAAATAACAATAGACCATAACTTGACCTATGTGATATTTACTGGGATTGTGTTCTAAATACTCTAAATCAAGAAAGGTAGATTTAATCTCCTCGATTATAGGTAACTCTTGAGATAAAGGTTGATAGAGCCCATCAGCTCTTCCGCTTATTTTTAAAATAAAGGTATCAGTAGTAATAACATCCTGCAAGAATAGCTCTTTCAGATAATTGTCAGGTCTTTTATCCTGAAGCTTTTTATGAACAGAAGTCCCAAGTTGAGCTCGGGACTTCCCTAAAAATGTTGAAGATATAGAACCCTCGCAATAATAGAAAGCTATTAAATCATTTACTGAAATCTTATAATTTTGCATCTACCTTGCTTGGTATAATCTCCATAACTGAGAAAAGTGTTCTTTCAAGGCAACTTCCATCTTCTCATCACTGTTAGTTATCTCTGGCATATTGTTTAAAACAATAAAAGGAACTTTTATATTTTTAATTTCTAAGTAATCCTCACTATCAGCAATAAAGTCTTGCCAATCTACTTCTTTATATAGTTTTTTTAGTTTATCATCAGGAAGTCCATGTTCCAAAATAGAATGAGGCTTATCTGGATTAAATCTTCTCTTATTTTTACGAAGAGACTCTTCCCAAGGAACATCTACATAGAAGATAGCAGCTCTCTTAAGAATATTATCACTAAGATGCTTGAAAGCTGATTTATAGCCACCATGTTCACTTCCTCTGGAAAATTCTATCAATAGTGTATTCTCATCAAAGAAATTTGGATTTTCTGTCTGTAATTTATCATAATCTATATTAAATCTTTCAATAAGTAGATTCCATTGATAGTTATGTAAAAAGTATCCATCCTTTGTTGAATGCACCCTCTCCACTTTAAGAATATTCTCTCTTATATGATCTTCTTCAAACCAAGTCCATAGCATAGGAAAATCATCCATTTCTGCAATGTTAGCAATATGATAATTCTCAACCCTATCAACAATCTTTCTTCTCTTGATGAAATCTATAATTTCAGATTTACCGGAAGCAGGTCTTCCTAACAAGATAATAATATCTAAGTGCTTCATCTTTTTTCTCCTATTCAGATAATAGCAAATACTCTTCTTCTAAGATTTGCAATTGATTATATTCATGATCTAACATGTTTTCAATCTCTTCCTTGCGATTATTTAAAGTTTTCACAAATTCTTTATCTGCGTAGATTGAGGAATCACTATATAATTCTTCAATATCTTCTTTTTCGTTTTCTAATTCATTAATTCTTGCTTCTTTTTCTTCAATTTGTGACATTAACTTTTCGATAATATAAGGATTAACTTTCTTTTTACGATCAGTGTTTTTACTTTTTTCAGATTTATCATCTGGATTATTTCTCTTTTTATTATCATCATTCAAGAACCTGTCTAATATTTTATCCCATTCATCTTTAGTTTCTATTATTCTTTTCCCTTGAAAGAGCCAGAATTTATCAGCTAATTTAGAAATGAAATTACGGTCATGAGAAACAAAAATAATTGTTCCAGAATACTCTTGTAGGGATGATATCAAATCATCTACCATCATGATGTCCAAATGGTTTGTAGGTTCATCAAGTAATAAAACATTAGGTTGTTGATGAATTAAAACTGCAAGATTCAGTCTTGCTTTTTCTCCCCCACTCATGAAGCTAATAGACTTATCAACTTCATCACCAGTAAATCCATATCGTGCTAAATATTTTAGAACATAACCGATTGTTTCACCTGGTACCATCTGCCAAATTGTCTCTTTTGGTGTAAGATTTGGGTCTAAACTACTATGAAATTGGTCAAAATAACCAATATTAATGTTAGAACCAATTTTACATTTCCCTTGAAGTAACTCCTGCTCTTGCATCAAGACCTTGATTAGAGTAGTTTTTCCACATCCATTACGCCCAATAATAGCTATTCTCTCTTGATATTGAGCTCGGATATTGATATTTTTTGCTAAGACAAGAGAAGGAAATCCAAGTTCAGCATCTTCAAAAACAAATACATCGTTTCCAGTTCTTTCGGATGTCTCAAAGTTAAGATTAAACCTTTTATCATTACCAACAGCATCAATTCTATCTAATTTTTCTAATTGTTTAAGACGTGAACGTGCCTGGATAGTTTTCTGTGAACCTATATTTCTTCTAACAAAGTCCATCGTTGTATCAATATGTTTCTGTTGTTGCTGGTAAGCTTTCTCTTGTTGCTCTTTACGCAAAGCTGATTCTTCTTCATAAAAAGAATAGTTTCCCCCATAAGTGGATAGAGACTTATTCTCAATTTCGAATATTTTCTTAACTGTTTTGTTTAAAAACTCTTTATCATGTGAGATAATAATAAAAGGGATACCCAGATTTAATAAATAACCTTCTAACCAGCTTATCATGTGTAAATCAAGGTGATTAGTAGGTTCATCAAGTAACAGGACATTAAAATCAGAAAGAAGTATTTTTGCTAATTCTATTCTTGTCTGTTCTCCCCCACTGAATTTTTCTATTTTATTGTTCCAAAACTCTTCCCCGAACCCTAAAGAAGTGAGAATAAGTTTGATATTAGTTTCATAATCATAACCGCCTATAGTAAAGAATTCTTCTTCTAACTTAGCAAGAAGATTCAAATTCTCTTCAGAATGGTCATGGGAAAGTTTTTCTCGAACCTTCTGCAATCTCTTTTGTTTCTTTATAAAGTCTTTTCTGCTCTCTAATACAGATTCATAGAGAGTTGAAGTTAAATCTAAGGTATTTACCTGTTTTAAGTAAGCAATTTTAGTAGTAGAGGCATAATTAACAACTCCAGTAGATGGCTCTATCTCTCTATTAATTATTTTCATCAAAGTTGTTTTACCACAACCATTTCTACCTATTAATCCTATTCTACTATCTTGATCTATATTGAAGGATATTCCTGAGAAGAGATTAAACCCTGCAAAGGATATTCCAACGTCATTAACTTGAACTAAGCTCAAATTTTCTCCTAATTTTGGTGAATCAACTCACCTTTTTTATATACTTCTTTTATATTATTAGAACCGAAATGGTAAGGCAGATATTGATAACTTGGCATATCTGTAATCAATATATCTGCATATTTCCCAATCTCTAAGCTCCCAACTCTATCTGCCATTCCAATTGAATGAGCTGCATTTATTGTACTTGCGACAATCGCTTCTGCGGGAGTCATTTTCATTTGCAAACAAGCTAAAGATATCACAAATTGCATATTATCACAATTACAGCTTCCTGGATTAAAGTCTGTTGCTAAAGCGACAGGAGTATTACTTTCTATCATCTTACGAGCATCAGCATAAGTCTTTAAATTTAAAGAAAAAATAGTTGCTGGTAAGAGTGTAGCAATGACTCCTTTTTTTGCAAGAGCTTTAATTCCAGCTTCTGAAGCTGCCCCAAGATGATCAGCTGATACACAGTCTAATTCAGCTGCTAATTCAGCCCCACCTATAGGAACTATTTCATCGGCATGCATCTTTAGCTTTAACCCATGATTTTTAGCACATTGAAGAACCTCACGGGATTCTGCGATAGAATAGACATGATCTTCTGTGAAGATATCACAATATTCAGCTAAACCTGACTGAGCTACTTGCGGTATCATCTCATTGATGAGAATATCAAGATATCCGCGATGATTATCTTTATACTCTGCAGGGAATTCATGTGCACCCATAAAAGTGGCTATGATATCTATTTTTTCATTTTGCTTTAATTTATTTATTACTCTAAGCTGTTTTAACTCAGACTCTGTGTCTAATCCATAACCAGACTTAGCTTCTAAAGTAGTTGTTCCACAACTTATCATCTTTTTAATTCTCTCTTGAGCTAATTCATATAAAAGTTCTTCAGAAGCATCTTTTGTTGTGGAAATAGTAGAACGAATTCCACCTCCAGCTAACGATATATCTACATAAGACTTTCCTTCAATTCTCATTTCAAATTCATTTTCGCGAGTATGAACAAAAATAGGATGAGTATGTGGGTCAACAAATCCAGGCATAACTACTTTATCCATTGCATCTATAATCTCTGTAGGCCTAAAATTATCAAGAATATTATCAGTTGTATCAACAGCTACAATAATACCATCTTTAATAGCAATACCACCATTAGTGATTATTCCCAGATTTGACATTTCTTTTCCAACGCGTGCTCTTTTGCCACCAGCTACAGTAATTAACTGATTTGCATTTATAATTATTTTATCTACTATTTGCATTATTTCTCCATATTTAAATATTTTTTTATAGCATTATATCTACACAGATAAGGAAACACTCGGTATCCAAGATATATGATGCTTTGTTCATCTTATACTCTACGACATCTTGATCTTCAGCTTTACAGAGAGAAATGTGTTCAAAGTCAGACAGAATAATTCTCTCTAACTTTCTATCTCTTTGTCTCTCTATCTCCCTATCTCTTTGTCTCAGCTTAGTTATCCAACATTTCCAAGAAACTTTCAATCCTCAACTTCGTTCTTTCATCCAATACTCCAGGCCTATCTCCTTCTAATACTAATATTGGAAGATTTATATGCTTCTTAAGCAGGATGTTATCTATTTGTCTATGACAGAAAGATTGAGTATAGCTGATAACAGCATCTATTTTCCTTTTTTCCAATTCTACTAAAATATCATCAATTCTAAACTCAACGCTATAGGGGTAGGTATATCTAAGATATTGTTCGACAATATCTTTTTCTAAGTAAGGCATAGCAAATTGTCTTTGAACTTCATTATACACAACCCTTGCCCCCAAATCTTCCAAAGTATCATAAAGATCTGTGATTATTGGTGGGACCCCCAGGTAAGCTATTCTAAGCTCATTTCTACGGGGAGTTCTCTGCTCTACTTCTTGTAAAAAATCAGTTAATTCTTTATCAAATTTACGATAATCACTATTGAAATCAGAGCTAGAAACTAACCAAATATGATTTTCTACCCCTCTTACTTTGTTTTCCAAGTAAGTAAGCTCGTCTAATCTTATTAGTTTCTTTCTAATTTTATCTAAAACTATCTTTGTTTGATAAACCTCTTCCATACTAACATTATAGTGGTTAGCAAAAGCTTCTATTTCTCTTGTTAAACTAGCTCTTTCACGATTGTAGGGAAATGAGAAGGAGGAAACTGCAAGACCTTCACTTTTCAACACTGACATTAAGGAATGAGTATTCGAACAATCTCCTTCTACTACTCCAATTAATTCATCAATATTAGATTCTATGGCTACCGTATATAAGCCTTTTATCCAAGCACAGATGTTACGGGGAAAACCTTTCTTTTCAGCATAAGTTACACTTTTCTCCGCATCCCCTGAAACTAAAATATTATTTAAATCAATAGGAATATTGTTACTAGCGTATATCACTTCAATAGGAAGTGATGTTGTAAGTCCTATCTTCATTCATCCTCTTATTATTAACTTTTGAGTTACTTTATTTTAATGAATAATGATGACAAGATTTTTTTTGCCTTAGTAACAATATTCCTAAATATTTTTATTAAGCTTATTGTTTATTTATTTATCTATTAATCTCTTACAGTTTATCTACTAATAGCTTATTTGCCTATTTTTTCTTTTTTTTCTTTTTTCACAAATTCAATTATTTCATCATTATCATTATTTTCAGTAACTTTCTTTTCTTCTTCAGCTTCTTCTACTTCTTCTTGCACTTCAGCCTCTTCAAGGTCAATTTCAATTTCATTGCTTTCTTCATTCTTGATAGGATTTTCTGTTTTCTTGTCAGTTTCGGAAGTAGCTTTTTCAGGAGCTTTTTTGCTAACTCCATCGCTGCTTATTGTATTGTTTCCAAAATTGAATGAATCTTTTATATCATACCTAAAATCAAATAAGGCTTTACAAATCAAATATAGCATTACACTTTGCCAATAGGTGATTTTCTTCCAACCAAATAGTTCAGGAAAAACCTTATTCCATAAAACCTTTAATAAACCTGTGATTGTTATTGCGAATCCAACTCCTTGAAATTGAATGTTTGTTTTACCTTTTTTCATTTTTCACACTCCTTAACATTTTTTTAATTATTGTATTCCTGAATTATGTGTCAATTATTTTTTCAAGTTATTTGAAAGTTATACCTTAAAATCAAAATGACATGAATTTATATTGGCTCAAAGTTCTTTCAGAACTTAGTTGCAGTGGGTGCTAATAGGACCTCAATTACTCTCTCAAAAAAACTTCAATGCTTGTATGAGACACTAACGGAGGCGAATAAAGAACAATCTAATAAGTGATCTAACTATCTTGTCAAATAAGCCTTTAGGTCATTTATAGCTCTCTCTGCATACATCTCTTTCTTTTTCTTTTTATCTCTCATATCAATCTGAGGAAGAAGTCCAAAATTAGCATTCATAGGCTGAAAATTCTTCTGTTCTGTGCAGAGATGAGCCCAGAGTTGACCTGAAATTGTAGTTTTAGGTAACTCTTTTAAGTCATTATTAATAATATGAAAAATTAATAGCCCAATATAAATAGATTCAACATAACCTTCTACACCTGATAACTGTCCTGCTATGAAAACATTATCTTTATTTTTAAGAGAGAGATTCGGGTTTAAAACTTGTGGAGCATTAAGATAAGTATTGCGATGAATAGAACCATATCGGAGGAAGTTAGCATTTTCTAAGCCTGGAATAAGTCTAAAAACCTTCTTTTGTTCACCATACTTGAGCATAGTCTGACACCCTACCAAATTATAGGCATTTTGCCCACTATTCTCAATCCTAAGCTGAAGAGCGGCAAAAGGTCTTCTCTCAGTCTTAGGGTCTTCTAAACCAACAGGTCGTAAGACTCCAAATCTAAGTGTATCTTTACCTCTTCTTGCTAACTCTTCAATTGGTGTACAGTTCTCATAAAACTTAAACTTTATATCATTAAAGTACTTATTTTCAAACTCTTTAGCCTCATGTTTTTCGGCTTCATTAAGAGCATCAACAAAAGAATAGTACTCTTCTTTAGAGAAGGGACAGTTTATATAATCTGCCTCACCTTTATCATATCTACTTTTGAAATAAGCTCTTTCAAAATTGATAGAGTCCTTTTCCACAATAGGTGCAATAGCGTCGAAAAAATAAAGACTTGATTCTGGTAAATATGGGCTTAGAGCATCAATAATTTTATCAGAAGATAAAGGACCTGTGGCAATAATAGTTAGAGAATCATCGATATTTGAGAACTCTTCTTTTATGACTGTAATATTTGGATGATTAGTAATTTTATCAGTTACAGCTTCACTGAAACTATCTCTATCTACAGCCAAAGCATTACCTGCGGGGACAGAACACTCTTCAGCAATGGGAAGAAGTTTACCACCCAAGAGTTTCATCTCTTCTTTTAAAAGTCCTGACCCTGTAGTTGGAAGTTGAGACTTTAAGGAGTTGCTACATACTAATTCAGCATAACCTGATAATTTATGAGCTTCAGAGAATTTCTTTGGTTTCATTTCGTAAAGTTTAACTTTCCACCCTGAATCAGCAAAGTTTAAGGCTGCTTCACAGCCTGCTAAGCCCGCACCAACGATATTTATATTTTTCATTATTTATTTCACCTTAAGATATTTTAGACAATTTTCTCTGAGTCAGATTGCCAGGCAAGAATTATTTAAAGCTATTAACTAAAAGTAAGAAAAAAAAATAAAATTATTATTGACACATCCCAGCTTTATCACTATTTATTTCTTAAACTAATGAGGCAAAAAATGAAAAATATTATTAAATCACTAATTCCGATTCTCTTCTTGTTTGTAATTGCTTGTTCTTCTAATCAGAAGTTACCTTATGATCTTAATCACTATTCACAAAATCCTTTTGATTACCTTAATCCAGAAACTGCAGATTCACTTATATGTAGTCCAGAATTGCAGGCAAAAACAGATTCACTTTCCATGAACCGGTATTTCTATTGCTGGTCTGATTCACTCTTATCGGATACCCTTTCAACTAAAAATTTATTGGAATATTATCAACAAAAAGTAGCATCATTAAAGAAATACCCAGGAATTGGAGAGAATAAACTTCGCAGAGATACAACATTTTTTGAGCTCATGTATGACAGAACTAATCTATCAAATGGGTTCAACAAATTTAGAAAAGGGATAATGTTACAAAAGGCTCATATCAGAGTCTTGCCAACAATTAAACCCTATTTTTTAGATTTTGAGAAAGCTGGAGAAGGATATCCTTTTGATTATTGGCAAAATTCTACAATTCCAATGGCTACCCCAGTATTCATCTATCACGAAATTGATAATTGGGTCTTAATTAGCTCTCACCTTTGCAGTGGTTGGGTAGAAAAAGACAAGATAGCTTATATTAATAAGGACATTATTGATTCCTTAAAAAAACCTAATAGAATTGTAATAACAGAAGATAGGACTCCAATCTATTCTAAAACTGGAGAATATTTAACGAGTGCAGATATCGGAAGTTTTTTCCCCTTCCTCTTTAAAGATGAAGTCAATTATAAAGCAACTTTTGTAAAAAGAAACGAGTGGGGATTTGCAGAAGAGATTGTGATTAATATACCTCTTAACAATGGTGAAAGAATGCCCATCCCTCTTACCCAAAACAATGTTGCCAGAATAGCTTCAAAGATGATGAATCAAAATTATGGTTGGGGAGGAATGTACTACAATCGCGATTGCTCCCAAATGACTCTCGACCTCTTTACCCCCTTTGGTTTAATCTTACCACGTAATGGAAACCATCAAGCTTCACATGGAGGAGAATTCCTTGGAGTGGAAAATATTGAGTTAAAAAATTATAATGACTTTGTTATTGCTAATAGCAAACCTTTTTCAACCTTAGTTAGAATCCCTGGTCATATCATGCTTTATATAGGAGAAGAAGCAGGAAAGCCTATCGTGATGCATAATATCTGGGGATTAAGGACAAAAAGTTTCTGGGGGAAAGAAGGAAGATATCTTATTGGAAAGACAGTCATATCTGGTTTAGAATTAGGTAAAGATATCAAAAGTGTTGATAAGAAAAGATTGATGCTTAGAAGATTAAGCGGGGTAGTAAATGTCTTTAAATAGAGGATATTGAGAATATTTCTTGCTTAGGTTCAATAATTGCTTTAACTTAATTATATGAAACATAAAATCATCTTACTTATAATATTCATTCTTAGCATAATAGAGGTATTTGCTTGTACAATAGGAATTGCCTCTAATGATATTACTACGTCTAATAAACCGATATTATGGAAATCCCGAGATATTTCTCCTTCCACGACTAATACAATTCGTTATGTTGAAAATTTAACTTACAAATTTGTTGGAGTAACAACACTTAATGAGAACAGAGCATGGATGGGAGTTAATGAAATGGGCTTTGCCTTAGCAAACTCACTATCCAATGATTTAACTGTTGATACAGGTGTTTTTAACAATGGTAACTTGATATATAATTCTTTAGGATTAGTAGGAGATTTAACTGAATTTGAAAATTATCTGGATTTCCTCACAACTTCAAGTTCTTTGGATTTAGAATTAAGAGGAAATTTCGTAGCTTTTGATGCTCAAGGGAACAGCAAATTATATGAAGTTAATAACAATAATTACTGGATTTTCGAAACTGATGATGTACAATATCCTTATTTATTACGAACTAATCATTCTATTAATGGTGGTGGTTTTGAAGGTATAGAGAGACTTATTCGTTCCACAGCTATTATTCAGGATTTGGTGAATAATAATGAGTTAAGTGTCCCTAAGCTCTTGTTAAAACAAGTAAGAGATGTTTCAGACTCAGAATCACAACCTTTCTTACTACCTTGGGATTTTGGTGATGAAACTCCAATATTTTACACTGATTACAGTATCTGTAGAAGAAGCACTATCTCAGCTGTTGTTATTGAAGGTATAGAAGAAGGTGAAGCCCCTGAACTAACTACTATGTGGTTAATTATGGGTAACCCCTTTGTTACTTATGCAATCCCCCTTTTACCTACAATTAAACCATCTTTAGAAGCAATAAATAGTCTATCAGAAAACTCCCCAGAATTAGTTAATATACTGTGGAATGAAGCTAATGATTTCTTATTGGATACATCACATTTTGTTAATTCAGATAACTTCTCACTTCTACAAACATTTAGTGAAAGAGAATCACAACTCTACCAATCAATGGAAGTTATAAAATCTCAATGGTCAAATAATATTATTACTGATAATGATGTCAGAGCTTTTGTTAACCAACAAGTAGCTACTACTGTAGATTTTTCAACTGATTTATTCTATAATTTTACTCCCAATTTTGATTCAGATGTTGACTCTATCCCCGACCTTAGCATCTACCCCAATCCTTTTAAATATAACCTAACAATAAACTCAGAAGCCACTAAATTAGGCGAAGTTAGTATTAAAATATATAATCTAAAAGGTCAGTTGGTTAGAACATTAGATAATTCTCACAAAGGAAAATTTATTTGGAATGGTAAAAATGATAAGAATGAGAAATTATCTAATGGCGTTTATCTAATTAAAATTGATTCAAAAGGTTCAAGTAGAACCCAAAAAGTAGTTTTACTTAAGTAATATAGTTAAAACCAAATAATGCAGCAGACCTTTGTGATTAGCACTATATTATTCTATACTCTTCAATAAAGTTCCATTACACTATCTGAGTTAAAACCGAAAACAACATTTATTTTTAGAAAAAAAATGAGCAGACACAAGGTCTGCCCTATATTATTAAAACAAATTTTGCTATTTCAAACTTAGATAAAGCTCTTTAACAGTATCTAACTTACTCTTAACTTCGTTAAATTTGTCTTTCTCTTTTTCCACAACTTCAGCTTTAGCATTTTGGATAAACTTATCATTTTTAAGCTTTCTTTCAATACCCGAAAGCTCTTTTTCTAACTTCTCAATCTGTTTTTCCAATTTGTCTTTCTCTTTATCTAAATCAACTAAGCCTGTTAAAGGTAAATAAATCTCGATATTGCGAACTACAGCTGCAATAGCACCTGAAACTTTTTCACCATTTATGTTGATATTCATATTAATTACTTTTGCTAACTTAGAGAAGTAATTTTGATAAGCATTGAAAAGCTCTTTTTGACTTTCATCAGCAACATTAACCGTAATCTCAATCTCTAAAGCTGGAGACAAGTTAACCTGTTTCCTAAGATTTCTAATAGCAGTGATAGTCTCTTGAACAAAACTCATATTATCATTAATATTTGTATCAATCATTGATTCATCGCTAACAGGAAATTTAGCAATAATCAAGGCTTTCTCATCCATAGGGAAATATTCTTTAACAGATTGCCAAACTTCTTCTGTAATGAAAGGCATTAGAGGATGAAGTAAACGCATAGATTGCTGAAGCACATCTAAAAGAACATATTTAGCTGTTAGCTGTCCAGCTATGTCATTTTCATCATAGATTCTATCTTTAGAAAGCTCAATGTACCAAGAACAATAGTCATTCCAGATAAACTGCATAAGAGCTTGAGCAGCATCATTCTGTCTTAGATTTTCATAATTTTCGGTAACTTCTTTAATTACTTGATTTAATCTAGAATATATCCATTTATCAGCTAACTCTAACTTTAAATCGTGCTGGTTTGGCAAGCCATTAATCTTTTCAACATTCATCATAATGTAACGGAAAGCATTCCAGATTTTATTAGCAAAGTTACGTCCTGTCTCTAATAAAGAATCAGAATAGTAGCTATCTTGCCCTTTTGGAGTATTAAATATCATAGAAAATCTTAAAGCATCTGCCCCAACTTCATCAATAATATTTATAGGATCAGGTGAATTACCAAGTGATTTAGACATCTTACGACCAATTTCATCCCTGACAATACCATGCAAGAATACGGTATCAAAAGGTATTTTTTGTTCAAACTCTAAAGTAGCCATAATCATTCTGGCAACCCAAAGATAGATGATTTCATGACCTGTAACTAAGACATTAGTAGGCAAGAAATACTCTAATTCTTTTGTCTTCTCAGGCCATCCTAATGTTGAGAAAGGCCATAACCATGAAGAAAACCAAGTATCTAAAACATCTTCTTCTTGTCTTATATTGGTACTATGACACTTAGGACACTCTTTTACGTCATCTTTAGTAACAATAATTTCTCCGCAATCATCACAATAGAAAGCTGGAATTCTATGTCCCCACCAGATTTGACGGGAGATACACCAATCTCTTACATTTTCCATCCAATGCATATAAACTTTAGTCCAACGTTCAGGTTGGAATTTAACTTGTCCATTGCGAACAACCTCTATTGCAGGTTCAGCTAACTCTTTCATAGAAACAAACCATTGGTCAGAAAGATATGGCTCTATTACAGTATCACAACGATAACAATGACCAACTGCATGTTGGTGTTCTTGAGTCTTGATTAGTAGATTATCTACCTCTAACATGTTAATTAACTTCTTTCGACACTCATAACGATCTAAACCTGCAAAATCTTTGCCTGCTACTTCATTCATTACACCATGTTCATCAATAACTAAAATCTGAGCTAAATCATGCCTTAGTCCTACTTCAAAATCATTAGGATCATGAGCTGGAGTTATCTTAACACATCCACTTCCAAACTCTTTATCAACATAATCATCAGCAATAATAGGAATGTTTCTGCCAGTATAAGGAAGGGTTAACTCTTTACCTATAAGATGAATATATCTCTCATCTTGAGGATTAACTGCTACAGCAACATCACCTAACATAGTCTCAGGACGAGTTGTAGCAATTTCAATAAAGCCACTACCATCTGCAAAAGGGTATTTTATATGCCATAATTTACCTGTTTCATCATTATGTTCAACTTCATCATTAGCTAAAGCAGTAACACAGCGAGGACACCAGTTGATTATTCTCTTACCACGATAAATTAAACCTTTGTTATACAAATGAACAAATACTTCTTTTACCGCTTCGGAAAGCCCTTCATCCATTGTAAAACGCTCTTTGGTCCAATCACATGAACAACCCAATTTCTTCAACTGCTCTATGATTCTTCCACCTTTTTCTTGCTTGAACTCCCAAATCTTTTCGATTAATGCTTGGCGTCCTATTTCATGACGATTAGTGCCTTCTTTATGTAGATTTTTTTCAACAACATTTTGGGTAGCTATACCAGCATGATCAGTTCCTGGAATCCATAATGTAGGAATCCCAGTCATTCTCTTATATCTAATCAGAACATCTTGAATAGTGTTATTCAAAACATGTCCCATGTGTAAAATTCCAGTTACATTTGGAGGCGGAATCAAAACAGTAAAAGGCTCTTTTGTCTCATCAACTTCAGGAGTAAAATACCCCTTATCAATCCACTCTTGATACCACTTCTTCTCTATCGTATTTGGCTCATATATTTTACTAATTTCCATTATTTCCTCATAATTTATCTTTTATATTATATTATTTAATTAATTTTATTCTTTTCTCTTTTCTTCTCTCTAACTCTAAATTCAAAAAATAGTTCTGGGATATGAAAGGTAATTCCTTAATCTGACTTAGATGGACCAATTGAGCATCTTCAGCATCGTCACCTGCCTTCAGCTCACCTCCTACCACTTTCATGAGAAAACCAAAAGCTACTACTTTCTCATAGAATGGATTTGGACTCATCTTATAACCTATCAAACGAACTACTTCACCATCTAATCCAGTTTCTTCTTTCATCTCAGCAATTGCTGCAGATTCAGGGGTTTGGTCTATCTCCATATAACCACTTGGGAAAGCCCATTTACCAGCTGATGGTTCAAATTTTCGTTTAATCAATACAATTTCATCTTTATCATTAATGATTAAACAACAGACTACTGGGATGGGGTTTTTGTAAAATATCCAACCACAAGAAGGACATTCTGGTCTGAACTTACCTTCTCGGTCTGTCACTATTTCCAATTTATGCCCACATTTAAGGCAAAAATTTACTTCTTTATATCTATCATCAATTAAACTCATTATTTCTCCTATTTTTACAAGATAACCATTTTTTAAAGGGAAATAATGTCAAGAGTTTATTGTAATTAAGTCTGATATTATGGTCAAAACATACAAAAACTGATTGATAAATTGAGATATCACCCAGCAATGAGCTTCTTGAATAACTCTAAAACTCAAACTGCTAATCTTAAAGTTAGGCTCAAGTTCAAGTATAGTGGTAAAATAGAGACTTTTATTATAGTATATTCATTGTATTAGAGAAAGTTACGAGTTTAAATTTACTATTTAGAGTAAGTTTTGCTTGTAAATAAGACTTTAATAATAAAATTTAAAACAATATTAAGCAAGCAAGTCTTTTAATTAATCCATAGTTCTTTTCTAAAGGATCGTATTTTATGTATTGAACTTATATATCTTCACTATCAGGTGTCTATTGATTTTCAGCTTAGTGGATGGCTAATAGATGCCCAATAAACCCCTAATAAACCGCCAATGGACTATCTGAAATAAAGCAGATAATGAAAGATTTAGATTTGCCAAGAACAATAAGATTGATTATTGATTGTTAACAGAAAATTCTACAAAGAGGTGACCTGTTTATATAATTTCCATCAAACTTGAATTTGAGCCTAAAGTTATTGTAACTACAATTTATATAAGTCTTCTTTTCTTTATTAAATTTGTTCATTAAGAAGTAACAAATAAAGGAAATTGAACTAAAAATTATAAAGCGACCCAAAAAGTTTTAGATCGCTTTGAATCAATAATAAATTGATATTATAAATATGAAAATAGTGTATTAAGTTATTTTAGATTATATTATTTTCAAGATAATTTATATGTCTTTTTTAAGTTAATCGCTAAAATCCATTTTGATACATTGCTAATAAAGTAGCTCCAAAGACTATTGCAATGACTATATATATCACTGAAATAATTAACATCCAGAGTAATGTTGCTTTTGCCCAGTTTGACTTACTTGCAGGTTCTCCAGAACTAAAAGCCCATACTAATAACAGTATAAAATTAACAAAAGGGATTGCCATAACTAACATTATCCCCATCCATTCACTTGTTTTTACAACTGAATTGTTTTGATTTTCCATAAACTACTCCTATTTTTGTGTCACTCGGTATTTTAGTATTTCTCAATCTTCTTTATTTACAATTTGATATTTGTTCATTATAATAATAAAAAACAGAACTTAAAATGCGACCCAAAAGTTATTAGATCGCATTTTATATCATTATCTAATTTTGTTAGTTTTTTGTTAAAGGGTTGCCTTGAGCATCTTTGTATGAACCAGAAACGATCATAATAATATCAATCAATGCCCAAATACCACAGCCACCACCTGTGAGAAGTTGAATGATTCCGATCCCAGTATGTCCGGTATAGAATCTATGAACTCCTAAGTAACCTAAAAATATTGCTAAAATTAAGGTAGTCAAGAAACTCTTTCCTTCACCATTAGCAACAGCATTTTTAACAATAAAAATATCTTTTGCCTTTCCATCTTCAACAGAAAAGTCGATTTCCAAACCTTCTTTTGGTTCTACTCCACCTTTCCAATCTAATTTTACAAAATCATATCTTACACCATCATCACCACTGATTTTTCCACTATTACTTGTAGCATCATAAAATAGAATCTTTCCTTTCATCTTTGATCTCCTAATTTTTTTTGTTGAATCTTAAGATTCAAACTTGTATTTGTTTATATAATTTTTAATTTAACTAATTTGGAAAACAATCTGTTGATTTTTTTCCACAAAATATTAATACAGTTCTAAATTCTTAATCCTAATGATAGCGTTATGTGAGTATTTTTGATTTGATTATTGTTGCTTAAGTAATCAACAGTTGCTCTGTTTTCTTTATATAGAGTTTGCATAACAACTCTTTTACCTAAAACTAAGCTAAGTCCAGTTCCCCAGTAGAGATTACCAGTTGATGTGTAATTTCCTGAGAGATATTGTTCATTAAAATTGAAAAAATTATAGCCGAAGTGAGCAATTGCTTCAAGTTCTCTTGTTTTTGTTGGAATAATTGTTAGTCTCCAAACAGAATATATAGGTATAAAATTAAATTTTGCTCCATTGGTATTTTCAATTTCGCGTTCTAATTGATATTCGCAACCAACACCAATATCGAAGTATTTTCCTTGATTGACGATTTCTATACTTGGTGAATAACCTAATAATACTGTTTCGTTTTCCTCAGATATTTTATTAAAAAATCTATCATGACAGCCTTTTACATCAATACCAAAGTTAAATTGGACTTGAAACAGTCTTTCCTCAAAAGTTCCCTGCAAAGAAATAATAAAAGATGCAAAAAAAATAAATAAAAATATTAGTTTTTTCATATATACCTCTTTCATATTTTTCATTTTGTGCTTAATCAAAGTAATAATTAACTCCAATGAATGTTATGTCAAGTTTTATTTTTTATTATAACTTTATTTTTATACTTTTTTTTTGTAATAGTTTAGAGTTTGATTGTAATTTTATAATTTAACAGAAATAGTTACATATTCAAATAATGCCAATATATCCACTGTTAACTATAGTTGTAGCTCATAAGATAGAGATATTTTCATTTAAATTATTAGTGTTTTAGTTGCTTATCAAACAAGTCTCAGCTTGGGTATTTTTTTTCTTTATAGTTTATTATATCTCCCTGCTCAGCTTTCAATTATGTTCAATAATTGATTTGGCTACACAATACCCTGTAGAAAAAGCTATTTGCAGATTAAAGCCACCAGTATTAGCATGCAGGTCTAAGACTTCACCACAGAAGTATAGGTTAGGGATTAACTTTGATTCTAAAGTATTCTTATTGATTTCGTTAGTGGAGACACCACCAATTGTTATAATTGCCTCTTTAAAAGATCTAAGAGAATGAAGTGAGAAAGTTAAATTTTTCAACCACAACCTAAGTGTTTTTCGTTGATTAGCTGTAATTTGATTAACAATAGTATCAAGAGGAATATTAATCTCTTCTGAACACACTGAAATCATTTTGTTAGGTAGAAGAAGTTTCAAAATAGATTCAAACTTTTTCTTACCATGTTCATTAAAATCTCTTAGAAGTCTTTCATCAAGTTTATTATGATCTAAAGCAGGTTTTAAATCTACTTTTAGCTCCAGCTCATTGATGGGAAGATGAGCTATTTTATTACTTAAGGATAATATAATAGGACCAGTTAAACCAAAATGAGTAAACATCATTTCTCCAAACTCTTCATATAACTTCTTATTATTATGCCAAATAGATGCTGTAACATTTTTTAAAGAGACACCTTGCATTCTCTGAGATAAATCTCCTTTTGTATTGAAAGGCACTAATCCTGGCTTTAAATCGTTAATCGTATGACCAAGAGATTTAGCAAATCTCTGTCCATCTCCTGTTGAACCAGTCACAGGATAAGAACAACCACCTGTGGCAATTACTAAAGATATACTCTCATATTTGTTATCATTGGCATCGATAAGAGTAAATCTTCCTGAATCTTGTGTTATTGAAGTAATAGAAGTATTTAATTTGATTCTTGTATTATTATCAATACAGAATTTATGTAGTGAATTTACTATATCCTCAGCTTTGTCAGACTCGGGAAATATCCGTGCTCCTCTCTCTTCCTTGATAGCTACTCCATGAGATTCAAAAAAAGCTAATGTCTCTTCTACAAAAAAGCAATTATAAGCACTCTTTAAAAATTTTGCTTTAGGCTGAATATTGTCTAAGTGCTCTTTAAGTGTTGACTTATTAGTGATATTACAGCGACCTTTCCCTGTAATTCTCAACTTACGACCAGGTTTATCTTTTTTTTCCACAAGCAGAACTTCTTTTCCAGCTTGAGCCAAATATCCGGCACATAGCATTCCAGAAGCACCAGCACCAACAACTATCACATCATAAAGCATAATCTTTCCTTAGCAATATTTTTAAAAAAATAGAGACGTAATTTAACTCACGTCTCTAATTCATTTTAGATTTTATTTAGTTTACTTTAACATTCTCAACTTTTTCTATAATTCTATGAACAATCTTAGTGAATTCCTTAGCACCAGCTGTTTTACCAAAATCATAGATATAAGGTCTTCCACCGTCAGTGGTTTTAGGAATATTGATATCTACAGGGATGTTACCTAAAATTTCTACTCCGAAATCTTTAGCAGCTTTTACAGCTCCCTCTCCTTTGAATAAGTCTATTGGTTCACCACAATGAGGACAAACAAATGATGCCATATTCTCCACTAATCCTAAAATAGGAACATTAAGTTTTTCTGAGAATTTTATAGTTTTCCGAGCATCTAAGAAGGCCACATCTTGTGGTGTAGATACTATAACTGAGCCATCAACATTACCTAATAACTGGATAATAGAAAGTGGTTCATCCCCAGTTCCTGGAGGGCAATCTACAACTAAGTAATCAATCTCAGGCCATTCAATATCTTGTAAGAATTGTTTAATCAAGCCCATTTTGAGAGGTCCTCTCCAAATTAAAGGGTCGTCTTGATTTGGCATAAGAGTTGCTATTGTAAGGACAAACATATTGTCATGAACTCTTACAGGGGTTGGTCTGCCACTCTTAGAATCAGCTTGTAGTAATTTACCTTCAATGCCCATCATTTTAGCTATAGATGGTCCATGGATATCAACGTCGATAACACCAACTTTTTTCCCAGAAAAGGCTAAGCCATAAGCAAGATTAACTGCAGTTGTTGATTTACCAACACCACCTTTACCACTTATAACAACTATACGATGTTTTATTCTTGAGAGATTATCTTGATATTGAGTCTCTTTAATCTCATCTTCTTTCTTTTTGTTTTCCATTTTTACCTCGAAATTATTTTTCTTGCAGTAATCTTTAGAGAGTGCTAATTTGTCAATAATAAGTTATATTTTTTTTGTTAGACAGAAACTAACTTTCTTAAATAAAGCAAGTTAACACAGATTACTTTTACTTTTTATAAGCAGGTTTCCATTCTAATTTTGGTTCTATTCTGCGAGAGCCCCACATATATTTTTCAATTTTTGCTTTTAGTGATGAATCTATCTCTTTTCTAATAGTCCAAATCTTTGCGTATAACACTCTTTCCAAAATATTAACAGTTGCATTAAAGTAAAACTCTAAGTTTTTATCATATATATCTGACATATCATCATTTATTGTATGTATTTTTGTTGAGGCACTTCCTCCAAAGCGAGCTAAATTAACAGAAGGTATTTCATATACTGAGAAAGGCATAGCATCTGAGCTGTAGATATTAAGTATATCTTCAAAGCAGAAACCCGCTTCTTTGGAGATACCACTCATATAGCCTTTCAAATCATTAGTACCAATAACCATCATTCTATCGGAACCGAAGTAATCACCAGCAACATCAACATTGACCACTAATGAACCATTCTCTTTAATCTCTTCAAGATGGTTTTCCACATAAGCTGTTGAACCGAGTAAGCCCATCTCTTCCCCGCTACAAAAAATAACCTTGAGAAGTCTTTCAGGATTTTTCTTAGCAAAGTATTGAGCAGTTTTAAGGATAACAACTGTACCTGCTCCATTATCAGAAGAGCCATGAGAGTGAGCAACAGTGTCATAATGAGCAGTTAAATAGGTAATATTTTGATCAATTTTAGCTTGTCCGATTGTAACTACGATATTATAAGCTGTTCTTTCAAATCTCTTTTGGTCTATTTTGATGGTAATATCACTACCATTTTTAGGAAGAAGTTTTATTGCATCATCATATTTAACAGTAACACAAGGCAATAAACCAGTATTAACATTTTCTTGTCTATGCGAGAGACTTGAAGCTTCTTTATGAGGAGCACTAATAGCAATAAAAGCTTTAACACCTTGCTTTAACATAATATCAAATGAGTTTCGCTCCATTCCTCTACACATAATTATTTTATTTTTGAAGGCACCATAATTATATTCTACAACGCTAATATTATCTAAAACAACCAACTCTCCGGTTATTGTTTGTGATTCAATCAAACCAAAAGGAATTGCGTCTATCTTCAAATCATCGGTTAGAATTTTGCTTTCACCGGTATCAAAGCCGTACATAGTAAAAGGCTCTTCTTTATAAGTAATTTTGGCTTCATCTAAGTGTTTTTTAATTATTTCTCGCGCTTTGGCTTCTTCAGGTGAACCTGCGAGATGTTCAAAATCTAACTCTTTTAATACATTGTAACAGTTAATCATAGCAACCTTCCTTTATATTTTATAGTAACTTTATAATACTTATGAATTTCTTTGATAATGCCTTGAGTTCTGCTCACCCCTATGTCCCCCTCTCTGAGGGGGATTTAAGGGAGTAATATACTATTTTTAAATTTTTTATTTTCTTTTGAATGTAGCTGTGAAGTGTCTCATGATTGGAGCTTCATAATCTAATTCAAGCCCTTTTAACTCATTTCTTTTTTCCCACACTTTTTTACAACCCCATACAATTACTTCCATATGATTGTTAGTGTAAACACGACGAGGTATAGCTAAACGAAGAAGTTCTGTTTTAGGTGGTCTTTCTTCTCTGGTAACAGGATCTCTATCAGCAAGGACTGTGCCAATTTCAACTCCTCTTACTCCAGCTTCGATGTAGAGTTCAATTCCTAAAACTTGGGCAGAGAATTCAACTTGAGGAATATGTGGTAAGAATCTTAAAGCATCTAAGTAAATGGCATGACCACCGAATGGTTCCATAACAGGAATACCCTCTTCTTTCAATCTTCTTCCAAGATATTCTACTTGTGAAATTCGAGCATGTAGATAATCATATTCTGTATTCTCTTCTAAACCTTGAGCTAAGGCAGCCATATCTCTTCCTGCCATTCCACCGTAGGTTAGATAACCTTCGAACATAATATTAAACACAGAGCATTTTTTATAAAGTTCTTCACTACGCATTGCGATAAAGCCACCAATATTAACTATGGCGTCTTTTTTAGAGCTCATAGTCATACCGTCAGCAAGTATGAACATCTCTGCAACAATCTCTTTGATAGTTTTATTAGCGTAACCTTCTTCACGTTTTTTGATAAAATAAGCATTCTCGGCAAAACGGGCAGAATCGAAGAAAAGTGGAAGTTCATATTTATCACAAAGAGCTCTGACAGCTTTTAGGTTTGCTAAAGAAACAGGTTGTCCTCCCCCGTTGTTACAAGTGACTGTCATAATAACGAAAGGAATATTGTTACGATACTTTTTAATAGCATCTTCTAATTTATCAATGTTTGCATTCCCTTTAAATGGATGAATGAGTGTAGGATCAAAAGCCTCATCAATAGTACAATCAATACAGGTAGCCTTACGGTATTCGATATGACCTTTTGTAGTGTCAAAATGACTATTTCCAGGAACTATGTCCCCTTCTTTAACTAAAGCTGAAAAGAGAACATTCTCGGCAGCGCGTCCTTGATGAGTTGGTAAAACATAATCAAATCCTAAGATTCTTTTGATAGTATCTTTCATTTTGAAAAAACTACGAGAGCCTGCATAAGCTTCATCACCCAACATCATTGCAGACCATTGCTTATCGCTCATCGCTCCAGTCCCAGAATCAGTAATTAAATCTATTAGAACATCTTCTGAACGGAGATTAAATAAGTTATAACCTGCTTTTTTGATTGCTTCAATTCTCTCTTCTTTAGTTGTAGATTTAATTGCTTCAACCATTTTAATTTTATACGGTTCAGCGTATGGCATCTTATCCATTTTTTCTCCTTTATTATATATATTTTTTTGTAATTTATTTTAATAATACTATTCTTGTCAATTGAAAAAAAAATATCAGCAATATTAACATACAAATTTGGCACCAATTAATAAGAAAAATGAAAAAAAATAAAAAATGCTTGCCTAAGATAGCTAAGTTTGATATTTTGGTAGAAAAAACAAATATGAATAATAGGAGTAAATATGAAAAAGATACTTTTACTCGGTGATGAAGCGTTAGCACAAGGTGCGATTGACGCCGGTATATCCGGATTTTTCGGCTATCCTGGCACGCCTTCAACTGAAATAATTGAGTATGTTCAGAAAAACAAAGTAGCGATTGAGAAAAATATTCACAGAACATGGGCTTCCAACGAAAAAACAGCTATGGAAGAAGCAGTAGGTATGTCTTATGCTGGCAAAAGAACTATGGCGACTATGAAACATGTTGGACTTAATGTGGCAGCAGACCCTTTTATGAATTCAGCTATGACTGGAGCTAATGGTGGTTTATTAGTGGCTGTTGCAGATGATCCATCAATGCACTCCTCACAGAATGAACAAGATTCTCGAGTTTTTGCAAACTTTGCTTTAATTCCTTGTATTGAACCTTCAAATCAACAAGAATGCTATGAAGCTGCTTTTTATGGTTTTGAACTCTCTGAAAAATTTAAACTTCCTGTAATGGTAAGATTAGAAACTCGTCTCTCCCACTCGCGTGCTGGTGTTACTACAAAAGCAATGAGTGAAGAAAATGAGCTTCGTTTCCCTGATGATCCTAACCAATTTATGCTCTTACCAGCTTTTTCTCGAATGAAATATGATAAGTTGGTTCCTCTCCAAGCTCAATTAGAACAAGCTTCTGAAGAATCACCTTTCAACAAATATATTGATGGTTCAGATAAAACTCTTGGTATTATTGCTTGTGGCCTTGGCTATAATTATCTTATGGAAAATGTTAGAAAAGTTGATTTCAAACATCCAATACTTAAGGTTAGTCAATACCCACTTCCAAGAAAACAGGTTGAGAAAATCATGAATGAATGTGATCAAGTTTTAGTTATCGAAGAAGGAATGCCAGTTGTAGAACAACAACTTAAGGGTTTTGTTTCAGGAAATACTAAAATCAAAGGTAGATTAGATGGAAGCTTACCAAGAGTAGGTGAGTTAAATCCAAACCATGTAGCTAAGGCTTTAGGGTTACCTAACACCTTTGGCGAAGAAAAACCTGCTTTTATTGCTAACAGACCACCTGCACTTTGTGTAGGATGCCCTCATATTGATTCATACAAAGCTATTACAGAATCATTAAAAGAAACTCCTAATGGGCGAGTTTTCTCTGATATCGGTTGTTATACTCTTGGTTTCTTACCTCCTTACAATGCAATCAACACTTGCTTAGACATGGGAGCTTCCATAACAATGGCAAAAGGTGCTTCTGAGGCAGGTATTCATCCAGCTATTGCTGTTATTGGTGACTCTACCTTCTTCCATTCTGGGATCACTGGCTTAATGGATTGTGTTTATGACAAGAATAATTTAGTTGTAGTAATTCTTGATAATAGTACTACCGGAATGACTGGTGGTCAGGATTATACAGGTTTTGGTAGAATTGAAGAAGTATGTAAGGCCCTTGGTGTTGAAGAAAATCATATCCGTGTTATCACTCCACTTCCAAAACAACATGATGAGAATGTTAAAGTATTTAAGGAAGAAATAGCGTATAATGGTGTATCTGTGATTATCCCTCGCAGAGAATGTGTTCAAACACTCAAGAAAAAACTAAGAAGTAGGAGATAAGAATGAAAAAAGATATAATTTTAGCCGGTGTTGGTGGACAAGGAATTCTTACCATTGCGACTGTAATTGGTCAAGCAGCTGTTACTTCTAATATGTATATTAAACAAGCAGAAGTACACGGAATGAGTCAAAGGGGTGGTGATGTACAATCCCATCTTAGAATCTCTGATGAAGAGATATTCTCAGACCTTATTCCTATGGGACAAGCTGATTTAATCCTCTCAGTAGAGCCAATGGAATCTCTAAGATATCTTCCTTACCTAAACGAGAATGGGTGGTTAATCGCCAATTCAACCCCCTTTATAAATATACCTAATTATCCTGAAAAGGACGAAGTTTATAATAAAATCAAAGCATATAAGAATCATGTTTTGATCGATGCTGATACTATGGCTAAAGAAGTCGGATCTGCCCGTTCAATGAATATGGTTATTCTTGGTGCTTCTGTAAAAACCTTAGGTTTCACCTTAGAACAGATTGAAGATGCTATCAAAGTTGTATTTGGTCGTAAAGGTGATGCTATTGTTGAAGCCAATATCAAAGCTCTTAGAACAGGTTTTGATGCTGCTAAATAGATGTTATAATCAATGAGTTGACCCTTGCGGTTAATTCTAAATAATACTATGAGAGATGGAATTTCATATTCTGTCTCTCTTTTTTATATTACTTAAGAAATACTTGATTTCTAAATAAATTCCCTTAAACCCGAATGGTGCAGTAGAGCTTTGCAGAAGAGTGCAGATTCTTTTAGATAAAGGTTTTACATAATTTATCAGCGTATAATATATATACTCTGAGAAATTATGTAAAATGCTTTAGCAAATGAATATAGTGCTATTCTAAAAGATCTACTGCATTATTTGGGTTAAAGCTTTATTCAGTTTCTATTAATTATAAAAGAACCCTTATTACTGTCTCATTTGAACTCCAATTATCTATTGGGTGAGTTATTGAGGCGGTATGAAAACCAACTTTGAATCGAGTTTAAGCGTTAAATTTATTTCAATTAAACTACTTTGATAATCTATTTAATAACAATGATTTAACTACAAGAGTATTACTATCCAAAGCAGTAATTGAAAAATAAATCAAAATAAAGTTTGACATTCAAACTAAATTAATTAGTTTGACTATCAAACAATATTAATAAGGAACAAAGTTTTATGTTAAGTAAGAAATTGATAGAATTTTATGATAAGTTATCCTCTTGGGAAAATGAAACTGTAAAAGATTGTGGTATTACCCTGCAACAAATGCATACCTTAGAGGTTATTGGCTCTAACGAGGGTATCAGAATGAAGGAAATTACTGAAAAACTTGGAATCGTAACAGGTACTTTGACTGTTATGATTGATAGATTAACCAAATTAAATTTAGTGAGAAGAGTAATTAATTTAAGCGACAAGAGATCATTCTGCATTGAACTAACTGATGAAGGAAGTAGATTATACCAAGAACATCACAATCACCACGAAATGTTAGCGGATGAATTAACCCACGATTTAACAAGCCAAGAGAAAGACACATTAAATGACCTATTAGAAAAAGTATTGAGGAGATTATAAATGAAATGTGAAGTACTACATCAAGATATATCCAATCAAAAGAATCAAAACAAAACTATAATCGTAATTATCATCTCAGCAGTGATGATGATTGCTGAGATAATAGCTGGAATGCTCTATGGTTCAATGGCGCTTTTATCAGATGGTATCCACATGGGTACTCATGTCCTTGCTCTAATGATAACATTATTTGCTTATATTATTACTAAAAAGCAGGCAGAAAATACCAAATTTACTTTTGGTACGGGTAAAATCGGTGTTTTAGGTGGTTACACTTCTGCGATTGCTCTAATAATAGCAGCTTTTGTTATGATTGGTGAGTCTGTTCATAGACTAATTAACCCTGTTGAAATTGGTTTCAATATCTCATTGACAGTAGCAGTTATTGGTTTAATCGTTAACTTTGCCTGTGCTCTTATTCTAAAAGATGATCATGGACACAGTCACGGACATAGTCATAATCACGGACATGCTCATGGACATGAAAACTGTAAACATGACCACAAAGAAGATCATAATTTAAAGGCTGCCTATCTACATGTTGTGGCAGATGCTCTTACTTCAGTTGGTGCTATTCTTGCTCTAATTGGAGCTAAATATCTAAACTTAATTTGGTTAGACCCGATAGTTGGGATTGTAGGGGCTGGCATTATTATCAAATGGGGTATCGGACTTCTTAAAACTACTGGTAAAATATTAGTAGATTACGATGATGACCAATCTTTAAGAAATGATATAATTGATTTAGTTAAAGCTAATAATCTTGAAGTTAGTGATATCCATATTTGGGATATTTTGAATGGAGATAAAGCTGTTATCTGCTCTATTAATGCTAAAGACTTGGAGAAATGTGCTGAGATAAAAAATCAAATCATAGCAAACAAAAAGATAAAGCATCTAACCATTGAGTGTATTTAATAACTTAGGGGCGTATGTTTCTACGCCCCAACTGAATTAATGCTTCTATTTTTATTTTCTTTGCTCTTGCAGAAGACTACTTTATCAATAACATTTTCTTAGTTTGTACACTCTTATCTGTTTTTATTTTAGTAAAATAGATACCTGAGGCTACATTCTTTCCTCTCTCATCCTTACCATTCCAAACAAGACTGTGTGGTCCTGCACTTGTTTCATCATCTAATAGAGTTTTTACCAACTGACCTTTAATGTTGTAGATTGACAAGTTCACTTTTCCACTTTGAGGATTATTGAAACTAATTGTCGTTTCAGGATTAAAAGGATTGGGATAGTTGCTTAGTGTTACAGCTTGACTAACAGGTAAAACATATTCCTCATTGCCAGTATATCCTGGAGACTCAAAACAACCAATATCTATACCTGAGCCATATACTCTATCGTTACCAAAAAGATCAACTTCGGGAGTCTGATATTGTGGATTGGAATATTCACTAATCAAAATACCTGAATCTATGGCAGGAGAATAGCCATTTTCATTATCAGCAAATAAACGATAATGCTCTTTTGTAGCTGGGTCATCTCCTGCAAAGAGTGGAGACTGTCCAAATATATTGTTGCTATTTACAAGCATGTTTGAAGATTCATAGGTATAAAATATGTTACCAGTCTCCTCTTTGGAGAATAAGTTGTTCTCAAGATATAAATCTTGACCATAAGCAATCTCTTTTAGATTCCCATTTGAGAAAATATTATTTCTTATATTAGTACAAGTATAACCGGAAGTTCCAAGTGCTGCATGGGAATTAAATTCATTGTTAGCAATTGTACAATTTACTACATCTACATTTGTCCCGTTTAGCTGTATAAGTTTAACTTCATTAGTGCAAATGTTATTAGCAACTAAATTATTACTAAAGATAACATTAGTATCTTGTTCTCCCCAGCCATAACCTTGATATATTCTTGCTAAAGAAAAACCATCTACTGAACCACATGCATTGTTAATGATTTTGCTATTTTTAATTACTGTGGTCCCTCGATTATCAATATCTAAAGCTCCATTCCCTTGGTAAATCCAATCGTCATTGAAATCGTTAGAGCAATTTTCAACTGTTAAATTATCTATTAAAATATCATTCCCCCACAACCTTAATCCATAATCTGCATAAAGAGCATGAACATTTTTAACAGTTACATTAATTATATCCATTGAACTATTGGGTCCTCCAGCTAAAAAATTGATCATTTCAACAACACTATTTTCTATTACTATATTTTTTATTAAACAATTATATACTCTCCATGCATAAATACTCCATCCTATATTTATAGTGATAGAAAAGTCTTCTACAACTGAACTTTCACTTGTATTTACAAAAGTAATAACTCCTGAACCTGATATCATATTTTCGCCATAAATCTTAGTTTCAGCTGGTGAGATGCCTTTCAAAGTAGTATAGTCTTTAACACAGATTGACATGTACTCATCATTTATAATATTATGATGAGTACCTGCTAAAAGATGAACTGTATTACGATTGTTTGGATTTGACAGAATGCGTTGCATTGCCACTGATGGTGTTTTTAAGGCGGTAGAAGAAGATAAACCATTGTTGCTATCATCTCCTTCAGGTGAAACATATAAATCTGCATCAATCTCTTCTAAATAAGCCTCTTCAACATCAAATACAGCATAAGGATTAGCTTCCGGGTTATCATCTTCATCTAAAGCAAACCAATCTGCAAAATATTTATCATAAGAGGATTTAGTAAATTTCTTTAAATATATTTCACCTGTGTAACCAAGTGTTCGATACCAATTTATATCCATCCCCCAATTAGCAAAATTGTTATAAATACTGCATCTGTTAGTTTGAGATAACGTTACCATATATTCATTATTAGGGATAGCTGCTATTGAGAATCCCCCTCCTTTGTTTCTAGCAATGTTATTATAAATATTAACACCTTCTAAGTGTACTTCTGAAGAATAAAATATAATAATTCCTCCCCCATTTGATGCTAAATTACCATATATGTTAAGATTTTTCAAGTTAACTGAACTTTGGCGATTTATATAAACACCACCTCCACAAATGTTATGAGCTTGCCCATCATAATCATGTCCACTACCACCGGTAATAGATAAGCCTTGGATAATACAATCCGTTGTATTTTCATAACAAAGAATGGTAGATTCACTATTATTAGACCCATCGATAATAGTTTCAGAGATATAATCTTCATTACCTGTAGTGTACTCTAATGAAGCAAGAGTAAGACCACTCCGATTGGACAAGTCTATATTTTCATAGTAGTGCCCTGGATAGACAAGGATAATATCTCCATATACTGCTTGACCTATTGCTTCTTGGATTACAGTATAGGGCTTGCTTCCGTCAAGAGAGACTTCAAGTGTTTCTGATACTATTAACATAGGCACAAGTAGTAATATTAGCCAAAGTAAGTTTTTCATGATTCTCCTAATAAATTTTTTCTCATCAGATATTTCACAAAGTATATATAAGTGTCAACAAGAATTTTATTAAAGCTATTTTGTCCAACAATTGTTAAGTCAGCCCTGTTACTTATGTTAATTGTTCCTACATAATCAGATGTAAAGAGATTGAAATACCATTATGCCTAAACGAGTTGCTGTATGTAAAAAAGAGGAACAACCTCCAGAGTTAGCTTATGATGGGAAATTCCCTCTAAGGAGTGGTCGCTCCAGAATAACATCAGAAGTATTAGATAAATTAGTAAGTGGTAAAGCTCTTAAAGTGACCCAAGAAAAAGAAAATCAGAAAAAATAATCCAGACTAAGAATGCCAGTAGAATAATGTTTAAGAAATTTCAAGAATAAATGTTACGTGAATATCATTTTTTTCTTATGAATGCTGATATTATTGCTTTTAATTTAGTTTAATCCTTGTATTTTTTAATCAATTCATCCTCTTATTTTTCAGTGATATAGCTGGATCAATATAAAAAAATCTTAAAAATAAATTAAAAAAGTATTGACACAAAAGTAGGTGTTTAGTAAAAAGGTAAAACATCGTTACTGATGATAGATATTTGAAACAAAAACCTTTGGGGGCGTAGTTCAGTTGGTTAGAACGTCTGCCTGTCACGCAGAAGGTCGCGAGTTCGAGTCCCGTCGCTCCCGCCATTTCTAATTTAGAAATAACAAAGGTTTTAAGATATAGTTAATAAGAAATCCCTATTCGGGGGCGTAGTTCAGTTGGTTAGAACGTCTGCCTGTCACGCAGAAGGTCGCGAGTTCGAGTCCCGTCGCTCCCGCCATTTTTTATTAACGCAAAATTTCCCAAAACAGATGTTGGGGGCGTAGTTCAGTTGGTTAGAACGTCTGCCTGTCACGCAGAAGGTCGCGAGTTCGAGTCCCGTCGCTCCCGCCAGAATTTTAAGCCGTTAGTAATAACGGCTTTTTTTACATATAGAGAGAAATGAAAATATATAATTTAATTTATCGTCCAATATCAAATTTTATAGGCCTGCTCCTCTTCCCTATTGCTTTATTTAACAAGAGATTAAAAGAGCATACAGCAAGCCTAATTCCAAGTTTTAGTAATTCTATCTGGATTCATGCTTCTTCAGTGGGTGAAATCAATGGATTGAAACCTTTCATCCAAAAGATTTTAGAAGTTTATCCTCAAGAGAATATAATTATAACAACAATGACTCCAACCGGGAGAAAAGTAGCCCAAGAAATATCTCATAGAATTACAACAAGCTTAGTTCCCTTTGATTCTACCATCTATGTAAAGAGATTCATCAAGAAAATTAATCCCAAGATATTGATTTTAGCTGAAACTGAGTTATGGTTTTCGATGATAAATGAATGTACAAAATTAAAGATACCAATTATTCTGTCTAATGCACGACTATCCAACCGTTCTTTCCCTCGTTATCTGAAACACAAAAAGATATTCACGCCCCTAATTCAGAAAATTGAGATTATATTAGCTCAATCTCAGTTAGATAAAGAGAGATTTGAACAATTAGGAGCTAAAAGTGTAACCTTAGGAGGAAACCTTAAATTCTGTGTTAATCTTCCTAAATATAACACTCAAGAATTACGTTTAAAGTATGGCTATACTGAAGAAGATTTGATAATTACCTGGGGTTCTTCACGACCTGGGGAAGAATTAATAATGATTAATAGCTTTTTCAAACTTAGAGAAGATTATCCCAATATCAAACTTATACTTGTACTTAGGCATATCACAAGAATAAAGGAAGTAGAATCTATCTTAGAGACAAATGACTACTCAACCCTAAGTAACTTTACACCAGGTAAAGCAGTTTTGTTGGTTGACTCTATGGGAGTACTAAATAAATTTTATGCGATAAGTGATATAAGTATTGTAGGAGGCTCTTTCTGTGACTTTGGTGGACATAATCCTTTAGAACCAGCCTTTTATTCTAAGCCTGTAATTATTGGTGAATATCATTCTTCCTGTCAAGATAGTGTTGATAAGCTCTCTGACAACAACGCAATAATAATTAGTAGTGAAGAGAAGTTAGAAGGTGATATACGTTTTATGATTGAGAATTATACTTCTACTAAAGCTATTGGTGAAAAAGCTCATAAGACACTAAGTATGCATGCTAATGCCTTGGAAAACAATTTACGAGAATTTAACAAAATCTATCAAAGACTTTCTTCGCCAACTCAATTGAGTCATTAATGAAAAGAAAATTATCTTCAGGAATATTTAAAAGAGTTTTTAGCTACTTTACTGCCAGTGATACAGTCCTCACCCTGCTAATCTTAACTATTGCTATATCTTTATTTTTTAATAACTTAAAGACTAATAATCAAATAGTAAGAATCAATTACCAAAACAAATTATTTGGTGAGTATAGACTTAGCGATGAAAGAATTATAAAAATTTCTGAAGCTATTGAAGTGGAAATTTCTCATAATAAAGTAAGAATGCTGAAAAATAACTGTCCTAACCAACTCTGTGTAAAACAAGGTTGGTCTAGCTTTTTTCCTATTATTTGTGTTCCAAATCAAGTTGAGATAATTATTGTTGATAATAATAAGAAAGATGAAATTAGACAGATTTTGAAGTAGGATAGAAACTGTGAGCAACAAAATTTTAGCTAAAAATATAAGTATCATGTCAATTGCAGTATCTTTAAGTCGTTTATTAGGATTAGCACGTGACCAAGTAATGGGTTTCTTTTTTGGTGCAAGTTACTTAAACGATGCCTTTCAGATTGCTATTAACATTCCGAATTTATTAAGAAGATTGTTTGGTGAAGGAGCACTTTCAGCTGCCTTTGTACCTATTTATAATAAAGTTGGAGTTCAAAAAGGCAGAGAAGCTCAAATTAAGTTTGCCTTGAATATGCTTTCTATTTTGACTCTTTTCCTGACTATTCTTACAATTATTGGAATGGTCTTCTCTCCGACTATTGTTAGGCTTATCTCTCCTGGATTGCCAGAAAAAACAGCTCTCTTAACTATAAAATTAACCAGATTGCTCTTCCCTTATCTCTTTTTTATTGGTATCTCTTCGACTATGATCTCCATATTAAATTCTCACAGTAAATTCTTCATGACTGGCCTTTCTTCAGGACTTTACAACATTGGAATCATTGGAGCAATTGTTATTCCTTTTTCTATCTTCAAATTAGATTCCGAAGCACTTATCTACTGGGCAAGTATCGGAGTTCTAATTGGTGGATTGTTACAAACTATTATCAATTTCCCATTCTTGAAACAGGTTGGCTATAAATTTAGAATCTATATTAATTTACACAGTGATAATCTAAAAGTTTTAGGACAGAGATTTATTCCAGGAGTTATTGGAATAGGTGTCAGACAAATAAATCTTTTAGCTGACATCTATTTTGCCAGTTTTTTACCATTAGGAGCAATTACTTGCCTTCGCTATGGAGCAAGACTTATGCAGATGCCATTAGGTATTTTTGGTGTTTCTGCTGGAACTGCGGTTCTTCCTCTTTTCTCCAAACTGATAAGTGAAGAAAATTGGGAAGAACTTTCTGAGCGAATTAGATTCACAGCTATAACTCTCATCTATCTTCTCATTCCTATTACTTTTTTTGTTGCTGGAAGTGGATTAGACATAATAAAAATCCTTTTTGAACGTGGTAGCTTTGACTCAATGGCTTCTATCACCACTTTTGAAACTTTTACTTTCTATTCGATGGGATTAATCTTCTTTGCCCTAAATCAGACAATTACCCCTATATTTTTTGCTTCTGGTGATACCAAAACCCCTGTTATAATTACTTCTGTTATGGTAGCAGTTAACATTCTTTTGAATTTTATACTCATCTATTACCTTCAGCATATTGGAATTGCCTTAGCTACATCATTAACTGGAGCAATTCAGCTGATAATCCTTATAATAATTATATCCAAACGCCTAAATAAGATAAAGATTAGATCAATTTCAATAAATTTGATTAAAATATTTCTTCTGTCAGGAATTATCTATGGTTTAAATCTCATTATTAATTATTCTTTAATAGGAGATAGCTTTATATTCTATAGTTTGAGAATTTTCATTAATGGACTTGTTTTTCTTATAGTTTTAAGTGTTGGTTCTTATCTAATTAAATTAGAATATGCTGAAATAATTTGGCAAAAATTAAAACTTGCAAGGTTATTTAATAAAAAAGTTTAAAAAAATATTTACAAAATGTGTGTGGTAAAAATCATGACAAGCAAATTTATGTATGGAGAAAATTAATGCTTAGATCGTTTTTAATATCTAAAATTCATAGGGCAACTGTTACAGAAACAGACCTCAATTATGTAGGAAGTATCACAATTGATACTAAACTTATTGAAGCTACTGGTATGAAGCTCAATGAAGAAGTTTGGATATACAATATAAATAATGGTAATAGATTTAGCACTTATATTATTCCTGGAGAATATGGTTCAGGGGTAATTGGTGTTAATGGTGCAGCTGCTCACATGGTAAACAAAGATGATAAAGTCATCATTGTAAATTATGGATTACTAAGTGAAGATGAAGCACAGAATCACCAACCAAAAGTTGTTATCGTTGATGATGATAATAAAATTATAGAGAAAAGATAATGCAAATTATTGATAGCTTAAAAGAGATGACTCATCTTTCTATGAATTGGGATTATAGTCTGAAGATAGGTTTTGTCCCAACTATGGGAGCACTACACTCTGGGCATTTAGATTTAGTAAAGCAATCATTGAGAAGTTGTGATATTACTATTGTTTCAATATTTGTTAATCCAGCTCAATTTGGTCCAAGCGAAGATTTCAGTCGTTATCCCAAAACATTTGAAAGCGACTATCAAGCTCTTTTAGACTTAGGTATTGATTATATATTTTTGCCTACTGCATCCCAAATGTATCCAGAAAACTATAAAACATGGATAAATTTGGATAAGATTACCGAAGTTCTTTGTGGAGCGAGCAGACCAGGACATTTCACTGGAGTTGCAACAATAGTTTTAAAGTTAGTTAACTTGATTAGACCAACCTTGATGTTCATGGGAGAGAAAGACTTTCAACAAATTATCGTTTTAGAAACAATGTTAGCAGATTTAAACTTAGAGACAAGGATTGTTCGTTGTCCAATTATTCGTAATGAATCAGGTTTAGCACTAAGTTCACGAAATAGATATCTTTCTGCTGAAGAAAGCAATATTGCACCTGAGCTATATCAAGCTTTGAAAGCATGTAGAGCTTTATATATTCAAGGAATAAATAACCACGATGACTTAATTACTTCTCTAAAACAGAGATTGATTGATAAAGGTTTTAAGATAGATTATTTAGCAATTGTAGATTCTACTACTTTGGAGAAAGTTAATATCGTCCAGCGGGGTAATCGTCTTATTGTCGCAGTATTCTTAGGAAATACACGCCTAATCGATAATATCGAAATTTAGATTATACCGTTTTAAAGCGGTATTTTTTTTTAAAGAAAATATTAATAAAAAAAAATAGAAGGTATAATATTATGAGTAAGATTGTAAAAAAGGGATATACATTTGATGATGTATTATTAATTCCTCAAAGTTCAGATGTGTTACCAGCAACAGTTTCGACTAAAACTTATATTTCTAAGAATGTTCATCTTAATGTGCCAATTATGAGCGCAGCTATGGATACAGTTACAGAGAGTAAGATGGCAATTGCAATGGCTCGTGAAGGTGGTATAGGCATAATTCATAAAAATTTATCTATTGAAGAACAAGCTGAGCAAGTTAGAATTGTTAAAAGAAATGAAAGTGGAATAATTATTAAACCTTACACTCTTAATCCTAATGATCAAATTAGAAAAGCTTATGAACTTAAAAATAATCATAATGTTGGAGGCTTTCCTGTTATCAAGGATGGTAAATTAGTAGGTATTTTGACTAATAGAGACCTTCAATTTGAAAACGACATTACTAAAAAAGTTTCAGATTTAATGACGATAAAAGAAAAGTTAATAGTTGGAAAGGAAGGTATTTCTCTCTTAGAAGCTCAGAATTTGATGCACAATCATAGGGTAGAAAAACTTCCTATAGTAAATGATGATTTTGAGTTACAGGGAATGATTACGATTAGAGATATTAAGAATCATCAGAACTATCCAAATGCTGCTAAAGATAAAAAAGATAGACTTTTAGTTGGTGCAGCAATTGGTGTTTCAGGTGATTATTTAGAAAGAGCAATGGAGCTTTCTGAAAAAGGAGCTGATATTATTGTTATTGATACAGCCCACGGACATCATATCAATATAAGAACAGCACTTACTGCTGTAATGGCTAAGATTAAATCAGATGTAATTGCAGGCAATATAGCTACTCCTGAAGCAGCAAAATATCTTATTGATTGCGGAGCAAGTGCAATTAAAGTTGGAATTGGACCAGGTTCAATCTGCACTACCAGAGTTATTGCAGGCATAGGAGTTCCTCAACTAACAGCAATAATGGATTGTGCAGAAATTGCTACTAAGCAAGGAATACCAGTCATAGCTGATGGAGGCATTAAATTCTCAGGAGATATAGTTAAGGCAATAGCTGGAGGAGCAAATGCAGTCATGTTGGGTTCACTCTTTGCAGGAACAGATGAATCACCAGGAGAATATATTATTTATAACGGTAGAAGATTTAAATCATATCGTGGAATGGGTTCAATTGGAGCAATGCAAAAAGGTTCAAAAGATAGATATTTTCAAGAAACTACCTCAGATAATCAAAAACTAGTAGCCGAAGGAATAGAGGGCATGGTTCCCTACAAAGGACCACTTAAAGATTATCTTCATCAGTTAGTTGGTGGATTAAGAGCAGGAATGGGATATTGTGGAGCAGGCTCTATAGAAGAACTTCATAAGAAAGCTAAGTTTATGGAAATATCAGGTGCTGGACTTAAAGAATCTCATCCACATGATGTCAAGATTACTAAAGAGACACCTAATTATACAATAGATTAGAATAAATTATATTTATTTTTTGGGGCGTATATTGATACGCCCCTTATTCACTCCTAACTTTTCCCTTGCCACATTTAGTATAGATAATAAGATGTGTATATGAATACAAAAAATAAGTCTTTATTAAATAATTATATCCATTATATAAAAATAGAAAAAGGATTATCAGACAATTCTGTTGTAAGTTATAAGTCTGATTTAATAGATTTTATTAATTATTATGATGATGAAATAACAGCTATAAGCAACGATAAGGTTATTAATTACCTTTTAAGTCTTCAAGAAATTGGTTTAGTCAATTCTTCTATAGCCCGTAAAACTTCAGCCATTAAAAACTTTTTCTTATATCTTATTGAAGACAATATTCCCATTAATGTAAACATAGAAGAGATTCCTTCAATATCCTACACGCGTCATCTACCAGATGTAATTTCTGTTGAAGAGATGTTCAAACTTTTAGATCATATTGATGTTTCAACACCACTTGCTTATCGGAATAGGACTATGTTAGAATTAATGTACGCAACAGGAATCAGAATTTCTGAATTACTTAATATCTCCATTCATGATATTCATCTTGAGGAAAAGAACCTATTGATTCACGGTAAAGGCAACAAGCAAAGATTACTTCCAATTCCAATATCATCTATGGAATATCTTTTGCATTATATAAAAATTGTAAGATTTAAATTGAAGAATGATAATTTTATTGATACTCTATTTTTGAATAATAGAGGAGGTAAATTGACAAGAATGGGATTTTGGAAGATTTTGCAAAAATGTGCTTTAGAAGCCGGGATTAATAGTCATATTTCCCCCCATACTATTAGACATTCTTTTGCTACACATCTTTTAGAAGCTGGAGCTAATCTGAGAATTGTTCAAGCCTTGTTAGGGCATTCCAGTTTAGATACTACCCAGATTTACACTAATATAAATATTAATTATCTTATCGAGGAACATAAATTATATCACCCCAGGGGTTAGGAGTATAATATGAAATATTTTTTAATGCTGTTAGTTTTAAGTACTTTATTCATTGTTGGTTGCGATGATAGAGGCTATGAGAATCCAACCATGGATGTCACTTTTGAGTCAGATTATGGAAACATTGTTTACAACAAAACAGGTTTTAATGAAATAATGTTTAAATTCCAGTTAGATGGACCACTTTCAAAAATTGTTGATCAGAGAATAAATGTTAATTTAGTTAATAATATGGGTAATTTTATAGGTACTGGCTCTAATCTGTCTATGCTTACCAATGAATTTGGTTATGCTGAGGGACGTTTCATTGCAGGCAACGGATATGGTACTGCTAATATTGAGTTTTCTTTAGAAACTTGGCCAAAAGAAAAAAGAGTTTATAATATTTTAATCTTAGATTTCCCTAAAATTGATTCATTAGCTGCCGGTACTTACACTTTATTGCCTGATGGAATATCTTCCACAAGTATCAAAGCCTACTTAAGTAGTGAAAATGCTGATTTGGAAATGGTTAAAATTCTTTTTGAAACTACTGATGGTAGAATTACTCAAACTGAACTTTTTGCTGATGCTGAAGGGGTTGCTTCTACTAATTTGATAGCTCCTTTACATGAAGCATATATTGTAGTAAAAGCTAAATTGGGTCTTCAACCAAGTATCTATAAAAGTATAAATATCAAGTGCGTAAACCCTTAATCAAGAGTGATGGTTCAATAAAAGCCATCTTCAAGAGTGATCAAAAAACTAAAATTCTCAGACCCCTCTTAGGGTCTGATATTCCAGCTGGATTCCCTTCGCCTGCTCAAGACTATATCGAAGAGCGGTTAGATTTGAATGAATATCTTATCAAACACCCTTCTGCAACATATTTTGTCAGGGTTGATGGATATTCAATGATCGAGGCAGGAATCTTTCCTGATGATATTTTAATCGTAGATAGAGCCTTAGAAGCAATAAATAAAAAGGTAGTCATAGCGGTGATAAATGGTGAATTAACAGTTAAGCGTTTAATTATCAAGAATGGTATCTATTATTTAAAACCTGATAACCCAGAATTTGATACAATTGAAGTTACTTCTGATGATCAGTTTTCTGTATGGGGAGTTGTAACATACGTAATCCATAAACTTTAGGCTATGAAAAATAAACCTATCTTCGCTTTAATTGATTGTAATAATTTCTATGCTTCATGTGAGCGTGTATTTCGTCCTGAATTAGAGGGTAAACCTATTGCCGTTTTATCTAACAATGATGGCTGTGTTATTGCTCGCTCTCAGGAGGTCAAGGATTTAGGGATACCTATGGGTATTCCTGCTTTCAAAAATGAATATCTCTTTAAAAAGAATAATATTCATGTTTTCTCCTCAAATTATACATTATATGCAGATATGTCTAACCGAGTTATGGACATTATATCCGAATTCTGTCCAGACATAGAAGTATATTCAATTGATGAGTCTTTCGTAGAATTAAGTAGCTTTAGAAACCGTGATTTAACTTCTTATATGCAGGAGCTTCGCAGGAAAATCCAACAAAGAACAGGAATTCCTGTTTCTATTGGAATAGCAACAACCAAGACTTTAGCTAAAATATCCAATCATATTGCTAAAAAAAATAAGCATTATAATGGTGTTTTTAATTTAATGAATGAAGCAGATATTGATAGAATTTTAGTAAAAGTACCTGTGAATGACGTATGGGGTATTGGCAGACAATACTCAAAATTCTTAGTGGATAATAATATATTTACAGCCTATGATCTTAAATGTTCTAATGATGAGTGGGTTGATAAATATCTAACTTCTGTAGGTCATAAAACTGTCTTGGAATTAAGAGAGAAATCCTGCCTTGATTTAGATATGATAATTACTCCTAAGAAAGGTATTGTTTCTTCAAAATCCTTTGGTCGCCCAGTTGCTACCCTTCAAGAAATGGAAGAAGCAGTAGCGACTTATACAACTACTGCAGTAAAAAAGCTTAGAAATCAATACTCTGTTGCTTCTTTGATTTCTGTATTTATTTCTACAAATCGCTTTAAAGAAACACCTCAATACAACAACAATGCCTCATTTAGATTCACTAATCCTACTGCCTATACTCCTGATTTTATCGAAGCTGCATTGAAAATTTTAAAAAGGATTTATCGTAAAGGCTTTCTTTATAAAAAAGCAGGGGTAATGATTACAGATATTACTTCAGAAGAAAATGTTCCTTATGATATTTTCAAACCTCTTTATTTGGATACTCCTCAAAAGGATATAATGAAGATTGTTGATAAGATTAATAATACACTTGGTGAAAATACCCTCTTCTATGGAAGCTTAGGAGTTAATAAAAAGTGGCAAATGAGAAGAAATCTTTTGTCTCCAAAATATACTACATCTTGGAGGGATATTCCTAAAGTTAAATAATTTGGGTTTAATAAGTAAATCTTCAACTGATGACATTTTTTTCTATAATTAAAGGGACATATATACATACGTCCCTAAAATTTATTATTTTCTAACTATTATTTCTTAATTTTTATTAAATTCTTTAAGCACTTCAGTAACATAGTATTGATCTAACGAGCCCATAGTTTCTCTGGTTGAATGCATAGCAAACATGGGATTTCCGATATCAACTGTTTTAATACTGCTTGTTGCAGAGCTAACTGGACCAATTGTTGAGCCAGAAGGAATATCAGAACGATTTATCATCTTTTGATAAGGAATATCCAACTTCTTACAGATACTCATGAAATAGGCTGAGCTTTCGGAATTTGTGGCATAGCGATAGTTTGCACTAAATTTAACAACAGGGCCTTTATTAAGCTCAGGTGAATAGTTAGCATCATGTTTACTTGCATAATTAGGATGAACTGCATGAGCTTGATCAGCTGAGATTTGGAAAGACTTGTTAATAGCTCTTGCATAGTCTTCAGAATTACCCTTCCAGCTATAATTGATTCTGGAAAGAATCATTTCTAAGAAGGATGAGTTAGCTCCTTGCAAGGTTTGAGAACCAATCTCTTCATTATCATAGAAGGTAGCAAGCACTGTGGACTTATTCTCTTTAGTAGCTAAAAGAGCTTTTAAAATAGCATGACACATTGCAAGATCGTCTAATCTTCCTGAAGAGATTAACTCATCATCTATTCCGTAAATAAGAGCTTTTTCAAAAGGAATGAAGAAAAGATCATAATCTAAGATATCACTTGCTTCAATTCCGCATTCTTGAGCTATCAAATCTTCTAAGTATGCATCTTTTTCAGAAGTTCCTAAAAGTACTGGTAATTCAGTCTGCTTATTAATCTCTAAGCCCTTGTTAACATTTCGGTTTAAATGAATAGCTAAATTTGGTATAATACCTACTGGTCTTTGGATGAACATATTAACTGATTTGACCTCACCTTCATTCAAATAAGTGACTCTACCAGCTAAGGATAATTCTCTATCAAACCATGTATTTACAATCGGTCCACCATAAACTTCAACAAATACTTTGTGATAGCCTTTGAATTTAGTTTCTGATCCAACTTTTACTTTTAAGGCAGGACTATCGGTATGAGCTCCAGAAATTTTAAATCCTGTTTCTGCAGGGGGTAAAGTACCATTAATAAAAGCAATTACAGCTGAATTGTTACGCACTATATAATACTTCCCGCGAGGCTTTAACTCCCACTTATCACCTTCTGCTAACTGGGTAAAACCATTTTCTACTAATTCGTTAATTATTATATCTGTAGCTTGAAACGCTGTAGGGCTTTTGTCAAGGAATCCCTTTAAATCAACTGCTAATTCTTTGTGGTTTTTCATATTATTAACCTCCCAAATATTCTATTTCATTTTCAAGACTTTTTTCATGACGCTTTGATTATTTGAATTAATTTTTACAAAATATAATCCTGATGATAAATTTTTACCATCCTCATCAAAACCATTCCAGACTACTTCACTATTTCCACCCTTGATTTCAAGATTAGTAATTGTTTTCACTCTTTGTCCTTTCACATTATAGATATCAATGGAGGCACTTTTCTGCTTTAATCCATGGACTCTTAGAGTTGTTTCTTCATTGAAAGGATTAGGAAAGTTACTAATAGTAAGATTAGTAAAAGCAATAGCATCATTAGAATTTGCCGTAACTTGTCCATTACCTTCTAAGGTGACAGTGTATAAGTCTGTATTACTAACAACTTGCATACTCCCACTATAAGCACTTTCTGCAGTAGGAGTGAACTCAACTTCTATTAGCCCCCAATCTCCAATCTCTAATGTAGAAGGGTAATCCCCAACTTGATAAGCAGGATTTGTAAAATTAATCGTAGAGATGCTTAGAGTATTATCACCTTGATTTGTTATAGGAATATATAAAGTTGAAGTCTCATTTAATTCAGTTTCAGGAAAATTATATTCTGTAAATGGGGTAAAAACTTCAGGAAATCTCGGTGTTGTAACATTGTGTGTGAGATTTGCAATTCTATCTAATAACATTGGATATTCGATAAAAGGATTTGGTTTATTCTGTATCTCTTTGATTTCTTGATTTCTATGAATTTCATATTGACTTACAGGGTCTTCATAATACCAATCTCTAAGAACCATCTGTTGGTTAGCACTATTTAAAAAATTACTTGGATTGTTGTATCTAAGAGAGAAATAAAATAGAGCTCGAGCTGTGTCCCCTTTATGATCATCGCGTGGTTCAAAAACTGTATTTCCTCCGATATCTGAGCCCTTCTTAGAACCTCCCTCTTGCCAACTGGCATTTACTACTTCACCAAAAGGATAATTTCCTCTTATACTATTAGCCTGTGAGTCTGTTGGGAAAAGATGATGAAGATCTGATTTAGCTATACCTTCTGCTCCCATACTCTGAGGCCATGTGTGCTCTGTATTAATTAAATTCCAATTGGGAGTATTACCAGGTGAGCAAGAATACCATTCATTAGTATAAACACATCTAACTTGACCACTTTCATTGGCAATATAACCAAAAAGTTCAACCCTCGCATCTTCATAGCTAATAGAAGTATGATTGCTTATTATCGTAGATAAAGCACTTTTTAACTCAGAGTCCCATTTATTATAAGTGGAATTATAACGAGAATCAGGAATTCTACCAGACACAATAACTTTTAGAGGTAAAGAATACTCTAATTCATCAATATTAAAAAATAGAGTGTGATCATAAACTATATTTGTTTCTGGAACTGTACTAAGATGTATTGTATAGTTTTGATTTGCAGGAATTACTAAATTTGTTTCATCAACAATAATAATATCACTATGCTCAACAACATTGACGGTAACTTCTTGATCTGATTCATTTGTAACTGTTAGATCAACAAAACTTTCAGTATTTATTGCTACCTGTCCAAAATTTACTTCATTCTGTGATAGAGTTAAAATCTGCCCAAAGATTGACCCTATAAAAAACACTCCAACTAACACAAGACTAAAACTTTTCATTTATTAACTCCGAATAATTAGTGCATCAATTATTTTATTCTTAGATAATCTGGCAATAAAAAAATATTTTTTACTGTCTTGTTTGCTACTTAGTTCCCCTATGTATCGCCTCCGTTACTCTCTCGATTAATCATCGGAAACTCATTGTGACAGTTATTAACATCCTTAAAAAGTCCTTATAGAATACATGAGAATACTATAATACCATCATTTTTAATTACTTAAAACTAATAAAGATAATCATCAAAAACTATTTTTGTATTTAATGAACAAATTAAAACCCCACTTACCTTCAATTTAACTTTATAAACATATAAATACTCCATACTTGTTCAGAAGGTAAGGGATGTTAAGATTCTGAGATGAATAATATTTATCATAAAGATAATTCATTTATAAGTTTATAATTCAAAAGTGCAAAAATTTATTTTTTAATCTCATTGTTTTATCTTATTATTTATCAACATATTAGTCTCTAAATAAAAAAAATTTAAAAAAATATCTTGAACAAAATGTAAAGATTTGAGATTTTGTGCTAATTATGATTAATATTAAATATTAAGCATGAAAGGAGTCGCAATGCTTGAAAAAATTAGAGAAAAAGAAAAATTTATTATTTATGTTGTCGCTATTGTATTTGTATTAGGAATGGCACCATTAGGACTAAGAAGTCTTTTTACGCCAAAACCTTCATACGGAAAGATTAATGGTTCTATCGTCGAATTTGAAGAGTATAACAATAGTCTTCGAAGTACTTTTGATAACATTCAACAAATGTTGAGTAACATTAATTCTGGTGAAAATAGAATCAGTATGTTAAACGAAGAAAAGAGAGAAGTTAGTTCAGAAATCAGAAGATTAAATTTCCAATTAGATAAAGCTGTTGGAGATTCTCTTAGAATTGAAGAACTTAATGATGAGATTTCTTCATTAGAAGAAAAGAATGAAACTAATGATAACATGATTGAACAACTTAATTCACAAATTGCTCAACTTAAAGAGAGTTTAAAACCTTATAATATTGACTACAATCAATATAAACAAAATGGTTCAATCTCAGAACAAGAAAGACTTCAGTTAGAAGACAGAACTTGGGCTGATTTCATTGGTCAAAAGATTATCAGAGATGAGTTAGACAGTCACAAAATTAAAGTATCTAAAAAAGAGTATAATGAATTTGTAGCAGAATCATACTCTTTCTTATATGATGAAAATGGAAATCTTAATAACGATATGCTTAATATGTATTTTCAACAAACAGGTTTGACTCCTAACCAATTTAAAGAAAACATTAATTATCAGATTAAGATCAAAAAGTTACAGGATAAAGTAACTGCTGATTCTCTTTCTACTATGGAAGAATTTGAAGAAGATTATGTTAAAAATAATACAAAAAGATCAGCTAAAGTATTAGCATTCCCTTCTTATAGATTCAAAGTGGACTCAACAGCTGTTGTGGAAGCAGATATTGAAAAATACTATAATGAAAATAAAGATGAATATAAATTAGATGGTGCTGTTAAGATGACTCTTGCTAAGTTTGAAAACAAAGTAAGCGATCAAGATAAAGCTTTAGCTTTAGACAAAATTACTAATTTATATGAACAAGCAAAAGAAAAACCTCAAACATTTGCTACTCTTGCTCGTAATGAATCTGCAGACCCAGGTTCAGCAGCCCGTGGTGGTGACTTAGGTTGGTTTGCTAGGGGTAGAATGGTTGCACAATTTGATTCTGTTGCCTTCAGTATGGAAAAGGGTGAAATATCTGAACCTTTTGAAACTCAATTCGGTTACCATATTATTAAACTTGATGATATCAAAACAGAAGATGGTGAGCAACAAGTTAAGGCTCGTCATATTTTAATCAAAATTGAATTAAGTAATGAGACAAGAACTCAAGTTAAAGCAAATAGTCAAAGCTTCGTTGATGAAGTTGATTCATCAAACTTCACTACACTTGCTCAACAATATAATGCTGAGATTATTGAAACACCTTGGTTATCTACAGAAGCTAGCGAATTCAAAAGCAATGGTCAAGAAGCTTATGATAAAGTAGCTTTCATGGCAAACTCTTATTATAATTATGGTTTCTTATCATTTGTTAAAGAAGGTAAAAAACATCATATCTCACCTATCTTTAGAGATAAAGAAGGTAATTTTGTTGTTGCTATGATTGATGATAGAAAAGCTGATGACTACAAAGAGCTTAACGATGATTTGAAGAAGACTATCAGAACTAAATTAGAGACAGAAAAGAAAGTTGAAATTGCTAATAAAATGTTAGACCAATTCAATAATAACTATAAAATTGAAGACTATGATAATTTATTAACTGATTCTCTTTTAGTTAAGAGTACACTTGATACTGTTAGAGTTAAAATCAAATTTAACGAAATACCAAACACTACTCTTCCTAAAGATGAAGTTAATACAGATATGCTTAAAGCAGACTACAACGCTGCCAGAAAAGCTTCTTTATCAGGCTTAAGATTAGTTAGAGCTGCTGGTTCATATTACTTAGTTACTCTTTCTAATGAAGATAAAGAAATTGTTGCTGATATTAAAATAGCTGTAAATGAAGCTAAGAATATCAATAAGAATTCTAAGTATATGGCTCCTATTAGCAACTCTGAAAAGGCAGTTGAGTTACTTTTTGCTGCTCCAATGAATCAAGTTACTGCTGTTAACAAAACCGATGAAGGAAACTTTATCCTTAAAGTTATCAATAGCATTGAACCTGATATGGATAAATTCAATGAAAGTAAAGATACAGATTACCAAGCTAAAATTGATAGAGAAAAAGAAACTGAATTCAATAAATGGTATGCTGAAAGACTTAAAGAAGCCTCAATAATCGACAAGCGATTTATGGCTATTCAATAAAACTATTAGCCGATGGAAACATCGGCTTTTTTTATTTTTAGAGGAGAATTATTTATGAGTAAATTAATGATTAGTGTTTCTGGTATCAGAGGAATTTATGGTGAAAGCTTAACCCCAGACTTAGCAGTTAAATTTGCAGCTAAATTTGGAACTATTTGTGGTAAAGGTAAAATCATTATTGGCAGAGATTCACGCACTACAGGAGAAGCCTTAATGCACGCTATCGTGTCAGGACTGCTCTCAGTAGGTTGTGACGTAGTTAATCTTGGAGTGGTTTCAACCCCAACAGTACTACTCGCTGTCGAAGAATCAGACGCAATGGGTGGTTTAGCTATCACAGCTTCTCACAACCCTCAAAATTGGAATGCTTTCAAGTTAGTTGATCACAATGGTATGTTCTTTTTCCCTGAACGTGCTGAAGCTTATAAGCAATCTTTAGAAACACCTGTTGAATACGCTGACTGGGATAAGATGGGAAAATATGAAGAAGATACTCAAGCCACTGAAAGACATCTTAAGAAAATTTTGTCAATTCCCTATTTAAATATAGAAGAAATAAAAGAAAAAAAATTCAAAGTAGTAATTGATTCTGTTAATGGTGCAGGAGGACTTATCTCTCCCCAGCTCCTTAAAGCTCTCGGTTGTGAAGTCATAGAAATGAATAGTGAACCTACTGGTCATTTTGCTCATGTTGCAGAACCACTAAAAGAAAATCTTACTGACCTATGTCGTGTTGTCAAAGAGCAAAAAGCTGATATTGGTTTTGCTACTGACCCAGATGTTGACCGTTTAGCTATTGTAGATAACAAGGGTGAATATATTGGCGAAGAATTCTCTCTTATTCTTGCAGAGAAATTCGTATTACCAATTAATCCTGGTGATATAGTTCTTAACTTATCTTCATCTATGACATCAGATGATATTGCCAGAGAATATGGAGTTAATGTCCATAGAACTAAAGTTGGTGAAATTAATGTCGGTAAAAAGATGAAAGAGATTAAAGCTCCAATTGGGGGTGAAGGAAACGGAGGTATCATTGTACCTGAAGTTCATTACACACGTGACGCACCAGCTGGCATGGCTATCATTTTGGCACTCCTTGCAAAAGAATCTCGTCCTCTCTCTGAAATAGTTAATGATATCCCTCATTACTACTTTCATAAGGCAAAAATTGAGACTAAAGCTGAGCTGTTAGACCCTATTATTGAAAATGCACATCGCATATATGCTGACTTTGAAAAAGATCTGCAAGATGGTTTAAAGATTATTGGTAAAGATTTCTGGATTCATATCAGAAAATCAGGTACGGAACCAATTATTAGAGTTTATGTTGAGTCTCCATCTTTAGAAAGGTCGAAAGAAATAGCAGAAGATGTTATTGCCAAAATAACAGATATTTAACCAAATTGATGCATTAGAATTTTACTAATACTTCACTAAAGTTAGGTATCACAAGTGAAAAGTACAGATTCTTATAGCAAAATAGCTTACAGAATTCGGACGCATATAATAATATATATTCAAAAGAATTATGGAAGTTATTTTTGCAAAAGAATATAGTGTTATTCTCAAAGATCTATTGCATTATTTGGGTTGAACATGAACCAATAAAAAAAAAGCTAAAACAGATTCTCTGTTTTAGCTTTTATCTATTTAGTAAAAAATTACTTTCTTACAGATTCAACAATTTTAGCTGATATCTTGTTAATCTTTTCGATATCCTCAATTGAGAAGAATTCTTCATCAGATATACTATAAATAATCTCTTTGATTTCTTTGAAGCCATCGAAAGCGATATTATAATAAGCTGATTCTTTAATTTTCTTAGATTGAACATAAGTCAAATTATAGACAAGACCATTGATTATAGCTTTTTGATTAATTGCATCTTTAACAGCTTTCTCATCCCAGTTCTTAAGATAAATTGAAGTTATTTTATTTAGTCCTTCTGACCATCCACCTAATTGCATTAAAGTGAATTGATCATACATAACTGCATCATACAAAGCATATTGCACTTGTGTTTGATATTCTAAAATTAGTTTTTCTAACTGTTCCCATTTAGTTTCTTCATTATTGCTAAGAACACTTTGAATCTCATCAGCCATCTTCAAGATTTCATCTTTAAGACCAATGTTTTTAGAATACTCAATTAAAACTTCAGTATAGCCTTTAAGTTTAGTATCATCTTTAGAGCTAATTGCCAAAACAGCATCTGCACTAATAACACCAATAGCAAAAGACTGTTCGTAAATATTTTCGCTTACCTTAAAAGCATTTACAGGTGTCTGCAAAGCTAATTCTTTAGCTACAGGACGAAGACCTTCTATAACTGTTTTGAAAGGTAACTCATCAACCCTTATTGGATTCTGAACAGCTTCTTCGTTTGCTGGTGTCTTAGTCTCACTCTTTTCACCACAAGCCACTAACGCAACTAAAACAATTAATACTAATATCGCTGATATTACTTTTCGCATACTTTCTCCTTCAGTAATTATTCTATTTTTCATTATAATAAAATTTTAGCCTAATCCCAATTATCAGATTAATAATCATGATATACATTAGAACTATTAAGATATTCACAGATACAGTTTTTATTCTAACTCCACCAAAGCTCTTAAGAGGTGAGATGAAGACATTCTTCTCTTGGTTTAAAAATCTTCCGTACATCATATCAACAATTAAATTGATATCTCTATTAGTAAATTTATCCTTCGGGTATCTAATATTAACTTCTTCCCGAAGCTCATACTTCTCATCAACAAGTTCTATTTTACTAAAATCGGAATGTTTCTCAAGTGTCAACATTTTTTTATCAATTTTAAGTAATTCTTTGTTATTAACGCTTTCTGTAGAATATCCAGTTACTAATCCCTCAAATAACCAACGTGAAGGAATTGTTTGAACCACTTCTGGGATAGGATTTTTCTTCATAATTGTGAGGTTTCTGTTCATTTTGTCAAACTGAATTACTGCTCCACCAAAAATAATCTGAGGAATCAATATCAAGGGTAAAATATTAATAATCCCTTTAGTGTCATTTATAAAACTGGAGAAGAGAAGTCCAACAGAAATACCAATTAAACCTGATAATGAATAATATACTACATTTAAAACAAAAAAGCCCTTAATATCAAGAATTGCAGAACTAATTACATGAAAAAGTAAAGCTTGCACAACTGTAAAAAGACTAAGAACTATAAATTTAGAAATATGATAATGTGAGACTTTTAGATTCCTTACTTTCTCTCGTAAAATAAATTTTCTCTCTTCTAAAACTTCATGGATACTATTCGTCATTCCAAAAAAGATGAAAATTATTATACTAACAAATAGAAAGAGGGTCATATTGGTGTTTTCATAAAAAGAGTACTTATCACTTGTAGGAGCTAACCTAAGAATATATGATACAAGCAAAGCTAATAAAGGAGCTTCTAAGAAAGTTATTAACAGATTAGTCTTATTCCTAAGCTTGTTAACCAAATTCCTGTGTAAATATGTTGAAAACTGAACAAAGCGGGCATAATATGATAATTTCTTGCGATATTTTATCTTTTTCTTAGCTACCTGTACATCTTCATTAGTATCCTCTTTGGTAATTAACTGAAAAAGTATCTTTCGCTTATACTTGTCGCGCCAATATTCTGAAGAAAACTTTCTTTTTGTAACAACTTGTTGATTGATTTGTTCAAACTTGATATTTCCTTTAAAATCATATTCAGGAAACAATATGATGTCATAAAAAAAATCTGGATTTGCATCTTTTACTTTTTGCTCTAAAAGACTCTTGCGGATTTTAATTACAGCTAACTCTTCTTCAAAATATGAAAAAGCTTGAGTTGGAGAACCAAAAAATACCTCTTTTCCTCCATTATCCATCAATAGTACTTTCGAAAACTTCTTGAAGATATAGGCATTAGGTTGATGAACTGTGATTATAACTATCCTGTTCTGCCTTCTCTGTTCATGTAATAATTCAATAATTTGCTCAGCATCAAAAGAAGATAAGCCTGAAGTAGGTTCATCACATACTAATACTATGGGCTCAAATAGAAGCTCTAAGGCTATATTTAGTCTTTTCCTTTGCCCTCCACTTAGTATCTTGTGACTATCGTCTCCTACTAAAGTATTCCTTTTATGGGCCAAAGTTACTTGATTAAGAATATTATCAATTTTTAGGATGAGTTGATTCTGCGGGACATTTGGCATTCTTAAGCGACCATAGAAATACATATTTTCGAAGACTGTTAGATTTGAGAAAATCATATCTTCTTGAGGTACATAACCAAAATATTGCATTAACTCAGATCTGTTTTTATATAAAAGCTTACCATCTACTTCAATCTTTCCATGAGTAGGCTGAAATTCTGCAACTATAGCTTTTAAAAGAGTTGATTTACCACAACCAGAAGGACCAAGTATTCCTATTAGCTCTCCGCGCTTAGCATTAAATGAGATATTGTCCAAGCCAACACTATTATCATTATGATAATGTTTAACTGCTGTTACTTCTAAATTATTAATTTCAAATGGTACTTCTACTAAATCAAAAAAGTTATTAATCCTAAAATTAAAGTTTTTACTATTTCGAAGTTGTTGTTTTACTCGATTTTTAAGGTGCTTACTTAGCTTAACATCCTCTTTCCCTGCTAGTTTATCTAAAGAAAGATGAGAACCTTTTATATCTTCAATGCTGATAATATCTTCATTTAAGTGAATCACCTTATCATTGGTAAATTCAACACCATTTACTAAAAAATGGAAATTCTTCTTCAAAGGTACAAAGTGGTAGTTATTATTTCTATTTTCAATTTGAGCAATTGCTCTATCACTCGGATGCTTAACTAAGCTATAAAATCCGTTTTCTAAATTTAAATATATAGCATCAGGAGCAATATCATCAATACCTATTCTCTCTTTTTCATCTAAAACATCTATTAATGAAAAAGCTGCATACCCTTTAATTCTTAATTTATCATCCCAAAATATCTGAGTATCTCTATTGTATGAGACTGATTTACCGTTCTTATATAAATATCCTCTCCGTACGTTAAGATAAAACTTGTTACCTTCACATGTAATCTTAAAATCATAGTCTGCTTTAGTAAAATTAATAATATCACTATTATTAATGTTATACATAAGCTTGCTAACAAATTGAGTATAGAACTTTAATTTCTGAATTTCAATTTTACTTTCTGCTGGAAGATAATAGATATGATTAGCTCTTAACTCGTTTCCACTGAGCTTCACAGATGGCTTTTGCCCAGCAATTAAGAAATAATAATTATCAATTCTAAAAATCACAAGCTCAATATTTGCAACATTGGGATCTTTAAACCTCATATTACAGCGTTCAGATCGACCTATCACTAAGTAATCAGTGAATAAAGAATTTTCAAACTGGAAGATTGATGAAATGTCAGTAATTCTTAGTGGAGCAGTAGTTTTAAGCTCCAAATTCCTCATTAAATCCATGAAGCCTGAACCTTCAATCTTAAAATATTTCATCATTGATTGAATTGATGAGATTTCATACATCTCAAAATCACTGTCAGAGTATGCCATTATTATCAATGTGATAATCACTCTGATTTTATCAAGCTGATTTAAATTGTGATTAAGAAAACTAATAACTTTTCCGATATCATATTCTTCATTCATTATCTCTTTAACATACACTTCCCAAGAGATTGGTAAATCTTTGAAAAGATTTAATAATAAAGGATATAAAATATCAATTTCATTTTTCTTTATTTCAGAATCTGACCTGATAATATGTACATAAAATCTGGTCAACATATCTACTAATTCATTCTTCTTGCTTCCATTTGCTAGTTCTTTCATCTAATCTTCTTTTATTGTTAAATATGAATCTCGTTCCTGACGGCATAATTTACAATTATGCCTCCGACAATAACTGTTCATTAAATAGTACAAACCTTGATAATAAACCTCTTTTTTCTCTAAGTTTCTTTTCTGATATTCGCTTATTTTATTCATAAAAGAGTTTATTATTCTATTATTACCTATTTTGGGGAATTCTTTTATATATTGGTCAATTTTGGCAAGATTTTTTTTGTGTTTTAAATCTGTGACTAATGAGTATAAGAATGGTAATATTGAATTATAAATGATAACTAAGGTAGTTTCTTTACCAAAAAGGCGTTTTGAAGAGGATAAAGAAAATATGCTATCTAATTTTCTAATCAAATCATCAATAGAACTTGAAGTATTGAAAGAATCCCAAATTAGCATAGCAAAATTCTCACTCCTAAAGGACCATCTGAATTTGATATAATCTCTTACTCTTTTTGCAGGCTGGGATGCAGGCCTAACCCTGAATTTCTGCCAAACACTGCTATTGCGATTATTTTCAGTTAGTCCCACCTCTCTTAAAATCATATCTATATAATCCGTTAAATCACTTTCATCAAGTGATGCAAGCTCACGCTTTTTAACTTTTGAAGCAAGTAATTTCATACCTAACTTATTATTTGGAGAGCCTAATGCATTAGCAAATGCCTTGAAAATTATCTCTTCATAAGGTTCAAGATAACTAATCTGTCCTAACAACTCAGCTTTGCCTGCCAATCTCATCTTCCCACAATTATACAAAATATAATTCAATTGATTTTTATCTAAGCCACTAAAAAAATAACAATCATAAGCTATTTTTAAAGGAATATCTTTTTCCGGAAGATAAAATTCTGAGAGAAGAAGGGTTGGTATTTTTTGTTGAGAATTTGTTAGTACCAGGCTATTATCATTTTCCCAGATTAAATGTAAAATTACCTTGTTATACTCTGGGTCCTTATGATGTTTATGGTATAGCCAGTCTCTTTTGTGGATATGAACTTCAACATCACCATGGTACTCTTTATCACCAATTTTTAAACTGGCATCTTTAAAATCTGCTCCTTTATCACTATTCAAATTACCAGGATATAAGACTCTTACCTCTTCTCCATTTATCGTATGCAAATCATGATTCAACTTTTGATAAGCCCAGATTGCATACAACTCATTTTCACGCATTTTTATTTCTCTTCTATATAATAACGAATTAGGTAAGAAGCCATCATCATTCCCATTATGGCAGGATAATATGATATGGAACCAACAAGAGTTCTATCACGTCCTCTTGTGCTTGATTCTGTTGCTTGACCTCTCCCCTCTTTTAAGTAATCTTTGATTGGTAACTCTTCAGAATAAACAACCGGAATCCCTTTAGTGATACCCCTTTTGCGAAGATACTTACGAACCCTACTTGCTAAACTGCAATTCTTACTCTTAGACAAATCAGCAAGCCTAATCTTACTCGGATCTAATCTATTTCCTGCCCCCATACTTGATATTACTTTTATCTTCTTATGATAACAATCTTCTAAAAGCCCTACTTTGGGTCCTAAACTATCTATTGCATCAACAACAAAATCAACTCTTTCTAATAGTTCTGCTCTTAATTTTTCATCAAAAAACTCTGTAATTATTTCAACTTGAGCTTGAGGGTTAATATCTAAGACTCTCTCTTTAAACAACTCACTCTTCAATCTACCTATAGTACTATGAAGAGCTATGATTTGGCGATTGATATTACTATCACTAACAACATCAAAATCTACTAAAATAAAGTGCTTAAAGCCAGCTCGGGCTAATCCTTCAACAGCATAGCCTCCTACCCCACCTAAACCTACTACTAAAATTCTTTGCTTTTGAAATTCCAATAGTGATTTCTCTTCTACTATTAAGCTACTTCTTTGATATAGACTCACAAGCCTCCTTCAAGAGATTATTAAAATTCTTTTCTTGCATCTCTTTCAATACATCTATTTTTATATTATAATCCATTTCTATACTTACTGCAATTCTTTTTACTTCATCCAAGTCTGCATGATTAGGAGCATCACTTTCCAGAAAGAATCTCTTACTGTTGAGAATTTCTCCTACCATCTTTACTTTTTTAGGATTCGATAATATTCTACTACCTAATGAGAAATAGAATCCAAGTTTATCTAACTCTCTATATACCTCATAGGAAGAATTAAAAGCATGAATGATTTTCATGTTCTTCAAATTAATCTTTTTATGAATTTTAATAAAATCGTATTCATTGCCTACCAAGTGATAAAGCGTTGGCAGATTCAAATCCCAAGCTATTTTGAGCTGAGTCAGCAATAAACCCTCTTGTTTTTCCAAATCTGCTTTATTTCTGTCTAAACCTATCTCTCCCATACCAATAATCTTATCGTAAGGAATCCTATTTAAAAATGAACTTGTTTCAGATAAACTAAGATGGGAATCCCAAGGATGAATACCGGCAAACCAATATTTTATTTTCTTTTCCTCATGGATATTTAGTTCTTCCTTATTAAGAGCAGTAGAAACATGAGTTATAGTGCTGTTTAAATCTATCTTCTCTAAATCAATATCGTTAATATATTCTGATAAATGACAATGAATATCTATTAGTTTCTTCATAAAATACCATCGTTAATTATTCTCATATCAAACTATTATTTATACACATCAGGAGTGTCAATCTTTTATCGTAATATCTTTTGCCAAAATTTTAGATAGTTTTATTGCTCCAGCTTCATTTAAATGATTAGAGTCATAAAATTCTTCAATAACAAAGCTCGGTTCCTGTAAATAGTCATGGTATTCTACATTTGGGCTTGATTTAGCGAAATCATTAATTGCAATTGCTATTTTTTCTAATTCGGTAGAATCTAATAGTTCATTATAATAGGACGTCACAGGGGTAGTTATCAGAATCATTTTTACTCCTTTTGCAGCTAAGAGCCTCTCAATTTCAGATAATACTTGCAGATTAAAGCTATAATCATCAAGTCCTTGTGTATGATAGCCAATATATTTTTTTGCATCATCAGCGAAGTTTATTTTTTTTCTCTTACCATGTGTAATTTCCCAACCAAGTGAATCACAGGTAATTAAATTCTTATCACTGATTAGATAATCTTTCCCAACTTTGAAAGACTTCTTAAAGCCTTTATTCACAATAATTGAATATTTCTCTATTTCATAAAACTCTACTATATCTAAATCAATATCATGATACCGATAGTAGTCATATTTTCTATCTGATTTTTCATCAAGGTTAATATCTTTTCTTAATGAAAAGTAGGAAATTGGTATAATCACCCTCTTTAAATTCTTTAGATCATTTATATATTTCTCAAGAATTATTTTATCAAACATTAATGATTGAGAAGAATATGCTAAGTTAAAAGAATTTTGTAAGAAATAATCTGGTTTGATACCTTTGTAGGTATGAGAAGAACCAAGAATTAGGTTCTCTATCTTATCTCCCTTAGTTCTAATATAGTCCTTTTTTAATTTATAATCATTAGGAATTATTCTTAAAATTATCTCTAATATAATAAAAATCATTAGAGGAAAAACAAAGAATCTTGTCATTTTTTTTAAATATTTTAGCATAATTCTCCTTAAAACTGAAAATATATGAAACTCTGTTGCACATCACTAAACCAAAAGATAGCAAACAAGAGTGAATAATATACCAAGTATCTGAAAGGTTTATTGATTTTTCTATCAATATTCGATAAAGCAAATAGTCCCTTCCTGCCAAACCACTCAACAAGTAAGAGTACTATAATCATGTAGATTGTAGTCTGAGCCTTTGTTTCTCCAGGATAGTCAGGAAAAGTAAAAAGGGATTGTGAGAAAATTTTACTTATAATGCTAAAAGCTTGGGCGATATTCTCAGACCTAAAAAATATCCATGATAAAGTAACAAGCAAGAAAGTTAAAATCATATTTAGAGCATCACTAAGTGTCGGCAACTTGCTTTTGAATGCTATTATATCTATGTATTTCCTATTCCTTTGGGAAATTAGTGAAGGCAGAAATAATAGTCCATGAAGTATTCCCCAGGCTATAAATGTCCAGTTAGCCCCATGCCAAAAACCACTTACTATGAATATTATAAAAATGTTTCTAACTTGCAGCGTTAGATTTACTCTACTTCCACCTAAAGGTATATAGATATAGTCTCTAAACCAACTTGATAATGAGATATGCCATCTACGCCAAAATTCAGCAATATTCCTTGAAAAATATGGAAAGGCAAAATTCTGCATAAGATTAAAGCCAAACAATCTTGATGTTCCTATAGCAATGTCTGAATATCCTGAGAAGTCTCCATAAATTTGAAAAGTGAAGAATATTGCTCCCATAAGCAGTGTACTTCCAGAGAAATCACCGTAATTGTTAAAAATTGCATCACTATAAGTAGCACAGTGATCGGCAATAACTATTTTTTTGAACAAACCCCACAGAATTTGTCTTGAGCCATCTACAGCATTATGATAATCAAATTTTCTTTTATTATAGAACTGAGGTAATAAATTAGAAGCTCTTTCGATTGGACCGGCTACTAATTGAGGAAAAAAACTTACGAAGGCAAAGAAAGCAATTATATCGGAAGTAGCTTCAATCTTTCTTTTATATACATCAATTGAATAGCTTAAGGTCTGGAAGGTATAAAAGGAAATACCTACAGGAAGGATTATCCTTAACCTGCTTGTCTCCATTGAATAACCAAAAAATGAGAATGCAGAGACAAAGCTATCTAAGAAGAAATTATAGTATTTAAAGACTAACAATAAGCCTAAGTTAACAGAAATACTCAAGATTAAGAGCATTTTCCTATAACTTTCTTTTTCTTCCTTTTTTAATGCATTCCCTACAAAGTAATCAATGAAAGAGCTAAAAACGATTAATGATAAAAATCTCCAATCCCACCAACCATAGAAAACATAACTTGCTATTAATATTAGCAGATTTTGTAATTTTAGATTTTTTTTAACTAAAAACCAATAGGAAAAGAAGACAATTATTAAAAAAACAAAGAAATCAATTGAATTAAACAGCATCGAAACTCCAAATTAATAATGATACACATAAACAATAGTAATAGTATGATGTCAATAATTATTGTACTTTTTTCAAATAAACTCTCTTCTATGGTAATCAGATAATACTTGAATGAAAACAGAATAACTTTAATAAGTATTTTCATAAGTTTCTTTAAGCAAATATCGAACTAATCATAGATATCATTGTTTTCTTTGAGTCTCGCTGTGATTAGCTATTGCAAGCCTCATCTTTTCCTTGACATTAATATTTGTCATTTTTTACTGTAATTATCAAAATTTAGGTATTAAAAAATGAGAAAAATATTAATCTGGTCTTATCATTTTCCCCCTGAAGGTGGTCCTGGGGTGCAAAGAATTTCAAAGTTAATCAAGAATATTCCCACTAGAGAATATGAGGTTTTTGTCCTTACTGCCCAGAAGAGAATAAAAGTTTATGATTCCACACTTTATGAAGACATAGAAAATAAGTGTAAAGTAATCAAGATTAAAGATCATTATTCTTATTTTAATGGTGATGTAAAGAATTGGTTGTCTGCTGTGGTTGTACCAGATAAATCTTATTTTTGGGCAATGTCAGCATATTATACAGCTGTTAAGCTTCATAAAGAGCATAAATTTGATCTTATTATTTCAACTTCTCCTCCCCATAGTTCTCATATTTTTGCTAACAAACTTGCTTTAAAATATAATATTAAGTTGATTGTTGAATTTAGAGATGAATGGACAAGTAATTCTCTTTTTGATAAAGCTAAAAGAAAAGATAAACAAAAAGTCTTAGAGCAACATGTTTTACAAAGCTGTAATAAGATTGTCACTATCTCAGAAACAGCAAAGGGAAATTTCATTGCTAAGAATATATCTGAAGCTAAAGTTGATGTGATTTATAATGGTTATGATGAAGATGATTTCAGAAATTTGAAATTAGACAAAGAAGCTATCAATAATACTTGTCTTAAGTTTGGCTATATGGGAAGATTAAACACTCTTCATAGTCCTCGTTCTTTCTTCAAAGCTATGAATGAAGTTCTTAGGGGAAACACAAATTTACAATTTGAATGTGAAATTATTGGAGAGAAAGGAAATGCCAAATGGCTAAGAGATTATCCAGAGTTAAATAATCACATAACATTTATTCCATATATGGAACATGGTCCCTGTTTAGAGAAAATATCTCAGGCAGATGTTTTACTTCTTTTTTCGACAAACTCCAATAAAACAGAAGTAATTACGGGAAAAGTTTTTGAATATTTCCGGTTAAAAAAACCTATATTTGCTGTTTTATCATCTAAAAAAGAGCTGTATGGCTTGCTAAAGAATTACAATAACTGTTACATAGCTTATGATGATGATCTTGAATCCATTAAAACTCAAATTAAAAGACTCTACGAAGATTTTGCAAATAAAAATTTTGGAAAGATTGTTGATAATGATTTTATTCGGCAGTTTGACCGAAAGAGTCTGTCTGAGAAATATTTGACCATTATCCAAAGGCTATTGAAATGAATATTATTTATGTTCATTCAGGAGAATTACCCTCAAATTCTCCCAGTATTACCTTCACTTCCAATACAGTAAAAGCCTTAGCGGGAGTGACTGATAAATGTTTTTTTTATGTAAAAAGAAACAGTAAGCAGAGTCCAGAAGAGATTTTTAAGACAAACTTAAAGATGAATAAGCCGGATAATTTGGAAATCAGGGCAATAAGTGTGTTTTTAGGAAATAAATATAACTCTGTTTACTATTGGCAAGTATATAAAGATGTCCTCCGGATTGCGAAAAGTAACAATATTGATGCAATAATTACGAGAAATGTTACCTTCTTACCAAAATTAATTATGTTAAAAAATAAACTTAGTTGTAAGATATATTTAGAGACACATGATTTTTTTACTGATTTAACCTTAAGAACGGATATAAATATTACCAAGAAGCATAAACAACAAAGTTTAGAAAAGAAATATATCCCTAAATTAGATGGAATCTTATGTTTAACTAATACCCAGATAAATTTATACTCTAAATATTACCCTAACACCAAATTTTTTTTGGCTCGAACTGGTTTAAACATTCTATCAGCATCACCAATCAAACAAAGAAAATACCTCGGTTATGTGGGTTCCTTAGATATTCACAAGGGGGTAATGAATCTTATAAAAATTGCCTCTCTAACTAAATCTCAGCCAGAAATAATAATTATAGGTGCTAAGTCAAAGGAAGAGAGAGAGCTTTTTCTAAAGAAAGTTGAAAGTATTTATGATACATCTAAATTAAAAGTTTATATGTGGCAAGATAAAGAGACATTAAATACTTTGTTAGATGAAGTAAAAATTGGTTTTGTTACTCTGACAGATACATTTTTTAACAAATATCTTACTTCTCCACTTAAGATTTTTGATTATTTTAGTAAACTTATACCAGTCATAGGCTCTAAACTTCCGACAATTGAAGAAGTGATTTTTGATAATAATAATGGTTTTCTTTATGAGGCTGGGAAAGAAAAAGAGATAGCAATTAAAATTGATGAACTTATGTTTGATGATACTCTATATAGTAATTTTCAAGTCAACATTGCTTCTCAGCTCCCAAAACTAACTTGGGATGAGAGAGCAAGAAGAGTAATCAAAGCATTTGAGTCATCTTAGTAAGGATAGTATTTAAAACAATAGATGGTTCTATTAGCTTCATACAGTTATGATGACCAAGTGGACATTGTTTGTGTCCGTGCATACCACAAGGCCGACATTCTAAATCGATTTCAAAAAGATAATCTTTAGGACGATAAGGAAAGTAGCCAAATTTCTTTACAGTAGGTCCAAAAAAGGCAAAGACTTGAGTATTTACAGCATTTCCTATATGCAAAGCACCACTATCATTACAAATTAATGCTCGACATTGAGAAATTAATGCAGCAGATTGTAAAATTGATAATTCACCGCAAGAGTTAATAGCATCTACTCCAGCTGTATCAATGATTTCTTGGGCAAGTTCTCTTTCACCTTTACTTCCACTAAAGACTAAATTGAAACCATTATCTTTAAGTAACTTAGTTAATGTTATATAGTTTTCTTTACTCCATCTTTTAGTATTCCAGACAGAGCCAGGGGCAATAACAATGTTGTTTTCTGGATAAAGATACCTTGCTGAGAACTCAAAATCTTCTTTGCTTGGGAAAAGTTCAGAGTACCATGCAAGTTTTTCATCATTTGTAACTTTTTTAATAATGCTTAATTTTGGATATTTATCACCTATGAATGGAGAAAGAAGTTCTAAGTTTTTTTCTGCTTTATGAACATCTTTGGGGTGGCGAAGCTGATAGTTTAAGAGATAACGATAGATATTCCTGTTAAAACCAATTCTTACTTTTATTCCTGCAATGAAAAGTAGAGTTAAAGTTCTGGCTGATCTATGAGGAGTAAGAGCAATATCATACTTATTTTTCTTTAACATAAAAAGAGTTTGAAAATAGTTACTTAGTTTCTTTTTATCAGTAATGAGAATATTATTTAGATTTGGATTGTTTTTTAAAATTGCCTGGTTTCCCTTAGTAACTAACACATCAATAATACTGTCTGGGAATAGTTTTCTTGTTTCTCGAATCAAAGGAGTAATCAAGATAACATCACCAATAAAAGCAGTCTGAACTATGAGTATTCTCTTTTTCATTTTTAAATCAAGCTATTATAAAGTTGTTCATGTTTTTCTACTAAAAGAGAAATATCAAAGAGTTGAGCAGAATCTTTAGCTTCAAGAGATAATTTTTCACATAGCTGAGGATTTTCTATTAGCTTTATTATTGCTTTTGCCAATTCCTCTGGTTTCTGCTTAGGGACTAATAATCCATTTACCCCATCTACAATCATTTCAGGAATTCCCCCAGCTTTTGTTGCAACAATTGCTTTTCCACAGCTTAAGGCATCAAGAACACTTGTACCTAAACCCTCTAATTTAGAAGCAAGAACAAAAATATTCATCCTTTTCAAATAATCATAAACGTTTTCTTTATAGCCCATTAAAATAAACTTATCCTCTAAGCCTTTAGATTTAATCAACAATGTTAGTTGTTCTTTTAATTTACCATCTCCTATTGCTATAAATTTAACATTAGCTTTCTTATTAATGACTGTTTCAGCAGCCTCGATTAGGTTAGGGTAATCTTTGTGACCTGTAAGAGCTGCAATAGTACCTATTAGAAATTCTGATTCTGAGAATTCTGCTGTGACTTTTCTTTCATCACCAATTCTATCTGCCTTACTAACATCAATTGCACTCCGAATGGTTATCAACTTCTCTTGCTGAATCTTAGATTTTTCCATTACTCTTCTGATGTTATCAGAAATGCAAATTATTTTATTTAACTTCTGAGTATTATATTTAAAGTTACTAAAGATATTCTTCTGAATTGGGAAATCTACTCTTCTGGAAGCAACTAAGGGAATATCAATAAAAAACTTGGTCAGTATGCCTAAACCTAAAGCATGGGAGTTATGACAATGCAGAAGTTTAGCCTTATATTTTTTGATTAATCCAAGAAGTTTAACAGCAGAAAAAATATCATATTCTGAACGTAAAGCAAGTGTTTCTACTGGGATATTATTCTTTTGAGAATATTCATATAATTTAGAATCTTTTCTGCATATTAATAAGGTTGGAATGTCTTTTTTAAGCAATCCCTCGATAAGATATATTGCTTGCTGTTGTCCCCCACGCCATTCAGTTTCAGTATCAAGATGAAAAATCATTTCTTATTAAACTCCCACAATTTAGAATATTTCCAAAAAACGCCCATGGCAGAATTATAAGAAAGTAGAAAACCTGTCTTTCCATCTAAAAAGCCAAATTTTAAAATATACATAGTGATAAATTTCCAGTTTGCCTTGCAATATGCTCCTGTAAGAGATGATTTCTTGCCCTTGCTAAATAAAGATTTACTAGCTAAATCAGAATAGAGAACCATTTTCTCAAGATGGCTATTGATTGTGGGGTAAGTATAGTGAAGCAAATGCTCTTTAATATAACCTATCTCTCCATCTATTTGAACAGATTCATGCACCATTTTATCATTAAACTTACCTTTATCTTTTCGAAAAAATCTAAGAGTGTAGTCTTTATTCCAACCACAGTACTTAATCATCTTATTTAGATAAAAAGATTTTCTTTTAATTCTATATCCAGCACAATATGAATCTGATTTAGAGATTTCTATTAGCTTCTCTTGCAGTTGAGGAGTTACGACCTCATCAGCATCTAAAGAAAGAACCCAGTCATGACTACAATATTCTACAGCTAATTGCTTACACTTACCAAAACCCAGCCATGGACTTTCATATACCTTACAGCCTGCGTTTTTAGCAATAGCTATGGTATTATCCTGAGAACCTGTATCTAAGATTATTATCTCATCAACCCAGCTTATACTTTTCAGCATTTGAGGCAAGTTTTCAGCTTCATTCTTTACAATTACTGCAACACTAATCATAATTATTTCTTCAATAATTTATAGTTTCGGAATCCACCTATCTGTTTTCCGCCATTGATTATTTTTTCAATAAGACTTAAAGCTCTATACTTAAATTGCTCATGTTTATGAAGTTCACGGTATTTATTAGGTTTTCCTTTTGCTTGTAATTTGTCAGCCCAGTTAAACTCTGAGATCATCTTATCCATAACCTTAGGATGGCTTCCTTTAAATTCTCCTAAGCGATCAAGGGGACCATAATCAAATTCTTTAGGAGCTTTATCATAATATTCTTGAGCCTTGCCTTTACCCCAATGAACACTATCTAAAGCTCGTCTTTTATTTTGCATAAGGTGTGGTGGTCTAACCCAACCATAATGGTATATTTCTGCATCAACTCGAGCTACATTAATTTTATGAGTTCCATCTGCCTGTCTTGGATTATCATAATAATCATATCTTCTAAAAGATTGAGCAGATTGCCAAGAGTAGATATCAGCTTTATTCTTAATTATTCTTATTTCATTAGGATACCAACCGTGCCCTATATGATAGTGTTTATAATCACCCCAAAAATGTTTATAGCGAAAAAGAAGGCCATCAACCTCATCATCATTCAAGAGTTCTTGGCATCTTTTTTTAATCACTGGTAAATACTTCTCATGAACTACTTCATCAGCTTGAACATAGAATAACCAATCACCACTACAATGCTCTTTTGCAATGTTAGTCTGCATACCATTAATTACACCTTTTTTATAATATTGCTCTTCCCATACTGTATCAATAATCTTGATTTTAGGGTCTCCAATAGCTGCAATTCTCTCTCTTGTATCATCATCTTCATCTCCTTTACCAATTGCAATGACAAACTCATCACAGATAGGTAAAATCGATTTAATTGATTCAACAACAGGATAGTAGAGTTTGACTCCATTTCTGACAAATGAGAATCCACTAATTTTCATAATAATACTACCTTATAATTTTTTTCCATATTTGTTTATAATATTAGCCAGTCAAGTTATTTGTTACTTTGCTTTAGTCCTATTGGCATAGGTCATCTATCTTATTACTTATAACTTGCTAATAAATCTATCAATCTCTTCTTTGGCTCTTATATGAGCTTTACCATCTAATTCCCCAAACATCTTCTTATTATAATATTTTCTTTTCTCTTGATGAATATCTTCACTTTTAACAATCTCCCTTAATGCAGTTTGCATCTCTTCAAAACTATCAACTCGGTAAGTAATCTCATCCAACATTTCAACTATTTCAGGAGAAATTCTGCCCCCCACTGGTATTCTGAAAGTAATAACTGGCTTATCCAAAGCTGTGAACTCAGCAATTATAGAAGAAATATCACCGACCATTATATCTGCAATCATCAGATAGGGTAAGATGTCTTTATCTTCGATATATAAAATTTTTTGATTATGTTTCAAATAATCTTTAATATTATCTGGAGTCCATTCGTGAACTGTTACTAAAATATTATAATCATCTGCAATTTTATCTAACTTATCATACCATTTATTTATTGCAGAATAGTTACTTTTGCTCCAAGTTGCTGAAAATATTATAGTTGTCCTCTGGGATTTTAACTTTAACTTCTCTCTTAACTGCTTAAGACACATTGGACCAATAGTGCCATCAAAAGCATCATCTAACTTAGGGAAACCAACTCCTACACCATTAGTAATTCCTAATTCTTTTGCTTCTTTTACTTCAGTTGGAGAGGTAAAAAAGTAGCTATCGAATTCATTATAATTGTCAGCTTTGATAAAATCCTTAAAGTGATAAGGACCGTGCCTCATCCCGATTTTTTTAATCCTCTTTAATGGATATCGCCATGTTGAGTGCCTACACATGATGACTAAATCTGGATAGGATGGATAGACTAAAGCTTCAATCTGATAGTCTCTTAATTCTGCTTGAAGCTTCTTATTTTTAGCAATCACTCTAATTTGAGGATAATGAGCTAAGACTTTTTTAAAACAAATATAATCAGTGATATTATCACAATAGAAATCTATAAGAACTTGTGTGCTTTGTTTATGTTCCAGTATCCCCAAAAGCCAATAAGGAAGATAATTACGTATTTTCTTAAACTTAGACATTTTTGCCTATCAAGTTTAAATTGAAACATTTAAATGATTTATTTACTAAGTATGTTAGCTTGAACATCCAAAATACCTATCTATTAAATTGCAAATTATAGAGTTCTTTATATCTGTCACAAGTAACTAACAAATCTTCATGTTTCCCTATTCCAACTACTTTTCCTGCTTCCATAACAATTATCTTATCACAGCCAATTATAGTTGAAAGTCTATGAGCAATCATAACCACTGTTCTGTTCTTAGTTGCCTTTTCAATAGCTATTTGCACATTATTTTCAGAATCAGTATCCAAGGCACTTGTAGCTTCATCAAATATTAGGATTGGAGGATTGCCAATAACAGCACGGGCAATACAAATTCTTTGTTTCTGACCACCTGAAAGATTAGAACCCTTAGAATCTAACATCTGATCATAGCCATTTTCTAATTTTTCGATAAACTCTCGGGCATAAGCTATTTCTGCCGAAGCAATAATATCTTCTCTACTAACTGCCTCCCTGGCACCATAACTAATATTATTAGCAATAGTATCACTAAACAGAATTGAATCCTGAGTTACAAGTCCAAATAAAGCTCTTAAGTCAGAAGTTTTTATTTTACTTATGGGAATTCCATCCATCGTAATCAAACCACTATTGTAGTCATATAGACGATTTATTAAATTAATTATTGTTGATTTACCAGAACCTGATGAACCTACTATGCCAACACTCTCACCTCTTTTTATATCGAAAGAAACACCATTTATAACTGGCTTATTTTCTTGATAACCAAAGACAACATTATTTAACGTGATTCTATCTGTAAATTCTTTCTTTTCTATAGGATTAGGGTCTTCTTTAATTTCTTGTTCAAGATGAATCACCTCAGCAACACGATCGAGGGAAACATTTGCTTTTTTAAAATCAGTATAGGCTTTTGTAAGAACCTTTAGGGGGTGCAACATAGAGAATACAGCAGCAAGAAAAGCTGTAAAGCTACCAAGAGAGAAATTAGTTTGATCATTAACTATCATTCTCGCCCCTAATAAAATCACAATGATACCTGTAGCCATTGAAGTCAATTCAGCAAGAGGAACATTCAAAGCTGCATAAATTTGGCTTTTTATCTTTAATTTCATATATTTATCATTTATAGTTCCCATCCTCTTTTGCTCATACTTCTCGCGGGAAAATGCTTTAACTATTTTCATACTACTTAGTACTTCTTCAATATTAGAGAATAAAGTAGATGCCTGACCTTGAATCCGCTTAGCATATTTTTTAATCTTCTTCCCTAAGAAACTTACTGCAAAAGAAAATATAGGAACAATGACTAAACTCATTAAAAAGAGCTCAGTATTAATAAACATAGCAATAAAGACAAATATTATTACTGTCAGAAGATCTCGGAAAATATTAAATATTGAAGTTATATAAAGTTCACTTATCATATTTACATCATTAACCATTCTGACAATAGAATCTCCTACCCTATTCTTATTGAAAAATGCAACTGATTGCTTTAGATAACTATCAAAAATTTCATTTCTTACATCTCTAATTACTTTTGACTTCAATGCTGTAAAAGAGTATCGATTTATTAAATAGAAGAGATTCTTTAGTAATAGAGCTATAAAGATAACGATTAAGACAAGATATAATAACTGAATTGGTGAGGAGTCCTCGAATACACCTCTGTAATCATTAAGAAGAATATCCAAATTAGACTTGTTAATGATGTTAAAGTCTGCCGAAGAAATAAAATCAGTAGTTGTTTTTAATAAAGCACTCATAATTTCATTAGCATTTGTGTAGATAACTTCCCTATCTAAATTAGTAAATACATAATCAAATAGAGGAACTAAGAGGGTTATTGTAGCTCCACTGAACAAGGCAAAGAATACCATGGTTATGATTCCAATCACGAGATTTCTTTTATAATTGAAAATCTTATTAGTTATTATTTTTACTTTTTTACTCATATTGACCTTTTACATTTTAATTTGAATCATTTTTATTCATTAACTTTTTTTGTCAATATGTTTACGTATCTCCCCTCTTCTTGAAGCAGGAGACTGTTCAATCATCAAGCCACCTTCTTCATTAGTTTGTCCTTAAGGAAGGTGGATATTCTGTTAGTCCAAGCTAAAGCTTACTAATTACTAAAAATCCCAGAGGGATGAAGATATAATAGACAGTACTCGAAGACACTGTTACAGATACTAACTAAATCTCAGCCCTGGCTTGTGGGGGACTTCTTGTACAGGGTCTAACGAACCCTGCTGCCTATTGTAATGCAATAATAAGGTGCAACATAATGCTTAATAATTTCCACAGACTTGAACTTGACTCTAAAATAATGACACCTGTTAAGATGCCATCTTGTTTACATCAGTTTGACCCTTGGAGGAGACTCGTTTATTAGTTGGAAAATTATTGTGACAGTAATGAAGGCGTAATAAGAGAAGTTAAAGGCATAAATTTTAAAGAAGCAAAAGCCCTACATCTGTAGGGCTTTCATATTTGTTATGAAGTTAACACTTCCCTATCCCTTCATAAAAGGGATTAGAAGTTTAGCTTACTTCATTAATATCATTTTTTTGGATGAAGTGTAATTACCAGATTTCATCTTGTATAGATAAACACCTGAAGATACATTTTTTCCTTGATCATCTTTACCATTCCAAACAACAGTATGACTTCCTTTTTCTTGATATCCATTTATAAGAGTCTTAACTTTTTGACCTTTAATATTAAAGATTTCAAGACTTACCTGTGCTGATTCTTTAACTGAATAGAAAATTGAAGTTTCTGGATTGAATGGGTTAGGATAGTTCTGAGCTAAGTTATTTAATACAGGGGCTACTTGTGGGTCATCATTATCCACAGCATCATCAGTTGCATCAATTCTAAAGTCATCAACCATGAAGACAAAAGCATTACTACTTACACATTGAATAGCAAATCTAACATTTGTTCCTGTCAAATCACTAACATTGAAATAGTAAGGTGTCCATTCTGTTGGAGCTTCAAGATAATCAACTCCTTGATGTAATGAGTATTGGAAGTTGTTAGGTTGAGAACCACCAAGAGACATTTTGACTCTAAATCTTTCTAAACCATATTCGTCAGTATGACTCTTTGCATAGAAAGAGACAACAGTAGTAGTACCTACAGTAATAAGTGGAGTAACAATCCAATCATTGTTTTCACCTTCTGCAGAAGCAAATGAAGCTAAGAACTTGTCTCCTTCATAAGCAGTCATATCTGTGATAGGTGGTGTTGTTGCACTTGGATTAAATACCATATAAGACATAGGTTCACCGGCATTTTCAAATTCAACTTCACTGATACCATAAGTAGAAGCACCATCTTCATCATGTTGAATCCAATTATTTAGGTTTAAGGTAAAATCTTCATGGTCTTCAAAATTATCACCCCAAAGAGCTTCCCCTGAGTTGAAGTAGGTAATAGAAACATTGTTTGAAGGAAGAGATTGACCATTTGGTTCTTCATATACACCAACAACATAATAAGTATATTCTTGACCCACTATAACATTAGCATCGTTATATGAATTAGTTCCAATTTGAATTGGGTCTTCATTGATTTGCTCATCATCTCTATAAACATCGTAGCTTACAAGATATCTTTCATATTCAGGTTCTTCCCAAGTTAATTGTACAAAACCAGTAGAATTTGTAGCCACTAAATTAAATGGAGCATTATAGTCATAGTTATAATTTGCATCAACAAAGAGATTATAAAGTCCTGTATCATCTCGTGTTAATCTTGTATTCTCACCATTGAAGTTCTTTCTTTGTGAGTTAGAATTATCACCAGTAGGAGTAACAGAAGTTTGAGCTACTCTTAAATAATAATCACCACTTAAAGGTAAAACATGTTCAATGCTTGTTCCAGTAGCAATGTATTCACTTCCTACAATCTCAGTTGGGTTAGCAACAGGTCCATATAACCAAGATTTGACACTTACATTTGAACCTGTAGCTGTTGCGGTTTGAACTAACAAAGTATCGCCAATTCCCATTGCAGGAATTTTATACCAGTCAATATCGCCAATAGGCATAATTGCGTAGGTATCTCCGTTTACAGGAAGTGTCAAGGTTGTTGCATCTGTAGCTTCATCATTACCATCATCAGCATAAGCATAAGCGTTTAGAGTAACTATATGTGTTTGTCTGGTAACATTATCAATGATTTCAAGATTAGCAGTTTTAGTTCCTTCAGAATCAGGAGTAAAACTTACACCAATATTTGCAGTATCCATAAAAGGAAGAACTATTGGATATGTATTATTATCTGTTGTTATTGTGAATTGGTCTGCATCATCACCAGTAATAACTGGAGCCTGAGCAACGGTTACATCAGACTGTCCAACTGATCTCATTGTGATAAATCTTTCTAATGAGGAAGAGTTTACCGCAACCATCTCAAAGGTATTAACTGTAGGATATACAGTCATATCAGCACCTTCAGGAACTTCACCAAACTGTAATTTTACATTTGGGTATGATGCACGTAAATAATTAGCAGTTGGAGGACCTATTGGGTCAGGAATAATAGTATCACTATAAAATAAGATACTACGATTTTCAACAGTTCCTGTACAGAAGAATTCATCATTAGTAATATGATACTCTGGAACTGAATGATAAACAGCAACAATCAAGTTTTGTGTATTATCATAAACAAAAGGAATATCTAAAGGAATTTCAACCCAGTCATCTTCAGCAGAAACTGAAATAGTACCTGTAAAGACTTCAGCTAAGTCACCTATTGGCACCCAACTCTCATTAGTAGCAAAACTAGTTTCTGAAGTATGTCCAAGTAAAATATGAAGCTCATCAGGACCCCATGCAGAGTTTCCATTATAGTGCCAACTAATTGATTCAAGTCTTTGTCCTTCAATACCTATTTCACTTGCAAGATAGATAGTTTGAGAATATGAATGTCTGTACCAAGGTTCAAAAGGTAAACCTTGGTTGATTAATTCACCATCGCCAATAAGAGCTAAACCTTCAGGAAGAGCAGGAAGAACAAAAGCTGTTGCAGTAACATTCAAACTTGGCATATTATCAGCATTAGTTTCAATCAAGAAAGAACCAGTAAAATCACCTTCTTCATTAGGGTTAAAAGTAACTGGAACTACTATTTCATTACCAGTAGAAACAGTAACTTGAGCATTTTCAAAAGTAAATAACCCATCTTCTGATGTAAAATCAACAACTAAATCAGCAGAGCCCATATTAGAGATATTGATATCAGCAACACCAGTTCTATTTAGATAAACATTACCAAAAGCTAATTCAGTAGGGGTAATATCTGCATAAGCACCAGCAGGGATATTTTCAATAGTTACATTATCAATATATATTGTCTTGTAGGTACTATTATTACCAATAAAGTCAAAACATAACATATCATCATTTTCAGGGATATCATTGAAGTGAACATAGAATAATTGATATTCAGTTGTCAATGGCATAGTTGTAATTTCAGAATAAAGAGAAGCATCATAAATTGAAGATGATGAACCAACTCCTAAAACCACATCAGCAGTACTTGCTCTGGCATAGAATTTAACTCTCTTTGTATTCATCTCAGCTAATGGAGGTGTAAGAATTTTCAAATCTTCAGGAGCAAGATCAGCTGAATTATACATTCTCAAAGCTTTTTCGCCTTCATAAGGATTAGTAGTGTAAACATTAGCATAAGCAGAAGAAGTACTATTAATAATAGTGTTCCAGTCCAATGGAAGTTCACTTGTTTCAACATCTTCAAAACCTTCAAAGTGTGGAAATTCACTAATCATAGCATCGTAACCACTTCCTGCTAAAGGAATAATAGTTTCATTATTTTCTGAATCAGTAATTGTTATATTTGCTGTAAAATTACCAATTGATAATGGATTAAAGTGACATTGGAATTGAGCAACATTATTAGTTATTGCTAGAGGATATTCATTTGCATCTACTAATGAAAACTCAGAGTCTCCTGCGATAGAAACACTATTGATAGTTAATGTTCCTAAGCCTGTATTTCTCATGGAGAAAATTGTAGGTAGAGCTGAAGTTCCCATTATTGTAGGATTCCAAGCATATTCAATTGGATTAACCATAAGTTGTGGTTCAGTAGGAATATCTCCAAAAGTAAACATTGTATTAGGGAAAGAAGTTCTTAGTGTTCCTGCTTCAGGAGCGATAAAATCATAGTTTACAGTATCACTATGTTTTTCTAAAGCTATATTATCTGTAACAGTAGTACAGAAGAATTCGTCACTACTTGTAGCAAAGCCTGTAGTATTTGATTCAAAAGCTACTAAGAGATTTTGAGTATTGTTATAGTTAAAAGGTACATCAAGAATAATATTGACCCAACCTTCACTAGCTGGAACTGAGAAAGGTCCATCATAAACTAATAATAACTGATCTTGACTAACCCAACTTGTGTTCTCTGCAAAAGCATCTAAATCTGTATGAGCCATCCAAATTTGGACATTATCTTCAGTCCATTCTGAGTGACCATTAAAATAGTAAGCAACTTCTTCTATTCTCTGATTTTCAGTGTTAAGCCATTCTTGAGAATAGATAGTTTGAGAAATAGTATAACCAAAATACGGTTCCATTGGTAAGCCTTGATTGACAACATTGCCATTACCAATAACTACAGAGCCCTCTTCAGAAGGTGTTGTAAAGCTAAAGATTTGACTTGTAGCAGTGTATTCAGAAGTAGAAGTTAGTGAAACGACTTTCCAGAAATAATTTGTTAAATTATTAAGTTCATCAACTGTATAATTAGTAGAAGTTATTCCGTCAGCGATAAGAGCTGATTCATCATTTGAAACTACTAACTCTTGATTGTCACTAAAATAGACATCAAAAGTTTCTGTATTTTCACCACTTGTCCATTCTAAAGTGACAGGTATTGCCACATTCATAGATCCATTCTCAGGGGCAGTTAAGATAGCAACCGTTGGAGCTCCTTCAGCTGTAAAATGCAAACGTGTACATGGATAATATCCAAGTAAAGTTCCGTCAACAGCTGGAAAATCATCATCTGCTACTTTATACATACTTGGAGTAACATCTGTAACTGAGTTAGTTGCGAAATTTGGATATCCACTTACCCAACTACCATCATTATTGATAAAGTATACTTCTAAATTGTCAGTCCCATTGTAAGAGAATGATGTATCAAACATGATATCAACCCATCCACTGCCGTTGTAGTTAATGTCACCACTATAAACTAATTGATAACTATCATCAGTTGTTGGATCAATGTAAGTAGCAGATTCATAGGAATCAGAACTTGTGTGTTTTAAGTAAATTTCTTGATTTAAAAATGTGTAATTTACTGGGGTGTTTGTTACATTGTAACTAATTCCATTAATATCAAGTGCATTATTAATATCTCCACTTTGATAAACTACTCTACTCCAACTATAGTCCCATAAGCCGTTTACAGGAATATAGCTTGTTGTGCCATCCTGGGTTCCAATTTCTACAAACATTGCAGAAAGAGAAACAAGGAACAGTAAAATTAATGTTGTAAATAACATCTTTTTACGCATAATCATCTCCTTAATTGTGGTTTTTCTTTAATATTTATTTTGGCATATATTGTAGATTATACATTTTTTATTCCAATATATCAATTATTTTTTCTTATGTAGTTAGTTTATTATTTTTTAGTCAATGTAGGAATACAAATTGCATAGAATGGATATAACTTATGAAAGATGAAATTAATTTGGAGGAAATATATGAGAAAAGTTTTATTTATTCTTATTACTTGTATGCTTATAACAAGCTTATCAGCTATAAGTAATGAACAGGTAGCAACCCAAGGAAATAGTGTTAACTATTCTTTTGAGTTAAGCAGAAGTGATGATGTCCCCCCGATAGTAAGTAAGACTTTTGCGCTTCCCGCAAGTCAAGCAGAAGTTTATATTAATTCAGCCCTGTTGGTAACCTATAATAATAGTGGTGAAATTGTTGAAACAAGTAGAAATATTGACCAAGACCTTGTTGTCTTATCAAAAAGTTTTCAAATGCGTGAAATGCATGGATTTACTGTTGACATCAAAGTTCATCAAGATTTAAGAAATGGCTATCAAGTATTAGAAGCTGTTGACTTTGAATTAAGAGGAAGCAATGCAGTAGAGTTACCTACTGAGATTTCAGAAGCATTCTTAAGCTCCTACAAGAAATTTGCTGTTAATTTTGATGATTCATATTTAGCAACTTTACCTTTGGCTCAGCCTAAAATGTTAATTGTTAATTCCTCAAGTGCCTTAGATAATTTCTTAAATGCTTTTGTCAAATGGAAAAGAGCTTCTGGTTTCCATGTTGACACAATCGTTAAAGATGCTTCTTGGAATTCTGCAGTAATAGTTAAACAAAATATAGCAGCATACTATGAAGATCATAAACCTGATTATATTCTTTTACTTGGAGACACTTCAGGTTCATTTGTGATACCAACTAATATGTTCATTTCTCCAGATGGAACAGAGAATGATGCAGATGATAACTTCTACACTTTGTTAGCTGGAGATGATGATGATTACTTCCCAGAAGCACTTATTGGACGTTTTTCTATTGGCGACCCTTTAAGTCTTGGTACTCAAGCTTTCAAAACAGTTAATTATGAAAAGTCTCCTAACATTGGACCTGAAGATGATACTGAATGGATGACTAAAGCTCTTGTTGTTGCTGGTAACTATGCTGAAAACAACTTACAACCAAGTACACCTGTTAGAATGTCACGCTGGGTTAGAGAGAAGTTTTTAGAAAAAGGTTATACCGCAGTAGATACAGTATTTTATCCTCCTACATATCCAGGAACACAAGCAATTACTTCTTCAATTACCGCTGGTGCTCAGTATATTTCTTATCGTGGCTGGGGTGATGCTAATGGATGGCACTATCCTCATTTCCACATTGGTGATTTATCAGACACTAACAATATAAACAAACTTCCTATTGTTTATTCTATTGTATGTAACACAGGTGATTTTGCTAATTCAGTTAATCCTAGTTTTGGTGAATATTGGATGAGAATGGGTTCAATAGCTAATCCAAAAGGCTGTGTTGCTTTTGTAGGTCCTTCTGACTTACATACTAAGACTAAGTTTAATAATGCAATTTCTACTGGAATGTTTGCTAGCTTCCTTCAAGATGATACCAGAATCTTTGGTTCAACTGTTTTGGATGGAAAGATAGAATTATATAATAATTATCCTTTAGATAGAGAGAATGGTGGCTATGTTCAATTCTATTTCCATGTATATAATATGTTAAATGACCCATCTTTAAAGATGTGGGTAAAAGTACCTCAGACAATGAATGTTAGTAATATTCCTAACTCATTAGATAGCGGAACTGGTTTTATAGAACTTAACTTACCTTATTCTTTAAACAACGCTATTGTTACAAGCACTAAAGATGAAGTAAATTATGAATATGTCAGAGTTGTAAATGGTCATGCTATTGTTCCAATTGATACAGCTATTGACGGTGATGAGTTAACTCTTACAATCACTAAAGCTAACTACGCTCCTGTCGTTCGTGAAATTCCTATTACTTCTGATACATTCATATCTGTTATTGATTCTGAGGTTACCAGTGGTGTTTTACAAGCTGGATACAGCTCAGAACTTACTTTAGAGTTATTGAATCATGGTGCAGATTATAGTAATGTAGTGGCAAATCTATCAAGTTCAAATCCTAATGTTACGATTAATGAATATTCTCAGAATATTGGTAATATTAACTCTGGAGCTACAACATCTGTTAGTTATAGTATCGATGTTTCAGCTGAGGCTGAATTCGCTGAAGTTGTAGATTTTGAACTTTCTCTATCGCCTTCAGGTAATACAGAAAAGTTTAGTAAAACTCTTGCTGGTGGTTTTGTAGATTATCTTCAACATTCTGGTGAAATACTCATCGGGCAAGCTAACCAAGTCCAAGTTACTTTTAGAAACATTGGTAATGTTGATTTAGCTTCTGGAAGTGTTAGAATAAGATCTCTTCATTCAAGTGTAGTCAATAACGACATTTCAGTGAATTATAACTCTGCCCAAGTCAATAACACAACAATAGTTACTTTCTCTCCAGAAATTGCAGCAAGTGCTACCCCAGGAACTCACATTCCATTCAGATTTGACTTCACTGAATCACTTACAGATTATACAGTCACTCAATATGTTATTATTCCGATTGGTGGAGTTACAGATTCACACCCTACAGGTCCTGATAGCTATGGTTATTATGCTTATGGAAGTAATGATGCAAGCTACTCCTCTGCCCCAGCTTACAACTGGATGGATATTGATCCTAATGAAGGTGGAGCAGGAAATGTCAGAATTATCAATGATGATGAATCTTATGTAACAGCCCTTCCTTTCACCTTTAGATATTATGGCGAAGATTTCAATGAAATTACTATTTGTTCAAACGGTTGGATGAGTTTCGGTCCTACATGGTATGTTAACTTTACAAACTCAGCTATCCCTTCAGCTTTAGGTCCAAAATATCAAGTATGTCCAAATTGGGATGATTTAAAAGGACTCCAAACTGAGCAAAATGTTTTTGCAGATATGAGAGTTAGTACGTATCATGACGAAGCTAATAATAGATTTATAATTGAATGGAACGACACATATTCACAGTCAACCATTGATCAGTTCGAAAATGCTGCATTACAGAAATTCCAAGTTATTTTAGAGCCTATCCCAGATGAAGATGGTGATATTATTTTCCAATATCATACATTCTCTAACCCTTCAATAACAAGTAATTTCACTTCTGTTGGTATTATGAATGGTGAAAGAAACGACGGTCTTCAGTATACTTTTGCTGATATGTATCCAGAATCTGCTCACAGTGTTGAAAGTGAATTTGCTATCAGATTCACTAAAACTCCTCCAGATAGTTTTGTTGATAATGATAACAGTGTTCAAGTAGCTCAATCTTATTTGCTTCAAAACTATCCAAATCCATTCAATCCAGAAACAACCATTACTTTTGCTTTAAAAGCTAAGAGTACTAATGCTGAACTTGCTATCTATAATATTAAAGGTCAGTTAGTTAAAACTCTTGTTAGTGGAACTATTGAAGCTGGAACTCATTCAATTGTTTGGAAAGGCACCAACAACCAAGATCACAATGTGGCAAGCGGAGTCTATTATTACAAATTGAAAACTGAAAACCAAACATTAACTAAGAAAATGATTCTTATGAAATAGTATTATTTGACCCATTAACGGTCAAATAATTACAAATATTAAAGCCCTGCTGATGCAGGGCTTTTTTAAATTTATCTAATTTTATTAGTTAGACCTAAATAATCTTGCTAATCTCTTTACACCTTCTTCTATAGTATCTGGATCTGCAAAAGTGAAGTTTAATCTTATTGAATTGAATTTCTCTTGTCCTTTAGGATAGAACTTTGAGCCAGGGATAAAACAGACTTTCTCAGCTTTGGCTGCTTCAAACAATTCATCACCACTCATACCTTCTGGGAGTGTTATCCAGATAAACATACCACCTTCAGGACTTGTCCATTTTAGGTTTTTGGGCATATATTTTTCAAGAGCTTTAAGCATTGCATTGAGACTTGGTTTATAGATATCTGAAATCTTTTGAAGTTGGGAATTTAGCATATCTCTTTCTAAGAATCGGGCAACTACTCTTTGGGTAACACAATCGCTGCTAACAATAATCTTCTGTAACCAAAGAGCTACTTTAGCAATAATAACTTCATCACCCATCATATAAGCAGAACGCATACCAGGTCCTAAAACTTTAGAAAAAGATTTTACACTTGTGACGATGTTCTTGTTTTTACTTCTTGCTATTTCGAAAATTGCATCTATTCTTTCTCCGAAATAACGAAGTTCACCATAAGGATTATCTTCTAAGATTGGAATATCATATAATTCAGCAATTTCAATAAGTCTTTCCCTTTTGCTTTTAGACATTGTGACACCTGTAGGGTTTTGAAATTCTGGAATAGTATAGATGAATTTAATCTTTTGATTATTAGCAATCAACTTCTGAATTTCATCCTCTAATTGCTCCATATTCATCCCATCATCTTCTACTTCAACACCCTGCAATTTTGCACCCATTGCCTCAAAAGCAACAACAGTGCCAAGAAAACTTGGTGCTTCGCAGATTACATAATCTCCTTCATCTATGAAGCATTTTGCATAAGCAAAGATAGCATTTGTTGAACCAACACCTGTGATAATTTCTGAAGCTTTTAAATTTGCCTTCTTTTCATAATTAATTAGAACCTGCTTAAAAACTGGGTCTCCTTCTGATGCTCCATATTGAAGGACTTCACAACCTTCGTTTTTTACTACATCAGCATATAGCTCACTTAGTTCTTTAGTTGGAAAGGTCTTTGGAGATGGGAAACCACCTGCAAAAGAGATCAGCCCTTCAATTCCTCTAGTGGAAGCTACTAACTCTCTAATCATAGATGAACCTTGTTTTCTCGTGCTTTGAGAAAAGATTTGCTTGTAATCCATAATTTTATACCTACTTTTATTTTTTTATTTTTTATCTTGCCATTTTTTAGGAAGAGATGAAATAAGTCAATAAAGAAATCAGTAATAGTGAAGAACTATGCTTATAAATAAATTTTGCAGGTAAACAATGAAGATAATTGAAAAAATAGAATTAATGGATATTCAGCATAAAACACGTTTAAGTGATATCGGATTCTCAAGATTCCAGTATATTCACAGTCGCAAAGCACTGATTAAAGCAATCAAAAGAGGTGATATATTAGTTAATAATCAACGTGGCTATACTGCTGATTATGTTCGTATTGGTGATACTATAACTGTAACTGAGCAAGAAGATTCAAACTATAAGCCTTACAAAAAGAAGTTAGAAATTATCTATGAAGATGATTATCTCGCTGTAATTAACAAGCCGGCTGGTATAGATGTTAGTGGTAATAGATTCAGGACTATAGAGAATATGGCACTTTCCAATATCTATTTAAACAAGAATGTTGATGGATTAAAAAAGCTTAGACCAGTTCATAGATTAGATAATCAAACTTCAGGCTTGTTATTGATAGCAAAGACATCTCCGGCATTAATTGAACTTTCCCGGCAATTTCAAGATAGAGAGATTACTAAAAAGTATACTGCAATTGTAATAGGACATCTAACTCCTGATGGAGAAATTCATAGTCCCATTAATAATCAAGAAGCTGTTACCCTATTCCGAGTAATTCAATATTGTCCTTCTTTAAAAGCTAAAGAGATTAGTCTGGTTGAACTAAGATTACTTACTGGTAGAACCCACCAACTAAGAATACACTTATCTGAAATAGGATATCCAATATTGGGTGATAAACTATACGGGAATCAAGATTTAATTTTAACCGGTAAAGGACTATTTTTAACAGCTACTGAACTATCTTTTAAGCATCCAATTACTAATGAGGTAATGTCTTTTAAACTACCGCTACCAAATAAGTTCCAAGCTCACTTAGAAAGAGAAGAGAGGAGATACAAAAAGTATAATTCTTAATTTTTTTTTGCTCTTAATAATTGCTTTTATAACTTATTGTTATATAATATTTAAAAAAAAGGTGGAGTTAGTTATGATTTTAACAATTGGAACTTCTTTAAGTATTTTGATATTATTATTTAGTTTGTTTATGGAAATACCTGCTGACTATCTTTTACTATCCAAGAGTATAATATTCTTAACAGCCGCATATAGAATATATGAATATATTGTTGTTCAGCACTGGGAATGGGTTTTACCATTTTTCCTTCTAATACTCTACATCAATCCATTCTTTTCATTTCCAATAGGGCAACTAGAAAATGCTTATATTATTAATATAATCCTTAAATCAGCTTCAATAATACTCTTAGGCTATAGTTTTAATCATATTCGATAATTAGGCAGGAATAATTTCCCTTCCATCTTCTCTAGCAAAAGCTCTTTTAAGCTCTGCAAAAGTTGCTTCTTCTAATCTTGCAAAGCAAGAGCCGGTACCCATATCGTTTAGATAATGAGCATCTGAGTTTCTAATCACAGTAAGATTTGCCAGATAACTATTATCAGCAAGAAAAGATTTTATATCACACCTTGCTGTTATACCTACTCCATCAATTGAGAGATTTGCAGGAAGAAAACCAAGCTGGGAGATTACTGAATTTGTTTGGGCATCAATATGGGCAGGAAAGCAAATAGAATCAAACTCTTTTACTTTGCTAACAGTAGTTTCAAAATCCCATACTACAGAATTAATTAATGCCCTTTCTTCTAATCCTAAAATATTCTCATCTTTATCAACAATGACTTGATCTCCAAAATAATCTGGATTGTTTTCAATGGGAAGAAGCGCTTCGTATAGCTGTTCATCAAACTTCATTGCCTCTTCAACATTGGGGAAAAGTGCAACTACATGAATCTCTTCCATTGTTTGAATTTCTACTCCACAAATAACAACTATTCCCTGCTCTTTTCCTAATTCATAATAGGCTTGGCAATTCTTACAGCTATTATGATCAGTTATAGCAATAATATCAAGTCCTAACTCCTTAGCTCTTGCAATAACAGCCAAAGGGGACATTTCTAATCCTCCACAAGGAGAAAGAACACTATGATTATGGAGATCTATTTTATACTTCTTGAGCATTAATTCTGATGTAATAACTGATACAATACACCAGCTGCATCAAAAACCGGGAGTGAAGTTTTAATAAGAACAATTCCCTCTTCCGTAGCTTTGTCAATTACTGCTTTTTCTGGAATTGTGTTCTTGCCAAATACAATACATGGTATATCTGCCATGGAGGCTACAGCTATAACATTCATATGTCTCATTATGGTAAACCATGCCATATTATCTTTAGCTGAACCCATAACATCCGATAAGAGATCTGAAACATATCCTGTGTTTAGCTGAATCGAAGCAACTGTAACTTCAGGATTTAATACTTCGTGGTCGATTTTATTTAAGTAATCTTGTAAATTTATCATTATTTTTTCCCTTTATTATCATTTTTGTCTAAGTTTTGTTTGTAAAGAATTACACAATCCTTAATTGTTCCCTTGCCTTGGACAATATCCTCTGCTAGTGCATAACAAGTAGGACAACCACAAGCAGAACAATTTATTCCTGGTAGTTGCTTTACTATCTCTTGTATTTTCTGAATTTTCTCTAAAGCAGCAAACAAATTATCATCTAATTCCATAATAGAGCGTGGTTTTAACATTGGAACATCAAACTTCTTCTTCTTATGTAACTTCCAAAACTCTTTATAATCTAATTTATCATTTTTATCTTTTTTAGCTAATTTCTTTAATCTACTCATAGCTATAAATTTATTCTCAACATTTAAACCACCTCCTACACAACCAACATCACAACTACGTAAAACTACATACTGATATTGATCGAAATGATGGTCTTCAATACGAGAAAGAATGTCTATACAGTTATCAATACCTGTCACTGAGAGGACTCTTATATCATCTGAATCGATTTTATCAGCCTCTTTAGCAGCTATACCATAAGTTAAACCACTTTCGTAAGTATCAATTGGCTTATCATCATACCAAGCCTCTTTTACAACTTCCTGAGCCCTACTATATATCTGTCTAATGGAAAAAGCACCATCTTGATAGCTCTTATAAGTTCCCTCAGGTTGATGAACAGCTGTAACTTGAGACACACAAGGAACAATCAAGAATACTCCAATCTCATCATCATTGTATTGGTATTTTTCTTTTGCTTGTTCACGTAAATAGTAGGATAGAATGCTCATTGGAGCTTCTATATGGAATAGATTGGGTAGCAAAGATGGAAACCTAACCTGAATCAACCTGACTATAGCTGGACAACCACTGGATAATACAGGTCTAATATCTTTATTATCACGAATATATTTCTGGATCATCTCACTCATGAAATCGACAACACTTGACTCTTCTGCTACTTCATCAAATCCTAACTTCAGTACAGTTTTCTTGATTGTTGCATAATCATTTTCTTCAGTAAATTGTCCTGCATACACAGTAGAAAATATAGCAATTCTATATTTAAAGTTATTAATAATTGCGAAGTCGTCAGAATAAGGTACAATTGCCTTAAAAGAACAAGCTTCTATACAATTGCCACAATCAATACACCTTCTTTCATCAAGAATTATTGTATTATTTCTTATTCTTATTGCTTCGGTTGGACACACTTTAACACAAGCAGTACACCCGGTACAATTTTCTTGCTTAATTCTCAAAGCATGAAAATACTCGTTTTTCTGATACATATATTCCTGCTATCTATTTAAAATATGTTATAATCTCTAATATAGTATTTCTTCCTCTTACAGAATCAAGATGCATAACATCAGAATTCTTTTTTATATTGGGTAATCCTAAACCTGCCCCAAATCCCATTTCTCGGACATATTCTACTGCTGTAGAAAATCCTGGCTCTAAGGCTTTATTAATATCTTCTATACCAGGACCGATATCTTCGAATACTATATGAACTAAATCAGCATGTACATTACTTTTCATGACTCCACCTTCTGAGTGAGCAGCAAGATTTATTTCAGCTTCATAAGAAGCTACTGCAACTTTGCGTAAAACAATAGGGTCAATACCCAGTTTTTTTAATAATCTTTTCAGCTCAGCAGAACCATTCCCCGCATTGATAAAGTCGTGCTTAGTTACTTTATACTCTAAAGATATAGCCGGAGCAGGTCTCTCTTTAAGAAATACGTCAGCCCTATCTTTAAAGTCTTCATTTATATTCCAATACTCTGCCATATTTAAATCTGACAACTTCTTAAATCTTTGTTATAAAGAAGACCTGCAGATTTGTACATAGTCATTTTAGTTGTAATCAATGGGAGCTCTCTCTCAATAGCCATATCAATAAGGTCTTGAGGAGGTCTTTTACCTCTAACAAAAACGACGCCTAACAAATCAATCATATCGGATAGTCTAATAACTTGCGGGTTAGTTAATCCGGTTAATAATAGTGTAGATTCTTTGGTGCACATTAAGATGTCAGATATTAGATCAGAACCAAAAGCACAAGGTATATCAACCTCTACATCGGCATCTGGTGTTAACAATTCACCTTCTAATAACTCTAAGATATCTTTCAATTTCATGATAATCCCTTCTTATTAATTATGTATTTTTACTAAAATTTCATTTTGACGATTTTAAGTCAAGTATAATATGAGTACCTTAGTAAAATAATGAAGATAAAGGCTCTCTCTGAGGTAAAGTGGGATATTGAGAGAAGGTAAAATTATTTAAATTTTCACTTACAAGTTCATTATAATAGAAAAATATTAATATATCATCTTGTTATCCTTAATAGCATACCCAGTTCGTACTTGGATGGCACTCAATACATCATTGAATTTTTATCGAGATACTTACTGAGTACATAAGGAATAGCTTAAAGCAATAGCTAATATATTTATTCAAACTCAAGCAAGATTGATTCCCCTCTTCATTTGCTAAGCAAATGTCTCTAAGAGGGGTGGATGCGGAGCAGACGAGGTGTTAAAAAATGCATAGCGATGAATATTTTGGATAGTTATATAGTGATTTTGATAAAAACTAAGACTCTCTCAAGTAGAGTGAGAAACATGATAAATATTGTTGTAAATAGTTTAACAAATTAGGGACTATTTTTTGAAATATTGAGGTTTTTCAACAGCCCGCAACTTTATTTAAGTTTCTATCCATATAATTTTCAATCAAATCAATTGTTTTTCTCTCTAACATTTTTTAGCTCAACATGTAGTTAAGCTATATACTTTACTCTCAGTACTTTAAAATACTTATATTCAAAATTATTTATACATTAATACTAACAAAACTCTGGTTTATAAACATTTTATCTTGACACATCATTATTTGAAATAAATATTAGTAATGAATTATTTATAATTAATAATGGAGGAAAATATGAAGATTTCAAAATGTTTAGTAGTATTAATATTGATATCAATAGCAATATTGTCAGTAGCATGTTCTTCAAACAAGGGACCAAAACACGAACAAGCTGATCATGTAATAATGTATTATCCTGAATGGTGGGATTTACAAGACAATCCAGAATTTGTTTATACTTATGGTGAAGGTGTCAAAATGACAAGTTCAACTGCAAAAGATGCTGCATATGCAAACGCAATGTTCCAAGCTGCTAACTATGTTGAAGCCAAAGTTAAGGGTATGATAAAGAACTTTGAAGAAGAATCAGGTGTTAATGACCCTCAGGTTTTAGCATTGACTTCTAAAGTAACAAAAGTTGTTTCAGATGCCACTTTTAAAGGAACAAGTATAGACAAAAGTGAAACAATAAAACAGAAAGATAACAAGATTAAAGTCTTTGTTAGAGTAAAAATTCCTCAAAGTGAGATTAATCAAAAAACTATTAATGCAATAAAAAATGAAGAAGCTTTATACAATGAGTTCAAAGCTTCTCAGAGATTTGAAGAGTTAGAAAAAGAACTTGGTAACTAATCAGGTTTTTAAAATATAAAGCGGTCATTTGACCGCTTTTTTTATAGCAAATAAAAGATGAACAAGGATATTTTATGATAGATTTTTCCAAAATAACAAAAATTGAAGATGAAGTAGTAAGTAGATTTTTACGATATGTCCAAATCGAAACTACATCTGATGATAATGGTACGCCAAATCCCACTACAACAAATCAGTGGGATTTAGCAAATATACTAAGCACAGAACTATCTGAGTTAGGATTAGTAGATGTTGAAGTTGATGAACATTGCTATATCTACGCAACTCTCCCCTGCTCCCCAAACATTAAGGCTGAGCCATTAACTTTTTTAGCTCATCTTGATACAAGTCCTGCTGTATCTGGCAAAGATGTTAAACCTTTACTCAGAAAGAGTTACCAAGGGGAAGATTTGGCTTATCCTTGCAATGATGACTTATTTTTGAAACCATCTGACTTTCCTAAGCTATTAGACTATATCGGAGAGCAGATTATCACTTCTTCTGGAGATACTCTTCTCGGCGCTGATGATAAAGCTGGGATTGCTGAAATAATGACCGCTTTAGCAATATTCCAAAACAATCCAGAAATTTTGCACCCTGAATTACGAATTTGTTTTACTCCTGATGAAGAAGTTGGCGCAGGAACAGACAATATATCTCGCGAAAGACTTGGCAAAATTGCTTATACAATAGATGGTGGAGAAATTGGAGAATTGGAAGATGAATGCTTTGATGCTTATAGTGTTAAGATAACCATTAAAGGACAAAATGTTCATCCTGGGAAAGCCAAAAACATCATGATTAATGCATGTAAAATTGCCAGTGAATTAGTCTCACTTCTCCCTGTTCAAGAGAGTCCTGAGAATACAGAAGGTAGAGAGGGTTTTTATCATGTTCGAAATGTTCATGGTGATGAAACAAAAGCAAGCATTGATATCATTTTGAGAGATTTCTTAGAAGAGAATAACTTGAGAAGAATAGATGTAATTGAATCAGCTGGAGAGTTGTTAAGGAATAAATATCCTGGTGTTATGATAAATATTGATCATTCAAATAGCTATCGTAACATGAAAACTATTTTAGACAACTATCCTTCAGTGGTAAAAAAAGCAGAAGAAGTTATGTTAGACTTGGGGATTACTCCTCTTAGAACACCGATCCGTGGGGGCACTGATGGAGCAAAACTCTGTTATCTTGGTGTTCCTACTCCCAATATTTTTACTGGTGGATTTCTTTATCATTCACTGAGAGAATGGATTCCTGTTTCTTCAATGGTAGCAGCAGTGAAGGTTATAATAGCACTCTCAAATAGTTGGACTAAGTAAAATGTGTGGAAGATTTGCTCAAGTAATAAAACATAATTATCTGAAGAAATATTTAGATGAGTTAGCTAATCCTGAGTTAACAATTCCTATTAATTTTAATGTTTCACCTACTCAGCAAGCTTGTACTATATTTTCTGATAGTAATAAAATAATACAAGATTTTATGCAATGGAAATTAGTTCCTGCTTGGGCAAATGACTCTTCACCTTATAATATAATCAATACCAGATTGGAATCCATTACTGAGAAAGCAGTTTGGAGGGGGCTATTCAGACATAAACGTTGCTTAATTCCTGTTAATGGTTTTTATGAATGGCATAAAAAAACAAAACAGCCTTATTTTATCAAGTCAGAAGATGCTGAATTGATGTTTTTGGCTGGGATTTATGATATCAAGGAATTCGCAGACGGTTCACTTCTTCCCAGTTTCTCAATTCTGACTAAAGAAGCAAATGAACAAGTCTCAGAACTTCATCATAGAATGCCTATTATACTACCTTATAATCAGTTAGAAGATTATATAATTAATCCTAATTATCAGGAAGTGTTGACGAATTGCTACACTCAAAAAGAAAAGATGTTAAGAATATACCCAGTATCAAAGGCTGTAAACAAAACATCTAATAATTATCCTGAGCTTGTTAATGAGTATATCATAGAAGATAACTTAACTCTATTTTAAATGAGTTCAGCTTATTATTAAACATAGATTGATTAAGAGTGCCCTGTAAGGTAAAGTTCTTGTATTCTGGAGATTTATAATTAATAAATATGAGAAAGTCTTCAGATAGATCATAGAAGGTAGCTATTATATTTTCATCCATATCCTGGATAATTTCTTCATTTTTGTAGTTATCTAAGACTTTTAAATTTAGTTTTAACTTACCATAATTAGTCGTAATATTATATTCAATTTGATACATATTAGCATAGCTATAATTTTTTTTATTATTCAAGGAATAGTGAAACACTAACTGAGAATTAGAAAAATCAAATAAGTTAACTCTAACTTTATGAGTGTACTTTTCATGTTTTTCTGCTTGATAGTCTCTATATATTTCTTGTAGAATCCTATAATTTATTTTGTTAAAAGATTTAAAATCTAAATAAGCTTTACTTCTCCAATGATCAATTTTACGATTTGATTTTAGTTCTGAACCTATTGAAAGACCATAAGTCTGATACACAAAGGAACATTCTCCAGCATATATCTCTGTGTTAGAGTTAAATTTGTTACTAATTCCTGAGTTAAAGAAGTTTAGTGAATTCTCTGGAATTGATCGATATTTCCATATTGAAGAAAATCCATCATTTTGAAATCTTACCCATAAAGCATGCTCCAAATCAGAAAACTCATAATTTGACTCATATCCAAGCTCAAGCTTTTCTTTATGAAACTTAATATAGTTGGCAAATAGCAAAAACTTTTTCTTGTAAGCAAACTGTTCTAATCTTTTATTGGTTGTGAATTGACTAGTTAAGAGACTCACTTCAATAGCATCAGAAATATATGAAACTATTAGACCAGCTTGTTCTAAAGTAGCCTTATCGCTTTCGTAATATACTATTTTTTGTTTCCCTTCACAATCTATAACTGTATTAAGAGTATTATTCGAATAGAAGATATTGAACTTGTATGAATCTATCTGATAGTTTCCGAATAAACCTTGCAAATCAAAATTAGATTTTGACATCACCCGCTGTAAATAGTCTTTAGTAGATGATTTTTTATAGATATTACCTAAACCAAAAACTGGACGATAATAACCAACACCAAGATATTTATTTTCTATTTTGTACTTAGCAAAAACCCTTAATTGCTCTCCTTCTTTCTTATGAAAATAAGTTTCCACATTAGAGTTCTTAGCTTGAAATAATAGTCTGCTATCATTTGAGATAACAAAATCAGTTCTGTAGTTAAGTGATATTTTTCTTTTACTCCAAGATTCTAACTCCTTACCCTCTATCTCTTCATTTCTTTTTATAATCAACTCTTCATCTTCCTGATAGTCATATATTTCAGTATCTGAACACAGACTTCTTACTGACATTATTAAGAAAAGCGTAATTAATAATGCTCTATAATTCATAGATAAGAGAGATATGATGAGTAGAATCTAATTCCGGATGTGTAATAACTGCATAATTGATATTAATCTTTTTATAATCTACCCCTACCCCAAATGATATTTGATTAGGTTTTAAACTATATCCAGTAAGTAGGGTTAGAGATTTTACTATTTTGTAGCGAACTCCAAATCTTTTAGATAGTTTATGCTCCTTCTCTTTTTCCAATCCAAAAGCTATATAAGTGTCTTTTATTGGATTAAAAGCAATTTCTGTACTTATAATATTAGGTAAATCAATTCTTGAACTTCTTTTATGCAAGATGTTTGAATAATTCAAAGCAATCATTGTCTTTTCATGTGAAACTTTGCATCCAAAGTCTGTGATGGTGTAGAAGTAGTTCTCTTCTTCACTTATAGATATAAATTTTTGGCTGAACCCTAAAGTAATGAGCTCTTGAAACGAATAGTTGATGCTAAGATAATTAGAATATACATTATAGTACTCGCTTAGAAGATAGAGCGTTCCTATTGAAAAGTGGTATTTTTTAAAATCTTGAGAATAGGTAATATTTCCATTTTCTACTCCTGAAAATTGAAAAGGTTGAGAAAGTGAAGTTGAAATACCTGAATTAGAGACTCCTGCTTGGTAGTAATCTGTTAAAGGAGAAGATGATATAATATTGAGATTGGCAAGACCAACTCGGGCAGCACAGCTTCCAAGATAGATATGACAAAACAGAGTCGTATTAACAAAAAGAAAATAGAATAACCAAACTAATTTCATATAACCTCTTAAGAATAAGACTCCCTAAAAAGGGAGTCTTATTAAATTCACTTTGCTTAGAAAAGAGAGAGTTCACTCTCCTTATCAAATATTTTAATTCTTTTCATGTCTATAGTAATTTTTATCTTTTCATTAATCATAGGCATTTTCTTAGGGTCAAATCTGGCTGTAAGTTTTGCATTTTTTGTTTCTAAGAAGACTACAAATTCATTCCCCATTGGTTCTACTATATCACAAAAAGCTTCTATTTTTTCAGGATTTTCAGCTAAATCATCATATTCTGAATCATAAATATCTTCAGGTCTGATGCCTAAAATTACGCTTTTATTCACATAATCTTTTAAAATTACATTGTGTTCCTTGTCAATTGCTAAGGTGACATCATCATCTGTGAAATAGAGAGAATCATTCTTTTTAATAATCTTACCAGTTAACTGATTAATCGCAGGAGAACCAATAAAACCAGCCACAAAGAGATTGACCGGGTTATTATAGAGTTTTAAAGGTGAATCTATCTGATGTATGATACCATCTTTCATAACAACAATTTTATCAGCCATAGTCATAGCTTCAACTTGATCATGAGTAACATATATCATTGTTGTTTCTAATGTTTTATGTAATTTAATAATTTCAGCTCTCATTTGAACTCTTAATTTTGCATCAAGGTTTGATAATGGTTCATCGAATAAAAAGACTGAAGGTTTTCTAACAATAGCTCTTCCAAGAGCTACACGCTGTCTCTGTCCACCTGATAACTGCTTTGGTTTTCTATCTAATAGATTTTCAATACCTAACAATTTGGCTGCATCATTAACCTTTTTATCAATTTCTTCTTTAGGTTCTTTACGTAATTTTAAAGCAAAAGCCATATTATCATAGATGGTCATGTGAGGATAAAGAGCATAATTCTGAAACACCATAGCAATATCTCTATCTTTAGGAGCTACGTTGTTAACAACCCTATCCCCTATTTTTATCTCACCATCAGTGATATCTTCTAAGCCCGCTATAAGCCTGAGTGTAGTTGTCTTTCCGCAACCAGAAGGACCTACTAAAACTACGAACTCTTTATCTTCAGCAATAAAGTTAGCTGTTTTAACAGCATGAAATCCATTATCATATATTTTATTGACATTATTCACAATCACTTGTGCCATATATTATTCTCCTGTTGGATTATTATTATCTTCAGCTTCAATCAATTTAATCACTCGCTCATTCTTCTTCTGCATACCATATTCTTCACGAGCAACTTTTATAAGATAATCATCATCATGAATTAGACGGTTAATCTCTTCATTCGTCTCATCAATCTGAGTCAATATCTCTTCATATTGTTCTTTATTCTGTTCTGCTCTAACACTGTTTCTGTAAACACTTAAAAAGCTCCCTCTACCGATAAAGCTGAGTTTAAAGAGAAGAACTGCTACTAATAGAAGTAACGTGTATTTAATCTTTTTTGAGAGGGGTACTCCTCTTTTTAATCTAGACATATTTCTCTCTCTTAGTTTAGTATTTACAATTTAGTCAGTAAAGTAAATATCAGTCAAGACTTTTTTTCTTAATTATCAAGTCTTCACGATTTTCACAATATTTTTATATTTATCTTCCTACTTTCTATTTCCACTTGCTTGAGGTATTATCCTGTTAGCTATTGATGATTTAACAATATCTATAGCTTGATGAGGACAAAATTCATGACAACACAAGCAACGAATACATAGCTTATCATCAATCTTTAAATCACCATTATCACTTACTTTTATGGCATTTACTGGACAACTATTTAGGCAAATATTACACTTTTTACACTGATCTGAGATAAGGGGTTTGTACCAAAAAAGTGATTTAAAAACTTTGTTAAAACTATTAGGGATATTATTCAGAATCTTGCTTCTTAATTTGACAATTCCTGTATCAACATTAGAAATTATATTCTCCTGCCACAGATAATTACTTGCTATCCGTGAAGGCAAAACTCCATCTATTTCCATTGTAAGTCTTATCAACTCAATATCTAATGGCTTAAATCCCATCATATAGGCAGCAACGTAATCAAGAGAAGAAGGACATTCTGAAGCAAAAAGATAACCAAAGTTACGTGCTTTCCCTCCACTCGGTCCTTTTCCTTCCATACCCAAAATACCATCAATAACAGAAAATAGCACTTTTCCTTTAAGTGTTTCGTATAACTTAGCTAAGAATTGAGCAAACTTTTGAGAATTTGGATATTCCCTATGATAATCAGCTTTTTTTAGTCCAGGCACTAAACCATAAAGATTCTTCACAGCTCCTGTGAATTGCATCAAACTATGGGTTTTATATTTAGCAAGGTTGATTATATAATCAACCTCTTCATAGAGCCCGGTATAAGCAATTGAAAAGCCTGAGTTATTAGTACTGATTACTTGATATTTGTTCAGATTAACAATCTCAACTTGATATTTATCAGCAACTTGCCTTATTCCACACTTTTGTAAAACTGCTTCATAGTTTAGAGAGCCTCCAGGAGAATCACCTATGAGAATAGTACACTTTATTGTTTGCAGAATTTGAATCACTGCTTCTAAAACTATTGGATGAGTTGTTACAGCGTTTTCAGGGGCAAAAGCTCCCAGTAAATTTGGTTTTAAGAGTATAATTTTATCAACTAAATTAGGCAAAACTCTTTCTTTATGTAAAACCGTTCTCTTGAAAAAAGCTATAATCTTCTCCAAATCATATTCTTCAATTCTTTTGATTAATACTTTATTCTTAGTCTTCATCACTACCCTTAGGTGTATATTTATTGATATCAAAATCAGTTAAATTTACTCCAACAGAAACAGATAGCTGAGTAGTTTTCATTTCTGAAGCTACAGCTTGCATTCCACTTAAGTTAAATGTTAACTCTTCAAGATTCAAAGTATAACCAATTGTCAAAAAAGTTTGTTCATTGGAAAGAATTTCCTCAATACCATTATTATAGTTATTAGGATAATGAGGAATTACCTGACTATCAAGTTGGGCTACAGGCATTTGGACAAGACCTGAAAAAGTTGAAGGAATATACATAGCTCCAAATCTAATTATACTATTTCTGATTTGCTGTTCAAGACCAAGCTTAAAAATATCTATATCATCATAGTATTCACTCATTTGACTATTAAATCTTCTTTCATAATCAAAATTTACAACACTATCATCTAAGTAATAGTAGGATAAACCTGCGGAGAATTTAGCAGGCAAAGTTACATCCCAATCCCAATATTCTGTATCAAAACTAACATCAGAACTATGATTATAAGCAAGACCTAAATTTAGCCTATTATTAACTTTATAGATAGTTCCAGCATTAAAAGCAATTGCTCCTTCAGTCTCGTTAATCTTTGATGATGAGCCATTTATAAGCATATTTTTAATGCTATGGATATTGTAATTTACAGTAAGACCAAGACTTAGATTATTAAACATAAAAGAGTTGGCAAAACCAAGACTGTATTGATTATATTTAGGATTTCTATATTGAACTGTTGCAGTACCATAATCATCAATCGTATATCTATCATATTCTATACTATTAGGCATTGAATAGTAAATAGCACTACTAAGATTATCAATGATATTAAAAGAAAATCCTATAAAAGTGAATGGTTGATTGGTAATATAACTCTCTTCTTTCAAGTGTCCAATCTCTTTTTTCTCTGGTTTTACCATAAATTCAATATACATTTCACTATGATCAGTAGAAAATCCAGCTGGATTTAGCAAGACATTTTCGATGTTTTCAATTTTAGCAACTCCAGTATTTCCTCTACCAGATGCTAAGGTATTGATATAGTTTAGTGAATAGGCATTGTAGTACGCCTGCATGAATTCAGGGGCACTATAGCCAACTTCTGTACTGAATAATCCAGTTATTAATAAAACTGAAATTAAAATTAACATAGACCTTTTCATAATGACTCCTAAAATGTTAGTTTATTCTTTCTCAAGTTATATTTCATTTAAATATTCTAAATACCTACTGCAAGCCTTACTAATTTGCAAGTAAGATATCTGCAAATATTTAGCTGCCAGTCCTAAAAAATTACTTTAATTATAAAGTTGATTTCTATCTAAAAATTGTCTGGTGTCTTCCTGGACCTACAGAAACAATTGAAACTTTCTTACCTAACTCTTTTTCAATAAAATAGACATATTCTTGAGCTTTTATAGGTAGTTGTGTGAAATCTGTAATTGAGCTTATATCTTCAGTCCAACCAGCAAGTGTATGGTAAATCGGCTTACATTCTGCTAAAATTTGGGAGCTTACTGGGAACTCTGTAAGAATTTCACCTTGATATTCATAGGCTGTACAAATCTTTATTTCAGGAATATTCATAAGAACGTCAACTAAAGTTAAAGCTATTTCATCAACATCATTAATGTTAGCAGTATATTTTGAAGCAAATAGGTCAAACCATCCGCATCTGCGTGGTCTACCAGTAGTTGAACCGAATTCATTACCCTGTTTTCTAATTTGCTCACCAGTTTCATCAAAGAGCTCTGTTGGAAATGGTCCATCCCCTACTCGAGTATAGTAAGCTTTATAGACACCAATAATTTTATTAACTTTTCTCAAAGAGAAGCCACATCCTGTTGTGATTCCACCTGAAATCGTGTTTGATGAAGTAACAAAAGGGTAGGTTCCATAAGTAATATCTAATAATGTACCTTGAGCACCCTCAAAGATAATGTTCTTATCATTGTTATAATACTCATCTATTATATAATTTACTTGTTTAATATAAGGGAGGTAGAAGTTCTTAATATCTCCTAACTCTTCTATTAAAGTATCAATATCATCTTCTCTAATCTCAATATTATGATACTCATAGAGATTAGAAATTTTATTTTTTAAATCAAATCCATCAATTAAATCAATAAATTTCATACCTTTGCGAGCAATTGCGTCAGAATAAGTTGGACCAATTCCACGTTTTGTTGTTCCTATTTTACTACTTGAATTCTCATTCAATGAATCTAAATATTTATGAATTGGTAAAGTAAGGTTTGCTCGTGGATCAATATAAAATCTATCTTCAAATTCTATACCTTGAGCTTGTAATTGTTCAATCTCTTCTTTCAGTGACCATGGATCAATAACTGTTCCAGCACCAATAGCACATTTCATCTTAGGATAAAGAATGCCTGAAGGTACTAAATGAAAAACAAACTTATGATTATCTATACAAATAGTATGACCAGCATTATTGCCACCTTGAAATCTTACAACTAAGTCAGCATCTTTACCCATTACATCCACAATTTTGGCTTTTGCCTCATCTCCGAACATACAGCCTAATACGGCAAGTGAACTCATCTCTTCTCCTAAATTTGGTTATTAACATTATGGCATTATAATTTTAGTATGTTAGCCTGTCAACGAAAAAGAGATATTTATTATTAAGTTTAGTAGCATGTCGAACAAATTTGTTTATAAATTGGTCAATATCCTACTTTTCAAAGCTAAAATATTCTAAGAATTTATAAAGTAGTATGTTTTTATCTTCTTAGAATGCTAAGCCACTAAATGTTAACAAAAATGCACTTGAGTTGGTTGTAAAAGTTAATCCAGCTTCTTCAATGGATGGATTATTAACAAAATAATTCAAACTTACTCTGTAATGTTTTGTAAACTCGTAACCTATTCCTGCAAAGAAACCATTTCCTTCCCATGCATCATTATCTTCAGTTGGAGTAGACCAACTTGAGACTCCTACCCCACCACTAAGAAATAATGACGAATGCCAATTACCATCTTTTAACTCTGGAGCAAGAAAGTATGAAATGGAAAGAGTACCTACTCCATCTGCTATAGTTATATATTCATCTAGAGCATTTCTCATAGAAAACCAAGCAGTTTGATGGCTATAATATATTTCTAAATTATTAGTCGGAGCAAATCCTATTTTAAAATCAGTAGCAAAACCATTTTTATTTTCAGTATCAGATTCAATAGATTCATTAAAAGATTCTATTTCTTGAGAAAATGATACATTTGCAACTCCTCCACCAAATCCTAAAAGGAAACCTTTCCTTTGTCCATCAAAAGCAAATAAGTTAGTTAAAATAAATATAAATATACATAAGACTAATAATTTTTTTTGCATAAATTTCTCCTTCATTTTTTAATTATTAAATCTCAATAAATCATATATGCTTTGATATCACACTATCACACTAATTTATCTTCAAAGAAAAAAATGATTTACCAAAACAATATACTTTCTCTTATAATAAACTGTCAATTGAAAAAAAATGTAAGCAAAGTGTTAGTAGAGACTGTTCAACCATCAATCCACCTTCAACTATAGTTTGTCTTTTAAGAAGTCTATAATATTGCACATCTTAGGTTTTCTTGACAAATCTTCTTTATATCAATGTTATGTATAAAACATTCTTCGAAGTGAGCTTTATTATTTTTTGCTACCTTTAACCACAATGATATGATTAATTGAAGTATAAATTTGGCTCTCTCAAGTAGAGTGGGGACAAAATATAATAGTGAATAAAGAAGTTTCAAAATCGTCAAGCATAGAGGAGCAAAATCTTTGTAGATCAGAAATCCAAAACTGCACACTCCAATCTTATATTTTATGTTTAGTTTAGTTTTAGTAAGAAACAAGTCCTCTTATATCCCAAAGGGATGACATATATTAGGGAGTGCTCGCAAGACACTCCATATAATACAAGCAAAAGTGAGCCCTATAAGGGCGACATATCTAAATCAAAAACGAATTTATCTCCAAATATATCGTTCATCATAATTTTGTTTATACTTTTTTAAGAAATAAATTAGTTCATTTTGAAAAGAGACTTTGTGATGGTGGTATTCTTGGTCTTCAATGTATCCTATAACAGCATCACTTTGCTGAGGATTTATTGAAAATGCACCGTAACCTTCTTGCCAAGAAAAGAGGTTTAACTCGGGAAATCTTGTTTTGATCCATCTTGAAGAATTGGTTTTAACGAATCTGATTAGATCAACTAAGGCAATATTTTTATCTAACAAACATAGAATATGAATATGGTCTTCATAACCCCCAACTTTTATAACCTGACATCTTTTTTCATTACATAAACTACCAATATATTTAAAAATTTCTAGTTGCCTCTGAGATTTAAGGTATTTTATTCTATTTTTAGTACTAAATATTATATGCATATAGTTTTGAACCAATGATTGTCCCATTATAACCTCCATAATGATTTATTTAATATTTAAAAAAACATATTTTTTGTCAACAATTACTTTGATAATGATAATCATGAGACTTATAAAGATGGATATATCGCCCCTCCAGGGCTCACTTTTACAAACATTCTTTGGAGTGTCTTGCGAGCACTCCCTACTATATGGCATCCCTGTGGGATATAAGAGGCATTATTCTGATATTAGAGATATAGTAATGTAAGCAACCTAAATGTCAATTTCAAAAAAGTAGGATAACATATAAAAAATGTGCACTATTTATGAGTCTTTTATTTGAACAGTCTAAGTAATAAAAGATATCTTCCAGAGGTTTAGGAAAAAAAACACCCATTACTGGGTGTAAACTTATCATATTAATAAATTAGAAATACATTCCATTTATGGTTAGCATGATTGCATTAGAATAGGTTGTAATAGTAAGTCCATTACTAGTAATTGAAGGATTATTCCCGAAATACTCTAAACTAATTCTGAGATGTTTAGTAGCTTCATAACCAGCTCCCAAAAAGAAACCAACTCCTTTCATGGCATCTGAATCATCTTCTAAAGGAGCACTCCAACTTGAAAAACCAAGACCAGCACTAATAAATGCTGAAGGATGCCAAGTATTATCGTTTAACTCAGAAGATAGGAAATAGGAACCGCCAATAACAGAGATACCATCTGCAATGATAACATCATCAATACTACTTTCCATAGTAAACCAAGCTACTTTATTGGAATAGTAAAGTTCAAAACGATTGTTAATACCATAACCGATTTTGAAATCAGTGACAAAGCCAATTTCATCCATTGTGTCTGATTTCATGCTTTGCTCCCCTGCTTCTGCTTCTTGATAAAAAGAAACTTGAGATAATCCAGCTCCGAATCCTAAAAGAAAACCCTTTCTATTTCCATCGAATCCAAACAAACTTGACATAATACACACAAAAACGCTTAATAGTATAATTTTCTTCATACTACCTCCATTTATTTTTTCTAATATTCTTTTTTTTGCTAAAACTTGCTGGTAAAATTAAAATGCTAATGCACTTAGCGTTAGTAACATTACATTAGAGTTTTTTGTATAGTTATTACCATCCTCTTTATAGGATTGATTGTTAACATAATAATTTAAAGACAATCTGACATGTTTGGCAAATTCATAACCAAGCCCAACATAAAAACCGATACCTCCACTTGAATAACCATCATCATAAAGGAAATCATACATATAAAAACGCCCAAGTCCTCCACTTACAAAAGGAGATGAATGCCATTCATAATAATCAAGTTGTTCTGAGAAGAAATAAGATACTCCCAGAGATGTCATTGAATTGATAGTGACAGCTTGAGAAGTCTCGCCTTCAAAGGTTCTTCTTGAATACCAAGCAACTTGATTTGAAAGATATATTTCTGCCTTATTTGAAATACCATATCCAAGTTTAACTTCAGTTGCGACTCCACTACTCGGACCTGCTACTGTTTTAATTACTCCACATTCATCTTCAATTTTATTTTTATAAAAAGCTTGGCAATAACCCATACCTATGCCATATAGTAGTCCTTCGCGCTTATCATCAAAAGCTGTTAAAGTCGATATAACCATAACTGACATCAAAACTAACAACATCTTTTTTAACATCATTACAACCTTCAGAATAATTATTATACAAGTTCCTTTCGAATACTTAAAGCCATATCTGATAAAATTCTACTTTAATATCATTTATGTTGTCAAATTCATATTAGATATTTGAATAGTCAAGTTTTATATTCACAATTTAACTTTTTAAGTAATAAATCTTTTTTTTCTATGACTTTTTCTATGTATTTTTTATGGAGAAATATATCAATATGATTAACTTATCATTGTAATTGAGAAAAATTTTAATACTGGACATTTTATATTACATGAGATAGTTTGCCTTTATAAGAAATTTAAAAGAAGAGGTAGTATAATGAAAAAAGTTAGAGCAATTGGGGGAGTATTCTTCAAGTGTAAGGACCCTAAGAAGATTAAAGAGTGGTACTCGGAAAATCTTGGATTAAACACTGATGATTATGGAACAAGTTTCAAGTGGTGCCAATTTCCTGAGAAAGAGAGTGTTGGCTACACTCAATGGAGTCCATTCCCCGAAAAGACAGATTATTTTGCACCATCTGATAAAGATTTCATGATAAACTATAGGGTAGAAGATTTAGAAGCTTTAGTTGAAGAATTAAAAGCTAATGGAGTAACAATATTAGACGATATTGAGACTTATGATTATGGAAAATTTGTTCATATCCTTGATATTGAAGGTAATAAGATCGAGCTATGGGAGCCACTTGACCCTGGTTATGAAAAGGGTGCAGAAGGAGTAACCAATTAAAATTTACTATAGCTAAATTCTATACTCTAATTTCTATTGTTTTATACCATTTAGGTATAAACTCTATAAAATCATCATACCATCCGATTAGGTCCTGGGCAAGAGAAGTCATAACATCGATTTCTTCTTGTCCAAATTGGATAGCCCAAGGTATGGAAGCTAATTGATTAGAGGCGATATATAATGCCATTAATCTAAAAAAGAGCTCAGGTATATCATTATTAAAGTAGCCATTTATATAACCTGAAGCAAAGCTTTTACTAGTTCTGACACACCAGACAATCCTGTTAAACTCTTCCCAAGGGTCTCCATAATCCCACCTATTGAAGTCTATAATACCCAATTCTCCAGTAGGAGTTATAATCATATTGCCGATATGATAGTCTCCGTGCTGAAAACATTGTGGTCTATTTCTAAGCAATTCTCGGTTATGATTCACATAATTTATAAAGAAATCAGCTTCACTAAATTTAATTCCACATTGCTGATAATTCTTTAAGTTCCTATCTATCTTACGATTAAACTTTTCAGCCCAATCTGTTTGAGACTTAGGAGCAGGAAGCTTATGAATTTGCTTTAAATATTGCCCAGCCTTATATCCAAGCTCGTATTGCTCTTGTTCAAGGACTTTTCTTAGTGCCAATTCTGCCTCTTCTCCCTTTATCCAAGTATGAAGTGAATAAACAGATTTGTTATTGTTACATACTCCAAAATCTAGTGGAAAGGACATCAGAATATTACTTTTGCTCAGAATTGTCATATTTTCAAACTCTTTCTTTTTTATCTCATATTGGAAAATATCGGACACTCTTAGCAATAATTCTTCGCCTTTTTTGGTGTAAATATGGTATTTCTTATCTTTTGACCAGCCTTTATTTACCAATTCTATCTTTTCCCAAGTTCTTGATTCCCTGATATCTTCATAAATATGCATTAGCTACTCCATTTCTAACAAAATTTATACACAATCAAAGCTCTGCTGGAGCGACTATCTCTACCTTCATTCTATCTGGGTCTTCAAAATATACAGCATAATAGCCTTCACCACCTGCATAAGGATGCTGATCTTCATATAATATTTTTATCTGCTTTAAACGCAATTGTTCTGTCATTCTATCAACATCTTCTCGTGATTCAGCATGAAAGGCTAAGTGATTTAACCCAGCCTTACATCTATGATATTGCACATCAAGATGCTTTTCTTCGACCTGCACAAAGACAAGATAGGTATCATTTAATTTATAACTTTTACCCTGTTCCCACTCTTGATAAAGTTCATATCCCAGTTCGGAGAGAAACCAGCTCCAGAAACGAGTAGATTTCTCAAGATTAGAGACATATATTTCTATATGATGAAGGACGCCTTTTTTTGACATAGCTTTTTCCTTTGATAATTTTATGTCATTTGTTTGTAGAGCTTGAGAATCTGTAAAGGGAATTTGCGTATTATTCTCTAATAATGATAATAAATCAATACACAAATCTCTTCTAACATATTTTGATATAGATAGTTAAACCAAAATAATGCTCTAGCTCTTAATCAAAAAACCTTTTTTTGTTTTTGTCAAATATTTGTCTATGATTGTTAATATTCATTAATTGTACTTTCCCCTAAACGCACAAAACCCCCGACCTATAGGTCAGGGGTTCAAATGGTACAGAAGGCGGGACTTGAACCCGCACACCCGTATTGGGAACAAGATCCTTAGTCTTGCGTGTCTGCCAATTCCACCACTTCTGCTTGGTAAAGTTTATTCTACTGGTGATTCAGGAGCTGCTTCAGGAGTTGCTTCAGCAGCAGGTAATTCTTGAACATCACCTTCATTATTATTTAGTTCTTGAGCTGGGGAGCTTTGTTCAGTTTTTTCTACAGGAATAGTAGAAGATAAACCAGCATCGCCACCATCATTTCCAGACTTAACAGTTATTGCTAAGAAGACACAAGAAATTAAGAAAAGTCCACCGATAATTTGTGTCCATTTTTTCATCATTTCAGAAGCACTACTTCCAAAAACGTTAGAAGCTGCTCCACCTAAGTTACTATCTAATCCGTTACCTTTAGAGGTTTGAGCCAAGATGATAAGCACCAAGGCAATACTAATAAGTATATGTATTACTAAAAGAATTATTTCCATTTTTTCTCCCTTGCAATAAGTTTATTCAGATAATTATAAGTTAGTTTTTTTGTCAAGACTATTTTTACAAATTTATAATTTTTTCTTAGTTTATTCCGATAGCATTTCTCAATCTGTTAATTGTTTGAGAAGCTATATCTCTCGCTTTTTCAGCACCTTCTTTCAATATTGAGTCCACGAAATCTCTATTTTGGAGAAGTTCAAAATATTTTTCTCTTGGCTCTTTTAGTTGGTCATTTATTGCTTCAAAGAGGGCTTGTTTTGCTTCTCCCCAACCCATTCCACCGGCAAGATATTTCTTTCTTAGTTCAGCTTGTTGCTGTGGAGAGGCGAAAACTTTATAAAGAGAAAAGACATTACAGGTATCAGGATCTTTTACTTCTTCAATAGTTTGAGAATTTGTAACTATCTTCATGATAGTTTTTCTCAATTTCTTTTCAGGTAAGAAGAGAGAGATTTCATTGTTATAACTTTTACTCATCTTTCTACCATCTAAACCGACAATTACACCTGCTTCCTCATGAGTATAAGGCTTAGGAAGTTTAAGTATATCTGTTTTATAATTAAAATTAAGTGATTGAGCGATATCATTAGCCATTTCGATATGTTGTAACTGGTCTTTTCCCACCGGTACCACATCAGCATCAAAGAGCAGAATATCTGCAGCCATTAAAATTGGGTAAGTAAAGAGTCCGATATTAACTCCATCATCAAGAGTATTCCCTTCTTCTTCGTTTTTTTGCACTATAGCTTTGTAGGCATGAGCTCTGTTCATTAATCCTTTAGGAGTAAAAGCCATTAAAGCAATGGCAAGTTCAAATGTTTCAGGGACATCAGACTGTCTATAGAAGAGAACTTTATTAGGGTCTAGTCCACAAGCTAACCAAGCTGCAGCAACTTCAAAAGTCATATCTTTTAATTTAACAGGGTCTTTTATTTGATTAAGGGCATGATAATCTGCGATAAAGTAACGAGCATCAAAATCCTTAGCCAACTCTAAAGCTGGTCTGATAGAGCCTACAAAATTACCCAGATGAGGCATCCCCGTTGGTTTGATTCCAGTTAAAGAAACTTTCTTATTCATTTATCCTCCGTAAAATACATTGAATAACAAAATATTATGATAAGGGAAAATAGTCCAGAATTTTCTTAATATGGATTAGATAATACATCTTCAATAGTATTTTTCCCCCCTATGATTGAAAGTAAAGAGAATGCAAATGTTGCTTATGAAGGGCCTTCGGAACTCTCTCTTTTAATCATTGGAAATTCATGGAGACAGTAATTAGGGCCAAAAGGAGGTGAGCTTATTGCTAAATTATGTTCAAGGAATACATCATTAGTATCCTTCTAGGATTAAGAAGGGAATTAAACAGCTAAACATTTAAACAATTAAACAATTAAACATTTAAACTTTTAAACATATAAAAGTATATACTTTCTTGTAATCCACATCTTTACATCAAGTTTATTTCTTCTTCAGCCCCACATTCTGTGCATCTTTTAAATCAGCAACAAAGCTACCAAATCTAACTTCTGATTCCATTTTAACAGGAATTTTGAATTCATCATCTGTTAGCCAGATAAATATTTTGCCAGAGTTTTGGAAAATCGTTTCACCTGCTAATTGAGGCTCAATTTTTAAGCAGTACTTTTTACCAAAGATAGTTTTAATTTTCTCTCTTTTATGAACAACAATACGAGCATCGAAAGTAACTCCATCACCTGACATATTCATAAGTAGGGTATCCCCCACTGCGAGCTCTTGTTGGCGAATATAGTAAAAAGCTCCAAGAAAATCATAAGTATTTTTGGTAATTGCAACATTTTCAGTCGAGAACTGCTCTTTGCCGAAGCTCCATTTCTGATAGATACAGTTTTCTTTTTTTCTATCATAATAATGAAGTCTTCTTTGTTTATAACCACCCTCTCTCAAGTTCTTTTCATAGAAAATAGCCAGACCGCTATCTTTCTCAGAGATTGAGACAATCATATCTCTAACTTTGAAGAAAGCATCAAAAAAGGAGTAAGTTTCAGCCTTTGAAGTAACTTTCAAAGCTTCTATAGGCTCTGTGTAGATAGAGTCACTATGAATAATATGTCGAGCAAAAAGTTCAGCTTCAGCTGCAGAAACAATCCCATATCTGATATTAAAGGTTAACCTTTCTTGGTCTTCAATAGAGAAGAGTGTTGCTATAGCTAAGAGAGCAAAGAGAATAATTATTTTTATTTTCATAGATATTCCTTGATAAATTAAGTTATATTTTATTATTTTCAGTTGATAAATTGTGTCAATCTTCTTTTGTATGAATCTCAAAATTAATTTTTGCTGAAAGGCCTAGAGATGTTAGCAAAAACAAAACTTTTTTACCAGGATTAGTATTAATATCTAACTTATGTACTTCTTCAGTTTGAGCTAAAAAAGAGTCATTTAAGAACCAATATATTATCTTATCTGAGCTATAAACTTCTGCTTGAAAAGAATTTATTTTTCCTGACTCGTCAACTGGTAAATAGATATGACTATTAGGAATAGGGTATTTTATAATCAAGTCTGAATCTTCATTAATCATAGAACAATCAGGATTATGAGCTGGTATTTCAGGGAAAGTAAGTCCTTGTTGATTTAAATAATAATCCACAGACGGAGGGTAATCTAATACTGTGATTGCTTTATGTGAGATATCTTTCCAGCAGTTAGAACATACTTGCATTGTTTCGTTATCATCAACTATAATCTGCTTATGATAAGGGCATTTAGGTAGAACAAAAGCATTTTTAGGAACATCAATCCATAGAGTATCTGGACAATTTTTTGTAGGACTATAACCACTTACCGAACAGATAGGGGCTTGTTTAAAATCTTTCCAAGGCTTATCCATGAAAGAATTGTTATTATTTGGTAAAGAATCAAGAACTTTAAAAAGGATGCTACCAGCTATTTCTCTGCCAGTAAGATGAGGATTCCCTTCTCCTGTAAAGTTACCAGCCCAAACAGCTATTGTCCATTCTTGATCAAGTCCAACAGCCCAACTGTCTCTAAATCCATTACTTGTTCCTGTTTTCCAAGCAAAATTTGGAAATTTACCTTTATAAGCCCAAGGTCTTTTCACTCCCTGTAATATTTCTAATATTTGGTAGCAGGATGCTGGAGAAAGCAGAGAGTTTTGTTCAAGATGTTCATCATTAGCCCTTAACTTCAAGGGAGAATATTTTCCATAATTAGCTAAAGTTTGATACATTTCAGAGAGGTCCCAGAGATTAGCTTCAGCACCTCCGATACAGATAGATAAACCGTATGAATTAGGTTCACGAAAAAGACTTTTCATTCCAACACTTTTTAAGACAGATACAGCATCATATACTCCAATTCTTTTAGTTACTTCATAAGCAGGAATATTAAGTGATTTTTGAAGTGCTTCGGTTACAGTAGTTATCCCTCTATATTTTTTATCAAAGTTTTTAGGTAATAAGATACCATAGTTTTTGTTTGTATCTTCGATAAGAGAGCTGGGTGTGATAATTCCCTTTTCCAAAGCTAAACCATAGATAAAGGGTTTAAGTATTGAACCAGACGAACGAAGTGCCTGAATTCCATCTACATAACCATTAGTAAATGTTGAGAAATAAGCATGAGAACCAAGATAGGCTTTAACTTCATGGGTCTTAGTATTACTTACAAGAATCGCTAAATTTTTTATTCCCAGACTGCTTAAATATGAGCCTTCTCTCTTAGCTAAGCTTTCTATTATATCCTGTAAATCACGAGAGATAGTAGTCTTATAAAGATGACCATTCTTTGTTTGCTTTAATCTATCTCCAAGATGAGCTGCCATAAGTGGAAAATAGTAATGGGAATTTGGAATAGCTTCTCTTATGGAGTTGGCATATTGTTCTTTATCAATAAAACCTTGAAGCATTAGTTTATTAAGTAACCTATCCCTTTTTTCTTGGAGTTTTATAGTATTTCTTCCCGGAAATAGATTAGAGGGGTTATTTGGTAAAACTGCAAATAGACATGCTTCTGACCAAGTTAACTTTTGTAATTCTTTGCCATAATATTTGTAGGCAGCACTTTTGATTCCCACAATGTTTGAACCATAAGGAGCGTTATTTAAATACATCAATAGAATCTCATCTTTAGAATAGAAAAGTTCTAATTTGATAGCAATTAGTGCTTCTTTTATTTTATTTAAGAGGGTTCTTTCACCATTCAAGTAAATTCGAGCTGTTTGCATGGTTAATGTTGAACCTCCGCTAACAACTCTCCCTGCACGAAGATTAGAGTATAAAGCTCTTATAATTGCCAAGGGATTTATACCTGGATGAGAATAAAAGTATTTATCTTCAAAGGTTAGAATTGCCTGCTTGAGTTTAGTGGGTACATCTCCTTCATATTTTAAATGCCATTGTTGATTACTATCTAAATATACTCTCAGATAATTACCTTCATCATCCAAAATTACAGTTGAATAATCCCAATCACTATCTTTAGGTAATGGCGATAGTAGGACTAAAGTAATTAATATCAACATTAATCCTACTATTGACCAGAAGAATTTATAAGATAATTTCTTAAGGTGAGCTTTTATCATCTTTTTAGCACCACCTTAAGAATGTATATTTTGTTCTCGTTCCTAATATTAATCCTCTCCAACTTGAATAGTCTTACCTGGTACAAGGGCTTGATTCTGTGAATTATAGAGGTCTTCAGAAGTAGATGCAGGCATCATAAATTTACCTTTGGTAATTGCATTAATCTTGCATTTATATAACACTGGGAGGTTAAAACTATTCTTACCATAAATGATAACTCTATCATCTCTAACATCTATATATGAAGGTCTTTCATTCCTATTATTCCGATTATAATAATTATATTCAACTTTTTCACTAGAAAATTCCCAAGCTGATGGAAGAATATAAGTTGTAGCAAATTCCATATTTTTGAAGTTAGTCGAAGTTAGAATTTCTGCGTAAAAACTCTCTCCCTGTTCTAAAGAAGATACATCTAAATTCTTTCCATTAAGATCAGTATAGATAATCTCCAGATTAATATTGTTAGATATTGCTTTGCTTGTTCCAATCTTAGGTACATAGACATTATTTACTGAAATCATTACATCTTTAGCATTGTCAGATATTGCCTTAATCTTAATTTCCTTATTTTTGTAAGAGGATAAATTCAAAATATATAAATCATCTACTTTAATATTTTCACTTTTATCTGCCATACTAAGCTCGAACTCTGCAATAGTATAATCTTGATAGTTCGCAGGCAAAGTGCTGACAAAACCTGCTAAAGCAAATAAATTCCAGCCTTTATCATAGCTATTCCAATAGTCTGGAGATTGCATTTTCTTAGATAAAGCAAGAGCAGTATCCCTATTTTTAGCTTTTTGAGTGCTATCACTATTGTTAAAGATAGAGTTAAAGTAAAGATCTAAAGCAAGAGAGACATCTTCGTTAGGTTCTAAATAACTCTTATTATTTTCCTCAAGCTGAAGAATAACTTTTGCCTTCAAATCTTTTGTGATATCTTTAATAGCAAATCCTGATTCTTGATATGCCATTTCCAACATTGTTTTAGCATTAACTTGAACATTTATACTTTCTTGCTCATTATAGTAGTTTAAAGACGCAATATTTGCTTTATCAGCAAGTGCAAGAACATATAAAATATAAGCATCTTCAAACTTAACTGTAGAAGTACTTATGGCTGATTTCTGCAAAAAGTCTAATACTTCTGAATAAACAAATTCATTAATATTATAGCCTTTCTCTTTAGCTAAAAGGAAAGTATGCAGGGCATAAGCATTAAGTATTTTACGTTTAGAAGCCTTATCACTGTTACCCTGCCAGGTCCATAATCCTTTATTGTTGAATTTAACTATTTCTTGGAAATAGGCATTAATATTTGCATCAAGCTCATTTCTTAAATTATCATCTTTAAGGAAATCTGCAAGAAGAAGTTGAACAAAAGTCCCTGCTGTTTTCATTACTGCCCCACCATAAGGATATCTGATAGAATATCTAAGATGCTCATCAGCATTAAAGTCAAAGCCTTGAGCAAATGAAAGATATGTTTGACTACTATTACCGTATCCTAATTCAGGTACTGTGAAGCTAATATCATCGCCTTCAAAACTTAGCATCTGTGAATCTGTTTGGTAAGCAGAAGGTAATCTAACTCCCACAGAAATTTTCTTCTCAGATTTAAATTCTTTACTATTTATCCTTAAATTGAATTCAGCTTTGCCAATATTTTCTTTTACTTTTGCAGAGAAAATAAGTAGTTTGCTTGATACACCAGAGGGGATAATTTGCTTTGACTTTGATGTAACTTCCACTAAAGAATTTGTTAACAACTCTATTTCAACTTCAGAAGAAACAATGGAGTCTATTACCACATTGACAGGTATTTGGAATTCATCATTAGGAGTTAATACTCTTGGAAGTGTTGGCATAGCAATGATGTCATCTTTCACGATAACATTTTTGACGTTAGAACCAATAGCTTCATCGTTAGCAGCTATCACAGTAACTTTGAGAGCTCCTATATAATCATCAATTTTTACTTCAAATTCACCTTTTCCATTATCATCTGTCTCTAAAATGCCTAAGAAATAAGATACGGGTTTAAATCGCTGAGCACCTGTTTCTTGAAGTCTATTCATCTCTTTAAGCATTGCGAATGCTCCACCTTGAGACATCCTCTCTGCAGACATGACCATTGAATCATAAATATCGCCCCCAATCATGATAGTACGGAATATTTCTTGGTTTTGGGCATTAACAAAAAAAGAGAAATTATCATAATCTTGGGCAAAATAGCCTTGAGGACCATAAAAGAAATTCCATGGATTAGGCATTGAATATTTGCTTCTGTTAACTAAACCTTGATCAACTATGGAGACAAGATATTGAGTCTTCTTTTTTATTCCAACATCGATTTTCGCTTTCAGCATTGAATTAGAATTTATCTTTTCAGGGAGGTCAAGTTTGACTTCAAGTCTGCTTGATTTGTCAATAATTTTTACTGAAATCAAGCCGAATAATCTAAGAGGAAGGTCATTATTCTTATCTTTCTGCCCTTGAATAACTCTAACATCAACAAATACATTTGGAGCAAAAGAGTCATTAGTTTTGAATTCATAGATATAATCACCATCTTCTGTAACATTAATAATCTCTTGCTTTATCACTTCATCTTTCTTTATGATTTTTAGATAAATCTTACTATTTTTTGAGCTTGGAATACTGATTTTAACCTTATCTCCAACTTGGTATTCATCTTTATCAGTTTTTAATTCTAAAGAACTATCTTCTGATATTTCAGTGTTATCTCCCCAATAGCTGTTATAGTACACTTTATTAATCTGATAATCATTTTTACCTTTTATTTTTGCTTCAACAATAAATAGGTGAAAATCAGATGTTTGTGGGGTGAATGTAATAAATCCATCTTTTCCTATTGTTGTTATTCCTTTTTCAATCACAATGTTTGATTCTGAATTTTTATAAGAAACATTGTAGTTATAATCATAGTCCCACCACCATGATCCTCTTCTACCATAAACTACATACTCAAGCTCTACTCCTTTCTTTAGCTTAGTTCCTGATTCATCTACTAGAACCACAGGAATACGAAACTGCCCATCTGTTGGTTTTAAATAGCGATTGCTACTTAATCCAATATACTCTTGACGTGGAGAAACTGGTAAGACAAGAGTTCTTTCTATTGGCCTGCCACCCTCTTCAGTAATTTTTGTTCTAAGATTTACATAGTAAGGATGATTACTCTCTTTTGCTTCTAATAGTTTAAAAGCTGTCTTGATAACTCCATCTTGGTCGCTTTCTAACTCTTGTTCTTGATTGAAGATTGAATAATCAGAAGAAGTAAATTCATCAAGAAAGGAGTATTCACTAAATTTCCCCTGGGCAAAACCATAATAATTATTAAAGTCAGCATATACTTGGCACTTGGCACCGACTAAAGGAGCTCCAAAAAGATAGGTATTCTGTAATTTGAGTTCCAAATACTTGTCTTCGAAATTATATGCTTGCTTATTAGACTCTAAAGTTACATTAATTCTTTCAGGAACAAATGTCTCTAGAGAAAAATTAGCAAATTTCTTTATACTTCCAAATTCGATTTCCATTCTCCAATTCCCGGTATTGGTATTTTCCTGAGTAGAATATTTATAGACAACAAATCCTTCTTTATAATCAGTAATCTTTTCACTACTAATTTTTGAATTTTGAGGATCATAAATTGTAACAATAAGTGGTATCTCTTCCTTAACTATATTGTTATCACTATCTCTTACCATCACAGAGAGATTAACTGTTTCACCTGGACGATATTCAGTTCTATCTAAAAATACTTCTAATTTATATTCACTTTGAGAAAAGTCACGTTCAATATTAAATTTTGTGTTATCTATGTACATAGATTCACTGGAAAGAAAACCAAGAGAAGCTCTTTTTTTGGCAATAACGAAAAATTGTCCATTGTCTAATGGTCTCACAAGTTCATCAAAAATGAGCTGACCCTTATTATCACATCTTCCAGAAGCAAGAAGATTATTATTATATGCTCTTAACTCTACATCTGCTCTTTTAACTGGTGAACCATCAAGGACATCCACAACATTGATTTGAACTTTATCTTTAAATGCTTTTGCAGTGATAGCTAAATCAGTAAAAAGGAGCATTTTCGATACACTAGCTCCAGGAGGCCAAATGTAGCCATTCCCAAGCGAATTAAAATGATTTTCAATATTGCCAATCAAATTCAAAATATAAATTTTATTTGGGTCAGAAGTAACTATGTTCCCTAAATCTAATTTTATAAAAGAGTCTTTATTAGTAATCACTTCAGTTTCAATTGTCCCACTCTTAATCATTTCACCATACCAATTTAAATTATCATTATGGCGAGAATAGTGGTGATATGTTTCAGAAAAATTAACTATATCGATGTTGTGAATCATCTCTGCAATGTTTTCTACCTGAATTGCCCACAAATGATACTTAATCTCAGAGTGATTAACGACTTTAATATTGATACTATTGTCATTAAGTGATGATAAAAATACTCCATTATCTGCAAACTTTAAGCTTGGGTCTCGATTATTGGTATGAATTTTCTTAGTTTTATCTTCTTTTAAGACTGAGTTATCAATTGCTCTTATACCTGCTTTAATCTGAATTGTGTATTCTTTATCTAATTCAAAATTTCCTGTAATAATTACCTTATACATAAACTTAGAAATAGTCGTTTCTAAGCCTTCTTGATTATTAACAGTAATTAAACCATCAAGAGTTTGCTCTTTAGCTAATTGTTTTGAAAAAGTTAACTCAATACGTGCTTTTCCCTGTTCATCTGTAACAGTTCTTGTGGAATGAAGAATAAACTTTCTCATCTCTTTGATAGAGTTCGAATAATAAACATCTATATAATTATCACTAAGATTGAATAGCTTTTTATCTGGAGATATTACGATAACATCTTTTTCTGAAGCTCTAAAAGGCAATGTCTTTAAAGTCATTTCCCCAGAATTATCGTAGCTAATCTTATCAACCAGAACTCTACTTCCTCCAACAAAGATATCCATTCCTTTAATATAATCACTATCAAGATATCTCCCTCGGTAATGATTTATTACAAATTCTAAATAATACTCGTTTTGATTCTTTGTGGGATTCAAAGCTACATAACCTAAACTCATAATTGGAGAAGCGTTATAAAATAATAACTCAACCACTGCAAATTTATCATTGAACAACTTATCTTGCTCAATTTTCACTTTATAATCTGTGTTTCCAAGAAAGCGCCCTTCTGGATAAAAACGCACTTTCTTATTATCTACCTTTTTGTATTTACCTTTAGTCTTCGGAGAAAATTCTATATATTTTGACAAATCATCAGCACTAATTGATTCTAAAATAGGCTGATTAAAGAAAATATCATAGTAATCATCATTGTTATTCCAAGAATTTAATTTAGTATAAACAATCGTCTGATAATTAGAAGGTGTATGAAAAGATTCTTGTACATTTTCCTGAATTTCTTCTGAATTAGCTTGAGTTTGAGGCTGTTCTTGTGACTCACTTCTTGAAGTTATACTTTGTTCATTTTGTGATTGAGAAGCTATCTCGCTTTTCTCGTTATCTTCTTGAGTATTATCATTTTCTTTATCCTGAGAAAGAGTTTCAACTTGTACTTGTTTATCTGATGACAATTGTTGAACATCAGTATTCTCCTTTTTTTGGCAAGCAACTATAATCAAAATTATCATGAGAAACAACACTTGAATTTGTCTTCTTTTTAACACATCTCCTCCAGAAATTAGGTTTATTATTACTTAGATTGAGGAGGTTAAGTTAAATGTCAAGAAATATAATTGATGATAAGAACCACTGATAAACTTACTATTTAAAAAACTAAGCAAATTCTTGACATTATTAACATAAAATAATTTATTACCTAAATTACATAATCATGGAGCAGAGATGTTTTACAAAAAGATAAAGTCATTCTTAGAAGCAACCACTGTAATCAAAGATATTAATAGTGCAGTTAAAGACAATATTAAGTTGCAAGTAGCTAATCTCAATCTCTCGTTAAAATCTTTGTTAGTAGCAAATACCTTTCGCAAAGAACAGAAAAATATCTTAGTAATAGTATCTGATGATAGATTGGCAGAGGATTTCCAGAATAATTTAGAAGTCTTGCTTTCTATGGATGAGGTACAATTCATTCCAGATTACGAAGTTTTGCCCTATGAAGAGAGGTCTCCCCATACCAATATCAGAGCTTTACGAATAAGGACTTTATCACAAATACTTTCGTCCCAAGAGCCTAATGTTTATGTATGTTCTTTAAGAACGTTATTAAGAAATCTAATACCATCCTCTCTTCTTTTTAAGAATATTAAAAAATTAAGTGTTGGTGACCAGTATGACCCAGAAGTATTAATATCAGAATTATCTGGTTTAGGCTATAATATTGATTTTCAAGTTGGCAAAGTAGGTCAAGCTTCTAAACGAGGAGGAATAATTGATGTTTATTCACCCAACCACTCATTACCTTTGAGAATTGAATTCTTTGGTGATGAGATTGAAACTTTAAGATTCTTCTCTCCTCAAACACAGAAATCTGAAAAACTAAAAATTATTAATGCCTTAATTTTACCGGTAAGAGAAATCTCTTTGCATGATGTAAAGCCTGATTCTGTTTTGCTTTCTAAAATTGCTGAAGAAGGTTTCTATCAGGGTATCGAACAAGATGTTACACTTCTTTATGATAAAACACAAACTCTTCTTGATTATTTTGGTAAAGACTTGTTAATGTTTTGGGATGAATTTCAATATGTAAAAGGCGATACTATTGAAATATTTAATGAAGCAAATCAACTGTATCAAAGAAAACACAGTAAAAATAAAAATGAGATATTAGCCTCTCCAAGCCTTCTCTTCCAAGATTATGAATATATAAAAGAAAAACTGAACTTGCATAAATCTATTTTCCTTCAGAATAGCCAACAACCGATAACTGAAGCAGAAAAAGTCAGTTTTCTTAACTATCTTAACATTGAAAAGTTTAACGCTGATTTTGCAAAGTTTGAAGAGAATCTTCAGGAATATCTAAATAAAGGTTATAGGGTTATCATTCAATCTGACAACCAAAGCCAAAGTAATAGAATGAAAGAGCTTCTCAACGATCTAGAAAACAAGATTGATTTCACTATTGGGGTACTAAGCAGAGGCTTTGTTTTACCAGAAGCAAAATTAGTTGTTTATACTGACCACGACATCTATAATCGCTATGAAAACAAAAAATATAAATCTCGTTTTTCTAAAAAAGAGTCCTTAGTTGATTATGATTCTCTTAACAAAGGGGATTATGTTGTTCATATTGATCATGGAATAGGAATCTTTGAAGGCCTACAGAGAATGCAGATAGATGGTAATCAAATTGAATGTTTAGTGTTAAACTATGCTGAAGGTGATAAAATTTATGTGCCTACATTTCAGATTCAGTTAGTTAGTAAGTATATAGCAGATGAAGATTCTGAGCCAAAAATCCATAAAATTGGTTCAAAGCAATGGGGAAATCAAAAGAAAAAAGCTAAATCTCAGATAGAATTAATTGCAAAAGATATTGTTAATCTCTATGCTGAGAGAAAAATGAGAGTTGGTATTTCTCATGAAGTAGATACTCCATGGCAAATAGAAATGGAAAACTCTTTTTTATATGATGAGACTGATGACCAACTAACAACAACAGCAGAAATTAAAGCAGACATGGAATCTCCGACAAGTATGGAAAGATTATTATGTGGCGATGTAGGTTTTGGAAAAACTGAAGTTGCCATTAGAGCTGCCTTTAAAGCGGTGATGAGTGGTTATCAAGTTGCTGTTTTGGTTCCTACGACTTTACTGGCTGAGCAACATTACATGGTCTTTAGAGAAAGATTAGCCCAATATCCTGTCCGTATAGCAATGTTATCAAGATTTAGAACACCCAAAAGATTGAAACAAGATATAATAGATATTTCCGAAGGCGCTGTTGATATTGTGATAGGAACTCACAGACTCCTTACTAAAGATGTAACTTTTGATAGATTAGGATTGTTAGTTGTTGATGAAGAACACAGATTTGGAGTTAGACAGAAAGAGAAAATTAGACAAATCAAGGCTAATGTAGATACTCTCTATATGTCTGCGACCCCAATCCCACGCACCTTGAGTATGGCTCTTTCCAAGTTGAAAGACATTTCTCTTATCAAGACTTCTCCCAAAGATAGATTACCCGTTAGAACAATCGTCTCAGCTTTTGATGAAGAGGTAATCAAAGATGCGATTCAGAGAGAAGTAGATAGAGGTGGTCAATGCTTCTTTTTGCATAATCGTGTAACGACAATCAAAACAATCGCATCCAGGTTAGAAGCATTACTTCCTAATGTAAGATTTAGAATTGGTCATGGTCAGATGTCCGGAAAGGAATTAGAATCACTAATCATTGATTTTTATCACCATAAGTATGATGTTTTGATATCTACAACTATTATTGAAAATGGTATAGATATTCCAAATGCCAACACCATGATAGTTAATAGAGCAGATAACTTTGGCTTAGCTCAGTTATATCAGATTCGTGGGAGGGTTGGAAGAGGTACTCGCCGTGCCTATGCCTATTTCCTAATTCCTGAGACTATATCATTAGAATCAAGAGAAAGATTAAATGCACTTACAGAATATGATTACTTAGGTGCTGGATACCAAATAGCTCTCAGAGATTTAGAAATTAGAGGGGCTGGCTCATTATTAGGAACAAAGCAGTCAGGAACCATTAAATCAGTAGGATTTAACTATTATAACAGATTGCTTAGAGAAGCAATGAGCAATATAGATAAGAATAATGATAGACTCTTTGAAGAGAATGAAAAACGAGAAAACTTGGAAGCTTTAAAAATCAGAGTTGACTTTTACTTCCCTGAGACCTATATTGCAGATGAAAAAGAAAGAATAATCCTCTATCGTAGAATGAAGGAACTTGATTCTATTGATGGTTTTGAGGAATTGAAAGAAGAATTAGTAGATAGATTTGGGAAAATGCCTCAAGAAGCCCTTCAAGCAATTCAGTATTTTGAAATGAGATTTATTGCTGAGAAGATTGGATTAGCTTCATGTCAAATTAAAAATAAGAAATTAGTAATGGAATACCCTAAGCAAATTAAACCACGAAGAGAAAAAGTAATGAACTTGATAAAAGATATTTCTCTACCTATTCGCATAGAAGATACAGAGACTTTTTTCATTATTATCGATTTGAGGAATGTAAAACATACATCACTAATCTCTACAGCAATTGAAATATTAATAAAATATTTTATTATCATAAACAATAGTAAAATATAGCTATAGTAAACAATAATTAGCTCTTTTTTCTTTTTTTTATGATTAATTAATGATTTTTACTTGACACAAATAATCAAAATAATAAATAAGAAATAGTGCCGGAGTGGTGAAATTGGTAGACGCAGTGGATTCAAAATCCTCCGAGTGAACACTCGTGCCGGTTCGAGTCCGGCCTTCGGCACCATAACAAAACTAACTTTTTTAGGAGAGTAATACATAATTTATTGCTAATTATCTTGACTATTTTTATTTTGCACTTATATTGTTGTTGCGACGCTTCAACAATCGGTTGTGTCCTTAGTATTTAAAAAAATAAAGAAATTATTCATTGGAGGATAAATGTTTAAAATGAAAAATATGATGGTAATTGCAGTATTGATAATTTGTATGGCAATTCCTACTGCCTTAGCTGCTGTTTCAGAAGGAGCTTTAATCTTTTTACTTATAGCTCCAGGGTCACGAGCAAGTGGTATGGGTGAAGCTTTCGTAGCTCAATCTGATGATGCTTATGCACCCTACTGGAATCCTGGTGCGATGGCTTTTAATAGAAAAACACAAATCGCAGGAATGCACACTAATTGGTTAGAAGGTTCAGGACTTTCTGATTTATATTACGAATATTTAAGCTGGCACCAATACTTCCCTGAAGTTGGTAATGTAGGTGCTTTTATTCAATTTATGAACTTAGGCTCTCAAGAACAAACTGATGACCAAGGAACTCCTTTAGGTAGCTTCACAAGCTATGATATCGCAATAGCCCTCTCCTATGGATACCAATTAAGTGAGAATTGGGGTGTTGGTACTAACTTCAAATTCATCCGTTCTGATTTAGGACCTGCTACTGGTGATACTGATACTAAAGGTGTTGGTATGACTTTCGCATTTGACTTTGGTGTTAAAGCTAAAGATATTCTTGCTTATGCTGATATTGATAACGAATATGTTGGTGAATTAGCTTGGGGTTTAACCTTACAAAATTTTGGTCCTGATGTTACTTATGTTGATGATTCCCAAAAAGACCCATTATCATTAAACGTTAGAACTGGTTTATCTTATAAAGCTTGGACAGATGATTATTCAGATATTACTATAAATGCAGATGTTAACAAGCTTCTTGCTAACGAAGATAATCTTATAACAAGATTAGTTACTGACTGGAACGATAATGACTATATCTACAATGCTGGTGTTGAATATACTTACATGAAACTTCTTTCTCTAAGAGGTGGATATGTTGATGACTCAGCTGGTGAGATTGTAGGTGCATCTTTTGGCGTAGGTATTCACTATACTTTCAACAACATGTACAGATTATCTGCTGACTTTGCGATGCAACAAGGTGGAGAATTAACCGAATATAATAAGTTATTCTCTCTTAGCTTAGAATTTTAATTAGATTACTACTGAATTAAATAGATATGAATAGAGTTAAACTATTAACCATTATGGTTTTACTGGGGTTAATACCCCAGTATGCTTTTTCCGATAAACTACTTCTCAACTACAAAGAAAATAGTTTCCAAAAGAAAAAACAACATCCTGCAGAACAATACCTAAGCTCAGTAAAGAAAGATTCTCAAAAGCGAAATTCTTCAAATATTAAGAACAAAAACTATAATAAGCTTTTGATAATTTTAGTTGGCTTCCAAGAAGAGCTTACTGATAATCCTAACACTAGTGGAAACGGGCAATTTCAGCTTGAAGCACCTGATGATTACCCAATCCAATTAGCCAAGCCACCTCACAATCAAGAATATTTTGATAAAATGGCTGAAGCTATGCAATATTATTACGGAGCTGCAAGTTTAGGTGATTTTAATTTAGAATGGGATATTTATCCCAAGGACCAACCATGCTATACCCTCTCACAGCCAATGGGATATTATAATCCTCCTGGAGCGACAAATGAAGAATTTGTTAGTAAAATGGAAGAGTACTTTAAGGAATCTTTTGAAACAGCAGATGCTGTGTCTCCTGAAATAGTTTTTTCTGATTATGCTCACTATATGATTATCCATGCTGGTTCAGATTGGCAACATGATGTTTTATCAGATACTCCGAGCGATATTCCGTCATTCTTTATTAGAGTGGGTACTGGCAAAGAAGCAATAGTAGATAACGGAAGTCATGTAATAGATTATGCATGTAATGTACCTGAGACAATTACCCAGGATATCAGAGAATATAATTTTGATGGTAATATCCAAGTGAGTGGTTATGGGGCATTAAACGGAGTAATGTTCCACGAGTTCGGTCACTCTTTAGGTTTAGTTGATTTATATGCAGTTAATAGTTACTACCCTATGGTGGGGTCTTTTGATATAATGGATTCTGGAGGAAGTACAGAAGTTGGAATGCCTGGTCCTGATGGAAGTAAAACCTATTCAATCGAAGGTCTAATTCCAGCTCTTCCTGGAGCATACTCCCGAGTATTAATGTTTGAAGATAGTTTCTTACAGAGGGGTATTTTAAAAGATATAGAAACTCTTGATAATCTAAAAAATATAAATATCTCTTGTGCTGAAAGTAGATTTAATGATAGAAGTGACCCTTATATCTACAAACTAAAAATATCTCCAGATGAATACATTTTGATTGAAAATAGAAATGTTGACCCTGATGGCGATGGAGGAACAGCTGTTTTTTCTGCCTTAGATAATAGAATAGCCCTTTATCCCACTGCATACGCAGACGACTCTAATACACCAACTTTAGAATATGATTACTTGCTACCATCTTTCATTAGTCCCCAAGGTGAAGCAGTTGGAGGTGGACTATTAGTTTGGAAAGTTAATAACGATGTCCTATATAATCAAGGCTTTATTGATGCAGAAGGAAACACTATTTCTAATTTTGATAACAACTTTATAAATACAGATTATGACAATAGAGGTGTTGAGATTATTGAAGCTGATGGAATACCAGATATTGGCAATGTCTATGCCTATTGGTGGAAGGGAACAGCCTTTGAATATTACTTTAAAAATATGCCAATTTTTGAAGAAATTAACGGTAATGACTTCTTTGCTGGATGGAGTGATAATATCCATAATACAGAGCTTAATGCTACATCTACTCCGCCATTAATGACATCTTCAGGTATTGCTCATTCTTCTGGTCTTTATAATATCTCTCAATCTGGAAATGTTATGAGATTCTCTTATGGTTCTCCTTTGTTAACTAATACTGCTTCTATTACTTCTGAACGTCAAATAGTTGCTGTTTCACCTATTTTCAAAGGAGCTACAAAATTAGCTGATTTAGCCTTGATTCATAATGATGATGCAGAGTTATTTTACTTCAATAGTAATGAGAATGATTTTGACTATTTTGATACTATTCCTTATAATTCTTCCAGTGACATAAGTTCCTTTAATCATGTACATCAAATAGATTTTGATGATGATTCAAATGAAGAATTAGTATTCTTTACAAACTCAGAAATGATAGTCATCAGAAACAATGTGTCCTATACTTTTAATTTGCCTGGTTCAATAACAACGCCGCCTGTCTATTTTAACGATAAGTTCTATATATCAGTCAATGAAGGAGTTTTGGAAATTCAATTCTTAACTGAAAGCAACACTATTAATGTTACAGATTTACCTTATGAAGCAAGATTTATTATTGCTTCTGAAGATAGACTATATTTCATTACCAATGATGATACATTAGTAGATTATCTGGCTAACAGTTCAGTTGAATTGCCTGAACCTATTTATAATAGACCGGTAGTTCTTACGTATGAAGAAGAAGGAAGTAGTTCTTCTAATGATTATGTTCTTTATTATTCAGTGTTTAATAGTCTATTCTACTACACTAATAATGAATTTAAACAAATCTATGATTATTCTGAAAATAGTCTTTATAATCCAGAAGAAATTTCTCAATTAGCTTTAGATTTTGATGAGCAAGGTCCTTATGTTTTATTTACTGCAGGTAATAGAGTATATGCTAATTATTTAGATGGTACCTTCCCTCCCAACTTTCCAAGAACTTTCCATAATTATGATTTTTCTTGGCAAGCAGAGATTATGATTTTTGATAATAGTTATTTAAACAATGATGAATCTTCCCATTATGGTAAAACAATATATTTACCTGTTGCGGATAATAATTATGTGGGTTGGGATATTACCCGAAATGAGATTGACCCATCACTAGTTATCTCAGATCAGAGTAAGAGCAGAATATTCTCTCATGCTACTCTATCTGAAACTGATTCTTTGGGTTATTTTTATCAATTGAATTGCTATGATAACTCATTAGTTGTTCAATGGAAGGATAAAAAGATAACTACTTCTCCGGTATTGTGGGAAACTTTCAATCATAATATTACCAGAAATTTTAAATACATACATAAAACAAGTAATAACCAAGTAAATGATGATAAACTAAGAGCTTTTGTTTTCCCAAATCCTGTTGCTTCTAATCAAGCTACCATGAGAATTTATAATATTAATAATTCTGCTAAGTTAAAAATCTATAACATTGCTGGGAAACTTATCAAAGAAACTCTTGTTGAATCAAACAATTTAGACTACGTAGATACTATTATTGATTTTTCAAAAATCACTTCTGGTATCTATATCGGTATTGTTGAAGAAAATTCTACTTATAAATTTAAATTCGCTGTAACCAAATAGGAGACATTCATGAGAAGAAAATTTTTATTACTGGGGCTCATCTCTGCTTTAACTATAAATATATTTGCCCAACCTTTAATCGATGATTTAGAATTAGAAAACAGTGTTATTCAAGTTAATTATCAAAAGAAAAGTGCAAAAATAGCAGTAATGATGTCCTCAATCTTACCTGGAGCTGGCTCTGTCTATGTTAATCCTAAAAGATGGGTCGGCTATATCTTCCCTATTATCGAAGGAGCTTTGATTTATAGTTATATCTCTTATCGACAAGATGCTACTGACCAAGAGAGAGCTTATGAAAAGTATGTTAATGGTGAAAATATCACTTTGACTGACCCTGTTACTGGGGCTGTCATATATGAAGGACCTCGCTATAACAGAGAATTTCAGAATATGGTCCAATCTTTTGTTGCAGGTATCAACACTGCTGATATTTATGATGTTGACGGGCAAAACGGATATTATAGATTAGATGCTCAAAACACTCAACATTTCTTTGAAGATGTAGGAAAATATAAGAAATATATCTATGGTTGGGTTGATTGGTATGAAAAATATGCTTACACTGGAGAGGGTACTTTAACAGCAGGTTATGTTGATCCAGTTATAAATTGGAGTACTAATTCAGATGACTTTAACCATATTATTTTAGGATATGATATCAGAAATCCTAATTACACTGAAGACCAATATGATGGATTTAATACTCCAGCACGTGCTAAATACATACAAATGCGACGCGATGCTCAAGATAAATATGATTCAGCGACCTTCTTCCTCTATGGGATGGTATTAAATAGAGTTGTGTCTGCTATTGATGCAGGATTGGCAGTAAAAAAATATAATAAGAACTATATTAGTCAAAGTGATTTTCAGTTTAACTATGCAGCTACAACAAAAAATGATAGGTTCACTCCTATGGTATTTTTAACCAAGAGGTTCTAAGTGAAAAAGACAATAATATTATTACTAATAACCTTAACTATTGTCTCAGTTTCTGCAGATAAAGTTCATTCAGCCAAACTATCTTTTGCAATGTCTGCAGTAATTCCAGGAAGCGGTGACTTCTATGCCCGGAACTACGAAAAAGGCTCTATAGCTTTGATTAGAGAAATTGCTTTATTTGCTACCTTTTTCCATTTCGAAAATCAAGCTGATCATTTTGATAATTCGTCCAAAATCTTTGCTAACAAAATTCTCGGTGTTCCAACCAATAGTAGCAGTGATTATTATGATTTGATCTCTAAACAAGTTGCTAGCGATCAATATAATGAAAATGTAAGACTTAATGCTCAGAATTATTATGGCTATGGAACTGTTGGTTATTATGAGTTTGTTGATAATTATAGAATCTCAGAAGAGCAAGCTTGGGACTGGGAGTCAAATGATAATCTTCAGAAATACAAAAAATATCGTGCTGATAAGCAAAAAAGCAAGCAACATTCTAGCTTTGTAGTTGGGTCTATTATAGTAAATCATCTCTATAGTGCTATTTCCAGTGCTGTTAAAACAAATTCAAACAACAAAGAATTCTTAAGAAATCATTCACTAAATTTACAACCAGATGTTTTAAACCAAGGGGTTTCACTAAATTATGAATATAAATTCTAAAAAATATATAATCCTATTACTTGTTATTCTCTTCTCTGTACCAATCTTAGCTGATAGTTATAGCTTTTCTCCACTTAAATCTGCAATCTTACCAGGCTGGGGACAAATCAGTAGCGACCATAAGGCTGGTTTTGTTCATTTAGGATTAGAAGTTGCTTTTGTATCATCACTAATCTACTTTTCTAACGAAGCTACCATAAAACAAGATCAAAGTGTTAATTATGCTATTAAATATGCCCATATTAATCCAATTAACCACTCTGAATCTTATTACAAAACTATAGGTAGATATAGTTCTTCCTATTATGAAGCTGGAGGCTACAATCAAGAAGTTCTTAATGATGCTATAGCAAATAACCCTGGAGACCCGATAGCTCAGCAGAATTATATTAATGAAAACGCGATTCCAGATGATTTAAACTGGAGATGGGATAGCAAAAGTAATAGATTTAAATATAATGAATTAAGACAGGATTATTTTTTTAATCAAGACTATGCAAAAATTGCTACTGGAGTTCTTGTCGCTAACCATGTTTTTAGTTTTGTAGATATGTTAATTAGATACAAAAATCGTGATATTGCTGATAAATATACAATGTATTCGACTTTTGATAATAATATGACACCAATGCTCAATCTCCTCATAAAATTTTAGTTAATGCGATTATTCTCAATTTTGTTATTTACTTTTATTCTTTTTGGATGTAAAACATCTGACAAAATTGAGATGATCTCAGAAACTCCTACATATTATTCAGAAAATGTTGATTACCATCCTTGGTATAATTCTAAAATAGATACTCTGGAAAAAGTAATTTATGATGTAGCTTATGCTCTTAAGGTACCCTATGATGAGAACAACAAGAGATATTCAGCAAATGTTTATACAAATGTAATTCGCTATGAAGATAAATCTACTAATAATCCAAGAGAAGTATATCTAAGATTTTTGTTGAATAGAGAAGCAGTTGATCTTACTTATGCCAATATGATTCTGAAACAAGAATTAGAAAAGGCAGGAGGGAAATTAGTTGAAGGGATATTCTTTGCTAATTGGAAAAATTATTTAGTTGGTCATAAACTCACTTTTCGCAATAGAGATGATTCATTTGAATATATAATTAGATTAGTTTACGATAAATCTCCCTACTCTGAACTGGAACAATTACAAGAAATTGCTGTTATCTTAACCGAACTGGGGAATAATGACAAGATTATATTAAACAACATTGATTTAATTAAATCCAATAATTTAACATTATCTTTTTTAGGTGATGGAGCTTTTAGTGATACATTAAGTAGTATTGCTGAAGCAAACAACATCGAAACTATGCTCACAATACCATTAGAGTCCTACCCTAATCGACAATCTTACTATCAACTTAATGCCATAAAAGTTCAAAACCCGATTGATAAACAACTGATTTGGCAACAAATTAACCAGTTACATAATAATATTAACTCTCCAAAGGGTTTAACCCATTACTGGGGAGACTTTGCCTCCTCAGAAGCAGATTTTATGCAACAAATTATTGACTATTGCTCAGAAAACAACCTCTATTATATTGATGCAATGACGACGAGTAAATCTAAAGGTTTTGAATTAGCCCTGCGCAGTCAAATTCTTTCAACTTGGGCTCTCTCATATAACCAAGTAACTTCAGAGAATATTAACTCATATTTGCAGAAGAATAGTAATCCTGTCTTAATTTTACCTTTTAATAGTGAGAAAGATGTGACCCAATTGAGAAAAATAATTTCTTTAGTTGACAGAAAACATTTTAGAATAGTTAATGTTTCTGATTTGTTAAATACAGATTTACCAAAAATTGAATAAGAGGAAAATTTATGTCAATATTTGAATCAATAATTTTAGGAATTATCCAAGGGCTTACCGAGTTCTTACCAGTTTCCAGTTCTGGTCATTTAGTTTTAGCTCAATACTTCTGGGGGATCAATGATCCAGGAATCAGTTTTGAAGTAGTTGTTCATCTTGGTTCTTTGTTTGCTGTTTTGATTTATTTTCATAAAGATATTATTTCTCTTCTACTTTCCTCAACAAAAATATTCTCTTCGAACAAGAGCTATAATGATATCAATAACTTAAAAATCTTAGCATATTTATTCATTGCTACTCTTGCTACTGCAGTTATCGGGTTCACTTTTAAAAATAAGTTTGAAGCTCTTTATGATATACCTTTAGCTGTGGCAATTGCCCTTTCAGTTACTGGGCTGATTGTCTATATCTCAGACAAGATACCTAATGGAAGTTTTGATGATTATAATATTGGTTGGGTGAAAGCAATTTTTATAGGTATTGGTCAAGCTTTAGCAATCATTCCAGGTATATCACGCTCTGGAACTACAATCGCTTTTGCATTATTTAGTAAAATGAAAAGAGATAATGCAGCGAGATTCTCCTTTTTGTTGAGTATTCCTGCTATACTTGGCGCTGCTTTAGTCGATTTTATGGATATAGAATCAATTGACCCTTCTACTATCGGAAGATATTCAGCTGGGGCTATAGCAGCTTTTATCTCTGGATTTATAGTGATTGCCCTTTTGATTAACTTAATCCAAAGAAAGAAACTTAAATACTTTTCATATTATTGTTGGACAATCTCACTTTTGTCAGTCTGTTTTATATTAGTTCAGAAATACTTATAAAGATAGCCCGATTAGCTATTTTCTACCACGCTGATTAGACACCATATATTTGATTGAAATTATCTTGAATGACTTACAAATGTGCTTTTATAGCCATTAAAGACAAGAATAGAAGCCAAAACTATCCATTGAAACAATGGATTAAATTTATAATAATAATTATGAAGGAAATCTGCTTAGAAATTATAAAGCAGATTAAGGAGAGAAAGAAAGAAAGATGAGTAATAGATATCAATCAGCTCAATTTTTAAATATTATTGATAGTCATCAAACAAGCAGAGTGTATTTTATTCATGGTGAAGACCATTTCCTCTCCGATAAGATTATAAAAAAATTAGTTAATAAATTCTCTACTGTTGAAGGAAAAGAGTTTGATTTAATAAATCTATTTGGTGAAGACATTAACAGCGAAAGTATTATTGAACAATTAGAGATGTTTCCCTTTTTATCAGAGCATAAAGTCGTTGTAGTTAGAGGATTTGAACAATTAAAAGAAAAAGATAGAATAAAAATAGCTGAGTATATTCATAATATACCATCAACATCTATTCTCATAGTACATTGTCAAACAATTGATTCCCGAACAAAGATATTTAAAGCTTTCGATAAATTCATTACTATTAATGCCAAGCCACCTGCAGGATATTGGGAAATTGAAAAGTGGTTAACTGCGGAGTTGCGAAGACGAAGTATTAGATCTTCAGCTGAGACTATTTCCCTCTTTTCATCTAAGATAGAAGCTGATTATTATACTGCCTATAACGAATTAGAGAAAATTCTAATATATATAAGCGATAGAAAAGTAATTACGATAGAAGATGTTGAAAACTGTATGGATAATAATAGAGCCAGCTCTATTTTTGAACTCCAGAATGCTATTGGGAGTAGAAACAAAAAAAGAGCTCTTACAATACTACATAATTATTTAGAAGCGGAAGAAGGAAAAAATTCTATTCTCCTAATCGTAATGCTAACCAGATTTTTCCAAATAATCTGGAAAATAAAGTACCTTCAAGTTAGTGGTTTATCTATATCAGAAATACAATCAAGCTATCTTAATGAAGTTCACTTTAATTTCAGAAAGGATTATATCACATTTGCTAATAATTATAGTAAGATTAAGATGAATCATATTTTTGATTTATTACTTTTAAGTGACTATAAATTGAAATCGACAGATTTGGAAGTTAATTTATTACTTACGAAGTTAGTAGTTGATCTTATTTCTTAAGATAATCGTTAGATTTTTTCTTTTCTTGCTCTTTATCTTTTTCAGCTTTATCTCTATCTTTCTCATTTAAGGACTTTGAACCAAAATCTTTTCGTCGCTGTTCATAGATTTTCGTATCTGATGTTTTCTCATTACCTCCACGAATTCCGTCTGAATGCTCAATTTCATCACTCCAATACTCTATACCATCATCTTCATTATCACTATAAGTTGTGCCTGAAAAACTTCTATCTATATAACCAATAAACTGAAAAAAGATAATAATCATAATTATAATTATAATGAAGAGCAGTCCCTGCATAAATCCTTTCATATGATGTGCCATGGTTTCATACTTTGAGTTTTTCATGGTAATCTAATATAGAGGTAGCCATAAAGATTGAATACTCACTAAGGTTTAACATCATAAGGAATGTATCCGATTTTCTGACAAGTTTGTCTATCTAATTCACAGGTTACTTTTAAGCCATTTTTATATTGAAAGGTTCCTAATACTTTGCGACTATTTGGACCCAACACTCCATCTGAAGCTATATCATATCCTTTTGAGCGTAATTTTTCTTGTATTATTTTTATCTCTGCTTTTGTCCAGAATCTATCAAGATATTTTATATCAAGTGAGGATATTTCATAACCAGTAATTATAACTTTACTTCCTGGTCTGATAAGATTTGAATCTATTATTTCATCGATATCACTATTTCTCAAGGCAAAACTTCCAAGAGTCCAATTTGTGTTTATTCCCATGCCATGAATCTGAATATCGCCACCAATTGCTTCAGTTTGTGGAATTAATTCTAAATCTTTAGCAAGTTCATAGCGAACTCTATCAATCGTATTTGGATAATTAAGGTCTAAAGCTTTATAATTAGTAGCATTCTTCAAGATATAAACAATTTGGTAAATACCTTCAGGACTTGAAACCCTATCTCTAATTACTTTTCGAGCAAAAGGATTCTCCCCCATTACTAAAGGATATTTTTTCAATACATGAGAATTATTAGCCACTAATTTCAAGAAGTAATTTTCCTTATCTACAACAATGTGGATATCTTTATATGATAACTCAGCAGTAACTAATTCAACATTAGGAACGGTGATCATTAAATCATCACTAATAGCCCAAGGTTCACCATTAAAATACCCTACAGCTCGATAATGATAATCTATATTGTCTGCTAAATTTTCATCAATGAAAGAATTCGAGGCATAGACAACATATTTACTTATTGGTAATTTATATAGATCAACTGGTACTTCAATAGTGTTATAATTACGATAGATAACAATACTATCACATAGAACTTCATCTGTAATTTTAAATTCCAATGAAACTTTCTGCTCAGAGTAGTTTCCTCTGATATATTCAAACCTTTGTAACAACTGTTCAATTTCAGTACTGCTAAGTAATAAAACTTGTAATAACATAAAGAGAAGAATTACTCTATTTTTCATCTTTGTTCTCCCTTATTTTCTTCACACTATCAACTACTTTTTGCAAAATATCTTGAGACTTTCCCACTATTCGTAATTTACTTATGGTTTCACTATAAAGTGATAAGTGTGGATTTATTTCAACAACCTTACCCCCTGTTTGCTTAACATAGTAAGGTATTTGATTTGCAGGGAAAACTTCCCCTGAGCAACCAATAACTAATATTAAATCTGCATTTTCAGCATCAGAATAAGCTTTTTCTAAGACATCTCGAGGTAATTCTTCTGAAAAGAAGATAAAATCAGGTTTAACTAAAGATAAGCAGTCAGGGCACTTGGGATAATCCTCTTCTAAGCATATCTCATTAACAGAATACTTTCTTTTGCACTTAGCACAAACAAAGTATTTAGTATTACCATGAAACTCATAAACATTTATAGAACCTGATTCTTGGTGTAGGTTATCAATATTTTGTGTAAAAATACTTTTAATCAAACCCATTTGTTGTAATTTAGTTAAAGCATAATGTCCAGCGTTAGGCTTAACACCTTTCATTTTATCATAAAAAACCTCTTTTATAAAGTGCCAGCATGATTTAGGATTATAATAGTAGTTAGATAACTCTAAAATACTTGGGTCATACTTGGCCCATATCCCATCTTTACCTCGAAAAGAAGGTATCCCACTATCTACCGAGATTCCTGCACCAGTAAAAGCTAATGCGTACTTAGATTTTAGCAATAACTTGGCTAACTTCTGAATATTTGAGTCTTCTTTATTAGAAATCATAAGGCTGTTTGTGTACTCCCTTCTCAGTGATTATTGCAGTTATTTTTTCGTTATCAACAACATCAAAAGCTGGATTAAAAACTTCAGACATACAGGGAGCGATCTGCACCTTGTTAATATACTTAAGTTCCCTACTATCTCTTTCTTCGATAACAATCTGGGAACCACTTTTCAAAGAGATGTCTATAGTTGAAGTAGGAGCAACAATATAGAAAGGAATTTTATAGTAGTGAGCTAATATTGAAAGATTCATGGTCCCTATCTTATTTGCAGAATCTCCGTTTTTAGTTATTCTATCAGCTCCAGTAATGATTAGGTCTATTCCCTTCATTTTGATTGTATGAGCAGCCATTGAGTCTGAAATAAGATAACACTCGACTCCTTCCTTTAAGAGTTCCCACATCGTTAATCTGGCACCTTGCAGCAAAGGTCTTGTCTCATCAACCCATACCTTGACTTTTGTTTTTTTAGCTAAGGCTTTGATAACTGCTAAAGCAGTACCTTCACCATAAGTTGCTAAGCTTCCTGTATTGCAATGGGTTAATATTTTCAACTCTTTTTGGTTATGGTATATCTCATTCACACCATTTTTAGCCATAAGCTCACTTGCCTTTTTCTCTTCTTGTGCAAGTTCTAATGCTTTATCCCACAAGAAATTGCTATCTATTTTAAATTGCTCACATTTAATACATTCTCTCACAATATTCACAGCATAAGTTAAATTTACTGCTGTAGGCCTGGCATTTTCGATTTCAACAAGAGCATTATCAAATTTAAGCTTATCATTAAGCTGTCCTCGAAACTCATCCCAAGCCAAAGCTGAAGCAACCAAACCAGCTATTCCTATTGCCGGTGCACCTCTAATTCTAAGTTTCTTTATTGCTTCAATCATTTCAGAATAATCTTTTATTTCGATATATCTCTCTTCACTTGGAAGAAGAGTTTGATCAATTATTTTCACACGATTTTTATTTATAATTATTGATTCAATCATGTTTAGAACCTATGATTAATTTTCACAAAATTATAATCACCAAAAATTCTATTGTTGAGTTTTCTCAATTTTTCTGACCATTTTTGTGATTCTTTTAAAGATACTTTTACCGCATCCATTTTAACATGAGAAACTTCACCACTATCAGAGCTTGTCTTCGCTGATTTTGAATTAGGGTTAGCTTTTGAAATAACATAATTCTGATAGTTGTTAAATTTCTGTAAGTAATTTTTATAGGTATCAATAAAATTAGCATAATCGAAAATTGTGCCATCATTAACTAAACTACTATTGCTTTCAGCAAGCTTTATATAAACATCAGCAATATCTGCATATTCCTGAGTCTCGAGTTGAGACGAAATCTCCTTAGCAACTCTAAAATACTCTAAAGCAGAGCTAAACTCATTCAAAGAAAGATACATTTCTCCATACCTAATATAGTTAATGTAATGATCGATAAGGTCATTTTGGAGTTGAGTATTAATTCTAAAACTTAGTTTCATCATATCTAAAGCATTCTTGAGCAAGAAAGTACCATCATTTTTTTTAGCTATCCATTCTTCATAGATTGCGCTTATAGCTTTATTTAAAACTGTTGTAGAGCTTTTTTTCAATTTATCTGACATGCTTCTATTGCTATACTGTAATTCTTCAGCCTTGCGTAATAATGAATTAGCTCCAGCTCGGGCGAATATAGCATAGTACTCTAAATCATCATTATGAACAGAAAGGGAATCTAAGAGTTCTTCGTAGAAGGATCCAAGACTTCTATAATCTGTATTTGATTCAATAAAATTTGTTATGTAATAAGTATCATCGGTTTCTATCATATTCTCAACTTTCATAATTAAATGAGAATTATTTGCTTTTAGTTGCAAAAAGCATCCTAATATAGCCACTAAGATTATTATATATTTAGTTTTATTTTTCATAATCCATCCATAATTTTTTTTATTAACATTTAAATATGAATAACAATTAATGTCAATAAAAACTATAATCTTGAGAAAAAAAAGAGAGTATCAACGATACTCTCTTCCTAAATTTGTTAAAGATATTAAATTACTTAACTGCTTCTTTCAATTTTTTTCCAGCTTTGAATACAGGAACTTTACGTGCAGGTATTGTAATTTGTTTCTTAGTTTGTGGATTAATACCTTTTCTTTCTTCTCTTTCTTTAACTTCGAAAGATCCAAATCCTACGAAGGAGACTTTCTTTCCTTCAGCTAGTGCGTTTAGAATTTGATCTAAGAAAGCATTAACCATTTCAGCAGCTTGCTTCTTACTACATTTGATTTGTTCAGCAATTTTTGTTACTAATTCGTCTCTTGTCATTTTTCCTCCCGAGAGTTATTTTTTACGAATACAATAACAAAATTAGCGTGATTGTAAAAACTTGTCAAATTTTTTTTTCTATTTTTCTGATATTTAAGGAGTTAACTCTTTTATTTACATCTCATTTAACTTTTTTAATCTTCTTATATTATTGTTATTCAATGATTTATATTTTTCTAAGTATTTTCCTGTTTTTTTTATTTTTTTTCAATTTTTAATAATATTTTTTAGTTTATTATAGAGAAAAGTTACAATTAAATTGTTATTAACATTTAATTCTATCATTCTTTCTAGCTCTCTACACTCATCAATAAGCTGATAAATCTCTACTGCAGTTATAGTCCTTACACCCTCTATTTTTACTAAAAGTTCAAGTGTATCAACATTAACAACTAATTCAGAATTCTCTCTACTATAAATAATATCCATCAAAAAAAGGACAATATTTGCATGAATACTCTGGAGAATTTTCTTTTGTTTTACTTCTTTGATTTTAGTAAGATAGTTTAAAAACTCAATATCATCTCTAATCAAAGCTAATTCAATAAGTTTTAGAGCAACATTCCTACCGCTATCAGTGTCTTCCGAAATTAGCTGAATTGCCTTCTCTGCGTTACCGTAAGAAATCCGAGAAAATGTTTTAGCCTTAACAATATCTAAGTCAAAATTTTCTCTAAGGATATTTTCAACAGTTGAATTTGATAAATTATTGAAAGCTACCCTTTGGCATCTTGAGAGGATAGTAGGTAACAAAGCATTTGGTTTTGAGCTTGTTAAAATAATTACAGTATCTTCAGGAGGTTCTTCTAATGTTTTCAGAAAGGCATTTGCAGTATTAATATTCATTCTATCAGCATCTTCAATAATACATATTCTTTTCTTGGCTTCATTCTTTGAAAGGGTGAGTCTGTTTTGAATCCACCTTATTGCTCCAATTCTGATTTCTGAAGAAGCAGAAAAAACGAAATCATTCCAAGGACTTTCAATTTTTTGTTGAAGATAAGACTCATACTCTTTTTGATATTTTGCATCTTTAATTTCCCCATCGTCAGAAAGTTTTAGATTCGGAGTTGGGAAAAGAAAGATTAAATCAGGGTGTGAGAGATTGAGAAATTTCCTGCATGAATTACACTTCCCACAGGGTGTTCCCTCTTCTCTATTGCTACAATTAATTGCCATGACAAAATAGAAGGCAGTAGTTAATTTACCGACCCCATTAGGACCATAAAATAGATAACTCTGCCCTACTTTATCATTCTCAATAGAGCGAATCAAAGAGGCAATAACTTTATCTTGACCTTTGATTTTATTTATCAAATTTACCTCTACATTAAAGTGATTTTATTCAGATCTTTGTCTGCACTTTTATATTTAGTAATTAAATCTCTGATAATATTTGATTCAAAATCACTATTCAACATATCATAATAAAGCATATCAAAGTTCTCATTTGCAACTGTAACAACTGCTCTTCTTCTTCCAATTAGCTTAAATCCAAGTTTTTCATAGATATGAATGGCTCGTGGATTACACTCCAAAACCCTCAACATAACATTATTAAGGTTTAGTACGTGAAATGCGAAAGCTAACAACAGGGTTGTAGACTCGGTTCCAAAACCTTTATTCCAGTAACTTTTGTTACCAATATTTATACCAATTTCAGCTGTTCTATTTACCCAGTTTATCTGATGAATACCACAGTTCCCTATTGGAGTTTTGGTATCTTTATCCAAAATAGTGAAGAGGTAACCCTCTTTAGAAAGCTTCTCTAAAGAAGCAATTTCATCATCTTCTGTAAGAAGCTTATCTTGCGTACCAGTGAAAAAACCAATTTCAAAATCATTATACCAAGCCATATATTTCCTAGCTTCTGATTTCTCTATAGGGGCAAAAATAACCTTGTCACCTTCTAACTTTTTGACATAATTCATCTATTATCTCCTAATTTCTTATTTTAATAATTATTGCTATTGCAATACAGTTTCCATATTTAAAACTCATTTCTTCCTGTCCTAAATTAATTGACCGATTTTAGCTCTTTCTCTCTTTCTCTCTTTCTCTCTTTCTCTCTATCTCTCCGTCTCTTCCTCTAATTCTCAATTTCTTAAGTGCTGTTTCATTCTATCAATAGTCTCTTCTTTTCCTAAGATAGCAAATAACTTAGGGATATCAGGACCATGACTTGAGCCAAAAAGGCATATTCTAAGAGGGAAGAAATACTTTTTGCCTTTCACGCCTAATTCCTTAGAACCTTCCTTAATGAATAAACTTAACTCTTCAGCATTATCCCATGGGATATTATCTTTATTTTCTATGAAATATTTTAGAACAGTTTGAGAATCTTCTTCAGCTAAGATATTACTATCTTCTTCAGAAATATTCAAGTCTTCATAGAACATCTGAGAGTGTTCAATTACTTGAGAATAGCAAAAGATTCTATCTTTAGCATTATCCATTACAGCCAAGAGTTTTCTTTGGTCACTAACATCATAACCAGCTTTTTCTAAGAAAGGACGGCATTTATCAGCTAAATCTTCATTGCTCATTTCACGAATATACATACCTGCCATCCAGTTAAGTTTAACAATATCAAAGACACCATTTGCCTTATTAACCCTATCTAAGCTAAATTCTTGACAGAGATCAGCTAAAGAAAAGAATTCTCTATCATCTGAAGTATGCCATCCTATAAGAGCAATATAGTTTATTATTGCTGGAACAGGGTAGCCTTTTTGTAGATAATTTTCCACAGATACATCATTTTTGCGCTTACTAAGTTTGGAATGATCAGTATTCATTATAAGCGGTAAATGAACAAACTTAGGCGCTTCCCAACCCAGACATTCATATAACCAAAGATGCTTTGGTGTACTTGAAATCCATTCTTCACCTCTAAATACATGAGTTATTTCCATTAAATGGTCATCAACACAGGCTGCAAGGTGATAAGTTGGGAAACCATCCGATTTGAGAATCACTTGGTCATCTACCTGATTAGAGTTAATTTCCACGACACCTCTTATTGCATCATCGAAAGAGAAAATTCTGTCATCAGGCATTTTTAATCTAATTACATAAGATTCACCATTATCTATTTTAGCTTGAACCTCTTCCTTGGTTAAATTAAGACAACGCCTATCATATTTAGGGTCTTCTTTTCTTTCCATTTGGGCTGCCCGCATTTTATCTAAGGTTTCTTTATCACAGAAACAATGATAAGCTAAACCTTTTTCAATTAATTCGTTTATATACTTCTGATAAATATCTAATCTTTCCGATTGAACATAAGGTGCATATTCTCCACCCTTATTAGGACCTTCATCAAACTCTACACCAATAGTGTTGAGTGTCGAAATTATGTTCTCAACAGCATCATCAACTAATCTATTTTGGTCTGTGTCTTCTATTCTTAAGATAAATTTTCCATTATTCTTTTTAGCAAAGGCATAATTATATAATGCTACTCTTAAAGTACCTAAATGTAGATATCCTGTTGGACTTGGAGCTAACCTAACTCTTACTTTATTTGACATTTATTCTCCTAAACTTTCTTTTTATGTCATTAGAAATAGGTATTTTATCATGTCAATGATTTTTAATTTTGAAAAGAATTCCTTGAAAGAGAAAGTAGTAGCCAAATCATTGAATTACATATCTTATATCGTGTTAAAGTTATAAATACTTTATTTCTGAACAACACTTATAACTATCTTACTCTTTTACCACTTCATCAATAGTTCACTATTAACATCCAGCCTAATAAAGACCTAATGAAGACCCAATAGACAGCCAATGATCTCGATATTGACAAAATGAAAAGACTGTGTCGTCCCATATAAGTGGACTAGTAAATATTAAACTAGGAGCAAGACATGTTAAAGAAAAAAAGTACGGTACCGAAAATGCAAAGAATCTACAGTGAAACCTTTAAAATGAAAATTGTTGACGAGATTGAGCAAGGAGATTTAACTCAAGCTGAATCTAGTAGAATATATAATGTTTCAGAAAGTACCGTAAGTAGATGGTTAGCGAGTTATGGAATGAACGACAAAATAGGGAAAAAGGTGATGATTATGACAGAACGTGAAACTAGAGAAGCAGACCTTTTAAAAAAGGAAAATAGGCAGTTAAAACGGGCTTTAGAGGATAGTCAGTTCTCAAACGAAATACTAGAAAAGTATATTAAGTTTATGGCTGAAGAGAAAGGTATTGATTTAAAAAAAAACATAAATTCAGGTTTCTCGAAAGAGTCTCAAAAGATCTTAGTATCAAGGCTTTTAAAAGATCAGGAATAAAACATATGTGTTCAATATTAAATGTTTCAAAGTCAGGTTACTATAAATATCTTCAAAGTGCCTTCCACATCGCTCATAATGACTTGCAGTGTCTCTCCAAAGTGAAACAGTACAAAGAAACACAGCCTTATGTTGGCACTGTTAAATTATGGAAAATGCTGGAGAATGATGGTCTAAAGATTGGAAAAAAGCACCTTAATGACCTTCTTAAAGACCAAAATATGTTAATAAGGAAAAAGAAAAAGTTTTGCAAAACTTCAATATCAGATGGTAGTAAAGTATATCCTAATTTAATTAAAAATATGATAGTAGAGAGAAAAAATCAAGTATGGGTAACTGATATTACCTATATTTCTAAAGACAAAGGATTTTACTATTTGTTTTTGCTAAGTGATATGCATACCAGACAGATATTGGATTATGAAGTTTCCTCTAATATGCTGACTAATAATCATATAAAGATGTTAAAAAGACAGCTAAAACATGTTAATAATACTAACGATCTTATTCACCACTCAGATCATGGTTCTCAATATACAAGTAATGAGACTATTAACCTTCTGAAACAGCATGGTATAAAGATTAGTATGACTGGTGATGGCAAATGCTATGACAACCCTATTGCTGAAAGGATAAATTGTACAATGAAGCATGAATTTGGATTAAAACGGACATTTAGCACTATGGAAAGTCTTAAAAAAGCTACTAAAGATGCAGTAATGATCTATAACTCTCAGAGACTTCACAAAAGTTTAGGGTATTTTACTCCAAATGATTTTGCAAATCATTAAAAGAGGTTACCAGATGATGAACAGATACACAGCTGAATGTATTTTCTTTTGAAAAATGCGAATAAATTACGAATGCAAAATGGAGTCGACAACAGAACTCAAAAGTATGAGTAAATGTCTCATTTTTCAAAAGAGATACATGACTCAGGATACATAAAAAAGGTGTCCACTATATTGGTACTTGACAGACAATAATTAAAGAAAGATACTTGTGAGATATGTTATAATGTTTCAGAAAGCAAGAGTGGATGTAATCATTCGATAAAACATATCGCCAAGCATTTTTTCTTTGCTTAATTTATTACAATTATATTAAATGAGATAGAGACTGGAGTTCCTCAGCCGTAGGCAAGGGACTTCAGGCGAAAGAAAGTATCAGTCGGAAGTCGCTACTTCGTGAACAACTCCCGTCATTAAGAAAAATGGAGAATAAATGAGATGCAAAAAAGATGAATTTATCGAAGGCTCAGTTTTTCATATTTATAATCGAGCAGTTGCAAACACAATATTATATTATGATGCTGATGATTATCTATATTATCTTAAAAAATTTAAGAAGAATATTTCTGATAGCAATTTTGAGATTTATGCTTATTGCTTAATGCCAAACCATTTTCATTTTTGTATCAGACAAAACTCAGAATATCCAGTTTGGAAATTATTTAATAAAGTAAATACATCTTATTCAATGTATTACAATAATAAATATATGCGAAACGGGAAACTGTTTGCAGGTAAACTCCAACACAAACAACTTCACACTGATAATTATTTAATCACATTATGCCAATATATACATTATAATCCTCAAAAAGCAGGTATAGTTTCTGAATTATCCAATTGGCAATTCTCCAACTATCTGGAATACATAAGAAAAAGGCATGGAACTCTTTTTTCAAAGCAATTGATAAATGATTATCCTGATGTCTTTTGTGATTACTCTAACACAATTAATGATTATGAAAAATATTTGAATGATATTAATTTTTATGAACTTATGTTTGATCTTGAGTCAGAGACCGGAGTTCTTCAGCCGTAGGCAAGGGACTTCGGGCGAATGAAAGTGTCAGTCGGAAGTCGCTACTTCATGAGCAAATTCCGTAACAAAGATTAAAAAAAGCTCCCTTGCGGGAGCTTTAACTAAATGGAATTGGGAGACAATTCTCTATTTAACACGCGGAAGTACTACATTTGTAAAGAATTTCTCAGTCTCATCTTTTTGAATACCATATTTATGGAGGTCATCAGAGACTTTGATTGAAGGACCATTACTACAATTTTCAAGGCAGAATGTTCCCTTAAATTCAACTTTATCTTCGATACCATGTTTTTGGGCAAGAGTGATAAGTTCTTGTAGCACATCATAGGAACCTTTTAGGTAGCAATTTGTGCCAACACAGACAGAGATAACAATCTTTTCTGTTGATGCATCTTTAGCTTCATCTTTAATTTCCATACCACCAATTCTTTTCTTATGACCATAGTGAGTGTGAAGTGCATAATGTGCTTCGTCACTATTAGGAGTTTTTAGCCACTCATCATATAATTTTTCGATAGTTGGATTATTTTGAGACTTTTTCACGGTTGACTTTGCATCTATATCATATAAGCCTTTTGATCTTTTCATTCTGGCATCAGTTGTGTTAGGTACAGGTTGTCCTCCCCCACCGATACATCCACCAGGGCATGCCATAACTTCTATGAAATCATAATCAACTTCTTTATTTCTAACTTTGTCAATTACTTGTTGGGTATTGGCAAGTCCTGAGACAACAGCTAATTTAATATCCCTACCTTGGATATTGAAAGTAGCTTCCTTAAGACCCTCTAAGCCTCTAACTTCTTTGAAGTTTACTTCATTAAGTGTTTCCCCAGTAAGTTTTTCAGTTGCATATCGCAAGGCAGCTTCAGCCACTCCACCAGATGTTCCAAAAATAACACCCGCACCAGAGGAGAAACCAAAAGGCATATCTAAAGAAGCTGGTTCAAGTTCTTCGAATTTGATACCCATTTTTCTAATCATTCGAGCTAATTCTACTGTTGTGATAACAGCATCTACATCTTGGTAGCTATCAGTACTCATCTCAGGTCTGTTAGCTTCAAACTTCTTAGCTGTACAAGGCATGACAGAAACAACATACATATCTTCAGTAGGAATATTCATCTTCTTAGCAAAGAACTTTTTGAATACTGCGCCGAACATTTGTTGAGGTGACTTACACGATGATAAGTTAGTTAATAGATCAGGACAATTTTTCTCGGCGTAAGTCACCCAACCAGGACAACATGATGTAAATTGAGGAAGTTTTTCCCCTTTCACAACTCTATTTAAAAATTCTGATGCTTCTTCCACGACCGTTAAGTCAGCACTAAAAGAAGTATCGAAAACATAATCTGCACCCATCATTTTTAGGGCTGCTACACTCTTATAAAGGTAATTAGCACCTTCTGTATGATTGAACTCTTCTCCAATAGCAACTCTCACTGCCGGAGCAATTTGCACTACAACTTTTTTCTTAGGATCTATCAAAGCTTCCCATACTTTTAGAGTATCATCTTTGATTGTTAATGCACCTGTTGGACAGATACTAACGCATTGACCACAATTCACACAATCAACGTCAGCAATTGGTTTATCGAAAGCTGGGACAACATTGATTTCAGGTCCTCTATTGACGAAACCAAGAACTCCTACCCCTTGAACTTCAGAACACATTCTAACACAATCACCACACAAGATACACTTGTTAGGATCTCTTACGATACTTGCAGATGAAGTATCTATGTCCTGCCAAGGCTTACGAGGTTTAAATCTAACTTTCTTAACTCCCATATTTACAGCAAGTTCTTGAAGTTTGCAGTTTCCACTTTTTTCACAAGTTGTACAATCTTGATGATGATTTGCAAGAAGAAGCTCTAAAATCATTCTTCTGGTATTCATAATTTTCTTGGTATGAGTTTTAATCTTCATTCCAGCTTGTGGTTTTAGTGAGCATGAAGCAACTAAATTACCTCTCTCATCTTCAACCATACACATTCTGCAGGCACCATAAACAGAGAGTTCTGAGTGATAACAGAAGGTTGGGATTTCAATACCCATATTACGTACTACTTCTAATATATTCTTCTCGTTTCCGGTAATTTCAACTTTTTTATTATTTACTTCCATATATTGATGAGTCATTTTCCTCTCCTATCCAACTTTTATAGCATTGAATGGGCATGCTGATTCACAAGCACCACACTTGATACATTTTTCTTGATCGATTACATAAGGTTTTTTAATCTCGCCAGTGATTGCATTATTAGGGCATATTCTAGCACATTTTGAACAACCTTTACATAATTCAGGTACAATTTCGAATATTCTAAGAGAAGCACATTCTCCAGCAGGACAACGTTGGTCTTGAATATGTGCAAGATATTCATCATGGAAATATTGCAAAGTTGAAAGAACAGGATTTGGAGCAGTTTTACCTAATCCACAAAGACTGGCATCTTTAATAGTATGAGCTAACTCTTCTAAAAGGTCTAAATCTTCCATCTTTCCTTTACCAATAACTATTCTTTCCATTATTTCCAACATTCTACCTGTTCCTTCACGACAAGGAATACACTTTCCACAAGATTCATTTTGAGTAAAACTCATGAAATATCTTGCAGTCTCAACCATACATGTTTTATCATCAAGAATAACTAATCCACCAGAACCAACCATTGCACCAGCTGCTTGTAATGAATCATAATCTAATGGCATATCTAAGTGTTCTTCAGTTAAACATCCACCTGAAGGACCACCTATTTGAGCTGCTTTAAATTTAGCACCATCTTTCAAGCCACCGCCAATTTCAAATACTATCTCTCTAAGAGTGATTCCCATAGGAACCTCTACAAGACCTGTATTTCTAATTTTACCTGTCATTGCAAATACTTTTGTACCAGCTGATTTAGGGGTTCCAACTTGCCTGAACCAAGCAACACCATTATTAAGAATAAGAGGAACATTAGCAAATGTTTCCACGTTGTTTATACTGGTAGGTTTCCCGAAAAGTCCACTTGTAGAAGGGAATGGAGGTTTTACTGTTGGCATACCTCTTTTTCCTTCGATAGAGGAAATAAGAGCAGTTTCTTCACCACAAACAAAAGCTCCTGCACCTTGCTTAATTTTAAGATTGAAGTTGAATCCAGTTCCAAGGACATTTTCTCCTAAGATACCAAACTCTTTACACTGGGCAATAGCAATTTCTAATCTGTGAATTGCAAGAGGATATTCAGCTCTAACATATATATATCCTTCATCTGCTCCAATTGCATAACCAGCAATCATCATACCTTCGATAATCTTATGAGGGTCACCTTCTAAGAGAGATCTATCCATAAAGGCACCTGGGTCACCTTCATCTGCATTACAAATAATATATTTTTTAGCTGAAGGAGTTGCTCTGGTAAATTCCCATTTTAAACCTGTTGAGAATCCTCCTCCACCACGTCCTCTTAATCCAGAATCTTTCATTAAAGAAATAACTTCTTCTGGAGTTAATTTAGTTGCTTTTAAGAAACCTTGATAAGCTTCGTGAACTATAGAATCATTGATATTTTCAGGATTAATATGACCAGATTCTTTTAATACTCTTCTTACTTGTTTTTTATAGAAGGGAATCTGTTCAGCAATTGGAATACCGTCAAAAAGTAACTCTTCAATCACTTCATTATTCATCACGGTTTTAGTTATTATATCTTCAATATTTTCAGGTTTAACTTTACAGTAGAAGATATGTTGAGGGAAGATTTCCACTAATGGTCCCATTTCACAGAATCCACGGCAACCAGTTTCTACTATATTAACCTTATCTCTAATACCTTTTTCTCTTAATACTTCATCTATCTTGTTCCAAAGAGCAACTTCTCCTGATGAGTGACATCCTGTTCCTTTACAAAGAGCAATCTGGCAATCAAATACGCCTGACTCTCTTCTATAAATTGTTGATAATTCTTCTGCTAATTTCTTTTTATCATCATCAAGCTCAACTAATCCTAATTTGGCATTGATGAATTCACGGCAAGGTATCTTAGGGGTATTTACTGCTTGGCGAGTTAATTCTTCAAATATCTTACTCATCGTCGCTCTCCTTCATAGTAACAATAATTCTGGCTACATCTTCAAAGTTTACATTGCCATATACTTTGCCATCAACAACTACTGCTGGAGCCAAAGCACATGCACCTAAACAAGATACTGTTTCCAAAGTAACATATAGGTCATCTGTTGTGGTTTTACCTTCTGGAATCTGAAGGTCTTTCTTAAATTTTTTAATAATATCAGAAGCACCTCTTACATGACAAGCTGTTCCATCACAAACTTGCACAATGTGCTTTCCTTTTGGTTGAGTTGAGAATTGAGCATAAAATGTTGCTACACCATAAACCTCAGCTTGAGGAATTCCCATAGCAGTAGCTACAAATGATAACATCTCTTGTGGTAAATATCTAAATTCACCCTGAATTGCTTGTAATACAGGAATTAAAGCAGATCTTTCTGTACCATACTTTTCAATTATTTCCTTAACCTTTGCAAAATTCCTCAAAGGTTCTTGAACAGTCTTTGTCTTATGCATCGACTCCTCCATTTAGTTTTTTTTATTTTATGTTTTTTTTTATTTTTCTAATATGTAATTTGCTCCGCAACAATTACATAAGTTTTATATTTTAGTAATATTCTAAATGAACCACTTTACCCATATCAGTTAAGTAATCTGATATTGATTCCATGATTTTCCTTTTCATTCCAAACTCTTTGGGCATATTTGAAGTTTGGTGGGCACTGTTTAGTGATTGACCTATCATAAGAGTGATTTCATCTGCTAAGAGAAGCTCTCTAACTAAACGACTAACTCCATCATAATTAACCTCTAATCTCTTGTAATTAGGATTTGTTTTTAATAATTCAAGAGCATGACTTATTGTGATAATCCCCTCTGTACATAAATCTATTCCCTTTATAATCCCAATTGGTGGAATACCTGTTTGAATAGTTGCTAAATCAACTTCTAACTTCTCTTTCATCTCTCTTGCAACTATATTACTTGTTGTTCCACCACAAATAATCTTTCGTCCTTCACCCTTAACTAATTTATTAACAATCTCTTTATCATTATCAGGATTTTGAGGAGCTCCAACTAACATAGTAGCGAAATTCTTTTTTCTTATCTTCACTACAACTGCAGAAGTATCATCTCCAGGTTCTTTAGCATATAATTCATTAGCAACATTGGTTATTTCAAAAGCAATCTCTTTTGCTGTCATTGCTTTCTTACTGATTCTTTCAATAAATTCAGCAATGTGTTCCCAACCCCAACCAAGATTCCAGATTCCACCAATTCCTGCATGGGTTTCTCCATCAGAAACAAATACCAAAAGATCTCCTTCTTGGACTTCAAGAGATGTTTCATTTATCTTTTTACCATTAATATCTCTCATTTGATAGTCTAAATTCAAAACTTTACCGTTACGAACAAAGAAAGCAGGTGGATTATCATACTCAACTAAGTGGAGTTTTCCGTCAGAAGCAAATTGGGCAACTGAGAAAGTGCTATATGCGAGCTTTCTAACATTACAAGTTGGGAGAGTATCCGTCAAAGTTTCCACAATTTCGTCAATATTACGGCGATTCTGGAGCATTACAGAGATTATTTTGGTAGTTAGAGTAGAGAGAATATTTGCCTTAACCCCACTTCCTAAGCCATCTGAAAGAATCAAGGATGCTGTCTCTCTCTCATAATCTTTATCAATGATGATTGAGTCTCCGCATAATATTTCATTATGCTTGATAAGTTGAGACTTGGCTATTTCTAAATGCAAATCCCACATCTTGGCTTCTTTTCTTTTAGAGAACACTTTAAATCTCCCCTTCTTCTTTGAGAATGTCCATTAATTGAAGTAGTGTAACTTTCGATTCTGCTGTTGTTTCACCAAGTAGACTGGCAATCTCTTGAGCTACCCTCATTTGATTATCAATAACTGCTTGTGCTTTTTTAATAGTTTCAGTTTTCATAAGTTGGAGTTTTCTTTTATTATGAAATGAGTCTGTGATATTAACAAAAAAACAAGCTGCTAAATCTTCATCATCTATCTCAAATGTGACAGCTTTTACGAATTTACCAGTTCTGTGATGATGCTTTACTGTACCATTATCTTTTGTAATATCATTACTTGGAAAGATTTCTTGCATTAAAATATCATTAACATTTTCTCCAATTATCTTGTGGGTTGGCATAATATTGAAGATGGAAAGAAATGCTTTATTGAATTGAACAATTCTTAAATCATGATCAACTACTACTAAGCCATTTGGATCTTTTTCTATGATTTTTTCAGCTAGTGATTTACTATTTAACATCTTGATGCCTCCATGTTATACCAGGGATATTTGGTAAGTCATTTGTCTTATGAAGCTCTTTAAAGAATCTTCTATAATCTGAGTTTGGAAGAAATTTTAGACGGTAATCATCAATTTGAACACAAAAATGTTCTCCACAATCTTTCATACAAAAAGAAGCTTTTAACTTCCATTTATCCTGTAAAGAATTTGTGCTTATAAAATTAACTAAGTACTCCACTACTTTTTGCGAGCCTCTATGGCTACAAGAACTTCCGGCACAAACTGTTATAGTCATAATTTCTTCCTTTTTTTTAATTAATTTCCATTTAATCTTTATCGTTACATTGATATCGATATGTCAGTAATACAATACCTTGTTTTTGTGTCAATATTTTTTCGATATTTTTTTATCAACTATCTTTTAAACCTCTCTATATTGGGATAATTTGATATTATAAATATTTTTTTATTTAACTTTTTATTCATCTTATAATCTTATTATTACAAATGTATCGATAATAAAAAATGTATTAGAATATTATCCAATTTGAATGATTTAAAGACAGTACTTCATTTTAACAAAGTCAAATTTGCTAAATATTCTATTCTTAACAACAATCCAAAACTTATCTTTAATTTTTCCAGGCTAACTTTCAACGTCTGTTTGGAATTATATTTTGCAATTTGGTTAAAGTCCTTACATACTTAAAAAACGGGGATTAATCGAGAATAGTGTAAAATTAATATTGACAAATATTTCTGTAGTCATATAGTAATTATGTAGTTAAGGTATTTGCATAAATGGTATATTTGATTTATGATAATATTTATTCTAATGAAGTATATGTCTACAAGTGCATCACAGCGCTTTTTTTTCCTGATATTTGAAAGTTATTTATATAAGTTATTTTTTGATTAAATTTATCACCACATTCAAGAGTTTAATCATAAATTATAATTTTATAAAAAAAAACAGGAAAAGTGTTGAAAAAAAACAACAAATTTTTCAAGAGATTCTTTTAGTAAAGGGATAAAACCTGCTAAGGAGAGAGATTTTTATTAAAAAAAACTAAGCCTCAAAGGAGATGAAGATGAAAAAGATTGGACTTATTTTTTGTTTATTAATGCTTACTACTTCAGCATTATTTGGAGGATATATTGAAATAGGAGATGGAAACACCCCAAATAGTTATATACCATTTTATGGTATATATGATTATTCTTGGTCAACTTACATTTTGACATCTCAACAATTAGGTTTTGCAATGGATATTAATGAGATTCAGTTCCAAATAGGAAATGAACCTTCAAACTATTCTATGGAAAATCAACAAATTTATCTTAAACATACTAATGATACTGAAGTAACAACAACTTATCCAGATCCAGCCAATAATGGGTTTACCTTGGTTTATGATGGTTCTACTAATTGGAATGGAGGAGGTTGGCAGGGTGTTATTTTCGATACAGAATTTAGTTATAATGGTTCTTCAAACTTACAGATAGTATGGATAAATAATGATGGTACTTATGCCAACAGTTATCCAAATTTCTTAAAAACAGAAACAGGTCTCAATACTGCTTCATACAAATATGCAGATAATTCTTTTCCTGCTATAGCTGGAAGCATAACCACTTATTTTCCCAACACACGTTTAGGCTATACTGTGGAGAATGAACCAGCCTATCCAACTATAATTTTTCCCTTGGCAAATTCAGTGAATATTGAGACAGGTAGTGCTTTAGAGTGGACTTATGGAGAAAACACAGAATTTATTCATGTTTATCTTTCTGACATAGAATCAGATGTCGTGAATAGTGAAGCATCAGCTTTAGTCGTAAATGGAAATTTGATAACGACCTTTTCTCCTTCATTAGAAAATGGAAAATTTTATTACTGGAAAGTTGTCGCTTCTAATTCTATTACAACAGTAATTTCTCAAACAAGTATTTTCTCTTTTAGTACTGAAATTAGCGAAATAAGCGAATTTCCCTATAATGAAGGTTTTGAAAATTCTTGGATAGGTACTCCTCCAGCTCCATTAGGTTGGCAACAAATCACAGTATTTGGGGATAACTATTGGGAGCGAAGTGCTACAAACGCCCACTCAGGGTCATACTCAGCTAAAGCACCTTATTCCACAACAGGTGGGGATCATCTCTTGGTAACCCCTACAATTAATTTTGATGTAAGTAAAGAATATAGAATTAAGTTTTGGTTAATGGGACATTCATCCTATCCTACTGATTTAAAGGTCCAGATAGCTAGTGGAAATTATACTGATGAAACAGATTTTACAACAGATTTAGCCTATTATATTACCGGAAATAATATGCCAACTGTAATGACAGAACAGGTTATACAAATAGGTAATTATGATGGTGAATATGCCATCGCCTTCCGAGCTATTGATGATGATGGTTTTTATGTTTATCTTGATGATATTACTATTGAAGAAGTCCCTACAACAGCAGTATTAAATATACACCCTGATAGTATTAATTTTGGAAGTTACTTTCAAGATGCATCAGTAATAGCTGAAACAGTAACTATCTCTAACTTGGGTTCACTTACTTCAGAAATTACTGGTATTTCTCTTAGTAACTCAGATTATTTTAGTTTAACAGACGAAAACACTTACCCTAACTATATTGATTCTCAATCTTCCATTACGGTAAATGTTACTCCTTTAACTACAAGTATTGGTTTGCACCAAGCTACTCTTAACATTTTCGAAACTGATCCTGAAGACTCTAATAACACGCTTACTCACACTGTTGATTTAGAGGTCAATATTAGAGACAACACCGGAGATAATCATCATAATCCAATTATACTTAACTTTGCAGAACAAATTATAGAGAATAATACTACAAGTCTATATAGTAATAGTTATGACTTTTGCACAGGTCCTTCTCGTGTTTATAAACTCAGTCTCGAAAATCCTCAGATAATGGATATATCACTTGATGGCACAACATGGGATACTAAATTGTGGGTCTTTAATTCTTATGAATCTATAGACACAGCTACTAGCAACGACGATGCTTGGTATTATAATGATGATGAATATCAAGCTGGACAAGGAGGAAAAGCAAATTCTTCAAAATCAAGAGATAGGGCAACGTGGTCAAAAATGAATCCAACTTTGGCTGTTTCAGGTGATTATTATATATTAATCTCTGGTTTTGGTAGCAATGAAGGGGATTTCATAATGACCATAAATTTTGAGGGGTATACAGTCCCTGATGCTATAACTTATGTAAGTCCTGCTGATGCATCAACTGGACTTGATGCTTGGGGTAGTTTAGAATGGAATGCCAGTTCTTATGCTGAAGGATATTTAGTTTATCTTTCAAGTAATTCTTCTTTTACAGATATTACACCTGAAGATATTCAAACCACTTCCTATAACTTTACTCAACTTGATTATTCTACAAGTTATTACTGGAAAGTTATTCCTTATAACTTCTTGGGTCAAACAGAAGACACTGTTGAAATATGGTCTTTTACAACAGGTATTGACCCTTCAATTAGTCTTCCTCTAAGTTTTGATTTTGAAGGGTCTATTTCTGTTCCTGACGAAATAACATCTACAAACATAACTGTTTCAGATAATCCTAATGGCTTAACAGGTAATATGTTAAGTAAAAATATACATTCATTACAAGCTAATGGCTATGTTCAGTTTGAACAAATGAAGAACATAAGTCCTTCAACATTTATATATTTTGACTACAGGATTGTTGATTCTTATTATCCTTGGCCTGGTATTTCTCTAGTTGAGGGTCATAATTATTTAACGATCAAAGCATCTCAAGATGGAGGTAACACATTTTCTAACATAGCTTATATCAATAGTGAGAATCATAATACTTCTTCAGATATGGCTAACTATTCTTTAGATATTGGTGATTTTGCAGGACAAAGAATAGTATTTAGATTAGAAATGGATTATGATGGGATTAATGAATGTTATTTTGAACTTGATAATATCCAATTTAGAGAACCATACCCAATCTTGCTTGAAGCCCAAGCAAACATTGGTTCCATAAACCTAACATGGACACCTCCCACAGAGACTTCAAGATTAAGGGATTTAACTGGCTATAATGTTTATCGTGATAGTGTTCAGATTAACACTTCTATTGTATCAAATACTGAATATGAGGATAGCGATATAAGTCATGGTCATTTTTATGAATATTATATAGAAGCTCTTTATCAAGATGAAGAAGCCAAGGAATCTAATAGGGTTCATATATTTGCAATGGAGTATTTTTTAGAAGGTGAGGGAACAGAAGAAAGTCCTTATCTTGTTGAAGATTTAGACGACCTATATTGCCTTAGTATAACTATACCTTACTGGCAGTCAGGTGTCTATATAGAACAAATGGCTGATATTGATGCTTCTGATACTCAGACCTGGAATGATGGAGCTGGTTTTAGCCCTATTGGTAATAACGATAATCACTTTTATGGAGATTATAATGGAAATGGTTACGTGATATCTAATCTCTATATCAATAGAGAAGATACTTCAAGGCTTGGCTTATTTGGAGTAGTTTATAATGGAAGTATCTCAAATATTGGCATTACTAATGTCGATTTTAGTGGAGATCAAAATGTTGGAGCTCTGATAGGATTATCTTTTTACTCGACCATTAGTAAATGTTTTTCTACAGGTACAGTATCTGGAACATATTCTGTTGGAGGACTAATGGGATCTTGTGTCTGGTTTTCTTCTCTGGAGAACAGTTATTCTTTGGTATCAGTTAGTGGTTCTTCCTCAATAGGTGGTTTAATTGGATATACATCTTCATCAACAATCAGTAATTCTTATTCTGCAGGTTCTGTAGCTGGTAATACTAATTCAGGTGGTTTGATAGGCGTATCTTCTTCAACCATCGAAAATTGTTTCTGGGATACTGAAAGCTCAAATCAAGCAACAAGCCAAGGTGGAAGTGGGCTAGAGACAAGTCTAATGCAGACTCAGACTACTTTTACAAACGCTGGATGGGATTTTGTTGGTGAAAGTGCTAATGGGTCTGAGAATATCTGGAATTATGTAACTGATGATTATCCTCACTTATCATGGGAGTTCATTGCTCCACCCCAAAACCTATCAGCAAGTCTTGGTATAGGCCAAATAACATTATCATGGACTGCTCCTGAACTAAGAAATGTACATAACAGAGCTTTTCAGGGTTATAACATTTATAGAAATGATATTCAAATTAATGAAAGTACTATTGAAACAACTAGTTTTAGTGATACTAATATTCTAAACAATCAAATCTATAATTATTATGTAAAAGGAGTTTTTGATGAAGGAGAATCAATAAAATCAAACACTTTACAAATCAATTACTCACTTTTAACTGGAGAGGGAACTAGTGCTAGTCCTTATTTGATTGAGGATTTGAATGATTTGTCTATTCTTAGCCAGATTGAAGATTATTGGTTAAGTGGAACTTATTTCGAACAAACAGCTGATATTGATGCTTCAGATACTAGTAACTGGGATTTGGGAGCAGGTTTTATTCCAATTGGAAATAATATTTCAAGATTTTCAGGTAACTATAATGGTAACAATTTCTCTATAAATAATCTTTATATTAATAGAGAGACCTTGGATTGTGTAGGTTTGTTTGGAAGTGTTTATGATGGTTTTATTGAAAATGTAAGACTGGAAGATGTAAATATTCTAGCCAGGTCTTTAACAGGGGCATTAGTTGGAGTTTCTACTAATTCTGATTTTGCCAGATGTTCTGCTACAGGTACTATATCTGTGTATACACAAACCGTCAACAATAATGCTTATGCTGGAGGCTTGATAGGCAGAAACTCTTCATCAGGAGAACCTTCTACAATTTTGGATTGTTTTACAGATGTTGATATCTATGCCTTAGATACTTCAGCAAGAAGAATAGGTGGTATAACTGGTTTTATGCTTTCTGGATGGTCTGATGTTACAGGTTACCCAATGTTGATAGATAACTGTTACTCGCTAGGCTCAATTACGGGAGATCAAGAGATTGGAGGACTTGTAGGAACAGTACAAGTCCATGCAAATGGCGAATTAATAACAATTAAAGACTCATACTCTATCTCTAATGTTCCTAATAATACACTTAATGGAGGAATCATAGGAAACAGAATTAATAGCTCATCAACAATAAACTGTTTCTGGAATACTGAGACTTCAGAGGTTTATTCAGGAGTTGGAGCTGGCGATGAAACAGGTATCGTTCAAAAAACAACATCTGAGATGCAAACTCTTTCAACTTATCTTGATGCAGGTTGGGATTTCCAAGCTGAAACTGATAATGGGACTGATGATATCTGGACCTTTGTTGCTAATGATTACCCTCATTTGACTTGGGAAGGTTATACTAATGAGTTAACTTCACCACCGGTTAATCTCCAAGCTTCTGTTGAAGATGGATCAATAACCCTTACCTGGTCTCCTCCTCAAGAGCAAACTCTTGGAAGTAGAGCTTTTCTTGGATATAATGTCTATAGGGATAGTATTCAAATCAATACTGAAGCCATTTTAGATACACTTTATACTGATACAGATTTAGTCCATGACCAGTCATATACTTATTATGTAAGAGCTCTTTATGATGAAGGTGAATCAGAAGCTTCAAACACTATAGATGCTCAAGCAATCTATCTATTCTTATCAGGACAAGGAACAGAGTCTAATCCATATTTAATTAATGATATCACTGATCTCTATATCTTAAGTCTGAAAAATATATATTGGACTTCCGGAACATATATTGAACAAACAGCTGATATAGACGCTTCTGATACCCAAAACTGGAATAATGGAGCTGGATTTAGTCCAATTGGAGTAAATGATAATAATGCTTTTAGAGGTAATTATAATGGCAACAACTTTGTAATTTCTTCCCTCTATATAAACAGACCATCAAGGGACTATGTTGGTTTATTTGGTAATAATAGAAATGCAACAATAACCAATGTCTGTCTTGAAGACTCTGAAATAAATGGAGCTGACCGTGTAGGAGGCTTACTAGGTCATGTCAATGAATCAACTATTAGCAATTCATACTCCACAGGATCAGTAAGTGGTAATTCAGAGGTGGGAGGTTTAGTTGGGTATGCTGAAAATTCAAATATCAGCAACTCACACTTCACAAGATCAGTAATAGGTGATAGATATGTTGGCGGTTTAGTTGGTTTTGCTGGTAATTCAACTATCAGCAACTCATATTCCTCTGGAACAATAAATGGTGATTCAAGGGTGGGAGGTTTAGTTGGATATATTCACTACTCAACTATCAGTAATTCATACTCTTCATGCTTAATAAGTGGTGATTCAGGGGTTGGGGGTGTAGCTGGTTTAGCTATCTGTTTAACCATCAGTAATTCATACTCTTCATGCTTAATAAGTGGTGATTCAGCTGTTGGAGGTTTAGTTGGCGATACTTATGGGAATGGGGAAACTATAGAAGGAGATCACTCCTTCTGGGATACTCAAACATCCAATCAAAACACAAGTGTTGGAGGAGGCACAGGATTAACAACAGCTGAGATGCAAACTCTTTCAACTTATCTTGATGCAGGTTGGGATTTCCAAGCCGAATCAGATAATGGGACTGATGATATTTGGACCTTTGTTGCTAATGATTACCCTCATTTGGCTTGGGAAGGTTATGAAACTCAATTAACTTCTCCACCAGTTAATCTACAAGCTACAGTAGATGATGGTTCAATAACCCTTACTTGGTCTCCTCCACAAAATATAGTTTCAGCAAGTAGAGCTTTTCTAGGATATAATGTCTATCGGGATAGTATTCAAATCAATACTGAAGCTATTTTAAATACACTTTATACTGATACAGATTTAGTCCATGAGCAAACATATACTTATTATGTAAGAGCTCTTTATGATGAAGGGGAATCTGAAGCTTCAAATACTATAGATGTTCAAGCTGTTTTTTATATATTAGCTGGGCAGGGAACAGAGTCGTCTCCTTATTTAATCGATAATTTACTGGATCTCTATATCTTAAGCCAGGCAAATACTTTCTGGGGTCCAGGAACATATATTGAGCAGACAGCTGATATAGATGCTTCAGATACACAAAACTGGGATGATGGTGCAGGATTTAGTCCAATTGGATTAAATTGGGATAATGCTTTCAGAGGTAATTATAATGGCAACAACTTTGTTATTTCTTCCCTCTATATAAACAGATCATCAACTTACTATGTAGGTTTGTTTGGATATACAATTAATGTTAAGATAATTAATGTTAGGAATGAAAATGCAGTAATAACTGGATATGAGTGTGTTGGAGGCTTAGTTGGTAGAGGTGATTTTTCAACTATTAACAACAGCTGTTCCATGGGGAGTGTTAGTGGAAATACTAATATTGGAGGCTTAGTTGGTAATACTTACCACACAACTATTAACAACGGCTACTCCACAGGAAATGTGAGTGGAGAGAGTTGTATTGGAGGTATAATAGGTTTTTCTTTTTCTGCAACTATAAACGAAAGCTATTCTACTGGAAGTGTAAATGGAGATAGCGTAGTTGGAGGCTTAGTCGGAGTAGATTGTTATTCCACTATTAACAACAGCTACTCCACAGGAAGTGTGAGTGGAGAGAGTGTTGTTGGAGGATTAGTTGGTAATGATGCTTTAGAACTAACTGTCAATAACTCTTTCTGGGATACTCAAACTTCCAATCAAGCAACAAGTGCTGGTGGAACTGGATTAACAACAGCTGAGATGCAAACTCTATCAACCTATATCAATGCAGGTTGGGATTTCCAAGTTGAAACTGATAATGGGACTGATGATATCTGGACATTTGTTGCTAATGATTACCCTCATTTGGCTTGGGAAGGGTATGAAACTCAATTAACTTCTCCACCTATGAATCTCCAAGCTACTGTAGATGATGGTTCAATAACCCTTACTTGGTCTCCTCCACAAAATCTAGTTTCAGCAAGTAGAGCTTTTCTAGGATATAATGTCTATAGGGATAGTATTCAAATCAATACTGAAGCTATTTTGGATACACTTTATACTGATACAGATTTAGTCCATGACCAACTATATACTTATTATGTAAGAGCTCTTTATGATGAAGGGGAATCTGAAGCTTCAAATACTATAGATGCTCAAGCTATCTATTTGTTCTTATCAGGACAAGGAACAGAGTCTAGTCCATATTTAATAAATAATCTCACTGATCTATATATCTTAAGTCAGAAAAATATGTATTGGGCTCTAGGAACATATATTGAGCAAACAGCAGATATTGATGCCTCTGATACCCAAAACTGGAATAATGGTGTGGGATTTAGTCCGATTGGAGTAAATGATAATAATGCTTTTAGAGGTAATTATAATGGCAACAACTTTGTTATTTCTTCCCTCTATATAAACAGACTATCAAGTGACTATGTTGGTTTATTTGGTAATAATAGAAATGCAACAATAATCAATGTCTGTCTTGAAGACTCTGAAATAAATGGCGCTGACCGTGTAGGAGGCTTACTAGGTCAAGTCTATGAATCAACTATTAGCAATTCACACTCCACAGGATCAGTAAGTGGTAATTCAGAGGTGGGAAGTTTAGTTGGGTATGCTGATGCATCATACATTAATGAATGCTACTCCACAGGAAGTGTGAATGGAGATGATGGTGTAGGAGGATTAGTTGGTTTTTCTGATATCGAGTTAACCATTAACAACAGCTACTCCACAGGAAGTGTGAGTGGAGATGATGGTGTCGGAGGATTAGTTGGTTTTGCTAGAGAATCAAATGTTAACAACAGCTACTCCACAGGAAGTGTGAGTGGAGATGATGGTGTCGGAGGATTAGTTGGTTTTGCTGATATCGAGTTAACCATTAACAACAGCTACTCCACAGGAAGTGTGAGTGGAGATACTTATGTCGGAGGATTAGTTGGGTATGCTTCATTCGAGTTAACCATTAGCAACAGCTACTCCACAGGAAGTGTGAGTGGAGTGAGGGACGTCGGAGGATTAGTTGGGTATATGTTTGGCAACTCAACTGTCAATAATTCTTTCTGGGATACCGAAAGCACTAATCAAGTTACTAGTCAAGGAGGAGGAACTGGATTAACAACAGCTGAGATGCAAACACTATCAACCTATATCAATGCTGGTTGGGATTTCGTAGATGAAACAGGAAATGGAAGTGATGATATTTGGAAATTGCCTTATGAGGGTGAAATGTATCCTTTACTTAGTTGGCAAACAAATAACCTTATTGCTTTAATTTCTGCAGATAAGACTCAAGCTCCGGTTAATGAGAGTATTCAATTTACCAGTAATTCTCCAGGTAATATAAATTATTGGGAATGGGACTTTGATAATGATGGTTTTATAGATTCCTATGAAGAAAACCCTATTCACTCTTATTCTCAACCCGGATACTATAGTGTTGTATTAACAGTTAGTAATGATGACTTAGAGAGCGATACTTGTATTTATCAGAATTATATTTATATTTATAATGTAGATATTCAAAACGGTTTGTATGCCTATTATCCTTTCAATAATAATGCAGATGACCAAAGTGAAAATGATTTAGATGCTGATGTCTATGGAGCAAGCTTAACAACAGACAGATTCGGAAATGAAGATTCTGCTTACGCATTTGATGGTTTAGATGATTATATTGATTGTCCTGATGGATTTGCTGATTTTACTAATGGATTTACATTAACCTATTGGTCATATCAAGAATCATTTAGCAGATGGTCTAGAATCATCGACTTTGGTAACGGAAGCCAATCTGATAACATTATTTTGACTCCGGCAGCCTTAGGACAAAATTCACTTCAATTTCAAGTATATAGAGGCTCTTCTTCTGATAATATCAGGATTCCTAATGTAATTGATCTAGATGCTTGGACTTTTTGGGTAGCTCAGGTTGATGCAGCTGGAAATGCTAAAGTATATAAAGATAATGTTTTAATAGGTCAAGATAATATCGGAATTCCAAATAATATCTTGAGAACTAATAACTTTATTGGAAGGTCAAATTGGGCTTCTGATGGTTATTATCAAGGTAAAATAGATGATTTAAGAATATATAATAGAGCCCTATATGAGGAAGAAATTGAAGAATTATATAACTTAGTTGAAGCAGTTGAAATCCCTAACAATGTTTCAATATCATCTCTGGATAATCAGATAACTATATCATGGGATGCCGTCCTAGGAGCTACATCATATAAGATATTTGCCTCTGATTTCCCTGACGGAGAATTTACAGATATTTCAGCTGAGGGCAGTTTCCTTGGAGACCCTGCTCTTGTTTCTGACTTCTCACTAACTTCTTCAAGAAAAACTATTGATAACTCTATTAGATTTAGAAATAGGATTTCGTGGGTTATTAGTATAGATTCTCAAAGGAAATTCTATCGTATAAAAGCAGTACAATAACAGACCTAAATTGAGTGGAGAGTTAAATCTCCACTCAATTTTTTAGAGCTTTAACAAAAGCTATTTCTAACCGTTAAATAAGCGCACTCGTTTGTTACACGATAAGACATCGTCATTTGAATGTGAGAGTTACAAGAGTGATATTGAAAAGAAGATAGTAGTATTAAAATAGAGTAAAGACAAGGACTCCCTTATCTTTACTCTATTTATTGCTTCAGGTTATTGCTAAATAATTGGTATTTTATATCTTAAGTGAATAGTTTTCATCATAAATAGAAATTACATAAAAAAAGTTTGACATATTATTCTTGTAATAGTAAAATAGTTACAAGCTAAATTGAGAGATATTTTAAAATTTATTATTGAAACATTAACTAAGGAATTTATTGATGAGAGAAAAGCATGATATTGATATGGATTTACTTCCAATAGGATATTGCGAGATTAGAATAATTAAAAATAATACCAAAAATTATTCTTACAAAATTCTCTACACGAATCAAAGATTTCAGAAAATGTTTTCAAGTATATCTGAAGGCGACAATGAAGATTCTCAATACTGTGAAAACTTAGAAAAAGAACTTTTTTCTCTTAATAAACTTAAATCTTATTATAATGCACTAATAAATAACAGTTTTATGGAATTTGAGCAATATTGCCAATTTATCCAAAAGCAATTAATACTAAAAGTAAAACCAATTTCTAACAATTTATTGGGTATTAGCATTATTACAGTTCCTTCAAGAGTAATGACTTCTACAGTTAAAGAAAGGTCTCCCAATTATGCAAAAATATTAGATAACACATTTGATTTAATGCTAATTTTTGATAAAAATTTCAATATAATATTTTTCAATAAAGAAGCAAAAAGAATATTAGGTATTGAGAATGATAGCCAAGAGTTCAATGATGCAATAAAGTATGTCCATCCCGAAGATCAACAATTAGCCTTAGAGATGATTAATACTTTACGAGATGATCCAACCCAAGAAATCAGATCAGATATTCGAATATTAAATAAAGACAATGACTATATAGTAATGCATTTTTTAGCAAAGAACATGCTTGAAGAAGAAGGAATCAATGGATTTGTTATTAATGCAATTGATGTGACAGAACACAACTCTATTGAAAAAAAACTAATCGAAAATGAGTTATATTTAGAATCTCTTTTTAAAGCAATTCCTAATCTCCTCTTTGTTATAGATTACGAAGGAACATTTATTGATTTCAAGTCATATAATAACAATAATCTAGCATTTTCACCAGATCAGTTTTTAGGTAAAAAGTTCTCATCTATGTTCCCTGAGTACCTTTCTCGAAAGCTAATTACAAAATTACAGCAGTTAAAGCATCACCGAGAAATTGAGCCACTTTCTTATCAATTAAAAAAACAATCAGGCGAAACAGGATATTTTGAATGCCATCTTTCGATAATTGATGAAAAAAAAGTATTAGCAGTAGTAAATGATGTATCTGCTCTGAAAAAGGCTGAAGAAAAACTCACAAAGAGCCAGACATTGATTCAGAAAAAACTAAATGCTATTATTGCTCCAGAAGGTAAATTGTCTGATTTAGAATTATCTGATTTAATTGACATAGATGAGCTAAAAGATTTATTCTATACAATTCATGAATTTACTAATATCCCAATCACCTTAATAGATAAAAATGGCAATATTCTCTTCTCTATCGGAATGTCTGATTTATGTAAAGATTTCCATTCAATTATAATGAATTCTCTTGATAATTGCTTTAGAAGTAATTTAAGCAATACTAAGAGTCTAAAATTTGGTGAAAGTAGATTATATAAATGCCTCAATAACATCTGGAATTTTGTTTGTCCAATATATGTTGGAGGAGAACAGATTGCCTCATTAGATATCTGCCAATTCAGATTAGCTGATGATAAGTTTAATTATGAAGAGATATTACGACATCAAGCAAATATTTATAACTTTGATAAAAATGCTTACATTGCAGCTTATTACTCTTTACCTGTATTGGAAAAGAAACTGTTAATCAAAGTTTCAAGCTATTACCGAGATTTACTCTGCAAGATAACAGCTCTTTCTTATGCCCAAATTAAACAAGCCAGAACTGCCAACCAACTTAAATTAAGAGAAGAGAAGCTAGTGCAAATCACAGATAATATGACTGATGCCTTTTTTATCTACAACCTTGATTTAAGCGTCAATTATATTAGTCCATCAGTTAAGAAAATGTTCGGAATAACCCCAGAAGAGTATAAACTAAAGAGCCTTCAGGAAAAATTTCCTGCAACTTCTATAAAAATTTTAAAAAGAACATTACAAAAAGCTCTTGAAAAATCACAAGATGAAAGCCAAGCTGTTTTGATGGAAATTCAAGAATATCATAAAAATGGACATTTGATTGATCTATCAGTACATGCTAAACTTTTGAAAGATGAAAATAACCAGCCCATTGGGATTATTGGATCAGCAAGAGATATTTCAGAAAGAAAAAGAGCTGAAGAGAAACTTAATAGGCAGTTACAACTTCAATCACTTTTAAGTTCAATTGCCATGCAGTACATTAATATTCCGATAGAGCACATAAATGATTCAATATCTAAGTCATTAAAAGAATTTGCTCTATTTGCTAAGGCTGATAGAGCTTATATTTTTAGCTATGATTGGGAGAAAGGAACTACTACTAATACCTATGAATGGTGCAACGAGGGTATTAACCCTGAAATTGATAATCTACAGGATGTTCCAATTATAGTAATGCAAGAATGGAATGATGATCACAGAGCTGGAAAAATAATCCAGATTGATAATGTTTCAGAGCTTGCTATAACTGATGATAGAAAAGAATTTCTGGAAAAACAAAATATCAAGAGTTTGATTTCTGTTCCTTTGATGAATAATAATGAGTGCATTGGATTTGTGGGATTTGATTCTGTTGATAATTATAATCATTACACACAAAATGAAATCACTGTCCTCAAGATATTTGCCAATCTTTTAGTTAATATTCAAAATAGAATAGATTTAAGTAAAGAGTTAGTAAAGGAAAAAGAGAGAGCTACCGAATCAGATAAACTCAAATCAAACTTGTTAAAAAATATAAGTCATGAGTTCAGAACTCCACTCAATGGGATTATTGGATTATCAGAACTTCTACAGAATAAGCCTATTGATTCAGAGTATCAAAAAATGGCTAATATGATCCTCACTTCTGGAATTAGATTAAACTATGTTTTAGATTCAATCATGTTACTTTCGCAATTAGAATCACTCTCAGAGACTAAAATGATTCATCTTGAGATAATCAATCTAACAAATTTGATGAAGGAGTTAAGCCAACAGTTCAAAGGACAGATAGAGCAAAATGGTTTAGATTTAATTATTGATATTCAACCAGATATTTTCGTGAAAATTAATGATAATCTCTTTAAACAAGCTATTACTCACATCATTAATAACTCAATAAAATATACTCAGCATGGTTCAATAAAGATATCTTGTTATAATTCCCAAGATAATAGTGGAGTTAAACTAAATATTGAAGATACTGGAATAGGCATACCCAAAGAGGCTCAAGCAATAATCTTTAATGACTTTAGGCAGGTTAGTGAAGGACTTAATAGAGCATATGAAGGATGTGGTTTAGGCTTGCCAATAGCTAAAAGAGCTATAGAACTTATGCAAGGAGAGATAATTTTAGAAAGTGAATTTGGAGTTGGCACAAAAATTACTATTGCCTTTCCTTTCATTTCACATAACTTCCAAGCTGATGAAGCAGAAAAGTCTAATGGGAATGTAGCAAAGAATAAACTGACCCAAGAAGATATCACCTCTGCTATTTATGATAAACCTACTATTCTAATTGTAGAAGACAATAAAGTTAATCAAAAATTAGCAAAATCTATTCTCAGTAAATATTACAATACTGACTCTGCTTTTAATGGTGAAACTGCTATTATGATGATTACCAACAAGCAATATGATGCTATTTTGATGGATATTCATCTCGGGGAAGGGCTTGATGGACTGGAAGTAACTAAGATAATAAGAAATGATCTTCGATATTCTCATACACCTATTATCGCTGTTACAGGCTACACTATGCTGGGGGATAAAGAGCAAATTCTCAAGGCAGGTTGTAGCCACTATTTAGGAAAACCTTATAACAAAAATCAGCTATTAGAGATTTTGGATAGAGTTCTAAGTTAAACTAAAAGTTAAATTAGTAATTTCTTTTAGTCTGTCATTTTTTTATTGACATCGTATAATAATCTTAAAATAATATAATTATTCAGTTATTAGATTGATATAGATAAGAATTAGATAGTATAATAAATGTTACAAAGAAAGGTCAGAAAATGATGAATAATATAAAGTCTGAAAAAGAAGATGTTCGCTATTTACTGTATGAGTTCAACTTACAATTCATTGTTGATTCTCGCTCTGCTTATTCCTACCAAATCTCATCACTTTCTGCTATTGAAGCTAATACAAAAAAAGAAATATTCTTTGAGAAAGAGACATTCCCGCGAGAGTTTGTATCAATCTTAGCTGAACTCTTCTCCCCTAATAATCTGATAAAATACAATAAAATACTGAATAACAATAGAAAAGTTGAAGAAAAGTTATTTATTGCAGATTTAGATAAATACATAAACCTAAAATTTACTCCTCTATCATTAAATGAAGCAAAATTTTCTCTCTCCTACCCAAGCCTTGATAGTTTAAACTTTGAAGCATTAAAAAACAATTTAGTAAAATATTCTCATCTTACAGAAAATACTACTGACGGAATATGTATTCTCAATAAAGATTTTCAGGCTTTTTTTTCCAGTCCTAAATTAAAGAAAATGTTAGGTTATTCTCCTTATTTACCATTGGATTTACATCCATTTGATGTAATATATCGAAATGATCTACCTCGTATCATAGATGACTTAAAATCACTAAAAAAACAAGATAATGCTACCATAACAGATACATGCAGACTAATTAAAAAGAATGGCAACTTAATCCAAGTTGAGATAACTGGTAAGAATTGTCTTAATATTAAGGATATAGAAGGAATTATTGCAAATATAAAAGATATAAGCAGTCAGGAGAACATTGTATTTAAAACATCTCAAGCACCATCATTAGTGAATGATAAATTATCCTTACAGAAATTAATCAATGTAGATAGACTCAAAAAGTTGTTAGAAATATTCTACAGATTCAATAAAATTCCTATTGGCATAGTTGATGGAGATGGGGTTATTCTTACTTCTATAGGTATGACTGACATTTGTGGTAAATTCCATCGCTTATATAAAGCATCTGAAGAAGTATGTACTAAGAGTGATATAGCTTTAACAAAAGATTTAAAAAAAGGTGAAATCAGAATTTATAAATGCTTGAATAATATGAATGATCTTGTTACACCTATCATTGTAGAAGATGTTCATGTAGCAAATCTCTTTATTGGTCAGTTCTTTTTTGATGATGAAGTTATTGATAAAAACACTTTTATTCAGCAAGCTAAAAAATATAATTTTGATACTGATGCTTATCTTCAAGCTTTAGAAAAAGTTCCTATCCTTAATAGAAATGAAATTATCCAAGTTGCTGAATTTTATTCTGACTTCATAAAAATTATTTCAGAATTAGCTTATTCTCAGATTAAACTTACTAATTTAAATCATTATTTAGAGAGTAGAGAAGAAAAATTAAAGCAAATCACTGATAATATGACTGATGTTGTTTTCACAGCTGATTTTGACTTCAATATTACTTATGTCAGCCCTTCAATCGAAAGACTTACCTCATTTACTGTTCAAGAATATCTAAATTTAAGTATTGAAGATCGTTACACACCACGTGCAGTTAAAGAAATCAAAGAAGCTATAAGGGAAGAATTAATAAAAGATGAAAATTGCGCAAACAAGAACAGATCAAACATAAATTCTTTAGCTCTCTATGATAAAAATAAAAATATCATCATTGTTTCAATTCATTCAAAATTCCTCAGAGATAAATCTGGTAAACCATTTGCTATAATTGCTAATTTGAGAGATATCACTAAAGAATATAAAATTGAAAAGAAGCTTGAGCATCAATTAGAACTTCTATCATTACTCACGAGTATAGCTGTGGATTATATCAATATACCTACGGAAAATATTGAAAAATCTATAAATATAACTTTGGCTAAAATTGCAAAATTCGTACACGCTGATAGAGCTTACATTTTCACTTATGATTGGAATAAAAAAATTAGTACAAATACTTACGAGTGGGTTGCTGAGGGAATAAGTTCAGAGAAAGATAATCTCCAAGCTGTTCCTCTTGAAGCAATGGAATATTGGCCAGAGATGCATAAGCAAGGTCAAACAATTATTATTAATGATTTAGAAGAAGTATCTGACTATCCTAATGTGCAAAAAATGCTCGGGGAGCAAGATATCAAAAGTCTTATAACTATACCACTTATGATGGGAGATCAATGTGTTGGTTTTACAGGATTTGATTCTGTTAAATCTAAATATGAATATTCTTCATCAGAAAGGTCCATTCTTGCTATTTTTGCTGAACTACTTGTAAATATTCACAATAGAATAAAACTTGAAAATGCGTTAAGAGCTGAAAGAGAAAAAGCTCTTAGCTCAGACCAACTTAAATCAAACTTGCTTAAAAATATAAGTCATGAATTTAGAACTCCTTTAAATGGTATCGTAGGTTTTTCTGAATTACTGCAACAAAAAAGTCCTGATTATGAAACTGGAAATATGGCAAATATGATTTACTCATCTGCAGTAAGACTTAACCATGTATTAGATTCCATAATGCTGTTAACTCAATTAGAAGACATCAACAATAAAACAATTGTTAACCTTAAAACTATCAATGTTAGCAAGGTTATCAGCGATATTTATCTCCTTTTTGAAGAGCAATTTAAGAGTAAGAATTTAACATGTTCCTTTGAAATTGAACCAAATATATACGGTGACTTAGATGAAAAACTTTTCAAACAAGCATTGATTCATCTACTTAATAATGCTCTAAAGTTCACTCATCAAGGGGGAATAAGGCTTTTATGTTCTTCCCAAGCAGATAAAATAATAATTGAAATTGAAGACACTGGAATAGGTATTCCTGAAGAATCTCTTAAAATCATCTTCTCTGAGTTTAGACAAGCAAGTGAAGGTTATAACAGAGCTTATGAAGGAGTGGGTTTAGGTCTAACTATTTCTAAACGAATTATGGATTTAATGTCTGGAGAGATTAGCATTAAGAGTAGAATATTAGAAGGTTCAACTTTTACAATTACACTACCTCTTAGTACTTATAATAAATCCCTTGTTAGGGAATTTGAACAAATCCAAGAGGACATCTCCTTTAATGATAAGTTTGATAAATTAAAGGTCCTCATTGTTGAAGATAATCTAATTAATCAAAAATTAGTCATTTCTATTCTCAAGAATAAATTCTCGACAGATTTAGCAATAAGCGGTGAAGTTGCTGTCATCTTAGCTAAGAAGAAGAAATATGATATAATTTTGATGGATATTCATCTAGGAGAAGGAATTGATGGTTTAACTGCTACAAAAATCATCAAGAAAGATACAATAAACTCTAATACTCCTGTTATAGCTGTAACTGGTTATACTATGTACGGTGACAAGGAGAGAATTCTTGCCGAAGGTTGTGATTATTATTTAGGAAAACCTTATAAGAAGATAGAACTATTGAATGTCATCAATCAAGTTCTTTCAGTAGATAGCAAGTCAGCATTATAAATATTGAGAATATATAATACTTCTCCTTAGTAACAAAAAGATATTAGGGAGGCAATCCTAAAGAACTATAAAAATGATGCAATCTTAAACCCAAATGGTGCAATAGACTTTAGTGAAGAGTGCAAATTCTTTTAGCAAAATAGCTTGCAGAATTCTGACGCATATAATATATATATTCGGAAGAATTATGTAAGTTACTTTTGCAAAAGAATATAGTGCTATTCTCAAAGATCTATTGCATTATTTGGGTTAAACCCGAATGGTGCAGTAGAGCTTTGCAGAAGAGTGCAGATTCTTATCCCCTTTTTTGCGGGGGACACAGGGAATGCATTAAGGTTTTACAGAATTTATCAGCGTATAATATATATTACTCTGAGAAATTATGTAAAATGCTTTAGCAAATGAATATAGTGCTATTCTAAAAGATCTACTGCATTATTTGGGTTAAATATTAAGGACTTGTATTACCTAACAAAACCCAGATTCAAGTTTTACTTGACTAAAAAATATATGTTCCCATTCTTACAAAAAAAATATCCGGAGGCAATTTGGGAAAAGAGATTTCTTATCAGTTATCGAGAATAAAAAGTTTTCTCAGTATAATTGCAATTATTGTTATGATATATGGAATGCAACAAGCACAATCTATATTAGTACCGTTAATCTTAGCATTATTCTTAGCTTCAGTAGTTGCTTATCCTATGGAATGGTTAATCAAGAAGAAAGTCCCTAAGCCTTTAGCCCTCATAATTGTTGTAGTAATTGTCATAGGGATAATAGCCTTAATAGGCACGGTGGTTGGTAATTCAATTAATGAATTCACTCAAAAGACAGGCACTTATGAGAAGAATCTCACAGAATGGTATAACGATACATTCATAGACCAAGACCTACATGATTTAGGTGATACTGCAGATACTGCAGATATTGCTGGTGTCACAATGAGGGATATCAGCAAGGAAATAGCAAGCTTTATTTCTCCTTCGACTCTCATGAGCTGGTCAACTTTCATCTTAGGTAGTCTGCAAAGTATATTTAAAAATATTTTCTTAATCTTGATAGCTATGATTTTTATGCTAATTGAAACTGGAAGCTTCAAATACAAACTTAACTTACTTGCTGAAGCAAATCCTGATACTAAGAAATCAGTTAATAAGTTTTTATTGAGCTTAAGAAGATATATTGGTTTCAAGACTCTTATCAGTTTAGCTACAGGTATAATTATTACATTTTGGGTGGCAATTTTGGGATTAGATTTTCCTCTTCTCTGGGGATTAATAGCTTTCCTCTTGAATTTCATTCCTACGATTGGTTCTATTATCGCCTCCTTACCAGCTATTTTATTAGCCTTAGTCCAATTAGGACCAGCTTATGCAGGACTTGTAGCTCTTGGGTATTTTGTAACTAACATAATTATTGGTAATATCTTAGAACCAAGAATAATGGGTTATAGCTTAGGATTATCTACAATTGTTGTTTTCATTTCCTTACTTTTTTGGGGCTGGGTCTTTGGATTCGCAGGTATGCTACTTGCAGTACCATTGACTATGACAGTAAAAATAGCTTTAGAATCATCAAAAAAATCAAAACATATTGCTTTATTAATGAGCTCAAATAAGGAGATTATGAAAAGGAAAGAAAATGTCTAAGGGTTATGTCTGTAACAACTGTGGTTATGAATCAGCTGGATGGGCTGGTAAGTGTCCTGCTTGTGGGGAGTGGAATTCCTTTAAAGAAGTAAGCAGAATTATCGGTAAAAATAAGAAAAGTAAAAGCATAAATAGTAAGTCTTCAATAAACCTACCAAGTGTAACAAATCTTAATGATATCGAAGTTAGTTTAGAGGATAGACTTAAGAGTGGATTTAGTGAGTTTGATTGTGTTTTAGGTGGTGGATTTGTTGCTGGAATGGTTATTCTTCTTGGAGGAGAACCAGGAACAGGTAAATCTACTTTAATGTTACAGGTTGCTGCCAAGATTGCTCAGCAGAATAAGAAAATACTCTATGTTTCTGGCGAGGAGAGTAAGGAGCAAATTAAATTAAGAAGCTTAAGATTAAAAATAAATTCTAATGATATTTTTCTACTCTGTCATAATAACATTGAACAGATAGATTCTGCAATTTCTGAATATCAGCCAGATGTTTTAATAATTGATTCTATCCAATCTGTTTATTCTGCAGAGATTGATAATTACTTAGGTTCTGTCACTCAGCTTAGAGAATGCAGTTCTTATCTTACTAAGATTGCTAAAAGAGACAACATTCCTACTATAATTATTGGCCATGTTACCAAAGATGGTTTAGTTGCCGGACCTAAAACAATTGAGCACATGGTGGATACAGTTCTGTATTTTGAAAGTGAGAAAGAGGGATTCTTCAAAATCTTAAGAACCACAAAGAACAGATTTGGTTCAACTAATGAGATTGGTATCTTTGAAATGAATGCTACAGGTTTAACTGAAGTAATTAACCCGTCTATAATATTCTTAAGCAGAAATGAGAATCATTCAGGAGATGTTATCTCTTGTGTTAGTGAAGGTTCCCGTAATTTCTTCATCGAAATTCAAGCTTTACTTAATAAAACTAATTTTGGTAATGCTCAACGAGTATCAGTAGGATACGAGCAAAAGAAATTAGCTATGATTTTAGCTGTTATAGAGAAGCATACAGGCATACCAGTAAGCTCAAATGATGTATTCATAAATATCATCGGTGGTTTCAAAAGCAAGGATTCAGCTATGGATTTGGCTGTTGTAGCTGCTATCTTCTCTGGCTTTACTGATATTCCAATCCCTAAGAATACTGTATTTATAGGAGAGGTTGGGCTCAATGGTGAAATCAGAGTAGCTAAAGGAATTAATGATAAGATAAAGGAATCCATAAGATTAGGATTCGAGAAAGTTCTTGTATCTGACAAAGCAGATGTCTCCAAAAAGCTAAGTTCCTACTGTGTGAAGATTAATAACATTAATGATTTATTTAAGACATTCTTTTAAGAGGTAGAATGGAAAAGATATTTGTTTTAGACACTAATGTACTTATACATGACCCAGAATCTATGTTTAAGTTTTCTGATAATAGAGTTGTCATTCCTATGACTGTAATTGAAGAGGTTGATCAGTTCAAAAAAGGGGTTGATGAGAAAAGTAGAAATTCCCGTCTAATCGGAAGATATTTAGATAAGTTGAGAATAAAAGGGTCACTTAAAGATGGAGTAGTTACAGATAAAGGTGGTATTGTGCAAGTAACCATCCTCTCCGCAGACCTTGATATTGATGGAGTTCAATTACTTGATAATAATGACAATAGGATTATTGGAACTGCAGCCTTTTTCCAGAAAGAGTATCCTAACAGGGATGTGATTTTGGTTTCCAAAGATGCTAATGTCAGAATCAAAGCAGATTGTCTTGGTATTAAAGCCGAAAATTATGAACCAGAAAAAGTAAACTTTGAAGATATCTATAGCGGATTCACTACCATAAAAGCTACAAAAAAGCAGATAGAGAAAATTGAGCAAAAGGGTTATTATTCTAATAAAATTGGCAATGTACCCCCCAATCATTTTCTAAAAATTGTTGATAGTCTGCCAGAAGCTAAGCATAAGATTCTTCTTAGATATTCCCAGAATGAGGATAAATTCTTCCCTTTAAAATATTATACAGGACAAGAGATTTTTGGTATCTTTGCTCGTAATGATGAACAAGCTATGGCATTAGATTTACTCTTAGATACCTCTATTAGATTAGTCTCTCTATCAGGTATAGCAGGGACAGGCAAAACTCTGATTGCTATAGCTGCAGGATTAAATCAAGTCGTTGAAGATGATACTTATAACAGATTAGTAGTTTCCCGCCCCATCTCCCCTCTCGGAAAAGATTTAGGTTATTTACCTGGTTCTAAGGATGATAAATTCACTCCGTGGATGCAACCAATTTATGATAATATGGAAATCTTGATACAAGGACATAATGAATATAATCACCAAGATAATGGGAAAATCTTTGGTAAGAAACACCCATCTATTAATGATTACTTAGATTTTAATTTCTTAGAATTAGAGCCTCTTACTTATATTAGAGGTCGGTCATTACCAAATCAATTTATGATTATTGATGAAGCCCAAAACTTGACTCCTCACGAGATGAAAACGATAATTACCAGAGCCGGTGAAAATACTAAGATTGTCCTTACTGGTGATCCCCACCAAATTGATATCCCTTATTTAGATTCTGAATCCAACGGACTTTCCATAGCAGTAGAAAAAATGAAGAATGAGAACTTAGTTGGACATATTACCTTGATGAAAGGCGAACGTTCAAAATTAGCAGAAATTGCTGCCTCATATTTTTAGAGTAAAAAATGAATAAGATAAGCATACCTGATAATGACCTAAATGAAGAAAGAGCTTGGATAGAAATTGATTTAAGTAACTTCGAGCATAATCTAACAGAGCTAAAGAATTTCCTCAAACCTAATCAGCAATTTTTGCAAATAATCAAAGCTGATGCTTATGGACATGGAGCATTCCAAATCGCCAAAGAAGCCTTGATTAATGGTGCTAGTATGTTAGGTGTCGCTAATGCTGACGAAGCTCTCTTAATCCGCTATAACAACATTTCTGCCCCCATTCTTATCCTCTCCCCCTCTTTAGAATCTGAGATTGAGAACATAGTAGATCACGAACTTACTCCTACTGTGAATGACCTCTCTTTTGCTAAAAAGTTAAATAACTATGCTAAGTTAAAGAATAAGCTTCTTAAGATTCATCTTAACATCGACTCAGGTATGAACCGATCTGGCATCCGGGCTGATGAGACAGTAAGCTTTTTCCATGAACTAACTCAGCTTACTAATCTTCTTATTGATGGCATCTTTACCCATTTTGCCGAAAGTGAGAGTAATCAAGAATTTACCAATCTGCAATACCAAGTATTTTGCTCGACTTTAGATAAACTTTTTAGAGAATTTCCTGACTTAAACCCAAGTTATCTACATTGTTCAAATAGCTGTGCACTAATAAATTATGATTTCGATAGAATGAATTTAGTTAGGATTGGCATTTTGTCCTTTGGAATTTATCCACATGCTCCTCTTCAAAACAAAATTAAACTCAAGCCAGTAATGAAATTTATCACCAAAATTAGTCAGATAAAAGAAGCTAAAGAGGGTGAGTTTATTGGCTATAATCTTACATATCAAGCAAAAAAGAATCTTACTTATGCTATCCTTCCTATCGGTTACGCTGATGGCTATAACTACCAGCTATCTAATAAGGGAAGAGTTTTTTGCGACAATAAAGTCTTGCCTATCTTAGGTAAAGTAACTATGGATATGATTATAGTTGATATTAGTGACTTAGATAATCCTCAGTTGGAACAAGAGGTTACTCTCTATGGAGCTCAATCTCTCAGGATTGAAGATTTAGCTCAACTTTATGATGGTTCTCCTTATGAGCTGGCAACTCAGACAGGAAAAAGAGCTAAGAGATACTATTATTATGACCGCAATATTATTGCTATTGAACCACGCTTAAGAAGAGAATTCTACTCACCTGACTTTTCAGCTAATAAGCTTTCTCTAATTATCAAAAATGCCTTAAAAACAAGGATAAATAGTAGTGAAATATCACAAGTACTCTTTTCTGAAATCATTAATGACTTCATAAAAGAATCTGATAATAATATTTCTTATCGCACTATGTTTAATCATAAGATAAAATTCTCCATATCTCCAGAATATCCAGACTTCTATCTTGTTGATACAGAATTAACTTATTCTAAGGTGCTTAATCATAGTAATTTCATCATTGCCTGTGCTTCTGATTCCCAAACCTTAGACCATTATTTTAGAAATCCTAAAGTTGAATATCGGTGGTTACTAACAGCTAATTTAACACTTTCATCACAATCTTTTGACATTAAGGAAGTTACGATTAATGATATTCCTGCTAATATAAGTCAAAAAGAAGATACAAAAGTTATTGAGTTTCATTGTTCAAATGATCTTTATTCTCAGTTTATTGGAAAAAAATGTAACTTCAGTATTAAAACAAAGACACTATATCCTATTGATTCTCACCAGCTTAGTATATTTATCTCTGAGCCAACTAAGGGGGTAAGAATAAGCTTTGAATACCCTTCTACACTTAGTAAAGTCGAAACTGTTACTCTCTTTTCTGGAGAATCTAAATATCCTGATATTATTGATAATCAGAATATTATAAGCGTGGAAAGTGGTCAAGATAATTGGATTCTACCTAACTCGGGAGTTATCTTCTCATATTAATAGGGCCTTTTAACCCGAATGGTGCAGTAGAGCTTTGCAGAAGAGTGCAGATTCTTATCCCCTTTTTTGAGGGGGACACAGGGGGTGCATTAAGGTTTTACAGAATTTATCAGCGTATAATATATATACTCTGAGAAATTATGTAAAATGCTTTAGCAAATTAATATAGTGCTATTCTAAAAGATCTACTGCATTATTTGGGTTTAAAGAATGAACATCTATTTTTTTAACCAAAACCCAGTCTTTTAATAAGCTTCAACTTGACTAAAATTTAAGGCTTAAGCTCAAGTCTGGTGTAAATTTCATAAATAGACCACATCTTTTTGAATTTCCAGTTAACATCCAACATTAAGTCTTGTTTTTTGGCAAATCTAATCCTATATTATCTGCTTTATGTCAGATGGTCTATTGTGGGTTTATTAGGGGTTTATTAGGGGTTTATTTGGCATCTATATGCCATCCACTGAGCTGAGAGCCAACAGACACATGATAGTGAAGATATATAAATTCAATACACATATTATGATCTTGTAGAAAAGACTAATGCATTTACTAAGGGACATGCTTGCTTACTATTGTTTTGAATTATATTAGGCTCTCTCTCAAGTAGAGTGGGTATCAGGTAGATAGAAAAAAAAGTCTCATCATCAGAAACAAATTGCAGCAAATATGAGATAAGACCTCTTCTGTCGATAGGGGTAGGGGAGTCAGTAATGGTAGCTCCCCTACCCCTATCGACAGGATAAATATTTAGTTATTATTAGGAATATCAGCTTCTAAAGTTGTTAAAGATTCTATTATATTCTTAGCAGTATTCTCCCCTATGCCCTTAATCATCATAAGTTCTTCTACAGAAGCATTTTTAATAACTTCTACAGAGCCAAATTCTTTTAACAAAAGGAATTTAAGTTTTTCTGAGACACCACTAATATTATCAAGTTGACTTATCAGTGTTCTTGCTGATCGACGTTTACGATGAAAAGTAATAGCAAATCGATGTGATTCATCTCTGATATGAGTTAGGAGTTTTAAGGCTGATGATGTTTTAGGTAAGATTATAGATTCTTCATGATTTGGGATATAGACCTCTTCAACTCTTTTAGCTAAAGAGATAAGCTGAACATTGAGTTCTCTATAATCTTTGAGGATTTCATTAGCAGCATTTAATTGCCCCTTTCCTCCATCAATAACTATTAAGTCTGGTGTCATATCACTATTTTCCCGACAGCCATTCAAGAATCTGGTTATCGTTTCAGCCATGGAAGCAAAATCATCTTGCCCTGTTACACTCTTAATAATATAGTGACGATAGTTCTTTTTTAGGGGCTTCCCATTTTCGAAATAAACAGCAGAGGAGACAGTATCTTCCCCTTGAATAGTAGAAATATCCATACAAACCATTTTGCGGGGAAGCTTGTCCAGCTTGAGAACATCTTTAAGCTCTTGAACAGAGAAGATTGTTCTATTCTTGCTTCTAATACCTTGTAACTTCTTATCCTCTACATACATAAAAGCATTCTTACGAGCAACTACTACAAGATTATTCTTCTCACCTTTTTGGGGAACTTTAATCTTGTTCTTGAGCCAAACATTCAGTGTTTCCAAGTCATCTGGCTCTGTTGAAACTATAATATCATCTGGAAGTTCATCTTTTTGGGAATAGTAATCAGTAATAAAATAGGAAAGAAGTTCTCCATCAGATTCATCTTCTACATTCTTGAGAGGATAAAGTTCTTTATTGTTTACTCTTCCTTCTACCATTTTAAGTACCACTGCAGCAGCAATTGACTCTTCACGATAGACAGCTACAATATCACGGTTTTTCAAATCAGAAAAGAACATATTCTGCTTCTCTGAGAACTTCTCTAAAGCTTTAATTTTATCTCTAAGCTCAGCAGCTAATTCAAATCTAAGTTCTTCAGAAGCCTTCTCCATCTCTTCTTTTAAGGAGTTCATCAATGAATAGTGCTTACCTTGCAAGAAATCCTTAACATTCTTGACTAATTTACTGTAATCTTGAAAGGATATCTTGCCAATGCACGGAGCTAAACACTTTTTTAATTGATAGTTGATACATGCTTTTTGATATTTAATCTCATCCTTGGGAATAGTCCTGTTGCAATTTCTAAGGGGAAATATCCACTCTAAGAGAGAAAGAATTTTCCGAATATCTGGAAAACGAGAATAAGGTCCATAATAACTTGAACCATCCTTGACTAATGTCCTAGTTTTCTCTATTTTTGGATAAGGGTCATTAGTAATCTTAATAAAGGGATATCTCTTATCATCTTTTAGCATTACATTATAACGAGGAGAATATTTCCTAATCATAGTAGCTTCTAAGATAAGGGCATTCGACTCACTGGAGACAACAATATAATCTAAATCATAAATATGCCTTTGAAGTTGGCGAGTTTTTCTATCTTTAGCATCTTGAAGATAGGACCTAATCCTGTTTTTTAGATTCTTTGCTTTACCAACATAGATTACCTCTTTGTCTTTGTCTTTCCACAAATAGACGCCAGGGTTATCAGGTAATAATTCTAATTTTTTCTCTAAATCAGGATTGATTTTTATCATCTTGTTTCTTTTTGAATATAGCTAATGAAATGAAGACAGTAGTTCCTTCATGTTCTTTACTCTGTAACCAAATTTGACCCTTGTTAAGATCAACAATTCTTTTACAGGTCGATAATCCTAAGCCGAGACCTGATGAACGATATTCAATAGTCCCTGATTTATGTGCATATATATCATTTAGTTCATAGAATTTCTTAAATACATTATCTAACTCTTTCTCTGGTATTCCTATACCGTTATCCTTCACATAAATAATAACTGATTCTTGATTATTTATTCTCTCATTTTGGAAAGATGACCTTCTAACTCCAATACTTATTTCGCCAAAATCATTAGTAAATCTTATAGCATTTAAAATTACCTGATTAAGCATAATTGTGATTGATTCCCAGTCTCCAAAGATTGTTGGAATATTTTCTTCAATATCAGTTTTTATGGTCAATTTCCTCTTCTCTGCTAAAGGACCTGCCTCTTGAACACATAGATTAACCAACTCATCTATTTCTATTTCAGAAAGGTTTAGAGAGCTTGTAATTGAAAATTTGTTAAAGGTAATTATATCATTAGTAGTGTTGATTAGCTTATAAACACTTGACTCAACATTTTTGAGTAACTCATCTCTTTTTGCTGGATTTTCCACTAAATTATTTTTTAATTTTCTAACATAAGTTGATAATTTAGTTAATGGAGTATTTAACTCGTGAGAGACAATATTGATGAAATCATCCTTGAGAGAATCAAGCTTAACTAACTCAATGTTTTTCTTGAATAAATTATTATAACTCACTGCATTCTTTATACTTGTATTAACTTGAAGCAAGAATAATTTCATAATCTCCTTATTTACATATAATTGATTTTGGATATCAAGATAGTTGTCAAAGTAGATTATTCCATGTATTTTGTTGTCAATAATTACCGGGGCACAATAATATGAAAGAAGAAGATACTTCTCATTCTTTCGAGTTCTATTAAAAGAATCTTCACTCACATTGTTTGAATAAAGAGGAGTCTTCAATTGCTGTACTTTAAGCAAGGCATTATTATCTAAGGAAGTATATTGCTTAACTATATTATTGTCATTATCAAGAGCAATAGTAAATTTATAGTTTCCTGAATCTTCTATTTGAATAAAGAAACCACGAGAAGCATTTAAGAAGTTTATCCCCTCAGCCACAACTTCATATTCTAATCTATCAAGACTATAGGTACCTATTAGCTTATTAGTAACTGTCATTAAGCGAGACATAAGAGTCATTCTCTTATGATTTTCCATAAAGTCAATTACCCGCAAAAGAATGGTTGTAGCTTGGAGGCTAATACTATTCAAGATTAATATCTCATTCTTTGTATAAGGGACATCACCACAGTCTTGGACTAAGATAAAACCTACCCTATTCTTTTCAATTTGTAAAGGTATAATAGCCACATGATTATCAGCTATTTGCTTGGTAACAACTCCATTTTTGGTAAAAGCTCGCTTAATTAAATTAGTATAATCTTTTGATTGAATAGTATCAAAATCAAAGTTCTCCGAAGAGAATTCTTCATAATTCATCATATCTTGATTATAAATAGCTATTGTGAAAGAGGTTGGAGCTACTAGAGCATCCAATAATTTAGCAAAGAAAAAGATTATTCGATTCATATCTTTTATCTGGAGAAGTTCAGCAATTTTCCTATTCAAAGTAAGCTTAGTAAGTTTAGTACGTGGACTTATCTTTTCAAAGACAAAGCTACTTATCTTTTTGCTAAAATACTGTTTCTTGGATAAAAAATCCTTATACATATCTAAGTTATCGAAATCTACTAATTCCTCAATTTTCTTTTTATAATTAACCACATATTCAGAGTTTATATCAATAGCCCCAAACTGGTAAAGTACTTGTATAATTAAGGCCAAAGCTTTAATTTCAACTAAGAGATATTTATTTTCTTCACAAATCTTAGAAAGAGAAATCAAGTTTCTCAATACTTCTCTTAAATGAATATTAGGGTTTAACAAATCAATTTTACACTTATGAAGAGTTAATACATTTTCCCAATATTTATAATGATATTCTTGGCAGATAGGAAGCACTTCTTGATAAATAGCTTCCGCTTCCTCTGTCTTATCCATATGTAGTAGGCATTCAACTTCTCTGATTCTAAATATTGTATAAGCATACTTACTACGAGATGTTTGAGCATACTCCTTGGCAAATTCGATATTACGATAAGCGACTTCATAATTCTGCTTAGTAATAGCTAAAAGGTTGAGTGCATTATAATAAAACTCTTCCTCTTTAAGTTTGCTGTAACTTATGTGAGAGTTATTATAGATGAGCTTTTCTAAAGACTCTGATGCTGTAATTTCATAGAGAAAGTAGAAATATGTTTTTACTAAGGGATTTAAAGTCTTAAATTTAAACTCTTTTAATTCAGGATTATTAGAATAAATAAAATCTGTATATTCTTTATAAGTTGAAGTTTTACTCATAGCTAATGCTAAGTTTCTATTAATACTTGGATCACTCTTGATACCATCAACTTTATCTGAAATTTCTTTTGCTTTTAATAAATATTGCTTAGCTTCTTCAAAATCGCCGAACTTTAGTTTTGCTTCAGCTATGTTAATATAGGTTAAAACAGCTGTTGAAGAGTTATAGTTCCTTTCAAGTAATCCTTCTGATTTATCAAATAACTCATAAGCTTTATTGGTAAGTCCTTGCTTAAGATACAAATCACCTAAGTTATTATAGATAAGCACTAACTGTTTCTCAATATTGAATTTCTCAAACAGAGAGATACTCTTTGAGAGATATTGTTGAGCTTCATCCAACCTTTTAATTGAAGAATAATAAGTACCTAAATTGTTGTAGATAATAGCCATAACAATTATCATATCATTGTCAGGTGTTGATGGAAATTTCTCTATTAATGATTCTTCTATAGAAATTGCATCCATAAACTTACCATTTTTGAACAAGAATACACTTTCTCTATCTTTAAAGAGAATATAATATTTTTTATCCAAAGAAGTGAAATCAATCTTATCTAATATTTCCTTAACTTCTTTCTGTTTACCTAATCTTTGATAGATTTTTGTTGATAGTAACATTAACTCAAGAGAGTGCTTGGCTGTTCTAATTAAAGAATCAGCTACTGGGAAAAGACTAACTGCTTTTTCAAAATCCTCAAAGAGATAATATATTTTAATTAATATCAAGTATTTCTCAAAAATAGAAGGATAATCCTCCATTATTCGTGCTAATTGTTCAGCTTTATTAAGAGAAACAACTATATCCAACTTCTGGCTTATCAAGCTAGCATCTTCAATTAAGTTTTTATCAAGATGAGTAATAGAATCAACAATATTGATTTTTAGTACGTTTATTAAATTTTCGAATGCTCCCTCTTGATTATGCTTATGTTCATTAAGCAAGTACATTCGCAAATTATGCTTTCTTATAGCATCAAAATCTCGAGCAATCTTAGCATTCTCTATTAATCCATGACATATCTGGATATCATTTATCTCAATGTCTTTGAAATATTCTATTACTTTCTCAGAATATTTAATTAAATTCTCTTTTGAGCACTCACGGATAAATCTTTTCTTAGCCTCAGGAAAGGTATAAACATAATAATCACCTGTTTTCTGTAAAATCTCATTATTTAAAGCATCGGTAATAAAATGATAAAGTTGGAGATCATTGATTCCAAAAAAGTACTTAATCAATTCTTTGCTAAGTGGTGTCTGGACTATTGCTAATTGCATCAAATACCGATAACTATCCTCAGATAAATTACTCATCCGTACATAAATTGAATTTAATATAGAAGCAGGTAATATGGCAAAATCTACGTTGTAGTGAAAGTTATATCCAGACTCATCCCAGATTTTCTTTCGTTCAATCAAATCTATTAAAAATTCCTGTATGAAAAGTGGATTTCCACAAGTTCTCTTATGAATTTTCTTTAACATTTCTTCAGGAACATCACTCTTAAGTAATTTAAGGATATAATTTTTGGATTCTTCATAAGTTAAAAAAGGAACCTTAATTATAACGGTTTCATTGATTTTTTTTACTTGCCTATAATTGTTAAAAGATAAAGTGATTATTATCTTAGAAGTGGAAATTTCATTAGCACAAAAATTTATAAATTCTATACTACTATCCTCTAACAATTCTGCATGTCTAATAATGAAAATTAAGGGTTTTTCTTCAGATAAATGTTTAAGATAATTCTTGAGAGAAGTGAAATCTTCTAACATATCATCCTTAGAGAAGTTTGTTAATTTAGCAGCATCTTCAGATTCATACAAGTACTTTTTAAACTTATCCGATATCTTATTCAAATCATCTTCTAAGAGTGATGATGCCCTGTTTTTGCTCACTGAAGTATGAAACTCTTTTGTTAAAGCATAGAAGGGGTCATTGTGTTCTAAACTACACTCGTAATCAAAAATATAGTATTTTCCTGTTAGAATATGATATTTAAAAAGAGTTAGAATATCTCCCTTTCCAAGCCCCTTACCACCAACTAATGAGATTAATTTTCCATTATTATTTTCTACAGCTCCAAGATATTCTGTTAAATTCTTACTGATATCTTCATTCACATAATAACTGTTGAATTTTAGGAAGTTAACTGTTGACCACTGATAGGAGAAAGAGTATTTTTTTAGCTGAATTTTATTAATAAAATCTATAATATCCGGAACACTTCTAAATCTATTTTCTGGATTTTTCTCTAATAAACGGATAATTAACTTTTCTAAGTCCTCTGGAATATCACTATTAACCTGTCTTGGAAGTTTGGGAAGTAAATAGTCCTTGTTTCCCTGAATAACAGCTAAAATCTGCTTGATAGAAAATGGAAAAGCACCTGTAGTTATGCGATATAATGTTACTCCTAAAGCATAAAAATCACTCTCAGGAGTTGGTTCATTGCCAAGATATACTTCGGGAGCAATAAAAGGTAAAGAACCTGTTACTTTCTGTGGATCACCATCAAGGTCGATTTTTGAGAAACCATAATCCATAACTTTTATTTGCGGTCCTGAGCCAGTGAATCTAAAAAGTATATTATGAGGTTTTAAATCTTTATGAATCATTCCATGCGTATGAAGAGCATGAAGGGCATAACATGTCTGTGTAACAATATTATACAGTTCATTGATATTATCTCTGTTTACTGGGAATCTATTGAGAGGGTGTCCATCGTAATATTCGCTCAAAGCATAAACATGTTTACCTATATTTCCAAAATCAACAATATTAATTAAATTGGGATGATTTATTTGGGTTAAATGGTGCATATTATTTGCTGGTAATTTTTTATAAAACTCTTTTGCATCAATCTGATTAAAATACTTCAAGGCATAGATCTTTTCTGTTCGTAAATCCTTAACTTTATATACAGTAGCCCATATCCCTGAACCTAATTCTTCAATAACTTCATATCTGGAATCTAATATCATAATTTTCCTCTCAAGTCATTATTTGACATATCAAATAGGATATTTTTAAAGTGTTTTTATGTCAAGAGAAGATTACAGCTGTCTTATGATTTCTTGGGGTTGAAGAAGCATAGTAGAGATTTTTGGATAAAAAACAAGATGGGACATAAGATGGTTATGCCCTATTCCCCTCTAGCTCCTGAACATTTGTAACCTTTGTTTTAACTTAGCTTCAAGAGATTCTCAAGGGGCCTGATAGTTTATCTTCATTGACGGAGTCTTTCTGCAAGAAGCACCAATAACAAATTCCCCTACTTTAACAGGATAACTTTATGATTTATCTTTTCACTCGCTGTTGATAAACGAATTAGATATATTCCTGAAGGGACTGCTTCATTATTTGAATCTTCTCCAGTCCAGACAATTTTATGCTGCCCAGCAAAAAAGAATCTATCAGATAAAGAGGTAATCATCTGCCCTTTAATATTAAAAATATCTATCTTGACTTGACCTGCTTTTTTTATATTGAACACTATTGTAGTTTCAGGATTGAAAGGATTAGGATAGTTATGTATTGAGTTTTGATTGAAAAAGACAGCTGAATCATGATTATAAACAGGATATATAGTTTCTTCAACATAATTTATATCATTATCTGAGATTGTTACTGTAAGCATATACCAGTTTTCAGGAATAGCATCTGAAGGAGAAGTGCTTTTGAAAATAACTTCATTGGAAAAGTCATTTGATTGAGACTCAAACTCAATTGTCTCTTCTTCATCTATTATTGCTTGAACAGTAAGAGGGAAATTACCATCTTCGTCGAAATAGGTAAAATAGAGATAACCATCTTCTTCATTAGGGTTAATCTCAACTATCTGAGGCACAGAATTTTCCTCTTGCTCTAACACTAACTCTTCTAAATAAACAGCAACTGGATAAGTAAAATCAGCATCTTGCATTCCACCTGTAAGAGTTATCATACCAGTACCTGAGGCTGTATCGAACTTAGGATCTTCAGGATCAAACCATTCCATAAACTCTTCTTGAGCATACAGGTCAGACCAATTGCAGCTAAGAGTTAGCTGATTATTAGTTTCATCAATAGTAGTTTCAATTGATCCAATAAATTCGATATCATTCATGGACATGCCATTAATCTTATATAAACCTGGTTGAATAATCCCAGCTTGATTAATAGTGTATAACAAGCCAAATGGAGTTATAGTGATATCATTAGGGTCAACATTAGCACCACTTGGAACAATCAATGATAGATAAGAGTAAAAAGGTCCCCAAATTGCTTCACTTACAGGGAATCCACCTCCATTATTCTGAATACTAAAGAATAGTTTTTCATCATTGTAGGTAAAATGAGTAGCGATGATATCTAAAAAACTTTCATTAACCGCTGAATCATTTGTGCTATCATTACCTAACCAGTTAAGGTTAATGAACTGAGGATTATCAGCACCATCCCAGGGAATTGGCTGAACTGCAACACCAGCATAAGTTTCAGAAATGACATCGTTGTAAGCTCTTATTCCGAATCTAATATCATTATTGAATGGTGCAGGGAGCAAGCCTTGGTAGCTATTTGTTGAACCTTCAATGAAATCAAAGTTGTGATAAACCTGTCCAGAATCACCAAAAGTATAGAAGGATACATCATAAAAAAAATCTAATTCTCCCCGAGTTATTACACCATTAGCTGTAGGGGCACTGAATCTTAAATTTTCAATTAAAGTTGAGCTGAACAAAAGTGTAGAAGTTATTAATAACAAAACAGTAATAACTAAATTTTTCATATTATCTCCTAATTCCAAAATTTATAAGAAATTGCTAGGGTTTGGCTCTGATTGCTAACATTTACAGGGTCAATACCTTCAAAGGTTGGCATTTGTATTTTATACCAGCTTAATGAAATACGATATTCTATACTTACGGGTATTCCATATTCTTTCAGATTTGTAGATAGACCATAAAGAAGGCTATAATCAAATTCATCTAAGTTTTTTATTTTATAGGAATCATCAACCACTATAACATCATCAACTATATTGATAGTACCATTTAAATTATAATAGGCATTAAGCAGATAGGAAAAGGAAATGCCAACAAGGCTATCAATTGGAAGTTTATTTATTTTTAAAAGATTGTATTTTAAGAGGAAAGGAACTTCAAGATAGTCCATCTCGTATTTTAATTTGAATTTTACAGGTTGACCATCCACAGTAATATTCTGATTAGAACCTTTTTGTGAGTATAAGACCTCTTGAACTAAAGAAAATTGTGGGGTAATAGGGTATTCAGCAAGTAATCCTGCTTTAATGACAGGATAAAATTTGACTTTAATATTAAAGTCATCTGGTATCTGATCTTCAGAACCGTAAGCTTGAGCTATGCCTCCGCCAAAAATAAGACCAAACTCTGTAGCAACTAAGAAACTACTCATAGTTAAGAAGAAAAAGACAAGTGAAGATTTAACCAAAATACCACCTTATTAAGAGGAGAATGATGGTTGAATAGTGAATAATTCAGAATCCCTATTCAACCATCCAATTAAAATAATTATAGAAAATTTTTAATTTTGTTTGCTAAAACACTTTTGGAAACAACACCAACTGTTTGCTCTACCTCAACACCATCTTTAAATATTAAAATTGTAGGAATACTCATTATATTGAATTTCGCAGTTAGTTCAGGATAGTCATCGACATTTAATTTATACACTTTAACTGTTGGCATCTCTTTAGCTATATCTTCTACTACTGGTGTCATTAGCCTACATGGTCCACACCAAATAGCCCAAAAATCAACTATACTTACGCCTTCTTTTACCGATTCTTCGAAATTATCATTAGTAAGTGATATCAAAGACATATCTCCTCCAGATCTATTTTTAAATATAATAGTAGTTTTTTTCCTGATAACAACAAAAAAATAAAATTGATATGATTTTTATTGCCTTTGTGAGAATAATCATTTAGTCTTATTAAATCAACATTTTCCTAATAGGTTTCGACACAAAGGTTATGAAGAGAGTTATCATAATCATGATAGTAGATAAAGCATTAATTGTTGTAACAGAACCTCTTCGGATAGCACTCTCTACATACACAGGTAAGGTATTAAATCCCCTACCGGTTGAAAAGAAGGTAATGATGAAATCATCAAGGGAGAGAGTAAATGCTAATAAAGCAGCAGCGAGGATTCCTGGTAAAATAAGAGGAAACTTCACTTTCCAGAAGAACTGAGTTTTGTTTGCCCCTAAGTCCATAGCAGCTTCTTGCAGGGAGTTATCAAAGCCTTGAAGTCTTGATTGAATGACAATTATAGTATAAGATACACAAAAAGTAATATGTGCAATAATCACTGTTAGTTTACCCATTGGGAATCTTAAAAAACTAAAGAGCATGGCAATAGATACTCCCATCAAAATATCTGGCATAACTAAGGGCAGGAAGATAATTCCCTGAATAATCTTTTTTGCTTTGAAGTATTTATTCTCCAAACCAAGAGCAGTTATCAAGCCCAAAGCAGTTGAAATAAGAGTAGATATGGTCGCAACAGTCAGAGAATTCCAGAAAGCATTTTTCAGGTTTTCATTCTGCCATAAAAGCTGGTAGTATTTAAAAGTAAAACCTTTCCAACCAGCAATAATTTTGGTATCATTGAAGCTATAAATTATTAAAATCAAAATAGGAATATAGAGGAATAGCAAAATTACGGTAAAAATTACTATATTAAATCCATCAAAAAAGTGCTTTAACTTTGAGTGATAGTTCATGATTTACTCCGTGAACTATTTTTATAGTAACTATATCCGGTAAGAAGTAGTCCTGCCACCAAGATCAACAAGATAAAAGATAAAGCTGAGGCAAGTGGCCAATTTCGGGGAATTGATTTTACCTTAAAAGTAATTAACTGTCCTACAAAGGCAGAACTCTGATGTCCTACTAATTGAGGGATGATGTAGGTACCTAAGGCAGGGATAAAGACTAAGATTGAACCAGCAAAAATGCCTTCCATTGAGAGTGGTAAGGTTATTTTGAAGAATGACTTTATCTCATTAGCTCCAAGGTCCATAGAAGCTTCCAATAGGCTATAATTGAATTTTTCTAAAACAGAATAGATAGGAAGAATCATATAAGGTAAATAGACATAAACCATTACTAATAATACTGCTCCGTTTGTTCTGAGTAGAGTAAGAGGTTGATCAATAAACCCAAAATAGATTAGGAAGTTATTTAACAATCCTTGAGAGGACAGAAATATTTTCCAAGAGAAAATCCTAATAATGAAATTAGTCCAAAAGGGTATTATAATTAAAATCAGGAATAAATTCTGTCTCTTTTGCGGAGCATTAGCTATGAAATATGCTACTGGAAAACCTATCAAAATAGTAATTAGTGTTGTTAAGAGAGACATTACTAAAGAGTGAGTAATTGAATCTATGTAAGAAGCAGAGAAAGCTGATCTCCAAGATTCTAAAGAGAAGACAAATTTAATGTCATAAACTCCAGGAGTTAGAACACTGTAGAAAATTACTATTAAATATGGAATAAGAAAGAAGAAAGTTATCCAGATGAGGAAAGGTGTAGTCAGTAACCAACTATTTTTGTTATCTTTCTCAATTTTAGCGACTTCGTTATTAGTAAATCTTTCCATCTATTTTCTTCTTACAGTTTTCATGATGTTTTCAGAGTTAACTCTATTTTTATCAGTTTCAAAAATGATATGAGTATCTGTATCGTGCCAATAAAGATAGACAGGTTCTTCCCAGTCTAAAGATAGTTCATCAATATAGACTTTTTTGTGTTGTTGGAATACACGGAAGAAGTGAGAACCAACTTTAACTATATACTGAGTATGTGTTCCACCATAAAGAATATCTTCAATAACACCTTGCAGAATATTAAAATCATCTTTTTTCTTAGGAGGTTTTCGGGAAATTGCAATCTTTTCAGGACGAAGAGAGAGAGTAACAAGTTCATCTAAAATCGGCTTTCTGTGATAGGTAGTATCTAATTCAATTTCGTGTTCTGAATCTGTCTGACAAATAACTGTAGCGAAATCATCTTGAACAGTTACTACTCTGCCTTCAATCAAGTTAGTATCACCCACAAAATAGGCTGCAAATATTGTCTCAGGACGTTCATAAACATCATCTGGCATACCAACTTGAGCAAAAGAGCCTTTATTCATAATAGCTAATCTATCAGCAATATTAAGAGCTTCACTCTGGTCATGAGTTACATAAAGGAAAGTAATACCTACAGCATCATGAATATTCATTAATTCAATCAACATATGTTGCCTGAGCTTAAGATCTAAGGCAGCAAGAGGTTCATCTAAGAGAAGCACTTTTGGTTCATTAATAAGAGCACGAGCAATAGCAATTCTTTGTTTCTGTCCCCCACTAAGCTGGTTAGGAAATTTTGTCTGATGAGCTTCCATCTTCACTAATTTTAGCATTTGCTGAACTCTGTCATCTATCTCTGATTTATGTACCTTCTTAACTTTTAATCCAAATGCAATATTATTATAAATATCCATATGTGGAAAAAGTGAATAGTTTTGAAAAATCGTATTCACTGGTCTATTATAAGGTGGAATTTTAGAGATATCAGTATCACCAATAAAAATGTTACCTTCTGTAGGAGTTTCAAAACCAGCTATCATTCTTAATAACGTAGTTTTACCACATCCACTTGGTCCAAGGAAAGAAAAGAATTCCCCTTGCTTAATTTCTAAATTTATTGAATCAACAGCAATGAAATTATCGAACTTCTTAGTTACATTTACTAATCTTAAATCTTCCAATAATCAATCCTTTATTTTTTCTTTTTTCTGAGAATAATTGGAATAAAGATAGCTACTAATATTAAGAGATAAACTACTTTATTCATTCCAGATTTTTCACTTCTTCTATTTTCAGAGTTAAGACAAATTTTCTCATATAGAGAAGATATACTAAGAACATTAGCCCCAAGATATTTTATAGGATAGCAATTAACTAAGTATTCTTCCGGAATATAAATCAAGTCATTGTTCTTTGATTCTTCATCAATAAAGTCATTATAAGCGGTAAGATTAGGAGTAGCATATTCTACCCACTCAGCATTTCGAGCTGCAATTTCAGGTTCAAGCAAGAAGTTTAAAAACTTATAAGCTAATTCTTTATTCTCAGCATTCTTAAGCATTACAAAGGAATCTATCCAATAAGTAGCACCTTCATCCATAAGTGCAAATTTAAGTTTTGGAAACTCTCTAATAACTTGGAGAGCATCTCCATTGTAGGCTTGAGCAATCCAAACTTCACCTTGGGGAACATCATTTTTATAAGCATCTGAATGATATTGAGAAATATTTTTATCCCATTCGATTAGGTGCTGTTCTGCTTTGGACAAAGCTATTGAAGAAAAATCATTAGCAGAATATCCTGCAGAAATTAAAGCAGCCCCAACAACTTCTCTTGCATCATCTAACATCATCAGCTTATTCATATAGGCAACATTTTTAAAAATATCCCAGCTTGCTCTATTCTCTTTTTCTAAAGATACAAATTCAGGATTATAAAGAATCCCTGTTACCCCCCAGAAGTATGGCATTGCATATTTTTCTACATCATCAAAACTATTCAATCTATCTAATATGATTGGATTAAGATGTTTCCAATTTGGAAGTTTATTCTTATTCAACTCCTCTAAAAGATTCATTTCAACCATTATTTGGACATGGTCTCCAGATGGGCAAACCAAATCATAAGATTTTGTTGCATTTACTACCTTAGTTAACATACTTTCATTAGAGTCAAAATAATCCTCTATGACCTCACAGTTGTATTTCTCTTCAAATTCTGTGACTATTTCTGGATCAATATATTCTGTCCAATTAAAAACATATAATTTATTATCATTTGAATACAAAAAACTTGTGAGCAATGATATAAAAATTATTATTAAAAAAACTCTGTTTTTCATTAATTTCTCCCTTCTATTTGTGATTCTAAATTTTTATTCTCTCTAAATGTGTCAATAATTTTATACGCTTAGAGAAATAGAATTATTGAAATTAATTTACATCTAACTATTTTTCTTTTTTCTGAATAGTGAGAGGCTACCAAAACCAGCAATAATAGAAATATAAAATCCTAAGTCATATAAGAAACCTCTGTTATTTGCTTCGTAAATCCTTATGTCGGAGTTAAATATTTCTAAAATTAAAGATAGGGGTGCTATCCAACCATGCCAAATACCAAGAAAGAATCCAGCAGGCTTATCCTCAACTGTTTTCGTTCCTGCCAAACATGCTACTAATAAAGTGCTAACTATAACAATTACAATAATTTTAACTATATTTTTTTTCATTATCTACCCCAAAAAGTATTTATTACATTTAAGAAAAAGATATTGTTTTGTCAAGTTAAGTATTAACCTGCTATATATTGAGCTCCTTGATTTGATTATTAGAAGACTAATTGGAGATTAAGAAACCAGAAATAAATTTGTTTTTTTAAAGATTATCATTGACTAATAATCATTACTCTAATAATAAAGTAAATATATTAAATAAGTTAAGGAGTATGAAAATAAATTAATGGCACGCAGAAAAAGAAAATTTGCTACCTGCCCCAAGAATAAATTTAGATTCTTGACACCATCATTATGCTCTGTTTGCGATTCCATTGAAAAATGCAGCTCCTTTAATGAATTCTATCAAAAAAATAAAAAAAAATACAATAAGTTTGTATATGAAACTATACATAAATTCCCAGAAAAATACCAATTGGAGGTAATATTTATGGCTACTAAACAAGTATTTATTCAAATAGTAGACAAAAAAAGTGGAAAAATTGAAGAAGTAATAAGTTCTAAGACTTTAGAAGCTTTGGATATTGAGAAGAAAATTGCCTTAACTAAAGGAAAAGAGTTATTTATCGTAACTCACAAAGTTGAACCTGTAATTAAGATAGAGATGAAACAAGTTAAAATATCTGAACCTATCACTTATATCGAACCTGAACAAGGCTTTACCTTAGAAATCGATGAATCGCCAAAGCAAAGTCTAAAGGAAACAGTCCAAGAAATTGATAAAAAAACTCCCAAAAAGCGTACTCCAAAAGCAGAGAAGCAAACTGAAGAAATTGTGGAAGAAGTGGTGGAGAAAAAAAGAAAGCCAAGAAAGAAAAAAACTGATTAATTAAAAATAGAATATGACTTTGACCCTAATATACTCAAAATTAAGAATATAAGAGCAAGATTGACAAACTATTACACAGAGTTTTAGATAAGTTTCATGGAGTTTTAATAAAAAGAGTTAGGAAGTAAAGATACCTTTCTTGGTCGAACTTTTCCCTCTTAAACTGGGATTGTGAACAGCCTGTCCGTATTATTCATCTCTTGAGCCCAGAGGGATATTAAAGAGGGATGGATTCGTAGGATGACGGGCTATTGTCTCAAAGCGAACGATGATTCGCTCAATCTGAGGTTAAAAATAGCATTATAATTAAAAAAATTGGCATCTAATCTAAACTTTTCCTTTACTGGATAAGTAAGAAAAGTTTTTTGGATTATATTATAATTAAAACCATGCGAAAGGATATATTATGTTTAAGAAATTGATATTATTAAGCTTTTTTGCTATCATTCTAACTTCTTGTTCTTTATTTACAGGAAGTGATAAAAAAGATTATTCTCATCTATATTTTGATTTCAATCTTTCCGAGTTGACATCAGATAGAAATGCTGAATACTCATCATTATGTTGGTATGGTGATAATTTAATTCTGCTACCTCAGTATCCGTCTTATTTTCGTAGTAAGATTGATCAAGATGCTATATTTATGATAACTAAGGATAATTTAGCAAATGCGATAAAACGAAAAGGGAAAAGGGTGGTTGAGCCTTCTGTAATAAAGCTTATCAATAATCAGATATATAAAGTACTTCCTGGATATGAGGGTTTTGAAGGAATATGTTTCGATGGAGAATATTTTTATCTTACAGTGGAATATAATTCAAACACAAATCAAGGACTTGTAGTCAAAGCTCGATTATCAGAAGATAACAAGGAGTTAGAAATCCTCAATGAGCAACATATTGTTATTGACTTACCTGCAAATGTGTTTAATGCCTCTTATGAATCAATCTTTGTTTATGATAATCATATTTATGTGATATACGAAGCTAATGGGGTCAGAATAAATAAAAATCCTATTGCGAAAAGAATTTCTAAGGATTTAAAAACAGTAGAAGATATTGATTTTGATTCCATTGAATATAGAATCACTGATGTAAGCTCCTTTGATAAAACAGGCAGAGGCTGGGCAATCAATTATTTCTGGCCTGGTGATGCCGACCATTACCTTCCTGATGAAGATGCAATCCCTAATAATTTTGCTGAAGAAAATAATGTGGAATTCGGGGTTGAAAGAATTATCCCCCTCATAATTAGTGATAATAAAATTCAGTATGATATCAGCAGGGACCCTGTTTATATTAAAAAAGAGATGCGTTCTGATTCTTACAACTGGGAAGGTATCGTTACCTATCGTAACAACTCTTTTATTATTGTTACAGACAAATTTCCACAGACCAAATTAAGATTTTTAAAAAAATAATTATATAACTGGAGAAACAATGGAATTTTTTCGTGGCGTTTTAGCTTTAGATGATTGGCGTTTATGGGTTATGTACCTAATTGGTGGTATCTTAATCTATCTTGCAATAGCTAAAGATTATGAACCAACTTTATTATTACCTTTAGGATTTGGAACTATTCTTACCAATATTCCCTTTTCGGGAGCAGTAGGGCAACATGGAGCACTTTCAATACTCTTTAAAATGGGTATTGCTAACGAGCTATTTCCGCTTATCCTCTTCATTGCTATTGGTGCTATGATAGACTTTACGCCTTTATTACAAAATCCTAAAATGCTCTTGTTTGGTGGTGCTGCCCAATTTGGTATTTTTGTAACTATCATCTTAGCAGCTGCTGTTGGCTTTGGAATTAAAGATGCTGCTGCTATCGGTATTATCGGTGCTGCTGATGGTCCAACCTCAATTTTTGTAGCTAATCGCTTTGCTAAAGATTTGTTAGGTCCAATCTCAGTTGCTGCATACTCTTATATGGCTTTAGTTCCATTAATTCAACCACCTGTGGTCAGACTTCTCACGACTAAAAAAGAGAGATTAATCAGAATGGAATACCAAGCTACAGATATTCCTAAAATAGTAAAAGTCCTCTTCCCTATCTTAGTTACCTTTGCAGCAGGTTTAGTTGCACCAGAATCAGTGTCACTTATTGGATTCTTGATGTTTGGAAATTTAATAAGAGAATGTGGAGTTTTAAAATCTATTTCTGAGACTGCTCAAACTACTTTAGCTCATTTAGTTACGATTGTTCTCGGGATTGCTATTGCTTCAACAATGACTGGAGATAAGTTCCTTCAATGGGAAACCATTATGATTCTTGCTTTAGGCCTCTTAGCCTTTGTTTTTGATACTGCTGGTGGTGTTCTTTTTGCTAAAATAATGAATCTTTTTTCAAAAAATAAAGTTAACCCTATGATTGGTGCTTGTGGAATTTCTGCCTTCCCTATGTCAGCTCGTGTAATTCATAAAATGGGCTTAAAAGAAGACCCTTACAACTTCTTACTCATGCCAGCAGTAAGTGCTAATGTTGCAGGACAGATAGGTTCTGTCATTGCTGGTGGGATTATAATTGCTCTACTCTCATAATTTTTAAAAGGATAATAAAATGATAAATCAAGAACTTTTTGCCTTAGCAAAAGAAGTTGCTCAACAAGCTTACGCTCCCTACTCTAACTTCAGAGTGGGGGCGGCTCTGATTACCGATACAGGAAACATTTATAAGGGATGTAATGTTGAGAATGCTTCTTATGGACTATCTATTTGTGCTGAAAGAAATGCCATTTTTAACATGGTAACCAATGGAGATAAGCTTATCAAAGAAATTGCTATTTATGTTGATTCAGATAAAATCTTCCCACCTTGTGGTGCCTGTCGCCAAGTCTTAGCTGAGTTCGGGGAAGATATCGTTATCTATTATGGAAATGATAAGCAAATTACACAAACGACCTTGAAAGAGATTCTACCTCATACTTTTAGACTGAAATAAATCTTTTTTATTGAATCGATGATTTGAGATAATTGAGAATTGAGAGTTGAAGTTTAGAGTTTCTTAAATACCGAAGGGATGCCATATAATAGGCAGTGTTCGTAAGACACTGTAAAAGTTCGCAAGAAATAATCAGCCCTACAGGGGCGACATATATAATTAAATCGTTGAATCGTTGATTTAATAAGAAGAATACAACTACTCTTCAGGAACTTTCTTATACTTCCTATAACCATTTTTCATCTTTTTCTTTTTATCCTCAAATTCTTTAGATACATACCTACCATCAAAAGCTCCCTGCATAATCTGAACTTTCCTGACTGCTCCTAATTTTTTCTTAACTTTTTGTACTTTTCTCATTGAATCCTCATTTTTTCATTTCTTTTTCTTATACTATAGCTTGATTCTGTGATAATCCTAAATTTTTTTGTTAAGTAAAAGATAAGATTAAGACTAAAATACATCATCTTTTAGTTTTAATCTGGATAATGCTTGAATATGATAAAATCGCCTCTTCTCTGGGAATGCGGATGCCTACATCCGCTCCAAGCTAACAGCTTGGAAATTTTACAGGTTTTTATCACCTGTAATGGTGGAAGCAGTGATGCTTCCCCTCCATACCACTTACCGCCAGATTTACCAAGCTGTCAAGCTTGGTTGTGGAAGCAGTGATGCTTCCACTCCATACCATTTGCTGCCAGATTTACCAAGCTGTCAAGCTTGGTTGTGGAAGCAGTGATGCTTCCACTCCATACCACTTGCTGCCAGATTTACCAAGCTGTCAAGCTTGGTTGTGGAAGCAGTGATGCTTCCACTCCATACCACTTGCTGCCAGATTTACCAAGCTGTCAAGCTTGGTTGTGGAAGCAGTGATGCTTCCACTCCATACAATCCTTGTATCTTCTGAAAATATTGTTATATTGATTTTATTATTCCTGGATGCTCACAACCGCCTCCAAGTGATAGTTAGAATGTCTTAGAAAATCCTGAAAGGATGCAGATATAATGGGCAGGATTCGTTAGACCCTGTACAAGAATTTCGCCCCAAACCTAAGCCCCGGAGGGGCGAGAATATTAATTTTCCAGATTCATTTTCATAGTATATAATCACATAATAAAAAGACTCAAACTCAACTTAAGAAATTAGCGACAATATACATCCCCAGACTTGAACTTGAACCTTTATTATCCACAATACTTGTACTTGAGCCCTTATTACCTTAAATCCAAGAATTACTCAATTACTGCAAATTAAAGAGACTTCTTATGATAAACTACTCCAACCTTAGGGTTTGTTATAGAGTTAGGTCCAGCAATACATCCACCTTCACAAGCCATCACTTCCATAAAATTACTTGCCAGTTTTCCACTCATAAAAGCCTTAATTTTGAAGATACTTTTTTTATCTATACCGTTTATTGCTTCAGCTTTAAATCCAGCTTCTTGGGGGAGATTATCTTGAATGGCTTGAGCTACCCCTTGAGAAACTGCGAAGTTTCTTGCAGATGCGTTTCCAGATAAAGTAAGATCTTTAGCTTCTAAGTCTATTAATTGAATATCTTTAGCAACTAACATTGCGCCCAACTCTTCAAAAGAAATTACATAATCAGTATTTATATCTGAAATTGCTTCTGATTTCTTAGCTATGCAAGGACCTATAAAAACTGTAATAGCTTGAGGGTCTTTCTTCTTGATTTCAAGTGAAGTATATTTCATAGGAGACAAGGTAGAAGAGACATAATCTGCTTTATCAGGGAGATGCTTATTAATATAATTTACATAAGCTGGACAGCATGAGGAAGTTAAGGCAGGATTTCGTTTCTCGTAATACTCTAACCATTCTTCACTTTCCTTCTTGCCAGTCTCAACAGCTCCATAAGCTACTTCTGCTACTTCAGCAAAACCTAAAGCCAATATACCAGCTATAATTTTCCCATATTCAACGGTAAATTGTCCGGCAATAGCAGGGGCTATCATAGCCACAAGTTTTTCCTTCTTTCTTAGTTTATCAATCACAAAAGGCATCTGCGATTTTTCAAAAATTGCTCCAAAAGGACAAGCGTTCATACACTTTCCACAAAGAATACATTTAGAGAAGTCTATTTTAGCAATACCCTCTTCATCTTTGGAAATAGCATCCACAGGACAAACTTCTTGGCAAGGAACAGGAATATAGGTTATAGCATGATAAGGACAAACTTCTAAGCATTTACCACAATTCTTGCATAATTCTGGGTCTATCTCAGCATGACCATTTTTAAATGATATTGCCTTTGCTGGACAGTTCATCATACATGGTCTGGCAACACATCCTCGACAAGCATTGGTTACGAAATAACTATTCTTGGAACATGCAGAGCATCCTTCATTTAAGACAGTTAACACTTCACGGTCTAATTTTGGTGTTTTTAGTCTTTCTTCAGCAAACTCTTTGATACTCTTTAACTCGTCATCCTCATCAAAACTCACTCCAAAGCAAGCTAAGGCAGCACTACGAGTAACCGCTCTCTCCTTGTATATACAGCATCGAATACTACTTTTACTACCCTTAGGAGTCATTTGAACTGGTAATTTGTTTAATTCACTCAAGTCTTTCTTATTTAATAATATATCTGCAATTCTGACTTTTAAATCTCGGCGAAGAAGTATAGCATTGTTTATCTGAAACATTTTTACTCCTTAATATTAAAGATTTTATTTAGATATACTGTTAATTTCTCTTTGTTGGCTTGACAGATTAATTCATCACCCACAAGGACATAGGGAGCATTTACTGCTGCAAAATCTTTACATTTTCCTAAACAAGGAGAGCCATAAATTACCACTCTTTGACCATATTTTGCTTCAATTTCATCTTTATAGATTAGTATTTCTGAGCTTCCCATCAAGTGGCAAGTTGTACCACAACAAACAGTTATCCTGATTTGATTATTCATTTATCCCCCTCTTTTTTAAACAAAAGTAATCTTAGTATCTTTTAAATAGAATTTTTCTAAAGCATTAGCTATTCTTCTAATTGTATTTCTTCTAATCCCTAATTCTATAGGCATATTAGGATCTTGATGAGCATCGTTAATTTTCGTTCCTACATAAAACTCGATTATATCACTATTTAAAAAGAGTTTTACTAACTTAGTTGCCCCATTTTCTATTTTGACATTTTCAATAAACTCTTTACTTTTGAGATACCTTAAAGCTTCACCCATGGTAATCATACCCTCTGTGACTAAATCAATTCCTTCCATTTTTGAGCAACAAGGAACAATAGGGTCTAAAGTTGAGATATCTACTTCAACATCATTATCAAGTTCTCTTGAAAGAATCTTAGCCGTAGTTCCCCCACAGATTGCCTTTTTGCCTGAAAAGTTATTAATAATCTCAGCTAAATAGCTATCTCTTGTTTTATCAACTGGTGGACCTGTCATTACAAGTAATCTTCGAGGTTCTCTGATATTAATCACACAACAGGTAATATCATCCTGAGGTGCATAATTACTGTTTGCATTAGCATGTTCTACAATCTCTTGGGCAAAACTTCTCGCTGACATATTAGGATATCTAACAGCTAAGTACTCACAAAATCCTTGAACTTCTTCTATTCCCCAACCAAAAGGAAAGGCATTTGTTCCCATACCAGACTGATTAACTCCATCAGAAAAAATAATCAATTTATCTCCTAATTGAAGAGAAAAGCTCGCCATATTTAATGTGTATTTACGTGCTAACTTGGTAATCTTCCCATCGTATTGACTTACTGGAACACTTAATCTTTTGCCATTTCTAATTAGGATGAAAGGAGGATTATCATAATCTATAATTTTACATCTACCTGCATAATCTATATCTACAATTGTGAATGTTGCATAACTTATCTTTCTTATACTATCAATAGGAAGGGTATTCATAATAGTTTCAGCAGCCTTAATATTATCGTATTTATTAATAGAATAAGTAAGTGCCATGGTTGCTGTCATTGTTGATATGACGTTAGCTCTGACTCCACTCCCCAAACCATCTGAAAGAACAGATATTAATCTTTTGTCATGATCTACTTTCACACTTTTAAAACTATCACCACATACTCTTTGTCCATGCTTGTATTTCTGCACAGGAGCAACTTCAATGAAAAAATTCTTATCTAATTGCATAATATTCCCTTAATCAGAAATCTTTTCTGTTTTATCAATACCAGAAATTTCAATAATAGAATCTAAAGCTATCTCTACTTCAGCAGCATTTTCACCCAATAAATAGGCAATCTTCTGAACCATATCTAAATTCTTATTAATAACTTTCTTGGCTTGGCTGATAGTATGTTCTCTGGCAGTTGAAGGTACTGTAATATCTTGAAGAACTGCTCCTACAAGCTCATGTTTCTCTATAGAGAAGATAGAGATTTTAAGATATTTTTCCTTATATCTTAGCTCCTTATCTAAAATATCTTTATCTTCTTCCAAAACTCTTTTAAACATACCTGTAAAGGTTATCATTTTATCTAATCGTGCACCCTCTAAGTCTATAGAATCAGATCCATACTGATTATCTATGCCTAAAACTTTGAAGAAATTATTGTTCGATTCTTGTATTATCATATCTTTATTAACAATAATTACTCCCGAAGGCATCGTTCTAAATAAAGCATTAGCCTTCTTCTGAGCTAATGTTCTTAGGTAGGACACACACATTGAAGATTCAGCTTTTCCATCTATTATTGCTTGGGCAAATTCCCGACAGGTATTATAACCACATCCACCACAATTTTTCTCATCTTCTGGTCGATTTTTTCCAATTGTTTTAAAGACTTCTGCTATTGATAAACCATTACCTCTATCTAAGTTAATTGACTTGGATAGGTAATCTTGCTTAATATCTAACTTGCTCTTGCTTAAAGTTCTCTTGCCTACAAATGGGTTATGCTCTATAATTTCCATCTCCTTCAAAAGATATGATTTTTTCTTTGTACATCCAGGACCATTGATACAGCCTCCTTTACAAGAAAGAGTTTCTATAAAGATATTTTTATCAACTTTTCTGGTAAGTAAGTCATCAAATAATTTAATTATTTCATCAGTTCCTGATATGGAATAGCTTTGATAATTACTTTCTCCAAGAATCTGCATACTCGCAATCATCCCCCCTTCTATAGGATAAAGTGTCCCCTCTTCTGCACTTTTTGGAGAAAAGTCCACACCTGGAATAAGCTCTATCTCATAGGGATTTATCCCTTTCTCTTCAAAATATCTATGTAAATCTTGGAAGGTGATAGAAAAAGCTATCATATCCTGAAATTTATCAGATTCGATTTTTTTAGAAATACAAGGACCGATAAATCCAATGTGATAATCTGGTCCATAATAGTCTCTTAGCATCTTACAATGTGCTAATAAGGGGGAATCTATGGGAACTAAACTCTTAATCAGAGAAGGGTAAAACTTCTCAACAAGCTCTACAATAGTTGGACATGCTGTAGAAATCTTTACTCCCTGAGCATCACTTAAATAAGTAGTTAAGTGGCTATTAACTTCTTCAGCTCCAAGGGCAGTCTCAGATACTTCAGTAATTCCTAACAACTTTAAGGCTGTAATCATTTGTTCTTTTTTTAAGTTGGGAAATTCACTTCTCCAGGAAGGGGCTAAAGATATTAGAATCTTTTTATTCAATGAGAGATTTATTTTCATCTTACCTAAATCATCGCGTACTCGCTTAGCTTCAACAGGACATATTTCCACACAATGACCACAATGAATACATAAATCAGGAATAATTGAGGCATGATGATTCTCTACCTTAATGGCCTTAACTGGGCAACCACGTACACATTTATAGCAATCTTGACAATCAGCAAACCTAGTAAAGACAGGAAGATTGTTAGGGTTCATTAATCCTCCTCATTAAGAATTTCGGAGATTACTTTTAACAGCTGATAATAATCTATATCGTGATATATTACACCATTTATTCTTATGTTTGGACCATCTTTACAAAGACCTTCACATAAATTTCCTTTCATTATTATCCGGTCATTTAAGGCATTTTCATTAATGTAGTTTTTTAATTTTTCTAAAGTTTCCCTATTTCCTCTGGGATAACAGCTACTTCCCATACAAACACAAATATCTATTCTTTTCTTATCGGTCATAATTACACCTCTCTTTATAGATATAATTATATCGATTTTTATTTATCTTTATTTGTCAAGTTTATTTTTTCATAAACCTGAATTGTGCATTAGAGTCTTGCAGAAGAGTAGGGATTCTTTTAGCAAAATCCCCTTCTTTGAGGGGAACACAGGGACTGCATCTCTAAAAGGCATGTCATATATATATATTCGTGAAAATTATCTATCTTACTTTTACTGAAGAATATATTATTATAGACAAAGAGCTTCTCGAATATTGGATTAAAACATTCTTGACGTGTTTTTACAGTTAACAAAAGTCTTATAAGATAGTATTTTTATTCAACTTCCTCTACACTATTTATAGACGATAAAAGGTCACACAATGAATTTCCAATGCTTAATTAAGTGACCTTTTGAGGTGAATAGGAGCTGGAATAGTAATCAACTTAGCTTTTTTATTGTCTGATAAGGAATACCAAAAATTCATTTTTTTATTTGACATCCTAAGCCTATCATTTAATATGTAAAAAAATAAAAATATAGGAGATTTAAGATGAAAGTTATATCAACACCAAAAGCTCCGGCAGCAGTCGGACCTTACTCACAAGCAGTTTTAGCAAACGGTTTTTTATTTGTATCAGGTGCTTTAGGAATTAATCCTGAAACAGGTAAATTTGAAGAAGGCTTTGAAGCACAAGCAGAGCGTGTATTCTCTAACTTAAAAGCCATCTTAGAAGAAGCTGGTATGGGTTTTGAACATGTTGTTAAAGCAGAAGTTTTCTTAAAAGATCTTGGTCAGTTTAAAGTAGTTAATGCTATTTATGGTAAATATTTCCAAGCTCCATTCCCTGCACGTTACGCATTCGAAGTTGCAGCTTTACCTCTTGGCGGACTTGTAGAAATCTCCGTTACAGCTACTAAATAAGAGGCTATCATGAGTATTTCTACTAAAGGTGGTGATAAAGGCATGACCAGTCTATGGTCTGGTCAAAGAATCAAGAAATCCGACATTAGAGTAGAATCTTATGGTACTGTTGATGAGTTAGATTCCCATATTGGAGAAGCTAAACATTTTGTGAAAATCTCTCAAATTCATGATATATTAGAAGAAGTTCAAAACAAGTTAATGAGAATAATGGGTGAATTGGCTTCTATTGAAAAAGCCTTCGTTACCCCCATTGAAGAAAGTGATATTGATAAACTAACCGATTGTGTTCATCATTTTGAAGAAAAAGTTCAGTTAAAAGGTTTTGTAGTTCCTGGTAATACATTACAGTCTGCTAAGTTAGATGTTTGCAGAACAATTGCTAGAAGAGCTGAAAGAAGAATTATTGAATTAAATAATCATTCTGAAGTAAATCCTAATATAATCGCGTTTGTGAATAGGTTGTCAGACCTGCTTTATATCATGGCAAGAGAAGAAGAACGTAATGACGGTGGAATTAAGTATAAGAATATTGATACTAAGATAGAGTGTTAGGCTTTATTCATAAATATCTAATAAAAAAATAGAAGAATATTAGCCACGGATAACACTGATAAGAATAGATAGAGTTTGAAATAATTTAAAGGAAATATATGTATAAAATAGTTTTAATAAGACATGGTGAATCCCAATGGAATAAAGAAAACAAATTCACCGGATGGACAGATGTTGAGTTATCAGAAAAGGGAAATTTAGAAGCTATAGAAGCAGGTAAATTACTCAAAGCAGAAGGATTTGTTTTTGATAAAGCATATACTTCTGTGTTAAAGAGAGCAATCAAAACTCTTTGGCACACCTTAGAAGGTTTAGATTTAATGTGGATTCCTGTCGAGCGTGCTTGGCAGTTAAATGAGCGTCACTATGGTGCTTTACAAGGTTTGAATAAAGCAGAAACAGCACAAAAATATGGTGATGACCAAGTCCTAATCTGGAGAAGATCTTACGACACTCCTCCTCCTGCTCTTGAAGAATCTGATGCAAGATTCCCTGGTAATGACCCTCGTTACGCTTCACTCACTAAAGAAGAATTACCTCTTACTGAATGTTTAAAAGATACAGTTGCCAGAGTACTTCCTTTTTGGAATGAAAGGATTGTTCCTGATATTAAAGCAGGAAAAAGATTAATAATCGCTGCTCACGGTAATAGTCTAAGAGCTTTAGTGAAATATTTAGACAATATTTCTGAAGAAGATATCTTGAAACTAAACATCCCTACCGGCATTCCTTTAGTATATGAATTAGATGAGAACATGAAACCTATTTCAAGCAAATACTTAGGTGACCAAGAAGCTATTGCTAAAGCTCAAGCTGCTGTGGCTAATCAAGGGAAAGCGAAATAAATTAAGATTTAACTGGGAGCGCGGGCATATTGCCCGCACCACACATCTGTTTATGGACTGACAGCATCCCTGCTGTCAGACTTGTGGAAGCAACCAGCTATGGACTGACAGCATCCCTGCTTTCAGACTTGTGGAAGCAACCAGCTATGGACTGACAGCATCCCTGCTGTCAGACTTGTGGAAGCAAGGATGCTTCCACTCCATATTTTCTACAGTCTGAAAAGACTGATAATAACTGGGAAAGCGGGTATCTTGCCCGCGTCCAGCACCTAAGTGCTGGACTACTTAAGATTACCCAGCATGAAATACTAGGCGCAGGCAGGATGCCTGATTTTTGTGGAAACAAATACTTATGGACTGACAGCATCCCTGCTGCCAGATTTGTGTGGAAGCAAGGATGCTTCCACTCCATATAATTCCTGCTGCGAGATTTGTGTGGAAGCAAGGATGCTTCCACTCCATATAATTCCTGCTGCCAGATTTGTGTGGAAGCAAGGATGCTTCCACTCCATATAATTCCTGCTGCGAGATTTGTGTGGAAGCAAGGATGCTTCCACTCCATATAATTCCTGCTGCCAGATTTGTGTGGAAGCAAGGATGCTTCCACTCTATAATTTCCACAGTCTGAAGAGACTGCGTTCCCAGTTAGGGGTGCTTCCACTCCATACTATAGTTGACTTCATTCATTAAGAACTTACTATAACACTATTAATGTACCAAATTAAACTGCTAATAAAAAAGGGAGTATCCCTGTGGTATTTACAAAATTAAAAATCTACTAACTAAAATATAATTATAAAAAAAGAGGTGAATTTCTTCACCTCTTAATCTATCTTAACCTAAATCTATTTTGAACTAGTTTTAGCTTTTGCTTTTGGTTTAGCCTTTGTCTTAGTTGCAGGCTCTTTAGCTTCTTCAGTAGGGAATTCAACTTTGTCGTAGATTGGTTCCTTTCTTTCCCCTTTGATATAATCTGAATCAACAATGCACTTGTTAACATCAGGCATATCAGGAAGATTATACATGATATCCAGCATTCTTCTTTCTAGGATAGAGCGTAAGCTTCTCGCCCCTGTTTTTTGTTTTTGAGCAATGTTAGCAACTTCTTTCAGAGCTTCAGTAGTTATTTCTAACTCTACTCCATCTAACTTGAGCATTTTAGAGAATTGTCTAACGATGGAATTTTTAGGTTCTGTAAGAATTCTGATTAAAGCATCTGTATCAAGTTCTTCAAGAGTACAGACAACAGGTAATCTTCCTATTAATTCAGGAATAAGTCCGTAACGAACTAAATCATCTGGTTCTAATTTAGAGAGTAAATTTGTATCATTCATTCTATCTACTAAATCAGATTCGAATCCGATACTCTTCTTTACAACTCTTTTAGCGATAATTTTATCAATATTAATAAAAGCACCACCACAAATAAAGAGAATCTTGCGAGTATCTAATTGAATGAAGTCTTGGTTAGGGTGTTTTCTACCGCCTTTTGGTGGAACATTAACAATTGAGCCTTCTAAGATTTTGAGAAGAGCTTGTTGCACACCTTCACCAGAAACATCACGAGTAATAGAAGTTGATTCGCTTTTTCTTCCGATTTTATCTATTTCGTCTATGTAAATGATACCACGTTCAGCTTTTTCAACATCAAATTCAGCATTTTGTAAGAGCTTAGTGAGAATATTCTCAACATCTTCTCCAACATAACCTGCTTCTGTTAAGGTTGTAGCATCAGCAATAGCAAAAGGAACTTTGAGCATACGAGCTAAAGTTTCTGCCATGAGTGTTTTACCAGTTCCAGTCGGACCTATCATCAATACGTTAGATTTATCTAATTCAATTTCTTCATCGAGTTCATCAGCTCTGAAAATTCTCTTGTAATGATTATAAACTGCCACAGAAAGCAATTCTTTTGCGGAGTCTTGCCCTATTACATAAAGATCAAGGAACTTTTTAATTTCACTTGGAATAGGTAGTGTTTTTACATTTTCTACCTTAGAACCACCTCTTTTGACAGAGTTTTCTTCTTCAAAGAGGTCAGTACAGAGAGAAACACAATGTTTGCAGATGTTGGCATTTAAACCATGAATCAACATACCAGCTTCTTCTTCTCCCCTACCGCAGAATGAACAAATCAGATCTTTAGAGTTTGTATATTTCGCCATAAACTCTTAACCTCTGTTTTCTATAACTTGGTCAATTAAACCATAATTTTTTGCTTCTTCTGCAGTCATAAAGAAATTTCTATCAGTATCATTTTCAATCTTTTTTAAGGTTTGACCAGTATGTTTTTGCAAAATACTAGTCAAATGGCTCTTTAAGAAAAGAATCTCTTTAGCAGCAATCTCAATATCTGAGGCTTGTCCTTGAGCTCCACCAAGAGGTTGATGAATCATGATTCTACTATTTGGAAGAGAATATCTTTTCCCTTTAGTTCCAGCTGTTAAGAGTAAAGCTCCCATACTGGCAGCTTGACCGATACAGGTTGTTGATACATCAGGCTTAATAAACTGTATAGTATCATAGATTGCCATGCCGGCAGTTACAACACCACCAGGGCTATTGATATATATGTTAATATCCTTTTTAGGATCTTCAGCTTCTAAGTGGAGTAATTGAGCCACTACAAGATTAGCAACATGATCATCTATTGGACCACCAATAAAAATAATTCTGTCTTTAAGTAATCTTGAATAGATATCATAGGCTCTTTCACTTCTTCCTACTTGCTCTACTACCATTGGTACATAAGGCATTGATACTCCTTATTGTTAAGTTTATTCTTCTGTTTTTTCAGCTTCTTCTTTTACTTCTTTTTTAGCTTCAAGTTCAGCTTTTTTTTCTTCTTCATAGACTTGAGGGTCAACAATTTTAATTCTTTTTTCTAAATCAGCAAAAATTTGGTCAAACATTACTTCATCTTTCATTCTATCGTCTTGGAAGAGATCTTTATGTTCTTCTTTGAATTCTTCAACTGTCATTTCTTCAAGTTTTGCAATTTTCTCAACTAACTCTTCAACTTGTTCATCAGTTACTTCTATTGCATATTCTTGTCTTAATGCTTCATAAATATAAATTTCTTTGATTTGAGGAGTAACAAACTGAGCAAGAAGATTAATCATTTGTTCATCAGGTTCTCTACCTGGCATATATGCCTTGGCTTGTCTGTAGGCTTCATTTGCTACTATAACATTGGGAACTTCAAATTCATTTTCGATGATGATTGATTCCATGATTTTTTTGTTTAATTCATTCTGATTAGCTTTTTCATTTTTTAAAGCTAACTCTTGAGCTAATGAATCTCTCATTACTTGCAAGTTATCATAATCTAAAGATTTTGCAAAAGCATCATCTATTTCAGGTTTTTGCAATCTCTGAATAGAGTTTACCATAGCTTCAACATTGATATTGTCTTTATCAAGGTTAACACTTTGAATTCTATAAGAATCAACTACAGTTGAGAACTTGTCACCAATCTTTTTACCAATAGTATCTTCAATGATTCCGTCTGTTTCTGCTTGTTCTTTAGAAACTGGAATAGTAACAACTTCAACTTTCTTTTCATCATTGTATTCAAAAGTTAACTCATATTCAACTGTATCATTGTTTTTAATTTCATCAGCAACTTGAACCATTACAGAATTCTTTTCTTTCATTTCAGCTAAGTATTCATCTACTGCTTCTTCTATTAGTTTTGCTTTGAAAGGAACATGAATACCATCAATCTTCTCTAATTTAATTTCAGGATTTACTTCAAATTTGAATACTGCTACTAAATCATTACCCTTTTCCCATTCATAAGAGATTGGATAAAATTCACTAATTGACTTTATATCATTTTCTTCTATAGCTTCTTTAAGATATTTATCAACACCATCTTTGTATAATTCTTCTTTAACATAATCTCCGTAGTTTCTTTCCACTGCAGACATAGGTGCTTTTCCTTTACGGAAACCGGGAATCGGAGGAGCCATCTTACTAACCTTTTTTAAGGCTTTTTGATAATCTTTATTAACTTTCTCAGCTTCTACTGTAAGGGTGAGCTCTTTGACAACTTGACTGATTTCTTTTACTTCAACCTTCACAATTAACTCCTTTTATTATATATAATTAATTTTAAAATTTAAATTTGTGTTTTAATAGGGGTTCTTAAAAATAGAAATGGTGCGAAAGAGGGGACTTGAACCCCTACTGGTTTAACCCAACTGGATTCTAAGTCCAGCGCGTCTGCCAATTCCGCCACTTTCGCACGTTTGGTCAATTTAAAATCTCCCTATTCTCTGTCAAGAATATTTTTTTATTCCTTAACTTATTTTTCTAATTCATTGTAGTTTCCTGGAAACATTATTCGCTCAACAACCTCAATAACTATATGCAAAATAATCATATGCAATTCTTGAATACGATCAGATGTCTTACCTGGAATTATAAATTCATAATCACATTTACCTGCTAATTTTCCACCATCTTTTCCTAAAAGTGCTACTGTTTTACAGCCAATTTTCTTAGCTTGGGCAAAAGCTCTGATAACATTCTCCGAATTCCCACTAGTTGATAAGCCTATTACCATATCACCAGACTTGGCATAAGCCTCTACCCCACGAGCAAAAACTTCATTAAATCCATAATCATTACCTACACATGTTATATGTGAAGAATCTGCTAAGGCTATTGCAGGTAAAGCTTTTCTGTCTGAACGAAATCTACCTGTAAATTCTTCTGCAAAATGCATAGCATCTGTAGCAGAGCCACCGTTCCCGCAAATAAGGACCTTGCCACCAGACTTAAACACTTCCGCTAAGGTCTTGCCAATCTTCTCGGTAAGCTCAATGTTCTCAGCTGATTTAATAAACTCTTCCAGAAGTTTATATGTTGTTGAATACGACTCTTTTATTAAATCAAACATCTTATCCTCTTTATTAATATTATTTTAACTCACACTTAAGAAAAGAGGAAATGTGTCAAGAATAATCTCACCAAGCGAGAATGAAAAGAGAAGGAGAATTTTTAAACCCAAATGGTGCAATAGAGCTTTAGAGAAGAGTGCAAATTCTTTTAGCAAAATAGCTTGCAGAATTCTGACGCATATAATATATATATTCGGAAGAATTATGTAAGTTACTTTTGCAAAAGAATATAGTGCTATTCTCAAAGATCTATTGCATTATTTGGGTTAAACATTCGCATCTCTTCACATAGTATGGATATAATGAAGTAGTAAAAAGAGGCGTATATCAATACGCCCCTATATTTGTTTGTTTCTTAATTATATTAATTTCTTTATGTTAACCCTTTTTATTATTACTCATTTGGGTTTGAATAAACTCTCTATATTCAATGTTATTTTGATGTAAGTCCAGATGAGTCCCTTTGAAGCATTGATGTTGTTTATTAATGAAAATTATTTCATCTGCATAAGCAACAGTAGAGATTCTATGAGAGACCATTAGAGCACCAGTTTCAGGGAAGTATTTTTTCATACTTACCCAAAGCTTTCTTTCATTCTCAGCATCTAAACTGGAAGTTATATCATCAAGTATCAAGAATTTAGGTTTTCTCATTAGAGCTCTGGCAATAGCAATTCTTTGCTTTTGTCCGCCTGAGACAGCAGTTCCTTTCTCACCTAACTGAGTCCTATCTTTCTTCTCAAAATTAGCTATTTCTAAGTCTAATTGAGAAGTTTCCAGTACTTGCTGGTATAATTCTTTATCTATTTCTTGATTTACTCCGAAGGTAACATTAGAGTAGATTGTTCCACTGAAAAGAAGTGGGTCTTGAGGCACATAACCGATACTATTCAGAAAATCATCTCTTTTTAGTTTATCAACATTAACATCATTAATCAGAATTTCTCCTGAATCAGGCTTGATAAGTCCTGTTAATAAAGAGATTAATGTTGTTTTTCCACAACCAACTTCGCCCATGAGTAGAGTCTTTTTCTGCGAATCAATAGTTAGATTAAGCTCTGAGAAGAGAGGATCATTACCATAGCCAAAGGAAGTATTGGCAAATTTGAGTGAATCAAACCTATTTATCGCCACTTCGTTAGTAAATCTATTATTCTCATTTGGGAAGTTTTTAATTTCTTCTAATCTATCGATATTCACAAAAGCTTGTTTGCCTGAGATGAATAGCTGTGGTAGATCCAGCATAGGATAAATCATCATCATTAAGTAGGTATAAAAGGCTAAGAAAGTACCAACAGTAATTTCTCCCTTAACTGCCATATAGCCACCGAAAAAGAGAATCATAATCTGACCAATATAGCCAATGTATTCATAAATAAGATTTAATCCAGCTTGCAGTTTGATAAGAGAGTATTCTGTATTATATCTCTCCTCCAAAGCCATTTCAAAGAAGCGATTATACTTTTCTTCACAATCAAAAGCTTTGATAATTTTGATTCCACTGAAGCTAAGTTCTAACTGTGAATTTATTGAACTTATGGCTTGTTGATTTTTAGTATATCTCTTTTCCAGAGATGTACTTACCAAATAAAAGACAATAATCATCACTGGCAGAGGAGTCAGAGAGTAAAGAGTAAGTTTCCAGTTCAAATAGAACATCATAACCATAATGAAAATAATATTAACTAATGAATTAAAGGCTCTGAAAATCCCTGAGCAGAGAAACCAAGCTATTTTAGGAAAATCAGTTAGGTCATTAGTTAAGCGTGTAACCAAATCACCTGTTCTGAATTTATTAAAAAACTTATAATCTTTATCTGTAATTTCTGCGAAATATCTCATTCTCAGCGAGTGTTCGAACTTCATATTTATCCAGCCTCTAACACCAGGATATATTGAAGAAATTAAACGAACAGCTCCAACGCCAAGAATTACCCAGACAAAGCGATAAATTTCCTTCATTGGTTCTGGATAATCTACTTTGTTCTTTTGGAGAAAATCTATCTTATCAATTAATACTTTAAATAAGTATGGATAAACAGATGAGATAAAAGAGGTTAGAATAGTCAAGAAAATCATTAATACTACTAATGATTTATATCTTTTCCATTCATTTATTACCCATTTCAGATGTTTATTCATCATGACCTCCCATATACTGAAGGTTAACTAAGTTTTGATAATCAGTACTATTCAACATTAATTCTGCATGAGTTCCCTGATTCTTTATTTGACCATCTTTAAAATAGATGATGTTGTCAGCATCTATAATTGAAGAGAGCCTATGAGCTACTATCATAGCAGTCTTTCCCGCTAATACTTGGAGCATGGATTCTTGAATCTTCTTTTCAGTCACTGTATCTATAGAAGAAGTTGCTTCATCCATAATTACTATTTCAGGATTAAAAGTTAAGGCACGAGCAAAGCTAAGTAATTGCTTCTCACCTTGAGAAATATTCTGTCCACGTTCAGCTATTATATTCTGCAGAGAACCCATTTGATAGAATTTCTCAGCATGAACCATTTTGATTGATTCCATTACCCTTTCAGGTGAAATTGAATCATCATAGATTCTTACATTCTCAATGACATTTCCCGGGAATAGAAGCACATCTTGTAGTATTAACCCAACTTTCCTTCTCCACTTCTTGATATTCAGCTTATTTAAAGGCTTTCCATCAATAAGAATCTCACCTTTCTGATACTTATAGAAGCCACAGATCAAAGAAATTGTTGTAGTTTTACCAGAACCAGAAGGACCAACTAAGGCAACTTTTTCTCCTTTACGAACTTTGAAACTAACATCTTTCAAAATCCAGTTCTCTGCTTCATAAGCAAACCAGACATTCTTAAACTCTATCTCTTTTTCGAAACTATCAATACTCATTTCATTAAGATAATAATCTTCAACAGGAAGTTCACTCAACTCTCTAATTCTAGTAAGTGATACCATGGACTTTTGAATCTGCATAACATTCTCTAAAAGCTGAATGAGAGGCCAAATTATTCTATTTATATACTGTGAGAAGATAATTAAAGTTCCAATAGATTTCGTTCCTGCAAAGATTTGAGGAACAATTAGGACTATAATTAACACTAATAAGAAATACTCTATTAAGAAGAGTAATAAGCCTTCTATTGAATACTCTAAGAAAGAAGCTTTCGTCTCTATCCTTTTCTTATCAGCTGAAGTTTTCTCAATGATTTTTACAGCCTCGTCCTCTTTATGAAAAGTCTGAATAACATGCATCCCTTGCACATATTCATTTATTTTAGCTGTTACTTCTGAATACTTCTCCCTCACTTTTGTGAAAATTTTACCCATAAATCTCATGAAATAGTTATAAGCTATAGCAATAAGAGTAATGGCTAATAATATCCAGATTGAGACATCAGGACTTTTATAAGTGATAACAATTATTACACCGATAAAGAATAGTAAGTTTCCTATAATTCTTATAGAAAGCTCAGAAAAGAGAAATCTAACTTTCTCACTATCATTCTCTACTTTAGTTATAAAATCACCTACAGGCCGATTATCAAAAAAAGAAACAGATATCTTCATAAGATGAGCAAAGAGCTTCATTTTAATATCCGTGATAACTTTTAGCCCCAACTTAGATAGAATAATAATCTGAGTGTAAGAGGCTATGCCAGAAATGATAATTAAGCCTATGAAAAAGAAGGCATAACGATACATATCTTTTAAATCTTGATTTGGAACACTAACATCAACAATATGTGCCAAAATTAGTGGATCTAATAGATGTGCTATTGACACGAATATCATTAATACCAAACCTAACAATAAGAGTTTCCTCTCTTTCCATAAGTAAGGTTTTAGTAATTTATAATTCTCTTTAATATTTAATTTTTTGGACATTTTTCTGGAATCTCCATATTTTAATGGTAATACATGGTTTTTCAGGGGATATATTTTTATAAATAAACCTCGCTGAATGTTAATAATATAATGTTTTTGGGTTAATAATCAATCTACAAAACCCATTTATTTCTCAGATACAGAATTGTCAATATTAAATTTAGTTTTATTATACTCTTGGTATTATTATAACAATGTGAGTAAGGCTGAAACATTTTTGGGCTCAAGTTCAAGTCTGGTGGAAATTTCATAAATGAACCATATCTTTTAGAATTTTCTGTTAACATCCAACATTTAGTCTTTTGGGTTTTTGCAAATCTAATCATTCATTATCTGTTTTATGCCAGATGGTTTATTGGGGGTTTATTGGGGGTTTATTAGGCATCTATAAGGCATCCACTAAGCTGAGAGCCAACTGACACGTGATAGTGAAGATATATAGATTTAATACACATATTATGATCTTGTAGAAAAGACCAATGCATTTACTAAGGGAAATGCCTGCTTACTATTCTTTTAAATTATATTATTAGAGTCTTATTTACAAGCAAAACTTACTATTAACAGTAAATTTAAATTCGTTACTTCCTATTATACAATGAATATACTATAATAAAAGTCTCTTTTTTACAACTATACTTGAGCTTGAGCCCATTTTTATGCCTACATATAGAAAGCTCCTACTTAAAACCAAGGGAAAAGTAAATTAAAAGAAAAAAAGAAATAAAACTCTTGACAGTTTTGAACGATTGTTCATTATTGTCTTATAATTAATAGGAGATAATATGCCGAGACCTAAAATAAAAAGAATGGTTGCCTGTCCACCCCGCTTTAATAGCTTCAAGCCGGTTGGTGTTAGAAGAACAGATTTGGAAAAAATAGTTCTAAGCTTAGATGAATTTGAGGCTATCAAATTAGCTAATTTTGATAAATTAGGGCAACAGGAAGCTTCCGAAGAGATGGGGGTATCGAGACCGACCTTCACAAGGCTCTTGGATAGTGCCCAACAGAAAATATCTGATTTCCTGATTAATGGCAAGGAATTAGTTATAGAAGGTGGAAATATTCATTTTAGAGAGAATTTTTATGAATGCCTTGATTGTGGGCATAAGTTCAAAATAGATATAGAAGTTGATGTAAAAAAATGTCCTTCATGTGGCTCAACTAACCTATTAGACTTCGCAGGAAGATTTGGGCATGGTAGATAATATCCGCAAAAATAAAAGAGAAAATCCGCAAGAATAAATGAGAAATTGTTTTAGATGAATGTAAAAAGATAAAAGTCCGCAAAAAAAGAAGAGAAATTTCTCATTTAATTTTGCAGACTTTTAATAAGATATTATAATGGATCTTCAGGTCCTGATGCATCAATTCTCTTAAACCATACAATAATCTTATAAGTAGAGCCAACAGTCAAACCACTTATGTTAATCTTATCCAAATGCTCTTTAGTAACTGCAACATAAGGCTCGAGTTGTTTATATATTTTTGTAGAGATAGTATTTTCTTGGACATAAAAGTCACCTTCATCTTTAAGAATTTGAATTGCTAATTCAGTTGAAACAGATCCTGATAGGCTTGAATCCAAAGAAGCATAAGCCTTCAATACCGACTCTAATATATCAACAGAAGCACTATCGGCAATATGCCTAAAAGAATACATATAGGGATGTTTGTTAAATATCTTATCTAAAGCAGTATTAACATCACTAGCACCCCATTGAGCAAAAGCACATGTTATTGAATTAGCCCAGTGCCCACCATTTAATAAATGAAGTCTCAAATGATTCAAATTCCTAGTAAACTCATTAGGATTAGTAGTGCCGACAATATCTCTTAAAAGCCCATCCAAACCATCTTGCACACCTAAAGCATCAGCAGTTTGAGAATCTATCTGCTCTGCAGTATGCTTACTTGGAGTGCCTGATAAATGCTCACTTAAAGCATCACCAATCCCTTCATTAGCTTTCATTTTAGAATCAATCGCATCGAAATTTCCGTTCACATTATCAGCCCATCCAGAAGAACCTTCAGAAGGCTTTTTTAAGCCATAATTAGTTGTCTCCGTCATATTATCCTCCTTTTAGAATCCCCAGCTTAAGCCCCATGAATTGCCCCATCCAGGAGCTTCATCATAGTTAATTGGAGATAGTTCTTTATATATTGCTTTTAATTCAATTCTTGTTACTTCAGTAAAGTATCTTAAGTCATCAACCTGACTAGGGTATTTCTCTATTATCACAGGGAATTGCTTCTTGCCAGTCTCATCATAATATTCAATATAGAGCTTGCCTTCTTCCATTAGATAGTCTTTAATCTCGTTATATTGATCAGTATTTAGAATAGCATCAACTTTAAAGCTATCTTCATAATAAGGCTCTCTCCTAATAATTATAGTAGGATCATAGGCATTAGTCTTATCAATCAAATACTTCTTATGGGGAGAATAATTTACTTCAGCATGTTCTAAGGTAAGCATTGAAACACTGGAAGCTATTCTGATAAATCTTACTTCTTTATTATACATTAGTCCTCCATGCTATAATTTGATATTCGTCTCTCAAGCTATCTTTTTTGATTTCATTAACTCGGTATTGCTTTTCTTTTATTATGATTGTATTGAAAAGTTGAATATCATATTTACTTAAATTATCTATAGTTACATTGAGCTCCCATTTATAAGAAAGTTGCTCCTCATAGTATTCTTTCATTATCTCTTGAAGTAATTGAGTATCACCCATTAAGATATTCAGTATATCTGCATCAACTATCTCAGTATCTTTTCGTTTTTCGTCGGAGTCTATAACATCTTTTTCATCTATAGAAATAGCTGTCCCTGCAGATAAATCTTTGCGTTTAAGCCACAATTCACCAGTAGAATCAGAAACAATAGTCAAATTATGCAAGAATAGTGCTGTTTTAAGAACTGGGAGCATCTCGGTCTGCTTATTTTCAGAATCATAGAAACCCTTAGGGAAAATGTTTTTAGGAACTGCATTACCAGAAAAATAGACACTTTTAAACTCAGGGCAGTTATCAAGATTTATATCATTTGTAGCATCAAAAGTAGTAGAGTATTGACCTTCATTGGTTGTCCCAGTTAAAGGAACAGGACCACTGAAGTTTTGCAAAAGTATTTCAAGATATTCACTTAGAGCTTCTGCAGTAGGATATGATTTGGTTTCATAATCAATAATAGTATTTTCGTCTAAGAAAGGACATATTGTATTATAAAATATCCATTCACAAGCATAAACCTTAGCTGACCATGTTCCATAAGATGTATCATATAATGTCCGATAAAGCACTAATATCAATCTAAGACCATAAGAAGTGTACTTAAATCCATAAGTGCCTGATTGTGGAGATATATCACCAAAATTCTCAATTATTTCTTTCCAGTTTATCTTTAACACTTCAACACCCTCAACATTAATCTCTATAGGGTAATTACTGGAAGATTGAGTCCAATTAACTGGCATTCTATTAGCAATATTAGCTTCAATTTTCCCAGCAAAATATCCTAAGCAATACCCAGGACTATATCCATTTGCCAGGACATACAGCATTTTCATGTCAGAAAATTTTACTAATAATCTTAGTTTATCGTAGCAGGTAAATCTCATTGTTCTGCTTCTTATATCATTAGAACAGAAGGAAGTATCAATAATCCCATGAAAGTCAAGTATCCCATTGCGATAAAGTCTTACTTCATAATTAGATATATATCTCATTTGTTCATTATTACCGTCAAATATGTGTTCACTAAGCCAATCATCAGCAATACAAGTAAATTCTAAACGTCTTGGCTCTCTTGCAAAGTAATCACTACCAGCTATTTTCTCTCCAGAAAGAGTAACATTGTCTAAACCATCTTCAAGGCTCAAACTATGTAGGATAGCAGCGTAATTTCTCATATCAACAAAATCAATTCTATACATTATAACGAACTCCTTATTTTACTGCCACGCTCATTTACTTCATTAACAACACTTGGGTCAGCCTTTTTAACTATCTCATTAGCAGAGATATAGTTATTAACGATTAATTCTTTTTGCTCTAATTCGGCAGTTAATATCTCTACTTTCTCAATCAATGTATCCATAAGATTATTGCCTTGAACAGAACCACCTGTAGCATAAGCAAAGCTTGGAGTAGGAGGAAGTGCAGTAGATGCTTCAAAAACTCCAAGAGCATTTCTAACTAAGTCAATAGGACCATTATTGATAAAATCCATAACTTTAACTCCGAGTTCTCTAACTCTTTGTTTCCGGGTAATATACTCTTCTCCTTCTGCATTAATGAGAATACCACCTGCAGAGTGAGCAGGACCAGCAAGCAGACCTGTAAGACCACCCTTTTCAGCTTTTGGTGGCTTACTTTTGGTTATTTGTTTAATAGACATCGCACCTTGAGCAATAGCTGCAGCAAAAGCAGCTGCACCTAATGCAGGACCTATTATAGGAATACCTGCTAATGATCTATAAGCAGCAAAAGCAGCCGCTGGTGTTTCCATTGCTACTTGAGCAATGTTTATAGCTTTCGATATCTCAAAACCTACTTTACCTGTAGATGCTAAGTTTTTACCCATTTGAGCAAGAGCTGCCATATTATTACTAACCCTGGCATTATATGCTTGTTCTTCGATTTTCTTAATTGCCTCATTGTGAGCTTCAGTAATTTGTTCTTCCGTATAACCTGCTTTCAAAAGACTTTCCCTCTTTCTCTCAAAGAAGTTATCTACAGCCTTTATTTGCATATTATATCGAGCTTGAATTGGGTCATCCTGTGCTAATTGTGTCTGCTCAAACTCCCAAGCATCTTGAGTAAGTCTTCTTTCTTCAGCATATCTCTTATTTGCTTCTTGAGCAAGCTCCAGATTATGAGCTCTAACAGCCTCAAGCCTTTTTTGGTCATAAGTATCATTTATGTTTTTAAGAGTTTCCCTATTGTCTTCTTCTGATGTTATCAAGCTGTTAGCTCTTTCTATTTCAGCTTGTCTTTCCTTTTCAATTCTATCTTCTATTAACTTAATTATCTTATCATTATAATCACTTCTAATCCCTGCTATTTTCTCTTCAGCATTATAAGTGTTTTCAGCTCTTCTAATTTCAGCATCTCTTTCAGCTTCCAATCTCTGTTTATCTTTCTCAAAAGCAATAGCGGTAGCAGCATCACTGTATTGTTTTTCCAATGCTAATTTCTGTGTCAATCTTGCTTCTTCAGCAGAATTATCTACACCTCCTTTAGTATTCTTTACTGTGTTTAGATTTTCTTCCAGAGCTTGGATTTCTTTATACAAAGCCTGTTTTTCTTCCAAAGTAGCTTGGTCAATTACCACTATTGCATCATGCTTTTTCTTAGCATTTTCAATTTCTACTTCTAATCTCTTTACTTCGTTAAGTTTAGCTAAGTCTGCCTGCTCTTTTTGCCATTGATAATAATCCTCTTGTAATCTCCTTTCTTCTTCAAAATGAAGCTCTAATTGATTTTCAACTTCTTGATTATTGGCAATAATAGCATCTCTTTGAGCTATTAACTCTCTAATTTCTGCATTCTTAGAAGGAATAAATCTATCTTGAGTATTATCCTCTTTCATTCTTTTACGTTCTTCTATAGCTTCTTCAATCTCTTTGTTTAAGCGTTGAATTTCTTCTAAATTACTATTCTTTTCAGCGTTAAGAGATTCAGTGTTTAGCTCTTTAAGTGATTCGATATAACTTGCTAATTTCTCATTGCCTGTTTGAACTTCGCTATTAACTCCTTTTTGAGAAGAAGCTAATATCTGATTACCTACTGCCCAGGCTCCTATTCCCGCTACTGCAGCAGCTGCTAATCCTATCCAGTTTCCGGAAAGAGCAGCAGTTACTGCCAAAATAGCATTGTAAGCTATTTGCTTTATCATCAAAGTCCCCACAGCAATTGTCAAACCTCCAAGACTTGCCACGACCAAACCAAATATTCTGGGGTGTTCATTCATCACAGTCACTAATTCAGACATTACTCCAACTAAAGGAACCAAGGCGGCCTTAATTACATCTCCTACTTTCTCTTTCAAATCTCCAACTAAATTACTATATTGTTCTAAAGCTCCTGCCCCTGTTTTTGCTTTATCTTTAGCCATTTCAAAACCATCGGCCATAGCTTTTTGTAATATGGCCATCTTATCAGTTTCACTCTTGGCACTCTGTAAAGCAGGAATATATCTTTGTAATTGTGTGAAGTTACCTTCGTAGGCGAGAGCGATTCCCTTCATTGCAGTCTCTTGAGATAAACCTGCATTTGCAAAAGCTTCAGCTAATCCAATAGAACCTCGTAATGCTTCATCTCTTTTCTCTGATGCAATCCCCATATTTGTAGCCAGGGTTAAAAGACTTAAAGACTGCTCATCTCCAATAGTAGTTGCATTTTGTATCTCAGAAGCATAGTTCTTTAAACGTTCAATTTCTTCTTCAGTAGCTTGACCTTTTACTTTTAATGCAGCTACTAAAGACCTTTCCGCCATCTCTTGAATATTAGAAAGAGTAATGTACTCACCTAACATAGATTTTACTTTATTATAAGCAACAAAGATACCACCTAAAGCCACAGTAATACCTGTAATAGAAGCTAACATATTATTATTATCACCTGTAAACATAGTATGTTTATTCTCAGGTACTTTATCTATCTCATTTTTTGTGTCTTCACTTTCAGCTATCGCATCTTCTCCATCAGCAGTTATTGATACAGTTTTATCTTCCAAAGAGTCCATACTACCCTTAGTATTTTCAATACTATTCTCAGCACTCTTAGTATCAACTCCTAACTTCAATGGGTCTCTGAGCTTACTTAATACACTATTAATCTTCTCATCAAGTTTATTGAAGTTATTTATTACTTCACTCATCTTAATATCGAGAACATAGTTCAATTTACTTGACATCTTTCATCTCTCACTTATTTTATTGTTAGAGGTAATTATATGGAATACTTAATGTTATTAGTTTATGCAATGGCAATTGCTTTAGTTATCCTAGTTATGAAATGGGAAGCTAAATGGAGAAAGAAACCAAAGACTACTCTTGAAGATAAAGTTAATTCTTTATATAACACTATCTTTAGACAATAAATACTGGGAACGCCACTGGGAGCGCCGACATCCCTGTCGGCATCTCCAATTCCCCTCTTAGGCCTGTGAAGGCGTAGCTTTATGCGAAGACTCAAGGGGTGGCTTGGTATTTCCAAGACGGGGTGGTCTTCACTTAACTTTTCACTCTTAACTTTTCACTCTTAACTCTTCACTCACTAAGTCCCCTTTAAGGGATTTAGGGGTTCTCTCTCTTATGATGTATCTCAAGTAATTTAAATGCTTCATCAATTTCTAAGTTGGGATCCCACAAGCTTAACCTTTTAAGGACATAGATATATTCAGTAAAAACATCAGGGTTTATTCCTGTTCTACTGCTACTTTCAGTTTTTTTAATACTGATTCTGGAAACAATTCGAGAATATCGGTAAAAAAAGAGCTAATAATCTCCTTAATCTCTTTCAATGGCATTTCATTAAAATCAGTCTCTTCATCTCTGGTGATTATTTCCATTATTTCAACTGCTTTACCTTCGTTTAGAAGCTGATTAATAACATTACCGATAGTTAAATCTTTAAGTTCTCCACCTGTTAAGATACTTTCTAAACCCATCTCATGCAAAACAGACTGCAATTTTCTTAATACATTTATGTTAGTATATACCTTCATCTTATCTCCTTATATTCTCCACTTCTCATCATCTCAGATAGTTCTTTAGCTCTATAACCTACTTGAACAGCCCATTTACTGTTTAGCATCTCTTTACTAGCTCCATCAAAGTCTTCAGACTCAATCAATGAAATAGTCTTCTTAAATGCTCCAAATCTGGGAATCCCTAAATTAAAAGCCATATCAATAACAACAGCCTTTCGAACATCATTAAGTCTCTCAAACCAGTCATACTTGTTTTTAAGATTGTCTATTACTTCATTAATATCATTATCAAGCATTAAATATGCTTCTTCTTCACTTATCCCATTATCTTCTAAGTTGCGACCAATCCCAATGGTCAGTTTACCTGAAGTACAGCGATAAGGTTTAAGTCTCAGTCCTTCATGTCTTACTAACATCTTTCTAACTAATTCTTTATATTCAGCTTTTATATGTCTCATCATCTTCATCTCCTATCACTGGGACCGCCGACATCCCTGTCGGCATCTTAAATTCCCCTCTTTGGAGGGGTGTCTTGGTATTTCCAAGACGGGGTGGTTCTTCTTTTTATTTTAAGGGGCGGAATCTCTTCCGCCCCAATCATTAAAACAGCTTATTAGCCAATCCCTTAGCCAATCCTGATATAGCAGAAGCACCCAGGCCACTTGCCACTTCTCTAATCCAGCTTGAGCCGTCCTTCTCACCAGATGCTCTTGCAGGGTTTGTTATTGTATCATATACTGTCTGTATCGGGTCGTTAGTCGCTAATCGTTTCGATAGTTTCGCCATTTCAGCCTGAGACAGTCGGGCTGTTACTTCTTTTCTTACTGCTAAAGCAGGATTCGTTGCCTTAGCATTTCCAAATATCGCTTCAATAATGGTGGTTACTGTAGGAAGTAAGAAGTCAAAATCTAACTTTCTCTTCTTAAATATCCAAAAAGCACCCATTACCAAAAGTGTAAAAGTTACACTAATTGCAGATATTACTGCAGGGTTATTCAATAGTTCACTCACTTTATCCTCCGTCTTTAGATATCCCCCTCTGTGAGGGGGACACAGGGGGTGTTACCCTCCAATTATTGGTTTAATTACACTGGCAATCATTGCTGTTGCCATAATACCATTGAGCCACATTATTATTGTCATCTTGGTGTCAAACCGACTAACTCTTTCGATTAGACCTGGTCGGCCATTACCATATAAGACTTTCTTAATATCTTTTATGTCTTCTTCCATATTCTTATGTTGTTCGCATACTGGCATATCAACCTCTAAACAGCAGTTTCAGGGATACCATTTATAATAAAATACCTATCCTTGGTAGGACCTGAATATTCAGTGCTTATAGTAGCTGTATATAAGCCATTAAACTCATTACTTCTCTCATAACTCCATCTCATAGCATTGAAGATTAAACAGCTTGCTTTATCAGCTGACCATAAAGCAATAGTCCTAATTGCTTTGTTTAACTGACTTTCAAGCCAGTCTTTTCTATCCTGATTAAGACCAATTAAAGTCAGCTCAATAGTGTTAGAACGCTTACCTTCAATTAAGAAGTTTGTTGTTTTAAACTTAGCAACCTTAGATTCTTCTTTACCTGGATTCTCTCCGAGGTCAGAAATTTCATCAAAAGCAGAGTTTAAAAAAGCACCAAAACTTGCTTGGTTTTCAATATATTCAGGGATTATGGCATCAACCTCTGGAAAAGAGCCATCTCCCAACCAGCAAGTTCCATGATTAAAAACAGCTATCTGATCATTAAAATTAATTATTAGTCTATCCAAATTAGGTTTTGTAGGTAATTGTGGACACATGCACTACCTCCTTATGAAGTTGGGTCAGCTGTTGTTTTATCAGAAATCTGATAAATATAATCAGTTACTACTGGCTTGCTACCAAAGATATTCCAAGGGATATATCTAATGGCAGTTTTCAAATCCTGTAAGCTTTCAGTAGTCTCTTCAAACTGTTTTGCCCAGGCATGAGCAAGCATGTGACCGAATATCACAGGACAGCTATCATTCTTAAAAGCTGAAGCATTGACATCCCCGGCTTTATCAACAAGAGGCATGTGACTAACTAAAATAACATCAAAACCAAAAAGTCTACCAATAAAGCCTTCTACAATTGGCATCCTTGTCATCATACCAATCTTGTCAGCTGATACAAATTCAGGAATATCATAAAGTTGAGATTCATTCTCAGTACCAATAAGACAGAATCTGCCTTTAATTGGAGCTCTCTTCTCATTTAATCTCTTTCTGGCATTCTGAAAATCTTTCTTAGTAATCACATTAGCAGTTGTTCCTGCAAAGTTAACCTTAGCACTTGCTGGCACTGATGAAATCATAGCTTTTAAAAGATAAGTATCCATTGTTGTAAGAATCTGCTCTGCAGCATCTTCAGATTTCTTTTTTAGAATATTTACTACAGTTTGCATCTGTTTATCTTTCTGAACATTGAAAGGATTACCAACCTTCTTATCCATCTCCAAAGTTGTTGACCCAGTAGAATCTCCTACAGGAGCAGTAAATTCTCCACCTACATCTACAAGCTGAGCACTTTCAGTTGTGATTTCAGGGAATTGTACTGTCCTGGTACCTTTCTTAGCGAATTTAGACACATCCCATAGTTTAGACATTGCCCATACTCTTTCGCCCAATCGGCGTTTCATTGCACTGATAGTTTCAGTTGTTACCACATCACCATAAATTGTGTTAGTTGCTTGACTCATTATCTATTGTCCTCCAAGTATTTGTTTCTTAGCTCTTCGTATAACTTAGGATTTGTGTTATAGAGTTCTCCTGCCTTTTCAGGATCCTGTATCAAAACTTCCCAAGTTAGTTCTTCATCAGCATTTGCACCCAGGGTGATTGTTTTAGTAAGGTCTGACTTACTATTACCAGCATTTTTAATGAACTCACTAAACAAAGCTTCATCTTTATTGATGAGAGTTGTAGCAAAATTTTTCTGGGCTGGGGTAATCTTACTTTCAGCTATCGCTTGATTAATTTTAGCATCGACATTAATTTTTCTCAAATTATTTACTTCTGTTTCTAACTTCTGGTTCTTTGCACTTAAAGCTGTTACTTGGGTGGTTAAAGCATCAATCTTAACAACCGCTTCAGCCTTATTTTTTACACCTAATACTTCAAATAATTCTTCCATATTCTCCTCTCTTATATTGTTTTTTATCCACTCTTGGTACTCTTGTTTACCTTCGAATTGATGATCAAAGTTGTTACTTACTGCTACGTTATCTATTATTGTGTTGATGAAACCTTTCTCCTTTGCTTCTTTAGCAGTAAACCAGGTTTCCTGATCCATTAGACTGCCTATCTCATCTGCAGATAAACTACTGTGACTAACATAGATATTAACTATCTGTTCTTTAATTCTATCTAAGAGTTCTGCATTCTTTCTTAATTCTTCAGAGTCTCCAGTAACATTGACCAAAGGATTATGTATCATAAACATACTATTCTCTGACATTTCGATAGTCTCTCCAGCTAAGGCTATAATAGAAGCCATGGAAGCTGCTATCCCTTCAATTTTAGTTATCACTTTTGAAGTGTGAGCTTTAAGAGAATTATAAATTGCCAATCCATCAAAGACTTGCCCTCCTGGTGAATTGATATGTAGAATGATATCATTCTTAATCTGCCGAATCTCTTTCACAAAATCAGAAGCCCTAGTACCCCAGAAGCCTATCTCATCATAGATATAGACATCTGTATGCTCTACCTTATTAACTATCTTATACCACTTCATTTAACCTTCCTCATATCAAAAGTAATCAAATTCCTACCTAAGTTAGACATCTCTTCCATCTCGGTAGTCGATAATTTGCTACAGTTTGTAATAGTGATATGACTCTTTGACTGAGCTGCTAAAAATATTAATTCCTCAATACTGCTATTGGTGAAGTTATCGCACTCTAATATTACATTACTACCATCCTTTACTGCTTGCTTAATACTATCGAAGAACATTGTTCCTCCTTAAACTTTCTATTAATCAACACCACCATATCACAGCTAATCATTTTTATAAAAAAAATGGGGTAAAATACCCACTTTTTTCACTTATTTTTAACTCTTATGTTATAGTGGTTCCATCACTAAAAAGAGAGATTCTTTTCTGGAGTTACGGGTATCTTTACACTTTTCTTAAACCTCTGTGTCCTCTGCGTTAAGGACCTTCTTCTTAGTGTAATTCGTGTAATTAGTGGATAGATTAAAACAAAAGGAGCCATAATGCTAAGTACTTTATTAGAAGAATTAATCGCAAAACTGAAAGGTCTGGAAACAGAGGAAGGGAAACTATTTAAGCAGGTAGAACCCTATGAAGGACAGTTTGAAAACATCAGTGAGTATGCATTAGTACCACCTTCTGCTTTTATAGAACTTTCTGATGCTGACCCTAATCCAAATGGCAGACAAAACACTATCAGAACCAATGTCGCAATCTATGTTACTACCAACCATATTAAAGGTAAGAAACCTACAGCAATCTTTAATATTATTGATGATATGCGTAAGTCACTTAATAAAAGAAGCTTCGCTAAGGGATTCTTATACTTTAATGGCTTTAGAAGACTTGCTATCTTCCCTGGATTTATAACCTACCAGGTTAATTTTATTCATGATGAATCTTAATTAACTGGGACGGTGGACAGCTTGTCCGCCATTAACTGGGAACGTGGGCATCTTGCCCGCATTAATTAAAAAACAAGGAGAAAAAATGTACGGTACAATAGAAAATTTAAAAGACTCTTTCGGATCAAAGAAAGAGCTACTTCTTCAAGATGTTACTGATGAACAATTAACCAGTATCATGGAAAACCAATCAAGCTATATCGATGCTTTCTTATTGGTAAGATATGACCTTCCATTACCTGCAGCAAATGCCATGATAGACAAAATTTGTCTAATTATGTCTAAAGCTGAGAGCTACAGACTTTTCGCCGGGAATGATATCCCAGAAGCAGTTAAGGAACAGGAAAAACAAGCTCTCAAAGATTTAATTAAAATCCAAAAAGGGGAGATTCTAATCATGAAAGAAGATGCTCTCGATGATGATATTACTTCTAAAGAAGTCTATTTTGGAGACTGGCTATGATTCAAGATCAACAACTTCTCAAGGCTATTGGGGCCAAGATAACCATGAATATCAAAAAAAGGATCAGAGATAACAAGATTAAACCATCCACAACGGATAAACAGAAAAGAAAAGCAACTTTAACAGATTCAGGGAACTTGTTAAACTCTATCAATTATGTAATTAGAGAAAATACTATCGTAGTTGGTACCAATGTTACTTATGCCAGGATACACCATGAAGGAGGCACTATTGTGCCTAAAAAAGCAAAGTATTTAGCAATACCTCTTACGCCTGCAGCAAAAGTAAAGAGTCCTTTGGAATGGGAGGATACCTATATAGCCAAGGGGATAATCTTCAGGAAGCTTGGTAAAGACCAAGATGAAAACAAAGATGAAGCACTCTATAAGCTCCAGAAGTCTGTCAAAATACCTGCAAGACCTTATTTGTTTATAAGTCCTGAAGATGAAAATCAAATCTCTAACATTATTAGCAAATACTACGACAAGAAAATAAGGAGTAAGTTCAATGGCTCATAAACGCATAATCAAAGAACAAGCTGAAAGACTTTATATTATGGAAGGCAAGCAGATAAACGAAATAGCAGCAATTTTACGAGTCAGTCAGCAAACTATTTATGCCTGGAAGAAAAAGCATGAGTGGGATAAAGCAATCAGAGCTTCAGGCACTATCGGCCTTACCATAGAAATGACTAAATCACTCGTAACAGAAATTAATAAAGCTATGAACGAGGGTAAACTATCAGACCCTAAAACTGCTGATGCTTTAGCAAAGATTTCAAAAATAGCAGAGAAGCTATCACCTGAAAAAATGATGCTTTCCAACATCTTTAATATGTTAGAAGACATTACTCATTGTATTCAGAACAAAATAAGAGATGAAGATTTTCTTATGCTCTGGGGTAAGTATCTTAGAGAAATTTCAGATGACCTAAGAAGAAAATATGCTTCAGGTAACAACTTTAGGATGAGTGATGAATAAGCAGATTACAGTAAAAGAATTTGATAAAAAGCTCGAGCTCTTAATAGCCAATATTAAGAAGTTTTCTACACCTCTGCCTAATGATAAAGTAGCTAAAGCAAAGAGAATTGATAAAGCTAAAAAAGACTTCTTTTTCTTTGCTGAAACTTACTTCCCTCACTATATCCGCTGTAAGTCAGGAACACCTCATAAAATAGCTCATGAAGAGACTGAGGTTATGGGGCAAATTACAGCTATTGCTGGCTTTAGAGGTATGGGTAAAACAACTCAGTTATCTATTATCAAACCTATCTGGAAAGCTCTTAAGGAAGAAATATTCTTTAATGTCAAGATTGCTAAATCTGATGATAAAGCAGCTGAAAGAACTGCAGCTATTAGAGCCGAATTCCTCTTTAATGAAAGAATAAAGCAAGACTTCGGTCAGCTCTTAGCGTCAACATCTTCAGAGTCTGATTTTACTATTAAAACTGGCTGTCGTTTCATAGCTCTTGGTTATAAATCAGGAGTTCGTGGTATTATCAATATGACCCACAGACCAGACTATATAGACATCGATGATTTAGAAGACCATCAATCCTTCAATGAAAGAATAGCTAAGGAGAAGCTTCAATTCGTTACTGAAGAAGCTTATGGAGCTCTCGAAGATGGACAAGGCTATATCATCTGGCTTGGTAATCTTACTCACCAGAAATCAGCTTTAAACCTCTTTAAGAAATCAACAGAAACAGGAGATCTCTCTGGTCGTAAGATGCTTATCTTCAAAGTTGATGATGGAAACTTTAATCCAACCTGGCCAGAAAAGCATACCAAGAAACAACTTATCAAAATCTATCAAACAATAGGCAGATTTGGTTATGAAAGGCACTTCAGAATGAATCCGATTGTTGAAGGGTTAAAGTTTAAATCTGAATGGTTAAGATATTATGATCGTTCAGATATTGAGGGTATCACTTTTGAAAGGATAGTAAATTACACAGACCCTTCTCTTGGAGAAAAAAAGACTTCGGATTATAAAGCGTCAATGACCATTGGAGTATATAAACATAGATACTATTTACTTGAATATCACCTTCGCCAAGAGTCAATTTTGGATATGCTTAAATACATATATGCTGTTGATAAACGGCAATATGCAGGTCTGTACATGGAATCAACTCTTTGGCAAGCTTTATTGTGGGAATTTATGCCTTTAATGACTACTATCTATGGTTATATAATTCCTATAAATCAAATAGATGATAAAATGAATAAGCAGTTAAGAATAGAGAGACTCGGACCATACCTTCAGTTTGGTTGGCTACTTTTCCCTAATGAAATGACCGAGGAATTACAGCTTCTAATTGACCAAATTCTAGGATTTCCTGATTTCCCCCATGATGATGGTCCTGATGCCCTTTCAGGGGCAATAAATGCTTTAAGAAACTATTCTCAAGAAGAGACCTATGAATCTGTTGAATCTCAACTCGCAACTCAATTCTCAGATGTCTGGTAATACTCTTAATCCCCCTCAGCGAGGGGGAATACAAGGGGGTGTTACCTCTTCTGTCGGACATTGGACATCTTACCCGCCATTAACTGGGAACGTGGGCTTCCAACCCGCATCTTATCTAACTGGGAACGCGGATGACCACATCCGCATCTTTTCTTAAAAAACTTAAAGGAGAAAAAATGAATATACTTGATTTATTTAAAAAAACATCAACAACCATCTTAACTCAAAATAAAATTGAGGAAGAAAAACCTCTTTGGTCAGCTAAAATCACACCTTCAGAAATGGATTTAGCTCTACATAATGCCCATAATGGAAGATTGAAACACCTTAATAACTTATATGATAGACTTTATAAGCTTGATGATAACCTGGCTGGGGATACTGATGTCAGAGTAGAAGCTCTTAAATCAGCTTCTTTCACTCTCCCTGAAGGTCTCTCGAAGCAACAACAAGACTTCTTTAAAGCCTTTTTAGAGAACTTTTTTACAGTCCTCATTGACCAGGCTCTTGATTTAAAACTAACTGGTTCTCTATTTCGTCAGATTACCTTTAAGCTGGAAAACAATCTTTATACCATAGACAAGTTCATAGAATACAAAAACCTCGATTTGAGGGCTGAAAAATCTGAATTGGTCTTGTATGTCGAAGATGAGAAGAAAAGCCTCTCTGATGATAAATTTGTGCGTCTATATCAAAATTATTCAGTCTATGAGTCTATAATCAAATACTATGCTTTCTTTTCCTTTGCTCTCAACAACTGGGCTTCCTTTGTTGAAACTTATGGAAAGCCTATCAGAATTGGAAAGTATAAACCAGGTTCAACACTGGAAGAAAAGAACCTACTCAAGTCTATGGTTAAAAACCTGGGTACAGACTTAGGTGCTGTTATCTCTGAAAATACTCTAATTGAGTTCGCAGACTTTAAAAATGCTTCAGCTAATGCAAATCTTTACGCAACTCTTTTAGATTTCTGTAAAAAATCAATCTCTAAAAGAATACTAGGCCAAACTCTCACAACTAATACTGAAAAGACAGGTTCCTATGCTCAAGCTAAGGTTCATAACATGGTCAGACAAGATATCCTCCAAGCTGACATCAGAGATTGCTCTAAGTATATCTCTTATATCTGTTCCAGGTTAAACAGATTAAACTTCGCTGACCAAGATATTAAAGTAACTCTTACTATTCCTGAACATGTAGATCTAAACACAAAGATAAACATCGATACTCAACTAAACAATATCATCGAAATAGAACCAGATTATTGGTACACAACTTATGGCATCCCTGTACCAAAGTCTGGGGCAAAACTAAAGGAGGTTGCATCTCAGCAGTTCCCTTTTCAGAATAGGGTAGTGGTTAATTCCCCTCTACCGAGGGGTACATCCTACGAAGCTTCAGTGAAGTATGATGCCTTTGATGAAGGTGGGGTGGTTACTTCACTGGGAACGCATCCTCTTTTGTCGGATGGTGGACAGCTTGTCCGCCATTCTTCAAGGTCCCCTTCAGGGGATTTAGGGGCTTCCCTCTTAACTGGGAATGTGGACGTCTCGTCCGCTCTTAAATCCTCCCTCAAACAGCTAATAAAAATCAAATCTCAAATCAAAGAAGCTAAATCTTTCAAAGATATAGAAAATATGTCTTATCCTAAAGACCTCTATTTAACCTATGCTAATGAGATGTATCAAACACTTCTTAAAGAATACTATCAGCTAAGAAAAGCTTCTCTCAACTCTCCTCTTAATGACGGGAGTTGCTCACGGAGTAGCGACTTCCGACAACTCAACTCTCAATTCTCTATTCTCAATTCTGATGACTTCAACTTCGAAATAGACTGGACCCTAGAAGACACCAAAGCCCTCCATGCTTTCCGTGCTGAAACCTTTATCGTAGCAGGAGTGACTTCCCAATCCATGCTTGATATGATTAAGTCTGAAGCTGAAAAAGCCTTTACTCAAGGTTCTACATTTCAAGAGTTTCAGGAAAATCTAAAACTAAAAGGCTTTGAACCTGATAATCCTTATCACTTGAGAACTAACTTCCAACAAGCTATTAAATCAGCTCGTGCATCTGCAGAATGGAAAGATATCCAGGACACTAAAGAAATCTTCCCTTATCTCCGTTATGTTACTATGCAAGATGATGCTGTGAGAGATGAACATAGAGCCTTAGATGGTATAGTCAGACATGTAGATGATCCTTTCTGGGATGAGTATTATCCTCCTAATGGCTGGGGTTGTCGTTGTGGTAAAGAACAACTAACTGAAGAAGAAGTTAACGGAGACCCTGGACTCAAGAGAGATGTTCCTCCTGATTCAAATGTTAAAGAAGAATTTAAACGCAATGTAGGCAAAGACAACTCTCTCTTTGGTGATTGGTTAAGCTGTGAAGATGCTAAAAACATCTCTATCTTATACCCGGAAATGTCTATCAGAAGCAAGCGTTTACACATCTTCAACTCAGGTAAAAAGCATTGCCCTGATTTATATGCTAATACCTACAAGGATTTAAAGCTTAAAGACTGGAAAGATATGCCAGAGAATAAACTGCTAAAACTCTATGATACAGATGGTAAAACTAAAGATCAATTGCTTGAGGATTATAAAAACTTCTTGGGAGATAGACACTTAAAAGACTCCACCAATACTGATGTTTATCTCAGTGCAAAAGCAGTTAAGCATTTCGAAAACAAACCTCTAAAGGAAGTAGCAAGTCGCTTAAAATATATGAATACTATTGATGATGTTGTTCAAAATCCTGATGAAATCTGGAAGCATAATAACAACAGCACTAAAACATTCAGAACATATTACCTCAAGAAATATAGTGATAACATCTGTGTAATTACCTATATCAACCAAGAAGGAAAAATAGAATACTTTAACTTCTTCAATGCAAAAAACAAGTACATGAATAACCAGCGAAAAGGCTATTTTATCGAACTACCATAAAGCAAAAGAGGTGCTAGTTTAGCACCTCTTTAAATGGACCCGCGAAGTCTTAATCACTTCTAGGCTTTCCACACCAATCAAACGAGGATTAAGCTCTCTTGGTGCTTCTATTTATATTATACTCAAGTTCTTAATTTTAGCAAGATTAATTCAATAGACAACCTAATTTCTTAGGTACCTATATTTCCCCTTTATTCTCATTTATTATCTTGTCAATTATATCGTTTTTTAATTTCTGAATTTTAATAAAGTTTATGATGAAGTATGCGACTGAATAGATTATTAACAAGCAAACCAAAACAGACCAGTTTAAATTTATCTCGTATTTGAATATATATAGATGGGTTAAGTTTAACTCACTCTTACGTAAATAATAATCAATCACAAAGCTTAAGGTAATAAGAGTAAAATATTGCAGGAATGAATCCCTTACAGCATTTAGATTATTTCTAATCTTATTTAAAAATTTCTTGTTTTTTATTTCAGCAAAATTAAAAGTTACAATTAAACCAAGTCCAACTGAAAACATAATTCCAGCAACAGTAAATATAGTATTAATAAAAAAATCATCAATTTTAATAGGAAATAAATTCGAGATTATTAAGAATAAAAATATTATAAATAAAAATCTAAATATTGTTTTCATTCAACAACTCCAACAAAAACTTTTCCATTTCTTGATAAAGTTCAGGCTCATTAATTTTATTAGTTTCAGTTAGTTCTATCTCAACAGATTTAACCCTGAGAATTTTACTTCCTTTGATTCTTCCACCTTTTTTGGTAATAAATGAAACATCATCAGTCTCACTGATTGGTTTCATATAAGCACCCATAATTTTTTGATAATCTTCGACTGACATTTTCGTCGGTTTCTTAAATTTAATAGATAGTTCAGCAGAGATGATATCTTGTTCTAGAATATCATCTAAAGAACCTGTATCATCTATTAAACTTGATAACACCTCTCTATTTATATTGGTTATTTTTCGTTCATGAGTATCTTTTGGAGCGTTGAAAAGAACTGAATTGTCTTTTACTGTTATCTTCTTTATGTCTGCTAATTTCGTCTCCACATTACATACGATTTTAGGAGTAATTTCATAATATTTTGCACCTCTTTCTTCATCCAAATACCAATTTAAATAAACCTGTAATCTCTTTATAGGGATGTTTCCTTGAAGATTTGTAATAACATAATCTTTACTAATTAAAAAATAATAATGATTTCTATAAATAATGGAGGAAGTAGCATCAATTTTTCCTAGATCAAATATAGAAAATGTCTCCTCCTGTAATAATGTTTCTGGTATATTAGGGACATCTTCGGAATGAGTTATTCTTAAAACTACCCCAAAAACATAATCCTTTTTCATCTCGTAGTCAGAGATTAAGTCTTCTTCTTTCTTAACATCTTCTTCATTCAATAACATTCTTCTTTCTTCAGCCTTACTTCCAGAAAGTTTCTTTTTCAAGTTATCGAATAAATCACTACTTGCCTTTGTTATTTCATTATTTTCAATATTAAAAGCTCTTAGTTTTAAAAGTTTAGATTTATTAGACATGTTATTCCTCCATTGATATTTTATTTATTATCAAAATTAGCATTAAATATTTAGTGGTCAAGAACTTTCTCAATTCTTTCTATATAATCCATATGACATAGCATTTTTTCTCGATATTTTTTTTAATTCCAACTTCTATCAGTTATTAAATGTACTAAATATTAATAATCTCTTCTATAACTTTTAACAAACAGATTGTTGCATTAATGCATATTTTTGTTGTTAGCTTGTCTGGGGTTGTTTTATGAGTCAAGGCATTTGCTAAATCATTGGTTCCCTTAGCATATTTTCGTAATTCTTCATTTGTCTTACCAGGTATCTTTTCAGAAATTAGCTTTTCAAAACTAGACTTTATATCTTTGGGTGATTGTGAATAACTTGTATCCAGTATATTTTCTACTAAGTACATACTTACTTTTTCTAAAATTCCTCTACAAGTAAGTCCAATTCTGTTCAAATCTCCTGTTGAAAAATCAGTATTGAATAACTCTGGTAACTTTTGAATTTCAGAATCTATATCTTTGTTAAATTTGTATTCTATCTCTACTTTTTCAATATTATTATTACTTAATCTTGTAATTAATTCATCATACATTGAAATCACTATATGCTTTCTTTCCTCATAGGTTTCTTTTTCCCTCCAACAGCCTTCCCACATATCTAAATTCATATACGGATTTGGATTTTTTATCCCCAATATCTTTAACTCATTATCAATTTTCAAGTAATTTTCTTTGTATTTATCGGCATTTTCTCTAATAAATCTTGATTTCTCATGATTTAAAGTTTTCCTATACGCTGTCATCATTATACTTTTTAATACTTTGATATCGTTGAGTAAATTGTCCATAACTACCTCATCATTCATTTTTATTATACCATATTAATATAGTAACTTTTTGTCAATAAATAACTAATTATTAATCACACTTTTTATATTTAAATAACAAGACAACCTGCTATCGGTGCTTGAAAGTCCTTATTTTTTATTTTTTTATTGACAGCAGGTCATCTAAATTATATTATAGCTTTAGCTTGAAAGTTATAGGAGTTATTATGGAAAACACTTATGTAGAGGTATTTCGTTACCTTTTCCCTGGTCTATTATCAGTCATTATTCTAGATTCACTTATCTTTAGAGAAAAACAAGAGTCTTACAAATACTTCTTTGAAGCCTTTATCTTTACAGTTATCTCAAATTCTGTCTTAAACCATATCCCTTCTTATGGGGGAGCTATTCTTTATTGGGTTTCAATTATACTTATGCCTGTCCTTGTAGCATTTAACCATAACTTAGGTTGGACAGAAAGCCTGTTTATTAACGGGAATGTAACAAAAAAATCTTCAGCACCTAATGTTTGGTGTGATTGCTTTGTTAAAAACAATAACTTTGTTAGGGTCCACCTGAAAGACAATACTATAATTGTCGGAAATCCTGAAACATCCTCTGAAGACTATAACGAAGGTCTTATCTATTTAACTAAAGCAGCTTGGGTTGATGAAGAATACAATGAAATACAAGAAATAAATGCTAAAGGTCTTCTGATCCACAAATCAGAAATCAAGTACATCTATTTCTTACACAGTGGTAAACACTACATTCAACAAAAGGAGTAATATGCCTGACAGAAAAAAAAGTGACACTATAGTAAAAAAAAGCATTGTTGAGAATGGGGTTGTTAGAACTCCTACTACTCAGCAACGACCTAACACTTCTCCAAGCAAACCTAAAACTAAAGGAAAATAACAAGAAGTACAACCCAAGCTGTGCTTTTATGAACTTTTCAAATATCCATAACCTCCTCTTATGAGAGGTTTTTCTTTATCAAAACCACTTCATATACCCCTTTATTAAAGAGGCATAGGGAGTAGTTCTTAATACCACTCAGGCTCAACAGTCTTCATGTCTTCAGCAAATGGCACTATCTCTCTTTTACTAACTACTTTCTCTTTTAGACACTTATTACAAAAATACATGTCTATCCTGCTATATTCGGCAACAATTTTTTCAGGAGCATTATCATCATCAAGATACTTCAGGTCTTTCTTACACTCTTTGAATGCCCACTCATGTTGGCAAAGTGTTTGTTCTTTTTTAGATGCTTTTTTAGTAGATAGAAGTTGTTTTTGTAACTCCGTTAATTCTTTTTTCATCTATTTCTCCTCCTTATCTTAATATATCTGTGTAAGTTATCTCTCTGTTTGTTCAACTCCACACTTAGATTTCGTACATACTTCAGGTCTTTATCTATCCCAGATAACATCTCTTGTAGCTCTTCCATCGTCATTGCGTGAACACTTTTCATCTTTTTCTCTTCTGTCGGACGGTGGACAGCCTGTCCGCCATTCTTTTTTTCAATCACCTGACTAAATCCATTAAGCACATTATCTTCAGTCTCTTCTGTCATTATTTCCCCAGTACATCCTGTCTTTGTTTTATCTTCTTCTTTCATCATTTCTCCTCCAAATTCGTGCTAATTAGTGTTAAAGCTCTTTTACCTTCAACTCTTCTTAAATCTCCAAATATCAGCCACTCTTGCTTCAGATAAAAAGAATTCTCCTGCTACAATTTTAAAGCAGTCTTTTAACCGAAACCCACTGCCTTTAAGTTCTTTAATCCTAACTCTTATTTTCTTATACTTCTTATTCACTTCTTTTTTCTCCAGTAGTACACATAGTGATAAAGTTCTACATTGCCTGCCACAGCCTTACGTACCTGCTTTTGATGCTCCAAAAAACAGCGTCTGAGGGCACAGAACCTCTTTCTCTTAGTACTGCACCAACTCTCCTGACAAAGTGGCACCATACACCCCACACGCTTTTTATCTGGATTCATTTGCTCTCCAACAATTCCCCTCTGCGGAGGGGTGCCCGAATGGGCGGGGTGGTTCTTCCCTTACAGTGCTGAAAAATTCAAAGTGATTGATTTCCAGCTCCCATCTTCTTGCTTTTCTTTGAAGTTAAAATATCTTTTAGTAGAATCAATCCTGATAGCTTCAGAGATTAGATCCATTGCTTCTTTCCATTCAGGATGTTCAATTTTGTATGTCCTAAGGGATAGAATCTGTTTTACATCAACATTTCCCTTCTTATCTACCTTAAATGCTTTACTTATCAGTATCACAATCTCTTTACCAGAATTCTTGACTAAGCTTTTGATATAGTTATCAATCTTAGATTTAGCAATCTGCAGTTTATTATCAAAGCTGATTTTATCACTAATACTAACATCAATTCTATGTTTCTCAGCAAAATCCATAATCACTGCATTACCTTTCCACTTCTCATTATGTTTATGAGCTAAGGAATCTAGGTAATCATCTACCATTTTTGTTAGTTTGCTTTTGAATGAAGTTAAATCACTTACTAACTTATCAACATCACTAAAGACCTCAGTTACCAGCTTGTCACGATTCTGATCATCTTTATCTATATACCTGATTGGTACTTCATAGCCATCAGGATTTATCCATAATTTAGTTCTTCCATCAACTCTTACTTCTGCCATCTATTTACCCTCCTCTTCTGTCGGACGGTGGACAGCTTGTCCGCCATTAATTCCCCTCTGTGGAGGGGTGTCAGTGTATTTCACTGACGGGGTGGTTTCTTCCTCTTCAATCCCTCTCCGTGAGGGGGACACAGGGGGTGTTTCCTCTAATTGCTCTTCAAATCTTCTTTGCTTCTCTCTTATCACTTCATTAATTTTGTCTAAATCCATATCCTGGAAGTAGAGTGCTAATTTATAGTTAACTTCTTTCCCAGAACAATTAAAGTAACCTTTCATGTTATCAATAAACTGCTCTACAAAGACATCTTTTAAGGTCTTAGAATTCTCTTTTTCCTTAACTCTTATCTCTTTTACCTTCTCACTAAGCTCTTGTTGAGATAGTTCTTCAGCTTGTTTTAGCCACTCCTCCTGGACCACATAATCAGCATCTTTAATAAGTGGATGAATAGTATTTAATCTATCTAAACCAATCTCCTGAACTGTAGCAGAATCAATGCCCATATCTTTAATATAGAAGTCATAAATCTTAACTAACTTATTAGCAACGCTTGCAGGTAAATTATGCTCGATTTCAACAAAATCTTTAAAGCTCTTATAACCTTTAATACGGTAAGTTCTCATTCTTTTTATCTCAGAAAGTAGTTCTCCCAAGCTTATAAAATCTTCTTCTAACTTAACCTTCATCACTCCAACAGCCTTAATTTTCTCTTCAGGTGTCATCATCTCTTCTGTCGGACGGTGGACAGCTTGTCCGCCATTAATTTCGTTCTTTCCAAATAATTCTCTACTCATTTTTATCTCCTCTTAATTCGTGTTATATGTTATAATTCGTTAATGACGGGAGTTGCTCACGGAGTAGCGACTTCCGACAATTGGTCTTATCTTCTCCATGTCTTCGTGAGAAAGTCTTCATCTCTCTTCCTCCACTTTTTTTAAATAATTCTTAAGCATAGCAATACAACCACTTCTCTCTTTAGCCCCTAAAGCATTCCAGTGGATAGTCTGATAATGCTTACCTATAAACTTCCTAAATCTATCATTAGTCCACCCAATCTGCTGGATTAGACTCCACACATAATCACCTTGCTTATCGAACTTACCAATCCCGTATTTTTCTCTTGGAGTAATTTCTCTCTGCTCAGGATTTACCTCTCCTTTCACAATCCCCAGCACAGTCTGAAGTTGCTGAATAGTTAGCTTTCTAAGAGAATTACCAAATCCCCAGGAATTCAACATCTCATGAAATTCATCATTACTCCAGTTATGTTGCCTTTTACTGCTTATCATAATATTCTGCCTAAGACTCTTGGCATAAGCTTCTTGCTTTTTTGTCGGACGGTGGACAGCTTGTCCGCCATTAATTCCCCTCTGTGGAGGGGTGGCAGTGTATTTCACTGACGGGGTGGTCTCTTCATTTCTCATCATGATATCCTCCTTAAAGGAATATATTCTTTATCTTCTAACCGAACTAATTCTAACACTTCCATATGTTGAAGTATCATACGGGCTTTATTCTCATCACATCCCATTAATTCAGCTGTTTTATCTATCGAAATTTTACCTCTTTTGTAAGCTTCTGCTACGATGGTTTTCATATATGGATAAATATATGACTCTTCAACTTCTGCAAATGGATCAGCTTCTTTACCTTCGGTCACTCTCTTCTCAATCCTATAAACAGTCCTAGTGCTTACACCTAATTTCTCAGCTTTATCTGCAACCTCTTCTTGTCTTAATCCCCCTCCGTGAGGGGGACTAAGGGGGTGTTTCCCTTTAGCAACTCTTATCACAGCCTTATACCTCTGTGGACTTACAGAAGCACCTGTCTTTTCAATCTCTCCATTTTCTAATAACTTATGTATTATCCGAAATGCTGAAGTCTTAGGAACATCTGTATTTTCATGAACTTCCTGAAGTGAAAATGCTGTTCTCATCTGATAAATATAGTTTCTTATTGTTCTCTCTTGTGCTAATGACATTTATCCTACCTAAACTCAATCTTGTATTTCTTAATTGCCTCAATATCCATTAGTGCTAAATCATACTGATTAGCAACACTCTCACAAAGTTTTATGTATCTCTCTAATGAGTGTAAACTTCCACCCATTTCAGCTATCATCATCTTATAGACACCAGGAGTAGCTTCCACTTCCATACTGGAGGTAATCACGCCTACTATATCTTCTTGTGAAGGTATCTCAAAGTTGCACCAATTCGTTACTCTTCCTGAATAATGGGAGTCATACTTCTCAATTTTCTGCCTGGTATTTTCTTCTCCAATCAGAACAATCTTTGCTTCAGCAGTATCTCTAAAGTCTCTCATGATTTCCAAAATATCCCAAGCTCTGCGTTTTATAGCATTATTAACCTCATCAACAAAGAATACTAAAGGAAGTTGACCTTGATTAGCCCTGATATAGTTTATCTCTTGCCATAAGTCGATACTCTTTTTTACCAGTGTAGAAGCATGACCGCTTGCATGAATATGAGAACCAGTGTACAAGTAATGAAGTCTTTGATAAATCTCCATTGCAAAGGATCTACCGCTTTCTACACTCTGAATCCTGTAATATCCCCAGTCTTTCTGGGCGAAATTCTTCTTAGCATACTGACTCTTACCTGTCCCAGTATAGCCGTATAATACTACTAAATCACCTGATTTTGTCCTGCACACTTCTTTTAATACATTCTGTGCTTTCTTTACATTTTGTGTTGAATACAATACACTTTTCATTTCTACTCCTTTATCTTAATTCTTCTTACTAACTGGGATTGTGGGCTTCCAGCCCGCATCTTCAATTCCCCTCTGCGGAGGGGTGCCGATAGGCGGGGTGGTTTCTTCTTCTGTCGGACGGTCGACAGCTTGTTCGCCACTTCTCCAATCTCCGCATTAACTCACTCCCATCTCTCTCAAAATACTCTCTATCTCATCATCTTCTTCTATTTCTTCTTCTTCATTCTCTTTTATCTTCTGCATAATACTCTTAATCTTATCTTCTTCAGCTTCTTCTTGTCGGACGGTGGACAGCTTGTCCGCCTCTTCACTGGCTTGCTTAGATTTAGCTATATCATCTTCAGTAATTGTGATTTCATCTTCAGGAATAAGCTTAATAGCATGTTCAGAATTGTTATTTGGTGAAGGCATAAGCATCTTATCACCTTGTTTAATCTTATCTTGTTTCTTATCCTGGATAAATACTGTATCTGAAGTAGCTTCAAGCATTATCCTATTTCTGGCCACATTTCCGCCTGCCTCATTAATTGCAGCATAAACAGACATCATTACTTTCTCTTGGTGGCGTGCTTCAATATAAGCACCCATGTCATCACCTACTTGAAGACCTGGATAAACTATCATTGCTGCTTGTTGAAAAATCTCACCATATTCAGTACCAATAGTAACTTCCTTTATATTCTTCTCATCATAGTAAGCGTTAACATTCTTGCCCTCTAAGGCTCTAAAACTTGGATGCCAATAAAGAATGCCATTAACATTTATTCGTCCTCTACTGACCATATATGGGTTAGGATAAGCAAATTTTGTTATTCTCTCTAACTCCTCTAAAGGAAGAGTCTTGTGTTCTACCTGAGAATAAGCTTCTTGTGGAGAAAGTGTCTCACCTCTGCCATTAACTAAGCATCCTCTTTTCCTGTTATTCCATACTTGTATAAACCTCTGAAGCAGTTCATCATATTGTTCCCAGGTTGGTATATACTTGCCGTATCGTTTCATTAAAACAGCATTGGTAAGTTTAAGAATATCAGGTCTGTTTTGAATATTATTACCAATCCAAACAGGGAATATCTTCTCAAACATTGATACACAGAAACCCCAAAATGGCTCAATACTCTTTGATTCAGGATTACCGGGTATCGTAAATCTACAGGAAATACCCAAATTAGCATATAATCCTTTATCTCCCTTGCTTAGCATCTCTTTAGCTCTTTTAACAGCAGGAGTTAGTCTTTTCTTCCCTGCATAAGCTAAAGGTACAAAATCAGCATTCTTATAAGCAGGACCGTTATCTAATCTAATCTCATCAGGTAATCCACCTTTTAGAATTGCATATCTTAAAGAAGTCCTGACCACATTTCTATTCTCTGATAGTGTCAAAGTCCCATCTAATATAAATCCTGTTCCTACATCATACCAAACCATCAGTTGAGGTCTTACTAAATACTTAAACTCTGATTTATGAGCATAAAATGGAGAATATACTAAGTTATTCAGCTTATGCCCGTCACTCTCTACTATCTCACCAGGTAAAGCATTATTGATTCTCTTTACATGAGGTCTTAAATTATCCTTTTCCCATTTCTTACCTTTCATCAAAGCTAACTTAGCTTTATCAGATCTGATTTTATTTACTAAATTAGTCAAAGTCCTTACACTTATTGGAAGCTCTTCTCCCATTAAAGCAGCACTTTCACTTAAAACCCTGTATATCTCACTTGCGGGAAAATCTTTATAAGATGTTGCATAATACTCTATTTCTTTCTCTAATTTGCTACTTACAAGACTCTTTCTCCCTACCTTACCCTTCTTATTATCCAATAAACTAACTGGGTAAGTATTATTTCCGCTGTCTCTCCAAGTTTTCTCCCATTTCTTAATAGTCTTTATACTCACAGAAACAGCACCTAACCTCTTTAATATACCTGGTAACAACTCATTACTATTAACTTTAATCTCAAATTGCTTACAGGCTCTAGCTAACGAAGTACCACTTGTTTTAGCTAATTTCCTGTAATTATAATATTCTTCTATAATACTCTTACGAGCCCAAGCTACATCCTTATCATCCTTGCAGTGAAGCTCAAACTCCTTCTTCTCCTGATGAAGCATTACTGATAAATCATTGTTATTTGCCAATACCTCTGCTCTCCACCGAGCTACAACCTCATTTGAAAAACCTGAAACCTCTATTAATGCCCTCTGCTTACTCAATTTATCAGGTACAGTGATAGAATAAAGCTCTCCACTCTCAATTCTTCTATATAATGTCTTCCGACTCATCCCAGACAAAGCACTAGCTCTATCTAATGGAATCCATCTTAATGGATCTAATTCTGAAGGGATAGGTCTCTCAACTGGGAGCACCGACATCCTGTCGGCATCTTCACTAACTGGGATTGTGGGCATCTTGCCCGCATTAATTCCCCTCTTTGCAGGGGTGGCTTCGTAGAAGTCGGGGTGGTTCTTATTCCCCTCAGAGGAGGGGTGGCTTGGTATTTCCAAGACGGGGTGGTTCTTCTTTTCTGTCGGACGGTGGACAGCTTGTCCGCCATTCTTCTCTTCATTAAAACCACTTGCACATTGATTTTCATTTGGCACATTGGTGGCACGTTGATTTTCATTTGGCACGTTGGTGGCACGTTGATTTTCATTTGGCACGTTGGTGGCACGTTGGTTTTCATTTGGCACATTGGTGGCACGTTGTGGCATAATGCTATCTTCTATATTTTTCAAGCTTTTATCAATTTTGGCACGTTGATTTTCACTTTTTGACACACCCGGCTGTGTCATTTTTTCCTTTTTCCCATTTTCAGAAACAAAATTTTTTACATTTTCTATAACTAGGTCTTCAGAAGTGGCACATTGGATTTGAGAACGATCTACACCATTATCTTCAAAAATGGCACGTTGGTCTGCTTCTGCAATAAAGAAGAAAGCAATAGCTTTTCCACCCTTAGGATTCTTAATCTTCCTGGTGGGCCATTCTCCGCTGTCTTTTCTACGTACAGCTGTTCTTCTACTAATATCATAGAACGCCATCAATTCTTTATATGTTAACCACATAAGCATCTCCAATCCAGGCTTGGAAGTAAGTAGCCCATCGGTGAAACATTAAGGAGGATTTTCCTTGACAGGCTACTTATCTTTACATTATTTATATCTTGAAACATTAAAATACTTAGGAGGTAGCAATGATACACGAATTCTTCATTGCAGGAGTTAAAATCGCTATGGATACATTCTTCCATCTTAAAGAGTCTAAATCCAGTAAAACTATTGCAGAATTGACAGTTAATAGAGTTATGTTTGCTCATGATTCTATTGCTCTTAACATCAGTATTATCAACAAAACAGACAAACCTTTCTCCATTATCAACATGTTCATGAAACAGCAACAACAGCAAGAAATGCTTGAAGCTTGTAGAGTTAATTCTTTTAATCTTCATAGAACCTCTCACTACATAACTGGTATTGATTTCACCGCTGATATGTTCACTTGTAACATCAAAAAGCCTGATGGATACTTTAATCTTAATGCCTTCAATATCCACGCTTATCTGCTTGAAAATCAAGCTGAAACAGGCTGGATTGTCTTCAAGATTAAACCTGAAAAAGCTATGTTTAGCTCTTTCTGCATCAAGCTCTCTGGCTCCGATGAAATCCTTTACTCTTCTAACTAACATCTCACTTCTCCTTTTCTAATTACCATAATAGCCCGCACCTCCACAAGATGCGGGTTCTTTATGGTAACTAGGAGGAGGTCTCTCCCGATTTTTCTTGACTTATTTTACCCTCTAAATCTAATGGCAATACACTTTTCATGTTACACCAAGCTTCTCTCTTTCGTGTGTTGATAGATTTTAGCTTGGTGTTCTCTTGATTTAACTTGTAATTTTCTGATTTAAGCTCAAAATTCTTACTCTCTAAATCTGTTTCTTTTCCTATCCCTGATATATCGTGCATCACTAAAAAAACTACTATTATTGATAATATTACTATGGTGGTTATCATGATTGCTCCTTACATTTCTTCAACTTGCTAAATGGTTTATTATTATCGATTGTTACTGATTTACTTATCCCATGTTCTTTAACAGCTTCTGCTATGGTATTATTCCACATCTCAAAAGCTTCTGATAGCAGTCTCTCATAATCGCTTGTTTTAACTCTTTCCTTACTACCAAACATTAATGCTTCCTGCTCCATTAAGAAGCCCCAGAATGACTCCTCAGGATGTGCAATTGCAACTCCCTCAGGTAGTGTTTCTATCTTAACACCTTCGAGCTCTTTTAGATAATAATCACAATCTATTAGAATTCTTTCTGGTTTAGGATAATAACTTAATGCAAAACTGAGTGATTTCTTTACTGGAATTATCTTTTTGAAGGTTTCTAAATGTAACAGTTCTTTGCTCGCTCTATCCATTATGATTACTATATTTGCTTTCTTGTCTGCACCTTTCTTTCTACCTATTGCTATATGGGACTTACCGTCTGATAATATCCATTCTTTTTTATACATAACTAGCCTCCCACAATAACTCATCTGGGTCTATTTCAAGATTGTGGTCTTTCATGAACTCTGTGATTGCCAGTTTTTTAGGATAATCCATCTTGCCTATAAGTAACAAGCCTGCTAATTTAGTTGGATTATCAGAAGTCACAATTTCCTTTTCTTTTGTATAAAGTCTCCAAAGGTGATAGTTTTTTGTATATCCAACATTGCTGATTCTGATCTTACAAAATTCATTATAAGCATCTTTTTCATCACTACAGCTTAAGGTATATGCTTTAACTATTTGAAGCTTCCCTTTATCAAGAATTACATACCTTACTACTAATATATCAATACTACATCTCTGGTGCTGATACACAGTCATTTCATTATCACTAATGATTATTTTCTCACCGTGATTATAATTGGCTTTATCATAGTCTAACATCTCATTCTCCTTTGCCTAAAATAGCTGTTCTTCTTTAAATTCAAGGTCATAATCTTCACAGAAAAGCCTGATTGCTTCTTTCTTATTATCATTTAACTTACCTAATATCATAGCTGCTTTACTTGTTGGGAATGGATCACCTGTTATGCTTGGGGTGTGTTGGTTTAATTCCCATAAGTGGTAATTTATTGAATCATCAACATATTCATATCTATTATTCATCTCATTCTCCTCTGCTTATTCTTTCATTAACAACATGTTCTGGTATCATACTACCACCGAACCTCTCAATAACTTCTCTCTGTCCCTCTATCCAAGGACCCAGCAAATCTTCTATCACTTTCTCAACTTCTGCATTATTACGAGTCCCGGCTATAATCACCTGGATAGTATTCTGCTTAAATTCCTTGCCTATCTCCTGATTTATATAATCAGTTAATACTTCGGTAGATAAAGAATTCGCAGTCATTGCAGCTCTTATTTCTCTCGCTTCATACTTCATAAGTATCTCCTTATTATTTTTTTCTCTTGACTTATCTAATTATCTTTTTTACTCTGTCATTAGATATGACTTAAAATATAGGTTATACTTATACTGTCAAGATAAAATATATTGATATGCTATAAAAATTATAATAGGAGTATAGGAAATGGCTATATATCAAAGACTTATAGTTATGAGAAAAAAGTTAAAACTTTCTCAAACAGAGCTAGCTAAAGCGTTAAACTGTAGCCAGCCTAATATATCTGATTATGAAAAAGGTAAAATAGCGCTCCCTATATCTGCTTTAAGTATTATAAGTAGAACCTATAATATCAATATGGAGTGGTTAGTTAATGGAGAAGGGGAGATGTTTAAACAAAATAATACAGTAAATGGACCTGTTAATAGTAATACTAATAACACAAGCAATCCTGATATCCAACAAGAGTTGATCTCCTGCCAGAAGGAGTTAATACAGTTGCGACAACAAAATTCTCTCCTTAAAGAAGAAAATAAAGACCTTAATACTAAGATAAAAGAAAAACTTGAAAAAATAATTGATCTCCAAGACAGGTTGATCAAAACATAAAAATACAGGAGGAATAATGAAAAAGGTTATATTGTTGCTTATAGTTTTATCAATTATGGGAGCTTCTTTAAGGGCTGATGAGCTTAATAATATTAATAGATACTCTGAAAAACAATACTATCAGCCTTATTTAGGGGCAATGTTTATCGTTCCCTTTGGCTTATTTCTTACTTATGATAATATCCAACAGTATATTGATTTAGACAAAATAGAAAAACCAACTAAAGAGATAACAGTTCAAAAAAATAGAAGACTTGGTTTAGGAATATTGTTTGCTTTGGCTACTACAACAGCATTGCACATGTCTCAAACTAAAGTAGAACTGCCAGTATCGTATTCTTATGATGGCAAAACAAACTATTTAATGTGTGAGTTTAAATTTTAGCTATAAAAAAGGGACCAGATAATAATTAATTAACCTGGTCCTTTTAAAATTTCTCATTTATTTTTGCCAACTTTTCAACAAGCTTTTTACTTTTTTCTCATTTATTTTTGCCAACTTTTGAAATAAAATAGCTCTTATTTTTTTTCTCATTTATTTCTGCGAATTTATAAGAAATTCCACTTTTTTCTCATTTATTAAAAATACCAATAATCCCAGCAAGCTCACTTATAACACACACAACCCAACTTTTATTATTTCTCACTTATTCTTACCCCCCTTAGTAGATGTTGTCGCAGAAGAGGACGAAAATAGGAGGAAATATGCCTTATAGAGACGGAAGTGGCCCTAAGGGGAACGGTCCTATGACTGGTAGAAGAATGGGAAATTGCAGTCCTGAGAGTGATATTGTAGATAACTTTGGTTATCGTGGCAGAGGAAACGGCAGAGGCTGTGGAATGGGAAGAAGAAACGGCGGTAGAGGTTATGGTTACCGCCGTGGAAATGGATTTGCTGATTTTGAAGACGGTCAAGCCTTGAATAACAAATCCTATTTAGAGAATATAGTTAATTATCTATCCGACAGACTAAGCTCTTACAAAAAGAGATTAGAAGAGTTGGACAATAAGTAAAACACTTACAACCCGCAATCGAGGTATTAATTATGTATAAGATAGCAGTAGCGAGTGGAAAAGGTGGTACAGGAAAAACAACAGTTGCCACAAATCTTTCTCACTATTTAGCTCAAACCCAACCTGTTTTATTAGCAGATATGGATGTAGAAGAACCTGATTCACATATTTTTATGAAAGGTCAATTATGGCAAGAAAAAAAAGTATATAAAGAAGTTCCATCACTAATAGAAGATAAATGTATTGGCTGTGGGAAATGCAAGCAAGTATGTGCCTTTAATGCTATAACAATGTTAGGCAAGAGAGTTTTATTCTTTAATGAGTTATGTCACAGTTGTTATTCTTGTGTCGAGCTCTGTCCAGAACAAGCGATAGAGATGAAAGCACAAATGTTAGGGCAGTTTACTCAAATTAATGATGATAATTTAACATTTTTAGAAGCAAGATTAGATATTGGTCAAGAACAAGCTGTTCCTTTAATCAAGCAAAGTTTTGAGTTTATCGAAAAGAATATTCCAGCTAAGATTGGTATCATAGATTCTCCCCCAGGCTCATCTTGCCCTGTAGTTGAGACAGTTAAGAATTGTGATTTTGTCTTTTTAGTTACTGAGCCTTCTCCCTTTGGTTTAAATGACCTAAAAATTGCCGTGGACACAGTAAAATTATTAAAAAAAGATTTTGCGATAATTATTAATAAAGATGATGGAGAAGAAAATATAATTAGAGAATATTGTATGAAAGAGAATTTAGAACTACTTGCAGCTATCCCAGAAAAGCAATCTATTGCTGAACTATATTCAAAAGGTTCTTTAATTTACCAGAGTGATGCTGATTTCCTTAATGAGATTGAGACAATTGCAGAAAAGGTGAAGACACTCTTGAGGAGGAAAAGATGAAAGAAGTTGTAGTTATCTCCGGGAAAGGCGGAACAGGTAAAACAACTATTACAGCAGCTATAGCTTATCATCTCCAAGAAAGATGTATTGTAGCTGATTGCGATGTAGATGCTGCAGATATGCACCTGATTTTTTCCAATAAAACAGTAGAAAAAAGAAAATTCTATAGTGGGAAAGAAGCTGTTATTAATAGAGAATTATGTAAGAATTGTGGATTATGTCAAGAGAAATGCAGATTTGATGCTATAACTTCTTTAAGTAATTACAAAAAAGTTGATCCTTTAAGTTGTGAAGGCTGTGGCTTGTGTTCTCATATTTGTCCTCATAATGCAATAACAATGGTGGATAGATTCGTAGGAGACTTTTTTATATCAGACATAAGAACTAATACTAAGATGGTTCACGCAAAGCTTTTGCCAGGAGGAGAGAACTCTGGTAAATTAGTAGCAGAGGTAAAAAAAGAATCACGAAATCAAGCTGAGAAAATGCAGAAAAATTACATAATTGTTGATGGTTCTCCAGGTATTGGCTGTCCTGTGATATCTTCTTTAAGTGGCGCAGACTTAGCTTTATTAGTAACTGAACCTACAATGTCAGCTCTTCATGATTTAAAAAGAGTTGTAGAGCTATTGCAAAAGTTTCAAATTCCAGCAGGCTGTATAATAAATAAATCAGATTTGAACAAAGACATCTCAACCGAAATAAAACATTTTTTACAAGAAAATGATATATTACTTTTAACAGAATTCACCTATAATAAGAACTTTATTCATGCAGTGAAAAGTGGTCAAGCCATTAATGAATATGATCCCTACTACACAAAAGATGCAATAGCTGATGTGTGGAATCAAATAGAAATTATATTAAACAAAAAAAATAACCATTAGGGGAGGAAAAATGAAAATAGCCGTAAGTACAGTCGGAACTGAAAAAGATTCCAAATTAGAGCCTCGCTTCGGAAGAGCTAATTACTTTGTAGTATATGATACTGAGACAAAAGTCTATAGCCATATTGACAACAAGGAAGTTCAAGAGACAGCACACGGTGCAGGTCCTCAAACTTCTCAAAAAGTCTTTGATGAAGGAGTAAATGTAGTTCTTACTGGAAATGGACCGGGAAAGAATGCTTTCCAAGTATTAGAAGCCGGTAACATTAAAATGTTTATCTGTAAAGAAGATATTTCTGCTGAAGAAGTTATTGCAAAATATCTAAACAATGAATTAGAAGCCTTCAAAAATTAAAATAGAGAAAATTAGGAGAATTTATGAAATTAATTGTAGCACTTCCAACAGAGCACAAACAAATTTGTGCTCATTTCGGTCACTGTGAAGAATTTGCTTTTGTCACTACTGAAGATGGCAAAATTACTAATATTGAATGGATAACACCTCCGGAACATGTTCCAGGATTATATCCAAGATTTGTCGCAGAAAAAGGAGCGAATATCGTTATCGCTGGAGGAATGGGTAATAAAGCCCAAGAACTTTTTAAAGAAAACAATGTTGATGTCTATTATGGAGTTGATACTGATACTCCTGAAAACATTGTTAATACATATCTCAAAGGTGAGCTCGTAGCTGGTAAAAACCTCTGCGACCACTAATACACAATCTCCAATAAATGAGCGGGTATGCCAATACCCGCTTTTTTTTATATTCACAAAACTATAGGAAATCAATAATAAAGCATTTTTACATATTATAGAATTCAGTTTTTCCTGAAGGATAAATTAACTCTACTGTTTTACCATGAAATTTGACAACAACTTGACTATTACCATCATTCTCTAAATTCCATTCTTCAAATTCAGGATTATATACAAGGCTCATGTAGTCTCCTACAGTATCTCCTTCTAAGGAAACTAAATCAAATCTGTTTTTAGTGGCAATCAATTCGTATCTGCCACTATCAGTTGTAATAATTTGTGAATCAATTTCTCCAATGTTCATAGCTAAAGGATTTTCCCCTGTCCAGAATTCTATAAGGTTTAAACCAACAACATCAATAAATGTTGCTGTAGAATATACTGGCAATATTACTAACCCCCAACCTACAGCACTTTGGATATACTTATCTCCAACAGATCCATTCCAGTTATAAAGTTTTCTTGTTAAAGCAAAATTACCATAACATCCACTAAGTAAGAGCATGACAAGAACAAACATCAGAATAAGCGAATTTCTTTTTAATTTCATTTTTCTTCCTCTTTTTTTTGATTTTATCACATAATACTCTTATTTTGTCAAATAACCAATATATTCTTCAGAATGAAGCCTCTGGGTATAATAAAGATAGATGTCATAATCAAGTTGATGAAGTAAATTGACAAGAAATAGTTCAGGTCACTAAATGAAAATAATATGAATATGGGCAAAGGCGGAAACAAAAACATTTTTTCATCAACGATTGAGCTTTTAAGGTTGACCAAGCATCATCCAATTCCCTGTACTAATGATAATTTTCCTTGACTTATCCTAACCTGATTTTTTTATTAGTGAAATTTAATTTGGAGATAAGTATGATTAAAAAAATTACATTAGCATTTCCTTTTATCCTTTTAACATTATTGTTTGTCGGATGTAACAATAGACTTGAGCAAGGAAGTGAAACTCTTCCAGCAGAAAACATTGAGTCAAATATTTTTGATGATAATTATCGTCCTTCTTGGTGGGAAAATTTAGACAATAGTGATTTTCTTTACTCTTACGCTTATGTAGATGGATCAGATCAGGAGAAACTTAAAGTTGAAGCAATTGCATCAGCTCAAGCTAAACTTCTTCACTATAAAAAGAAATATGTAGTAAATCTTACACAAATGATTTTAACCGAAAGTGAAGCAAAAGAAAAATTTAAATCCAATAGTATCAATGCTAAAAATGATTTGATTTATAAAAAAGATTATTCACCTTTATTAAAGACAGGTGAAACTGATATTATCTCAAAAGATGAAAATAACTACCGTTGTTTTGTTGCTGTAGGCTTACCTTTAGAAGCTATTCAAAAAGAGTTCGTTTATCAGTTCCAGAAAAACAAAAATATGGCAAGCACTTTTTCTAAATCAAAGACTTATCAGTATTTGTTGAAAATAGCTGGTATAGAAGTAATTCAAGAAAAGAAAATTACTAAAAAAGAAACTATTAAGGAGAAAAGTTTCCCAGCAAAAGAAGTCGAAACAAAGAAATATGATTCCGATGTAATTCCTGCTTGGTTCAAAATAAGTTATAATAACCAAAAAGTAATGGTTAATCAGTTTGCTGTGGCTGAAAGTGAAAACAAATCTATAGATGAAGCTACTGCACAATGTAATAAAGCTAAGATGCAAATTGCTGATAATTTTGCAAGATCTGAGGTTGAGAAATACCGTAAAGCCTCAGAATATGATGAGATTAAATTCGGTAAATTGAAGAATCAAATTTCTGATGAAATAAAGAATAACAATTATCCTTTAACAAAAGAGAATATTAAAACTATCCAAATTGGTGAAAATAGTTTCAAAAGCTATGTTCAATACTCTATTTCGAAAAAGTCTCTTCAGAACACAATAATGAAAGTACTGCGAAATGATGAAGTTCTCTATTCAAGACTTAGAGCAAGTATGGTTTTTGATGAATTAGAAGATGAGGATTTTTAAAAATATAACCCTTAAGGACTATAGATGAATGTGATTAAAGTACTTTCCGAGAATGTTACTAATAGAATAGCTGCTGGAGAGGTAATTGAAAGACCTGTTTCGGTAGTTAAAGAATTAGTTGAAAATTCTTTAGATGCTGGAGCAAAATCAATCTACATAAAAGTAGAGAAAGGCGGTAAAGAGCTGATTCAGGTAACCGATGACGGTAAGGGAATGTCTCATGATGATGCTCTTCTCTGTTTAGAACGACATGCCACAAGTAAAATCCGTGATGTTGAAGACATTGTTCACATTAGTAGCTTAGGCTTTCGCGGAGAAGCCATCCCCTCGATTGCTTCCATAAGTAGATTTAATCTAATAACAAAAGATGAAGATTCTGATGTAGCTGTAGATATTTTCTTAGATGGTGGTAATCTCAAGGATGTGAGAAAAACAGCAGCCAATACCGGTACTACGATTTATGTTAAAAAAATATTTTTCAATGTTCCTGCTCGAAGAAAATTCTTAAAAAGTGATATAGTTGAGTTCAAGCATATTCTAAATTATGTTCATTACCAGTCTATACTATATCCAAATGTCTCTTTTAAATTAGTATCAAATGATAAAGAGAAACTAAACTATCCTTCTGTAACTAATTATAATAGAAGGATTAAGGAAGTATTCGGTAAATCTTTTCAAGAACAGGAATTTGTTGAATTAGACTATAGTACAAATCAAATTTCTATCAAGGGATTCATCGCAGGCTTGGAAGAATACCATAAGGGATTTGAACGTTATAAATACCTCTTCATCAATGGGCGTTACATTAATGATAAGATTGTGATTAAAGCTCTAAAAACAGCCTATCAACCTTTCATTGCTAAAGAGAGATATATGCAGCATGGTGTTCTACCTCCCTATATCTTATTTATTGAAATAGACCCTGAATTGATTGATATCAATGTTCATCCTGCCAAAAGAGAAGTTCGTTTCCGTGATACTCATTTAGTTTATAATGCAGTTAAAGACTCAATTACTAACAGATTAAATAGAATTCAAGATGAGAAATTTAAATCTATTAGAACTACATTCGGAGAAGGTTTTGCCAGATCAAGCAGAGAATATGAAGAGCAAGGAAGACAACACTCACCTCTTCATACACCTGATTATACAAATGCACCTGATAATTATACTCCCCAAGAAAGCATTCAATCAGGATTTAATGCTTCCGATAGTAAAGTAAGAAGCTTTCAACAGAGTAATCAAGAAAATAACTATTCAAAAGCTGACATCCCTCGCTTCTCATCTTATAAGAAAGAGTTTAGTGAATTAGTCCAAGCAAGTATTTTTGATCAAACTGAAGAGGTTGCTGAAGATGAACACAAGCAAAGTCAGGAAATCCTAAATAAGCAAAAAGCAAGAATAGACTTACCAGTGATTAGTGAAATAGAAGCTGTCAAGCCTTGGCAATTTCAAGATACTTTTATCTTTATACAAGTCGGTGAAGGCTTAATGGTAATAGACCAGCATGCAGCTCACGAAAGAATACTTTATGAAAAACTAATTGCTCGAATGAAAGGAGCAGATGCAGAAGTTCAAAAACTCCTCTTCCCTATTGTGATTGACCTTCCAAACTATATCTCTGAAAGTTTGAAAGAATTGATAGAAGAAAATATAGAAGATTTTCACAATATAGGCTTTTCAATAAAAACTTTTAGTGGAAATTCTTTAGTTATCGATGAAATCCCTGTTGAGTTAGAAGAGTGGAGTGGTGGAGAAATATTCTTAGAAATCTTGCAGACTTTGGAGCAAGAGTTTGAAGAAACTGAAGATTTTAGAGATAGTATAGCCAAATCAGTATCCTGCAAGGCTGCAATTAAAGCAGGAAAGCCTCTGACACCACGTGAGATGATAAAACTCATAAGCGATCTATTTGGATGCAAGGTACCTTATTATTGCCCACATGGTCGTCCTTTAATAATTAACTACTCCTTAGAAGATTTTAAGAAAAAATTTAAAAGAATAATCTAATGAAACCTGTAATTATAATTCAAGGACCTACAGCTGTAGGAAAGAGTTCCCTTGCTTTGGAACTCGCTCAAAAATTTAGTTTAGATATAATTTCTGCAGATTCAAGGCAAGTATATAAATATATGGATTTAGCTACTGCAAAACCTTCAAAAGAGGAGTTATCGTTAGTAAAACACCATCTGATAGATATTATCACTCCTGATGAAGCATATAATGCAGGGAGATTTACTCGTGAAACAACAAAAATAGTTGATCATAGTGAAATCAAAAATCCTATTATCTGTGGTGGAACAGGTTTTTATATCTCAGCTTTTTTGGAAGGCCTTTGTCATATACCCGATATAGCTCAAGAGATTAGGGATTCTTTAACTCAAGATTGGGATAATCTGGGAAATGAAATGATGTATAATAAGTTGAAAGAAATAGACCCCTATATTTCTCAAAAAGTATCTAATAATGACAAGCAAAGAATTATCCGTGCTTTAGAAGTTTTTTATGGTACTCAAAAAAGATTGAGTAGTTATTGGGAGGAACAGGGTTTATTACACCCCAGAAAAGTTCTTAATATATTATTATTAGATGATAGAGAAGATATTTATCATAGAATTAACAAAAGATATGATCAAATGGTTTTATCTGGTTTGTTAGATGAAATCAGGAATTTGTTAGATATGGGCTATAAAGTTGATTCACCTGGATTAACAGCAGTCGGTTATAAGGAATTGCTTCCCTATATCTTACATAATCAGAATTTAGCAGATTGTATTAACCTGGCGAAACAACATTCAAGAAACTATGCTAAAAGACAAATTACGTGGTACAAAAGAAATAAATTTAATCTTGTTTTTTTCCGAAAATCGATTAATTATAGTACTATAGATATTTTTTTAAAAAATTTTATCAATAATGACGGGAAAATCGGAGATTATTAATGAAAATTATTGCTAGTGTTTACGATTATAAGATAACTCAAGAAGAATATGATTATGCTCAAGTTTTATTTGCGGAATGTAATTGCGAAGAAAAAGATACTAATAAAAAATCAATTGACTACTTAATTGATAGATATTTGCTCCTCAAGGAAGCCGATAAATTTGGCATAACTGTTACAGATGATGAATGGAACGATAAAATTTTTGAAGCTTCTCAAAGCTTTGAGACAAGAGAACAATACTTAGAGTATTTAGAGAACCACAAACTAAGCAGGACTCGTTACGAAGATTTTTTAAAAGAATCTCTTTTAATCAATAAATTTTTAGATAAATTCAGTAGTTTCATTAAAGAAAGAGTTACTGATGATGTTTCAGATTTTGCAAAATCACATTCAGAATTATTTAGTTGTTGCCCCCAAGCTCATGTTTATAATATTCTTTTAATGGGAGCTACTGATGATAATTTTAAGAAACTAATGAACTTTAGAAAGCAGATTAACACTTTAGAAGATTTCAAAAGAATAGCAAATGAATACTCAGAATGTCCTGCTGGGGTCCAATGCGGAGATATGGGTTTTGTTACTGCGGATTCATTTATTGAAGAATTAGATAGTGTAATTTTTAAGCTTCCTATCGATGAAGTAAGCCTTCCAGTAAAATCTAAGTTTGGTTATCATCTGATTTTGGTAACTGAAAGAAAATATGAACAACATCTCAAAGATCATGAACAAAAAGATTTTATGTTAAATTGCCTTATTGATAACAAATCAGAACTATACCTACACTCTTATATCGACGAATTAAGAAAGGAAGCAAATAAAAAAGATAGCATAATACTGAATATTGATAATTAACAAACATACTTACTTATTCACTTTGCCCCCTCTTAGCTGAGGGGGTTTCTTTAATCAACACTCATTAGTATCACTTTAATAAATGTATTTTGTTAAGTTACTTACAAGAGCGAAATAAAAACCCTGTAAGAAGCCTCTATAAAGCCTGAACAAATGTTTTATTAAATGCCTATTTATTATATATACTATCTCATCTTAATAACTAAGATAGTTTTATTCCAATAACTCTACCGCCTTATTTTGGTTTAACTTTTGCTGAATCCAAGTTAGCTTGTATTTGCTCTAAGCTCTTGTTATCTTGAAAATTAAGTTGCCTACTCTTAAACCCATAGCCCATAACATCATAGACATCATTTAAAATAACAAATGAGTTTGGGTCAATACTCTTTACCAAGTCTGTAAGCGGACCAACCTGCCTTCTATTACAAACACAGAGCAACACATTAAGCTCTCTCCCACTCCAGCCTGATTGAGCCTTAAACATTGTTACGCCTCGGTTTAATCTCTTATATATTTCATTTTTTATCTCGATTGCTTCTGTTGAAATAATATAAACACCTTTTATATAAGGAAGTCCTTCACTGGAAATATCAGTAATTTTAGTTGAAATGAAGAGATTTATATATGCCCAAATTAATAGCTTGATATCTTGGAAAGTAATGCAAACTGAGAGAATAATTAGAGTTTCGATTACCCAATAAGCAGAACCAATTGAAATTCCAGTTTTTTGTTTAATTAAAGCAACTGGAATATCAGTTCCCCCAGTCGAACCTCTAAATCTAAAGATTATACCTAAGCCAAGTCCTAACATTACCGAGCCAGCAATAGCTGATAAATACATTTCATCAGGACTTAACATAGCGAGAACTTCCTTCCCTTTAAAAGTATGAGTAAATGGCGCTAAGGATTTTATTATCCCAATTTTATGCAAAGTAGAAAAGCTTACAGCATCGATCATTAAGGCTGATGTTATCATACCAAATATTGACCTTCCCCCAAATGTCTTCCCTATTAAAAGAAAACTTATGATGAAAAGTGGAATATTCATAACCAAGCTTATTAACCCAACAGGTAAATCAAAAAAGTGATTAAGAATTTGAGCAATACCACCAACTCCACCAGGAGACATTTGATATGGTACTAAAAACCATGAATAGCCAATACCAAAAAAAACACTACCTACAATAATACCCAAGATTTGTTTCAAATCTAATGCTTCCAAAGCTTTCTTCATTTCTTCCTCACTTAATTTATTATTCTATATCTGCATAAATTTTTACCTAACTTTTATGTCAATATAAATCGATATTGAAAAAAAGTGAAGAAATCTTTAACTTTTTTTACTTTTTTGGGAAAGATTTGACCATTTTGTGAAAAAGTTGGCCCTATTATATTATGAGAAGGGAAAACTTTGGAGGTAAAAAATGAAACAGATTGATATTTTTAAATTTTGGGACAAGATGAATAATATAGATACACAATTGAAACTTCACCGTCAAGAGCATAAGCAACTTTTACTTTTTTTAATTTCGATTTCAAGTTTTGGATTAATTATATTTGCACCATTTAGTCCAATTTTTAGCTATTTAGTATAACCATTTATAAACAAGGAGATAAGATGAAAGAACTTATTAAACAAGAAGTATTGAAAAGTTTGTCAAATGATACTGACCACTTTAACGAGGAGACCATTGAATACTTAGCAGACAGAATTAATGCAATTTTAGATATTCCGTTAATCAATGAAGCTGTTGAAAAAATAATTATCCAAGCAATTATCAAAATCATTTATAATCTACTTTTCTTAAAAAAGAGTTTATAATTATTACTTAAAATTTATTCATAGCAACTCACTCAGATTTATTTTTTTGAGTGAGTTTTTTATATTTTACAAAAAAACTTGACCTTTATTATTTATTAAATAATTTAACCCAAATAAAGCAGTAGAACTTCACTATCTGGGTTTAACCCAAATAATGCAGTATATCTTTGAGAATAGCACTATATTCTTATGCAAAAGTAACTTCAATAATTTTTCCGAATATATATATTATATGCGTCTGAATTCTGTAAGCTATTTTGCTAAAAGAATCTGCACTCTTCACTTGTGATACGTAGCTTTAGCGAAGTATTACTAAAGCTCTACTGCACCATTCGGGTTTAAGCAAATTATGATTATGGAGCATTAATATATGATAGATTATAAAGCAGTGATTTTTGATTTAGATGGGACTTTAGTTGACACCATAAATGATATTGCAAATTCAATGAATAGAGTTTTGGAGTCAATGAATTTACCTACTCACGATTTATCTAAATATTTCTACTTTGTAGGTGCTGGCTTAACCGAGCTGTGTAGAAGAGTTTTGCCTGAAAATATGCAGGATAATGATAGCGTTCTTCATTATCGGAAACTATTTAATCAAGATTATAATGATAACTGGCATAATATCACTAAGCCTTACCCAGGGATAATTGAATTGCTGAACTACTTGCTTGAGAATAATAAAAAACTTGCTGTTCTCTCTAATAAGCCAGAAGAGTTTTGCCAATTAGTAGTAAAGTATTATTTTCCTATGATTGATTTTGCTATTGTTAAAGGTAATGTTGATTATCTACCTCCTAAGCCAGACCCAGCAGGAGGAAAGGTTATCACTGACTATCTAAAGCTAAGCCCTAAGGATGTCTTATATGTAGGAGATTCCGATATTGATATGCAGACAGCTATTAATTGTGGGTTCTATGGCATTGGAGCAGAGTGGGGGTTCAGAACAAAAAAAGAGTTGGATGCTTCTGGAGCAAAAGCTACTTTTAAGACTCCCTATGAATTATTAAAGTATTTAAAGGAGCTAATATGAGAATCGATCAAATCTTAAATAAATTATGTTTGATTAAAACAAGATCTATAGCCAACCAAGCTTGTCATAAAGGCTTGATTGAAATTAATAATCAAGTCGCTAAAGCAAGCTCTACAGTTAAAGAAAATGACACTATATCTGTAAAACTAAACGGATACAAGACTGTCATAAAAATTCTACAATTACCTACAGGTAATGTCTCTAAAAAGACTGCCTTAGAGTATTATGAGCTTATTGAAAGAGAGCTCTTAGATTCAGAATAACAAAATGTGAGGAAATAAATGACTAATGAAGAAAAACTTAAGTTCGGTGAGATGTCTAAAATAATTAAAGCAATGTCTCATCCTACAAGATTGTTTATTGTCGATAAGCTAAAAGAAAGAAAATATTGTGTTTGTGAATTAACCGATATGATTGATTCAGATATTTCAACTGTTTCAAGACACTTAACTGTTCTAAAAAAAGCTGGAATAATTTATGATGAAAAAATAAAGAATAATGTATATTACGATTTGCGTTGCCCATGCATCAGTAACTTCTACTCTTGTGTAGTAACTATTATCAACATCCAAAAAGATGAAGAAAAGCAGTCTTAATCACTGTATCTAATAAAATTATAATATTTTTTCTTGACATAATTAACAGTGTTAATATTTTCATTCTATGAACAGTAATAATGAAAAAATAGATGTAAAAAAAATAATTCTTGAAGCTGCTAAAGAGCTCTTCTTAGAACATGGAATTAATAGCGTTTCAATGCGGAAAATAGCTAATCGAATTAACTATTCTCCGACTACATTGTATATCTATTATTCTAATAAGAATGATATTTTAAGACATTTAGCTAAAGATTATTTCAGTGAATACGCCCAGGACTATGAGAATATTTTAGAAAATAGAGATAAATCAAGTATTGACAACTTGATATCCTTTATTAAGCTCTATATTCACAGAGCCCTTGCTAACCCGGGTATGTACAAATTAATGACAACCCTTTTTGCAGAAACAGATAGTATCCACTTGGGTATTACAAATGCTGGTAAAGGATATGAGATTCTCAAGACTTTAACTTCAAGATGCATAATTGATAAAGAATTATCGGAAGGCAATGTAGATTTGAAGGCACAAATTCTTTGGGTCAATACTCACGGTCTCTGTTCTTTACTTACAAATCGACCAAGTTTTCACTGGAGTGAAATTGAAGTATTAATTGATAGTAGCATTGAAACTATTATCAAAGGAATGAAATAGTTTTTTTTTACATCACAAGTTAACACTGTTAATAAACTAACTTAGGAGAAATTATGAAAAGAGTAATATTATTACTTATTGCTTTAATTGCTGTCGTTTTAGGTTCAGCTCAACCTGTTGATTCAATCTTTGAGTCTTTCGATGCTGAGGCAGTAATGCCAAATGGCTGGAGCACTATTATTGAATCTCAGAATACTTCAGCAAATGTTTGGGTGCATACTTCAAATTTTGATGCTTACTCAGGAACAAACTTTATCAAAATGTATGGTGATACTCAAGATGATCAGGACTATTTAATGTTAGTAACTCCAGAGTTAACTCAACTCTCAAACAATGAACTAACTTTTATGGCTAAAAGTAGCTGGGGACAAGATACTGACACTTTAAGAATCGGTTCAATGACAGACCCTACAGATAGAAATACCTATACTGAATTAGCTGTATTTGCCCTTACTTTCGAATATCAAGAATTTAGTGTAAATTTCTCACCAGAGAATAGTGATAGTTATATTGCATTCTTACACATGCCATTAGGAACAGTTGGATATTCAGCTTATATAGATGATATATCATGGGAATCAACAGCAACTGTACCTAATCCTGCAACAGTAGTTGCACCAGCAAATGGTGCTGAAGATGTTGTAATTAACTATGATACTCATGGACTTCAATTCCCATTGGTTTGGTCATCAAACGGTGGTAATCCAACAAGTTATATTCTAAACTTAGGAACGAATTACCCACCTAATAATATATTAGATAACGTTAATATTGGAAATGTTACAGAATATACCCTTTCAGAAGGTTTAGATTACTCAAGTCAATATTTTTGGCAAATAATTCCTACTAATGATTCAGGAGAAGCAGTTGATTGCCCAATCTGGGGATTTACTACAATGGATAATATTGTTATTAATTTTAATGAAGTTGATGCATATAGTGAAGGATTTGAGTCTGCTGAAATTGGTTATTTACCTCTTGGTTGGGAGTTTGAGAATTTGAATGATGATACAAGTTGGTGGGAAGTCATTGCTAGTACTCAGTGGTCAGATAATGCTCACTCAGGAGAAAAGGCTGCTCACATGAGATTTAGCTTCTCTGCTGCTCATGATGATTGGCTATATTCTCCTGCAATGGATCTAATCGCTGGCAATACATACACTATTTCTTTCTGGTACAAAAACTCTCCTTTTGAAGATTCAGTTGAAAAAATGAATTTCTTTATTGGTGATTTGCCAACAGCTACAGAAATGACTACCCAGTTATGGGATAATAATAATATCGTAAATAGTATTTACGAACAAGTTACAGTTGAATATACTGCAGAAGAATCAGGATTAAAGTTCTTAGGCTGGCATGCTTATAGTGATGCAATTCAAATGGTCCTTTTGCTTGATGATATTTCTGTAACTGAAGAAGAAGCAGTAGCAAATGATAATGATATTGCTCAACTTACAAATTTATCTCTATCAAACTACCCAAATCCTTTTAATCCTGAGACAACTATATCTTTCTCAATTCCTAAGAATGAAATAGGAAGTTTGAAAATATATAATCTTAAAGGTCAGTTAATTAGAGAATTTAACAATCTTACTTCCAATGATAAACAAATACTTTGGAATGGTACAAATAGCAATAATCAAGAGATTCCTTCCGGAATCTACTTAACTAAATTAGTTTCAGGTAGTAGTCACCTTGTCAAAAAAGTAACACTCCTTAAGTAGTTAAGTATTTCACATCACTAAAGAGGTTGGTCTTGAACCAGCCTCTTTTTTTATGGAATGGAAGCATCTCTGCTTCCATCAGGCTGTATTTCAGCCTGCTATTATAAAATCCCTTGAGGCGTCGCTAAAGCTATGCCCTCACAGGTCGGAATTGAAGATTATCATTGCTACTGCAATAAGGCGGACAAGGTTGTCCACCGTCCAACAAAAGAGGCCAGCAGTCCAACAGAAGAGGTCCCATTCCCGGTTAAATGCCTGCTTTCCCTGTAGAAGTAACACCCCGTCTGCTCAATGTCGTTAAGTTAAGACTTGCCTAAAATAATTAATGAAATATTTTAGTATCATAATATAAAAAAGGATACTATAATGGTAAAAAAATTAATAAAGAAATAATCGAAAAATTAGATAATCCATTAACAATTATTAAGTACAGAATAGGTATCAAATCCTTTACCAGGAATCGTAAGATGACTTTTAAAGAATATGTTTTACTTATTTTAAATAAGAGTGTAAAATCCGTACAAAATAGGCTTAATGAATATTTTAACAATAAATCAGATAAGGGGGGAACCATAACCAGTAGTGCATTTACACAAGGGAGAAAAAAAATTTCTCATAAATTGTATATAGATATGAATCATGACATTGTTCTAGAGAATTTCTATTCAGATGAAAGTATAAAAAAATACATGGATTTGCGATTGATTGCAGTCGATGGCTCTAAAGTTTATTTACCCTATAGTGAGGAGACTAAAAGGGATTTCACCGTAATTCCTAACAAAACTCAATATGGGTCATGCAAAGAATACGTTGGAGGTATAATTTCTGTAGCATATGATGTTCTAGAAAACATTGCTATTGATGCAGTAATAATTCCTCAAAGTACAGGTGAAATTAATCCTGCAATTAATCACTTAGAACATGCAAAAAGGAATGATTTGTTTATATATGATAGAGGTTATTTATCTTATGAATTAATGTCAGAATGCTTAAAGGCTAATGTTAATTTTTTGATTAGATGTCCAAGAAAGAAATATAACGAGATCGATGCAATGTTTGATAGTGCTGAAATAAGTAAAGTAGTAACTTTAGAGAAACCTAAATATCTTAATAAACATAAATCCAAAGTCTTAGATAGTGAGATAACAGTAAGACTGATAAAAGTAATTTTATCAGATGGTGAAGTTGAAGTTTTAGTAACATCCTTATTAGATGAAGAAAAGTATCCCACAGAGGAGTTCGAACAATTATATTGGAATAGATGGGGCGTTGAAACCTATTTTGATCTTCTTAAAAATCGTCTTAACTTAGAGAATTTCACAGGTAAAACATCAGAATCGGTAAGACAGGATTTTTATGCTACTATACTAATATCAAATCTTGAAACAATATATACAAGAGATGCTAATGAAACGCTTGAAGAAAGAAGTGCCAAGAATAAGTACAAATTAAAGGTTAACAAATCAGTATCCTTCAATGTAATCAAAGATCACTTTTTTGAAATCCTTGCAAATAAAAGAGATAGCAATGATTTATTTGAGAAACTACAAAAACTCTTCATGATGAAACCCACTGCAATAAAGCCTGGTAGGAAATTTAATCGAGACAATGATAAGCCTCGACGATCACTAAACTACCATAAAAGACGGAAGAAAATTGTCTTTTAGTCTTAACTTAACGACATTGCCCCGTCTGCTTCACATCCACCCCTCTTTTACGTGCTTTCAGCACTAAAGAGGGGAGTTTTAGAGTTGAGAGAATGTTCATATCCCTTCGCTAATACATTCTACATAGCTTCTGCGGAGTAGAAAGCTTCGGAGAATGAATTGCAATGATTCGGGCAGGAATCCAGCACTCCCAGTTAGAAGATGAACATCCTGTTTGCCTCTTTGCAAAGCAAAAGTGGAGTTTCCTTTAGAAACATTTAGACAAGGTATCACTTAATATTTAAACCCATAATTAAACAATAGATATTCCCCAGTATCAGTAAAAGTATAATCATCACCTATGGGAACTTCTGATCTGACTATCTTAAGTAATTCATCTTTCGAGAAATGTTCAACATCAGCCTTTAGAAAGATTAATGATAATGCCATTATACCATCCCAAATCCATACTTCACCTTTTGCATCATATTCTCCAACTTTGAAATAACTTTCTGATAGAATTTTGGTATCTGGCTCAACAGATAAGTTCTTGAATTTTTCTTTTTCTTCCATAAAATCTCCTTATGACTTTTTCTTATCTAAGGTTATTATAACTAAATAATTTGGATGTTAACAATAAATCTTGAAATATTAAATTTTTCTTGTAAGGGTGTTAATCTTAGCTTTATTAGTCTAGCCCATTCGTGCTGGATGCGGGCTGGAATCCCGCTTTCCCAGTTAGACGGGCTGGAATCCCGTTTTCCCAGTTAGAAGAAACACCCTCCGAAGAGGGTGTCTTATAATTAGAATTTATTATCTCTAAATTATTAATTTTCTATTGGGAATCTTACATTAAGTTCTTTCACAGCTCTCACATCATCGACTCTTCTAACAGGAGTATTGAATGGAGCATGGTGAAGTGATTCAGGGTCTGTTTCAATCTCATGAGCAATTTCAATCATAGCTTGAATAAACTTATCTAAAGTTTGCTTTGATTCTGTTTCAGTAGGTTCAATCATAATAGCTTCACTAATTATGAGAGGGAAATAGATAGTTGGAGCATGGTAGCCTTTATCTAAAAGTCTCTTAGCTATATCAAGAGTGCTAACACCATATTTTTTCTTCTGGATAGTTCCATCAGCAACAAATTCATGCATACAGTATTGGTCAGCATGACTAATGTTATAGTAATCTTTTAACTTAGCTTGGAGATAATTAGCATTAATAACAGCATTTTCCCCCACACTTCTGATTCCTGCTGCACCTAACATTTTGATATAAACATAAGCTCTAACATTGATTCCGAAGTTACCATAATAAGTATGAACTTTACCTATTGAAGTCTTTTCATGAGAATAATCTAAGAAATAGCCATTATCATTTTTAGAAATCATAGGAACAGGTAAGAATTTAGTTAAATGTTCAACAACACCGACAGCACCAGAGCCAGGTCCGCCACCACCATGAGGAGTTGAGAAGGTCTTATGAAGATTATAGTGCATCACATCAAATCCAATTTTACCAGGTTGAACAATACCGAGAAGAGCATTAAAATTAGCTCCGTCCATATACATCAAACCATCAACAGAATGGATTATTTCAGCAATCTCTTCAATCTTATTCTCAAAAAGACCAAGTGTATTAGGATTAGTAAGCATAAATCCAGCAGTATTTTCATCTACCATTTTTCTTAATTCTTCAACATCTACTTTACCTTGCGCATTTGATTTAAGTTCTTTAACATCAAAACCTGCTAAAGAACAAGATGCAGGGTTAGTACCATGAGCAGAGTCAGGCATAATGATAACTTTTTTATGATGATTACCTTTAGCTTGGTGATAAGCGCTGATAATCTTTAAACCTACAAATTCTCCTTGAGCACCAGCTACAGGTTGAAGAGTAACATTTGCCATGCCTGAAATTTCAGCTAAATCATGTTGAAGTTCATGCATAATTTGGAGAGCACCTTGAACAGTCTCTTCTGGTTGAAGAGGGTGCAAATTAGCTATTCCTGATTGACGAGCAACAACTTCATTAATCTTTGGATTATACTTCATTGTACAAGAACCAAGTGGATAGAATCCCTTTTCAATAAAATGATTCTTACTACTAAGCTCAATATAATGCCTCATAACATCCAGTTCTGCACATTGAGGTAACTTAGCATCTTCTTTACGAATGAATTTGTTAGGAAGAATATCTTTCAAGTTAACGTTAACATCATTCTTAGAAATATTATATCCTCTTCTTCCTTGAGAACTTTTTTCAAATATTGTTGTGGACATTATTTTACCCCCTTAAGAACTGTAACGAATCTATCTAAATCAGCTTTAGTTTTCTTTTCTGTAACAGCTATCATTAACTGCCTATCATTACCATAAATTTTCATATCAACCCCTGCATAAATATTATGATTAAGGGCAATATCTATAATCTTTTGAGCAGGAACAGGTGTATTAACTACAAATTCCTTAAAGAAAGTTTGGTTAGGATAAGCTAATTCAAAGCCATCAATTTTAGCAATTTCTTGGGCTAAATAGTGAGCTTTGGTCATAGATTGAGTAGCGACTTCCTTAATTCCTTCACGACCCATAAGAGCCATATAGACAGTAGCTGCAAGAGTACAAAGTGATTGATTTGAACAGATGTTTGAAGTTGCTTTAACTCTTCTTATATGTTGTTCACGAGCTTGTAAGGTAAGACAATAAGCCTTATTTCCAGCTTCATCAAGAGTTTCACCAACAATTCTTCCCGGCATCATTCTTGCCATAGAAAGATTAGTTGCAAAGAAACCGAAGAGTGGACCACCATAATTGATATTATTACCGAGGGCTTGACCTTCACCAATCACTATATCAGCATTATATTCTGCCGGAGAATTAGTAATAGCAAGAGCAATAGGATCTGTTGAAGCAATGAAGATACCTTTTTTTGTTTGATGAGTAAGTTCTTCTACTGCAAACATATCTTCAATGTTACCAAAGAAGTTTGGACTTTGAACTAAGACACAAGCTATATCATCACTAACTTTTGCTTCTAAATCTTTGATATCAATAACGCCGTTAAGGGAGTTAATATATTCTAATTCAATTCCTAAACCTTCAGTATATCTTTCAATAACATTTCTAAAGTTTGGATTTATAGTAGTTGCAATTAAAGCCTTATTCTTTCTAGTGCTTCTTATAGCCATTAGAATAGCCTCTGCAGCTGCAGTTGCACCATCATACATACTCGCATTAGCAATCTCCATACCTGTAAGCTCACAAATCATTGTCTGATACTCATAAATGAATTGCAATGTTCCTTGACTAACTTCAGCTTGGTAAGGAGTGTAAGCAGTATAAAATTCAGGACGAGATACGATTGTATCAACGGCTGCAGGAATAAAGTGATCATAAACACCAGCACCAAGATAAGAATCTGAGGCTTGAGTGCATTTGTTTGTATTTGTTAATTGAAATACTTTTCTTGAAATCTGTTGCTCTGAATAAGCTGCTTCCAAATTTAGCTTTTCTTTCAAAACAAATTTCTCTGGGATATTTGCAATGAGCTCTTTGAATGATGCTACGCCTATTTCGCGTAACATCTCTTGGCGTTCTTGCTCAGTTGTTGAGATGTAAGGCATATTAACTCCTTAAATATAGTTTATTATTTAATTACTACTACAATTTAAGGCACTATTCTGTCAATAAAAAGTGAAATATTTTAATAAATTATTTATATATAGATATTTAGGAATACCTATTGAGTTACTCAAACTCTTTATGATTAGTGAGTTTTAAGGGTAATTTTACATAAAAAGTAGTACCTTCATTAAGAGATGATTTTACCCAAATTTCTCCTTCTAATGATGCAACCAAGGCATAGACTATGGTTAGTCCTAAACCAGAACCTTGGCTTAGCTTATCTTTGTTATTCTCAAGCTGAGTAAATCCGTGAAATATGATGTCCTTATCTTTTTCGTTAAAGCCTATTCCAGTATCTTTAACAAAAAAAACGATATCGTCTTCTATGATATTATAGCCAAGGGAAATCTCGCCATAATCAGTGAATTTATTAGCATTATCTAAAAGATGACTAAGAATTTTCTTTAATTTATCATGATCTGTTGTTATAGTTAATAATCTATCACAATCAGTGGGGATTTGTAAAGAATAATTCAAGCTTTCAGATTTAGGAGTATCTTCAAATAATTTTACTAGAAAATCAAATATGTTAACTTCATCATGACTTATACTTACTAACTTACTATTTATCAAAGTAACATCTATCATATCATTAACTATTTTCAATAATTTTTCCCCTGAATAATGAATTGATTTCAGATAATCATCTTGTAAATCAATATTATATTCTTTCTTCCTTTTTAACAACAAATCTGAAAAACCTAAAATAGAGTTAAGAGGTGTCAGAAGTTCGTGAGAAACTGAGCGGAGAAAATTATCTTTAATCTTATTCATATTTCTAAGTTTATCTTTTGTTATTTCTAAATTCCGTTGAGTTTTCTCTTTTTCTGCTATTTCTTGAATTAGATACTGGGTTTGAGATTTAACCCTTGCTGCCAAAATCCGATTAAATAAATAGAAACCTATAATGGAAAGTGATAAAATAATGAGAAGTATTTTTACCCATTTAGGGAAGTAGTTTGGATTATTTTTATCTATATATTTAGAGATTGAAAGATAGTAGATAGAGTTTGTATCCATTTTGTATTTAACAATATAGTTATCTAAGATTGAAATTATCTCTTCTGCAAGTGGATTATTTATTGCTAGTGCATATTTTAAATGAATCGGTTGAAACCAAAAAGGAGTTGCAGTAATTCGACCTCTCTTTTTATACATATTACCAATATCTTTATTGGCAACACCACCATAAACTTCCCCCTCCACAACAGCATCTAACAAATTTATATAGGAATCAAACTCAATATATTCTACATTAATATTGAAACCATTAAGTAGCTCTACAATCCCACCAGGTTCATTATAATTCACACTCCCTGATAAAACGCCCATTGTGTGATTTTGGAAATCCAAAAGAGAAGCAACATCGTTATTTTTATGAGTAAAAATAGTTGACCATGATAACAGGACCATTTCATTATTAAAAATCTTCTTATTTTTTCTGGAATCTAATTCAGCCACATCAAGCATCACATCAATAGCACCTGAGTTTAGACGTTCATTGCACTCTAACCAAGTCCCATATACCCATATTATCTCAATCTTTGCATCTTTACCTATCTCATTCGTAACTTCTGCCCAAAAACCTTCAGCTTTGTTTGTTAACTCATCGTAGTATATTTTTGGTGGATTATCATAGTATCCAACTCTTAAGCTTGATATAGCAAATAATAGCGAAAAACTCAACAATATAAGCATAATTAATGTATGTTTCATTACTTCTACTCCTCTCTCCAAGAATAAGATAGTTGTATTTTGTGAAAAAACTTATTTATTTTCATTATATATTTCAACTACTCCTTTCTCCTTTATCTGATTAATTTATTGATTCCTTTTGGGAATTATACTTGACTAATTAATTTACATTTATAAACTTTGGAAAATATCATTCTGAGGAGAGAGGAATTGATAATGAGAATAACTGATTTGTTTGAAAAAATTGTTTCAAATTACCCAAAATGTATTGCAATAATTGATCATATGAATTCATATACTTATGATGAGATTAATAAAAAAGCTAACCAATTGGCTGCATATTTAATTAATTCTGGTTTAGGACCAAATCATCCTGTTGGGGTATTAGCATATAGAGACAACAACTATATTATTGCAATATTGGCAATTTTGAAAGCAGGTTGTTTCTATGTCCCTCTTGACCCGAAATACCCTGATGAGCGTTTAGATTTTATTATTAATAATACCGATATGAATTTCATTATTGGTACCTCAGAAAATCTTCTAAATATTCTCCCAGAACATAATCACAGAAAAATCTACTTAGATGCACCAGAAATATCATTAGAATCACCTGACAATATAGTTAGTGAATCTGGTGATGATACAGATAATATATATATATTATTTACCTCAGGTTCTACTGGAAAGCCAAAAGGAGTAATAGTTAATCACCGTGGTGTTATTAATTTAGTTAAACATTTTCAGGAAACATTTAAAGCTCCAATAGGAAACTATAATGCTTGTCAAAATGCGAGATTAAGCTTTGATGCATCAACTTTAGAAATATGGTATAGCTTGCTTTCTGCTGCTACTCTTTATTTTACTCCTGAGAGCATTCTTCTTCAACCCACAAAACTACGTGACTGGATTATTGAAAAAGAAATAAGAGAAATTCTCTTAGTTACTCCTATTGCTGAAATGTTATTTGATCAAAAGTTTCCTCCTGACTGTCCATTTAAGTACCTATATTTAGGAGGTGATGCATTAAAGAAGCTTCCACCAGCTGACTTCAAACCTCAAATAGTAAATGTTTATGGACCAACTGAGTGTGCCTGTATCACTGTTTTGGATACTTATCCAAATGGCTATCAGGGTCTTATAACTATCGGTAAACCAATAAGCAATACCAGAACATACATTCTGAACGAAGATTTAGAATTAGTTGAACCGGGAGAACTCGGCGAGCTTTGCTTAGCTGGAGATAGTGTAGGAAATGGATATTGGAAGCTCCCTGAACAAACAGAATCAGCTTTTGTAAGAAATCAGCAAGTTAATAAAGTATTAAGTGAAGATGTAATTTATAGAACTGGTGATTTAGTTAGAGAGTTACCAGATGGAAGATTAGACTTTAGAGGAAGAATAGATTTTCAGGTTAAAATAAGAGGCCTACGTATAGAACTTAACGAAATTGAGAAGATAATTCATCATCATGAGAATATTGATCAAGCTGTGGTTTTAGCTCTTGGATCAGGAAATGAAAAATTCCTCGTAGCTTACTATACAAGTGTAGATAAGAAGAAGATTGAGCAAAGTCAGATTGTAGCTTACTGTCAACAGGAGCTCCCTGATTATATGATACCAAAATTCTATCTGCATTTAGAGAATATTCCTTTAACTCCAAACAATAAGGTAGATAGAAAAGTATTAGAGAGTATTGATTTACCTAAGGAAGATAAAGCTGTTATTGCACCTGAGAATGAAATTCAATCAGAAATATTGGCAGTCTGGCAAGAGTTTTTAGATATTAACAGTATCAGTATTGATGATAATTTCTTTTATATTGGAGGCCATTCACTTAAAGCAGCTCAAATAGTCAATGAGCTCCAAAGCCGTAATTATTCTCTAGAGTTGAATCAGTTCATGACAAATCCTACGATTAAAGAGCTTTCAGAAATTATTATCACAAGCGATATAAAATATTCCGAAATCCCATTTATCCCTCGCAACAAAGAATATTATCGCATTACGAAAAACCAAGAAGATCTTTGGTATCTAAGTCATCTTGATGATTCAAAGAGGATTTATAATATCTATGTCAAATGTGAATTTGTGGATGGAATCGATGCTGTAATCTTGCAACGTAGCTTAGAATATTTAGTAAATATTTATGAAACTTTTAAATCTACTTTTAAAGAGGTTTCAAAAAACATATACCAGACTATTGAAAAAAATCCTATCTTTAATTGTGAGACGATTACCATTAACTCTCGTACGGATTTAGACAATCTCATAAATCAAATTCAACTTATTGAATATAAAGCTGATATGTATCCACTATATACAATGAAAATAGTTAATTTTGAAAATAAGTTACTACTTTTGATGAATATCCATCATTTGATTTTTGATGGTTGGTCAATGAAAGTTTTCATAGACAAACTTAGTAATATTTATCACCAACTTGCAGACCAGAATGAATCAGTATTAGAGCTTAAACCATCAATTCAGAATATCGATTATTCTGAATTTAACAGAGATAATACAGACCTCTTCACTTCTGATGAAGAATATTGGCATGAACTGCTTATTCCCTATCCACCTGACTTATTCCTTGATAAAAATAGATTTCAACATAAATATCTAACACCTAAAGGGGACAGACTTTGGTTCAGTATTAGTAAGCAGCAACTAACAAAAATTTCTCGTTTCTCTCAGCAAAACTCTGTTTCTCTCTTCTCTTTACTGCTCACAATGTATCAAATTGTATTAGCAGAAAAGTCCAGTAGAAGCGATATTACTGTCGCTTTCCCTTATGCAGGAAGAAAAAGCAAAGTTGAAGAAGAGTTAATTGGTTATTACACTAATATGGTGATTGTTCGAGCCAAAATGTTCGGGCAGGATTTTAAAGCTTTGCTTTCAAACATTCATAAGCAAGTAATGAATGCAATTTCTCATAGTTCAAAACCTTTTGGTGATGTTGTCAAAAGCTTTAACTTAGCTCTTGATAAATCTAAAACACCTCTATATCAAGCAATCTTTGTGATGCAAAACTGGCATGGCTCTTCTGCAAAGTCCATAATTTCATCTGAAAAAGAGTTAGGAACAAAAACATCCAAAACAGATATTACCCTCAACGCTGAAGAAATTGAATCTGGAATGGAGTTTTGGTTAGAATATAATACAGATTTTTACACAAAAGATTTGATTGATAGTATTAAAGATAGATTTATTGAGCTAATTGATACTCTTGACCCTCCACAATTGAATTCAAATTACAAGACTTGCTTTATCCTTGCAGAAACAACTCTGGGAATTAAATGTGCTGAGATACTTCTTGCTCAGAATTACCATATTTATGGTATTATATCACCCAATCAACAAGTAATAAATTGGGCTAAAAAGCAAAGTATTTATTCTGAAAACCTTGATAAAGCTAATATTAAGAAGCTTCTTTCAAGTTATTCATACGAATATCTCTTTAGTGTGGTGAACAGTATCGTCTTAGATAAAGATATTCTTGCTACACCTATTAAGATGACTATAAATTATCATGATTCTCTATTACCAAGTTATGCAGGTTTATATGCTACTTACTGGGCTCTCGTTAATAACGAAACAAGTCATGGAATTTCTTGGCATATTGTTGATGAAGGAATTGATACAGGTAAGATTTTATCTCAAGCTGAAGTAAAGCTTGAAGCTAATGATACTTCTTCTATCCTCAATATGAAGTGTTATGAAGCAGCTTTATCATCTTTCTCTAAAATGCTGACTGCTCTCGAAAATAAGAGTTTGAATCCAGTTGAACAAGATTTAACTAAGAGAAGCTACTATGGAGCAAACTATAGAACAGAAGAATGTTGTAGCATTACTTATAATAGTACGATTGATACCTGTGAGAGATTATACCGAGCTTCAAATTTCGGTGATAACGAGAACCCTATTGCTAATTTAAAAGTCAAGATCAATAATAACTTCTATATCATCCAAAATGCTAGATTCAGAAAAAGTGAGGGTAATAAAATCCATAGCTTACAAGCATCGCAGGATAATTTAGAAATTTATCTTTCAGATGGAGTAATTATAGCTGACAAAATTCTTGATTTAAAGGGAGAATCTATTAGTATCGACAACTTGGCAAGTCAGCAAAACTGGGAATCACCTGAGAAAAATGATTTCGATACTTATTTCCAAGGAGTTAAGAACGAACTTTACTGGCTAAAGCAGTTATCAGATTTTGAGGCTTTAGATCTACCTATACAATTAGATAATACAACCTCAAAGATTAATAACTTAGATATTAGTAATCCTGATTTAGCTTTATATGTTTGTTTCTTAGCCCGTCTATCTACACAATCTAAATTCTCATTAGTTATCAAAAGGGATGAAAACCATCCTCTATTAATGAGTCATTTACCTTTGAATATTCAGGTTGATTTTAATCTTACACTTGAAGAAAATATTGCTAATATTGAGAAAAGAATTTCAAGGATGAAGAAGAGATCTCATCTTTTGAAAAGTCTTTTTTATCGTTATCCTCAACATAAGCACTTCAAGAATACTTTAGTGACTTCCGAAGTGAATGTAGATGAAGGGTTGTTTCAATACTTTAAATCCCATCTCCAAGCTGAATTACTTCTAAAAGATGTTCTACTTATAAATAATACTGATTTAACTAAAATAAATAGCTGGAATTCTATTACTTTCCCTATCCCTGAAAACAAGTCTTTTATTGATCTTTTTAAAAATTCAGTAGCAGAATACTCCAACAAGATTTCTGTAGAATTTTCTGATAAAGCAATAACTTATAAAGAGTTAGATGAGCTTTCAGATAATTTGGCGAACTATCTATATAATGAATATGGAAGAGGTCAGTTTATTGCAATATCTACTGAAAGATGTATCGAAATGGTAATAATTATTTTGGGGATTATCAAAAGTGGTAATGCTTATCTTCCTATAGACCCGAATTACCCTAAAGAGAGAATCAAACATATTTTGGAAAACTCTCAATGCAGATTAATGTTCACAGATTATGAATATCTTGGAATAAAAGGAACAACAACATTATCTGTAAGCAATTGCAGACAATACAACTCTTCTAAATCTACCCATATCACCATTTCTCAAAATGATTTAGCTTATATCATTTATACATCAGGCACTACTGGTAAACCAAAAGGAGTAATGGTCAATCATGGTAACCTGATTAATCACAACTTAATAGTAAAAGAGAGATATGATATCACATCTCAAGATAGAGTATTGCAGTTTGCCTCCATTAGTTTTGATATCTCAGTTGAAGAAATTTTTCCTTGCTTGCTTGCTGGAGCAACTCTTGTATTAAGAAGTGATGAGATAAATAAGTCAGCTTCTCAGTTCTTAGAGTTCATAACGATTAAAGAAATTTCTATAGTAAATTTACCTACAGCTTTTTGGCATCAGATTACCAAGTCTCTTCCTCAAGAGCATTTTCCTGAAAGGGTTAAGACTCTAATAATTGGAGGTGAAAAAGCTTCACAAGAAATCTATGAGCATTGGTTAGAAAATACACTTAAGCATGTTCAGCTATTTAATACTTATGGTCCTACAGAAGCTACCATCATTGCTACGATAGATGAAGGAATTGATGATACAATTGGCAAAACTATGCCTAATACAGCTATTCATATCTTAGATAAATACTTGAAACCAACCCCCTTAGGTATTGCAGGTTCTATATACATCGGAGGAAAAGGAGTAACTCCTGGCTATTTTAATAATGAGAAACTTACTCATGATAAGTTCATTGAAACACCTGAATATGGAAGAATCTATGCTACTGGTGATTTAGGTCTATTCTATGAATCTGGTAAGATTAAATTCTTGGGTAGAGATGATGATCAAATTAAACTTAATGGATTTAGAATAGAATTATCTGAAATTGAGACCAGCATCACTCAGAATAGTAGTTTAAACACTGTATTTGCAGATGTTAGGGGTAAAGAGAATAGTAGAAAAATATATCTTTATTATCTAAGCAACACTGATATTTCTAAAGAGTATTTCACATCGATTGCTAAACAATATTTACCAGACTATATGATTCCTACAGAATATATTAAGATAACAGAGTTACCTTTAAATCCTAATGGTAAAATTGATAAGAAGTTATTGCCCGAGCCAGAGTTAGAGGAAAATCTGGTTAATGTACAAGCCTTTAACCTCTATGAGTTAAAAATTCTCCCTCTTTTTCGAAATGTCTTAGGCAAGCAAATTGGCTTTGAAGATAACTTCTTTAAGGAAGGTGGAGACTCCTTAAAAGCTATTGAATTAATAGTATCTTTAGAAAAAGCACTAAATATGAAAATTAACTCTTCCACCTTGTACCAACACTCTACTGTTAGAGACTTATCTCGTTATTTACAGGAAGAAAGACAAGAGAATTTCTCTATTATTACTCCTCTACAAACAGGTTCACCAGCTCTTAAACCACTCTTTTTAACCCATACTACTCCAGGTGATGTCTTAGGTTATGTTAACCTTATTCATGCCCTTGATAACACTATTCCTGTCTATGGGATTCAATCAGCCGGACTTTCAAGTGATGAATGCCATACTTGTTTCCAAGATATGGTTTTTAAATATGTTGATGAAATATTAGCACTACAAAATGAAGGACCTTTCCATATTGGAGGTTGGTGTTATGGTGGAGTTCTTGCTTTTGAAATTGGGGTTGAGCTTAAGAAAAGAGGTCATGACAATATTAACCTTTACCTTATTGAAACTTGGGGACGTCCTAATACTAAAGTCAGAAAGATAAGTTATCAAATTAGACGTTTATTTAATGCAATTGTCTTAGGACCTAAGTTTTGGAAAAGTTATCTGAACACGAAACTCAGTAATTTCTCTAACATTCATAAAGTGTTAGAAGAAGATTTTATAGATAATATCACCGAAACATTAGGGGGGAAATCCCAAGCTGAAATTGATAAACTAAAAAATATTTATCGTTATAATATTGATGCTTTAAATAATCATACTATGTCTAATTTCCCAGGAAGTATTAACCTCTTCTTAGCTGAAGAACCTTTAGAAGGTCTAATCCCTGATCCTAAATATGGATGGTCTGGTATGATATCAAAAATCAATTACTATTCTGTAAAAGGTTCTCATACAACAGTTTTAAAGCATCCTTATGTAGAAGATATTTCAAGAGTTATTTCCAAGATGTTAGTAGATAAGAATTAAAACCAGACAGTGCAGTAGACCTTTGTGATTAGCACTATATTATGGCTCAAGTTCAAGTATAGTGGTAAAAAAGAGACTTTTATTATAGTATATTCATTGTATTAGAGAAATTTACGAGTTTAAATTTACTATTTAGAGTAAGTTTTGCTTGTAAATAAGACTTTAAATAATATAATTGAAAACAATATTAAGCAAGCATGTCTTTTAACCTAAATAATGCAATAGATCTTTGAGAATAACACTATATTCTTTTGCAAAAGTAACTTCCATAATTCTTCCGAATATATATATTATATGCGTCAGAATTCTGCAAGCTATTTTGCTAAAAGAATTTGCAATCTTCTCTAAAGCTCTATTGCACCATTTGGGTTTAATTAATCCATAGTTCTATTCTAATGGATCATATTATATGTATCGAACTTATATATCTTCACTATCAGGTGTCTCTTGGTTTTCAGCTTAGTGGATGGCTAATAGATGCCCAATAAACCCCTAATAAACCGCCAATAGACTATCTGACATAAAACAGAAAATGAAGGATTTAGATTTGCCAAGAACAAAAAGATTGATTATTGGGTGTTAACAGAAAATTCTACAAAGAGGTGACCTCTTTATGAAATTTCCACCTGACTTGAACTTGAACCGAATAATCTGCACCCTTCAATAAAATTCTACGACACTATCTGGGCTAAAGCTATTATACATTATTTATTGGAATAATGATTGAAAACACAGTTCCACTACTTTTGTTAGATTGAACACTTACCTTACCATGGAGGTAATTCTCAGTAATCATCTTAATACTATATGTACCTAAACCTCTATTATTCCCTTTTGTTGAAAAAGAACGATGGAATAATTGCATTCGAATCTCTTCTGGGATATATTTATTATTGTGAACAGCGAAGAGGTAAGATACATCATTAAAATTTTTGCCTTGAATATTAATTACATCACCATCCGTCGATGCTTCAATAGCATTTTTTACCATATTAATCAAAACTCTTTTTAGTAAAACTACATCAACTTTTAGATTTACATCATCTAAACAAGTACTAATCTTAATATCAGTATCAATAATATAGTGTTTAGCAACAAGCAAAACTTCTTCGATAATTTTCAAGCTGTTACGTTTGACTGAATTGCTTTCCCATTCACCTAACTCAGTTTGTCTTAACTCTTGTTGAGCAGAAATCTCATCAATTAATTGTTGAGCTGTAGGAGTTAAAAGACTAATCAGCTCATCTTTAACCTTTGGATCTTCTTCACTACTAATTAGCTCTGTATTAGAAAAGATTGCTGCAGCAGTATTACGAATATCATGAAGAAATGTTTTTTCGATATAAAGTGATTTATTTAGAGCACTTATATCAAGAATAGTAAATAGTGTTAATTCTTCTGAATTTATTAGTAATGGTGAAGAGGATACTTCTAAATCTAAAGCACTAATTTGCTTATTATTATTTACTAATAGTCTACATTCCTGAACATCCTTTTTTCCAAAATGAGAGTTTCGTATAGATTTAACAGCTCCGCAATACTTACAGAAATCAGAGCTTCCACATCCTCCTTTATCTGCTGTTGAATGCTGACATGAGAATAATTCTCCAGGTCTCTGTCCTAAGATTTGAGATTTATCTGTTATCCCAAGATCATCAAGTATTTTTTTGTTGTAAAATACTGTTTGTCTGCAACGATTGAGAATTAGAATCCAGATTGGCATATTATTAATAATTTCTACTAACTCATCGTGCTCTTTTATGAGCTTATAAACTCTTTCGATTTCTTCTATTGCTTCTCTTTCTTGGTAACTATAATCACTCATTGGGACCTCTTATTGAATAATTTAAAAGTTTAATCTTAATTAGTCTTGAGTAGATAGCTCAGGATTTAATTTCAGATAAGTCATTTCCTCTATCAAAGTATCTTCCTTATTTCCTATTGTAGTTACTGATAAGACTAAATCTTGGTCATAATAGCATCGATACAGATATGAAGAAGTATGTGGTATGTAATTATTATCTACAGACCAAATGTATCTCTTTTTGTAGTCTTCATTTTTCGAGTCAATCTTAGGTATATCAAGCTGATAATTTAACTTAGTAAAATCTTCTTTTATACCATCCCCTCTCGCTTTTACAAAGGACTCTTTCAGACACCAATCAAAATGAGTGTGAACAAGCTTCTCACTACTCTCTAATTTTAAGAGCTTAATCTTTTGTTCTGGTGATGCATAAGACTCAATAAAGGAATCAAGTTTTGGAATATTATTTATCACTTCTAAGTCAACACCTATGGACTTATTCTTTGTTATTCCTATTAAAAACCATTTCCCTGAGTGAGAAACATTAAAGTTTAGTTCACTATTCAAGAGAAATGGCTTTCTTACATCGTTATAAACAAAGCTTACTTCAAGAGGATCACACTTTAGTTGATCTGACAAGATTATTCTTCTAATCATATATGAAAGAATTTTATAATCATTCAAAGGTGATGCATATTTTTTTGCCTCACATCTCTCTTCCATTGTAGAATAAAGAGTCACTTTTACTAATAAAAACTTATATTTATCTAAATTGAATAAAAACATGGGGACTTTCCTATTATTCACAATTTCACAACTTTAATTATCCAATTCTCAATTAAGTTACCAGCTACCAGAAGCACCACCGCCTCCGAAGCCACCACCTCCGCCTGAGAAGCCACCGCCTCCACCAAAGCCACTACCACCACGACCACCTCTTCCTCCACCTAACATGGAACCAAAGAGCAGCATTGGGAATAGTCTTCCTCTAAACAATATTGATATAATTATTAAAAAGATAATATAGCCGATGGAAGAGCCTTTCTTTTCACTTTCGCGGGAGCGTTGAATATCCTGTTGAGAGATACTCGTCTTGCCAGTCATAACATTATTTACTGTAATTAATCCAGCTTTAACACCAGAGAAATAGCTACCAGACCGGAAATTCGGGATTATGTCTTTTCTTATGATATAGCCACTCATACCGTCTGTGAGCTTGTGTTCTAGACCATAGCCCACTTCGATTCTAACATCTCTTTCATTAGGAGCAACAAGTAAGATTAAGCCATTATCATTGGCTTTCGAACCAATCTTCCATTCTTCAGCTAATCTGATTGTATAATCAGCTACATCATAGCCATCAAGTGATTTCACTGAAACAACAACAGCTTGTATACCTGAATCTTTTTCTAATCCCACTAAGAGGGAAGTGAGTTGAGTTTCTTCGGAGTTACTAAATATGTTAGCTTCATCAACTACTCTTCCGGTCAACTTAGGAAATGAAAGAGCTGACAATGAGACGATTAATACAAGTAAAGTGAAGATAATTACTATTTTTTTATTCATCTTATATCTCCCTTACTTGATTTGGAAGCTCGTTAGTATCATCTTCTTTGATAGGAAAGTTTTTGGTAAGCACTTCACCAATTTCAGTGATTACTTCCACTAATTCAGCACCAAAGTTGTTGCCTTTTATTCCATTAATGATTCTATCAACCTGCTTTTGCCATGATTGATTAGAATAAACTTCTGCAATACCTGTATCAGCCATAATAAGTACCTTACGCTCTAAATTAGAGATAAATATGAGCACTCCAGTTCTATCGCGTGTTTTACTAACTCCATATTCCATAAAGCTAAGTTGAGCTTTTTCTTTAACTTTTTCTTCTTTAGCTGATTTAGGAATAATTAACCTATCAATAATGGGAAGATTTGCTAAAAAATAGAATATTGTTATGACTAAAAAAGTACCTAAGCCTATAATGGAAGTTGTGATAATTTTTGATTCGCTCCAAAATCTACTCATAATAATATCATCAATCTTTGAGAAATAGATTAAGGAAAGAACCATAAAAAGCAAGCCTATAATTACTGCAAAAGTTAGTTCATAAATAGCATAATCACAACTTTGCTTAGCAACAACAACTGCAATTTCACCTGAAGTATTCTTCTCTGCTTTTGCTACAGCATCGGCGATTAAGTCTTTCTCTTTCTTAGTTAATCGTGCCATAAACTTAATTACTCATATCGATTTTAGGAGCTTTATTAGCACCTTCGTCAGCACTAAAATAAGCTTTAGGTGAGAATCCAAAATTGTTAGCAAATATTACTTGAGGGAAACGCTTAATATAAGTATTAAATTCTTGAGCTGAAATATTAAATCTTCTTCTTTCAGTAGAGATTCTATTTTCTGTTCCAGCTAATTCATTCTGAAGTTGAAGAAATGATTCATTAACCTTCAAGTTAGGATAATTCTCAGTAAGCATCATTAATCTTTGTAATGAACCACCTAAAGTATTTTGTGCTTGTTGGAATCTCTCAATTGCTTGTGGGTCATTCAAATCTTCTGAGTTAAGTTGCATTACCCCACCAACTTTAGAACGAGCTTCAGTAACAGCTGATAATGTTTCTTTTTCATGGGAAGCATAACCTTTAACCACTTCCACTAAGTTAGGAATCAAATCCATTCTGCGTTGATAAACATTCTCAACCTGCGACCAAGCTGCAATTACACCTTGTTCTTTTTCAACCATGCTATTGTATATTCCACGAGTATAGCTGAAAGCTATTAATACAATTAAACCAATAACTACTAATGTTATTATTAACCCTTTTTTCATTTAATTCTCCTATTTTTAAAATTTTTAACTTATTTCATTTATATTAACTATTTTAGTCAAGTATAAACAATTAATATTTTATTCTGTGTTTTTTACAAATCATTTTCGCACTAATTCTACCTGATTCATAAATTGTTGGCAAACCGCTACCAGGGTGAGTCCCACCACCTACTAAAAAGCAATTTTCCAGTTCTTCAAATTTATTATGTGGACGGAAGTAAAGCATCTGATTAACACCATGACCAAGATTAAATGTTGCTCCAAGAAAGACATTATATTCATTTTGCCAATCTTCGGGAGTTATAACTTTTTCAACCTTAATATGCTCTTCAATGTCATCTAATCCTGCTTTTACTTTTAGCATATCAATCACTTTATCACGATATTCCTTACCAAAAGTCTTCCAGTTGATACCACTTTTTAGATTAGTTATTGGAACCAAGATATAGAGAGTACTATGTCCTTCAGGTGCTAAAGTAGGATCAGTGATAGAAGCATTTTGAACATATACCGAAAAATCTTCTCCTACTCTTCTATAGACACTGATATCATCAATATTATTCTTATAATCATCAGCAAAATAGATGCTATGATGTGGTAAATCATATTTGGTATCTAAGCCTAAATAGAGCATAAATGTTGAACAAGAGTAATTTTTACCTTTTAATTTCTGTGGAGACCATTTTCTTGATTCTTTATATAGATTTGAGAATGAATATGCAAAGTCAGAATTAATTATGACATCTTCAGAATATACTTTTTCACAATTCTCTAAAACTACACCCAAGACTTCACCAAAATTAGTTATTAACTCTTTGATACGAGTGTTATAGACAATAACTCCACCTTCTTCAACAAATACTTTAGCCATTGCTTCTGATATCTTATTCAATCCTCCTTTAACATGAAAGATTCCATACTCATGCTCAATGTAAGGCACCATAGTGAAAAGAGCTGGACAAGACCAGGGCGACATTCCTAAGTATTTAGCTTGGAAGGTAAAAGCTATCTTTAAATCTTCAGATTGATAATAAGAACCTAATGCTTGGTGCATGGTTTTATGAAGTTGAAGATAAGGGAAAGCATAGAGAATATCTGGTTCTATCATTCTTTGGGGATAAGAATAATCTTTCTTCAAACAAGGATAAAGCCTTCTATAGCGCTCTTTCTCATATTCCATTAGTCTGTCATAGCCAACAGACTCACCAGGGAAATATTTCTCAATCTCAGCTTTCATTTTTATTTTATCTTTATAGTGAACCATTGTTTTGTCTTTGAAAATCAAAGTATAGAGAGGTTCTAAATCGTAAAATTCTAAATAATCATTGATATCCCGTCCAGTTTCACTGAATATTTCATCCAGAAAATACTTCATCATTAAAAAAGTCGGACCTGTATCGAATCGATAAGCCCCTAACTCTATGGCTTGATTTCGTCCACCAGGTTTAGAATCTTTCTCATAAATAGTTACTTCAAATCCCCTTTTTTGTAATAAAATACCAGCTGTTAATCCGCCAGGACCGGCTCCGATAATAGTAATTTTTGGACGCATTACTCCTCCACTATAACTTTTTTTAATAATATAACTAAAATAGTTGATAATCCAAGATTTTCTTTCCCTACTAATATTATATCTCCTCTGAAGCAGAAGTGTAGATGTTCACTAAAAAGCAGTTATGCAAATTTCAGAATAATTTTAAACTTCAATCTTCAACCTTTTTTTTGTTTTCTAAAAAACACATTTTAATTTTATGTATGAATTTTTCTATAAAGCAAATAATCAGCTCTAATTTCCTTGAAGAAAATTTTCTAAAATCATAGCAAATAGATAGCTAAAAAGGTTGAAAAAAATATTCCATATTTTCTATTTGACAAGAATGCTAATTTCATATTTTTTAATATTATAGATTTATAAATACAGAAATCAAAAAATAGAATAAACGTTATGTAATTTATTGATTATTATAACTTTAACATAATTGGGAGAAAGGATGATTAAAGCCGTTTTAAAGAGGACAGGAGAATTAGTAGCTTTTGATAAAGATAAGATAAAAAAAGCAATTTTGAGAGCAGGATTAGCCACTGCTGAATTTGGAGATGATACTGCCGAACAACTCACTATGAAAGTTGTTAACCTCATTCTTCAATTACATAATGAAAAAATAATTACTATTGAAAAAATACAAGATATTGTTGAAGAAATTCTACTATCTTCAACTTTCAAAAAGACAGCAAAAAGCTATATTATTTACCGTGACCAACATGCAAAAATTAGAGAAATTGTCTCAAAATCTAATGTTGATCTTATTGATCAATATCTAAAAAAATTAGATTGGCAAGTAAATGAAAATAGTAATATGGCATATTCCCTCCAAGGATTAAACAACTATATAGCATCTGAGGTAAGTAAGACTTATTGGTTAAACAAAATTTACCCTTCTGAAATTAAAGAGAATCATTCAGGAGGCGATATTCATGTTCATGATTTAGGTCTACTTTCTGTCTATTGTGTTGGCTGGGATTTATATAATTTAATTAAAGTAGGATTCACAGGTGCGGTAGGAAAAATTGAGAGTAAACCTGCTAAACATTTCAGGTCTTTGTTGGGTCAGATAGTTAATTTCTTCTATACTTTACAGGGTGAAGCAGCTGGAGCTCAAGCCTTTTCAAGTTTTGATACTCTTCTTGCCCCCTTTATCAGATATGATAATCTTAGTTATGAAGAAGTTAAGCAAGCTATGCAAGAGTTTATTTTCAATATTAATGTTCCTACCAGAGTTGGTTTTCAAACACCATTTACTAATATTACCATGGATTTAATTCCTCCCAAAATTTATCGTGAGCAGAATGTCATTATTGGTGGAGAATTAATGGATGAAACCTATGCTGATTTCCCTCAAGAGATGATTATGATTAATCGGGCATTCTTGGAAATAATGACTGAAGGTGATGCCAAAGGTAGAGTATTCTCCTTCCCTATTCCTACTTATAACATAACTGAGGATTTTGACTGGGACACCCCAGACTTAGATCTTCTCTGGGAAGCTACTGGAAAATATGGAATTCCTTATTTCTCTAATTTTGTTAACTCTGATATGAGCCCTGAAGATGCTCGTTCTATGTGTTGTAGGCTTCGCTTAGATACCAGAAAGTTAGAAGCAAGAGGTGGCGGTCTTTTTGGTGCAAACCCTCTCACTGGTTCAATCGGGGTGGTTACCATCAATTTACCAAGAATCTCCTATTTAGCTAAAACTAAAGATGATTTCTATGCTCGACTTAAAGAGAAAATGGACTTAGCTAAGAATAGCTTAGAAATTAAAAGAAAAGTTTTAGAATCTTTTACTGAATCTAACCTTTATCCTTACACAAGTTTCTATCTTCAAGATATTAAACAACGTTTTAACCAATATTGGAAGAACCACTTTTCAACAATTGGGTTAATTGGTATGAATGAAGTCTGTTTAAACTTCTTAGGTCAAGACATCACTTCAAAAGAAGGTTCTAAATTTGCCATAGAAATAATGGATTTCATGAGAGATAAGCTTATTGAATATCAAGAAGAAACAGGCAATAATTATAACTTGGAAGCTACTCCTGCAGAAGGTACTACCTATAGATTAGCAAGACTTGATAGAAAGAAGTTCCCCGAAATTATCGTAGCTAATAACGACCCATATTCTGATAAACCTTTCTATACTAACTCAACTCAATTGCCTGTAAACTTCACGGATGATGTCTTTGAAGCCTTGGAATTACAAGACCAACTTCAAACTAAATACACTGGTGGGACTGTCCTTCACATCTTTGGTGGAGAACGTATTAGTAATATTCAATCGGTTAAAAATTTAGTTAGAAAAGTTTGTAGTAACTATCACTTACCTTACTTCACCTTCTCACCTACCTTCTCTATCTGCCCTACTCATGGCTATATTAAAGGAGAAGAAAGTCGATGCCCTATCTGTCAAACTGAAACAGAGATTTACTCCCGGGTTGTGGGCTACTTACGCCCTGTCCAACAATGGAATGAAGGAAAGCAAGAAGAATTTAAATTGAGAAAAACTTTTAATGTAGGATAGTTTATTCTGCTATCTATCTTGAACTATTATCCCCCTCTGCAAGGGGGATTTTTTGTTTTTGACCCGAATGGAGCAGTAGAGCTTTAGAGAAGATGTCTCTGGTGGTGCTAAGAAAGAAATCCCAGTTAGTGATGCTTCCACTCCATAATTTCCACAGTCTGAAGAGCCTGCTAATAACTGGGAAAGCGGGCATCTTGCCCGCGTCCAGCACCTAAGTGCTGGACTGCTTAAGATTACCCAGCATTTCATGCTGGGTGCAGGCAGGATGCCTGATTTTTGTGGAAGCAAGGATGCTTTCACTCCATAATTTCTACAGTCTGAAGAGACTGCTAATAACTGGGAAAGCGGGTATCTTGCCCGCGTCCAGCACCTAAGTGCTGGACTACTTAAGATTACCCAGCATGAAATCCTGGGTGCAGGCAGGATGCCTGATTTTTGTGGAAGCAAATACTTATGGACTGACAGCATCCCTGCTGCCAGCCAGATTTGTGTGGAAGCAAGGATGCTTCCACTCCATATAATTCCTGCTACCTGATTTGTGGAAGCAAGGATGCTTCCACTCCATATAATTCCTGCTGCCTGATTTGTGGAAGCAAATATTTATGGACTGACAGCATCCCTGCTGTCAGATTTTTGTGTGGAAGCAAGGATGCTTCCACTCCATAATTTCCACAGTCTGAAGAGCCTGCGTTCCCAGTTAGGGACGCTTCCACTCCATACTATAGTTGATTTCATTAATCAAGAATTTACTATGGTACTATTAATGTACCAAATTACACTGCCAAAACTCTAGCAATTTTAAACTGCTATTGACACCATCAGTTTAATAGGCAATATTTGATCAAGCTTTCAGGTATTTAAAAGCACCTCAATAAGTGTCACATCTAATTTCCGATATTTAAATGAGTGACTTTCAAGGGTCAAATATGACTCAAAAGGAAGTTAAACCAAAATGAATCAGTTTCATGTTTAGCAATAAAATCAGTCATTTATGGTCCAAGCTCAAGTCTGGTGGAAATATGAATGTATAACATAAAAGTTTAGTTAATATTGTAATGATTAAAGTAGAGTAGAGGCAGGGTAGCCTGCCCCCCTCTTCAAACCGTGCATGCGGTTCTCCCGCAGACGGCTTACCGACAAAGTTCATTCTAAGCATTCACAAGTTTGTCAAGAAGACCTATATGCTAAGTTATATAAACCATAATATTTAATTAACTTATCATGAGCGTTTTGACGATAAAGCTTACAGCTCCTTTGACTCTTGCGCTTATAATACCTCTTTAAACTAAAAAAGAGATAAGAATTAACACTATCTTTGGCCTTAGCAGGGTAGCTTACTTTAGGTATTGTAAAATAGTTAGTCCAACCTCTTAATATTGGATTGAGCTTCTTTACTAAAGTATAGTTTGATGAATGTCCATTATTCATAAGACAATTCTTAATATTTGCCTTAAACTTTTTGACACTCTTTTTACTTGGAATCACATTCCAGTAATAACCATACGAGTTGTATAATGATTTATCAAACCTAAAAGTAAAACCCAAAAAATCAAAAGATATTTTTGTTGCATTCAAATGTTTCGTTTTCTCTAGATTAACTGTTAACTCCATTTTTTCCAGTATTCTGTGCAAATACGATAAGCACTCTTGGGGTATTTGCTTTCCCATTAAGATAAAGTCATCAGCATAACGTACTATTTTTATGCCTCTTTTAGCGAAAAAATCCATCTTCCCTATTGACAGCTTTATCAACAAGATTTAAGTATATATTTGCCAGTAAAGGGGAAATAACGCCTCCTTGAGGTGTTCCCTTTTTACTCTTGTGCAATTTGTTCTTTTCAAAATATGGTGTTTTTAACCACATTCTAATTAGCTTTAATATCCTTTTATCTGTTATTCTTCTTTCCATAAGATACATTAGTTTATCGTGTGGAATATTATCGAAATAACCAGACAAATCGGCGTCGTATACTTCTGTTTTCCCAGCTTTAAGGTTAGACTTTATTTCTTTAATAGCTCCATGGGCTGAACGCTTTGGTCTAAAACCATGTGAACAATCCTCAAAATCTGCTTCAAAGATTGGTTCAATTATTAGCTTGCAACACATTTGAACTACTCTATCTTTTGGCTCAAGTTCAAGTCTGGTGGAAGAAAAATAAAAAAAAGGTTGAGAGAATTCATATATATCAATAAGTTACACTAAAAACACTACTAATTGGAGTAACTTATGTCGAATTCTCTCAATGTCCAAATATGTGATTCACTGTTAAACGTGCAAGGTTTTTTTACTGAATCTATAAAGAAAGTGGTTTATAATAAGCAACCTCAGATCCATTTTAACCTTAGAAAACTAGGTCATGCATGCTGTCCTCAATGTGGTATGAGGTTAAAGACACATGATATAGAACAAGATATTTAAAGCATTCTTCTATCCTTTTAACCCCAGTAATTTTAGTATTAAATTTACGGAGAACAAAATGTCCCGTTTGTGGTATATTGACAGAAAAGCAAGATATAGCAGAAGTAAATAAACAACATACTAAACAGTTTGAAGAAGAGGTATTAGAATATACCAGAGAATTATCAAACAAAGCTACTGCAAAGTTATTAGGCACAACAATAAGTACCGTTTATAGAATAGATAAAATAGGGTTAGAAAACCTAGACAAATCATTAATTAGTAAAACACCTAAAACAACAAAACTAAGCCTTGATGAAACCTCATATAAAAAACATCACAATTATACAACAGTGCTAACTAATCAGGAAGATGGAAAGATAATAGATATATCAAAAGGTAAATCAAAAAACAGTGCTATAGAGTTATTATCTAAATACGATAAACATGGCAAATTTAATCACTTAGATACTATTGCTATTGATTTTAGTCAATCCTACATTTCAGCAGTATCAGACTTTTATGCAGACCACTACATAGTTTTTGACAAGTTCCATTTTAGTAGAATAGTTAATCGAAAAATGGAAATAGTAAGAAGATTAATTCAAAAAGAGCTTCCAGAAGAGGAAAGATACGATATGAAAAAACATGTAAGATGGTTGATACTAAGGAGGCAAAAGAACTTTTCTCAGCATCATACAAAACGTTTGCAAGAGTTGATGTTAGTTAATCAAGATTTATATAAAGCTTACCTCATAAAAGAAGATTTATTATCGATCTTTGATGAGGAATTAGAAGCAAATGATGCAGAAGAGAGATTCACAGTATGGTGTAGAATGGTTAATGATACAAACTTTATACCATTTAAGCAATTAGCAATTCAAATAAAGAAAAGATTATCTTTGTTACTAAACTGGTTTAAATATAGAGTAAGCAATGCTAAAGCAGAAGCAATTAATAACAAAATAAAAACAATAATCAAGATGGCATATGGCTATAAAGATTTTGATTATTTTCGGTTAAAAGTTCTACAAAGGTGTGGCTATCTTATGGAATAGTTTCCACCAGACTTGAACTTGAGCCTATCTTTTATGGTCGGAATACCTAATGGTCTCATTTTACCATTTGCTTTAGGAATATATACTCGTAGTATTGGAGATGGTTTATAAGTTTCGTCTTTTAGTTCTTGTTGAATCTCAAAAAGAAAGTCTGTTATTCCACTTTCTTCAATATCAGAAAAACTCTTTTTATCATATCCAGCAATCCCATTATTTAACTTTACCCTTCTCCAAGCTTCACTTAGAAAATATCCCACTGTTAACTTATCATACAGTACATAAAAACGAAAATCCTTTTCTTGTTTGGCTTTAGAATATAATTTACGTTGAAAAATTCGAACTCTTTCCTCTGCTGATAAATCAGCTTTTTGTTTGTTTGTTAGATTTTCACCAATCACAACTTTCTCCTTATCTTGTAAATTTCTTTGAAGTAATGCCCCTTCGCTACTTTTGAGTTATGTTGTCTCAAATATCATCACTACTATGGGCATCTCCGACTGCCTAAATAACTGAATTTCACTTCGACTCCGTCTTATAGAAATCCATTTAGAGTTGTCATCTCTTATTAAATAGGCTCTCTCACGTTTAGTGTGCAATCATTTATAAGCACGCCATCAGTTATAACTCCGGTAATCTTTGATAGTGCATATTTCTGTTACTTCCTATCAAATAGCAGGTTTCATCCTCTGGGAAAGATTAACCGATTACAATTGCCTAACGAAGCTACCTGTTCGCTTTCGCTACAGCTTACTTACCGATTCAAAGAGCTTCAGACTTGCCATTACTGAACAAGCCTGTCTTTTTCACTTCTGGTTGAACAGAAAATTAGCCAGACTGGATTTTCACCAGTTGACGGCACACCACCTCGTGACGCACCCCAAATAATGCAGTATATCTTTGAGAATAGCACTATATTCTTATGCAAAAGTAACTTCCATAATTTCTCCGAATATATATTATATGCGTCTGAATTCTGTAAGCTATTTTGCTAAAAGAATCTGCACTCTTCTCTAAAGCTCTACTGCACCATTCGGGTTAAAATATCCCTGAAAGGGTTGAATAAAAACTTATATATCAACGACTTATTACAAATGCTATTTATCCTTTTATTAAAGTTACTATATATTTATCCAGACTTAACACCCCATCTGCTTCGCATCCCCACCCCCTCTTGGAGACATTTGCTTAGCAAATGAAGAGGGGAATTAATCATGATTGAGTTTGAATAATCTATTTTTGCAGGATTAAGTCTTATTTATCATAAAAAACTTCAATTTCATATAGACTATAAAGCGTAACTAACTATGAGGCAATAATAGCTCCATCATAATACTTAATGATTTCCACTAAACTTAAAGTTGAGCCTTTTTTATTCATATCTAAGAGCATCAATAAGGTTGAGGTTAGCAGCTTTTTTGGCAGGATACCAGCCGAAGAATACACCAATGATAGCAGAGAAGGAGAAGGATAGTAGAACTGACCAAGTAGTGATTTCCACACTCCAATTCATCATATTCCCCACAATTTTGGCAACAACAGAGCCTAAGATAATTCCGATGATACCTCCTAATCCACTAAGAAATATAGCTTCAAAGATGAATTGCCTTAAAACATCTTTCTTTTTAGCCCCGACAGCCATTCTTAAGCCAATCTCTTTGATTCTTTCAGTAACCGAGACCAGCATGATATTCATAATACCAATACCGCCTACGATTAAAGAAATACCGGCAATACTTGATAAAAGTAAAGTAATAGTAGATGAGACATTATTAGCCATATCGGCAAGGTCGGTTTGAGAATTTACAATAAAACTATCTTCGGACAGTGTCTTATTTTTTAATAAAAGCAGTTGCAAGATTTCGTTTTTAACTATAGGTATCATTTCTTTTGAGCTGGCTGAGACATTGATAGATATCTGAGGTTCTCGCCAACCTCTAAGTCTGGCAAGCACTGTTGTATAAGGGACTAAGACCACATCATCTAAATCTCCACCAACTGCACTTTGTCCTTTCTCAGAAAGAATGCCGACAATCTCCATGGGCACATTTCTGATAGTTATTCTCTGCCCAACAGCTCCTCCTTCTGGGAAAAGATAATCAGCTACTGTTTTACCAAGAACCATAACTTTTGCTCCCGATTGAATCTGAGTAGAAGAGAAGAATTGACCTTCATCGACATCATAGTTTCTAATAAAGAAGTATTCTGAGTTTACTCCATAAGCAGCTGTTCTCCAGTTTTTAGAACCAGCTCTAAGTCTTCCATATGTAGTAACAACAGGAGAGATATAATTTACACCTTGTACCTGATTTCTGATAGATTCAATATCTGCTAATTTGATAGAGTTTCCTGAGCCTGCTTCTTGTCTTACTGCAGTTCTTGAACTATAGTTAGAAATCACTGTGATAACATTAGTCCCCATACTTGCAATCTCAGAATCTACTAATTTTTTGGCACCTTCACCAATGGCTAACATAGTTATAACAGCTCCAACACCAATAATTATTCCCAGCATTGTTAAAAGTGTTCTTACTTTATTCTTTACCAATGATTTCAAAGCTACTGAAAGAATTTCTATAATAAGCATTAATCCTCCTCTTCTTGCTCTTGAGGAAGCTTCTTAATAGCATCCTTAGCACTGTGAACTTTCTCATTCTTATAATCTTTAATGATTTTCCCATCTGAGAAAGTAATTATTCTCTCAGTGAATTGAGCAATTTCAGGTTCATGAGTGACGATTATAATCGTGATTCCTTTTTTGTGTAGCTCTTGAAAGACATTCATAATCTCTAAACTTGTTTTAGAATCCAGATTTCCTGTCGGCTCATCAGCAAATAGTATCACAGGATTATTAACAATGGCACGAGCAATAGCAACTCTTTGCTGTTGTCCTCCTGATAACTGGTTTGGATAGTGATGTAATCTTTTACTCATTTGCACAATGTTTAATGCCTCCTTTGCCATCCCGATTCTCTCTTTTCTTTTTAGCTCTTTTCTATATAGAAGAGGTAATTCTACATTTTCTAAAGCTGATGTTCTGGAAAGCAAATAGAAAGATTGAAACACAAAACCTATTTTTTTATTTCTAATTTCTGCTAAATCGTCTTGTGGAATGTCTTCTATCATGACATCATCCAATTTATAGCTTCCTGAAGTAGGTTTATCAAGACAACCAAGAATGTTCATTAAGGTAGTTTTTCCTGAGCCACTCATTCCCATAATAGAAACAAACTCCCCCTGCTGAACAGAAAGATTTATACTTCTCAAGGCATGTACTTCAATATCTCCCATGCTATATGTTTTAGTTAAATCTTTGACTTCTATTAAGTTATTAGACATGTTTTATCCTTAGAATCTTCTTGGTGGCATACCTGTTGAGAAAGCACTTGAATTATTATTAGTACTTTTAACATAGTTAATACCAATAATGACCTCAACTCCTTCTTCAAGTCCAGAAGCAACTTCGATATAAGTGCCATCTGATTCTCCAACTTGGATATTTACTTGCTTAGGAAGTCCATTCTCTATTATCCAGATTTGAGCCTTTCTAAATTTAGGTCTTTCTTCTTGTTGACCTTCACTTTGCTCTCTTGATCTTCTTCTTCCCTGTCCCCTCATACCTTCTGGGGCTTGTGCAAGGGCTGGAGCTTTTTCTATCTTACTAAAATCTAAACCCATCGAAGTCCAAATTTCTTCAGTTGGTCTAAACTGCATTGCTCTCTCTTGGATAGCAATTACATTCGGATGTTCAGAAATAATAATTTCCAAGTTTGCAGTCATCCCTGGTAAGAGAAGGTTTCCAGGATTCTGAATTGAAATAATCACTGGATAAGTGACAACATTTTGTTCTGAGGAAGGATTTAACCTAACTTGACTAATAGTTCCAGTAAAACTTTTTTGAGTAAAGGCATCAACAGTAAACTTTACTTGCTGTCCTTCTTTAACTTTTCCGATATCAGCTTCATCAATATATGCTTCAATTTGCATTTCTTCTAATTTATTAGCAATAATATAGAGGGTTGGAGCATTTAAACTAGCAGCAACGGTCTGACCTTCATCTACACTACGAGAAGTAACTACCCCATCGATTGGTGAATAGATATAAGCATTGTTCAAGTTCTTTTGAGCTCTTTGAACTGAAAATTCAGCTTTTGCTAAGTTTTCAACTGACAAGTCGTAAGTATATTGTGCTTGTTTTAGTTCGTATTCAGAAATCATCTCTTGCTCAAAAAGTTGTCGTTTATTCTCTAAATCATCCAAATTATTATTAACAGTCAGCCTGCTTCTATTAAGGTCGATTTTAGTTTCTTCAAGAGACATTTCTAAAGTTTCTGTATCTAACTTAGCTAACAACTCTCCTTTTTTCACTGGGTCATTGAAATCCTTATATAATTTTTCTATTTTACCGGAAACTTCTGTACCAATATTAACTTTTGTGATTGGGTTAACTGTTCCGATAGATGTAATTGTCTGCGTGATTGTTGTTCTTCCAGCTTTGAAAATTCTCCAATCAGGAGCATTTTTCTTCTCCTTGAATTTCCAATAACCTACTCCTAACAACGAAACAATGATTAATACAATAACTATTGTAGCTACTTTTTTCATAAAATCCTCTATTTGTAATATTTTTTTTACTTCTTCTATATAAGACTATTAGAAAGCTGGAATCCTGCAATGTTTTTTCTTTTTTTGGGAAGAAATGAGGGTTGATAGCAAGCTCAGTTAAGATGAATAAACACCAATTCTGTTTCATAGCCAACCCTTTCTGATATTGCTGGTCATGAAAAATCATCTAACACACAAATGCTTGGTAGAAGCAATGATGACCATTTTCTCAATAATTATCAGTTTTTTATCTTTTTCAAGTAATTTTAATTCTGAATATTAGTGAGCTTTCTCTCCACACTCTTCCACCGTTTATGGAGCCAGAACCATAATTCTGGGTGTTTAGTAATATTTTCAGCCAGAGAGTTATTAAGCTTGGTCATAACTTCAAAAGCTGTTAGTTCTTCTTGTTGTGGATAAATAATTTTCTCAAATCTGAAGATATGTTTACCTTCTTTAGTTCTAATATGATAAGCTGGCATAATGGGTAAATCAGCTTTTAGAGCAATTTTAGCAATTCCCATAAACACAGAAGCATCATGGTTCATAAAACTCATAATTTCCCCTGTTTTTCGAGCATCTTGGTCATGCAGGAAGAATATCATTCTCTTATCTTTAATGGCTTTTAGAATACCTTTCAAAGCTCCTTTTTGATAGATAACATCTAAGCCATGTTCAGCTCTAAATTTCACAAAGTAATCGTCAAAGAAAGGATTTCTTTGTTTTTTGGCAATAGCACTAAGCTTTATATTTCTGCTGAGCAGATAATATCCTAATATTTCCCAATTCCCAAAATGTCCAGTAGCAATAAGAACACTCTTTCCAAGATTCATAGCCTCTTCAATATTTTCACATCCCTCGATAGTTGCATTATTGACAATATTATCTTTATCCTGCTTGAATATTTCGAATATCATTAACCCGTAATGTTGATACATTCTTTTTGTATAATCTAACACTTCTTGATGGGTAAGGTTTGGTAAAGCTCTTTTCATTTGCCTTATAACCAAATCTTTTCTAATACCTAATCTATATCCAATATTCACTGCAATAAAATTCATTAGCTTTTTTACACTCTTCTCACTTAGAGAGTTTATCATCCATAACATGAAAGATAATCCTATCTTTTCAAAAGTATTCTTGCTTTCCTTATTCTTTCTTTTCAAGCTCAAAATCCTCTACAATTGAAATAACATTATTTTTGGTGTGTTTACGAGTCTGATTAACTATAAGTTCTCCTAATAAACCAATTGAGAAGAATTGAATACCAACTAAAATCAATAAGATAGATAAAAATAGAGCTGGCCTATTATAGAGTGGCATTCCTAAAGCATATTTCATAACAGAAAGATATAAACCGAGAATAGTTCCGAGAATAGTAAATATTGAACCTATACTACCAAAAAGATAGAGAGGAGAACGGTTAAATTTAGTTATTAACTTTACTGTAAGAAGGTCTAAGAAACCTCTCAAATAGCGTTCAAAGCCATACTTTGATTTCCCGTATTCCCGAGTCCTATGATGTACAGGTATTTCACCGACTTTAAAACCCTTAGCATCAGCAAGAGCTGGGACATAACGGTGCATCTCACCATAGATATCTAACTCTTTTACTAAATCCTTACTGTAGGCCTTAAATCCGCAATTATAATCATTTAATTTTAATTTGAAGGTTCTGGAAGTAACCCAGTTAAAAAGTTTTGATGGTAATCGTTTGTTAAGCGGATCTCTTCTTTTAACTTTCCACCCCGTAACTAAGTCATAACCCTCTTCCATCTTTTCCAAGAAATTCTTTATTTCAATGGGATTATCCTGAAGGTCAGCATCCATTGTAAATATAACATCGCCCGTAACTCTTTCAAAACCAACTTGAAGAGCATAAGCTTTCCCGAAATTCTTTCTGAACTTAATGACTTTTACTTTATTATCTTTCAAAGATATGCTCTTCATTACTGAATAAGTTTTATCCGTGCTTCCATCATCAATGAAGAGAATCTCATAGTCATGAGGCGAACAATTAGCGATAATCTCTTGGTAGAGTTGTGGCAATGATTCTTCTTCATTTAGGGCAGGGATTACAAAAGATAACTTCATTTTATCTCCTATTTTAAGAAATCAAAGAATACTTTAGTAGAGAGTTTGGCAAACAGAGCTGGTTTTTTCATAATTAAGATTCTAAAAATATTCAGAACATTCATCTTATCTAAAGAAATATCTCTTATATAATCAAAATATTCATCTAATTTTTCATTTGAGGCCTTTGAAATTTTTCTTTTAATAATCTCTTCAATTTTCTCTTTGTTGTCGTTTTGGGAATGCCATTTTTGATTATAGGAAAGTAATTTCTTATCATTTATTCCATTTTTATCAAAAGCTTTTGCTATTGTAGAACCACATAATAATCCAGCAGAAATAGCTGTATCTATACCACCACCACTGATAGCATTTGTTTGATAAGCTGCGTCTCCCACTAACATTACTCTATCCTGGACAAGAATATGATTAGTTTTGGTAATAGGAACTCCCCCACAGGTGAATCTAAGAGAAGAAGCAGCGGGGAAATACTTTTGAATATACTCATCCAGATAAGCTTTGGCACTTTTCTCAGCACGTAAAGGATTGACACCTAATCCCACATTAGCAGTATGATCTCCTTTTGAGAATATCCAGATGTAACCACCTGGAGCATAATTATTATCAAAGATAAAAGAACACTCTAAATCTTTAATATTCTCATCATATAAGAGATATTGGGCACAGGAGTCAATATCATCTAAGCTTAATTGAGTCGATAAGCCGAACCATCTTCCCACCTTAGAATCTACACCGTCAGCACCTACAAGAAGTCTTGCTTTAAGAGGAGAGCTTATATCTTTAAGTTTAAGAGTAAATAACTGTTTTATAGAATCAAAATTAGCTGCAACAACATCATGTCTAAGTAATATTTCAGACCCAGCATCAATGGCTTTCTTTGCTAAGAATTTATCAAATAACTCGCGATTGAGAATTACACCTTCTGTAGAAGGTTTAACATTGATAGGCTGTTTGTTAGGAGGAATAATTACTATATTTTTGATCCGCGAAGCAATGACACTTTCAGGAATATCACCGAAATGCTCTAAAGCTTTATTCATTATTCCTTCAGCACACCGAACAGGCACTCCGATTTCTCTATCTCTCTCTAAAACTACTGTTTTTAAACCTGCTTCAGCACATTTTAAAGCAGTAGTCAAACCTGCAGGACCTCCACCAATTATTGCAATATCATAGATTTGTTCATTCTGAAACATTTGCTATAGCTCCCATCGGACAGCTCTTAAGACATATTTGACAAGCAACACACTTATCTTGCTTAATCACGACTAAATACTCGCTTATTTCAATTGCCAATTGAGGACATATCGCCACGCAACAGCCACATCTATCGCAAACTTTCGCATCAATTTCTATTCTCATTACTCTCTCTATAATCTATTACTTTAGCCTGTCCATTATTAGTTATCTGCACAACTAATTCATAAATAACATCATCTGACAATTTATTCTTAACTCCATTATCAAAAGATAATCTATGATGATCACCATTGACATCATAGTTTTTAACTAAAACCATAGGTTCGGGGTTGTCTTGTCCAAAAGGTAACATAAAATCTAACTGATCAATAGCATCATTATCCAAATCATTAATCGAAATAACTGCATCTATTTCGATTGTTTTATTTTCATCTATCTGCTGTTTCTGTTCTTGGAAATATGCCCTATATAAGCTTATGAATTTATCCATATTCTCTTTATGCATGGTAAATCCACCTGCTCTAACATGACCACCAAACTGAATCAAGGCTTCTTCACAATATTTGAAAGCATCTAAAATACTGAATCCATCACTACATCTACCTTCACATATAATAATATCGTCTCTCTCTTTCAACATTATTACTGGCTCATAAAGAGTGTTAACCAAAAAAGTTGCACAAGTGCCTAACAATGGACTTGGGATACGATTTTCTTGATCAAAATACACTACACCATTACCTTCATAATCAGCTAAAATTTCAGATATAATAATGTTTAGTCCAAATAGATTTTGTTCATTAGCTTTTTTTTCAGATTGAATTAAAGCAAATTCTTCATATTTTTCCCGGTCATTAGCAATCATAAATTTCAAACCATGATGTTTGCCTTCAGTATCCCTACCATTAGCTATCATTCGATAACTATAGATTAAGAAATTCATTCTATCAAAATTATTTAGAATAGGATTACATATTGATTTTAGCATATCTATAGTATTCCCAGTTATCTCATCCCAAAAATCTAAGACATAACGAGCAATAATCCAGTTGACTCCAGACATTGGTACTCGATCTGCTAAAGAACCTACTGTCGTCCAAAAATAGTATGAAGGTTTGATTTCTTTGCCTAAATTCTTAGCTAAACCCGTCACTAACATTAATGATACACCTACTCCAGCAATCATATCATAGGGGTAGCTACAATCTTTTCGCTTGGGATTAATTACAGCTTCTGCTAAAGGTATATTTTCTTGATCAAAGATGTGATGATCTGTAACAATGACATCAATTCCTAATGCTTTAATATCTTCAATTTTTTCCTTGGAAGAGATTCCGTTATCAACTGTGATAACTAAATTTGCTTGCTTAATCTGTAAATATTCTACAAAAGAGTCTTGAATACCGTGATGATCTACCAACCTATTAGGAATATAGTAGTAGTGATTCTGATAACCACAGCTTTCCAAAAAATCATAGAGAAGATAAGTTGAAGTTACACCATCAGGATCGTCATGACCAAATATCACAATACGCTCATTTTTATAAAGAGCATGCAATATTCTTTCTATTGCAATCTCTAAGTCTTTCAGTAAGAATTCATCAGGTAAATCTTCAAGTTTTTTTTGATAATCTAATCTTGTCTTATTTCTATTTATTAAGATCTGATCTATAAAATTCTCTTTACTCTCTTTATATAACCACTTTAACTTCATTGAATTATCCTTGTTAGTTTAAATCTTCTTTCTCAGGTATATCTCTTGGTTCTGTTCTAGTGTGTACTTTTCTAAAAATATCAAAACCGGAAACACCAATCATGAACATACTTGATCTATCTTCAATACCATGAGTATCGATATCACCTCTAACTAAATATTCAAAGGCAAAATCTAATTTATCAATTCTTGATTTGAGAGGAAGAGAAAAACCAATAGTTGCACTCTTCTCATATATCTTTTCATTATTATAATCAAAAGGTAATTCTCTGATAGAAAAACCTGTACGAACTGGAATTGTTTTATACAAAGCATTTCTGCCTAACTTTGGTTCATAAGCAAAACCAATCCCTACTTTCCAAGCATTATGATAATCGTTGCCCATAAAGCTATCCCAAATCTCATAATTTATATCACTGGCTACTTTGAAGTTTCCTGCCCATTTTTTGGCTACCCCAAATCCAATTTTATGAGGTAGATTAAACTCAATATCCCCCATCTCTTCGTCAGAGTGGATAGTGAAAAACTCTTTTTCAGCCTTAATTTCTCTACCGTATTCATAATTAGCACCTAATGACCAAGTGTTACCTTGCTGTAAAATTCCAGCACTAAAACCAATATTTGTAAAAGATATTTTTGTTTTATTCTTTGTATTAAAAACTCCATTACCAGTATCTTGAATTAGCTCTCGTTCTCTGTGCCCAATGTAGGTATTTGGTCCCATAGCAATACTTAAACCACCTGGGAATCTATAACCATAATAAGCATCTAATTTATATATATATGAGCTGAATAAATTCTGTTCTGTAAGCGTATATTCTTCTCCATTAAGAGTATAGGGAACTTCTATATTGTTATCAAAATTTCCTGATTTCCAAGAATTGAATTGAAAAGCAAATTTATGGTTATTATATGGTGCAACAATACTAAAGAAAGGAAAATCCAAAGCATCATCAGTATAGCTTGAACCATTTTCACTTTTAAATTTTATATAGCCCATTTTAAGTCCTGTATAAAAATTTACTGTATTAGCAGTATTAATCAAAGCAGGATTTCCAAAACCATGAGATAAGCGTAAACCATCTCCTAAACCAACATCCCCCATCCCTTGACTATAGATATCATTACCAAAATACTGGTAAGGTAATCCACTTACAGAAAATATTGAATTTCCTGCAGTTAAAATACTAATCTGCATACATAGAATTATTATTACTGTGGTTAAGAACCAGCTTTTTTTACTCATTTATCGCTCCATTTATATTTGTCTTTCAAATAAATAATACTACTTCACATTTGTCAATAATCTTTTTAAAAATTACTAATCCTTGGACACTTATCTTCCACTATACTTTAACAAGAGCCTTATAAAATCACTATTAAAAACTTGTTTCAAGCCCGAAATGGATTAATCCATCATAGAGAGAATTCCACCCCTCATTGTAGCCAACTCCATATTCAAAGGTTAGATTCCCTAATTTTGTTGCAATTCTTAACCCTAAACCTGCAGAATAAAGATGACCTTGCTTAGTAACTACTTGTGAGTTCATAGTCTCTAAGTAGCCAGCATCATTGAAAAGAAAAAGATTATTTTCTTGTCCAAACAAATAACGCAACTCTAAATTACTCCATGATGTGAAATAGCCTGAAAACTGTTCTTCTTGAAAGCCTCTAAGAGAAGAGAATCCTCCAAGTTTAAAACTATTATACGATGATAGATTTTTTTTAGTTGAATAGCTTGTGTTCAATTTGTTATACAAGACATATTTATCCTTAAATATAATTGCATAAGCAAACATAGCCCGGGAAATATTATAGTTAGAATCATCCAAAGAGCTCATGTTATAATCTATGGAAAATCTTGTTTGATAACCTTTTTTAGGATTCATTAAATGGTCAAAATAGTTCTGTTGCCAAAAGATTCCAAGAGCAGTAATCTTCTCAGGGGCTTCTTCACTTGAGGAAGCAATAACATCATAATAGCTATATTTAGTATAGATTCCAATATCTTGATTAGTAAAATCATAATTCAGAGCTAAGTTTAACTCAGATAGTGTAGCTATGGTATCATACTCAGTTCTTTTCACTTCAATATCTGAAGAGAAATAATAGTCCTTCAAGCCTGTTTCATGATAAGCAAGCGCCAAATCTGTTCTATCTTTCTGAAGTTTATTCCACTTAAACTTTAAAATCCTATCGCTACCAAAAAGATTGTTAAAGGAAAAATAAAGAAAGCCACTAAAAGGATAATCTTCATTTTTGCTATTATATCCCAAAATACCAGATATATTTGTCATTTTTCCCTCTTTTACATCAATTAACAGGGTTTCATAATCGACAGGATTAATTGAACATTTGGTAATATAACTCTTGGCAAGCAGTCTGTTTGTAGCTTGAGTAAGAGTATTTGGAGTGAGAACTGTTTTACGGTTAAGTCTGGAAATTTTTATTAAGGAATAGTCTCTGCTTACTTTATTCCCTCTAAATTTAAAATATTTATGTTCAAAAGGTTTATTCTCCTTTATAAGAAAATTTATTTCTGCACCTGATTCAGTTTGCTTAATTGACTCTATCTTAACTTCAGTAAAAAAGTATCCTCTTGAAGAGTATTGGTTTATAATCAACTGTTTGATTAAATTTATATCATTAGTTGTATAATCCTTTTGGGTAAGCAAATCATAAAATATTATATCTTTTATTGCATAATTTCCTGAGAAATTGATACTTGCTATTATGTTCAAGGCTGATTCTTCAATTTTGAAAATTATTTTTACTTGATCCACACTAAGAGGAATAACTTCTAAAGGATATAATTTTATAAATTTATAACCTTTTTGCTGATATAAGTTGTAGATATTAGCAAGTGATTGCTCTACTATCTGATAATCAAATTCATATCCATTCTGATAACTTAACACAGAATATAAGTCTTGATTAGATAATGATTTATTGCCAATAAATTCTGTTTTTGTAATAGTTACTGAGAATAGTCCAAGGGTAAACAGTAATAGCGAGACTAGTAAAAAAGCTTTATTCATTAGGGAAATCAGCAACTATTAACTGATATAACTCTTCAACTAACTCTGCTTCAGGAACTTTCTTTATAATCTCACCCTTTTTAAAGAGTAAGCCTTCATTAATACCACCTGCAAGTCCATAATCAGCTTCACGTGCTTCTCCAGGTCCATTAACAATACATCCCATAACAGCGACAGAAATAGGTTTATCCTTAAAAGCTATTAATCGCTCTTCAACTTTTCCTGCTAAACTTATTAAGTCTATCTTTGTTCTACCACAAGTTGGACAGGAAATGATTTCCATTCCCTTTTTGAGTCCTAAGGCAAGCAAAATTTCACGAGCAACAATCACTTCATCCAAAGGGGATGATGTAAGAGATACTCTTATTGTGTCGCCTATACCCTTGTAGAGAAGCATCCCGATTCCCATAGCAGATTTAACTGTACCACGCGTAAAAGTACCTGCTTCAGTCACTCCGAGATGAAGAGGATAATCTACCTTATCACTAAGATTTTCATAACACTTAACCATTAAATCAAGATTAGATGATTTAACAGAAATCTTTATATTAGTGAAATTGTTATCTTCCAAAATATGTACATGCTCTAAAGCAGATTGCACAATAGCTTCTTGGCCAAATCCATATTTTTTGATTATTTTCTGAGAAAGAGAACCACCATTTACACCTATTCTAATTGGAATGTCATGATCTTGTACCGCTTTAATAACTTCTTTGACCTTCCATTCTTCTCCAATATTACCGGGATTAAGTCTCAAACCAGCTATACCATTCTTGATTGATGCAAGAGCAAGTTTATAATCAAAATGAATATCTGCAATAGTTGGAATACTAACTTGAGGTATAATAACTTTGAGAGCTTCTGCAGAAGCTTCATCAGGAACAGCTAAGCGTATGATTTCACAACCTACTTGTTCAAGCTTATGAATTTGATCAACAGTACTTTTTACATCTGCAGTGTTCGTATTAGTCATGGACTGAATTGTTATTGGGGCATCTCCCCCAATATATATATCGCCTAACTTTATTTTTTTGGTTTTCTTTCTTATGTTCAACATATCCTCCCTGAAAATTCTATACAAAGGAATACTTTATAATAGTCCCCATCTCCGCCTAAAATATAATTCGATTGAAAAACACAATATCACAATTAACAAGAAATAATTATTGTAAAGAATTTTAAATTCACTATATATATCAGTAGAAAGCTTTTCTCGCTTGAGTCCTGCTTTCACATTATCTATATCTTCACTAGCAAAATATTGTCCATTTGTCACAGTTGAAATTTCATTAAGAGCTACATTGTTAAAATCTAAATGGGCATTTTCAAGAGAGTTATCAAAGATGATGAAGTTACCTTCTTTTTTTTGCTTGGAGTCATAGTCTGAAACTTGATAATAGTAATTACCCGCTTTTAAATCATCTAACTCATAACTATAACTATCAGTTCTCCACAGTAAGAAATCCGATAATATCTCTTTACTATTCTCATCTTTAATATCTAACTTTAGTTTTTTTTGAGAAATAAAGTCCCCTTTTTCATCTAAAATAGAAGCACGAAAGTTAATTGTTTCCCCGAAGTAATAGCCATCTTTGTCAGTTGAAACAACAAAGTTTTCTCCACTTGAAGAGCTCAACCACTGAACAATATTAATAATAAATTCCTGATATTTCTCACTATTCACCCGCATGGCAAATCGCCAGAAATCATCTATAGCAAAATGAAGTATTTTTGCTTGATTTAACTTGTAAGTAGTAATTACGGGACTTCTATCCATATTATCCATTGTGGCAATCTCTTGGGCTGAATTCTTAAGACTATAATAACGATATTTTACAGGAGGGAAATCTTGAAATTCAGCTAAATAATCATTAAACGTTGTAAAGTTTTTAGCTACTATACCAGGGATAATTTTGCCCTCATATTGGCGGTCTATCTCTGATTTCTTAACAGGATAATAGTCTTCAAGTCCCTTAATCAAATCCCCAATAAAAAAGACACTTAATCCTTTATCAATTTTATTTTTAACTAAGTTACTATCATTGACATTAAGCAAAAACCTATTCTCATTATTTAGAATGAGAAGCTGACACTCAGCAAGAACTTCACTTAATTCTACTTCTGAACTACCTTCCCAGATTGCTCGATTTTTCCAAGTTAAAAATCTGTAATTAAAACGATTATCTAACTTGATAGCATCTTTGATAAATTTAACATCCCAGTCCGGAGAATCAGTTAAGATAACTATATTATTTTGATTGTCATTGACCTTGACAACTAACTTAGCAGTATCATACACTTGATTATTATCCCTAAGAATTACGGTAAGTTCATATAAACCTACTTTATCAAATTTCATCTGAATCATATTCTTGTTAATATTTGAATCCAAGTTCTTTATTGATTTAGTTTGAAGAGTTTTGTTTTTGTCCTTAACTTCTATTTTTAAATCTTGCTTGCCTTGAGAATTTGTAGTGATCTCAATTGGAATAGGCTCATTTAGAAAGCTTGATCTATTACTTCTAACATTTAGTAATTTTGGTTTTTGCTCAATTTGTTGATTAGAGAACATAAAAGTATTAATCTTAAAAGGATAATCTCTCAACATAGAAAACTTGTTATTTATAAAATACCCATCTGATAAAAGAAAAACTTCACTTGGTGGATTAGAACTCTGAGAAAATAATTCTTCAATACTTTTTATCAAATCACTGTTATTACTGCTCCCATTAAGAGAAGAAGCGAAATTATAATACTCAACATCAAAGTTTTTTTCTAATTCATCTTTAATTTCATCAAGAAAAGAACTAATGATTAGAGATTTTGCTTTATCATTCTGTAATAGTTCCATACTATCAGAATTATCAAGCAAAACAACAGCTTTAGGTTTTTGCCAGGAAATTCTTGCAACTTTATAAATAGGAATCAATAGAAAAGAGAGAACTATCCATACTGTCAATAATCTTAATAGGAAGAGCAAGCTTTTTTTCTGAATCGATATTTCAGGAAATGTTTTCCTATACATGATAAAGGAAAAGCTACTAGCGATAATTAAAGAGACAAATATCATTATAATATCTTTAGTTTAAGCTAATCTGGGTATGAATACCAAATGATAATGATTTTGAATTTTTACCTGGTATTACTGTATCAGCAACTTGCATAGAAAACCCTGTTTGGAAATAAGAACCTAAATAAGAGATGCCATAGGCTGTAGTAATAGCATTATCTCCATCACCAAGTTTTATCCCAACTTGGAAGGGTAAATATTCTATCAGCTCCAATTCAGTAGCTAAAATTACGTTGTTTCGTCCGAGACTATAATTATTTGCATTAAAGGAGTGCTTGTAATCTAAGGAAACATCAACTTTTCCAAAATCATACAGTGTACCAAATCTATAAATTAGAGGTAAAGTAGTTGTGTAACCATCGATATCATTTACTTGATCGTCATCAGACAAGATATCATTTTCCAAATCAGAGATATAGATTCCTTCAATCCAGTATCGATTCTCTCTAATTCTTGTTTTCCCTGTCCAAGAAATGAACCCTAAAATATTATCGAAACCCATTCCGGCTGTTAAATTTTCATTGATTTGTGAGTTAAAGGAAAGATTAAATTTTAAACCTATTCCTCCAAATGCCTCTTTTTGCATTAAATATGCTTCTGTTGTTAAACCTTCATCAAGGTTTGCAACATAATTAGCCGAGAATGAAGATGATTTGATATTTGCAATACCAGTAAGAATACTTCCAGAAAAACCATATTCTATTTCCGGAATATTCGCTCTATCTAAAGCTGGAATAATCTTATTTAACTTCATCCCACCTTTACCTGCAGTTATATCTGAATATAATAAAAGATTATAGCCAAAATCACTTTTATCAAAATAGTAATTGTCTGATTCTGTTCCATAGAGGCTAATTCGGATGAACTCTTCAGAAATCTTAGATGTTGTTAAAGTATTTAAGCCAATACTAAAAGCAATATTGTTATCTGAAATTCCCATTATAACTGTTCTGAAGGAACCATCAACAACAAAAGAACCATCAATCTCTTTTAAGATATCTTTTTTATCTTTATCTGTAAGATGCTTGCCAGAAATACCATTCATATCTAAATTAAACAAATTATTTGTTAAACTAATATTGGTATTAAGAATCGGTAAATCTAAATATGCTTCTTTTCCAATGTTGGCAGGATTCCAATGAAGAGCAGAAGCAGATTTAGCACGAGAAAAATAACCATCTGCAAATCCCATTGAATAAGAATCAGTTAAAGCTTGTACCGGTATTACTGTCAAAACTAAAATTGCTATTATTAATAAAATAAATTTACCAGTCATTAATCAACCTCTACTTTTAATGAAATATTTAAGACTCCCTTTACATTTAAGTTGTCTTCAGCTAAGATAGCAACAACTCCATCACTATTATGGAATCTAACTCTCGTTCTCATAAATACTAAATCTCTTAGGAAAATATCTAAATCTTCTTTTGATAACTCTAATTCAAATTTCTGTTCCTCATTAGACACTAGAATATCATAGTTCAAGAACTTTAACTCTGCTTGATTAAGTGACAAAGAGTCCGCTTCCAATTCTTCAGAAGATAAAAATAAATCTAAGATTCCCCCTATTGGAAAATCATTTATGAGGGTAATATTAACTTTTGCACTGTTAACTTTCTTTTCTATAAGCTCCTGATTATCTTGACTTACTTCGATTTCATAAACCTTGTCAGGATAAATCAAATAATCATCATTAAAAGTAGCTTTAAGAGGTATTTCAATTCTGTATTCACTTCTTATTGTATGTTGATTAGAAACAAACCCTGGAGTATCTTCATCCAAATTATCTACAATGTAAGTAGGATTTAAGAAAGCGACTTGATCTGGCATCAAGCGCAACATTTGATTAACTCTTTCATTGTTAACAACGTTTATACTTGTTAACATTTCAGTGCCATTCTCAACACTTGGATTAATTGTAAAATCAACATCATCTAATTCATCTATATTGAATTGATCAATTTCTACACCATCACGATAAGCAACTAAATCACCTGTTAAATTGAATTCAAATCCTATTCTATTATATACATCAAAATACATTGATATTTCATCTAACATTACAGCATTCTCTATGTTCTCTGGATAATCAATCTCAACATCTGTCTCAGTATCTAAGGTTCTAATATCACTAATGAAACCTATGAATTCACTGAAAAATAATTCATCATCTATTGAAAACGCTATTGACCCAATATCTTCTCCAGTTGCTAATGAACTATTAGCCACCACTGTGATATTTATTAACCAGAATTCTCCATCAATTGCTTGATCAGTTAAGGATAAACCAGATAAATCAATTACGTACTGATTGTTTGTAAAATCTTGAGGCTGAAGACTTAGTATAAGCTGTTCATCTGCTTCGGTTATCAATTGAGCAAAGGTAATATTCAATTCCTCTAAGTCAGCAAAATTTCCAGCATAGCTAACAATCATTTCACCAGACTCAAACTTACCTTCACGAATTCTGAAAGAAGTATTTGAATTAATAGATTGAATTACGAATCCAATCAATTCTGGAGTATTGCTTTGAAGAGAAACGTTTGGTGTTGAGTCAACTATATTCTTTGATAACTCAGGTGTTGTTTCTTCTAATTCATCCTCTACTATAGCAATCAAATTACCATCTTGGATTATTATATTCTCACCTTCTAAATCTGAGGCAGGGTAATTTTCATTCATTAGGGGAATAGTTGTTAGCTCTACATCCCAAGTGGGCATTTCAAAATCTGTTATTCCACAAGAAAACAAAAAAACTGATAGGAGAACAATTATTACTTTATATTTCATCTTGCCTCTCTTTTAATTATAATTTTTTCTAACAAAACATTCATCTGAATTGGTGTCAACAGTTAATTTAAAATTTTTGTCTTTATTCTTTTGCCTAAGTAAATTCAAACCATAATTAGAATGACCTGTTAACTTCGATACTTGTTGTTTCGATATAACGATTTCAATATCTTCTGTATCTAAAGGTAACTGATTAGACAAGTTATCTACTAATATATTCGACTGTACTAATTCGCCAAAGGCTTTATGATATGGACCAGCAATAATAGCATCAGGATCAATAGTATCTATCTGAACCCCCATTTTTATAACTTTTATCTGGCTACCAGTAAATACTTTATGTAAGCTCACACAAATTTCTATAGCCTTATCTAACTGCAAAGGGTGATATTTACTTGCAAAATACAAATCAGATAAAACTGTCCCACGTAACACTACTGTTGGATATATTCTAACAAAATTTGGCATAATACCCAAAACAATTTTTGTTGTTTCTTGAAGAGTTTCCCTGGAAAAACCAGGTAGCCCAGGCATAATTTGAATCCCAAGATTAAAATTATAAGATTTAATTAGCCTGCAAGCATCTATTGCTTTTGCCTGTGAATATCCTCTTCTACTTTTAGTTAAGACTTCATCAGAAAAATCTTGAATACCTAACTCTATGGTTCTAACACCAAATTCTCTCGCTAAGCCTAAATCCTTTTCTGTTAAGCAATCTGGTCTTGTAGAATACCTGATTCCAGTTTTATCATCTATGAATCTTTCTAATTTTATAAATTGCTTACGTTGCCATTCCAGGCTTAGAGCAGTAAAAGTCCCTCCAAAGAAGGCAATTTCTTTTTCCTCATCTTGATGAATTTGACAGAATTTAGCAATATCATCAATATGTTCATCTAAATTAAAATGATCAGAACCGGTTATAAGATATTGATCGCAATATATACATCTGAAAGGACACCCTTTAAGAGGTAAAAAAATCGGAAAAACTTGCATTATCTTATCTTCAATTTAGCACAAGCTACTTTAGCTGCCTGCTGTTGAGCACCTTTTTTGTTAGCACCTGTTCCTCTACCGAAAGATGTTCCATTAATAAAAACTTCAACCAAAAACTCTTTTTGATGATCTGGACCTTTTTCAGAAACAACTTGATAAATAGGTGGTTTTTGAAATTTCCCTTGAGTATATTCTTGAAGAATACTCTTGTAGTTAATCAGCTCTTCCCTATTTACATAATTTTCGAATTTGTTTAAGATGAACTTTTTAATAAATTTCCGAGCAACAGTCATTCCACCATCTAAATAGATTGCACAGATTAATGATTCCATCGAATCGGAAATTATTGATGGTTTTTGCCTTCCCCCACTTCGGGCTTCTTCAGAGCTTAGGAGTAGATATTCCCCTAAATCAAGCTCATTAGACCTCATTGTCAAGAATTTTTCAGAGACGATTTTCGATTTTAATTTGGATAAATTACCCTCTTGCTTCTGAGGAAACAGAACAAATAGTTCCTGAGCGATTACTAAACCCAAAACAGAATCTCCCAGAAATTCCATTCTTTCAAATGGTGATAATTCTGCATTCACTCTTTCCTCTTTTTTATAATAAGAATCATGAGTTAGGGCATTTTTTAATAAAATTGTATTTTTAAATCTATATTCAATCCTTGATTGTAGTTCGTCTAACTTTCTATCCCATCCTTCAATATTAGTTTTATCTACTTTAATAAAATGGTCAATTAATGATTTGAGTAATTGCTTCATATAGCTCCTTTAGTCAAAAGAAACTCTGAAAAAAGTAGTTCGAACTACTTTTTTCACAATATCTTATGAAAGGGGGAAAACATTCCCCCTCTATATTATTTTACAAATTTTTTTATTACAATTGCAGAGTTGTGTCCTCCAAATCCCAGAGAATTACTAACAGCTGCTCTAACTTCCTTATCAATTGATTTATTCGGTGTATAATTAAGATCACATTCAGGATCAGGGTTTTCATAATTTAAGGTAGCATGAATTTTATTATCTCTTATAGACAAACAACATACTATTGCTTCGATACCTGCTGCAGCTCCTAACATATGTCCAACCATTGATTTAGTTGAATTAATGGAAAGATTAGCTATACTCTCACCAAATACAGTTTTAATAGCAGAAGTTTCATTCTTGTCATTGAGAGGAGTTGAAGTCCCATGAGCATTGACATAATCAATATCTGCAGGATTAAGACCTGCATCATTAATTGCAAAGGCAATTGCTCGAGCACTACCTTCTCCACCTTCAGCTGGAGCAGTAACATGGTAAGCATCACATGAAGCTCCATAACCTGCTAATTCTGCATAAATTTTTGCTCCACGTGCTAAAGCGTGTTCCATTTCTTCCAAGACAATCATTCCAGCACCTTCAGACATTACAAAACCATCACGTTCCATATCAAAAGGCCTGCTTGCTCTGTTCGGTTCATCATTTCTGGTACTTAATGCTTTCATTGCACAGAAACCTGCCATTGCCATAGGATTTACTGCACCTTCAGCTCCACCGGTAATAATAATATCTGCGTCACCATATTGAATAGATCTTAAAGATGTACCAATAGCATGATTAGCACTTGCACAAGCACTTACTACATTAAAGTTAATTGCTTTTAGATTATTCTCTATAGCAATATGACCAGCAGCAATATTTGAAATCATTTTTGGTATGAAAAATGGGCTAACCCTTTTTGCTCCCTTATTAAAGAATTTTTCAGTTTCTTCTTGAAATGTCCATATACCGCCAATACCGGCACCCATTACACAACCAGCTCTATCCGGATTGTAACTTCCGGGATTTAAACCTGCATCTTTCATAGCTTCTCTGGCTGCAACTAAAGCAAATTGAGTATATAAGTCTAATTTCTTTATTTCTTTCTTATCAAAATAGTCTTCAGCGTTAAAGTTTTTAATTTCACCAGCTATTTTTGAAGTGAAATCAGTTGTATCAAATTTCTCAATTAAACTGATTCCTGATCTGCCTGATAGCAAATTTTCCCATAAATCTGCTACATTTAACCCTACAGGAGTAACAGCACCCAGTCCCGTAATTACAACTCTTCTTTTCATAAATTTTCCTTAGATTTTTTTAACAATTTGAGTTAAGTCTTCTCTTTTCAGAAAAGCCTTAACTCAAAGTAATCATGCTATAATTATGCTAATCTTCCTTTTAGATAATTAATAGCTTCACCAACTGATCTCAATTTCTCTTGATCTTCATCTGGAATTTCGATATCGAATTCTTCTTCAAACTTCATTACAAGTTCTACTGTGTCTAATGAATCAGCACCTAAATCTTCAATAAACTTAGCTTCATTAGTTACTTGACTCTCTTCAACACTCAATTCATCAACAATAATTTGTTTAACTTTTGCTTCAATATCCATTATTTCCTCCATGGTTATTTTTCTTTTTCTTTATAACTACTTTACATGATAAGTCCACCATCAACATTGATGGTTTGACCAGTTATATATTTAGCTCCGTCAGAAGCTAAGAATAAGCATACATTAGCTATGTCTTCGGCTTGTCCCATTTTTCCAAGAGGAATAGCTTTAGCATAACTTTCAACAACTTCAGCACCCAAAGATGCTGTCATATCAGTCTCAATAAATCCTGGTGCAATTGCGTTGGCTCTGATATTCCGAGAAGCTAACTCTTTTGCTGTTGATTTTGTGAGAGCAATGATACCGCCCTTAGAAGCAGCATAATTAGCTTGTCCAGCATTACCCATAATACCGATAACAGAAGCAATATTTAAAATCACTCCACTTTTCTGTTTCATCATATAACGGCAGATCTTCTGAGTACAATTATAAGTACCTTTTAGGTTAACATTTATAACAGCATCCCATTCAGATTCTTTCATTCTCATTAACAGATTATCTTTAGTTATTCCGGCATTATTTATAAGTATGTCTAAGCTTCCTAAATCTTGGTTAATCTGCTTAAATACACTTTCAACCAATTCAGAATTAGTTACATCCAAAGCATATCCATAAACATCAAAACCTAATTTCTTTAGTTCTCCAACTGATTTATCGACAATTTCTTGATTGATATCTAAGATAACAGTTTTTGCTTCCATTTCGGCAAATTTTTTAGCTATCCCGAATCCGATACCACGACCTGAACCAGTGACTAACACGACTTTATTTTTCATATTATACATACTCTTTAATTACCTCTATAGCATTTTCAACATCTTCAAGTTTATCAATATTTACAACAGAGATATTTTTGTCAATCTTCTTTATCATCCCACTAAGAACTTTTTGTGGCCCGAACTCAACGAAAAGCTCTATACCATTGTCTATCATATATTCAACAGACTCAATCCATCTTACAGAAGATGTAACTTGTTTTGCTAAATTCTCTTTAATCTTCTCTGAAGAGTTATGAGGAAGAGCATCAACATTTGAAACTACAGGAATAGTGCTATCTTGAAATGACATCTTTTCCATCTCTTCTTTTAACCAGATACCGGCTTTCTCAATTAGAGGAGAATGAAAAGGTCCACCTACATTAAGAGCAATAGCTCTTTTGGCACCCTTGCTCTTAGCTATCTGCATTGCTTTTTCTACACCTTCTTTACTTCCTGAAATTACTGTCTGTACTGGTGAATTAAAATTAGCAGGAATAACAATACCTGCATCCTCAGCTTCTTTACAAATTTCAGTAACAGTTTGACTATCAACTCCCATTATAGCAGCCATGGCAAATGGTTTATTTTCATTAGCTTCTATCATAAATTGACCTCTTCTATGAACAAGGTACATAGCATCGCTAAGAGATAAAACTCTATTAGCAACTAAAGAAGTAAATTCTCCTAAAGAATGTCCTGCAACAAATTTAGGAGTAATATCTAATGTATTAGTTAAAGTTTTCCAAGCAGCAATTGAGTGAAAAAGAATAGCTGGCTGAGTAAATTTGGTGTCAGTAAGATCAGAATCAGGTCCTTCTGACATAATTCTAAAAAGTTCAACACCATTTTCTTGATCAAATTTATTTAGAATTTCTTTTAATTCTGGTTCTTGCTCCACAAAGTCCATCGCCATTCCGATGTATTGAGCACCCTGACCAGGAAAAACAAAAGCGATTTTATTATTCATAATTAATTCTCCTTAGTTCGGATAATTTAGATTATTTAATAAATGAATTAAATTCATTTTAAGGTAAAAAAAATAATCTTAGTATCTAATTAAAGCACTTCCCCAAGTTAAACCTGCCCCAAATGAAACCATCAAGAGAACATCCCCTCTTTTGATTTTACCATTTTCTATAGCTTCAGAAATAGCAATTGGGATAGTAGCAGCTGAAGTATTTGCATATTTTTCTATATTTACTATAACATGATCAGTGTCAATCTTTAGTTTTTTCCCAAGGGCCTCAATAATTCTCATATTAGCCTGATGAGAGATTAACCAATCAATGTCGGTAATTCTAAAATTGTTTCTTTTAATTAGAGTTTCACAAGATGACTGCATTGATTTTACAGCAAGCTTAAACACTTTATTACCATCCATATGAACTGTATGTAGATTTTGTTTAATGGTTTCTTCTGAAGCTGGCATAGCAGAACCACCTGCAGGTTGTACAAGGATATCATCATGAGACCCATCGGCTTCTAAGTCACCATCTATGAATTCAGAAATATCACCACGTTCATTACGTGAGACTATTGCAGAGCCTGCACCATCACCAAAGAGAACACAGGTATTTCTATCTTTCCAATTTAAAAATCTGGAAAGAAGCTCTACTCCAACCACTAAAATATGCTTGTAAGTACCATTTTCAATAAATTGTTTAGCTATATTGATTCCATAGATAAAGCCTGTACATCCAGCTGATACATCAAAGGCAGGAATACCTTTTAATCCTAACTTTTTCTGAACCAAGCAAGATGTTGAGGGATATGCATGGTCTCCAGAAATAGTAGCGACAATTATTAGTTCAATATCTTTATATTTTACAGAAGACTTTTCAATAGCATTAATTGCTGCATTATAAGCTAAATCGCTCGTATTTTGATTTTTTGCAGCTACTCTTCTTTCAAACATTCCTGTTCTTGTTCTGATCCATTCGTCAGATGTATCAACAATTTTTTCTAAATCAAAATTATTGACTATCTTTTCAGGGACATAATGTCCAAAAGAACTTATTTTAGCCTTGTACTTCATCTTTTTTCCTCTCAAAATAATCACTAGATTGCTGGACAAAATCTGTATTAGCTAATTTACTTGCTAATTTGATAGCATTTTTTATAGCTTTACTATTAGATCTTCCATGAGATACTATAGGAATACCTTTTAATCCAATAAGAAGGGCTCCGCCATATTCTGTATGATCTAATTTCTTTTTAAGATAATTAAATACAGGAAGTGAAAGAAGAGCTCCAATCTTAGCAACCCAGTCTTTTGCAAATTGTTCTTTTAAAATTTCGAAGATAGCTATAGCAGCCCCTTCGACTGTTTTCAGCATAACGTTACCTGTAAAACCATCACAGACTATAACATCTGTAATTCCTTTTAGGACGTCCTTGCCTTCGATGTTTCCGATAAAATTAACATATTTGTCAGTAGATAAAAGACGATGAACTTCTTTTGTTAATTCATTTCCTTTTTTATCTTCTTCCCCAATATTTAATAATGAAACTCGTGGTTTATCTATTTTGTTAATAAATTGGGAATACATACTTCCCAATTCTGCAAATTGGACAAGTTGTTCAGGGTCACAGTCTGCGTTTGCTCCAACATCAAGGATAATTTCGCTACCTGATTTAGTAGGGAAAGTTATAGCTATTGCTGGTCTTAAGACTCCCTTTATGCGTCCGAGAACAAAAAGAGAAGCAGCCATCATAGCTCCGGAATTACCGGCACTTACCACGCCATCAGCTAAGCCATCTTTATGAAGACGAATAGCTTTAACCATGGAAGAATCGCGTTTTTTGCGAGCAGCTTCGGCTGGAACATCAGTCATCTCTATAATTTCAGAAGAGTGAATGATTTCGATTCTTTTTTTATCGTAATAGTATTTAGAGAGTTCAGCACTCAATACTTTTTCATCGCCAACAAGGAGAACCTTTTCACAAAGATTCTCTTTGATAGCTAACACAGCACCTTCCACTTCAGGGAAAGGTGCTTTGTCACTACCAAAAGCATCTAAAGCTATACGCATTTATTTAACTTCTATAACTTCTCTTTTATTATAATTTCCGCACTTTTGACAAATATGATGAGGTCTTGTAGGCTCACCACAACTTGAGCAAGTAGTCCAAGTTGGCATTGTAGCCTTGTAATGAGTTCTTCTTTTATCTCTATTACACTTTGAAGTTTTTCGTTTAGGTACCGGCATTTTCAGCTCCTTATCTATTAATTTTATAGTTTTTATTTATATTTTTTCTATACGAAATGACAAATTATTTTCATTTATCATCGTGTCAAGCATATTCTTAAAGAAGCAATATTGATAAATATTCTTACATCTATCATTAAGTCTTATTAATAGTCAGATTATGATAGGTGCAAGACTTGTCAATTTAAATTTCCCACTCTTCTAAAATAATCTCTTCTTTATCTACTTTCTCAGGTGAAATAATATATGAATCTTTAATTCTTTGAATAGTTGAATCAATTAGAGAATCATCATCACAGTGGAGATAGCCTAAGATATCACCAGTCACTACTTTGTCTCCTATTTTCTTGAAAAGTTCAGCACCAGTAGCATAATTAAGTTCATCCTCTAACTTCTTTCTTCCAGCACCAATACCAACTAAAGCATAACCGATACTCTTGCTATCAATAGCTTTTACGAAGCCTGATTTATCGCTTTTAATCACAGTGATTCTTTTGGTATGAGGAAGTAAATCATAATCATCAATAATCCTTCCATCTCCACCTTGCATTTCAATGAACTTGCGGAAATATTCTAAAGCCTTTCCGCTCTTTAAAGAATCCTCAATCATTTCTAAAGCTTCAACTTTGTTAGAAGCAAGCTTACTCATTACCACCATATTAACTGCTAAGGCTTTGGTTATTGCATCAATATCAGGTAAATCTGCCCCTTTAAGATATTCAATTGTTTCTTTTATCTCTATAGCATTTCCTATGGAAACTCCCAGAGGACTATTCATATTAGTAAAAGTAATGGCGACCTTCTGCCCAAAAGCTTCTCCAGTGAGCTTTAAATACTTAGCTAACTCACGTGCTTGCTCTAAATTTCGCATAAAAGCTCCGCTTCCAACTTTGAGATCAACTGCTAAGTTTTGAGCACCTTCAGCTATTTTCTTACTCATAATACTTGCTGTGATAAGAGGATAACTCTCTACTGTACCACTAACATCACGCATAGCATAAATTATTTTATCAGCAGGGACTAACTCCTTACTCTGCTGAACAATACAAAGATTACTATCATTAACCATTTTTATGAATTCTGTACTATTATAGTCTGTTCTGAATCCAGGTATTGATTCCAATTTATCTAAAGTACCACCTGTATGTCCTAATCCCCTTCCTGAAATCATAGGCACCTTTACACCCAATGAGGCAACTAAAGGAGCCAACATTAAAGTAATCTTATCCCCTACCCCACCAGTTGAATGCTTATCAACAGTATTCAATTCAGCAGGAAAAGTAACCTTTGCCCCACTATTTATATATACATCAGTTAAACTTACAATTTCATTAGTCTCCATTCCTTGAAAAAATATCGCCATCAACAGAGCTGACATTTGATAATCTGGAATTTTTTTATCTATATATGATTTCACAAAGAAGCTCATCTCTTCTTTTGTTAACTCTATTCCATCTCTCTTTTTTATAATTAATTCAACAGGATTCATACTTTCTCCTTTCTATATTATACTTATTTATATTTTAACAATAAAGGTGCATTTTATAATTAATAATTAAATAAGTCAATAATCTTTTTTTTGCTGAATTTTAAAAAATGAGGAATCAACTCCCTTATTATGAAATTTTCCTTTATAACAGCAAGGAATGTATTAGTTATAACTTTACAAAAAATTGAAGCTGTAATTATTCTTGACATGTAAAAATAAATTACAATTATTGACTAACTAATGAATCATATAAAAGGAGATATTGAATCATGTATTCGGAAATAGAACTTATTAATCGAGCTCAAGAGATATTAAAAGAGATTGCCCAAGGTGTTAATCCACTTACTAAAGAAAAGATTGAAGAATCCAATTTTGTTAATAATCCTAAGATGATAAGATGCTTTATGTTTTGCGCAGAGATGTTAGATAGAGCCAAAGCACCTGTTAAAAATACAAACACCCAATTCATCATTACAGCAAAACAAAAAGAGAATATTAATATTCCTTACGATACAATCGGTTTTAGCAACTTTGCCAAAATAGTTAATGAGAATATAGACCAGTTTATAAGCAAGAAAGCTTCAGCTCATAAGATTATTCTCAGTTTGAAAAATTTAGGAATACTGGGAGAAATCATCAATGAAAACAATAAAAAAGTGACCATTACTTTACCTAACTCAGCAGATTATGGTTTCATAACAGTTCATAAAAGCTTTGAGGAAAGAGAATATGATCAAGTTATGGCTAATCGCCAAGGACAAAAGTACCTTATTGATAACCTTGAGATGTTGATGGGAGGGGTTAGATAGTAACAAACTAAATCTTAGCTTAAATTATAGAGAATGCTTGGGGAATACAAGAAAATGTATGCCCCAAGCAATACAAATCATTTACTCAAATTATACTTATCTCTAACCAACTCTAAATCATCTGATGATGAGATGATTCTAAAGAAACGTAAGTTCTCATCAAGAATTTGATATGAGTTTTCAGATTGAACGCTTATTGCTTGCCCCCAATCTTCAGGTTCAGGGATTGATGAGCCATATATTTTATAAGATTTAGCTCCATTAACCCTATTCCACTCAATAATTAAGTTATTGTTTTCTCTTTCAATATTGATAAAAGAAGGAGGTAATACAGAGAATATATCAAGGACAAACTCATTATTTTGGTTATTAATGGTGATAGTATATTCAGCATCAAAACAACCTTCCTTGCTAAGATTAACTGAGTAATCAGCCTTATGGAAATTATCAATGAGAATCATACCTGAGTTATTTGTAGTTCCTATAATTTCCTCTTCTAAAGCGCTAGTTAGTGGGAGAATTGAATAGGTAACATTATTAGCAGGAGCTAAACTATCTGCTTGACATAAAATCCTTACATCTACTAATCTATCAATATCTAAAACATTGGAATAACTTTTTGGAGATAGACCATTATTATAGACAGCTTCTATTGCATATTGATAACTTCCATCTGTCAAATCACTAATATCGTCTTGATAACTATTAGAATTATGATTCGTAGCAATTAATGTACTAAAGTCATTTCTAAGTCGATAGATGTTATAGCTATTGAAAGTTGTACTTTCTCTTCCTCTTTGAAGAGATACTACATCTGACCAAGAGACAAATACTGTATCAGAAAGGATTTCTTCAGCAACTACTGACGCTGGAGAAACTAAATAATTATAATAAGCACAATTGGATATATCGCTTCTATTTTGATTATCATCTTCTGAGACTATTGAGAAGTATAATTGATCATAGTCTGTAGCATTAGGTAAAGAGGTTAAATCAATAATTAAAGAGTCTATTTCTCCCACTGCAGAAGGATTGATTACATTTGTGATTAAATTTGCTGTAAGATAATCTTCAGAAGTAGCAATATCAGTATAACTATAACGAAGGTCATACTTGTAAGCATTGCCTATGTTGCCATCATCTCCGGGAGATGTCCAGCTAAGCTTAACTCTATTACCTGCTAAAGATTCTACAGCTAAGTCAGCTATAGAGCTTGGAGCTATCTCATCTGAAGGCTGAGGATTACTATCATAAATCGACCTGTTAGTGTATGTTTGTCCATCATAAACATAGTTAGCTGTTATTGCATCACCATCTTGAACTTCAATAGATGTCCTGTTTATTACCGAAAGTGAGAACCTACCCATATAGTCAAATTTATTAACTCTTCTACATGTAACTGTCGTAGTTTGATTAGTTCTGTTATTGAGGAGACTAACAGTTTGTGTATCTTCATCACAGTAGAGGTTAGATATCTTTACAAACATATTATCATCTTCATAAAGATTAAAAGAACTAAAATCTACTTTAATCTCGGCCTGCTCTTCAGTATAAACAAATATTTGCTGTTGTAAGGTATCTTGATTAACTCCATCTGAAACTACAATCTCTTGAATATAATAACCCTTTTGGTCAAGAGTTGGGGTCCAGTTAAAATCATAACCATTTATAGACATACCTGTTTGAGCATTATTTAGATGAAAGGCTAGGTTATTGCTATCAAAATCATTCGCGGATAAAGTCTTAAAGAGTGGTTGATTAACTACAGCATCCCAAGCATTTTTACCATTCATAGTGAAATAAGGCTTGGAAGTTCTGCTATTACCATAATACTGAATTGTTATTGATTCTGACGGATCACTCATTGTGAAGCTATTATCACCAAATCTACAAATAATTTCATACTCCCTACCAAGTGGTAAATCTTTAATAACATAGTTATTAGCATTAGTAACACAATAAGAATAACTATCATTATTATAAATATCAGTAATATCAATAGAAGTAACAATTATTGAATTATCTGTAGGAGCATCCCAACTTATTTCAAGACCTTCATCTACTAGAGAATAAGAGATGTTCTGAGGTACTTCCAGATTAACATTATCTACCAAAATACTTCCTGGGGCATACTGAAGTACAAGAGCATTAACACCGTCATCAATCTTCGTATAGATAAAGTACTCACCATCAGGAATATCTGAATTACTCCAGTTAAAAGAGATTTCAGAGTTATTCAAAGACTCAAATTCCTGAATAAAGTTGCCATCAAATCCTTGGTTATCATCATCATAATAGACTTTTACCTTCAATGTGTCATTATAATCTGTTAAGCTTAAATTAATCGTATTATCTCTGGTCATTCTATTTGCAGGCATCTCTACTAATGTCGAAGGTGCTTGATTCATTGCCATAAACTCTGTAATTATCTCACCTGTTTGCTCTGTTGCGAAAGACCAAGTACCTGAAATCGGATTATCTAAAACCATGATGGTCTGTAGTGTATTGCTAAACTGACTATATCCCTCTGAACTATTATCATAAATATTACCTTCAGGATCTATTAAGATAAAATCAAAAAGATTGAGGTCATTACCAGCTACTACTAAGAACTGCTTAGAATTCTCAGGAACAGTGAAATCTATAGTGTAACGACCATCTCTTGAACCTTTCCAGAGTTGGAACATACGATTATAGTTCGTTCCTAAATAATAATGAAACCAAGGAGCAGTTGTCTTACCAAATTCAATTTTCTGGGCTATTGAAAGTCGTCCATATTCTATCATAGTTGCAATTGTAAAATCATTAATTGATATGTTTGATGAAGCTATGTTTTCACCTTCGCACCAATCCAAGTACCAAGGTAAATTACCAGGTATCATAATCTGAGCATCCATACTTGCATCAAAGTGTTTTTCTCGAACATTTCCTGCTAACATACCGGAGATAATAGTACTTTCTACATCTGTATCATCTGTTCTTAAATTAAAGTTTCCTTCTAAGCCTACACTTCCCATGAATGGCTTATAGTAGAATTTACCACCAGCAACATCATTATTGAATATCTTGAAGTTACCATATCCTTCAAAATAGTTCCAAGGCTTTATCGTTACCCCAAAGTCATCTAAGTAAAAGGCAGGACCAACACCGGGAATATCTAAAGATGAGTGAGGACCGATATCCACAGTAGCTGTAATTTTTAAATCATTTACAGCTAAGTCTTCAATAGAACCAGAAATCTGTCTTATATAAGTCCCGGTATTAAATACAGGAATATCAAAACCTTCCACAGAAACATGCAAAGCATTAAGATGTCCACTCAAGAATTCTAAGTCCATATTCAATTGGAAATAACTCCAAACACCACTTCTTGCCATGGATGAAAAACTTTCTAAATTAGTTTCATAACTTCTACCAGTCTCTTCATTATGAATAATTACAGTCGTTGTTGAATAATCCCCAACCTCAAGTAGATCATCAAAAGTATTTTCTGGTGGAATTCTCATCTCAAGATTACCATAAAATCTTTCTAAAGCTGGATCATAAGAGAGCTCATTTAAATGAACATAGAAGGTTGCCATGTTCATCTCTAAATTCTGAATATTACAGCCAAGTTCAACTCCCTCATTCTCAGAAAGAAAGATTGAACCGGATATTTCATCAAATTCAACTCCTTGCTCATAAGGTGGATTGTCTGAGTCAAACCAATTATCACTATCCATTAAATCAGCAAAGAAACCATCTTCTTCCTCATTAGGGGTAATAACTATAGATAGTTTGGTATATTTTCCCATAGTCTCGGTTTCATCAAAAGTTAGTTTCCCTATCAAATAGTTGTAGCCACCAATAGTTTGAGTACCCTCAAACAGATATGCCCACTCATTTGGGATTAGCTCTTTCTCGGAGGCGACATACTCATAGGGTATGTAATTAGGTACAATCACATAAGCGTCACTATCTTGAGTAGGGAAATATGTTTCTAATCCCCCTGAACCTGAAATAAGAGGAAACTCTAAATTAGCCCGTTTATCTATTTGTACTTGCCCCCCAAAACTTATAGTGTTATTGATGTTTACATTGCCACTTGCTGTGTAATAATTCGTTGGACTTTCCACAATATTATCTGCATATAAGATTAAATCATCAGTTAATTCAAGAGATGTAATCACACCAGTGTTGACTTCAGTAAGGGTAAAGTTTGCAGAATTAAATCCTGATTCAAGACTCATTGTTCTTGACTCACTCTGATGGCCCTCTTTTGAAACATAGAGATTTACTTGGTTATTAGTTAATGCACTAAATGTATAATAACCATCTTCATTAGTAAACACCTCTAAGTTTGTATTTGAAGCTGTTAAGGAGATGCTTGCTTGTGGGATTGGATTATCTTCATTATCAGTAACTTGCCCTGATAATACACTTACTTGGTTTTGCTGATTTTCATTGTATAAAGCAAGGATTTCTTGTTCGGAGAGAGCTCGGTTGTAGATGCGAAATTCTTTCATTGAACCAGCCAGGCTTTGGTTTGCTGTAAAACCACTTAAATTGATATTATCTTGGTCTTGTCCTATTACTAAACTATTTGCATTGATATTTAAAGGGGTTGAAATTGCATTATCATGAAAGCCAACACATAACTCATCCAAGTACAAAGTTATTTTATCATTTTCTCTTACAATTGAAACTATATGCCAATCTAAATCTTCTAAATCAGTGTTAGAAAAAAAGTAGTTTGTAGAATTAATAGATGCTCTTAACTGTGAATTATTTTTTATATAATCTATTAGAAAAGAATTATCATTTGGATATGGAATAGCACCAGATATAATAGTGTTGGTTGGACTATACCCTGTAGTATGAAGATTGTTCAACTTCACATGTACACTAATTGAAAAATCTGTCAGCTGATATAGAACTGTATATGGAATTGATAAACCATCCTGATTATTGTTACCCAATGTTATAAAATCATTTGTCAGAATAGGATTACCCAGTATTTGTGCATGATTTCCATTCCCACTCTCATCATTAGCATTCCCATTGAAGGGGTAATATGCAACTAAACCATAATCTAAAGGGGCAACAATAGAAATATAATTTTCTTTCAGTTCTGTTTCCCATTCTTCTCCCCACCAAGTAGTAAGAGTAACATCATAATCACCTACTTGTGAATAAACCCAGGTTGGATTTTCTTCTGTAGAATCAATAATTCCATCAGAATTGAAATCCCATTCCCAGGCTGTGGCTCCAGATGAGGATAGGGTATGGAAGGTTATAGGTATACCAATAATAGTATTAACGGATGAAGAAGTAAAATTGGTTGAATTTGGAAATATCTGCCAACTAAAATGTGGGTATCCATTATTTACAGTAATCTCAATATTCCAAATAGTTTCAGCATTTTCCGTAATATCCCAATTTTCATAGCTGCCAATATCATTCATGTCTAAAGTATTTAATCCAACACCTAAAGCACTAACACTTATGCCAGAGGTATTTACATCCCAAAATGAATTTGATGCAGTAGAGCTATAAATTTCCCCAACTAACCCCCCACCTCTTTGACCAATTACATGACCGATTGAATAGCAGTTAGTTAAAGTAGATTCGTTAAGATTACCAATTAATCCTCCAACCCAAAAAGAAGATGAAGATGTATTGCTATGTGAATAACTGTTAGAAATACTAGTTTGATATGTTACCCCAATCAACCCACCAACTTTTCTATATCCTGAAACCCCACCATTAGAATAGACTTGATGCATAGTACATGAATATGCTGCGGCACCTATCAACCCACCAACCATGGTATCACCAGTAATATCACCACTTGCATAACAATGGTTCATTGATGATCTAGCTAAGTATCCAACAAGCCCCCCAACCCAATCATTTCCATTAATATTGCTTTCAGAATTAGAAAATGAAATATTTGTAGAATTATTTTCTCCAACTAACCCTCCAGTTTTATCATTACCAACAATAACTCCAATGGAGCTAGAATTAGCTATGTTTGAAGACGTTGAAGATCCAACTAATCCACCCACACTATTACCACCTGAAACATTACAAAATGTAGAACAATAATTTATTTCAGAACTGTATTCAAACCTGCCGATTAATCCGCCAACAGTATTAGCCCCATTCACTACACCTTCATATGAACAGTCATCAATGGAACTTGTGAAAGTATTTCCAAGAAGTCCACCAACAAAGCTACCAGAACATGTTATACTACCTGTTATATGACAGTTAGATAGAGTAGAGTACCCTGCTGAACCTGCAAGAGCACCTGAGATGTTATTTCCAGCTATTTGAATGCTAATTATACTTATATTTTCAATAATTGAATTATAAACTACCCCAAATAAGCCAATATATGATTCATCTGGTCTATTAGATGTTAAAAAACTTATCGAAAAATCTTGTCCATCATAATTTCCTTTGAAACAGCTTGAATATGATCCAATTGGATTGAATCCTGCCCCACTATTCCATGCTTGGGTATCAGAAGCATCAATATCTGATGTTTGGATGAAATAAGAATTATCATCCCATAGAGATGGTGTTTCACTCAAATAACGTAAATCTGTTAGATTAGTGATCTGATAAGGATCATTTTCTGTACCACTGCCAGTCAGTGCATTAAGAACTGATGTTGTAAATATTAAAAGCATCGTTAATGCAATTAACTTTTTCATATAATCTCCTTTTAAAAAGTGTATGTTATTATTATAATATATTTCATATCTCTACTGTATAATCACGTCTAAAATCTTTATGTTCACTTCTATTCACATATCCTAAGGGATTGCGAGTAAGTATAGTATTATGAAGTTTGATCTGGGAAAAATCATGAGCATGACCATGCACCCAGAGATTAATTTGGGGATGTTCTTTTATTATATCATCTAAGTTAGTAGAGAAGGCTTCTCTTAAGTTGGAGAAACGTCTATCTATGCCTATAGTTTCAAAAGAGGGAATGTGATGTGTCATAATCACTATTTTTCCAGTAAAAGGCTTGCTTAGCTCTTGTAAGATAAAATCAAGGGATAGGCTATGTAGTTTATTGGTGTCATCGACAGAGATATTTATTTTTTCTGGAGAATGAGATTTAATCTGGTGGTAGTCATTCAGTTTATTTTTGATTAGCCCTTTGTTTTCATCAGAAACCCTAGACCACAAAACAGAAACAATGAATTTCATATCTTTATAAATATGAATAGCATTATTGAGCTTATATATATTTCTTCCTAACTTCTTTTCATAGTTAGGGTAAGCATAATCAAGATAAGTACCATAAAACTCATGATTTCCCATTGTAGTGATTATCAAAGGGAATTTATCTGCAACCGAAGCATAAAAATCATCAGCTAAATCAGCATTTTTGTCTGTAACAATATCACCAGCTATGAGTAATACCTCCCCTACAGGGATAATAGGATTAGCTATTAACCACTCTCTGTTTTGTTCAAACTCTAAATGAAGGTCTGAGATTATTTGGAGATGCATGGTGGTTCCTTTTTCTCTTAACTACAACAACTTTAGTGTGTTAGTTGTAATTGGTCAAGAAAATAAGTTGATTAAAGATTTTTACATTATCTAATATATTGTTATTAAAACTTTTAGTCAGATTTGATAATATGAGCTTATGCTATAATTTGCTTATATAAGTGCCAACATATCAAGACAAAACATTCTATAAATAATTACTTTAGAGATATAATCAATTGATATGTTTGCTTTAAGTAAAAATTTTAATCAAGTGTAATAATTAAATATATCCCATTCTCAGTATGACAAAAATGTTATCATTGTGGAAATAGTAGGGATAAATGGTATTTGCAAATATTTTTTTTTGCAAGTAATTTCATGGATATTTTCTATGATTTTAAGTAAATGTTTATAAAAGTGTGGAAAAAATTCAACATATTCAATATTTTCACCATGAGTTTTTTATTATTGCATTAGCCCATTAGCATAATTTTCATAATTTTGAATTTTTTTTTGATTATTTGAAGCTAATCATGCTTTCTTTGCAGAGATTTTGGATGATGTTAAAAGCAATATCGTTATTGTCTTAATGAAACTTCAATGCCTAAATGAGACACTTCCATAGGCCCTACATACAAGATATAGCCAAAAACTGAGAATGAAAGTTAATTATTTTCTTTTGGGAAGTATTGTCATATATTTTTCTCTTGACTAACTAATTATTCTAATTATTTTATTATTATACATGGACCCATACGATGTTTACTAACAATGATTAGAGAAAGAAGGTAATATGAAAAGATTCTTAATAATTCTTGGGTTTATTTTACTTGTAATGAATGTTTTGAGTGTGCAACTTAGCGATGTTATAGATAATTCACAAAGAACAGATTTTCGCGATTCTCCCCCTCCCTCACCAACAACACCCCAAATTCCTGCTATAACTGCTCAAGAGGTAACGGAATATCCTATGTTTAGCTGGAATCAAGCAACAGGTGAACTTACAACTTATAAGTTTTATCTGGGAACTGATGGCGAAGGAGAAATCAGCCCTACAAACTTAGTTAATGGACTTGATGTGGGACTTGCTTTAAGTTATTATCCAGATATCGAATTGGCATTAGACCAAACTTATTACTGGCAAGTAGTTCCCACCCACTATGAAAATGGCGATGCTTTAGATTGTCCAATTTGGAGTTTTAAAACTAAAGCTCAAGCATCTGATTCTGTGCCCTACAGGCAATTCTTTGAAAACAGTAACAACTTTACAGGAAATCTTACAACAACTTCTAATGGAGGCACTCAATCTACTGGCGGGATTGTCTCTTCAGCTCGAAGCGGTGCTATGGTTAGCACAAATTCTTTTGGTCCTATAACGGATGAGAGTCAATTAGTTTTTTATTATAGATTACCAATTTGCCAACTATCTCAAGACTTAATACCTGACGATTCATTCTTAGCAATTTTAATCTCCTATGATAAGGTTAATTATGAAACAGTTGATTATCTCTCAATATTTGACCCTCTTAATAATCAATATAATAAAATTACCATTGATCTTGATGATTACCCAGGAGCATACTATATCAAATTTCAATATAATCTATATCTATTTTTTTATGATCAATTTTTGGGTATAAGCCCTGAGATTTTTATAGATAATTTCTTTGTACGTGAAAATAATCTCACTCGAGAATTAGATGTTTCACCTCCCTCCTGGGATGCAGGTGAAACAGCAAAAAACAACACAAGCTCTCAAGAAGTAACAATAACTAATCTAAGTACTTATCAAATATCTATTGAGAATTTAGGAATTTTTAACAGTATCTTTACTCTACATTATTTTTCAATGACAGATTATCAGTCTTCATTCACCTTACCCGAGGGATATCGTCAAACATTCACAGTCAACTACACCCCTCTTGATTATGGTAATCATAGTACTAATGTAACTTATGAAATAGCAGTGGAAGGTAGCTCAGCAGCAGATCCAACCATAGACCTAATGACACTTACTGGTTCATGTACTAATCCTTATATTTCTACATACCCATATATTCAAGATTTTGAAGAGCCTCCTTTTGTGAATTGGCTACCATCAAGTCTTTCAAGACATTTAGATTCTAATGATAATTACTCATGGTGTTATGCATCACTAGATGAAGATTGTATTATTGAACAAGTAGTTACACCTTTTTTTGATTTAAATGAGGAAACCATTGTGCAATTTACTCTTAGAAAACTAGACACAGTGGTTATTGATGAACCGGTAATACTTAATTTCAGGGTTATAAATACTGAAACATTCACAGGTGAGATTATTTATTGTTCTAACTTAGACAATCCGATTATACATTATGACAACAACATTCTAATTAATTCAGAAAATAGGGTTTCAATTATAATACCTCAAAGCTATGCTAATCACAGAGTAAAATTCGCTTTTATCTTAGATAACCAGGTTGATGATTCGATTCTTATTGATGATTTTAAAGTTTTATCCGGAGACTTTGTATCACCAGTAGCATTAGAAGAACCCGAAGTCGAAGTAAGACAACAAAGTGGTTATCCAGTTTTACATTGGGAACATGTAAATTTTGCAGATAGCTACTTAATAGAAGCAAGTGATGACCTCTCATCAAGCACCTGGATACCTCTTACTATAACGCCATACCAAGGATATGTTTACACTGGTGAAGAAAGATTTAAATTTTTTAGAGTTAAGGCGATTAGGAGTGATGAGTGATGAGTGATGAATGATGAGTGATGAATAAAGATATCACTAAGGGGGATTATAGAAAGAAATTATTGTTTCAACTCACTATCAATAATTATTAAACATATTTTGGAAAGTATTTTGCATTATAAGTTGTTTTGATTAGAATTATATTAAAGAATTAAAATATTATATGGAGGATCTAATGAAAATTAGACTTATTGTTATGTTAATGTTACTAACGACACTTGTTAGTGCACAAGATATGTGGGATAACGCCTTACCTATCAGGCAAGGCGTTAATATTGAGTGGTCTCGTGCAACAGCAACTGCCGAGGATGGTGGTATTGTTTATGTATGGTCAGACACTAAATTTGGAGCGAGAGACCTGTTTGCTATGAAATTCGATGGATCAGGCAATTCAGTCTGGGGGGAAGAGCCAACAATCATTGATAACAAGATTGACAGACAAGAAGACCCGGTAATAATCAAAACTTCAGATGATAATTTTATCATTGCTTGGATAGATTTTTCTCAAGATCAAGATGGTGATGTTTATGCTCAGAAAGTAAGCAATACTGGAGAACTTCTTTGGCAGGAAGGTGGAGTTCCTGTTTGTACCTTCCAAGATGTTCAGATTTCTCTCAACATTGTAGAAAATAATATTGGTGGTGCTTATATTCTTTGGAGAGATAGTAGAAATCCTTCAATAGATTTATACGCAGTTAATTTAGATAGTAATGGAAATAATTTATGGGATACTGATGGTATGCCTATTGCCAATACTAATTATCCAGAGACTTCTAATTCAATGCGTGAAGATGGAGCTGGTGGATTCTTTATTGGTTATCAAGTACAGATTAATAATAACCAGAATATATATGGAAAAAGATTTAATAGCGCTGGAGAATCAGTATGGGGCGAACCTATACCAGTAGCAGTTGCTAATGGAGATCAAACCACAGTTAGGGTATCTCCAGATGGAGTAGATGGATATGTCTTTGTTTGGGAAGATAAAAGAGAAGAATCTTCTAACATCTTTGCTCAAAGATTACTTAGTGATGGTACAGCTGCTTGGGGTGAATACATTGAAGTTTACAGTGATGAAGATGACGAACTAAGTTATGTCCAAAACTACCCACAAGTCCAGGCAGATGGTATGGGAAATACAATCATAGCTTGGCAAGACACCAGATCTTCATTTGATAATACTGGTATTTTTGCCCAAAAAATCAACTCATCAGGTGAAAAAATCTGGACTGAGGAAGGAGTTGAAATTAGAGCAAGTCATGTAAAAGAGCTTACACTTAGAATTGACAGTGATGATAATGGTGGTGCTTACGTAATCTGGACTGATTTAAGAAATGGAGAATTTCCACAAGTAGATATCTACGCTCAACATCTAAATTCTGATGGTACATTCCAATGGGGTGATGATGGACTTGCAATCTGTACTTCTCCAAATGAACAAAATAGTCCATTGATTAAAAAGAATGGAGACCATATTTTTACTGTATGGTTAGATGCCAGAACAGGTTCTATTGGTATTGATCAGCAAATCATTGATTCATCATCAAATTTTGTCTTAGCAGAAAACGGTGAAACAGTTTTCTATGGTTTAAGTGGAGATGCTGGTAAGGATAATCTTCTCGAAGTTTACCCACGCCCAGCTCAAAATGATGCTGTAGTTATCTGGTGGGATACTCGTGGTGCAAGTACTGGTTTTCAAATTTTCTATCAGTTTATAAATCCAGATGGAACTGTAGATTTAGAAGAAAATGGTCGCCCTATAACAACTCCAACAGGTTACGAACAATCAGATTTCCAAGCTGCCACTAATTCAGCTGGTCAAACTATTGTGATCTGGATTGAGCAAAGAGGATACTACAAAAGAGTCTATGGTCAATTAATAGATGTTGATGGTTCTTACCTATGGGGAAATGAAGGAATAGGAATAGCAATGACAAGCTCTTCCACTGCTGGACAGGAAGACCCTCGTGTATCTTACTACAATGGAGATTTCTATATTGGTTGGACTGACAATCTTATTGATGGAGATGGAATTATACTCAAACAAGTTTTTGGTCAGAGAATAAGTAATGGTGAAAAACAATGGGGCGAAGAAGGATTACAAATTTCAGGTTCTGTTGATGGTGTTATTGATACAGAAATGCAATTGTATGCTCTTTATGGAAATTACTATGTCTGGAATGTTTTCTCATCAGATAGAAGAATTGCAAAAGTAAATGAAGATGGACAAGTAGTTGAAGGATATTCTGTAGAAGGTAATTCTATAGCTCCATTAGGTGTTGAAGTTGACCGTGGAGGTAGTGGTAGCGTATATAATAATACTCTATACTATACTTGGATTGATGATAGTACTGATGGACAGAATAGTGTATTTACTCAAGGTTTTAATACTGATGGAAGTTTTGCTTGGCAAGAAGGTATTCCAACAAGTTTACATGACTATGATGGAACTCCTAATGAAGGATTAAATCCTGATATTACTATTGGAGATGCTGTTTATGTTACTTGGAATGAAAGTACTGTATCAGATAATGAAAATATTAAAGCACAAAAAATATCTTTCACTGGTGAAAATCAATTTGCTGATGAAGGCATCATGATAGCAGAAGGAAACATATCTCAAAATAATCCAAAAATCTCCAGAATTAATAATGGTTATTACGCCATTGCTTGGGAACAACAAGAAGGTGTTGAAATTGATCTTTATATGAACCTCTTAAGATACAATGGTGAAACACTTAATGGTTCAACTGGTATTCCATTAACTAATGAGCTAAAAGATCAAAGATCTGTGAGAATAGCCCCAATGGGTGATAGCAAGGCTTTCTTTGTCTGGGCTGATGGTGTTTCATCAGGAAAAACTGTTATTCTTGGTGTTTATGCTCAATATGTTGACTTCTCCCCTGTTTCTAATGAAGATAATAATGAAGTTCAATTTGCAAACTCTACTTTATCACAAAACTATCCAAATCCATTTAACCCAACTACTAAGATTAGTTTCAATTTAGCACAAGATGCTAAAGATGTTGAACTTTCAATCTATAATCTTAAAGGACAGAAAGTAAAAACTTTAGTTAGAGATGATTTCTCTAAAGGTTCTTACTCTTATGTTTGGAATGGAGATAATGACCAAGATAAAGCTGTTGCTTCCGGTGTTTATTTCTATAAATTAAAAGCCGGTAATCAAACTTCAACAAAGAAAATGGTATTAATGAAATAGTAACATCTGACCCCATGAGTTTCAATATCCCATTATAATGGGTTTTCTAAGGCATGGAAAAATGATTAATAAATTATAAATGGCACGACATAGTCGTGCCATTTATCTAATGCAAAAAAACAACTTAAGCAATTATCTAATCTATTAATCCTTTCTCTCTCTAAACTTTTTCAGTTTTCTACTAAGGGAATAGCTAGTTATTCCTAATAGTTCAGCTGCTTTTTTTTGGATTCCATTACTCATAGATAAAGCTCTATTAATTATCCATTCTTCACATTCATCTAATTTTAAAGAAGGTAAATCTGGATAGTTATCACAAATCGCACAAGGAGCTTGTTGAATATTAATAGCATCTACATCAAGAACAGAATCATGACACAGAATAAGACTTCTTTGAAGAATATTTTTCAGTTCTCTTATGTTTCCAGGGTATTGATAATTTGCCAATAAGTCCAAAGCTTCTTTTGTAATAATTGGTGTTGAACGGCCTTGATTAGCACTTATTGCTTGAAGATAATAATCTACCAACAGGGGAATATCATCCTGTCTTTCTCTAAGAGGTGGAAGATATAATTCCATAACATTAATTCTATTTAGCAGGTCAAAGCGAAATTCATTACTCAAAGCCATTGTTGAAAGGTCTTTATTAGTAGCAGAAATCAAACGGAAATCAACCCTAATATCTTTTGTAGAGCCTACCCGATGGATAATCTTCTCTTCAATAACTCTCAAAAATTTAGATTGCATTTTTAGGGGCATATCACCAATTTCATCTAAAAAAAGGGTCCCATTATTTGCTGCTTCAAAATATCCAAGAGTTTGACTTGCAGCTCCAGTAAAAGCACCTTTCTCACTTCCAAAGAAGGCACTTTCAATGAGGGATGTAGTAAAAGCTGCACTATTAACACTAATGAAAGAATTTTCTTTTCTTAAACTCGCATAGTGAATTAGACGAGCTATTGCTTCTTTACCAGAACCTGTTTCCCCAATAATGAGAACAGATAGCCCATCGTTATTAGCTACCATTAGAGCTTGATGAATAACATTTTGCATTAGGCTATTACAGCCAATTAATGGTATTTTTACCATTTTCTGTAATTCTTGAGAAATTAAAGATGTGCTTGTATAGTTAATGAGAGCCTTTCCATTTAAGTTAGGTTTTTCATATTCCTGTTTTAAGGCTTGGATTTCTTGATTATAAGCTTCATTCTTCACCTTCATTTCATATTCCATTGATTTCTTATAATGATCATAAGCCGCTTGAATATTTCCTTGCAGTTCATAAACCTGACTAAGTATAGCATGATTTTCAGCTAATTTATCAAGAAGTTGGAGTTCTTCAGCTAGTGGTTGTGCTTTAGAAAGAGCATTCAAAGACATGGAGTAATCTTGCAAACCTTTATAAGTCAATCCAAGGCCTTGAAGAATCCCTAATTTATGGAGTTTATCATTTGTCTTGAAGCTTGCTTTATTAGCTTTGGTAAACCACTTGTAAGCTGAATTATATTGCTTCTGCTTGATCTTGATGTTACCTATATTTATCATTATGCTTGCCATATCATTATAATAATTAAGGGTATTGGCACAACTAAGAGCTCTCTGAAGTAGCTCTTCAGCTTTATCAACTTCTGTTAAAACTCGATAGCAGTTAGCAGAATTTATTGCTATAGCTATAAAAGTATCTGGGTCATTGCTTTCCATTTCTGATGTTAGAAAAGGTTCTAAGTAGGTCAATGCATCTTGATATTGTCCGATAGAACCATAAGCTATCCCTAAGTTATTACAGATGGAAAAGTAATTATCACTATTCTCATCATGAATTCTCTTCTTGGCTTCAAGGAAAAAATGAATTGCTTGTTTTAATTTTCCTCTCATAGCTGAAATTCTGCCTAAACCACTATATGCTAAGGATAGAACTTCTTCATTTTGAATTTTCATTCCATATTGCATTCCTAATTGATAATATTGAAATGCTTTATCTAAATCACCTGAACATTCATAGATGTATCCAACATTAGAATATCTTCCTGTTAAAGTACTTGTGTTTCCTAATTTCTCTAAAATTTCAATTGATTTTTTACCTTCCTTTATAGCTAAATCAAGCTTATTCATCATCCATAAAATAAAACTTAAATCAGCTGTAATCTCTGCCAAATCGAGATTTGTTGCCAAGTGAGTTATATGCACATTATATTGTTTATAGATATCTTCAAAGTTATGACCTTTGGCATAATATCGTATAGCATGAAATACTTGTAAATAAGTTTTTGTTAATAATGTAGATATTTTATCAGGTAAAATTGGGTCAAAATTTATATATTGTTCAACAATTTTTATAATTCCTTTAAAAAGTATGTCATAATCCATTCTCTCTGCCTTAACAAGACTCTCCAGTTGGTAGTATAAATCTTCAATTTTCTCAATTCTACTCTTAACTGATTTATTGGTCATGGAAACTCCTTATATAAATGCAATTAATTGCAGTAAATATTGCACAAACGCAATTAATGGTCAAGCTAAATGATAAAAAATTATTTTGATTACAAATTAGAAAATTCATATCATACTGTTATATAGAAAGATAGAAAATATTTATGCAAGACAAGTGCTTTTGGAATCTTCCTTGCAGTAATGTTAGTAGGAGTGTAAATTATGAAAGATAGTGAAGATTATGAAGTAAGTGAATTACATGAAAAATGGTTAGATGAGTTACATTGTTTAATTGGTTTTACTATTACTTATGCTAATGGAAGAATAGATAATCAGATGAGAAATTGCAACAAAGAAACTTATCTAAGAGAAAAAGAAGAACTTAATTATTTAAGAAAGAAATTTTTAACAGAAAAAAACTAAATGGAGAATAATGATGAAAATTAACGGTTTGATTATGGTATTAATATTTACAGTAGCTTCCCTCTTAGGAGTTAATAGTGCCTTATATTTTGATGGACAAGATGACTATTTACAAGTAAACTCAATTAGCAGTAGCTTATTTCAACAGAATTCATATACAATTGAATGTTGGTTTAAAGGAGATGATATTACCACTTCTACTGGTAATCAAATCTTATGGGGAATCAATGGCCCTGTTTCCAATCCAAATACTAATATCCTGATGATTGCAGTTCACGGAAATGTTATAAAAATTTATGATGGGAACAATGTTAATTCTTATACTGGAACTTTGGTTATTCAACCTTCTGTATGGTATCATATTGCACTTGTGAAGTTTACTGATAATAGTTTCTCTTTATATATCAATGGACTTGAAGAATTATCTGGTTCCCTAATCACTCCAATTGCTAGCAATAGTACTTTTTCCTTAGGTCAAGAATGGGATGCTAATCCGAGTGATTTCTTCCAGGGACAAATTGATGAATTTAGAGTCTGGAGTAAGGTCTTAGACCAAAATGAATTAAGACAAAAATCTTACCTTGAATTAGATGAAGAAGAAGCAGATTTAATAGCATATTACAACTTTAATAATTCACTTGCTGATCAATCTGCTAATAATCACGAAGGCTCTTTCGTTGGAGGAGCTATTCAATATTTTCCTTCCTCAGCAATATATGGAGCACAATCTTGTTTAGCTTTTCACGGTAATACTGGGGATACGAGAGTAAACTGTGGTAATATAATTGATCCTGGTACTTTATCTTCTTTCACAGTTGAATGCTGGGTAGAACCTGATCTTTCTAGTGAAAGTCATAATAGAAGGTTGATAACCCAAGGTCCTTTAACTTGGTTAGGTATAAATGTTAATAGAAATGTTTATACTAATTTTCCTGATAACAGTTCAATTATGATTAGCTCAACTGAACTAACTTATGGTATCTGGAATCATCTCGCTTTAGTATGGGATGGAGTAAATATTTCTTTATATATAAATGGTATTAAAGATGAGATAACAGAACCAGCTAGCTCTCTTAGTTTCAATAATGCAGATGTTTACTTAGGGTATGAAGTTGATTTTCCTTCAAATCATTACTGGGGAATGATGGATGAATTAAGAATTTGGAGCATAGGCAAGTCAGAAAGTCAAATTAGAGAAAACATGTGTAGAAATATTTCGGGGGGTGAAGCTAACTTACTTGCATATTATAACTTTAACAATACTTCTGGCTTGGTAGTGCAAGATTTATCTGGAAAATCACATGATGGTAGCTTGACAGGAAACTATTCTTGGTTGCCTTCTTCAGCTTTCAATATGTGGTTGAATACAATTGATAATTCATGGTCAGAGGAATCTAATTGGTCAGATGGTATTCCAGACGAGAATGCTAATATTGGAATTTATAATTGGGGTAATGAACTTAATTTACCAAATTCGCAAAGTTATAATAATATATACATTGGTCAGGGAGCTATAATTTCCCTATCCTCTTCTATAACTATAAAAAACTCCTTAATATTAGACGGTACCCTAAATCTGAATGGAGCTACTATTAATTTAGCAGATAATGCAATGTTAATAGATTCAAATGGAATGTTTGAAGCAAGTAGTGGTACTATAGAAACTACTATTGAGCTTAATAATGTTAATCATGAAATAGCTGGTTTGGGTATTATAATTTTAGAAAATAGTGATTTAGGCAATACTAAGATCATTAGAGGACATAGAGCTTTAGGAAATCAGGCAATAGAAAGATATTATCAGATAATATCCCAGAATCAACCTACAAATGCAAGTCTTGTGTTTAGTTATTTAGATTCTGAACTTAATGGACATCAAGAAAGTGAGCTTAAGCTATTTAAATCAGAAGATGGCGTAAATTGGATAGAGCAAAACTCTTCGATTGATACAGAAAATAATACTTTAACACTATCAGGGATAACTAGTTTCTCTTATTGGACAGCAGCTCCAAGAGGTTCTGATCAAACTCTTCCTGTAACATTATCAACTTTCACTGCAGTTTATGAAGAAAATAAGGCAGTAATAAAATGGGTAACCCAATCCGAAAGTAATAACCTCGGCTGGAATGTTTATAGGGCAGAGATAGATGAGCAAACCCAAGCTATTAAACTCAATAATCAATTTATTCCTGGCTCTGGCTCAACTTCAGAACCAAGTAATTACCAGTATCAAGATGAATATCCTGTAACTTATGGGAATGAATATTTCTACTGGTTAGAAGCAATAAGCCTTGATAATGAATCAACTTATCATGGTCCTATTACCTTAGTAATCTCTCAAGAGGAATTTGAAGAATCATCTCCCGAAATACCACAAAATTTTGGTTTATTCCCAAATTACCCCAATCCTTTTAATCCAAGCACTACAATCGCTTTTGTGATGAAAGAAAGTGGGAAATATCAGATTAGTGTTTATGATATAAAGGGAAGAAAAGTAAAAAATCTATTCTCAGATAATGTTGAAGCTAATGAATTACATAAAGTAGTTTGGAATGGTAAAGACTCACAAGATAAGGATGTCTCTTCAGGTGTCTTTTTCTATCGCTTAACAGGTCAAGGAATAACTCAAAATCGTAAGATGATTCTGGTAAAATAGGTTCATTTTAACAAGAAATAGCACAAAAAGCAAATATTAAAGCCTCGCTTTTGCGGGGCTTTCTTACAATCTGCTTCATATAATCAATAATCTTTATACCATCTCCAGTTCAATAATTCTATCTCTTAAACTTGCAGCTTTTTCAAAGTCTAATTCCGATGCTGCTTGTTTCATTTCTTTTTTTAATAGATTAATAATCTTCTCTTTACTATCTAAATCTAAGTATTCTAAGAAATCTTCCTTTTTGGGTTTCTCCTTTTTCTTACCTTTTGAGCTATATCCTGCATAACCCTCTGCAACAGCAGTCGATTCCATTATCTCATCAATACTCTTATAGATAGTAGTAGGAGTTATATTGTTTTCTTTATTATATGTTAGTTGTTTCTCTCTTCTTCGATTCGTTTCATCTACAGTACTTTTAATGGCAGCTGTAATATTGTCAGCGTAAAAGATTACTTTTCCATCAACATTACGAGCAGCTCTACCTGAGGTCTGAATCAAAGCTCGAGCAGATCTTAAAAATCCTACTTTATCAGCGTCTAAGACAGCTACTAAAGCAACTTCAGGCATGTCAATCCCCTCTCTAAGAAGATTTACTCCGACCAATACATCTATCTCTCCAAGTCTTAATTTTCTAATAACTTTTGTTCTTTCGATAGAATCAAGACTGCTATGCAAATAGTCTGATTTTATCCCGGCATTCTTAAGATAAATTGATAAATCCTCAGTCATTTTCTTGGTAAGAGTGGTTACCAAAACTCTTTGTTTTTTCTTAGAGTGAATTCTTATTTCATTTAATAAATCATCAACTTGAGTTCCCACGGGTCTAATCATAATATAAGGATCAACTAAACCTGTAGGTCTAATAACTTGCTCTACAACTTCTCCGTAAGTTTTATCTAACTCATAATCAGCGGGAGTAGCTGACATAAAGATAACACTCTTGTGATGCTTTTCAAACTCTTCAAATTTAAGTGGTCTGTTATCATAAGCCGAAGGCAATCTAAAGCCATATTCAACTAAATTCTTCTTACGTGAAAAGTCACCTGCGTACATTGCTCTGGTTTGAGGAATAGTAACATGAGACTCATCAATAACTAAAAGATAATCATCTGGAAAATAATCTAATAAACAGAAAGGAGCTTGACCTGCTTTTGATTGAGTCATATGCCGTGAATAGTTTTCGATTCCAGAACAGTGACCCAACTCCTGAATCATCTCTAAGTCAAATTCTGTTCTTTGCCTAATTCTTTGAGCTTCCACAAATCTCTCATTATCTATGAAAAACTGGTGTTGTATCTCTAATTCTTCTCTGATGGAGACCATAGCTTTTTCTAATCTTTCTTCGGACATTACAAAGTGATTAGCAGGATAAATAGCGTAAGTATCATGATTAGAAATAATTTTGTTATCAATAGGATTCATTTTTTTTATAGAGGTAATCTCATCCCCAAAAAATTCTACTCGTACACAGGTATCCAAATAAGCTGGAAATACATCAACAGTATCACCTTTTACCCTGAAGTTACCTCTTTGAAAAGCAATATCATTCCGTCCATAATGAGCATTTACTAATTTTGTAAGAAAACTATTTCTTTCTATTTCATCACCTACTTCAATTCTTACTAATGCCTTCCTATAATCCTCAGGAACTCCCAAACCATATATACATGATACACTGGCTACTACAATGGTATCCTTCCTCTCCATAAGAGACATAGTAGCTTTCAATCTTAGTTTATCAATCTGATCATTTATGCTTGAATCTTTTTCTATAAATATATCTCTTCCTGGAATATAAGCTTCTGGCTGATAGTAATCATAATAACTAATAAAATACTCTACTGCATTGTTAGGAAAAAACTGTTTTAACTCACCATACAATTGTGCTGCTAAAGTTTTATTGTGGGACAAGACTAATGTAGGTTTACCCAGCCTTGCTATTGTATTAGCTATAGTGAAAGTTTTACCTGAACCTGTTACACCTAACAAAATCTGGTGTTTCTTCCCTGACTCTACACCTGCGACTAATTGTTCAATCGCCTGAGGCTGGTCACCTTGTGGCTTGTATTTTGAGACTAATTCAAACATTGCTTTCCCCTAAACTTTTGAGTCAATAATATTAAGTTATACTTAATTGACAAGGATTATTTTATTCTTTTATTATTTTTAATCCAAATTGTCTTCTAAATACTGATCTAAAATACTGATTAACCGATCTTGATCAATAGGTTTAGTAATAAAGTCATTCATACCAGCTTCTAAACAACGAATAGTTTCCTCTTTAGTCGCACCAGCAGTTAAGGCTATTATTGGGGTTTTTCTATTTATATTTTTTTCAAATTCCCTGATTAATTTAGTTGCTTGCAAACCATCCATAATAGGCATTTGGACATCCATCAAAATCATATCGAATGTCTCCGTACTGCACTTTTCAACAGCTTCTTTTCCATTAACAACAGATGTTACTTGGCATTCAGGTATAATTTGGGTTATCATTGTTTTGATTAATACTAAATTAATACTAACATCCTCTGCAATCAAAACTCTTTGAATCCCTTTATTATCCAATTTAGATATTTTAGTTGATTTAGAATTCTTCCTATTTTTTGGGACTTTTGTACTAAAAATTCCATTAATATATTCTCTCAACTCATTCGCTTGGATTGGCTTGGTGAGCGTGTGTTTAATATTTAATTCATGGATTTGTCTTCTAATCTCATCATCTTCAGATGAGCTGTTAAGAAGAAGAATAATAGGCATTTGAGCATAATTTCTGAGATTTGCTCTTATTTCTGTAATAGCTTCTATACCATCCATTCCGGGCATCGAATAATCAAATATTGCCAAATCAATATTTTCATCATTTTTTAAAACATCAATTGCTTTCCTACCAGAATCTACACTTGTAAAGTCTATTTTCCAATGTGAGAGATTTCTTTCCATTATTTGACGATTGTTTTCATTATCATCCACAAGGAGAACTCTTTTGCTTAATTTCTCCTCAAAATTCAAACTAACAGCTTCTACTTTATATTCAGTAATTATTGTGAAATAGAAATTGCTACCAACCCCTTCTCTGCTCTCTACTTCGATTTTACTTCCCATTTTTTCAACAAGCAAATTAGAAATTGTTAACCCCAAACCTGTACCACCATATCTTCTGGTGATAGAGCTATCTGCTTGGGAAAATGCTGAGAATAGCTTCTCTTTCTGTGTTAACGAAATACCAATACCCGTATCTTTAACAGAAAAAGTAAATTTCCCCTTTTTCTTGTCAATAGCAGAAAATTCGACATTAAGTTCAACTTCTCCCTTTTGTGTGAATTTAATAGCGTTGTTTATTAGATTAATTAATACTTGCTTTAATCGTACAGGATCTGCCAGAATAATCGAAGGCAAATTCGGGTCAATATCTAATAGGAATTCGATATTTTTCTTTTCAGCATGGTACTTTAAGATATCGGCAGTATGTACAATTAACTCAAGTATATCTGTTTCAACAATATCTAACTCCAATTTACCTGCTTCTATTTTGGAGAAATCTAAAATATCATTGATAATGCCTAAAAGAGCTTGCCCTGAGACATTTGTATGATAGGCATATTGTTCTTGTACAGGGTCTAAATCTGTATTCATTAATAGTTCAGTAAAACCAATTACACCATTCAATGGGGTTCTAATTTCATGACTCATATTAGCAAGAAACTCGGATTTCGCCTTATTAGCTTGTTGAGCTTGAATTGTAGCTTCGCGTAAAGATTCTTGAACCATATTTTTTTCAGACTCGATATTGTTTCTGATATATACATCACCAATAATGTTTGAAATAATATTTAGGAGTTCTATATCTTCTTCAGATAGATACAAGGTCTGGCTAGTTGAATCAAAGCCAAAGTAACCAAAGAATATATTACTTCTAATAATTGGAATCCACAATACTGATTTAAGTTTTAACCTATCAAAGAAAGTTTTTTCTGGAGAATTCACTATCAAATGGTCAAAATCATTGATAAACAACATTTTTTTCTCATTAACAATTTTAGTAATCATTGGAATACTATTGATATCAATATGTTTTATAAGTTTTTTAGCTGATTCTTCATTATTATTGCACCACTCGTAAGTATATTCAAAATATTTTTTATCATTTGAAAACTCTAAAATATAAGTATGACTTGAACGGATTAATGTGCCTAACTCCTTCAACATCATTCTAAATTTATCCTGATAATTACTAAGATTCACATCAATGAACTGAGCTGAAATTACTGCAACCATTCTTTGGTACTTGTTTTTAAATTCAAGCCTCATTTCAGCATTTTTCCTTAACGTAATATCTGTATCACTTCCTTGATAACCAATAACTTCACCTACTTCATTTTCCTTAGGTAAACCACTGGAAAGAAACCACATCTTTTTACCAGCTTTACTAACAATAGGATTCTCAAAATTTGAAATAGTTTCTTTGTTTTTTATAATTCTAAAGCCTTCTTTCTTGAATTCATCTTTTATATCTTCAGGGAAAAGGTCATAAAAGTACTTTTTACCAATTATTTCAGACTTATCATAACCCAATATATCCTTCACATTTGAGCTAATATAAGTATATAGCCCTTTAGCATCAATTTCCCAGTTATAGGTTTTACTTTGGGACATAATTGATTCATAACGTTTAACAGCGTCCTTTAACTTAAGTTCAGTTTTCATTTTTTCAGTAATATCTCTGCTAACAAATAACAAGGCGTAGGGCTTACCATCAGAGTCTTTAATTAATTCAGCATTAGCTTCAGTGTAAAACACTTTCCCATTTTTCTTAATCATCTTATATTCGCCAATACCTGTATAGGTTCCCTCAAGCATTAATCTGATTTCTGTCAAAGCTTTTTCATGATAGGCAGGATGAATAAAACCTAATATATTTTTCCCCAGAATTTCGCTTTTTTGGGAATACCCCCACATTTTAACCGATTCTTTCGAGACATAAGTTATTACGCCATTTAAATCAGCAATAGATAGTCCATCTGGTATTGCATTTAAAATAGCTCTTTGCTTCTCTTCACCAGCTTTAATTCTTTTATTAAGTTTCTTAAGTTTTCTATTCCAATAGATAAGAATAATTGTTAATAGAGCTCCTAAGGAGAACAAAGTAAATATTAGAGAATAATTTGGTGGATTTTCTGTATTTATATAGACAAATTTGTTGATAATGGATTCTTTTTCATGATATGTAATAGATCTGAGACCTTTATTAAGAATATCCACTAATAGTGGCTCAGATTTAACAACTCCCATACGAATATGATTAGCATAACCTGGGATTTGATTATTAATTTTGAGGTCTATAAAACCTTCTTTTCTGATAAAATAGGCACTCATTAATTGAGATCTTATGGCAAGATCAGCTTCACCTTTGGCAACAGCTCGTAAACACTCTAATTCATTATCTTTGTAAATTATATTCAGATTTGGAAAATCTTTCCTTGCCCATTCATCAACCATATTATCATGGATTGTGGCTAAGGTTGCCCCTTCTAATTTTTTTATATCAGTAATCTGGGGAAAATCTTTATGAGTTACAGCTACATTAGGTTCAACCATTATCGGGTCTGTGAAAAATAACCAGCTATCACGATACTCAGTTTTATTCAAAGCTGGAATAACAGGAAACTCACTATCTCGAGATCTCTTTATAGTCTCAGCCCAATTTTTTGTGGGAATTCTCTCAAACTTTATATTGAGTCTAGTTTCCAAAAGAAGAAGTATTTCGGGAATAATACCAGAGTAATTACCGTTGTTATCAACAAACTCCATGGGATACCAATCTGGATCAACCCCCATCTTAATAGTTCCTAATTGATTTAAGTACTCTCTTTCTATATTTGTTAACTGAATTTCAATACCATTCAGTGTGAATGTTGTTAAATTTATGATTATCACAAGAAGTGTTATTAGATATTTCATCTATTGTTTCCTCATCCTTGTTATTTTTTCTTGAATATGTTTCCACCAATAAACAAGTTATTGTAAAATAAACAATTTTGTCTATAATTATTTTTATTTTTTCCCCATTAACTGATACTATTCTTTGAAGATTGCCTTTAATTCGGGATTGTTTGGGTCTAATTCTTTTGCTTTTTGCCAATTTTTAATTGCGAGTTCCTGCTTCCCTTGACGGTAATATATAGAGCCCAACTTTATATAAGCAAGAGCCATATCTGGAGCTAACTTTATTGCCTTCCTACACTCTTCAGCTGCAGGTTCAAATTCACTATTATAGAATAGATTAGTAGCATTCATGATATGAATCAAGGCTTGGTTGTTAGTTTTATATGTTTCAATTTTTGTTCTGGCTACATCAAGTTCTTCTATCTTTTTAATGTACTCATCTTGAGTAACACCCACCATTACTTCTAAAGTATCAATTACAAATACAGTATCTCTAATTAATTTTTCAACATATACTGTATCAATTAAAATTTGCGGAGATGCTTTTTCTAAACTTGCTCGAACAGGAACTTCGACGATAGATGTCTCTATCTTTGGTTGAACATGGTCTTTCAATTCATCTTCCCAGGAATTAGAACTTCCTAGTTTGAAAGAAAGTCCTAAGAAGTGGTTCCCATAAGGTATTTCCAAGTCAGAAAAAATTGGATAACTAAATCCATAATCAAGGGTTAGTCTCAAACTTCTGCTTTCAACCATTCTCTTTGAATTAAATGGATTTCTATAAGATTTTACATAGCTTTTTTCGATTAACTTAAAACCAAAACCAGCTGTCAAATCATTATTATTCATGCCAGTCCTAATTGATAAACTTTCATGAGGACGAAACTCAGCACCTGCAGCATAAAAGTATTCATTCTCTTCTAATGATGAATTTTGAATTAACTTAGAATCCAGCATAAAAGAGAGATTAGGTGAAATATCAAGATTGAATCCTATCCCAAATTCACGATTAAGCTTTTCTTCATTAGCTGAATCAAGAGCTAAATCTGCACTGAGTACATTTTTGGCTACCAAGCCCATTCTTGCATTAGAATTAATATTAAATGATGCACCTAAATCAATATCTAAACCTGATTTAGAATTTTCGTTATCAATAAACAATGGATCATTTACAGTAAATTCGTTGTTTTCGTAGCCTACATCATAGTAGTTTAATCCGGCACCAAAATTTAGTTTATTATTAAACATCCCTCTGCCCCAATGAAGTCCTGCACGTAACTCTCTATATATATTAGCAGAAAAAACATCTGCTGAAATAGCTGTTGTCCCAAGAGAAGCAAGGGGAAAACTGAAAGCAAAATAGTTAAAATTCATATCATCATTTTCTAAATCATAAAGATATATTCTGGTATCTGTAAGAAATTCTAATTGAGTATTAGCAAGCAGTGCAGGGTTATATACTGTTGAAGATAAGTCTTCAGAGGAAGCAATGCCTGTTCCTCCTAAACTGAAATTTCTAATCCCTCCCTGCTGAAAATCAAAACTTGATAAAGGTAATATAGTCATGAAAATAAACAGTGACACATAATTTATTATTTTTGACGTTTTCATCTTATCCCCTACTTTGCTACAGTGATTGTGTTTCTGTGAATCTTATTGCCATACTTAACCTGACATATATAAATACCAGCATTAACTGCTTTATTATCACTATTTTTGCCATCCCAAATTGCTATCTGATAATCATGATTCCCGGCACTATTCTCGTAGTCATAAGGGGCAGTAGAGAGATTAGCAATCTCTTTCCCTGAACGATTAAATATTTTACAGGAAACACTTTTATTAGTAGGAATAATGATTCTACTATAATCATTTACTCCATCAAAATTTAAAGAAATAATATTTGGGATTACTTCAACTTTGTCTCTATCTACTTCACGTTTCACAAAGATACTATAATTATCTTGATTTTGTAAAGATTCAGGTTGGTTATTATCCATAGCCGAGACAAAAATCGATAAGTTCTGACCAGCATAATACTCTTCATCAACCTGATAGTGTAGAATGACACCTAAGGAGTCTGGATTGTTATTATATGTAACTTTATCTAACTGATAGTTCTCAATATGCCTGCCATTTACTTGGAAGATAATCGATTCTTCATTAATTCCAACTCCTTTATCCAAAATTGCAATTCTAAGATAGTCATTAATCTCAATATCACTGTTCAATGGAGGATTTAGACAGACAAAATATGGAGGAAAATCATCAGGAATTATGGTAAAACTATAAGCTTCATTACAAATATTCCCTACCATATCAGCTACTGAGACTTCTACATCTACCATCTCAACATCAAAGAATCCAGCAGTACTGTACCAAATTTCAAGCCTATTATCTTTTAATGAATCTTGATAAGTCGTTACAAAATCTCCATTAATTTTCAGAGTAAAAGTCTCTTTATCAATTCCTGATAAATCATCTTTAACTGATAAATAGAGAATTGAATTAGCATACCCTTCACCACCATTTGAAGGTGAAGTTGTTTCTAAGTATGGTGCTTCAGTATCATTTTCAGTAGTGTAAAAATAGCTAAAATTTGCAGCATTGTTATTGCTCGAAGTGTCCATAGCGTAAATCTGAATTCTAACAATTTCACCAAATCCAAAAGCTTCTAAAGGATGATAGGTTAACCTAAACCCACTACCCTCTTCATTTTCAATATCCTGTAATTCATAATCCGATATAGTAACATTATTGACTTTAAAGATAATAGAGTTTGAATCTACCCCAGATTCACTATCTAAAATAAGCATAGATATAGAACCATCAATAGGGATATCAATACTTTCAGGAGCAGGATTTAAACCGCTGAAGAAAGGGGGCTCTTGATCATCATCAACAACAAGGAACGAGTAATTAAAATTGCTGAGGGTATTTGGAGAAGATGCTAAGTCATTAACACTAACTACAACTGTCACAACTTCGCCATATTCAAAGTTAGCCCCAGAATAATTAACCTCATAAAACAATGTTTCTGGAATAATATTAGTTTCAGGAACAACTATTTCATCATTTACTTTCATTACCAAGCTTTCTATATCAACCCCAATTCCATTATCAGTTATTTCAAAGTAGATGTCACTATCAATTGCTACTGCAGTAGCATTTGGTTCAGGATTAAAATTTACTAATTCCGGTTGAACTAAATCAGGAGTAATTCTAAAATAGTAGTTGTTTTCATAAGTATTTGCAGGAACTTCTAAATCAGAACAAGTTATATAGACATTAATCAATTGATCAAATTCATAAGGATAATCTATTAGATATAGGACATCAAATCCATTAGTAATAGAAGCAGTATTTAGATCTTCAGAAACATCTATATCATCTATCAATATTTGAAGTGAATTTCTATCTACTCCAGTTTTATCATCAAATATTTTAAAGCTTAGATTTGCATCTACAGGAACATTTATTTCACTTTCAGCGGGAGATAACTCTGTAATATAAGGAGCATCTGTATCTAAAGATGTTGTGAAGGTGTAATTTTCAATCGGCATAATGTTAGCAGGAGTCTCTAAATCACTTACTTGAATTTGAACTGTAATTTCACCAATAAGTCGTTCTGGAGAATTATAAATTATGCGGTAACCATTATTCAAATTACTAATTGAAATTGATTCACTTCCTACTATTTCTATATCATTAATCAATATAGAAAGAGTCGATAAATCTATTCCGCTTAATAAATCAAAGACATCTACCCTAAACTGAGTATTAGTAGGATTATCAACACTAAACTTATTTGGTAAATGATTTGCCGTATAAGGTGCTTGATTATCTTGAATAACAGTAAATACTGATACAGTATCGATACTATTGCTATTTGTTGAAGCATCTTCTATATAAAAATATAATTCTCTTTCTCCAAAACTTAGTAATTGATGTTCTAAAGGATTATAGAAAACTTTGAGTCTTCCATTTGGAAGAGTGGTGATTTCAGATTGTGGTAATAAATCAACACCATCCAAAGTAAAAATGAGAGAATTTTGATTAAGAGAAGACTCACTATCAACAACTTCCACAAAAACAGCATTTGTTCTTGCTACTTCTTCTCCGTATGAAGGCTCTATGAAAATTATATTGGGAGAAGAATTATCCTGTCCACATATAAAAGAGTAATTAAAGGTAGCCATAACATTAGGATTAGGAGCTAAATCTTCACAATCAATTGAAACAAACACCTCGTCTCCAAAAGTAAAATTAGTGGGGGGATTGATAATTATTCTATAGTTATTTACTTCGCCAAGATAGGAGAAATAAGGACTACCAGAATAGTAGTTTGTTCCATTAACATTTACTATAAGTGAACTTAGACTCACACCTTCACCTAAGTCATAGACATTAAACTCAATGTTAGTATCAACAGCTACCCCTTGTTCATTAGGAGCAGGTTCCCACTGATTCGTGAAAGGTGGGTCTGTATCTTCTCTGGTAAAAAAACGGTAGTTTATTGTAGGAATATGCCAACCCTCATCATCATTAGCATCAATAGCAACATTTATTATCTGATTATAACCAAAATAACTCTCAGGAGATATAGTGATTCTATAGAAGTTGCCACTTCCACTATAGGATAAATTACTACTGTTTATATCATAATTTGAACCCGCTATATTAACAGTTAGGGAATTCAAATCAATTTCTTGGTCATCAGATAAGGAAAAGGCAACTGATTGGTCAATATCAACATTAGTAGAGCCATCTACTGGTAGAAGATTCCATACCCAAGGAAGTCCTCCAAATATGGAGTAAGTTTTACCATGATTGCTTCCAGCTTCTATTGAACCCAACCAAATATCGTTTTTTTGGTCATTATTAAAATCAGCAATACATAGTGCACTCCCTAACTTGGCACTAGGAGATTCTCCATTATAGATTTCATCAATCCCATCAACTGCTAAATCATAAGTAGTTTCGAATTGTGTTCTACCATAAAGGACATGAATTACCCCGCTTTCATTACCACTAACAGAAGAAGCTTGAGGGGAAGCGATGATAATATCTGCTGGTGCGTCAGGAGAAAGTTCAGCAATAAATACTTTTTCACCAAATAGATTATTTTCGATACCTTGATGAACAATTGTAGTATTTGAACTAGCATTATTTAGCACTATTTCGCTATCAAGACTATTACTTCCTAATATGAGATAGATACTATTTGATGAAGTATTATTTGAAAAATCTGTAATAATTAAATCTCCAAATCCATCTCCGTTCACATCGCCAGCAGCTATTGCCTTGCCTATCCGAGAAGAGTGATATGAGCCTTTTAGCTGGTTATTTATATAGCTGGAGTTATCTAAATCTATCTCATCATAAGGAAAGAAAGTTCTTCCTTTAATTATATAAACTCTTCCATTATTTACTAATGATTCATCATCCACGCCAGGACTTCCAATAATGATATCCTGGAATTGGTCATTATTGATATTAGTAGTAGTTAAAGCAGAACCCAAGTTGGAATTTATTGACATTCCTGAGAAGTAGGTTAAATTATTTACTTGAGAAAGATAAACCGAGGAAGAATATGTTTCATGAGACCAGATAACATACACTTTGCCACAATTTAGACGCTCTTCTTGATCAGCAAAAGGGGCTCCAATGATTAATTCATCTATATTATCATTATTAATGTCTGTAGTTAATAGTGTTTGACCTAAAAAATCATTTGCTCCTTCACCTATAAACAGATGATTCGCTGAATAAGTGTTTAAGTCTATTATTGCAGGTAAATCTTGATTTCCATAAAATAAATATACTTTACCTACTTGAAGAGTATTTCCATCATCACTATAAGGAGCTGAAATAGCAAAATCAGCGAAATTATCATCATTAAGCAAACCAACAGATAAACTATAACCAAGTTTATCTCCACTTTGAGCACCATAAATAGTAATATCTGCATTATCGATATTTAAATCTATACTAATATTCTGTTGTGTTTGTGGATTACCCCAAAATATATAGACTTCACCTGCTGAGTTTCTTCCAAGGGGATCAGCAGAAGGACTGGAGATAATAACATCAGCAATTCCATCACCATTTATATCACCAGAAGAAATATGATATCCAAACTGATCAAAAGCATTTTTCCCTTTTATTGTATAATTCCCTTGCCATTGATTCAAATCAAATTGCTTCCCAGCTGATAGTAAAGATACTGAGAACAATAAAGTTAGTATCAGCAGTAAACCGTGATTTTTTTTATAATCAAGTCTCATATTGTAGTGCTCCTATTATTCGTAAGATGATAATATTTTATCTTTATATAAAGTCAATAAAAATATTAACAAAAAAAATGCTTGCCAATTATTCCTTTATACTAAATATTGTTTTTATATAGAGGTAAATTAATGAAAACATTTTTAGTTTTATTATGGTCTCTGTTCTTAAGCACTAGTCTGTTATCCTCTAATCCGATCAAGAATTCTCTTGGAGAGATTAAAGCAGAAAATGAGTTAGCACAAAGAATAGAAAAAAACTTGAGTATTTTAGTAGATAGATCAATAGTCTTTGTTGACTTAGATTTGAAGTATAATCTCTTTAACCCATCTTCAGGTGATTTAAAGATTGATCAGAGATTGAGTTTACCAGGATTACCTGTGGGCAAGACGGATAATTCAGTCCCTAATATAGACTTAACAGATTATGCTCCAACAGAGATTTCTAAGATTAACATTTCAGTTAGTGTGCCTACTGATACCAATGAAGAGCTTTTAAAACAAATAGAAAGTATTGTTGTCAAAACAGCATCAATGGATCTACTTGGAAATGATGAACTGCTTATTACTCCTGATTTACCTGTATTAGAAACTAATAATTCAATATTCACTTATCGTAACTTCATAATATTTTTTGCTTTAATCCTTATTATGATAGTAATTAACAATATAAGAAATAGTACTAAAATTATTGCTAAATCATTAAGAAGAATAAAAATTTCCAATTTAGAGCAGCTAAAAAATGGAGATAATAAAGATTTTCAAGTCTATTCAAATCATGGTTCAAGAGAGAATCAATCCATTGTAACGAATTCTGGGAAACCACTTCAGGTAAAATTAATAAAAGAAGAAGAAGCAATAGAAAATACTAATTTAGATTTCTTAAATGACTTATCAAACAATATTTTCTTATCTATAATTAAAAATGAAAATCCTAATGAAATTGCTTTGATTCTTACTCAGATTGAACCTTCTAAGGTTGATTACTTTTTTAAGTTCTATGATGGTCCCATTGATGAAGTTATTAAACATCTCCTGAAAATTGATAGCGTTCTTCAATTAGATATGAAAATTATGGTTGTTGGGATGTACCAGAAGTATTTAGAAGCATTAGATAAGAACCCGATTAAGATAAATAATGTGAAAACTATGATTAATTTTATTAATAATTCTTCACTTGCAGTAGCTCAAAACTTATTTAATAAAATCAAAGAATTTGACCCTGCTTTAGCTCAAGAAATTGAGAAGAAAATTTTCCTAATTGATGATATCTTAAATCTCAAAAATGTTCAGATAGAGCAGATTAACAGTGAATTTACTCATCTTGAAATGGTACAATTCTTAAAATGTATTCCAGCTAATATCAAGCAAAAATTCTTCTCTCAACTTTCAGAAAGAGCTGTAATTATCATAAAAGAAGATATGGAGATGATTGGAGAAATCACTGAAGAAGAATCAGATAAAATTATTAATTACTCACTAAATAAAATTCGTTATATTTTAAATTATTAAGGATATATTATGAAAATTTCTACTCTTATAGGTGGACTCCTCTGTGTATTAATTCTCTTTGTAGCTATTCATAGCAAAGGTGATCTTAGCTCATATTTGGACCCTATTGCCATCTTAGTAACTTTAGGTGGAACTATTACATCTTTAATCAGCACCTACTCAGCTACTTCCTTAATAAGAGCAATGAAAGACTTTTTTTATAATACATCTGAAGACAGAATTAGTCATTCTGACTTAGTTGATACTATTGTATCAATAAGTAAAGACTCACGCTCAGTAACTATTAAAGAAATTATGGATTATGATGAAGTTCAAAAGATACCATTCTTTCAAAATGCTCTTAAATTAATCACAGACAACTTACCAGCAGAAGAAATTCCTCGATTGTTAGAAAAAGAGAGTTATTCAATATTGAGTAAGCATAAAAATTCAGCTAAAATATTTAGTGTTGCTAGTAATATAGCACCACTTTTTGGGATGATTGGAACAGTTATCGGTTTGATAGCTATGTTAGGGAACATTACTAACCCTACAGTTATCCCTAAAGCTATGAGTCTTGCTTTAGTTACAACCCTTTATGGTTTAATCACGTCAGTAGTAGTTTTTAGACCAATGTCAGGTAAATTAGCAACAAAAGCAGAATACACCTTTATGAGTAGAAAAATCATCATTGAAGGTGTTATTGGCATAATGAATAAAAAGAACTCAGAATTAATCAAAGCTGGTTTAGAAAAAATCTATGTTTAGTTCTTCTGATGATAAAAGGAAAAATAAAGTTAGTAAATACGATATTGCTGAAGGCAATCATCAGCAACAAGGTAGTGAATTTGATAGTCCTGAGAGTGATTTCTCAGGATTTTACGTAAGTTTAGTACCTTATTCTGACATGATGACTTTATTATTAATCTTTTTTGTTTTCTTTTATTTAGTTAAAGATACTGAGATAGGTTGGCAAACAGTTGCAGAAGAGCAATCAAAAAAAATGTTATCTTCAAATGAAGTTGCGATTGATTCAACTCTTTATGAAGAAGTTGCTGACCTCAATGAGAAGGTAATATCTATACCAGGAGAGATTTTGTTTGAAAGTGGAGAAGCTACTTTAAAGTGGAATTCACAAGATACTTTGTTAGAAATTGCCAAAGAAATTCAAGCTATAATTAGTGATAAAGATAGTTGGAGTATTAGGATTGAAGGGCATACAGATAATGTTCCAATATCTAATTCTCGTTATGCTTCCAATTGGGAGTTATCAACAGCAAGAGCTTTAAGTATAGTAAAATTCTTTTTACGTAATGATTATTTTAGTGCAGACCAACTTCAGATTATGGGATACGGTGAATTCAAACCATTAGTTCCAAATGATACAGAAGTTAACAGAGAAAAGAATAGAAGAGTTGAAATTAAATTAAGTAAACAGAGAAAAGAGGAATTAAATTGATAGATTATTACTCATTTTGGGGTTTAAATTCTGCTCCTTTCCAGGACAATAATGATCCAAGATTCTATTATAAAAGTAGTGATCATTTAGAGGCATTGGAAAGGCTTCATTATGTCACCGAGTCAGGCTCAATGAATATGGGTATGTTAAGTGGTGAAGTGGGAACAGGTAAGACAATAACAAAATTAGTACTTATTGAATCATTAAGGCAATCTAATCCAAAAAATATGATTGTTAACATCAATTCAACATCTTACAGTTATGCTGAAATTATGAAAGAAGCCTTGTATCAATTAACTAAGGAAGAACCAGATCAATTACCATCTCGAAGATACTCATTAGAATTGAAATTAAAAAAGTTTTTAGAACAAAATATTAATAAATCCAATAATCGACTTTTTTTGTTATTTGATGAAGCTCAAAAAATTGCATCTCGGGATTTGGATTATTTAAAAGATTTAACCAATATCACTTTTGGATATGATAGTCCAATCATCATTATTCTAATAGGTCAACCTGCATTAATAAGAAATGTTGAAAAACTCCCTCAAGTAAATCAAAGAATTGGAATGAGGTACCACTTAACCAATATGTCAACTGAAGATACAATTAGATACATCCAGCATCGATTAGAGACTGCAGGTGCAGGAAAAAATATTTTTACTAACAGTGCTTGTGAGTTAATCCATACAAAAACTAATGGCATTCCGAGGGAAATAAATCGCGTTTGCAAGATATCAATGGACATTGCCTCCATGGAGAAAATTGATTTAATCGATGAGGAATTAGTGGAAATAGTTTTTCAAGATTTAGAAAATAACGGACAATGACCTTATGACTGATAAAAAAATATCTATTGCTGAATTAAGAAAAATGAGAGCAGCTTCTACTATCTCAAATACACAAGAGAAGTCAGAAGAGAAGAAAGAAGTTACTCCAGAGAAGAAATCTGTGTTCGTGAACCGGAGTGAGAAAAAAGGTTTGGAAACATTGAACCCAGATATTCCCAAAGCTAACAATGAAAGTAATGATATTGATTTAGATAAGGTCTCACAGGCATTAAATATCCCTGAGAGCGAGGAATCTCTACAAAAGAAAAGTATTCCTTCTTACGGTACACCTTACGATCAACAGGATTATAACAATAACTTTAAACCAAACAATAACGAAATTCTTACCAATCGCGAAAATACTTCTCAAGAGCCATCTTATGGTTATGCAAACTATACTCAACAAACAAATAAGAAAAATATTTTTGAGGATGAGATAAACATACTTGATTATTTAGAAATAGCATATCGCTATAAGTTTATGATTATATTAATAACCATAGCTTTGATTTTAGCAGCCTATGTCTATTCCATAAATCAAACTCCTGTATATAAATCATCTACTAAATTATTAATTAATAATGATATTATGGAATTAAAGGTAATTAATCAGAAACCAGTAATCAAAGAACAGATGAAGTTAAGTACTTGGATTCAGATTATTAATTCTACAGATGTAGCTTCACGGGTTTCTAAATATTTAGACGGAGTTGTTTCACCGGGAGCTGTTAAAAATTCTATTGATTGTTCAACTCAGAGGGATGAAGAAAGAATCATTAATCTTACAGCGACCCATACTGATCCAAACATAGCCTATCTCATAGCAAACAACTATTACCATGCCATCAATGATTATGATATGTCTATCAGGAATGATAACTATGCAAAGACTATTAGATATCTTGAAGAGCAATTAGAGAAAAATGTGACGGATTTAGATTCACTGAGTGCAGCAATTGAAAAAGTATATCGCAATCATAATTATAAAAACTTCTCTGGAGATATTGAAGGTAATTTTCAACGCTTAAGTAGCTTCAAAGATATACTATCAAACACAGAAGTTGAATTAGAAGCTGAAAATGCTAATATCCGGGCACTGAAGTCAAGATTAAAAGAAGAGGATTCTGAATATACTACCGAAACAACTTATAGTGAACCTTTAAAAATGAGATTGCTCAATCTTGAAGTAGATTTAGCTAGAGCATTAACATCTTATGGAGAAAACCATCCTAAAGTTATTGGTATTAAACAAAATATTGCCAATATTACAACCCTTATTGAAGAGGGTGCTGAACAAAATATTCAATTAAAAAGCGTTGGAAATAATCCGCTTAAGCAACAAATTTTATCTGATTTAATCAAATCTGAGACAAAGGTAATATCTCTTTCCCAAAGGAAAATAGCTCTAACCAAAATTATTAAAAGTATGGAGTTAGACCCTGAAGTATCTTCTACTCTAAATGATCTTCATCGTCAAAAAGATGCTTTGAATTCTATTATTATTAACCTACAATCTCAGCTTAGTGAAATGAGGCTAAGTTCAAGTATAGACTCATATAGAATAGTTCAGTTAGAGCAAGCAGTTGTCCCTTCTAAAGCATCAAATAATAAGATGAAAATGAATCTTTTGATTGGTACTATTTTGGGACTTGGTTTAGGATTTGGGTTATCAATGCTACTTAATATGTTTGATAACAAGATTAGAAGTATCAAAGCATTAGTAAAAACTTATCCTAACATCCCAATAGTCGGAACAATTCCTCAACTTAAATTCAGTCCAATGGAAATTGATATTCTTACTCAAAAGGATACTAAAGAAAATAATCAATTAAAAGAGACAGCTCTAACTGTTTTTAATGAAATTGCCTTGAATTTCAAATATTTGATTATGAATAAAGAACATAACTTAATTGGAATTATCAGCTCTATTAAAGGTGAAGGAAAATCAACAATTTCTAATTACTTAGCAATTGCTTTAGCTCGTAACAACACCAAAGTTCTCCTTGTAGATGCTGACTTCTATAACCCTCGTGTTTCTCGGTATTATAATTATAATAAATTACCAGGTTTCTCAGAAGTTGTTACAGAACAGATTAACTTAGAAGATGCAATCATTGAAACTCGCTTTGAGAATCTTTTTGTTCTTCCTTCTGGAAAGCTTCCTCCAAGTGTTAACAAGCTTTATCATAGTGACAAATTCTCAAGTTACATAAACATGATTAGAGATTTCGCAGATATAATTATCGTCGATACTCCAGCTTATATGTATTTCCCTGAGACTTCTATTCTTATCAGTCAGCTTGATTATTCCTTGCTTACAGTTAAAATGAACACAACAACGCACAAGAGTGTTAATAGAGTATTTAAAAAATTGGCTATTATTAATACTAACTGTTCGGGATTCATTGCTAACAGTGTTTTAAATGATATCTTTGATAATGCTTATTACGATTATTACTCTTATGGATATGAATATTATTATTATACTTTAGAAGACGGCTCCAAGAAGAAAAAGAAAAGATACAAAAGTAAATCTGATTATGATGAAAAGAATGATAGCGGATTAGCTTCTACTGGTTTACCTACTAAGAAAACTAAGAAAAATGTCACTAAAGAGAGCCCATATAAAAAAGCAATTAAATCAATAAAAGAGATTTTAGGCCTATCTGACTACATCGATATTGAAGATGATGAAGATGATGAGAGTTAATAAATACCCAGAAGAGCAAATATCAAAAGGGAAATTAATTTCCTACATCATATCCTTAATTATGTTAATTTCCATTATCATTCTTATCCTTCTATCATTAAGGGGTTGTTCAATTGAAAATGACACAATTTACGCAGGAATTGGTGGTTGCGTTAATGATACCGGAGTATATCCAGTTTCTCTGAGAACTACTCTATTTGAACTAATTATGAGTGCTAAAGGTGCAACAAAGAATGCAGACCTTTCGAAGATTAACCTCGATATGGAAATCACGCCTTGGGAGGTTTATTGTATTCCTTGCAAAGTTACTCAGAATGAAGTTATCCTTCCGGAAGAGCCTGAAATTCAAGTAGATATTCCCGAGATGCCTACACTTGGAGATATTCCCCAAATTAATATAATATATGCAGGCTTACCCAGAACCTATATTTTAATAACTATTTACCCAGAACAAGAATTACTCTTAGCTGGGCATATTCCCTGGTTTACAGCTATTCCTGATCCTATCTCCGGAACAAAGACTTTATACGAAACTTATCTTTATGAAGGAACAAGCGGATTAGTAAGTGGTGTTCAGACTATTACAAATAAAAAAATAGACTTTTACTTTTGCCAAGATCGACCCTCATGGATTAAATTTATTGACCTCCTCGGAGGCATAAAAGTGGATATTCCAGAAAGCTTTGCCAAGCAGTATCATGTAAACTCTGGGACTCATATTATCGATGGCTATACTTCATGGCTATATATAACATTCATATCAAAAGATATGAGAAATATAGACTTTAAAACTGGTTCTCATAACAGAATGCAAAGACAAAAAGCATTTATGTTAGAGCTATTTAAGAAGTTTATGGCTCAAGATTTCTTCACATCGACAAATCTGGGAAGACAAATTCTCAATGATGCTGAGAGTAATATAACTGTTCAAAAGGCTGTCCCCATTGCAATGAAAGTTAAAAATATGAAAAATAGAAAGATAGAATATTTTACTTTCCCAGGAATCTACAAAACTATTAATGGTAATGTATTTTGGGAAACAAAATTACAAGAATACCAACAAAAGCTATTAGAATTTAGAGAGTTAAAATAGGTTTTTGGCAATGAGTAAATATCTCATTGACTCTTAATATCATGTTACTAAATTGGTTTTATAAATATTATTTTGGAGATAATTGCCTAATATGAAAAATATTAAAACAATCTTGAGTCTGTTGATTCTGCTCTTCTGTACATATCTCTTTGCCCAAATTGAGGATTATGAGGGTATTCCTATTATTACTCGTGAAGATATCGCCAGAGGTTTAGTATCATCTGATTTAGAACCTGTAGATTCACTTGCTGTAATAGAGACTGAACAATATATTCTTAAAAAAGGTGATATTATTTCTATTGTAGTGATGGATCATCCTGAGTTTTCCAAACAATCTATCAGAGTTTTACCAGACGGTGGTATTGAGTATCCTCTTCTTGGCAATATTAAAGCTGAAGGAATGACTGTTTCAACTCTCAGAAAACTTATCGAAAAGAGACTTCTCCCCTATGTTACCATTCCAGTAGTAACTATCTATGTAGAAAAAATCTACGGACATAAAGTAAGCATTATAGGTTATGTAACAAGCCCTGGTGAATATCAAATTTATGAACCTCTAAAGCTTACCGATGCATTAGCTTTAGCAAGAGGGATAAAAAATATTCGTGAAGTGAATGAGATTAGGTTGATTAGGAAGAGTGGTGAAATATTCGATGTTGAGATCCGAGACTTATGGTTTTCTAATTCTGTAGAAGCCTCTGATGATCAGCTGCTTATTTTTGAAGGAGACACTCTTGTAGTACCACCTCCTCGTGAATTTCCTTGGCATATATATACTGCGATTTTAGCAACCATTTCTCTTGCCATAAATATCTATTCAATAACTAAATAAAATATTATTATGAAAAAGTTTTTAATAGCTATTATTTTATGCTATTGTGCTTTTCTTCTCTCCTATCCAGAAGTCTTTTATATCCCCAAATGGGAGTATATTGATGTAGATGGAACCCTTATAATTTACGATAAAACCTATGAAAAAAGAGCTAAATTAGTTGCTTCATTTTTAGAGTATGTATTTACCAACCAACCCGAAATGAGACCACTTCTAAAAAGTGATCAAATTGTAATTGATGCTAATTTTATCTCAGAAAATCTTAATTTTGATTTCTACAATTTTGTTGAAAACAGTTTCAGAAAAAGACATCGAACAAAACTTGATTATGACCCCATTTCATTAAACAACCTTCAACAACTTACTGATATTCCACTTTCCCTCAATTTTAATGATTTTAAGAAAGGAATACTGCAATACTCTTACAACTTATCACGAGGAAAAACCTTACAGAATACAAAGAAAATGCTATATCCTGATTGGTTTCAAGACCCTCAAGAAGTTAGCCCTAATTCTGACCTGTTAACTGCTTTTGATAGAAAGATACAACTTGATTCTTTTGATAACTATCGTGACTTTGCTCTGAATAATAAGAATTTTTCAGTGAATCAACTCCTAAACAGTTCATATCTCAGAAAACAACCAGCAAAATTATATCTTGGTATATTAGCTCAAGATTATTTTATGATGAAATTTGGCTTAGAAAAATGGGAGAAAATAGTGAAGGATGTTGAGTATTTTGATAATATCTTCTTCCCATATTCAAGTGCATTTAAAAAACATACAGGATTAACCTTGAGTCAATTCTATAAAAATACTCATCGCTATTACCAGAAATTATTTACTTCTGATATATCTTATCTTCCACCTGATGTGAGCAAAGCTTTTTTTGATGAAGATATCATAATCAATAACAGGTCATTCACCCACCCTAATTTTCTTAAGAATGGTAATGTAATTGCTATCTATTCCAGTTTTGAAGAACCACCTGTGATAGTTGAAATCAATAAAGAAAAAGAATACCATAAAATCACAGATATTGGGTATTCTAACTCAGACAAAATTTCTCTTAATGAACCTTATATACTTTGGAGTCAGAATTTTTCTTATCCTAATTTTTATAATTTCAGTAATTCTCGTATTGCAGTATATAACTTATCAACTAAAGAATTGTTCTATATAGGTAACAATAACTTCTTCCTTGAGCCTGCACTTTCACCAAGCCAAAAGATTCTCAGTGTCGTCTCTTACAATAAAGATTTTGAACAAAATATTCTATTTATAGATTTTCCTTCTGGTAAAATTATTAGCTCAATAGCTAATCCAGATTGCTATAGTTTCCGAGATCTTACATGGCTTAATGACAAAGAATTACTCTATACAGTTGAAAATTTCTTAGGTCAAACTGCTATTTATAAATATAATTTACTTTCTGCTACTGCAGAAAGTATTACTCCTTATTCTTTAGACCCCATAAAAGATCTAACTGTAGCAAATAATAAGATCTTCTTTTCTTATCCTGTAAATGATGTTTTTAACATCTGTGTATTAACCTTAGGAGACTCCTTAGCCTATCAAACTTTCTATGCAGAAATTAGTGCAAACCAACCTTCTATTAATGGGGATAATTTAATATTTTCTTCAGATAGATACTGGGGGGATCAACTAAGAAAAGTTGATTTAGACCAAGAGTTTTGGACACCTATTCTCTGGAATGATTATAGAAACCTTACAGCTACTTGTTCAAATATTCTCGATTTAGAGAATAACAACAAACTTAAAGGTAATAAGTTAAGTCCTTTTTATAAATTGATAAATTTCAGAAGATTAAGATTCAGCTATGACCAACAAGAAGCTTTTATCTACTCAATATCTCAGAATCCAATGAACACTTTCACTATTCATGCAAAAACTCTTTTTAACTTCTCCAACAAAGGTATCAAGACGTCTATATCAAATGTCATATCCAAGCACTATCCTAACATCTTATCAGAAATCTCTCACTCTAATTCAAACTTCTCAGAAGATAAATTTGAAGAGGTTAATTATGGTAGCAGTGTTAAACTTCCCTACTTCTTTGGTGCTGGCTCTTACTCAGGATATCTTAACCTTAACTCAGGATTATATCATTTAGATCGTTATAAATCACCAGCAGTTTTAAATTTTATTAGTCACGCTGATTTCTCAATAAATTACCTAAAGACGGAGTTTAACTTCAATTTATCTAAAATTAGAGCACAGAATAATTTCTATTCTCCTTTCGGACAAAATTATCTCCTTAGTTATAAAAAAACCATTGATAACAAATATGCTCGACAATTCTATGCTATGGCTGATTACTCTTTTTTGGGGTTAAGAAATAGTGATTCAATTCTCTGGGAAAATTCTTTTCTAAATGAGCATAATTCTAATAGGTATCTTTTTGGTAATATGATGCCTAATGTCTATGGCTATAAACAATTTCCAGCTTCTGATAGGATTTATAAATCAACTGTTAAATACTATCTGCCTCTTCTTTATCCCGAAAAAGGTATAACTAATGTTGTTTTCCTTAAAAGGATATATACTTCATTCTTTGGAAGTTATGCTAAAGTCTTATTAGATAGACCAGATAAAAGTGCTGTTAAAGAGCTAAATGCTATAGGGAATGAACTTATTTTTGATTATAATCTAATGGATAGTATTGAATTTAGGGTAGGTTTTCGTTATTCTTATGCCATCAATAATTCAGCGAAACATCAATTTGATATCTTTATTCCTTTTAGTAAGTTCTAAATGACACTTTAGGTATCATTACTTAAATCCCCGAATGGAATATTCGATTCCTTTTAACCCAAATAATGCAATAGAGCTTTAGTGAAGAGTGCAAATTCTTTTAGGAAAATAGCTTGCAGAATTCTGACGCATATAATATATATATTCGGAAGAATTCTGCAAGCTATTTTGCAAAAGAATATAATGCTATTCTCAAAGATCTATTGCATTATTTGGGTTTAAAGTAGAGTGGTTAGTGTTTTCATCATGTAATTTTGTTTTTGCTGAAAGGAGATGTTCTCATAGAGATAAAAAATCAATATGTTATCGCCCTTTGAGGCTTCGTTTAAACTATGCCATCACAAACCAGGGCTAAAATAATTTCGGGATTCAGAGTGTTGACAAAGTCAGAATCTCTGAGTTTTTGGTCCTTTTTTATAAAAAGAGAATGCTAATAGATTGATTCAAACTTAAATCAGAACATTCACCTCTACATTGCTAAGCAATGTCTCTAAGAGGGGTGGATGCGAAGCAGACGGGGTTCATTCCCCTCTTCATTGCCTTAGCAAATGTCTCTAAGAGGGGTGGATGCGAAGCAGACGGGGTGTTCATTAATAAATGACTGAGCAAGATTTTGGATAAATATCTAGCAATTAAAAAAAATAAAAATTATTTATTAGAAAAATTATGATTAGTTGTCATTTTTTTTAATATTGAGCTTTTTCAACAGTCTGCATCTCTTCTTGATTAAATGTGTATTGACTTCTTTGAATAAACCCTAAATTTGTTAACTTTTTACGACAATATTTATCATTTTACCCACTCTACTTGAGGGAGAGCCAAATGTTATCACTTCGCAATTTAGGATTAATATCTAAACATAGTAGCAAAGTTCTATTAAGGGTGAAAGTAGGGCGATTGATACTGTCTCAATATAATTCCAATTGTTATTTGAGTGACTTCTTAGAGTGAAACTTAAAGGAATATATTATCCATAGAGAAAGGAAAAACCCCTGCCAATAGCAAGGGTTTAAATACTATTTTTCTAATTCAAAGAATAATTAAGCCATTTCACTCTTTCTATTATCAAATCTTTTTCTATCTAAATGATTTAATATTTTCTTTCTCATTCTAATTGAATCTGGAGTAACTTCTAAAAGTTCATCATCTCCAATATATTCTAAAGCTTGCTCCAAACTGAACATTCTTGGAGGAATAAGTTTTAAAGCATCATCACTACCAGAAGCTCGGACATTGGTTAGCTTCTTACCTTTAATGACATTGATAACTAAATCCATATCTTTAGCATGTTGTCCTACAACCATACCAGCATAAACAGGAGTGTTCGGATGAATAAAGAGAACACCTCGGGGTTGGAAATTGTTCAAAGAGTAACCTAAAGCAACTCCGGATTCCATAGCAATTAAAGATCCATGGTTAGAGTGAGTGATTTCTCCTTTGTGTAATTCATATTCTAAGAAAGAATGATTAATAATACCTGTTCCACGAGTTAGAGTCATAAACTCATTTCTAAAGCCAATCAAACCACGAGCAGGAACAGAAAATTCACAACGAGCATAGCCATCAACAGCTGAATTCATATTAATTAACTCACCTCTTCTTTTACCCATCATCTCAATTACAGTTCCAACAAACTCTTCACCAACATCGACAATTGCTAATTCAATAGGTTCATGGACTTTTCCATCTATCTCTTTAAAAATAACTTTGGGTTTAGATACTTGTAATTCATACCCTTCTCTCCTCATGTTTTCAATGAGAATTGAAAGTTGAAGTTCACCTCTACCTTTAACAATAAAAGTATCAGCTGAATCAGTTCTTTCAACTACTAAGGAAACATTAGTTTGAAGCTCTTTTTGAAGTCTTTCCCAAATCTTCTTGGAAGTAACCCACTTTCCTGATTTACCTACAAATGGAGAATCATTTACCATGAATTCCATTCCAATTGTTGGTTCATCAATATCTATAGAAGGTAAAGCTTCAAGATGATCTTTATCAGATATAGTCTCCCCTACATCTATGTAATCAGAGCCTGCTACACAAACAATATCACCAGCATAAGCTGTAAAAACAGACTTCTTTTTAAGTCCATCAAAAGTAAACAATTTACTTACTTTGAATGATATTACCTTCTCATCTCTTTTTATCAATGCAACTTCTTGACCAACAGAAATATCACCATTATGGATTTTTCCTGTACCAAGTTTTCCGAGATATTTATCGTATTCTATTGCAGATGTCAGCATTTGAAGTGGTTTATTTTTATCTCCGTGAGTATCATCTACATATTCTAAAATAGTATCAAGAAGTGGGAAAATATTATCAGATTCATCCTCAAGGTTAATCTTAGCATATCCATCCCGAGCTGAAGCATAAACAACTGGGAAATCTAATTGCTCTTCTGTAGCATTAAGTTCCATAAACAATTCAAAAATAGAATCAAGAACATCATGAGGTTTAGAGTTAGGTCTATCAATTTTATTAATAACTACTATAGGTTTTAGCCCTAATTCCAAAGATTTTTTTAAAACATACTTAGTTTGAGGCATTGTACCTTCATAAGCATCGACCAAAAGAAGTACGGAATCTACCATCTTCATAATTCTCTGAACTTCCCCACCAAAATCAGCATGCCCTGGTGTATCAACAATATTTATCTTATAATCTTTATAGTATAGAGAAGCATTTTTAGAAAATATTGTGATACCTCTCTCTTTTTCTATATCGTTAGAATCCATCACCCTTTCTTCAATTCTCTCATTTGCCCGAAATGTTCCTGCCTGCTGTAGTGCGGCATCCACTAATGTGGTTTTTCCATGGTCAACATGAGCAATAATGGCGATATTCTTAATTTTCTGCATTCTTTTTCCTTTTTTAATAATATATTTACAAGGGACTCCTATTTTTAAGTCCCAAATTAGTCAAGATAAAGCGAAATTATTTTTGAATTGATATAAAAAGGAGAACATTTGATAGTCCTCCTTAAAATATACATAACTTATATAGGTTAAAAACTAATAATAAAATAGAACTTTGATAATATATGATATATGCTTTTTACAGACAAATTCTGTAACTTGTTTGGCAATAAAAGTCTGCTTCCTCATCAAAGTTTATTGCATCTAATGGGTTAATAGAATCTTAACTGCGAGATATCTATGTTTTCTTCAATACCATTATCATAATTAACAACATAATTAAATTTTTCACCTGAAACAACTTCACAGGAAAAGAAAGTTCCTTCTTTTTGCCAATTAGCTTGAACCATAAGGTTTTCTAAGGCATAATTATAATCACAAATATCTTCTTGCTTAACCTCATCAATGAAATCATCATAAAATGCCACTACATAACTATCATCTTTGACCTCAATTACTTTAGCAAAGTAGAGATATCCATCAGCACTGTATCTAACAAAATAATACTGATCCATAGCAATATTATCCACAAGAGGAAAACTTACCTCCGCGACTTGATTGTTATTTGAAGTATAAGATTGTTCGGTAGGATATTCCTTAGATCTTAATCCAAATTTTTTCTTTATCCAATCTATCGCCTTTTCTTTTCTTTCAATTTGGAAGTTTCTGACATAATTTACTATGACTAAAATTGGTAATAGATACATTGCTAAAGTAATAATCAAAATACCAAGTACTAAAATAATAACAATTCTCATGCCTATTTCTATCATAGCATTATCTTCTCTCTGCACTCTTCCATCACTCCAACGTGTAACTGTTTCTGTTGTGGGTGCAGATAAAATAGACTCTATCTTTGCAAAAAACATCATCATGCCCGTCCGTTCTGTATTGCTAAAAAAGTTGATAGACCTCTCTCTTTTTAAGATAAGATAGACTGGAGGACGCGAAACATAAAAATAGGAAATAAACAACAGAATCCAAACAATTGAATTGATTAAATTCTCTATTGCACTCCATCGTCTCTCAGAATTTCTTTCTTGTAAATATTTTTTAGCATTGGTACTTTTTAAATCAGCTAATTCATCAGCATAATGTTTATAATATTTCTCTCTCTTAATTTCTGGACCTAAATACTTTTTTCCTCCAGGATTGTCCTTTGAATAGTAAAATAACTGACTTTCATTATTTTTTAGAGCGTCTTGATACAGCTCTTGGGCTTTTTCATTTGGATAATATCCTTTGATGTTAGGGAAGAATCCATCAAGCCAATTCCAAATCATAAAAAATACAGCAATTCCACATAAAAATGGAATCCATTTACTACCAACAAATTTTCTCTTTGTAGCATTTTGGACTGTAGATCTAATCTCTTCGGTTAACTCAATCAACTTAGAATCATCAATATTAAGTTCATCAATCTTTTTGATGTTTTCTTGTGCTTTTCTGACCTGCTTTAAGCTTGTAGGATGTTTTACGATTTTTCTAGTTTGTTTGTTGGTATAAGTATAATCCCACATTTCAATGACTTCATTATAGAGTTCATAGCCTCTAAGATTTTTTTCCTTCTTGTATTCTTTCATGATATTCTCCTATTTATTTATAGTCAGACTACTAAATAATCAAAATCTCGATTCAATTATATATAAAAAATAATTTTAACTTAGCTCAATTTTTTAGAAGAATTCCAGATGTTCTATGAGTTTTTGCTTCTTAAAATATTTGGAATATTGAATAACGAAATAATGTTTAGTTTAATTAATTGTCAAGTGTTTAATTTTTTAACATTTTCATTTTCATTTTTTAAATTTACATACTTGTATTACACCCTAAATGTTATTATAGTTGATTAAGCACAAATTATGCAAAGAAATCAGCGAAAAGGACTAAATTCTTCATTAAATGTCTATTTTACCACTTTGTCAAATAGTCAATTTTGATTTCAACTTTTTCATTAATGTATCAATTGAGACTGTTCAGAATAAATGACTGATAAATAGTGCTTTGATTTTTCAAATGGTATAATTAGTGTACACTTTTTATTTATCATCCTACATTTTTGAAATCGACATCTATATTGATTACATTACTATATCTCTAATATCCGAATAATGCCTCTTATATCCCACAGGGATGCCACATAGTAGGGAGTGCTCGCAAGACACTCCAATGAATGTTTGTAAAAGTGAGCCCTGGAGGGGCGATATATCCTTCTTAATAAGTTAGATAAAAAAAATGCCCTAATTAATATAGTCAGTTTCGTTAAAACCAATTCTTCAAGATGGATAAAAACAAGATTTCCGAGTTAAACCTTTTTTCTTGGCAAGAAGGTTACGGTGCATTTTCAATTAATCCTCAGCAAAGTTATGCTGTTATAGGATACATTCAAACCAAGAAAATCACCATCAATAAGTCTCTTTTCAAAATGAACTAATCTATTTCTTGAAAAAGTATAAACAATATTAGGATGAATGTTATATCTGGACATAAATTCGAGTTTGATTAGGATATGTCGCCCCTCTAGGGCTAACTTATGCTAGTATTGTATGGAGTGTCTTGTGATCACTCCCTATTATATGCCATCCCTTCGGGATTTTTAAGAATTTCCAAGCTATCGCTTGGAAGCGGATGTAGTCATCCGCATTCCTAGTGAAGAGGCTTTGTTGCCAATATACAATCATAATAAAATGTCAAGAAACCTGAAGATATGCAATATTATCGACTTCGTTAAGGATAAGCTATTGGAGAAGGTGGCTGGATAATTGAACAGTATCAGAATAATTATTATCTGTATTTTCTTTTTTTATTGACAAAATTAAGGTATCCTACAAATAGAAAAGAAAAATAGAGTTTCAAATGGAGATTAATATGAAAAATATTCTGGTTCTTGGAGCTGCAGGTCAGATTGGTTCTGAATTAGTACCTTATCTTAGAAATTTATATGGTGCTGATAATGTCGTAGCTACCGATGTTCATAGTAATTGTTGTTCTGAAGTTAAAGAAGGTGGTCCTTTCATTACTTGTAATGCTTTAGATGGTGCTAAACTAAATGAGATAGTTACTAAATATAAAATTGATACTATCTATAATTTAGTTGCCATGCTATCAGCTAAGGCTGAAGCTGACCCTAAATTCGGTTGGGATTTAAACATGGGTGTTTTATTCAATTGCTTAGAGATTGCTAAAGAAAAGAATGTCGCTGTCTTTACCCCAAGCTCTATCGGTGCTTTTGGTCCTGAAACTCCAATGGATATGACTCCTCAAGATACTATTATGCGACCTAAGACTATCTACGGTGTATCAAAAGTAGCCGGTGAATTATTAGCGGATTACTATGTAAAAAGATTCGGGATTGATGCTCGTGGGGTTCGTTATCCTGGCATTATCTCTTATGTAACTCTTCCTGGTGGAGGAACAACAGATTACGCTGTGGAAATTTATTATGATGCAATCAAGAAAAAAACTTATTCTTCAAACCTTAAAGCAGGCACTTTCTTAGATATGATGTATATGCCTGATGCTTTAAAAGCTGCTGTGGAAGTAATGGAAGCTGATCCTGCTAAACTAATTCATAAGAACTGCTTTAATGTTGCATCTATGAGTTTTGATCCAGAAATCATAGCTAATGAAATTAAAAAACATATCCCTGAATTCACTCTCACTTATGATGTTAATCCTATGAAACAAGCTATTGCTGAAAGCTGGCCTAATAGTATGGATGATTCAGCTGCTAGAGCAGAATGGGGTTGGAATCCTACTTATAACTTAGAGACTATGACTGTTGATATGTTAGAAAAATTAAGAGAAAAACTTAAATAATTAACTGATTATTGAATATAAATTTAAAGGGACTGAAATTTCAGTCCCTTTTTTATTATTTTTATTGCTTAAGCTTTTACATTGCAGACAATGTTTCTGAATCTTGCTGGAGCAACACCATGTGAAAGGTGCATAGCTTGTCCAGGTTCTCCTTTACCGCAGTAAGAAGTACCATGGAATTTCCATTCTGATTCGGAGCAAACAGCATCACAAGCACCCCAGAATTCTGGAGTGATACCGAAGTAGGTAGGTTCTTTTACAATACCGACTATTTCACCATCGACGATTTTATAACCGATTTCAGTAGTGAATTGGAAGTTATTTCTATTATCATCAATAGACCAAGTCTTAGTGAAATCCACTAAATAACCTTTCTCTGTGCTTTTAATTAAATCTTCTAAGCTTCCAGCTTTTCCTGGGGCAAGACAGAAGTTTGTCATTCTGACAAGTGGGAAATCATCTGCAAAAGATGCCATCATATTAGAAGATGGTTCTAAACCCAATTGAGGAGCTATTTCGCGAGAAGTCTGTTGGTCTAAAAGAATACCATCTTTGATAATATCAACTCTTCTGCCAGGAACACCTTCGTCATCAATTAAGTGATAACCAATACCCCGAGTGTCTGTTGAATCACTATAGATATTCACATGTTCCGAACCATATTTGAAGTTACCTAACATTGAAGGCTTAATAAAGGTTTTACCAGCATAAGATATTTCCATACCAAGAATTCTATCAGCTTCAGTAGCATGTCCAACACTTTCATGAAGTTGAAGGGCAAGATGTCCTCCACCTATAATAATATCTGCTCTTTCCTCTTCAATAGTAGGAGCATCTAAAAGGTCAATAACTTCTTTCACGATTCTTTCTACATTCTCTTCTAATTTAGCATTCCTCACGACCTCAAATCCCCCTCTCTGAGTGCTCATGTGACCAGGCCATGTTCTTGTCTGCATTCCATTACCATTAACGGCTATTACAGACATTGAGGGCATTGTATCATAAACGAGAGTATCAACAAAGCTACCTTCAGTATTAGCGTAAACTTTGAACTGGCGATAAAAATCAACATGAACCGAAGAATGAATAATTTTAGGATTTACATTGAGCTTGTTAGCAATTTTTTGAAAATATTCGATTTTCTGATCATCATCCATAGCAAATGGGTCCTCTTGAGGAACAAAGAAGTAAGAACCTGTAGTTGGTTTGATAGACTTAAACGTTACAGGAGTATGCCTAAATCTTCCACTATGTTTAGCATTAGAAATTGCCAGATTAATGAGAGTATCAATTTTAGTGATATCAATAACATCAGTACCAGCGAATCCCCAACACCCATCAACTAAAACCCTTATTCCTAAGGCTTCTGCATCAGTAGATTTGGAAATATGCTTAAGATTCTTCTTCTCAAAATAGATAGTTTGACTATCAGATGAGGTAAATCTGACATCTCCAAATTGGATATTTCTTTTATTTAATTTATTAATTATATCATAAATTAGTTTTTTCATTACGCTCTCCTATATTGTTTTAGTAGATGATGTAATGTGGAATTTACCCACTTTAACATGAGGCATCTTAACTGATGAGATATTAAAAGCTCCATAATTAGAAGAGAATGGAATCACAAAACTATTTTGTTCAATTTCTGTAATGTTCTCTAAAACAGAAGATATTTTCTCAGTAAATCTAAGATTATTAATAACTTTAGTTATTTTGCCATCTTCAATTAAGAATGTTCCATCACGGGTTAAACCTGTAAGAGATGTCTCTTTGACATTAATGAAATTCATATAGTGTAAGCTGGAAACATAAATCCCTTTCTTAACAGTAGAAATCATTTCATCTAAAGTTTTATCCCCGGTCTCCATTACTAAACAAGATCCACTATTACCATTCACAGGTAGGTCAGTTTTATGACCATAATAAGTATTAACTAAGTAGTTTTTAAATACACCCTTATCTATTAGCATTAACTTGTCAATCTTGTGTCCTTCTCCATTATAATCAAAGTTTACCAAATCATCATCATGTGGGTCGTCAAACACAGTGACATTTTTAGGAAAAACTTGTTGATTCTCTTTGCCTTCAAAAAAACTGGATTTTCTATCCAAAGAACCAGCAGAGAAAGAAGAACCTAAGTAACTTAAATATTCACCAATACAACGAGGAGCTAAGATAACTTCATAATGACCAGGATCTAAATCTACTATTTCAGCTTTCCCAGCTATAAGTTTTCTTTCAAAACTCTCAAGTGCAGCTGCAAAATTCAAGTTTGATAATTGTTCTCCACCTAAGGATTCTAAGACAGTAACCATATTTTTATCAGCTACACCTTTGATTTCTAACATAATTGGAGAATTATAACTTACTTTATCAACGCCGTTGCTATTGAGGATAGTAGAAGTCTCATAGTTGCAAATAAAAGTTCCAAAAATCTTAAATCCATGTTTCATAGCAACAGTAGAGAATTTCTGTAAGATATCCAGCTTATTATCTAATGATAATTTAACGATATTATCTTCTTTAATTTTTTCATCTGTTTTTGTAAGATCATTTTCAATATCTACAAAATCTTCATCATTAGGAAGCTTATTTATCAATTCAAATGATTCAGCTAATTTATGATTAAGTTTTTTCACATCAGGATCAGAAATAGCAAATGATAGTGATTTCTTATCTTGATAAATTGTTACCCAAAGCTGTTGACTACTTTTGCTAATATTATAGTTTACTTGACTTTGGTAAAAGCGTAGGAAATCTGTTTGCCAACTACTATGATTAAAGATGAACTTATAATCCTTATGTGTTGCAATAACTTCCTCGAGGAATTTTCTTAATTGTTCTTGCATTAATAACTCCTATTAATAGTAATTGAGCGTGGTAGCTTGGAAATCTCTTTTAACAAGTTTTCCAAAACCTCTTTGATCTTGAATACCTTCTGAAATATCATATATTCTCTCTCCCCTTAAATAGGTTTGAGTTATTTTACAGTTTATCTTTGCATCTTTGAATGATGAATAATTATCTATGTTGGTCTCTCTCAAGTTTGGGTCAATAACTATGAAATCAGCGTCTTTTTCCTTGTCAAAACCACCCTTTCGATGATCAATGCCAAGTATTTTCGCAGGATTACCAGCTAACATTCTTTCAAGATTACCTAAAGTCATTCTTTTTGACAAATAATACTCTGAGAATAGAAAGGGGATCATATACTGCAAATCAAGATAGTTAACTATGTCAGTGAAATCTTCATCTGTATAATTCAAATCCTGGTTTATAAAGCCACTATTAGTTGAAATTGATGGTACTTTTCCTGTTTGAATCAAGCTATCAATAGATAAGCTTGAATTGCTTTCTTGAATTCCAGGAAGATATATACTTTCCTTGTTTTCAAGAAAATAGTGAGGATTAATATCATAAGTACAGTGATATTTCTTAGTAGAGTTCATAACGAAATCTACAATTTCTGGTGAAACTATATTGAAAAGATGAACCTGAGTCTCTTGTGATCTCCTGAAAAGTTTTTTAACAGCTTCAAATTGATATTTACTAATATCATGTGGATCAGAACTTTTATTCTTACAAAAATTAGGAAAATCTAAAGGAAAAACACCAAAAAGAATTTGAGAGTTAGAAAAATCAGTAAACAATTCCAATATTTCTTCATAATCAAGAGGTGAAATCATATTATTATTGCTATATAGATAGAACTCTAATCCGACAACACCATTCTTGGATAACTCGGATATCTCTTCATTATAATAAGGATAGTCATCACTATTTATCAATCCCCAAATACCATAATCTATAAGTGAATTATTTTCATATAATTTAGCTATAGTAGAAAAATCATATCCTTCTGTAAGTGGAGTTTGGGTATTACAATTACTATCTGCAATGTAGGTTATCCCTCCCTTTGCAGCGGCTTTAGAAGCATTATAAAAATAGTTTTGCCAATTTGGATGATCAGATCTAAAGTGAGTATGAACATCAATACCTCCAGGCAAAACAATCTTGCCATCTAAATCAATTACAGTTGTATTTTCCGGGGGAATAATTGAATCTTCACGTACATCAACAATTTTTTCATCGAATAAAATATCAACTTTTCTCTCTTTGGTTATCCCAGCAGAGATAGTTGCATTCTTAAATAGTATCATTCTCGTTCCTTATTAATTAAAAAAATAACATTTAACAGTGGAAAGTTATATTAAATCTTATAAACATAATATTGTATTTTGCTTTTTCTGTCAATTAATTTCTTGTAATTTGTGCTTTTAGAACTCAAAAGTGACTTTAAGCACTCTCAACTTCTTCAAAGACCATGTTAGTTGTAGTTGTCAATAATCTAAATTAATGGATCTTGCTAAGTTAGGAAATACTTATCCCATAGATATTTGCACTTAACTGCAAATACTTTTAAACCAAGTAGTGTAGTAGAATTTCAGGAAAAAGTGCAGAACCTCAAGCAAAAAAAAGTGTAGGTAAAACCTACACTTTAACTGAGTTGTGTTTTAAAATTATTTAAGTATTAAAGTTTTTCTTTTAGTAACAAAACGTTTTTCTTCTTTAATTTGAACAATATAAGTACCGTTTTGTAAAAGATTACCCGCGAAATCAGTACGATCCCACTCTAAAGAATAATCCCCTACATTAAAGAAATTTGAAGCAATGGTAGTTACTACCATACCCTCTTGATTAAGGACTTCAATAGTTAAGTGGACCTCGCTATTACATGTAAAACTAATAACAGCTAATTCACTTATAGCTTCAGGTGTTACTTTAAAATCAGTAACATTATCAAAAGTTTTATTACCAGCAAATAAAACAATAGTACATACTAATAAGAATAAAACAATTAATCTTTTTTTCATAATTCCTCCACTAAACTCACCAATATATTTATGCATATATTATTCCATAAATCATTATTTTACTATTAGTTGTGCTTTTGTTCTAAGTTATAAAGATCTGTTCTAATTCTATTTGCTATTGAGTGAACTCCACTAAATGTATGTTCTTCAATAGATTCATAGATTCTAAGGGCTTTTTTATAATTTCTTATAGCATTTTCAGGTTCACCAGTTGCTTCATAATATAGAGCTAATCTCTGAAAATGTTGAATATATGGAGCTGTTAACCGAGCAACTACTTCATCCTTGTAAGTTTTGTTGTCCATGATAGAGTCAACAACGAAGACATTTTCAAGTAAATTTATATATTTGTCCCAACGGATTGAACTACTTTGTGTCATTTTATAAGGTACTAATTTATAAACAATCACGTGATCTTCTAAGTAATCATCCAAACCAAGGAATTGGTTACCGACAGTAGAAGCAAAATAAATAGGTCTTTTCCCAAAATTATCTTTTATAATCTGCATTGTTGCTTTATCTTGTCCTCTCCAGTAACCTACGCTCAAGTCTTTCTCTTTAACAGTAAATGTCTTAGAATACCCAGGGAGAGAAATTTTATAGTCAATAGGGCGGGTAAATCTTTCAGGAGTTACCAGAGCTTCAATTTGAGAATCATGAAGAGATATATTAATACCTTCTCTATCTCTCAATTGTCTAATATACCATGGAGTATTCATTAAAGAGTAGTTTGCGACACTGACATCTTTTCTTATACCATAACATTCACGATTCTTAAAATCCATCGCTTTTTCAATGTTTTCTGCAGTAGTTGCATCATATATAACATTTTCAGCAATCGCAATTGAGTCTGGTTGATTTTTTAAAATATATGGGTCGTCTACAGCTTGTGCATACCAGAGAGGGAAAGTATCATTATCTCCATTAGTAAATATTATCGCATTCTGTTCTAAAGAGTTAAGGAAATTCATTCCATATTCAGCAGCATAGAATTCTCTTGATCTATCCACATAATGATATTGAGATAAGAAGGTCAGGGTTGGAAAGATAAAGGCAATTACTACAACAATAGGGTAGAGTTTCTTACTCTTGAATATATGCTTAAGCCCATAGATAAGACCGATAGCCATAAAAGTAGCCCAGAGATTATAACCTGTTACAAAGAAGTAGTCACGAGGACGAGGGGTTTCTAAAGGGATATTCATAACAAAAACCATAGCAATAGAACCCATGATGAAAAGAGAAAAGAGATAGATAAAAGAGACCTTGTTCTTTTTAATCTGGAAAACCATTCCAATAAGCCCAAGAATATATGTTAAAGCTATGAATATATTATCTAAAATCAATTTTGGTAACGCAGTAACAACACTTATTGCTGAGGTATTAAAGAACTGCCAATTGAAATATCTCAAGAAGTGAGTTCCTAATTGAGCAGTGAAGAAATTAGCATTCCTGTTGATAATATTAGTTTCACCGAATTGTTCTCTTCTGAAGAATGCCATGAATCTTTCCCAGTTTTGAGGGTCTCCCTCATTTATAAAAGGTCTAAAAGAAGCTCTTATAGGAATATATAGATGAGTAGAGAAGCCAATGACTATAGCGATAAGTGCTAAAGTCCATGCTGTAGAGCTTACTTTCCCTCTTAAATAATACATCAAGACAAGAGTAATTGCTAAAGCAAAAAGTGGTTGAGATATTGATGTAGAGTAAGAATTAACAATAAAATAGAAAATAAATAAGCCAATTGTCCAGAAAACTATCTTAGTAAAGAAAGAATCATTACGGAAATGTGGTCTAATGAGAGGATAAACAACAATCAATAAAACAGCAGGAACAATTTGTAAAACTGTCTGATGTACTCCAAACCCAAAGAAAAAGAGGTATATAATGAAAATTAGATAGTTTTGATGAGAAAAATCTTCAGATTTTTGAAGCCAGACTAAGAGCAGGTAAATAATAAAGTTGATAAAAAAGGCTAATCCAGAATAAACTTCAGGCTCTACACTATTAGTCCAAAAAGTATAAGAAAAAGCAGTAAAAAGAGCTGCAATGATTCCTATAGGAACAGCAATAATAACTCTTTTTTCAAACATACTAACAAACTTGATAGTAAACAAATATGTAAACATAACAGCAAGGGCACCCCATAAAGATGAAAGAAAACTAATTACTTGAGGTGTTGACATACCCAAGCCAATAATGTTCAAAAATCTACCAAGAATAATATATGTAGGGTTGCCAGGAGCATGCAAGACAGAAAAGAGTTTAGCAGTTGTTGCATATTCTCCAGCATCCCAAAAAGCAAGGGATGGAGAGTTGGTAATCTGATAAACTATCATCACAAATGCAAATACAACAAAGGCTATTATACCGTTATGTTTAGGATTAATAATCTGGATTGGTTTCAAAATATCTTCTTTAGCTTTGATAGTCTTTGGGACTTCAAATTTTGTCTGAACTTGGTTCTTTTTTCTCATAAAATGTTTTCTCCGAATTTCTATTTTAATCCTGATTTAGCAGTGCTAGCAATAATCTGTTTCTGAGCAAGGAAGAATAGGAATACTAAAGGTAGTATACTGAAAGTTGAAGCTGCCATAAGTAAAGCAGTCTCTGTTCCTGAATCTTGGCTAAAGTAACTTAATCCTACCTGTAACACTCTTAGATGCTTACTGTCAGTCATAATAAGAGGCCACATAAAACTATTCCAACTTCCTATAATGGAGAAGATTGAAGCAGTTGCAATAACAGGTTTTGATAAAGGTAGAACGATTCTCCATAATGTTCCAAACATACTGCAACCATCAATTGCAGCAGCATCAAACAACTCTTGAGGTATTGTTTTAAACTGCTGTCTAAAGAGGAATATAGTGAAGATATTTGCTACCCATGGCACTATCAAAGCAAAATAAGTATCCACTAAACCTAAATTACTTAGCACAATATAGGAAGGGATAAGATAAATTGGCTGAGGCACCATCATCATGCTAATTAATAAATAAAATAGGAAGTCTTTTCCAAAGAAATTCATTCTTGCAAAAGCATAAGCAGCTAAAGATGATGTGAATAGAACACCTACTAAAGTCATGAAAGCTACAAATAGAGTGTTCTTAATATACAAACCAAAAGGAACTTTATTCCAAGCTCGGACAAAGTTACCAAAGAATGGTTTAATATAACTTTCTTCTTTAATATCATCTTTATGCACAATCTTGTATTCCAACTTTGCATTATCAGAGAGAATTACTCTCTTCGTTCTCTCTTCAACTGTGCCATCATCATATCTGTATTTATAATCTAAATCATAAGCTATTTCTCTTTTTAGGTTTTCTGGATGTTTAGCGATGTTACCATCTTCAGTAAAAGTACTAACTAACACAGAATCACCTACTTCCAAAGCACGACTAATTCTTACAGGAGACCCATTTTCCAAAATGTATGTAGAATTATTGACCCAGTTAAAACCAATATTTCCATCATTAATTTCAACCTGATCTTTAAGGGCTGTATTAATCATCCATAAGAAAGGAACTACCATAACAATACCTAAGACAATAAGTAAAGTATAAATCAAAACATTAAAAGGTGTATTCTTCATTGTAGCTCTCCCCTATTCGTAAGTCACATGCTTTTCTAAGCGTTTTTGGATAAGTGTTAAAAGTAGAATCACTACAAATAATACTAAAGCAATAGCATTAGCATAACTAAAGTTTAAATCTATAAAACCTGCTTCAAATATATAATATACAATAAGGGATGTAGTTCCTTGAGGACCACCTGCAGGGGTACCGGTCATTAAATATATCTGTGAGAATGATTGGAAGGTAACAATAGTTGTCATCATTAAAACATAATAAGTAGTTGGTGAAACTAAGGGCAAAGTAATTCCGAAGAATTGCCTTGGTTTACTTGCACCATCTATAGAAGAAGCTTCATAATATTCTTTGGCGATATTTTGAAGACCTGCAAGATAAATTATAGTATTATATCCTATACTTTTCCAGACAGTTACTATCATTATGGAAAAAAGTGCTAAAGAAGGTCCACCCATCCAATCAGGTAGGGTTATATTGAAATTTTGGAATAAAAGAGTAAATATCCCAGTTGGTTCATTTAACCATTTGAGGGGTTCTAAGCCGATGCCCTCTAAAAAATAATTCAACAAACCACTTCTTTGTTGAAAAATAATTTTCCAGACAATTGAAACAGCTACCATAGAGGTAACATAGGGTAAAAAATAGGCAGTACGAAAAAAACCTCGTAGCCATTTAATATTATTTAGTAATACAGCAAAAAGCAGTGATAAAATAACTGTGGCTGGAACAACCATAACCACAAACCATATCGTATTAGTCATTGATTGAAGAAATTCAGGATCAGTAAATAATTTTGCATAATTTGCAAATCCAACAAATTTATCAACTCCCGTTAGCTTCCAATCAAAGAAACTTATTATGAACGACAGTAATATCGGTACAAACCTAAAGGCAATAATTATTATCATTGCTGGTAAAATATATAAATAGGGGCTTAGCTTATTCTTTTTCATACCTTATCCTATGTTTTTTTTACAAGATTGTAAGAAGATTATTTATTGTCAAATGATTTATCCAAGATGCTAAAAAATTTATCTTTATTAATCTCTTCTGCCATTATTCCTAATCATTATATTTTAGTATAAGAGACTGGAATACCAATATATAACAGTTCAGTTCTACTATTAACCTTCTTTTGGATGCTTTAGATTTTAGTATTAAGCTAAATACTAATACTATCTAAGATGCTATAAATCTTGATTTAAATATCAAGCAATTATTCAGAATATATAAAAAAAGTCCTCTAAATTTAGAGGACTTTATCAATTATATTCATTAATCAATTTATTTCTTGTCTATCATCTTTTGGAGATGTTCAACATATTTCTCAGGTCCACCCTGTTGGTATCCAGTTTGACCTATTACTTGACCATTAGAGTTAGTTAACAAGATTGTAGGATATCCTTTAACTCCATATTTTTGTTGTAGTTGTTGTCTCTTCATCTGTTCTTCTTGAGGAAGTTGCTGAAAAGTAGTTGGGAAATCAATCTTGAGCATTACTAAATTATCAGTTGCGTAATTTGCAAACTCTTCTTTTGAAAAAACTTCATCAACTAATTTTATACACCACTTACACCAATCTGAGCCGGTAAAGTTTATTAATACAACTTTATTTTCTGCTTTAGCAATTTCGAGCGCTAAATCATAATCTTCTATCCACTCTATTTGATTAGAGCTTTCAACAACTTTTGATTTTTCTTGAGCACAACTAAAAGTTGAAATCAAAAGAAATATCATAGTTAATACTAATATAGATTTTCTCATACTTCCTCACCATTAACAATTATTTTTGTTTGAAATTCAGCTGCTTTTTTAAGCATAAATGAAACTCCACAATATCTTTCCTCAGAAAGACCTACAGCTTTTTTAATTTTATCAACAGACAAATCGTCTCCAACAAAATTGTAGGTTAAATATATTTTGCTATAATATTTAGGGTGTTCATCTGTTTGGTCGGCATCTGCATCCATCCAAAACTTATAATTTTCAACTTTCATCTTTTTTAAAATAGAGACGACATCCATACCTGTACAACCAGTAAGAGCTGTAAGCATTAATCCTTTTGGTCTTGGACCCTTATCGTGTCCTCCCACTTCAGAATTAGCATCAAGTATAACATGATGGCCGTTAATTACGGAATCAAACTCCATGTTATCATTCCATGTTGTCTTAACAATCATTATTTTTCACCTTCTTTAACAATTTTTTGGGTGATATTCTCAAAAGCCTTGGTATATAGGATTAAAAATTCTAACATTTCATCCAATTTTTCTTTTGGTATTAAGTTCAGAACTTTCTTCTGATGATTTATTACAGCATCAGATATCATCTTTGCTCTATATTCTCCTTCCAGAGTAAGAACAGCATACCATTGCCTTCGGTCTTCTTCTGAATGTTCTCTTTTGGCTAAATTTAAACTACACAAATTATCCATTAAACGTGTAACACGGCTATGTGATACTTGCATTATACCAGCCAAATCATTCATTATCACCTTACCTTTAGTATTATAAAGGAATTGCAATAAAAAGCAATCAATTTTTGTTAAATCAGGACATTTTTTATATTCTGCATCCCTGATTGATAAATTATCTTGCAAAATATCCAAAACATTAACAAATTCCTTAGCTCTATTAACCATTATTTCCTCCAAGTAAATAATTTCTAATACAATAAATCTTTATTTACTGGGATACCAATACTATTGTAATATCCCAATAGATAATTTACTAATGACAATTTATAATATATAGTCAACAATGCAAGTTTTTTTTTAATATTTCTATTTTTTTCTGAGATTATATTTCAAAATGTACTATTTGTTTTACTCAACAGTTACACTTTTTGCCAAATTGCGCGGTTGATCAACATCAAGTTCCCGTAAGTCAGCCACATGATATGCTAAGAGCTGGAGAGGAATAACTGTTAAGATTGGTTGCAGGTCAGCTAAAGTTTTAGGTACAATAATTACTTCTTCTGACATATTTTCAATCTGCTCGTCTGATTCAGTGATGATTGTAAATAGTCTTCCCTTCCGAGCAACAACTTCCTGTAAATTGGAAATTATTTTATCATACAAAACATCTTTAGGTGCAATAGCAATCACAGGCATATTTTCATCGATAAGGGCAATTGGACCATGTTTCATCTCAGCAGCTGGATAACCTTCGGCATGGATATAGGAAATTTCTTTAAGTTTCAGAGCTCCTTCTAAGGCAACTGGGAAATGCAGGTCACGTCCGAGATATAAAGCATTGGTTGAGTCTTTGATTTTAGCTGCTATTTCTCTAATTTTATCATTTAGTTTAAGAATTTCTTCAATTTGCTCTGGGATTTTTCGGAGTGCTTTAATATACTCAATACCTTCTACAGGTGAAATTCCTCTCATTCTACCCAAAAGAAGCCCTAAGAGAAAGAGAATTGTTACTTGAGATGTAAAGGCTTTAGTTGAAGCTACGCCTATTTCGGCTCCAGCATAGATATAGACACCACCATCAGACTCACGTGCAATTGTGCTACCGATACCATTTGTAATACCCATAACCTTTGCACCTTTTGCACTAGCCTCTTTCATGGCAGCCAATGTATCAGCTGTTTCACCAGATTGGCTAACCACAAAAACTAAAGTATCATCTTCAATGATAGGATTACGATACCTATATTCACTTGCATATTCAACTTCCACATGTAAACGAGCCATTCTTTCTATTAGGTACTTACCAAGTAAGCATGAATAATATGATGTACCACAAGCTAATAACTGCAATCTTTTTACTTTTCTTAAATCAGAAGGAAGCATATTTAAACCACCAAGACGGGCAGTAGCCATACTATCATATAGTCTACCTCTAAAAGCATGCCTAACAGTGGTTGATTGTTCAAAAATCTCTTTTAGCATGAAGTGTTTAAATCCATTCTTTTCAATCGTTGAAGCTTCCCATTCAATAGTAGCTATTTCTGGATCAACTGGGACATTGTCGAGGGTTGAAATGAGATAATTATCTTCATTAATCACAGCAATTTCATTGTCATTAAGATAGATAACTTGATTAGTGTGAGTAAGAATAGCATTCACATCTGAAGTAATGAAATAAGCATCTTTACTAACTCCTAAGATTAGGGGTGAACCTTTTCTGGCTGCTATTATTTGCTTAGGATTATCTTTACAAAATATTGCTATACCATAAGTTCCTTCAACCAAATGAAGAGCAGAACGAACTGCTTCTTCAAGCGATTTATGCTTATTATAAAAGTAGCCAATAACATGAGCTAAGATTTCAGTATCTGTTTCTCCTTCAACAAAATCATCATGCTCACTGAGAATTTCTTTTAACTGTTTATAGTTTTCGATAATCCCATTATGAACCAAGGCTATGTTATGCAATTTATCTTGATGAGGATGCGCATTTAGCTTAGTTGGTTCACCATGAGTTGCCCAACGGGTATGAGCAATTGCAATATTTGACATAGTTAAGTCAGGTTGAGGAAGTGATGATTCTAATTCAATAATTTTACCTGCTTCTTTAAAAACTTTGAGTTCATCTTTATTATAAATAGCTATTCCTGAACTATCATATCCACGATATTCTAACTTTTTGAGTGCTGCTAAAACAATTGGGACAGCACTGTTTTTCCCTAAATAACCAACGATTCCACACATTATTAAATCTCCTCGAAACCTTTGTTTGTTTTATATATTATAAAATTTATTATTATAAAGATGGCAACTGAGCCTGTTAAAATCAATATAGAAGTTAAGTCATTCCCCTCAACATAGCTTACATATTTGCTTGGAATAAATTCTTGACCAAGCATTATCGCTAAGAAGTTATTCAAGAAATGAGCTAACATAGGTATATAGATACTTCTGCTTGTGAAGAGTAGGTATCCTAACCAACATCCTAAGAAAGTAATTGGAAGTATTTTATAGAAATCTAAATGGAAAAGTGCAAAGAGCACACCAGTGATAATGATAGTAGTCCAAACACCTTTCTTTTCAAAGAAGCGGGGTAGTAATCCCCTAAAGAACAGTTCTTCGAAAATTGCAGGAGTTAAGGCAATTACACCAATAAGAATAAGCAAAGGAAGCTCTTTTCCTGTCATCAACTCCATCATTCCAGCAAAATAATCTTCAGGAATAGGATAGAAGTAGTTAACTATCTTAGTAAGCCATGAGGAGATAATTATTGCAGGTACTGAAAGTAAAGGAACTAAAACTAAATTACTAAATTTGAATGATTTATATCTTAAGAAGTTTCTTATTTCCGTTCTTGCTTCTTTTTTATCGCCACTTTTCTTACCTTTTCTAAAAAGTAGATTTACGAAAAGAAGAACAGGCAAACCGATAATAATTACTTGAGTTCTTAAGACCTCGCGCATTAATATTTCTTGATCAACTACTCCGTCAACAAAAGCTTTTCCTTGCCATCTAAAACCAACATAATAGAGTAAGCCAATCATAATCATATAGACTACTAAACCAATTGCAGGAGTTAATAGTTGTGCTTTATTCTTTTTTAAACCTGAGAATGAAGTCTCTGTTTGGGTCCTGAAGAGTACTTTTTCTGAGGCAAAAACTTTGATAGTCATTGTAATTGCGATAATATTAAGGATTATAGTAGAACCTACAGTAAAGCCAAAATGAATATAATTAACTCCAGTAAGCATAATCTCTTTAAACAATAAGGAGATATTAATAATCGGTATCAGAGCTAATCCTTTATTCATTTCAAAACCAGGGAACATTGAAACCATTGCTAACATCATAGCTACCATAATTAGAGGGCTTTCATAAGAACGGGCTTCTTTTATATTTCGAGAATAGGTTGAGATAATCAAGAGTACTGCACTGATTAAAGATACTAAAGGTAATAAAGAGAGTAAAACCCACACAAAAGAAGATAATGGAATATTAGCCCCAACCATAGAAGAGCCTGTCTGCCCTATCATTAGTTTGAAAGAGAAATACATGGATATCATATTTACAACAACATTCACTAAACTTGCAGTAACGATAGTAAGAAATTTACCCATGACAATTTCATTTCGTGATACTGATGAGACTAAGAGAGTTTCCAAAGTCTTACGTTCTTTCTCTCCTGCAACTAAATCTGTTGCTACAACGGCACCACCACTAATCAGAAGCATTATGAGAAGATAAGGTAATATTCTACCAACAATCATACCTAACATCTGCTGGGAGGAAGCTACGTTTGTCAGCTTGGATTCTTGCGAAAGAGGGTTTAAGTAGGCATCATCTTCTGCTAAGTCAGTAATTTTACTCAAGCGTATTCTAATTAAGTCTTTTTCAAAATCACTAATTATTGATTTAACCTTATCTAAAGCAATACTACTTTTATCATTGGAACCATCATATTTATATTCAAAATAGTAAGTTTGAGGTTCTTTAAAAGAGATTGAATCTAATCTGACAATAGTATGAATCACTCCATCTTTTAGCAGAGTATCTATTTCAGTTTCTCCATTAAAAATTTTTATCTTATCATCAGAAGCTAGTTTTTGTTGAATATTTTCTACAACAAAATCTAATTCTTCATTGCCATAACTGGCATAATCATCAAAATTCTCTAAAGCAATAACTTTGGTTTCTTCTTCCATTTTCTGAGTTTGACGTGTCATCAAAGAAGAGACTCCAATGAACAAGACAGGATAGAGAATTATGGGTAACAGGATTGTAGAAAAGAGGGTTCTCTTATCGCGATAAACTTCTAAAAGTTCTTTAAAATATATTTTCCTTACTTTTTTATGATTCATTTTCTGCCACCTCGTCCTCTGTCATTTTATTTACAAAATAGACAAAAATATCATCCAAATCTGATAATTCAGTCTCTTCTCTTAGTTCTTCTAAAGTACCTTGAGTTAAAATTTTCCCTTGGTGAATCATTACGATTCTATCAGCTAATCTTTCAGCTTCTCTCATAATGTGAGTTGAGAAAAGGACGCTCTTTCCTTCTTCTTTTGATCTTTTGATAAAAGAAACGATGTTTCTAGCAGTAAGAATATCCAATCCAGAAGTTGGTTCATCAAGAATCATCACTGGAGGATTATGAATTATGGAACGAACAATAGAAACTTTTTGACGCATACCGGTGGAAAGAAAGTCAATCTTTTTATCTAAAAACTCTCTCATATCCAACATATCAGCCATTTCTTCAATTCTATCATCAGTTACTCGGCGATCTAAACCATATAAGTCACCAAAATATCTTAAGAACTCTTTCACTTTCAATCTAGTGTATAATCCTGTGTCTCCTGAGAGGAATCCAAGATTACGACGAACATCATGTCCTTGACTAACAATATCAAAACCTTCAATCTCTGCTGTGCCAGAAGTAGGTTCAAATACAGTTGAAAGAATTCTCATAGTTGTTGTTTTTCCAGCTCCATTCACTCCAAGTAAGCAAACAATTTCACCTTTATTAACATGAAAAGAGACATTATCTACTGCAGTAAAAAGGTCTCCATCCTTTTGAGTGAATTGTTTTGTTAAATTCTTAACTTCTATCATAAATTATTTCCTTGATTATTTTTATAAAGATAAAATTTATTATCAAGGATAATAGAAATGTGTCAATGTTTTTTTGATAGAGGATGTATTTGTGCATTCAAACTATTCATCATACTACTTAAAGAGCTTACAAAAATACTAATCTAAGTGCATTTCATCAAATTATTAAGGCTCTCTCCAAAGTAGAGTGGGAAATGTGATAAATAATTTTTAAGTCTTCTGTTTTTATTATTGGGGATTCAATATCTATTCAATCCCAAAGGGATGTCATTTGATAGGCAGGGTTCGTTAGACCCTGTATATATTAGCCCAAGATATACCTTAGCCCTGGAGGGGCGACATTACTATTGATATTGCTGAAGTGGACATCTTCTTTTAGATAAAAAAACAAACACATGAACTCAATTATTCCCACTCTACTTGAGAGAGAGCCTTTCATTTTTCTCTAAGTGTCTTCGAGCACTGCCTATTATATCAACACCCCTTGGTAGGGTAAGAGTTACGTTCTCTATATTATCTTTTCGGTGTATTCGGTGGCTAATTCTTCTTTTTCTTTCTTATTCGTGTAATTAGTGTAATTAGTGGATAGATTTCTTCTCTAAGTTAATTATTAATCTGAATTATAAATTAAAAAAAACGACCCTCACATTGGCATATATGAGGGTCTTTTACTGTATCTTTACTTGATTTAGTTAAGATGGAAAGGATATAAGTCAATATCCGCTTCTATCTTCTTCACAAATTCAAAGATTAATTTTGCAGTATTCTCTAAATCTTTAAGAGAAATAACTTCATTTGGAGAGTGCATATATCTGTTAGGGATAGAAATTACAGCAGTAGCAATACCACCATTGAGTTTAAAGAAAGAGTCAGCATCAGTACCAGTTCTGTTAGTATCAACAGTTACTTGGTAAGGAATCTTCTTTTCTTTAGCAGTTTCGATAAGCATCTTCCATACTTTAGGATTTAAAGAAGAGCCCATAGCAATAACAGGACCAGCCCCAATTTTAATATCACCGAAGATTCTCTTATCAACCCCAGGGTGATCAGATGCAAAAGTTACATCAACAGCTATTCCGATGGTTGGCTTTAAAGTATCAGCTATAGTATAAGCACCTTTACCATTAGACTCTTCACATACAGTTGATACACTATGCACTGTTGCAAGAATTTGTTCTTTCTCTTTAGATAGGTAATATTGCACTAAAGCTGCAACAAAAACACCTGTTTTGTTATCAGCAGCTTTACTTACTACGATATCATCAGTAAGCTCTTCATAGCCTGGAGTGAATGTTCCAAAATCACCAATAGCCACTCTTTTTTCAGCTTCTTCTTTATTGTTAGCTCCGATATCTAACCAGAGTTCTTCTATTTTGTCAGGAGCTTTATCACCACTTTTTACCATGTGAGCAGCTTTTTTACCAAAGATAGCTCTAACTATTTCGCCTTCGTGAACAATGCTTATTCTTAAGCCAGGTAAAAGGGTAACATCAAGTCCACCTAATACTCTAACATAAACATAGCCCTCAGCATCGATATGATTAACCATAAAGCCAATTTCATCGCCATGACCAGCAATCATAACAGAAAAGTCTGTCTTACCCTTTGTAGTAGCTACTACATTACCATTAATATCTGATTCAACCTTATCAGAATAATCTTTTACAAAATCATAATAAGCTTTTTGTCCTGCATACTCAAAACCTGAAGGACCTTGAGCTGTAACTAAATTTTTATAGAATTCTTTTAATTTTTTATTCATTATCTTGTCCTTTATTTTTTAGCAATTATTAGCTGTACCAGCTGCGAATGGATTACCAGTACTTTCATTTTTCTTCTTTTTAGGAGCATCTTCATGTGGTACTATACAAAGGAATTTCATTACAGTTTCCCCTGTATTCTTGAATTGGTGATATATTTCTGGATCTACATAAATAACATCATATCTTTTAAAAGGTTTCTTTTCACCAGCAAGCACTAATTCGCCTTCACCTTCAAGTACAAATACTTCATGTTCCCAAGCATGGCTATGAAAAGGAGTCATACCACCAGGTTGAACTTCAAACATTCTTAAAGCGAAGTTTGGAGCATCATCTTTTTGAGAGATTAACCATCTAATTTTAGTTCCGACAGCACCTTCTACATTTACATCTTCTAATTTAACTTTGTCAAAGGATTCTACTTTCATATTTTCCTCCATAGGATTTTGTCATTTTAGTAATAATAATAGGATTGGGTATAACTGTCAAATTAAATTATTATTTTTATTCCTTATCTGCTAACGAGACTGTTCGATCATGAAGCAACCCTCCCTAGAAGCTTATCCTTAAAGAAGTCGATAATATTGCACATCTTTAGGTTTTCTTAACATTTTACTATAATTGTTTATTGGTAATATTGCTTTTTTGTCAGTTAGATGTTAGCCTCTTCAGTCGGACGGTGGAGATTCTCTATGCCCCAAGCAAAGCTTGGAAATTCTTAAAATCCCAGAAGGATGCAGATATAATAGACAGTGTTCGAAGACGCTGTTACAGTTACTAACTAAATCTCAGCCCTGGCTTGTGATGGCATAGTTTAAACGAAGCCTCAAGGGGCGACAATATTCATTTTGCCAGATTTATTTTTATTGTACTTATTATTACATAAAAAACTTGTTAAATGAGTTTAACCCTCTATTTACATTGATCAGTAAGATGTATAATCGCCCCTCTGGGGCTTAGGTTTGTAGGGGAATTCTTGTACAGGGTCTATCGAACCCTGCCAGTTAGATTAAAATCCCTTCGGGATTAAATGTGTATTGACTTCCTTAAGTAGACCCTAAATTTGTTAACTTTTTACGACAATATTTATCATGTTACCCACTCTACTTGAGAGAGAGCCTTTAAAAATGTGCATAAACTTAGTTAGTTAACACAAAACATTCTATCTATCAATTAGTTAGATTAAACACATCCACGATTCAACCACAGAGTAATTCGTGTGAAAGGTCATTTAATACCTGCAAGGATGCAAGCATTCACAGTTCAATTCTTAACTCTGAAGTAAACTTCTATATCGATATCTCAGAAAACTAATAAAGGCAATAGTTTGTTTTCTTAAAAGAGTTGTTAAAACCGCCTTCCTTTTATCTTTAGGATAGGTAGCGACTTTGCTTTGTAGAGTTTTCAGAGCAATTTTACGAGCCATACAGAGTTGGGGTTCATTAAGTTTTAGAACTGTATAGATCATATACATTGCTCTTTCAGGAGCTTTTTCGGAGGGCAAAATTCGTCCATCATCGCTGTCATAAACAAAGTAATCTTCGATATCTTCTAATTCAGTTGGATTTAGAAAAAGTTTTTCATCGTAGAGGTTAGCTTTAACATGACCACAAGTATGGGGTTGATCATCTAAGCATAAATCTTGGCAATCTCCGTTACAGGAAACAGTTAAATTATGATAATCAAAGAGTTTACCGGGATACTTATGAACGTCTTTAGGTCTGAGATGTTCAATATGGGAAGTCTTCATACTCACTTTCCCTTCGCAATAGATACAGAGAAAGAATTGTTCATTTCTGAGAATATGAAGTTTTAAATCTCGTTTCTTTTTTGACTTATATTTTCCCCAATCTTTTAAATGCTGAGTATCGAGCTTAAAGAATCTTGGGGCTTTAGTTTTCCTTACATACTTCATTCCATGAGACCCAAATCAAAGTCTATATCTTGGAAGAAAGCTGAGTTTTCACTCTCATGTTCAAGAATCTCTTCTCTTAACTCTTTAGCTTCAGGAGTATCAGCTTTCCCTTCATCAACTAATTTTCTATATTTCTTATGTAAGTCTAATAACTCAATTGGGAAATCAGGTGCATCCATAATAGTTCTTACTATGGCATTAATATCTCTATCAACAGGAGGTTTAATATACTTTTTCACTTTCACAATTGAATTTTCATTTTCTAATTTAATAATATTCTTATAATAGGTAGAACTCACAATTTGAGGGGAATGAGTAGCAAGTATAACTTGATTATGATTGGCCCATTTATCTAAATCTTTGGAAATACAATAGAGCCATTTAGGATGAAGAGCAATATCGATTTCATCCATCAGAATAATTGCACCTTTTTCAATCAAATATTTCAACCAGATAAATATGCTTAATCTCTTGAGTTCTCCATGACTTAAATCTTCAGGACTCAACTCTTTTTCTTCTGAAGTGAGATAGAATTTCACATCACTCATTTCATCACTAATCACTATTTTTTTATCATCGAAGAAAGTATTTAAATCCTTAATAAATTCATCATAGTGACAACCGAACTTATTAGTACGTAATTTCTCTTTGTTATCTTCCTCAAAGGCTCTTTTGCAGGCTTTAATAATAATCTTCTTAGAAACAAAATCATAAGTATTATAGTGTTTTAAGTCATTTTTAACCTTACGAATTCGATCATTGTAGTTATTAGCAACATAGATTTCATTACCAAATTTATCATAATCAAAATAATGAGTTACTGTTGAATTATTTAACAAGGTCTGCTTATCTTCTTTAGACATAAAAAGATAAATCTGAGTATCAGGTCCATTAAGATATACAGTATGAGAAATTTTATCTAAGATTTCGTTACCCACATTCGATTTCAATAATAAGAGTAGCTTATTATCAGCAAAGGTTGTTATATAATTAAAACCTTCTGACTTGAGTTGCTCTTTCTGAAGTCTCATAGCTTCGTTTAATTCATTTTTTCTTATATTCATGGCTTCTGAATTGTCTTCAATTATATAATTATCTCGCTTCTGAATATAGTCTGCAAAAACTTCAAAATCTTTTAATTTATCAGAGATTTTCACTTTATTATAGATATCAAAATCTTTACTTTTAGGGAATATAACTTTGGGTGAGAATTTAAGAGCTAAACTTCTTAACTCATTAGTAACAGAATCTGAGTTTGCGAGTTCACGCTTAAATCGAATAAACTCAGCAGAATGCTTTAAATCCTCTTGATGGGTCTTTATATCATTTGCTAATAGCTCTAATTCTTCTAATAAATTGCAGTTAAATAAGTCATTTTCAGCAGGTAAAACCATATATTCTAAATCAATTTCATCTTGGTCAAAAATAACGAACCTGGCAATTCTGTTTTGGTAATCAGCAGGATATTTCTCCGTTTCTAAAAGATTAACTATGTATTTATGCAGTTTTTTGTCTCTAAAACATGTTAGCATAATATAGATAAATTGTAATAAAGTGCTTTTTCCTCCACCATTTATACTGGAAATTGAATATACTTTTGAATAGTTATTTTCACTAAACTCAATTTCAGCATTCTGGAAATTTCTGAATCTATCTATCTCTACTCTCTTAAGAAACATAATTATCTCCTTCCACTTATAACTTGTTAGCCTTTTTTTTATTCAATAGTAAGAGAGATTTTTGTCAATATAAAAAAGAGTTTTTTTTATATTAAGGTATTTCAAGACTGTTCAACGATCAAGCCACCTTCTTCAATAGTTTATCCTTAACGAAGTCAATAATATTGCATATCTTCAGGTTTCTTGACATTTTATAATGATTGTATATTGATAGCAAAGCCTCTTCACTGGAATTGTGGATGACCACAATCGCTTCCAAGCGATAGCGTGGAAATTCTTAAAAATCCCCAAGGGATGACATATAATAGGGAGTGATCGCAAGACACTCCATATGATACGAGCAGAAGTGAGCCCTAGAGGGGCGACATATCCTAATCAAATACGAATTTATTTCCAGATATAACATTCATCATAATATTGTTTATACTTTTTCAAGAAATAGATTAGTTCATTTTGAAAAGAGACTTTGTGATGGTAGTTTTCTTGGTCTTGAATGTATCCTATAACAGCATAACTTTGCTCAGGATTAATTGAAAATGCACCGTAACCTTCTTGCCAAGAAAAAAGGTTTAACTCGGGAAATCTTGTTTTGATCCATCTTGAAGAATTGTTTTTATCGAATCTGACTAGATCAACTAGGGCAATTTTTTTATCTAACTTATAAAGAAGGATATATCGCCCCTCCAGGGCTCACTTTTACAAACATTCTTTGGAGTGTCTTGCTAACACTCCCTATTATATAGCATCCCTGTGGGATATAAGATGCATTATTCGGATATTAGAGATATAGTAATGTAATCAAGCAGATATCAATTTCAAAAATGTAGGATAATAAATAAAAAGTGTGCACTAATTATACCATTTGAAAAATAAAAGCACTATTTATCAGTCATTTATTCTGAACAGTCTCAATGTTTAACCCGAATGGTGCAGTAGAGCTTTGCAGAAGAGTGCAGATTCTTTTAGATAAAGGTTTTACATAATTTATCAGCGTATAATATATATACTCTGAGAAATTATGTAAAATGCTTTTGCAAATGAATATAGTGCTATTCTCAAAGATCTACTGAAATGTTTGGCTTTAAATGATGAAATATGACCTTAAGTGTATGCAAGCTGTTTGGCCTATGGAAGTCTCAGCATTATTCATCGAATTTGTGTTGAGATAGTAACCATGGCGAATTTAGTGTTACTCTCATAAGGCTTTAAAATGAGTTTTGGGGGCAAAAAAAAGAGGTTGTTTCCAACCTCTTTTTTTATTTTGTAATAAACTTATTCTGCATTTATTTTATATTCTTTGGCAAGATAAGCAGCAATTCTAGCTTTTCTTCTAGAAGCAGTTCTCTTGTGAATAACATTAGTTTTTGCAGCTTTATCTAATTTAGAAAATATTGTACTAATAAGTTCTTGTTTTTCATCTAATGATATATTAGAATGCATCTTTTTATCAAGAGTAGATAAAGTTTTCTTCACATAATGATTTCTCGCAGCTCTTTTGGCTTCCTGTCTTAATCTCTTTTCGGGAGACTTACTATTTGGCATTGTTCCTCCAATTAATCTATCTTTATTTTTTGAAAATAATTTTATATAAGTGAAAAAATAGAATTACCATTTTCCTGTCAATAGTTTTTTTACTATTTTTTTATTTATATGAAAAATAAGCAGTTAGAATCGTTTATTGTTCAAACTTTGGATATTAGATTTGTTAAGATTTGGTCAAGTTTATCTATTTGTTCAACAATGGAATAGTTTTTGTTGCTGTTAAAAGTTAAGAGTAAATCATTATTCCACTTATCAAAGAATTTTTGAATAATAATTTTTAAATAGTTAACATCCTATAACTTACACATTCACCTGCTCGACATTCTTGAATAATCTTATTGGCATCGCCATCTTGGGGACCGATGCAGAGAATAGGCACTTCAGCTCCGAGATACTCAAAAAGTTTGGTAGTTAACATTCCTTTATTCTGAGGATAATCATTGATGAGTAGGATTAATAAATCAGAATTCATCATTTCAGCAATCGCCTCGGAATGAGGAAGATAATTTTTTATAACTATTGGATAATCAGTATTAAAAGGGTTACTTTCATAAGTACCAATAAAAGTAAACTCAATATATTCATGTAAGTCAGGTAGATTATTTAAGGCTGTGATAATAGAATTAATATCTTGCGCCTCAGTAATTTTTCCAACATATTTAATTCTGAATCTATCACTTGTCCTTTTTTTATGATTAACAAAATCAGCAGGATCAAATGAATTAGTTAAAGTTATTTTCTTACCTTTAGGAAAATCTTCTTTTATGGAGTCTGAAACAATCAAATTAAGACTTGCATTATGAATAACTTTTTTTTCTAAATGTTTATTTACCGTATATGATAATTTGTCCTGTTTGGCTAATTTAAGATAAAAAATATCAGCCCAGGGGTCTCTGAAATCAGTAACCCATTTAGTCTTAAATTTTCTATGTAATTTAAGTCCGATTAGCTGGGTAGAGTGAGGAGGTGAAGTTGTTATTACCAGATCATATTTCTGAATTTTGAGTAGTCTAACAGCTTCTTTATAAGCATATTTATTCCATAAGAATCGAGCATCAGGGATAATAAGATTGATTCTCACCCAATAGAGTAATTTTTTGAGAAAAGTATCGTGCTTATTAGAGTTCAAGGTCCCATAAGGAATACCTTGCTTATCTTTAGTAATTTTCTTATAGATATTACCAAAGATAGGAGTTTTGGTCCTTACCACTTGAATATTATCAGGAAGATCATTACCAAGAGAGTTATCAATAATAGGATAATCTCCATCTTTTGTTGTAAGAACAGTAATGTCCCACCCTTTAGCTGGCAAATATTTCAAGATTCGGACCCACCTTTGCACGCCAGCACCTCCGCAAGGAGGAAAGTAATAGGTTATGAGTAGCAATCTTTTCATAGCTTTTCAATAACCTCAATAAGAGGATTCCAAGAATATTTAGCATTTTCTTGAGAAATATATTCGAAACTCCTTTCCAAATCGCAATTCGAGTAAAAATCAATAATAGCTTTAGCAAGAGCTTCAATGTCATTAGCAGGGACTAAATAGCCGGTTTTACCATCTTGAACTACTTCTGGAATACCTCCAACAGCACTAGCAATCACTGGTACCCCAAAAGCATAACTTAACTGAATAATACCACTCTGTGTAGCATGTTTGTAAGGTAACACACAAACATCTGCGGATAAAAAGAAATCTTCAACTTCTTCATTTGAAATATATTTATTGTGGAGAATAACATTCTTTTCTAAATTATGTTTTTTAATAATATCTAAATAGATAGATTCATCGCCATAGACTTCACCAGCTATTGTTAGCTTTAAATCAGGTAACTTATTCAGTACAATTGGCATAGCCTCTAAAAGAAGATCTAAACCTTTGTACTGCTTAATATAACCAAAGAAAAGTAGACTATTTTGCTTCTCAAAACTATGTTTTTGCTTTGAAGCATAGAAGTCATAGTTAGGATGATTTAATCTGAATACATTATCCTTGGCTAAAGCAGGAAAAAGCTTCAACAGACTTTTATTCACACTGTCTGACATTGTGATAAAATAGTCTGCTTTTTTTAAAGCATATTTGGTTAGCAAGTCTCCCCCCACCCACTTTTCATGAAAATCTATGTTATCAATGATATAAAGGACTTTAAGCTTGAGTCTCTTTTTTAGTCTTTTTATGATATAACCAAAAGCTGGAGCAAAAAAAGGAATCCAATATTTTAGAATCAGAAGTTCAGGTTCAAAATCCTTAATCTCTCTGATAGTTTTGGAAAAAGTACAAGGATTGTAAGGGATTAGAGGGGATTCAATAGGTAAATCAATTACCATTTTACTATTTTCTATCTGCTCTTTACCAGGAAAGAGAAGTTTTGGATATTGTTTCTTAAAAGAAAATATCTTTACTTCATGACCAGACTCTTGTAGTTTCTCAGCAAGAATAGCGATAAATTGTGCAATGCCACCTCTCAGCGGATAAGCAGGTCCCAGAAAAGCTATTTTCATTAAGGCATACCAATTAGTTTAACTATTTCATTAAAAACTGTTTCAACAGGAATAGTCTCCATACATTCTTCTTCACAAGTATTCTTATAACAGCATTTACATGGTTTGTCTGGTTCTAAAATAGTACCTAATCCGTAGAGTTCAAATTCGTGTTTATTAAAGATATTGTTAAAAAGAACTAATTTCTTTTCTAAAGCTATTGCTACATGCATTGCCATAGTTACAGAGGTTACTACTAATTCGCAACTATTTACGATTGTAATAAATTCTTCTAAAGGTTTAACCCCGAAATAGAGAGCTCTTCCGCGTGATGATATTCTCATATTCATTTCATTCTCATAAACACCACCAAAAACAACAGGAGTAAAACCATTTTTATTAAGCTTTTTGCAAAGTTTTATCCAGTTATCTTCCCCCCAAAGTCTTGTTAACCACCGGTTACCACATCCAGGATTAAGACCTACTATTTTCATAGTATTATCAATACCGTATCGATAAATAGGATTTGGTGGATTAATAATATATTTCTCATGATTATAAGGGAAACCACAAAGTTCTATAATCTCTTGTGGATAGCTTTTAGTGTTCGCTTTACACAAGTCATCCCAAAGTCCAGTTTGCCATTTATGACAGGCATCTGAGTCAGCTGGCTGGCATTTTCCCCATTCATCGATAGTATAACCTTTGAGATGAGTAGTTTTTAGAACAGATGCTAAGGCAATAGCCTCACTATCTTTATCTAAATTATAGACTATATCAAATTTTCTTGCCTTGAGCCACAAGATATTATCAGTATTCCATTTTAAAATAGTGTTAACGTGAGAATTCGGAACAAACTCAACACTCTTGGTTATCCAGGTTATATGAGCATGAGGAAATGATTTTCTGATTAAATGCAGAATAGGAGTAGTCCTAAGAACATCTCCACTTGCTCCTAATTTTATAATGAGAATTTGATTATCAAAAGGAATGAAATCAGGACAGTCACTACAGTGATACCCCTTTTCTTTATGAGGCTTACAAGGCATATCACCTTTAAAATAGATGCAATTATTATTTATTTTCATTTATTCTCCATTTAGTTAATTAGGAGTTCTTTGGCTTCATTAAAAGCTATATATAAGAAAGAACGCTTTATTTTATCGATTAAGTTAGCATATTGCGGTAATGAACTTAGTACTGAAGCATTACCTACAATAATAATTTGCTCCTTAGAACGAGAAAGTGCTACGTTTAGTTTTCTGTCAACTTTTCTATTTGAGGTGAGTGATTGTAGCACTTCCAGCTGGTGATGATAATTTACTGTTAATGAATAGATTATGATGTCTCTTTCCGAGCCTTGATATCTTTCAACTGTATCAATAGTTAGCTCCCTTGAGGGAATAATTTCTGCAGTAATCTCTTTAATTAAATTAATTTGCGATCTCCAGTTGCAGATAACCCCAAGAGTTTCTGGACCAAGTCTCTGCCCCCAACATTCAATTATACTTTTCAGCAGATTAGCCACAACTTTAGCTTCTAACTCAGAAACTTTACTAGAACTTTTATCAGGAATATCTATAAAAATACATCTACTTTTTGCTAAAAGATGTTCCACAATAGGATTTTTTGAATTAGAATAATTTAGGAAGAAATCATCTGATACCTGTCTCTCAATTCTTGTTTGTAACTTATTATCATAGTTCAGGTTGATTAATTCTGCAATATTACTGTGCATACGATAATGATAAGTTAAAGTATGATATGCCTGACTCCATCCTTTAGCTTGGGCATTTGCAAACAACCTTTCAAAAAGTGACTGACGATAACTGTGGATATTAAGATTATTTAAAGCTTGAACACGACACTCTTGATTTAAATCACTTTGAATACTAATTGCTGGGAGTTGATTCTGGTCTCCAATTAAGATAAACCTTCTAAAATTCTTGGTTATTCCAATAAGCTCAGGTTCAATCAATTGTGACGCTTCATCTATAAAGAGAGTATCAAACGAAATTATATTATGTAAAGCTTCCCTATGAGCATGATAGGATGCTACAGTTGAACAGAAAATACGATGATTATTAATCTCCTTAGAAATCTCCTGTAATTTATCTGAATCCTCGCAAAGATTAGCGAGAGTTGATATAGCTTCATTATTATGAGCACCTAAGCGTAGATAATTAAGCTCTGCTTGATTAAGTTTCAGACATACTTCATCAATCGCCCGATTAGTAAAGGCAAGAATTAGTACTTTTTCAGTAGTTCTATTATTTAAATAAATAATAGATTTTAAAAGGAATGATGAAGTTTTCCCTGTTCCAGGAGGTCCTTGCAATAAGAAGTAATCCTTAGCTGCCAGAGCCTTTTGGATAATTGGATTTAGGTAATCATCTGCATCTTGGTATTTAAAGTTTAAATCATATCTCGGTTCAAGTTTCCCTATAAGTAGATTTCTGTTTTGATTAGGCGAAAGAATAAATTCTGAGAGAGAATTAATTAATCCATAAAGGTTAGCATCACCTGAATCTGTTTCAATAATCCAATCATCCTGTATTTTGAATAGGTTCTTACTTATTTCTGCATTTTTCGGAGCAAGTCTTACTATTTCTGAGTCTAAATAAATCAAGCTACATTTTAACACTTGAGATAATATCTTACTATCATACATATAGAGAATTACTCTATCTCCCTCTCGCAAACTTAAAGTCTTATTTTTATCCTGCCTTTGGAAGATAAGGAGATTATCCTCCTGCTTAATGAATCTCAAGTCAGTTAATACTCTTGGATTCTCCTTCTTTTCAATCAGAGTAGAACTCCAGAGAGAACAAAAGCCTAAGTTAGATGATTTTATCCCTGTTCTTGAAACATAAGCTCCCGTTTTATTTGCCCATATTTCTCTAAAAAGAAAACTCAAATAATTTGAAAAATAACTTCTTTCTTCTTGTGATAGATTTTCTACAGCATCTTTTAACATCTGAAATCTGTCCAAACTAAACTTAGGAACTCTGGTTAATTCAATATTTTGAAGATAATTAACAATATCAATTGTTCCTTCAGCTAATGCCTTGAGTTCACTTACTATGCAATTCCTAACCATTAAAATATGTTGTTCCATAAAAGGCGCAGGAGCAATATTTCGTAATTCACCTTGCTTATCCTGACTATAGAATATCATTGAGCTACCTGTTCTATTCTCACCATAAAGTGAACTTAGCAACATATCATATATATGAACCTGTACCGCATGATTAATCCAAACGCCATACTTTGGAAGGCTACCACTCTTGAGCTCAAAGATAGACCTACGATTAGAGTCATCAGTCTCCCCCTCCATTAAACCATCTAAACGCCCAAATAAACCATACTGAGGAGAATAGAAAGTTGGTTCAGTAGTAATTTTTATATCTCTAATTTTTTCACATAAATTCTGCAAATTAGGATAATGATTGTTTTTGATAGCTTTCATTATATCCAGCAGATTACTAACCCCTAAACTTAAAGAAGTAAGAATAGAAGAATGGACACATTCCTTAAAAATACTAGTAAAATCTGTAGTATCAGAAGCTATCATTCTATCTAACATTTGATTAACAAAATTACCAGTAACTATAGGAATAGAAATACCTATCTTATCAAAAAGAGAGATAATCGCTATTTTGTGATATGCACTGTTGTTTTGAAAACACTTTGCAACAGTAGTAGCATCAAGCAAAAAGTCTGCTTCTAAGATAATTTTTGTATTAGATTGAGTGAAAAAAACTTTTTCATCATTTGAATTCTGTTTGATATTGTAAAAAGATAGATTACAGCCTTGCCATAATAATTTAGCTATACTCCCTATCTTCTTACCATATAGATAATTGTCCTTCTGATTTGAAGATTCTTTTAAATCCCACACTAATATCTTAATGGCATCATCACTATCTTTTTCATAACCTGTAATTTCACTCTTAAAGCTCTTATCTTCCTGCTGAATTATCTCGTAACTCTCAACAACAATGCTTAAATCTGATACTTGAATATGACCACTCTTCTTTATTTTTGTGAATGTTTCTATCTCCACAGCATCAAACTCTAACTCTAATTTAACTACTCTCTGCTCAGTAAAATTAGTTATTAAATTATAAAGATAGTAGAAACAGCTCTTAACTCTATTTTGAGAAAAACTTTTTATTTCGTTGTGAATAACTTTGTTCAGGAAGATTCTTATACCATTTAGATTAGCCTGTAAATCATTATCTATATTATAATATTCATTACAGTATGTGAACCTGCTATATAAATTCGGGAAAGACTCCTTAAAATCACTGCTAATCTCTTCGTAAAAAGATTCAAAGAGGTTTCTTAAAGTCAAAACTTGTAAAGCTTTTGCATCTTCCCCATTGTAATATATGTCTTCTAACCAATCAAAATAATAGATAATTCTTTCTTTGCTTAATAGTCTAACCATTAATCACTTCCCTATTTCTTATTCTTATTGTAATAATCTTGAGATAAGAGAAGATAAGTCAATAGTTTTTTTGTTAAAGCTTTTTAAATATAATAAAAAAGCCTGCAATAGTAAAATCGCAGGCTAATTTTTTATCTACTAAATTCTATTTCAAACTAGCTAAAGCATCATTATAATTAGGTTCTTGAACAATTTCAGGAACTAATTCAGTATAAGTTACCTTACCTTCTTCATTTATAATTACGACGCTTCGAGCCATTAGACCTGCCATTGGTCCATCAATGATTTTAACACCATAAGCCTTTGAAAAGTCTTCCCCCCTCATTTCACTGAGAGTAATAACTCTATCTAATCCTTCCGCACCACAAAACCTGGCTTGAGCAAATGGTAAATCACGAGAGATACATAGCACTACAGTATTTTCTAAATTATTTAGCTCGGCATTGAACTTTCTTACCGAAGCTGCACAAACACCAGTATCCAAACTTGGGAAGATGTTGAGAATAACTTTCTTGCCCCTATAATCACTTAATTTAGCTTCTCCTAAATCATTCTTTACTAAGATAAATTCAGGTGCTAAATCACCCAACTTTGGTAAATTTCCAATCGTATTTATTTCATGTCCTTTTAATGTAATTTTAGCCATTTTCATTAACTCCTTTTTTTAAAATCTAATTTTATATTTAATATAAAGTGTTAAGAAAGAATTGCAAATAAAAAAATAAGAATATGAGAAAACTAAATCATCGGATATATCCTAAATTACTGATATTAAGAGTTACTGATAAAGAAGATTCTTCTTCTTGCTTAAGTCTATTTATAGATTTAGAGCTGAGTATATTTTTGTTATTGACATCTTATCTATATCTATTTTAATGAAATGATTAAAAGAAATGGAGTAATTTTAAATTGAAGAGAATCATATATCTATTATTAATGGTGTTTATTATCAGCGGTTGCAGTTCATTCGTAAATTTAATAGAAGAAGGCAATACTTCTTTTATGTTGGAAGAGTCTATCTCAAATAGTGATAACAATAGTTCATTTGAAATTGAATCAGAAGAAAGCGAAGAGAATACCGAAGAATCTGATAAAGTAGAGTTAGAATTAAATCAGAAATTATATAATTATCAAACAACAATTGACTCATTATATGGTGAATTAGCTGATAAAGATGCCCACATTGATTCTTTGATTTTCGAAATTAGTAGATTAAAAGATAATATAATTATTACAGATCTAGGTTTCCCTTCTGAAATAGAATTTGCAGGACAGATAATTGACTTAACAATAGAGCGAAATTTAGAGAGATTTGAGAAGGCATACAATAGTGAGTTAAAGTCGGCAGTGAGCTATATGCCTCGCTCGGGACGTTATTTTGCCTTAATGGATTCTATCTTTACTAAAGCAGGAGTACCTATTGATACAAAGTATTTGGCAATTGCTGAGAGTAGATTGAGCTACCGAGCCCACTCCCCTATGGGGGCTGACGGAATATGGCAAATTATGCCCAGTACAGGTAAACATTATAAAATGCAGATAAATGATTTTGTTGATGATAGACGTGATATCTTTAAATCAACTCAAGTGGCAGCTCAACTGTTAAATGATACTTACCGTTATTTTTCCAACAAGGGCGCTGAAGATTGGTTATTAGCTTACTGTGCCTATAATGCTGGGATGGGAAATGTTAATAAGGTTCTTCAAGCTCAAGGTGGCACTAAATTTACAGATTTAATCTTTAAAACTCAAGAGACAAATGAATATGTTTGGAAAGCTATTGCTATAAAATATATTTTTGAAAATGAAGAGAAGATATTTGCCAAGAAGTTTGAAAGAGAACCTAATATTCTGGAAGAAACAAAAGTAGTAGAAGTTACTCTCAAGGGTCATTATAAATTAGATGAATGGGCAAAAGCTCAAGGTACTAATATAGGTTCAGTTTATGAATTAAATCCTTGGATAAAAATATATCGTCAGAACAGACAGAAGTATTCAGCAATTAATGATGTTGTTCTTCCTGCCGGGAATCATAATATTTTAGTACCGATAGATGCTATCCCAGATACAATTAAAGTTGCAGAACTCGAAAAGCAATTCTTAAATAAAAATGCTGGCTATTTCACTCATCATGTTGTTAAGAAAGGCGATAATCTCTACGATATAGCACGAAAATATAAAACTACAGTTAGCAAAATTAAACAACTTAACGGTATGACTTCTAATATGATTAGACCAGGTCAGAAGCTAAAACTTTATGGTAATGTTTCTGGAAGTGGGAATGGAGTTTATACTGTCCAGAAAGGTGATTCAATCAGTAGCATTAGTTCAAAGCTAAAAGTAACACAAAAAACTCTCATAGCAAAAAACAATTTGCAGAAAAATAAGAGTGGAGTAGTTTTAATTTATCCAGGACAAAAACTGACATATTAAAAAAAAATTCCTTTTTTTTAAAAAAAAATGCAGTATTTTTACAGAGAAGTAGTCTTAAATTAAAAATAACCAAAGAAGGTTTATCATGAAAAGAGAAAAACTAACAGATTTAGCAATAAATCAAAGCGGGTTTATATTCGACCCGGCAACAGGTTATAGTTACAATGCAAATGAGACAGCTATTCAGATTATTAATCAGCTTATCGAAGGCGTTGAAGTAGAACAAATCGTTGCTCAAATTACTGAAGAATTTGAAGTAGCTAGAGATGAAGCTCTATCTGATGTAGAATATTTTTTAAGAGTCTTAGAAAATTACAACTTAGTGGAACGACAAAATGTCTATTAATCTAAATCATCCTGAACTGGTCATTGCTGTTTCAGGTCTAAAAACTGGCGATAATCCTCAACCAGGTGTTCCAATTATACGCAGTATTCGCAATGCTGGCTTTAAAGGAAAGATTGTAGGACTTATCTATGACAATTTAGAATCCGGTATTTATTATCCTGATTTAGCCCAAGAAGTTTACCAGATGCCATACCCTTCTGAAGGAAGAGATGCTATCCTAAACCGAATTGACTATATTCTTACCAAAACCAAGATTGATGTTCTTATTCCAACTTTAGATTCTGAGATAATCGGCTATATTCGCTTAGAAAAAGAGCTAAGAGCCAGAGGAATTAAAACTTTTTTACCAAGTGAAGAGCAATTAATCTTACGTGATAAAGCCAAAATTTTTAAGACCTTCCCAGAGAAAGGAATAGCAGTTCCAAAAACAGAGTTCTTGGTAGATGCTGGGAAGATTTTCGAACTGGAAAAAGAGATTAAATTTCCTGTTTTCATTAAAGGAAATCTCTACGAAGCTTATCAAGCAAATAACATCAATGAAGCTATCTATTATTTTAATTTAATTAAAGACAAATGGGGCTTACCTGTTTTAGCTCAAGAAAAAGTAATTGGTGATGAATTCAATGTCTCCCTTGTTGGAGATGGGCAGGGTAATATTTTAGGAATGATTCCTCAAAGAAAGCTTATTATTACAGATAAAGGTAAGGGTTTTGGAGGTGTCGTTGTTAATAATAAAAAGCTTAACGAGTTTACTCAAAATGTTATTTCTACATTGAAATGGCAAGGTCCTTGTGAATTAGAATTAATAAAAGACAGTAAAGACAACTTCTATTTAATAGAAATTAATCCTCGCTTTCCTGCTTGGATAAGATTAGCTGAAGGTGCAGGACAAAATCTACCTGCCATGGTTGTTAAATTAGCATTAGATGAAGAAGTTGAGCCTTTTACAAGTTACAAAGTCGGTACAATGTTTATCAGACATGCTGAAGATATTATTGCTGATATAAATGAAATGGGACAATTATCAGCTATGGGAGAATTAATCAGAGGAGAGATAAAATGAGAAAAAAATACAGTCCACCAAGAATAATGAGAAATCAAGCAGGACTTAGTAATAAAATTGCTTATAATAAAAATGCAATAAATTTTCAAGATAGAATTGAAGGTATACCAGTAAAGGTTTTAACTGAAAAATACGGTTCTCCTCTTTTTGTCTATTCAGAAAATAAGATTAGAAATAGCTACCGAGAACTTACTTCTATCATTAAAAAATTTTATAGTAATAGTGAAGTATCTTGGTCATATAAAACTAATTATCTTGGAGCAATATGTTCTATATTCCATCAAGAAGGTGCAAAAGCAGAAATAGTCTCTATTATGGAATATGAAATGGCTAAACACCTTGGTATCAAAGGTGAAGATATTATTTTTAACGGACCTGGTAAGAGAAAAGATGACTTACTAAGAGTTGTAGAAGACGGTGTTATCGTGCATATTGATCATTTCCAAGAGTTAATCATGATGGAAGAGGTGGCTGAAGAGTTAGGTATCCGTCCACAAGTTGCTATTAGAGTGAATATGGATACAGGAATTTACCCTCAATGGCAAAGATTTGGTTTTAATTATGATAATGGTGAAGCTTATAGAACTCTGCAGAGATTGATTCAAGGGAATAAGTTAGACTTGATAGGCCTTCATGCCCATATTGGTACATTTATGCTTGATGCTAATCCTTATTATATTTCTGCTTCTAAGCTTTTAGAATTAGCTCAGAGAGTGAAAGATAATTTTGGCATTGTTGTAGAGTACATAGATTTGGGCGGTGGATTTGCTTCCAACAACACTCTACATAATCAATATACTCCTGGAGAATTTTCTTCTCCGAGTTTCGATCAGTATGCAACAGCTATTGGTAAAGCTTTCAATGAATCGAAATTCGTAAAAGATGAAGAGCCAAGATTAATTCTCGAAACTGGTAGAGTTTTAGTTGATGAAGCAGGAACTCTCATTACACAGGTGTTAGGAAAAAGGGATTTACCTACCGGAGAAAGAGCTGTTGTAATAGATGCAGGTGTGAATATCTTATTTACTACTTGGTGGTATAACCTCAAGATACTCCCTGCGCAACCTGTATCTGGAACTTCCCTACCTACAATATTCTATGGTCCATTATGTATGAATATAGATATTGTTAAACACTCTACACCATATCCTGACCTTAAAATTGGAGATCAATTAATTGTCTTCCCAGTAGGAGCTTATAATGTTACCCAGTGGATGCAATTTATTGAATACCGTCCTGGAGTTTGCTTAATCTCTGAAACAGGTGATGTTAATTTAATCAGAGAGAGAGAAGGCTTAAGCGACATAAATACAAGAGAAAAAATACCGGAATACTTAAGGATTGTTTAGTGACTGCTATTCTTAATGCAACTAAAAATCTTGGGTATTCAATAATAAATTCTTATTCCTCTATCCTTTTCAGTGAGAAAAGGATAGTTGGAATATTGATATTGTTAAGTACTCTAATAGAACCCATAACAGGCATAACAGGTATTTTGGGTGGCTTAATCGCTATTCTCTTTGCCCGTTTTTTAAATTTTGAAGATTGGAATTCAAAAACAGGTATCCTCGGCTTTAATAGTATGCTCGTGTGCCTTGGAGTAGGATTTTTCATGCCAAATGAGCTTATCTGGACTTCAACTTACTGGCTCATATTGTTTGGTAGCTCGCTAATTACCCTTCTATTATTTATTACTCTGAATTATCTAACAACAACTTATTTAAACATGCCGTCAATGAGCATATCGTTCTCTATTGTGGCAATTCTTTTATCATTTTTCATCATGAGAATTGGTGAAGTTGCAGCAGTGCAGGAAAGATTTAGTTTTTTTAGCAATGAGATGTTTGCTACTAACATTGTAACCTACTATTTTCAAAGCTTGGGTAGTATCTTCTTTTCGCCATATATTATTTCTGGCATCTTGGTTGTTATCGCGTTTATTCTTACTTCTCGAATTGGTTTTTTACTTAGTTTAATGGGTTTTGGCATAAGTTATTACCTTGTTTCTCTCTTCAATACTGATTATTTAGAGACCATCGGTTTATATCAAATATCCTATACAGCCTTTAACTTAATGCTTATAGCTGTGAGTATTGGAGGAGTCTTTTTAATTCCTTCTCTCACATCTTACATCATAGCCGGTTTTGCTTGTGTGTTAGGATTCATAATAACTTACGCTTTCCAATTTCTATTTGAGAATTACTATGTAGCCCCCTATGCTTTTCCTATGAATATCACAGTGATTGTAATAGTTATTGCTCTTAGGCTAAGATTGCAGGATAAACACCCTAATATGGCTAATTTCGGAATATTTGTTCCGGAAGATAATCTAAAATACTACTATTCAAAGATGAGAAGATTCTATCAAGCTGATGGACTTCAATTCTACTTACCTTTTGTAGGAGAATGGGTTATTACGCAAGGTAATCATGGTGATATTACTCACAAACTTCAATGGGCTTATGCCTGGGATTTTGAAATAGCAAATAAAGAGGGTCAAACCTATCGTGGTGACGGAAGTCAAACTCAGGATTATTACTGCTATGGCAAGCCTGTATTAGCTTCAGCAAGTGGCTGGGTAGTGAATTTTGTTGATGGAATTGAAGATAATCCAATTGGGCAGATAAACACGAGAGAGAATTGGGGAAATTTTGTTGTAATTAATCATGGTTTTGGCATCTTTTCTATGTATTGCCATATCAAGAAAGGTACTATCAAGGTAAAGAATGGCGAATGGATAGCTAAAGGTGATAAACTTGGATTAGTTGGTAATTCAGGAAGATCAGCAGTCCCACATCTTCATTTTAATGTGCAAAGAGGAGCTGAACCTGGAAGTCAAACTATAAAATCACAACTTCTTAACTATAAAATGAGAGATGATAAGTTATCTTTTAAAGCTTTTGGAATTCCCCAAAAAGGGGATGTTATTTCTGCTTTTATTCCGGTGAATTATCTTCAAGATTTACTTCATCTTAAAGTAGAGGATTCTTCAACCTTCAAAGTAAAATGCGGAGATAAAGAGTTTATTGAAAAATGGGTTGTAGAGGTAGATTTATTTGGTAAATTTTACATCAAATCAGATAGAAAAAGCACATTAGAATTTTCAGTTTATGATGGTATTTTTAATGTCTTAGATTTTCAAGGAAACTCAAATAGTGCTCTCCAAGCTTTAGCTATTTTAATGAGTAGGCTTCCTCTCTATAAAGAAGACGAAGGCTTAGAATGGAGTGATTTACCTCCTTATTCTATCATGTTAGGAGCTTTCTGGGAAAATAGTTTCATGCTCATGCAGTCGATAGCTAATATTTCTGAATTAAAAAGTAAATCAATTGCAAAAATGGAAAAAGAAACAATAATTGTTGCTACCAAAACATACTTGAATATTATGGGTAAGCAAGTGAAAACTTATAGTGGAAAAGTGGAGATTAAAGATTTGATTGGATTTACTAAAATGGAATTGAATCTCAATGATAAAGAAATTATGAAAGTAGAATTGATAGAGGAATAATTATGAAAAAAATATTAATAATAATAGTGTTATTTGCTATTACAGCAGGATTATTGGCTAATACCAAAGTAGATGAGTTAGTAGAAAAATCTTATGAATATGAGAATAGTGGAGATTATCAACAAGCTTTGACCAATATGTTCGCTGTTACCCATTTAGCTCCATCTGATGCTTACTACAATCTCAGAACAGCCTGGCTTTACTATACTCTTTACAATTATACTGATGCCTTAAAGTATTACACAGCAAGCTACAATATTGACCAGAATTTCGAATCATTAGAAGGAATAGTAGTATGTAACTATATGTTAGGGAATTGGGACGACACTATAGAGTTTGCTAATAAAGCCTTGCAAATCACACCAAAAAGTTTTCTAACACTTGCTAAGATAGCTTATAGTTATTACGCTAAAGAAGATTGGGCTAATGCATCACTCTATTATAGTAAGTCATGTGAAATATATAGTTATAATATATCCTGTTTGGGTTATTATCTTAGTTCATTAGTAAAAAATAATCAATTGAAAGAAGCTAAGATAATCTTTCAGAAGCTTAAGAAGTTAAACCCAAGTAACGATTTTATCAAGGTGTATGAGAATAAGTTTAAATAGATTCTTAGCCATTCTTTCATTAGTCTTCATCACTTCTCTATTCTCTTCAACTCTTGAAGAGGCTAAGCGAAACTTAGATTTAGGTTACTACATCATTTCAGAATATATCTATAATGATTTTGTAGAGGCTGGTAATATTGATGAAGAAATTTTAGAAGGTTTATCGCTAAGTTTAATTAATCAGAGTAAATATCAAGAGATAATTGCTTTATCTAAGAAGCAGACTTGTGATAGTCCTCTTTTTCAGCGAAATGTCGCTTATGCTTATTTTGCTACAAGAAGATATCAAAGAAGCTATTACTACTATAATCAAGCACTTAAAAAAGATAATTCTTCTCTGATTGATATTTCAGGAAGGGGCTGGTCTGCCTATTATTTAGGAAAAGCTTCTTTAGCTTATCGGGATTTTCAGACTGTTCATAATTCAGAATATGAAAATAGTATTTATGACGGAATGGGTATTATTAAAAAATTTTGGAAGAGCCATTACGGGGAAGTTTTTACTGTTTTAGACAAAAACAAGAATAATCTAAATCTAAGTTATAGCTACCATTTGTATAATTTCAGTATGGGATTTAATTATAACCTGAGCAAAGCTAAAGATAGCAATAGGGAGATGATAACACTTGGAGCAAGCTATAAGTTAGGTAAACTTTCTTTCGATTTTTCATCAATGAATGCTAAAGGTGATTATAAAAAACTTTATGATGGATATGGACTTGCTTTAAAAAGTTCTTATCTCATGATGTTTAAAAGTTTTCAGAGTAATCTTTCTATGTTAGGTGGATATACATATTTTGAATCTTTATCATCCCAACAAGCTCGCCTAGATTTTGGTTTAAATACTGAGAGCTTTGGGATTAGTTCAGGGTTAAGTTATCTCTATTTAGACTATATTACTCCAGATTATGACCAAGAAGAGATACTATATCACGCTTCACTTTATTATAAAATAATCCCAGCTATAACTTTTGATTATAAAATAAATCTCGGGAAGAATCATTTTGCCTATAATGAATATTTAATCCCTTATGATGATTATGAAGTTGATAATTTATGGCATAGTATAGGCCTTACTTGGACTATCAGAAGCCTTTCTCTTTATCTGAAATATATAAATCAAGATTTAGAAGAAGATAGCTTTGGTATAGGGGTTGGTTATGTTTTTTAAGTATTTTGTTATGACTCTTGTTTTATTTAGTCTATATGGTTGCAATCTCAGGGAAGATGATACTTTACCTTCTGGAGTATCACCCTTTGATCTAATAGATGATGCTATCTATATTACCGGAGAGGGTTTATATGCTACTAGGCAAGATAATGTTAATATCTTGGTCAGTATAGAAGAAAGTGATGCTTTTGAATTTGTTGATGCTTCCTATAACTTTACCCCTGTTTCCCAAAGTTACTATATTAGATTTGTTGATTATAACCAAGAGATAATTGAAGTAGATGAGCTATCCACTATTATTGCTATTCCCTCAGAACATTTTACTTATCTTGGCTTAAAATATAGTGGTGATTACGAAAGATTCTACCCCTACCCTAATTCTTCTACCATAAATGCTTTTGGTGCTTTTTATGAAAATGGATATTGTTATTTTATCCTGAGCGATAGTGCTTACTACCAGACTGTTAGTGAAACAGAGCAGCACTCTGAAGTTTCGATTGAAATTAATCCTACTCAAGACAGTGATATCAATGTTTCTCTCTATCAAGCTCAGTTTATTCTCCCTAGGAATCTACTTCCTCTAGGAGTTTCTCAAATCACTTTAGAGAAAATAGAAGCACCATTTTTAGCAGAATATAACCTTAGGCTCAGTAATTTCCCTGTATCATTCAATATGATACTAAACAATCCAGGACAAGAGCTCTACCCTATATTATATATACCTGTAGGACCTGATTTAGACTCAGCAAATTTAGTTGTGAAACAGATTCTTCCTAATGGAAGCCAGCTAATTTTCCATTATGATGAAGAATTAAATAATCCTGACCAATATACTATCTTTGGTAATTGCATAATTTTACTTGTCAATAATCAAGGTCGTTTTATTATAGAAAAAAATGTTGGAGAAAATTAATGAAGAAACTTTCCCTCTTCCTGTTTGTATTATTTCTTATGACTTCTCTGTGGAGTCTTAATGTACTTAAAAAACCAGAAATTAAGCATAAATCACCTCTTAGAGATGAACATCTTTCAAACTATATCTACAGTCTAGCCGACACCTTAACTTATGATTTTAATGAAACTTATAAAGCTGAATATAGCTATCAAGATGCAAGTTTAGAATCAGTACTTGTTAAGCAAAATATAGAAGATAACTGGTTAGAAATTGAAAACTATATTTATACTTACCAAGAAGATAGAATTCTTCAAGAAATCTATCAAATTTATGATAATGGTTGGATAAATTATCAACAAGAAAATTATACATATAATGAAGAAGATTTAATCCTTACCTATCAACAGGATTTCTGGTCTAATAGCGCTTGGGAACCATATTTACATATTGATTATATATATGATAATGATGGTTTTCTTATTAATGAAGAATGGACTTACTTCTCTTCAGCCAAAGAAATTGATGCTATTTATGATGTAGCTTATGAATATGATAGTCAAGGGAGAGTAGAAGTTGAAACTTGGATTTACTCCACTGATGATGTTAACTGGAACAACTATGTTAAAGGTATTTATCAGCGTAATGATAGTGGTTCAATTATTCATGAAGACTGGCAATCATGGTCTGAAACAACTTGGCTAAGTTATTTTCAATATAATCATACTTATGATGCAAATGGCATTATAGATTACACAGAAGGGATAACTTTTGCTGATAATCAATGGCTATATTATGATAATTATCAGTATTACTATAATGATAATTTAAATACTAGTCAGTTAATTTCTAAATTATGGGATAATGAAAATCAAATATGGAACAACTCCTATAAATACGATTATAACTATGAAGAAGTAGTTAATAACTCAGATAATGATGTAATTGCTAATGACTTAATTGTTTCTCTTTATCCTAATCCTTTTATTGATGAAGTTAAATTTTCTTCAGAAAAACTAATCGAGAAAGTAAGTGTTTATAATATTAAAGGACAGAAGATATATTCTTCCCAAGTAAACTCCTCTAAAGCTTCAAATCTTAAGCTTACTAATTTCCCTAGTGGAATTTATTTCTTTAAGTTTGAGGATACTAAAGGAAATGTGACTGTTAATAAACAAATAAAGTTGAAGTAAAAATAAGGACTCTTAACTCCCGACTAAGTAACTGTGACTGAGGTTTTCCTAGTTGGAGTAGTTCCTAAGAAAACAAAAGGATAATCTGGCAATGATAAAATTTATAATATTTATTCTAGTTTACCTTAATATTTGTTCATTTGTAGCACAATCTATGGTTGATACTAACTTTGGAGAAGTAGGGACAGGAATTATTAACCAACCTCCTCAGGTTATAAATGCAACTATTGAAGGTGAATTGATTGTAGGTAAAACAGTCGAAGTAACATATGATTTTGTTGATGAAGAAAGAGAAGGAGAGACTATCTTTCAATGGTATAGATCAACTGATAGAGTAAACTGGGAAGAAGTAACGAATAATCGTCTGCAGCAATCCAGACTCTGGCTACGGGGTTTTATTATGTCAGGCGACTTTCTAAAGGTTAGCATTATTCCTATTGACCAATTCTCACTACTGGGGCAAGAAGTAATTGTCGAAACTTCTACTCCAATAATAACTCTTACACCGCCAACAAAATGTATCTCTACAGTAGAAAATGGAAATGATATAGTTCTCACTTGGGAAGCTCCTGAAATTCCTGAAGGGCAAAAATTACTCGAGTACCAAATAAATCAAAACGATGAAGTTATTGCGTGTATAGCAGATACTTCTAGCTTAATTCATAAAATTGTTGACGCTGAGGATGGATTTCATTCCTATAACATTAGGTGCAATTACTATCCTGGTGGTCTATCAAATCGTGTTTTGTTTTCGAGCTATACTTTTAGCAATGGCGTACTTAATGAACAATCTAAGCATTATCCAAATCCTTTCAGTCCTACTAGTACTATTCAATTTTCTCTCGATTTAAGTGCTATAATAGAAGTGAAGTTGTATAATATTAAAGGAGAAATGATTAGATTGCTTGCTTATAAAGAGTTTGCTCCAGGTCAACATAGCCTATCCTGGGATGGGAAAGATGACCAGGGTAAAAATGTTGCAAGTGGTTTTTATTTTTATCATATAATTACTTCTGAAGGATATTCTAAAATTAGCAAAATAGATCTAATAAAATAGGAAAATAAGATGAAATTTTATCTAAGTACAATGCTATTACTATTAGCTGTTCTGTTAGGTGGAACAAGCTTAAAAGAAGTTTATGATAACGCTGAGGGTACAGCTCTTTATGACAAAGTGCTGATTCTAAACACTGGCCAAGTCTATACTGGCTCTCTACTTATTGGAGGTATCTATAACCACTTATCTGGAACATTTACTGATACTCTGGGAGCAAATGTAAGTATTATCGGCAATGGAGCTATTCTTGATTTACAGGGTGGCTTTATTACTAATCAATATACAAACAAAAGATTAGATATTACCGATTGTGTGATTATTAATGGTGGTGTGAAGTTTCGTGGTTCTACTGATGGAACAAGCCTCATTCCTCTAGGTTCTGTTTCTTATGTTACTTTTTATCAAGCAGAAGATTATGCAATTAGAATTCATTCTGCTGGAGCTGGTATAAGCATAAGCAACAATATCTTTGTTGATACTTATGGAACTGGTGATGATTATGTTAATTATACGAGTGAGACATTAGAGTGGCTCCCTACAGGGCATAATTTGGTTACAACTATCTTTGTAGAAACTTATGGAGCTCCAGAAATTAGCGATAATTGGTCTTACTTCAGTGATTGGCGACTAAATGATGAGCCTATGCGACATTATGGTCTCTTCTGCGATTATGGCTGAGTTGAACCTCAAGCTTGGCTGGAAGCCGGCACATATGAAAATCTTTCTATGACTGACCCTCAACTTAATGATCCTGAGAATGGAGATTATTCTCTTAACCCTGATAGCCCAGCTACTGGCTATGGCTGTCAAACTTTTGTTACTGGTAAAAAATATATATCAGAGAATAAACACAAAAGAGATTTAACTCCTGATGACAGAACTACTTTGTCTGGAACTATCTCAGAATCTCTACTTTTAACATCTTTGGATATCCAAGTTACTGATAATGTTCTAGTAGAAAATGGGGTAACTTTAGCTTTTTCTCCAGGAGCTAATATTAGTTTTAATGAATTCTATCATATTGATGTCCAAGGTACTATCCTTGCTCAAGGAAGTGCTGATGAAAGAATTACATTCACAGCAGCTGACCCTTATCTTTTCACTTATGATAATGATTTAGCTGGTTGTTGGAATGGTTTTAAGTTTATTAATACCAATGATTCTAATGACCTATCTCTTTTCAGCTATGCTATTTTTGAATATGCCAAAGCTGTTGCTACTGATAATCCTGGCTATACTGATGCAGGGGCTGTCTTTCAAGTCTATAACTTTGATAAATTGAGAATCGAGAACTCTATCTTCAGAAATAATTATGCTAATTACGGTTCAATCTTTACCGTTAATAAAGATTCTAACATAACTTTTATAAATAATCAAGTATCCGAAAACAAGGTTGCTCTTGGGGGAAGTTTAGCTTTGATAAACTACTCTAATCCTAAGATAGTAAGTAATACCATTATTTATAATGAAGTATTAAATCAAGATGATTTTCACTCTACAGGGGTAATAGAATCTTATATCTCCAAGCCTATCATCTACAACAATATCATGTATCAAAATATTGATACCTTCTTTATGGAGCATCAACTCTTCTCAGCAAAAGCTTATCATACACGCTTTAATGGATTTGATTTCCTCTTTGGAAATAATAATATTCTATTATCTGATGTAAATTTCGAAATTATTACACAAGATGTTTATCTTCCTAATACCAATAGCCAAATCATTGATTCAGCTACCCTGGAATTTCTTTATGATATTCAACTTCCTCAAACTGATATTCTGGGTAATCCTCGTATATATGGTTCATTTCTCGATTTAGGAGCAGTGGAATTGTATCCAGTAAGCAACGATAATCCTACTATCCCCTCTAATAATAAGATTTCACTCTACCCAAATCCTTTTAATCCTGAAATTACAATTGAGTTTCCAGCCAACAGAGCTGACAGGCCAACCTTGACCATATATAATATTAGAGGTCAGGTTGTTAAGACATTTCAGGAGAATGAATTTAATGATAAGAAGATCGTGTGGAATGGTAGAGATAACCAAGGGAAAACTGTATCTTCAGGAGTTTATCTCTTTAGGTTTAGAAGTAAGAATTATACTGAAACAAAGAGAGCTTTGTTATTAAAATAAAGAGTATTCTGATTTTCTTAGTCAACTTGTCTTTAACCCGAATGATGAAATAGAATTTCAGTAATATTCTCAAAGATCTATTGCATTATTTGGGTTAAACACTTGGAGGATACTCAATTATTTATCGAACTTTTATGCTGACACTTACGAGAGTCATTTGAAAATCGACTTATACTTGTCTTCTATTTCTTACTTGGTAGATGGGTTAAGTCAATATTCAATAATGACTTATATAGATTATTATTAATATCAATATCATGATGTTCTTTAGAAATAATTTTGATTAGTTCTTTAACATATGCCCTTTTAGTATTGCCATCATTTTCGCAAGATTTTGAGATGACAGGGATATCTTTTGAATAGTTTGAGAGTAAAATTTCAGGAACTTCATAAAGAGGTCGAATCACCTCTATTTTTCCTCCGAATAAAGCTTGCTTAGGTAACATTGTTGAAATTTTACTCGAGTAAAACATATTCATGAGAAGTGTTTCAATAACATCATCTCGATTATGGGCGAAAAGAACTTTCTTAATGTTGAGGCTTTGAGCATATTGAAAAATAGCTTGGTTTCTTCTTCTACTACAGATGAAACAAGGATTCATTTGGGATGCTCTAACCTCTTGCATAATATCAGAATTAATAATCTTTATCCTAGTATAATCTTCAATAAAGGGAAGAAAAGAGAGGTCAGTATCAGCTTGTAAAGCAATATGTACTGTGTGAAATATCTTGAAATACTTATAAAGAATTGATAATAATGAAAGTGAATCTTTGCCTCCAGAAATAGCAAAAAGAACTCTATCAGTTGGTTCAAAAAGTTGCCATTTTGCATTCGATTCGTGAATAATTCTCTCTATTTGAAGACCAATTTTCTTATTCATAAATTAAGATAAAGGAGATTAATTATCACTAATCAATCTCCTTTTTGATTTAAACTATTTATACTGTTCTTCTATAGAATTAATAATCTCATTTAAAATTTCAGCACCATTTTCCACATCAAAAGTATCAGTATCTCCATTATCATATTGAAGAACAATGCTTCCTAGAGTGTGGGATATCTTGCGGATTTTACTAATAACAATATGGATTTTAGCACCAGTATTATCTACAAAAGTATATAGAGCTTTCATTATTTGATAACCACTTTCTCAATAATAGCCTGATTTTCAAGAAGCGGATTATCACTTTTATCTCTAGGTAAATTTTCTATTTTATGAACGATATCCATACCTTTAGTTACTTTACCAAAAACAGTGTGTTTTCCATTAAGCCAAGAAGCTCCACCCTTTTTTGTAACAATAAAAAATTGAGAACCATTAGTATTTGGACCTGAATTAGCCATACAAAGTGTTCCATAATCAACAGATGCGATTGGTTCGCCTTTAGCAGTTAAAGGCATGCATTCTGTTTTATTATAGAAATACTCATAAGTTTTCTCCATGATTGGTGCACCTGATTGAGAACTTGAAACTTCATCCATTAAATCACTAATCTCTTTGTCTGCTTCATTTTTGTTTTCTCGCATATAAGGAATTAATATCTCTTGATATATACGAACAGCTTCTTGTTCAGTTGAGATTTTGCCTGATAAAGTCTCACCCTTTAAATAAGTTTCATCCTCAAATTTATAACCTGGACCACCAGTACCATCATCCCTTCTATCTTCATTAAGAGTATTAGGATCGCCACCTTGAATCATAAAATCTGGGATAACTCTGTGAAAATAGATTCCTTCATAGAAGCCTTTATTTGCAAGTTTAACAAAATTATCTACAGTTTTAGGTGTTAAATCAGGTGTTAACTCAACTTCAATATCTCCCATATTTGTTTTAATCACAGCATTAACAATCTTTGCATTAAGCGATAAAGTTAACATAAGTAAGACAACACTCAACAATAATATCTTGTAAAATCTCATATATTCCTCCGTTTATTATTTATCTTTATAAAATTTCAATTCAGCATTTCCATTAATTATTTGAATATAGCTATTATGCACTATCCAATCTCCACTGTTGAGATAATAGCCATCATTGATAGCTAACTTTTGTGGATTATGGGCATGTCCCATACAAACAATATGATATCCTTCTTTAATCTTCTTCTCTGCAAAATTAACTAATCCTTGATTCTTTCTCTTAGTAATTTCTGGAGAGTCTTGTCTGTCTCGACTCGAACGGGATAACTTCTTACCTATATTTAAAGATAACTCAGGGTGAACTAAATTAAAAATGAATTTTGTTACTGGATTCCTCAATAGATTTCTAAATATAAAGTAGCGAAAATCATTGGAAGTATATTTATCACCATGAGTAAGGTAGATTTGCTTTTGATTATCTATAGTAATAAAGTAATCCGAGTAGATTTCTATACCTAATCTTTCTAAAAATCCATTGAACCAAAAGTCATGATTACCTGCTAACAAAACTACTTTTATCCCTTTGGTAATAACAACTTTTAACTCATGAATAAAATCATAATAGCCAGCAATAATCACACTATTCCAATCAAACCATAAATCAAAGATATCGCCATTTAGAATTAACATATCAGTATCTTGAGGGAGATTCTGTAAAAAAGAAGTAACTCTTTCTCTTCGAGCTTTATCTTCAGCATTCTCTACAAATTTGATATGAGTATCAGAAATTATAAAAATCTTCATTTTACTTAGTTAGTATGTAGTTTAAAATGTTAGTACCAAATTTAAGGGCTTTCTCACGGGTTTGGTCAGAATCCTTGTGAGTGCTGTAATCTGCCCAACCATCAGAGATATTAGTTTCAAAAGTATAAAGTATCATAATCCTACCAAAATCATCAAAAATAGCAAATGTTTGGGGACGTTTCCCATCATGTTCATGAATTTTAGGAGTTCCTTGTGAGAAGTCAAAATAGCAATTAAACAAATCATGCTCTTTAGGTAACTCAACTAACTCACGATCAGGAAAGACCTTTTTAATCTCATTTCTAAAAGATTTATCTAGACCATAATCATCATCACAATATAAAAATCCCCCACTAAGAAGATACTTCTTTAAGTTTTCTATTTCTCGAATTGAAAACTTCACATTACCATGACCAGTCATGTAAATAAAAGGAAAGTCTAACAACTCTGCGTCTGTTAACTTAACAACCTTTTCATTCCCTGCAAAGGATGTATTAAGCTCTTTATTGGCATATTCAGCCAGATTAGGTAATACTTCTGGATCATTGTACCAATCGCCTCCCCCAGAATAGTGAAGACGGGCTAAGTGCATTTGTCCAAAAGCAATACTCGTTAACAAAACTAATATAATTACTGTTATATATTTCTTAATAAATAGCTCCTGCAAGAATTTTGTTAATAAAATATAAGGGGGAGTATAAAGTCAAGGATTTTATTTTTGCTGGCAATATGATAAAATCACTTGACGATTTCTTCTTAATTAAGAGATTGGAAAAAAATAGAGAGGATATCTAATGAAATTAATACATATTGTTGGAGCACGTCCCCAATTCGTTAAATTAGCTCCCTTATATAAAGAACTTCAAGCCAAAACAGATCAGTTAATAATACATACAGGTCAACATTATGATGAGAAGATGTCTAAAATTTTCTTTGAAGATTTAGCCATTCCTAAACCCAACTATAATCTAAATATTAATCAAGGCTCTCATGCCTATCAAACTGCAGAAATGATGAAAGGAATTGAAGAGATTCTTTTAGAAGTAAAAGATTGCATGCTAATCATCTATGGTGATACTAATTCAACCCTCGCTGGTGCTTTAGCTGCTGCGAAATTAGAGATTCCTATCATTCATATCGAAGCAGGTTTAAGAAGCTTCAATCGCTCTATGCCTGAAGAAGTTAATAGAATCTTAGCAGATAGAATATCTAACTATCTTTTTGCTCCAACTCCAACTGCAGGAAAGAATCTGAATGATGAAGGTTTAGCTGATGTTACTTATTTAACAGGAGATATTATGACAGATTCTATAAATCAAAATATCGCCATTGCCGAAGATAAATCTCAAGTTATGAGCAGTTTAGAGCTTGAGCCAAATAGCTATTATTTATTAACTCTTCATAGACCTTACAATGTGGATAATCCAGCTAAGCTTAGTAAAATTCTTTCCTTGCTTAATAATTTAGACAAAAAAGTCCTCTTCCCCATTCACCCAAGAACTAGAAAGATTTTAGAGAATAATCTTAATGAAACACTTTCAAATATTAGACTTATTGACCCTCAAGGTTATCTTGATTTTCTTATTCTGCAACAAAATGCTGTTAAAATCATCACAGATTCTGGTGGTATTCAGAAAGAAGCTTGCATTCTTAACAGACCATGTATTACTCTTAGAAGTGAAACGGAATGGGTGGAGACTGTTTCTGAAGGAGTTAACTTGCTTATCACTGAAATTGATGAAACATTAACAGATAAAATTAGGAGCTTCAATCCTAAGTTCCCTGAATATGGTATTTTTGGCGAGAATGTTAGTGAGAAAATGAGTAAGATTATAATTGAACAACTAAACAATAAAGGATAAGAATGGAAAAATATCGTATTGTTGATATAGTGAGAGCTTTAGTCAAAGGAAAGAAGTTCATTATTATCCTTACTACTATCGTAGCTATTACAGCTATAGTATATAGTTTGGTTACGCCCAAATATTGGAGATCAAGTACATCTTTTTCAATAAATTCCTCTTCAGGTGGCTTAGATATTGAACTACCTGGAAACATCGGTTCTCTTTTAGGAAGCTCTGGCTTAAGCAACTTGTTAGGAGGTTCCAGTGACGAAACTGATTTCCTTAACATAATTAATTCTCGTCAATTTTCTGAACACATAATACGAAAATTTGATTTGTTAGCTTATTATGAAATAAGCGACCCAGATTCATTAAAAGCAATGGATAAAGCATTGAAAGAGCTAGGTAACATGATCAGGGCTAATTATAACGAAAAATCAAAACTTCTCTCTATTTCTGTTGAATCAAAAAGTAAACAGATGTCACTTGATATGACTCACTACATAAGAGAGCATAGTGTTCAACTAAAAAAAGAAAAAGATAATATAGAGAATGAAACTGAATTTAACTTCTTTAAACAAAGAATGGATGAATATAATCAAAGACTAGACAAGCTACTTTCTTCAATGAAAGAGTTTCAAGAGAAATATAATATTCTAGAAATGGAAGAACAATCAAAAGCTATCATAACTAATTATGGCGAAGTTATCTCAAAAGCTACTGCTTTAAACATCCAAGCTGATATTCTCACTTCTTTATATGGTAAAGATTTCCCTGAAGTTAAGTTGATACTAATGCAGAAAGAACTCATAAATCAAGAAGTAAAAAACTTAGAATCTGATTCAGCAATAAATAAAAGTAAGTACATTATCAGTTTAGAGATGATGCCTGAAATAGCTAATAAATATGCGACACTACTTGTTGAAAAAGAAATTATTGAAAAAACTTTGGTTTCTTTTTATCCTCTTTATGAAGCTTCTCGCTTTGCTTATATTCAAGATAATGATTTAATTACTGTTTTGGATGAACCTAGATTAGCTGGACAAAGGACTAAGCCTAAAAGAGCTTTAATAGTAGTTATTGCAACCTTCTTAGGATTCTTATTTAGTTCATCTATAGCTTTTTTCTGGAACTCAAAAACTGAATCTGAGAAAAATGAGTGGGTAGCTTTATGGAAAGAATTCTGGGGTAGAAAATGATAGAGGTTACTATTGATAGTGCTGATATTATCAAAACACTCAAGAAATACAAAGCACTACTAATTACAACAATCCTATTCTGCACAGCTATGGCTGTTGCTTATGCTATTTGGGGTACAAGATATTATGATTCTAATAGTGTTTTCAGGACTTTAGAACTGGAAAATATATTTATCCCTAATGTTAATGATGATATTAAAAACTATAAATATATAACTTTGGATGCTAATAATCCTGAACGAGTTAACATGTATAGTTTCAACCTGTTAAAAACAAACTATTTTTCCTTGAAAACAATAAATAAATTTAACTTGATTAAATATTTTGACATTAATGAGTCTGATAGTTTAAAGACTGTTGATATGGCTATAAAAAAATATAAAGAGGATTTAACTAACTTTATCTATGATGAAGAATCTGAGTTAGTTACCATTCACGTAATGTCCAGAGACCCTCGTTTATCTTATGATATTGTTAACTATCAATATGAGCTTCTTAATAATTATTACAAAAATGAGTTCTTCAAGCATAAAGATAAGTTAATAAATTTCTTAGAAACTCGAATTAAAGAGACCAGTACAAAAAAAGAAAAGATTGATGCTCAGCTAAAAAACTATGATAAAGAGAACATGTCTTTTGAATTAAACACAAAATTAGAAGTCTTGATGCAAAATTACTTCAAAATCTATCAAGAGAAACTCACTAATGAGATTGAGTTGAGCATCGCTTTAACAAGCTATGGTAACGATTCCCAGATAACAAAAGTACTTGCCAGTAAAGATTCACTATTAAGTAATCAACTATTTGAATTCACTCTTAATAAAAATAATGATCCTGCCTTCTTAAGTTTTCAGGATATTCCAGAACATATATTGAATCAGAATAAACTTATAAATGAACAAAAGCTTTATACTGATTTACTCTCTTATTTACGCTTAATTCATGAATCTGCTAAAATAGATAGATTAAGATTTCAAGAAGTTTTAGAGATTATTGATTATCCTAACATCCCAGGATTACACTCAAAACCTAAACCTGCTCTTACAATAATCCTTGCATTTATAATCTCATCACTCTTATCTACTATTTTCATTTATAATTATGACTTGTATAAAAGGAATAATCATAAGTAAATGAAAAAATTCCTACAATCAGGGATTTGGGTCTTCTCTTCAAATCTTATAATTAGAATTATTGCTTTAGCAGTTACACCCATCTTGGCTAAGAACTTCCCTAAGGAAGACTTATCAGTCTTTAGGTCTCTACAATCTATTGTTCTTATTGTATTTACTCTTTTACCTTTAGGAACTAACCTCCTCTATATATCTGAAAAAAAGGAAGAAAGAGAGAAGTACTGGTCACTTTTTATCCTGATAAGTAGTATTTCTGCAATTATATCTATCCCTGTTCTTTATGTTCTTAAATTGCAATCCTACAATAACATTCCCCTAATGCTACTATTTGTCATATTTATTCCTATCAGTAGTTTGGTGAAAAATATCTATACAGCAAAATACACCGAAAGTATAATGTTTAAGGCTATATCGATATCTATCTTGTTTAGACAAATTACTCTTTATAGCTTAATTATTATCTTTACTTTTGTCAGTAGAACTATTGAATTCTTAATAATAGCTTTATTGGTATCTGAAGTAGTAGAGGTATTTTCTCTTAATCAATTTAGCAAGAACTTACGTGGCTTCTTTAAGAACTTCAGACAAAAGATTATCTTTGATAAGAAGGCAAAAGATTTTACTCTCTATACTGGTGGGGCTAATACTATAATCAACTTAGCTTTACAACTTCCATCAGTCTTGGTCTTAAGCTTGCTTGGTAAAAGCTTAGCAGTAGAATTTCAAATGCCTTTAGTATTAGTAGCAATTCCAGTTTCCCTTTTAGTAATGTCAGTTACCAGTGTGATGTTCCCCTATCTTTCAAATAATAGAGAAACTGATAAAATGCAGAAAGTGATACTTAATACACAATACATCTTCTTTATCCTTGGACTTCCAATCTGTTTCTTTCTCTTCTATTTTGCTAGCGAGATATCTATAATCCTCTTTAATCCAGAATGGATATATGTTGCTTTTGCCCTTAAATTTTTAGCTCTTGGTACATTCTTTAATATATTACAAAATCCTCTTTCCCAAATATGTTTAATCAAAAACAGACCTATGATTGCTTTTTATTATGCAATATCTCTCCTTGTATTTAGGTTGTTAGGACTTTATATAGGCCACTATTTCTATGGTTTTTTCGGCTCAGTAGTATTCTTCGTTACCTTTGATTCCTTAGTTAGGATTATCAGATTATATATAGATATTAGATTAATCTCTCTTACCTTGGGAAAATATCTTACTAATATCAAGCTCCCTCTCCTTATTTCCCTTGCTGTACTTCTTGTTTTCATAGCAGGATTTTATTTCAATATTAATCACTACATTCTATTTATAATTATGGCATCTGTATATGTTTCTGGATTAATTTTATTTGATAGACATAGAAGCTTATCAATTCTGTTGAGCCTTAAGAATGGGATGAAAAATGAAGGATAAATTCTTTCAGTTTATTATTTTCTTTGCAGTTGCTTTAGTAGTTACTCTTGTAATTCTAAAAACTGTTGATTTCGTTTTTCTTGGAATTATCTTCTTTATGTTAGGATTATCGATTTACAACCTAAAGACAAGTATTATTCTTATGTTTTTAGCTCGAGAATTCCTTTTTAACAGTTATTATTATTATACTGGTGTTAATTCTTCAGCATTAACAGTAACAATATATCATTCGATACAACTATTTTTATTGATAATCTTAGTTCTTAGGGAGAAACATAAATTCAATTTGGATTCTTTTCGGATATTACTGTTATTTTTTTCTTTTTATTTACTCGCATCAGCCCTTTTTATATCTGATTATAAACATTACGGAATTGAAAAACTATTTTATTTATTCTTTATCTTGTTTGGTTGCTATATAATAATGGTTTTTACTACCAAACCTAAGATGATAGTTAAACTTTTTGATGCTATCTTTTACCAAGGCTTACTATTAGTTATTATTTGTGTAATTTCTGGCTTAAGTTATAAATTACTTAATGGGCAATTCTTACTAAACAGGTTTACTGTTTTAGGATTAAATCCTATCTGGATTGCCAGGTTTTTACTTTATAGTGTATTAGTAAATATCTATATTATTTTTAAAAAGCAAAATCTACTACTAAGTTCAGCTTTGATCCTACTATCTATTTTTCAGTTTTATTACGCATTTATAACTGGATCAAGAGGTCCTGTTTTAGCTTTCCTTTTAGGTTTATTTGCATTCTTCCTCTTTTACTGGAGAATCAAACTCAGCAAATTAATAGCTTTAGGATTGTTTTTTGCCCTGATAGTTTTAATTGGCTATACTCAGATTAAGGATGATTCTTCAAGTAGATTCTTTGGGCGTGGTTCAGGTAGTAAAAGCAACAACTCTCGTATTATAGCTCAAGTAGAAGCATACTCATTATTTAAAACTAATATAGTGTTTGGAGGAGGTTTTGGAAGCTTTAAACAATTCCAGTTAGTATATCCTCACAATGTTTTTAGTGAAATTGGGTCTGAAACTGGTATCATCGGACTTGCTTTTCTACTCTCCTTATTAGTAATAACTTTTATAAGAATTATTAAGATGTATATGTACTTTAATAACAAAGAATCTGCATTGATAATTGCCTTAACAGTAACATCATTTATTAATGCTAACCTTAGTGGACACATTGGATATAATACATATTTCTGGTTAGCAATATTTACTGTTAATCATTTTTACTTAATTAATATTACAGAACCAAAGCCTGATTTAATTGAAGAAAAGCTCATTCAGGTATAAAATTATGACTAAAATACTATATATAGCTTATTATTTCCCACCATATCAATTAACTGATTCCTTTAGAGTGAGCAGGGTTGCAAGATTCCTACCAGATAATGATATTATTCCAATAGTCTTAACAGCTTTTGAAGGAAAACACCATTGGCATGAAGAGACTCTCAAAGAACTTGATTCTCGTATAGAGATTCACAGAGTTAATAATCCTATCTCTTATCAAAGAAAGAATCAAGTCAATCTATATAAAAGAGATTCTAAACTGGTTAGCATTAAGAATAAAGCCTTAATGTTTATGAAAGATTTAATATTATCTCCTGATAGTTATTTAATCTGGGCTATGAAAATTATTCCTACTGCAATTAAACTAATTAAAGAACATAAAATCAAGCATGTTATGATTTGTCTTGGTCCATACTCTCCAGCCTTGACTGGATACTTTTTAAATAAACTTACCGGGGTAACCTATTCTTTGGATTATCGTGATGAATGGAGAACGATGCTCAGGCAAGATCAGTTATCTTTTCATCGCGAGATAAAACCTGAAACTTCTGCTAGAAAAATCATCAATACATTCTGGGAAAAAAGATGTGTTAATAACGCTAGTAATATCTTTTCTGTATCTCAAACTATGACTAACTATTTTCTAAATGAATACCCAAAACAGAAGAATTGCTTTTCTGTTCATAATGGCTTTGTTGCTAATGATTATAGTAACTTGAATATAAATAAAGGTTCTCTAGAAAAGGAAACCATCACTTTCTATTATGTAGGAAAAATTGGGATTAATTCTGATACTTACAATCCAGTTAAAATGATTTCAGGTTTCGCAACTTTTGTTAAGAATTCCTCAAAAAAGATTGAATTACATATATTTGGCGATGTTGATCAAGAAACAATAGATAAAATTAGCGAATTTAATATTGAGGAAAATATTTTTTATCATGGAAGAGTTGAAAGAAGCATATTACTCACTCAGTTAGTTAAAGCTGATGTATTGGTTCATTTCTATTATCCAGATTTACATCCAGAAACTCTTTCTATTAAGATATTTGAATATGCCTATCTATGCAAGCCAATTGTAAGCTTTTCTAACAAAATTGGAGAAATGGCTAATTTTATCGCAAGTACAAACAGTGGTTATACTTGCTGGGGTAACAATGAAGATGAAATTGCAGAGCTATTTGAAAAAGTGCTGAATTTCCCAACCGATGAACTGTTTTCTGAATCAAGACTAAGAACTTTAGAAAAATATAACTTTGAAAATGGTGTTGCTCTTATGGCAGATAAAATCAAATTAGCTCTTAATTCTAAAGGGAATAAGTAATGAAGTTTTTATTTGTTCATACTTGGGGATTAGGTGATTTGATAATGTTAACACCAGCCTTAAAAGCTCTTAAAGAAAAGTACCCAGAAGCTCAAATTGACTTTCTTATTACAGTAAAAGCAGCTTCATTCCCTATTAATAAGTGTAATTTAATTGATAATATTTATCATTGTTCAAATAGTTTTCTTAGCTTTCTTAAATTAGTGCCTAAGCTAAGAAAAAATAATTATGATTATGGTATGGCTACAAGTGGAATTACCCCTTGGAAGGCACAGCTCTTTCTCTCCCTCTTAAATATCAAGCACCCTATTGGTGAATATATAAATAGACCTTCAAAGTATGTGTTCAAGGAACAATATAAGTTCAATTCTCAAAATCACAGATTAGATGGTAATATCCAACTTTTATCTCAGTTTATTCCTCAAAATATTGAGAGGAAACCTTTCTTCTGCTTAGATGAAAAAGACTTTGCTTTTGCAGATGAATTTATAATTAGTAAGAGTTTAACAAAAAAAAAGTTATTTGGTATTCATCCTGGATGCAATAAAAACTCCTTTTATCGTCGTTGGCCTAAAGAAAATTATATAGAATTAATCAAAATCCTCCAAAATAGAGGTGACCTTGACCTCTTACTTTTCATTGGTCCAGATGAAGAAGAATTAGGGCTTGCCATTGCTTCTGAAACTAATATTACTGTTGCAAGCAAATGCAGTATGTATCAGACTGCTTCCTTATTGAGTAAATGTGACTTCTTCTTAAACAGTGATTCAGGCTTAGGTCATGTTGCCAGCTGCTTCAAAGCTGAATTATTTGTAATTTTTGGTCCAGCTGATGATAAAATAACAGCACCTCTCTCTGATAAATGCCATATTTTAAGAAGTAATATAGCTCCACCTCCTAAAGAAACATGGCTAAGCTTGAAAGAAGTCCCAGCTTGCTTAACAAAGTTTTACCCCGAAGATGTTTATAACAAAATTAAAGATTACCTTTAAGCCACAACTTCCTTTGGAAATTGATAAAGAAATTGATTTACAAGTTTTAGATTAAAAATTATGTGTCTTGAAAAGTTAATTAATAAATAAAATTCGTAGATAATTAAAGAAGGATGAATATCCTCAAAATATAGTTTTAAAAAGTAGTATAATCTCGCTTATTTAGAGATATTATATGTATGGAGTAGAAATGAAAATTGTCTTTTTTTTGTCCTTGTTCTTTCCTGTTTTCCATCTTTTCTTGTATCCTATTTTGCTTACTATTTTGGCTAAGTTAATTAGGAATAGATTACCCAAAACAGAAGTAAAAGAATACCCAACAATAACAGTATTATGCCCAGCCTATAATGAAGCTGATGTAATAGAAGAGAAAATTAACTCTTTTATGAATTTGAATTATCCTAAAGATAAGATTAAAATGATTGTAATTTCAGATGACTCGATAGATGGAACTAATGAAATTGTAGAAAAATATCAGAAGCATGGTTACCTTGAGTTAGTAGTACAGAAACCAAGAAGAGGAAAACAATCTGGACACAACCTGGTTGAGCCTCATCTTGATTCAGATTATATTCTATCAACAGATGCAAACTCTATCTTCGAGCCAGACTGTCTTAATCACCTCTTAAGTGTTATGATTACTGACCCTAAAATTGGACTTGTTTCAGGAACTCTCAAATTAGTTTCTTCTGATGGCGCAGATTCTGGAGAAGGAATTTATTGGAAATATGAAAGTTACGTTAAACGCTTAGAGAGTGACTTTTCGTCAATAATTGGAGCAAATGGTTCAATTTTCTTAGTACAACGAGAGCTTTTTACACAAGTTCATCCTGCCTCAGTTGATGATTTTGAAAGAACTTTAATGGTTCTTAATAAAGGATATAAAGCAAAATATGCTAAAGATGCTATTGTTTATGAAGAAGTATCCAAGCAAGTATCTGAAGAGCACTCAAGGAAAACAAGAATAATTGCCCAAGAGTGGCATGCTATATTACGCCAAAGCAGAATATTCTTTAGACCAATTCCAGGATTTATGTTAGTTTCTCACAAAATCTTAAAGTGGATTTTCCCAATATTCTCCATAGGGTTACTCGTATCATCTGGAATGTTGGCTACTAATTTATTTTACCAAGTTTTCTTATTTGGACAGATTCTATTCTATTTGATTGGTTTCACTGGATATTTCTTAGATAAGGCAGGTTATAAAGTTATTAAGATAGTAAAAATTCCTGCCTACATTGTTACGATGAATATTGTTGCTTTGAATGGATTCTTTAAATTCTTAGCTGGAAAGCAATATGCTACTTGGAATACTATAAGAGAGGATAAATAATGAAGATATTAATAACTGGCTCAACTGGTTTTGTGGGTTCAAGGTTAATGTGGTTTTTAGAAGAAAAAGGGCATGAAGTTTTCGGGATGGATATTTCAGGACACTGTTTAAGAGAGAAACATCCTAAAACACTACTTGGTGATGTCAGAAATATAGAAGATTACGCTCCTTTTAGTAAAATAGGTATTGATATGATTATTCATTGTGCAGCTTCAAAACATGATTTTGGTGTTTCTAAGGAAGAGTATTATTCAAACAATGAATTTGGAACTGAAGTTGTAATGAAATTTGCTGTTCAAGAAAACATCAAAAAGATTATCTATTTCTCTACGGTTTCAGCATATGGACACAAGGCTGTTCCTTGTGGTGAAGATGGTCCTCTATATCCTGATAATGAATATGGTAAAAGTAAATTAGCAGGAGAAAGAGTCATAGAGAATTTTGAGGCAAAAGATAAAAGTCTGGAGATTTTCTTTTTACGCCCTTCGATAATTTACGGACCAAACAACTTTGCAAATATGTATAATTTAATAGCTATGCAAAATAGAAAATTATGGGTAACTATCGGAGATGGTTCTCACATTAAGTCTATGGTATCTCTAGAAAATCTTATAGATATGGTATATTGGTGTTTTGATCGTTTTAAACCAGGTATTCAAATATATAATACCTTAGATAAACCATATATAACAGTAAAAGAGCTTATGAAAATAATAGCTTCCCATAAAGGATTTTCTATGCCTACTATTCAAGTTCATCTTGGATTTGTGATATTTATAGGTAAAATTTTCGATGTAATAGCCAAGATTCTAAAAAAAGATCTTTCTATTAACAGTGATAGAATGAGAAAGTTTGCTACTTCAACCGAGTATTATTCAGAAAAAATAAGAGAAGATGGTTATGTTCAACAGCATTCAATCGAAAAGGAAATTAGCTCAACTATTGAATGGTATAATGAGAATAAGCATAGAAGAAAAGAACTGGATGTCCATTAGACAATAATCAGCTTTTGTTAAAGAATTTAATTTCAATTTATTATAAATCAGCACTAAAGATTTATTCTTATAAAAAAAATCTTTAGTGCTTTTCACAAAGATTTACTGCATTGTTTTGGGTTTAACCCGAATGGTGCAGTAGAGCTTTACAGAAGAGTGCAGATTCTTTTAGATAAAGGTTTTACAGAATTTATCAGCGTATAATATATATACTCTGAGAAATTATGAAAAATGCTTTTGCAAATGAATATAGTGCTATTCTAAAAGATCTACTGCATTATTTGGGTTTAATTACCTGAAAATATCAACAACTCTTTCAGAAGTCTTACCATCCCACTTCTCAGGTATTTTACCGATTTTATGCTCACCATCGATTATAGCCAAACTCTCTCTGATAATCTCATTAGTTTCGAGTTTTACTAATTTATTTGTTCCTTCAATGATCGTAATAGGTCGCTCTGTATTTTCTCTGAGTGTTAGACAAGGAATTCCAAAATAAGTTGATTCTTCTTGTAGTCCACCTGAATCAGTAAGTAAAAACATAGCATTCATTTGTAGTTTCATGAAATCTAAATATCCTGCTGGTGGAATAAGAATTAAATTTTTTATTTGATTAACAAACTCTCTCAAGCCAAATTTATCAATATTTTTCTGTGTTCTAGGATGAATAGGAAAAACTAACTTAACCTTATGTGAAAGTTCAGCGAACGCTGTTAAAATAATCTTCAGTCCTCTCTCAGTATCTACGTTTGAAGGACGATGCAATGTAATTAAGCAATACTCATTTGATTCAAGTTTAAGCTCGCCCATAATATCTGATTTCTGAGCTTTTTCTTTAAACTGGACTAATGAGTCTATCATAATATTACCAACAAAATAGATTTTATTTTCAGGAATGCCTTCACTAATAAGATTTTGATTACCATCTAATGATGGTGTTAGAAGATAATCACTGATAACATCAGTTAGTAATCTATTAATTTCTTCTGGCATAGTTCTATCAAAACTTCTTAATCCTGCTTCAAGATGAGCAACTTGAATATGTAATTTTATAGCAGCCATTGCACAAGCGATTGTACTATTAACATCTCCTGCAACTATTACTAGGTCAGGTTTATCTTGCAAAATCTCCTTTTCATATAAATCAAGTATCTTGGCAGTTTGATGACCATGACTTCCTGAACCCACTCCCAGATAAATATCTGGTTGTGGCATCTCTAAATCGATAAAAAAGAGTTTACTCATTCTTTCATCATAATGCTGGCCAGTATGAATTAGCTTCACATCAAAGTCTTTTGGATACTTTTTAAATTCTTTATACAAAGGGGCCATCTTCATAAAATTGGGTCTGGCTCCTACTATTAAATGTACAGTTTTCATTACTATTCCTTAAAATAATTCTTTTTCCATTTTCAAAACAAATATAATGTTAAGTTAAATCTATCAGTAATTTTATTTCTTTTATTTTAGTCAATATATTTTACTTATGATTCTCTTTTAAAATCATTTCGCAATCATTTAAAAAAATCTATTGACAAATTTTATTAAACCAACTTTATCATTTTATACTAAGTAATTTTAGTACAGGAGTATCAATGAAAATTATTAGATTAGGTCTTATTGGTTGTGGAAGAATTTCCAAAAACCATTTTGAATCAATTAAGCAAATTGAAGAAGCACAATTTGTTACTTGCTGCGATATTATAGAAGACAGAGCTAAAGAAGCTCAGGAAAAATACAATTTAGAAAGCTATTATACAGACTATATTGAGATGTTGGAAAAAGAAGAACTCGACGCAGTAGCTATTTGTACTCCGAGTGGTATCCATCCCCAGATAGGTATAGAAGTTGCCAAAAGAAACATTCATGTTATTACAGAAAAACCAATGGCTATTAATATCAAAGATGCTGATACTTTGATAAAAGCTTGTGATAAATATAAAGTACACCTTTTTGTTGTTAAACAAAATAGATTAAATGCTACTATGCAACTTTTAAAAAGAGCTATTGATAAGGGTAGATTCGGTAGAATTTATATGATTCAATCTAATGTATTCTGGACTCGCCCTCAGCATTATTATGATATGGCTAAATGGCGTGGAACATGGGAATTTGATGGTGGAGCATTTATGAATCAAGCTAGTCATTATGTTGATGCTATGTATTGGCTTATTGGCAATGTTGATTCTGTAATGGCTGAAACTGCTACTATGGAGAGAAAAATAGAAGCTGAAGATACAGGTTCAGTAATTATTAAATTCAGAAATGGTGTTATTGGTACTATGAATGTAACAATGCTCACTTATCCTAAGAATTTTGAGGGTTCTATAACTATTCTTGGAGAGAAGGGAACTGTAAAAATTGGTGGGGTAGCTATCAACAAAATTGAGAAATGGGATTTTGAAGATTATGATGACGATGATAAATCAGTTGAAGAAGCAAGTTATTCTACAACAAGCGTATATGGTTTTGGTCATATTCCTTATTATCATAATGTGATAGATGTTTTATTAGGAAGATGCGAACCTTCTACTGATGGTAGATGCGGTAGGAAATCATTAGAGATAATCCAAGCTTTATATAAATCAGCAAAAACTGGTGAAAAAGTTAGTCTTCCCTTAAATATTTAATTTAATTATTTCTTGACAGAGATACTAAGTAAATAAAAGTAAATATATAAAAAATGTTAGGAGGCCTATTATGGCAGTAAAAATTGACAAACCTACTTGTATAGGATGCGGTGCATGTGTTGATGTATGTCCAGTTCAAGCACTTTCAATGGTTGATGACAAAGCAGTTGTTGATGAAGCAACTTGCATTGACTGCGGTGCATGTATCTCTACATGTCCTGTAAGTGCTATTTCAGAATAATTATAATCAAATCTACATACGAGGCTGAAGAAATTCAGCCTCTTTTTTTTGCTATAATTAAGTTTGTTGTTTTGGTAAAAATTACTTTCTTACTTCCTATTTGCTAAATTCACGATATAGTAGCAGCGACTAATTGGCTTACTTACCAAGACACTCAGAGCCTGTTTTAGAGACTGTATATAAATAAGTTAGGTAATTAACCAATCAGTTTCATTATCATTTCTAAGCCTTTTCTATCTTCATCATCAAAAGAGTTTAAATCTTTGCTATCAATATCTAAAACGGCAATAACCTCATCATCTTTAAAGAGTGGAACAACTATCTCAGATTTTGAGCGAGAATCACAAGCTATATGTCCCGGGAATCTCTCAACATCAGGGACTATTATACTTTTTTTTTCATTAACAGCAGCCCAGCATACTCCTTTATTCTTTTGTAAAACTAAACAAGCCACAGGACCCTGATATGCCTGAACTACTAAATCACCTTCAATCAGTGAATAGAATCCTGTCCAAAAATAGTAGTTAAATTTATGATGTAATACAGCACAAGTAGTAGCCATCTTAGCTTGTATATTATCTGTCTTTTTAAATAACTCTTCTAACTGCAAAGAGATTCTTTCATAACGTGCTAATTTATTCATTTTATCACTCCTGGATTTGATTATTAACAAATGATTTTATAAAAGTTATTAATTCTGAATTAGTAGGGGAATGTTTCTCGCGGACATAGAAGCCAGATGTACTTACACCAGTTAAAAGAGATTCAGCAGGAGATAAGCCACTTAAAATACCATAACAGTAACCAGCATTAAAATTATCCCCAGCACCTGTTGATAGTTTTGGTTTTGGGGTAAAAGGACCATCTAACCATATAGATTTATCTTCATAACCACAACTAGCACCTTTAATATCATGAATCACACATGCAAAGATTTCCATTGTATCCTTAATCATTAAGGCTCTATTTGCCAAATCTACTTCTTTTTTCTTCAGAATTTGAGAAATTAGATCTGATTCATTTTTGTTTAGCCCTAAGATCACTTTTCCAACTTTTTGCATTTGGCTAATATAATAGATAGCCTCTCTAAGGTCTTGCCTGTCTCGCTTTGTAGGGTCACTAAGATCAAAGTAGATATAAGGCTTATGATTAGAATTAGCAAGAATATCAGTAAATCCTTCAATAATACTATTCATACCGAAAATGAGAGTCCAATTGTTAAAAGCTATTAATTTACATTCCTGAACTATGTTTTTAAGCTTGTCCTTCCCTATTTTGGCGATAATATTATCCCAATTTACCTTATCCATTGGTTCAATCTTACCTAACATAATCTTGCCATCAGTGAATTCTAAAGCATCTGTATGTCCAGGATCTGAGATTGAAAAGCAGTTACGACATCTATCGGCAAAATCACGGAATAGAGGATGAATCTCATTGTTACCAATTGCTCCAATGAAATCGATGCTATTGCCTAATTCTGAGAGGCAGTTGGCCATAATAGGAGCATTGCCACCCAGCTTAATCATTGTTGGCACTATTTCAATATTCATACTTAAACCTGCGTATTTACCAACTTTATTAGAATAGTCAGTAATGGTCTTTACAGGTCGGTATGCAGAAGCAGTCAATCTCTCTTCCACTACTTCACATATTTCATCAACAAATCCATCAAAGCCAACTAACACTTGATGTTTAAGACCACTATTGGACTGTAACATTTCTATGATTTTAGAATAATCTCTCATTCTTATACCTCTTTATTATCATTAGTTTTCATCAAATTGAAATACTATTCTTTGTCAAATCAAAAAATATGGTTATAGTTTTGCTATATTAATAAATCAAAGAGGTCAAAAATGATAAAAATGTGGAAAATTATAGAATTGGTGACACTATTTACAATTCTTCCCCTATTAATGAGATTCAATATAATCCCATTACCACGCATTATTTTACTATTAATAGTATTTATTTTTGTTTTGATTCTATCTATCAAACTTCGCTATATAGATAAAAATTGGTTTCGTACCCCAAAATTAGATAATCACTATTGGAGTAAAATGGGGGTAATTTATCTTAGTTCATTTTTAGTTTTCGTTGGATATATTTATTTCTTTTTAAATCAGAAACCATTCGTTTTAATCCGAGAAAGACCTCTTCTAATGCTCATTATCTCAGTATTCTACCCTTTAGTGTCAGCATTTCCTCAAGAATTAATATACAGAACTTTCTACTTTGAAAGATATAAAAACATCTTCACTACTAACCAATTATTAATATCTAATATGATTTCTTTTAGTTTTTTACACATAATCTATGATAATTTTCCTGCTATCATACTCACTCTCATTTCAGGATTAGTATTCACTCTCAATTATCACCGTCAACGCTCTTTGATGTTAGTTACTATTGAGCATTCAATATTAGGACTTATAGTCTTTATTACAGGTATGGGACAGTATTTTTATAAATAATAAAAAAGGCTGATTAAGAAATCAGCCTCTAAATATCACGGAATAAATTATTTAACTTATTTTTTTACTTCAACGGTTCTGCAACTTACAGTTACGTAAGAAGTGAAAACTGTAATTAAACCATCGATAAATGTTTGTTCGGTTTTAATTTCATAATTAGTTGCACCTGATGCCATTGCATTAGTATCAACATTGTTTAGAGGAACTAATCCAAAAACTGCATACCATTGACGAGCTGTTTGAATACTGTTACCTTGAGCACCATTTCCAACTTTGTGGATATGGGTAGAACAAGCAACCAAGCTTAATAACATGATAACAATCATAGTAGTCATAAATATTTTTTTCATCTCTTCTCCTTAGTTTAAAATTGCTATAGAGGCTAAATAAGTCTCTATCATTTGTGATATTTCCGGATATTTACTTTCAACAATTAAAAAATTTGTATCTATATAGTTAGTATCATCAATTTCAATAATAGCTTTTAGAACTATAAAACCTTCTGATTTAAGAATATACTGATGATATGTTTTATTTGAATAGTTAAAAATACTCTCTGAGACCATTGTAAGACCTTCAAAGGTAGATAATGTTTCTTGAAGATAATTTATGATATTTCCGTCAGTATATGCTTTAACTGTAATCATTCCGAAATGATTTATGTTATTGAAATAAAGCATATCTTCTTTTCCTTCTGTAGCTTTTTCATCAATTTCCCAGTCAATTAATTTAGCAACTTTATAATCAGGTGTTATATTTACTATTGAATCAACTAAGAGAGAGTCATAGTTAAGATTAATATATTCAATGTTATCTATTTTATCAGGTTTGTTACAGCTTAAAGTTAAAAGTAAAAATAATATTACAGATATTAGATAAAGATATTTCATAAGACTCCATTTTTATTACTTAGATAAACCATTTTTATCAAAGAAACTTATTAATGTCAATAAAAAAATTAAAAAAGTGATAAAAATAGAAAGAGGTCTTAAACAAGACCTCTTTTAAGTTATTAATTTTAATGATATTGTTACTACTTCATCAATACCATTTTACCAGTTTTGATATCATTACCAATTTGAAGTTTGAGATAATAGACTCCTGAAGCAACGCTTCTTCCTCGACTATCATCTCCTTTCCAAGTTAGTTTATATTTATCACTCTTAAGTCTTTCATTAACTACTTCTTTTACTAACTGACCTTTTAAGTTATAGATTCTGCCGACTACTTGTTGTGCATCACCTTTACCATTATCACCAACAGTAAATGAGATAACTGTCTCAGGATTAAATGGATTAGGATAGTTTCCTTCATAATTATTAACTAATAAAGAAATATCGTTTTCATTAGAAACAGCTTGTTGTGTAACGAACTGATTTATAAAAGACCAGCCAGAATCACCATAAGCATTATGAGCTTTCACTCTCCAATAATAACGGGTTAAAGGTTCTAATTCAGGTACGGTGTAAGTTGAAGTCTCAATATCTGTTACCTCAATTAAATCTGTATAAAAATAGACGTTTCTACAAACTTGGAGAGTATAATGCTGAGCAGCAAAAACATTTTCCCAGGCAAACTCAACCTGTTCATAATTAACATAAACAGCATTATTTACTGGCAATTGAGGAGAAGTGTTTTCTGGAGAAGTAGTAAAATCCCCTGTAGAGAAGCTATAAGTAGAACTATAATCACTAAATAAAGAGCCATTTACCGCCTTAACTCTCCAATAATATGTAGAGAATGAATTTAGGCTTGGTAACTCTGTTTCAGTATTCTCAAAAATGTCAGTAAAAAGGATATTTTCGAAAGAATCTTCAGTAGAGAGTTCTAAATTATATCCTGTTGCTCCCAGAATTGCAGTCCAACTCAAGCTAGGATTTGTAGCAACTTCAGTTGCATTATCTTCAGGGTATACCAATTGTGGTATTTCTAAATTAGAAATAACGGTAAGAGGTTGATTAATTATATCATACTTCCCAGTTTCTAATTCAGTAACTTTCAATAATACTGTATCAGAATTAATTTGAGGTATTTCCCAGTTATAGCTTCCGGTATTTGCATTTACTTGAGCAATTTCAACCCAGTTAGTTCCGTTATCAACAGAATATTCTAAAATAATATTAGTAACTGTGTTTTTTCTAATCCAACTAATGTTGTTTTCTCCACCTGAAATTAATGATTCACCATTGATTAAAGAAGTTAAATATATATTCGAAACATCTACTTTGAAAGTAATAGAGTCTTGTTCTACTACAATATCATAAATATCTACACCTGAATAGTTCCCATTCGTTCCAATTGCTGGAGGAATACTATTATAACCAAAATGGTCATTATTACTATTGAATGGAGCAGAGTAGATTTGCCCTCCCCCATCTGAAGAGCCATAAGGTCGATAAATATAAACTTCATCTGGAGGACCACCTGCATTACCTTCTCCAGCATACATATTGTTTATTTTGTATGTTAAGAGTCCTTCATTTGGAATCTCTGATTCAAAAAGTGGATCTATTCTTCTATATTCCAGATAGATGTCTTCGCCATAATTCCAAGATTGGATTTTATAAACTTGATTATTATCTACAGAAACTGGATATAAGGAGTATGTTCCACTTTCCTCTATTTTAGGAATTTCAGGAATCCAGTTTGTGTAATAGTATTTCATATAAGAATTCATATGTTGTGGAGGATTAGTATTACTTGCCATCAAATCCCATACACCAACAGGATCTCCTTCATTATTGTAACGATAAAGGTCAGGAGCTCCTAAAGAGTGGTATAATTCATGGCACATAACACTTGTTCCACTTCCATTAAGATGAGTTTCTATTTGGAAATTGAAGTCCCATACTTGCTTACCATGAATAAAGGCATCGGCATAATAAAGCGACCAACGATGAGGCCATAATAAAGATGCCCAGTTATTTGGACTACCCTTAACAATATAAATTACGTTATCTACATATCCATCATTATCACCATCAATAGGTAAATCTTCAGGAATCATTGATGCGACATACTCAGCTGCATTAGCTAATAGAGTATGTTCGCGGTATCCTCTCTCGTCTCCTTGATCACCACCCTGATATCCAATAGGATTAGAAGTTGAATAAGCTTCATAATAACCACGAGGGTGAGAATCTTCATAAGCTACAATAGTATTTTGAGGTGATAGAGGAGGAAAGAATTCTCCTGATACAGCAAGTTGATTATAAGAAACTTCTTGATAGTAATTATAAACAGAATTAGCTTCAGGAGAAGGGTCATTTAGCATATTATCATAGAATGATATATCCGTAGCAAAATCACTTTCACCCTGGAATTTTATAAAAATCACGAGATTTACCAATTGCCCCATTGTTGGAGTTCTCTCTTCAACTCTTGGATTATTAGCATAGAACTCATCTCTTTTTGCTTTCCATTCTGAAGCATCAATATTAATGTTAGGAACAAGTCCCTTTTCAGCAGGTATTGTTTTCCCTGCTAAATATTTAGTAGGAAGAATATCATTTCCTGACTTTTGAGCATAGACATAATACCCATTTTCATCTCTTGTAATCGTATATCCTTCTTTATCATGGAACCAGTGATGAAACTCATCTCCAGAAGCATAAAGAGATACTTTTGTACCATCTGGCTGCTCTAATTCCATAGGGACATCTTTAACATAAGCACTAAATAACATAATTGGTAATAATACCAAAATAAAAGCAATAAGTCGTCTCATATATCCTCTCATTTTTTTTGTATATCCATTAATGAATATAATAATTAGTTTTAACTATTGTGTCAATTTAAATTACCCAAAAGCAGATTAAATGATTCAGATAACACAATTTATTAGACAAAATACATTAAAGACCTAATCTTGAAGAATTAAGTTATCACAAAGGTCATACAGCTAATATCTATAATATGTTATTTCTTCCCAACTTTTTTTTGCTTTTATAGGAAAATGTAACATAATATAATTAAATTTAATAAAGGAGTAGTTTATGCCAAATTGGGAAATAATTTTAGAGAAAATCACAGATATGGCTATTTTATACATGCCAAAAATCTTGTTAGGAATACTTACACTAATTGTGGGATTATGGCTAGCAAAAATGTTAACAAAAATATTGAATAAGTCATTAGAAAAAGCAAAAGTTGAAAGTACCCTTCTTGCATTCTTAACAAATATTGTATCAATCTTATTGAAAGTATTAGTACTTATCAGTGTAGCTACAATGGTTGGAATACAAATGACATCTTTTATAGCAATCATGGGGGCTATGGCGTTTGCTGTAGGTTTAGCTTTCCAGGGGAGTCTTAGTAACTTCTCAGGAGGAGTCTTAATAATCCTCTTAAAACCTTTTAAAAGCGGTGATTTCATTGATGCCCAAGGGCATATGGGAACAGTTGATTCAATTCAAATATTCCATACAATTTTGAAGACAGTTGATAATAAAAAAATCATTATTCCAAACGGTCCTTTATCAAATGGAAATATCGTTAATTTTTCAGCTCAAGAAACACGACGTGTAGATTGGGTATTTGGAATTAGTTATGGTGATGATTTTGAAAAAGCTAAAAAACTAATTATTGATATTTTAGCAAAAGACAGTAGAGTATTGAAAGATCCTGCGCCATTCGCTCGTGTAGGCGAGTTAGCAAATAGCTCTGTGAATATTACAACTCGAGCATGGGTATCGCTTGCTGAGTATTGGGACGTGTATTTTGATGTTATTGAAAATGTTAAGAAATCATTTGATTCTAACGAAATCAATATACCTTATCCTCAAACAGATGTACACATTATCCAGAAATAAATAATTTGCTTTTTTATAAAGCTTCTCCCACTTAAATTTGAGTGGGAGTTTTTTTACTTTACATTATATTGAATAATTGATTAATTGCCTAGTTAAAGAAATAAATTAGATTATATCAAAATAATTAAGGAGTCAATTATGCCAAAATGGGAATTGATTGTGCAAAAAATTACAGATATGGCTATTCAATATCTACCTAAAGTATTATTAGCTATTCTTACTTTAATAGTAGGATTCTGGCTTGCTAAAGTACTAACAAGGATATTGCATAAAGCTTTAAAAAGGGCTAAAATAGAGATAACTCTACTTGAATTTTTAACAAGTATTATTTCTATAGGTTTAAAAGTGTTAGTTGTTATAAGTGTTGCGACGATGGTAGGTGTCCAAATGACATCATTTATCGCAATTTTGAGTGCTATGGCTTTTGCGATAGGTTTAGCTTTCCAAGGTAGTCTTAGTAACTTCTCAGGTGGAGTGCTCATTATATTACTAAAACCTTTTAAAAGTGGAGATTTTATTGAGGCTCAAGGATACATGGGAACTGTTGATTCTATCCAGATATTTCATACAATATTGAAAACAGTAGATAATAAGAAGATAATTATTCCAAACGGTCCTTTATCCAATGGCAATATCGTAAATTATACTGCTCAAGAAACTCGTAGAAATGAATGGATATTTGGAATAGGCTATGGAGATGATTTCGAAAAAGCTAAGAAATTGATTTTAGATATTTTAAACTCAGATGAGAGAGTCTTAAAAGACCCAGCACCATTTGCCAGAGTTGGTGAATTAGCTAATAGCTCAGTTAATATTAAGGTTCGTGCTTGGATGCCTCTTGCTGAGTTCTGGAATGTGCATTTCGATCTAATTGAAAAAGTTAAGAAATCATTCGATGAGAATGATATACATATTCCATTCCCACAAACAGATGTTCATATTATTGAAAAATAGTTTTCTTCTGGCTGGTATGGAGACCAGAGTTCCTCAGTCGTAGGCAAGGGACTTCGGGCGAAGAGTTGTGTCGGGAGTCGCTACTCCGTGAGCAACTCCCGTCATTAAGAGAACGGGGTTAGGAGACCGGAGTTCCTCAGTCGTAGGCAAGGGACTTCGGGCGGGAGAAAGTCTATTGGGTGTTTATTAGGTGTTTATTAGGCCTCTATAAGCCATCCACTAAGCTGAGAGCCAACAGACACATTATAGTTAAGATATATTAGTTCAATACATATAATATGATCTTAAGAAAAGAACAATGCATTAACTAAAGGACATGCTTGCTTACTATTGTTTAAATTATATTATTAGAGTCTTATTTACAAGCAAAACTTACTAAAAAAGAGAAAATTTAAACTAGTAATTTTCTATTATACAATGAATATACTATAATAAAAGTCTCTTTTTTACCACTATACTTCAATTTGTGACAATATTACTTATTTCTTAAGTCTAAATTTAGAAGCAACCTTTAAGCCATCGACCGCAGAAGAAATAATACCTCCAGCATATCCCGCACCTTCGCCAATAGGATACAAGCCAGGAGTATTGATACTTTCACCTGTTTGATAGTCTCTTAAGATTCTTAGAGGTGATGATGTTCTTGTTTCTGGTCCAATAAGAAGTCCATTATCAATAAATCCTCTATACCTTTTATTGAGATGTTTCATTCCTGTAACTAAGGCTTTAGTAACATATATAGGGAATAGCTCCCCCATACTTCTGCTATAAACACCTGGTCGATAGGTAGTCTTTGGAAGTTTTGCAGATACTTTATTCTTCAGAAAATCGCGACCTATCTGAGCAGGAGCATTGTAGAATTCTCTATAAGCTTTTTGTTCAATATTTCTTTGTAACTCCATTCCTGATAAAACATCATTGCCGAAGTGTCTAGGTTCTATTGAAGCTACAAGAGCTGAATTACCGTAACGTCCATCTCGTTCTGAAAAGCTCATTCCGTTAGTTACTATAGTATTCTTTTCGGACGAACCGCATATTACAGAGCCTCCTGGACACATACAGAAACTATAGACACTATGTTCTCCAGCTTTCGCTGTTAATCTGTATGTTGCAGGTCCGGTAACATTGAAATCACACTTTTCACCATAAAAAAGATTATTTAGAAATTCTTGACTATGCTCTATACGAAAACCGATAGCAAAAGATTTAGCTTCCATGGCAATCTTATTATCATTCATTTTAGTGAAAAGTTCTCTGGCAGAATTACCAATTCCGAGAAGACATATCTCAGGTCTAATTACTTGATCGTTTATAGTTAATTCTAAGCGATTATTTACGCTTTTAATATTGGTAAGCTTATGAGAAAAGTGAAAAAGAGCACCTTTATCTTCTAAATAGCTGATTATCTTAGTGGTTACAGCTTTTATGCCATCAGTACCAAGATGAGGTAAAGCATCAATACTTATTCTTTTATCAGCTCCAAATTGAGTAAGATAATTGTAGATTTTATCAGAATATTTATCTCTGTTGCGAGCTGTTAGCTTTCCATCAGAATATGCTCCAGCACCACCCTCTCCAAACTGAACATTTGAGTCGGGATCTAATTGATTATGTAACCAAAGATATTCAACTTTCTCATCACGAGGCTCAATTCTCTCACCTTGTTCATAAAAATGAGGAGTAAATCCCACTTCTACCAATGCTAAACCCGCAAATAGTGATGATGGACCACATCCTATAATAACTGGATTTTTATCAGATATCACTATTGGTTCTACTATTCTTTCTTTCTTTTCTACTATTTCTACAATATCATGATGAATTGGAGCTTTACCATAGAATTCAGCTTCTACAGTATAATTTAGCCACACATTGTTTCTTTTCCTGCTATCAATAGATCTACGTATAATATTCACAATTTTAAAATCTGATTCAGTAATCTGAAATTTATGTGCTATTATTTTTGATAAATCAGGATGATGGGCTAAACGGGTTGAAATATTCTTGATTAAATACATTTTGTCTCCTCAGAGATTATCTTAGGTTCTAATAAAAAAAACGGCACTCTTTTGGTGAGTGCCATAATTTATGGTGGCAAGACCCAGACTTGAACTGGGGACACAAGGCTTTTCAGGCCTCTGCTCTACCAACTGAGCTATCCCGCCAATTTTACATTACATTAACTTTTATGGTGGCAAGACCCAGACTTGAACTGGGGACACAAGGCTTTTCAGGCCTCTGCTCTACCAACTGAGCTATCCCGCCACATCTTTTCAGATAAGTAGATCCTTTTTATTAACAGCCCTGATTTGTGTCAAGAAAAAGTTATTTTTTTTCTACTAATGATCACAAGTAAGACTATCCAAGTTCTTGATTTATCTGTATTACATTGATTTAGAAATAAAGATCACGTTCACCATTTGCGATTCTTATTAACTTATCTTTAAGCTCTTGTTTAATTTTTTCATCTTCAAAATCTTCAATTTCTTTATAAATCTGTTCTTGTACAGCTTTGATTGTCTCTTCTGTACCATAGTCATGAATATATTCTGATACTGTAAGAATAGCATTAGGAGTACAGAATTTCTTAACAAATCCAGGAATTGCAAATTCCATAAAGTGCTCTCCGGTTCTGCCTAAACGATAGCAAGCAGTACAGAAAGAAGGAAGGAAACCATGAGTAGCTAACTCTCTGATTACATCATCTAATGAGCGTTGGTCACCCAGAACAAATTGGCTCTTCTTAAAACTTTCTTCATCTTTATGAGAATAATCACCAATTCCAATACTTGAACCAGCATCAATTTGAGAAACCCCAAAACCAATAACTTCATTTCTAATAGCGATAGGTTCACGAGCTGTAAGAATTAATCCAGTATATGGAACAGCTAAACGTAAAATAGCTACTAATTTTTTAAAATCATCATCAGAAACTGCATAAGGTGGCTGTTCTGTTATTGCAGTATTGTTTGCAGGCTCTATGCGTGGGAAAGAAATTGTATGTGGCCCAATGTTGTATTTATTTTCTAAGTGAATAGTATGATAAAGAAGTCCCATAACTTCAAATCTCCAATCAAATAATCCCATCAAAGCACCAATCCCAAGGTCATCAATTCCTGCTTCCATAGCTCTGTCTAAACCATAAAGTCTCCATAAGTAGTTACTTTTAGGTCCTGATGGATGGAATTTTTTATAAGATTCCTGATGATATGTTTCTTGAAAAATTTGATATGTACCAATTCCTGATGATTTTACAGTTTTAAAACCTTCGATATCGAGAGGAGCTGCATTGATATTCACACGACGGATTTCTCCTTTTCCCTCTTTTGTCTCATAAGTCTTTAGAACAGTATCTCTGATAAATTCTGGGGAATACATGTGGTGTTCACCATAAACCATGATTAGCCTTTTATGACCTCTTGATTCAAGTGCTCGTACTTCTTCTTCAAGCTGTTTCATAGTTAGAGTATTTCTGTGAGTCTCTTTGTTAGAAATTCTAAATCCACAATAAACACAATCATTTACACATTCATTACCCACATATAGTGGAGCAAATAGAACTATTCTATTGCCATAGATCTTTTCTTTTAAAGCTCGAGCTCCCTTGTAGATTTCCTGAATTAGCTCAGGGTCTTCACAATTGATTAAGGTTGCAGTCTCTTCAGGACTTAATCTGTTTTTATCAAGAGATTTAGCGATAATTTCTTGAACTCTTTTTTTGCTTGGATTCTTAGTTTTTTCTAATAACTCAAATATCTCTTGTTCAGGGATAAAGGATTTTAAACCCTTTGTGTCAATTTTAACCATTTTCACCTCAATTTTTTTATTTTTTTTATATTTTTAAACTTGTTGATTTAACGTTAACGGAAGGTATTTGCCCTAATTTTCCAGTGAATGCCCCTAATTCGTCGTTTGTTAATTGAATAATAATGAAGATAATAGATATATTTTGATCAGTCATAGGATAACCAACTCTTAACATAATGCTATCAGCTAAATCGTGTAGAATTGTAGAAACTTGTTGAAAAGATTTCTCTCTATCATGAACTGTGATCGTTACTGTTCTTACTTTTTTTTCCATAAAAAAACTCCGTTTTTAGGACGGAGTAATAATTTATAATTAATAAATAACTATCATTAACTTTTTCCCCATCCCTTGAATTTAGTATTTTACCTTAATCTCAGGATTTTAGAATATCTTATAAATTCCAAACAAGCAGACTTTTTCCTTTTGTTTCGAATGTTATATACATAATAATATAAATCTCTAATATGTCAATAAAAAAATCTTAAATAAGTTTTTTTTCTTTACATAAAATCTTTTAACCCGAATGGTGCAGTAGAGCTTTGCAGAAGAGTGCAGATTCTTTTAGATAAAGGTTTTACATAATTTATCTGCGTATAATATATATACTCTGAGAAATTATGTAAAACCTTTAGCAAATGAATATAGTGCTATTCTAAAAGATCTACTGCATTATTTGGGTTTAATCCTATATTTTATTTTAGAGGTGAAAATAATGGAAATTATGAAAGTGAATCAAAAAGATAATTATATTGATAACTTGAGTTTGCTATTACTCGATTTCAGACATGAGTTAGCACTATTGAAGAAGAGAAAACTTAATTATAGCTTATCTGATGCCATGACAGAAGTAAGTGAGTATTTAAAATCTGACTATGAAATTTATATTGCAGTAAACTCTGAAATTCCTATAGGTTATGCAATACTTAAAATGTTTGATGAAACAGTCTGGTTAGAACAACTTTATGTTGTTAAGCCTGAAAGAAGAAATTCAGTTGCTACTTCTCTTTTAGAGATAGCAAACAAAAGAGCAGGTGATTATGGTAAAGAAACCGCATTTATACATGTTCACCCTAATAATCAGAAAATGATTAAGTTTTTAGCAAAAAACGGATATGATGTTTTAAATCTTATTGAGGTAAGAAAACTATATAATAAAGAAAAGATAGAGACTTCGATTAAAGTAGGTGAGAATTCATTTTTATATTAGATTGAAACAAACTTAAGCTAGTAAGGTAGGGGGTAATATTTATCCCCCCCCTACCTTTAGGATATGCTTATGGCTCGGAATTTTCTTCACCTATTAGAGTGATTTCTTTTATTCTTTTTAGCATATTGGTTATTGTAGTTTCCACAGCATTGCATGTAATCGTAGCTCCGGTAACTGCAATTATCTCACGATTACCATTCCATCCTACAAATTGTTGAAAGAAATTGCTTCTCTGAATTCTTTTAACAAAGGAAGGAGTGTCTTTGCTCCGAAATAGCTTTGCTTCTTGAATAACTTTATCTTTGTTTACTTGCAATATAATCTTACTTTTAGATTGATAGCCTCTAACTTCTTCAGTTTCAGTGCTAATAAATATATAGCTAATCTCCCCTTGATGATTTACAGCTTTCAAATAACTATCTTCTTCTTCATAAATTAAATTGTATGTAACAAAATCTTCAGTATCTTGTATATACTCTATAAGTAGTTCATGATCATCTAAGCTTGAAAGTTTGCAAGCAATCATCAGAACTATAGTTATAATAAAATATTTCATTATGTTCTCTACTTTTGGAGTACTAATTTCGCTGTGGCTAAATCATTGCCAATTTTAACTTGGCATAAGTAAATTCCACTAGAAACTTTTTTATTTTTATCATCAAGACCATTCCACATAACTCTATTTTTTTCTCCATTAACTTCAATCCCAGAAACTGTTTTTACCAATCTCCCTCTGATATTGTAAATAGCGACCTCAACAAGTTCCCCCAATGGATTGTCAAATTCTATGGTTGTTGTTGGGTTGAATGGATTAGGAAAAGCTGTTATTTCCTGTGAAGTGATAATAGTGTTAACATTTTCGTTACTTACAGGAGAAGATGTAATTTCCAGAGTTGGCCTGTTTGCAACATTATTATGCTCCTTGGAATAAAACTTACTGAATTTTTGGTTACTATTAGCAATCATAACAAATCCGTAAAATTCTAATTCATTATCCATTACTTGAGATAAAATATTTGTCATGTCAATACTAAAATGCTCGATATTTGCTCCACCTGGTCCAGACAGCAATACCTCCTTATAGATGTTTTCATGAAAAGCAACATGTTGATGGATATTCCAATTTGCTTCATTCCAATCTTCTGCTATTGGATAAATTCTTACAACAGTTGAGCCACTACTTGGACAGCTATAAAAACGAGTAAGATGAAGAATAGCTGACCCAAATGAACTGTTGAAATAATCATCAGCTTCAAAATCAATCATTATTCTTTGGAATTGACCTGCAGGGACATAATTAGCAACCCATAACTCACCATTCGCATTTGGTGTTCCTTGGTGTTCAAGGTCTGTGTACAAATCACTTGAAGGTGAAATGGTAATTACTTCAGAATTTAATATAATTACAGACAATAATAAGGTTATAAATAATAGTTTCTTCATCGTTATCTCCTTAAATGTTTACCTGGATTCGAGCATTAAAACTAGCAGGTTCTTCATTCATACTTTTTGGATAAGCTATATTTTTACTGTAGTTAAACTTCAATTTTGTAAAAGCATCCAAAGATATGATTAATCCGGTATCTAAGTATTCATACTCTAAAGAGGAATCTATTTCAGCTGATTTATCCCAGAAAGAATACCTTACAAAAGGTTGAATGTAGTCTATTCTTTTAGTAAAATCTAGGTGGAAGAGATAACTGCTTAATAAATAATAAGCTTGATACTCCCTATTATGAGTATCAAAACCTTTACCTTGATAATACTCTCCTGTGATGTTTAAAGCCGATTTATCATATTTAAAGCCACCAATAATGCGATTTCCATCCTTACTTTTCATTGCATTATCTAAATAATATTCTTTGCTCACAATATTATAAACACCTGTAATTGCTAAACCGGGAAAAGGTGTATTGATAATTGTGCCAAAATTATAATCCTTCTCTCCATCCAATGTATTTGCTCCACTTCCATTCATAAAAGCAGTTTCAAATTCAATATCAGAATTAAAGGGAAGATTATATTGAAAATTTGCTACAAATCCTGTAGGATGGCAGGTTGTCATAGCTGTATAAAAGACAGGTCTTTCCAGTGGGATTCTTACAGAGCAATCAGTAGTACCTGAAAAACCTCTTAAAATATGTCCTTGTTTTACTCCTAAGCTTATATTTTCATTTAGATGATATTCAATTTCTGCATCCATAAGCTTCAAACCTGTACCTGACCCAACACAAGAAGCAACACCTGCCTCTATCCCATAACTAATGTAGTCACCAAGCAGACCGCTCACTTCAAATGCAGCTTTTCTTACTTGAAACCTATTTGAAGTATCATATAATCCAGTATTTGCATTGTCTCCACTGTAAGTGTTTAAATCTAACATTATACCAGCATGCACCTGAGGCATAGATACTTGAGCACTAACTGCAACAAAACAAAAAATACATGTAAATAGTAATCCTATCTTTTTCATAAAAAACTCCTTAATTAGTTATATCTAACTAACATTTTTAATATTTGCTTCCTTGTTAGTTAATGCTAACAATTTGTCAAATACTTTTTTCATTTTTTTTATTCTTCTTGCTTTTAAAGTAGGATTTATTATAATTTTATATCATTATATTTGTTAGTTATTTCTAATATTTATTTATATTTTTGGCTCTCTCAAAAGTAGATTGGGTAATTTACTAAATAATTTAAAAGGAATTTAATCCTTCTTTTTTTTTTATTTGTGTGGAATCAATATCTATCTAATCCCGAATAGATACAGAGTATTGACAAAGTCAGCATCTCTGAGTTTTTTGGTCTATTTTTACAAAAAGATATCGGTAATAGATTTATTCAAACTTAAGTAAGTTTGATTCTCCTCTTCATTTGCTTTAGCAAATGTCTCTAAGATGTATAACGACTTTAAAAATATGAATTAATATGCCCACTTTACTTGAGAGAGCCATATTCTGCATCTTTATTGACAGATTTGGATAGTTAAACACAAGTAGTGCAGTAGAATTTAGGGAAGATTGCAAATTCAAATATCAGAATCCCCTTCTTTGAGGGAGACACAGGAGGTGCATCCATAAAATGCAAATAATGTTGCTATCTATTTAGATGAATCTATTAATATTCACCACAGTTGCCATATATTTCTATAAATTTATTTCCTTCTACAAGGTCTCATGAGTTAATATGCTTTTAGTTATTCTACTCAAAAATTGATTTTCTTTTTACAACTTGAACTTTGGTCTGAAAAGTGTTACCATCTCGTAAGATTTCAATAGTAACAAAATTTCCTGCCTTAGTTTTTTGAAACGCAGCGATAACTTCACTTGCTTTATGAATTTCTTTATCATCGATTTTGATAATGATATCTCCACTTTTTAAATTAGCTTTATGAGCAGGAGATTTAGCTACGACATGAGTAATTACGACACCTTTATTATCTTGATTAGTTTTTTGAGGAGAAATTTCAATACCAATAACGTGGTCTTCCTGTGATTCTATTTTAAAAATAAAAGTTTTGCTTTGGTCAATCAATTCTTCAATTCTTTCTTCTAAGTTTGATAAGTCAAATTCCTGCCATAATCCATTATTAGGAATTGGTTTAAGTTGGACTTTAATATTCCTAATCTCATCTGCATTATTTGCGACAATAAACTCTACAACATCTTCTTTAGTATAATTATTTAGCATTACCTCTAATTGATTCGGAGTATAAAGTTTTTCATTATTTAAAGATAAAATTAAATCATCTACTTTGAGTTTGTATTTGTGTAAAGGAGAATCTGGATAGAGATAATCAACTCTTAACCCATAATTAAATTTAGCACTCATAGAAGGGAGCTGTTTTGAGGTCAACACTCCTAAATAGGGATGGTTATCATTAGGTAGTTCTTTATTTCCTAAAGTAATTTTAGTTTCATAATTTTTGTCAGCTCTAAAGTACTCTACTTTGATATCATCGCCAGCTTTATAGTTCTTGAGGACCTCAACCAATTGATCAACACTGGTTAGTTTTATATCTTCTACTTTTAGAAGGATATCATTAGCTCTAATATTAGCTTCAGCAGCCGGAGAATCAACTATAACGTTATGAACTATTAGCCCATAGTCTGGGAAATTACTCTTTTGATTTTCGTTAATGTATTCAGTCAGATATATCCCAAGGTAAACTTCAGAGTAAGCTGAACAAATGCTTAAAGTAAAGAGCAGGATTATTATTATCCGATAAATATATCTATTCACCATTTCCTCACATTTTGCGTAATACGCCCTTAGCAGAGGTTCTATTCTCAATTTCATTAATCATAATGATTCCTTCTTGGTCTTGAGACTTATATTTTCTTATCATATAAACTTTACCTTCTTCAAAATCATCTGGATTTAGATACTTTATAGTTTTTATCTCACCATTTTCGTCAGTTACGGTACGACTCTGTTCATTAATCAACTTCTCATTCTTTTTATCAAGTTCAGCTAATCCTTCAAAGCCTTTCCATTCTTGAGAAACAGCTTCCTGTTTTTCGATATCTGTTGTTTGACTTGATTCGGCAATAAGTTCAGGACTCTTACCGCCTAAAGCATAGTTTATTTTATTAGCAATATCTGGATTCACCACAAAACTAATAGTGAGAATAAACATAGCGATAGCACTACCAAATGCTAACTGATAGGGTAATTTGAACTTGTTATAAAAGAGTTTCTTTTCTAATTTCTCTTTTAAATCATATTCTAAATATTTGTCAGATATCTCAGGGATTTTAAGATTAATAAGTTTTTCTTCAAATTTATCCATTATTTTTTCCTTCCAATTCTATTATAATGCTTTTAAGTTTTTGCATAGCTCTATGAACTTGCACCTTTACAGCACCCTCTTTTTTTCCAAGTATTTCGGCAATCTCTTGATTACTTAACTTCTCGAAATACCTTAAAATAATGACATTTTGGTCTTTTTCGTTCATCTTTTTTAACGCAATTCTTAAATTATCATAATTTATTTCTATATCTTCACTTAAAGGACTTATCTGGTTTAGCTTTACTTCATCAACTAATTTTCTATTTCTGCCATTCTTTCGATAATAGTCAGTAACTTCATTAATAGCTATTCTGTATAGCCACCCTGAAAAAGCACCTTTATAAAGATATGTGAACTTATTGATATTCTTCAAAGCTTTAAAAAAGACATTTGATACAATATCACGACGCACCTCTTCCTCACTAACCTTATGATAAATAAATCGATTTATCAAAGGAAAGTATTTCTTATATAATTCATCAAAGGCGTTGATATCCTTTTTGGCTCTCTGAACTAATTCTTTATCTTCCATAATTTGTGTCTCACACTCTATAACGTAATTTATACTTTTGGTTACACTTCTAACCTAAGAATTATTTGATTTAAAATTTAGTTAAAAAGTCAATATCTTTCCTTGACTACTTTTCAATTCTTAAAAAAATGATAAAAAATTACTCTTTACAGAACATCAGAATTAGGAGAAGTAATGAAATATGCTATTTTATTTGGATTATTAATCATGATATCTCTATCTTGGGGAGAAATGTTTACGACTCAAGACTCTTTATTAGTTGGTGAGGCATTAGGCAAAATTGAATTATCAGCCCAAGATTTGATGTTCTTAAAAGATTGGTCTGATGAGACTTATCTAAAAAATGAAGTAATTATAAATTCAGTTAATAATCCTTATTACTTCTTAGAATATGCTGAAAAAATTAATAAAATTAAAAGTAGAGAAGATTTTGATAAGCTTGCTTATAAATTCCTGAACAACAATAATATTGAATTAAATTACCCAGAAACAATAAATGAAGTCCTTGAATCCAACATAGAGATTGAAGAGTTAATTGATATCATCCAAACATTTATTAGTATCAGAAAAATCCATTTCAATCATGTTTTTGCGCAACTTACTTTCGAAGAAATTGAAGTGTTAAAGAACTTTAGCAACTCAATTTTTACTCAACATTCTGCAAGTAATGATGAAGAAATTAATGTAACAAATGCTGAATTTGAAGATATTGTTAAAAGAATCAACTGGTATATTTTCTATCAACCAGTTATAATTGAAAAAGAGTTTCTGGAAAATAAATTAGTAATTAGATCATTGTATAATTTATTCCAAATGAATATGGATAAATTTCTTTGGCAAGAAGAGAATATAATAAGAAGAACCGAGTTTGGTGAAATTATTATTGGTAGTATTTATGATGATAATCATATTATCGATAACGCAATAGCAATCATAGACCCTGCGGGTAATGATAGTTACTCCTTTATTAATAATAACCAGGAATCTTTCTTTCTTTTTGATGCTTATGGTGATGACCACTATCGTTCTGAAACATCACTTTTCTCAGCTAAATTTGGATTCTCATCTGCTTATGATTTAAATGGAAATGATATTTATTCTGCCCAAGATGAAGCTTTTTCAGCTAAAGTAGGTTTCCAAGAGTTTGTTGATTTTGCTGGTAATGATTATTATAATACTCAATCATTTGCTCTTGCTGCATCAGTCTTGGGTTCTTCTGTCATGATTGATGAGGCTGGAGATGATATTTTCGTTACTGGGCAATATGGTCAAGGTTTCTCCTCTACTTGGGGGATTTCTCTTCTTTTAGATAAAACTGGAAGTGATACTTATTTATGTGGAAACATAGAATTTCATGCTCCGCTTGTACCTAATGATTACAGAAGTATGGGGCAAGGAATGGGCTTTGGAATAAGACCTGATTTTGGTGGTGGAATTGGCATCTTAATTGATAAAAAAGGAAACGATAGATATTTAGGTGGAGTTTATGCCCAAGGTGTTGGTTACTGGTATGGTTTGGGACTACTATTTGACAATAGTGGTAACGATTTCTATAATGCAGTCTATTATCCTCAAGGTTCAGGTATTCACTTGGCAGGAGGTTTTCTTTATGATGAATCTGGTGAAGATAGTTACTATTCCAAACATGGTCCTGGACAAGGTGCAGGACATGATTTCGGTGTTGGAGTATTTATTGATGGAGCAGGAAATGACCATTATTCAATAGAAGGTGGAAATGGATTAGGCTTAACAAACTCAGTTGGCATATTTTTAGATAAATCAGGTAACGATCGCTATGAGAACGGGACAAATAGCAATTATGGCTATGGTAAGGCAGCACGTTCTTCTGGCAGTATTGGATTATTCATTGATGGAGCAGGAAAAGATTTTTACCCTCATGAAACAATGCAAGATAGCACTGATTGGAAACAAGGACTTTATGGTGTTGGTATTGATACTACCCTTTATCAAACAGAAAGTGAAGTAAGTTCTGAAATAGAACAATTATCAGCAGATATAGATTCTTTGGCACCAATAAAAGAAATATTTAACTATGCTTCAGAATGGGAAGTTGGAAATGTAGTTAACAGGGTTAGAAGAGCTCGTCAAATACTTCTTAACAGAGCAAATGAATCTGCTGATTATATTATTATGAACAAGATGAATACTCGTGATACTAAAGAATATAGGGCAATAAAAGAATTTTTTGAAAACAGCCTTGAATCTCAGAGTCGCTTGATAGACCCCATAGCTTCTGAAGATAGTTTAGCTCATAAGAATGCAATTTCCTTAATAGCTTCAGTAAAATACGAGGACTTAATCCCAGCAATTATTAATTTCTATGAATCTGAGAAATACATACTTTCTTGTATATCTGCATTTGCAAGCTTTAAAAAAGATGAGTATATTCCCTATATTACAAGATATATCTCATCCCCAAACGAAAAGATTAGATTTGCTGTTGCATCGGCTCTTAAAACTATTGATTCTGATAAAGCTCGTATAGAAATAGTAAAACTGAAAGTAGATAAGTCATTCTTGGTCAGAACATTGGTCTTAGAATACTTAAAAAAAGATTAAAAAAATAATTTTGACTTAGTCTCATAAATAATTAACAAGCTTAAAACAAAATTTGTTTGATAAAAAAATATTATAGAGGAAAATTTATGTATGACGATAATCCTATTTCAGGACACCAATCGGTAGGTGAAGAAATATTTTCTAGTATTGTCCACGGTTTAGGTATGTTCTTAGCTATTGCAGGAATAGTAATTTTGATTTCAAAAGCAGTAATGGTCAATCAACCCATTATGGTAGTAGGATATGCCTTATGGGGATTTGGCTCAATATCACTTTATCTTTCATCTACCCTATTTCATAGTATCACTCATAAAAAAGCTAAAGCTATCTTTTCAATCTTTGATCAATCTGCAATTTACCTCCTAATAGCAGGAACTTATACTCCGATAACTCTTGCTATGAGAAATGCTTTAGGTTGGACTATTTTTGGTATTATCTGGGGACTTACTATTTTCGGAATAATTATGCAATGTCTTACTAAAGGAAAATCAAGTCATGTTACTAACTCTATCTATTTAGCTATGGGTTGGCTTTTTCTTGGATTCCTCTACTGGATGCTAAAAATTCTTCCAACATCCCTCTTTCTCTGGTTAGCGATAGGAGGTGCCTCCTACTCTCTGGGTGTTGTGTTCTACGCTTGGAAGAAACTTCCCTATCACCATCCAATCTGGCATATTTTTGTGTTAGGTGGGACAGTTTGTCACTTCTTTGGTCTATTAGAACTAGTAAGATAGACTATTTATCGGTTCTCTCCAAAGTAGAGTGGGAAATTTGATAAATAATTTAAAAAGGGATTTATTCCTTCTATTTTTTTTTTTTGTGAAATTAATATTTATCTAATCCCGAAGGGATGTCATTTAACCCGAATGGTGCAGTAGAGCTTTAGAGAAGAGTGCAGATTCTTTTAGCAAAATAGCTTACAGAATTCAGACGCATATAATATATATATTCGGAAGAATTATGGAAGTTACTTTTGCATAAGAATATAGTGCTATTCTCAAAGATATACTGCATTATTTGGGTTTAATAGGCAGGGTTCGTTAGCCCCTGTATATATGAACCCAAGATTTATCTTAGCCCTAGCTTGTGATGGCATAGTTTAAACGAAGCCATAAAGGGCGACATTATTTTTGATTTTGCTGATGTGTTAACAGAATCTCCGTCCAAAGTCCCTTACCAAGGTTGAGGAACTCAGGTCTACTTGAGATAGATCTTTGAGAATATAGTGCTTTTCTCAAAAATCTACTGCATTATTGGGTTTAATAATAAAGGGTTGCTTTCGCAACCCTTTTCGTTAGTCTAAATTTTATTATTTAGTTACCTTCAACTCTTGTTCCACTAACTGAGAAATTGTAGTTAGCTTTATTTTTAAGGATAGTAGTTGTAGCTCTTGTTTTAGCTTTGTCTGAATAATCTACATATTCAGATTGGTTAAGATTAACTTGAATCTCATAAACTTCTGATGCAAAACCGGCATCATCAACAATTTTAACATCCCAGAGACCTGGTTCAACTGTCCATGCATAATCTTGATCAGGACCAATAGTACCACTCATATAATCTGGACCCCATTCAGTTTCAGAAGAAGGAGCAATATAAACTTCAGTAATATTGTCTTGAGTACCATTTACAACAAAGATAGCTCCACCCTCGGCAGTAATTTCAACATCATAAGCTGTTGCAGCGAAGAAGTCATAAGTCTCTGAACCTGCAAAGATATAAAGCCCATTATAAGATGCTTCAACACTTAATCCATACTCTTCACCTAATACATACTCTTCTGATGAATTAGCATTTAAGCTATTAATTGAACCACTGTTAAGTCTAAAAGTAACAACACCACTAGTTTGGTTATCCATGTTAAGTATTTTTTGAGCTGAAATTGTTGCATAACTCATTTGATTATCGCTTATAGAGAAAGCATCTAATGTTACGAAAGAGCTATTTTCTAAATTATAAGTAACACGATAATTGTTAGCTTCTTTTAATACTAATACTGAATCACCAGGCATTAAAGGACTTGTAAGACTATTACTACCACTTGGTGCTTCATTAGATGGATAAATTAAAGCAGAAGTAATATTAATATAGTGATTGTTTTTCAAGACAACAATACCACCTTCAGCGATAATACTTAAAGTAGTTGTTTGATTTTTGTTAATTGTTGCAGTTCTTGCTGTAGTAGTAATATAAAGACCAGTAACACTATAATCAACTGTTAACATATCTTCATCTACAAATATAGCATCATCAAAAGTATAACTCCAGGTTTCTCCAGCAACTAAAGTTCCATCAACACCATCAATAGTTACGGTAATTTCTGAGTTTGTTTGATTACCAAAAGTTACTCTAGTAACTGCTGGGTCGTTATTATCATCATTATCATCACTACAGCCTACAAACATTAAGGCTAAACTTAATACAAGCATTAAAACAAGTATTTTCTTCATTTTAATCTCCTTTTTTTATATAGTTTCTAAATCTTTTATTAAATACTCTTTTTCTTCGGCATCACTAATGTTTTCTACCTCTGAATAAGCTTTTTTAAGATATTCTTCTTTTAGATTAACTTTACCCAATATTTTATAAGCTCTTGCTACAGATTCATAAGCATAACCTAATTCAAAACCTGATATGTTGTTTTTTTTACACAAGTCAACATTGGCTAATCCATGTTTTAACGCAGATTCTCCCATTTTTAATTCTGCATATACTCTGGAAACTTGCCATTCGCCTATAGAAAAGTTTTTTGCTTCCCCAAATTGCAACCAATGAAACAAAGAAGCATGAGCTGTATGAATCATTAAAACATCTTCTTCTGGAGTTCTATCAGTTTTATCTAATAGTCCCCAAGTATCGTTAAATAGCTTTGTTGCTAAGTAATTATGAATTTTATCCATATCCTTTTTCTCGATTTTTTCCATTATTACACCTCTTGAACATAATAATAACCACATTCATTATCTTGTCAATTTTTTTCTTAAATATTATCTTTATGAAAAATATGAGAATGTTCAACCATCAAGCCACCTTCTTCAACAGTTTATCCTTAAAGAAGTCCCTAATATTGTTCATCTTTAGGTTTTCTTGACATTTAACTATAATTGTTTATTGGAGATATTGTCTTTTTATCAGTCAGATGTTAGCCTTTTCAGTCGGACGTTTTTTCTTCAGAAGCTTTAGCGAAGGGAGATGGAGACTTTCTCCCCCACAAGCGAAGCTTGGGAATTCTTAAAATCCAAGAGGGATTTAAGAGGACTTAATCCTACATCTGAGATTTAGACATGACTGCAAGTTATTAGTCAATTTGAAAAACTTAGCTACAAATTTAAAAATGTGCATAAACTGAGTTAGTTAACATAACAACATTCTATCTATCAATTAATTAGATTGAGCACTTTCTAAAAATAAGTAAGCTATAATATCTAATAAGCTCTGTACCAAGCTGGGAATATTATAGCGTTAGACTTCAAAAATTAGAAACTTTTCTATATTGTAAGAAAAAATCATGTTTTACTAAAATACTTGTTTGCCATTATTCATAGACTATAGCTCCATAACATAATAATTAATACTAATTTACTCCTTCATTGCACTTCTATTATTTATTAATCTAATAGAAGCCTAATAGAGGCCTAATAGAAATCTAATAGATCGTGTGTCGTCCCATATAAGTGGACTAGTAAATATTAAACTAGGAGCAAGACATGTTAAAGAAAAAAAGTACGGTACCGAAAATGCAAAGAATCTACAGTGAAACCTTTAAAATGAAAATTGTTGACGAGATTGAGCAAGGAGATTTAACTCAAGCTGAATCTAGTAGAATATATAATGTTTCAGAAAGTACCGTAAGTAGATGGTTAGCGAGTTATGGAATGAACGACAAAATAGGGAAAAAGGTGATGATTATGACAGAACGTGAAACTAGAGAAGCAGACCTTTTAAAAAAGGAAAATAAGCAGTTAAAACGGGCTTTAGAGGATAGCCAGTTCTCAAACGAAATCCTTGAAAAGTATATTAAGTTTATGGCTGAAGAGAAAGGTATTGATTTAAAAAAAAACATAAATTCAGGTTTCTCGAAAGAGTCTCAAAAGATCTTAGTATCAAGGCTTTTAAAAGATCAGGAATAAAACATATGTGTTCAATATTAAATGTTTCAAAGTCAGGTTACTATAAATATCTTCAAAGTGCCTTCCACATCGCTCATAATGACTTGCAGTGTCTCTCCAAAGTGAAACAGTACAAAGAAACACAGCCTTATGTTGGCACTTGTAAATTATGGAAAATGCTGGAGAATGATGGTCTAAAGATTGGAAAAAAGCACCTTAATGACCTTCTTAAAGACCAGAATATGTTAATTCGAAAAAAGAAAAGATATTGCAAAACTTCAATATCAGATGGTAGTAAAGTATATCCAAATTTGATTAAAAATATGATAGTAGAGAGAAAAAATCAAGTATGGGTAACTGATATTACCTATATTTCTAAAGACAAAGGATTTTACTATTTGTTTTTGCTAAGTGATATGCATACCAGACAGATATTGGATTATGAAGTTTCCTCTAATATGCTGACTAATAACCATATAAAGATGTTAAAAAGACAGCTAAAACATGTTAATAATACTAACGATCTTATTCACCACTCAGATCATGGTTCTCAATATACAAGTAATGAGACTATTAACCTTCTGAAACAGCATGGTATAAAGATTAGTATGACTGGTGATGGCAAATGCTATGACAACCCTATTGCTGAAAGGATAAATTGTACAATGAAGCATGAATTTGGATTAAAACGGACATTTAGCACTATGGAAAGTCTTAAAAAAGCTACTAAAGATGCAGTAATGATCTATAACTCTCAGAGACTTCACAAAAGTTTAGGGTATTTTACTCCAAATGATTTTGCAAATCATTAAAAGAGGTTACCAGATGATGAACAGATACACAGCTGAATGTATTTTCTTTTGAAAAATGCGAATAAATTACGAATGCAAAATGGAGTCGACAACAGAACTCAAAAGTATGAGTAAATGTCTCATTTTTCAAAAGAGATACATGACTCAGGATACATAAAAAAGGTGTCCACTATATTGGTACTTGACATCGGACATATACAAAAGACTTCAAAATATTTTCTTTTTCTATCTTACGTAATAGTAATCACTAAAACAGAAAAAGATGAAATAATTCATATAAAGAATATAATTTTATTTGCATAAATATTTATAATTATTATAATATTATAAAATTAAATTAAAATAAAAGGAGTATTAAAATGTACGAACAAATGAATATGCCATTATTAGGAGATAAGTTTCCTGAGATGAAAGTTGTAACAACACGAGGAATTAAAGAGTTACCAGGTGATTATAAGGGTAAATGGTTTATACTATTCTCTCATCCAGCAGATTTCACACCGGTATGTACTACAGAATTTGTTGCATTCCAACAAGCTTATGATGAGTTGAAGAAATTAGATGTTGAGCTTATTGGAATGTCAGTTGACCAAGTTTTTTCGCACATCAAATGGGAAGAATGGATTAAAGAGAACATTAAAATAAAAATTGAATTTCCTATCATTGCAGCTAATGATCAGATAGCTCTTAAATTAGGAATGTTGCATCCTGGGAAAGGAACAAATACAGTTAGAGCAGTATTCATTGTAGATCCTGAAGGTAAGACAAGATTAGTATTATATTATCCTCAAGAAATTGGTAGAAATATCCAAGAAGTAGTTAGAGCAGTTAAAGCACTACAAATATCAGACAAAGAAAAAGTTGCTATGCCAGCAGATTGGCCAAATAACTCAATAATTAAGGATCATGTAATTATTCCTCCTGCAACTGATGTAGAAACAGCTGAAAAAAGATTATCAGAAAAAAAATATGAATGTTATGATTGGTGGTTCTGCCATAAAAAGTTAGATTAAAGTACTTGTTAAGATAGTCAAGAAAGAAAGAAATTAAACCCGAATGGTGCAATAAAGCTTTAGTAATACTTCGCTAAAGCTACGTATCACAAGTGAAGAGTGCAGATTCTTTTAGCAAAATAGCTTACAGAATTCGGACGCATATAATAATATATATTCGGAAGAATTATGGAAGTTATTTTTGCAAAAGAATATAGTGCTATTCTCAAAGATCTACTGCATTATTTGGGTTAAAGGCGGAAAGTAATTTCCGCCTTTATTATTATTGCCTATAATTATTTCTTAGGTAAAGCAAGAATCTCTCTTGCTTGTGCTGGACTAGCAATAGGTCTGCCAATTTCTTCAGCAATTCTTCTCATTCTGGCAACTAACTGGGCATTAGAATCGGCAATAATACCTTTATGGTAATAGATATTATCTTCAAAACCAACTCTGATATGTCCACCAAGTGTCATTGCCATCATTGAAGCAGGTATATGATAACGTCCAATTCCTGCTACTGCCCAACTTGCTGTAGGAATAAGTTCCTTAAGATGTTGAGCCATATACATAACATTCTTAGGCTGTCCGCTCATTCCACCAGGTACACCAAGCACAAATTGCATGTGGAGAGGTTCAGATACTATCACTCCTCTTTTAACTAAACGAGCAATATAATCAACCATACCTGATTCATAGACTTCAACTTCAGGTACAACATCATATTTTTTAAAGGCTTCTGCTAATCTTTCAATATCACTAGGAGCATTCATAAACACTTCATTACCAAAGTTTAGAGTTCCCCCGTTTAAGGTTCCCATATCTGGTTTTAGTTGCAAAGGAGCAATTCTACTATCAAAAGAAGCGCCAACAGCTCCACCAGTTGAAATTTGAATAATCACTTCTGGGCAAGCTTGACGAATAGCATCAATAGATTCTTTGAATCTGTTAACATCTTGGGTAGCCTGAGCATTATCATCTCTCACATGAAGGTGAATAACTCGAGCTCCAGCCTCAAAGCAAGCAAGAGCCTCCTTAGCCTGAGCTTCCGGTGTGTAAGGAAGATTAGGTTGATCCTGAGGAGTTGTTTCTGCTCCTGTAATGGCAGCAGTAAGTATTAATGGTTCCATTAATTTACCTCTCTATTTTTATTTTTTTAATAAAACTTTTTAATCGCGTCTAATGACTCTTTAATCATATTTGCAGCGTGAATAAGTTCTTCTTCAGTATGACGATATGCAATATATCCATGATGGTAAGGTTGTAAGAAAACACCTCTTCTAATTAATTCAGTATAGAATTGAACTCTTGCTTTCTTATACACTTTATCTGCATCAGGCACAAAAGTAAGGTATGGCATAAAAGCACCACCTGAGAAATTAACTGGTAGTCCAGAATCAGCTACAATCTTACTTAAACTAGCAGCAAATTTTTCACCTTTTGCTTTGATTACATCTAAAACATTATACTTTTCTAAGAAAGAAATAGTAGCTAAAGAAGCAACTTGTGAATCACTATTTGGGAAGTAAGTTGAAGATAAGAAAGCTTTTTCGGCAAAAACACTCATAAATTCTTTCTTACCTACTAAGGCTGCAATAGCATAACCGTTAGCCATAGCTTTACCAAAAGTAGATAAATCAGGAGTTACACCAAAAACTTTCTGAGCACCACCCATAGAGTAACGGAAACCTGATCTGATTTCATCAAAGATTAACACAGAACCATGCTTGCTAGCTAATTCTCTTACACCTTCTAAGAAACCTGCTTTAGGCATTTCTACTTCGTGTCCAAGTGGATGTCCAACTGGAGTTACGATAATACCGGCAACATCATCGCCGTGTTTCTTCATCAAATCTTCTAATTCTTCTAAATGATTATATGTGAATTCAAGAGTATCTTCATAATTCTTTTCTAATACTCCACCTTTCACTTCCACACACCAATCGTGCCAACCATGATAGCCACATCTGATTATTTTCTTTCTGTTAGTATAAGCACGAGCTGCTCTAACAGCTGCTGTTGTAGTGTCTGAACCAGTTTTTAAAAGAACTGCCATTTCACATGAAGGAATATGCTCTTGAAGTTTTCTAACTAACTTGTTTTGAATCTCTTGGGTTAGTGAGAAACAGAAACCCTTAGTTCTGATTTGTTCAATTACAGCATTATCAATCTCTTCTTCACAATGACCAACGATAATTGGTCCATAAGCACATAAGAAGTCTAAATATTCATTTCCATCTACATCCCAAACCTTGCCACCTTTGGCACGGTCAAAGAAGATTGGATATTCACCGGGAACAAAGTTGTAAGGTCTTCTAATACCTGCTACAGCACCCGGAACTAACTCTAAAGCTTCTTCATAAAGCTTCATTGATTTGGTCAAATTTAATTTCTCTGACATATAAATCTCCTGATTACATATTTTTTATAACTATTACCAGAATTTATGATTATTCTTTTTCTGTCAAAGAATTTAAAAAGATATACAGAATTTTGGATAAAAATTAGGTTAGGGGGAAAATAGGTAAAATTAAAGAGTGTAGAAGAAATAGCACTATCCTAATAGAGTCAGAGTGTTGAGCTTATCAACACTCTGAAACCATTGTATCAGCAGGTTTTAATATTATATTACTTATACTTAGTTAGTATTACATCTCCCAAAGGGTAGTAATTCCCATACCTCCGCCGATGCAGAGAGACGCTAAACCTTTTTTATTTCCTCTTTTCTTCATTTCGTGAAGAAGAGTAACAATGATTCGAGCACCTGAGCATCCGATTGGATGACCAATAGCTATAGCTCCACCATTAACATTAGTTTTTTCAGTATCTACGATTATGCCATCTTGAGCTAAACCTTTAATCACTGATAGCGATTGAGCTGCAAAAGCTTCATTAAGTTCTAATAATTCAATATCTTTCATATCCCAGTTAGCTTTTGATAGAGCTTTTTTAATAGCAGGAACAGGACCATATCCCATGATTGCAGGATCTACTCCACCACTAGCATAATTTACTAAAGTAGCAAGTGGTTCGTAACCTAATTCTTGAGCTTTTTCTTCACTCATTAGAACCAAGATTGCAGCACCATCATTAATACCTGAAGAGTTGGCAGCAGTAACTGAACCATCTTTTTTAAAGGCAGGTCTTAATTTAGCTAAACTATCTTGAGTGACTCCTGCACGTGGGAATTCATCTCTGCTTACAGCAATAGGGTCTTTTCTTCTTTGGGGAACCATTATTGGCACTATTTCAGCATCAAATCTTCCACTATTCATAGCAGTCTCAGCTCTATTTTGGGATTGAACGGCAAAAGCATCTTGTTCTTCTCTGGTAATATTCCATTTCTCTGCTAAGTTTTCAGCAGTAATACCCATGTGATAGCCATTAAAGATATCAAATAAACCATCATGAACCATGATATCCACTAGCGAGGAATCCCCCATACGAGCACCCCAACGTGCATCTTTCATGATATAAGGAATTTGGCTCATGTTCTCTGTCCCACCTGCAATTACAATATCAGCTTCACCTAAAGCAATCATTGCAGAAGCAAGAGTAACACTCTTCATGCCTGAGCCACAGACTTTATTTATAGTATAAGCAGGAACTGTATCTGGTATGCCAGAATTAATAGATACCTGACGGGCAACATTTTGTCCTAAACCAGCACCTATAACATTGCCAAGAATTACTTCATCAATTTTTGCTGGGTCTAAGTTTAAATCTTTAAGAACGCCTTTCAAAACTTGTGTTCCAAGTTCAACAGCTGAAATATCTTTGAATTGACCTCCAAAGCTACCAACAGCACTACGTTTAGCAGCAACAACAACTGTCTTTTTCATAAATCACCTCTTATTAGTTTTATTTCTTTTGTTAGTTTTATTTATATTTGTTTTATTTCTTTAATCATTTTCTGCAAGTCAACTTCATTATAAGTGTATATCTTGTTGCAGAAATGGCAATTTGCCTCTAATTTTCCTTCTTTATCTAAAGCCTCTTCAATCTCCTCTTGACCAAGAAGCTTTACACCATCCCAGAACTTTTCTTTACTACAATCACAGGTAAAAGAAGGAAGCACTTCATCTGTAATTTTAAAATCAAAACCTTTCAAGACAAAATCTCTTACAACTGTCTCAATATCTTTTCCCATATCCAATAAATCAGATATATTAGGCATCTTGTTAACATTCTCTTCTAATTGGCTAATTACTTCTTCTGTAGCAAAGGGCATTAGCTGAACAATAAAGCCTCCAGAACTATTCACTGACGCATCTGGGTTAACTAATAAGCCTAATCCTACGGCAGACGGGACCTGCTCTGATTGAAGAAAATAGAAGGCTAAATCATCAGCTATCTCCCCTGATATTAGCTCAGTTTGACCAGAAAAAGGTTGTTTCACATTTAAATCTTTGATCACTGTCATTGTTCCATTACCAACTGCTTTAGCTATACTCAAACCGTAAATAGTTGATTCAGCTTCAAGTTCTACATTTGGCTCTTTCACATAACCTTTTACAGCACCTTTATTTTTACTTACAACAGTAGCACCCTTGAGAGGTCCATCAGAATCAACCTTTAAAGTGATGGAAGAATTATCATCTTTTAAATCCATTCCCAGCATTATACCGGCAGAGAGCATTCTTCCAAGAAAAATTGTCGATGTTATGGATAGGAAATGAGATTGAAGAGCAGCTTGAACAGTTTGGGTTGAATTTACAGCAAAAAACCGAATCTGTTTATCAGCTGCAATGCCTCTAATAGCTTTATCTTTCATGTGATTTTTACCTCATAATAAATTTAATCCTAATAAAATGATTTTCTTAGATATGTCAATAAAAAAGGCAGATAAAATTTTATACTTGACACAATATCAGAGAGTTTGAAATTTGCATCAAAATATTAGCAGGAGACTTAATATGGAATTTTCAAAAGAACTATATTACACTGAATCCCACGAATGGGTAAAAGTAGTCGGTAAAGAAGCATTTATCGGTATCACAGAATTTGCAGCTCATGAGTTAGGTGACATTGTATATGTTGAACTTCCACAAGTTGGAGATGAGGTTGAAGCTGGAGAATCAATAGGTTCAATCGAAGCTGTAAAAGCAGTTGAAGACATCAACTCACCTGTATCTGGCGAAGTTATAGAAGTTAATGAAGAATTAGAAGATTCTCCAGACTTAATCAACAAATCACCTTATGAAGATGGTTGGATTTATAAAGTAATTTTAGAAGATGAAGAATCTGTTAAAAATCTTTTAAGCGCACAAGAATACGCTAAATTAATCGAAAACTAATAAATTATCTATAGAGACTGTAGCATAATTATCCTAAATTTAACTTTTAGCAAACTGGAAACAATTACTAGTTTATTAGATGTTAACAAAAGATTATCTTACAGCCTCTATTTTTTTAAACAAAAGTAAAAAAAATGAGTTTATCCCAAATATCAGAAAATCCTTTTTTAATAGTTATTTCAGCTCCTTCAGGAGGTGGAAAATCTACCATTCTTGAGCGTGTTCTAAATGATTTTGACAATATCCGTTATTCAATATCATCTACTACTCGTAAGCCTCGTGGTGAAGAGAAAGATGGCGTAGATTATTTCTTCTTAGAAACAGAAGAATTTGAAGCCAAAATAGCAGAAAATGAGTTTTTAGAATATGCAAATGTTTTTGGAAACTACTACGGAACATCAAATAAATTCATCAGATCATGCTTTGAGCAAGGTCAATTCGTAATTATGGATATTGATGTCCAAGGATGCTTAAAATTGGAAAAAACAGATTGTCCCTTAGTTAAAATTTTTCTCTTACCACCCAATGCTGAAGAATTAGAGTCAAGATTAAGAAAAAGAGGAACTGACTCTAATGAAGTTATTGAAAAGAGATTAGCTACAGCACGACAAGAATTAGAACTTATTGATCACTACGATTACTTAGTAGTGAATGATGATTTAGAAAAAGCTGTGTATGCTGTGAAAAATATTATCTGGGCAGAAATGCATAAAGTTGCCCGGTATAATGATATTTATCACTCTTTCTATAATAACATTGACAAATAACAAGCTCAATATATTATTGATTATGAATATAAAAAAGGATAGGAAATAATTATGATAAATCCAGAAATAGAAAAATTTCTTGAAAAAAGTGACATGTCCTACATGTTCTGCTTATTAGCTAATAAAGAGATTGAAAGAATTAATAAACTTCCTCAATCAATAAAAGATGCATTTAAGAAAACTATTACTGAAGAGGCTTTAGAGCACGTTGCAAAAAACTATATTCCTGATTATATGTTTGAAAGCAACGAAGCTATGATTGAAAAAAGAGATGAAGAACTTGATATGAATTTCGATGACGATGATGATGATATCAAAGACTTGATGGACTTCTCAGAAGAGTAAAAAAGATAAATTTAGCTATCTCTATCTATATAGGGATAGCTGTTTTTTTATTATGAAAAGTTATAATTTAGAACTTCTTAAGTTGTCAGGTTTAGATTTTATTTTCAAAAAACACCTTAACAAAAGCATAACTACTAAGCAAAATGTTATTAATCCTCAAGCTTCACCTTCTTTAGATATCCTCAAAATTAAATACAGTAATTGTCAAAAGTGCCCTTTGCATGAGACAAGAAAGCACTTCGTTTATGGTGATGGAAATCCTCAAGCAGAAGTAATGATAATAGGAGAAGGACCTGGAGCAAAAGAAGATCAAACAGGAAAAGTTTTTGTCGGTCCTGCAGGCGAGTTACTTACCAAAATGCTCAATGCTATCAATATAAATAGACAAGATATTTATATTGCTAATATTGTTAAGTGCAGACCACCTAATAATCGTGATCCTTTTCCAATTGAAAAAGAAGCATGTCTTCCCTACCTTATGGAGCAGATTGAGATAATTAAGCCAAAAGTAATAGTTTTACTTGGACGTGTAGCTGCAAGTACACTTCTTCCTCAACAGGAAAACACCAGTCTCAGCTCTTACAGAAAAAAAGAATACTACATTGATAACATTCGTACTTTTGTTACTTATCATCCATCAGCACTTCTCCATAATGCCAGTTATAAGCTTCCAGCATGGCACGACTTGCAACTTATTCAGCACTATTTGGAAAATAATTAACCTCCAGTTATTTCATTCTTTTCCTTTCCCCAAATAATCATAGCATTATTAACAGTTTTATCTATATTATAAAAAAAAACGAATATTCTTAGGAGACAAAATGAAAAAAAAAGTATCAATATTTATGTTTATAGATGCTTTTGGTTGGGAACTCCAGAAAAAATATAACTTCTTAGAAGACCTATTGCCATATAGATATCCTGCCCAAATGCAATTCGGTTACTCATGTACAGCAATTCCTACTATTTTGACCGGTAAAAAACCAACTGAGCATAAACATTTAAGTTTCTATTACTATAACCCCCAAGAAAGCCCTTTTAAAGCCTTTAAATACTTAAAATTCTTACCCAAATCCATTTTTGATAGATGGAGGTTTCGTCACCAATTCTCCAAGATAATTAAAAAAGTTAATGGATACACAGGTTACTTTGAAATCTATTCTATGCCTTTTGAGAGACTTCCTTATTTTGATTATATTGAGAAAAAAGACTTGTTCGTGCCTGGTGGATTAGCTCCGACTAAAAATCTTGCTGATGTCTTAGAAGAAAAACATATACCTTATCATATATCCAACTGGAGATTATCTGAAGAAGAAAATATTAATGCCTTAATTCAAGATATTAGCCAAGAAAAAGTAGATTTTGCCTTTCTCTATACAGCAAGTATGGACGGTCTTCTTCATCAAGTTACAAAGGATGGAAAAGAAATTCAACCCAAATTAGATTGGTATGCCTCCAAAATTAAAGCTTTAGTTAAAGAAGTTGAAAAACACTATGAAAATTATTCACTTTTTGTTATGTCTGATCATGGCATGACAAGTCTCACTCATGAAGTAGATGTAAAAAAGGAGATTGAATCATTAGGCTTTACTTTCGGTAGAGACTATGTTGCTTGTTATGATTCAACTATGGTACATTTTTGGTTCATCAATATGAAGTGTAGAGAACACATTATAAAAAAAGCTCAGAAAATACCTCATTCCCATCTTCTTTCACCAGAAGAGAAAGTAAAATTTGGTATCGACTTTGAGGATAATATGTATGGAGAAGAAATACTCTTGATGGACCCAGGAGTCCAGATAGTTCCTTCTGACATGGGAATTAACTCCTTACCAGGAATGCATGGTTTCTCACCAGAGCATGAAGACTCTTATGCTGCCTGGATGGGTAGTGAACCACTTTCTAATCCTCCCAAATGGGTCGGTGATTTCTTTACCATCATGAATGAATACATGGATAGAGACAAGTTAAGAATTACTAATTAGTTCTTTGGCTCTTTCTAATGAACTATCAATATCTTGATGAATATTTTTTTCACCTATCATACTAACTAAACCAAAATTCTTTAAAGCTTTTAAGGGTTGTTGACTTACCCCTGATAAGAGTAGGACTATTCCGTCTTTCTTTGAATCTAAATAAAGATTACGTAATGAGTTAAGCCCTGTTGCATCAATAGCTGGAACATTTCTCATTCTAATAATTCTTATTTGGGGAGGTGATTCTAACATTCTAATAGAATCTTTGAATTTTGAAGCAGCACCGAAGAAGAAAGGTCCAGCGACTTCATAAACTTCTACTCCTTGAGGAACATCTTTCATCTTAATACTGTTAGGGTCATCTTCATCTGCTTTGTCTTGAAAAGAATTAGAGATAAAATCAATATTACTAACAGTTGCCATCCTCTTCATAAATAGGAACATTGCTAAAACTAAGCCGACTTCTATAGCTATAGTAAGGTCAAAAAAGACTGTTAATAAAAAAGTGGTTAATAGGACGATAACATCACTCTTAGGACTTTTCAGTAATTGTCTAAATATATGATGCTCACTCATATTATAAGCAACCATAATTAAAATTGCTGCCAAGGTGGACATGGGAATCAGTTTAGCCCATGGACCTAAAAGAAGCATAATAAGAAGCAAAGTAATAGCGTGAACAATACCAGCTACAGGAGTTCTTCCACCATTCTTGATGTTTGTTGCTGTTCTGGCAATTGCTCCAGTAACAGGAATACCACCAAAAAGTGGTGAAACTATATTTGCAACACCTTGACCTATTAATTCTGTGTTAGATTTATGTTTTTCTCCAATCATACCATCCGCAACAACTGCAGATAATAAAGCTTCAATTGCTGCTAACATAGCGATTGTAAAAGCAGGTGAGAACATATTTCGAATAAGCTCAAAAGAGATATGTGGAAGCTGAGGTTTAGGTAAAGATGAAGGAATTGAACCAAAATGAGATTCAATAGTAGGCACATTTAAATCTAACAATGAAACTAAGAGAGTTGCTACTAAAATAGCAATTATTGAACCAGGGAGTTTTCTATTAATCCGAGGCCAGTAGATAATTATCAATAATGATAATAAGCCTATCAACAAAGCCTGCCAATTAACAGAATTAAAATTAGAGATATAACTATCCCATTTCCCTATAAAATCTCCCGGTACTTTTTCAATATTTAAGCCAAAGAAATCTTTTATTTGTGTTGAGAAAATTACAACAGCTATTCCAGAAGTAAATCCAACAACCACAGGATAAGGAATAAATTTTATAAGTGACCCAAACTTGGATAATCCCATAATAATTAAGAATATACCTGCCATCATAGTAGCAATCATCAAGCCATCAACACCATATTGCTCTATTATACCATATATAATGATGATAAATGCCCCTGTTGGTCCACCAATTTGGACATGACTTCCACCTAAAAAAGATACTAAGAAACCACCAATAACAGCAGTGATTAAACCTTTCTCTGGTGTAACCCCAGATGCTATTCCAAAAGCAATACCCAAAGGTAAAGCAACAATACCTACTAAAATACCAGCAATGATATCATTCATTAACTGCTTTTTTGTCATTTTTGGAAGTAATTCAAATAATTTAGGAATCAACAATTCACTTCTCCCTTTAAAGTTTCTGGAAACCTTATTATAATTTTATTTATGGCGTCGGATTAAGAAATAGGGAATATTTGTCAATATTAATATTAGCTTTTATTTTTGGTAAAAAAAAGAGAGAAAACTTTTGCCTTCTCTCCAGTTATATATTATTTTGATTATTGTTCAAAAACTTCAAGGTTCTCCTCTAATAAACTACCATTTAACAAGTCTTTGATAGCTTGTATATAGTTATCTTTAGAGATACCGGGGATTAAATTATGCTTAGAAATATAGCCTAAGACTACAACATTCTGCATCTTAGAATTACTTAAATCCTCTTTAAATACTCTATGATATCCAATGTCTCTTCTCTTACATTCTGCTTCAATAGTCTTGGTATTAGTCTCTTCTGCTTCTCTCATTCTCACATCAAGAGGTTGCCAAACTGCATCATAAAAAACTAAATCTCCCCCATTTTTGAGATGAGTGTTCATTCCTCTCAGAGCTTCATGTCTTTCTAAAGCTATCACTATATCAGCTTTACCTTCAGGAATTAAGGGAGAGAAAGCCTTAGAACCTAATCTGATTTGAGAAGTAACAGTCCCACCACGTTGAGCTAAACCATGAGTATCAACACCTTTAGCTTGAAGTCTTGCATAGTATGCCGCTCTGATAATAGCTTCAGAGAGAAGTCCAATACCCTGTCCACCGACACCAATTATGAATATGTTAAAATTTGTTGTCATTACTTTTCCCCCTTTGCTTTTGATTCAATTGCTTGAGTAGGGCATGTTTGCTTACATGATCCATCGCCAATGCACAAATCTTCTTGTACCCACACTGAACCATCAGGATTAATCTGATAAGACGGACAAGCGAAAGTAGAGATACATTCATAGCTTTTGTTACATTTAGCAGTAACATGAACTTTAGGGGGATTTCCTATCTTCTTTTTAGCTAAGGCTCGGGTAAACTTTAACATACAAGGATGTTTAGCAATAACAACATTAAAGCCATCTTCTGCTAAAGCGTCCTTCACAGCTTCTGTGAGTTTAGCTTGTTGATAAGTATCAACACTTCTTACATTTGTTACTCCCATTCCTTTCAACATATTTAGAATAGGAATTTTCTCAGAAACTTCATTAAAGTTTTTACCTACTGCTGGATGATCTTGATGTCCAGTCATAGCAGTAGTTCCATTTTCCATAATAATTAAAGTGTGGTTATGGTTATTAAAAATAGCATTGATAATGCCAGGAAGTCCAGCATGGAAGAAAGTAGAATCACCTAAGAAGGAGATAACTTTTCTTTTTTTATTAAAGATGGAAAGTCCAGCAGCTGTACCATTAGAATGTCCCATACTAAGAAGAGCTTCACCTATACGATAAGGAGGAAGGAATCCTAAAGTGTGACAGCCAATATCACCAACAGTGATAACATCATTAGCTATTGCTTTGCGAATTGCATGGAAAGCTGATCTATGACCACAGCCTGGACACATTTGAGCAGGACGTGGATTTAATCTAGGTTTTTTATCATCTTCAGGTATTGCAGGATCAAAGAATTGACTCCACTGTTTGCGTAGTACTTCTTTCACCTTATCTGGAGTATATTCATTTTCCCAATCTAATAAATCACTCTTACCAGAGATTTTAACATCTAATTTATTTTCAAAAGCTATCATCTTAACATCTCTCTCTACGATGTCATCTAATTCTTCTAAAATTTTCACCTCTTTATGGCTTTTTAAGAACTTGATAATCTTTTGCTTTGGAAGAGGATATACCATCCCAAGCTTTAAGATATCAGGTTGGACCTTCATCTCTTGCATTACATCTAAGAGTGAGTAGTAAGGCAATCCCATGGTAATAATCCCCACCTCTTTATTGTTATTATCATTGATAAAATTGAGGTTTGATTTATCAGCATATTCAGCTACTTCGCTAAGTTTCTTAAGAGCTTTTCTCTTAAGTGGGAAAACAGCTGAAGTGATAGGAATGTAAGGTCCGTTATTGGCATCAAATTTAGGTATTGGATCAAATTCTTTCTGATTCCAAGCATCGAATTCAATTAATTCTTTATAATGGCAAACATGAGTAGTTAAGCGTAAAAAAACAGGCATTTTCTTCTCTTGCGAAAGTAGAGCTGCTTCTTTGAACATCTGATAAGCTTCAGTTGGTGTTGAAGGCTCAAAGACTGGAATATACGCCATTTTTGCAAAATGTCTGTTATCTTGTTCATTCTGAGATGAATTAGCTCCTGGATCATCTCCAAGAATAATTACCATTCCGCCAATAAGCTCCATCAAACCTAATTGCACAAGAGAATCAGCAGCTACATTGAGTCCTACACTCTTGAAAAATACGCAGGAAAGATGACCATTTATAGAAGCACCAAAGGCAACTTCAGTAGCGACTTTTTCATTTACAGAAAATTCAAAATAAAATGGTCTTTCTTCTTTAGGAATTTGAGCTATTGCGGTAGCGATTTCCGGAGTAGGAGAACCAGGATAAGAGGTAACTACTCGGACATTAGCTTCGATCATTGCTCGAACTAAGCCCCAGTTACCCATCATTATTTCCTGAGTCTTCCCTTTGGAAAGTAGTATTTCGGGTAGTTTCTTCATCAAAACTCCTTATATAAGTTATTTGATTTTTTAATCTTTATACAATAATAGTAATGTATTTTCAGGAAATAACAAAAATTAATATTATCAAAATTTTCCCAATTATCTGAGAGATTATGAGAGAATATAGCTATATTAATTACTGGTTTATAGGAAATCATGGAATACAAATTTGTAGTATCATTTTTATAATTAAATATAAATAGTTACCAAATCTTTTTTATATATTGAACAGCTACGACTAAAACTGATTAGAGTAAAAAATAAAAAACTAAATATGTAGCATAAATATAAATATTTTAATATATTATGATGATTTAAATGAGATTTATTGTCAAAAAGCGTAATTCAGAATAGATATTATGCATTTTAGAATAATATCTTGTGAGATAAGTTGACATGAGATTAATATAGAGTATATTAGTATTATAAATTTGGAAGGGAGGAACAATGAATAAGAATGTTTTATTCGTTATATTGTTAGCTTTTATGGGAAATTTATGTTCAGTAGGGCTTATTATCGATTCTTCGAATCAAAGTCAATATTCCCTCGCCTTATTAGATGAAGTAATTTATAATGTTAATATCGAAAATCAAGTAGCAATGGTTACAGTTCAGGAAACTTTCATCAATCAAATAAACAGGGAAATAACTCCTCGGTACTATTTTCCTATGGAAGAGGGAGCATCTCCTACCATGATACGCTGGTTTCAAGACAATCAGTGGTATCAAGCAAATATCAGTGCAAGTCCGCAAAACCCACAAGGTGGACCTAACTATACTCCTTATAATATTGAACAATATTTAGGTGAACAAGTACCTACTATATTTGATATTCCCTTAACTGTTGGATATCAAGACTCTATAAAGGTTGAATTTACTTATGTTCAATTATTACCTTATGCTTTTGGCGATGTAAATCTCTTTCTTAAAAACAATTATTCTACCATTCAGAGCAGTATTATTAACCATCAAGAATTAGATATTGAACTTGTTTCTGATAGAGAAATAGTATCCTATTCTATTGATGGCTTAGGAGATCAATATTCTGAAATAGGAATTAATGGAGTTCAAACTCATTATGAAGAATATGAATCTTATACCAGTATTGATTACAATCTTTTATTCTCATTCAATCAAGAAGAGTTAGGTTTATGGTCTATGAGCACCTATTTAGATTCAGTAGCTGATAATCAGGAACATGGATTTTTCACTATGATTGTAGAACCAGATCCTTCGGAAGAAACTGAGGTTATTGATAAAGTCTTTTCTTTAGTGATTGATACTTCGGGAAGTATGGGGGGAGATAAAATAGTTCAAGCTAGAAATGCTGCCAGTTATATTGTTAACAATCTTAATGAAGGTGACAGTTTTAATATCATTTCTTTTGCTTCCCAAGCTAATTCTTTATGGGAATCTCATTTACCTAACAATGAAACTAATCGCCAAGAAGCACTTTCCTATATATCTTCATTAAATGCTTATGGCAACACAAATATATCAGAAGCATTCGATGTAACAATTCTTCAATTTAATGGAAATATTGAAGATACAGCTAACATAGTTGTTTTCATGACAGATGGAGAACAGACTACAGGTATTACAGATACTAATCAATTAATGAATCATATTGATTTTTTATTTTCAACCTGTGATGCTCCTATCTACCTTTTTAATTTTGGGATTGGGCAATGGACTAACGAAGTCTTGTTATCCACTACGGCAAATACTCATAACGGATTTGCCACTTATCTAGGTAATGATGAGCTTTATGGAGTGATAACTGAATTTTATAATATGATAAGAAATCCTGTAATGTTGAATCCACAGATATCAATTTTACCTGACAATGTCATGGTTGATTTACATCCAATAATGTTACCGAATCTGTATAAAGGCAAACAGATGATTATAAGTGGTCGTTATAATGAGCCATGTGATATTGTTATTAATTTCTCAGGAATGGCTTATGGTAATGAAGTTGATTACCAATATGACGTAACATTAGCAGATTCTAGTTATACAAACTATGCTTTTTTACCTAAGATTTGGGCAAAACAGAAGATAGAAGATTTGCTTAGAGAATATTATACTTACCCAGAGGATTCTCCTGAATCAGACGATATAGAAACTGAGATAATTGACCTAAGTCAGCTTTGGGGTATATTGACGCCATTCACTAGTTTTACTGGAGATGGTGTTGATAACTATGATGAAGAGATTGAAGAGAATTCAGTAGAAAACTATTCTATAATCACTCTTAAAGGAAATTATCCTAATCCATTTAATCCGGAGACTCATATCAGATTTGAAGTTAAAGAAGATATCAATGATTTAATATTTGTTAAAATTTATAATTTGAAAGGTCAATTGATCAAAGTTTTAAAAGTTGTAGTAAATTCTAAAGGTGATTATTCAGTTATTTGGGATGGTAAGAATGAAGAGAATAAATCTGTTTCATCAGGAGTGTATTTATATAAAATAGAATATGCAAACCATTCAGTAAATGGCAAGATGATTTTGCTAAAATAATAACCTTAATAAAAAGAAATATTTCTTAAGCCCTGTGATTGCAGGGCTTTTTTTTTAAACAAAGGGGAAACTAATCTTTTGTACTTTATCACTTATTGATTATAATTTCTTTATTAAAAGGAGTTATCATGAAAAATATTAAACCTAGAATTGTTCTCAGCAAATGTATTAATTTTGAAGCATGCCGTTATAATGGGCTTATGATGAATTCAGCTGTTATAGAAAAAATGAAAGATTACGTGGAGTTCATTACAGTTTGTCCTGAAGTGGAAATAGGATTACCTGTTCCCAGAGAATCTATTAGATTAATGAGGAAGGATGATGAAATTAGATTAGTTAAATCAATGAGTGGTGAAGATTTTACTGATAAGATGGTATCCTTCGCTAAAGATTTTGTAGGTAAATTAGAAGATATTGATGGTTTTGTTCTCAAGAGTCGTTCTCCATCTTGTGGATTTAAAGATGTAAAGCTGTATTCTGGTATTGGTAAAATCCCGGCTATAAGCACTAAAAGTATTGGTTTATTTGCCCAAGAAGTTCTTGATAACTATAGTCATCTCGCTATTGAAGATGAAGGCAGACTCACCAATCTCCAGTTAAGAGAACATTTTTTAACTAAAATTTATACTACTGCAGAGTTTAGAAACTTGCCTAAAACAATGAAAGATTTAGTAGATTTTCATGCTTCTAACAAGTATCTTTTCATGGCATATAATCAAGCTAAACTTAAAGAAGCTGGTAAAATAGTAGCAAATCATGATAAACTTCCTCTTGAAGAGGTCTTTTCTAAATACCAAGAAAAGCTATATCAGATTTTTCAGAAAGCTGCTAATATTTCAACTAATATCAATGTCCTTATGCATATCTTTGGTTACTTTTCTAAAGATTTAAATAGTGATGAGAAAGCTCACTTCTTAGAACAATTAGATATGTTTAGACAAAAGAAAATACCTTTAATAGTAGTAACGACAATCCTAAATTCTTGGATAATGAGATTCAAACAACCTTATCTTACTCAGCAAAGATACTTTAATCCATTTCCTAAAGAATTAATGTCTATTAGTGACTCAGGTAAGTAAGTAAGTAAGTAAGTAAGTAAGTAAGTAAGTAAGTAAGTAAGTATATAATAATGGTGGAGTACAAATGAAAAAAACTTTGTTAATATTATTTTTGTTTAGTTTAAATAGTTGGATTTTAGCTAAACCCATGCAAGTTGATATAACTGCCGGGGTTGAGTGGAATCATACTTATTGGTTTATGAAAATTATACCAATAAAATTAACACCTCAGATTGCAGTATGGACAGCTGACAGTAATGATAATCTGATAGAAACCCTCTTTGTGACAGAAGCTGATTCAAAGATTAATCGAAGCGAGGCACTACCTTACTGGAATAGCAAAAGCACCAAACAAGAGATGCAGGTTACTTCAGCAACTCCAAAAACAGATTTTTCCATCTCATGGAGTAATCAAGAAGCGAATATAGCTTATATCTATGCTGAAGTTAATAACTCTTTTGATTATAATGAAAATTTCCCAAAGCAAAAAGGTAATGTTGATGGTCAGCCTGCCTTAATCTATAGAGCTAAAATGGATTATGACTCGCAAACGATTGTTCTTGATCCTTATGGAATCAGTAGAGGTGCTAGTGTCCACAAAGACTATTCGGCACTGACAACAGCTTTGGAAATTATTTCTAATATTAAAGTGAAAGTCAAGAATTAGATTTTCTCTAATCTCATAAATTACCTTAGTAATTGAGGAAGTTAGGGATATTTCGTCTGTAAGGGTGTATAGCAATATGCCCTTACTTATATATCTTATCATAGATTTCATTATCTCTTATTTTCAGGGACAATAATCTTTTTTTATAATATTCATTGACACATATATCAAACTTTTGTGTTTTTGTTTTGACTAACAATAATATTCTAAAAGGAGTAATACAATGGGATCTATACCAATGCCAAAAAATGAACCTATTCTTTCTTATGCCCCAGGCAGTCCTGAAAGAAAAGCATTACAAGCTGAATTGGAAAGAATGTCAAATGAAACAATTGAAATACCTTTAATTATAGGTGGAAAAGAAGTTAAAACTGGAAAAATGGCTAAAGCCGTTGAGCCACATAATCATAAACATGTATTAGCAAATTTTCATCAAGCCACAGAAAAAGAAGTTAATATGGCTATTGAAGCAGCACTTGCTGCTCGTAAAGAATGGGCTGCTACTCCTTACCAAGTAAGAGCAGGTATCTTTTTAAAAGCTGCTGAACTTATAGCTGGAAAATATAGAGCTAAAGTTAATGCATCTACCATGCTTAACCAATCTAAAAATCCATTCCAGTCTGAAATTGACTCTGTTTGTGAATTAGTTGACTTCTTCAGATTTAATGCTAAATATATGGAAGACATCTATGAAGCACAAGAACTTATCTCTCCAGTAGGCACATGGAATCAACTCCAATATCGTGGTTTAGAAGGATTCGTTTTTGCAATAACTCCATTTAACTTTACATCAATCGGTGGAAATTTACCTACTTCTCCTGCTATGATGGGTTGTGTATCTGTTTGGAAACCTGCATCAACTTCAGTTTTCTCAAATTATATCATTATGCAAATTCTTCAAGAAGCTGGATTGCCTGACGGAGTCATTAACTTCATCCCTGGTCGTGGTGCTGATGTTGGAGATTCTGTGATTATGCATCCTGAACTCTCAGGTATTCATTTCACAGGTTCTACAGGTGTTTTCCAAAACATCTGGAAAACTATTGGTAATAATATCCATAGTTACAAGACTTATCCAAGAATCGTCGGAGAGACAGGTGGAAAAGACTTTATCGTTGCCCACAAATCAGCAGACATAGATGCTTTAGTTACTGCTTCAGTAAGAGGAGCTTTTGAATTCCAAGGACAAAAATGCTCTGCTCTTTCCAGAATCTATATCCCTGAATCAATGTATGATGAGTGGATTGAAAAATGTAGAAGAGATTTAGCAACCATGAAAATGGGTGGGGTAAAAGATTTTTCTAACTTCATTAATGCAGTTATTGATGAGAAAAGTTTTGATAAAATTTCTCAAGAATATATTGAATATGCTAAGAAGGCTAATGATGCTGAAATCGTTGCTGGTGGTGAATATGATAAATCTGAAGGATACTTCATTCAACCAACAATTATTAAAACAACTAATCCACACTTTAAATCAATGGAAGAAGAGATCTTTGGACCAGTTCTCACAGCCTATGTCTATGAAGATGATAAATATGAAGAGGTTTTGGACTTATGTGATAAGACTTCTCCTTATGCTCTCACAGGTGCAATTTGGGCTCAGGATAGATATGCAATTGAAGTTGGCACAAAAGCATTAGTTCATGCTGCTGGAAACTTCTATATCAATGACAAACCAACAGGTGCTGTTGTCGGTCAACAACCATTTGGTGGTTCTCGTGCTTCAGGTACCAATGACAAAGCAGGTTCTCTCTGGAATCTAATTCGTTGGACTGCTGTTAGAACTATCAAAGAGACTTTTAACCCACCAACAGATTATAGATATCCTTTCTTAGGATAATATTTATCTAACTTAAAGTTATGAGGCTGTTTAATCAGCCTCTTTTTTTTGGTTCAAATTCAATTATAATGGTAAAAAAAGAGGCTTTTATTATAGTACATTCATTGTATAATAGAAAGTTACGAATTTAAATCTATTATTTAGAGTAAGATTTGCTTGTAGATAAGACTCTAATAATATAATTTAAAACAATAGTAAGCAAGTCTGCCCTTTAGTTAATCCATTGTTCTTTTCTATAAGATCATATTATCCCAGATAGTGTAGTAGAACTTTATTGAAGAGTGCAGATTATTCTAACAAAATCCCCTTCTTTGAGGGGGACACAGGGGGTGATTCCATAAAACGCATATAATATATATTCGGAGAAATTATGAAGTTACTTTTGCAGAATAATATAGTGCTAATCACAAAGGGCTACTGCACTGTCTGGGATTATATGTATTGAACTTAGATATCTTCACTATCAAGTGTCTGTTGGCTCTCAGCTTAGTGGATGGCTAATAGATGCCTAATAAACCCCTAATAAACACCCAATAGACTATCTGACATAAAGCAGATAATGTAGGATTAGATTTGCCAAGAACAAAAAGACTGAATATTGGATGTTAACAGAAAATTCTAAAAGATGTGGTTTATTTATGAAATTTACACCAGACTTGAGCTTGAGTCTTTTTTTTATAAAATATCTATTTATTGATTGACAGATAAGCCCAGAATTACATTCTATAAAAAATATAGTGAAAGAAGATTAATATGAATATTTTAATGATTTTAGAAACAGCTTTTCCCCCAGATTTAAGAGTTGAAAATGAGATAGATGCATTAATTGAAGCTGGGCATAATATCACTATTATTGCTGGTTTTAGACACAAAGTTGATAAAATTGGCTATTATAACAAGGCTAAAATCATCAGATTATTCATTCCAAAATTTATCCATAAAAGTTCAATTGGTTGTTTAAATTATCCCTTATATTTCAAGTTTTGGAAGAAGAAAATTTCTCTAGAATTAACAACAAATCATTATGATGCACTTCATATCCATGATTTACCTCTTACTCAAGTTATTTTAAATCTACGTACTGAGTTAAATCAGACCTTTAAAATAACACTTGACTTGCATGAGAATTACCCAGATTTCCTTAAAATAGCCAAACATACTAAAAGTATCTTAGGAAGATTCTTCTTTGATTATCAGCAATGGTTAGATTATGAAGCAAAAGTAGTTAAAGAAGTTGATACCGTAATAACTGTGGTTGAAGAGATGAAAGATAGAATAATTAATTTAGGAGTAGATTCTCATAAGGTTCTTGTTGTCTCGAATACTTTCAATAGCTCAAAATTCACTCCCCTGCTAAGAGAAAAAGCAAGTGATTCATTTATTCTATTTTATGGTGGAGGTGTTACTATTGATAGAGGATTACAATATATAATACCTGCTCTTTCATCTATTTCTAAGATTATTCCAAATGTAAAATTATGGATTGTGGGAGATGGAAGTTATTTACAGAATCTTAAAGAACTAACCAAAGAATTAAAAGTTGAACACTTAGTGAAATTCTACGGACACCAGCCTTTTGTGGAGTTGTTGAGATTTCTATCAAAAGCAAGCGTAGCCCTAATTCCTCACATTAAATCACCACAGACAGAATCCGGACTTCCTCACAAGCTTTTCCAGTATATGATTACTGAGATACCTATAGTTGCTTCTAATTGCCTTCCTTTTATCAGAATATTAGAAGATAATCATGCAGGATTGATTTATACTTATGATAATCCTGAAGAGTTTTTAGAAAAGATAGTCCAACTTCATAGTAATTTTGATTTGCAGGAAAAACTTACTTCAAATGCCAAACAGGTATTATTGGAAAAATTTCTTTGGGAATATGATGCAGAAAGATTGATTAAGATTTATCAGGATAATACTTCCCTTTAAAATATAAAATTAGAGCATAAAGGGCCTGATCAAACTTTTTAAGTTTGATGTTTGCCCACATTACTTTTAGCAGGTTACCTGTTGAGAATTTCCAGGATAAGCGACAATCAATACAGGCTGGGTTATTGCAGAAAAAGAATTTTGGATTTTTTCTCCCCTCTGCTAACTCCCACTCCAAAGTTTTTTTCATATCTGAAACAATAATATCTGCTTGACCAACTTTTCCTTCATAAAGGAAAGCTCCTATCTTTCTATATTCTGGTAAAAGCTTGTTAAATCCAGCTACACACCCTCCTGCCCAGTTAACCAAGAAGAGCTTGGATGAATTATCAGTCTTATGATAATGTACTCCGTATTTTGTTCTTTTTTGTTGATAGCCAAGAAGTCCAATAGCAACATGAGTAGTGCCAACACCAACAACTTTGTTTGGCTCTCCCAATCTAATATTCTTTGCCCCCATTTCAGCCATTCTGCGTAAGACATCATAAGCATAGCTTACATTAGTATGATTATCTGCAAATTCATCAGCATATTTTCCTATAATTGCAAATTTCTGGATAGGGTGCTTGCTTCTTCTCACTTGAGGATGCCTTAACATTGCATTAGCTACAGCTCCCGCATAAGATGGAGTATTATCGTCAGTAAGATAGATACGCTTCTTTAAGTACTTTATTGGCTTAACATGGACAAAGCTATCCGTGACAATAGTTCCCTCTGGTCCTATTACTTCTAGAAAAGCAGAAATCACACTTTCAGCTCCACCCTCTACCCAACCGATTGATTTCAAAGATATCTTTAAGTTCAATATATCACCAGTTTTAATACCAGCTTTTTGGATATCATTAATTAGTGCTTCTTTAGTAATCTTTTCTTTATTGTTCATTTCTTTTTTCTCTCTAAACTTTCTATCAATGCTTGTTTTGCCAGAATATTCTTTGCCATTTCAACCATAGGAGGTCCAATAAATTTGCCATTCTTAACTGCAACTCCCTGATTATTACTCTTAGCTTCTTGATATAGTTGCAACATCTCATTAGAGTCAGTTATTTGCTGATGAGTTGGAGAGAAATATTGATGAACCAAAGGAATCTCTTTAGGATTAAGAACTAACATTCCCTCAAAGCCTAACTTGCAAGCAACTGAAAGGTTTTTCTCTAAATCAACCAAATCATGAACTCTAATATGCACTGTATCCACAGGAAGAACTTTGTTCGCTCTTGCAGCCATAGAAATCATAGCACGAGGAGTGAGAATACTTAAGCCATCAGGGTCATGAACTCCTTCTAAATCAGTAACGAAATCTTCGCAACCAAAGGCAAGAGCAACTACTCTATCTGAAGCTTGGCAGATATCCTGAGCATTAAGAACAGCTGCAGTTGTTTCTATTAAGGCAATAATTTTGAAAGTTCCCAAGGCTATACCTTTCTCATATTCAATAGTTTCTAATAATTTATCAAAGAAATAAATATCTTCCCCAGTATGAGCTTTAGGATACATAAAGCCTGTTATTCCAGGAATTGTTAATTGATAAACATCCTTCAGAAGGTAACCACTTTCACGGTCATTTACTCTAGGAAAAACATGATAATTTTTGAATTTCCCTTCAGAAACATATTTTTCGATAGTATCGCGAGCTACTTGCTTGTTAGATGCTGGACGGACTGAATCTTCTAAATCAAGGAGTAAAACATCTGCTTCAGAACGAGAAGCACTTGTGAGTAGCCTTTCATTATGCCCAGGAACAAACATCAAGGACCGCATTAAATATCTATTTCTCATTGGAGTTATTTCCTCTTAGGAATTAAGACATTACGACGGAATGTAAGAACTAATTCATTATTTTGATTATAAGCTTTCGTCTCAACATAAATAATCCCTCTATCACCTTTACTTTTTGATTCGCGAGCAGATATAACTTCTGTCTCTGCATAGAGAGTATCGCCAATAAATACGGGACCATTATGCATGATATTCTCATAGTTTAAATTAGCAATAGCTTTTCCTGAGATGTCGGGAACTGTCATTCCCACAACTAAGGAAAAAACTAAGGTGCCGACAACGAGTATTTTCCCATGTTGTTGGGCATTAGCATAGTCTTGATTAAGATGAACGGGATGGTGGTTCATAGTTAGGAGTGAGAAAAGATTATTATCTGATTCGAAGATAGTCTTTGAAAGAGCATGTCTGATTTTTTGTCCAGGATCAAAGTCTTCAAAATAGTTTCCAAATTTTGATTCTATCATTATTACCTCTTTATTATTCTTATTTACCAAGATAATATATGTAGGAAAAAGATTCAAGAAAAAAGTTTTATTAAATTTTTTAGCAAACAAAAAGGGAGCTTTTACAAGCTCCCTTATCTATTTTTAAGTAGTAATTTCTATGCTAACCAACCCTTAAAGGTATCAGCTAAGAATTGCAATCTTCCAATAAGAAGAGATATACGAGCCATAACGGTGTAACCGAATGAAGCACCGAAACCGATCATCATATACCAAATACCAATTCTAGAGAACTTTCCATAAGCGCCAGTGTGGGCTTTGGAAAAGAAGAAATAGAAAAGCACAGTGATTGTACCTAAGAAAATCAAGAATATATTGAAGTTCTCGATAGGAATCATAGCTTGTCTAACTTGCACAAGAACCATAGAGTTCATACTTTGGGTAACACCCATACCAACCATACCCATTGAAATAGCAATAGGATATCTTGATAACCAGCCATAAGTTCTGCTAAATCTGAACCAGAAAAGCATACCGAATATACATGGAATAATGAAAATAAACTTATGTTCTACAAATATTCTTTGTAAAACAAATGGTTCAAACGCATTTTTGTATACAAGAGGTAGAACATAACCTGCTGAAACACCGACAATAAGATATTCCGCAAATCTGTAGGCAGGATTATCCTTATACAAAAATGAGAATATAGAGAGGGTTAGAAAAACCGCAATAATTTCGCCTATTAATGTCATGTTTCCTCCTATAAGTTTTTATTTAGTTTTTTCTTCTCTAAGAAGTAACCAATGTTACCGAGAATAATAAAAATAATGATTAAGATATGAGCTACAGATTGAGCATTCATACCAAGACGAGCCATTTTGAATTTTGATGGCACAGTATCTGTAGTAATATCTAAGTTTGCTAACATTTTTTCAGTAGGATTATCTAACTGACCTTTTGAGAAAGTAATGTTATTCATAGCAAACATATCTACTAAGTTTTCATATTCAGCAGCACCTTTTAATCCAGCAGTCATACCTACACACTGACCTGATTGGAGGTAAGGATATTGGTCAGCAGCCATAACAGCAGTAAGACCGACACCAACATTAACTCCGAATCTTGATCTAGCATAAACCATCCAAGAAGCACCATTATCACTACCAGAAGTCTCATAAACTAAGTTCATTTGAGTATAGTTTCTGATAGCAGTATCTCTGTACATTGGTAAGTTTTCGATTCTATTACCGTCAGCATCAGTTTCAACAGCAGCTGCAATATCATCGCCCATACCAAGTAAGATAGGTAAATAAAGAGCAGCAGGTTTATAACCAATATTGATATAATCTTTTCCTCTTTCAATCACTCTACCAGTTTTTTGAATTTCATCAGTTACTACAGATAATGCTTCTTCAATAATTGGAGCAGCAATTTCCATAATAGTGAAAGTAAAGAAAGGAACTTTTCTATAGATACAATGTCTCATTATAGCAACTTCCATTGGGAAAAGCTCAGGCATAGTTGAAGCGTCATGATAGAAATCCATAAAAATAGCTCTATCTTGTTTAAAAGCTTCAACTTCTTCTTCACTAATGTTACCATCTCCATCTAAATCATCAGCTCTAACATAAGGAGAATAAGAGTCTATCAATTGATAGAGATTTTCCACAGGGGTAGTCGTATATGTAACTGAATTAAATGGAAAGATAAGTGGCATAATAATCGCTACTGCGATAAATACGAACACATATCTTCTATCTAAGCCTTGTAAGTTTTTAATAAAATTCATAATTCCTCCTATTAATCTCCGCCACCGAGGTAGGTTCTTTCGATACCTAACAAGATTTTGAGTGATGTTGCCACACTACCAAGACCTACACCAAGTAAGATTCCTCTTTTTGAAGCAAGATTTGGAACATCCATAATCCACTGAGAGATATCAAGAATGTTGATAGGCCAAGATTTAGAAATAGCCATTCCGAGAGGAACTTGACCAAGCATAATAATAATCGCAGCTATAAGAAGAACTGTTGCTTCGATAGATCTTGCACGGAAAGATTTATAGGCAGCTGTAGCCATGTAGAAAGCCAACAATGAGAACATTGTAGCACTGATTGGCATCATCATATTTCTGAAAATCCATTGTGCTGGTGTTCCTGATTGAGTACCATAAACAAAACCAACTGTAGCTGTAACTACAAGTCCGATAATGGTAACAAATGAATATCCCCATTTTGGAGCTTTCATTTTGATTCTACTATAATGCATACTAACAAGACTATAGATACCAAGTACAACAGCAAATGGAGACATAGTTTTAGTGAATTCAATAAAAGCGGTATAGAAATCATCTTGCATCCACTTAGCAGGAATAAAGGTCCATCCCACAAAGATAAATCCAAGAATAATAACTATCGCTAAAGGTATATTTTTTTTCATTTAAACTCCTATTTTTGAGGGAATATATCAAGTAAGAATGTTATTTTCGATGTAGAAAGAATAGTTCCTACAATGATGAAGAATAAGATAATAAACTTGAAGTAATCTTGAGCTTTAAGTGTTCCGAGAATCATTGGTTCCTTAGACATATAAGCAGAAGCTGCGTATAATTCTTCACCAATAAGAGTATAGTCACAAGTAGTAATGAAGAAAGGAATCTGAGTAACTGAGTCAGTACCAGCAATCTGAATTGCACCAGTAATGTTACCTGTTTCAGTCATAAGCAATGATTCAGCAAAATAAGAACCCATATAGAAGTTTGTAGCAGTCTTTTCACGAATCATAATACCGTTAACACCTGCCACATAAGCAAATTGGTCAGTAGTTACAAAGAAGACTGAATTCTTATCGAAAGTATCTGGTCTTCCAGCTTCAATATGAGCTTCTTTAACTATTTCTTGAGCAATAGGCATTAAGATATAGTCTCTGGTAGGCACTAAAATTCTGGTATCATATTCAGCAGCTTTTTTAGCAACTTTACCAAGAATAGATAGAGCTGCCAAAGTAGCAACAACACTTATACTTGACATACCTGGAACGAAAAGAATAGGTCTTCCCATCTCTGTTGCACGACCGATAGCATTATCGATTTCTTGAATACCAGCGATAGGTCTAATGTATAAATCTACACCTTTTTTAGCTAAATTAACATAAACACCAACTAAGATAGCAAAGATAACGGAAGCTACCAAGCCTGCCCATTTCTCATGATCAAATTGATTAGAAATTGGGGTGAAATATTGGAAAGTACCATCATCATTTTTTGGTAATTCGTAAGAAGCAAAAAGACCTCTATTAGTAGTAGTAAATACTTTATAAGATTTTTGTCGTAAAGAACTATCTCTAAATTTTCTTACTAATTTAATCCAGCTGTTATCACTGATATTTTTATCTAACTCAGTCTGTAAAGCAACTAAGGATGTTTGATAATTTTCAAGTATGTTTATCTCTTTTGGGTCAGTAGTTAACTCAATTTCAGCATTAATATTTTCAATTTCTTCGACTATCATTGTTTTCGATTTTGAAGCAAATTTACTTAGGGTAAGAGCTTTTTCAGTTTTGGAATCATACCAAACTTGAATTGCATCAGGAGTGAGAACTCTATCTGAAACTGGTTCGAAGGCAACTACTGGTTCATAAATATATCTTTCGTAACTAATAACATCACTATAGTTGTTCATTTTTCCAACAACTTTAGCAGCTACTGTTTCATATTGAGGAGAAGATTCTTTAGCATAAACTTCGTAATTGAAAGAGTTTAACTTAATATCATCTTTAGTAATAGCTGAAGGAATTAGAGCTTTCAAAATCTTATCAAACTTCAATGTTTGATAGAAAGTATAAGGCTCAGTATCAGGGTTATTGGTTGTTACAACAACTTCAGCATGAATAACATTATTATCATAATCATCAGGAAGTGATAGTTTGATAATATTGTTAAGATAGAACTCATTATGAGTATAGAATGGCTCATTTTGACCATCAATAGTTAAACTAATATCAAATGATTTTAATTTTTCTGCTTTATAATCGAAGAAATCATAGTTAACTACTAAGTATCTACCAAGTTTTTCAACAAAAGAAGTTTTTGTAATTTCAACAACTGGTTTTTCCCAAACAACTATTTGAGTATCACCTTTATCATTAGGTACATCAAATACATTGAAAGTAGGAACTTTTGGTGTATTCTCAATACTTTCAATTTGAATTCTTGTTGATTTTCCAAGTAGATTATCATTTAGGAAATGTGTTTGACCACTATTGTCTTGAATAGCAACAATTACATTTTCTATATCTTCAGAATTAATAACAAATTTAGATTCTTGGTTTTTTAAACAATAAACTCCATCTTCAAATACTATAGGTTCTGAATGTTTAGCATATACATTTGTTTGTTCATCAATAGCAATTGTAAATGGTTCTTCAGCTTGATATGGGTTTTCTTCTGTTGCTTCAAAATATGTTCTGGCAACATCGAGTTCATCATTAAATAAATAAATAGCAACCTGACTTGTATAGCTACCAACACTGTTTTCCCAGTCAAAATTTAACGCAACAGGGGTTGTACCATCAGTTACTAATACACTGTATAGTTCTTTTGCAGGTGCAAGTAATGGATCACTCACAGGAGTTCCACTAACTGTTACTGAAGGAGTTAGGTATGTTCTTGTTTCGTTAATAGGAACAATACTATAATAATACTCTACCCCTGCCTTAACTCTAGCTAAAATACTAACATTGCCTAATGGATACCCGGCAAATAACTCTTCATCAAGTGTTACTTCTTTGTATCTGCTATAATAAACACTCTTATCAATTTGAGCAATAAAAGTGAATTTACCATTAGCTTGAGCTAAAACTTCTAAATCACGAGGATAACCATTATTAGTGGTTCCAAAATAGTTAGTAGATTCATTTAGTGGCTTAACTTTTTTATCTGTGACTAATCTGCCTGGACAAGATTTATCAACAAAAGGCTTAAATCCACTATCTAAATAGGTTATTTCTTCGCCGGCAAATCCCACAACAGGATTTAACACAACACTTCCTGAATAGAATAATGAGTCTGGTGTAACACCACGATAAACTCTATATTCTAATATTTTTAATTCGTTTGGTAATGGTTTCCACTTTAATATTAAACCATTACCGAGGTCACCAGGTACATCTTCGACAACTAAATTCTCAATTTTAGCATTTTTTACTGTAATTCCTTCAGCAAAAAGACTAAAAGAGAAACTTAACGCTATCAAGCATAGTACCAACGACAACCATGACTTGCTTCGGTTTTTGTGCATAGATTTCTCCTTATCATTATAAATAAGCTTTATACTAATTAAATTTAACATATTATTAAATTTTGTTAAATTTTTATTAATAATCACGATTAAGCAAAAACTAACAATTATAACAAATTGAGTAATACTCACAATTTGTCAAACACTTTTTTATGAATTTAATAATACCCAAGGTTCAACTTAGAAATTAATATTTGTTATTAACTACTAAACAATGACTAACAACAATTATCTTTAAGTTGAAGACTCTCTTTATAGTAGATTATGGAAGATATATTGCCTCTTTTTTTACAATCATAGAATTTATAGATTGTTTTTTTTCTCTGATTTAATTAATCTTTTTATTAAGAGATTCACTCTAAAAGCTTTACTAAACCTATTCTATTCCTTTTGTGATTTAAAGGTTCTTAGTTCCACATCGAAAGTTTTCCCATTTATAAGTTGAAATCTTAACGAGAGGCTATTTACATAGAAGTTTAAGAAATTATATAATGGTTAGTTTATGCACTATTTTAATAATTAAAGGTCAAGCTAAACTATAAGAAGAAAAAAATAATTGGACATAATTGTAGAGTGTCAAATATTAAGATTATAAAATGATAAAAGGAAATTTATGAGTAAATCATGTTTGTATGTAGTAGCTACCCACATAGGGAATTGGGATGATATAACCCTAAGAGCCTTAAAAGTATTAAAAGAGGTAGATTTTGTTGTTTGTGAAGAGAGGAAATCAGGAAGCCGTTTGTTAAGGCATTATGAGATAAAGAAAGAGATAATGTTGCTTAATGAACATAGTGATCGAGAAGAAGAGAATGAAATATTCAATGAAATCTTCTTAAATGGCAAAACTGCAGCTTTAATTTCTGATGCCGGCACTCCCCTATTTGCTGATCCTGGTAACAGACTTGTCCATCGTTGCAATGACAATGGAATAACAGTTCATCCTGTACCAGGTCCTTCCTCCTTGATGGCAATGCTAATGATTAGCGGACTTAAACTAAACAGCTTTCAATATTGTGGATTTTTGCCAGCCAATCGAGAAGAAAGAGGAAATGCTTTAAGAAGATATCAAAAGTTGAATAACTTAGATTTAATCTTTTTAGAAGCACCTTATCGTTTAAAGCAGATCTTGAGAGATATGGAAATTGTTTTAGGCGGACAACGCAAGATTATGCTTGGTTATAAACTTACTCAACCTGAAGAGAAATTCATTGAGGGAACAATAAAAGAGATGAGATTTATGACATCTGAGCTCCCTAAGGGTGAATTCGTTATCATCTTACCTTCAGATAAAGAGAATTATTACCACAAAAGTGCAAAGCGTAATCAAGATTCAGACGATGAGATATGAAGCAATTAGGTAAAGATTATTTAATCCATATAAAAGATAACTTTCAAGAAAATGAGATTATACTTCATGATATTAAACAAAAGAAAATATATCCGCAACATGTTCAGGATTTAATAGAATCTGAGTGGAAGAAAGTTAAGAACAATAGCGATGTTTTCATCTTTAATGGTGCAGTAAGTTGTTTAGACAGATTTGAAGTTGTAGAAAATATTCTACACATTTATTATTGTGAAAGTGATTACAAAGCATATTATGGTACTAATATCAAGAATAGCATGATTTTGAATAATAAATCTGACTTAGCTAATACTTTGGCAGTATGCTCAGTAGTAGAGACATCTGATCAAAAAATAATTGTTGGAAAAAGAGGTAAACATCTTGCAGAAGGTACTTCTCTATGGCACGTTCCTGGAGGAACTTTAGAATATTATTCTGATAGAGAAAATCATCCTTTTGAAGTTATGAAAAGAGAATTATTGGAAGAGTTAAATCTTAAAGAGATAACAAGCATGATCTGCTTAGGCTTTGGTGAAAATTTGAATTTCCAAAAACCTGAATTCTTGCTATATACAACTACAGACTTGACATCAGAAGAAATTGCAAATTCTCTTGAAAAAGCTTCTGATTACAATGAACATTCAGAGATAAGATTTATTCATCGAAACTTAATCGAAGATTTTATTAAAAATAATAATTTTACAGAAATAGGAACAGCTGTTATCCACTTATATTTAGAAATGAGAGACAAGAACTAATGTTTGAAAAAATTTCCCAGATTACTAATCTCAAGAAAAAGCAGATTGAAGCAGTAATTTCTCTGACAGAGGAAGGCTATACTATACCTTTTATTGCAAGATATCGTAAAGAACAAACTGATTACTTAGATGAAATTGAAATAAAACTTATTTTAGAAGAATATGATAAAATAATTAAACTAAATACTCGTAGAGAAGAGATTATTGCAACTCTTATTGAAAGAGAACAACTTACCCCTAAACTTAAAGCACTTCTTGAAGAAGCTGACAAAATAAGTCTCTTAGAAGAAATCTATAAGCCTTATAAGAAGAAGCAAAAGACTAAAGCCATGATAGCACGGGAAAACGGCTTAGAAGAAGTTGCAAATAGTATCCGATATTTCAAGCAAAGACGAGATAGTGATTTCAGCAAGTATATTGGCAAAAATTATGCTAATCAAGGTGAAGTTATCGCTGATGCTCTTTACATTGTGATTGATGATATTGCCAATAACCAGTACTTGAGAAATGCTCTCAAAGATATTTATCTCCAGAGAAGCTCTCTTATAGTAATGAAAGCAAAAGATGATACCCTTGATCCTGAGCAGACTTATAAAAATTATTATGACTTTAAAAAACCACTTAAGTATTTAGAAGCTTTTCAAATCTTGGCAATAAATAGGGGTGAAAAAGAGAAAATTCTTAATAGCACTATCGAAGTTGATATTGATATTCACTTTAAGATGGAAAGAATCTTGAGAATAAGTCAAGATTTAGGATACTATCCTGAGCTGATACAGGCTATCAAAAAAGCTTATTCAGGAAGTTTAAAACCATCATTAATTAGAGAGATAATGGGTGAGCTTACTGATAATGCTGAAAGGCGTTCTATTGAAGTATTCGGGAGTAATTTAAGAGCATTATTGCTTAAGAGACCTTATAAAGCAAATAGTGTAATGGGGCTTGACCCTGGATTTGGAACAGGCTGTAAGGTAGCTGTTATAGATCAATTTGGTAAGTATTTAGCTAGTAGTGTTATTTATCCCGTTCCTCCTTTTAATAAAATAGCTGAAACAGAAAAAATAATTCTTAATCTTATAAAAACTTATCAAATTGATGTTATTGCAATTGGCGATGGTACTGCTTCTTATGAAACTTCTACAATAATTTCTAACATTATTCAAAAGCATAATCTTTCCACAAAATTTACTCTTATATCAGAATCAGGAGCATCCGTATATTCTGCTTCTGAGTTAGCTCATGATGAGTTCCCTGATTTAGACTTAACGATTCGAAGTGCAATATCAATAGCCAGAAGAGTTTTATCCTTCCTTGATGAAATGATAAAAATTCCACCTGAATCAATTGGCGTCGGTATGTATCAACACGATGTGAATGCCAAAAGGTTAAAGGATTCTCTTGATTTTGAAGTTACTTCTGTTGTGCATCATGTTGGAGTAGATTTAAATAACTCTTCCCCCTACCTGCTTAAATTTGTCTCAGGAATTACTCCTTCTGTAGCCAAAAACATTGTTACTTACCGGCAAGAATCAGGAGCTTTTACTTCTCGTAAAGAGTTAATGAAAGTAAAAGGATTTGGACCTAAAGCCTTTGAATTAGCTTCAGGATTCTGCCGAGTCAGGAATTCTACAAATCCCTTAGACAATACTATAATACACCCTAATGATTATTCAAAAGTAAGCAAATTACTTGTTTCTTTAGGAGTTAAACAAAAAATAACTAACATAAAATACGCAGAACTTAGAGCAATCTTTAGTGCTTTACCAAAACAAAATATTCAATCAAGTGAGTTATCAAGACATGATATTGACTTTATTTACTCTGCAATAGTAGAGCGTGATATAGACCCTCGTGAGTCTCTACCTTCAGTACAACTATCAGACAAAGTACCTTCCCTTGAAGATTTTACTGTTAACTCTCAATGGCAGGGTGAAGTAAAAAATGTTACTGATTTTGGACTCTTTGTAAATCTGGGTACTAAAACAGACGGTTTGGTACATGTTTCTAATTTTGTTTCTAAAAAAGAGATGTTTAAAAATTTCTACCCGGGTAAAGTAATACCCGTAACTGTTAAATCTGTCGATATAGAGAGAAATCGAATTCAACTAATATTAACCAAAAGTTAGGAGAGAACTATGGATTTTAAAGAACATTATAAAATTGATGCTGAATTATTTGATTACTTTGGAGCTGACCAGCTTTCAGAAAATGAAAGAAGACGTAACTACTATATCTTAAAATACTTCCCTGCTCATCAAGGGGATAAAATATTAGAAATCGGTTCAGGAAGAGGTTGGTTCTCTCTCGAAATGGCAAAAAAAGGATTTGATATCACAGCTGTTGACTTATCACAAAAGAACTTAGACCTAATTCAAGAGAAGAGTAGTCGCATCAAAACTAAATATGGAAGTGCTGAAGAGCTACCTTTTATTGAAGAGAGATTTGATTGGATAGTAATGAATGAAGTACTTGAACATTTAGAAAACCCTAAAGAAGTTCTTTCCCATATTAGTAATTTCTTAACTCCACAAGGGAAAATCTTTATCTCAGTCCCTTATCAAGAGAATATAGTACAAGAACTCTGCATTCACTGCCATAAAATGACACCTCATAGTGCTCATCTTCATTCATTTACCATGAAAAGCTTAGAAAGATTAGCTACAAATAATGACCTATTCATAGTCAATAGCTTCACTTATTTAAATAAATTTTTTACTAAAACAGGGCTCGTCTCTGTAGTTAAACTTATGCCAAATTACCTCTTCGAAATTAAAGACCAATTCTTATGTGCTCTTAATAACAAAGCAGAATATATTAGCTTGATTTTGATGAAGAAAAGAAAAGAATAGTTGAGCCTAAGCTTCAATTTTTCAGGGTATAATTATGCCTTGGTATGTTTTACCAATTTCCTTGTAATCCTGTAATGATTTATTTGAAATATTCAAATTAATCATTAAAAAACATAATCAATTGTATTGCTTTTAGCAATGAGCTACTATAGCTAACTATGTTGTTATTGTAGTAATTATCAGCTAATACCTTGATTGAAGCAATGTTTAAAAAATCACTATTCTTGATATTTGTTGAATTTAATTTATCGTATAGCCATTCTTTGAGTAGCATTAACATAATTTCTGAGTCTCTTCTCTGATAACCAAGACTAAGTTTATTAGAAATATAGCCTTGGGCATAATCTAAATAACGATTAGATGACCAGTATATTTTAGTATCATATCTAGCTATTGGAAAATTTCTTAACTTTGGTGATACTAGTTTCATTATTTGTTTATTAAGTAAAGCCTTATGCCTAACTTTAGGGTCAATTGAAAAAAATAAATCAGTTAATGCCCTTTGAGCTCCGATCATAATATTAGGAATACACTCGTCATAAAGTTTTTGACTTGGCGCATACATATAGCTATTATGATATCTAAATCTAACACTGTCTAATATATCTCCGTAATGAAAATCCTTAGTCAGATTTATTGAATCAATAACGTCAGTTAGGTGTTTTTGGCAGGATTGCTGAAATATATTTTGAATATCATTATTAAAATAATTTTGATTATTTGTTTTTAAAACACTAAAATAAGCATCTACATGTCCTGATTTTATACCATTTTTTAGATTTTTTGATAATTTATTATAGCTATATCTTCGCATAAAGCATATAAATCCACCATCAATCATAAAAAGATTTTTTTCATTCAGTTTAGATAAATGATCAATGATTGGTATTGAAGTTATGGGGAAAGACATCTCATTTCTTTTAGTATAATTTTTTACTAAACTAACGATATTATTAACATTTTGTTCAATATGATTATTATAAGTTTCATTTTTAAAATGGAATTTATGTGCTAATTTTTTGGCAATATCTACATCAGGATTGAGACTATCTCCAAATGTATGCGTAGTAAAATTGATGTCATAATGCAGTAGAATTGCTAATATTGTTCGAGAATCTACCCCTCCAGACAAGCCTAAGGATAAATTATACTTAGATAAATTCCTGATTAGTTTTCCCAAAGGTTCAATAATTTCTGCTATGTTTATCTTTTTATCGTACTTAGCAGTTAATGGCGTATAATAATGGTTCTCTATTGATAATGACTTATTTACTAAGCTATAATTCATTATACCACTCACACCTTTAATATCATTGAATAAACTGTGGTTTCTGTAGCTATGATTAAGGTACCAATAAACACCTAATGCCTCAAAATCAATTATTGAACGAGTTAATGTGTTTATCCAATGTAAATCTGTACTTAGTATTAAAGAATCGGCATCACAATAATAGTAAAATTTTCTTAAATTAAGCTTATCGCAGAATATTCGTATATTGTTAGTAGAAATTTCAATTATAGTAAAAGCACCTGAAAGGTTGTTATAATCTCCACTCTTTAACATCATAAATAATTCTTCGTCAGAAATTAACTCTAATGAAGTATTATTTAACGGTGACCCTAAAACAATAAGAGTTGTATCTTTAAGTTTTAGACATTTACATGTGCTGTTTATACCACCTGCCTCATAAACAATATTACTATCCTTAGCTGAATAAAGAGTATTGTTCTTGCAATGTATGTGATCTAATCTTTCATTTTTTTTCTTTTTATAGTTTATTATTCCCAAAAACCAGCTCATTTATTGTTTTCCCTTAGAATTAACATTTTAGATAAGTATCTATCAGATGGGGTATCAACCGATAAAAAATAAACACCATTTGGAATTATAGGTAAAGAACTCTTTTTATTGCTAAATTTATAAATAGAATTTCCTTTTCCTGCATTATTAACCTTTAGAGATAATTGCATAGTTGCTTTCCTTGAGTATTTAATTAGCCTTTGTATATATAGGGTACCGTGAGCATAGTATGTATTGAGGTAAATATTTGAATATATTTGTTCAATTACAACACCACCTTTAACAATTTAGATCATCTTGAGTAATAATTCTTGCTTGTTGAGGTATTACTGATAACAAAAAAAAAATTACTAAAATCATTAGCGATAAATATAATTTCATAATTCCTCCTTTGAACACCTTTTTCTTGATTTATAGTCAATATTAATATATAGAGATTTATTGTCAATATTAATTTTTGTAACAATTTGAGAGAATTTATGACTAATAGCTATCAAGTTTCCTTTCCCAGCAATTTACCATTTAGTAACATCCATTTTATAATTTTACAATAAACTTATGTATCTGAAATATTAGTTATAACACTATAATCTTTTACAAGATTTCTAACGATAATATATTTAAATAAAATCAGTAAAAAAAAGGACCCTTGAAAAAGAGTCCTAATATAATAAACAAGGAGTTTAATTAAGGTTTTTGATAAATTAAGTCATCATTTCTATAACCAGGGAGATTAAGATACCAATCAGGATAAGAAGCACCAGATGATTCAGCCCAAGCTTGGAATCTTAAATAAGCATGATTAATCTTTTTATTTTCGTAAGGATAATCCCAGCTCTCAGCAATATTAAGAGCCCAAGGATGATTGTTTAAAGTTTTATAGTATCTGTTTTGGTTAATATTTGATGAATCGTCAGATGTTCCTAACATATCCATATCAGCTAATTCAGTAGGAGGATAATCAGCAAGATGAACTTCATGCCCTCTATCCAGATCAACAAATATGAATGGATTAAAAGGAATAGCCCATTGCCAATTCTCTAATTCTTCAGGATTGTTAAATTCAATATTCAAGGCTATTTTTACTGGCTCAATATAACTTACACCTGCTTGTGTATTGATAAAGTTAGTTCCATTAGCAGGAATAAAGTCAAAAGTATTATTGATAAACTTAACAACAGCTTTAGAACCTTCTTCTAAGATAGGATTAAAAGCTGAATGAGAAATTACGTTAGAATACGATAAGTCATCAGTACCATCGATAACAGTCATGTTAGCAATATTGTTTGAATTGAAAGGAAATTGAACTGCGAAACCATTTCTATAACGAGCACCAACAGCTTTTAATTCAAATTCAGTAATAAGATTGGTTATTTCACCTTGAACATTCTTGTGGAAGAACATGTTATAATCAATAACCATATCATTAAAGTCATAATCACCTTTTTGAGGCCAAAGATCTTCAAATACTAAAGTTGAATTTGAATAATTATTAGTATGGAATGATTTATCAGGGTTATCTGGGAAATCATCAAAAATGTCAGAGATACCATCATTATCTCTATCTTCAGGAGTATCAATAGGAGGCACATCATCAATACTAATTGATTCTATAGGATTAGCAGTAGCATAGAAAACAGCATCATTATAATCGTCATCACCTTCACTTTTAACTAAGTCTTCAAAAGCAAAGAGTAATTTCTCATATTCTGCATCATAAACAAGAATACTTTGTTGATTATTATTCAGATTGAGATTTGTATTAGAGAACCAGCTGTTAGTAACTAAATGAGCTCCCCCACTATACCAACCATTGTCCATAATTACCCAACCTATTACAGTACCAGGGTTAAATTCACCAAGATAAATTTTATCTCCAGGAACTAATCCGCCTCCACTACCGACCATAGAAACATTAGGGAAAATTACTTTTATCACATCAATATCATCTCTTGATTGAGGAGGATTCCCTTCTTGATAAGTATAATATCCAAGAGAATTTAAATGACCAGCTCCTTCATGAACAAAAGTTACCCATACATCTGCAGGTTCATCTATAACTAAAACATTTAATTGGTTACCAGGAGCAAGATAATCGGGGTGATATTGCGGAACAGGTCTGCTCTCCGGTAAAGTTGCATCAACTTTGGTTAGAAAACCTGCTTCAAGCACATCACTCTCCATATTTAGAGGGACACCTTGAGCATTATATTGACTAACATATTCTAAGTCTGTTTTTGCAGGAGAAAGAGCTTTTTTATCATTTCTTCCTTTGTCATTTGAACCAGAGCCAAACTCATATGATACGCTATTATTAGTAATAGGTAATTCTAAAGAGGACATGTATCCCATTACATATATAGAGGTAAGGTAAGATGGTAAGGCAACTTTGAAGTGAGCTGAGCCAGCATCATTTGTAGCACCAGATTCATATAATTTTCCACCTTCTGCTGGTGATTTATCATAAATTTTGAATGGAATTCTTGCCACTCCTGAACCTTGACCATTGAATACTTTTATTTCAATGTTAACTAATTCAGTAGTAGAATAGTTGAAATTATCTTGTACTTGTAAATCTTCAAAATCCACAGTACTATTATCCGTAGTTTTGTTATCATCGTCACTACAGCCAAAACTTAATGCAAGTAGTGTTATAACAGTTATAAAAATTAATATTTTTTTCATATTCCATCCTTTATAGCATTATTAAACAAATTCTAATCAATTTCGTAATTATGACAAATAGTTTGTTAAAAAAAAGGGAACTACATGTAGTTCCCTAATTTCTTCTCTCTATATTAATCTTGTTCTTGGTAGATTCTCTCAGGATTACGATATCCTGGTAAGTCTTTATACCAGTCAGGATAAAGTGTTCCTGAAGATTCAGCCCATTCTTTAAATTTTAAATAAGCACCAGTAGTCTTGTTTCTTTCGTAAGGATAGTCCCAGCTATCAGCAATATTAAGAGCCCATGGATGATTCTCTATTGACTTGTAGAATCTATTCTCACTGATTACAGATGAATCATCACCAATACCAAACAATGCTTCATTAACTAATTGAGTTGGTGGGTAATCAGATAAATGGATCTCATGACTTCTGTCTCTATCAACATATATGAAAGGATTAAATGGAACATTCCATTGCCAGCTGGAGATATTTTCGGGGCTAGTTAATTTGATATCTAAAGCAAATTTCACCGTTCCAATGAAAGGAACATTCTTTTCAGTATTGATGAATGTATTTCCATTAGGTTGAATAAGATCTAATGTATTATCAATATAGACAATAGTTGCATTTGTACCATCTTCTAATGTCGGAGCAAAATTTACATCTGATATGATATTTGAATAAGTCAAGTTATCTGCCCCATCGACAATAGTGAAGGATTCAATATTATTTGAATCAAATGGGAATTGAACAGCAAAACCGTTTCTATAACGAGCACCAACTGCTCTTAATTCAAATTCAGTGATTACATTCTTAATTTTGTTATCAGCATTCTTATGGAAGAAGATATTATAATCAATAACCATGTCGTTGAAATCATAATCACCTTTTACAGGCCATAAATCTTCATAAGCTAATGTTGACATACTATGATTATTTGTTTCAAATGCTCTTTCAGGATCAAGTGGGAAGTCATCAAAAATATTAGGAATTCCGTCTCCGTCATCATCACTTGGAACACCCATTGGAGTAATTTCAGAAGTATCAATTGAATTAGGCTCGTCTGCTTCAATGAAGAAAAGAGCATCATTAAAATCATCATCACCATAATTAAACATTAAATCTTCAAAGCCAAGAACTAACTTGTCATATTCATTATCATAGAATAATACACTTTGTTGATAGCCTGTATAGTTTAATTCTTTATCAGAATACCAAGTATTAGTTACTTGATGAGCTGCGCCATTATACCAGCCATTAGCCATTAATACCCAAGCAATTACAGTACCTGGTTGAAATTCACCTATATTAATTTTATCTCCAGGAACTAAACCACCATTGCTTCCTACCATTGATACGTTTGGAAAAACTACATTAATTTCAGCTATATCATCAGCACTCTGAGGTGGATTATTAGCATCAAAAGTATAGAATCCAAAGGCATTTCTATTACCAGCTCCTTCATGAACAAAAGTTATCCAAATATCAGTTGTCTGGTTAATTATAACAGCATTAAATTGATTTCCTTGATATAAATAGTGAGGTTTATTATCTGGGACAGAAACTCTTTCAGGTAATGCATTATTAATTTTTGTTAAAAAACCTGCTTCAACATCTTCAAAATCCATACCTTGTGGAACACCATCAACATTGTATGGTAGCAAGTAATTTAAGGTTGATTTTTCAGGAGTTATTATTTCTTTATTTTCTCTTGAGCTATCAAATGAATTAAAACCGAACTCATATTTAACATAACCATTAGTAATTGGTAATTCAAAAGAAGACATATAACCTACAACATAAACTGATGATAAGTATGAAGGAGCAACAACTCGAGTGCTAAATATCCCATTGTCGTTTGTTGTTCCAGAATCTAAAACTTTACCACCGTTACTTGGGTCCTTATCGTAGATTTTGAAAGGTATTTTAGCAACACCATCATTTCCACCATTTGAAACCTTTAATTCTACATTAACGTTTTCAACTGTGGAAAAATCAAAATTGTCCTCAATTTGCAAATCTGCAAAATCTGTTTCTTGATTGTTATTATTTGAACTTTTTGCCGTGTTGTCACAGCCAAAAGTAAAAATTAACATCAATATGATAGCAAGTAAAGCTAAATTTTTATTTTTCATAACTCTCTCCATTCTTAGTTTTTAATACTAATCAAAATATAATAGGAATGTTTATTTTGTCAAATACTATTTTCAAAATAGAAATAATATACCTATATTGGGACAAAAATAGCTTGATATAGCTTGATATATTAGAAGGTTATTATTATCAGGAAATTATTGATTAATCGAAAAAAACTATAATGTTCCAACAAGAAAAGTTATTCTACTCGAATGTTGCAGTATAATTTTAGAGAAAAGTGCAGATTCTAAAACTGGACATTACAAGTGCTTATTAAAGACCTAAAATAATGGAATATTGATGATCTTTTGAAGCTTTGCCATATCTATTCTGGAAGTGTCTCGATAAAATTCCAGTGATTTATTGAGAGCCGTCCAAGTATCATACGGGCTTGATACCATAGATTACAAGATATTATACTAGTATTTTAGGTTATTTTAAGTATGGGGTAAGATAATAAATTGATTAATTAAACAAGTAAAAAAAATCGCCACCCTAATTATTAGAAGATGGCGATAATATTAACTATTTCTTAAGAATTAATCTTGAGGAGAAAAATTTGATAAATCATTAAGACCTTTTGCCACAAAAATAAGGGCTATTCCAAGTAGGATTAAAGCTACTTGTTTACCTGAAGAAGTAACTATATCATCCCACATTTGTGATTTGAGATTAGTTAATCCTGTCTGATATTCTGTTTCCAATCCTTCACTGTAGGAAGCAATAGTAGAGTCGTTAAGAGCTTGTAAATAGACAACATCTTCTGGAGATAACTCTTCGATACCAATACCATTTTTGTAGTCCATAGTCTTTTGAATCATTTCTTTACTCTGATCATATTGTGCATTAAAAGATTCTTTATTGGCATTAAAACTATCAAGGTCAGCCTTAACAGAAGTAAAGGTTAAGAATACTCCTAAGAGCAAGGAAATCAATCCTATAGAGTTTACTACACTTGCGTAATTATTTCTTTTCATTTATAACTCCTTAATTATTATTAGCGATTAAAGCAGCTCCGAGAGCTCCTGTTATTATTGGTGTTTTATATGTATATAATGGAAGTTGAAGCATATTTTCCAGAATAGACTTCATAGATTTATTGAAAGAGACTCCACCTGTAAAGGCAATAGGAGCTTGCCAATTAAGTGAATGAATTTGATTACTTATTCTTTTTGCTATTGATTTATGAACTGCTTTTACGATAGTATTACGAGAATATCCTTTGGCAATCATACCTATGATTTCTGATTCAGCAAAAACCACACAAGTAGAGTCTATATCAATCTCTTCTTCAGCATGAAAGGCAAGGTCAGATAGCTCATCCACAGACGTTTCAAGGATTGTTGCGACAACTTCCAAGAATCTCCCTGTTCCTGCAGCGCACTTATCATTCATCACAAAATCAACAACTTTATGTTTTTCATCTAAAACTATAACTTTAGAATCTTGTCCACCGATATCAACAACTGTCCTAATTTCTGGATTTAGGTAAGATAGACCACGAGCATGACAGATGATTTCAGAAGAAATTTTATCTTTAAATTCTACCAATTTCCTGCCATAACCAGTTGAGACAATACAATCTACATTCTCAATTTCATTCTTTAAAAGTATATCGTGATATAATTTATTAGCAGTTTTTTTAGGCGTAACTCCAGTAGCAGTATATTCCCAATCAATAATTGTATTGTTTGAATGATCAAAAAGAACTATCTTGCTGGTAGTAGAACCAATATCTATTCCAATAGTAAGCATTTATCACCTGTAAATTTGGGTAAAGAGGTTGTCTTCAGTAAAGTAAGTAGTCGCAATTTCTGCAATATCAGCGAAAGAAACTGCTTGGAGACGTTTTTCCCGTCCTAAGTAAAAGTCATAATCATATCCTAAACTACTCAAGATACCTAAGGAACTAGCTTGTGAAGAAACGCTTTCATCATCTAAAAGCCTTTGTCCACTAATATAATTCTTTGTTAATTCTAATTCTTCTTTGGTAACATTATGTTTTACAATATCCTTCATAATCTTCCTAATAGAATCAATCGCTTCCTCTTCCCTATTTCCATCAACTATGGCATAATTAGCAAAAAAGCCTACTTCTGAGAGAGCTGTGAAATCAAATCCAACACTATAGGCAACCCCAAGTTTTTCTCTGAGTTCGTTAAAAAGTCGTGAGTTTATTTCACCACCAATGATTTGGGAAAGAACATGAAATGCTACATTGAGTCTATAATCATTAGCATTACAAGCAAATCCTCCGATATGAATAGTAGATTGGTCGTTATCATAATCAAAGAGCTGTCTCTGTTTTTGTGGTTTCAAGAAGAGAGCTTTTTCGGGTAAATCAGAATGATATGAAGTAAAATTAAAGGTCTTTTCTACGATTCTAATGATATTATCAAAATGAATATCACCTATGACAACTAAACTCATTTTAGATAGGTCTAAAAATTCTTTATGCCAAGCATTGATTCTTTTGCGAGTGATTTTTGTTACATCAGATAGTTCACCTGTTTTGTTAATCAAATTACTATGTCTCCCAAACATGAATTGGTTGAATTTCTTCACTGCATCTTTAGTAGGGAAATCATGTATTCTACGCAAATTAGATCTTACTGACTGCTTAATATTATTTAAATGATAAATTGGGAATTGAGGCTCTTTAATAACTTCAGCTATTAATTCTAATGATTCAGAAATATATTCACCAAAGCATTTAACTTTGAAGCCGGAAGTCTCAATTCCATTATGAACATTGAGATTAATCCCTCTTTCATTGCAATAATCTACCAATTCTTCATAGCTATATTTTTTAGTACCATATTGCATTAATGCTAAAGTAAAGAAATTGATTCCTCGAGAATCTACTGGCTCGCATAGTTGAGAAATTCTTCTTGTTAATGAAATACCCACAGTAGGCTTACCAACGACTTTCTTCATAATTAACTTTAAACCATTACTGCAGATATATTCTTTGTAAGTATCACTCTCATTAGTAGATAATGGTTCATTTTTCTTGTCTCTAAATTCATTTTCAATATTTTCTAAAAAGTGATTTTGCGTTCCAAGATGCATAATTTTCAAGTTATCAAGGGTAAAGTATTTGTTTGCTATATCCATAAGAAGCTGAATATCTAAAGTAGCTAAACGAAGTGGATATTTAAGAATTTCTTCATAACCAGAATCTAACTCTTCTATTCCCAAGACACTTGCAAAATTCTCAACATATTCAAAGGCATATTTCCAGCTATGTTCTTGTTCTACTTTTATTTTCCGTAACTCTTCATAAGTCAAACCTTGTATTTTAATTCTATTAAATTCTTCTATGAAAATTCTGCTAATTTTATCTAAACAAGAGTTTGATTTAGGAACCATCATAATTATGGAAATCCCATCATAGTGCCCTGAAATTGACTGCACTTGAATACTTGTAACTAATTGCTCTTTTATATACAAACGTTTGTAAAGTCGAGAGTTTTTACCTATAGCAAAACCCTTAGTAATTAATGATAGACCTAATCCCTCTTTAGTTTTTTCACTAATTTCAGGTAACACGAAAGCAAGTAATTCTTGATTAAGTTCTTCATCAATAATAGTATGAGTAGAAAATCCTTTCTTATAAATATTTACCTTATTTTCTTCCTGTAAATCATGGTTTGGCTTCCAATCAGCGAAGTATTTTTCTACTATTTCTTTGATTGATTTAAACTTAAAATCACCGCTTATAACTAAAAAACAGTTATTAGAGCAATAATACTTTTGGTAAAATACTTGCAAGTCTTCAGGTGTTGATTGTTCTAAATTATCTAAATGACCAATTATTGGATTGTGATAGGGACTCTCTTCAAAATAATATAATGGTATTTTTTCAACAAAGTTTTCTTCAGGATCATTAGCATATTGCTTTAATTCTTCTATTACCACCTTCTTCTCTGTATAAAATTCATCATTTGAGAAATTGGCATTCATTGCCAGTTCTGATAATAGTTCTAAACCTTTCTCAGTATATTTAGAGGGTAAAGTCAGATAATGGCAGGTGGAATCATATTCAGTATAAGCATTTATATTTGCCCCGAGGAATGAGGCTGTCTCCATTATCTTATTATCAGGATAATTGGCTGTAGATTTAAAAACTAAATGTTCCATCAAATGAGAAAAACCAGATTCGTGGGCTTTTTCGTGAACCGAGCCAACTTTAATATACAGCTGTAAACTTATAATTGGATTAGACTTATCCTTAGCTAGAATAATTTTTAGTCCATTATCCAAAGTATGATGCTTTACATTAACTTTTAACATCTATTTAGCTCTCCAACCATTCACTGAAGCATAAGCACTATGGTTATGTATTGATTCAAAATTCTCAGATTCGACACTAAATTCTATTATTCTCTCATCTTTTCTTAATTCCACAACAACATCTCTAACAATATCTTCCACAAATTTAGGATTGTCATAGCCTTTCTCGGTAACAAATTTTTCATCTGATCTTTTTAACAAAGAATAGACTTCACAGCTTGCCATGCTTTCAACTATCTCTATTAACTCTTCTAACCATACATATTCTGAATATTTCACAGATACAGTAACTATAGAGCGTTGATTATGAGCACCATATTCACTGATTTCTTTGGAGCATGGACAGACAGTTGTGATTGGGACTTTTACCCCGATTTGCATTTCAAATTCCTCTTTATGAGAGGCAATAAAAAAGCAATCATAAGACATCAAAGATTTAATTCCAGAAACTGGAGCTGTTTTCTGTATGAAATATGGAAAATTAATATTCACAAAAGCTGAATCTGCATCTAATCGCTTCTTTATATCTAAAACAAAGTTCTCAATTTCAGAAACAAGATTTCTTTGATGATATTCATTTAGAATCTCAATAAATCGAGACATGTGAGTTCCGCGATGATGATGTGGGAGTTCCACAAATATATCTAATTCTGCTACCGTATGTTGTATTTCATTTGCTCTATCTTCAACAATAATTGGGTATTTTACACCTTTTACTCCAACTTTATCTATCGTAACTTTTCTATTATCGTTTAAATTTTGTATATCAATTGTATTTTTCATTATTCACCATCAATAAATTCATTATATAAGTAATATTCCATACCTTTGGAATTCTCTGTTTTCTCTGTTTTAATAGAAGTGGCTTCCCAAGTTTGACCTATTTCATCATAAGAATCACTGTAGATTATAGCCTCAGTATCATGAAGGGCTTTCAAGCATTTGATCGCATCATCACTTTTTATCAAGAACAAAGCTGTTGATAATGCATCTGCATCAAAAGCTCTTGTTGATAGTATGGTTACAGAGACATTTGTATGACAAGGGTAACCTGTTTTTGCATCAATAATATGGTGATAACGAATATTATCTACATCAAAATATTGTTGATAATCTCCTGAAGTAGCTATAGCCATATTGTTTAAATTAGATAACTGAGCAATTACCTCTGAATTCTTACGGGGATGCTGAATTCCTAATATTATCCTCTTAGATATATCACCAAAATATCTAATTGAACTTATCTGGTCAACATAGCCAGCTTTTACACCTTTTGATTGTAAAAATTCTACCGTTTTATCCACTATATAACCTTTAGAAATTGCCCCAAAAGTAATTTTCATACCCTCTGGAAGAATGATATATTCTTCATTGTATTCAATCCGAGAAAAATCTACAAATCTTAATTTCTCTTTTATTATTAAAGAATCAGGAATTAAACCAACATTGAACTCAGAATTACCATTTTTAGCAGCTTCAAAATCCCACAAATCATAGATAGGCTTTATTGTTACATCAAAATGACCTTCCGAAATCTTATACATCTCTTTAGCTTTTTCTAACAAATTATAGATATCTTCATCGATGGGATACTTTGTGCCGTGAGAATTATTAATTTTATACAAGACACTTCCCTCATATTCGTCAGAGAATTTATAAATAAGCTCTTGCATATAATCAAATGCTGCTTGGGTAATCTTTTCAACATTCTTCTTATCACTCAAAACATAAATCTCTGTTCTGAGATTCTTACCTTGTAATGTAGGGGTATAATTAAGATATCTACTATCCACAAACTCATATTCGGCTGTAACAAATTTATATATACCAATTAGTAGCACTAAAGCTAATAATATTAACGATGTAACTTCTTTTCTTGTCATTTTTCTATATTCCTAATTTTAATATTAAACCACTTCAATATTAAAGCAATATTTGTCAATCGAAACATAGTTTTTCTACATGTTATTGAAAAAAAGCAGGATTGATGTCCTGCTTTACTTATGGTATTAAATCTTTTTGTTTGCCTTAGAATCTACCAGGTAGGTTAGAATGCTAAGGGTTAGATGATACTATTTCACAAGCATTATTATAGGCTCAAGTTCAAGTATAGTACTATTCACAAAAGTCTACTGCATTATTGGGTTAAACCCAAATAATGCAATAGAGCTTTAGTGAAGAGTGCAAATTCTTTTAGCAAAATAGCTTGCAGAATTCTGACGCATATAATATATATATTCGGAAGAATTATGTAAGTTACTTTTGCAAAAGAATATAGTGCTATTCTCAAAGATCTATTGCATTATTTGGGTTAAAGATAAATATCAATCATTAAGCTCTTATAAAAGAGAAAAGGGACTGATTTCTCAGTCCCTTCAATTTATTATTAATTCTTAGAATTATTTTCTAGGGTTTTTAACAGCAGCTTGAGCAGCAGCTAATCTAGCGATAGGCACACGGAAAGGAGAGCATGAAACATAGTTCATACCAACACCGTGGCAGAATTCAACAGAAGTTGGTTCTCCACCATGTTCTCCACAGATACCGACTTTAAGGTCAGGTCTTACAGATCTACCTTTTTCAGTACCCATTTTAACAAGTTGGCCAACACCTACTTGGTCTAACTTTTGGAATGGGTCATCTTTCAAGATACCTTTTTCAAGGTAAATAGGTAAGAATTTACCAGCATCATCACGTGAGTAACCAAAAGTCATCTGTGTTAAATCGTTAGTTCCGAAAGAGAAGAATTCAGCATATTTAGCAATAGCATCAGCGGTTAGGGCAGCTCTAGGAATTTCAATCATAGTACCAACCATGAAATCTACTCTTGAACCTTTTTCTGCGAATACAGTTTCAGCTGTTTCTCTAATAATAGTCTCTTGAAGTTGGAATTCTTCAACAGTACCGATAAGCGGAACCATGATTTCAGGATGTACATCAACACCTTCTTTTTTTACATTAACAGCAGCTTCGATAATTGCACGAGCTTGCATTGCTGTGATTTCAGGATATGTGTTACCAAGACGACAACCTCTATGACCAAGCATAGGATTGAATTCTGAAAGTTCTTCAACTTTAGCTTTAACTTCTGCAACAGTGATTCCCATTTCGTCAGCCATGATTTTCTGGTTTTCTTCCTCATGAGGAACAAACTCGTGAAGAGGTGGATCTAATAATCTAATAGTAACACCAAATCCATCCATTGCTCTGAAGATTCCTTCAAAATCTTGTCTTTGGAAAGGAAGAATTTTAGCAAGAGCAATTTCTCTTCCTGTTGTGTCTTCGGAAAGAATCATTTCACGAACTGCTTTGATTCTTTCACCTTCAAAGAACATGTGTTCTGTACGGCAAAGACCAATACCTTGAGCACCGAAGTTACGAGCTACAAGAGCATCATTTGGTGTATCAGCATTAGTTCTAACATACATATTAGAATATTTATCTGCAATAGTCATTAATTTACCAAATGTACCTGATAATTCTGGGTCGATAGTTTTGATTTGTCCATCATAAACTTCACCAGTTGAACCGTTAAGAGAAATGAAATCATTTTCTTTATAAACCTTACCATCAATAGTTAAAGTTCTTTCACGGTAGTTGATTCTTAAAGCTCCAACACCTGAAACACAACATTTACCCATACCACGAGCAACCACAGCAGCGTGAGAAGTCATACCACCACGAGCAGTTAAGATACCTTCAGCAGAATCCATACCTGATAAATCTTCAGGAGATGTTTCGATTCTAACTAAGATAATTTTCTCACCAGCAGCATATCTATTTACAGCTTCATCAGAGAAGAAACAGATTTTACCTGTAGCAGCACCTGGAGAAGCAGGAAGACCTTTAGCAAGAACTTTTGCTGAAGAAACAGCTTCTTTATCAAATACTGGGTGAAGAAGTTCATCTAATTTATTAGGTTCAACTCGTAAAAGAGCAGTTTTTTCATCAATAAAACCTTCTTCAACCATTTCTACAGCCATTCTAACCATAGCTGCGCCTGTTCTCTTACCATTTCTGGTTTGAAGTAACCATAATTTACCATCTTGGATAGTAAATTCAAGATCTTGCATATCTTTATAGTGGTTTTCTAATTTTTCTTGAATATCATTTAATTCTTTATATACAACAGGCATTGTCTCTTCTAATGAAGGGAACTTTGCAGCTCTTTCTTCTTCAGAAACACCAGCTAATTTAGCCCATCTACGAGAACCTTCAAGAGTAATTTCTTGAGGAGTTCTTACACCAGCAACTACATCTTCACCTTGAGCATTGATTAGATACTCACCATTGAAGATATTTTCTCCAGTACCAGCATCACGTGTAAAAGCAACACCAGTAGCTGAATTATCACCCATGTTTCCATAAACCATTGCTTGAACGTTTACAGCTGTTCCCCATTCACCAGGAATAGAGTTCATTTTTCTGTAATAGATAGCTCTTTCATTATTCCAACTTCCAAAGACAGCAAATACTGCACCCCATAATTGGTCCCATGGGTCATTTGGAAAATCTTCACCTGTATTTTCTTTAACTGCTACTTTGAATCTAGCAACTAAATTTTTTAAATCTTCTACTGTCAAATCCAAGTCATTATCAATATTTCTTTCTTCTTTAACTGCTTCAATTATTTCTTCAAATGGATCGATATCTTCTTTTGATTTTGGTTTCATATCCATAACAACATCGCCATACATTTGTACGAAACGACGGTAAGAATCCCATGCAAATCTGTCATTACCTGTTCTTTTAGCAATGCCTTCTACTGCATCATCATTTAATCCTAAGTTAAGAACTGTGTCCATCATACCTGGCATAGAAATTCTAGCACCTGAACGAACTGAAAGTAAAAGAGGATTTTCGTTTGAACCAAATTTAGTGCCAAGAATATTCTCTAAATTTGCTATAGCTTTTTCAACTTCAGCTTTTAATAACTCTTTTGATTTTTCTTGACCTACTTGATTATACTCAGTACATACTTCAGTTGTGATAGTAAATCCTGGAGGTACAGGAACACCTATCAAGTTCATCTCTGCTAAATTTGCACCTTTTCCTCCGAGAAGGTTTTTCATTGTGCTGTTACCTTCTGCTTTTCCATCGCCAAATAAATAAACGCGCTTCATGTCGGACATTATTCCTCCCAATTATTTTAGGTTTATATCATTATATATTAATACTTTATATCTGTATTTTATTGACTAATCATAACTAATAAAAGTTGCAAATCTGTCAATGATTTATTTTGCACCTTTTCCAAGAAAGAATTTACTCTTAAAATATTTATCCTTGATTGAACGTGAGTTTTCTAAAAAGTAATCAATACCCTGACTTTTAATAACAGACAAATTAAATAATTTGAGATTATGGGGGTATTTATCAGCCCCGTCAGCAATGGGTTGAAGTTTTTCACATGGGAAGTCTTCACATTCAAAGCAATATCGTAAATCTCTATCTTCTGAACATTTAAAGGTTTCGCATTGTTCTATCATAAATGAACATTTCCCTTTATTATGATTACATCCTGGACAAGGTAAATTATTTTGGGGAATACCTAAAGATACTAAATAATCAAATAGTTCTTGGTTTTCTCGACTTAAATATAATTCACATATACTACAATCTAAACCACATTTTGCTACTAATCCTTCTCTACTATAAAAATTCATCTTTTTCTCCCCATAATCGAAGTTATCTTACATACCAGAGAACTATCTTAATTTTGTTCTATGAATAAGATGCCTAATGTTTTGTCATATAACTGCATCAGTAATTTTCATGTCAAGTTAATTATTTTTCATTTTTGAGATTAATGAAATATTAGCATAATATAACAATAATTTTAAATAGTTTAAATTTTTATCTTGACACAAAACCATACTTGCGTATTATTATACCATAAGTATAGTTGATGATATTAAAAGTAAAGGAGATTGCATGTTTTTATCGATAATTAAACTTAAAGAGAGAATCTTCTTTGGTTTAACAGAACTTTTTATATCAAAGAAGAGGAATAGTGATTTATACTATGATGAAGATTTACAGAGATATCGAGAAGAGAAACATATATGGTATTAATTATTTAAAAAAATCTTAATAATATCATCAACTATTTAATTGAAAAGTGTTAGGAGTTAAGAATGGAGTTATCGAAGTTAAAACTTATTAACGTGATTGATATAGCAACTGGAGTTGGGCAGTTTATTCATTATTTACTTGAGGAGAACACTGGTATTGAATCAATTATTGGAGTGGATACCTGTCAACGAAGCATAGAGCAAGCAGAGAAAAGTTTCAGCGACCCAAGGGTAACTTTTGCAATAGCAAATGCAGTTAGCTTGGAATACGCAGATGAAAGTTTCTCAGGAGTAACTATCAATAACTCTTTACATCATTTTGAAGATATTAAGGGTGTTTTATCTGAAAGTAAAAGGGTTCTCTTACCTAATGGTTATCTTATAGTTAATGAGATGTGTAATGATGAAGGGCAAAGCTTGGCTCAACAGTCACATATTAAGATTCATCATTGGTTTGCTGAATTAGATACACTAATGAAGAGGTATCATGATTATACTTATTCTACAAAGAAAATATCACATTTAATTTCTAATAATGGTTTTAAAATTATTCATCAAGAAATTTATGATTCAGAGATAGCTAATCCTAAAGATATTAATTTAATAGAAAACTACATAAAGACAATTATAGCAATGCAGAAAAGAGCTGAGGCAAATAATGCTCCTATAGCTTTCCTAGAGCAAGCTGATAAAATAATTGAAGATCTTAAACAGTATGGTTTTTCCCCAGCCAGAAATATTTTAATTATAGCTCAAAAGGCTTAGAGAGGTTTTTACATGAAAATAGAAATAAAAAAACTTACTGAAGAAAATTATAGCAGAACATATCAGATTTTTGGTAATTCTTATCCAGATATGACTTCATCCCAAGAGAGAATTAATGCTTGGCTTGATGAAATTACTAAAGAATCTACAAGTCGAAACTTGTGGGGAGCTTTTATAAATGAAGAACAGGTAGGAGCTTTTATAAGTTATGATTTCCAGCTTAATTTCCGAGGGCAGTTGATTCCTGCTGGTGGTATTGGAGCAGTAGCTGTTGATTTACTTCATAAGAAAGAGAAAATCTGTAAGAAGATGATAGAGTTCTATGAAAATTATTACTTAGAGAGAGGCACAAATCTCTTAGTACTTTATCCTTTTAGACCAGACTTTTATAACAAAATGGGCTTTGGTTTTGGTTCCACTTTACATACCTATTCCCTTGAGCCTAAAGAGTTTCCTAAGCACAATAAAAACAATAAATTAGAATATGGGACTTTAGATGATTTGTCTGCAATTACAGATTTCTACAATCAACAGGCGATGAAGAAGCATGGAGCTATGCTTAGAGAAGAGAGAGAATTTAAAGGATGGCTTGAAGGTACCAAGATGAGATGCCTCGTTCATCGTAATAATGAAAGTATAAACGGATATTTATTCTTTAGTTTTGTAGAAAGACTACCCCATGACCAGGGAAGTAATGATATTAAAATTAAAGAAATGGAGTATGAGAATTATGAAGTTTGGAAGCAATTCTCTACTTTCCTGAATTCTCAATCTGATCAGATAAAAAGAGTTCAATACGCAAGCTTTGACCCTGACTTTTATCACTATTTTGCCAATCCAACTAATGAGTCGAAACTACATCATTATCCAGTATATCAGAATATCAGTGCTGAGAAGTCAGGTCTAATGTATAAGATTATTGACCCCATAAATTTCTTTAGAGTTTTGGAGTCAAAAACATACGAGAAGATGGACTTGATTGTTAGTTTTGAATTAGAAAATGAATTATTTCCTAAAAATAAAAAAATTATATTGACTTATAATTTCGCAATTAATAAAATTGTTAACGTTAATGCAAGTCCTGATATTACTGTAAAAATGAACTTAGCAAGATTCTCTTCCATAGTTATGGGAGCACTTTCTTTCTCTTCTGCGGTAAGACATGGATTAGCTGAAATCGATAACGAAAACCAAATTGATTGCGTTGATAAGCTATTTAGGACTAAGAATATGCCTGTTGGCTATAATGAATTCTAAGTACTTATCCTCCTCTCATATATCTAAATCACATCCGAGAAAGCCGAAGCAATTCGGCTTTTCTTTGATTCAATCTCTAATTGAGGTAAGAAATGATAATGCAAGAAGTATTAGCTGAATATCTTCAGTATCTAAAAGCTCTTGGTAAAAGTATTAATACTCTCGAAGCATATAAAAGAGACCTCACCCAATTTACTGAATTTTTAGAAGATAAATATCACAGTAATATCACAATTCAAGATATAGACAGACACATAATTCGTGATTTCATGGGCTATCTTTACGAAAGTTTAGAAAATAGCAATCGTTCTATTTCCAGGAAACTAACTGCTTTGAAAGGACTTTTTAAATACTGCCTTCTTCATAAATATATTACTTCCAATCCTACTCTTACCATGAAAAACCCTAAGTTTGAAAAGAAAATACCTCATTTCTTCTCTGAAAAAGATATGGAATTGTTACTTTCACTCCCTGATTTATCTTCAAAATTTGGAGTTAGGAATTTAGCTATCTTAGAGCTCTTTTATTCTTCAGGACTAAGAATTTCAGAACTGATTAATCTTACCTTAAAGAGTATTGATTTTCCTCAAAAAATAATCAAGGTGCATGGTAAGGGGGATAAAACTCGCTTAATACCTATAGGCAATAAAGCCATTGAAGCTATCCAGAACTACCTTACTATTCGTGGTTCGTTTTTTTCAAAATTTAGTGGTGATATTCTTTTCCTCTCCAAATCTGGGAGACCTCTTGATAGATTAGAACTATCTTCGATTCTTAGTCAATATCTCAAATTAGTTGGACAAAAAAAAGGTTTCTCTCCTCACACTCTTCGGCATACTTTTGCAACCCATATGCTTAGTAATGGAGCTGATTTAAGAGCTATTCAGGAGATGTTGGGTCATGCTAATCTCTCTACTACCGAGATTTATACTCATGTTACCATGAAAGATTTGACTAAAACAGTAAATGACCTACATCCGAGAAGTAAAAAGAAAGATTAAGAATTAAAAATTAAAATTGAGAATTGAAGAGGACTAAGAGACAAAGAGACAAAGAGACCGAAGAACTTAGCCACGGATAACACTGATAAACACGGATGAAAACGATGAGAATTACCACGGAGATACCGAGAACACAGAGAGGAATGAAGTGTGTGATAAGACCTCTTCTGTCGGACGGTTCATCTTCCATAGCTTTAGCGAAGGGAAATGGAAATTCAGTCCGCCTCATTGCGATAGCAATAATAATCTTCAAATCCCGACTTGTGTGGGCAAAGCTTTATGTGAAGATTCAATGGATGATAGTGCTTTCTCTTAATCCCAAAGGGATGGCATTCGTCAGCAAGGGGTGTAAACCCCTTGTAGAATTACCCCACAAAAAAGTGAGCCCTGGAGGTGCGACATATAAATTGATAGAAAACAGCTACATTATTAGGTCTGAACATAAACTCTCAACCAGAATACAATTAATTTATCATCTTGTAATTAGCACGAATAAAACTTTTCTTAAATCCATTGAAATGCCACCATTCGAAACTCAAAGGAAAGAACCCAGCCTCTAGCATAACATCTTTAAGAAGTTTCCTGTTCATTTTTGCTTTTTCAGAGACTCCACCAAGGATTTTATCTTGCCAAACATAAGCAATTTTAACTCCTAATCGTCCTTTATAAAAAGGAATTAATCCCATATCAATTCTCTTACCTTTTTTATTCACGATTGTCAGATCAACTGCAGCTCCATAATTATGCATCGAACCACTATTTGGATTTGCCACATACCGTTCAAAGACACTTCCTTTTACATCTTCATACATCATCCAAGAAACACTATTAGGACGGGCAGCATCCATTATTGAAAGAGAATAATCAGGATGTTTTTTCTTTAGTATTTTTTGAGCTTCAGAAATTTTTTTGCAACATCTTTAAGTAAGTATGCTTTCTCTAATCCATTATAATAGTCTTTTTTAAAGAAGTTCTTTGAAGCATGGGAATTTACTAATTCCACGTGAATTGAAGGATCAATTGTTTTAACATCAACAAGTCCTGCTTTTAGGAATAGTTGTTCTGTAGCATTTGTTGTAACAGCCATAGTTGAACCAAAAAAGAAAATCGCAATTAGAATAATGATGTTAAGCTTTTTCATAACAATCTCCTTTAAATATCATATTTACTACATTTCACTGATTTCAATAATTCCATTATCATGTTTATATCAAAATTAAGGAATAACTATCTCGCCATCAACTATTTTTGCAGAAACACACTTAATTTTAGGGTTAATATCTTTTAGTTCCCTTTCTGTTTCATTTATATAATCTGTTTCATCGCACTTCCAGCTGAATATTACTTTAGAGATATATTTTGGATCAATTTTCATTATATGTATACCTTTTTCAACATCACAGTTTTTTAAGTTTGTAATAACTCTCATTTCTTGCTCATATCCCCAATCAGAATGCTTTGTTAAAAACATAGATTTAGTACTATCACTAGCAAAAGTGACACCTGTTCTTTTATCTTGATAATTGATAGACAATAATAGGTCCAAAACTCCTGTATTATGATTATTGAATCTTTCTTCTAAACCTTCAAATTCAATAACAAATCCAGTAGCATTATTAGCATAATGAGCCCACATAGGAAGTGAATTGTTTCTTTTAGAAATACAAAACAACCCACAATTATTTCTCATTTTTTCAATTGTCTGACTGAACTTGCGTGTTAGATAATTAATATTGTCATAAACATAAATATTAATCATAGCATTAGCTTGATCAATCGTTATTGGAGCATCTACCAATCTCATACCTGGTGCGATTTCATCCAATAATGTTTCTTGTTTTCTTAAAGTTATTAAATCTTCATATGTAAAACCCTTCTTCCGAAGTTTGTTTAGTGAATCTTTGATTTGTTCAATATTCATTATGGGAATCAATTCTGTTGGATCATTTAATTTTACCTTTAACAATATTCTTTAAAACATCTAAATCATTAGATATATACTTATACAATTTCATATTAAACTTCCAATATTATTATATAGGTTATCATAATTTGTATCTATTTTGATCATTAATTCTCTTTTTTCTGGGTAAAATCTCATCTTTCGAATTTATTCTGAACTGCGGGCGATGCGAAAGTCTAAGTAGTTGGTGCTATACGCAATACGTCGGGTTAATTTGTGTAATCTGTGGACCTAATTTTTCTTTATTGGTTCTCCGCTAACGCGTCGAACCACTCTTGTGGGGTATCCTTTCAAGGGGTTTACACCCCTTGCTGACAAATGCCATCCCGTTGGGATTTAAGAACTTATCATTGTTTGCACAATGATTACGGGCAAGGATGCCCACATTCCCAGTTAAGAATTCCATCCCGTTGGGATTTAGGAACTTATCATTGTTTGCACAATGATTACTGGCAAGGATGCCCACATTCCCAGTTAAGAATTCCATCCCGTTGGGATTTAAGAACTTATCATTGTTTGCACAATGATTGCGGGCAAGGATGCCCACATTCCCAGTTAAGAATTCCATCCCGTTGGGATTTAAGAACTTATCATTATTTGCACAATGATTGCGGGCAAGGATGCCCACATTCCCAGTTAAGAATTCCATCCCGTTGGGATTTAGGAACTTATCATTGTTTGCACAATGATTGCGGGCAAGGATGCCCACATTCCCAGTTAAGAAGCCCTTCCGTCTCTTTTTACAATTTCAAGTTCTGAATTCTTAATTTTTAATTTTCCCCATTTTCTCCTGAACAGATTTAACTTTTCCTTTAATCCTATCCTGTTTAGAAGCTCGAAAATCTATTTTAATTGTAATTCCCAATCTCTCATAATCTGGAGCAAACTTATAGAATATTTCTTTAATGAGCTCCATCACGTCATCGTATTGTCCTTCGAGAACTGAGCCCATCGGAGTTAGCAGATGTTGAACTTTTGTATTTTGATTAATTACATCAATTACTTGAGCCACAAAAGGAGAAAGACTGGGACCTATATCATAAGTAACAACTATTAATTCACAGATTATATTCGTGTTCATAATCTTCCTTTTAAAAATAAAGAAATCCTTCACACAGAAAGATAAGTGTGAAGGATTAAGAATAAATATGTTATTTAAAAGCTTCCATACCTGAGAATTCTCGGTATAGATCGAAGCTTTTTAATTGTTTTTCATCATCTGGGGTAACTTCTTTTAACACTATTTTTGTGAGCAATTCGCCAAGACCTGGTCCTAACATAAAACCTTGTCCACACATACCAACAGCATTAATGAAATTAGGTATCTCTTTTGTTCTTCCTACGATTGGGAAACCGTCAGGAGTCATAGGATACTGTCCTCTCCATGTTCTTCTTAATTTAAGATATTTGAGTCGTGGATAGATATCTAACATTCTTTTAGTTACTAAAGGAAGAAATTCTGAAGTTGAAAGATTATCAACCCCTACGATTGGTGGGTCAGGAGTGATACAAAAAACAACTTGCCCTTCATGATTTTGGTAGAAATAATAGTTAGCAGAACCTGGAGCTTTACGCATATCAATAACCATTGGTTCAAAGAATCTTTTTACTGGCTCAGTAATTCCAGCTTCGTGATTGTCAGGGAATACTGGAAGATCAAGACCTACTTTTTTCCCAATTTCACGTGCGTTATTTCCAGCAGCATTGATAACTTCAGAACATGAATATTTAGCTTTATCAGTAACCACAGAAACTATTTTATTATTCTCAAGTTCAAACTCTACTACTTTTTCGTTAAAGTGAAATTCTGCTCCTAATTCCGAAGCTCTTTTATGGAAAGCAGACATAGCAAGAAGAGGAGAACAAGAGCCATCTTCAGGTGAGAATGTTGAACCTTTAAGTCCTTCCATTTTTATTCCAGGAACTAATTTATTATATTCTTCAGCTGGCACCCACATTATATTTAAGCCCATAGCTTGCAAAGATCTAACCATAGCTTGAAGCGTTTCAGAGTCTTTATCATTCCAAGCTGGGTAAGAATAACCATTTGATCTCCAACCGATATCATAATTGTGTTTTTCTTTCCATGTAGAGAAGATTTCTATACTTCTTTTACAGACAGAGAGTTTACCATAATCAGAATGAGTTGCACGAACACCACCGATAGCTTTCTTGTTGTTTCCTTGGCCAGGTCCGGCAAACTCTTCTAAAACAAGAACTTTCTTACCTTTTTCACTTAAGGAAACAGCAGTAGGAACACCGATAGAACCAGCTCCAATAATTATTACATCATAAGTTTTATTTATCATTATTCCTCCCTCTTTCCACCAGCAAAGACACTTAACTGAGCTTCGATAAAGACAGGTCTCTTAGTGTTTGGAACTACATGATCAGCAGGCACTCCCTCTTGTCGCATCACTTGTTTAAGTAAAACATCACAAGTTTTAGCTCCACAAGGTCCCATTCCCGCTCTGGTTATTGCTTTAATCTGATTTAAATCATAGATGCCTTGCTTGATTAAGTCTCTAACATCTTTAACTTTTACTCTTTCACAAAGACATACCATTCCATCATCTTCCATGTTAGGAATAATGGCTTCATCTAATGAAGCTGTTATAGCTTCTTCTTGAATTCTAAAGGAAGCGACCTGCTTTGCAATTTTTCTATCTACTTCAATCTTAATAGTTTGAGTCTTTTGTTTTGGGAACATTTGCACGCTAATAACTGGAAAATGACCAAGCGAATTACCATCAATGTCATTCACTTCTACAATATCACCCTCTTTAATCATAAAATTACCTACTTCATAAGGTAGGGTAACAAGTGGGTGCTCTATATCTTTTCTATAATCGACTAAGGTAATTGCTAAACCAGGGCAAATAACCACACACTTACCACAGCCAATACACTTTTCAGTATAACGTGGAGTTCCCATTAATCCACCATCATCTATTTTGATAGCGTTTACTGGGCAAACTGTTGTACAAGGATTACATGGAATCTCTTGAAGACAGTGAATAATTGGCATTACACCCTCTTCACTATCACTATAATTATATCCTTTTATTTCTCCAGGATGAGATTTTAAAAGATTAGCTTTATCATACCATTCTTGAGGAACATCTTCAACATCTGCTCCCATTTCTTTGCATATTTTTAGTCCAACTATCTTACCATTAAACATAGCAGATGAAGCTTCAGCGATTTCAAAAGCATCGCCAGCAGCCATGACAGGAAGACCTGCTTGCACAGCTTCTTGGGTAAATTCATCTAATGAATCTAAACCTACAGCCATTAAGATAGTGTCGCAAGAAAAACTCTTCTCTGTTCCAGGTATCTGTTGAAATTTATCATCAACTTCAGCAATTGTAATACCTTCAACTGTTTCACTTCCATTAGCACTTAAAATACTATGAGAAGTATAAATAGGTACACCGAGTCGCACTAATTTATCTGCATGCACCTTATAGCCTCCACATCGTGGAGCAGCTTCTACAAGTCCAACAACATTGATTCCTGCTTGTAAGGCATGATAACCAGCAATTAAGCCTACATTTCCACCGCCAACAATAAATAATCTTTCGGTTGGCTTAACTAAATCTCTGTTAACTAAGGTCTGGAAAGCTCCTGCTCCATAGATACCAGCTAAGGTATTACCATTGAATCTTAAGAACTTCTCTCTTGCCCCTGCAGCATTAAGAATGAGTTTAGGAGTAACGACCTTGTATTCATCTTGTTTTAAAACACCAACTTTTTTATCACTAAAGACAAAAAGTACAGTACTTTCAGTCCAAACTTCTATTGATTTATATTGCGAAACTTCTTCAGCAAGTATTTTACCTATATCATTTCCCCGTGTTCCAGCTCTTGAATCCGCTTGAGAGCCGAAGAATTTATGAGTCTGCAAAACTAATTTTCCACCCAAAACCTCTTTATCATCAATTAAAAGAGCCTTGATATTTCTTTTACCCATTTCTATAGCGGCGGAAAGTCCTGCTGGTCCTCCTCCAATAATTAAAACATCAACTTGGAGTTCTTCTATATCAGACATTTCAATAGGATTTGTTTCATTTGGTAAGTCAGGTAAGCCTTCTGCACTCTCAACAATCATGTTTTCCTTAACTGGAGTCATACATGATTTTACAGGGATTCCGTTAGCTATCACTGTACATTTTGCACATTGTCCATTTGCACAAAAAATACCTTGAGCTGTATTATCAGCATGGTGATGACCAAAGACGCGAATGCCGTTTGCCATGAGAGCAGAAGCTATCATTTCTCCTCTGCGAGCACTTAGTGGTTGTTTATTCCAATAAAAAGTAACAAAATCGTTTATTTCCGGCATATCTAATACCGGGTGGTTTCTAATGCGTTGTTCAACCATAAATTTCTCCTAAAATTGGATTATATTATCCTAAAAAAAGTTTTTACTTCTAAAGTGTCAAGTGTAAAACTCAAATAAGTGATATTAGTTAATTTTTTGCCAATCGATAGCAAAAAAAACTTGTTTTATTCTGTTAAAAAATTAATCTATAATAACAAGATATAAAGAATTATTTTTACAATAATTTATATAACAATAAGCTTTGTATATTTAAATTATGAATAATTAATTATAGTATTCAAGTTATGTTAGTATGCTATGATAAAGAATTGATAGAATCCCTGTATCTTAAAGAAAGTTATTTGAGACAATTAAGGTACTGACTCAAAAAAATGAGAAAGATAAAAAATTAAAAAAAAGATTTAATATAATGATACTAAGGAGGTACGATGGTACAAACGATAGCAGATAACTTAGTACTTGTTCTTGCTGGACAGGCTGGACAAGGTATTCAATCGATTGAGGATATATTATCATTTCTGCTAAAAAGAAGTGGTTATAATTATTACTCAACTTCAGAACTCATGTCTCGTGTAAGAGGTGGAATAAATTCTACAGAAATCCGAGTCTCCTCAAAACCCAAAGGGAGTTTTCTTGACCGAATTGATATCTTGATTCCTCTCCACAATGATAGTATAGAACATTTAAAAGATAGAATTAGTCCTGATACCATTGTAATCGGCGAACAAGATAAAATAGACTTTGATGGTATTGTGGATGTCCAGTTTACTCAGATAGCTAAAGATATTGGAAATGCCATTTATTCAAACAGTGTTGCAGCAGGTTTCATCTGTGGTCTTTTAAAAGTTAAACTTGAATCCTGCCAAGATTTCATAATTGAGCACTTTGCAGATAAAAATACAGATATTCAAAACAAGAATCGTGAGGCAATAACTAAAGGTCATGAATTAGGAAAAAACTTCACTGATATAGATATTAAAATAGAAAAATCCCCTTTAGTTAAAGAACATCTTTTACTGAGTGGTGCTGATGCTATTTCTCTTGGTGCCCTTGCTGGAGGATGTAACTATACATGCGCTTATCCGATGTCACCTGCAACTGGAGTATTCCAAAATATGGCATCCTATGCTAAAAAGTTTGATATTATTGTAGAGCAAGTTGAAGATGAAGTAGGAGTTATTAACATGGCACTGGGAGCATGGTATGCTGGAGCTAAAGCACTGGTAACAACCTCAGGTGGTGGCTTTGCTCTCATGAGTGAAGGAATAAGTCTTAGTGGAATGATGGAATCACCTATGGTGCTACATATAGCTCAAAGACCAGGACCTGCTACAGGTCTTGCAACCCGTACTGAACAAAGTGATCTGAATTTAGTACTGTATTCAGGTCATGGAGACTTCCCTAGGATAATTTTAGCACCAGGGACATTAGAAGAGGGGTTTACACTAACGCAAAATGCTTTCAATTTAGCTGAAAAATATCAAGTACCTGTATTTATACTCACAGATCAATTCTATGTAAATAGTAAATATAACATTCCTAACATTGATATAAACAATTTCAAAATTGAAAAACATATCATAGAAACAAAGCAGGATTATCAGAGATATTCTTTTACCGAAAATGGAATATCTCCACGTGGGATACCAGGAAATGGCAAGGGAAGTGTCTGTTGTGGAAGTAATGAACACGACGAAAGCGGAAGAATAACAGAAGATCCAGAACTTAGAGTAAAAATGGTTGATAAACGCCTTAGCAAATATGAAGTTATTAAAGAGGATATTATCTTACCAAAATTATTTGGCAAAGAAAACTATAAGATACTTGTTATCTGTTGGGGTTCTACATACCATATTGTTTCTGAGGCAGTAGAATCTTTGAGAAGGACAGACATTGCTGTTCTTCATTTTTCTTGGCTATTCCCTCTCCCTCAAGAAACTCTTAAATATTTACATCAAGCAAGTAAAGTAATCTTAGTTGAAAATAATGCTGTTAGTCACTTTGCTCAACTAATTCAACTTTCGACAGGATATGTAATTAAAGATAAAATTTTAAAATACAATGGTCGCTGTTTCTCAGTTGAAGAAGTGTCAAACAAAATTAAAAAGCTTATTGAAAAAGGAGGAGAGAATGACTAACAGATTTGATTTTGAAAACATAATTGATATTTCATGGTGTCCTGGTTGTGGTAACTTCTCCATTCGTAAAGCATTACTCTCTGCACTTGACGAGTTAAATCTTGAGAGAGAAAAAGTTGTTTTAGTTTCAGGTATAGGACAAGCTGCAAAAATGCCTGAGTTTGTTAATACAAATTTCTTTCATGGACTACACGGACGAGGATTACCACCAGCTACAGCAATTAAAGCTTCCAACCCTGATTTAACCGTTATTGCGATTGGTGGTGACGGAGATATGTATGGCGAAGGAGGAAATCATCTGCTTCATGTAACGAGAAAGAATCCGGATATTACCTTGTTTGTGCATGATAATATGATTTATGGATTAACTAAAGGGCAGGCTTCTCCTACTTCAAGTATTGGAATGAAAACACCTCTCCAAGTATTTGGTGTCGCCGATAAACCACTTAATCCTCTTGCTCTTGCCATCTCACTTGATGTTACATTCGTGGCGAGAGCCTTCTCTGGTCATATTGAAGAAACTAAAGAGATAATGAAACAAGCTATAGCTCATAAAGGCTTTGCCTTAGTTGATATATTCCAACCTTGTGTGTCTTTTAACAAAATAAATACCTTTAAATGGTTTAATGAAAATACCTATTATTTACCAGAAGATTTTGATAACTCTGATAGGGTAAAATCATTTGAGAAAGCACTGGAAGAAGGTCCTTTCCCACTTGGAGTTATTTATAAAAGCAATCATCGTAAAACATTTGAGGAAAATCTTCAAGTATATAAAAATAACAAATTACCCCTTTATAAAAATGAAATCAATATGAAAAAAGTAGAAGCGGAGATACTCTCCAAAAGATAATATAACAATAGATTATTCTTAATCCCCCTCGGCGAGGGGGACACAGGGGCATTTCTTAAGAGGGCGTATGACAATACGCCCCTACCTAGTTACCTGAACGAACAAGTCTGAAACCAAAATAATGGTCATCAAAAGGATTTAGGCTTGGTCCAAAAGAGGAACGATTAGAAAGCCTACAATAAGTTTGAGAATTACCCCAACAACCACCCCGAACCACACGCTTACTACCACTATTAGGTCCTGTTGGATTTAGCTGTGCCTCATTAGAATAGTCAGCATACCAATCATAACACCACTCAAAAACATTACCCGACATATCATAAATCCCTAACTTATTAGGCAATTTAGACCCAATTGGCTTTGTCTCATGCTCTTCATTAACTCCCCAATACACAGCAACACTATCAACATCATCTGAACCAGAATAGAGATAATCAGGATCATTAGAAGCTCCTCTAGCAGCATATTCCCACTCTGCTTCAGTTGGTAAACGATAGCCATTGGCAGCAAAATCACAAGTCCACTCTGAAGTATCATAGCAAGGGGTTAACCCTTCTTGAATACTTCTTAAATTACAATATTCAACAGCCTTAAACCAAGTTACACTTTCTACAGGATTATTATCATCAGCGTACCAATAGTAATAGCTAGGATTGTTACCCATGACCCATTTATATTCAGCTTGAGTTACTTCATACTTAGCAATATAAAAGGGATCGACCGTTACTTCATGGAGAGGTAATTCACAGAGAAAACCATCACCTCTTGTTCTTCCCATAGTGAAGCTTCCACCTGGGACAAAAGCCATTGAGGGATATGGATCATCACCAATAGTAAATGTTCTAATTTTGCTTTCACTTGCTTGATAATCTTCTTTATATGCCTTAACATATATTGAAGTTGTTTCTGAAATATGGAGTGGACTAACATATAGCTGTGAAACGTCAATTGGTTTGAAGTAATCAAATCTATAATATATCTCTGCACCTGGTGTAGCACAGGTAATTTCTACAACTAAAGAATCACTATATACTCCTGCTGGAGGATTAAATGATGGAGTTGATACCTTTGTAGGTTCACTTTCAAAAGGTTTAGTAGGTTTATCATCATTGCAACTAATTAACAACAACGAAAGAAGAAACACTAACCAAAACAAATTCTTTTTAAACATCCTATCTACCCCTTTTGTGCACTTATTAATTACTATATCATAGTTTTAAGTACTATCAACCAATAATTCTTTTATTGCTCAATATTGTCAATTGTTAATTATGATTATTGATAAACATTACATTAACTACTAAATTATAAACCTAAGTCCCTAATAATTTTCCACACTTCAGAGAAGCAAAGTCTGCAATTATATTCTTCTACTAGGCCACTCTTGATCTGATTAGCTCGAGATAAACAGCTTTTCTCAGCATTAACACAAGCTTGTTGCAAATTATTCTTAGTAATAGAATAAATTTTTCCCTTTCCTTTTTGATAATTAACAATATATCTTTTGAAATCTGTTTCATGATTCTTACAATTGTCACTTGTTTTGGGGTTTGTTTCATAATGATACAATAACCATGTTTCAAAACAGATATAGGACTCAATAGGTACTACAGCTCGAGTCATCAGCTTATTTCTCTCATTAATATATTTTATCATTTGTTTTTGATTAATTATGCAATCTAAATCAAGAACATAATAAACTTTTGTATTTTTATCTACTTTATCTTCATTAGCTTTAGATAGAATACTATTCCAATTAGAGTTATTGGCTAGCTCAGGTGTAATTTTAATCCCTTTAATTGATTCTACACTGATTAACTCTTTAAAATAGTTTTGTTCAGTCTCTCCCTCACAAACTATAATTATAACTGATTTTTCAGTTCTTATTCCTTTAGCTTCAAAAGTTAATTTATCTTTCTTATTTTGGGGAAGTGTTCTCTGTTTTTCCGCTCTTGTATTTTTTTTTCTTGCCATAAAAATTAGTCTAAAGTCTCTACTTGTTGTTTAATATTAGGAACAGCTCCATAGTTTCCTATCAAATACTTTTTCATCACATTTTCTCTTTTTAAGTTATTAAAATCAATTAAACTGAAAAGCTCTGTTTGCCCAGTTTCTAGTTTTTCAGCAAACCAGATTACATCATAACGCATAATATCCCAGGCTAAAAATAGTGGGTTATGGGTAGTAACTATAAGCTGAGAATCTGAACTATTCTTTAAGAACATTAATAAAAGAAGTTTCTGTAAATCATAGTGGAGAGAGTTTTCTATTTCGTCGAATAACATTAATTTAGATGTGCTAGTAATTACATAGAAGGGAGCTAATAAACTAAGATAACGCATGGTCCCTTCAGATTCTTGATCAGAATTAAACTGAGCATATATGTTAGCTTTATCTTTTTTAGCTATATGTTGAATTTTTAAATCCATACTTGGGAATAGTGTAATTTGCACTTCTTTATTATTATCCACAAGAATTTTAGAGATATTGAAGTCTGCTTGCCGCAATAAATCTCTGAATTTTTCAGCTAATTCTGTTTTTTCTTTGATTTTGTTAATCGTATAATCTAGCGTATCAGTATTGTTATCGATAAACATAGAAACTCTATCAAAATGCCATTTCCAAACATTCTTGGCATGTTCAAAGAGTGGATTAACTCTATTAAAAACAGATAAGATTGTATTATTTTTTAAGGTATTAGCTAATATTACTTCTCTGTCAGCTTTAGATAAAGATATTGTTGAGCCAACTTTTAATACCATTCCTCTCTCATTAGCATTCTCTTTTTTCCTTTCAAAAACTAAGGCGGGTTGTATAGTAGGATAATATTCTAACTTTTCATTGATAATTTCTTCAGAGGTAAAGTTTATTTCATATTTATAACGAATGTAGTTATCCTTTTTTTTCACTAAGAAATTAGCTATTAGAGTAGATGGTTGATTCTTGAATACTGGGTCTAAAAGAAAAGGCTTGCTATTAATTTCATGATCAATATCTCGCTTATCAAGAATCAATTCATTCAAAAGAGAAAAACATTTTAATATATTTGTTTTACCAGAAGCATTAGCACCATAGATCATTAGCATTTTAAGTAATTTATATTTACCAATTTCTACGATAAAATCTTTCTCATAATCCTTTATTTTATCATAAGCCTTAAAGCTGAAGGTTTGTTCTTCACCAAATGAAAACAAATTTCTTACTGATAGATCTATGTACATTTTCACCTCTATTTCACATATTTGCAATTTTATGCATAATTTAACAATTATAATATGCATGTCAAGCATTATATTTTTTTTTAATTTAATTCTCAAATTCCCTTACAAACAAAAATGGGCAATCACAAGGATTGCCCAAACAAAGAAGTTATTATTTCTTAATCACTATAAGCTTGAATCTTAAAGAATATCATCGGAAGAACATCTCCAATTCCATAGAAAATATATTGATTTTCATAAGCAGTATCATAGTAATTACTTCCATCTAGTTCAAATTCAGGATTCTCTGAAACGAAGATATCATAGACAACATCCTGCAAAGGATTCCCCGAAGTATCTTCATCTACAATATCCCAAGAAAGAATCAAATCATTACCTTGGAAAGTTAGAGTAATATTTTCTGGTTTCCGTGGTTTTGAATCATTGGTAGTAGCAAATGAAATTTCGTTAGAAAAAGTCATGTTTAAAGCCATATCAACAGCTGCAACTTTAAGGAAATATTGAACATTAGGATTCAAGTTAGGAAGAGTAAAAATGACCTGTCCTAAGCCAGCATCAGCTAATTCAGGAAAGTCTAACCAAGATACGAAATTAGCTTCTTCAGTAACGTTGGCTGTTTCACTAAAGAATATTTTATAGCCCAGAAAGTTAGCATCTTGACTGCTTGTCCAGGCTATTTCTGCAGTTGAAATAGTAATTAATCCAGGCAAGATATTATTTATTTCAGTAGGATAAATAGTATCAATACTTACATACCAATCATCAGTTATTCCTTCGACACTATCAAAGCCACTATATGAATAACCAAAACCATTGATATCTGTAGCTCGAAATTCAAACTTAAGATCTTCCCCATCAGTGAGGTAATTTGCTTGTGCAGTAACTTCTAAGACGAAATCTCCATTTTCATCCATAACACCTGAACTATTCCTAAGAGATTTAGTCCTGTCAGTAACAAAAACATTTAACCACTCTTCATTAGAATCATAAAGTCCATTTCCGTTAGCATCTATACGATATTGAACAGTTGAGCTATCAACACCATAAGCATCTTTTATCTTGCAAGCAAGTTGAATTTCCCTTGTGTTCAGATAAGTTTCAGTTTGGGTAGGAATAACATCATAAATCAGGGCAAGGTCAGAAGCAAGTACGTTTGTTACAATATTGGAGAACTCACTTCTATTTCCTGCTAAATCTACAGCAACAATAGCAAACCAATAGCGTTGCGTTAGTTCTAAATCTTCTATTATAGTAGCTGTGGTAAGATTATCATTTAAATTCACATCTGATTCTATAGAAAACATAGTATCTTCTATAGTTAAATCATAGTCTGATGAATAATAAATTTCATAATGAGAAAAATAGTTATCAGAAGAAGATAACCACTCTAAACTTACTGAAGTTTCAGAAATATTACTTGTTACCAAATCTTCTACTAAAGCAGGTGCTTGAGTATCGATATTAAAGGTAAAATCATCATTAATACCCATTTCTGAATCAAGTCCACTATAAGAATATATGCTATTTTGGGTATCACTACATCTGAGTTCAAGACTGTAGTTTAGTCCATCGTTAGCTAATTCAAGTTGAAGCTCAATATTTAATTCACTACTATTCTGATAGTTTGAAATTTCTATCCACCCTTCCTCTTCATCAAATAAGCCGTTATTGTTTCTATCAATTCTATATGATAAAGATGAAGAATCAAGCATGACATCATCTGAGAGCTGAATTGATATTAATGGACTCAGAGTGTTGAACCAAGTATTAGGCTCAGTAAGGAAAGTAATAGTAGGTAAGGAAGTCGGAGTTGCAGAAATAATTTCTGACCATTCAGAGACATTTCCACTCATATCAGTACTTCTAATGGCAAAATAATAACTTTCATTTAGAATGAGACCTGTTATTGAAGTTGTATAATTCTCTTGAAAATAAAGGTCATTATCATCACTTCCATTCCAGATAAAGAGTTGTTCAGTTAATGATTCTTCACTCATAACATTTATCTCATACTGGTTGAAGAAGTTATTTTCAATAGGAGACCATGAGAAGGTAAGCTCTTGAGGACTAACAGCAGTTAATTGAAAACCTTGAACAGTTGCAGGTGGTAAATAGTTACCCATTACTCCATTAAGCTCAAAATCATCTATATTCCAATAATTTGTTGCTACGGTTGAAGATAAATATTGCCATCTAAATCTAACATTAGAATTATTTGCTACTTCAGGAAGCTCTATTGAATAAGTACCTGTAGTTGATTCTTCAAAACTTTCAACATTAAAATAAGTAAAACCATTTAAAGAATATTGAAAAATTGCAGTAACTCCGCTTGGTCTTAAAAAATCATGATGAAAGGACACTTCCACATCATAAATACCTGACAAATCAAAAGCTTTGGAGATAAATCTCTGAGTTCTTGATATTCTTGGGTTATTAACTTTTATAGACCAATCTTCTCCACTATCTTGATTTGTTAGCCAGTTTCCTCCGGTAGCTGACCAGCCAGTTGGAAGTGAACCACTATGGTTAAAATCTTCGCTTGCAATATAACCAGCTTGAACCCTAATAACTAATGACTGGGAGACACTTAGATTGTGGTCGTCAGTTGCTGTAACAGTTACTCTCTCAACACCAACCCAGCCTGGATTAGGAGTGATTTGAAAGGAGTTATCAAAATAAGATATATCCAGATTATTATTCCCTGTAAAAGTATAAAGTAAATCAGAATCTACATCTGAAAAGAAGTTATCAATATCTTCTAAGTTGCCTGTACCATTCATTAACACATTAACTTCAGGGAATTGAGCAATAATTTCAGGAGCATCATTTACAGGATTAACTACTATTATTAGATTGTTAGTGATATTAAGATTTTCATTATCTCCTTCAACAATTGCACCTTGAAGATTAATAACATCACCTTCTGATGCTACCAATTCAACTGTCTCAGTGCCAAACCAGTTTAAATGTGGCTGGAGGGTAAGAATATTTTCTACAATCGAAAAATCGACATTAACAGAATTATTGATTGAATAATCTAAAATATTATCAATATCAGAGAAATAGTCATTTAGATTTAATGAATATTCTTGAAAATCTTCCACTACTTCTATCTCGGGAAGTGTTTGAAGTTGCATAGGTTGATCATTAACATTAACTACACTAATCTGAATCTGCTGATTAATCTCAAATCCATAAGTATCAGAGATAATTAAATTTATTATTTCACTTCCAAACCAGCTTTCGGTAGCTGAAAAAGATATTATATCATCTTGAAAAGTCATAAAGATATTCTCTTCTACTTCAAGATTAACTAAAAGCGTATCTCCTTGATTCAAATCACTATCATCAATATAATCATTAATATTATAGGCAATAAGACTATCATCTTCATTAAAAGAGACATTCTCGAAAGGGGTAATAAAGAAAGGTGATTGAGGAATATTCTCAATAATCAGATTAACTTCTACATGAGAAGATAATGTGTCTTCATTAGTTGCTGAAATAATTATATTATATTCTCCTGCTGAGTAGTAATCAGAAACCCAATTTAGATTTGCTGTTCCATCTCCATTATCTGTAAATATAGCGTTCTCAGGAAGATTTTGGATTTCTATAAGAAGATTTTTATCCAAAGGATCAGCAACTATTATGGGAATATTGATATTATCATTTTCCGCAAAAGTTGACTGACTAATCTCTGAAATTATTGGATAAGGTGTTCCTATAAATACTCTACCATCAACTAAATCAGCTTGAGGGTTTCCTTCGTTAAGAGCTCCTAAAATAAAAGTTAGCTCAGTAGAAGTGTTTTCTTCTCCTCTGGCAGTCATAAGAATATTTAGAGCATTACCAGACTGCGTTAAAGGAGCTAAACCATAATGCGAAATTCTTAATTCACCATTAACTATATACCAAATAGGCGTGTTCCAATCTTCAGTTAAAGAACCGCATGCAACATCTTCCACTTGAACTTTAGTAGTATCTAAAGCTATCTTAAGATAAATAGAATAGACATCTTCATTGTTCAAACCTATTATTTCTAAAGGAACTGTGAGGGTATCCGAAAGCCCCATAGCTAATTTAGGAAGAAGAAGTTCTACCTGGTTAGGAGTTATAAAATCTTCATTTAGAGAAGCTTTCTGCAAAGCTTGACTCACATTAACCCAACTCATGATTAAAAAAATCAGAGGGATTACTAACTTGATAGCTTTCATTATAACCCCTATTTCATTAAGACCATTTTTATTGTCTCATTATAACCATCAGTCATTCTAATTTTTGCAAAATATATACCGCTACTTACATTTTCAGCATTCCAAGCTATAGCCTGGTGACCTTGTCCCATTTCATCATTAAGAAGAGTTGTGACCTTTTGTCCTTTGAGATTATAGATATCAATTTTAACATTTTGCTGCTTAGCATTAAAAAAGCTAATAGTAGTAGATGGGTTAAATGGGTTTGGATAATTTTGGTACATCTTAGAATTAATTTGTGCTACATTATTATCATTGTTAGGTGTTATGATAGGATTATTTTCATCAAAGATAATAGATAACACTTCAAGACTCTGTTCATTAATTTCACCTACTTTCCTAAATTTAAAAGTCATAACTTGCCTTTCAGAAAGTGGAGTTACAGAGTAAGAAGCTGTTCTTAAAGAACCATTTTCAGCATTAGCTAAAGTAGTTAAGCTATTTAGAGCAGTGTAATCAACATATTCTAAGACATTTTCATCATAATTAATCTTACTTGAAAGTGAGAAGAATTCACTATTGTAATTTATATTAATAAAAAGATATTCATTATCTTCAGATAAGTTATAAGTCACACCTTCAGTAAAATTATCTTCTCTAACATTACTCCAGTTTCCACTTACATCGCCAAATGCAATTCCCATAAAGGTGCGAGGAGTAAAGGCTGGAGAAAGTAAGAATTCATGTGTCGGTGGAGTAAAAGCCATTACACCAGCTGGTAATTCATCAAAAATACCAACACTATATCTTGCGATTGTGGCAGCATCATAAATATCAACATCACCATCGCCATCAACATTACCAGCAACTATTTGATTACCATCAAGATTTATTAAACCTAAGGCATAACGGGCAACCATGGAAGCATCTAAAGGACTTATTAATAACTCAGGAAGTTGTCCATCAAATTCAGCTGTTAGAGTATAATCTCCATAATAGAAATCATTAAAAAAGAATTCCCCTAAAGAGTTAGTTAAATTATTTCCTTCAGAAAAACCTTCAGCTGTGATATTTACATCAGCAATAGCTCCATTATTACTATAGTAGTTTGTCCAACCACTTATATCATATACATTTCTTAAAGTAAATAACCCAGAAACAATTGTTGGCTCAGGATTACCATTATTATATTGGAAATTATTAATAGTTAATGCGGTATTTTGCAAATCAGCACCTGCATCGTTAACTAAGAATTTAAGTAGGAAAAGATTACCACTTCCATTCAAGAAATCAACACTAAATCCATTGACAGCGACTTCTCCCATGATAGTGCCGTTACTATTAACTGTCCAGTCTTCTGTTAAACAACCTGTTGTTTCTGTTTCAAGATAAGTTAGAAGAGATGGAGTAAAACCTATCGTTATTTGGAATGAGTTAAGATCAAAGTTCTCATAAGCATTTAAAGCTTGGATAGCTACTGAAATAGTATCACCTGCAGAAGCATAATAGTCATCAATTGCAACTTTTAATTCTCCGACCATCACTTGTCCTGGAGCAAAAGATGTTACAGGAGCATTTATTCCATCATCGATTATAGCATAGATATAATATTTTCCATAAGGGGTATCTGTGAAATCCCACTCATAGCTATAATCACTATCTTCATTTAGATTTTCTACAATCAAAGTACCATTTTCATCATTAACACTATTGTAGTATAAGCTAATCTGAGCATCGTTATCATAATCTGAAGCAATCCAAGAAATTAATGTTGAAGTAGGATTAATTTCTAAAGTTGAAGGACTTGTTACTGAGATTGAAGCAGGTGTATTAACTAAATTACAACCAGCCTCTTCAATCCTGCTTACCATAGCGCCTTCATAATTAGCAGTATTAGAAATATCTTGTGTTACCAAACTATCGATACCTGTAACTTGTCCCCACCAGTTGTTTTGTAGATTTGCACTTGTTCCGTTAAGATTAGCTATAGAAACTACATAATCAAAATGATATTGCAAATTGGATACCCAAGCTCTTGCTCCAGGACAGTTCTCTACTTGATACATATCTAAAACTAAATCTGTTCTATTATATATAACATCATCAATAGGTCCAGTCATTGTCCTTGTACTCATATCAAAATAGGTATAGTAGCTAGAAAAATAATAATAATACTCATCTTGTAAGTAATAGACGCCATTAGCTTTAAAACGGGTATAATTGCGATAATATCTGTATGAACTTGCGCTTGTACTGCAGTAATAATTATCACCATCTTTCTTGTAAGTAATCCTTTCTAAATACATTGGAGCGCCAGAAGGGTTTAGTTTTAAATATAGATCTTCAGGAAAAGCAATAGCTCCCGAAGTAGTTCTCCATTCATATTCATCTTCAGTATCATAACTAAAACTATTATCTTCATAGCCATTATTAGTGATATTAGAATAATTAATTGATGGTTCTGAATGATAAACAGAAATTCCACCGAACCTATTATCTTCGATATTACAGTAGGAAAATTCTGCAGGAACTCCAGAGATACTAACGCCAAATTTATTATCTGTGATAGTACAATTAGTAAATGAAGGAATTCCGTTAGTACTTGATACAGAGACACCAGCTCCATTATTATTGTTAATTTGACAGTTATTAAAAGTAGGACTCATATTTTCAACGAAGATACCATTAGAATGGTTGCTGTTAAATTTACTATCATTAAAAGTTACTGTTTGGGTATTATCAAGCCACAAGCCATGACTTCCACTTCTAGCAATATTAACACGAGTAGCACTGATAGTTACTGGAGCTAAGGATTTCAGACCAAATCCACCTGAATTACCAATTGATACATCTGTTAGATTAACAGAACCAGACTCAATAATCATACCATCTTCTGTAGTATTTTCAATTATTATAGTAATAAATCTACTCATATTGATAGTATTTTGAATTCTAATACCATATTCTTCTGAGTTAATTATCTTGAGATTATTAGCTTGTAAACCAACACCATTTATATAAATTGGTCTATTTGCATTATAAATTTCTACATTAGTTAAATTTGATTGAGATTGTGTACTTGCTGAATTAAAAGTAATTCCAGACCAGTCTTTATTTCCAGGAACGGTCTCCAAAGATTTAAAAATTACCTTATCAGTTGAAGAACCAAGACAGATCATTCTACCTGAAACGAAAATATCAATATCCCCTATTGTATCAGCATTTTGATCAATCTTAGGGATTGTAATTGTTACACCTGAAGCAATTGTCAGAGTAACATTTTCATCAATCCATAAGTCCCCAGTTACTGATATATCTTCATTCCAAGTGGTGTTAGTTGTAATATGTCCGTTTATGCCATATAAGGGAACTAGTATGTTTAACAATAAAAATGTAATAACAAATATCGTCTTATTGTTATTACTAGACTTTCTTTCAAATGAAAATTTAGAAGTAGTGTTCATATTGTCTCTCCAAATGTTATTTTTACATGTAACATTATTGGAAGTTTATTTGATAAGTGTCAAGTATTTTTTACTGAAAATATATTGTAAAATGTAATAATTGAGTTTGAGAGATATTATATAATTAAATGGTATTATATACTTTCTGATTTGCAAGTCAGGTGTTACATCCCCTTATCCCCCTCATTGAGGGGGATATTAAGATAGGGGTATAAATTATGTTAAATTACATTAATTCATCTAAATTTCTTACTGTTTAGCAAATTTATCTAATTTTGTTTCAAATAGAGCTTGAATTTCCTTCATTCGTGCTTCAGTTTCAGCTTCATAACGAAGGACTAAAACAGGAGTAGTATTTGAAGCACGGCATAATCCCCAGCCATCCTTGAACGTAACTCTTACGCCATCGATAGCAATAGCTTCATATCCTTCAGCAATAAATTCATCTCTGATTTTATCTACTATAGCAAACTTCTTCTCTTCTGGAACTTGATAGTGAATTTCTGGAGTATTGAACATCTTAGGTTGGTCTTCTAAGAATCTACTAACAGGAATGTCTTTTTTTGCAGCTATTTCAGCAAAACGACAGCAAACATAGATGGCATCGTCAAAACCTAAATATCTGTCCCCTAAGAAAACATGGCCTGACATTTCACCACCAACTTTGATTCCTCTACGTTTCATCTCGTTCTTGATATTGGCATGACCTGTTTTATACATCACAGGTTTTCCACCGTGTTTAGCAATGTCATCATAAAGGTTTTTAGAGCATTTAACATCAGCAAGAACTGTCTCACCAGGGTTTTTCTCTAAGAAATCACGAGCAATAATGTTAAGAATTTGATCACCATAAAGCATATTACCTTTTTCATCAATAACACCTATTCTATCTGCATCGCCATCTAATCCAAGTCCAATATCAGCTCCAAGTTCTAATACTTTCGCTATAAGGTCTTTATTATTTTTAAGTACAGTTGGATCTGGGTGATGATTTGGGAAAGTACCGTCCGGTTCGCAATAAAGTTCAGTTACATCACATCCTAAATCTCTAAGAATGTTTGGTAAGAAAGGTCCTCCTGCACCGTTTCCAGCATCAACAACAAGTTTAAGAGGTCGTTTAATATCAATATTATTTACTATATATTTATGGTACTCAGGTATAACTTCTCTATCTTCTTTAACTGTTCCATTTCCCTTAGCAAATTCACCTTTATCTATGATATCATAAATATGTTGAATATCTTCTCCATATACACTAGCAAGACCTAAATTTAGTTTGATTCCATTGTACTCTGAAGGATTATGGCTTGCAGTTATCATGGTACCTGCATCCACTTTATAATACCAAATAGCAAAATAGAGAATTGGTGTTGCTGCAAATCCAACATCTATTACATCAATACCTGTTTCCCGAGCACCTTTTACAAAAGCAGCTTTATAGTTAGGAGTTGTTAATCTTGCATCACCTGCTATTACCAATGTTTTCTTGTCTAAGTTTCTTAAATATGTTCCGAATCCTTTACCAATTAGGTATAAATTTTCTTCATTTAAATCTTGATCCACAAGACCACGAATATCATATTGTCTAAAAATACTTCTATTTAGCATACTTATCTCTCCTTTGATGTTTCATAATATTTTGTTATATGTTCTTTAATTAAGAAGAAAGCTTTAGCTCTGTGGCTAATCTGGTTTTTCTCTTCATCACTCATTTGGGCATAAGTTTTTCCCGTTTCAGCAACTTCAAAAATGGGGTCATAACCAAATCCTGATTCACCTATCTCCTGAAAAGTTATCTTGCCAGGTACAATGCCTTCAGCAGTTGCAACTAAGCCTGTTTTATCAGCAATAGCAACAACTGTTCTAAATTCTGCATATCTATCTTCTTTATCAGTCATCTTATCTAACATTTTTCTTCGATTATCTTGATAGCTACAATGTTCTCCAGCATATCGTGCAGAATATACTCCTGGTTGATTATCTAAAGCACGAACAAAAAGTCCCGTATCATCAGCAGCAGTTAAAAGTCCAGTATATTGAGCATTTTCAATAGCTTTCTTAATTGCATTTTCTATGATGCTATCTTTATCCTCAATTACATCAGGAACATCTGGGAATTCATTCAAGGAGAGAATTTCATAATCCTTGAGAATTTCCTTTATTTCTTTTATTTTATCTTTGTTTTTTGAACCAATAAATATTTTCATTAACTTTTTTTCCATATCCATTTTCTAATTTTCTTTAGTACATTTCTATCTAAGAATTGATCTGATTTCTCTAAAAGAGTTTTTATCAATTCTATGATATTCTCTTTTCCACTCCAGTTTTCCATAATTACATTTTCATTTACATTATTTAACAAGTTATCAAGAGCAAAAATAGCTAAGAATAAATCATCGGTATAGCCTACAAAGGGAATAAAATCTGGAATAATATCAATTGGAGAAATTAGGTAGGTAATCACTCCAGCTAAGAAAACTTTTTTCCCAGCAGGAACTCTTTTATCAACAATCAATCTACTTACCAGAATAAATAGATCTGGTAAGAGAAGGAGATATTGAGCAATTTCATATCCAGCCTTTCCAGCTCTTTTGTTTGTCCATTTATCAATAGTAGATCTCATCTTCTCATAGAATTGGAATTTCTTATTACCTAAGAGTTTTATTTCTTCAAAGTCCTTTTGATTATAGTTGCTTTCAGAACATTCAACAAAATCTTCATTTTCTATGTTTTCATCTTTTTCTTCAATATTTATGTCTTGCATATCTACTCCTTCTAGATTACTTGTTTTAGAACAACTCATCTTTTAGCTTTGATATTAATTCATCATCTTCAATATCTGCATGCCATTCTTCATAATCATCGATGATTTTTGCACCTCGCTTATCATCTTTTATTTTAGAGTTAATAATTTTAATTAAAATTTCCTTACGAATTCTAAGATAAGAATTAGATATATTATTTTTATCTATGTCAAGTTCTAAAATCTGAGTAATTTCTTGTGTTAGCTGTGATTCACCTGATTCATATAGACTTTTAAGACAAAAATAGTGTAAGAATTGCTCGTAAGCTTTGAGTCCTTTACGACGATTGTCATCTGTCATGAAGTTTTTTCCTAATTGAGGAATATCTTTATCAGTGTAAACTTTTTTTATTTTAACATTACTAAGTATTTTATAAGCATCTAACATAATTTCGATAATCTTAGGTCTAAAAATCCTAAAATCGAATTTCAGCCTTTTAGCTTTATTACGTTTAAGGAATTTGCTCTCATTTCTGAAAATAGCATACGCATTATCACTTAATACCCAACCAGGAATAATCTCGTTATAGGCAGGTGATATTTCTGCATGAGAAGTGAAAGGTTGACTTATTAAAGAGAAGGGAAATTCTACCTTTTGAGGTAAGGTTGTAACACCAGTTGCGATAATTGAATAAACAGCTCTTCTATAATCGGCAGGGAATTTGATATTACAGCCAAGTCCATAGAAAAGGCCTTCCCCTGCAAAGAGTTCTTGATCTGGTAATTTAGAAGTATGATTAGAGCCAACATTAGCTCCATAACCCACATTACCACGTCCTTCGAACCATAAGCTTCCAATGAGCATTGATTGGTGATGGAAACCGATAAAAGGTCCTAAGATTGAAGCTGTTACTTCCCCTTCACCTATATGGGTATTAGGACCTATAATTGAGCTTTGCACTTTACCATGTCTTTCTACACCTGAATATTCACAAAGAAGTGAATTTTGAACTAGTGCCATTGACTCTACTTCTACGCCCCATTGGCAGATAGAATTTTCCAATATGACATCATCACAGATTTTAGTAATTTCGGTTGCTTCTGAGAGAATCGTTGAATTATAGATTTTTGTAGTATTCTCAATTATTGCAAAATAACCAATATAAGAATTGCAAATATTTCTGTTGTTAATCAGTTTAGCATTTGCAGAAACGATTCCAAAGGAAGATGATACGCTTTTTGCATAATCAGAAACTAATTCAAGATATTTGTTATAGATGCCATCTTCTTTGTTTCCTGTTATTAGTTCGCTAATATAATTAATATCTTGTTCAGCATAAAGAGGGATATCCCTTCCCCCTATTTCAGAACCAACTGAAATGATAATCCCGTTTCCAAAATTACTGTTCTTATCAGATCTGATAAAATCATTTCCAAAAGCTATAACATTCTCACTAAGATAATATCTATGAATCAGCTTATTATCCTTTATCAAGCAATTTGAGTCTATAAATACATCATCTAAATTTGAATTATAGATTCCGTTAGGGTGAGAATAATTATCAAAAACTTTAACTTCATCACCATTATAATTGCCTAGAAATATTCTACCTGAGAAGTTGTTGTTTCTAATGAAATTGGTATTAAAAACAGGTTCAACAAAAAACTTTGACCAGTCGGTACAATAGTTACCTTGACTTTCCAACTTAGCAATTTCGCTTTTGGAAATTGGTCTGACAATCTTCGCTAACTCATTAGTTGAAAGATTGTTCTCTGCTAATTCGTCTACAATATTTGGCAAGTAGAATTTATCTCTAAAATTTGCTATTAACTTGTTTAAATCCATTTTTTTCCCTATTATCCTATTATCTTATCAATTTCATCTCTTTCTTTATCATATCCCTTTTTTCCCATTAAAGCATAAGTAGCAATTTTACCTTCTTCAACTCCAGGTTGGTCTAAAGGATCGATTTCTAATAATGCTCCTGTAAATACAGTCATAATCTCATAAAGCATTATGAATTCTCCAAGATTCTTCTCATTAATTTTAGGGAAAGTAATATTACAGTTTGGTCTATCTGATTTAGATAATGCAATTTCAGTAGCTAATCTTTCGGTGTTAAGTAGTTTTGAAAGATTTTGACCACCTAAATAATTTACTTCATCCCTTTCTGGATAAATAAGTGGGATATTATAATCATGCTTAAAATTATCTACTGTTACAAAAGTAGTAACTTTATCGTTAGGACCTTCCCTATAGAGCTGAACTTGCGAGTGTTGATCTGTAGTACCAAGTGCTTTTACAGGTGTTTGCCCAACAAAAACTTCTTCATTTTGGATATTGTATTTCTTACCAAGTGATTCAGCCCATAATTGACGATACCAGTCTGCCATATCATACAAAGAGTTAGAGTAAGGCATCATTACGGAGATATTCTTCCCCTCTTTCATATATAAATAGTGGGTCAAGCCCATGAGATAAGCTGGATTTTGATTGATATCAGGACTAGCACAAAGGTCACGCATAGTAGCAGCTCCTGCTAATAAATCATCGATATTGATTCCTACAAAAGCTGAACTGAGAAGTCCAACATCAGTAAGGACAGAGAATCTTCCACCCACATTATCTGGCACTTCAAAATCATAATAGCCTTCGTTTCTAATTATCTGACGAAGAAATCCTTTCTCTTTATCAGTGGTAACGACAATATGCTTCTTGTAATCTTTAGGATAAGCTTCTTTTAGAATTTGGAGTATAATCAAGAATACAGACATTGTTTCAGCTGTAGTACCTGATTTTGTTACTACATTAAATAAAGTTCTCTTTAATTCAATTTGAGATAAGATATCATAGATAAGAGAAGGGTCAACATTATCAGCCACAAATAGCTTTTTGCTAAGACTTTTTTCAATTCTAAGAGCAGAATAGAGAGCTTTGTTTCCCAGAGCTGATCCTCCTATTCCCAGAACAACGATATTATCAAAGTCCTTGTCTATTGTGCTAATATAGTTATTAATTCTTTCAGTATTTTTTTCAGGTAGGTTATAAAATCCTAATATATCATTTTTTCTTTGATGTAATATTGATTGGTGAGCTTTATTAATTTTGTCTTGATATATAGATAAATCACTATTTAGTCCTGATTTGATTAGTTCATTCTTAAATAAATTCGTGAAATTAAAACTTAAACTCATGGTGTTACCTTCCTTATAATTTTTTCAATGGAATCTACATCTGTAAATAGATCAGAACTTTGAAGTTCAATAATTTCTTCTTCTTTTAAATCTAAAACTCTTTTTTTAACATCTAAAAAAGCACTTGGAGCAATACTAAATGTTGTTATTCCCAAGGCGATTAAGAGAGGGATATATTTTGGTGTTGAAGCCATTGCTCCACATACAGATATTGGAATATTATATTTATTAGCAGCTTCGGCAGTAATTTTGATCAAGTTCAGAACTGCTGGGTGATGAGGAACATAGTAATCAGATAACAGTTCATTAGTTCTATCAACAGAAAGTGTATATTGAATTAAATCATTAGTTCCGATACTGAAGAAATCAACTTCTTTTGCTAATTGTTCACTGCAAATAGCTGCAGAAGGAATTTCTATCATAATACCAATTTCAATATTCTCATCCACTTCATAACCTTTGTTAATCAAATTACTCATAACTTTTTTAACGAATTTTTTAGCTTTCAGGAAATCTGTTACTCCCATAACCATAGGAAACATAATCTTAATTTTCCCGTATATACTTGCACGTAGAATAGCATTTATCTGAGTTCGAAAAATGTTAGGATGACTTAGTGAAAAGCGAAGCCCTCTATTTCCCAAGAAAGGATTTTCCTCTTTAGCGTAAGTAACAATATTGGAAAATTTATCTCCTCCCAAGTCAAATGTTCTAATCACAACAGGCTTATTCCCCATCTTTTCAGCCATATCTTTATAGATTTTGTATTGTTCCTCTTCTGTAGGTAAAGTGTCTTTATCCATAAATAAAAACTCTGTTCTGAATAGTCCTATACCATCAGGTGATAAGGTAGCTGTATGGCTAACCTCCTCAGGTACTTCAATATTGATTTCTAAGTTTATTTTTTTTCCTAATATCTTTTCTGGAGTGATTTCAATTAATGAAAGTAGATCTTCCTTATGTTCATTTAGAATCTGTAATTTATCTCTGTATTGATTAAGGATACTCGGTTCTGGATTAATGATTATCTTACCTTCATTACCATCTAAAATTATCAAGTCGTTATTTTCGATATTAGCAAAAAGTTCAGGAATACCAACAATACAGGTTAGGTCAAAAGAACGTGCTATAATGGAGTTATGAGAAGTTTCAGAACCTTTTTCCAAATAGAAGCCTTTCACTCCTTCACGTGCTAAATGAATTATCTGGCTTGGAGTAGTTGTGTAAAAAAGAGGAATATCATCTCTATCGAATCTATTCTGTTTAAATCCTTTACGTCCTATTAAAATATTTAAAATCCTGTTACTTACATCAGTATAGTCTATAGCTTTTTGGGCAAAAAAGTCGTTATCTAAACTTTCAAAATAACTGGAAACTTTGCTAAAATGGTGATGAATTGCCTGTTCTAAACCAATAAGATTTTCTTGAATAAGATTTATTACTTCTTGCTTCATTTCAGGGTCTTGCAGAATCATCTTATGGGAATCGAAAATCTCTTGATTAGCTTGATTTACAGAATACTCATCGATTAAATTGTCTGTATCCTTAATAACCTCTTGTATTACTTGCTCAAATTTAGCAATCTCTTTATTTACTTCTTCTTTTTCAATATCTCTTTTTTTAATTTCTAATCTTTTTTGTTTAATAATTTTTGCCTTACCTATAGCAATTCCTGGAGCTACAGATAAGCCTGTTAGTATTGTCATTCCGCTTCACCAAACCTATCGTTAAAAAGTTGTTCTATTTCCTTTAATAAATATTCTTCATCAGGACCATCAATCAATAAATTTAAATCTGACCCACATTCAGCAGCAAGCATCATTACTCCCATAATACTTTTGCCATTAACTTTCATCCCCTCTTTCTCTATATGGAATTCAGAACGGTACTTTGTAGCTATCTTCACTAACATCGCTGATGGGCGGGCATGAAGTCCCAATTTATTCTCTACTTGTATTGTTTTTTCTATCATCTGTGGAATCCTTTAATCAGCTATTATTTTGAGTGTTATTAATCTTACGAATTAATGATTTTCTCTTAATCTCTTCCTGGATTTTGTTTGTATAATCTTCAGCTGCATCATAACCATAATTTTTTAAGATGAAGTTCATAGCAGCAACTTCAACTATCACAGAAACATTTTTTCCCGGGGAAACTGGTAGATAAATTATCGGAATGTTGATACCAAGGTGCTCTACAAAATTATTGATTAATCCAATTCTCTCATAATCCATATTTTCTCGCCAAGGCATTAATTCAATCTGCATATCAATTTTAAGATTTTGTCTTACTCTTTGAATCCCAAACATTCTTTCTACATTGACTAATCCAACACCCCTTATTTCCATGAAATGACCAAAATCTTTGGCTGGATATCCCCAAAGATTATCATCAATTACAGTAATCTTAACAGTGTCATCAGAAACTAAGCTATGTCCCCGGTGAACTAAATCTAAGGCACACTCACTCTTACCTATACCGCTTTTGCCAGTTAACATGATTCCTATTCCGTAAACTTCGATCAAGGTTGCGTGAATAGTCATTTCAGGAGCAAAAAGCTTATCTAAATATTTCGATAGGGTGTGATAAAGGTTAATTGTAGATAAGCGAGTAGAAAAAACAGTGATACTCATTTCATTCGCCAGATATTCTACAATATAAGGCAATGTTAAACCTTTAGTTACTATCAAGCAAGGAATTCTATAAGTAAACATAGATTTAACTCTTTCATAGATTTCATCTTCGGTAAGTGATTGAAGATACCTAATTTCCGTTTCTCCAAATACTTGTATTCTATCAGAAGAAAATCTATTAAAGAATCCTGCAAGGGCTAATCCAGGTCTATTTATGTGAGGAGAAGTTATGCTATTATTAAGCGTTTTCTCATCTGTGATTAGACTCAAGGCAAATCTGTTTTTATTTAGTTCAAAAAAATCTTTTAAAGTAATCTCTTTCATTAGCTTAGTACCATTAATGGTGAGGGTGTACTTGTAAAGTACACCCTTCTATTGTTAAATATTATGGTTGTAAAAGTTTGAAATGAGTTTCATCTTTTTTAACTAAAACATTGATTCTATCTGTTTCAACATTTTTGAAGATGAAATATTCATTTTCCTGTGATTCAAATTGTTCCAAAGCCTCATCTACCGTAAGAATATCAGGTACAACACGTTTAGTTTTAACTAATTTGTGTTGTTCTGTAGCATCTCCCTTTTGATAAAGAGCTGCTCGAGAAAAATATGGGTCGAAATTTTCTTTTAATCCTTTTTTGTGGTGATCTGTAACTTTATCTTTAAGTTTCTTGATTTGGGCTTCCATCTTTTCGATTGTTTCATCAATAGCAATATACATGTCCATAGCCTCGCTATTACTTTGCAATGTGAATTTAGAAGCATGCAAAACGATTTCGCATTGATTTCTACTGGACTCTACCGCTAAGGTAACATGAATAGTAATTATATGATCAAAATATCTTTTTAATTTGATCAAACTTTCTTCAACATAGTCTCTTATTGCATTAGTTAATTCGAAATGGCGAGCAGATATTGTAATATGCATAAAGCCTCCTACTTTGTTATATATTGTTGTATTCTTTCAGCATGGTAAGAGCTTCGAACCAAAGGTCCAGATTCAACAAAGATGAATCCTAACTCTTCACCATATCTTCTATATTCTTCAAAAATATCAGGATGAATATATTCTTTTACTGGAATATGTTCCCTGCTTGGTTGGAGATATTGACCAATAGTAACAACTTGCACTTGATGTTTATAGAGGTCATTAAGAAGCTCTTTTACCTCTTGAACACTCTCTCCTAAACCTACCATCAAGCCACTTTTAGTTATTATATCTGGATTTATCTCTTTAACTTTTTTCAGTAAATCAAGTGACCTATAGTAATTTGCCATTGGTCTTACTTCTGGGTACAGTCTTTCTATTGTTTCAACATTATGATTTAGCACAGTTGGTCTTGCCTTAATAATTGTCTGCAATGCATCCCAATTTCCCTCTAAATCAGAAATAAGTGTCTCAGTTGTAACACTCTCAGGACAATTCCTTCTGATTTCTTCTAATACTTTTACGAATTGAGAAGCACCTCCATCAGGCAAATCATCTCTTGTCACAGTAGTTATAACTATATGTTTTAATTTCAACTCTTTAGATAACTCTGCAATATGGATTGGTTCTAACGGATCTGGTGGAAGCAAAGGATTATTTTTATCTACTGCACAAAATCTGCAATTCCGAGTACATACTTCGCCCAAGATCATGAATGTAGCTGTACCGCGGTTAAAACATTCACCTTGGTTTGGACATCGTGCCGAATTGCATACAGTATGGAGGTTAAATTTTGACAAGTATTGTCTAATTACGTTTGCTTGTTCATTGCCTAATCTGTTAGCTTTCAACCACTCAGGTTTTCTAAGTTTATTCATCGACATTACCAACCTCTAATTTATATTTATAGTATAATCAAATTTTATGAACTGACAAAGAAATTGTGTCCTCAATTGACTCCATTACAATTTCTGATAAAGTTGGGTGAGCAAAAACAATCTTCTCAACATCATGGATATTAGCATCTTTGCCTATTAATATGCCACCTTCAGCAATAAGCTCTGAAGCTTGCAAACCTATGATATGCATACCAACAATCTTTTGACTCTTAGCATCAGCAATTGTTTTAGCAAAGCCAAAAGTATTCCCCATACCCATAGCCTTGCCACTTGCTGAGTAAGGGAATTTTCCTACTAAAATCTCACCATATTTCTCTTTAGCTTCTTCTTCTGTTAAACCCACTGAAGCCACTTCAGGATTTGTGAATGTACAACGAGGTACATTTTCATAGATTATTGAAGCTACATCTTGTGGATTCTCTTCCAATTCACTCTTTATCAACTCGGCTACCAGAAGACCTTGTTTAGAAGCGGTATGAGCAAGAAGTTGCTTACCGTTTAAATCTCCTATAGCATAAAGATTTTCTACGCCAGTTCTCATATATTCATCAACAACTATAGAACCTTTATTCCTCTCTAATTCTATGTTTTCAAATTCTATTTCACATCTTGGTGAGCGACCTATAGAAACTAAAACTTGCTCAGCTTCTATACTTTTCCCATCAGAAAGAGTTAATTTTACACCGTCATCAGTCTCTTCATAACTACTAACGCCATTCTTTAGGATAAGTTTCATTTTATTTCGTTTAAAAGCCATAGCAATTCTTTTTGATATTTCTTCATCCTCACCAGCAAGTAATCTTGGTAAAAATTCAATTATGGTTACCTCAGTGCCTAATTGCTGGAAAATTGAAGCAAATTCACATCCTATGACTCCTCCCCCAACAACTGCCAGAGTTTTTGGTAATTTTTGTAACTGGAGTATGTCTTTTGAGCTGAGTATCTTTTTGTGGTCAAACTTCATAAAAGGTAGCTCGGTAGGTTTTGAACCTGTAGCTAAGATCACAAAATCCGCTGTAACTTCTTCTTCGTTTGAGATTATGTGGAAAATATCATCTTTCTTAGTAATTTTTGTTACAAGAGAATTAATTATTGGAAGCTCAAGCTTTTTGAACATAAACTCTATACCACCAACCAACTTTTCCACAACCTCATCTTTTCTTTTATATATTTGATTAAAGTCAATTTCAGGATTATCTAATTTGATTCCAAATTCATGGGCTTCTTTTATTTCGGTAAATAGTTCTGCAGTTTTAACTAAAGTTTTAGTAGGAATACAACCCCAATTTAAGCATACTCCACCTAATCTCTCTTTTTCAAATACAAGTGCTTCGATATTATATTGTTTTAATCTTAACGCAGTAACATAGCCTCCAGGACCACCGCCAATAATAGCTACTTTAATGTGTCTCATTAACTTCTCCTTAACCTACTGTTTAATATATTTAATTCATCACGATATTTAGCAACAATTCGCCTTGATACATTTAAACCATCATCTTTTAATAACTTAACAATGTCTTGATCAGTTAATGGCTTAGATTTATCTTCAGTTTCTACGTATTTTTGAATGAATGTTTTGACTTTCTGCCGAGAAATAGATTCAAAATTATTATCTATACCTGCTGTGGATGTAAAAAACTTCTTTAGGGGATAAATACCAAAAGGAGTATCTGCATATTTATCCTTAACTACTCTTGATATAGTTGATTCACTCACTCCAATATCTTCAGCAATTGAAGAATAATTCAGAGGTAAGAGAACACCTGTTTGATTATAGAAAAAATCATATTGATGCTTAATAATAGAGTTCATTACTCTCTCTAAAGTTCTAACTCTCATATACATAGACTTTATCAAGAATTTTGCTGAATTAATTTTGTCTCGCACATAATGTACAGTCTCTTTATCCACACTTGAAGAATTTATCAGTTTTCTATATCTGGAATTAATTACCAAGTTAGGCGAGTATGAATCATTTACTATTACTTGAAATTCATCGCCAATCTCTTTTACAATAACATCAGGAGTAATATATTTATCATTACTATCAAGAAGTCTTAAACCTGGTTTTGGATCAAGCTTAGCAATTTGGTCTCTTAAAAAAGTTATATATTCTAAGGAAACTTGATATTTGGCAGCTAATTTCTGATATCTTCTATGAATTAAATCTTCAAAATCCTCTTCTAAAATACTTATAATAATTTTATTCTCTTTCTGAGATTCATCTAATTGAGATATTAGACATTCTGAGATGTTACAAGCTGTTAAACCCTTGGGGTCTAAAGACATTACAATCTCATGAACTCTTTTAGCTCTCTCGTGACTAATCTCATAAATATCTGCAACTTCAATAATGAAATCTTTGTCCCTTAAGAAGCCATATTGGTCAACAGAATCAATTAGATAGGTAGCAAACTCATATTCATCTTCAGTCATTGGATAAGAATAGAGTTGAAGTAAATACTCAGCCATTTTATCTTCAGGAGCTTTAAGGTATTTCTCATAAAGAGCACTATCATCATCATCTCTATTATATGAATAATCTTTATTATTATTAGTCATTTGATGAAATTCATTCCACGAATCAAGAATCTCAGTAAGTTCTTGTGCCTCTTCTAAAGTCTTGGAAACTTCATCACTCTCTTCACCCATCTCTTTCTCGTCATTAACCACTTCATCTCTGACAATATCATCTTCGTTATCAGAGTCATCAATATCTCTCATTTCTAAAAGAGGATTTTTCATAATCTCCTGTTTCAGATGAAGTTCCAATTCCATTAAAGGAAGAGTAAGCATCTGCAAAGATTGTAACATCTTAGGCTTAAGAGCTAATTCTTGTTTCTGCTTTATGGTTAAAATTTGATCTAACATTTTATTTATTTCACCATTGTATTGCTTTGAAATCTATCCCCGAGATAGAGTTCACGAGCTTTAGGATTATTAATCAATTCATTTGATGTGCCTGTGACCATTATTTGACCTTCAAAAGTAATGTAAGCTCTATCAACAATTTTTAGGGTCTCGGTAACATTATGATCTGTAATCATTATACCAATGTTCTTAGATTTAAGTTTTAAGATAATATCTTGGATATCATTGATAGAAATAGGATCAACACCTGCAAAAGGCTCATCCATAAATAAAAAAGAAGGATTTGTTACTAAGGAGCGAGTAATCTCTAATTTCCGACGCTCCCCTCCAGATAGTGTATAAGCTTTCTGCTTGGCAACTTTGGTTAAGTTTAGTTCGCTCAAATATTCGTCTAACATCTTTCTTCGCTCTTTTTTTGGAGAATCCACAGTCTCTAAAATTGCTAAAATATTTTCTTCAACTGTTAATTTATGAAAGATTGATGGAGCTTGGGCTAAATAACCTATTCCAAGTTGAGCTCTTTTGTACATTGGCTTGTGAGTTATATCAGTATCATTGAACAATACTTTACCCTTATTAGGCTTAGTTAAGCCTAAAATCATGTAAAAAGTTGTGGTTTTACCTGCTCCGTTAGGTCCTAAGATACCCACAACCTCTCCCTGAGAGATATTTAAGCTCAAATCATTGACTACTCTTCGCTTACCATATATCTTAACTAAATTTTTTGCTTCAATGTGATTTTTTGTTTTATCCATATACATAAAATAATGAATTTAAGGATACTTGTCAAGAAATTTAAGCAATTTTTTTTCCAAAAATAGAAATTTCTTTTTTTATTTACTCATAACTGCAAAAATGTTAAGAGAATAGACGATAAAACTGACATTGAAAAGGTGAGAATAGTGAGATGTATAACATAAAAAAATTGAAGCAATAATCCAAAAGACCCTTCATAATACTATAGGTACAACTTTAACTAAAAATGGGCAAATCTATTTAATTTATTTTTTTTACCCGAGACACTTTTTCTTAATACTCTTATTGCGTAGTACAATCGGACTCCTTTGATATTGTTTCATAGAATTCTCTATCTTTTAATAGGAAACTGTACCAGATTAAACTGCCATCTATATGGGATGAAGAGGGGAGTTAAGATAATCCAAGCTCTGTCAAGCTTGGTGCGGGTAAGATGCCCGCATTCCCAGTTAGAAACACCCCGCCTCTTACGAGGCACCCCTCTTGCACCATCCCTCTGGGATGAAGAGGGGAATTAAGATAATCCAAGCTCTGTCAAGCTTGGTGCGGGTAAGATGTCCGCGTTCCCAGTTAGAAAACACCCCGCCTCTTACGAGGCACCCCTCTTGCACCATCCCTCTGGGATTAAGAGGGGAGTTAAGATAACCCAAGCTCTGTCAAGCTTGGTGCGGGCAAGATGCCCGCGTTCCCAGTTAATGCCGGCAGAGATACCTGCGCTCCCAGTTAAGGCAAGATGACTGCAGTCCATAAATCCCTATTTTCATACACCCCAAAAAATGCATACGGAATAATAAAACTAGCAAAGCCATTAAAAGTCTTTTTCATTTCGCCTATGAAACTCACTTGATAAGTAATTGGAAAAATATTGAGTGACTTATTATCGTGCTTTTAAGAAGAGTTAAGGTGTTAATAAGATTGTAAATAGATGATTCATTATGACAAGAGTTTAGCCTTTAAGAGATAGATAATCTGGTAAAAAAGCATTTCATTCATATTTCTTAACAGGGCGATTAATCTTTAAACTTTAAACGTTAAACTTTTAAACTTTTAAACGTTCAAATCCACGTCTAAGCTGTTATTTTTAATACATTAACAAAGAACCTTTTTTAGGCTGAGCTATTACTTCTTTTTAGGTTACTGAGTCTTTCTATTAGCACTCTTAAATAGGTAACTTCCTTGAATATCTTCCATTTGGCGAATCTCTTCAATTTTATTTTCTTCAGTGAATACAATTTGCAATTTTCGGGAAGCAGAATCATTTTTAGAATACTCTTTTGTTTTATTTTTTTCTTCTTCAGTAATGATTTGGTAGATTACATTAGTTTCAGCAAGCATAGATTTTGGTTTTTTATCCTGAAAGAAAATATCTATTTTTTCGGCAGTTAGCCAATTAGTGAAATCTTCCTTTTCCTCAAAAGAGAAATCTAAACGGCAGTCATTAACAAATTCAATATGAGAAAGGTTATTTTCAACAAAAAGGAGGTTAAATGTTTCAGCTCTACCTATGCCAAAATCAGTTTCAATTCTTGGTTCACCAGTAAAGACAGCTTTTCCATCTTCTGTATAATAAATTAGAAAATTACTAAGAATATCTGCTTCGGTAAGTTGGGTATGGGTATTAAATGTTGCAACCACCTTATTAAAATCGGAGAAGTACTCCATTTTTTCAGCCCTGATAGTTAAAGAATCTTTTTTATTTTCAATAAGTGGATTTAGTTTCATAAAACCATAGCCTTCATTACGAAGATACTGCAAATAACCTGCAGTGGCAGTAATATTCTCTGTATATTCTTGGGCAAGAACATTCTTTGATGCGATAATCTCTTCTTTTTTTCTATTATAAATTAGTGTATCAGCCTGAAATTCTCGCTTTAAGATATTATTTATATCATATTCGTAAGCTATAACATTTCCAGTAAATTCAACTATTTCCTCAATATTATTGTAATAAGCATAATCAGATTTTATGGTTAAAGTATCTTTTTTCACAAGAACATTGTTGAAAAGCTTGGCTGTTTCGGTTAGCTCAACTATAGTACCCTTATCACAGAAAAATTCAATTTTTCCATAGAAAAAGTGAACATTACCACTCATATTGAGAATATACTTCTCATTATTCTTGTTTAAAACAACATTATCAGAGTTGATGATTTTATAACTTTTATCAGTTAGAAGTTCATTACTCAGAGCTACTTTTAGGCTTATTGCGATTAGAAATATCACTAAAAGCTTTTTCATCTGCTACTCCTTCCCCTGATACTTTTTCCATTTTGGTCATTTCTAATTTAGAGTTTGTTTCCAGATTTTGACCACTAAGATAGGTATTCTCATCCCAGAAATCGACCTCTCCTGGGCAGATTATTCTATCGCGTGTTCTATCCCAAAAAGCTAACTCAGTCTCAATTCTTCTTATGTCACCATACTTAAAAATGACATTACCAACTCCACGAATAATGTTTGACTTATCATCTATAATCGTAGTATCACAGGTCACTGTTGAGATGATACCTGTTCCCTCTTCGACAGTAATAATATAGACAGAATCAGCAATGGTTCTCTGCTTTTCATAATAACGGGTAATAGTTTTAGCCTTTAATAAGTATTCTAACTTATCTCCTGAATATTTTTTCATTTCAACATTTTTACTGTTTTCATCAGGTGCCTCCCTATCCATATCAACATCAGGGAGTTTAGAAGTTGTCTCACATCCGATTATAGCAAGAGACAATAGGATTAAGAGACTAATTAGTAAACTTCTCAACAGCTTTCTCATATAATCCTTGACTTGCTAAAATTAAATCAATAATCTCTCTCACAGCTCCTTCACCACCTTTATTTTGGGCAATAAAATCAACAAAAGGCTTTATCGCTTCATCTCCATCAAAAGGTGTTGCAGCAAATCCAGCTTTAGTTAGTACTGGATAATCGTTCCAATCATCGCCAACATAAGCTAAATTTTCCCAATCTAAAGCTAATTCAGTGAGTAATTCTTGCATTTTCTCAGCTTTATTATCAATGTTCTGGTAAAGATGGTCTATTTTTAAGTCTTTACATCTACGAGTTAAAACTTCTGATGTTCGTCCGGTAATCACAGCAGGTATCAAACCAGCCCTATTTAGCATCATTATTCCCATTCCATCTTTTGCTGAGAAATTCTTCTGCTCAAAAATAGTCTTATCTTCTGTTTGAATATAGATTATTTTTCCATCTGTCAAAACACCATCACAATCAAAGCATACTAATTTAATCTTCTTTAATTTATCTTGCATTCCATATCCTAATACATTCTGTTAAAAGTTTTTCCATTTTACTTAATTCAAACATAGAATTAGCATCACTTAATCCTTTAAGTGGCTGAGGATGAGTTTCTAAAAAAAGTCCATCTACAAAACCTGTAGCAAGGGCTGCTTTAGCCATCATTGGCACATATTCAGGTGTTCCCCCGGAAATTTTACCAATTGAAGGTTGTTGCAAAGAGTGAGTTACATCATATACAAGAGGAAAAGCAGCTTTTTGCATGATAGCAAAGTTGCGAAAATCTACTATTAAATTATGATAACCAAATGAAGTACCACGCTCAGTTAATAAAATTTTCTTGTTTCCAGTTGAAGAAACCTTTTCAGAGGCTGTAATGACATCTTCACCTGCCATGAATTGAGCTTTTTTTATATTCACGATTCTACCACTTTTACCTGCTTCAAGGAGAAGTTCAGTCTGACGTGATAAAAAGGCTGGAATTTGAATAATATCAGCAACTTGAGCTACTGCCTTTACTTCACTTGTCTCGTGAACATCTGTAACAATCGGGACATCAAAATCTTCCTTAATCTTAGTTAAAACCTTTAATCCTTCATCAATACCAAGTCCGGTATAAGAATCAAGGGAAGTACGATTAGCCTTTTTATAAGATGCCTTAAAAATAAAAGGAATATTTAGCTTTGTTGTTATTCGCTTTAATTCTTGGGCAATCTGATACATAATTTCTTCTGATTCAATTACACAAGGTCCGGCAAGAAGGAAGAAATTATCACTTTGCTTCAATTTATTATACATTTATTAATCCTTGATTTTGTTTTATATTTTAGTTTATTTTAAGTGAGAATCAAGTCAAGAATAATTTGGGTTTAATTTGGTTAATAACTTGGAAGAATAGTCTCCCCTCCTAGATGAATTACTTGCCCATTCGCTAAAGTTTCAGAGGATGTATAGCAACGAAGAAGGTAATGTAAAGCTAACTCAATTCTGAATATCTAAAACAATCAATGACATGATCATTTACCATACCAACAGCCTGCATAAAGGAGTAAATAATAGTAGTCCCAACAAATTTGAAGCCTCTCTTTTTTAAGCTTTTAGTAATTTTATCAGATAACAATGTAGAAGTAGGTATTTCAGAAATGTTTTTCCACTTATTGATGAGAGGTTGGTGCTTAACAAAAGCCCAAAGATATTCAGAGAAAGAGCCAAACTCCTGTTGAATTTCTAAGATACGTTGAGCATTATTGATACTAGCTCTTATTTTTAATTTATTACGAATGATAGCAGGATTTTCAAGTAATTCTTGAACTTTCCCTTCATCAAAATTAGCTACTTGCTGGATATTAAAATTAGCAAAAGCTTCTCTAAAGGCATCTCTTTTTTTAAGCACTGTTAGCCAGCTTAATCCAGCCTGCATACTCTCCAATACTAAAAACTCAAATAATCCTCTATCTTCTTTAAGAGGTATTCCCCACTCTTCATCATGATATTTAATATAAGCTGGGTTAGACAAGCACCATTCACATCTTTTCATAAGGACCTCAAATCATTTCCAAGACTCTTAAAGCATTCTTGTAAAAAAGTTTTTCAATTGTGGTTTCAGAGACATTTCTATCACTTAAGAAATTAGCAAAATTTTGATAAAATCCAGGATTTTTGACACCATCTAAATATTTTGAAATGCCATCAAAATCAGACCCAAAAGCAACAATATCATCACCGAAATCTGTGATAATAGCATCCAGCATATTATAGAGAGCAGAATAACCAAGAGGGTAAGCATCGTAGATTTTTATTTGTGAAGTTTTAACAAAATCTGGATAGAAGTTTAAGCCAATCACTCCACCTCTGTCATCAATCTCTTTAATCATTTCTTCTGTAAGATTTCTTTCATGAGGAATAACCTTGCGATAGTTTGAATGGGAGGCGATAATTGGCACCTGAAGAATATCTAAATAGTCCCAAAAACCTTGATCTGAGAGATGAGAAACATCAAAAATTAGGTTTAATTCATTAATTTTATCTGCTAATTGGCGTCCTTTTTCTAAAATACCGTAAGGTTCTACAGCAGAACCAACATACGGTAAAGCCCTATTCCAAGTAGGAGCAATCATTCTTACTCCTAACTCAACAAATATATCTAACAAGTCTAAATCATTAGCAATTAGCTCTAAGCCTTCAATAGAAATTAGGGTCCCGTATTTGTCTTGATTATGATAAAAATCTTTGATATTATAGTATTGATACAAGTTAGGATCAGCTTTAACATCCCTCTTTATATTAGCAAGCATTTTCAAGCCATTATGAAGAGGATTAGAAATACCTAATTGACCTATAAAGAGTGATTGGGTTTGAAGCCTGACATTTCCTTCTACTATTGCATCTTTAGTAATATCTTCTGAAAATTTAACTTCTTTATCAGTCTCTGCTGGTATTCTAAAAAATGCTTTTCTAATCCAAGGAAGGGTATTAAAAATATCCTTTTTCATATAAGTATCTGCATGGAGATCAATTACGGGAATCATAGGTACTCCTTAATGTCTTGAAAATTTAAACATATCTTTGGTAAATCCAAAAGATACAAAGTAGTTGATATTTGATTTAAGATCATGAGATATTGTGATACGTAAAGGACCAATAGGAGATTTGTACCCTAAGGTTAAATCAAAAACTTTCTGGTAAGTGAGTGACTCTCCAGACTTTTTTAACTCGCCTTTATAGAGGAATTGCCCACTTAGATTAGCGAAATATCTCTTTTTATAATTATATAGCAAGCCAATTCTGTTAAACTGATAAGCATCATAATTAAGACTATGTTTGTCCATGCCCGTAAAAGAATCAATTCCTCCAACTTGGAAAGGAGAGAATATAGTCCCAAGATAGGCATTTCTGAGAGCTCCAGCTTCAATACCTGCTTGTAGAGAAAAATTAGAGTTAATTGGAAGAGCTTTGAAGAGGTCTAAATATACTTTTTCGTAAGATTCGTCAGATAAGGAAGAATCCAGTGCTTTCTGATAACTAACCATAACTCTATTACCTTTAGCAGGGAAATTGAGGTCATCAACACTTTCATGATAGGCTTTAACCCCTAAACCAAAAGCTTTAAATCTTCTTTGAGGCAACTCCAACTCGGCAACATCTTGATATAAACTACTTCTATAACCAAAAATATAGCCCTCTCCAACTAATATATCTTTCAGGAAAAAACCTAAACCAAGATTTAAACCATATTCTAATTTTTTTATCCGAGAACTTTTATTTCCTTCAAAATTATAATTATACATCTTTATTTCTTCAAGATAAGGAAAGGCATGATAATATGCACCGTATAAATCTCCGAAGTTCTTAACATAATCAAAAACCAGGGAGTTAATACCACCTAATTGGATGCTGCCAATCAATTTAGAGTTTTTCTGAACAACATTATTCATTGTTGTTGTTAGTCGTGCAACAAGGTCATCAGAAGTATCATAAATAACATCAACACTTAAGAAACTTTTAGCTCTCTCTTTGACGACAAGCTCTAAATTATATTGACCTTCATTATAAGAAAGCTTTGGGTAAACCCAATGAAAAAACTTGGTATTAAAACACTTTTTAGATGCATCTAAGATATCATTATAATTATAATAATTACCGTCATTAAGCCCAGAATAAAGTTTAATTTTGGAACTATGAATAACATTGTTTCCTGAAGTAGTAATCTTATTTATGAAAAGCTGATCAGGAATTTTAAATACATGCTTTATTCTCTGTTTATCTATCTGTTCATTTTTTAATCTAAGTAATTGAGCAATATTATCTCTCGCAGCCTCTTCACCAAGTCGGATAATTTCTTTCATATCATCAAAACTTGCATTATTATAAGAATTCAAGTCCGGAGAGATTACTAAATTAGATTTCTTAACTGCTTCATCAACCCAGACATTCATATTTATGTTGATAGTTTGATTAAGCACTGCAATAAAATCTTCACATTCATCTTTATCTTTAAGAGGAGTATTTACTTTATTGGCTATAATGTAATTAGCACCTAAATCTGTTAGAGCTTGCACAGGTAGATTGTCTTTAACACCACCATCAACAAAAAGCTGACCATTTACTTCAAATGGTTCTAACAGGGTAGGAAAGGCCATTGAAGCTCTTACTGCATCTATCAAATTTCCCTCTTTAAAAGTAACACTTTCCCCATTAGTTAGGTTTGTAGCATTACATCTAAAAGGAATTGGAAAATCATCAAAAGTTTTATAATAGACGCCCCTGCTCAAGTAGTTTGACAACTTTTGGAGCATATTATTACCTGAAAGTATTGACATAGGAATATTTAATGATAAGTCTTCATCAATATTAAAGTTTATAATGCCATAATCCAACCATCTTTTTTCTTCAATAAAAAGATCTCTCCTACTAATTGAGTCACTAATTTGGCTTCTAAAATCAAATTGTAAAAAAATAGCTTCTATCTCCTCAGCAGAATAGCCTAAGGAGTACATAGCCCCAATCAAAGCTCCAAAACTGGTTCCAGAAATATAATCTACTTCTAAACCAATTTCATCTATTACTTTGAGTAAACCAATGTGAGCTAATCCTCTAGCTCCTCCTCCACTCAAAGCTAATCCGATTTTCATATCTTCAGCTTGAGTAGTGGAGAAAACTATCAGCAATAAAAAAATAAAAACGATTCTTTTCATTATCAATCTAATACGATAATATCTACCGAACCAAATACAGCTTCTGCATTTATTATCAAAGCCGTCTCATCATGAGAAGCCCATTTCAACCTTGAATCTTTATAAACTTTACCAAATACTGCATCAGCTTCAATCCTTACCGGAGTATCACTACTCACATATAAAATAGCCCTGCCAAAAACTGCGTTAATATCTACATAGCGGTCATGAGTAGATACATCTACATTATTTAATTTGATGGAATCAGTTGAAAAAACAACATTTAATTCTTCAGTATATTGACCACTTTGTCTCTCTGAAAAACCATGCCTATTCCCTCTGTCAGAAAATCTAATTCTGTGACCAAAACCACCCATTAACAACTGAAAGCCAAAGACTATTATACATATTGCTACAAAAATTGTTCCAAGAGGTAATCTTATGCTTGGGAAAAACCCTTTAAGCACTAAAGACAATCCCCAAAGTATCAATAATACTCCCCAGAAGGCTCCACTAAAGAAAAAGTTCATTTTCATTCCTCCTCCAAATTAAATAGATTTTAAGTATATTATATCTCTTATAAAAAAGAGACACAATAAATATTCCTATAATTGTGTCTCTTAAATTTCTTGTCAATTACTATTTGATTTTATTATACCATTTTGAATATAATTCTTCCATAGATAAATCTATAATATTATTTATTTTGAATCTATCCCCTGAAACTTCACCGATAACTTTGCAAGTAAAATCTTCACAAATTTCAATAATTTTAGGTAGATTTTCAGGAACAGTAGATATCACGATTCGAGAATGAGCTTCTCCAAAAAGTTCAGCATCTGCTCTTTCTTCAAAATCTAAATCTATTATTGCACCCTTTAAAGTTTGGTTTGGTAAGAAGCAAGATTCAGCAACTGCAACTGCAAGTCCACCATCAGAACAGTCGTGAGCTGACTTAATCAATCTCTCATCTATTAACTTCAAGACTATTTCATAAAGTCTCTTCTCTTTTGTTAAATTTACTTGAGGAGCATTTCCTAAAATCTTACCGTGTATTTCTTTAAGATATTCAGAACCACCTATATTATCAGCATTATCGCCAAGCAGAATAATCACATCTCCCTCATCTTTAAAATATTGGTCCATTATTTTGCTATTATCTTCAACCACACCCAACATACCAATTGTTGGAGTAGGATAGATTGCCCCAGTAGGGTTTTCATTATAGAAAGAGACATTTCCTCCCGTAACTGGTGTATCAAATGCTCTACAAGCATCACCAATACCTTTGATAGCTTCCGCGAAAGTCCAATAAACTTCAGGTTTGTAAGGATTACCAAAATTTAGACAGTTAGTAATAGCCACAGGTTTTGCTCCACTACAAACAACATTACGGGCTGACTCAGCTACTGCACCTTTTGCCCCCTCATAAGGATTTAACCAACAATGACGACCATTACAGTCTGTAGATAAGGCTAATGCTTTATTAGTGTCTTTCACTCTAATTACACCTGCATCAGAACCTGGTTCAACCATTGTATTAATCTGCACCATGTGATCATATTGATTGTAAATACTTCTCTTTGAAGCAATGTTATATGATGATATTAACTTTAATAATACTTCATTATAATCTTCTGGTTCAGGAATTTGAGATAAATCTGCTTTTTGAACTTCATCGATGTAAGCTGGTTTCTTAGTTTCTCGGACATACTGAGGTGCATCACCACCAAGAACTAACATTTTTGCAGGTAACTCTGCCTTGACAAGGTCACCCTCTTTTACCCTTAAAAGTCCATCATCAGTTACTTTACCTATTATCTCAGCATGTAAATCCCATTTCTCGTAGATAGCCTGTACTTTCTCCACATTATGAGGTTCAACAATCATCAACATTCTCTCTTGAGATTCTGATAACATTACTTCATAAGGAGTCATTCCTGTTTCTCTTTTAGGAACCAAGTTAACATCTAATTCAATACCAACCCCAGTTTTCCCAGCCATTTCGCTACTTGAACAGGTTAGTCCTGCTGCTCCCATATCCTGAATAGCTACGATTACACCTGCCTCAATAGTCTCTAAAGTTGCTTCCAAAAGAAGTTTTTCCATAAATGGGTCACCAACTTGTACAGCAGTTCTCTTCTCTTCAGATTCCTCAGTAAGTTCTACTGATGCAAAAGTCGCCCCGTGAATACCATCACGACCAGTCTTTGCTCCAACATACATTACCAAGTTTCCTACTCCTTCAGCACCTGATTTAGCTAGATTCTCGTGCTTTAAAATACCTACTGCCATTGCATTGACTAAAGGATTACCTGTATAACTATCTTCAAAATATACTTCTCCCCCTACATTAGGGACACCGAAACAGTTTCCATAATCAGCAATACCATCAACGACTCCATGCATTAAGAATTTTACATTGCTATCCTTAGGATTACCAAATCTTAATGAATCCAAGACAGCAACAGGTCTTGCTCCCATAGTGAAGATATCACGTAAGATACCACCAACTCCAGTTGCAGCTCCATGATATGGCTCCACAGCAGAAGGGTGATTATGACTCTCAATTTTAAAAGAAACAGCTAAACCATCACCTATATCAACAACACCAGCATTCTCATCTCCAGCCTTGGCTAACATTGCTTCCCCATCTCGGGGTAATGTCTTGATTAGTTTAATGGAATTCTTATAACTTGCATGCTCTGACCACATCACAGATATAATACCTAATTCAGTGAATGTAGGTTCTCTTTTTAAAGTTTCTAAAATTAATTTCCACTCTTCTTCGTTAATCCCGTGTTCCTTGACAATATCAAGTGTAATCATAGGTTCAATCATCTATACTTACCTCTTTTTTTAATATATCAATTAAGCAATCTATATTTTTTTCTATTATCTTATAAGCAATTCTATATTTCTCAATACTCTCTTGGTATGGGTCATCAATATCTCCCTCTCCATCACAAAACTCTAATAGTGTGAAGACTTTATGACCATATTGCGGATAATGTTTAGCGAAATATTCTACATGTTTCTCTTCCATGGTGAGAATTAACCAGCTATCTCTAATAATCTCAGTAGTTAATTTCCGAGAGATATGGGCACTTGCATCAATTCCAGCTTCTATCAACAAAGCTGAAGAATTAGCAGAAATAACCATACCATCTTGCAAAACACCTGCCGATGCTGTCCTATAAGGAAGTTGCTCTGCCTTAATTTTCTCTCTTAAAAGATATTCAGCTATAGGAGAGCGACAGACATTTCCAGTACATACAAAAAGTATCATAGATTCATTATAACTCTGTTTAATCTCATAATATGGTACCGAAGCTTCACGAATACACTCAATACCCTTATCTATTTTAATTATCGTAGATGCTTGGTCATTAGCTAACTGGAAACTTTTATGTGTAGAGAAACCAAAATCAAACCAGTTATCATAATCATTAATAATCTTCTTAAGGTCAGTTTCTGGGGGTAATCCATTCCTGTTAACACTGGTGCTAACAATAGGTGAACCTATTTGTTCAATGAAATAACATAGAAGAGGATTTTGAGGTACTCTAAAAGCAACTGTACCAGCAAGAGCTACCTTGCTAAACCTTGGGTGTGAACACTTTAAAACAAAAGTAACATTCCCAGGTAAATACTGCTCCATTAACCTAATTGTTCTGCTGTCTATCTCATCAACGACATCTATAATTTCTTGTATATTAGAAACTAATACAACAAAACCCTTAGCTGAATCCCTTGATTTTAGTTTAGAAATCTTTTCAATACCAATATCACTATCCACAGCTGTTCCTATACCATACATATAGCCAGTGTGATGTAAAAATACACTATCAGAATGAAAAGACTTTTCCAAAATCTTCTCTACATGTTTAAACTTAATATCTTTATACAGTCGCATACTAACTCCAGGCTAATTTACATGCATCAGCTATGTTTTTGTTATTTGGTATCCTTATGAGGACTTTAAGAGACTTTTTTACTTACAAGAAGCTCTTATTCTTTCTCTTTATTAGTGTTTATGTGTTTTCTAAGGCTAAACTCTTCATTCTATACTTATTATTTTAATTCTCAAAATATATTTTTGGATTGACTGGGACATTATTTTTTCGTAATTCAAAATATACAAGAGGATGACCATCAGAATCAGTACCAGAAATTCCAATCACATCACCCTGTTTAACTAAATCACCCTTTTTCACTTTTAAAGAACTATTATTTGCATAGACAGACACAAAACCGTTTAGATGATCTATAATAGCTATCTGACCCCGTGACCTAACTAATCCACTAAAAATTACTTGACCATCAAAAACTGCTTCAATAGGACTACCAGGTTTAGTGTTAAATTCGATTCCTTTATTAGTTACCTTTGACAGTTGATTTAAGTTAGCTCCAAAATCTTTAACTATGCTTCCTTGACAAGGTCTTTTTATTAAAATATTATTTACCAGTTTTGAAGCATCAATCGCAGCATTCCCTTTAATTAATTCATCAATGAATATTTCTAATTCAGCTGCTTCTCTTTCCAATCTCTCTTTTTCTGATATTAGCTCTTTTCTTTGCTTAAGAACTTTAGCTTCTTGGTCACTGAGCTCAGCTATCTTACTCTCTAATTCATCTGTTACTTGTTTATATTCAGTATATTCCTGATCAATCTCACTTTGCTGCTTTTGCTTTGATTCAATCTTATCATTAATGTTCGATAATTTATTTTCATTTTCGGAAATTTTACTTTGAGTTTTTAAATAATCAGTATCAAGACTAAATATTTTATCTTCTTGATATGCCATAAGAGACTTTAGAAGCATTTTTCTACGAATAATATCATTATTATCTTGGGGAATATTCAGCATAAAGAGCTCTATGAATTCTTTTTCATAACTGTTTTGCAAAGTTTCAAAATTTGTTTTTGTTTGCTGGGATTCCTCTCTTTTTTGATAAAGAGCATCTTCAACATTTCCAGCTTGATTCACCCAGTATTGAAGATTATTTTTCAGATATATTTTGTCTTTAATCAATTGCTTCAGTTTCCTGCTCTTTCTCTCCTTCTCCTTACTGGTTAAAGATTTATCACTTTTTAGAGCATTCTCCTCGGCTTGCAATCTTTTAATATCTTTTTGCAAAGTATCAATCTGTTCTTTTTTGGACTTTAATTCATTCTCTTTGAGAGTAATTTCATCATCTGGAGTTGCTTGATATCCAGTCAAGATTAATGCGTTAAATAACATAAATACGGCTAAAATCACTCTTAACATTTATTACTCCAGTTATTTTATCTTAATGTTTTATCCCAAATGGTGCAATAGAGCTTTAGAGAAGAGTGCAAATTCTTTTAGCAAAATAGCTTGCAGAATTCTGACGCATATAAAATATATATTCGGAAGAATTATGTAAGTTACTTTTGCAAAAGAATATAGTGCTATTCTCAAAGATCTATTGCATTATTTTGGTTTATAGCTTTATCATTAAATAAGTAGGCTAATATTGTGTCAAATAGATTTTTCTGATGTAGAGAAGAAAACTCTTTCATTAACCTCTGAGAGGGGACCACGGGAAGTGTTTTCCTTACTGCTACTATCCCCCTCCGTGAGGGGGACACAGGGGGTGTTTTCCATACTGCTACTATCCCCCTCCGTGAGGGGGACACAGGGGGTGCTTTTCCATTTTTATTTAAGTAAGATTATTTTCTTAGTTACACTCTGCTTATTTCCACTGGATATTTTATAGAAATAGACACCACTTGCTACTTGCTTATCATTGCTATCTGTACCATGCCAGATAACTTTATGAACACCTTGACTTAGGTTATCCTGCAATAGATTTTTAACAAACTGTCCTTTTAAGTTATAGATATCAATATTTACTTACCCCTGAAGAGGATTATTGAATTCTACTGTTGTTTCATATCAAGCCCAAACCATACTTGGATGTCTCTCGATAAATCACTGGATTTTTATCGAGACACTAACAGAATACATAAGGGAAAGGCTAAGGAAAACTCTAATATCCCTATGTTTTACGTCTTTAAAAATAAATGATATCGACCAATAATTTAATATCAGTCAAATTCATAAATTTGTTATATTTATTGAAATTCAATTTACAATAAGTCAATAATAAATAGGATTTAATAGATTACTCTATGTAACACCCACAATGTTTTGAATATGACCTATTTTTTTATTACAATAATTATCACTTAATATCTATCCTTTGTTGCTTCTTCTTTTTGAAGGCTTAGTTGTTTTTCTTGGTTTAGAGGTAGTTCCTGTTATCTTTAAGGATTGCTCTTTATTTCTCCCTTGAGGATAAAACTCATCTAAAAGATTAAGTTTACCTACTGCTTTTAAAGCTTCAATCACATACTTCTTGTTACTTGGAATAAACCACTGAACTAATGCCTTCTGTAATCTTATATTTCTTCCTTTTGCGACAAAGATGTCTTTAGCATTAATGATGCTTTTTTCAGTATAATACATAGCTGTGCTAGGAGTCATCGGAGTTGGATAAAACTCTTGAACCTGTTCTAACCTTAAGTTATTCTTTTTGAGATAAAGTGCTAATTTAACGGCATCATTAGTTTCTGTGCCAGGATGCCCAACGATTATATAAGGAATAATTTGTTGTTTCTTATCTGCTTTTTGAGAATAATCTAAAAATAGCCTTGAAAAATCTTCATAAAGTCCAATACTTGGTTTATTCATTAGATGTAAAACTTTTGGAACAGTATGCTCTGGAGCTAACTTGAGATGTCCACCAATATATTTATTAGCAATAGTTTTTATAAACCTTGGAGACTTTAAAGCAAGATCAAATCTTATACCTGAGGCAATAAAGAGATTTTTTACTCCTGAGACTGAAGAGACTTTATGCAAAAGATTAAGATATTCATCATGATTATACTCAAATTTTGAGCAAATTTCTGGATACAAACAAGAAGATCTTTTACAAACTAATCCATCATCTAAAGTACATCTCATTCCATACATATTAGCAGAAGGACCACCAACATCACTTACTGTCCCGTGGAAATAGGCTTTATGGCTTAGTTTCTCTACTTCTGTTATGATAGACTTTATACTTCTTGAACTTATCTTTTTACCTTGGTGATAACCAATAGCACAAAAATTACATCCACCTCCGCAACCTCGATGAGCAGTGATAGAATCTCTAATTTGCTCCCATGCTTTTATGGTCTTTTTTCCATAAATAGGATGTGCTTCTTTCATAAATGGTAAATCATATATTTGGTCTAACTCTTGGCTTGAGAAGCTTTCACCAGGAGGATTATGTTTTAGAAACCTATTATCATACTTCTGATAAATTACAGAAGAAGAATAGTTCTTTTGAAAAATAGTGGTTAAGTCAAAAAAATTACTTTTGTCTGAACATTTATCAGCATCAGGCAAGAACTTATAATCAATAGTATCATCTACATCAGGAACAATAACTGCTGTTCCTTTAATGTCTTGAAGTGATTCAATAGGAAATCCAGCATTAAGCTTATCTGCAATCTCCAAAATAATATGTTCACCCATACCATAAACTAACATATCAGCTTTAGCATCTATAAGGATAGAATTTCTAACTTTATCACTCCAATAATCATAATGAGAAATACGTCGCATTGAAGCTTCAATTCCTCCAATGATTACAGGCTTATCTTTACTTATTTGTTTGATTAAATTTGTATATCTAATAACAGCCCTATCAGGTCTTATACCAATTTTTCCTCCAGGAGTATAAGCATCTTCAGAACGAAGTTTCTTTTGGGCAGTATAATGATTGACCATAGAATCCATATTCCCTGAGGTTACCCCCCACATTAGTCTGGGTTCTCCTAACGACTGGATATCTTCTAAACTTGTGACCTTTGGCTGAGCAATAATACCTACTTTATAACCTCGTGCTTCTAAACTTCTACCAATGATAGAAGCAGCAAAACTTGGGTGATCAATGTAAGCATCTCCAGAAACTATGATAATATCTAACTGGTCCCAGCCTCGATCTAAAATATCTTTTTTTGATATAGGTAAAAACTGCTTAGTTTCAGTAATTCCCATGAAATTACGCCCTCTCTCTAACTCAGAAATTACTTAACAGCACCATTAAACATCAACTCTAATAATATTTATTGCTTGAGTTCCTCTTGGGGTCTCTATAGTATCAAACTCAACTCTTTCATCTTGAACAAGAATCTTCTGTTGCATTGGATTAGGAGTAACTATACTCTTCCAATGGACAAAATACTCTACATTATCTTCAGAGAGAATAAATCCGTAACCCTTGTTCTCATTGAACCATTTCACTATACCTTTCATTAACTACCTCTTTTTTTTATTATTACTTGCAAGTTATTATTAACTAACATCTAAGTCAATAAAAAATAATTATTTCTTACTAACCTACTAATTAGAACGGAATCAACACTATAAGTTACAGTGAATTTTATAAGTTACACATTAATTATTTATTTGTCTTTGTAAAATATCACATTATTATTTCTAAAACAAATATGTAAGGGAGTAAGCTATGAATTCTTTAGAAAATCAATTTAAAATTGAGTTGTTTAAGAGGTTTTTACCAAGAGTATGTGATGTAATTAATAAAAATAACACTTATGCTTTTGTAATGAAATTTGATAATGATATATTAACCATTAATAATGTAAAAATAGAGATTGATTATCATGTTGGGAAATTGGAGGCTCATTTAGAATACGAACATGATGTATTATTAGCTAAATATGATATGCCTCGATGCCATAAGGAAGAATTTCCATATTTAAACAATTTAGAACTCTTTATTAGTGACATTATCAACAAGTTAAATAGTAAAAAAATGCTGGACAATATAGCAACCTTACCTTTGAGTAATCTTACTTATGATTATAAAGTAAGAGATTTTGTAGCTTTACATGAATAACCATCAAAGCAAATATATCTGCTGATAACTAATAAATAGAGAATTTCTTGTTGGTGTAGTAATGTTGTTAGATTAGCAAATATTACTAAAAGAATTTTCAAATAATGAGTGAGGTAATTTATGATCGAAGAAAACATATTACCAAAGACTATTAAAGCTATAGAGAATTATAAAAGTGAAATCCAAGAGTGTAAAAATTACCAGGCAATAATAGATGCTCCTTATCCAAAAAGCCTGTATTTGACATTTGCTTCTGAATTATTTAATGCCATAAGAGTTAAATTCCTCAAGATAAGGGCAAATTACATTTCTCCTACTTTACTATACAATGATGATAAAGAAATATTAAACTACACCTTAAAGGATACTAAAGCAATTCATGTTTTCCGAGCTGAAGCCTATATAGTGTCGGCAATGCATACTCAAACCATTATAGATATTATAGTAGAGCAAGTAAATTATGCCCGAGCTCAAAACACTCCTTACTCGATTTTCTTGAAGAAGTTGACCTTAGAATCCTATGAACCTAGCCAGCTTCATTATCTCTTAACTACAATAAACTTAGCACTAAACCAAGTAATAGCAAGTGCTAATTGGCTTAACTTTCAAGAGGAAAAAGATGCTTATCCTTATTTAAAATACAATTCAAAATCTGTAAATGAATCAGAATGTGAACATTCAGAATTAGATGGGATTGTAAAAAGATTAGATGATACTTTTTGGGATAAATTCTATCCACCAAATAGTGTAAAATGTAACTGCTATGTGGAGCAGGTATCAGAGAATGATTACGTTAAACTGCAAACTAACAAACAAGTTCCTGAAACTATTAAATCTGTTCCTGATGAGTTTCAAAAAAATATTGGTAAAGATTTCTCCATATTTTGTGATTGGACTGAGGGAATTTTTCCAGATTAACTTATCAAAGTATCCATCTTTATACATTAATAAATCCTTAGTCCAGTATATTTTTCATTCATATTTTTTTAGTTTTTTTGTCATCCTTTGTATATACGCTTAAGCTACGATATTACAAGCATCATAGGGGAGTTAAGAAAACCCCTCTTCACCTCTTCTTCGCTCTTTGTTAAGGGTATTATTTTCAATTGGTGTATGCAGTACACCCTACAACATTGGTGAAATTTGGGTAAATAAGCGTAAAATCTTATTTTTAAAAAATATTAAACTACCTCGATTCCTTAACGCCAATCCTTCTACATCCATCATAGATGGGACATTCACTACATTTAGGTTTTCTTGGTGTGCATAAATTCTGACCAAAAGCCACGAAGTAGGAGTTGAAATGAATCCAATACTTTACAGGAAGTTCTTTCCTCAATGTCATTTCAGTTTCTAAAGGATTTTTTGTGATTATCATCCCTAATCTATTGAAAATTCTGTGGACATGAACATCAACACAAACAGCAGGTTTTTTAAAGGCAATTGCCCTTACTAAATTGGCAGTTTTTCTACCTACACCAGGCAGTTTAATTAGTTCGTCTATCTCTTCAGGAATTTGATTATTAAATTCTTCTTTAAGTACCTTAGGAAGAGCTTTCAAATACTCAGCCTTATGTTTATAAAAACCTACAGGGTATAATAATCTCTCTAATTCTGCTATTGATAACCGATTTAAATCCTCAGGCTTAGAGACTTCTTTAAAGAGTTTTTCAACAACTTTAGTAGTTGTACCATCTTTAGTTCGTGCACTTAATATTGTAGCAACTAATATTTTAAATGGGTCTTTTGTTTGGACTTCTATGAAATCAACAACAGGAGTAGGAAACTCTTTAAAGCGAGTTTCTAATATTTTATATATCTGATCAAAAGTCATTTTTACCTCTTCATTCAAACATAATTTAGCTTGAAATTATTGTCCAGAAATATCTTATTTACTTTTTAATGAAAGAAGATACTGATTTGTTAAATCTCCTCATTACAGGAGCTTATAATTATAAGCAAAGAAGTATCACATCGCAATAGTAAAGCCCTCTAAAAGATAAAAGCCCCGCAAGCAGGGCTTTTATTGTTGTATATATTTTTCTATTTATAGCTTAGAGAATCTTACTTCATCATAATAGCTTTTTTAGTACTTTGGAATTCATCAGAAACCATACGATAGAAGTAAACGCCTGAAGAAACAGGACGATTATCATCATCTAAACCGTTCCAAACAACAGTATGATTTCCTTGACTATATTTATCTGAAACTAAGGTTCTAACCTTTTGTCCTTTGATATTATAGACATTAATAGAAACATTACTATTCTTCTTTAATGAGAAGCTGATATTAGTGGATGGATTAAATGGATTTGGAATATTTTGAGAAAGATTATTTAAAGAAATAACTTCAACATCATTTGACACAGCAATATTAACGTTCCAAGTAGCAACTGCAGTAAAATCTGAATCAGAAGCGTAACATTTGACTGTATACTCTCCAACATTATCAAATACATAGTTAAGGGTATCAGAAGCTTCACCTTCAATTGTTTCATTATCAATTTTCCATTTATAAAGTAAATCACTATCAACATCATTTACGTCAACACTAAAAGTGACATAGTTTGTATTAGAATCAAAATTAGTGTCTTCTGGTATCTTAGATACAATGATCGGTCTGTCATTAACAGGTATTACCGTTACCAATAAGGATACTGATACTTGTGATTCATTGATACCATCTTCTGCAAAGATAGATACAGTTTCACTTCCGTTCCAATCCTGATTAGGGGTAATTACTAAATATCCTTCTTCATTGATCTCTAAGTTTAAGTTATTACTTTCAGAGAAAGAAAATTCTATATTATCATTGTTAGGGTCTTTAAATATATTGGATAAATCTATAGAATCATCAAAACAATCTTCTTCAAAGACGATATGATTTGGTTGAATAATCACAAATGGAGGAAGTTGTCCGACTTTGGTAGTAATAAATAGAGCCATTTCATTCTCTAAAACTTTTGCAGCTTGCGGATATTGATTATTATAAGTATACTCTATACCAACAGTTCCAGTATGATCTTCAATACCAATAGAAGCAAATTGTCCATGATCATAATTAACTTGAAAATCAACATTATTCACTACTTTATACTGGAACTTAATTGGAGCATCACCTGTTGAAGAAGTGTGGTATTCAGGGTCATAAAGAATTACTTGAAAGGTCTCTTCTGTTGTTCCGTAATTATAATTTCTCCACTCATCCCAAGTAATAACGAAATAGTGTTCAACTTCATCATAAGCAATAAAAACATTACTATTTGGACCAATTACTAAGTTATCCCAGAAAGGAGCAATCATAGGTGAAGCTCCTAAAGGACCAGGTAACCGCCAATTTCTAAAGGTAGTTTGTTCCGTTTGCCCCATTGCTATCCAGCCATTACTACAAACTGTAATCTCTTCATAATCTACACCATAGAACTTGAAAATAAATGGTAAAGCAAGTGTTACAACTTGTTGTTGATCATTTCCATTATCCAGCAAAAGAGATGGTAATGATTCCCCAGCTCCTCCCAGTTCAGGATTTAGTTCTATCCAGTCATACACTGGGCAGTCTTCATACTCTGTATCATCAGAGTCAAAAATATAGTAGTTATGGGCGTCAGGACCAAGAGGGTCTGTTACTGAAGCTTCTCCTACTTGAATAGTAAAATAACTTTCAGTCTCAAATCCATCATCATTAATAGTAATAATCATAGGAACTAAATCGCCAGGCCATAACTCTTCAGAAGCAGTAATAGTAAAGCTTAAGTTAGTAGACTCTCCACTAAGTAAAAGCCCCATGAAAGCAGTAGAATTATTAATAGTGATTCGACTATCCACAGTTGATAAAGTAGCATCAGCAAGCATGAAAGGTGCGTTTCCTGCATTTATTAATTCAGTGGTGATATTAGATGATGCACCTGGAGCAAAATTAGAGTTTGATAAAGTATAATCAGAAACTTCAATGATAGGATTTTGCACAGGCAGTGTAATTTGTCTTTCCCAACTATCTGAGGAGTTAGAGAGAAGAATTGTAAATGCAATATCGCTATCATAGGCTCTATCTTCAACAGAAAATTGAAAATTATCAGTATTACTTACACTTTCAGATTGCATTATGTCCCCATAATAAGTCTGATTTTCAGTAACAGTTACGCCATTAGTTGATGGGATAATAAGACCCTCAATGTCAGGAATATCAGCAAAGCCATTATTAGTTACTTGAACTTTAAAATCATAGCTCTTACCCGGAGTAACATAATCAACTTCAACACCTTCTTCATAAAGAGTAAATCCAGTTGTAGTTAAAACTGAAGCATCTACACCAAAAATAAGCTGATGCTGTTGGGGCTGATATCCCTCTTTAGAAACAGTTAAGAGTCCTTCACCCTCAACATCTTCAGGGATATCAAAGAAGATTTCTCCTGAGTAATTAGTGTAACCAGTATAATATTCCTCACCAATATTCAAAGTAGTCCAGACATTTGGAAATACACTACCATCTATTTTGGTAGAAACTTTGAATTGATTAGTTCCAGCAGCGATATTGGCTATAAATTCAGTGCTAAATAGTTTTGGAGACTCTTTATATACCCTTAGAGCAGAATCACCCAATAAGTTACAGTTTAGACTATGCCACTCAAACATGTAAGAATTTGTTGCATTATAAGCTTGCCAAAGGTAATGTTTACCACGATTGTTAGCAGCTCCCATTGTCCAACCACCTTCAACGAAAAGATGCCCCATTATTCCACCATCAAGACAATTAGTATAAGTAGTATGAGTTCCTTGCCCCAAGCCAATTGAGCAAACAGCTCCTGTAAGTTCACTTTCTGTTCCTGCCAAAATAAGCCTTTCTGCAATCGATGTGCCATTGTAAAAAGCTCCAGTATTTGCAGTAAGAACAACAGCTACTGTTAATTCATCTACATTGCTCAGCTCATTAATCATATATGGATCCATATTATCCAATCCTTCAAGACCACGATAATTCCAAAATCCCACACCTTCATCTAAAGCTTCTAAAACTAAAGTAGGAGAAACGACATAGTTATAATATTCAACAAAAGTGAAGTCACTATTATAATCCGCCATTATCTCTTTAACATAAAGGTTAGTCATAACTGTAGATTGTCCTGATTCCTGTGTTTTTCCAACCAACAGAGCTTTAGTATAATAGTTAGAATCAGGGATTCCAGAAGCCTTTTCATAGGCAATAGTTTTAGCAACCACAGTAGCCAAATCAGGCAGATAATCAACAGGAAGTCTTCCAAGAAAAACATCTTCTAACTCATCGTCACCTTCTAAAAGAGCATAATCGTGGTCACCTCCACCTAAATCATTATCTTCTTCATAACCTATTTCAATATAAGTACTAATGCTTGCATCTCCAATAAGAGTTACATAACTTGGGGGATTTTCCCAGTTATCATAAGCATTCTGAATATAATCTTTAATTGTTGTAGTAGTTGTACCAGTAACTGCTGTACTCGCAGTATAAACAGTCCATCCTTGCTCCCTCCTCCAGTTTAGCAAATCTTCAAGAGCAGATTCTCCTTCGAAATTACTGTAGTAGATATATAGTATAGATGGAGATTCATAATCATCTCTGCTGTTTGGTTCTTTATAATTTAAAACAGCTGAGGAGAAGAAGTTCTCAAAGCTTTTGTTGGGTTTCATAGCAGATCTGCTTATTTCATTAACAGAAGGCTGGTTATCAAAAGTAATTTCAATTTCAGCTTTTTTTATAACCTCTAAGGTGTTAGTTGAATCGTTGTAACTAAACGGATTAACAATAAAATTAACTAATCTCTTATTTCTTAATATTGCAGGTTCTCCAATTTGTGCTATAGATGTGGGATAAAACATATTTTTTGTGTATACAGTGGTGTCGAAAGTAGCTTTTTCAGTTTTATTTTCTCTAACTGGTCTAATATTAATATCTTTTATAAATTCAGATTCAAGAACTCTGATATTGATACTTGCATTACCTGTATTTGGGATTTCAATTGTAGAAGAGTAAAATGGAAGTTCAGGAAAGCCTTCTTCAATATTTAGACTCGCAGTCTTAGAGCTAATATAATCATATTTTATTCCTCCGATTAGCTCTTGTTTAATTACGAAATTAGGATTATCAAAAGTAATGTTTAAATTAGATCGAGTCTCATTTTCCACTCTGAATTGACCTAACGCTAAGTTAGGTAACAACATTATTAATAAACAAAGTCCTGAGCATAAAAAGTTGAGTTTTTTTTTTTTTGTCATCTGTAACTCCATTTCCCTTAATTAACATAGATCGAATCAATATTAGGCTTATTTATTTCTAAACAGCCATTTAAGCTTAGTGTAAAATCTAATTTATTTAGTATGCAATTTTTAATCCTATAAACATATTTTTTTGTATTTGTAAATAATGACTGCAAGAAATATCTATTCTGTATTCTACACAGTTGGATAATTTATATAGAAAACTTACCTACCAAATCTGCATGATAAAAATAGGCTCAAGTTCAAGTCTGGTGGAAATTTCATAAATGAACCACATCTTTTAGAATTTTCTCTTAACATCCGACGTTAAGTCCTTTTGTTCTTGGCAAAGCTAATCCTATATTATCTGTTTTATGTCAGATAGTCTATTGGGTGTTTATTAGGGGTTTATTAGGCCTCTATAAGCCATCCCCTAAGCTGAGAGCCAACAGACACATGATAGTGAAGATATATTAGTTCAATACACATAATATGATCTTATAGAAAAGAACAATGCATTAACTAAAAGACATGCCTGCTAACTATTGTTTTAAATTATATTGTTAAAGTAGAGTAGAGGCAGAGTAGCCTGCCCCCCTCTTCAAACCGTGCATGCGGTTTTCCCGCACACGGCTTACCGACAAAGTTCATTCTAAGCATTCACAAGTTTGTCAAGAAGACCTATATGCTAAGTTATATAAACCATAATATTTAATTAACTTATCATGAGCGTTTTGACGATAAAGCTTACAGCTCCTTTGACTCTTGCGCTTATAATACCTCTTTAAACTAAAAAAGAGATAAGAATTAACACTATCTTTAGCCTTAGCAGGGTAGCTTACTTTAGGTATTGTAAAATAGTTAGTCCAACCTCTTAATATTGGATTGAGCTTCTTTACTAAAGTATAGTTTGATGAATGTCCATTATTCATAAGACAATTCTTAATATTTGCCTTAAACTTTTTGACACTCTTTTTACTTGGAATCACATTCCAGTAATAACCATACGAGTTGTAAAATGATTTATCAAACCTAAAAGTAAAACCCAAAAAATCAAAAGATATTTTTGTTGCATTCAAATGTTTCGTTTTCTCTAGATTAACTGTTAACTCCATTTTTTCCAGTATTCTGTGCAAATACGATAAGTACTCTTGGGGTATTTGCTTTCCCATTAAGATAAAGTCATCAGCATAACGTACTATTTTTATGCCTCTTTTAGCGAAAAAATCCATCTTCCCTATTGACAGCTTTATCAACAAGATTTAAGTATATATTTGCCAGTAAAGGGGAAATAACGCCTCCTTGAGGTGTTCCCTTTTTACTCTTGTGCAATTTGTTCTTTTCAAAATATGGTGTTTTTAACCACATTCTGATTAGCTTTAATATCCTTTTATCTGTTATTCTTCTTTCCATAAGATACATTAGTTTATCGTGTGGAATATTATCGAAATAACCAGACAAATCGGCATCGTATACTTCTGTTTTTCCAGCTTTAAGGTTAGACTTTATTTCTTTAATAGCTCCATGGGCTGAGCGCTTTGGTCTAAAACCATGTGAACAATCCTCAAAATCTGCTTCAAAGATTGGTTCAATTATTAGCTTGCAACACATTTGAACTACTCTATCTTTTATGGTCGGAATACCTAATGGTCTCATTTTACCATTTGCTTTAGGAATATATACTCGTAGTATTGGAGATGGTTTATAAGTTTCGTCTTTTAGTTCTTGTTGAATCTCAAAAAGAAAGTCTGTTATTCCACTTTCTTCAATATCAGAAAAACTCTTTTTATCATATCCAGCAATCCCATTATTTAACTTTACCCTTCTCCAAGCTTCACTTAGAAAATATCCCACTGTTAACTTATCATACAGTACATAAAAACGAAAATCCTTTTCTTGTTTGGCTTTAGAATATAATTTACGTTGAAAAATTCGAACTCTTTCCTCTGCTGATAAATCAGCTTTTTGTTTGTTTGTTAGATTTTCACCAATCACAACTTTCTCCTTATCTTGTAAATTTCTTTGAAGTAATGCCCCTTCGCTACTTTTGAGTTATGTTGTCTCAAATATCATCACTACTATGGGCATCTCCGACTGCCTAAATAACTGAATTTCACTTCGACTCCGTCTTATAGAAATCCATTTAGAGTTGTCATCTCTTATTAAATAGGCTCTCTCACGTTTAGTGTGCAATCATTTATAAGCACGCCATCAGTTATAACTCCGGTAATCTTTGATAGTGCATATTTCTGTTACTTCCTATCAAATAGCAGGTTTCATCCTCTGGGAAAGATTAACCGATTACAATTGCCTAACGAAGCTACCTGTTCGCTTTCGCTACAGCTTACTTACCGATTCAAAGAGCTTCAGACTTGCCATTACTGAACAAGCCTGTCTTTTTCACTTCTGGTTGAACAGAAAATTAGCCAGACTGGATTTTCACCAGTTGACGGCACACCACCTCGTGACGCACCCCAGATAGTGTAGTAGAACTTTAGTGAAGAGTGCAGATTATTCTAGCAAAATCCCCTTCTTTGAGGGGGACACAGGGGGTGATTCCATAAAACGCATAATATATATATATATTCGGAGAAATTATGGAAGTTACTTTTTCAGAATAATATAGTGCTAATCACAAAGGTCTACTGCACTGTCTGGGTTAAAGTCTTATTTTCAAGCAAAACTTACTATAAACAGTAAATTAAAACTCGTAACTTTCTATTATACATTTAATATACTATATCAATAGTCTCTTTTTTACCACTATACTTGAACTTGAGCCTAAAAATATTCACTGCAAGATAAAATATCAAGTAGAATTGTGAGTTTGCACTATCCCTCGCACGGCTCCTGTCAGTTAGGTGTCAGTTTTAGGAATTCTATCAGCCCTAGTGCAGATAAACATTCTGAGCAAACAAAAAAAGCCCCGCAAGCAGGGCTTTTATTGTTGTATATATTTTTCTATTTATAGCTAAGAGAATCTTACTTCATCATAATAGCTTTTTTAGTACTTTGGAATTCATCAGAAACCATACGATAGAAGTAAACGCCTGAAGAAACAGGACGATTATCATCATCTAAACCATTCCAAACAACAGTATGATTTCCTTGATTATATTTATCTGAAACTAAGGTTCTAACCTTTTGTCCTTTGATATTATAGACATTAATAGAAACATTACTATTCTTCTTTAATGAGAAGCTGATATTTGTGGATGGATTAAATGGGTTTGGAATATTCTGTGAAAGGTTGTTTGAAGTAACAACTTCAACATCATTTGACACAGCAATGTTAACGTTCCAAGTAGCAATTACAGTGAAATCTGAATCAGAAGCGTAACATTTGACTGTATATTCTCCAACATTATCAAATACATAGTTAAGGGTATCAGAAGCTTCACCTTCAACTACTTCATTATCTATTTTCCATTCATAAACTAATTCACTATCAACATCATTTACGTCAACACTAAAAGTGACAAAGTTAGTGTTAGAGTTGAAGTTAGTATCAGAAGGGAATTTTGATTGAAGAGAAGGTCTGTCATTCACTGGAGTAACAGTAACTAAGAATGATACTGATACTGCTATATCAGTTACACCGTCCTCGGCATATACAGTAACAGTTTCAGTTCCATTCCAGTTTTGAACCGGAGTGATTACTAAGTAACCTTCATCATTGAATTCTAAATTCAAGTTATCACTTTCCCCGAAAGAAAATTCTAAGATATCATTATTTGGATCTTTGAAAATACTATATAAATCTAAAGAATTATCTGAATAATCTTCTTCAAAAGTAATATCATTTGGTTGAGTCATTACGAATGGAGGTAGTTGACCAATTTTAGTAGTAATGAATAGAGCCATTTCATTTTGGAGAGGTCTTGCAGCCTGAGGATAACTGTTGTTATAAGTATATTCTAAACCTACTGTCCCTGTGTGGTCCTCAATACCAACAGTAGCATATTCACCATGTGAATTTCCACTTGCACTATCAACATTATTGATAACTTTGTATTGAATTTTTATAGGAGCATCACCTGTTGATGAAGCATAATATTCAGGGTCATATAGAATAACTTGGAAAGTTTCTTCAGCACTTGAGCTATAGTGGTTTCTCCAGTCATTCCAAGTAATTACGAAATAATTAGCTGCTTGATCATGAGCTACAAAAACTTCACCGTAAGAACCTGTGATAAGGTCATCCCAGAAAGGAGCAATCATTGGTGATGCACCAAGTGGACCAGGTATTCTCCAGTTTCTAAAGGTAGCTTGTTCAGTTTCACCCATAGCTAACCAACCATTAGAACATATAGAGATTTGGTCATAATCTACATCATAGAATTTAAAAGTGAATGGTAAATCAACAGTTGTAACTTGTTCTTGATTATCGCCATTATCTGGTAAAGAAACAATAGTTCCGACTCCACCTTCAGATGGGTCAAGTTCAATCCATTCATATTCAGGGCATTCAGCATATTCTGTATCAAAGGAATCAAAGATGTAATAACCATAGGCATCAGGACCAAGAGGGTCAGTAATTACAGCTTCACCAATTTGAAGACTAAAGTAACTTTCTGTTTCAAAATTATCATCATTTATAGTAACAATCATAGAAACTAAGTCGCCAGGAAGTAATTCGTCGGAAGCAGTGATGTTAAAACCAACAGTTCCAACAGCTCCATTTGCTAATGGACCAAGTAAAGCCTCAGATGAATTAATAGTGATTCTATTATCAGTAGTAGAGAGAGTAGCATCAGCCATAACTAATGCGCCATTACCGTCATTAGTAAGTTCTACATTGATAACTGAAGTTTCACCAGGACCAAAATTAGTATTACTCAATTCATATTCAGAAACTTGGATAATAGGGCTTTGAACAGGTAAGATGACTTGTCTTTCCCAGCTATATGAAGAATTAGATAACACTACGTTAATAGCTATATCATTTTCATAAGCTCTATTTTCGACTGAAAATTCATAATTATCAGCATTATCAACACTTGTAGCTTGAACAATATTTCCATAGGTTGCTTGACCATCGGTGATAGTAACACCATTTGTTGATGCTGAAATAGCACCTTCAATATTAGTTACATCTGCACTACCGTTATTAGTTGCTTCAATTTTTAGAGCATAACTCTTACCTGGAGATACAAAATCAACTTCATTGCCATCGTTATAAAGAGTAATATCTGTAGCATTTAGAACAGGAGCTTCTAAACCAAAAGTAAGATCATATTGTTTTGGTTGATAACCTTCTTTTGTAACAGTCAAGAGACCTTCACCAGCTGCATCAGTAGGTATATCAAAGAAAATTTCACCATAAGAATTTGTATAACCAGTGAAATAATCATCACCAATGTTTAAAGTAGCCCAAACATGAGAAAGAGCAATACCATCTTCTTCAGTAGTAACCTTATATTGATTTGTTCCACTAGCAATATTTTGAATGTATTCTGTATCAAAAGATTTTGGTAATTCTTTATATACTCTTAAAGCAGAGTCACCAATTAAATTACATATTGTAGAAAAGAATTGAACTCTTTCTGGCTTAGAAACACCATAAGCTTCCCAAAGATGGAATTTTCCACGATTATTAGCTGCACCCATTGTCCAGCCATCTTCTTGGAAAAGGTAACCCATGATACCACCATTAAGACAGTTATTGAAAGTAGTATGAGTTCCTGATGTAGCCAATCCTATTGAACAAACACCCCCTTTAGGTGCTGAAGCTGAGCCTGAACGAACAACTGCTTCAGTAACAGATTCACCTGAGTAGAATGTTCCTGTTGAACAAGTTAAAATAACGCAGACAGTTAATTTATTAACATTAGTTAAAGAGGCTGCATCGCCAGTTCCCCAGCCGTCCATGCCAATCCAACCACGATAGTTCCAAAAACCTACACCAGCGTTCATACCACTCGAAACTTGAGAGGGAGCAGGTGAGTTGCCATAATGTTCGATAAAAGTATAATCATCATTATAAGCTTTCATTATTTCTTTAACATATAGATTTGTGATAATTGTAGATTGACCAGAAGGAGTGGTATCTCCAACTAAAAGAGCTCTTGTATAGTATGTAGAATCAGGAATAACTGAAGCTTTCTCATATTTTAATGTTTTTGTTACTATTGTTGAAAGATCAATTATATCATCAATAGAGATTCTACCAATAAAAATATCTTCTAATTCATCATTACCTTCTAAAAGAGTGTACCAGTGGTCTCCCCCAGGAGTATAAGAGCTAGATAATTGATAAACAGGGAGAGAGAATGAACCAGAGCCGTCTCCTATCAACGTAACATAGGTAGGAGGATTTTCCCAAGTATCATAAGCATCTTGAATGTATGATTTGATAGATGTAGTTGTTGTCCCTGTTAAAGTAGTACTAGCAGTATAGACAGTCCAACCTTGTTCCTTTCTCCAGTTAAACAGGTTTTGTTGAACTGGGTTTCCTTCTAAAGCTGCGGGATAGATATAGAGGATAGTAGGATTTTGATAATCATCTCTATTTGTTGGTTCTTTATAATTTAATAATGTTGATGCAAAGAAATTCTCGAAATTTAAATCAGGTTTCATAAATGATCTTGTAATTTCATTAACTGATGGTTCATTATCGAAAGTAATTTCGATTTCTGCTTTTTTAATAACTTCCAATGTATTAGTAGCATCATTATATCTAAATGGGTGAACAATAAAACTTACTAATCTTTTATTTCTTAATATAGCAGGTTCCCCGATTTGTGCTATTGATGTGGGATAAAATACATTTTTACTATAAACCTTGTTGTCAAATGTTAACTGTTCAAGTTCATTTTCTCTAAATGGTCTAATATTAACATCTTTCATTAATTCTGATTCGATTACTCTAATATTAATTGAAGGATTTCCAGTATTAGGAATTTCAATTGATGAAGAATAGAAAGGAAGTTCAGGAGATCCAACATCAACAGTTACTGTTGAAGATTGACTACTAATATAGTCATATTCAGCAGCACCTATCATCTCTTGTTTGATTTCATAGTTAGGGTTTTGAAATAGAATGTTTAAGTTTGAGCGAGTTTCATTCTCGACTCTAAATTGTCCAAATGCTAAAACAGGTGTTAGCATTATTAAAAGTCCGATCACTACACAAAAAAAGTGTTTTTTCTGAGTCATACATTACCTCTATTAATTTAGTCTGTATATGTTCTTAGTTTATTATCAGCTTAAGTGGCTAAATTTGTCAGATAAACTGGGTGTCATGTAATACTTATCAAACATGTAAATTTCATTCCAAAAAACATTTTAATTTAATATCAATAGAAATAAATCTATTTATATAAATACATGCTTATTAAAGTAGAGTAGAGGCAGAGTAGCCTGCCCCCCTCTTCAAACCGTGCATGCGGTTTTCCCGCACACGGCTTACCGACAAAGTTCATTCTAAGCATTCACAAGTTTGTCAAGAAGACCTATATGCTAAGTTATATAAACCATAATATTTAATTAACTTATCATGAGCGTTTTGACGATAAAGCTTACAGCTCCTTTGACTCTTGCGCTTATAATACCTCTTTAAACTAAAAAAGAGATAAGAATTAACACTATCTTTAGCCTTAGCAGGGTAGCTTACTTTAGGTATTGTAAAATAGTTAGTCCAACCTCTTAATATTGGATTGAGCTTCTTTACTAAAGTATAGTTTGATGAATGTCCATTATTCATAAGACAATTCTTAATATTTGCCTTAAACTTTTTGACACTCTTTTTACTTGGAATCACATTCCAGTAATAACCATACGAGTTGTAAAATGATTTATCAAACCTAAAAGTAAAACCCAAAAAATCAAAAGATATTTTTGTTGCATTCAAATGTTTCGTTTTCTCTAGATTAACTGTTAACTCCATTTTTTCCAGTATTCTGTGCAAATACGATAAGTACTCTTGGGGTATTTGCTTTCCCATTAAGATAAAGTCATCAGCATAACGTACTATTTTTATGCCTCTTTTAGCGAAAAAATCCATCTTCCCTATTGACAGCTTTATCAACAAGATTTAAGTATATATTTGCCAGTAAAGGGGAAATAACGCCTCCTTGAGGTGTTCCCTTTTTACTCTTGTGCAATTTGTTCTTTTCAAAATATGGTGTTTTTAACCACATTCTGATTAGCTTTAATATCCTTTTATCTGTTATTCTTCTTTCCATAAGATACATTAGTTTATCGTGTGGAATATTATCGAAATAACCAGACAAATCGGCATCGTATACTTCTGTTTTTCCAGCTTTAAGGTTAGACTTTATTTCTTTAATAGCTCCATGGGCTGAGCGCTTTGGTCTAAAACCATGTGAACAATCCTCAAAATCTGCTTCAAAGATTGGTTCAATTATTAGCTTGCAACACATTTGAACTACTCTATCTTTTATGGTCGGAATACCTAATGGTCTCATTTTACCATTTGCTTTAGGAATATATACTCGTAGTATTGGAGATGGTTTATAAGTTTCGTCTTTTAGTTCTTGTTGAATCTCAAAAAGAAAGTCTGTTATTCCACTTTCTTCAATATCAGAAAAACTCTTTTTATCATATCCAGCAATCCCATTATTTAACTTTACCCTTCTCCAAGCTTCACTTAGAAAATATCCCACTGTTAACTTATCATACAGTACATAAAAACGAAAATCCTTTTCTTGTTTGGCTTTAGAATATAATTTACGTTGAAAAATTCGAACTCTTTCCTCTGCTGATAAATCAGCTTTTTGTTTGTTTGTTAGATTTTCACCAATCACAACTTTCTCCTTATCTTGTAAATTTCTTTGAAGTAATGCCCCTTCGCTACTTTTGAGTTATGTTGTCTCAAATATCATCACTACTATGGGCATCTCCGACTGCCTAAATAACTGAATTTCACTTCGACTCCGTCTTATAGAAATCCATTTAGAGTTGTCATCTCTTATTAAATAGGCTCTCTCACGTTTAGTGTGCAATCATTTATAAGCACGCCATCAGTTATAACTCCGGTAATCTTTGATAGTGCATATTTCTGTTACTTCCTATCAAATAGCAGGTTTCATCCTCTGGGAAAGATTAACCGATTACAATTGCCTAACGAAGCTACCTGTTCGCTTTCGCTACAGCTTACTTACCGATTCAAAGAGCTTCAGACTTGCCATTACTGAACAAGCCTGTCTTTTTCACTTCTGGTTGAACAGAAAATTAGCCAGACTGGATTTTCACCAGTTGACGGCACACCACCTCGTGACGCACCCCAAATAATGCAATAGAGCTTTAGTGAAGAGTGCAAATTCTTTTAGCAAAATAGCTTGCTGAATTCTGACGCATATAATATATATATTCGGAAGAATTATGTAAGTTACTTTTGCAAAAGAATATAGTGCTATTCTCAAAGATCTATTGCATTATTTGGGTTAAACCTATATAGTGTAGTAGAACTTTATTGAAGAGTGCAGATTATTTTTGCAAAATAATATAGTGCAAATCACAAAGGTCTACTGAGCTGTTTAGATTAAATACTTCATAAATATCTAAAAGATGTGCAATTTGGGATAATTATTACATTATATGGTGAATTTAGGCTTTCTCAAATTGCTTAATTACTTCAATTTTCTTAACAATTTAGTCAATGCTTCTATATTATTTTGCACTATAATCTTCAAATCGCTATTTTTTGGTAAAAAATGAGGTATTCCCTTTGGAGTAACAGGAGCAACTTCAATAGTAAATGAGTAAGTCCCATATTCACGATATAGGAAATCACGGGCATAGCCAAATTTACTTGTTTCTCCAGTATTCACTCTATAGTTCTCATCAGTATAGAAGCAGGGTAAATTTTCTGTTAAGGTATCACTAATTTTTTTCATTTCCTCCCAATCTTTACTTTTTTCTGTAGCCCAGTTGTAAGGAAAGAAGACGATTTCATGATAAGTTCCATTGGCTGAAGAGTGATAAAGAAAAGCATAATCGAAAGTGAATTTATCCGCGAGGTTAATAACAGCTTGTGTCTCAGATTCAGAAGCTGGCTTTGAACCTTTATAATAGGGGCTTTGAGATTGGTCTAAATCAGCTATTTCCCAATTACTTGGATAGTTCTTGTTTAAGTCCACTCCATCTGTCTGAAAATCTAATTTTCCATTATGATTAGTGTCTCTATTATTCTTCCTTTTAAGGGGATATTCTCCACCATTAACTATTTTAAAAGCTTCAGGATTGACAGTAGGAATTATCACAAAGTAGAAATTTCTGATTAGGTCTGAATAATTATGATTTGTTGTAAGGTCTTTAATCAGTGCCATAGCTATTTCCACGCCTATTGGTTCTTCCCCATGATGTTGACCGATTATAAGTACTTTTTTTATTTTTTTAGGAAGTGAGTGTTCCCAAAGCTTATTCTTCTTATTTTTTATTTTATCAGATTTATGAATATGAAAAGCGTAAATTGGAAGATTTTCTTGACTTGATTTTCCAATAATTTCAATATCTGATATTAATCTGTCATACTGGTGATGATGTAATAAGGAATCACTTAAGCATGTCCAAGAGTGGTAATCACTATCCAAAGGGTATTGATTTACAGCTAATATCTTTGAAACAAAGACTAAGAAAGTTAATATTATGAATCTATTTTTCACTCTCTATCATTCCCATTCAGTGATTGCTGTAAACACTTCACAATTATCTCTTTTTCGTAGTATTTGATGATGATAAGTATTCTTGGTAACTTCATAAGTTTTGATGAATATCTCTTCTAAGAATTTTACTTCTTGGATGAAGTTAGCATTAATTGATTTAAGTGTATATCTTTGGTCAAAATATTCAGCAAGTGAATCTATAACCATATCAACATAACAAGTGTTATTCATGTGACCATTCAAATCTATATCCGAGAATCTGACCTTTTTCGTTAACTCATTAATCAAGTTATCTGCATTTATACATATCTTTTCCAATGAGTTATTGAATAGTTCATAGTTATAACTTTGGATATAATCTAAATTTATCCTACTAAGGGGAATTATTCTTCTTTTCTCCAAATTTATTACAACCCAATCTGAAGTTGCTTTAATGATTGAAACATTATCTTTATCAGTAATAAGGAAGTTCCTATTAGCTACAATTTTGTTATGCTTATTACTCCAAGTATGAATAGTAAATTCCTCTAAAGCTTTAGGAAGTCTTTTAAATTCGATATATTGTTTAGTTAAAACCCAAGCTCCTTTATTGACTATTAAATCATTAAAACCAATTTTCATTGCTTCTGAATGTTGAGAAGCAACTTCCTGGAGATATTTAAACAAATCAGAAATTTTTATTGTTTGAAAATAACTTGTGTTATATGTTTCAACTATATAGTTTTTCTTAAAGATTTTATCGTTATTCAGAAAATTCAACTCTGGCAATTTTATCCTCCCAATCTATTAGTAACTGTTCCCAGGTCCGAGCATTTAAATGCTTCAGTGTAGTGAAAGATACACCTAATAACCTCACTTTCCGATTTGTATCATAAGTATCAATCAATATTCTTCTACACTCTTTAAGAAGTACCTGATAGTTAGATGTATAAGTAGTTAATGTCTTACCTCGTGTTAAAGTATCGAAATTGTCATATCTTAATTTTAAGGTAATAGTTTTTATTTCAATCTCTTCTTTCTTGGTTTTCTCTACTAACTTTGTTATAATTCTTTCTAAATGGTGAAATAATAACCTTAAATCATCTACATCAACTCTAAAAGTAGACTCTTTTCCGATTGATTTACGAATATGATCTGTTCTAACTTCTCTATTATCTATACCTCTAACTAAATAATAATATTGGTAGCCTATTTTACCAAAATTATCTATTAGCCAACTTAATTCTTTCTTTAATAAGTCAGCGCCAGTGTTTATTCCATAACTCTTAAGCTGAGCTGTAGTAGATTTTCCGATACCATAAAATTTCCCTATTGGCAAAGCAGATAGTACTTTTATGGCATCCTTAGGAGTAATAACACATAAGCCATCAGGTTTATTCATATCAGATGCTATTTTTGCTAAGAATTTGTTATAAGAAACTCCTGCTGAAGCAGTAAGATTAATCTCACTCTTAATTCTGGCTCTAATCTCTTGAGCTATCATAGTTGCCGAAGGAATGCCCATTTTGTTTATAGTAACATCAATATAAGCTTCATCTAAAGACATTGGTTGAACTAAATCTGAATATTCTCTAAAGATTGAGAATATTTTATCCGTAGCCTCTTTGTAAGCTTCAAAACGAGGGCGAACAAATATGCCATTTGGACACAGCTTATGGGCAATGGTGGCAGGCATAGCTGAATGAACACCATACTTACGAGCTTCGTAGGAGCAGGTAGAAACAACTCCTCTTTCTCCTACTGCTCCTCCAACAATTACAGGTTTTCCCTTTAATTCAGGAAAATCTCTTTGTTCAATGGCAGCAAAATAGGCGTCCATATCAATATGAATGATTTTTCTAATTTGCTCTTTCTTAACCCAGTCTTTGTTGTTCATCTAATTTAAGAATCTGCACTATTTTAGTTAAAAGTTATCAAAATCCAATATTGCGGAAGCTTTCATACTGTCTCTTCCCTTAGAATTTCTATACTTTTTTACCAAACCCTGCAAAAATTTCCTTAGTAATTGGTCTTTGCATGGTTGGTAATGATGATTATCTTTTGCTCTAAACAAAGCACTAAGCTGATTCTTAGAAAACTCCATTCCATCTAATTTAAGAACAGCTAACATATCACTATCTTTATAATTAAGAGCAATTCTTAGCTTTCTTAATATTTGGTTATTATCTAATTCAATATGAGCAGGAAGCTCACCCCCATCATTTTGCTTACCTCTTCTATAAATGATTAAGCCATTTAGAAAAGCTTCCAGAGTTTTACTATCACAAAGCTGATAATTATCATCTCCATCTTTAGCACATAGGCTGCAAACTTCATCACGAGATAAGGTTATGCCTCCTAATTTAAAGATATCAATTAGTTTAAAATCATTCAAATCTAGAGCATACCTAATCTTTTTTAAGATAAAATTATTATCCATTTTCTTTCCTTTAAAATTATTAATACTAAACTGATGTTAACTTCAAATTAGTCAAGATATTTAAATTGCTGTATTATCACAAAATTCACAAGAAAAGAGCTCTTTTTTTAAATAAAAGTTAGTACATCCTAACATTTGACTTGACAATATTTCATATCCTACTTTTCTGGTATAAATTAAATATTATTATAAATGGAGATGGTATGAAAAAGTTCACCATAGCTCTTGCAGGTAATCCCAATAGCGGAAAAACTACTGTTTTTAATGCACTTACCGGTGCAAAACAAACTATAGGGAATTGGCCTGGAGTCACTGTTGAAAAAAAAGTAGGAAACTATATTGATGGCGATGTATCAATTGATGTTGTTGATATGCCAGGCATATACTCATTCTCAGCTTTTTCCGAGGATGAGAAAGTTTCTCGAGATTATATTCTAAGTAAAGATGCCGATTTGATAGTTCAAATATTAGACGCGTCTAATCTTCAGAGAAATTTATATCTAACCGTTCAGCTTATCGAAATGAATGTTCCTTTAATTATTGTATTAAACATGATGGATACCCTTAAAGAGAAGAATATGACATTAGAAGTTGAACATTTTGCTAAGCACTTAGACTGTGTTGTAGTACCCACAAATGCTAGTAAAAAGAGCGGTATCTCTAAACTTAAAGAAGTTATCAAAGAACAAGTAGGCAAGGTCAATCCTCCTAAATTTGATATTAGCTACGATAATATGTTAGAAAAAGAGATTAAAATCATTGAAGAATTAGTTAAAGATGATGCTAAAGCAGCAAGTGTTGATAGTCGTTGGTTAGCTTTAAAAGTTTTAGAGAGTGACCCAATCGCAGCCCAATTTGTAAGTAAAGATATTTCAAAGGTAAAGAATGAGGCTATAAGTAGAGTTGAAAAACATACCGGAGATCCTATAGACGTAGTAATTGCAGATGGAAGATATGGTTTCATCAGAGGTTTAGTTAAAGATGTATTAGTAATCAAAACTGTAACTCGTGAATCTGTTACAGATATCATAGATAGGATTGTTATTAACAAATATTTAGGAATTCCCATCTTTTTATTGGTAATGATGGGAGTATTTTATCTTACTATGAATGTTGGTGCACCTTTCATTGACTTCTTTGATGGACTTATAGGAACAATTTTTGTTGATGGTTTTCGAGTTGTTCTGAACTACTTATCTTCACCTGAATGGTTAACAACTCTTCTCGCAGATGGTATTGGTGGTGGCTTGCAAACACTTTCCACTTTTATCCCTCCTATATTCTTTATTTTCTTTTCTCTATCTATCTTAGAGGATTCCGGATATATGGCTCGCGCTGCCTTTATTATGGATAGATTCATGCGTGTGATTGGCTTACCCGGGAAAGCATTTATCCCCATGTTAGTAGGATTTGGTTGTACAGTTCCGGCTATCATGGCTACCCGAACATTAGAGAATAACAGAGATCGAATGTTAGCAATCCTTATGAATCCATTTATGTCTTGTGGAGCTCGTTTACCTGTTTATACTCTTCTAATATCCGCATTTTTTTCCAAGACTGCCGGATTAATAATGTTTTCAATCTATTTTAGTGGAATAATCTTAGCAGTCATTTCTGGATTTCTCTTCAAATCTACTATTTTGAAAGGTCAAGTAGCCACCTTCGTAATGGAGCTTCCGACCTATCACATTCCTACTTTCAACGGTGTAATGTTACACACTTGGAACAAGTTAAAATCTTTCATGATAAAAGCTGGAAAAGTAATTCTTTTAATAGTTGTTTTAGTATCTTTTATTAATTCAATTGGAACAGATGGTAGTTTTGGAAACAATGATTCTTCTAATTCCGTACTCACTTGGATTGGGAAGAAAACCACACCTATCTTCAAACCAATGGGGATTTCTGAAGACAACTGGCCTGCAACTGTTGGCCTCTTTACCGGCATCTTTGCCAAAGAAGCAGTTATTGGAACAATGGATGCACTATATTCTCAACGTGATCCTAATTGGAGCTCTGAACCAAGCTTAGATGAAGATTTTTCTTTTTGGACTGGAATTAAAGATGCTTTTATTGCTATCCCAGCAGGTTTTGGATGGATTGAATCAGATGAAGAAGAGGAAAGTTCTGCTTTAGTAGGCTATGTGCAACAAGGCTTTAATAATGATAAATTCGCTGCCTATGCTTATTTACTATTCATTCTAATCTATGCACCTTGTGTTGCTGCTATAGGTGCAATCTATAGAGAGACTAATCTCAACTGGACAATCTTTGCGGTAGCGTATTTGACAGTTTTAGCATGGATTATCGCAACTTTATTCTACCAAATAACAAGCTTTACAGCCCATCCTCTTATATCAACAATGTGGATTCTAATTAGTATTGGCATATTTTTAGTTTTTTACATCTCCCTAAAATATAAAAAGAAACCACTATTATAATTATAGTAGCTCCTAACATCCCAAAAAAGACCTAACTGATTTTTCAGTTAGGTCTTATTAATCATTTATAAGGTTCAAGTTCAAGTATAGTGGTAAAAAAGAGACTTTTATTATAGTATATTCATTGTATAATAGAAAGTTACGAGTTTGAATTTACTGTTTATAGTAAGTTTTGCTTGAAAAATAAGGCTCTATCCCAAGTAGAGTGGGTAATATGATAAATATTGTCGTAAGATGTTAACAAATTCATAGTCAATTTATGGAAGTTAATACACATATAATCCCGAAGGGATGTTAATCTAATAGGCAGGGTTCGTTAGACCCTGTATATATGAAACCTAAATTTATCTTAGCCCTGGAAGGGCGATAATATTTCGTTTTTTTTGATGATGTTAACACCTCCTTTCAGTAAAAACAAGTTTCATGATAAAACTAACCCACTCTACTTTGGAGAGAGCCAAAAATAAGACTCTAAAAATAGAATTATAACAATAATAGCAGGTATGTCTTTTAGTTAATGCATTGTTCTTTTCTACAAGATCATATTATGTGTATTGAACTAATATATCTTCACTATCATCTGTCTGTTGGCTCTCAGCTTAGTGGATTGCTTATAGATGCCTAATAAACCCCTAATAAACACCCAATAGACTATCTGACATAAAGCAGATAATGAAGGATTAGCTTTGCCTAGAAAAAAAGGCTCTCCAAAGAGAGTGGGAAATGTGATAAATAATTTAAAAATTTAATCCTTCTGTTTTTATTTTTGGGAAATTAATCTATCTAATCCCGAAGGGATGTCATCTAATAGGCAGGGTTCGTTAGACCCTGTATATATGAACCCAAGATTTATCTTATCCTTGGCTTGTGATGGCATAGTTTGAACGAAGCCACAAAGGGCGACATTATTATTGATTTTGCTGATATGGACATCCACTTTTAGACAAAACTAAACACATGAACTAAATTATGCCCACTCTACTTGAGAGAGAGCCGAAAAAAAAGACTTAATGTTGGATGTTAACTGGAAATTCTAAAAGATGTGGTTTATTTATAAAATTTCCACCAGACTTGAACTTGAGCCATTTATAATAGTCATTTTAGAATGTTTTTAGAGACAGGTTATTAAGTATCAATTGGACCTCCGTAAGTGACACGACCTATAATTGAAAATTCATTGAGACAATAATTAAGGAGTAATAAAGAGGGTGAAGATATTAAGAGGAAAGCTAAGAGTTAATTTATTTATATAGTTTTTTATAAAAAAAAGCTCTCCGAAGAGAGCTAAAATATTCTATTTTTTCTTGTGTCTATTTTTGCGTAGTCTTTTTTTTCTCTTATGAGTAGAAATTTTATGTCTTTTTCTTTTTTTACCACATGGCATAATAGTGCTCCTTATTTAAATGTTTCTATAATTTCATTTTTAAATTCGCGTGAGAATTTAAAAGTAGGAACTGTTCTTTCAGGAACTGGTATTGTAGCATCAGTTCTAGGGTTTCTTCCTGTTCTTGGCTTTCTTTGTTTCAATTTGAAGGTACCAAATCCACGAATTTCAATATGGTTCCCATCTTTTAAGCAATCTTTTGTAGTGCTGAAGAAACTATCAACGATCACACTTACATCTTTTCTTATAATACCAGTTTCATTAGCTATGATTTTTACTAAATCTGCTTTTGTCATTTCTTCTCCTTATTATAACAATATTTAATTCTTTATTTTATTATATAAAGTATTTAAAAATATTACGTTAGATTATCTGTCAAGCATTTTATAAAAAAATAATAAAATTTATCAAATTCATATAATTGAGATAATTCTATGAGCATAATTTTCTTTCTAAACAATTTAAGTATATTCCATTTGTAGAATTACCTTATTTCTGTCAAGATATCTTTATGTTATTCTTAAATTTAGTTTATTCTCTTGCCTATGGACTATTTTTCTGAAAAAATAGGGAATCTTGATCTCTGAGATCACACCTTTTAGTTTAAATTAAAGAGCCCTGCATTAACAGGGCTCTTATATTTTGTTTAAGCGATTGTAGGTAAGAATACCTGTATTCTCACAAGGGATGCATTCAGTAATGAAGGCACTTCCCATAGGAGATTTCGCTATACTATTTCATTAAGATCATCTTCTTGGTTGAACTATAGGTACCACTTCTCATTTTGTAGAAGTAAACACCTGAAGCAACACTTCTATTATTATCATCTTTACCATTCCAAACAACTGTATGGTTTCCTGAACTTTGATTTTCATTAATCAAAGTCTTAACTTTTTGACCTTTAATATTGAAGATATCAAGTGTAACAGCACCAGCTTCTCTTAGGTTGTAAGAGAGAGTAGTTTCAGGATTGAATGGGTTTGGATAGTTTCCAAGTAATTCAGTAGTAACAACATTAACATTATTGCTGTTATCTGTGCCATTAGGAGCAGTAACTTTGAAGTTATCTAACATAAACATAAAGGCATCATCAGATACACATTGTATAGCTACTCTAATAGTCTGACCAGCATAAGCATCTAAGTTATAACTATAATCTGTCCAGGTTAATGGAGCAGTAACATAAGCATCACCAGAGATAACAGTAAAGTCATTAGGGTTAGTCGAACCTGTAGAAACTAAGACTTTAAATCTTTCTAAACCATATTGGTCAGTAATTGATTTTGCTGTGAAAGATACATCAGCTTCTTCATCAATAGTGAAAGCTGGGGTTATCATCCAGTCATTATTTGTTGGAGTAGTAGAAGCAAAAGCAACAACATATTTATCACCTTCATAAGCAATATAAGCTTCATCAGTAAGAGCTGGTGTTGTCATAGAAGGATTAAATACTATATATGACATCGCAATACCTGAGTTAAGGAAGTCAACACCATCAATGCCATAAGTAGTAGATGTATCTAAATCAACCATAGTCCAAGGTCCGAATTCAAAAGAGAAGTCTGGATATGTTTCAAAGCCATCACTGATAATTACAGGATCAGGTTCACCAATTGTTACAGTAGCAGTATTTGATGGAGCTGATTCAACTTCACCATACATTGCAGTAACATAATAGGTATAAACACCATCAGTAGTGATAGGATCTAAATACTCTATCTCCTCAACTTCAGCAATCATAACATCATTACGATATACTTTCCAGCTATCTGCAGTTCTTAATTCAACTATTCTTGAGTCAGCATCTACAGTGATAACTTCGTCAAGTTCGTTAATATAAGATTTACTCATAAGTGAAGCAACGATAGTATCCCAGTTTAACATAACCCCATTCTCAACTACCAGAGCAGTTAAGTTTTCAGGAGGATTAACTCCGTCAAAGAGGAGGTCTGCATTATTTCTTGAAGTGATATAATCACCATCATTTCTTGAGTTTGGTATAGCAATAATATTACCTGTTTCAATAGGAATATCAGAGCCAATATAATCAACATCATAGAAAGAAGTTCTAAAGTTAAAGTTATCAGTACCATCAGTGATTGCATAGACAGTACCATTAGCAAAAGCACCTGCAGCTGAGAACATAACATTATTAAGTTTAACAACTCTTGATTCATAAGTATCAAAATTAGACATTAAATCAGAAATTGTTACTTCTACTGGAGTTACTATGTTGCCAGTTGAAGAAGCAGCAGGACCAACTTGAGTAGGAACAAATTGAAGCATATTTCCGTAAATACTTATTGTACCTTGCAAGCCAGTAACACCATCACCAGCATTATAAGCTGTAACAAGAACATTATTATAATCATCGATTAAGATACCTGCAGTATTATCTTGGATGAATTTTTGATTTCTATAGTCTTGAGCATAAGTAACGATAACTTCAGAAGTTAAGTTATAAATAGTACCATCAGTAGCACCAGCTCTTAAGTCAGCAACTGTAGAAACATCCACTATAGAAATAATAGTGTAGTTTGCAGTAGCTATATAAGAAGGGTCCATACCAGTAGCATAAGCTCTTGCTTTAACAGTAGTTGTTTCGGCAATATTGATTGCAGCAGTATATTCTGTAGAAGCCATTGTAGGTTCTGTACCATCTAAAGTATAATAGATAGTTGCACCTTCAGTTTCAGAAGTCATAGTAACGCTAATTGGGTCATTATAAGTTCCTGGAGTAGGATTGAATACAGGCGTAGCAGTATTATTACCTGGGGTTCCACCTGTGAATTCATGAGCACCGATAAAACTTAATTCATCAATATCATAAACAATCCACTCAGAATCATCAGCATTAGTCCCTGCAGAAGCAGCCCAATCTGTATTTCCAACAATAACTGTTGGTTTTCTGATTAGTGTATGATTTAAAGTTGCACCTTCAACACCAGCAACATCCCAAGCTGTTCCAGGATCAGTTTGATAGACACCTATAGCATCAATCATAACATCATTTAAGAAAAGACCAATTGCATCATTACCATTGAAATAAGTAACTGCACTTGTTGCATCTGAAACGTTTAATATCGCAGGAACAGAAGCTGAATTAGCAACAACAAAAACATCGCCATTAGCTAAAGTACCTTCTAAGTTAAGCTCGTTATTCCATTCACCACCGTTTGATGCAGATTTAACTACATAAGGGGTTAGATCAACAGGCATACCTGTTCCATTGAAGATTTCAATAGCTTTATTATTAGAAGAACCTTCTAAGTATTCAGAGATGAATAAATCTTCTGCATCACCTGTAGTCTCACCAATATGAACCATAACACTATTAGAAGGAAGTGATTCATCAGTTCCGTACATTGCTGTTACAGCATAAGTATAATCTCCATCAGCTAAGTCTTCATCAGTGTATGTTAATACCGCTGCTGTAGTTTGAGCCAAGAAAGCATCATCTCTATATACTTTATAGCCAGTTAAGTTAGTAGCATCTGTAGGAGCATCCCAAGTTAATGTAACTGTGCTTTCAGTAACTTCGTAAGCTAAATTACTGGGAGCTGGATTAACAATAGGTCCAAAGGTGAAGTCTGCTAATGTACGAGCAGTAATAAATTCCCCTTCTATTCTAGAATTTGGAATTGCTTTAATAGTCCCTACACCACCAGGAATTTCAGTAGTAATATAATCCACATCATAGAAAGTAGATCTGAAGTTATAAGTATTTGTACCATCAGATATTTCATAGATCATACCATTAGCAAATTCGCCTGTAGCAGTGAAATGAACATTTTCTAAAGCAATTACTCTTGCTTCATAAGTGTTGAAATTAGAAATTAGTTGTGGGATAGTTGCTATAACTGGAGTAACTTCATTACCTGTTGAAGTAATTGAAGCAACATCTTGAACAGGAGTAAACTGAAGCATTCCATTATACTCGCTAAGAGTACCTTGAATACCAGTAATTCCATCACCAACATTAATAGTACTAGTGATTAAACCTAAGTCATCATCAATTAGTACACCAGCAGTAGCATCTTGTATATATCTTTGGTTACGATAAGTTTGAATGAATGTAGCAACAACTTCAGATGTTAAATTATAAATTGTTCCATCCATAAGCCCAGCTCTTAACTCAGCTACATTAGTAACATCAATAGTATTAATAACAGTATAGTTAGCTGTAGCCACAAATGATGGTTCTAAATCATCTGCATAAGCAATAGCTTTGATAGTAGTTGTTGCAGTAAGATTTATAGCACCAGTGTACATAGTTGAGCTATCAGTAGGAATTGTACCATCTAAGGTGTAATAAATAGAAGCACCAGGTGTTTCAGTTGCTATAGTAACACTTACTGATTCTTCATAAGAGCCAGGAGCTGGGTCAAAAGTAGGCATTGCTACCATGTCACCCGCACCACCAGCAAAATCATGATAGCCGATATAATTAAAGTCATCGTTTTCATATACTAACCATTGAGAGTTAGCCATATCAGTTCCTGCAGAGGCAGCCCAATCAGTAGTACCTTCTACAACATCAGCCTTTCTTACTAAAGTATGATTAAGAGTTGCTCCAGTAACACCTGCAACATCCCATGCTGTACCTGGATCTACTTGATAAACACCGATAGCATCAATCATAATATCATTTAAGAAGAGCCCAATTGCATCATCACCGTTAAAATAGGTAACCGTACTAGTTACATCTGCAATATCAAGAATTGCTGGAACTGCAGCTGCATTAGCAATGATATAAACTTCGCCATGAGCTAAAGTACCTTCTAAAACTAATTCATTGTTCCATTCACCACCATTTGAACCAGTTTTTACAGTATAAGATGTTAAATCAATATCTTGTCCTGTTCCATTAAAAATTTCTAAAGCTTTGTTATTAGATGAACCCTCGATGTATTCTGAGAAGAATAAATCTACTGCAAAATCAGGAGGAGGAGGTGTTTCGCCATCTACTGTTCCTGAATATACTACTTGATTCTTTCCAACAGCAATAACATTATTATCCCAACCAGCAATATCCATAATTCTTACAGGGTTGAATTCTGTTTCAGGAAGATTGATTTCTGCCCAGGTTGCACCATTATCAGTTGATTGCATCATTGCCCAAGTAGTACCAAGATTAGAGGCATCAGCACTGTATCCACCAACTACTAAAGTTCCGTTAGAAGCTTCATAAATAGTGAAGAGGTCATCACCAGCTGATTCAGATGCTAACATCCAATCTCCAGCTGTTAAACCACCATTAGTGGTATAATATATGTCTCCTGCTGTATTAACAGCAACACCATGATCAGCATCTTGGAAATAAATATCATTGATATTTGTGCTTCCTATTGTTATTGAAGTAAAGTTTAAGCCATCGTTAGTTCTGTAAATCACACCATTCTTAGCACCTAAAACAATATTATTCTCATCAAAAGCATGAGCACAATAGATGTTATCATTATTAGTGATACCTGATAAAGCTATTGGAGTCCAATCTTCACCGCTATTAGTTGTTTTAGCAGCTACAGATGCAAAACCAAATACCCAACCAGTATTATCATTTAAGAATTCGAAAGCATACATTGTTTTAGTAGCTGTAACACCAGGAATTTGATAACCACTCCAGTTATTACCACCATCAGTAGTTCTATAAACTACACCAGAAGTTTTTCCGGTTACTACTCCCTCATTAACATTGAAGAAGTGTGATGTTTGGAAAACATTGATATCTATGTCATTATAAGGTTCTACAAAGATTTTTGTATAATCCATACCAGCATTAGTTGTTTTAAAGATAGTTCCTTTATCTCCAATTAGATACCAGTTGTTTTCATCTATAAGAGAGATACTATAATTATCCACTGAAGAGACAGTTTTTTCTATCCAAGTTACACCATCAGTTGATTTAGCAACAGTACCATACCAACCTGCAAGCATTGCATCGCCATTAGCATCGTAAATAATATCTTGTGAGTAATAATTCCAATCATTTTCTATAACTTGAACATTTACCCATGAATCTGTTGTTTTAACAACAACACCATTCCAACCAACAGCATAACCTTCAGCACCATTCATAGTAACGCCAGTTAAACGAGCATCACTTAAGTCAATATGATGTTCCCAGTTTACACCATTATCATTACTATAACTTATTGAGCCGTCGTCACCTACTACTACTACTAAGTTGCCATATTGTTCAACAGCAAAATTAGTTAATTCATTAGGAGTACCGATTGGTAAAACTTCCCAATCTTGACCAAAATTAGTTGTTTTATATAGTTTAGCTTGGTCAGGTGAGCCATTGTTACATGCAACAAAACCTGTACCTAAACTATTCATAGACATTTTATATAATGTGTCAGTACCTGGAGTATTTTGAAGAACCCAAGTTTGACCAAAATCATCAGAATAAGCTATTTTTCCATTAGCTCCTGAAACCCATATCTTACCATCTGCATGGTAAACTATACCTTCCGCATCATCAGCACCAAAGAGAGCTGCAACCTGAGGAGCTTGGCTCCAACTAGCACCACCATCTTCAGAGAGGATAACCATTCCATCTTCAGAAGCTATTGCAACGTGATTCGCATCAGCAAATGATACATCATTAGCATCATTATATACACCTGAAGAAGCATTAAAGGTTGGAGTCATGACAAAACTAAAAGTTTCACCGTTATCTGTGGAATATCCTACACCACCACTTCCTCCACCAATTACAACATTGTTTCCAGCACGGTCGATAGAGTATAAATTCACTGGGAATTGGGCTTGTCTATCTAATTGCCATGAGAACAAAGAGATTACAATAGTTAATATTGAAATCACACTAATTAATCGTTTCATAATTCCTCCAAATCGATTATTATCTATAAAGACTAATATACTCATTTATCAATATTTTGGCAAGTATTTTTATATTAAGTTATCTTTATCGCTTTAGAATTGTATAAAAAAAATAAATAAAATAAAGGGGAGTATTCTCCCCATTCAAATTAACCTTTGATAATAGTACCAGTCTTACCGGCAAAAGCATCTACTATTCTTTCTATGGAAGTAATAATTACCTTTTTACCACCATTTTTAATGAAACTTATTGCAGCAAGAATTTTAGGACCCATACTTCCCTTAGGGAATTGTCCTTCATCATAATATTTTTGAGCTTCTTCGATAGTCAATTCATCTAACTCTTTTTGATCAGGTTTACCGAAATTAATAGCCACTTTATCTACACCAGTAAGAATAACTAAGAATTCAGCACCAATTTTTTCAGCTAATAAAGCCGAAGCAAAATCTTTATCAATAACTGCATCAATACCATCCAAAGTACCATCCTTTTCTCTGATGACTGGAATTCCACCACCACCGCAAGCAATAACAATCTGATTATCTTCAACTAATTGCTTTATAGTGTCAGCAGGGATAATATCAATAGGTTTTGGAGAAGCAACAACTTGACGCCAGCCACGACCAGCATCTTCAACTATGTGCCAACCAAATTCAGCTTCTAAAGCTTTAGCTTCTGCCTCTGAATAGAAAGGTCCTACTGGTTTCGAAGGATTTTGCATACTTGGGTCATCTTCTGAAACTACAACTTGTGAGTTGATAGTAATAACTTTATTATCAATTCCCTCTTTGATTAGTTTGTTTTGTAAGCTTTGCTCAATCATATAACCCATAGTTCCTTCTGTAGCAGCAACTAAAACACCTAATGGTAGCGGAGCTACACCTTTTTGAATTCCTGCATTATGCTGAATAAGCATATTTCCTACTTGTGGACCATTCCCATGGGATATTGCTAATTGATAACCTTGCTTGATTAATTCAACAACTCCACCCAAACTATCTCGAGTATTCTTAAACTGTTCAGTAATAGTACCTTTTTGTCCAGCTTGAATAATTGCATTTCCACCTAAAGCTAATACAGCTTTCTTTGCCATTTATTCCTCCACATTAATTTTTTATTTTAGAAAAAACAAGGAGACTCACTGGGTAAGTCTCCGATGTTCAATTTTTATTTTCTAAATCTTTTTGTCAATATTTAGAATCCATTTTCTTTCAAAATATCACTTAGAGTTGGCTTACCAATTTCTTGAAGCTCGTAAGTGACTCTTACAGATGGTTTTTTAATATTAACTATTCTTCTTAAATCAATTGGAGTTCCAATCACTACTGCATCACATTCAACACTATTGATTGTCTCTTCTAAATCTTTAATCTGCTGTTCTCCATAGCCCATAGCTGGAAGTAGAATTCCAATATCAGGATATTTTGCAAATGTATCAGCAATTTCTCCGACAGCCCAAGGACGTGGGTCAACAGTATCTGCTACACCGCATTTCTCAGCTGCAACCATACCTGCTCCATAAGTCATTTCACCATGGGTTAGAGTTGGACCATCTTCAACTACAAGAACATTTTTCCCTGCAATAATTGATGGGTCTTCTACAAATACAGGAGAAGCTGCTTCGATGATTATAGCTTTTGGATTTACACTTCTACAGTTTTCTCTTACTTCAAAAATGTTTTCTGCGTCAGCTGAATCTATTTTATTGATGATGATAATGTCAGCTAATCTAACATTTGTTTCGCCTGGATAATAAGTAATCTCATGTCCTGGTCTATGTGGATCAACAACTACAATTTTCAATTCTTTATCTGAAGTATAGAAAGGTGTATCATTATTTCCACCATCCCAGAGGATAATGTCAGCTTCTTTTTCTGCCTCTCTTACAATTGCTTCGTAATCGACACCAGAATAGATTATACTTCCCATAGCAATGTGTGGTTCATACTCTTCCATCTCTTCAATTGTACATTGGTGCTTAACTAAATCATCTAAAGTTTCATAGCGTTGCACTTTTTGCTTAACTAAATCTCCGTAAGGCATTGGATGTCTAATAGAAACAACCTTAAGACCTTTTTCCTTAAAATACCTAACAACGGCTCTTGTGGTTTGTGACTTTCCACAACCAGTACGAGCAGCACATATAGTAACTAATGGCTTGGTGGTTTTGATAGCGGTATTTTTCTGTCCCATCATCATAAAATCAGCACCAGCTGCATTAACTAAGGCAGCACTATGCATTACTCTCTCATGAGGAAGGTCGCTATAAGCTAAAACTACTAAGTCAATATTGTGTTCTTTGATTAAGCTAGGAAGCTTTGACTCCGGTAAAATGGGAATACCATTTGGATACAATGAACCAGCTAATTGAGCAGGATATTTTTTGTCATCAATACCTGGAATCTGAGTAGCTGTAATAGCTACTACTTCGTATTGGTCATTATCTCTGAAAAAAGTATTAAAGTTGTGGAAATCTCTTCCCGCAGCACCCATGATTATCACCTTTTGTCTCATATTTTACACTCCTTTGACTAAATTTTGATTATGTAAATAATACAATTGAGAATATTGTTGTCAAGAAAAAGCTATGAACTTGATTGGATATTTATTATTTCCTTCATTAATAGTTATAAAATCCCGTTATAATGAGGTTTTAAGCTATTTAGTAAAATGTATTTTTATAATAAATTAATTTGTAACATTAATAATCTTCTATTTTAGTAGTAAAATCAGCAAATAGTTGAACCATTTCAATTCTTTTATCTAAAGAATATAAGTATTAATAAGCTATTTTAGTTAGCAAATAAGAACTTGTTTTGTGGAAAAAAATCTACAAATAAGAAACAGGAAGATTAAATCAATCTTCCTGTAATCTATTGTAACACAATGGTTAATTCTATTTTTCAGTATCTTCTTCAACCACGTCAGTAGTCTCAGTTACTTCATCTTTAACCTCAGTGTCTTCTTCTGTAGTTTCTTCAGTTTGTTCTTCAGCAACAGGAGCTTTAACAACTTCTTCGACTGCTACTACTTCTTCAGCAACAGGAGCTTCAGGAGCTTCGACAACCTCTTCTACTACTACTTCTTCAGCTACATCATTGGCTTTTTTAGCTTCTTTTTTAGCTTCAGCTTTAGCTTTTTTAGCCTCTTTCTTTTTCATAATCTCTTCATGTTGAGCTTTATGAAAATCAACATAAGTGTTTAAACTTTCCTGATCTCTTGAGAAGAAGAAAGCTTTTACTGAGAGAATTAATCTTCTGTTATCCATATCAAGTTCAATAACTTTTAATGGGATTTCTTCTCCAACAGTAAAATACTCATCTGGAGTCTCTAATTTTGGAATAGCAAGATGAGAAACTGGGACAAAACCTTCTACAATTTCACCATCAGATTCGATATCAACTAAAATACCTTTAGGAATAAGTTTTGATATTTTTCCAATCAATTCTGTATTCAAAGGTAGTTTTTCATTTAGTGATTGCCATGGATCCTCGTGAAGTTGTTTGATTCCAAGAGCAACTCTATGAAGAGTTTTGTCTATTGAAAGTACAACAGCTTCAATTTCTTGATTTTTCTTATAGATGTCTTTTGGATGATAGATTCTCTTAGTCCAAGAAATATCTGATACGTGTACTAAGCCATCAATACCATCTTCAACTTCAACAAATACACCAAAATCAGTTAAGCTTTTTATTTTTCTTTTTAGAATGGTTCCTTCTGGGTATTTCATATCAATAGCTACCCAAGGATTTGGTTCCATCTGTTTTAAACCTAAAGCAATTCTTTTTCTTTCTTTATCAACAGAAAGAACAATAGCTTCAACTGTTTCATCTAACTTAAGAATCTGGTTTGGATGAGTAATCTTTTTAGTCCATGACATTTCTGTGATATGGATAAGTCCTTCAACACCTGGTTCTAATTCAACAAAAGCACCATAAGGAGTTAAGTTAACAACTTTACCTTTAGCTTTTGTTCCTTCCTCATACTTGGATTCAATGTTTTCCCAAGGTTGAGGAACTAATTGTTTAAGGCCTAATGATACTTTTTCACCTTCAGCCTCATAAGCAGTAACTTTTACTTTAAGTTTATCTCCAATATTTAGAATGTCTGATGGGTGATTAATTTTTCCCCAAGACATATCAGTGATGTGAAGCAATCCGTCGATTCCACCTAAATCAATAAAAGCACCGTAGTTGGTTATGTTTTTAACTTCACCTTCGAGTTCTGCACCAACTTCAATTTTATCTCTTAAATATGCTCTCTTTTCTGTAAGCTCTTCTTCTAATACATCTTTACGAGATACAATAATGTTCTTTCTATCACCATCTAATTTGATAATCTTAACATTAGCTGTTTTCCCTATGAATTGATCTAAATTTGGAATAGGCTTAAGAGCAATTTGAGAACCTGGTAAAAAGGCTTCTAAACCGAATACTTCAACAATCATTCCGCCTTTTACACGGCGTCTGAATATTCCTTCAATGATTTCTTCTTTTTCAAAAGAAGCTTGAAGTTTTTGAATATTTTCTTGGAAATCTGCCTGTTTTTTGGAAAGTTTAACTTTACCTTCCCCATCCTCTACTTTAACAATGTAGACTTTGATATCACTACCTACATCAGGTGAACCTGAATAAGTAAACTCACCAATTGGTATAGAACCTTCTGATTTGTAACCGATATCTACTAAGACTTCGCGATCATTAACACTAACTACTGTTCCGGTAACTATTTGACCAGATTCATAATTAGAGAATGAATCATCATACATCTTTAGCATATCTTCATCGCTAAATCCATTCACTTTCGACATTTCGTGCTTTTCTTTAGCACTATTTTCTACTGCAGTATCTGCAGGCACCTGAGTTTTGACTTCGTTTTCAGTAAGACTCATCGGGTTTCCTCCTTAAACACAGGAATTTCGTTAATAGAATTAACTATCACCCCACTCCCGCTTATATTAATAATTTTATTATAAACTTCAATAATTAAATCATCCGGAGTTGATGCTCCGGCACTAATTCCAATTTTCTTTTTGCTAATGAACCACTCATTTTTCAACTCTTTTTTGGTTTCAATATGATGAGTCTCAGAAAACTCTTCCGAGATTTTAGCTAACATTTTCGTGTTAGAACTCATCTTTCCACCAATAACAATCATAATGTCACTATCTTGTGCTAAATGCCGAGTTGAATCCTGTCTTATAGTGGTAGCACTACAAATAGTATTAACTATGTGTAACTCAAAAGTTGTGTCAAGTAATTTTTTTACTAATTTTTTAAAAACTTCATAAGTTTGAGTAGTTTGTGATATCAAAGCCACCTTTTTCGCCTTTAAATCAACGATTTCTTCTGGACCTTCAACCACTAAATATTTTCCTTTTAAATAAGATGTCAAAGCTAAAACTTCTGGATGTTCTCTATTTCCTAATACTACAACAAAATAACCTTCTCGGGATAATTTCTCTCCTGTTGATTGTAATTTTTCTACATAAGGACATGTAGCATCTATTACTTCAACACCCCTTTCAGCCAAGGCCTCTTTAGCTTCTTTAGCTATACCATGTGATCTAATAATTGCAGGAGTCTCTTTAATTTGGTCAATATCATCTACAGAAAACACTCCAATATCTTCTAACCTATTCACAACTTGTGGATTATGAATAATAGGACCAATGGTGACCAGTTTTTCCTGTCTTTTTTGGGCCTCATCCTTAGTCATCTTAATAGCCCTTTTTACACCAAAGCAGAAACCTGAATTTTTTGCTAATCTAATTTCCATTCTTTTTATCTTTCAATCCGTTTATTATATCTAATATATTTTTAGAAAGTTGTCTATAGCTTTCTTTGTTTAACTCTAAATTTTCATAATAACTTTTATCTAAAGGTTTCCCAATATACATTTTCAATCTTTTAATCCTGAATAAACATTGAACAAGGTGATTGCTGTTTTCTAAATAGATAGGAAGTATTCGAGATTGAGTATTCATAGCGAGAAGTCCAATACCTGGCTTAGCAGTGAAAGACTTTCGAGAGCCCTCAGGAAAAATAACAATAGTCTCTTCCTTATTCAATATTTCATTTATTTTGGTGATTGCCCTTGTATCAACAACTCCCCTTCTAATGGGGGTGGCATTAAATTTAGAGATTAACCAACCTAAAGGCTTAACTTTAAACAATTCTTCTTTTGCTAAGAAATGAATAGCAATAGGCATTGTACTACCAATTAATGGCGGGTCAAAGTTTGACAAGTGGTTTGAAGCTATGATACATCTCTCTTTGATTACTTCAGAATAATCGCCTTCAGAGACTATTTTTAAACCAAAGATATACTTAAACATCCATCTTGTAGCCCTTGATATTACTTTATAATATGTTTTCACTTTCCAACCTTAATTATTTCAAGGATTTTTTTAACTTGTTCAGAAATAGTAAGATTTGTTGAATCTATAATAATTGCATCTTCTGCTTGCTTTAAGGGAGCTATATCCCTGTGAGAATCATTATAATCTCTTTGAGCTAACTCTGCTTTTACTTCTTCAAAGCTTTTCTGGGAACCTCTTGCCTTTTCTTCTAAAAATCTTCTTTTAGCTCTTTCATCAATATCTGCAACCATAAAGAACTTAAAGTCAGCATTAGGAAACACCACTGTTCCGATATCTCTACCATCCATAACAATTCCCTTAGATTTACCCAACTTTCTTTGTAAAGTGGTCATTCCTTCTCTAACAACTCCAATTGCTGATATATCAGAGGCCAACTTACCAATATGAGGTTCCCTAATTTGCTGAGAGACATCTTCCCCATTAAGCAAAACAATATTATTAGGTTGAGAATATTTTATCTCAACTCTTATATTTTGCATCATCTTGGTTAATGCAGGAATATCCTTTAAGGAAATGTTTTCTTTATGAGATTGCAAACCACAAGCACGATACATAGCCCCAGTATCTAAATAAACATATTCTAAGTTCTTGGCTAACTCTTTAGCTGTTGTACTTTTGCCTGATGATGCAGGACCATCAATCGCGATTATAAATTTATTAGTTTTTATATTTTTTTCCATAATATCCGAATTTCTAAGAATTTCAAAAATAGTCAAATGTTTTTTTTACTAATCTATAAAGTAGATGATTTATCTGTTCAATAGTTAGAGCAACTCTTCCAATACATCTCTTCTTGAGAAACATTTCCATTAAGATGAAGAAAAGCCCCGCATTAACGAGGCTCTTATAATTTTCACTATTATCTATTCATTTTTCATTCTTGCGGAGCAAGACACTATTTCATTAACACCATTTTGTTAGTTTCTCTATAATTTCCACTTGATAAACGGCAATAATAAACTCCGCTTACTACTTCTTCACCTCTGTTATTCAAGCCATTCCAAACAACACTATATAGACCTGGGAAATTATGACTTGCTGATTTACTCCAGACTTTTCTACCAAGAATATCAAAAATTTCAATTTTCACATCTCCTGCTTCTAGAAGAGTATAGGAAATTGTTGTTGAAGGATTGAAGGGGTTAGGGTAGGCACTATGAAGTCTATTTTTAGTAGGAATTTCTATAACTGGTGTATTGTTATTTTCATTAATAAGAACAGTGATTGGACCATGAAAATAGTTGCTACCATCAAGTTCAGAGATTTTAAGCCAATAATAATATGTTCCATTATGGCTAAAATTCTTATCTACTAATCTATAAGATTGAGTTAAAGCTGTATTAGTAGCATCAATCATAGAACCAACTTGTAAAGCAGAGGCAATGTCATTCTCTTCAGCCCTAAAAATGCTAAAACAACTCAAATTAGATTCACTATGGGTCATCCAATCCAAACTAACTGTGTTTTCTCCTATATATCTTCCAGTAAAAGAAGCCAAGGTTATAGGGAGAGTAACATCCTCTTGAGAAATAATAATGGGCACTTCTCCCTTAGCAGCAAAGGGAATATTAGAGAATAAAACTTCACTTTCACCAATAGCAGGATAGGGGTTTCCCTCATGCCAAGTTAATCCTCCATTCTCTGGATCATTATAATAGGCTATGACATACCAAGTGCCTGCAGGGACAGCTACTTTTATGTCACTAGTGGTTGAAGCATTAAAGACCATTACAATATCATTTTCAGTAGTATTAGCAGGTGAAGGAACTCCTAATGTCTCAATAGTAGCTTCGTTAGCTGTAATTTGCACATCCTCCTGTCCACTATAAGTAAATCCTGTAACTGGGTCATCTAAAGTAAAAGTTCCCACAAAAGAGATATTTCTATTGCTATTTAAATTGCTTAAGATATTGCTATCTGAGCCACTAGCTAAGCTCCATACATAGTTATCCTTTTCTGCTGTGATTGTGCCATTAAAGCCACTTAGAAGGCTAATTGTTTCAGGATCAATACCATAATCTTCAGTGCCTGTAGATATGTTTACACCGTATATATTACCAGTATTTATATTTATTGAATAATAAGGAACATTATCTGACCAGGATGCATTTACTAAAGTGCCATTATAGCTGTTATTTGCACTATTTGTTGCTATTGTTCCAGAACCTGTATTAAAGAGAAATTCAGCTAAAAGATTATCCGAAGTTACTGAGTTGTAGAGATTATCAGCTATTTGAGATTGGGAACGAGCTGTATTCCAGATTCTAACTTGATCAATACAACCAACCATATTACGCCAATCCCCTGTTTGATCAATAGCCCCAATACAGAGTTTCTTCGGAGCAGCGGGAATACTATAATTGGCATTTTTAGAAGCTACTTCAACACCATTTACATATAATTTAACTACTGCACCATTGTAAGTAGCAGCTACATGTTGCCAAGTATTCAAAGTTAACACATAATTTGCAGTGCAATCAATCCAGATATTAGCACCTCCACTCATATTAAATTCTAGTATTCTCAATGCTGACCCATAGCGAAAACTCCAACCATAGGTATTTGAGGCAGTCCAATATACTTTAGAGGCTATAGTATTTTCCCATTTACTAGATTTAAAATTCTCAGGATAAATCCAAGCTTCAATTGTTAGATTATTAGATAGATCATAGTAAGCTGAACTTCCACAATCAACATATTGCCCATTCTGATTGAATTGCACTGAATGTTCACTTCCACTAAGGCTTACACCAAAGAAGACCATACAAGTTAAGAAAATAAGAAAAGTTTTTAGAGACATATTAAATACTCCTTTATATTATAATTTTTTTAAACATTTAGAATTACTTGCTCTAATTATGAGCTTTTTTGCATAAATAACTAAAAAATCAGCTATTATTAAGTCATTATCCCAAATAATGCAGTAGATCTTTTAGAATAGCACTATATTCATTTGCAAAAGTAACTTACATAATTCTTCCGAATATATATATTATATGCGTCAGAATTCTGCAAGCTATTTTGCTAAAAGAATTTGCACTCTTCTCTAAAGCTCTATTGCACCATTTGGGATTATAAGTGCAAAATAGAAGCCAATAATAAGTTATTAAATAGAAGTATTTAAAGGATTTGTTCTCAAGTAGATAACTTGTGTAAGAAAAATTGATATTTAAAGAAGTTTTCAGATATCAAGTGAAAATGAAAACTCCAAGATGAAAACTTAAGTCCTCATTTTCCATATTTGCTATTATTTCTTAGTTGATTTCCTTGCTTGATGGATACTAGTATAACCTTCTAAACCATATTTATCAATTCGTCTTGTCATTGTGCTATTGCTCATATCCAAAAATCTTGCAGCGTCTCTACGAATGCCTTTAAACCGAATTAAGGCTTTAATAATTCTCTCTTTTTCACTTGATTCTTCATGCTTTTCATTTTTTTTGATTACTTTTCCTAAGTCGCATACTTTGTCCAGAAGGCATGCATTCCAAGAACTACTTTCCCCTAAGATAAACAACTTTTCAATAATATTTTTTAATTCTCTAATATTACCAGGAAAACTATATTCTTGTAAGCGTTGGATGAAAGATGAATCTATCGTGGGAACAATCCACTTGTTGTCATTACAGAAGATATTAACAAAGTGTTCAACTAATATTGGGATATCTTCCTTTCTGTCTCTAAGTGGAGGAAGAAAAATTTCAATAGTATTGATGCGATAAAAGAGATCTAGTCTAAATAAATCTTTAGCAACCATGTCATTAATGGATCTATTTGTGGAGGATATTATACGAGTGTCAAAATTTACTTCACTGTTACTTCCCACAGGAATTACTTTTTTACTCTCGAGCACTCGCAATAGTTTTGCTTGAAACTCAACTGGTATCTCGGTTATTTCATCAATAAACAAAGTCCCTTTGTGAGCTTTTAAAAAGATTCCTTTTTCGTTTGTTATAGCACCTGTGTAAGAACCCTTCTTGTGCCCAAAAAGCTCACTTTCCATCAAACTTGATGAAATAGCAGCTGCATTAATAGGGACAAAAGGATAATCTTTTCTCAGGCTATGTTTATGAATTAGGTTAGCCACAACTTCCTTTCCAGTACCAGATTCACCACGAATCAAGACATTAACATTGGCTTGTTTAGCAACTAACATAGCATCATGCAGTACCTTACGAGCACAATCGCTAATTCCAACAAACTCTTTATATAGTGAGGAGTTAGTTTGAGTTTGCGGTGTTTTATTATCACAGTTAAAATTAAAATTTTGAACTTCACTTCTATGATATTCATCTTTTAGCTGAGTGATTTCTTTGCGTAATTCCCTATGTATTTTTTGCATCAATTTGAAGCTCTTTGGATAGTCTTTTTTACTTAAATATAGCTTAGCCAGAATTTCTTTAGCAACAAGAATATGATCATGAAGCTTATATTTTTTACTGCTTTTTAAACTGCGTAACAACAATGCTTCTGCCTTGTCGAACTGCCTTACATTCAACAGTATTTTAGCTAAGTTAAGATAGATTTCTTGCTCAGCAATCTTATCACCTATATCTTTTGCATAAGCAGTAGCTTTGTCAAGGAAGGTTATTGCCTGGTCAAAATCCTCATTTAAAGCGTGGGCAATGGCATAATTATTATATAAATCCATATAGAATTCAGGTTGATCAAATTTTTTCTCCAAAGATAGAGCATAACAGTTATCCAAGTATGTTAATGCTTTTTGCGGGAATTTGCTTTTTAGTTTTAGTACAGCTAAGCTGAATAATACTTGAATTTGCTGTATCCCCAATCCTAAAGCAATACTTAGTTCGATTGCCTCTAAAAGGAACTTTTCAACTTCATCGTAGCGTTTCAACTCCAGTAAAGCATTTGCTAAAGTTGTCTTGAAGATTAAACTGAAATGATTATTATTTCCTCTTTCACTAATTTCCTTTCCCTTGAAAAGGTAATTCAGGGCATTTTTATACTTCTTAGCTGCGATACTTGTATTAGCTAAACTTAGTAATGATTGAAGCTTGATGTCAGTTTCTTCATCTTTTCCTAACATTGTTTGAACTTGTAGATGGAAATTTTCTGCTAAATCGAATTTGTTCTGCGTGAAATAATAATCACCAAGATAAGCCAAACAAGCAACCAAAAGGAGAGACTCTTGGGCCTCTCTTGCATATTCTTCAGCTGTCTCCAAAAATATCAATGCTTTGTGTATATCTTTACGATAACATTGACTAAGTAAGAGATTACCATGCACTAAGAAAAAGAAGTCCTTATCCTGAATAGCCATACTCAATATTTCTGTTAAAATAGGCTCTGCAAGATCATATCGCCCAATCTTACTGTAGGCATAAGCATCAACAAATAAGAAATGAATCTTATTTAGTCCTGCATACTCCTTTCTGTAATCTTGAGATTTTTGTAAATATTCCACAGGATTGGCATGGCAAATATTTCTGAGGCTCTTAAAATTATCTACTACTATCTTCTTTTTATTCATCCTTAAATTCCTCTGCATGTTCTCTATATTCCTTTAAAAACAAAAGAGGAGAGTTTGTGTCAATCATTTTTTTACACGCTAAAAATATCTAAGACTTTTGAACTTTTAAGTCACCAAATGAAAATCAACACTAAAGGATAAATAATCTTTATATACTTCAAGTATTAACTGAAGTCGCATAGGCTTTACCTAAACTATTCTTTTTTAAAAATAGAACAAAAAATTTAAGATTTTGATGTCAATGTTTTAAGAATACTTCAGGTCATTTCTTCCGCTTATATTATCTTTTTGCCTAACTTAAGTAGTACTATAAAAGGCCTCTGTCATCATCTCGGCAAGTGACTCAATTAATCATTGATAATATATCAGGACACTTCCGAGTGCGGTTTGGAAGACTTAAGCAGGTCATCTTTCAAGCACAATATTCTGGCTTTTGAAAAAGAGCTACTGCAAGGACAGGACTTGCTTGTTTAATTGATAAGCAGAAGAGAATTAGGAGGGTTAGATAAATCAAGCATTTAGATAAAGATAAATCAAATTTGAAAAAGTTAGAATTATGGTATTAATCTCTTATTGATTAATATTTTAAGAAAATAATCAAGAAATTAACAAATTCCTTGCCAAAATATTAGTTAAATATATTTTGAAAAAAAACATCAAAAGATAGATAGGGACAAATGTTTAAAGAAAAGCTAAATAAAGATTTCATTGTCAAATTTAATAATTTTATTGTTGAGCATAAGCTAATTGAGAAGCGAAGTAAGATATTAGTTGGTTTTTCAGGAGGACCGGATTCAACAGCCCTTTTATTAGCCTTATTAATGATTAAAGATAGTTTAGATTTATCATTATTAGTAGCTCACGTTAATTATAACTTACGGGGTGATGATTCTCAGGCAGATGAAGATTTTGTTCGTGAGTTTTGCTTTTCTCATAATCTTTATCTGGTAATAAATCGAGTGAATATAGAATCTGATACTAATATTGAAGCAACTGCCCGGGACATTAGGATGTCCTATTTCTATTCCTTACTCAGTGATTATAAATTAGATGCTATAGCCTTAGGTCATAATCAAGGAGATAATGCTGAGACAGTGATGATGAATCTTATAAGAGGTGCTGGCATTACTGGTCTTAGAGGGATCTTACCTAAATCAGATAAAATAATCCATCCACTTTTAAATTTTACAAGAAATGAGATTTGCTCTTTTCTGGAAGAAGAGGAAGTTACCTGGAGAGAAGATAAGAGTAATCAGGAAAGTGCTTTTACAAGAAATAAAATACGCAATCAACTTTTCCCTTGGATTTCAGAAAATTTAAATCCAACGATTATAGACAAATTAGTCTCACTATCCTCCTTAATGCTTGAAACAGAAGACTTTATTGAAGACCATATAGACAGGACATTTAAACGTTATGTACTAAAGCATAATGATGACCAAATAGTACTCTCCCTTAAAACATTAATTCATACTAAAAAACTACTTCGCTATTATATTTTTAAGAAATGCCTTTCCCAAATTACAGGAATAGATTCAGATATTTATCAGAATAATATTATGGAAATCGAGAATATCCTCACTTCAGAGGGTTCCAAGATGATAAATTTCCCCAACAAAATATTTATTTTAAAAGAGTATGATCATTTGATTTTCACTACTAAAAACCCAGTATCGAGCAAGAATAAACTACCTGACGCCAAAACTTTGGAAGCGATTCGACCTCGTTTAAGTTTTGGAGAATACAGAATTAAGATGAAAAAGATAAAAAAGCTTCCCTCGGGAAAAGCTTTATCCAATAATAGTAATATAGCCTTTATTGATTATGATGAGATAGATTTTCCTATTACTATCAAAAATAGGGAGAATGGAGATAAGTTCATCCCTCTTGGATTAGCAGGTTTCAAAAAGTTAAAAGATTTTTTTATTGACGAAAAAGTGTCAAAATTCGATAGAGATAAGATACCAATTTTCACAGACGCCAATAAAATAATCTGGGTCGGTGGAATGAGAATAGACAACAGAGTTGCTATTACAAAGAAAACTACTAATATTTTAAGAATAGAATTAGAAAAAGTTAGTAATAAAAAAATGCGTTCAGCAGAACGGAAAAGCAAAGGATAAATTATGATACAAGATATATCTGCAATAATGTTTGATGAAAGACAAATTCATGCAAGAATTAAAGAATTAGGTGAACAAATATCTAAAGATTACTGTGGTAAGTACCCAGTATTGTTATGCATATTGAAAGGTGCTTCAACTTTTATGGCAGACCTTATGAGGGCAATAACTATTCCTGTAGAAATAGACTTTATGGCTATTTCAAGTTATGGTGATAGTAGGAAATCATCAGGAGTTGTTCAAATAAAAAAAGATGTTGATGTTAACTTACAAGATAGAGACGTAATTATTGTTGAAGATATAGTAGATACCGGACTTTCTCTTCAATATCTTAAAGAATATATCAATAAGCACAATCCAAGTAATCTTGCAACTTGTGTATTATTAGACAAGCCAAGTGGCCACAAAATAGATGTATCTGTAGAGTATATTGGCTTTGAAGTAGCCAATGAATTCGTTGTTGGTTATGGCTTGGATTATGCTCAGAAATATCGTAATCTCCCTTTCATAGGCATTCTTAAGGAGGAAATATATTCATGAACAATGAAGAGCAAAATAACAAGAATGATATAAATAAACAAAATGATCCTAAAAAGGACAAAATCCCCAACCCTTTAAAGAATCCAAGTAGTAACAAATACTCATTTATTATAGTTATTGTCTTGGCAACTATTCTTATTTATGCTTTGTTGCAAGATAATAACAAACAAAAAGAAGTAGATAATAAAGAGTTTTGGACCGCCCTCAATAGCAATACGATTACAGAAGTTGTTATTGAAGGTGATGTACTTAACTATAAGGTAGATAATCAATCCTACTATACTCGTTGGTCTCAATATGACTATGATTTTAAACAAGAATTAATAGAGAAAACAAATGGACCTGTGAAAGAGAAAGTCCCCTCAAGATGGGAATCTATACTAGTCTCTTGGCTACCATTTTTGTTAATGATTCTTTTCTTCTGGTTCTTTATGTTTAGAAATGTGAATAAAGGTCAAAATTCAGCTTTCTCCTTTGGAAAAAGTAAAGCTAAAAGGTTTGATGGCACAAAAACAAAAGTCAAATTTGATGATGTTGCTGGTGTTGATGAAGCTAAAGAAGAATTAACTGAAATAGTTGAATATCTAAAAAGTCCAAAAAAGTTTGAAATGTTAGGTGGAAGAATTCCGAAAGGAGTTCTATTAGTAGGTCGTCCAGGTACAGGTAAAACACTTTTAGCAAAAGCTGTTGCTGGAGAAGCGAATGTTCCTTTCTTTAGTGTAAGTGGTTCTGATTTTGTCGAAATGTTTGTAGGTGTTGGTGCTTCAAGAGTTCGTGATTTATTCGCCCAAGCTAAGAAAAATGCTCCTGCTATAGCATTTATTGATGAATTAGATGCAGTAGGAAGACATAGAGGTTCTGGACTCGGCGGAGGACATGATGAACGTGAACAGACCCTAAATCAACTTCTTGTAGAGATGGATGGTTTTGAAATGAATGATTCTGTAATTATCATTGCGGCTACTAACCGTCCAGATGTTTTAGACCCTGCTTTACTTAGGCCTGGTAGATTTGACAGACAGGTTATTGTTGATTTGCCTGACATTAATGGAAGAACCAAAATCCTTCAAGTTCACTCTCGCAAAGTACCTTTATCTCCAGAAGTAAATTTAAAAATCATCTCTCGAGCTACTCCTGGATTTAGTGGAGCTGAGTTAGCAAATTTAGTTAATGAAGCTGCCTTAATCGCAGCACGTGGGAATAAGAAATTTATTGAAATGGATGATTTTGAAGAAGCTAAAGATAAACTAACTTTGGGAAAACAGAAGAAGAGTAAAATAGTCTCTGATGAAGAAAGAAAAATAACTTCTTATCATGAAATTGGACATGTAGTTTGTGCTCTTTTTGAAAAACATGGTTCTCCTGCTCATAAAGTATCAATAATACCAAGAGGCATGACTGGTGGAGCTACTCACTTCCTTGGAGAAGAAAGATCGAATTACTCTAAAAGCTTCTTAAGTTCTATGTTAGTACATTTACTAGGAGGTAGAGCAGCTGAAGAGATAGTATTCAATGAAATTACCACTGGTGCATCTAACGATATTGATAGAGCAACTGATATAGTGAAACAGATGGTATGTAATTGGGGAATGAGTGAGAGAATTGGTCCGCTCGCTGTAATGAAAAAAGAACAAGAAGTTTTCTTAGGTAAACAAATGGGACAAAAAGAACTTCATAGTGAAGAAGTTGCCAAGATAGTGGATTCTGAGATTCACTCATTTATTGATACAGCTTACAAAAGAGCTAAAGATATTGTTTCCTCCCACAGAGAATTGGTTGATGCATTAGCACTTGAGCTTTTAGACAAAGAGACACTAGGAGCTGAAGACATTTTTGCTATTGTCCAGAATTTTGTCAGTGGTGAAGAATTAGCTTTTGTTAAAGAGAAGAATAAAAAAGCAAAACAATTGAGTTTTGATATACTACACGAAAGTGAGATAAATGCTTCTTCTGAAGAAAGTAATGAAAATTTACAAGAAGAAGATAAAGATAATTTATAAATATTAACATAGGCAATTAGTAATCTTAGTATTACTAATTGCCTGTTATCTATAACATTGAAGAGGTAGAATGGAACAGTTTCATGGAACCACTATTTTGGGTATTTTGAAAGATGGGAATTTAGTAATTGGTGGTGATGGACAAGTAACTTTGGGTCATACAGTAATTAAGGATACAGCCAGAAAAATAAGACACCTCTATAATGGTGAAGTTATTGCCGGCTTTGCAGGAGCTACTGCAGATGCTTTTACACTATTCGAGCGTTTTGATGCTAAATTGAAAGAATCAAAGGGTAATCTCCGGAAAGCTGCAGTTGAATTAGCAAAAGATTGGCGTTCAGATAGAATTTTAAGAAAATTAGAAGCTATGATAATTGCTGGTTCAAAAGATGCGATTTTGATAATTACAGGAGTTGGTGATGTTTTAGAGCCTAATAATAACATCTGTGCTATAGGTTCAGGAGGAAACTACGCCTTAGCTTCAGCAAGAGCATTATCTGAAAATAGTAGCTTATCAACCCGTGCAGTTGTTGAAACTTCTTTACACATTGCTGCTGATATTTGCATTTATACCAACCATAACTTAGTTATTGAAGAATTAAAATAGGATTATAAAAGATGATAGATCATAACGAATTAACCCCTAAAAGAATAGTTTCAGAACTAGATAAATTTATTATTGGCCAAGATGAAGCGAAAAAAGCTGTAGCTATAGCTCTGAGAAATCGCTGGAGACGTCAAAGAGTAGAGCCTGAACTTCAAAATGAGATTGTACCAAATAATATAATTATGATTGGTCCAACAGGTGTTGGTAAAACAGAAATTGCCCGTAGGTTATCCAAGTTAGCAAATGCTCCTTTCATAAAAGTTGAGGCTTCTAAGTTTACAGAAGTTGGATATGTTGGTAGAGATGTTGAATCAATGATTAGAGAATTAATGGCATTAGCAATTAATCAAGTCAATGCCCAAATGTTAGAGGAAGTCCAAATCAAGGCAGAAGAAAAGGCTCGTGAGATTGTTCTAAATAAACTAATTTCTCCTATTGGGGGTAAAGATATTGATGAAACAGAAGAAGATTATCAAGAGAGGGTTGAGAGATATAACCGTTCTCGCTCTAAAATGGAATCCATGTTAGATGAAGGCAAATTAGACCAGCGCAAAATCGAAATAGAAGTTAATGATATGCCTAAAAAACCTCAGATAGAAGTTTTCTCTAATAGTAGTTTGGAAATTATTGACTCAGACTTACAAGATATGCTCAGCAATATAATGAATAAAAGTAATAAACAGAAAAAGAGAACATTTTTTGTAAAAGAAGCAATTAATTACTTTAAAGAAATAGAAGCTCAAAAATTAGTAAAAAAAGAAACTGTCGTGGAAAAAGCCAAAGATTTAGTAGAAAATCAAGGTATAATTTTCATTGATGAAATTGATAAAATCGCCTCTACAGATAAGAAATCAAGTGCAGATGTTTCTCGTTCAGGAGTACAAAGAGATTTATTACCTATTGTTGAAGGTTCAAATGTACCAACCAAGCACGGAATTATCAAAACTGACCATATTCTCTTTATTGCTGCAGGAGCTTTCCATGTAGCGAAACCTTCCGACCTTATTCCTGAACTTCAGGGAAGATTTCCTATCAGAGTTGAACTCAATAGCTTAACAGCTTCTGATTTCGAGAAAATTCTAACCTATCCAGAAAATTCTCTTACTAAACAATACATTGCCCTCTTCCAAACTGAGAAAGTAAAACTTTCATTCACTAAGGAAGCTATAAAATCTATTGCTTATTACGCCTATAAAGCTAATGAAAAAATGGAAGATATTGGAGCAAGAAGACTTCATACTATCCTTAATAAACTAATGGAAACTTATCTTTTTGAGATGCCTACTAAGAAATTTAAAAGTGTAAAAATTGATGAAGATTTTGTTAAGTCAGTTATCAGTAATGTTGTTGATAATGAAGATTTATCACGCTATATTCTTTAGAAAATCTATGTTCAAAAGAATACTTAATCCTATACTTATTCTATTATTTTCGATTTCCCTTTATTCTTATGATACTGGGAAATCACCTTCTAAGGCAGCATTCTACTCATTTATTGTTCCTGGGGGAGGTCAATACTACAATGAAGCACCCTGGAAATCTCTCCTATGGGGAGGTTCAGAATTAGGCTTTATTGCCTTAACCTCATATCACCAAAATAAATTTAATGAATATAAAGATAAACGAAGCAAGGCTACAACAACTGAAGACTGGAAAAAATGGGATAAAAAAGCAGGAGACGAAATCCACAAACGCAATAATGGCTTTTGGTGGTTAGGTTCTACTGTAATTCTCTCCATGATGGATGCCTATGTTGATGCAGCTTTATTTAACTACGAAGAAGAAGATAATAAACTCAAAATCCAATTTTCCTTAAACTACTTTGGATTACAGTTCAGATTTTAATTTTACTATTAATATCTCTGTAAGTCCTCCATTTTCTCCTACTCAATTCTTCTAAAAATAACTTATTTTATTAAATTATTGACAAATCCCATAATCTATAAAAATATGATAATAAGTAAAAAAATATCTACGGAGGAAGGATGAGAGTTAAAAGCCAAATTATGGACAGTGCTGCTATCAACAGAACTTTAAAGAGAATTGCCCACGAGATTATTGAACAAAACCGTGGTTTAGAGAATGTCTATTTAGTGGGGATTAGAAGTCGTGGTGTACCAATGGCACAAAAGCTATCGGCAATCTTATCTGAAATTGAAAACAAAGAAGTTCCTGTTGGAGTATTAGATATTACTCTGTATAGAGATGATTTATCAACAATCTCTCATCAACCAGTTATCAAAGGTTCTAAAATTGATTTTGATCTTCATAACACAAATGTTATTCTTGTTGATGATGTACTTTACACAGGAAGAACAGTAAGAGCAGCAATCGATGCTATCTTAGATTTTGGAAGACCACAACATATACAGTTGGCTGTGTTAGTTGATAGAGGTCACAGAGAATTACCAGTTAAGGCAGATTACGTAGGGAAAAATGTCCCAACTTCTTCTGAGGAGATAATCAAAGTATCATTCCAAGAAACTGATGGCGAAGATACTGTAAAAATTGTTGAAAAGGAAAACTAAACTCAATGTCATTTTGGAATAAATATAAAAATATAATTAAGAGTAACAACTCTTATGTTTGTGTTGGCTTAGATAGTGAACTAAGCAAATTACCTGCTCATCTTTTAGATAGTGAAGACCCAATCTTTGAATTCAATAAAGCAATAATTGATGCTACTAAAGATTTAGTAGCTTGTTACAAGCCCAACTTTGCTTTTTATCTCTCACAAGGATTGAAATCTCTTGCCTCTTTACAAAAAACTATCAACTATATTCCTGACCATATTCCTGTTATCTTAGATGTAAAAACAGGTGATATCGGCAATACTATGTCTAATTATGCTAAGGCTTTTTTCCTCGATTGGAAAGTAGATGCAATTACCTGTAATCCCTTGATGGGAGATGATGTTCTTAAAGCTCTAACTCCTTTCAAAGAAAACTTCTCTTTCATTTTAGCCCTAACCTCAAATCCATCTGCCTCTGATTACCTTAAGCCTAATAATTTGTTTAAGCAAATCTCAACAGATATAAGTAACTTGCCGAATACTCAGTTCGGTGCTGTTGTTGGTGCTACCAACTCAGAAGAGCTTAGTGAATTAAGAAAATTAATGCCTGAAACACTGTTTTTAGTTCCAGGAATAGGAGCTCAAGGTGGTTCACTTAAAGAGGTTGTGGAAAATACACTCTATTCTCCAGAAGACGCACGCTTTTTAATTAACTCTTCAAGAGGAATTATTTTTGCTGATTCTTCTATGAAATTTGCTGAAATAGCTCGTGAAAAAACTGAAGAATTGAAAACTGAAATTAACAATATTATCTTAGAAATGAACTGATTAACTTTAATTTAGCATAACTACTTTAAGGATATATATAATTATGAATAACAGACCAAACTGGCAGAGATATTTTATTGAAATGGCATATTTAGTAGCATCTCGCTCAACTTGCCTAAGAAGAAAGGTTGGAGCAGTAATAGTAAAAAACAACCAAGTCCTATCTACTGGTTATAACGGAGCTCCTAAAAGTGTTCCTCACTGTTCAATCACAGGTTGCTTAAGAGAGCAGATGAATGTGCCCTCAGGAGAAAGACATGAACTATGTAGAGGTGTTCATGCTGAACAGAATGCTATCATTCAAGCTGCTGTAAACGGTACGTCAATACAAAATGGAGAGCTCTATTGCACAACCCAACCTTGTATTATTTGTGCTAAAATGATAATTAATTCTGAGATTAAGAGAGTTTTTATTGCTGAAAGTTATAATGATGAAATGTCTTTAGAGATGCTAACCCAAGCAAATGTTGAATTAGTTAAAGTGAATCGTGAAACAGGGCAACTAACAAAATTAAATTGAGGAATTTCTATGAAAAGAACTATCTTACTATTACTACTATTATCTATATCTTTAATTTCTGCTAGAACGCTAACTTTGGATGAAGCTGTCAATACTGCTTTAAGCAACTCCAACGAAAGTAAACAAAACGAAATTAGCTTGAATAAAGTGAATTCCAGCTATAAATCTACTTTATGGGATATAGCTCCTGATGGTTCTATTAGCTATAACTGGTCACATTCAAGTAATGTAACTTCCAAGGGTGCAGGGCTAACTGTTAGTAAAAGTATTCAATCAACTCTTCCTGATTACTTTAATTGGAAATCTGCAAAACATAATATTAATATTGCTAACATTAATTCTGATAAAACAAAAAAATCTATTGCTTGGAATGTTTTGAATGCTTATGTTGACCTTCTTCTTAATCAAAAGAAATTAGAAGTTTTTAGTAAGAACTATCAAGTACAATTAGATATTTTAAGAGAGACTAATCTTCTTAAAGAACAGGGAAGAAAAACAATTTACGAGTATAATCAAGTTGAAATTAATGCTTTAAACAGTCAACTGAACCTAATTGATGCCCAAAAGAATATTAGTAAAAAAATGAGAAACCTTCTTTTATTACTCAATATTGAAGCAGACACTTTATCTCTCCAAGATATAAACTTGGAGATTAAACCTGAATATGAATTCAATATTGAACAAGAAAAATCATTTTCTATAATCATCAATGAGTTAAACATAGAACACAGTAAACTTCTCCTCCAACAGGACAAGTTGAGATTTCTCCCAAATCTTTCTGTGTCATGGTCATACTCCTCTAATTCTATCAATAATGAACCTTTTGAGTTTGATAACTATAGAAAAGGAAGTTCTTGGAATCTTGCCTTAAGTTATCCCCTCTTGAATTTCTTCAAGCAAGGAGAGAGTCATTTCAGGAATAAAGAAGATTTGTTATCATCAAAGATTAATTTAGATCAACAGATACAAGAGTTTAAAACTGATTATAGAAATTTAGTATCTGATTTGGAAAACCTATTTATGAGAAAAAGTATCAATGATAAAATCTTAGAGCAAACTCAACAAAATTTCGAAATTGCCAAAACAAATTTCAATATTGGACTCATAAAATCAATTGAATTAGAACAATCAAAAACTGATCTAAGAGAAGCAGAATTGAACAATCTTGATATAGATTATCAAATCTATCTACAACAACAAGCTATAAACCATCTTTTATCAAGAAAGATAGCTAATAAATGGTAGGGTATAATGAAGAAAGCATTTAAAGTTATTGTTACATTGGTAATAATTATTACGGTAGGTTATTTTAGTGTTAAGTTTTTCACAAAAAAAAATGATAAAGCAAGTGATAAAACACTTTTTGAATTAAAGACAGCAAAGGTAGAGTTAGGTGAAATTGCTACTCAAATTGATATTACTGGCGAAATCGAACCAGAAACAATAGTTGAAGTAAAATCTAAAGTATCCGGTAAGATTATTAAATTTAATAAAAATATTAATGATTATGTTAATAACGGAGACTTGATAGCTACTATAGAAATTGATTATCAACAAGCTAACACTATTACTAATACTAGGTCTAATTTAGATTTAGCTGAGATTAGATACAAATGGGCAAAAAGAGACTTTGACGATATAAAAATTCAGTATGAATCAGGTTACGAAACAAAATATAACTATGATACTGCTGAAAAGAATTTAGAACAGGCTGAGCTCAACTATAGTATTGCTCAAGAACAATATAAACAAGTTGAAGAGATTGATACTAAAGGAGAAGAATCTAAAATCTATTCTTCAGTTAGTGGTACTGTAATCACACGTACAGTAGAAGAAGGAGAAATGATTTCTTCCATAGGATTAGGTAATTCTGATGGTACTGCTATCATGCAAATTGCTGACCTTTCTCAAATGATTGTTAAATCTAATATTAATGAAATCGACATTAATAAATATAAAGAAGGGCAAACAGCTACAATCACTGTGCCTGCTAACCCCAACCATAAATATAATGGAATAATTACTCAAGTCGCGGTTATGGCTCAGAATGTTAATAATGTCAAAGTCTTCCCTATCGAAATTGAACTTATTGATGTTGATGACTTAATCAAACCAGGAATGACTGCTGAAATTACTATTAAAGGTGAATCTAAAAGCGATATTCCAATCATTCCAATAACTGCTTTGTTTAGCAATGAAAAAGGTGAAGATGTTGTTTATACTGTGGAAAATAATACAATTAAAGATACAAAGATAATTATTACTGGTATTAATAACCTTACCCATGTTGAGGTACTTAGCGGAATTGAAATAGGTGAAGAAGTTTCACTAGTACCACCATCACTACTTATGAATGGAGATATGAAATAATATGGATGATAAAAGAAGAAAAATTATCTATTTATGCCTTATGTTCATTTTATCAATAGCGTTTATCTCTCTTTACATACTTGATAATAACATGACTAAAAGTCAAGGGGATGATGCTTTTACTGTATTGTATGATACTCTTGAGCCTACAATTAAGAATAATCAAGATGAAAATGATACTCAAGATATGCAAAAAAGTGAGTCTACTTACAGCTATGAACAGATACAGATAATCGATTGGGATGAAAATAAAATTGATTCAGTAGAGGTTTTTAGTCAAAGAAAGGATTATACACTTATTCATCATGGACCAAGAAAATGGTCAATTAGATCTGAAAGATTGGATGAAAAAATACCAAAAACCAATCGTGCTATTTTTAAGTTAACAAATATTTTTACTCATATGATTACTGACAATAATTTAACCAAAGATTATTCAGAGTTTGCTAAATACTTTGAATACCCTATTTGTACTGTGATATCTAACTTCAAAGATGGAACTAAAGAGAAATTAACCTTTATTAGAATTGCTCAGGTAAATGAAACAAGTAATGAAGTCGAAATGAAAACTTGGGTCAGAGTGAATGAAGAAACAGTAGTATATGCTTCTACTTACAACACTTTAGAGAGATTTCTCGTAGCTGAGAAAGAGTTTCTTAAAATTTATTAATATTATTGGAGGATATAGAAATGGATTATTTCCTAACTGAAGATCAATTAGAAATGAAAGAGATTGCAAGAAGAATTGCACAAGAGAAGATAAAACCTTTATCAGAAGAGTATGATGAAAAGGGTATATTCCCTTGGGATATCGTAGAGATTATGGCGCAAAGTGACCTGTTTGCTGTTTTAGTACCTGAAGAGTATGATGGTATTAGTGGCAAAGTCTTAGACCTATCAATTGTTACTGAAGAACTTTCAAAAGTTGATACAGGTATCGCTTTAGCTTTCGGTGCTACTGGTTTAGGTTTATATCCTATATTATTATCAGGTTCAGAGGAACAAAAACAAAAATGGTTACCTCAAATTGCAGCTGGCAAAAGATTAGCAGCTTTTGCTTTAACAGAAGCTAATGCTGGTTCAGATGCTGGAGCTATTGAAACAACAGCAACTTTAGATGGAGATCACTATATTTTAAATGGTACAAAACAATGGATCACAAATGGTGGTGATGCTGAGATTTATACTGTTTTTGCTATGACTAACAAAGCAAAAGGAGCTCGTGGTTGTTCATGTTTCGTTGTTGAAAAAGGAACACCTGGATTTGAGTTTGGTAAAAAAGAAAATAAAATGGGTATTCGTGCTTCATCAACTCGTGAACTAATCTTTGATAACTGCAGAGTGCCTAAGGAAAATATGATTGGTAAAGAAGGTACCGGTTTCATTACTGCAATGAAGACATTTGACAAATCACGCCCAATGGTTGGCTCTCAAGCTGTTGGTGTAGCTGCAGGTGCTTTAGATATCGCAGCAAAATACTCCAAGGAGAGATACCAATTTGGTAAACCAATCTCAGCTTTCCAAGGTGTTCAGTTTATGTTAGCAGATATGGCAACACAAATAGAAGCTGCTCGTGCATTAGTCTATCAAACTGCAAGAATGATTGACGGTGGTTGTAAGAAATTCAGTAAAGAATCTGCAATGTGTAAATATTTTGCTTCTGATGTTGCAATGAAAGTTACTACAGATGCAGTTCAAATACTTGGTGGGTATGGCTATATGAAAGAATATCCTCTTGAAAAAATGATGCGTGATGCTAAAATTCTTCAGATTTATGAAGGAACTAATCAAATTCAAAGAACTATCGTAGCATCGAATTTATTAAAAGAGTATTAGATTTTTTATGTCGGGATAGGTTAAACTATTCCGACTCCCTTTTTGGATGTAGAGGAAAGTAATTTCTTATTCATAGAGTAGATTTTTTAAAAATGGGATATTTCTAAGAAATTTCTTGACTTTATTTCCTAAAAATTAACATAGTTTTAGATATTGTGAGATAATTAAATAAAAATAAACATAAGATGGAGCTTTTAGATGAAGAAAAAGACAATAATCATCGAATCAGTTATACTGGTTACATCAATTATTCTTTTGGTGCTTTTCTTAGGGTTGCCCCAGATGTTGGATCTTAATAAAAGAGCAAACCAACAAAAAAACATTTCTCAACTTACTGAGTTGAGTCTATCAACAAATAAATTTTTAGATAAGTACATGTTTAGCATGACAGCAGATCTATCCAGAATTAAAGAGAAAATGGAATATACTCAGAGACTTAATGTCCCTGGAGATAGTAAATTTCAGTATTTGGTTTATGGTGGAATTAAGGATGTTGATTTAAGATACGTGGTTTCTTACGACTTGTTTGATTTAATGAATCAATATACTAAATTAACTGATTCAAATAAGCAAGAGTTTATAAATTCAGTTAATGCTTACGTAATTTCTGCAAAAGAGAGAATGTTAAATAGTCCTGATAAAGAAAAATATACAGATTATATTGGTTATTTGGATATACTTACAAGTAAACTTGATGATAATAATTATTTTAGAAGAGCCCAATATACTAAGACTATAATTAATCCTCTTTTTGATGCAGATAAAGTATCTTTGTTTGCTTCAATTGCCCAGAATTTTGTAGGTTCAGAGTTGTTTAAAGACAGAAGACAACAAGCTGCCATAATTCTTTATCTTTGTTACATTAATCAAGTTTCTTCTGACAATGCAAGTCCTGAGATATTCAATAATTTTTATGCTGATTTTACTAAAATTTTCAGTTTCACAGGATATTATACCAGTTCTGCAGGGAATCCTTTGGAAGAAGGTATGAAAAGTAATCAAGTAAAAGATATGTTTACTAAAGAATTTCGTGCGTTCTTTTTAGATTCAATTCACTATAAAGATAAGTTAAATAAGGGGATTGTTACTATAGGAACAAATGCTACTGTAGATCCTACTAACAGATTATCTGATGATTTCCTTAATGAATTAGTTAATACTTCTTATCAAAAAGAAGTTAACCAAGTAATTGATGACTTATTAGCTCAGTATCCAGGAGATTATGATGGTTTTGCTAATGCTTTAAGAAACAAAATTAATAGCTATAAAATGAAGGATATTGATAGACAAATTATTGACATTTATGAGTCTGTGTTTAATTACATGCAATATCAAGAATTCCTTTACAAATCTATTGATAAGCAAAAAGACACCTTTGTTCAGAATGATTTTGATAACAAATTCAAAGACTTCTTCCATAGTTATATCTTAAAATATGATAAAGTTGTAGTTCTTGGAGATTTAGCTAAAGCTATAGATGCTGAAAGAAATGATAATCAAAAGAACTTATTAAGTAGATTTAAAAATAATAATTTGCTTAAAGATTTCCGTACTGAGATGAAAGCTCAAGCTCCTTTCTTGACTGCATTCTACCGTTCAAAAGATTTTTCTGATATTATCCAAAATAGTAAAAAGCAATTCATTGACCAAAAGACTAAAACATTTGCTGATAGAGTAAAAGCAGAGAAATTAACTATTGATAACTTAAAAACTAACATCTCTAATAATAGAATTATTGAAGATGAACAGTATCAAAATGAGTTAAAAAGTAAAACTACACAATGGGAAAATGAATTTTCTTACATTCAATATATTGCTTCAAGAGATAACCCAAATGCTTCTAATAGTAATATCAAACCTGAAATTCTTGCTGATTCTATCAATGTCAAAAAGAATAATAAAGCTGTTATAGATAGATTAATAGCTAAGATTAATGAGGCAAAAGAGAATTATATCAAAGATGATTATAATAAATATAAGTCACTTTTCAGCTATGTTGATTATTGTGCAGCTGAAATTATTTCTACAATTAAAGCAGAAAGAGATGCAGAATTCAATGAATATAAAGATGCAGTTTTAAAAATTACATCAGATTTCATCACTGCAAACGAATATCCAGAGTTTGAAAATGAGTTAGTTTCAGATATCAGAAATGAGTTAAATGATTTACACAAAAAACACACTTTAGAATTTGAAACTTTATCACCTGAATATATCGAAAAATTAGATGCTCTAAATGCAAAATTGACTAATCACGCTGAATATCAAAAATTTGCCAGAGCTAACAGAGTTGCTAATAATAGAATTCTATCTAAAGAAGATATTGAAGCATTCAAAGATGTTTCCATTAATCCTGCTGGCTTAATCTATTACTATAATTTCTATCTATATTATACTAAAGATAAAATTGATAAAACAAGATTCTATAGTCAATTTAGTAGAAAACAATTAGAGATAGCAAAAAAACGTTATGTCGACACAAAGATTGCAGCGACTGAAACTGATTGGAATGATTTAGAAAAGCAAGTAAAACTTCTTGTTGATACTAATAATCAAGAAAAAAGAGAAGAGTTTACTTCAACTATAAAAGTCACTCTTAAGAACTATAGAGATTTCAGAAATGAGTCCTATAAATATGAAAATGCATTCAATTTCAATGGTATTTTGTCTGATTTAGCAAGAAGTGAAAACAATATTAAATTCTACCGTGGTCCAATTGAATTCCCATTCTATGATAAGGATGAATTCTATTTAATTTATGGTAGATTTATTGAACAAAGTAACAAGAAAATAGGTATATCTCTTGTTACTTATACTGACATTCATAACTTCCCTAAAGCTAATGCTGTTGTTGTAAGAAACTTTGGTTCTACTAATGAAGACATTGATGGACTTACTTCAAACTTACAAAGCAAACTTAATAATTTAATCTCTAAATATCAAGAAGAGATAGTTAAATTAAGTCAGGAAAGAGAAGAGTTCAAGAATATCAATGTGATTCATAATAATGATCCTGACTATAAGATTACTACTCAAACTGTTCAAGCTAAGAAAATAATCAGAGAAAGATTTACACAAGCTCTTGAACAAATGATAGAAGAATTTGTCAGAGAAAACTACTAATCGAATAATTAACCTATAGATATATGATGAGATACTTAATTTTTTGGTATCTCATCTTTTTTTAGATTTCACGAGGGAGAAAATAAAATGGAATACAAAGATTTTTTAGAAACTCTATATCAAAGATACTCAGGAAATATCAAATTAGGACTTCAAAGGATGTTCCAAATCTTATCGGATATGGATAATCCTCACACAAAATTAACAGGTTTTCATGTTGCAGGAACAAATGGTAAAGGTTCAACTTGTGCCATGTTAGAAGCTCTAAGTTTAGCTAATCATCTTAGTACCGGGCTAAATACTTCACCCCATTTAGTAAACTATACAGAAAGATTTAGAATTAATGGACAAAATCTTGATTATGAAACAATCTATAAAGAGTATCAAAAGTGGGAAGGTACTTTTAATAGAACTGATGCTTCTTTTTTCGAAATAACTACTGCTATTGCTTTCAAGTTATTTTTAGATAATAAAGTTGATACTGCTATTTTTGAAGTTGGTTTAGGTGGTAGATTAGATGGTACTAATCCTTTTCAATCAACTGTTTCAGCGATAACTTCTATTTCTATTGACCATAGAAAAACATTAGGAGATACTATAGAACTAATAGCTGCAGAAAAAGCAGGTATTATCAAAGAAAATGTTCCTATTGTAATTAGTAAATTGAAAGCAAGTGCTTTAGAAGTAATTCTAAAAGTTGCTGACGAGAAATTTGCTCCCACTTACATCTACAATAAAGATTACTTTGTTTCTAATGTTAGAATTACTGACCAAGGAACCCTATTTGATTACTCTCTCCCTGAATTGAATATTAACTTTAAAGATATTTCCGTAAACTTATTAGGTGAACATCAATCGTTAAATGCAGGAGTTGCTCTAACTTCTTTCCTATTATTTTTACAAATAAGAGGAATCCCTGTAAATGAAGATTTAATTAGAGAGGGACTTTCAAAGGTTGTATGGTCTGGAAGAATGCAAATTATAAACTTTGAGCCTCTTACTATTCTTGATGGTGCCCATAATGATGCAGGAATGGAGTTTTTAGTTGAAAACATCAATAGTATATTCCCTAACCGTAAGAAGAGGTTTGTACTTGGCATACTCCAAGATAAAACTTTTAAAGAAATGATAAGCATGGCATCAAAAATAGCTTCTAAACTCTATCTCTGCCAAAGTAATTCACAACGGGCAGCTGATGTTGATTTACTCGGTGAAGTTGCTGAATCTTTGAATTTAGATTATGAAAAGATTCCTGACGTTTTCCAAGCTTATCAAAAAGCAATCGCAGACTCTGATAAAGATGATGTTATTATTATTGGTGGCTCACTTTATACTATTTCTGAGGTTCTTGCAAAACTTTGATGCAGAAAAATATATAGTGCTTTTAGTGAAGACCTACTGCAATGTGTTGGTTTAATATAAATGGCACGGCATGATGCCGTGCCATTTTTAATTTATTATATCATTTTGCCCATGCCTTAGAAAACTCACTATAATAGGCTATAGAAGCTCATGGGGGTATATGATATTATTTCATCAATACAGCTTTTCTTGTGTCACTAAAAGTATCAGTAATAATACGGTAGAAATAAACACCTGATGCGAGTGCTTGCATTTTATCGTCTAATCCATCCCAAACTACTTGATGTTTGCCTTGACTATAATAATCTGAAACTAAAGTTCTTACTTTCTGTCCTTTAACATTATAGATAATTATAGCTACATCACTGTTTTTCTGCAAAGAAAAGTTTATACTTGTTGACGGATTAAAAGGATTAGGACTGTTTTGTGAAAGACTGTTAACAGGTAATATTTCTTGCACATTATCTACAGGAACATTAACATTCCAACTTGCTATTACTGTAAAATCAGAATCAGATGCATAGCACTTAACTTCATGTTCTCCTACACTATTAAAGATATAGTAAAGTGAATCACTTTGAGCTTCAAGGATGGTATTGTTATCGACTTTCCACTCATACATCAATTCACTGTCAACATCAAGTACATCTACACTGAAGCTGACAAAATTATTTACTGCTTCGAAGTTTGTATCTTCAGGTATTTTACTCTGAAGAGAAGGTCTATCATTAACTGGCAAAACTGTAACAAGAAAAGATACAGACGCTTGGATATCATTATAAGTATCCTTCGCATAGACTGTTACTGTCTCTGAGCCATTCCAGTTTAATTCAGGAGTAATAGTTAGATAAGCATTCTCTGATACAGAAAACTGGAGATTATTGCTGTTGTCAAAAGTATATTCCAATTCATCGTTATTGGGGTCTCTAAATACAGACAATAAATTAATATCAGTATTAGAAAAATCTTCATTAAAGATTAAATCTGTTGGTTCATACATAACAAATGGTGGTAATTGACCAATCTTTGTTGTTATATATAAAGCCATTTCATTCTGAAGAGGATGAGCAGCCTGAGGATAATTGTTATTATAAGTATATTCCAGACCGATTGTTCCTGTATGATCTTCAATACCTACACTTGCATATTCACCATGTACAGTACCACTAGCAGAGTCTACATTGTTAACAACTTTATACTGTATTTTTATGGTTGAATCGCCTGTTGAAGAAGCATAATAATCTGGGTCATAAAGCAGAACTTGGAATGTTTCCTCATAGCTTGGATTATAGTTGTTTCTCCATTCATTCCAAGAAACAATGAAATAATGCTCAGCTTGATTATGGGCAATAAAAACCTTACCATTGGTCCCTTTTATAAGATCATCCCAGAAAGGAGCTATCATAGGAGATGGACCTAATGGACCTGGTAATCTCCAATTTCTAAATGTTGCCTGCTCTGTTTCTCCTAAAGCTAACCATCCATTACTACATATTGTAATTGAATCATAATCTTGTCCATAGAATTTGAAACTAAATGGTAAATCGACATTAGCTATTTTTTCTTGATTAACACCATTATCATCTAATTCTATAAAGGTGCCAAATCCACCTAATTCTGGATCAAGCTCAATCCAATTATATTCTGGACACTCATTATAAGAAGTATCAAATGAATCATAAATATAATAACCATAAGCATCTGGACCAAATGGATCTGACTGTTCAACCTCGCCCATAGGTATAGCAAAATAACATTCAGTTTCGAAGTCACTATCAGTAATACTTATCTTTACAGGGACTCTATCATTAGGAAGAAGTTGATCAGATGCAGTAATTGTATAAGTTGCACTTGCTGTTTCTCCTGTTAGAATTGAGCCAACCTCATAAGTCCCATTAGTTATTGTTAAACGAGTATCTTGACTTGTTAATACTGCCTGAGCATTAGATAGTGCTAATGTACCTTCATTTTCTAAGATAACATTTATTTGAGATGTCCCTCCGGGTGCAAAGTTTTGATCTTCTATAGTGAAATTTTGCACCTGAATAATTGGACTTAGAATTGGAATTATCATTCTACTTTCCCAATTGTATGTTGAGTTAGTAATGTGAAGTTTTAGTACTAAATCATTATTAAAGGCTATATCCTCTAATTCAAAAGAGAAGTTATCAACATTTATTTGGCTTTCATTAGCCTGAATATCGCCATAATTAGCTTGACCATCAATTATATTAACTCCATCATTTAAGATAGTAATAGAAGCTGTAACTCCCATAACTGCCACATTAGAATTGTTAGTAGTTTGGATTGTTAAATCATATTGATTACCAGGAGTAAGATAATCTACTTCTTCCCCATTTAAGTAAAGTTGAAAGTCACTGGCACTTAAAAGAGGAGATTCCTCTCCAAAAGTTAAATCAAATTGTCTTGGCTTATATGCTTCTTTGGAAAGAGTTAACAAGCCTTGACCACTTGCATCTGAAGGAATATCTAAGAAAACTTCACCTTGATTGTCTGTGTAATCAGTATAATAATCAGTGCCTATATTGAGAGTCACCCAGACATTTGCTTGAGGAACATTATTGTCTTTAACTCTTACATGATATTGATCACTTCCAGCAGGTATGTTTGATAGATATTCTACATCAAGATATTTTGGTTTCTCTTTATAGACTCTTAGAGCTGAATCTCCAATTAAATTGCATATCGTACTAAAGAATTTTACTTTATCTGGTTTCGATTGGTTATAGGCTTCCCAAAGATAGAATTTTCCATTATTAAGAGCCCCTCCCATTGTCCAACCGTCATTAATAAATAAATGCTCAACCATCCCACCATTAAGACAATTGTTAAAAGCAGTATGAGTTCCAGTAGTTGCTAACCCTACTGAACAGACTCCCCCTGTAGGGACACTAGCAGAGCCAGCTCTAACTATCGCCTCAGTTACAGATGTACCTGTGTAAAAAGTACCTGTAGCACAAGTTAATACAATTGAAACAGTTAGTTTATCAACATTGTTGAGAGCATATGCGTCTTCTGTTCCCCATCCATCCATATTCATCCAACCTCTATAGTTCCAGAAAGCTACTCCTGTATTCATCCCATTAGTGATGAGGTTAGGTGAAACTGCACTATCATAGTATTCAATAAAATTATAATCTTCGTTATAAGACTGCATTACCTCTTTTACGTACTTGTTAGTGATAATTGCAGATTGCCCAGTATTATGTCCGGTTGCTCCGACTAATAGTGTACGATTATAATAGGTAGAATCAGGAATAACACTTGCTTTTTCATACTTAATAGTCTTTGTTACTATTGTTGATAAATCAATTAAGCTTGATATTGATAATCTTCCAATAAATATATCTTCTAATTCATCATCACCATCTAAAAGACAATACCAATGATCACCACCCGGAGTGTAATAATCTACGGTATAGGTGTAAGTTGGAATTGAAAAAGGTCCTTCTGCATCACCAATCAAAGTTACATAAGCAGGAGGATTTTCCCAGTTATCATAAGCATTCTGAATATATGATTTAATAGAAGTAAGTGAAGAGCCTGTTTCTGCTGTACTTGCATCAAAAACAGTCCAACCCTCTTGTTTTCTCCAATTAAGAAGATTATTCAATATAGGATTGTTTTCCAATGGTGAAGGATAGATATAGAGAATTGTTGGATTCTGATAATCTGTCTTAGAAGTTGATTCTTGGTAATTAAGGATTCTTGAAGCATAAAGATTTTCAAAAGCTTCAACTTTTTTTATACTTTTCCCATAAATCTCATTAAGTACAGCCCTGTTATCATAGCTAATTTCAATTTCAGCTTCTTGAATCACTTCAAGGATTTGTTTTGCACCATTATATCTAAATGGATTTAGGGTGATACTCGCAATTCTTGTATTCCTCAAAATTGCAGGATGGCTAATCTGAGCAATCTCTTGGGGATAAAACTCATCTTTTGAATAAAGCTCCCTTTCAAGAAAATATGATTGATAATCATCTTCTTGATAAGGTTTTATCCTAACATTTTCGATAATTTTCGATTTAAGAACTTTGATTTTTAAATTAGGATAACCTGTATTCTGGAGCTGAATTGTTGTTGATAGAAAAGGAAGATTAGGTGCTCCAACGTCTGATGTAGATGTTAAAATATCTGTAGAGATAAAATCATAATCATTACCGGCAATTGTCTCTTGTTTGATAACATAATCTGTGTTTTTAAATGAAATCTTAAGATTCCCAGAAGAATCATCTACAAGTTTAAATTGTCCAAGAACAAAATTTGGCACTAATAAAAATATAAATCCAAGAAGAACAGAAAGAATGTTTTTGTCATGTTTCATACAATACCCCATTTGTTATTACTCATACAATGCAGTGGAGTATTAGTAAGATTCATAGTTCTCAGCAAAATGGACTCCATAATTTGATTGCATATAATACACAAATACAAGAAAACTCTGAAGTCACTCATTGCAAAAAATAAAGTATATCCTCAAAATACTCTTACATTGCTTGAGTTTAAGTTACTATAATAAAAACAGCTAAGTGACTGATTTGTCAAATTTGCTGTCTGCCTCACAGTATTCCCAATTATGAATTTTCTGTTCCAAAAATTATTTTATTTTAGATTACCATTTTTTTCTTATCATTTTATTAACATTAAATTTTTGCTATTGTTATAATTCCTGAAGTTTTACTTCGATAAAATCCAGCTTCCTATACAGAAGTATTTGTCATTTCATTAATATCATTTTCTTAGTAGAAATAAATTTACCATTTCTCATTTTGTAGAGATAGACTCCTGAAGCTACTCTCTGATTATCATCATCTCTACCATTCCAAACAACACAATGATTTCCAGCTTTTCTATATTCATTCAAAAGAGTTTTTAATTTTTGTCCTCTAATGTTATAGATATCAACTATAACCTGTCCCGATTCCTTTAAGCTGAATGAAATTGATGTCTCTGGATTAAATGGGTTTGGATAGTTTTGAGCTAATCTATTCGAAGAAGGTGTAACTTGTGAATCATCATTATCCATAGCATTAGAATCTACTCTGAAATTATCAAACATAAACATAAAGGCATCAGAACTAACGCATTGAATCGCAAATCTAACAGTACTTCCACTTATATCACTAACATCGAAATAGAAAGGAGTCCACTCTGTTGGAGCTTCAAGATAATCTAACTCGGGGTGAAGACAATAATGGAAATCATTTATCTGAGTACCAGAATTAGACATCATAACCCTAAATCTTTCTAAACCAAAATCTGCGGTATAGCTTTTTACATAGAAAGATATAACTGTTGTATTCGCTGTTGCAATTGGTGGAGTAATAATCCAATCATTATTATCAGTATCTATAGAAGCAAATGAAGCTAAGAACTTATCGCCATCTTGGGCTAGCATATCAGTAATAGGAGGAGTAGTCGCCGTTGGATTGAAAACAATATATGACATAGGTTCACCTGAGTTCTCAAATTCAACATCACTAATTCCATAGGTGTTCCCACCATCTATATCATATTGAATCCAGTTTGATAAATCTATAGAAAAGTCTGTTTGCTCTTCAAAACCATCGTTCCATAAAGGTGTTTCTAAATAGAAATAAAATATACTTACTGTGTTTGACGGCTGAGATAATCCATCTGGATCTTCATATACTCCTTTTACATAATAACTATACTCTGTACAGTTATCTACATTAGTATCTGAATATATATTTGTGCCAACAGGAATATTCTCCTCCGATATCATTTCATCATCTCTGAAGACCTTATAACCTGTGAGGAATCTTTCATTAGCAGGCTCAACCCAAGTTAACTCAACATATCCAGCTTGATTAGAAGCTTCTAAAGAGAGAGGAGCATGATAGCTATCTTGACAAATTGCATCGACATAAAGATTATATAATCCTGTATCATGTCTAACTAATCTATCTGGTTCGCAAAGTTTATTTTTTTTGATAAGTGGTGGGTTAACACCTACAGGGTAGATTAATGGATTTCCTATCTTTAGATAGTAGTCACCTTGCCCTGGCAGAGAACAATCCAAAGAGCTACCATAGGCAATAATTGTGTTTGGTGTGATATAATCCTACGTTCCCGACATTCATAACGATGAAAGATGTTCTATCTTAAAATATTTCAATAATATAACAGAAATTGCTTGACTTATTATCTCGTTATAAATATATTGTTCGTAACGATGATAAAAGGCAGTATAGTAAAGATGGCAGCAATAATACATCAAAAAGATAAAAAAACAGGGAATATTTATGTTTATGAGTCAATCTCTCATTGGGATAAAAATAAAAAACAATCTAGAGCAGTCCGTAAATGCATAGGCAAAATTGATCCTCAGACTGGTGAGGTTATACCCACTGGTACCTATAACAAAAAGAAATTAGAAAAAGATACTAATGTTAAACCAGGACCAGTCCCAATAACAAAGTGTCACCGAAGTTTTTATGGTGCTACTTACTTGTTCGATAAAATAGGGGAAATAACTGGAGTTACAGCTGATCTCAAAGCTTGTTTCCCAAATGATTTTAAGCGAATCCTTTCAATAGCCTATTTTCTAATCCTTGAAGAGAATAATTCTCTAAGTAGATTTACTCACTGGCAAAGACTTCATATTCATCCATATGGCAAAGATATAGCATCACAGCGTAGTAGCGAACTTTTCCAATCCCTCGAAGAAGGAGCTCGCATAAACTTTTTTACCAAACAAGGGAAACGTCGTGCCGAAAAGGAATATTGGGCTTTTGATACTACATCTATATCCAGTTATTCAGAAACCCTTAACCAAGTAAAAAAAGGAAGAAATAAAGAAAATGACCGGCTTTCACAGATTAATTTGGCTTTATTGTTTGGTGAAAAATCAGGATTACCCTTCTATTATAGGAAACTACCCGGCAATATCACTGACGTTAAAACAATTAAACAGTTGATGAATGAATTTGACATAATGGGCTACAAAAAAGTCAAAGTTGTTATGGATCGAGGATTCTATAGTAAAACTAACATAGATATGTTATACAAAAACCATCAAAAGTTTATTATGGGGGTTAAATTAGGACTAAAATTTGTTTCTAATATCCTTGAAGAAGAACGAGGGAATTTGGCAATATGGACCAACCTGCAATCACAGTTTGGCACATATGGTATTTGTAGACCAATACAATGGGATTATGAGCAAAAACGTCCTTACATAGGTGATTCTATTAAGGAAAGTAGAAGAGCATACCTGCATATTTTCTATAATCATGAAAAAGCAGCTAAAGACCAAGTAGATATGAATGACTATTTGACCCGTCTGTATAATGATTTAGTAAATAATAACTGCAAAGATTTCCATTTAAAGGATTACTCAAAATATTTTACGGTAAGTGAAACTCCAAAACGTGGACTAAAAGTAATCCCAAATGAAGAGGTAATGAAAGAAACGACAAGAAATTTCGGATATTTTGCTCTTTTATCCAATGAAGTTAAAGACCCTTTTGAAGCTCTATCTATATACAGAAGCAAAGACATAGTAGAAAAAGGTTTTGGTAATCTTAAAGAACGCTTAAATTTTCGAAGACTACAAGTTTCTTCAGAATTATCGCTCAATGGAAAGATATTTGTTGAATTTATTGCTTTGATTTATTTATCTTATGTAAAAAAGAAAATGCAGGATGCAGGATTATTTGACAAGTGGACTTTACAAGGCTTACTAGATGAACTTGATGTTATAGAGCTATTAGAAGTACCTGGGCAAGGACGGATAATCGGAGAGATTACTGAAAAACAGAAAGATCTCTACGAAAAATTGGGTATTAATTATCCCTCGTTATAAATTTCGGGAACGTAGGATATAATATGGATTAGTTATCGGTCCATAGAGTATCATTGTGGCATTAAGACTTGTCTCACCAACATCTTCCATCAAAGCAAAGAGGGTATCTCCCGTATTCATAGCTGGTATTTTATACCAATCAATATCACCAGCAGGTGATATGGCATAAGTTTGACCATAAACAGGTAATGATAAAATTGTAGCATTTTCGGGATGATTATTATTGTCTGCAAGGTAAGCTTGACCAGTAAGATTAACAAAATGAGATTCTCGTGTTGCATTATCTATTATTTCTATAGCTGCATTCTTGTACCCTTCACTATTTGGGGTGAAAGAAACCCCAATATTTGTAAATTGATTGATAGGTATTACTAAAGGATAGTTATTATTGTTATTAGTAATCGTAAAATCTGTAGCATTTTCTCCGATAATTGTAGGAGCTTCAGCAATTATAATATCTTGTAAACCTGCAGACAGCATAGTAAATTGTTGTTCTTCTGAAGAACTATCAACAGCTAAAAATCCAAAATTTAGATTGTTTGGAGATATAGCTAAATCTGGAGCATCAGGAATATCACCGAATTCTAAATTAACATTAGGAAAAGAATTAAGCAGAAAGCTAGCAGTTGGTGGATTTGCTGGATCAGGAATATATGAAGAACCGCGGTAGAGTAAACTTCTGTATGCTGGAGTAAACGTGCAATAGAAATGACCAGATGCATTTGGATAAATAGGTGTTGAATGTAAAACTCCAACAACCAAGTTTTGAGTATTATCATAAACGAAAGGGATGTCAAGTGTTGCTTCAATCCAATCATCTTCAGAAGGAACAGCTATCGAGCCATTATATACTTCAGTCATTTCATCTATGCTAAGCCAGTCTCCTTCCCCCATAAAATATGAATCAGAAGTATGCCCCATATATATCTTTAAGTCATCAGGGCCCCAAGCTGAATTGCCATTATAGTGCCAGCTAATTTTCTCAATTCTTTTGTTTTCTATAGCAATCTCTTCGGCATAATAGATACTTTGTGAATATGTTCTTTGAAACAAATGATTTATTGGCAGACCTTGATTAGTTAAACTACCTGTTCCAATAACAGCAAGGCTATCCGAAATCGGAGGAAGTATAAATGCACTTGTGTTTATTGTTGTTGATAAATGTTCTGGGTCATTAGAGATTAGTTCAAAACTCCCAGAATATTCACCCTCAGAAGTTGGTTCTAAGATTACCATAACATTTTGATTTGATTCAGATTCTATTGATAAAACATTGGGCGAAAAACTAAATTCTTCTCCTACTTGAGAAAATTCAATTTCTAAAGGGGAAATTCCCCAGTTTTCAATATCTAAGAGGGCTACTCCATGTCTGTTTAGATAGACATTACCAAAATTTAGATTATCATGAGGAAGAATAAGGACAGGACCACTTGGAGCAGATTCCACAATGACGTTATCAATACGAATAGTTATGTTGTTTGAACCTATATCAAGACATTTAAAAGCTATAAATTCATCATCATTATCAGCACTACTAAAGTCGTGGAGATATTCTTGATATCCTCCGTGAGTTGTGGTTAAGACAGTGTCACGGGCTGTAAAGTTTATTTCTCCGCTATTATCCTCAGCAGTTCCAATAACTAATCCTGACCCTGCAAAAAGGGATGCAACATTAAATCTAATTCTTTTAGAATTTAACTCATTGATTGGGGGTGTTATGGCGTATAATTCGGGATTAGGGTCAGATGAAGTGTAAAATTTCAAGCTCCTTACCCCTTCATAACCCCCAGAGAAAACTCCAACACTCGCATTGCTACTACTACTGTTAACTATTGCTGACCAACCTTCAGGTATTTCACCATATTCACAATCTTCAAACCCTTCAAAGTGTGGAAAATCATAGAGCATTCCATTATATCCTGTACCTGATAATGGGATAATGGTATCCCCTATTTCAGCATCGTTTATAATAATATTTGCTTGACAATTACCTACTGAGAGTGGGTGAAAAATAACTGTAAATTCTACTACATCAGTTGTTAGATCTAAGGGATAAGTATTATTATCAGTTAAGATAAAATCTACATCTTGGTCTATAGAAAGGCTATTAATAGTTAAAGTATCTAAACCTGTATTACTCATTGAGAAAGTTACAGTGTTGGCTGAACAATCAATAAGAGTATCATCCCAGCTATACTCTCCAGGAGTCACCAGTAATTGAGGACCAGTTGGAATGTCTCCAATTGTTAACATTATATTAGGGGTTAGAGTAGATAGTTCACCACTGGCTGGAGTAATGAAGTCACTATCTATCGAATCAGAGTAGTGGTAGAGACTTTTGTTTCCAGTATTATTAGTAGCTAAAAAATCAGAATTTGAGTAGTAATAACCTGGGGTATTTGCTTCAAAAGCAACAACTAAGTTATCTTCGTTATTATAGTTAAATGGAACGGATAGCAGAATTGTTACCCATCCTTCATCTCCAGTTACAGCAAAAGGACCATAATAAACAAGCACAAGTTCATCATTTAATATCCAAGAGTTGCCATCTTCAAACTCTTCTAATTCTGTATGACCTAAATAAACTTGAATATTTTCTTCAGTCCAAGAAGAGCTTCCTGCATAGTTATATGCTATTTGTTCAATCCTCTGATTATCTATATTTAAAAACTCTTGATTATATATAGTTTGGCTAATGGTATAACTATAGTAAGCTTCCATAGGAAGATGCGTATTAATTTCACCACCATTACCGATAATAACAGATTCGTTTGAACCCCTGGAAGTGAAGCTCCAGATAGGTGAAAAGGCTAAAAACTCTGAACTATCATTTCCTGAGACAATTCGCCAATAATAAGCTGTTTGAAAATCTAAATTTTCTATAGTATAGCTTTGTTGAGTATAGTTTTCTATCTGTAAAGCACTTTGATTACCAGATTCTACCTCATTCATTTCATCACTAAAATAGATTTTGACCCAATCAGTATTGTCTCCATTAGTCCAAGTTAAATTTACAGGAGCATCTATGTTAAAACTATTATCTATCGGTGAATTTAATGTAGCTACTGTGGGTTGATTTTCATCAGTAAAATGGAAACGTGTATTTGGATAAGTTGAGATTAAATTTCCAGGAGTTTCAGGAAAAAAATTATCAGAGTATTGATAAACAGATCTTTGAGGAGAAGCCATAGTAGCATAGAATCTTGGATACCCAGTATTGTATTCACCATCATTATTGATAACCATAATTTCCAAGTTGTCTATGCCATTATACTGAAAGGGAGTATCTAAGATTATATCAAACCAGCCCCATCCATTATAGGTAATGTTTCCAGAATAAACTAATACATAACCATCACTTGTAACTGGATTAACATATTCTGTGGATGTTATAGCTGAATCAGTAGTGTGACTCAGATAGAATGATTGATTCTCCATAACATTGTTTGGAGTGACGCTACTGACTTTATAACTTAAAGTATGGATTTCCATTCCATTAATTAAATCTGTTTGGAGATAGATAGTTCTCGACCAGCTGTAATCATATAATCCGTAAACTGGCACATAGTTATTAACAGCATCTCCCGTTCCTACTTCAATAAAATCTGCACTTAAAGATGTGACCAATACCATTAAAATCGAAAAGAATATCATTCTTTTTTTCATAATTCCACCTACCTTCAAAGAATAGAATTTAAATGTTTGATGTACTACAATATATAAATAATTAAATTAGATTCTAAGAACTCTAATATATTACATAATAACAGAAAAAAACAATATCTTGTCAAATATTTTTTTGCATTCTGGTTTAATAATTATTTCTAAGAAAAAAACTATTTCAAAACACTCATTTTCTTAACAAATTCACCTTGAGAAGACTTCACTTTAACTATATAAATTCCTGAGGTAAGACTTTTAGGCAGGATGACTCTTTGAGTTTTACTATTTGTTTCACTTTTATAAACAAGCTGTCCTTTCAAATTATAAACTCTTATTCTTGAATCAGCTCTCAGATTAGTTAATTCAAAGCTACCATCTCTTACAGGGTTAGGGAATATTACAGGTCCTTTTATAAGTTGAGTTGAATCTTGGTTATCTGTAGCATCAGTAGAAACAACTATTCTATCAATAATCAACATCAAAGTTTGTACACCACAAGACTCTAACCAAAAATTAGTTATAACATCCTCAACATTTGTAGATTGGTGAAGAAAGTTTAGATGTGTCATTTCAGTAGTTATTTCAAAATAATTCCCTTCATTAAAATAGAAAATATTATCCTCGTCATTATTAAACATAAGCCCACACTTTACTCTCTCCATTCCCCAAGTAGTATCATAACTCTTAAGATAGACATCAACATCTACATGAGAAGCATGGAAAGCTGGAGAGATTATTACATCAGAGCTTGGAGGGATAATACTTGCAAAGCTAACTAAGCACTTCTCCCCTGTTATATTTAGATTTAAGGGAGGAGTTATAGCTCCAGGTTCAAAAACAAGAAAACCTGATTCATCTCCTTGATTTTGGTATTCGTAGCCAGGAAGCGAATAAACAGTATTCTCATCTTGATCTATATTCTGCCATTCTCCTATATCTGATTGGAAGGAGGAATAGCTTTCAAACTCATCGTCTATTATAGTATTATCACTTTCATTAAGTTCAGCAAAACATACATTACTTTCTATATTGCTATTATCAATATAGAAAAATCTTACTTGATATTCATATATCTCTCCAACTAAGACCTGAGTATCAATCAGAAAATTCTCACACTGAGTAGAAAGGACTTGACCATTACGATAGATAAAATAAGGATATTGATTTTCATACAAGCAATTCCAAGAAAATTCTATAGAATAGTTATTTGAGTCAGTATTAGTTAGTTCTATTCCTGGTGTGTAATCAACAGTATCAAAAGAAAACATCTCACTTGCATATTCTATATCATCTTCAGTATAGATGATTTTCCACTCATAGTGAGAGCTTGGAGCAAAAGGAAGAGGAGGATAAATCTCATAAATATTATCAGAAATATATTGAAAGTTGTTATCAATATCAATATCAAAAACATTAGTTGCAGAATAGACTCTAACAAGAGTATTGTTTAAGTTCTCCACCTTAACTTGCAATGAAGTACTTGGAGAAATATTTTCATCATTATTTGAAGGATAAACTATTTGAGGATAGTTTTCATCAATAGTAAGTTCAAATAATGAATTAGGTAACCAATTCCTGACAAACACCGGTTCAGCTAAGTTGTTTATATCTATTGTGTTATCTAAATCTACGAAACACAAAGATGTATTTTGAGAAGTTAAGAATGAAATAAAATTATCTCCATTACTACCATTTTCTGGATTGTTTTCTAAAAAGAAGAGAATCAAATTACCTGTCTTAGAGTAATAATATGCTTGGTCTAATGTTACTTTAAACCACCCAGCTCCATTATTATTTATTGCTTGAAAGTTATTCTCAGTTAAATTTCCTTCAAAACAGATCTCCAACTCATCTAAATCAATATAACTTTCATCGTCTTCAAATGAATCTAATTGACTCTCCCCTATCATTAAAGTAACATTGTTTAGAAAATCTGCTGGATTATCTGACAAAAATTGATATTGAAATGATATTTCAGTAATGGTTCCGCTATAAGGAAAATAATTACTATCATAAATTAATTGAGAGCCACTATGATTATAAAATGGGTCACAGGGTAAATGCTGGCTACTATTACTTCCATTGCCAATTACAACTTGATAACCACAAAGCTGTATAAAAAACAAACCTAACCAAATAATTAGCATAATCGATTTTCTCATATTTACTCCTTCTAAGATAATATTTACTAAGTATCATCTATTGTCAATATTTTTGTTTTTAATTCATGATAATTTATTTTAAAGGTAGCTATTCATCACTAAATAATCACTTTAAGAATTTATTTTGGTTAAATTAGAGTGTGGTTATTGAAAAAGAGCAGAAGCAGTTTAATATTCAATAATATCTTATTCCCCTTATTTTCATGCTTGTATCGCTCTTGGATGTCACTCAACTAATCACTGGAATTCTATTGAGACACTAACCGAGTACATGTGGATAAGTTGCAAGAAAACTCCAATATTCCATTATTATAGGTATAGAATAGTTAATAGCATTGTCAGTTTTTAGAATATCAATCAAATCTAAAAATTTGCTATATTCTCTGAAAGACTATTTACAATAAGATATTCTATATAATGATGATGGGTTACTATGTCTAATTCCCCAATCTTTGCAAGTGAATCATAATTTTCACATAAGTGCGGACTGTTGACAAACCATCTATCTGAAAAAACCACAAATACTCAATACATTTTCAGAATATAAATAATATTTTTTGAGTCTCTATATATTTCTTTATTTATCAATTCAAAAATATTATAAATTATTCTGCAAACTACTCTTTCAAATTAAAGAATTTTAGTTAAAAATATGATTTTTTAGTGAAACTTTTATTGACATAAAAATGGGTAAATAATTCTATGGCTATAGAAAAAATAAAACACAAAATAATAAATAAGGAGTGTGACATGGCTCAGTTTAAGAAAGAAACTATGGATGGAAACACAGCTGCTGCTCATGTAGCTTATGCTTTTAGTGAAGTTGCTGCGATCTACCCTATTACTCCCTCTTCAAACATGGGAGAATCTACAGATGCCTGGTCTGCTAATGGAAGAAAGAACATATTTGGAACTACAGTTGATGTAGCTGAACTTCAATCAGAAGGTGGTGCTTCAGGTGCTGTTCACGGAGCACTAACAGCTGGTGCATTAACCACTACTTTTACTGCTTCTCAAGGACTCTTATTAATGTTACCTAACATGCATAAGATTGCTGGAGAAATGTTACCAACTAACTTCTGGGTTTCAGCAAGATCACTTGCAGCCCAATCTCTTTCAATTTTTGGTGACCACTCAGATGTTATGTCAGCAAGAAATACAGGATTTGCTTTAGTTGCATGTAACTCTGTTCAAGAAGTTATGGACATCGGTGTTGCTACTCATTTATCTACATTAAAGACAAGCATCCCATTCTTAACTTTCTTCGATGGATTTAGAACTTCTCACGAAATTCAAAAAATTGAAGTAATTGATTATGACACAATTGCTTCTTTAGTAGAACCTGAATATATCGAGAACTTCAGAGCAAATGCTTTAAATCCTGAAGCTCCAAGATTAAAAACAGGTGCTCAAAATCCAGATGTTTACTTCCAAGGAAGAGAAACTACAAATAAACAATATGATGCAACACCTGCTGTTGTTGAAGAATATCTTAAAAAAGTTTCTGCTCTTGTAGGTAGAGAATATAATCTTTTCGATTATGTTGGAGCTCCTGATGCAGATTCTATCATCGTTGCAATGGGTTCAGGTTGCGAAACTATCGAAGAAGCAATTGAATATTTAAATAGCAATGGTAAAAAATATGGTTTAATCAAAGTTCGTCTTTTCAGACCTTTCTCAGTAGAACATCTTATCAAAGCTATTCCTACAACTGTTAAGAATATTGCTGTTCTCGATAGGACTAAAGAACCTGGTTCAATTGGCGAACCTCTCTATTTAGATATCGTTACTGCTCTTCAAGGCAAATGCCTCAATATCATTGGTGGACGTTATGGTTTATCATCAAAAGAATTTACTCCAGGCATGGTTAAATCTGTATTTGACCACCTCGACAATAATGGTTTCCATGGTTTTACCATAGGTATCAATGATGATGTAAGCCACAAATCTTTACCTTTAGGTGAAATAATCAACGCTATCCCAGCTGATACAATTTCTTGTAAATTCTGGGGATTAGGTTCCGATGGTACTGTTGGAGCTAACAAAAACTCAATCAAAATTATTGGTGATAATACTGATCTTTGGGCTCAAGGCTACTTCCAATATGATTCAAAAAAATCTGGTGGAATCACACGTAGTCACTTAAGATTTGGTGAATCTAAAATTAGAGCACAATATACAGTCAATAGCCCAGACTTTGTTGCTTGCCATAATCCTGCTTTTATCGGTCGTTTCGATATCTTAGAAGGTATCAAAACTGGCGGAACATTCTTATTAAACTCACAGTTCTCTAACAATGAAGTTTTTGCTAACTTGACTGAAGATATGCAAAAAACAATTATTGAAAAGAAAATTAAATTATATAATATAAATGCTTTAGAAATTGCTAATGAAGTTGGTCTTGGTGGTAGAATTAATACAGTTATGCAAGCTGCATTCTTTATTATTTCTAATGTACTTCCAAAAGATAAAGCTATTGAATTAATTAAAAAAGCTATTATTAAATCTTATACTAAGAAAGGTGAGGAAATCGTTAAAATGAACATCCTTGCTGTTGATAAGGTTGAAGAAGCTTTAGTTGAAATCCCTGTTCCTGCATCAATGATAGCAGAACATATAAAATCTAAGAAACTTGTTCCTGATAATGCTGATGAATTCACCAGAAACGTAATTGAACCAATTATGAGAGAAAAAGGTGATGAAATACCAGTTTCAGCTATGCCTACAGATGGTTATATTCCAACAGGCACTTCAGCTTTAGAAAAACGTGGTGTTGCTCCATTCGTTCCACATTGGGATGCTGAAAAGTGTATTCAATGTAACCAGTGTTCTATGGTATGTCCTCATGCAGCTATCAGAGCTAAATTAATCCCAGTTGATTTACTTGATGATGCTCCTGAATCTTTCGTTACTCTTGATGAAATGATGGAAGCACGCAAAGGTGATGTCAAACATAAATACAAAATCCAAGTTTATATTGATGACTGTCAAGGTTGTAAGGCTTGTGTTTTAGAGTGTCCTAAAGGTGCTTTAACAATGAGTCCAATTGAAGATGAAAGATCAATAGGCGAACAGGCTAACTACGAATACTTTGAGAAGTTACCTACTGATATTCTTGGTGATTATAAAGAAGATACAGTTAAAGGTTCACAGTTCAAACAACCTCTTCTTGAGTTCTCAGGAGCTTGTGCAGGTTGCGGAGAAACACCTTATGTAAAACTTATCACACAGTTAGTTGGCGATAGAATGCTTATTGCTAATGCTACTGGTTGTTCATCAATCTGGGGTGGAACATTCCCTACAGTTCCTTACTGCAAAAATAATCAAGGTAACGGTCCTGCCTGGGCAAACTCTCTATTTGAAGACAATGCAGAGTATGCTTTTGGATTCAGATTAGCTGTTAATGCTAATAGAAAACAACTTAGATATAATATTGAAAAGTTACTTCCAGTTTTAAATTGTGAAGGATGCAAAGAAAAATTCAATTATGCTTTAGAGAATTGGAATTCAGTTGATCAAGCTGCAAAAGAAAATATCAATGCAATTAAAAAGATTCTTCCAACTCTTTTAGAAAAAGCAACTCCTGAAACAAAACCAATGATTACTAAAATTATTGAATTCCAATCTTATTTCTTAGAGAAGTCAGTTTGGGGATTTGGTGGTGATGGTTGGGCTTATGATATTGGATTCGGTGGTTTAGACCATGTATTAGCACAGAATAAAAATGTTAACATCTTAGTTATGGATACAGAAGTTTATTCTAACACTGGTGGTCAAGCTTCTAAAGCTACTCCTTTAGGTTCAGTTGCAAGGTTCGCAGAATCAGGCAAAACTACCAATAAAAAAGATCTTGGCAAAATGATGATGACCTATGGTTATGTATATGTTGCTCAAATCTCTATGGGTGCTAATAAGAATCAAGCAATTAAAGCAATTAAAGAAGCTGAAGCTTATGATGGACCATCTATCATCTTAGCATACGCTCCATGTATTAATCATGGTATTAATATGGCAGAAGCTCAAAAGATTGAAAAGGCTGCTGTAGATTGTGGATATTGGATTACTTATAGATACAACCCAGCTCTTAAAGCTGAAGGTAAGAATCCTTTCCAATTAGATTCAAAAAAACCTACTGGTGATCCTATTGAATTTATCGAAGCTGAAAAAAGATACTCTTCCCTAAGAACTAGTTTCCCTGGAAAAGTTGAAGAGTACCGTGAAGAACTCAAAAAATGGGTTGAAGAAAGATATGAAAGCTATGCAAAAATGGCTGAATAATCTCAATAACTAAACCATAAATTAAAACAGGAATTTGATATCAAATTCCTGTTTTTTTTATTCTTAAAAATCTATAAATCCCAATAGTACTATTCACAATAGTCTAATTCACTATTTGGGTTAAATATTAGAGTTCTTATATTCTGTTGCTGCTTCAATAATTAATGCAATGTTGGAAATACTTAAGAGTTCTGGGAATTCTGTATTAATCAAGTCACTAAATCCATCTCTCTCTGCTAAGTCTAAATCTGATTGATTAAGTAGCTTTGAGCTAACTACAAAAGGCTGATAGATATTAGTTAGTTCCCTAATTTCTTTGAGAGTACTTAGATTGTTAATACTTACAACAGAAAGATCAAGAAAAACAATATCATAAGTCGTTTTGTTAATTAACTCTTTGAAATCTTGTTCTGCAGTACAAACTTCAATCTTCTGATTAAGAAGTTCAAGAATCTTATATAAAACAAAATGACTAATGCTTCTATAATTAACTATTAAAACCTTCAATGAATAAAGATTACTTATACTCTTTTGGGTATATTCGCTAACATCATTTGGTAAAATATATCTATGAATATTATTATCAGATTCAAAATCATTTATATCCACGCTCATATCTTCTGGAGAGAATCTCTTAATTTTAAAAACATATATATTATCATTTGATGAACTTCTTAGATAATCTATCTCACCTTTTAGCTGACTAACCAATTGATTTACAATAAGATGATTAAACTTAAAATCACTGATATATTCTAATTTATGAATATTACCTTTCTTTTCTCCTTCTATCTTAAGATATTTTTTATCTTGTGGTAAGTCTTTTTGTTTTCTGAGAGTAAATTTAATATAATCATCTCTTTCAGTTGCTATATCAATGATTATCGGTATCATTGGATTGTCACGTGATAATTTGATTATAAGAATCTGGATTAGCTTTTCTAACTTATCAATTGCTAAATATTGGATAGAATTTAAGCTTTCATCTATATTAAAATATATTTCTGCAATATTTGAACGTACTATCAATATTTCAGTTGTATAAGTAATAAACTCAGATAAATTACATTTCTGAATAATTAAGTCATTTTTAGAGTTATCCAATTGGAATGTCGTCATTTCTGTAACGATATATAACATTTGGCAAGATAAATCTTGAAGAATATTAAGATAAATATTCTTTTTTGAACTATCTGTAGTATTTCTAATTAAATCGATAATACCATGAAGTGAATTTAGAGGTGATTTTAAATCTATACCAAAATTCTTATAAAAAACATTTTTTGCTTGATTGAAAGCCTTTTGCTCTTCTAGTAGAAGTTTCATCTTGTTTTGGATTGCATTTTTTGCAGTTATATCTGTTATAGAAGAGATTATTTCATTTGTCTCAGCTACCATAACTACGCTAATTAACACATCAATGACATACCCTTTTTTATGAACTAATTTAATTTCATAATTATCAGTTGGGGCTAATTTCATTTGAGACCTTAAGTCCTTGTTGGTCTGGATTAAATCCACCGATGACTTATCAACAAAATCTTTCCAGGTCATTTTGTTAACAGCTTCTTCACGTGAATAACCTGTAAGCTCTTCAAATTTATTATTCATCATGACTACATAATCATTGCTTGCATATGTAACCATAGCAATACCACTGTTTTCATACACAGAGCGATACTTTTTTTCCTCACGTTCTAATTTTTCAAATAAGTAATATTTCTCAGTAACATTAGTAGCAGTAAGAATAAAGTATTTGATTCCTTTTGCTGTAATAGTAGTGATAACACTATCAGCAATTATATTCTTGCCCTTATTACTTATCAGCCTTAACTGCAGGGTTAAATTTCCTTGACTAATATCATTACTGTCAATATATCTGCGAATAGTAAGAATATCATCTTCATGCTCAAATACTTGCCACAAACTCTGTCCTTTAATAGTATCTAAATCAAATTCAAGGTTCAGTAATGCACACCGATTAGCCCTATTTATTACTCCATTCTCATCAAAAACAATTACTAAAGAATCTTCATAATCTTGTACTGTACTAATGAAATTCCTTTCATCTTCCAAGTCATTAGTTCTATCTTTAACAATCACCTCTAAGTTTTCTTTAAGATTTGTCAGCGATTCATTTGTTTTTAGCAAATCATTCTTGAGTTTATTTTTCTTTATCAATGTAAGTATTAGCCAAAATATTATTCCCGAGAGAATTAGCACAATAAGAGAAAACCTGAATATGAGCTTTTTATTTCTAGTAAAATATGATTCTTCATAATTTATGATTTTCGAATTTTCAGGTAAGTCACTTAATTTTATTCCCCACTTTTGCATGGCATGATAATCAAAGTAATATGTATTAGGACTAACGTCAATAATATCTAACTTTTCTGCATCAGCTCCTTTTAAAATTTCTATAGCAAGCTTTGCAGCACTTTCTCCTTGCAGTGTTCCGCTTGTAAGAAAACCTCCAACGGCTCCATAACCTAAGCTAAAATCTATGGAAACATATACAGGAACACTTGAATATTCTGTAACTAATAGAATACTTTCATCATATTCTAAGAAATTCCCCAGATTATCTTTAAAAAATATACTATACAAAACAACGGTATCTGGACTTAGACTACTTAACAAGGTCTTGAGGTCTCTAATAGAGATATCTTCAACAATTTCAATTTCAACATCTTCCTTAAATTCTCGGATATCAGCCATTATATTAATACGGTTTTGCTTACCTGTAGGTGTTTCTTCATTAAGAACGATTATTTTTTTTACATTTTTATGGATTTTCTTTATAAGTTGAAAATTCTCTAAAGAAACAATTTTCTCTCTTACTCCAGTAACATTCTTCATGCTTCCTAATTGTGAGGGATGAAAGTAGTTTACACCACAGAAAACAACTGGTGCCCCTTTAAAAACTGTATCATGAAGTTCTTTTACTATTTCAAAGGCATTGTTATCAGCAACAATAATTACATCAAATTTGCTATCCTTATATTTGTACTCAAGCATCATTTTAAGGTTATCTTTAAATTCTTCGGTATTGAATCTTTTTGTATCAAGAAACTCTGTTTTTATTCTAATATTGCTATCATAGTTTTTCAAGGTCGCCTTTATCCCTGAATCAATATTATCAGCCCAAAGAAAGCCACTATGGTAGGATTGTATCACTAATACTTGAGGAATCTGATAACTTAAATCGTTGGCATTCAAAATACCAAATAACAATAAAAAAAGAGAAATGATAAAAAATTTCTTCATAATAACCTCTATATCTAAAGATATATACAAAATAACTAAAAAGCTCTAAATACCAAATTTTTAAAATATTTTGATTCTCTTATCATCATTTTGATAGTATTTTAGGAGATTAAAGTATCATAATTTTAAAAGGTAATGAAATATTATTGACTAACAACATATTACATTAGAGGCTAAATTAAAGTAATTCTCCCTTGATTATTAATAGATGAATAGTAAAGTGGTTTAATTCTAAATAGATATTTAAACATACACCTTATTCTTATTCTAAATAATTTTTAAATTTTTCTTGACTAAAAAGAAGGGTAATCAGTTGTTGAATAATAAATCATAATAATCGAGGAGCTAAGATGGCAAAGAATTTCCGTGGAAAAAATATTGATAAAAAAAGAGGGACATGTCCTTCTTGCAATAGAACAGGTGTTAAGCTTCTTCATGAAGTAAAAAAAGATAATAAAACTATAATGGTTTGTAAGGTTTGCAAGAAAGTAGATCCAGCAAAAATAGAAGTATAAGTTTTTGAGGCTATTAAGCCTCTTTTTTTTTTGCTTATAGAATTGGAGAGAAAAGCCTCGCTAATCCTATTTTAAGTTTAGTAAAGAGGCTCATATTCTCAATATCTATAAGAGTAATCAATTTAGAATTCTCAATGTCTTCAAAGAATTGTTTTTCTACTATTTGGGTAATTTTTTTATCATAAATTATCCCATTTATTTCAAAATTTTGAACAAATGATCTTATATCCATATTTGCAGTTCCAATTGAGCAAACTTCACCATCTATAGCCATAACTTTGGCATGAATAAAACCTCTTTGATATTCATATATCTTTACTCCTGCCTCTGTCAATTCTTGATAGTATGACCTTGTTCCCCAGAAAACGATAAGGTGGTCAGCTTTTCCTGGCACAATAATTCTTACATCAAGTCCACTCAAAGCAGCTGTAATTAATGCCATGGTAATGCTTTCATTTAGAATCAAGTATGGTGAAGTAATATAGATTCTTTCTTGGGCATTTGTTATTGCAGAAAAGTATGTTTGCATTATACTTTCCCAGTCAGAATCAGGACCTGAAGTAACAATCTGCATGGGAAGTTTATCATGAGCCTGAACTTCAGGATAATACTCTTTTTGAAACAAATACTCTTTGGAGATAAAGAAAAGATCAGTCAAGAATACTGTTTGAAGAGCATAAACTGAGCCACCTTCTATTCTCATGTGAGTATCTCTCCAATATCCAAAATAAGTATCCCTACTTGCATACTTATCGCCAATGTTTAGTCCTCCAAGATATCCAATTTCTCCATCTATTACAGAAATTTTTCTGTGGTTACGATAATTGAATCTGCTATTAAAGAAAGGCAATCTAACTTTATTAAAGAAATAACATTCGATTCCTGCTTTAGTGAGTCTCTTGGATAGAGAGAATCTAAATCTCCAAGAACCAACATCATCAACAATAATCCTAACTTTAACGCCTTCTTTAGCTTTGTTAATCAAAATTTGGCTTAATTCTTTACCTAAATAGTCATTAGCAAATGCAAAGTATTCTAAATGAATATGATGTTTGGCTGCACTGAGATCTTTGAACATTGCATCAAAGAGTTTAACACCGTCAGGATAAACCTTTACTGAATTATTTTCGCTTAAAAAAGCCTTACTATTATTATGAAGGAGATGAGATATTTTATAGCTCAAAGGTGATTTAAACAACTCTTTATTTTTGTAGCTATGATTTAAAAATTTATACATTGATTTAAATTCAGCTCTATCAATCAACTCCTTAACAGAGAACATTTTTCTTTTACGATAGTTTCTTCCTAAAATTAGGTATAGAAATATTCCTGCAACTGGAATAAATAGTAATACTAACAACCAAGCAAAAGTATGGGCAGTATTTTTTCTTTCAATGAGAATTACAATAGTTATTGTAATTACAGATATTGCTGAAATTACAGCCCATATTGTGGATATAGTCAATAAATCAGGTCTCTCTAAAAAGAATGTAGTAATAAGAAATAATAATGCACTTATTAATAATGAATAGATGATTATTTTTTTTTTGATATACTTGGGATGCTTGAGTGTTTTCATAGCTACTATTTACAGGTATTTTAAGTAATCTCTACCTTCAACTCCTGCATATAATTCGATATATTTTTTTACAGGACTTTTTAATATTTTTGGGAATAACACTTCTTCTATTTGGAAAAATCCGACTGATGCTGTCATTGTTACTCTAATTTCGATTGGTTTCGATTCACCCTTTTCAAAACGAACTTTTTTAATTGCATTTGCAGAAGTTCGATGGATATCACCAGGTTTAGGAGTAGATGCTAAAAGAGTAGGTATTCTTGCCCTACCGTGTTCCATATCAGCACCATCAGCAATTAATACTAAACCTGCCTCTAAAGAGTGAATAGTTTGTGTTCCCATGTGTCCAAATATCCCTTCAACAGCAATAGATTGAACTGCCATTTTGGTTTTAATTTGGTCACTATCATAAACTTGGTCTATGAATTTTCTGATATATGGCATTGCTAATTCAACACTCATTAGTTCATGATTTTCTCGTGCAATAGACATACCAAAATCATGAAAGAGAGAAGCTAAAATCACACCAACAAGAGAGTCTTCTTTATTTCCTGTTCCTTCTTTCTCTAAATTAAACTTGATACCACTATCAGAAAGAAGTTTGAACATAACAATTGCGTTAAGCGTAGCTTTACGCATGTGAACAGGACCATGGTCATTATATCCTAATCGTTTTATAGAAACATTATTACAATAATCTTGAAGAGCTTGAATCTCTTCGTTTTCGAAAATAGCTTTTGTTAGCTGTAAAGCTTTTCCATCTAATAAGTTAATTATTTTTTCTTCAAAGTGAACTTGTTTTATTGATTTATTCATTAAAACTCCTATGGTTAATATAATCAAATATTACTAAAATAATAAATATTTCTTTCAAGTTTCAAATTTCTAAGAAATCAAGTCAATAATAATCTTCTATTTTATTATACAAACTTTTTTTGTATCATTTCTAATACCATCTTTGTATTTGATAAAATATATTCCAGAAGTAACCTTTTTACCTTTATTATTAGTTAAATCCCAGTTAATAATATTACTGTCAGCTTTGCTATTTTTGACGCTATATGATTTTACTTTCTGTCCTTTTAAATTATAAATAGTGATTGAGTAGTCTCTATTTCTAATATTTTTTATATTAATCTTAGCATTTGTGGATATTGGATTTGGACTTACTTGAAATTGAGAAAGAGCTTGAACATCATTATCACTGTTTTCGGTAACCGTCATTATAGTTAGAGAAGCTTCAAATGTCCCGCTTTGTTCAGTATTACTAATAGTTTGGAAGTCATGGTTAAGTCTTAAAATTTCCCCTCCAAAATTCAAGTCAAGTGGGTAGTTATCGCTATTATTATCATCTTTGATTCTAACTTGTACAGGTTCTTCGAGAGTATTAGTAAAAGCTATATTCCAGTTGTAAGTATCCTCTTGAGTAGGTTCTAAGAGCTTAGTATGCATCTTTGGATAGTAATTACTTAAAGGTACTTCAGAAACAATATAAGCATCTATCAGTCCATAAGTAGGTCTAAGTGGTGGTTTGATAAGATCATAATAGGGGTCTATCATAGGGGTTATTCCGGATTGTAGTCCTACTATTAACTCATCTTTAGCTCCTGAGGCTGTTTTGAATTCAAGAGTAAAAAATAAATCTGCTTCAGAGATGTTCTGTTCTTCACTATTATTAACAGGATCAAATAAAATGTTAACTAAATCATTAGTTGTTAGATATAGAAATGCACTTTCAAATGCCCTAAGAGTATCAATAGAAGTATAACATCCCTCTCTAATTCCAAGCACAACAGGGAAAATATTGTCGTTATCAATAAAATTTTTAAATGTTTTTATTATACCATTTTTTTCGAAAAGAATATCTTTTATAGGATAATCTATAGGATGGACATTATTGATTAAATTCCAGCCTCTATTTAATTGGTATTGAACATCATCAAATACAGGAGAACCATTATAACTGAGTTGGTAGTCATTCATAATATTTATCAAATAACCTTTAGTGTTAGTAAGATTCTCTGAATTAACAAACTCTTCACCACTAATTTCGAAAGCTTCAATGTTTCCAGCTAATAGATTAGTATCCAAAGCTTCAGTAAAAGGATAAGAAAAAAGCTGATTAGAATCTTCAGCATATAAATTTAGTGGCTGAATTTCTGAGACTAGCACAACTTGACTATTTGATTTAAAGGCAGTTGATTGCCCATCAATTGAATTCACTCTAACTACATAATTGATCATCCGATAATCATCAGAAACATTATTAGTAAATGTATAAGTAGTTTGATCAGGTGTCAAGTTAGTTACTATAAGAACAGAATCTTGTTCATTCTGAAAATATAAATCATAGCTATCGACTAATTCAGGATAATCAATATCCCAACTTAAATCTATGACATCTCCCTCATAAATGATTTTATTAGCTAAGTGTGGGAATACTACATTTGGTTGAAGGTTTCCCCAGATCAATTTTGCGTTATAAGTACCGTTATCAGGAAAACTAAGTTCAACTGATTCAGAATCAAGTGAGTACAGTTCATTATCATACTGAATATAGAATCTTTCTGAATTTCGTATTAAATCCAAAGAAAGAGATAAGTTTGTTGGAGGGTTATCAAAGATTAAATCGATATATTGGACATCTTCTGTTGGATCAAATTCTGAAACAATATTGCGAATAAATTCTTGGTTATTATAGCTTAGAGCTAAATAAGTATTTGGAGCTTCGTTCAATTCGTCATAAGTCTCATCATATCCTTGGGTAGCAAAAAAACTTTTTCCAAAAGTAACATCATTATCCCAGTTACTACCAGTTGCAGTGAGAGTTATATAGTTTGCTAAAGAAGCATTCATCATCTGAGAAACTTGATCACTCTGACCTAGATTATTCACAACATTTACTCGGTAAGTATAAGTATGGTTCATTTCTACATTATCATCACTAAAGTTAAAGTTTTCGTAAGTGGAGGAATTTATCTCTAAATCACTGTTTGTTGTATAAGTGGAGTATAATTCTAACTCTGAGCCATCTTGACTTCTATAGATTTCAAAACCAGCGCAGTTTTGCTGTTGATTCATAGTCCATTCAATTTGGATATTAGAATTATCTGCAAAAATATCAAATCCTGTAGTTGTTATTGGTAAAGTAGTATAAACTATTTCTTCAGACAATGGAGAGACGTTACCATTATAATCAACTGTTCTCATTGCAATATGATAAGTTTGGTTTAATTCAAGATTAGGCATAGCAGCATAATCTATTATTGGAAAAGCTAATTTATCTATTGAATCTCTATTTAAGACTGAATATTGTCCTTGCGAAATTGGATTCAAAGAGTATAAAATTTCATATGTATAAAAATCATAGCAGGGAGCAGTGTCCCAAGCTATAACATTTCCAGACAATCCATAAAACCTTCTTAGATTTGTTGGTGCTTCTGGAATCTCACCATCATCAAATTCTATCCAAGTATCTATAGAGCTTTTAAGTGCTTCAATAAAAGGTTCGTAATACTGGGATAATTTTGAATATTTTTGAGAAATATTCCATAAATTTGAATAGCTATTATAGCCATAAAATCCTTTGAATGCTTCGTCAGTCTGCGGATAACAGTTTGGTAACTCATCTAACTCCACATGGAAAAAGGGACTAAAAACATCCCAATCGCTATAGTTGCCAGTACTGTAACTATCATGAAATGAATTCGGATATCCAGGTAAATCAACATTATTACTAATAATCAAAGAATCATTATATACAGTTTCAAAATACATATTATGCACACTATAATAATCTCTTACAGTAACTTGCTCATTATTACCAATTGTTCCCTGAGGAACAACCACATAATCAGTATTTTGGATAACATCTTGTCGTAATGGAGAGAAATCTCTAATCGGTAAACCAGCTGGTCTTCTATATTGACCTGGAGATATCTGACAACTCTCCAGATCAGGATGTGAGTCCCAATCATAAGAATGTAGCTGAACAGAAAGTTCTCTTCTATCAAAATCAGCTCTAATTCTGTCACAAGCTTTTTTATAAAAGTAGTTAAATGGATGACTATAATTTCTTGTTGGATCACTAAGTGATTTGTTATTGCTATAACTTCCATACCCATTCCACATTACTTCTCGCCCAGAACCATTAATCATCAAATATTGTGCATCGAATTCTAAGAAACTTTTTACAGAGAAATACGGCGAAATAAAATCATCATTAGGATGTGGAGCTGATACCAATACAGGATTAGGATTTGTGGAACGATAGACAAATATTCCCCACCCTAAATCAAATGAACCAATTTCATCATCATAAGTAGGAGTTGTTCCGTTATTATCTATATAGGAGGTGTTTAGATTTTCTCTCAACATGTAGTAAGTATTTGTTCCATCAATGAATTTAACCACAGAATAAGGAATATTATTCTGAACAAATACATTCTGGGCATCATTGTATTGACCAGCAAAAAAATAGTCTATTGCGCTTTCCCAAGCTTCATTCTGTGCATCTGTAGGTAATGAAAACTGCCCAAAACCTTCAGTCTGTCTATCATAAGGGGCATACATATTATAACCCTCTTCAGCTATTCCTTCAACAATATGTGATTCCCACTTGCTATAAGCACAGTTTGGTTCACTTGAAAAAAAGAAATCGTATAAATCAGCACTCTCTTCAATAATTGCATTCAGTTGTATAAAATATAAAAAAACTAAAAGAATAAGAATCAATCTTTTCATCATCGCTCCTAAGATAGATTTTATGTTATTGTAGCCAAATCTCGTTACTTATTTGAAAATTAAATTTGTGTAACTATATCATAAACAATTAAAGAGTATTATTGTTTTATCGTCAAGAACTAATACAAATAAATCCTAACTTTTTTTAGCTCAAGTTCAAGTCTGGTGGAAATTTCATAAATGAACCACATCTTTTAGAATTTTATCTTAACATCCGACATTAAGTCTTTTTGTTCTTGGCAAAGCTAATCCTACATTATCTGTTTTATGTCAGATAGTCTAATGTGAGACTATTAGGGGTTTATTGGGCAACTATAAGCCATCCACTAAGCTGAGAACCAACAGACACATGATAGTGAAGATATATTAGTTCAATACACATAATATGATCTTATAGAAAAGAACAATGCATTAACTAAAAGACATGCCTGCAAACTATTGTTATAAATTATATTGTTAAACCCAGATAGTGTAGTAGAACTTTAGTGAAGAGTGCAGATTATTCTAGCAAAATAACTTACAGAATTTAGACGCATATAATATATATATTCGGAGAAATTATGGAAGTTATTTTGCAGAATAATATAGTGCTAATCACAAAGGTCTACTGCACTGTCTGGGTTAAAAGTCTTATTTTCAAGCAAAACTTACTATAAACAGTAAATTAAAACTCGTAACTTTCTATTATACAATGAATATACTATATCAATAGTCTCTTGTTTACCACTATACTTGAACTTGAGCCCTTTTTTTTAACATATTTAAAAAAACTTTCTGATAATATTTTTCTTCAAGTATATTAGACTTAAGCTTAATAAAACAATAGTGAAGACAACTCATTAGCCCCTATGATCCAGTTGAAAATAGTGTTATTCTAAAAGATCTACTGCATTGTTTGGGTTTTATCATTCTGTGACTTCTCTGAAGGCAATAAAAGCTGTCTCATAATAAAATCAGTTAATTTTCGAGTGAGTATATAGGGTACACAAAGAACTCTATTGAATCAAATACTCACAAACATCTCGCAGTTATAATTTTAAATTCATCTAATATGGAGTTCTTTAGGTCTTTTAATCGATAATTATCAACTCCATAAAACAATTTTTACTGCATGAATTTTTAAAATTTAAATTATCAAGTGTTTTGTTTTTCATTTTTCATTTGACACAATTTAATTATACCACAAGTTTGGAAAAAAATTTTGGAGTGTATAATATGAGATATGCTGGATTTTGGCTCAGATTCATTGCCGCGATTATTGATTCTGCTTTTATTACAATTATATCAAGAATTTTATTGATAGGCTTTGATAGCCCAAGTTTATATCCTACACAAAGTTATTTTGATGCTCTCAACTCTCCTGTAACATTGATGAATACAATAATATTCTGGCTCTATTTTGCTGTTTTGGAAAGTTCACCACTTCAAGCTTCTTTTGGAAAATATTTCTTAGGATTAAAAGTGACAACAATTTATGGTTCAAGAATAAGTTTCTTAAGAGCGACAGGAAGACATTTCGGCAAAATAATTTCTGCCTTAATTCTTATGATAGGCTACTTAATGGCTGCTGTTACAGATCAAAAACAAGCTCTTCATGATAAAATGGCTGATTGTTTAGTAATTAAAAGATAAATATCTTAATGTCAAAACTGAGACTACTAATTACTATCCATTTTTTAATCACTGCTTTAGCTACATTTTGCTTAAAACCTATTGCAGAATACTCTGTGCTACCTGAACAATATGGATTAGTATATAAAGAAGTAGCAGTCATAACTGAGGATGGTTATAGAATTAAGTGTTTTCTATTTCCGGCACAAGAAGCAAAGAAGGTAACTGCTGAGATGTATAATAATCCCCACAAGTACCCTTATGCTTCTTATCCTCCCCGTAAAACAGTAATAGTTTCTAGTGGGGATGGCGGAAATATGATGAATATGCTTAGCTATATTCATACTTTTGCCACAAATGGCTTTAATGTTGTAAGTTTTGATTGGCGTGGATTTGGAGAAAGCGATTCTTGGGAAACAGATGAAAACTTGCTCTGCTATGCCGAATATATAATTGATTATGAAGCAGTCGTAAATGAAATTAATAAGCAAGCTGAAGTAGATGGAATAGGGGTTTTTGGTGTTTCAACAGGAGCTTATCTTTCAATGGCTGTTGCTGCTAAAAATAAAAATGTTACTTCTTTTGCAGGAAGAGCATTAATGACAAACTTTGAAGAGGTGCTTCTTAACTTGCATAAAATCAGACCTGAAAGAGAATTAACATATCCAGATAACTATCCTAATAATTTACTACCAATAAACCTCTCTCATAATTTTACTAAACCAACTCTTTTGATAGTTGGAGAAGATGATGATCGAACTCCAGTTTCTATGTCACAAAGAATTTTTGATAACATTAAAGGGAAAAAGGAATTATGGATTGTTCCTGATGCTGGTCATGGTAGTGAGATTGCCCCAGAAGCAATCCAATCGGAAAAATTCTGGCAGAAAGTAATAACATTTTTTCAAGAAAATATATAGTTACGTCCCAAATTCCAAACTTACTTAGGACTTGGCATGATTAGGTTTAGCCAAGTCTCTTCCAAACTAGCTTCCAATAGCCAGTAGGCGACAACTGAGTGCTACACAAGAACCTTTACCAAGAAAGGCAAATCCTCTAGATAAGGTATGGTAAGCTTTAATCAAATCATCAAACACAAAACCGATAGTATCCTTAACAGCCATGAGTCACATTTTGGACATCCCCCATGCTCCAGATAATTATTACTCCTTAAATCATAAGCTTTCTTAGTTAATTATTCTTTACTTTTAATAATTATCACCTCTTGCCATATATTAGTTTCCCCTAAATATTTGTCAATTTATGATATCTGAATTTTATTTATACATTTAAGCCAAATATTGATGTTAAATTAACTTCAAAATAAATAAACCCACTAAAATAATTTAGTTTAACAGCTGAAAGTTAATATATTTTCCTTTGATTAAAATTATTTTTCCATTTCATATCCTTATACATATCAAGCTATTAGTCATATTCTCTGACAGAATAGATAGTTCTTTTTTCACTATTTACAGAGAATTAATAAAATAAAGATTGACAGTAAATTACACTTTTATAAATTCAAATCAAATAGACTTCTTAAAGAAGTTAGAATTGAGAGGAATTAATGAATATTTACGTTGGAAACTTGTCATATACTATGACACAAGAAGATTTAAGAGAATTATTTGCGGAATTTGGTGAAGTTACTTCAGTTAAAATTATTGAAGACAGAGAAACTGGTCGTCCAAAAGGTTTTGGTTTTGTTGAAATGGCAGATAATGCTGCTGGACAAAACGCGATTGATAGTTTAAATGAAAAAGAAATCATGGGTAGAGGCATCAAAGTTAATGAAGCTCGTCCTAGAGAAGATCGTCCTAGAGATGACAGACCAAGACGCAGAACAAACAGATACTAATTTAGATTTAAAAGAACATCTTGCTTTGAAGTAAGATTTTTGATAAAGAATTTATTAAACAAAAGAAGGACTGAGAAATCAGTCCTTCTTTTTATATAAATAATTTCTGTTAACTATTTGTTGAAGCAATAAAAAGTAGCCCTTGTCCTTTAATATTTATATTTTGGGCTTCACTAATGATAAAAACAGATTCACCTTGTGATATTTTTTTAGTTTCTTTTCCACAAGTAACTATAAGATTCCCTTCAATAACTATTATCATTGTAGGTCTTTGATTCACAAGGTCTAATTCTCCAACAAGATTGACTCTTTGTAAAGAAAATTCATTTGTGGGAATTTGATATGAGATAAGTTTTTGCTCAGGGCTGAATGACTGAATCTCAGGCTTTTTCATTTCCCAACACAAAATAGAAACTAACTCTTTCACATCCATATTTTTTGGAGTTAATCCACCACGAAGGACATTATCAGAATTAGCCATAATCTCAACACCAGTTCCATAAAGATAAGCATGAAGCACTCCTGCTTTGAGAAAAATTGCTTCACCTGGTTGCAAAATAAAAGTGTTTAGGAAAAGAGGGGAAATAACACCAATATCATTTGGATAATAATTTAACAATTTTGAAATCCAATTCCTTACAAATTCATCACTTAAGAGATCGATATTATTCACAACTGTTTTAAGAATATGTAGTTTTTTTTCCACACTAGCAGTTAATATTTCAATCAGTACTTTTTCCCAATTTTGCGGAGTAGAGTCCTTCTCAAATTTGGTAAATTCAGAAAAACATCTATTTAAGTCAAGCTGTGTAAAATAATCAATAATCTCTGTTGCTTGCCTAAATCCGCACATTGCATGAAATTCTGTAAGAGCACAAATAAGTTCTGGTTTATGATTATCGTCTTTATAATTTCTGTAAAAGTCAGAGAGAGAAATACCAGATTTATTCTCTCTGGCAAAACCTGCTTTAGCCTGTTTTAAATTAGGATGTGCTTGAATCGACAGAGGTCTTTCAGCACTAAGTATCTTAAATAAGTATGGTAGTTTATTATCATAATTTATGGCTACTTCTTCTCCCAGGAAATCAAGTGGATTATTAGCAATTGCCGTATTTAGACTTAAATTGATTTCAGGTAAAAAAGAAGGTGCTTTTTCATGAGCACTCATCCATAACTCTGCCCAAGCTTCATTACTACTATTTTTTACCTGTAAAAGTTTAGCAATATAATCTTTACTTCCCCACTCATACTTCTGAATCTGATTCTGCATCGTGTATATTTTTTTCATTTTTCAACCTTTATAATAGTGTGAGGTTACTAATTTCATGCTCTTGAGGTGTAAGATAAGTGAATTCTAATTCTTGCTCTTTTAGTATCTTTCCAAGATATTCCAACACTGGATTTTCAGTATAGAAATGCCCTGCATCAATAATAGCCAATGCAGAATCTAAAAATGTATGATAAGTGACATCTCCAGTAACAATGACATCACTCATGCTTGCAGCTTTTTTTATTAGAAAGGACCCTGACCCTCCACATACAGCTACTCGTTTTACTGTCATAGTGTTTTTGCCTGGAGTCCATAGCTTTACAAAAGGTGCTCCCAAACTTTCTTTTACCTGAACAGCAAGTTCTTCCAATGAAATCTCTGATTCTAACTCACCAACCATACCTGAACCATAATTAATATTTTCATCTTCAATTTCATAAAAATGATAAACAGGTCTCTCATAAGGATGAATTTGCTTAATTGCAGAAATTACTTTAGGATAATTTGCTTTATCAACCCTAAACTGGAGTTCGATTTCATCAACAACCTCTCTTGTCCCAAGAGTACCTATAGTAGGTCTTGCTTTTGAATTAGGAACAAATGATCCCCTAACCTCATGACTAACATAACATGCATCATATTTATCATATAAACCTGCTCCAGCATTTATTATTGCCTCTGCCAATTCATTATAACTTGAATTAGGGACAAATACTTTACCCCAAAAAACCTTATTCCCTCCCTCTGAAGATATAAAGCTTAGCTTCTTTAGTCCTATTTTCTCAGCTAATACTCGGTTTACTCCACTGCTTATAGAATCTAAATTTGTGTGCATACAAATGACATCGATTCCTGCTCTGATTAGTTTAAGAAATAAAGGATTATTAATTCTATCTATCTTGCCAAATATTAAAGGATGATGTGCTAAAATTAAATTACACTTTTCTCTAATAGCTTTATCTACTGCCATTGGAGTTACATCTAAAGTAACTAAAACTTTTTCAATATCAGATTCACCATCGCCAATTAATAGTCCTACATTGTCCCATTCAAAAGATATATTCAAAGGCATTATTTCACAAAGTACACCATATAGTTCCTTAATTTTCATTTCATCCTCACTTTATAAAATCAAAATGTTTTGTTAGCATCTCAGTAAATCCATCTTCACTATCACTTCCAACAACTTTAAATCTACTTCTCATTAATTGGGGTGCATTAGCCACAACATAAGAATCAGAAAAACTCTCTAACATGGCAAGATCATTATAATCATTTCCTATTACAAGTGCTTCTTCAGGTCTGAAGCCTAACTTTTTAACAACTTTTCTGCAAGCATAACCTTTATCAATTCCTTCGGGAAAAATCTCAATCCATACAGATTTATGATCAAGTGGAGAAGTGGCTCTGATTATAGACAAATCTGGCAAACTCTCTATTGCATGCTCCACTAAATGCTCTTTCTCAGCCCCGACCATAGACAGAAATTGAGAAGCATTTTTAGTATAATTACCTTTATGAAGTTCTGCAAACTCTTCATAAATTTTAATCCTCCTAAGTGAATCAGCACATGGATTAGATGATTGAAAATACTCAAAAAAGTGATTATCTGGAATCGGAGCATGAATCATGAAATCAATATCAAGCTCTTTTAAATAAGTTATTACTTTTTGCACTAAACAATTATCTATCTCTTTCTTAGAGAGAATCTTGTTTGTTTTAAAATCAATAACCCCAGCCCCAGAGGATATCACCAAATAATCTATAGGAAATGTAGCAGGTAAAACACACTTTGCCGAATAGAGATTTCTTCCAGTTACTATTACTCTGACAATGCCCTCTTCACCTAATTTAACTAAAGAATCATAATTCCTTTTTGATATTTTAGAATCAGTAGTAAATAGAGTCCGATCTAAATCAGTAAATATTATCTTTTTCATATTACTCCAAAATCTCAAAACTACTTATAGGAATAGGTGCTTTAAGATAAGTTAAAACCCTCTCAACTAAAATACCTTCATTTATTTGATGTTTAAATCCATATGTAGAACGAATTCCAATAGATATAAATTGCACTGCCCTGTCTAATGCTATAGGTAAACTATCCCCCTGCATCAAACTACCAAGTAAGACACTTGTAAATGCATCTCCTGTTCCAGGATAACTTGCAGGAATATAATCACAACTGACTTTCCAAAATCTATTTTCTTCTCTGTTATAAGCTATCACAGCTGTTCTCTTTTTCACGCATTCATCTGGGACACTGGTCAATACAACCACTTTCGGACCCTTTTCTGCAAGACGTTTACACCAATCCTTAGCCTGTTCAATAGGCAATAATTCTGGATACTTTTCCCTCAATAAAAAAGAAGCCTCTGTAATATTTGGTGTAATAATATCTGCTGACTCTATCAAAGTTCTCATCTCATCTACAATATCTAAAGTAAAAGAACTATATAGTTCACCATCATCACCAAATACTGGGTCAACTACTACCATCAAATCAGGATTGTTAAAATCTTTAATCAAATTCTTAACAATTTCAATCTGTCTGGGAGAACCTAAAAAGCCACTATAAATTGCATCAAATACTATCCCCAGCTCTTTCCAATGCTCAATAAATCCCAGCATTTGCTCAGTTAAATCTAAAAATCTAAAGTTCTTATAGGCAGTATTTGAAGATAAAACAGCTGTCGGAAGGGAAACTACTTGATGTCCCATTGTACTGAAAATAGCAATAACTTCGTTCAATGATACATGACCAAGTCCTGCTAAATCATGAATTGCACATACTTTCTTAACTGGATTTTTCACCTGAATACTCCTCAATATAATTATCTTTTAATATAAAACCCCATTTCTTTAATCGCCTATCGAGTTCTTTTCTATATGGGTATTTATGCTCAATAATATTATAAAAATCTTTGCTATGGTTTGGTTGAACAAGATGTGCTAACTCATGAAATATTACATAATTAATTAACTCGGATGGTAATTTAATGAGTTGTGAGTTTAAAGTTATTATAGGTGCAGACTTTTTACAATTACCCCACTGTCTTACCATTTTTTTTATTCTCAATTCTGCTTTTGTAGCTCCCACAAAAGAAGGGAGATGACTCTCAAAATATTTGGGTAAATACTCTTTAGCAAGAGATAAATAAAAACTATCTAATTGCTTAAAGACATTATCATAAGTCATTTCTTCCTTCATACTTATAATAATTTGATTGTTTATATAGACAGGACTAACCTTAGGTCCAGAATAAGATTCAAATATTATCTCCTGAGCTAAACCTTCTATATAAGTGTGTAATTCTAATTTCTCTTTCTTATCTTCTTCCTTTAACTCGTCTTTAAGCCCTTGCGCATAAAGCATATAAATCTTTTCGTTGTATGGTTTCAATATCTCTTTTATCTTAGTTCTACTAATATACAAGTTAGTAGTGACCCGAATTTTAGTACCACTACTCATCAACTTTATACTATTAGACTTCTTATATCTTTTTACCTCTATAGGAATCTCCATTCCTTTAATTTTTACTAAAATTAACTCTTTAAACATAACACCTCTTGATTGGTAAATTTATAGTATAAATATTTCTCGTCAATAAATTAATTTGCTTCTTTTATTCCTAAATATATTTATCGATATTAATTTATTTTTTTATTATTTGTGATTATTCATCACTATTAAGCCTTTTTCTCATATATCCCACTTATTACAACAAATTATATATAAAATAGTTCTTGACATAAAAGCCCTAATAATTATTTTTCGATATATAGATATTGATATAAAGAATTAAAAAGATATAAAAGGAGTACAAAATGTACGAAAGAAAGACTGATATCAATGCCGTGTTTGAACTCAGAACTGCAGTGAAAGATTATTTTGGACTTGGAGCTATTCATAAAATTGATGATATAGCTGATGAAATGGTAGCTAAAGGAATAGATAAAGTTATCGTAATTAGTGGCAAAAGCTCTTACAAATCCTGTGGAGCTTGGGAAGTAATTGAGAAGTCATTAATCAAACACAACATCGAATTCATTAATTTCGCAAAAGTAACTCCTAATCCTACAGATACAGCTGTTGATGAAGCAACCCAGATGGCATTAGAATTTGGTGCTCAAGCAGTAATTGGAATTGGCGGTGGTTCTCCAATAGATACAGCAAAATCTGTAGCTATTATGATGGAATATACTGATAACACCTGTGCTGAACTCTACGAAGGAGTATTTGTACCTACCAAGGCAGCACCTATTTTAGCAATAAACACTACTCATGGAACTGGTACAGAGGTAAATAGGTTTGCAGTTGTTACTATTACAGCAAAGGATTATAAGCCAGCTATTGCTTACGATTGCATCTACCCTACTTGGGCTATTGATGATCCAGGCTTAATGAAGAATCTTCCCCTACATCAAACTCTCTATGTATCAATAGATGCTTTAAATCATGTAACAGAATCTGCTACAACAACTGTAGCTTCTCCATATTCAATTTTAACAGCTCAAGAAACAATCAGATTAGTTCATAAATATCTCCCAGTAATTAAAGATGATCTGACCAACTTAGAAGCCCGTTATTTCCTAACTTATGCTTCAGCTTTAGGTGGTATATCTTTTGATAATGGCTTACTTCATTATACTCATGCTTTAGAGCATCCATTAAGTGCATTGAAACCTGAGCTAGCCCACGGTCTTGGTTTAGCTATGATTTTACCTGCTGTTTTAGAAACTATCTATCCAGCATGTCCAGAAGTTTTAGCTGACATTTATGCTCCAATTGTGCCAAACTTAAAAGGAAGTCCAGATGAAGCTCATCTTTTAGCTAAGGGCGTGGAAGAGTGGCTTTTCTCTATGGGTGTAACTCAAAAACTTTCAGATGAAGGCTTCACAGAAAATGATATTGATAAGTTAGTAAAATTAGTTCGCGAAACTCCGTCTTTGGGTGGTTTAATTGCTATTGCTCCGGTTGGTGCTACTGATGACATCATTAGTAACATATATCGCAGTAGTCTCTATCCAATAAAATAAAAGAATAAATCTCTCTTGTTAGTTACCTATATGCTGTTTATCAGCATATAGGTTTTGTTTGTAGATACTTGAGTAAAATAATATTTCTATTAAAAAAAGTTCTTGACACATAATATCGATATATAATTATTATTACTATTATTAAAGGAGTAAACAAACTTATGTCACTTGAAATATCAGATTTAACATTAAGAAGATTTCCAAAATATATCTATATATTGCGTTCAATGAAACGAAAGGGTCAAGAATACACTTCAGCTTCAGAACTGTCTCGCTTTTTAGATATTCATCATACCCAGATTAGAAAAGACTTAGCATTGACTGGGGTAAGAGGTATTCCTAAAAGAGGTCATAGAGTTGATTCACTTCTTAAAGCATGTATTGAGTTTTTAGACTGGGATAATCTTACTGATGCTTGTTTGATTGGTGTGGGCAATATGGGTAATGCTTTATTGAATTATGAAGGATTTGCTCAAGCTGGATTACAAATAGTTGCGGCTTTTGATATTGACCCAGATAAGGTGGACAAGAGAATTAATAATATTAAAGTATATCCAATTGAGAAGTTAAAGGATGTTATCGCTATTTTGGAAGTAAAAATAGCAATATTAACAACTACGGCAAAGAACTCTCAGAAATTAGCTAATGAGATGATAGAAGCTGGTATTCAGGGAATCTGGAACTTCACACCTAAGAAACTTAATGTACCTGAAAATGTAGTTGTGGAAAATATGGATATCTATCCAGCATTAGCTGCATTATTAGGTAAAGTGAGAAATATTAATACTTTAAAGTAAAATATTTATAACTTGTGACACTGCGCAGATAGCTGCAGTTTCTGCTCGTAATATATTAATACCTAATTTATATTGTTGAAATCCTTGAAGAGTAAAGCTTTCAAACTCCTCTACTGAAAAACCACCCTCAGGTCCTATCAAAATACAGATAGGCTTATCCAATTTCTTAGAAATAATATTCTTTAATGTAACAAATTGTTCTTTCTCAGAAGCCACTAAGATATTATAATTTTTACTCTCAATCTCAGCTATTTGAGCTGATAAACTCTTACTTTCATTTATAGTTGGAAGATAACCATTATCACACTGTTTTATAGCTTCAATAGCAGTAATTTTGAATTTTTCTGTAGTGTTATTTGAAGCTTTTCTTACCGAATAATCAGATTCAAAAGGGAAAAATTCAGCAACACCCAACTCTGTTAACTTTTCAACTAACAAATGGTCATTCTTATTCCTTAACAAAGAAAAAGCTACTGCTATATCAGGGTTATATTTCTCTCTCTGAATAGATTCTATAACTTGACAAGAAAGAGTTTTCTTTTGAATTTCAGTAATCTTTGCCCTAACAAAAATTCCCTTTCCTGAGTTTAAAAATATCTCTTTACCCTCAGTAAAGCGAAAAACTTTAGTAATATGATGATGTTCAGAGCCTGAAATAGTTATAGTTGAATGAGCAGATGTCAATTCTGGAACGTAAAAACTTGGCATATATTTTCCTCAAAAACAAAAACTTATTTTTAAAGTAAGCCTTGCAAAAGCTAATATAAGATTCACAAGGCTTAGTAAATTTTTAATTAAAATAAAAATTCTTTTAATTTATCGAAAAAACCTTTACCAGGTTTCAATTTTTTATCGCTATCAAAAGTCTGAAGTTCTTGTAAAAGTTCTCTTTCACGTGAAGATAGTTTTGTTGGTGTGATGACCATTAATTTAATATACAAGTCACCTTTGTAAGTAGAGTTTACATGAGGTAAGCCTTGGCCACGAAGTCGCAATACTTTTCCTGATTGGGTACCTTCAGGAACTTTTAACTTAATCTTACCGTTGATAGTCGGAACTTTTACTTCATCTCCCAGAGCTGCTTGAGAGAAAGAAATAGGATATTCTAATACTAAATTAGCTCCATCTCTTTCGAAAAGGTCATGTTCTTTTACATGCACTAATACAATGATATCACCACGTTCCCCATTATTAAGACCTATGTTACCTTGTCCACGAAGACGAAAGTATTGTCCATCATCAATGCCAGCAGGAATCTTGATTTTAATTTCTTTGAAAGTATCTATTCTTCCTGAGCCATTGCATTTAGAACACTTATTTTTAATAATTTTACCTTTTCCATGACAGGTTGGACATTCAGCTACGGTCTGTATTTGACCAAATAAGGATTGTCTTACCTGTCTTACTTGACCCTGTCCATTACATTGACTACAAGTCTCGGTACTACCATCTGCAGAACCAGTTCCATTACAAGAATCACAATTGTCTTTAATCTTTATTTTGAGCTTTTTCTCAGCCCCATCATTAACTTCTTTAAGAGTAATAGAAATTTCTAATTGCAGATCTTCTCCGCGATTTCTTCTTTGTCCTCTACCTCCACCTCGACTACCTCCGCCGAAGCCTCCAAAGAATTGTTCAAAAATACTAGAGAAACCACCTTCACCAAACAAATCAGAGAAATCACCTGCATGAGTAAAATCACTCCAATTAAAACCACCTTGACCAAAAGCACCCTCTAAACCGGCATGTCCATATTGGTCATAACGAGCTTTCTTATCAGAATCACTTAAAACCTCATAGGCTTCTGAAGCTTCCTTAAATTTTTCTTCTGCTTCTTTATCATCTCCCGCTTTATCAGGATGGTATTTCATTGCTAATTTTCTATATGCTTTTTTTATCTCTGAGTCAGAAGCATTCTTTTCTACTCCTAGTACTTCATAGTAATCTCTTTTTGCCATCTTTCCTCACTTATTTATGAATATTGATAAACAAACCATCAATTTATTTATCATTATTCAATATTAATGATTTGTTAAGATCAGAGAACGGTAATTAACCGTTCTCTGATAAGTTTATATCTATTTATTTATCATCTTCGTCATCAACAACTTCATATTCTGCATCCATAGGACCATCATTATTTGCTTGTGCTTCTTGTTGCTGTTGTTGTTGAGCAAAATCTTCTGGATTTACTCCACCTTGAGCACCTTGTTGTTGCTGCATATCAGCATACATAGCTTCACCGATTTTTTGAGCTTTTTGAGCTAATTCTTCTTTAGCTTTAGTATATTCTTCAGAGGTTAAGCCAGCATTATCATGAATTTTTTTAGCTTCTGCTACTGCATCTTCAGCAGCTTTCTTTTCTTCAGGAGAGACTTTATCACCATAATCCTTAATTGCCTTTTCTGTTGAGAAGATAATGCTATCTAATTCATTTCTTGCAATAATTACATCAGCTTTTTTCTTATCTTCATCAGCATGTAATTCAGCATCTTTAACCATTTTTTCGATATCATCTTCTGAGAGAGTACCTGCTCTGTCAATCTTTATTGAATGTTTTTTGCCTGTTCCTTTATCAGAAGCGGTTACATTAATGATTCCGTTAGCATCGATATCAAAAGTAACTTCGATTTGTGGAACACCGCGAGGTGCTGGAGCAATACCTACTAACTGGAAGTTTCCTAATACTTTATTATCATTAGCCATTTTTCTCTCACCTTGAAGAACTTTGATATCAACAGCAGGTTGGTTATCAACTGCAGTAGAGAATACCTGACTTTTCTTAGTTGGAATAGTAGTATTTCTTGGAATAAGAACTGTAGAAATTCCACCTAAAGTTTCTATACCAAGTGAAAGAGGTGTTACATCAAGAAGAAGAACATCATTCATATTAGAATCACCACCAAGAATACCACCTTGAATAGCAGCACCGATAGCTACAACTTCATCAGGGTTTACACTCTTATTAGCTTTTTTACCAAAATAGCCTTCAACAGCGTCTTGTACTGCAGGAATACGAGTAGAACCACCAACTAAAAGAACTTCATTAATCTCATTAAGAGAGATTCCAGCATCTTTCATGGCTTTTTTACATGGTTCTAAAGATCTATCTACAAGGTCAGAAACTAATCTATTAAATTCACTTCTATTTAGGTTAAGATTTAAATGTTTAGGACCTGAAGCATCTGCTGTGATGAAAGGAAGATTAATATTTGTTGATTGAGTTCCTGAAAGTTCAATCTTAGCTTTCTCTGCAGCTTCTTTTAGTCTCTGCATAGCCATAGCATCGCCTGATAAATCCATTCCCTCTTGTTTCTTAAATTCATTAAGCATCCAATCAATGACTCTCTTGTCAAAATCATCACCACCAAGATGGGTATCACCATTAGTAGAAAGCACTTCTACAACACCATCAGAAATATCTAAGATAGAGATATCAAAAGTACCACCACCAAGGTCATAAACAGCGATTTTTTGTTCTTTTTTATTTTCTACACCATAAGATAAAGCTGCTGCGGTTGGTTCGTTAATAATTCTCTTCACATCTAAACCAGCGATTTTACCTGCATCTTTAGTAGCTTGACGTTGAGCATCATTAAAGTAAGCAGGAACTGTAATCACAGCTTCTGTTACTTTTTCACCAAGATACTCTTCTGCAGTCTCTTTCATTTTTGTTAGAATAAGAGCTGAAATTTCTTGTGGAGTAAAATCTTTGTTTTCCACGTCTATATGAACAGCTGCTTGATTTCTCACACCTGAAATAACTTTATAAGGAACCTGTGTAATTTCGTTTGTTACTTCCTCAAAACCTCTACCCATGAATCTTTTAATAGAATAAACGGTATTCTTTGGGTTTGTGATAGCTTGGTTTTTTGCTAATTTACCAATTACTCTATTTCCATCTTTTGTAAAACCAATTACTGATGGGGTTGTTCTTGAACCTTCAGCATTTGTAATTACTACTGCTTTTCCACCTTCAACTACTGCAACACAACTATTAGTTGTTCCTAAATCTATACCAATAATTTTTCCCATTTCTTACCTCCACTTTATTCTTTATTATTTTGTTCTGATTGGGATTGGACTGCTTGTCCATTTGAAACAGCTACTCTCGCTGCTCTAATCACTTTATCATATAGTTTGTAGCCATTTTGAATCACAGCTACAATCTTGTTTTCTTCTAAATCTGAAGGAATATGAGCCAAAGCTTCATGCACTGCAGGATCAAAATCTTTTCCTTCTGTTTCAATCTTCTCAACATGTTCTTTAGCAAGTAAGTTATCAAATTGCTGTTTGATTTGGACAATACCTTTGATAAATGGGTCTTCATGATGATCGTCTTTCATCTGTCCCATAGCTCTTTCAAAGTTGTCCATTATATCACAAATTGAAACCAAAATACTCTCGTTTGAGCTTTTAATCCAATCTGATTTCTCTTTCATTGTTCTTTTGCGAAAATTCTCAAATTCAGCCATTGACCTCACATATTTATCTTTCCAGTGAGCAATATCATCTTCTAACTGTTTTTCACGATTGACTTCTTCAGGAGCTTGTTCTTCCCGTGTATCAAGTTCTTCATCTTGAACTTCAATCTCTTCATCTTTTCTTTCTTTTTCTAATGACATCTTAGCTTCTATATCCTTATTTATTTCTTTTTTTTCTATTTTTTGCTTTTTAGTTTTCTTTTTTGCCATGTCAAAACTCCTTAGAACTTTGGAACAATCCTACCTCTACGAGTAGTTTCTGTAATTGTTTTAGCAATATCTCTTACCATTGAGATGTTCTTACGATAATTATTTCTTAAGGGACTAACTATCCCTAAATAACCAGGAATATCAAATAACTCGTATTTGGCATAAATAAGTACAAATTCGTGCCACAATCCATCATTTAATTGATCTCCCATAAGAACTTCATAATCGTTATTCTCATCATTTTCTTGCATTGCATTGATTAGCAAATCCTGCCTTTGAATAATATTAAAGAACTTCATTATATTCTCTTTATTATCAAACTCAGGCTGCTCAATAAATGCCATGTTTCCATCAAAGTGAATGAAATATCCACTAATTTCCACGAGGGCTTTATGAAGTTCGTTTAAAAATAAATTTAATAGACTTGCTGGTTCATCTTTAGTTTCAATCATTTCTAAAAGATATTTATTGATTATATCATATATACGTAACCCTAAATACTCATCTCTAACATATTTAACTAATTTTTTCAATTGTTGTTCATTAATATCATATTTGCAATTTATAATAACAGTTTTATCCATTCCAGAATCTAAACTTACTACAAACAATAGCTTATTATTGCCAATACTAAAAACTTCGATGTTTGAAAGAATACCATTTGATATTTCTGGTTCTGCTACAAAAGAAAGTTGATCAGACTCTTGCGCCAAGATCTGAATGATATAATGCAGTCCTAAAGGTGTATCCTTATAGTTATTAATCAATAATTCCCGCAAATTATCTAATCGTGGATAAGAAACTTCTTCCAGTTCATCAGCAAGTAGCTCTACATACTTTTTAAATCCTTTCACTGTTGGAATTCTTCCAGCAGAAGTATGAGGTTGCCAAATATATCCACACTGCTCTAATTTATTCAAATCTATGCGTAATGTAGCTGAACTGACATCATTCATATACTTCTCAAAAAGTATGCGAGATGATATCTCTTCATTGTTCAAAATATACTCATCAATCAAGTTTTTCAACGTTACGTTTAATCTAATTTCATTCTTTTTCATATTTCCTCTTTAGCAATCTATTAATCATTCTGCTAATTAATGACAAAATAATTTATTATGAAAAGTTGTCAAACAAAAAGTTGGACTGCTAATATATTTTTTTACTTTTACACCCAAAATTGCCTATATAGTCTAATAAACCTTACTAAATCTGTACTTAATTTAGTTCTTCACTGGAAATAATATTGTGTTATTGCTAGAGTTTTCATGTATTATCTGAAGATAAAATCTCAATATATGAGATTCTTAAATGTTAAAAATATATTTATACCCTTCACTTATATATAGGGTCAACTTTTCACCAATTTGGTCACTTTTTCTAAAAATAGTTAAAAATAGTTTTGTTTTTTTAGTTTATCTCTATAAGAGATTTATCAAACTATAGATGGACTATTAAACACGAAAAAAACCTTCTGTAGGACTCTCACCTCTTCAGTCGGACGGTGGACAGCTTGTCCGCCACTCTTCAGTTAACTGAAGAGAATAATTAATTTTTTCATTGCTTCGCAATGAGGCGGACAAGCTGTCCACCGTCCGACTAAAGAGGACACCGTCCGACTAAAGAGGACACCGTCCGATTAAAAAGTCTACTTTCCGACAAAAATAGGATTCCCTCCCACAGATAAATCATCTAATACTAACACGATTCTTTTCTATGTAAGCTAATACATTATGTAAATGTTCTTCACTTCTAATATACCTATCAAAATAATCTTTCATCCAAAACTGTCCATTTCTACCTAATATATCATTAGCTTTTTTAGCTGAATATGACTTCCAAGACTGCACTATCTTAGGTAAACTATAACCTTTCTTAGGACAAATCAATACATGAACATGGTTTGGCATGACCACAAAGTCTATTAGCTCATATCTTACCTTGTTAAAATAATTTATATTCTCTTCAATTATCTTGCAAACTTCTTTATTTGCCAGATAACAAGCACCATAACCACTATCTTCATAAACATGGATTTTACGCTCTAATGCAATATGTTTCTCAGACCCTTTTTCAATATTACCATCCATTTCTAACTGCTCCATCCACCTGTATAATAAGTTCTTGGGGACAGAATCAAATAGCCTGTAAGTGATGAACTGAAAGACCTTGTCATTATCGTAATGTGGTAAATGTTTTCTCTTGTAATAACCTTTTATTTCGTCTTCTAACCAAAAGCGCATAACCTTGCTCCTTCCTATTTTTCTTATTACTAATTAGCTTTTTAAGAATCCTCTTCTGTCGGACGGTGGAGAGTCTCTCCGCCCCAAGCACAGCTTGGAAAATAGTTCTTTTCTTCAGTCCTACGACTGAAGATGGCGGAGAGACTCTCCACCGTCCGACAGAAGAGGTCACCAGCCTGTTAACAAAAGGGATGACGAGAACCTCCATCTCCCTTTGCTAGTAAATTCTCCGAAGCTTTCTACTTCGCTTAAGCTATGTAGAATGTATTAGCTAAGAAGAAAGCTTCAGCAGAAGACCGTCCGACTGAAGAGGCAACCTTCCCAAAAAATAGAACCCTCACTCTTCACATTTTGTTGTTACCAAGAAAGAGTTCTTTTTGATATTTGCCCAATGGGACAGGATATAAATCTGTTCAAAAATAATTTTTTGAGCTGCGAGCAAGGCGGAAGCCTATATTGTTGTTGCTATTAGTCGGGTTGTTGTTGTTACGATTAGCGACCCGGCAATTAGTTGCACTGTTGTTCCAGCTGCCACCGCGATTCACACGATTAGAGCCCATCGATTTATACCCTTAAATAATCTATTCCTTAAATTAAAAGTATCAGCTTTTGCTACAAAGTCTATCAAAGGGAGTAAGTGCATTTGATACTCTTTCTCACTCCAACAATGGGTTATTAAAAGTTCATTATAGCTCTTAACTTTGCTGATAAATCTTATTTTACTTCTCTGAGTTAAACTTATTCGGTCTTGGAATAACCTATAACCGATAAAAGGTAATCCCTTATCAGTATAGTTAAATATTTTCGGTTTCAGAGTTAAATCTATACCTGAGATATAGTTTTCTATTAGATATGATTGCTTGAGTAACAAATCTTTATCATTACCCCAAAAGACCATATCATCCATATACCGAACATAGGCTTTAATTTGTAAAATTTCTTTAGCATAGTGATCAAAGCCAGAAAGATAAAAATTAGCAAAAAACTGGCTTGTCAAATTCCCAATAGGTAATCCTTTATTTTCAGAAACTGAATAACTATCTATTATTTGATAAAAAGTATTTAATAATTGTTTATCTTTAAATTTGCTTAATAGCATTTTTTTTAAAACTAAATGATTAATAGAATCAAAGTACTTTCTAACATCAAACTTTAAAAACACTCTATATTGGTGTTGATACTTTTTAGCACGTTCAAAAGCATAATGAGTTCCCTTCCCTCTACGCGTAGCATAGCTATCATAGATTTGAAACTTTTCAAAATACTCTTCACAGATATTCATTATTGCATGATGTACCACCCGCTCAGGAAAAGATGCAGCACAGATTATTCTCTCTTTGGGGTCATATACTTTGAAATAGTTATATAGACCAAATTTAAAACGGTTTTCCAATAACTCAACTCTAATCTGAACAAGATTTGTTTCTAAGTTACCTTGAAAATCAGCAACATCTTGTTTAAATAGTTTTCGCCGACTTGCCTTCCAAAAGGCTAATCTAAGGTTCTCCGGTTCTACAATTTGCTCAAAGAGATGATTTGCTCTTTTCATTTTCCACTTGCTCATTAAATCTGCTAATCATTATCTTAGCATAATTCTCTACCTTGCTCTTGCCTATTCCTGCTATTTTAGCTATCTCTTGTATCTCTAATTTCTCTAATCTACAAATCTCAGCCAACTCCTTATCTGTAAAAACAGCATAAGCAGGTATAGCATTATGTTCAGCTAAGCTCTTACGTATCTTTTTAAAGACCATAAACTTCTTAAAATCATCCACAGACAAAACCTTTTGATAATCAACTTTAACCTTGTTCCTATTCTCATTATTTAAATAAGAAGAGTGCAAATATTTTATACAAAAATGGAGAAAACTACCATTTTTGCTGGTTACTAATTCATGAGACTCTTCTAACACCCGGTGCGACCTCAAAAATCTATTCAACTCCTCACTACTCTCCCCGGCATCCATAACTGGAATTAAAAAAAATTTAAACTGCATTTTCTAACCTCCTTTTCGAAATTACCTCAATCATTACTTGGGGGGCTTTTTTTATTTGCCCCCCGCGTAATGCTTTCGCTAATTTCTTGTTGTTTATAGCTCAAAAAACTAATTTGAACTGCGAGCAACGCGGAAGCCTATATTGATGATGCTATTACGTCGGGTTGCTGCTGCGACGAAAAGCGACCCGGCAACCAGCCGCACTGTTGTCCCAGCTGCCACCGCGAAGCACACGAAAAGAGCCCGTAGCAGGTCCCACCGGATCAGTCTGGGCAGAGGATGAATAAGAGCCATACCAATCATTACACCACTCCCAAACATTTCCGGACATGTCATAAAGTCCTAATTGGTTAGGTTCTTTCGTACCAACATTATGAGTAGTAGAACCTGAATTAGCAGAATACCAAGCATAGTTAGTTAACTCAGCTTCTACATCTGTACCGGCATATTGATTATATCCTGTTGCCGGTTCTAGATTACCACCCTTGGCTGCATACATCCACTCCATTTCTGTAGGTAAACGATAACCATTAGCATTAATATTACAAGACCAAGTTGAAGTATTATAGCAAGGTGTTAAACCTTCTTCTTCGCTTAGCCAGTTACTATAAAGAGCTGAACCATACCAAGTAACTTCTATTACCGGACACTCAGTATTTTGAGCATAGCTATTACTGCTAAAATAAAAACTTCCATTACTGTAACCAATAGCACAATATGAGCCATCCATATCAATCAATTCAACTCCCTCATAAGAGCCATTTGAAGATACACCATAGTCATTCAAGAATTCGATATACTTAGTGTGAGTAATTTCATATTTACTCATATAGAAATCACTTAGAGTTACATCTGCAGTACCATTGTGGAAAGTCCCTCCCTCCACCAGAACAAAATCACTATTAATCACATAGTCAGCACTTGCGATTTGAGATTCTTGCCAGTCCTCTTTATAGGCTCTGGCTTTAACAGTAGCAGAAGAACCAAGGTTAAATGGAGATAGATATAGAGTTGATGTTTGATCAGGATCGGTCCCATCTAAGCTATAATAAATATCAACATCTTCTGTTTCACAAGTAATTGTGATGGTTTGAGGTAAATCATAAGTTTCTGACTCTGGAGAGATAACCGGGGTTGCAATTTGCAGATAGGTATTATCTTCAGCAGTAATTTTGAAATAATAGTTTTCAGCTGAGAAGTCTTGGTTTTCATTGCCGGCATCCCAGATAATGTGCTTATTATTACCGGGAGTTATATCACTTCCAATATGACCTGAAAGATTAGTAGAATCGGGAATATAAGTATAGGTAAGACCTTCATCTTGAGAGATTAATAGGGAAATATCGCAAAGATCATTATTAGCATCAAAGAGATCATAGTAGATATTTACAAGTTTAGAGCCATCAGTAATTTGTTCAGCTGTGATATTACTAACTAGGGGAGCTGTGAGAGGAGCAGGCTCATTATTTATGACAAAATTATCAAAATGGACATACTTGGCAAAACCGTCATATTGAGCTGAGACTTTTAGTCTGATTTGGCTTTCATTAGCAGGAATATCAAGAGAAATTTGATTCCAACCTGTTAAGTTAACATCTAAATCCATCCAGTTATTCCAGTCTGTGCCATCATCATATTCAAGACAGTATTTAACATAATCTGTTTGGTTATCTAAATTAGCAGAGTAATACCAGAAATGAAGACTATAGATATCTCCAAAAGGTAAATCAACACTGGCAAATTCAAGTGAATGTTCCATATTATCTAAATCCCAGGTTGCCCAATACCAGTCTCCACTCTGGGCTATGGTGTTGCCCACAGGTTGGTTCATTCTTCCCCAGAGAATTACTCTTTGAAGTTCTTGGGGTTGAGCAGTATAAGACCATTCATCACTTACAGCTTCTTCAAAATCTTGAGCAATGAAACTTTCTTGACCTGATAAAGTTAGGCTTAAGGTTAAGACTAAGGTTAGAATAGTTAAAAATCTCATTTTCTACCTCCTTGGGCTTGAATTCTACTCTTTACTTGTCCCCAGGTAAGAGGCTTACTTTGATTTTTAGCAGAAAGTTCTTCTAAGACAGCCAGCTGTCTGGCAGAGAAGTTTTTGTAACTTTTCACAGAATAGTAAAATTCATCTCGGAAAGAAGCCACATGGTGATGAGTATAATCAGGGGTTGGAGAAAAACCTAAGAAGTAATATCTGTTCTCATCATCTTCATAAGGGGTTTCATTATAGAGGATAATGTATCCATCCGGGATTATGGGTGTATTATAGATAGTTTGGGTTACAGCTTGCCAGCTGAGTAAGGCATCGACTCCATTAGAGAGATCGACATTAACTTCGTCCGGTGCTTGCGGTGGCACATAACCGAGGGAGAAAGCACTTGCTGAATAAATACTTGTGCTATTTCCCATTAGGTCAGTAGCTGTGATTTGAATGTAGCAATTATCAGTCTCTATTTCTGGGAATTGCCAAGCATAGCTACCTGTGTTTTCATAGTTTTCTTGTAAAGTTGAGAAGTTCTGATTACCTGAATAAGAAACTTCAAGCAAAATAGGGTTTTCTAATAAAAAATCATCACTTGCAGTCCAAAGTATGTCTTGGGTATCACCGAAATACCAGCTTTCGCCTCCGTTAGGAGTAAGTAATTTTACTTCAGGGTCAACTGTATCTATTGTTACAGGTCCGTAAGTTGAAGAAGAACCCAAGGCAGAAAGCATACCAAAACATACTAATAAAGTAAATAATATACTGATTTTAAGCATAATTCCTCCATATATTTTGTATATAACAAAAGTATTTAGTGGGGGAAAATATTGTCAATATATTTCTTTGTTAATTTTTTTTTCTGTGGGAAGCTCAACTTTTCTGTCGGACGGTTTTTTCTTCCGAAGCTTTCTACTTCGCTTAAGCTATGTAGAATGTATTAGCGAAGGGGGATGGAGAGAGATTCTCTCCGCCAATACGGGATAAAAGACTCTTCTGTCGGACAGTGGAGATTCTCTCCGCCTTCTTCTGTGGGAACTTCACCTCTTCTGTCGGACGGTGGAGATTCTCTCCGCCTTCTTCTGTGGGAACTTCATCTCTTCTGTCAGACGGTGGAGATTCTCTCCGCCTTCTTCTGTGGGAACTTCATCTCTTCTGTCGGACGGTGGCGATTCTCTCCGCCTTCTTCTGTGGGAACTTCACCTCTTCTGTCGGACGGTGGACAGCTTGTCCGCCACTCTTCAGTAAACTGAAGAGAATAATTAATTTTTTCATTGCTTCGCAATGAGGCGGAGAGACTCTCCACCGTCCGACAGAAGAGGCAACCTTTTCACAAAAAAAACAGGGGTCAAAGATGGCCAGCCTGAAGTAGTTCATCTTTGCCCTCTGCTGAAAATACAACAGGGGTCAAAGATGGCGGCTATCTACTTTCCCACACCGTTGCCAGTGCAGTATCATCGACGTGAGTGAGCTTGACTTCTGTGTTCGGAATGGGAACAGGTATATCCTCACTGCTATTACCACCATCTTTGACCCCTGCCAAAAATGATTATTAAAACTTTTTAAGTATTTATGTGTGCTTGAACTATTAATAATTTTTCTCTTTTAATTATTAACTTTTCATTTCTCTTACTGTTGTTAAACAGTAAGAGATTATAGAGTGTATATAAAAAATATTAAGCAAGACGATCGAGTTATTAGTATCACTCGGCTGAACATGTTGCCATGCGTACACCTGTGACCTATATACATTGTAGTCTCCAATGACTCTAAGGGGAGATCTAATCTTGAGGTTGGCTTCCCGCTTAGATGCTTTCAGCGGTTATCCGTTCCGAACTTAGCTACTCGGCAATGCAGCTGGCGCCACAACCGATACACCAGAGGTTCGTCCACACCGGTCCTCTCGTACTAAATGAAGATCCTCTCAAATCTCCTGCGCCCACGAAGGATAGGGACCGAACTGTCTCACGACGTTCTGAACCCAGCTCGCGTAACTCTTTAATCGGCGAACAGCCGAACCCTTGGGACCTTCTTCAGCCCCAGGATGAGTTGAGCCGACATCGAGGTGCCAAACACCGCCGTCGATATGAACTCTTGGGCGGTATCAGCCTGTTATCCCCGGAGTACCTTTTATCCTTTGAGCAACGGCCCTTCCATTCAGAACCGCCGGATCACTAAGACCTAGTTTCCTACCTGCTCGACCCGTCAGTCTCGCAGTCAAGCTCCCTTATACCTTTATGCTCTGCAGATGATTACCAACCATCTTGAGGGAACCTTGGTAAGCCTCCGTTACTGTTTCGGAGGCGACCGCCCCAGTCAAACTGCCCACCTGGCAATGTCCAATATGTTTTCATATCGTTAGTAAATCAATTTAATAAGGGTGGTATTTCAACAACGGCTCTGCACAATCTAGCGACCATGCTTCATAGCCTCCCACCTATCCTACACATACTAAACCAAGTTACAATGCCAAGATACAGTAAAGGTTCACGGGGTCTTTCCGTCCTTTCGCGGGTAAGCGGTATCTTCACCGCTATTACAATTTCACCGAGTTCCTGGTTGAGACAGTGCCCAAATCGTTACACCATTCGTGCAGGTCGGAACTTACCCGACAAGGAATTTCGCTACCTTAGGACCGTTATAGTTACGGCCGCCGTTTACTGGGGCTTCATTTCAAAGCTTCGCCGTGAGGCTAACCTCTCCATTTAACCTTCCAGCACCGGGCAGGTGTCAGTCTATATACTTCGAATTACTTCTTCGCATAGACCTGTGTTTTTGATAAACAGTCGCTTGGGCCTCTTCACTGCGGCTACTTCATGCTCTGTATTGTTCATACTCACACTAATGTAGCACCCCTTCTCCCGAAGTTACGGGGTCATTTTGCCTAGTTCCTTAACCAGAATTCTCTCGAACGCCTGAGGATACTCTCCTCGTCCACCTGTGTCGGTTTGCAGTACGGTTTGATATACTTCATCGTTTAGAAGCTATTTCTTGGCAACCTTATAAACACACTTTATTAGCTAAGCTATCGTCCTGTACCTCGGATTGAAAATACGGATTTGCCTGTATTCTCTCCTACATACATTCAACTACTAATCCAACAGTAGTCTGTGCTGCATAGTTGCGTCACTCCATCACTCTGTATCTCAAGCCCAGGATTATTAACCTGGTTCCCATCAGCTGCGCCATTCGGCATCGCCTTAGGGGCCGGCTTACCCTCAGAAGATTATCTTTACTGAGGAAACTTCGGACTTGCGGCGTGTGAGTTTCTCACTCACATTATCGTTACTCATGCCAACATCGTCTCTTCTAAACGCTCCAGCATGACTCGCATCACACCTTCATTGCTGTTTAGAATGCTCTTCTACCACCGCCACTCACTTATAAACTCTTATTCTTACTTTAATATTTAATAATTTAAGATTTAATAATTTAACTACTAATAGTCTGTTAAACACCGTAACTCTTAATTTTTGGTCTCTTTTTTTTAAAAAGAGATAGCTAATAGATTTATTCAAACTCAAACGCAGGTGTGTTTTTAACACATCAAGTGAAGAGTTTGGATAAAGATATAGCTACTTTGAACTATTAATTAAAAGAATTTATAAATGAGTGGCGGTCCACGGCTTCGGTTCTATGCTTTAGTCCCGATCATCTTCGGTGCATTACCACTCGACCAGTGAGCTATTACGCACTCTTTAAATGGTGGCTGCTTCTAAGCCAACATCCTGGCTGTCTATGCAATTAAACATCCTTAATCACTTAGCATAAAATTGGGGACCTTAGCCGGTGGTCTGGGTTCTTTCCCTCTCGTCCGTGAAGCTTATCCCTCACGGGCTGTCTCCTAGGCAGCATTTATAGGCATTCGGAGTTTGGTTGGGTTCAGTAAACTGGTGAGTCCCCTAGCCCATTCAGTGCTCTACCTCCTATAAATTAACCTAAGGCCATACCTAAATATGTTTCGAAGAGAACCAGCTATCTCCAGGTTTGTTTGGCCTTTCACCCCTACCCACATCTCATCCACTGATTTTTTAACATCAGTTGGTTCGGTCCTTCAGTGAGTGTTACCTCACCTTCAACCTGGACATGGGTAGATCACCTGGTTTCGGGTCTAATCCAATCAACTAATCGCACTATTAATACTCGCTTTCGCTTCGGCTCCATATCTGTAATACTTAACCTCGCTGATTAGATTAACTCGTTGGCTCATTATGCAAAAGGCACGCCATCGCTTGTTACAGCTCTGACTGCTTGTAAACACACGGTTTCAGGTTCTATTTCACTCCCCTCCCGGGGTCCTTTTCACCTTTCCCTCACGGTACTGTTTCACTATCGGTCACCAAACGTATTTAGCCTTACGAGATGGTCCTCGCTGATTCAATCGGAATTTCTCGTGTTCCGACCTACTCGGGATACTACTAAAATGGTAAACAATTTTAACTACAGGACTTTCACCCTCTGCGGTAGACCTTCCCAGATCACTTCGTCTATCATTTACTTCTTTATATTGTAGTCCCACTACCCCGATTATTCAACCGGTTTAGGCTCTTTCCCGTTCGCTCGCCGCTACTTAGGAAATCGTTTTTACTTTCTCTTCCTGAGGGTACTAAGATGTTTCAGTTCCCCTCGTTAGCCTCCTTTCGGATGACACAACATTACTTGTGCCGGGTTGCCCCATTCGGATACCCCCGGGTCGAAGCTTGCTTACAGCTCTCCGAGGCTTTTCGCAGTTAACCGCGTCCTTCTTCGCCATTTGGTGCCAAGGCATCCACCATGTGCTCTTTTGCTCTTACAAAAAATTAATTATACACACTCTATTGCACTCTATTTACTGTAAAATTTTTATAGTATTATATATTTGTTATAGAATGAAAAAGTAAACTTATCGAAAAACTATTTCTCCTTTAAAAGGAGGTGATCCAGCCGCACCTTCCGGTACGGCTACCTTGTTACGACTTAGTCCTCCTCGCTAACCACACCTTCGTGAGCTGCTCCCATTGCTGGTTAGCCCACCCCCTTCGGGTGCAATCAACTCGGCTGACTTGACGGGCGGTGTGTACAAGGTCCGGGAACGTATTCACCGCGTTATGCTGACACGCGATTACTAGCGATTCCAGCTTCATATAGTCGAGTTGCAGACTATAATCCGAACTGTGATCGGCTTTTTGTGATTCGCTTAACCTCGCGGTCTCGCAACACTTTGTACCGACCATTGTAGCACGTGTGTAGCCCTGGACATAAGGACCATGATGACTTGACGTCGTCCCCACCTTCCTCCATATTGTTACTATGGCAGTCTCTTTAGAGTGCCCAACTTAATGATGGCAACTAAAAATAAGGGTTGCGCTCGTTGCGGGACTTAACCCAACACCTCACGGCACGAGCTGACGACAGCCATGCAGCACCTGTATCCCGGTTCCCCGAAGGGCACTGCTCTATCTCTAAAGCTTTCCGAGTATGTCAAGCCCAGGTAAGGTTCTTCGCGTTGCATCGAATTAAACCACATGCTCCACCGCTTGTGCGGACCCCCGTCAATTCCTTTGAGTTTCAACCTTGCGATCGTACTCCCCAGGCGATACACTTATCGCGTTAACTACGACACCGAAGAATATCTCCCCGACATCTAGTGTATATCGTTTACTGTGTGGACTACCAGGGTATCTAATCCTGTTTGATACCCACACCTTCGCAGTTTAGCGTCAGTCATGGCCCAGTAGATTGCCTTCGCCTTTGGTGTTCTTCCTAATCTCTGCGCATTCCACCGCTACACTAGGAATTCCATCTACCTCTACCTGACTCTAGATATCCAGTTTCAAACGCCGTACACCAGTTGAGCTGATGCCTTTAACGCCTGACTTGAATATCCGCCTACCTGCCCTTTACGCCTAGTAAATCCGGACAACGCTTGCCACCCCCGTATTACCGCGGCTGCTGGCACGGAGTTAGCCGTGGCTTATTCCTGTACTAATATCTCTCTCTATTATCTCTTAAACAATAAAGCATTGCTCATACAGAAAAGAACTTTACACTCCGAAAAGCTTCTTCGTTCACGCGGCGTCGCACTATCAGGGTTTCCCCCATTGTAGACTATTCTCGACTGCTGCCTCCCGTAGGAGTCTGGGCCGTATCTCAATCCCAGTGTGGGCGACCACTCGTTAAAGCCGCCTACCAATCATCGCCATGGTGAGCCATTACCCCACCATCTAACTAATTGGACGCAGACTCATCTCTAAGCGGGAGCTAAAAGCCCCCTTTAGCTTTGCAGCCACATTCGGTATTAGCTCAGGTTTCCCTGAGTTGTCCCCAACTTAAAGGTAGATGATCTACGCGTTACTCACCCGTCCGCCACTGTACTCATCGCCCGAAGGCAACTTTCTCGTCCGACTTGCATGCCTAATCCACGCCGCCAGCGTTCGTCCTGAGCCAGGATCAAACTCTCCATTATTTATATAAATCGTGTTCCTGTCTCTCGCAAGTTTACTTCATTCATTCACTCTATAACTTTTTTATTTTCTAAAAATTATTCAAAGATCTGTTCCAACACTTTAAAAACTTTCGCTTTCGTGCATTGGTTTCGTCAAACTACGGGAGAGCGTTTTCTTGTCAATACCTTTTTTTTAGCTTTTAAACTTTTATATCTAATTTTAATGACATCTATGCTTTTCTATCTATTGAAAATTAATTAGATAAGGAGATAATAATTTATTTTGATATTTTTTTAAACTTATTCTTTTTTGCCTTTGCTTTTAGTTAAGATGTTGATTCGAAGAAGAATGTTTTTTTAAATTTGGAAGAATTTATCATCATTCTGCTTCTTGAGAAAAACCTGCAATAAGAGCAATAAAAAACCATTCTTTAACTGCCTTCATTACTCTCTCAATAGAGCATTGGAAAGATATCGAGAGACTTCCATAGGCGGTATGAAGAGGAAGTAGATGATAACAAATTAGCTTACATTGAGACTGTTCATCCTAACTAATGAAAAATAAATACTTTAATCCTTCTGATGAATCAATTAGTGCACGTTTTAAATAAAATAATTTATATTTTACAAATTGACTTATAGTTTTCATACAGGTCTAAATTCTGGATATTGGAAGAATGCCTCTTAAATCCTGACTTGTGAGGGCGAAGCTTTTAGGCGAAGACCCAAAGGATGCAGATATAATAGGCAGGGCTCGTTAGACCCTGTAGAAGAATTCCCCCGCAAGCCTAAGCCCCGGAGGGGCGATAATATCTCTTATTGATCAATTTTAAAAGAGGTTTTAACTAATTTTACCAGTTTTCATTAATTTAAACGAAATACACTAATTATTTGGTGAATGGTAACAGAGATACAGCCCGTAGGTCTTAAGTCCCCTCTTCATTTGCTCTAAGCAAATGTATCTATGAAGGGTGCCTCGTTAGAGGTGGTGTGTTAAAAAAAAAGAAGAGAATCTAAACACTAATTTAAATATTTAACTTAATTGATACAAAAAATAAATCTGACGAAATGAATATTGTCGCCCCTGCAGGGCTGATTTTCATTTTTTATCCTTTAACAGTGTCTTCGAGCACTGCCTATTATATTTCATCCCTCCGGGATTTTTAAGAATTCCCAAGCTATTAGGAAGGGGGGGGGCTTGATGGTTGAACAGTCTGCTTACATTAATTCTAAGATAGAAATCTTTTTACTTGACTGATTCCGACTAAATTAATAATAAAATCTATATAGGTGATGGAGTTCACCTAAACCGCCATAAATATGGCTGATGACTCCTAAGCGAATAAGTAGAAGTTCGTTTAGGAGTATTTTTTAACCCAAAGAGTGCAGAATAATATAATGCTAATCACAAAGGTCTACTGCACTGTCTGGGTTTAATGGAGTAAAAATATGGATTTGAATATATTTATTGTAATAATGTTGTTAGGTGGTTGGTTTATAGGAAAGCTATTTACCAAAATCAAACTACCTTCGGTTTTAGGAATGTTATTTTGGGGTATCATATTTTCTTTTTTCTTTGGAAATAGAATACCTGTCATAGTAGATAATGCTGAACCATTTCTAAAATCTTTTGCTTTGATAGTAATATTATTAAGAGCTGGCTTGGGCATTAGCAAAGCTACCTTAAAAAAAGTTGGTGTTACTGCCTTGTTAATGAGTTTCATCCCTTGTATATTTGAAGGGCTGACACTATTATTTTTACTGCATTATTTCTTTGAATTTTCCTTTTATACTGCAGGACTAACAGCATTTATGATATCCGCTGTTTCACCTGCAGTAATTGTTCCTTCAATGTTGGATATTAAAGCAAGAGGTATTGGCAAGCGTAAAGAAGTTCCCACAATTGTCCTTGCTGGTGCATCGATTGATGATGTTTTCGCAATAACATTTTTTTCAATATTTTTAACTTTGATAAGGCAAGGAAATGTTCACTTAGGTAAAGTTCTTCTTTCAATCCCAATATCATTATTAGTTGGAATTGTCCCAGGAATCATTGTAGGATATTTACTTATATTCTACTTCAGAAAGAGAATCAAACATATCAAGAGTACAGAACAGACCTTAATCCTTTTAACAATTTCGATGCTTTTAGTTAAAGTTGGAGATATTTTCCACAGTGCAGCATTGCTCGGAATAATGACAGTTGGTTTTATACTTTTAGAAAAAGCTACTGATATAGCTCATGATTTAGCCAATAAACTATCTCAAATCTGGATATTTGCTGAAATTATATTATTTGTATTAATCGGACTTTCTGTTGATATAGATGTTGCTTACAGTTCAGGTTTATTAGGCATCTTCGTGATAAGTCTTGGGTTGATAGCTAGATCAGTAGGGGTATGGTTAGCAACAGGATTTTCCAATTTAAATAAAAAGGAAAGACTATTTTGCATATTTGCATACTTCCCTAAAGCTACTGTGCAAGCAGCCTTAGGCAGTGTAGCTTTAAAAATGGGAATAGCTGAAGGAGAAACTATTTTAGCATTAGCTGTCTTAGCAATTGTATTCACAGCTCCATTAGGATTAATTTTGATAAAAGTTTTCACTCCAATATTATTATCTGATGATTAATTTGTTTTTAAAATTTTATGAACTAATATTTTATAAAAGATGAAAGGAGAATAATCATGATATTGACAGATTTTGATAGAGCTCATGTGGTTAGTAATAAAAATAAAAGGGTAGCCTTGGCAGTTGTTGAATTACCAGATGCTAGTGCAAATGTGATCACTTTGGAGTGGTTTATGAAAACATCGATTAAACCTCCAATGTTTGCTATATCTGTAGGACATGAAAGATTTTCTCATCCTGCACTTCAAGAAAACAGGTATTTTAATTTAGTTATTCCTTCCACAGAAATGAGAGAAGATGTGATCTATTTCGGGACTAAATCTGGAAGAGATTTAAATAAACTTAAAGAGAGAAAGATAGATTTTATTCCTGGGAAATATAGAAAACTCCCCATTTTAAAAGATGCTGTTGCTAATTTTGAGTGTAAGATAATAACACAAGTAAATTCAGGAGATCATACAATTTTCGTAGGCGAAGTCAAATACAGTTGGGTTGATGAGACAAAAGAAATACTGAAGTTATAAGAAAATTAGATAAAAAAAACACAATACAAAAAAAAAGAGGTTCCTGGGAACCTCTTTTAACATTATATATGTTTATAAAAAATTAATTACTCAACTCTTTATATTTTTTTGCATAATATTGATATTTGTTTGTATCTTTTAATTTTTGGGCTGCAAAGGCTGCTAATTGAGCTGCTGATTTACTTTTCTTATCAACAACAAACCATTTTTCAGAATAAGTCAAAAGATCATCAAACATCTCTTGCTTATATAAGAAGTTACAGAATGTCATAAGGTTAGAAGGAGAAGCCTCAAGTTCAATTAAGGCCTTGCTATAATTATAATAAGCATCAATATAAGGTTGACTTCCATTTTCAGCTTCAGTATCAGTATTAGCTTCGACTAATTTATTAGCATAGAATATTAAAGATTTTAAGATATCAACATTCTCAGGTATTAAAGCGTTAGCTTCTTCCATTTTGTCATAAGCTGCTTGATAATCTCCTAACTGTTCCATAGTAGCTGCATATAAATCATAGTGATCAAAGTTATAAGGATCTTGTTCAGTAAGAGTTTCGAATTGTGCAGAAGCTTCTTCATATCTCTTTAAAGCAAATAATTGCTTAGCATATTGTGTTCTGTAATCAATATTTGTTGGCTCAATTCTTACCCACTGTGAGAACATATAAAGCATTTCGTTATCAATTTTACCGATTTCTAATTCATCAGGAGTTTCTTCTTGGCGAAGAGCTATTTTTTCATTATTCAAAATTGATGTTAAGAATCTATATGGTTCAATATTATCAGGATCTAATTCAATAAGCTTGTAATATTTTGCTTTAATATCATCAAGATTACCTGTTCCGTCTTCATAATAAGCTTCGTATTCCTTATTTCCAAGAAGAAGGATACGAGCATTAATTGATTCAAGTTTTTTACGAGTATCTTTGTACCATCTTCTTTCTTCTCTACTCATATCATCACGTTCAACATCTTTCAACTGATTATAAACAATTTTGTATTTATCATAAGCTTCTAAATAGCTTTGATAAGCAATTCTATCGTTGTTTTCAGCATCAAAATATTTGATATCAGCTAATTTTTTATTTGCTTCTAAATGATTAGGGTACTCTACTAAAACCTCTTCTAAAAACCCTTGAGCCTTATCTAAGAGTTGTTGAGCAAAATAAATATTTCCATTTCTGAGAGCTCTTTTAGATTTTGGACTTAATGAGTCTCCGCTATTAAACACTGAACAACCAGTTAACAAAGTCGCAATTCCTATTAATACTAAAAAGTATTTCTTCATGTAAATCCTCCACGATTACACTTTATTATTTAATAAAATATTAAGTTATTTAATCTTGAAAATTCTAAGTTCAAAATTTCATTATTACACTTTTTTATCAAAAATCACAATTTGATAAATAAAGTCAAGAATTAAAATTAAAAGTATCTTCTTGCCAATTTACTTATGGTAATTTTAATTGTTTTTTAGTTGACTTGTTTTCTTAGCTTAAACACTAATATTAAAAGACTTAGGAGATATTTATGATAGAGATTTCTGATAAATTTAATCAAAATATTTTTTATCAAATAATTAATTTATGGGAAATGACAGGAGTTGGAAACCCAGCAAGAGGTGATGATTTGACAAGTATTAACAGAACACTAACAAATGGAGGAAAAATCTTCACTCTTTATTATAATGCTGACTTGGTTGGAACTTGTTGGATTACTCATGATTTTAGGCGATGCTATATACATCACATGGCTGTTCATCCTGACTTCCAAAACAAAGGTTATGGTAAAATCCTCTTAGAAAATGCCTTAAATTATTGTAAAAAATTAGGCATGCAAGCAAAATTAGAGGTTCATACTAATAATCCAATTGCTCAAAAACTATATCAAAATTTTGGTTTTAAACTTCTTGACGGTTATGAAGTCTATATTAAAAGGGATATAAATAATAATTAAATTAAAGGAATTTATATGAACTTCTATTTACCAACAAACATATTTTATGGAAAAAATGCTTTTGAAGAGGCTTCAACTTCTTTAAAATCTATAGGTAATAAAGCCTTAATAGTTACAGGGAAAAATTCAGCTCAGAAAAGTGGAGCTTTAGATGCTACACTAAACAGCTTAAAATTACATGATATTGATTACATAATATATTCTGAAATTGAAGAGAATCCGACTTTAATAAGTGTGGAAAAAGGTGTGGCTATTTGCCAAAGTAATAATTGTGATTTCCTTATAGGCATTGGAGGAGGTTCTCCTATTGATGCAGCTAAAGGAATTGCCGTAATGGTTGGCTCAAAACTTGAAATAGAAGAAATTTATAATCCTGCAAAATTCACCCAAGCCCTCCCTTTAGTGGCTATTCCTATTACATCAGGGACTGGTACAGAAGCCACTCAGTATAGCGTTTTAACAGATACTATAAATAAAAAGAAAGCAGGATTCGGTTCAACATTAGTATTTCCAAAAATCTCAATTTTAAATCCTGAATTCACATATTCATTACCAAAAAGTGTTACGATAAATACTGCTATTGATGCCTTAAGTCACCTCCTCGAGGGACTCTTCTCCAAGAATCGTAATCATTTAACCTTTCCGTTAATTTTTAAGGGCGTAAAACTCATTATTGATAATTTAGAAAAAGCTGTTAATGAACCTAAAGATTATTCTTGCCGCGATGCCTTAATGCAAGCATCTCTTTATGGCGGGATAGTTATCGCCCATAGTGGAACAACTCTTCAACACTCAATTGGTTATCCCTTAACTACTGAATTTGCTACCCCTCATGGAATGGCTAACGGTATCGTTATGGAAGAGATTATTAAAATATATTACTTAGCAATTAGAGATGAGATAGATGAATTATTAGAATATCTTTCAATGACTCTTGAGGACTTCTTCACTTGGTTAAGAAAGTTTGATTTAAAACTAAATGAGAAATTGGATGAAGATTTAATAGATTATATGACAGATAAAGTTATGGCTACAAGAAACATGGCTCTTAATCCAATTACCGTGAGTAAGGAAGATGTCAAAGAACTATACAGAAAAATTAGCCTCAAAAAATAAGGATAAAAAAAACAAGTGTCAGAAATTGAATTATTAGCCCCTGCAGGTAGTGAAGAATCTCTTATCGCTGCTGTAAATGCTGGCTGTAATGCTGTCTATCTCGGATTAGAAGGTTTTAATGCAAGAAGTAGAGCTAAAAACTTTAAAGTTGAAGAGTTACCTGATATCTTGACTTATTGTCATAAGAGAGGAGTTAAGGTCTTCATTACCCTTAATACTTTAATTAAAAATAATGAGATTACTAATCTTGTTAGGATGTTATATCAAATAGTAGCTTGCCGACCAGATGGCATAATAATTCAAGATTTTGCCTTACTATACTTATTACAGAAACTTGACTTCAGACATATTCATTTCTCAACACAAGCAGGGATACATAATAGTATCGGAGTAATTTTCGCCTCAGAAAATGGAATTGAAAGGTCAATCCTTGCCCGAGAATTAACTCTTGAGGAAATAACTAAAGCCTCACAAGTAGGCGAAACAGAAATCTTTATTCATGGAGCTTTATGCTATTCTCTTTCTGGTTCTTGCCTTTTCTCCAGCTATCTCGGAGGAATGAGCGCAAATAGAGGTAAATGTAAGCAACCATGCAGAAGAGCTTTTAATCTTACTAAAAGAAAAAAAGAACACCTCTTTAGTTTGAAAGATTTAGAACTAATAGACTACTTACCTCAGCTTAAAAATGCAGGAGTTAAGTCTTTGAAGATAGAAGGAAGAATGAAAAGAGCAGAGTATGTTAACCAAGTAGTTAAAGCATATCGTTTAGCTCTCGACACCCCATCCCAGCTTGAGGAAGCTAAAAGCATGATAGAAAATGATTTTGGAAGGAGTAAAACTTCTTATTTCACTGGAGGAAAAGTAACTAATTCTATAACTAATCAACCTTTTGCAGGTATTTATCTCGGGACAGCTAAGCTTAGAGGGAATAGACTTTTATTTAATGATATTTCAGAATGCAATGTTGGTGATAAAATAAAACTATATCTTGGAGAAGAAGATTCAGAGACCTATGCAATTATTGAAATACTCTCAAAAACAGACATAGTGATTTCTTCCACTCTACCAAATGCTGAAAAAGTTTTTGTTTATAAAGTCAGTGGACAAGATGAGAATACTTCCTCATATTCCTTGAAAAGACAGCATCTACCTAATATCTCAAAAGCAAAATTGCAAGAGCTGACCGCAATAAATTCTATGTCTAATTCTAAAAATAATAGGAGGATACTCTATTTTAGATTAGGGAAAATACAAGATATTAATGAAGTAGCTAAGACAAGTTTCCAGCATAAATATCTACTCCCTATAGAAGAATTTAGGGATAATGAATCATCTTTAAATAAAAATGTGTATTGGGAATTACCTCTTTTTATTCCTGAAGCGAACTTATTAAAAATTAGGGAGTTAATTAATAACATACACCAAAAGGGAAACAAGAACTTCGCGATCAGCCACATTTCTCAGCTACTTTTACTCCCAAGCAAAGTGAATGTTTTGTCTAATGAATATATATACTCTCTTAATGATTTAGCTATTCAACAACTAAAAAATTGGGGTATAAACTCTTATATACTTCCTTTAGAAAATGATATTCCTAATCTAAATCACTATATTTTCAAAGATGGAATAGTCCCGATATTCTTTACACCTGCCTTGTTTTCTTCAAGAATGCCAGTGAAGAATTCTTCCATAAAAGACAATAAAAACGGGTATCAAGTTGTTCGGAAAGGGAAATTAACTATTACCTATCCAGATAACCCAGTTTGCATATTCTCATTCCTGAATAAACTAAAAGATTACAGTAATTTCCTAATTGACTTAAGTACTCCAAATATCAATACTCAAGATTATTCAGAGATAATGAATAGTTTTACTAAAAAAGAAAATACTGTGAATAGTTCTAAATTTAACTTTAAGAAGGGGTTGTGGTAGAGTTCTTCTTCATCAAAAGAATCTTGATATTCATAAATATCCACTTAAACCAAAGATAGACAAGAAGAGGAAATACGATAACTATCCTCTTGTTGAAGTCATAAGCCTGTTTAAAATCAAAATTTAGCAGAGAAATTACAGCTCTTGATGTTCCACATCCCCAGCAATCTCTTCCAGTTATATTCTTATAAATACATATTGTTGGAGCTTTTTCTAAATCCCCAAGACTTATCTGTCGCAAAATAAAGGGAATAATCAATAAAATTATGATTATAAGAAGAGCTTTTATTTTCTTAAAATCTTCGAACCAATAACCTACCATTACCATCTCTATAAGTATCTGTTACGATTAAAATTACATCAATTATTACCCAAATTCCACAACCACCAGCAGTTAGTAGTTGCAAAATCCCTATTCCTATCTGTTTAGTATAAAATCTATGAACTCCAAATGCTCCCAAGAAAATACATAAAAGAAGGGTAACTAACCAATCCGCAGATTCATCACTAGAAATATATCTTAGAGTAATTATCTCTTCAGCTTTGTCTGTATCATAAACTACAAAATCAACCACCATTCCCCTAACAGGCTCTTGATTATCTTTCCAGCTTTCTTTAACAAAATAATAACGATTACCATTATCTCCTGATATTATTCCTGTTTTTGCAGACCAATCATAATGAATTACTTTTCCACGCATTTATTTCTCCTATTTATAATATTTTACTACAATCGATAATATTGTCAAGAAATGATTATATTAACTCTATTTTTTATCCTTTGTAACAGCTAACATCAAGTGAAGTCCCTTATCATTGATGAAGTAGAGCTCATTTCCAACAATTTCATATTTTCTTGTTTCTCTTAAAATATTAAAAAATCTATTTTCAATATTGATATTTGGACCAGCCATTTTTGTTGATAAGATTGGAGTAAAGGCAATTTCATTATCTACTAAATGATAAGATGCGTGGAAGAAATTACACCCACCAAAGCCATAGACTTTGTTCTCATCACCATCAAAGAATATATATATATGGTCATTCTCACCCTTAGGAACAATATTAATAAAATCATCTGACATTTTCTTTATCACCCATTCTCTTTCCATTAATATTCCTGGTATTTTAGTTAAAACATAATTTTCTCTCTCAGATTCTCCTATCTCAATACCTTGGATGTTTTGCCATACTAATCTATTCTCTTGAACACTTAAAATTGAGTTCTTTGCTTCAAAATCACTCTCTAAAACAATACTATTACCATCACTTGACCAAGAAAAAGTTCCTGAAATTGAAGTTAACTTCTTTTCTTGCCCTAATCGCTTAGTTCTTTTAGTAAAAGTTAAATCATCTCTGAGTTCAAGATCAGTATAAACGCCTTGATTATCATATTTTGGGGTAACCCCTTGGTAATATCCAGCCCAATCCAAGGAAATCTTACTGGTATGAGTATCTATCGTGTTTTCCTTAGTGCAAGCCAATATTAACAGTATTGTTACAGAAACTAACAAAAACTTGAATATATTCTTATTCATCATTTTCACCTCAATAAATCTCTTTATGTTAAAGATAATAATAGTTGGATATTTGTCAAACTTGATTTAAAATAAATCGAAAAATCTTTTAGAATTATAAAAAAAGTGCTTCATTAAATAACAAGAATATAGATAATTACAATAAATATTGAAGAAATTATTCATAAAATCTATTTTTTCTCTTGACATATTTTGATGATTTTACAGTTTGGCTAAACAAATTTGTTAAAGATATTAATATATAGGACCTATAGCTCAGTTTGGTAGAGCTTCCGGCTCATAACCGGACGGTCGGGGGTTCGACTCCCTCTGGGTCCACCAATTTTAAAACAGCCTGTATTGCAGGCTGTTTTTTTTTAAGTACAACTTGTAAATCCTCTGAAGTTTTTTACTATTTTGCAGCTTATTTGTCAAACCTATTACAAAGGCTTTTCCAAAGTGATCATGTCTAACATTACTTATAAAAACACTATTAACCTATTTTTATAATTTGCCAAATAGCTTATTATCTTTATAATAATAAATAAGTATTTTACAAAAAAAAACTGTGTTTCGGGAGGAACAAATGAAAAGAAATATCACTATTTTATTAATATTGGTAACAGCAAGTATCTTGTTTGCTACTAATGGCATGAATATGATTGGTTATGGACCAAGATCATCAGCGATGGGTGGATTTAGTTTAGGCTTATTAGACGATGCTAATTCAGTAAATACAAACCCTGCAGCTATATCTTTCTTGAAAGATAAGCAATTTGAATTAAACCTTGGGCTATTAATTCCCACAGTTAATTTCCAGAATTCTATAAATGATGTGGAAGGCGAAAGTGAAATCTTCCCATTACCAAATTTCTCTTATGTTCATGGAACAGACTCAAAGTACACTTTCGGTCTTGGTGTCTATTCTCAAGGTGGTATGGGGGCAACATACAAAGATGTAAAACATTATGTTTTCAGACATTATGATATGGACCCAATGACACAAGACCTTGCTTATATTAATAATTTAGAATATCATTCAATGATTGCTTATTTCAAAGTTATGCCGACTTTAGCATATCAGATTAATCCACAGTTTTCAATAGGACTTTCTCCAAGTTTCGGATATGCCATGATGGAAATGAAAATGCCTTATTCAATCGCACCTTCTGAGATGAAGGGCATTGCTAACCCTGGAAATGGAATGACATTCGGAGATATGTTTGGCATGCCAATGGCTCAAGGTGGACTTGGCTATGAAGAAGTTACAGCTTATGCTGATTTAGGTGATGGTGCTACAGCAATGGGATTTGGTGCAAGAATAGGTGCATCTTATATGGTAAACGAGGATTTATCTTTAGGTTTCACTTATAGTTCAAAATCAACTCTAACTTTAGAGGGTGATGCTTCTATGGATATGACAGCACAGTTTGGACAAGCTTATGAACGTATGGTAGGTGGTGCCTTGCAAGAAGGTGCTCCTGATCTTGCTTCAGCTCAAGCTGGAGTAAATGCTCAATTGACTGGAATGGGAATTGATATGAGTCTTGGAATGATATCAGATTATGATGCTGAAATTGAAATGTCTTGGCCACAAGAGTTAGGTATTGGTTTTGCTTATAAAGCAACACCTAAATTACTTCTTGGTGCTGATGTAAAATGGATTGGCTGGAAAGACTCTATGGAAGAATTTAAAATGAAGTTTAAAAATGGAAGTAACCAAAATATAAATACTATGATGGGTTCAGAAGATTTAGAATTATCAATGCCAATGGAATGGGATGATCAAATTGTTATTGCTTTAGGTGCTGAATTTACTGTTAATAATATGTTAGACCTCAGAGCTGGCTATAACTTTGGAAACAACCCTGTTCCAGAAGAAACTGTAATCCCAATTTTTCCTGCTGTAGTTGAAAATCATATAACTATGGGTTTTGGTTTAAATTTAAATCCAAGATTATCACTTGATATGGCTTATGAGTTAAATCTAAATAAAGAACTTGAAGTTGATATGAGCAAAATTGCTAATGAATACAATCAAAGTAAAAGTTCACTTTCAGAAAATGTCATACATTTCGGAGTGTCTTACAAATTATAATTTAACTTTTTAACCTAATCGTTGGGGAAGTTTTGAGGAACTTCCCTTTTTTTATATGACATCATATCTGCATTATTTCAAAAAGGGCTTGCCAACAATACATTACTATGATTAATTTTATTTCATAGATTATTCTTACCATCAGCGATAAGTTTTAATACGAAAGGAGATTAATACATGAGATTATTTATCTATTTACAAGTGAGTTAAAATAAGCAGGTAGGTCTGTTTCAAAGGTCATTTTCTCTTTTGTAAAAGGATGTAGAATGGTTAATGATGCTGAATGAAGCATTAGTCTCTTAACTAAACCATCTTTTCCTCCATAGTTTTTGTCACCAGCTACTGGAAGCCCTTTTTCTGAGAAATGAACTCTGATTTGATTCTTCCTTCCAGTAAAGAGTTCTATTTCAAGGAGGCTATATTTGCTTGATTCTTTGAGAACTTTATAACCAGTCTTAGCCTCTTTCCCTTTAGTTGGGTCATTAACAGAATATACTTTATGGGCACTATTTTCTGTAAGATAAGAAGTGATTATCCCTTCTTTCTCAGTTAGACTTCCACATACTACAGCATAGTATTTTTTGGTAAAACTATGCCACTCTTCTTGCAGGAAACGTTTAGCCTCTTCACTTTTAGCAAAAACAAGAAGTCCTGAAGTGTCTCTATCTAATCGATGCACTATAAATACCTGTTCTCTTGATTTTTGATTCCCTTTTCTCACATATTCATTTAATCGATAATAAGCTGTATTTTCTTTGACCCTCTCAGTACTGATTGTTAAAAGCCCACTGACCTTGTCCACAACTATAATATCTTTATCCTCATAGATAATGTCAAGTCCTCGAGGTTGATACTTCTTTGGTGGGCGTTTAAAACTTGTCTTATTATTCTGCATTATTTTTCCTTTTGATTATTGAATGAATTATTTAATTGATTTTGCAAATTTTTAAACTTATAGGATTAAGCTACATATCCTGTCAAGAAGCAATTTATTAATATTGTTTGGAAGATTGAATTAGAGAAGTAATAACAACATTATGTTCAATATATTAATTAGGTTCACTGACTAAGAGCTCAAAAAAAAATTGTATCTTATAAGCTATCTAATGATACCCTTAAGCAAGTTGAACAAATTGAATCCTTTATCAAAATTATCACATACTATAAATCCAAAATGGTAGTAATTATAACTATGGATAGAAATATGTTTCTTTAGTAAGATAGATAATTGCAATGGCTTTCAAAGAAGCAATCGATTTTATAGAGAAAAGTCCATATTTAATAAAAATATTGACTATTATTGTTGTTATGTTTTTTTAAGTTATGGAGGGAAAAATGGATATTAAAATAGTACCTTTTGAAGAAAAGTATGCAAAATCTTTATCAGCTATGTGGGATGAGAGTAGTGCTGGTTGGAATGGTTCTGATATGGCTTTTTCTGTTGAAACAATAATTACCGATGAGAAGAAAGCTCATGTTATCACAAATCTTGCTCTTGAAGGAGACAGGGTTGTAGGATATTGCAATTTAGAAAATGATAAAATACCAGGGGCTTACTACATTGGATTGCTGAATGTTTTACCATCCATGCATGGGAGAAAAATAGGCAAAAAGCTTCTGATTAAAGCTATAAATAAAACTATTGAAGACAATATTGGACGTCTTGATCTCTATACCTGGAGCGGAAATACTTTAGCAGTTCCTTTGTATAAAAAGACAGGTTTCTTATGGAGAGATAATCCCCATGGTGTTCATCTTGTTAATTACATCCCCTTTTTACTAACTAATGACTTTTTTAAACCTTATTTTGCAAAATTAGATTGGTACAAAGATAGAGCTGATGAAATAATCGTTAAACCTGATGGTAGAGAAATAAATAACTTATATGTTTATGAATATAATTGGAAGAATGAGAATGAAGAGTTAACAATTGTTTTTGAAGATAATGGTAAGTCAATCTGTGGTTTTGAATGTAATGACTTTTCCCTATCTTTATCGATTGATAATATGAAGCTTCCTATAGGTAAAGATCATCTTGCGAAAGTAACAATTACTTCAAAGACAAATAAGGATATTCCTGTTAAAATTACTGGTATCTCCAATGATTATGTTAATTTAATCAGTGAGACTTCTTTCATTTTAACAGGATCCCAAGAGGTAGAATTACCATTTTCTCTAAATGCTATTGATGATAAGTATAGTAAATTACCACAAAAACCTACAGTTGGCTGTAATGTTGAAATTAATGGGAAAATACTACCTTTAGGGATAGGAATCGAGCCTACCTATCCTGTAGAATTACAGTTTGAACAAAGCAATGATTTACTTCTGAAAGGTTCTGAAAGAGAACTTCTTCTATTCTGCAAAAATAATTTACAGGAAGATATTGAAATAGAGCTGAATTTTGCTAGCATCTCAGTTGTGCGTCAAGATAAACTAATTTTAAAAATAAACAAAGACCAACAGATCAAGAGTTCTCTCACAATTGAGGCTAATCAAACTTTTGCTGGAGAGTATAAGATACCTCTTACTTTTAAAGAGAGTGGAAAGAAGACAGAAGTTCCTCTCAATTTTAATATTCAAGTGTTAAATGAACCTAAATTGACTGACTTTAGAAATTCCATCAACTATGTTAGTAGAGATAGAATCTTTCATCTGCAGAAAAGCGATAAATTTAAGCACAATATGTATAATCATAACATAGTTGTTTCTCTCTCTAATCCTTTAATCGGCAAAGAACACATTAATGAGTTTTCAGAAAGTGGTCCTTTACTCACCGAAGTAGTTTCTGGCAAAAATATTCTAAGAGAAGAGTTTGTTAGTAAGATTTACCGTGGACTAGTATTTGTTAGAATTAGCTATTTCCTCAATAATGAAACTAAAGTAGTTTGGACAGTTCGTAATGATGGAGACACAGATTATTCAGAAGTAGATTTTTCTCAAGGATTTATGGGTTATCCATACTATCAACACTCTTATAACAATGGCATCTTCACTCATAGTGAAAGCCAATATGCTTCATTAAAAGCAGAGAACTTAACTGAACCATGGATATTGCTAAAGAAACTATTCCATACTATTTTAATAAAATTCTCAGGGCATGATAGCATTGAAACTATTGGCTGGGAATGGAATCTGAAGAAAAAAGTTATTAATCTAAAAGCACATTCTGAGGTTGAATTATTATCCATTGATTACTATTTCAATCTATTCTTTGATTATAAGAGTGTTAGGAAATTCTTCTACAACAAAACTAATTCACTAGCAGAGATTAATGTTTTCAATATCGAAAATAAAAAAGGTAACCCTTTTTATAATGTTGATACAGAAAGGGAGTTTGACTTTACTGTTGAATCTAAAGATATGGAAAATGGAATTGTTACTTGTAATGAAACAAAAATCAATGTTTCAAGCAATGATAATATAGGGATAATTAAACCTCATGAAAAAGTTGGCTTTAATAAGCATGAAATTGATTTCTATATTAATAATACTCACTTCCAAGAATCTAAGTATTTTATTGGCTATAAATCTGGGAAAATAGACCATTCAGAAATAGAAGGTATATTGACCGTAGATAATTCCATGATAAAATTCAAGTCTCATATTAATAATCATCCTGGGATATTTTCTTTTGAATATCAAGGAAAAGAAGTACTTGACGTTTCCTATCCTCAACCTCAACCTCGTGCGTGGTTTAATCCTTGGTATGGAGGTATTTCTTATAGCGACTCATTTAATGGTCAGGCTAGGTTGATGGAACAAGCTTCTACACAAGAATATGTTGAAATCAGTGATAATTTTGAGAACAAATGGCAAGGAATCAAGATTGCTACCACTTATCATAAAAAAGATGATTGGAAAGATGGATATACCCTAATTCAGTATTATCTAACATTACCAAATATCCCTGTTCTAATTTCTTTTGCCAGAATTGATTTAACAGATAAGATAAGTTCAAATAATAATTATTTTGCTTATACTTTCAATACCGGCTATGGAGATTTAACAGACTATACTATTGAAACCTTCATTGCTGAAAAGTATTATAAGAGACATGATTGTGGACTAAAATTAAATCAGTTCGAATCAAGACTTGTTAAAATTTCTAAAAAAGATGAGTTTTCTTTTATCTCTTTCTCAGCAGATAATAATTCTGAAATCAATACTTTTGACTCAGATTCTCTAATATCTGTTAATAAATATTATCCCTTGCTTAGAAGAAATACTTATGATAATCATCTGGTATTCCCTATTCAATTTGTTATCTTCACTGATGATTTCCCTAAGTATGAAGAGTTGAGTAAGATTAATCAGATTAAGTTTTTTGAATAATTAATATTATGAGGGGCGAATTAGCATTCGCCCTTAATTTCATACTAAATAGGAGCTCTTATGAATATAGTCCTTTTCTTGATAAGTATATTATCAAATTTTATCTTTACAAAGCCGATTTGGTTAATATCAAATTTGACTATCATCGTTTTATTTATTTCATCACCTTTCCTAATAAAAGACTACACTTATTCTGAAAATGTAAAATACTATTTATTAGCACAAGTCTCTTGCTTGTTAACATACCATTTCAGCAATACTGTATTTATGGGAATACCTTTAGGTTTTTTAAAAATGCTTGCCTTTATTATTTCATTTTCATGCTTGATTAAGCTTGTTTTCAATAAATAGGTAGTTTATTAATATGAAAAAAGGAGGAAATCATGTCCCCACAGCAAATTGAAGAGATTAGTTCATTCAGTCATATTTCCTTAAACGTTTCTGATTTAGAAACATCCATAGAATTCTATCTAAAGACTTTATCTCCCTTAGGATTTAAACTAGCAGATAAAGAAGATGGAGAGTATGCTCGCTTGACTAATGGCAAGAATTTTGTTATAGTACTTTGTCCTACTGGCAAGAAATATAGTGATTTTAAATACCATAGAAAGGCAATAGGACTTTCCCATTTTGCTATTTCTGTTTCCTCTAAACAATGTGTCGATGAAATGGAAAAACACTTGCTTTCACTCAATATCAAGCCTTTAGGCCAAGGTAAGATAGAGTTAGGTTACCGTCGTGGTTATTATTGCCTTCTCTTTGAATGTCCAGATAGAATAATGGTTGAAATAGTATGCCATGACCCATTTTATTTTTCTTACGAAAATGAATAATAACTAAGATATAAACAAAGAACCTGCAAAATAACACTTCAAGATAATAAAAAGGAGCGATAATGAAAAGTTCAAGGTCAGATATAATGATTAACAACGGAAAGAGAAAATACTTCTATGATTCAAATAAAGAACTCCTAACAGTATATACTCTCTCTGGAGAAGAATTTAACACCCTAAATATTACTAGACCTGCATGGGAAAATGACCCTGAATATTGGGATAGAATAATAAACCAGCTTGACAGTAAAGACTACAAGATGACAGAGAAAGACAGAGAAAAGATAGCTAATGCATTACATAATGCAACCGATTGGAAAGAAGCAAGGCAAATGAAGAGAAAAGAGGAAGAAGAAAGAAGAGAAAGAGAAAAACAAGACACTTAGCAAAATAATAAAGAATAGCTTCCTCATCATGTATTTTGAAGAATCAAAAGTCCTATGTTTAATATGAAATGAGAGTGTTAAATCTAACTAATTGATAGATTAAATGTTGTTGTGTTAACTAACTCAGTTTATGCACATTTTTAGATTTATAGTTAAGTTTTTCAAATTGACTTATAATTGTATTCATGTCTAAATCTCAGATATTGGAATAATTCCTCTTAAATCCTGGAAGGATGCAGATATAATAGGCAGGGTTCGTTAGACCCTGTACAAAAATTCCCCCACAAACCTAAGCCCCAGAGGGGCGATAATAACTCTTACTGATCAATGTAAATAGATGGTTAATCTCCTTTTACAAGTTTTTTATGTAATAATAAGTACAATAAAAATAAATCTGGCAAAATGAATATTGTCGCCCATCCAGGGCTGAGATTTAGTTAGTATCTGTAACAGTGTCTTCGAGCACTGTCTATTATATCTGCATCCCTCTGGGATTTTTAGGAATTAGCAAGCTTTAGCTTGGACGAACAGAATATCCACCTTACAACAATAGAGGCAATATTACCAATAAACTATTAAAGTAAAATATCAAGAAAACATTAAGATGTACAATATTATCGACTTCTTTAAGGATAAATTACTGGGGAGGGTGGCTTGATTGTTGAACAGTCTCTATGAAATCTTCTCTGGGGGCAAAGTATAATCTTCTTGACTTGATTAAAAGCCTTTATGATAATGGAGAAAATAGAAAAATTTAGAGGAGAAAGATTTTGAAACTTATATCATGGAACATAGATTCATTAAATGCAGCTTTAACAAGTGATTCAAATAGAGCGGTCCTATCAAGAGAAGTCATAAAATCAATTATTGAACAAGATGCAGATATTATTGCCTTACAAGAAACAAAATTACCTGCTAAAGGACCAAGCAAAGCACATATAGAAAAATTAACTGAGTACTTTAAAGAATACTCCTATGTCTGGAGAACATCTCAAGAACCAGCTAAAAAAGGCTATGCCGGAACTATGTTTCTCTACAAGAATAAATACTCGCCTCAAGCTATTTATCCGGAGATTCAAGCTCCTAGTACTATGGATTTTGAAGGAAGAATTATTACTTTAGATTTTGGGGAATTCTATCTTACCCAAGTATATACTCCTAATGCAGGAGATGAATTAAAAAGATTGCCTGAAAGACAAATTTGGGATGAGAAATATGCTGATTATCTTGAAAGTTTAGATCAAGAGAAGCCAGTACTTGCTACAGGTGACTATAATGTAGCCCATAATGAAATAGATTTAGCAAATCCCAAAAGTAATCATTTCTCAGCAGGTTTTACAGATGAAGAAAGGCAAGGATTTACTAATCTGTTAGATAAAGGTTTTACAGATACGTTCAGGTATCTGCATGGCAATGTGGAAGGAGTATATTCTTGGTGGGGACAAAGAATAAAAACAAGTAAGATTAATAACTCTGGCTGGAGAATTGACTACTGGTTAGTTAGTAATAGACTAGCTGATAAAGTTGTTAAATCTGAGATGATAGACTCAGGTGAAAGACAAGACCATACACCTATCTTGTTGGAGATAGACTTGTAGAAAATAATGAATTAAAAATTAACTAGGAATGCGGATGTTCACATCCGCATCATACCTATGCAATGATAATCTTATTGTAAAATGAATTTTAGAAAATATAGTAAATTTATTAATTTCACAGATATTCAATAATTGGTTAATATCATTTATTGTTAAAGACATAAAACATTGAAATATTAGAGCTTTCTTTAGACTCTTCCTTATGTATTCTGTTAGTGTCTCGATAAAATTCCAGTGATTTATTGAGAGCCATCCAAGTATGATTTGGACTTGACATTGATACTAAGTGTTACTCGTCTCAATAAAGTTTATTTTGATAACGCAAAGTGGATGATTGCCCATATGACTAAACAGGTTATAGTTAGCTGTGGATAAAAATTAGAAGAGATGAATTTTCCAATTATAACGACGGCATTATTTACTGATGGGGTTAGATACACCATAATAGAATAGATAAATAAAAAATTAACAGCATAGGAGAATTTATGAAAAGTATTGACATTATAACTAACAAACTCCAGTTATGGGCTATGAAACACAATATTCCATTAGTTGGAAGTGAAACAATCAGAGGGGAAAAGAACTATTGTGAAAAGTTAGAAGATAATCTCTATCTACCTCTCACCGATGAAGTAAGGAAGATGATTGAAGCTGGAGATGGTGGAGAGCTAAAGTCGTCTGGGAAGCATAAAGCAAAAATATTTGCTTTACACTCTTCTTCAGCTATTGGAATAAATATCTTTCAGTATTGGATGGATAAAGAAATCTCAATAATCGCATCAGCTTGTGGTTTTTGTAAAGAGACCACGCAGATTTCAGAATCTATTCACTTTGAAGAGAAGTTTAAAATAGCTGGAATCACTGGAAAATCTCCTAACATCGATGTAGTGATTAAAAATAAAAAAGATGAGAAATTTATAGCTTTCGCTATTGAGTGTAAATTTACTGAAGCGTATAGGAAGGAAAAGCAGGGTGGTGTCGCTAAAAAATACTTAGATGCAGATATATGGCAAGATTTACCTAACCTAAATCAGTTAGCAAAAGATATTTCTCTTGAAGATCAAGAAAACAAATACCTACATAGAGCTCAGCTAATTAAACATATTCTTGGTTTAAATACTAAGTATAAAAGTAAAAGTGCTTTTAAACTTCTCTATCTTTGGTACGATGTTTTAGGAGAAGATGGAGCAGAACATAGAGAAGAGATTGAAAAGTTTAAGAAAATTGCTATTGCAGATAAGATTAATTTCATATCTATAACCTATCAAGAGTTGATTATTAAACTCTACCAAAAGCACTATGATAAACATAAAGATTATATTGATTATCTAGCTTCAAGATATCTATAAGTAGTTTTAAATTCAGATAATGCAAAAGAATACAATGTCATACGCAAAGTTCTACTGCATTATCTGGATATATGTCCAGACAATGCAGTAGACTTTCTTCATCCTCTTCGCAAAAATAGAATATACTTCTGTTATTCATCACCTCAAACCACATAAACAAGTTTTTATTTTGTTTTCTATTATAGAAAACTGTTGACAAAAATCTACACTTTTTAAAATTCTACTAAAGATAATTTTTGAGGGGATAATTGTGGCACATAGAGTTTTAATAATTGAAGATAATAAATACTTAGCAGCCCAGTACAACATGGTTTTAGAAAGACATGGATACGACATCAAGATAGTATTCGATAGTGATGAATTCTTTGAGGAGTATGAAACTTTTAAACCTGAAGTAGTTGTCATCAACATGATGTTAACTTACAGCACTTTAAATGGAATCCAAATTACTCGAGCATTAGTTTATGATCTTGAGACGAAAGCTAAAATAATTGCAATTTCCTCAGAGACAACCCCTTTAGAACTAAAAGAAATAAGGAAGTTAGGAGTATTTACTTTTATAGAAAAAGGTGAAACTTTTAACTTAAATTATCTAATCGTTAATATAGAAAACGCAATAAAATATTCTCAAAACGAAGACGAAAATAAGAATCTCCTGCACCATAATAAAAATCTCAAAAAACAGATACTAAGCAAACATCCTTTTTTAGGTCTGAGTAAAAGGATTAAAGCTCTAAAAGAAGATATTATTAACGCAACTATTAAAGAGCAGTCATTAATAATCTACGGAGCACCAGGAACTGGAAAGCACATTTCAGTAAATTATTATTATAATAATTCATCACGATTTGGAATGCCTTTTATTCAAGTTAATGCACGTCAACTTTCAAATGAAATTGATTATCAGCTAAGACATAGTCATATTGATAAAAGTGAGATTATCTCACGAAAATTAGCAGAATTGATTGAAGAAAATGATTCTGGTATTATTCATTTTGACGAATTAGCAAATTTAAGCAATGGTATCCAGCTTATCTTAGTAAAGTATATTGAACAAGCTAAGAATTCTTCTCATATTCCAATTTTCTTATTTACCACATCTTATACAATTGGTAGATTAAAATCAAAGAGACTTATTAATAGTAAGCTTAGAGATGTATTGAAAGATAATTATTTAGCATTACCTACTCTAAAAAGTAGAGGAAATGATCTAACTATATTATTTAAATATTTTATGGAAACAATGTGTGACCAATACTTCTTAGAATGTGAAATGGAATTAGATAAAATAAAGGATATATTCAAAACTTATGATTGGCCTGGAAATGTTGTAGAGTTAAAGAATTTCTGTAAAACTATTGCCCTAACTTACAAGAAAATTGATAATAGAGCAATCTTGTCCTTGTTTAGAAAACTAACCGCTCATAAAAATTGTAATAATTGTATTCTTGATTTATATGAAATGGATAACTTTAAAGAAGCTGTCACAAGTTTTGAGAGGAATTTTCTTACCTTAAAACTACAAGAACATAAATGGAAGATGAGTGAAGTATCAAGAACAATAAGTATTGAACGTTCAACATTATATAAAAAAATCAGTCAATTAAACATTGAAAAGGATGATCCGGTTGAATAAGAACTATATTCTCGCATTTGAGACTTCATGTGATGATACATCAGTTGCTATTATTGATACAAATTATAAAGTATATACTAACTTAATTTCTTCCCAATTAGAGCACAATAAATATGGCGGTGTTGTACCTGAAATTGCCTCCAGACTCCATATGAAATCAATTATGAAACTAACAGACATTGCTCTTTCAGAAGCTAATCTAACACTAAAAGAAGTCTCAGCAATTGCTGTTTCTGTAAACCCCGGTTTAATAGGTTCTTTATTAGTAGGACTTTCTTTTGCTAAAAGCTTAGCATATTCTTTAAAAATCCCTTTGATTACTGTAAATCACATGCTTGGGCATATAGCTGCAAATTTAATCGAATATCCAAACCTTCAAGCTCCATATCTTGCCTTGGTAGTTTCTGGAGGACATACAGAGTTAGTTCACTTCATTACTGAACAAGATTTTAAAGTAATTGGGCAGACAAGAGATGATGCTGCAGGAGAAGCTTTTGATAAAAGTGCTAAGTTATTAGGGCTTGGTTATCCTGGAGGACCAATAGTTGATAAAATGGCTCAACTCGGTGATGAGAATTTTCATGATTTTCCTCTTGGTTTAAATAGAAAAAATAATTATGACTTCTCTTTCTCAGGATTAAAAACTTCTGTTTCAAGCTATGTTAAAAGTCAAACTCCTGAATTTATAGAAAAAAATAAAGAGAATATTTGTGCTTCCTTACAAAAAGCAATAGTCACCATTCTTACCAAGAAAACTATTAATTATGCTAAACAAGAGAAGATTGATAAAATTATTATCGCAGGTGGTGTATCAGCAAACAAGGGTTTGAGAGAAAAAATGCAAGAAGAAGCTCATAAAATCAAAGCAAAAGTGTACGTACCTAAGTTAAGTTTCTGTATGGATAATGCAGCGATGATTGGTGCTGCCGCAGTTAAAAAATATTCAAATAAAGAGTTTTCTGACCTTAATGTAAATGCATTTTCAACTAAGGGTGTGCGATACTTGTAAATTTTTAAATATCTTCTTGACAATTCTTACTAATCTCAGTTAAATTACACTTATAAAGAATAAGGAGTTTGAGATGAGATTTTTTCTAAATATACTGCTAATTATTGGGTTAATTTTTACAATATCTTGTAGTGCAAATGTATCAGGAAGAGAAGATGCCTTAAAAAGTGCAAATGAAAAGAACTATGATAAAATAATTTATTGGATGCCAATCGAAAATCATAAACTACAAATGGTTTATGATGAAAAAGAGAGTGATCTCTTAATAGTATCTTACATAACATTAGATAAATCAAAATTTAATGACGTGAGAGAATTTAGTTTTATTATCGATGAAGATACAAAACCACAATCTTTTACTATCAATAACGAGACAAGAGTTCTTGATAGAATTATTAAGTATGATGAGACTAATTTTGAACAACCATTAGAATATGCTTTTGTTGAGAAAATGAGATTTTTCTCTAATATCTGGAAATTTAATCTTACTGAAGAAGATTTAGCTAAAGATGAGATTAAGATTATGTTAAAATATACAATAGCAAATCAATCTAAGGACGAGGCTTTCAACAAAAATAAAGATGGATTCACTCTTAATGGTGAATTATGGTGGTATCCTTCAACTATGATAGATGGTGGTGTAATTCAGTTAGACTTAAGCATTAAGGATAACTTTGATGTAACATATTCAGGCAAACCTTTACCATCAAGAAAAATTCGTTCTTATAAATTCTATGAACACTTAGTACAGAATCTTTTTGATACCCCACTCTCTTTAGAAGCGAAAAAAATAGACTAATTAATAAAGTAAAGGTAACGATGGATTTAAAAGACATTATTGAAAAAAATAGAAGTTATCGCAGATTTGATAACAGCAGAAGAATAACTACTGAAGAGTTTTCACTCTTATTAAACAATGCAACCAAGGTAGCATCTGCTGCAAATTTGCAGAATTTAAAGTACATTATATCAAATAGTAAGAAAATGAATGATGAAATTTTCCGTTGTCTAAATTGGGCAGGTTATTTATCAGACTGGCAAGGACCTATTAGTGAAGAGCGTCCGAGTGGTTATATTATCATGCTAATCAAAAGCTCTATTGAAAAATATGCTCATTTTGATGCAGGGATTGCAGCTCAAACTATTACTTTATCTGCAACAGAAATGGGCTTAGGTGGTTGCTTTATCGCATCAGTAAATAAACCTTTATTGAACAACATTTTAGGTATTCCTGAAGAAGAGTATTCAATTCTTTTATGCATAGCCTTAGGTAAACCTATCGAACAAGTTGTTATAGAACCTGTTATAGATAATAAAATTCAATATTGGAGAGATGAGAATAATATTCATCACGTACCTAAACGTAGTCAAGAGGATGTTATAATTGGTAAATTTTTAGAAAATGATTAAAGACTAATACTGTTTAAGATAAAATCTTTATGTAATGAGTGAGATAAATGAGATAGTAGAATTTCATTTATCTCTTTTTTTGTAGCGTTATCAATGTTTATACTATCTAACACCTTACCAATTGTAGGTAACTGTTTCAGTATTTGTTGTGCATTTTCAGATATATATTTTACTTTATGACCAATTGCACAATTTGAACAGATCATCGCATTATTATCTAAAGAATAATATAATGTTTCAGAAAGCTTTTGCTGACATTCTGAACATTCCTGAAGATTTAAAGGTATTCCCAAAATATGATAATAATTTATGATAAATCTCCAGAAAATAGCTACTTGGTTCTTTTTTATGGTAGGAAGATAGGTTAGATAAGATAATAACAAGCGAAAAAGGTTAATATAATCTTCTTCAAGATAATTCTCAATTTTTGTAAATAATTCAACTCCAGCACTTTGATATTGTAATGTTTCGTAATTAGTTACATAAGCTAAGGCACTCTTGAGTTGAGCATTCTTGACAATATAAATATCACTATTAGCTGATTTTAGAAGTTCCAAATTAAGGTAATTCAGATTGCTTATAGTACCAGATAAGCTACTTTTCCTATTATTTAATCCTCTTACTGAACATTGGATTACTCCGTACTCAGGGGTGAGAACTCTAAAGATAGCATGACTTTCTTTATACTTATTAACTTTTAGGATTATACCTTGGCAAGTAAAATCACGAGAATTATTCATTATTAATGCCTAATATAGACATAGCATCACGATAATCGATAGGATTAACGAATAGAGTCTTTTGATTCTTATAAGTAACATATCCTGGAGCTGAGCCACGTGGTTTTCTCACGAATCTAATCTGGGTATAATCTACAGGAACATTTTCTGACTTCTTAGCTCTACTATAATATGCTGCTAATTGTGCACAGATAATCCTATATTTATCAGGAAGTTGCTTATTGCTATAGTTTCTCAAAACAACATGAGTACCTTGAAACACCCGTGTATGGAACCACCAATCCCTTCCCTTAGCGACTTTACAAGTTAATAAATCATTTTCAGTAGAAGATCTACCTATGAATATCTCCCAGTTATCGTCAATTTTTAATCTTCTAAAATAAATCTTAGTATCAACTTGTCGTTTACTTATCTGTTTAGCTGAAGTAAGTTCAACTAATTCTAAATAGCTTTCTTCTTCGTTAATATCTGCAATATCTGATTCTAAGTCTTTCACCTCTTCCTTAGTTTGTTCTATTTGCTCGGTAATAAGTTTCTGTCCAACTTTAGCTTTTTTATACTTTTTGAAATAGTAATTACTGTTCTCTATAGGACTTTTATCTTCACTTAAGGGAATAATTATTTCAGGGAAATCAGGAAGATAATAGTTGGGTAGGCTAATCTCACTCATCCCCTTTTTTATTTTATGAATAGATGTTTTGAGTAGTTCAGCACAATGCAACCACTTATCTTCATCTTGAGCTGTAGCTAATTCCAACTCTTGCTTCTTAAGTTTTTTTAGTACTTTTTTTAGTTTACTGTTCAAGTTGCTAAGCAAACTTTTTTTTAGTTCAAGCATCTTTTTCGTGATAATGCCTTCATAATAGAACTTCTCAAAAAGATCATTGATGTTTGCAAATCCATTATTTAAACCTTCTTCAACTTTGCCATCAACAATATCTAAGTAATACTCAATCTTGTCCATTTGCGGAATAAAGTTAGTTATCGGAGCTTGCCATTCCATTTTGGGTATAATTTGCCTTTGATTATTTTCAGCAAAAGAAAACTTTTTTAAAGAATCTAAGATTATTAACTTATTGTTTATGCTTTCGCAAAGAATTAGGTTTTCAAAATTTGCAGCAAACTCACAAATCAAAGAATATTTTTTTATTTCATTATAGATGTCTTTTTTTTTCATTTCAATAACAAATATTCTATCATTGGACAACATCTCAATTGAAGTAATGACAGATTTATTCATATTTTGATTGAAGATATTAAGATTTTTTTCCTCTTCTCGAGGGAGAATATCATTCTCAGTTGAGAACATGAATGAATTGCCTTGATTAAGAGAAATTTGCAGTTTTAGTTCAGTCTTAAAAAAAACAAGAAAATATTGGTCTTGATATTTTTGTAAACTCTTAATTTCTAAGTTAATTAATCTTTCATCACTCCACTCTTTCAGATATTTATATTTCATAGAGCTCCTTTAAATCAAATTATTCAAGTTGATAAATCATTAGTTTCAACTTTTTTTACTCTTTCTTATTATATAGTGTTATAGGAATGTATTTAAATAAAACCCTAAATTTTCTACATAATTACATACATTTTAACAGTTTATAGAAATATAATCCAAGCATCTTACACCATCTATATTTCACAATTTTGATTCTATTTCCATGAAGTAATTTCTTTTCTTTAACACATATTATTTACATATTTATAACTATAAAAAATGTCAAATTATTTCTTGACATAAGGATGATTGATATTATAGTATTATTATAAATTATATTTTTACCCAAAAGGAGAGAAAATGAAAGCTACAAACATCATTTTAATCGTATTAATTGTTGTTTCTGCTGTATTAGCGGGATTGTTGATATCTTCCTCAAACAAATTAGGAAAGAATGATGCTGTTGTTAACAGTTATGAAGAAAGAATTTCTGAACTCGAGCTTGCTCATAACAACATGCTTGATGAGAGAGAGAATTTAATGCAAACTATTGCAGATTTGCAACAAAAAGAAAAGAACTATCTTAGAGTTCAAGAACAGCTTTATGAAATAGCTGAAATCACTAAATCAAATAAAAAATCTCTTTCTAACGTTGAATTAGATCCTAATTATACTACTAATCAATCTTTAGAAGCCTTAGAAAAAAACCAAACTGAACTTAAAAAATTAAGAAATGAAAGAGGACTTCTTTATACCGAAATTAATTCATTAAAAAAGGACTTAAACGCTTCTAATGCAGACAAAGAAAAGATTCAGAGTCAAATTGATAGATTACAAGCTGAGATAGACAGAACTGATGTAATGATTTCTAATTTGGAACAATCTATTACACAAAGTCAAGCTATCATTGCTAAGCAACAAAAAGAAATTAACACTATCTACTATGTTATCGGAACTAAAGAAGAGTTAAGAGAAATGGGAATTACTTCTAAAGAAGGTGGCGTTTTATGGGGACTTCTTGGTGCAACTGAAACTGTAAGAAATGACTTTAAGAATGATAATTTCACTCCAAAGAACTTAGCTGAAGATGATGAAATTCCGATTAATGCCTATATAGATAACATTACTATTCACACTAAACAGCACAAATCTGCTTATGAATTAGTGGAAGTAAGCAATGATATTACTGTGCTAAAAGTTAAAGACCATGAGCAATTTAGAAGAGATAAACACTTAGTTATTGAAATTAACTAAGCTTATCTTAGAAATATTAAAGGTTACTGATTCAGTAACCTTTTTTTATGCTTATATATATGTGAAACATCCAGGGAATTTACTTTGGTAAAATAATGTTATGCTTTCCACAAATGTTAACTGCACTATTTGAGTTAAACCCAGATAGTGTAGTAGAACTTTATTGAAGAGTGCAGATTATTCTAACAAAATAACTTACAGAATTTAGACGCATATAATATATATATTCGGAGAAATTATGGAAGTTACTTTTGCAGAATAATATAGTGCTAATCACAAAGGTCTACTGCACTGTCTGGGTTAAACCCCTTGTTTATTAGGGTCCCAGATATATTTGTGAATTTGAAGCTGGAATCTTACATTTAGCTTATCTTCAACAATCCAAGAGACTAAGATATCAGGAGTAATTTTATCAAAAACAGGAGAAAAGATAATATTCCTTCCCAGAAGATTATTTTCAAAGATAAATTCTTTGCTCCAAAGGTAATCATCATAATCAGAAATAACAAATTTTAGCTCATCTTCTTCTGACATGTAAGCTAAGTTATCCATACAGAAACTATTTTTTGAACCACTATTTATAGTCTTAACATCGATAATTTTATGTACTCTTGGATTGATTTTATCTAAGGGTAATGACCCATTTGTTTCTAAGAGAACCTGATACTTCTTATCCAATAATTCCTCTATTAGATTATTAAGTTCAGCTTGTAAGAGAGGCTCTCCCCCAGTAATTTCTACTAATTTAACAGGATGATATTTTCTTACTTCATCTAAGATGTTTTCAATATTCATAGAGAAGTTGGCTCTGTAACTATATTGAGTATCACAATAGTTACAGCGTAAATTGCACTCAGCAAAGCGGATAAATATACAAGGATAGCCAATATAAGATGACTCTCCTTGGATACTACAGAATATTTCTATCAGTTTTATCATTTATGTATTCTTTATAATTGTTATTGTTTTGGTAAATAAGGGAATGACTTATGGTATTCCAAAAAACTATTTATATATTTAGTCAGCTTTCTAAAATCTCCAATTACGAACTTTTCTCTTCCATTATACTTATAGAAGGAATATTCATTTGAATCAATCTGGAAATATGATAGATACTCAATATCACCTAAGACAGGTTTGTGTTTATGCAGAAGAAGTTTAATATTTTCAGGTTTGGCAAAAATTAGGTTGTCAAAAGGGTCTTCATAGACTTTATCTAAAGCGAGTAATTCAGCTGAAGAATTTTCTAATGTACCATATTGACCAGGTAATCTAAGTGCTTTGGCAGCATTTACTGTAACCATTTGAAAGATATCTGAGCTTGTTACAGTGGGAAAATTTTCTTTACTGAATTTCATTTCAGCAAGTAGATTTATGCTTCCAGAAAGAGTTGAATCTGTTCCCAGAACAACATTCACACCTTGCTCTAAGCAACTTTTGATATTCAAATGACTTCCAATAAGATTTTCGTTAGAAGCTGGACACCAACAGATACTTGCACCTACTTGGCTAATTTCTTTAATTTCACTCTCTTTTAAGGCAATACCATGAATCATTAATGTATTAGCAGATAATAAGTTCATAGCTTTTAAGTCTGTGAATTCTTGAGCGGTAATATCATCAATACCTTCACCAAGATGAACTATAAATGGTAATTTTCCTTGTGCTTTAGCAAACTCCTCTTTAGCACTAGCCCCCCCCCACCAATTTCCAAGAGGTAAGGAATGGCATTGTGTATAATCTCTAATTACATTGATAGGAAAAGCATCGTAATAATCTTTTGTCTGATTTGGAGCATGATCTTGAACTGCCACAACACCAGAGAAGAGATTCTTATAAACACCTAAGGTACTCAGAGTTATCTCTTTCTTATGAATTAAAACAAAGCTTCCATCATTTACCCAATACTTATTTCTATCTAAATAAGTTGGATGATTTTTCATAGCTTCTACCCAAATATGAGAATTTTCAAATTTCTCTTCTGTAATTGCTGGAGGATACCAGTTCCCAACTAAATGGTCATGAGAATTTATTAATGCAGGATAAATGATTGTGTTTTGGAATAACAAGTCTCTATCTTTTTCTTTATTATAAACAGATTCTACCGAAATGGAAGAATTATTTTGGATATTGTTAAGCGAAAACACAATCTTATCTGCAATAACTTTCATTTTATTCAGCTTTTTTGATTTTTTTGATTAATAAAGGTATGATTTCGAATAAATCACCTACTATACCAAGATCGGCAACTTTAAAAATAGGAGCTTCTTGGTCTTTGTTTATAGCTATTATATAATCTGCAGAAGACATTCCAGCAAGATGTTGGATAGCTCCAGAGATACCAACAGCAATATAGATTGAAGGTTTAACGGTCTTTCCTGTTTGACCTACTTGATGTGGATAAGAAATCCACTCATTATCTACTGCAGCACGAGATGCTCCAATTGCACCACCGAGTAAACTTGCTAATTCTTCCAACATTTTGAAGTTTTCTGCATTTTTCAAACCTCTACCACCTGCAACAATAATATTTGCATCTACGATATTGGCTAAAGCTCCCTCTTCCTTGACTTTTTTAATAAATGTTGTTAATCTTTCGAATAATCCCAAGTCTAATTTCTCTTCTATAAGTTTACCTTTCTTAGAGGTATCCATCTTAAGTGGCTCCATCACTTTATAGCGAACAGTTGCCATTTGTGGTCTATGGTTTGGAGTTTCAATCCTTGCCATAATATTTCCACCAAAAGCAGGACGTGTTTGAATAAGATTAGTAGTTTCAGGGTCGATTTTTAACCCAGTACAATCTGCAGTTAAACCTGCATTCATAGCAGTGGCAACTCTTGGTAAGAATGACCTTCCAGTGTTGGTTGCTCCAGTTAAGATTATCTCAGGTTTGTACTTTTTTACCAATTGTTGCATAGCTTCTGCATAGAGATCATCAGTAAAATCCTTAAGTAAAGGATCATCAATAATTATTACCTCTTCTGCCCCATGATGATATAATTTATCAACTAAAGCTCCAACTTCATGTCCAAATAATATCGCTATCAATTTTGAGTCTCTATCTTCAGCTAACTCCTTCCCTTTGCCGAGAAGTTCATAAACAACAGGAGCGATATCATTATCTTGTTGTTCTGCAAAAACCCATACGCCTCTATATTCATCTTTATTTACTCTTGTTTGTGTTGTTTTTCTGATAAAAATTGCCTCAAAAGGACAAGCTGAAACACATGCTCCACAAAGAACACATTTATCTGCATTTATCTCTGCTACTTTATCAGTAATAGTGATTGCTCCGTAGGCACAGGCTTTTAAACATTTTCCACAACCTACACATTTCTCTCTAATTACTTCAATCATATTTTCTCCATTATATTTTTATCTAATATTTTTTTTTAATAGTCGGGTAATTTATATAACTTCCCTTATAATCAACATTGTATAATTTTGTAAAATTAGGCAAGTATTTTTTTCATTTTTTTGTATTTTATTACTTTACCAGACATTTGATACCTTCATAGAAAGTCTTTTCACCGAAAAGTATTTATTCAGTAATTGTTTGGCCTTGGGAGGTCTCTCTATAAAACTTCAATGATTAATTAAGACACTTACAGAGGCGCTAAGACAACAATTAAACAGTGCTTAAGGCACTCAATAATCGTCTTAACAGAGTTTATATTTTAAAAGCAAAAGGCAATCACAAAGGATTGCCTTTTAACATTCTATTTTAAGTTAAGAATTAAACTAATTGAATCACTTTATTTGCGTCAGCAATAAATTTCTTCAACTCTTGACCAGTAAAAGGTTTCTGTTCTAAAAGAGCTAACTCATGAACAAAGTTCACCATTGTTTTAGCTTTGTCATCTTGACCTTTTTCTTTCATCTCCACAATTTTCTTAATAGTAGGATTTTGGGTATTTAGGATAAGTTTATGGTTCTTAAGCATATCCATATCTTCACGAGCCATCATAGCATTCATTTCTTGGAAACGACGCATGAATTCATCAAAGACAATCATAGCAGGAATAGATTCAGCTTTAAGCTTTTTGGTTTCAACTTGTACTTCAGTATAAACATGTTCAAAGATAGTTTTCATAGCTTTATCACCGAGTTTTTCTCTTATTTCAAGAGGAAGCTCATAAACATTAATCTTTGTACTTTCATCTTCAGTTTTTAGATAAGGAGTTAATAGTTCAACAGCTTCTGGATTCTCTTTTAAGAAATCTTTATAACTATCTTTACCAAAAGATGCTTCTACTGTACCATTTATTTCTCTATCAAAAATCTCTTTTATTTGCATTGATAATTTAGAATCTGTATCTTCTTCAATTAGATCATCATTAATTTCGGAATCAACTCTAACGAATCTGATATCACTATTCCCCATCTCCAATTTTTGGAATAGATGAGAGTCTAACATTGATTCAGCATATATAACATCGATATTTTGTTGCTTTAGCATTTCAATGTAAGATACTTGGGTATTTTCACTTGGTGCATAATAGATTTTTTGAGGCTTATCTTCTGTTTTGTTAGCTTCAATATATTCTTCAATAGTTAACCATTTTCCTTCAGTAGTTTTATAAACTATTTGATTTTCTAAAGCCTTGAAAAAGTCTTCATTAGTGAGAAGTCCATATTTGATAAAATCAGAAATATCTTTCCAATAGGAAGCATACTTTTCTCTATCATCTTTAAAAGCACTCTTGAAGTGATCAGCAACTTTCTTCACGATATAGTTAGAAATCTTCTTAACTTGCGAATCACTCTGTAAGAAACTTCTTGAAACATTGAGAGGGATATCCGGGATATCGATTCCACCTTTTAGAAGAAGTAAGAATTCAGGAATAAGGTCTTTGAGATTATCAGCAACAAAAACATTGTTACAGAATAATTTAACTTGTCCCTTATTAACATCTAATTGATTCTTAAACTTAGGGAAGTAAAGAATACCCTTTAAATTGAAAGGATAATCAACATTGAGGTGAATCCAGAAAAGAGGTTCATCATATTGTTGGAATGCTGTTTTATAAAACTCTCTATATTCTTCATCTGTTGCTTCATTAGGTTTCTTGTTCCAAAGAGCTGGCTTTTCATTAATTACTTTATCATTGAATTTAACTGGGAAGGACATAAAGCTACAATATTTTTCTAAGATAGCTTGAACTTTATCTTCTTCTAAGAACTCTTCTGATTCATCATTAACATGGATGGTAATAGTAGTACCAACATCTTTTCTCTTACCTTCAAAAACTTCATACTCGGTTGAACCTTCACAAGACCAACCTGCAGCTTTAGAACCTTCTTTATAGGATAGAGTATCAATTGTTACTTTCTCTGCAACAATAAAAGATGAGTAAAAACCTAAACCAAAATGTCCAATAATATTAGTTTGAACATCCTTGTATTTTTCCACAAAATCTTCTGCTCCTGAGAAAGCAATTTGATTAATATATTTTTCTATCTCTTCAGCAGTCATACCTATGCCAGTATCGCTAAAAGTGATTGTTTTTTTCTTTTTATCTACTTTAACTTCTACACCAAAATCAGTGGTATCAATACCAGATTCTTCAACTACACGCTTATTCATAGCATCTATAGCATTGGATGTAAGCTCTCTAAAGAAAATATCATGCTCTGAATAGAGCCATTTTTTAATTATTGGAAATATATTTTCGGTATGGATTGATAAAGTCCCTTTATCTACTTTTTTAGCCATTTTATTAATCTCCTTTTCGTGATTTATTCTTCTTATGTTCAAAAAATAATCACCACTGATAATCTGTCAAATAAAAAATTAGCAGAAGATGATTTTTATTGCTAAAAAGAATTTTTCTCTTCTTTTTTCTTAATATTATATATGTATTTTAATTTTGCTTACTGTATATACGAACTCTTCCTCGCAATTCACCTCATTTAACCCAAATAATGCAATAGATCTTTGAGAATAACACTATATTCTTTTGCAAAAGTAACTTCCATAATTCTTCCGAATATATATATTATATGCGTCAGAATTCTGCAAGCTATTTTGCTAAAAGAATTTGCAATCTTCTCTAAAGCTCTATTGCACCATTTGGGTTTAAAATGTAACTCAGAACATAAAATATTTGTTACTATAAATAAAACTTGACTTAAGAATACATACACTTTAATTATTGTTTATAATCAATAAAGGGGAAATTATGAGAAAGCTTGTTGTAACATCTTTAGTTCTATTTTTAAGTTTAACAACCCCACTTATAGCAGTTGAAGTAAATCCTGAAGCAGAAGAAAATTCTACTTTAGAGCAGATGGATAAGAAAACAGATAAAGACTATAGTTCTCAGCAGATTATTTACAAAGAGATAAGAAATAATCCCTTAGAATCCAAGACTTTTGGTATTGAATTTAACTTTGTTAGGGCTATTATTCTGACTGAACATTTATCTTTGACTGGAGGTATCTCTTTCTTTAATATTGACCGTGACGCTGAGATTGCCTTCCCCTTCTATTACTCCAAACCGAACGATCCTAAAGGCGTTAGAATTTTCACTATAGACTGTCATTATAGATATTTCTTAGGTCTCACCCAAAATGGATTTTATATCAGTGCTCTTACTAGGTTAGCTAATTTTTCTGGACCAACAGATGAAATAAATAGTTCTGATGAAAGTTATAGCAAGGATTCCATGACAGAATTCGGGATTGGTATAGGTATAGGCTATAGAATCTTCTCTTATAAGAGGGTCTATTGGGGAACAAGCATTTCGGTAGGTAAATATCTCTTGAGCAAAGACATAAACACTTTTAACTTCACTAATATAGACGGAAATGAAAACAGTAACAATAAATTTTTCACTTTTGAGCTTTTAAAATTTGGTTGGTCATTTTAACCCGAATGGTGCAGTAGAGCTTTAGAGAAGAGTGCAGATTCTTTTAGCAAAATAGCTTACAGAATTCGGACGCATATAATATATATATTCGGAGAATTATGGAAGTTACTTTTGCAAAAGAATATAGTGCTATTCTCAAAGATCTACTGCATTATTTGGGTTTAACAATTTATTGTTGTAATTTTTCACTAATGTTTTGATTAAGAATATATATATTTACTCAAAATCAATTAATATTCTTGACGCAATTATGCTTTCCATCATAAGTAAAATATTAAGATAATATTAGGGTGGACTTATGGCACAATTAGAGTTAGTAGTAAACAAACAGACAAATGAATTTAGAGCAGATTTGCTGAATAATTCTAAATTCTCTGCTGATGCTTTTAACTATGAAGATGCTTCTTTTTTTATAATTATGAATGGAGTTAACCTTTCCTTTAAAAGTGCTAACAAAAATAATAATATAAAGTTTGTTATTAATTCTTATCAGAAACATGGGGATAAATTCTTTTCTGAATTTAGAGGTAGCTTTAGTGGTATTCTCTATGATAAAAAAGAAAAAAAATGGATAATTTTTACTAATCATACTGGAGATCAGAAACTATTTTATATAGAAACAGAGAACTCTTTATTTGTCTATTCTGATTTATATAAACTAAAGGACCAATTGAAGGATAATAATATCAGTTATTCCCTAAATGTGACAGCTGCCTATTATCTCATTACTTATGGGTATATGACTGATGATTCAACTATAATAAAAGGTGTTAAACGTCTAACTGCTGGAAGATATTTGATTTTGAAAGAAAATACCCTAGAAAATAACAGATATTTTACCTTGCATAATACCCCCAATCATAAACTAACTACTAATGAAGCAATTGAACAAATCGATGAACTTTTCCACAAGGCAATACAATTAGAGTATGATAAAGATATTCAGTATAATTACAAGCACATAGCGGCTATGAGTGGAGGATTAGACTGTCGTATGACAAATTGGGTCGCTAATAAGTCTGGTTATCGAGACTGCACAAACTATACCTATTCTCAAGCTGGATATTTAGATATGATAATAGCTAAACAAATGAGTACTTACTTAGGGAATGAATGGATATTTCGAGATTTAGGCAAAGGCGATTTTTTGGAGGATATAGATGAGCTAACCAGAATCTCAAATGCTTGTTTCAGAAGTACAGTTAGGACGAGTATCACTAAAACTCTTGACTTCTCTCAATATGGTCTTATTCATAGTGGGCAATTAGGTGATGCCATTCTTAGCACTCACTGTCCTGAAACCGGTTATAATCCAGCTAGTAAAATAAAAGCTACTTCTCACACATTGTTAAAAAAAGTAAAACTTGATTATACTCAATGGGAAAATGAAGAGATAGCCAATATTGAAGTTCGTGGTTTTAACGGAATGCTCTCAGGAAACTTCACTTATCAGCCTTTTACAGAGGTTTCTTCACCTTTCGCTGACCCAGATTTTATTAATTTTGTTTTAACTATTCCTTTATCTATGCGAGGATATCACTCCATTTATAAGAAATGGATTCTCATGAAATATCCAGATGCTGCTAAATTCAAATGGGAAAATATAAATGCTAAAATTAATGAAAAAACTATTAATATCAGAAACAAGATTATTCCTCTTAAACAGCTTCCTAAATTTATTTTTTCTGCATGTTTGTATAACTTTGGTATAGATATTTCTCAGGGGAAGAAACTTCAAAACACAAATCCTTTTGATTATTGGTACAAAACAAATCCTGGATTGAAAAATTACTTAGACACCTATTTTGACAAAAATATTATTTTAATTACTGAACCAGAACTAAAATCTGATGTATCCATGCTCTATGCAAAAGGTGCGATGACAGACAAACTTCAAGCATTAACACTTTTAGCAGCCATAAAAGGATTAGAATTATAAGAAGAATATCTTTGTTATTGAGAATAATAGCATCTTGGTAATGAGTTGCATTAGATGTTCTTAAATTCTAATCAATCTTACTTATACATATATCTCTTTATCTTCTGAGTTGGTGTCTTTAAGAATGGTTCAGGCACAATATTAACTTTACTTATTTTTGCATAAGCTGGAGCAGTTTCGTTATAGATATTTTTATTATGCTCCATAAGTTTAGAGTACATTGATTCTGAAATACCATTTTTATCTGCTTCTTCTACATCTGGGTAAACTAAAATTACTAATTTATTATCTCGCTCCATAACTAAGGATTCCTGAACGTATGGCAGATTATTAAAAGCTTGTTCTACTGCTTCAGGATAGATATTTTCTCCCCCAGCTCCAAGGATTAAGTTCTTTGAACGACCCTTAATGTAGATGAAATCATCTTTATCAATAAGTCCTATATCGCCAGTATTTAACCACCCATCTGCACTTAATACTTCCTTAGTAGCTTCATCATTTTTGTAGTATCCATACATTAATTGTTCACCCTTTACCAAGATATCACCAGGGATGTTTTCAGGATCAGGAGAATCAATCTTTGCTTGCAGATAATTAACAGCTTTACCTGCAGATCTAAATCGATGCTGGTCCCAGGTTGCGTAAGAAATAAGAGGACCACATTCACTCATTCCATAACCGATTGTGAAAGGGAATTTAATTTCTTTTAAAAACTTCTCAACTTCAGCATTGAGAGGAGCTCCACCGATAACCATTTCTCTTAAAGAACCACCAAAAACTGTTAGAAGTTGTTTTCTAATTTTGCTATAGAAAGCCTGTTTTACTCCTGGGATAGCAGTAACTAATTTAATCATCCTCTTTTCTAAAATTGGAAATATGTTCTTTTTGATAATCTTTTCTAAGATTAAAGGAACACTCATAATCATCTCAGGAGAAACATCTTTTAAGTACTTAAGAAGTAATTTAGGAGAAGGTATTTTGCCTAAGAAATGAACATGGACTCCACAAGTAAATGGATAGAGGAAATCAAAAGCACAAGCATAAGCATGAGATAAAGGTAAGAAAGAGAGCATACGAGAACCTGTTCTAAAGGAGAGCATCTCTCCAGCTACTATAATGTTAGCAATCAAGCTATTTAAAGGAAGCATAACACCTTTAGTAAATCCTGTGGTCCCAGATGTATAGATTATTTCTCCAAGCTTATCATTAGAAATATCTTTGGGTAGAGCAAATTCTTCCCGAGTAAGGTGATACTCTTTCTTCATTTCAGATTTGATTCTATCGACTATCTCATCATTTGTCTTGGAATCAACAAGTTTGAAATCATCTAAATGAATAATTCCTTTTAATTGTGGGATTTCCGACTCTTCAATACTATCAATAATAGAATTCCCAACAAAAAGAAGTTTACTCTCTGAGTGTTTGATAATATGACTCATATCTTCAGAAGTAAAATTTGGAAGAATAGGTACAATCACAGCTCCATAAGTAACTACAGAGAGATATGTAATAGCCCAATTTGTTGAATTTTTTCCTAAAAGAGCAACTTTTTCTCCACGTGAGATTCCAAAACTTTTCAAAATATTATGTAACCAACATATTTTATTGGCGACAGTCTGATAATCCATTGCCTCTCCTTCAATATCAGAAAAAGCAGGTAAATCCCAATGTTTCTTAATAGACTCTTCAAAGTAGTTAACAAAATTGACTTCTAACATAATTTATCTCTCTTATCAAATTTTTTACCAATTATTTACTAGTTTTTAATCTTGGCAAGTAATTTTAATCCTATATTAGTTTTAATCAAAATTGTTTTTAATTTATTTTCTATTACGATTGACTCAATATAGGCTATATAGATTGATTTAATTTCTATGTCTATGATGATACAGTCCTAATAGTTAACTGATTTACTTGCATAAGGTAAAGTTTATTAATAATTATTAACATTATTAATTTTTCTTAAATTACTTGACTAATATTACCAAATATCCATACTTAACAAATAAAGCATTTTGAGAAAGGAGAAAAAAATGTCTGATTATTTTCTTGAGACTCAACACCATGAGTGGATATTGACGAATAAGTATGGAAGCTATGCCTTAGGAACAGGTAATTTAATAAACCAAAGGAAGTATCATGGTCTGTTAACTGCTTCAGATAAGAAGCTTAATAGGGCATCATTATTAACCTCTATTGAAGAAAGAATTGAATGGAGAGGTGAGAAGATGTATTTAGATAGTTGCAACTATGAAAATTGCATCTATCCAGAAGGATTCCTTCACTTGGTCAAATCATGGCTTAGACCTTACCCAGTCTTTCTCTACTCATCACTACCTCATAATAATGATATTTTAATCAGAAAAGAGATTAAAATGGATTATGAAACTAATACAATTATAGTTAGCTATAAAAACCTAAGTAAACATTTAATTCATATGAAGTTACGACCAAAGGTAGATATGGTAAGCCATCACTATCTTAACAAGCCTGGTTCCCTCAACGAAAATGACTTTATTACTTCAACAGCTCAAGGAAACAATTTCTATGGAGCTGTAGTTCAAAGACTCTCTAATAATCTTTCTCTCTATTGCATCACAACTTTAGGGAACATCAGTGATGAATATATGGAGTATAAAAAAGTTTTTTATCCATGGGAGTCTATGTTAGGTTATGATTGCAATGAAGATTTAGTCTCACCTTTTAATATTAGATTTGATTTGGAGAAAAATCAAGAAGTAATTATAATCTTCTCAGATTCACCAATTGACGAACACAAATCAACTATTGAAAGAATAAACGCTCGCTATGCTGATTTACCTATGCCACGAGATTATCCTGATAATTATCGAAATTTTGATTTATTAGATTTAGACTTTGTTGACCAGTACTTATATTCCCACGAAGAATATATGAAAATATTAGAATTTTCTTTAAAAGATTTTATCACCGATAACGATATAATTGCCGGCTATCCATGGTTTGGAGCTTGGGGAAGAGACTCTGTTTTAGTACTTAGTGCTATGATTAAGCAAGCTGATATGATTGATAAAGCAGAAAAGATAATCTTCAGATTTAATGACCATATCCAAGAGGGACTAATCCCTAATATGTTCCCTGAGACAGGTAGCAAAGGTAACTATGATTCTGTTGATACAAGCCTCTATTATATCATTCTTCTGAGAAAATTAGCTTCTATCAGAAACACAAGATCAGTATGGGAAAAAGTCATTAATATTACCGAAACTATCCTTCTAAGCTATCTAAATGATGAAAGAAGAATGTTCTTCCTTGATGAAGATAACCTAATCAATATTAAAGAGGAATTCGCTGGCGTTACCTGGATGGATGTAAAAATAGATGGTAAAGCTGTTACTCCACGTGATGGTGCTCCGGTAGAGATTAACTTCCTCTGGTATGAAGCACATAAAACTTATCAAGAGATGATTGCTGAGTATAATAAAACATCTAAGGCAAAAATTGATTATCAGCCAAAATATGATGTGCTTGCATACACCGAAAAATTAGCAGTTTCCTTACAGAAATTCTGGCATAACAACTGCCTTTGTGATAGGATAACTAATAATATTCCAATTGATGAATTCCGTCCTAATGCTGTAATAGCTGCAGGATTAAAATATGCTCCGCTAACAGAGGAACAATTAAAGCTCATTTATGAAAGAACTACTAATGAATTACTGACAGCCTATGGATTGAGAACACTTACTCCTACTCATCATAAATTTAAGAGAACTTACTATGGAACTATTTTAGATAGAGATAAAGCCTATCATCAAGGAACAGTCTGGGCTTGGCTACTCTGGCCATACGCTTCTCTTTATCTTCGCTTGTTTAAAGATAAGATAAGCAACGAACAACTTATCAGTGGATTAGAATCTATAATTAAACAATTTAGGCATGAATACAAACACGGCTATATTGCTTCTATTGCTTCAATCTGGGATGGAGGAAAACCACATTTCCCTAAAGGTGCCCCTGCAGAAGCTTGGAGTGTTGCAGCTGTCTATGATATCGAAAAAATCATTGAAAAACTTAAAAGAAGTAAGGAATAGTATTATGAGAATCCTAATGTTAACATGGGAATTCCCGCCAATGATTGCCGGTGGCTTAGCTATGGCGTCTTACGGCTTAGTTAAATCACTTCTAAAAGCAGGTGTGGAAGTTGATCTCTTTCTCCCCACTAAAGAGTTTGTCTATTTCCCCTTGAGAAAAGAAGAAGATGCTGATACACTCCCTTTCATCTTATTAGATGAGAATTTTCAGCCTCAAATAGAGGAAGTAATAACAAAAGAATTTAAAACTATTGAGGAGAAGATGGAGTACTTGGGAGTTAGTCATGTTCCTGAAACATATTATACCCCTGCCTTAGTAAAAGAGTTCTCTAAAATGATTTCTACTTTCCGTACTGAAGAATTTGAACATCGTTCTGAGAAAAGTATTTTTGATAATATCATCATCAATTTACAGGGTGAAGAAGATATCTTTAAAAAAGTTCAAGAGATGGCTTTTAGGGCAGAAAAGCTTTCAGAACTAATTGATTTTGACATGATTCACGCTAATGATTGGCTTTGCTATCCTGCAGGAATGATTGTTAAAAAGATGACAGGGAAACCGATGATTGCCCATATTCATGCAACTGAATTTGATAGAGCAGGTGGACCTGGTGATGATAGAATTCATAAGATTGAATACTCAGGTATGCTTTATGCTGATCAAGTAATTGCTGTTTCAAAATATACTGCTCAAATGATTATTTCACGTTATCAAATTGATACTGGCAAAGTTAATATTGTCCATAATGCTTTTTCATTAGAAAAAGATAATACTTTTGAAAAAGGGAGAATGTTTAAAGGTACTACTGTGCTATTCTTAGGAAGAATCACTGTTCAAAAAGGTCCTGACTATTTCCTCTCTGTGGCAGAGAAAGTACTAAAGAAATACCCTCAAGTAAGATTTATCATGGCAGGCACTGGTGATATGGCAAGAAAAATATTACGCTCTTCAGCCTCTATGAAACTAAAAAATCGCTTTCTTTTTACCGGGTTCTTGAATAGAAAACAAGTAGAAAGAGTATTAAGAGTATCCGATATATACATGCTCCCCTCTGTATCAGAACCATTTGGAATTGCCCCTTTAGAAGCTATGGCGTACGGAATTACTTCCATCATATCTAAACAATCAGGTGTTTCCGAAGTTGTTGACCACGCCTATAAAATAGACTTTTGGAATGTTGATGAAATGGCTGAAACACTTATCTATCTTATTGAGCATCCAGAAGAGTGCAAAAAAATGGGTGAATTAGGAGCTATCGAAGTTAAATCAATCCAGTGGGATAAATCTGCTGAAAAAGTTAAAAATATTTACCAAGAGATGTTAGACTCTAACCGAGGAGAAATAGATGCTTAATATTGTTTTCTATTTTCAAGTTCATCAACCATACAGACTGAAACATTTAAACGTAATGGATATTGGCTCTGATGAATCTTACTTTGATGAAAGACTTAACCGTGAAGTCATGAGAAAAGTAGCTGATAAATGCTATCTTCCCACTAATAAATTAATGCTGAAATTAATTAAGAAATATGAAGGTAAATTTAAAATAGCTTATTCTATATCAGGTATTACTATTGATCAATTCAAAGAGTATTATCCTGAAGTATTAGACTCTTTTAAAGAGTTAGCTGCAACAGGCTGTGTTGAATTCCTCGGAGAAACATATTATCACTCCCTCTCCTTCCTCTATAATAAAGATGAGTTCTTAGCTCAAGTTGAAAAACATACTAATCTAATGATCCAAGAATTTGGACAAAAACCTACAACTTTTAGAAATACCGAGCTCATCTATCAAGATAGAGTATCTGACTTAGTTTTTGATACAGGTCAGTTTAATACAATAATCACTGAAGGAGTTAGAAGAGTTTTAAAGTGGAGAACTCCACTATATGCTTACAAAAACTACTCTCGCACCATGAATCTTCTCTTGAAATCTTATCAACTTTCTGATGATATAGCTTTCCGTTTCTCTGATAAAAATTGGTCTCAATACCCACTTACAACAGAAAAGTTCATCAAGTGGATTGACCAACTTACTTGGAAAAATGATAATAACAAGAATCAATTCCTTAATCTATTTATGGATTATGAAACATTTGGTGAACATCAATGGGCTGAAACAGGTATCTTTGATTTTCTGGAAAGACTACCTGAAGAAGTGCTTAAGTATCAGCACTTAGGCTTTGCTAATCCTAAAGAAGCATCCAAAATAGCAAACTACCAACAAGAGCCTCTCGCCTTCCCACAAGCAGTATCATGGGCTGATGAAGAAAGAGATTTATCTGCTTGGCTTGAGAATGATATGCAACACAATGCTATTGAAACACTATATGAGTTATTTGAAAAAGTATTAGCAAAAGGTGATCCTGAGCTGATTGAGATTGCCAGAAAACTTACCACCTCTGACCATTTCTACTATATGTGTACTAAGTATTTTAATGACGGTGATGTGCATAAATACTTCTCACCTTATGATTCCCCAGACCAAGCATATATATACTTTATTAACGCTTTAGCTGATTTGGAAGAAAGATTATAGAAAATCAATCACTTTTGCTTCATTGATCTTAAGAAATTATGCAAGCAATAATTCCTATTAGATAAGAAAATTTTTAAAATTAATCTTGACAGAAAAACGTGTTTAAAGATTTTAACAATACATTGATTTTCAATGCGATTTTGTGGTCCAGTAACTCAGTGGTAGAGTATCTGCCTTTTAAGTAGAGAGTCGATGGTTCGAGCCCATCCTGGATCACCATTCCTCATGACCCCTTCGTCTAGTGGTTAGGACTCAAGATTTTCATTCTTGCAACAGGGGTTCGATTCCCCTAGGGGTCGCCAATAAATCAATAAGTCTCCATCGTCTAGTGGTCTAGGACTCTGGATTCTCATTCCAGCAACAGGGGTTCAATTCCCCTTGGAGATGCCACAAAATAGCTTTGTCAGTTTTTTACGAATAAACTGACCCCTTCGTCTAGTGGTTAGGACTCAAGATTTTCATTCTTGCAACAGGGGTTCGATTCCCCTAGGGGTCGCCAATTTTAGCCTGCTTATGCAGGCATTTTTTTTTATCAGGAGAAAACATTTGACGAATATGCTAATTAAATATTTCTTACACAAAGAATAAATAAGAGGAGATAAAATGGAAAACAAAGTTTTAGCAACTGTAGAAGGAAAAGATATTACCAGCCAAGATGTTAATATCTTTTTACAACAATTAGGTCAAGAAAGAGCTGCTCAATTTAATAATGAAGAAGGAAGAGCCCAGATTCTTAACGAATTAGTTAATCAAAAATTACTTCTTGCAGATGCTATTGATAATAAAATAGAAGAAACCGAAGTATTCAAACAAGAGTTAGAAAGATTAAAAGAAACTGTTTTAACTCAAATCAATATTAATAATTTACTAATGTCTGCTCAAGTAAGCGAAGAAGAACTTCAAGCACACTTTGATGCCAATAAAGCTAAATATGCTAAAGCTGAAGAAGTATCTGCAAGTCATATTTTAGTTGATAGCGAAGAAGCTTGCCAAGAAATCTACAATAAGATTAAAAATGAAGAATTAGACTTTGCTACTGCTGCTAAAGAACACTCATCATGTCCTTCAAAAGAACAAGGTGGTTCATTAGGTTCTTTCTCTCGTGGCAGAATGGTTCCTGAGTTCGAAGAAGCTGCTTTCAAAATGGAAGTTGGTGAAATTTCAGAACCTGTTCAAACTCAGTTCGGTTACCATATCATCAAATTAGATGCTAAAATACCTGCTCAAGATGTTGAACTTAATCAAGTTAAGCAAACTATAACTAATGAACTTATGACTATGAAACAAAGAGAAGTTTATGTAGCTAAAGTTGAAGAACTTAAAAACAAATATAAAGTTGACTACAAATAGTATTCATTAATTCATATAAAATTAAGGCACTGAGAAATCAGTGCCTTTTTTTATGTTGTTTGGTTATAAATACAGCTAAAGTTCAGGCATGCAGTGTTTTATAAATTCATTAACCCTGAAAGGGTTCAAGAAAGCCCTGGAAGGGTGTTAATATGATAGCCCAGGGTCAAATCCTGTAAGGATTGCAGCCCTGGGTATGATATCCACCCTAAAACGAGCTAACCCTGTCTTGTGAAGGCGTAGCTTTGTGCGAAGCCTCAAAGGGTTTAATAGAAAAACTAAATACTAATTGTTAGCATTAGGAATATAAATTATTAATATATTAAAAGTTATCATTCATTATTGCTCTGTTCCTGCCACCATACTATAACAAAATCCTTTTTAATGTTCCTTGGATTTAATCATTAGTACAAAAATCCAATTAGAAAAAGAGGGATAATATTTTCATATCCAATTTCGATATCATCTTTAAAAACATATCCATTCTCAAGGGTCTCAATCTGTTTCCTTGTTTTATTCTTTCCTCCAATCTCAACTTCTATCTTAACATTATCTAATTGAATAGTATAATCAACAATCTCTGAAGCTGAAATCCTGTCCTCAATTTGGGAAACAAAAAATGATTCTCTTATATTTCCCAAATCTGTGTTATGTTGCCACATTTCATTACTGATTGAATAATATAAGTTAGGGTTAGAAAGCATTATCTTTGATTTCTGGAGAGATCTAACTGTAGCTTTATCTCTGCGAATAATATTGATTATTTCAGCTCTATCAAGCAAATCTAAATAAGTATAAAGTGTTTCTTTAGTAATATCAAGTTCATTACAGATACTTGAAACTTTAATTGTAGGAATCTTAGACATTGCCAAATAAGCGAGTAATTTTTTAAATACATAAGAAGAAGAACCTTTAATATCTTTCAAACTAGGGATATCTTCATAAATGATTTTATCAATCACACTTTGCAAGACTTGTTGATATTCATGCTCTGAATATTCATTGAAAAAAGGGTAAAATCCAAATTGTTTATACTCAAAAAAATATTTTTTAATTTGTGGAATATCGCGAAGTATTTTTGAGCCTATCTCAATATGATCTATCAGAATATCTTGTAGGGAATAAGCTTCAGTTTTGAGATTATACTTCAATTCAATGAATTCTCTAAAAGATAGACCTTTTAAATTATAAATTAATGCTCGTCGAGACAGATCACCTTTTTGATTAGTAATATTTAATTTTGAACTACCTAAGATAATAATCTTTTTATCAGGAAATGAATCGTATAGTGCTTTAACATCAAATGACCAATCTTTTTGCTTATGAACTTCATCAATTATAAGTGTGTTACCATAAATAGTGAAGAAATCTTTTCCTATATTGAATATACCACTTTGCGCGACCAGGGGATTATCAACAGAGAAATATAAGCATTCAGTTGTAGATGCGTAGCTCTCAATATAATGCTGTAGTACCAAGGTTGTTTTCCCTGTGCCTCTTGCACCTGTGATGATTATGAGTCTCTTGCTCCAATCAATCGTGAGATATCGTTTGAACTCTTTTGGTACAAATGTCGAGATCCTGTTTTGAATTGCAAATAGCTCATTTAGTATATTATTCATTTTCACTCCCTTACTTATTAAGACAAAAGATAAACTGACTACCAGAGTTGTCAAGAATTATATTAAAGTGACTAAATGAATAGTTGTAATAATATTCAGTTAAAGCTATTTATCTGAGTTATGGTTAGAAAAATAACCAACCTCAATGACTAACTTTATATTCTTCTGCTAAACAAACAAGGTGCATATGCCCCAATTAATATTAATATAAAGTTGACTACAAATAGTATTCATTAATTCATATAAAATTAAGGCACTGAGAAATCAGTGCCTTTTTTATGTTTTGGTTAAAAAAATACTATTTAAAACCTATCAATAAATTTCAAGAATAGTCCCATAAAGAGTTCAACTTCAGTTTGAGTACCGATGCTTATTCTAATATGGTTTTTAAGTAGTGGGTGTCCCCATACTGGTCTCAAAGCCACATCATTTGCTGAGAGGTAATCAAAGAGTTCTGGAGTAGAATCTCCGATAGTGAAGATTAGGAAGTTAGTATGTGAAGGATAGACAGTAATGTAATCTTGTGAGAGCATCCAGATATAGAGTTTATTTCTGATATCTTTTACATTCTCTGTATGATCTAAGAAAATTTGCTTGTTTTCTAAGATTGTATAAGCAAAAGTTTGAATCATCAAGCTACTATGAAAAGCAGTCATTACTTTTCCTAATTCTCTTGCATTCTCTTCAGAAATAATAAGGTAACCAAATCTTAAACCGGCAACCGAAAAAGCTTTAGAGAATGATCTTACTATTATTAAATTAGGATATTTATGCAAGACATCAGCAAAAGTAATACCAGAGAACTCAAAATATGTTTCATCAAGAAGAACTAATTTATCAGTATTTTCTAAGATATGAACTATTTTTTTATCTGGAATTAAATTACCTGTTGGGTTATTAGGGTTACACAAAATACCGAGCTTGCAATTAGGGTGATTAAGTTTCTCTAAATATTCTTCAGCAGAGAAGTTAAAATCTTTATTAAGTTCAATAGGTTCAAAACCTAAACCAACAGCATCACAATAACTCTTGTAATCAAAATAAGATGGAGCAAGGGAAACTGCATAACTTCTAACGCTCTCTCTCACGCTGTTGAAGATATAATAGAGCATTTCATCTGCTCCATTACCAAATAAAATTTGACTTGGTTTAATTCCATAACCTACATATTCAGCCAGTTTATTCTTAAGCTTAGGGGTAATATCATTAAAATATCTGTTCAAAGGAACGGATTTTAGGTTTTCTAATAATTGGTCTTTTACCGCATCTAAAGGATTGAGAGTGCTCTCATTGAGACACATCATTACTTTCTTGTGAGGTACATTAATCTCGACAGCTTTTTTAGCCTCCAGATCTTTTCTAAATCTGTACATAATTATCTCCAAAAATTAATATTTTTTTATGATGCCATTTTTGGACTTTGAAGATAATATCGTCAAGAACTATTTAGAAGAATTAAAATATCTGCTGACAATATCAGTTTTACTATATAGACACTTTTCTTTATAGTTTTTCATTTGAGAAAACATCTTATGGGAGACGACCACTTTTTTAATCTATGTTAATATGCATATCTACCTATAGGGTAAGAGTTTAGAGAAAAAAAATAAGCCAGTACTTTGAGATACCGGCTTTAATTAAGTTCTATTAATAATCTGGGTTTAAATTTATTTATGTTTTCTTGTCATTCCGATTTTATTCATAGCTTTTAAGGCATAGAAAACTTGTTCAGGGCTTACTTCAAATGCTTCATTGTGAATAGTTTCGCCTTCAGCACAAGCAGCTTTTGCAGCCTTCATTAAGTCTTCATCAGACACATCGACAAGTCCAATATCTGCTAAAGTTGTTGGAAGTCCAATCGACTCACAGAAACTAAAGACTCTATGAATTTCTTCACTACTCTTATCAGTGAGAATGAGTGAGGTTAAAGTACCAATCGCAACTTTCTCACCATGATAAAAAGCGTGAGTAGCTTCTAGGACAGTTAAGCCATTATGTACAGCATGAGCTGTTGCTAATCCACCGCTTTCAAAGCCTAAACCACTAAGAAGCGTATTTGCTTCAATAACATGTTCTAAAGCTGGAGTAACAGTGCCTGCATCACAAGCATTTTTTGCATCAACACCATATTCAAGTAGAGTGTTAAAACATAATTCTGCTAAGGAAAAAGCAGTCATTGAACCGTAATTTCCAGTCATATTACCTGCATAGTTTTTCTTACATGATTCAGCTTCGAACCAAGTTGCCAGAGCGTCTCCCATACCTGAGATAAGAAATCTAGTAGGTGCAGAAGCTACGATTTTTGAATCTAAGAGAACTAAATCAGGATTTTTAGGCAAGACTAAATATCTTTTAAACTCACCTGAATTAGTATAGATAACTGATAGAGCACTACAAGGAGCATCAGTTGAGGCAAGTGTTGGTGCTATAGCCACTGGAACCTTAAGATAATGGGCTACTGCTTTAGATGTATCTAGGGACTTTCCGCCACCAATACCAATAACAATATCAATTTCCTTGTCTTTTGCTAAGGCAACTAATCTTTCAATTTCTTCATCAGAACATTCACCATCAAATTTATTCCAGACAGTAGCAATTTCATCTTCAACATCTTTTTTGAAATTTACAAGTAAAGTATCATACACAAATGGGTCACAGATTATAAAGGCTTTTGAGCCAAGTCTTGAAGCTTCACTTCCAAGCTTTTTCAATGTATCTGGACCTTGGACATAGCGTCCTGGAAAAAGTGTTGTTGTTATCATTTTTACTCCTTTTTAGAGGTTTATGAGGTCATTGATGGTAATATCATTAATAATACCATACTATTTGGTTGAAAAATATATTTCTTTGCTCAGTGATTAAAATGCTAATCATGTAGATATTCCTGCATCTTTATTCTTCAGAGCAAACTTAATTACGAAATTACTTATTTAATCATTCTAATAGAACAACTATAATCAAAGATATAAAACTGTCAATATATTTCGATATTTAATTATCTTATATATATTTTTGTATTATTCTTACTAAGTTGTTCTATATAGTAACTTCTTTTAGTAATACATCATTAACATCTTGAATATCTTAACATAAATTCATTTTTAGTCATTATCCCTATGGATAATTTTATTATTCGAAATCACGCCGGTGTTAATATTAAGATATTTTTATCACTATAACATCGAGTAATTATTAATATTTTTACTAATTCTGATTATTTAAAGTTCATGTCGGGATATTTTCTTTGACAAAATTCCCCTGCTAACCATCTTCGCTATGGAGGATAATATGAATTACAAAGAAGAAAAAGATAGAATAATAGAGTTAGGTAGAAGGGCTTATGCTAGAGGCTTTGTTGCTTCTAATGATGGCAATATTAGTATTAGACTTAGTGATAGTACATTTTTAATTACAGCTTCAGGAAAATCTAAGGGTTATCTTACTTACGAAGATATTTTACTATGTGATATGCAGGGTAATATTAGGGATTCTCTTCTCCTTGTTCAAGGTCAACAACATCATCAGGACAGATGATCAAGTAGTTGAAATCTTCGGGTCCACTAGGGTCAATTTCAATATTAGATAAGTTTCTATGAGTGGCTATATCATTAGGATTTTCTACAAGATTATATAGATAGGCATCATACTTAGGAGTATCAATTGCAAATCTCTTTGTGGGATAAAGAGGTTGCTCACTTGATGGTACATAATTAAAGCTTATTGATATATTGTTTGCAAATGTTACTACTCCCGTAACTGGATTGTATCGTAATGGAAATAATGCAATGCTAACAATATTGTTAGCACCATCCATATATGAGTGAGATACAATCTGAGCACTACTATAGGGATAAATCATATTATGTGCATAGATTGTAGAATCTGGTGGTGTAAAATCTACATTCTCTCCATTCTCAAATTCAGGAGTCTGAACTGGCATTACATTGAAAGTTCCTTTTAAAAGTATAGAATTTTCTGATATTGAAGATTGCTCACTTTCATATTGACAGGGATGATATAACTTACTACCTTACAAGGCAATTTTGGATGGCCGATTTCTCTGGTAGCACTACAATCAGCGAGTTTAAACTCGTGAAATTTCATAGCATTGATAGTGGTGGATAAATCATTGATATCAAAATTAACAGAATAGTTGTCAGCATTTAAGCTTATCAACCCTATTAACATGACGAGTAGTAATGTGAATGACTTCATGTTTTCCTCCATTTTATTTTATATTCACTACTTTTGTAGTGTAACTGTTATCCCTTATATCGGTTGCTTTAATCAGGTATATTCCTGAACTAACTTGATTGCCATTGTTATCCAATCCGTTCCAATGAATTTGTTTCCCTTCCTGAATATCCCCATTATACACTAATTGACCCTTAATATTATAGATATTTATCGAGGCTAATTGTATAGATTTATCTGGATCAAATAAACTTATATTGACTCCAGTCCGAAAAGGATTGGGGTAACGCAGAATATTTCTAACCACCGGTTGGATTTGTTCGTCGGAATTACTCACATTGTATTCTGAAAGTAAAGTGGCGTAATTAATATTATCTCCTACTGCATGATCATAAGAGCAAACAAAAAAAACAGGAAATCCACTCCCACTAATATCTTCCAAGTTAAATCCCCACCCATAATCATTAAAAGCATGTTCTCCCGAATTTACATAATCTGGGACTAAATTTATTATATTACTTGTTTGCCTATATAGACAGAAATTACCTATTTCCGTTGCACAATCTGGTAAAGTGCGATGGTTTATATAGAAATCTGAATAATAATCATCATCTAAGTTGCAATAGGACATGGCATGACCATATGTTAATTCTGGGGAAGTGAAATCTACTATTGACAGCTCGGTTATATCACTCTGTCCATAGATAACCTTAAATAGTGAACCATTCAGGTCTGCACAAGAAAGTAAAATATCATCAAATCCATCGCCATTCAGGTCGCCATTGGCGATAATTCCTGCAAGTCCAAAATCAGGAGAACTACCTAGTAGTATATTATATATTGGTATATCAGATAAATTATCCCCACCCAGATATATCTTTAACGAGTAATTAAATGGTCCCCATACTTGTTCTGGATTAACCGGGGTGCGATTTGTGAGTACGATATCGTCATAACCATCCCCGTTTATGTCACCTACTTTCATATTAGTACCTAGATATTCTTCATATTCACTACCTCTGATGTGCAAAGTTGGAGTTGTATTGAACGTTTCTCCACCTAAAAATGCATATACATTACCCCAATTCTCATATTGAGGTCCGGGAGCATATACTAAGAGGTCATTGATACTATCACCATTTAAATCACAATCAGTAATCAGATCTTCGCTAAAAAATAGATCCCAGCTATGTGTTTCACCTAATCCGACACCACTTATAAAAACATCCGGTTCAGTAAATGGTTGACTTCCTCCGTAATAGATCAGAACTGCTCCGGCATGTCTGTAATCATAGTTTGCATATCCAATTGTCAGATCACTTATTCCATCCCCATTGAGATCTCCCTTGTAAGCAAGGCTATAGCCAAAACCTCCCTCATTAGGATATGGAGAAGTTAGTATTTGGTCTGGCACTGCACTGCTATCCGGTACACTATAATATATATACACGGGAGCATTTGAATAATTTAATTCATCAATACAACTGAATACCAGATCAGGTCTTCCATCTCCATTAATATCTCCACCAGCCTCAACGTGAGAACAAAATTTTTCACCTATGGGGATATTGAATCTAACAATTTCCTGTAATGATGCTTGTGCATAACATTCATGCATACCAATAAATAGAAATAATACTGTTGATATCATTGTTTTATACATAATTTTATTTATTTTTTCCTCCCTCAGGATCTATGAAAAAAGTTAAGTTACAGATGTTTGTGTTCATTCCAACTCGTTATTAATAATATCCTCAGAATGTAATTCTCGAATCTATTATTGACTTTAAATAGATATCCAAAGTTAATTATGAATACTAATATTGATTTAATTAATTTAATTATATTTGAAGCAACTTGTCAATAACTATTTTAAATATACGGCATAGAATAACTTAATTTGAACAGTCTCCTGCTTTTTCTCTAAGAAGTGTGATAATGTGGCTTAGTTTTAAAAGTTATTTGAACAGTCTCAAACAAAGAATCTATCAATCCAGGGATATTTACTTTGACAAGATTCATAGGAAAACCATCTTAGTTAGGGAGGATAATATGAATTACAAAGAAGAAAAAGATAGAATAATAGAGTTAGGTAAAAGGGCTTATGATAGAGGTTTTGTTGCTTCTAATGATGGAAATATTAGTATCAAGCTTAGTGATAGTACATTTTTAATTACAGCTTCAGGAAAATCTAAGGGTTATCTTACTTACGAAGATATTTTACTATGTGATATGCAGGGTAATATTTTAGAAGGGGATGGAAGGGCTTCATCAGAGATAAGAATGCATATCATGGTATATCAAGAGAGGAATGATGTTAATGGTATATTCCATGCTCATCCTGTATATGGTACAACACTGGCAGTTGCTGGTATTGCCTTAGATGAACCAATTTTAGTAGAAGTTATTGTTTCTATTGGCAAGATTCCTTTAGTGGAATATGGAACTCCAGGCACAGATTCTCTTCCTAATAGTATTAAAAAATATGTTCATAACTACGAGGCTTTTTTATTAGAGAAGCATGGAGTTTTGACTCTTGGAAGAGATGTTGAGACTGCTTACTTTCGTATGGAGACTCTAGAGCATTTTGCCAAAATATTCTTTAATTTAAAGCAATTAGGCAGCTATCAAGTTATGGATAGAGAAGAAGTTGAAAAGCTATATAAAGCAAGAGTCCACTTTGGTGTTAGAGAGGATATTGGAAGATATTAATTGAGTATTAAACCCAAATAATGCAATAGATCTTTGAGAATAGCACTATATTCTTTTGCAAAAGTAACTTACCTAATTCTTCCGAATATATATATTATATGCGTCAGAATTCTGCAAGCTATTTTGCTAAAAGAATTTGCACTCTTCTCTAAAGCTCTATTGCACCATTTGGGTTAAAAAAGGGAAACCCACTAATGTGAATCTCCCCTAGTTATATGTTATATGTATCAGGATCTAATTACTTTTCTTTAATTCTTTAAGGTTGTTAAGAGCTTTTACTAGTTCAGGAATGATTTGGTTAACATCACCCACAAGTCCTAAATCGGCAACTTCAAAGATTGGGGCTTCAGGGTTTTTGTTAATAGCGATAATCAATTCAGATTCTTCCATTCCAGCAATATGCTGAATAGCACCCGAGATTCCCAGAGCGAAATACACTTCAGGGCGGACTGTTTTTCCTGTCTGTCCCACTTGTTGAGCATGATCAATCCAACCTGCATCAACCACAGCTCTTGAGCCTGAGATGGCAGCACCTAAGCTATTAGCTAAATCATGAAGTTTATTAAAATTAGTAGGATTACCAACTCCTCTACCAGCTGAAACTAAGATATTTGCATCTTCGATGTTCTTTTTAGTCTTAACTATTGCTACTTCTTCTAAGACTTCATAAGTGAGAGCTGAATTATCTAATTCAATATCCAAGAAAGATATTTGACCTTGGCGAGAGTTATCTTTCTCTTTTTTCTGCATCACTCCTGGTCTCACAGAAGCCATTTGTGGTTTATGATCTGGGCAGATAATAGTAGCAAAGAGGTTTCCCCCAAAGGCAGGTCTTGTCATAAGTAATAAACCACTCACTTCATCAATTTCTAAGCCAGTACAGTCAGCTGTTAATCCAGTATGAAGCCTAGCTGAAACTCTTGGAGCTAAATCTCTACCAATAGTAGAAGCTCCAAACAAGGCAGAATCGGGTTTAATATCTTGCATAATATTCACTAAGACTTGAGTATAAGGTTCATTCATATAGGTCTTTAATAATTTATGATTAGCGATAATCGCTTGGTCTGCACCATGGATTATTAAGTCTTGAGCATCTTGTTCACTAATTTTATCACCAAGAACAACAGCAAGAACTTGACCATTTTGTACATCAGCTAAATCTCGAGCTTTACCAATCAACTCTAATCCAACAGTCTGAATCACATCATTTCTTGTTTCAACAAATACCATTACTTTTTTGATTAATTCGTTATTCATGATTCAGTCCCCTTAGATAATATATTTTTCAGCTAAGGTATTAATAATTTTTTCAGCACTATCTTTAGGATCTAATTCTAGTACTACTCCACTCTTCTTAGCCTGTTTTGTTTCAGTTTTTCTAACTTTCGTTGGAGAACCTTTTAAGCCAAGCTCTTCAGCATCTAAGTTAATATCTACTTGTCCCATAGTCTTGATTTCTAAATTTCTATAGGCATCGAAGATTCTTCCCACTCTCATATAGCGAGGTTTGTTCATACTTGATAAAGCTGTAATTAAGCAAGGAGTAGGAACTTTAATTCTTTGATAGAAGTCTTCAAATTCTCTTTTCACTATGAGATAATCACCTTTATGTTCTACTGCTGAGACATAGCTAACATGTGGAATACTGAGATGTTCAGCAATTTGAGGACCAACTTGAGCAGTATCACCATCAATAGCTTGACGACCACAGATTATTAAATCAAAACCAATTTTCTTTATTGCGTTGGCAAGTGTTAAAGAGGTTGCCCAAGTATCTGCACCTGCAAAAGTTCTATCTGTTAATAGAACTGCATCATCTGCACCCATAGCTACTGCTTCTCTTAATACTGCAGTTGCTTGTTGTGGTCCCATAGTTAAGACAGTAATTCTTGTATCAGGATTATTATCTTTAAGCTCGAGAGCAGTCTCTAATCCTGCTTTATCATCTGGGTTCATAATGCTATCAACTCCATCTCTAATCAAAGTACCTTTTATTGGGTCAATCCTAATTTCATTAGTGTTAGGAACTTGTTTAATACATACGACTATTTTCACTTCCTCTCCTCCTTACCTTAGAATTGAACCGGCAATAACCATTTTTTGAACTTCTGAAGTTCCTTCATATATTTCAGTGATTTTAGCATCACGCATCATTCTTTCTACACTGTACTCTCTGGTATATCCATAACCACCATGAAGTTGAACAGCCTTGGTTGTTACTTCCATTGCTACTTCTGCAGCAAATAACTTTGCCATTGCAGCATCTAAAGAATATGCTTCTTTTTGATCTTTTTTCCAAGCAGCCTTATAGACTAAATTACGAGCTGCTTCTGTCTTACAATGCATATCTGCTATTTGAAACTGAGTGTTTTGAAATTTAGCAATTGCTCTACCAAATTGTTTTCTCTCCATAGTATAAGAGATAGTCTCGTCAAGTGCTCCTTGAGCTAAACCAAGTGCTTGAGCAGCAATCCCTATTCTTCCCCCATCAAGGGTTTTCATAGCAAGCCCGAAACCTTTTCCTATCTTTCCTAACATATTTTCCTTAGGAACGTTAACATCTTCGAAGATCAACTCACAGGTTGAAGAACCTCTGATTCCCATTTTCTTTTCATGCTTACCTATTGTAAAGCCTGGCATTCCTTTCTCTAAAATAAATGCTGAAATACCACGAGTTCCAGCTTTCTTGTCTGTCATAGCCATAATAATAAAAATATCTGCATAACCGGCATTAGTGATAAATATCTTACTACCATTGATAAGATAATAATCACCACAATCTTCAGCAACTGTTTGCTGAGCAGCTGCATCGGTACCAGCATTTGGTTCAGTTAGAGCAAAAGCTCCGATTTTCTCACCCTTAGCAAGAGGAATTAAATATTTTTGTTTCTGTTCTTCAGTTCCATATTCTAAAATAGGGACTGCACAAAGTGAAGTATGAGCAGAAAGTATAACTCCTGTTGTTCCACAAACCTTTGATAACTCTTCTACTGCAGTAATATAAGTCAAGGTATCTGCACCCTCTCCCCCATATTCTTTTGGAATAGGAATACCCATCATCCCACAGGCAGCCATCTTTTTAACTGTCTCAAGCGGGAATCTCTCTTCTTCATCAACTTCCTCAGCCAAAGGTTTTACTTCATTCTGAGCGAACTCTCTAAACATGCTTCGGCATACATCATATTCCTTAGCAAATGTAAATTCCATCTTTTTACCTCATGTCCTTATCTATTATCATTTAACTTATCATCAATGTGGGAATAGTCCCCTAACTCTCCTCTATAAGAGAAGTATCCTTCTATCTATGCCTATAAATTATTCTTAAAACTCTTAACTCAAAACTTCTCTTAACTTACTTTTTTAGTATAATCATAGAAGCCTTTGCCACTTTTTCTACCTAACAAACCAGCTTTAACATATTTTTTTAATAATGGATGTGGTCTGTATTTTGGATCTCCAAACTCTGCATAGAGAGTATCCATGATAGCTAAATTAACATCATTTCCTATTAAGTCTGCCAAAGCTAAAGGACCTATTGGATGATTTGCCCCTAACTTCATAGCATTGTCTATGTCTTCAGCGGAAGCTACATCATCTGCCAAAATCCCAATCGCTTCATTTATCATAGGGATTAAGACTCTATTTACCACAAAGCCAGGCATTTCATTAACTTCTACCGGCTCTTTTCCAATATTTTTTGTTAGTTCTTTGACCTTAACTACTGTTTCATGAGAAGTTGCTAAGCCCTTAATAATCTCAACTAATTTCATAAGAGGAACAGGATTAAAGAAATGCATTCCGATAACTCTGTCTGGTCTTTGAGTAGAACTTGCTATATCAGTAATTGATAATGAAGAGGTGTTTGTTGCAAAAATAGTTTCTTTACCACATATTATATCAAGCTTGCTGAATAAAGATTTTTTAATCTCCATTTTTTCAGCAACTGCCTCTATTACTAAATCTAAATCAGAAAAGTCTTCTAAGTTAGCAGTTGTAGTAATGTAAGAAAGAGCTTCCAATTTCTTGGCTTCATCAATCTTCTCTTTCATTACTAATCTATCTAAACTTTTTTCTATTGTTTTAACAGCTCTGCTTAAGCTGCTATCCTCTAAATCATTTAACAATACAGTATGATTCTGCATGGCAAAAACTTGAGCAATTCCGGATCCCATTGTTCCGGCACCAATTATTCCTATCTTCATGGTTTCTCCTAAAACTGGGCTTTTCTCTTCTCTACAAAAGCCAACATTCCTGCTTTCTGGTCATCTGTAGAAAAACAGAGAGAAAATAGATTCTTTTCATATTCAAATGAATTTGCTAAAGTTGTATCAAAACCTCTATTAATTGAGACTTTGGCATATCTTACAGCAGTAGTTGATTGTTTTGCTATATCTTGTGCTAACTTCATTGTCTCTTCTTCTAAAGTCTCATTAGAAAATACTTTATTCACTAATCCGATTCTTAAAGCTTCTTGGGCATCAATGACTTTACCAGTATAGATTAATTCTTTTGCATTAGCCAAACCAACCAATCTTGGTAAACGTTGAGTACCACCAAAACCAGGAGTTATACCTAAACCTACTTCAGGCTGTCCGAATTTTGCCTTATCTGAGGCATATCGAATCTCACAGGCAAGAGCTAATTCACAACCGCCACCAAGGGCAAAGCCATTCACACTGGCAATGACTGGGATTGATAGATTTTCAATTCTCTGCATTGTTCGCAAACCTAATTCTGCATATTCTCTTGCTTCATTTGAATTATAGTCCAGCATCTCTTTAATATCTGCTCCTGCCACAAAAGAGCGACCACTCCCTGTGATAACAAGTACCCTAACTTCTGGATCTAATTCAACTTTTGTTAGTACTTCATTCAAATGATGCAGAACTTCACTATTTAAAGCATTCAAAGCATCTGGTCGATTTATTATAATCTTACCAATTTTATTACTTTTTTCGTATAAGACATTAGCCATCAGTCGTCCTAAGCACTTTGCTTGTTTTTAAATCTTTGTTTATCTTTTGGAACAACACAAGTCCCTACAGCCCTGCATACAACGATTGGTTCTTCCAATATTTCTGCAGCAGAATCACTGATATCAGGTTTTGAAACAATTACCTTACGAGCTTCAAACTCCATTCTTCTTGAAGAATTCCCCACACTGACAATCTTACCACAAGCTTCAATATAATCACCAGCATATACCGGTGCTAAAAACTGAGTTGAATCGTATCCAGCAAATAAACCTTCGTCTCCATCATTTCTTATCAATAACTCTGTAGCTACATCACCAAATAACTGAAGCATCTTAGCTCCATCTACTAAGTTGCCTCCATAATGGGCATCTGCCTGACTCATTCTGAGCCTGATTACACATGTCTCCATCTTTTCCTCCGTAATTATCTTTTTTATAGTACCGATATTTGTTTATCGATATTTTATGTCAAGATAAATAATAATATTATTTCCTAGAATCTCTCTAAAGGTTATTATAAAGCATAATTTCATAATTTTTAAACTATCTTTCATGACGATAATACCTATTTGTATAATTTGAATAGGTCATTTAATTGTTTTTATAAATAATCACATATTGATTTATTATAATCTTGGGAGTAATATTTTCGGTTCAAGTTCAAGTCAGGTGGAAATTTCATAAAGAGGTCACCTCTTTGTAGAATTTTCTGTTAACACCTAATAATCAATCTTTTTGTTCTTGGCAAATCTAAATCCTTCATTTTCTGTTTTATCTCAGATAGTCTATTGGCGGTTTATTAGGGGTTTATTGGGCATCTATTAGCCATCCACTAAGCTGAAAACCAAGAGACACATGATAGTGAAGATATATAAGTTCGATACATATAATATGATCCATTAGAATAGAACTATGGATTAATTAAACCCAAATGGTGCAATAGAGCTTTAGAGAAGATTGCAAATTCTTTTAGCAAAATAGCTTGCAGAATTCTGACGCATATAATATATATATTCGGAAGAATTATGGAAGTTACTTTTGCAAAAGAATATAGTGTTATTCTCAAAGATCTATTGCATTATTTAGGTTAAAAGACATGCTTGCTTAATATTGTTTTCAATTATATTATTTAAAGTCTTATTTACAAGCAAAACTTACTCTAAATAGTAAATTTAAACTCGTAAATTTCTCTAATACAATGAATATACTATAATAAAAGTCTCTTTTTTACCACTATACTTGAACTTGAGCCATATTTTCTTCTGCTATAATATCAATAGTCATATTTTTTCTTCCCTAAAGATCTACTGCACCATTCTGGTTTAAACAAAAAAAAACCGCTACATACATTGTTCAAGTATGCAACGGTTTAAGTCTGTATAAAATATAAATTAGAACTTGGGCATTCCAGGAATTTCAGGCATTCCTTTTCCACCCATTTTAGCCATTTTTTTCATCATTTTAGGATTATTCATTTTTTTGATCATATCTTTCATTTGTTCAAATTGTTTGAGAAGCTTATTCACTTCTTGAACTGATCTCCCAGAACCCTGTGAGATTCTGAGACGTCTGCTACCATTGATAATTTTTGGGTCAGAGCGTTCTTTAGTGGTCATAGAATAGATAATAGCTTCAACGTGGGCAAGTTCCTTTCCACTCAGATTAGCACCTTCTAAGGCTTTAGAATTCATCCCAGGTATCATTTTGAGAAGTCCCTCAAGAGGACCCATTTTTTTGATTTGCTGGAGTTGGTTTAAAAAATCATCTAAATCAAATTGATTCTTTTTAATTTTCTTAGCTAATTTTTCAGCTTCTTCCTCATTCATAGTAGTTTCAGCTTTTTCAATGAGAGTGAGAACATCACCCATACCAAGAATCCTTGAAGCCATCCTATCAGCATAGAATACTTCTAAATCACTCGGTCTTTCTCCAACACCTACAAAGGCAATTGGTTTATTGGTAATAGCTTTAATTGAAAGAGCTGCACCACCACGAGAATCTCCATCTAATTTAGTTAATATAACCCCAGAGAAATCTAATCTTTTATGAAATTCTTCGGCTACATTAACGGCATCTTGTCCCGTCATAGCATCAGCAACGAAGAATATATAATCAGGCTTTACAAAGTCTTTAAGTTTTTCAACTTCTTCCATCATATCTGAATCTATGTGAAGTCTTCCTGCGGTATCAAAAATAACTAAATTTTGATTTTTCTGATTAGCTTCAGCAAGAGCAACTTTAGCAATATTAATAACATTTTTACTTTCTAAATCAGAGTGTACCGGAATCCCAATTTCTTTACCAAGAACTTCTAATTGATGAATAGCTGCAGGACGATATACATCACATGCTACCATTGCAGGGAAGATATTCTTCTGTTTTCTGAAATATGTAGCCAATTTAGAACAGGCAGTAGTTTTACCAGAACCTTGAAGTCCAACTAACATAATTTTATTGATTTTATTATCATGTAATTTAACTTCAAAACCACCAGTATCCATAAGTTTGGTTAATTCCGTATTCACAATTTTAACAACCTGTTGACCTGGTGTAAGTGATTTCATTACTTCTTGACCAAGACATTGTTCTTCAATATCTTTCACGAATTGTTTAACAATTTTATAATTAACATCAGCTTCTAAAAGAGCCATTCTAATTTCCCGAAGAGAATCTTTTATATTCTTCTCGGTTAGTTTTCCTTTTCCTTTTAGATTTCTAAATACTTTATCTAATCTGCTTGATAAATCATTGAACATAAATTCTCCGTTATTTTAATGAATGAATTGCTGCAGCATAATCATTTGATTTGAAGACGAAAGAACCGGCAACAAAAATATCCACTCCAGCTTGGATTAATTTAGGGGCATTATTATCATTAACACCACCATCAATTTCTATTTTAAATTTAAGATTTTTCTTTTTTCTAATATTGTCTAACTTAGTAATTTTTTGATAGGTATTTTCAATAAAAGATTGCCCACCATAACCTGGATTTACTGACATAATCAGAACAAAATCTACATCCTCTAAAACCTCTTCTATCATAGTAATAGAATCACCAGGATTTAAAGCAAGTCCTGCCTTTATTCCGAGTTCCTTAATTTTATAAATTTCTCGGTGAAGATGATGCACAGTAGCAGGATGGAATGAAATCATAGCAACTCTGAGGTTTGATAAGAATTTAAAGTAATCAGAGGGATTGGTGACCATTAGATGAACATCTAAAGGAATAGTGCTAATAGTGTTAATTCTTTCAATAATTGGATTACCAAAAGTTAAGTTTGGAACATAGTGTCCATCCATAACGTCTATATGAAGAAAATCTGAACCAGCTTTAATAACAGCTGTTAAATCTTGCTCTAAATTGGCAAAATCAGCAGATAGTATTGAAGGTGATACTTTAATCATGTTTTTTCTCACTTAATAGGAATACAAGGTTATTAATTTTAGAATTAACTTCTTGAGCAATTACCTTGTTTAATTGTTTGATTATCATAGTCTTCATCAGAACGAATTCTTGTAGCCAGACGCTACTATCAACCCCAACATAGAGGGTATTATTCTGATATTTCAAAACAGAAGAATGCTCTGCCATAAAAGAACCTACAACGGTTTTCCATGACAGAGCAATAATTATTAAATCGTGATATCTATCTCCACCTATTTGGAATAGAACAGAGGAGATACTACTCTTTATATTTTTCAATGATTAAGCACTTTTTCTCAGGGCTAAAGTAAAACCAGCCCATGACAAAACAGATACGGCAACCAATGTTAAATATGCGGTTCCCAATGCATTAGAGCCATTATCATAAGGCATCATCAACATTGCAGGTACAAAAGCAATAACAATTATCATCACATACCCTAACACTTTAAAACTAGAACTTTTCTTGATATTAATTAAATAATATGCAACTAAACCTGCAATTACCACAAATACAGTAACTAAAGTTATTAGTAATAGACCAGTGAAAGTATGCTCGTTACTCATCAAATTTCTGAAATTGAAATTTGCTCGTACATAAGAAGGTATAAAAATGCTTATTATAACTAATAAGTATCCTACCACTTTGAGAACCATCTTATTAACCATGGAAAACTCCTATATCTCTTCTTTTACTACTGATACTACAACAGTAGCAGTTAAATCTGATCCAAAGTGTATTTGAACTTCTGAATCACCAATTTCTTTAATGTGCTTTTCGATGTTTACATTATTTTTATTAATCTCTACGCCATTCTCTTTGATAGCTTCAACAATATCATATTCTGATACTGAGCCATAAAGATTGCCGTTTTCGTCAGCTTTTCTATTAAAAGTAAGAGCCATTTTAGCAATTGATGCTAATTTAGCTTTATTCTCTTCTAATTTAATATTTCTAATTTTTTCAGCGTCGGCTTTGATTGCTTCAATTTTCTTTAAAGCATCTTTTGTAGCCATTACTGCATAATTTTGTGGTAAAAGATAATTTCTTCCATAACCGCTCTTTACAGTAACGATGTCACCGGCCATACCTAAATCTTTTACATCTTTAATTAATATTAATTTCATTTTTGTACTCCATTTTTTAAGTTAAACCAAATATCAATTAATCCCACAACACAAGAAATCATTATGAAAATGTGAAAATTAAGTAATATTATAATATAAGTTAATATCCTTAATAAAGTATTATTAAATGTTGAGCCTAAGAGCCAAAGCCAAACAATAGGAAACCCCTGAATAGTAAGCATTGTGAAAAATGTTAAAGTAACAGGTAAGCCGATAAAACGGGTCTGTTTGAAAATGGCAAGAGCCATTCCTAACATCATTATTAATACTAAATTATCAGGAAGTTTATAAGCAATCGCGTGAAATTTCATCAGAACATTTTTTCTGGTGAAAAGTGTGCCGATTACTAAAGCAAATATCATTGGAAATAACCAGAATAAATCAATATAATTGAAGTATGTATCTATCATTCTGAGATATTCTGCCTCCACATTAGGGTAGTTCTGCAGTAACTCTTTACTCGCTTCTAACTGGCTCAGAATCAAATCTTTAGATTGTTGAAGATTATCAACAAAGAGATATTTTCTTAATAAGCCATAACAGCCTTGAAAAAGAGCAAAGGCTGAGAAAGAGATTCTAAATCCTTTTTTGAGATAAAGCGAGGTAAATAGGTATGTTGAAACACCTACCCCAACTATCACATCTACAATTCTTAATAGGTCTAAACCCATTAAGAAAGAGGAGACTAAAACCACTCCCCCAAAAATTGCAAAACCGATATTTACATCTTTGGCTTTCTTTCTTAGTAAATCACATATATTAACTGTCCAAAAGATCAATCCCCAGAAAGGGGAAATTATTGCGACTAAACTTGATACTACAGCAAGTAACACTTTTTTTAGTCAGCGATGTATGGCAATAAAGCCATGTGACGAGCTTTCTTTATTTCGTTAGAAATTTTTCTTTGATGTTTAGCACAAGCACCAGTTAATCTAGCTGGTTCAATTTTACCAACTTCTGACATAAATTGTTTTAATACATCAGTGTTTTTGTAATTTATTTCAAGTTCTGGGTTTTTACAGAATTTGCAGTATTTTTTCTTTCCATATTTTCTTTTTTTATCGTAAAGCATGTTTTCTCCTTTGATTAAAACGGTACATCATCATTAATAAAATCTGGTTCAGGACGATTTGTCTGAGCTTTTTCATTATTATTCTGATTATAGTTACTTTGTTGGTTTGAATAATTACTATTATTATTTGCATTATCATTGTAACTATTATTGTCCGTTCTATTTGATGTTTCTAAACTCTGAATTTTATCTATATGAATATCAGTAATACGTCTATTTTGACCTTCCGGAGTAGTATAAGAATGCTGTTTTAAGCGTCCTTCTATAATCACCGGACTACCTTTCTTAAGTGTATTACTGAGTTTTTCAGCTTGTGGTCCCCAAACATTAGTATCCATAAAGACTGTTTGATCTACCCACTGATTAGCCTGTTTATCCCAATACCCGTCATCTATTGCTATACTGCAACGAAGAACCGCACTACCATTAGGAGTGTATTTCAGTTCACTATCTCTCGTTAATCTGCCGGACACAATAAGAGAATTTAATCTTGGGAATCTTAAATCCATAATAACCTCTACTCTAAAATAAGAAGGTTATGTCGGATTACTTTTTCATCAATTCGATAGTTTTCTTCTAAGACTTTGACTTTGTCGGCATCCATTGCAAAATAATAGATAAAATAATATCCTTCGCTTGCCTTATTGATAGGGTAAGCAAGAATTCTTTTGCCCATATCATCGGTCTTAACAATCTCACCACCATTACTTGTGATTATCTTAGTGTACTTTTCAAGAACCTCTTTAATCACATCCGGTGAGAGTTTAGCATCAAGAATAATCATACTCTCGTAATTTCTAACCATTTATTCCTCCCTATGGTCAGTTGATCCCGATTTTCTCGGAATAGGTAACATAATTTGCACTATTGTAGTTTAATAACTCTTCAATTCCATGAGAAATGTAGGTATTAATCAATTCTACCATGTACTCATTTAGTTGGTTAATTTTGTTCATCTCCTGCTTGTTAAATTTATCAAGCACGAAGTCTCTAACATCATTTGAATCAGGACGACCAATGCCTATTCTGATTCTTCCATATTCATCACTATTTAGAGTAGAAGTAATGGATTTAAGTCCATTATGACCACCTGTTCCACCTTTACCTCTGATTCTAATTTTACCAAAGGGTAGATCCAAATCATCGACTATTACAAGAATATCATCGATATTAGAGAATTTAGTCATGACGCTTTGGATTGCTATACCACTTAAATTCATATAAGTAGTAGGTTTAATCAAAATAGCATCAGAATACTTCGCATAGTAATAATTCTTAGTCTTAGTAAAATTAATATTATTACTTTTGGCAAAATAATCTACAGTAATAAAGCCGATATTATGGCGGGTACGAGAATATTTATCCCCGATATTACCTAATCCCACAATAAGTTTCATTATTATTCTGTAGCTGCTACAACGCCTTCTTCAACTTCTTCCACCTTCTCAGTTACTTTGTTCTTGTCGTGGACAACAACAATAGTAACATCTTCAGAATCTTTGATTTTTACATTAGAGACTTTAATATCTTTAATATGTAAAGAATCTCCGATTTCTAAACCTGAGATATCAACTTCCACATCCTCAGGGATGTCTTTTGGTAAACATGCAATATTGAGATTTCGCACGATGATATCTACGATACCACCCTGTTTTGCTCCTACTGCTTCACCAACGAATTTGATAGGAAGAGATAAAGAAACTTCATGGCCCGGATTGAGTAATAAGAAGTCAACATGAAGAATGTCTCTTCTTACAGGGTGAATTTGCTTATCTTTAAGAATGCAACGATGTTCTTGACCATCAACAACAATATTAAAAATAGCTAATTCGCCAATACTTTGTTTGTAGGCTTTCATAAAATCAGGAGCATTGAATTGGATTGGTGTCCCTTCAACTCCTTGACCATACATAATACCTGGGATTATGAAATCCTTTCTCAGGTCTTTACGGTCTGACTTTTTGCCTAATGTTCTCTTTCCAGCTTCGATTTTAATAACCATTATTCCTCCACATTCGTTTCTGTTCTATCTAAAAAGAATACTTAATGATTCTTCAATATGAATTTTCTTAATCGCAATTGCTAACATTTCAGCAATCGAAAGCTGTTCAATTTTTGAACATGCTTTTTTAGTTTCATCTAAAGGTACAGTATTAGTAATAAAGAGCTTCTCGATTGGAGAATCTTCTAATCTTTGAATAGCGGGACCAGAGAGAATTCCATGAGAACAGGCAGCAAATATTCTTGTAGCCCCATTCTTTTTTAGAGCATGAGCTACTTTAGTTAAACTACCTCCGGTATCAATGATATCGTCAAATAGTATAGCTGTTTTACCCTCTACATTACCAATAATATTCAATAACTCTGCTGAATCATCATTACCACTTCTTCTTTTATCTCCAATTGCTAAATCACACTTTAATCTTTGAGCAAAGCTTCTTGCCCGGTTAGCTCCACCTGAATCAGGTGAGACAACAACTAATTCTTCAGAATTAGCGATAGCTTTAAAATGTCTTGCAAAAGTTGTCATAGAGAAGAGATGATCAACGGGGATATTAAAAAATCCTTGAATCTGATCTGCATGTAAATCAATGGTTATAATTCTATGTGCACCTGCAACTGTAAGTAAGTCGGCAACTAATTTAGCAGTAACAGGAACTCGAGGTTGATCTTTTTTATCAGATCTTGCATAACCATAATAGGGAATTACACAAGTAATCCTTTGTGCTGAAGCCCTTTTAAAAGCATCAATCATAACCAATAACTCAACTAAGTTATCATTAACCGGATAGCAAGTAGGTTGAATGATAAAAACATCAGCACCTCTCACATTATCGTTAATTTTAACAAAAGATTCATCATTGGCAAATTTAAAGACTTCTACATCACCCAGTGGTATCCCTGCAAAATCAGCTACTTCTTTCGCTAATGGACGGTTTGCGTTTCCTGAAAATATCTTTAATCTTGAAAACATTTTTTTAACTTCCCATTTATATTGTTTTTGTTATTTTCGTCCAATATCCTTGTGCCGTAAAATAATCATAAGATTGTTTCAAAAGTTCAGCTGATGTATATATCCCATAACAGGTTGATCCTGAGCCAGACATTTGAGCAACAACTGCCCCACTGTCTTCAAGTTGCTTAAGGATATCTCCTATTTGGGGATACTTATTTATAATTCCGCTTTGTAAATCATTAAATAATAATTTTAAGTCTTTTGTTTCTAAAAATTTATCAAAATTTCTGTTAGTTTTTCTATTTTTAATTAAACTATATGCTTCACAACTTGATATCCCAAGACTAGGTTTTACCAAAAGAATCTTGTCGAGTTTAATCGATTCAATTCTTTCAATTACTTCACCTCTATTGAATCCGCAAGCTGTTCCACCATCTAAAAAAAAATTCAAATCACTTCCAAATTTTGCAGCCACTTCATGCATCTCAGCATTAGTCAAACCTAAATCCCATAGTAGGTTAAGAGTTTTAATTGCATTAGCTGCATTACTAGATCCTCCGCCTAATCCAGCAGCAAGAGGAATATTTTTTTCTAATTCAATTTTAACACCACTATCAACACTATATTTATCTTTCAAATAAGTAGCAATTGTGTAGATAAGATTTTTATCACCACAAAGTTCTGCTATATTTGACCAAACTTCAATTTCCTTACTTTTTGTCAAAGAATATTTTAGATTATCATATAAATCAATCTCGCTGAACAGTGTTCTGATTTTATTATAGCCACTATTCAGCAGAGATTCAACATTTAAAATTAAGTTAATTTTTGCGTAAGAAACTGAATAAATTTCTTGTTTTTTTTGTATTGTTTTCATTTTGTCCATAATAGTAATAATAGTAGTAATAGTAATATTTGTGTCTATTGTAGTATTTCTGGACTTTTATACCATTAATAATATAACCATCTACTTTTTTATTTACATTACTTAAAATTTCATTAGCTCTATTTAAAACAGCTTTTTCGGTGAAAGCAACTCTTAATACGAGTAAAACTTTATCAACTTTCTTTGACATAATGATAGCATCAGTAACAGCGATTACAGGAGGAGTATCAAAGATAATATAGTCATATTTGCTTTGAAGCTCTCTAATGAATTGATCCATCCTTGCAGAAGCAAGAAGTTCAGAAGGATTAGGTGGAATAAATCCAGAAGTAATAACATCCAAATTTGGGATACCTGAATGTTTCACTACATCTTCAACTGATAATGTATCATCAATCAAGTAATCACTTGAGCCATTATCTTTCTTGAGCCCAAATTTAGTATGAATAGTCGGTCTTCTCATATCAACGTCCACAATAACAACTTTACTATTCATTTGAGCAAGAGTGATTGCTAAATTTGAAGAAGTTGTTGATTTACCTTCTTTAGGAGCAGAAGAAGTAACTAGAAGAGACATAGAACCAGGTTGCTTATTAGCAATAATATTTGTTCTGAGTGACCTATATGATTCAGCAATTGGAGATTTTGGAGAATAATGAGAGATAAGTTGCCCAGTGATATGAATTAATGATCTTCTCAGTTTTTCCTTTTGTTCCTCGGATGAGTGCTCAATCATATTATTCAATTCATCCAACTCTCCTACAGGTGTATCAATAATTGGGATTGTACCATAGATAGGGCTTTTTACTTGATTTTCGATATCTTCAATTGTTCTTAACTTTGTATCTAAAGAGTGGGCTAAGAATGCGGAACCAATACCAAGACCTAAACCAAGAATCACACCTATAAGATAGTTCATCATCTTCTTAGGTTTTATTGGATTGCGAGGTACTCCTGCTACTTCTAAAATTCTTACATTACCAATCTGAGAAATCTCTGCAACTTTTGCATCCTCATATTTTTCTGTAATAATAGTATGTATCTTTTCATTAAAAAGTTTATCTCTTGTTAATTTTGAAAGTTCTAATTCTTGATCTGGTAATCTACTCATCTCGAATTGATAATATTGAACTGTTTCTCGTAATCCAACTAATTTAGAAGATACAATTTCATACTCACTTTCCACATTAGCTAATCTTTCAATCAGCGTTGATCTATAAGAGAAAGGATCTTGAAGAGTATTAACGCTAACAGTCTCAGATATCTTAGCTTTTAATTCTCTTTTTAAATTCGATAGTTCTTCGTTCAGATTTACTAATTCAGGATGATCCATCTGGTAGTTAGATTTTGAGGAAAGAATAATAAGATATCTCTCTTTAGCTACAATCTCAGAAATAAGATTGCTAATCAAAGTGTTGTTTAAAACATTATCTATGGAAACATTTTCTTTAATATTCTTTTCAGAAATTTCATCATCTCCTATGAAGTAATCTTTATCTATCTCATCATCAAAAAGATTTTGTGAGATTACTTCCTCGGGAAGTTCATTATTTTCAACAATCCCAGAATCTTGATAAGCTCGTGCTAAGTCCCTATCCTTAATATATAGGTCATTAAGAATGAGATTTTGATTCATTATCTTTCTTTTAAGAATATCAATTTCAGTAGCTTTTAGTAGAGAATCAGTCATTGCAGTATGCATATCTGCTTCAAAAGTACCAGCTTGTTCTACTAAATTTTGTGAAGCTGGAGATAATTCAGATATTTGATTCTCTTTTTTGAAATCTCTAAGTTGTTGCTCAGAGTTTTCTAAAAATGATTTTGTTTCCTTAACTCTCTCTTCCAAGAATTCTCTGATTTGGGTGAATTCTAATCTAGCATATTTAGTTGTTTCTTCCTGGAAAGCTAATTCTAAAGCATTTATCGCCTCAGCACATTCAGCAGGTGATTCAGATTCATAGCTTAATGTTAAAACATCAGTTTCTCTGATTGACTCAATTTTAAATCGTCCCCTCATTGCACCTGCTATAGATTTCGTATATCGCTCATAAAGAGGACTCGATTTAGCTATGTTCGAAGAAGGTAATGAGAATTGACTAAAATTGTCAGATTGAACCAGTCTTTCCGCAGCACTGACCATAACAGGAGTACTTTGAATGATTTGGATACTATTATTCAAACTAGTTTTATTACTACCCATAGAACCGAGCATTAAAAGGTCAGTTCCCCCTTTATTGCTTTCTAAAAGAATTCTACCGCTTGCGGAGTAAATCTTAGGTTGTTTAGAAGTATAATAATATGAACCAATTGCGACAATAGCAAATATAAAAAATACTAAGAATTTAAACCTATATATTATTGCTAAATAGTCAGATATTTTAATTTCATCTTCGAAGATATTACTACTTTTATGTTCATAGTTAGTATTGTTATTATCCATGAATCCCCTCTTTATAGTTTTAGAATTGTAATATAGACAGAAAGAATGATACCAATTTCTGACATAAATTTAACAAAGTCTTTGAATTTACGATAGAAAGTACCTCTAACTATCACGGTATCACCTGGTTTTAGAGTAACATTATACTCTTTATCGCCACTATTAAGATAAGATTCTAAATCTATAGAAATAGTCTCTTCTTGTTCTCCATAAGAGCGAACAATTCTTATATCTTGTAGCCTGGCATCATCTGAAGGACCTCCGGCTAAAGCTATTAAGGTTAAAATGTCAGTATTATCTGGAACGAGATACAAGCCTGGGCTCTTAACTTCACCCCAGATATAAGCATTGATTTTTAACTGTTCTTGATCTCCTCTGGCACCTGAAAAAGAGTATGCAGATGCATTATTAATCCCCGACAGAACAGCGTCTTGTCCTACCAACATTGTACTGAACAAGAATAATACTAATATAATTATAAATCGTCTCACAAGAGCCCCTTTATATGTTTTTTTCAATTAATTATTAATTCTATTATAAGTCAAGATTATTCTCAATTATTGTTATTTCCAATTGAGAACTCACTGATTTCAGATTCAGAGCCATAATAGAAATCTTTGTCTAAATTATAATATGAATCTAATTCAAAATCAAATTTAAAAACATCAACTCGCCAGTAATAATTTCCAGTTATTAGAGAATTACCAAGATATCTTGCAGAGGAGGGATCAACTGTCTCATCTTCGTTAACATCTGCATAGATATCTCTTAGCCAGATTAGATTATCATCTTCATCAAATAATAAAACACGGAAAAAATCATAATTTCCAGTATAATTCCAATCAAAGATAAGATTATTAGAGTTTGCTAATCCCTCTCCATTCCAAGGAGAGATTAGATAAGTTTTATCAGCTAAACGATAATGAACTGTATCAGAACGTGTTGAGTTGCCAGCTCTGTCATAAACATCAAGAAAATATGAAAACTTACTTTCATAAAGAAAATCAGAAACAATGCTGTTATCAATATAATAAACATTATCCGCAAAAATCGAATCTACCTTTACAATATTTTCTAGGTCCCCGTTCATATATCTGTTAATAATTATTTTTTCTAAATCATTATCATAAATAAGCGGATCCCACATCAACCTAAAACCTCTTTCTCCACTCTCTGCATCGATGCCATTATTAGTATCATTGAGAACAAAGGTATTGTTATTATAAGTAAATTGTCCATCTCCAGTATCTCCGAGATGTGGTATTAAAATCGGTTTAGTTGGAGGTATTTTATCTTTTTCTAAATCATCATCACCTGAACAAGCAATTAACATTATCCCCAATATGAACAATAATCCTATCATTTTTATTTCTCTTTTCATGACAACTCCTAAAATATAAAACTTAGTCCAATTCTATTTGTGTTACCTAAATCATTAGTAACAAATGCATAATCAATTATGAAATTATATACATTAATTCCAATTCCTGTAGAATAATTTCCATCAGTATAACCACCTCTAATTGCGACTCTTTTATCATAATTAAACTCACCTCCATAATGAGTTTGTTCATCATAAACATAATCTTTATCAAGAGCGAGAGTTAAGACTGACTTGATAAATGGAAGAGGTTGCTCTATGGAAGCCCCCATTTTAGTGTTCATTAAGACTTCATCTACTCTATCCGAACGAGAATCCCACTTAATATCCGTATTTCCAAGATCCATAAAATTAATACCATATTTAATTTTACCAAGATAGTCTTGATTAAAAATATATGACATATCTGTGGCAAATAGAAGAGATAAATCAAACCCGGTACCAGTCCCCATGTTTTCATATAATTTTCTTCTGATAAATTTCAGGTTTCCACCGGCATAAATATCAAAAGGCATTTCGAAAAATTTCCATCCTAAATCAAAATCAAAATGTATATGTTTACTAAAGCCTAATTGAAAGAGATCATCTGTACTTTTAAATCTGCTTTCAGGTTCACCTGGTAGATGTAATGCAGGATTAGCTACTCTTTGGTCTACGTTGGTCCCATATAGGTACTTCTCAGCAAAATATGGAATATCATCTACAGTCAAACGAGTCCAATTCACACCTATTGTAGCATTATTAGGTAATGGTTGGCAGAATACAACATTATCATAGCTTGCTAAACCTTCGTATAAAAAGGCATGCATAGCGAATATTTGACCTTCTTTTATCTGCCCAATCCCCGCTGTATTCCAGTAGATAGCATTAGCATCATCAGCAATAGCACTAAATGCACCCCCCATAGATATAGCTCTAACTCCACCACCAATAGCCATAAAGTCGCCTGCATATTTACCAGCAAAGAGATTTATTACAAACACCATTGTGATTATTATTATGTATATTTTTTTCATATTTTACTCCTATTTGATAATAGCCATTTTTTGGATTTTTTCGATTTTCTTACTGTCTCTCTTGGCTATAACTTTGTAGAAGTAAACTCCGTTTGCCAAGTCGAAACCTGCTTTATCTTTGCAATCCCACCCATATACACTTCTTGGATATTCATGGTATCCAACAGAAGTGGGAAGATTATTAAATTCAACAACTTTCCTTCCAGCAACTGTATAAACAATAATATCAACTTTATCAGCGTCATCAGTCAGTGTATAGGTAAAACGTGTTCTGCCATCATTCACAGGTTCATTTGCTTGAGCAATAACTGGATTTGGGTAATTAGCTATGTTAATAATATCAAAAGTGGTGTTTACTTTGAAAGTAACCTCTAAAGAGTTGAAATTACCACTAACATCGGTACAGTCAACAACCAAAGTATATTCACCTTTTGGCAAATCCAAATGATATTTAATAGGTATATTATTAAGATTATAATCGTTTTGAGTTATAACTAACTGCTCTTCTGGAACAGCTTCTCCGTTAAGATAAAAGGCAAATTTATTCTCTTCAACATCGATTCCATTTGCATCAGAAAGAACAATTGAAATTGTTCCTTTTCCTGAAATATAACCACCTTGTGTAAACTCCTGTTCTTGCACATTTGGATCAATTTCTGGAGCAACTACATCTTTACTTCTAAGAATAGTAAATTTCCCAAGACGTTTAATTCTGCCTCTAATGGTACCATCTTCAGTAGAGGTAAAGCCTCCTTGATAAATCCATTTCTGATACCGACTATTCCACCTGAATAGCTTTATTTGATTATTGTTAGCAAAATAAGATGTCGTAGAATCCGACAAAGCATATTTTATCTTAAGATCTAACTCTCCATTTAGAAGTAAGCCAGTTGAATCTGCAACTTCAGAGTTTAAACAGCTTATATTATAGACTCGTGATTCATATCCACCATCTACAAATACTGTTTCCAAATCTGGTTGCATATTAGGAGTTAAGTAATTCTCATGTAAAATATTGAATAGCATATTAGCATGATAATTAGCTGGAACTATTAGTTCAGTACTATTATCAGTACTTTGAACACTTCCACCAGTATTATCTAACATTTGATAATTCATCACATTATCTAAATTATAAATATTATTTGATTGAGACAACTCACTAAATTGATTAGGAAAGTTTAATCTCAATGTAAACCTATAATTTCCTGCAGTATAATCTTCTATTGGAATAATCAACTCACTCTCTTCATTTAATTCTAATACGGGTAAAGTACCCTCGTAGATTAAAACATTATCAGAATTTACCAAATCAATTCTACTCAGTTGAACATTTGCTTGGTGAGAACTACAGTTCCCCATATTTTTAATTACGTATTTTAAGCTTGGTACTTCATTTATATTTACTAATTCACCTGTCATTATCGTTAAATCAGGGGCAAGCACAACATAGTTATATTGATTAGAGACAGTTACTTCACTATCAACATTGATAATCTGTATTGAATACAACACTTCTCGATCACCACTTTGCTGTGGAATAGCACGAATTGTTCGATATTCATTTATTGTTCCAGCAACTAATTCCATCGCTATTGAAGTTCTTTCTTTTGCGAAAGAAGTATTATATTCTAAAGTTACATTTGCAATCTCGCTCTCCGAGATAATATTACAACTAACACTTACAGAGTCATATACAGTTGGATGAGCGGGGAGATGTGTGATATTAGCAAAGTTTGAACTACCAATTCCAATTGTTTTCTCCCCAAAATAGACACCAGTTTCATCATAACTTTCCACTCTTATCCGGTAGAATAATCCTTCTTCAGAAGTTTCTGGTATGGCAAAAGTGTGGCTATAGTTTCCGGCAATTACAGGAAGATAATAGGCAATATTTTTTACTAATCCATATTTATCTATAACATATAATTTTGCTTTCTCCAAGTTTAACTCACTATTACTCATAGTTACTCTTATGGTATCACCTGGAGCGTAAATTTCTTTATCTGTTGTCACTACCAATCTATTTTTAGGTTTGTGGATCGGGACATTAGGGTCTCCGATGAGCACACAACCTGCAGTAAGTGCGACACGAGCTTGCCCGCTTGATTTTACATAGAATTTTGCCTTAGTATAATTTATAACATCACCAATATTATCTAAATCAGCTCTAAAATATCCGTCAGCAAGAGCTGTACCGAAGGTTAAATCCTGATTCAAGTATCCCAAACCAGAAAAGCCTACAGTTCCAATAGCACCCTTATTAGGCTCAGAAACAAAAGCTTCACTAATACAAGAAGCTCCTGGATAGTCAAAAGATGAAGCATAACAAGCAAGACTACTCACAAATGGATAATAATCATTATTTAATGTTCTAATATCATTAAAATTGAGCAGGTTATAGTCAGCCCAAATTCTACCACCACCATGACCCATAAACTGTAAGAAAGTAGTACCTTGGTCAATATCATCTTTCAAAGAGTTAGTAGAACCGTAGTAGTTAGAATTTACTGTTTGAGTAGTTGTATAAACACGAGAGACTCTATAATCGTCATTAATCATTCTTCTTCTAATCAATTCTTCCTGCTGGGAGAACGTATCGGTACCTTCACCAACTTTTCCTCCTGCAGTAAGCGTAACATGAGCTGAGCCTAAATCTTCATATTTTGTGTCTTTAAGATGTTTATAGCTTTTTTGAGCAATGTCATAGATTTGCTCTGCTTCCCAAACATTGATTCGAGAAATTGCTATTTCAGCCACATGGTCATCTCCTACCACGCAACCATACCAATTATCACTTGGTGTAACACCATGTTTCCAAGTCCAAACTTTTCTATATGGTATTATATTATATATTTCAGTTGAAGAATTATCTGTGGTATTATAGGTAGCATCACCAACCAAGAGAACACTTCTAACCCTTGGACTACTCCAGTTATGATAAGCATAAGTAAGAAAATCTTTAATAGCATCTGCTGAGACTATGCCATTATTGAACTCATCGTAGATATCTTGGATATCAATAACCTTTGTGTTATATCCTAACTCATCCCAAAGAGTCTTATACAAAGCTATTCCTTCATTAGCAATAAAATCTTTACGGGTAATAATTAAGCAATCATAATTGTTAGATGTAGCTTTCAAATCAGATATTTCATCGATACTAACAGCTATTGGTATTTTTTTATTAGCTTCTGTAACTGCAATATATTGAATATCTTCAGAATTTACATTATCCTGGAAGGTAACGTTATATGGTGCTTCACCAAGTTCGAAAGCTGGCTCAATTCTAATATTTTCCATCTTACTAGAACCAATTTTATAGATAGAAACATCAGTATTTTGAAATCCTCCAAGAACAAATTGATACAATCCATAACCCTTATTCTTTGGTTTTTTAAATTTTATCCAATCTAAATCTGTTTTATATTCTCTCCAGTATGTTAAATCCATATAGTCTAAAGCAACTAATTCATTTTCTCCATTTGGAGTATCTCCAGTCAAACTAATATAGAGATTATTTTCTCCGTGGGTAAGAAATGAGTTTGGAATAAGATTAGAACTCTGAAAAAGTTGTTCTTTCTGTCCTGTCCAAACTTTTGAATCAATAATTCCTTGATTAAGCCTTACGATTGCGTGATGGTCATTAATGTCTGTTTCACTGTAGGTCAATCCGAAAAGTGAAACTTCTACATCAATTTTATTAATATTCAAATCAGCAGGATATTGAAGATCAAAAGGAATAATTTCTAAGTTTGGAGCTTTAATTTTTCTCCAGAAATAGTTATCTTCTCTATAATAATTAACATTATAGTCATAGCCTTTACCTATTTTTTCATAGAAGCTTTGAACTTCAAGATGGATATTATGATCATAGTTTTTAGGCTCAATATAGTTAGAAGAGTTTGAAACCATAATACCACCATTTTCCACAGCCATTCTGGAACCAAATTCATCAATCAATCTCAACTTGTAAATATTTTTGGAAGTATAAGCTCCATAATAGGAAGTATCTCCGGCATTTCGGATACCATAAAATTCGAAATAATCTCCCTCATCAAAAGAGTTGTCTTCTTCTCCGAAGAAATAAATCGGTTCTAAGCCTTGCTTACTTTCCAATTGAAGATATTTAGGGTTAATGTTATCCAAGCTCCAACCAAGTGTAACAGCTGTTTCATCTTGGTATTCACTAATCATTTCTTCGAGGAATTCGTAAGTCACCTTATATAAGCCATCTTCCATTACTGTCAAATTAACAGCATTGTTTGCATAAGAGTCTCTAGTAACTTCACTTTCAGAGATAAGTTCTTTTCTCCATTTGCGAGAGAATCTGTTATTCATAAAGAACTCATCACCAATTTTATCAATAAAATTATCAGAGAATTTCCAGTCTCTCTTAGCTTTAGTATCGCCACTAATTAGAACTTCAAATTCTATATATTCATGGACTGTTAACGTTTTTTTAAGTTCATTATATTGGAAAGGATATAATTGGAAGGAAGTGAATCTTCTATCTCCGATAAAAGCACTATCTCCTTTTTTAATTATTTCTTGAGGATAAAGAACATTTTGGAGATTCTTTGACTCTGGATATACGGGCCTGTATTCTACCTTATCATTAACTAATTCCACAACAGGGCATCTTTCCAGATCTAAATTATTGTATGTTTTACTTCTTTTTGTTAACACTCTGATGTCGATATCGCCATCTTCAGGAATTCCTATAGCATCTGCAAAATAAGGAAGCACAACTTCTTTCTCTTCAAATGTTAATTCTGAGTCAGTAATATTTATTTTATCAGAAGCCCTCTGCTTGCTTGTACTCTTTTCAATTGTATAATCTGGAAGCTCAAAACCCACCTTAATATATGATTCGCTCATTTCTAAAATTTCAAATTCATATCCTAATAAGATGTTGCACAGTCCTAATACTAAGACAATTATTATTATTCTTTTAGCCATAATTTCTCTCTTGTTGTTTAGTTATTTTGGTTATTAGACAGAAAACCACTTTATTATTCTCAAATCAATGGAGTAATTTATACTTCCATAAGCATCTCTTAAATCATTTTTTTATGCAAGAACAATAATAGTAATTGCCTCCTTTCATCGTTGGGACCTCTGTCCAATATCTGTCCTAATAACTTTTCCCTCGAAATAAATCTTTTCGACTAAAGAGTATCCTTTGCGAATCAATTCTTCTCTATTATAACTTAGTGATGTAACTCCTAATACTCTGCCACCATTTGTCAATAATTTTCCTTGAGTTTCTTTTACACCTGCATAATAGACTTTGCTATCTTTATCAATATCACCGACTTCAATCACTTTACCTTTTTCATATTTCCCTGGATATCCGCCTGCAGCACAAACAATATTTATAGCAAATTGGTCTTTCCAACGTAAATCTAAACCACTAACTTTCTTCTCAGCAATTGCCTCACATATATCAACTAAATCTGTTTCCAATAAAGGTAAAATAACCTGTGTTTCAGGGTCTCCGAAACGGCAATTGAATTCTATTACCTTAGCACCATCTTTAGTAATCATTAAACCACAGTATAAAACACCAGAGAAGGGACAACCTGATTCTTTCATACCTAACAATATTGGAGTAAATACCTTTCTTTCAATATCAAATTTATATTTTTCTGCTTCAATGATTGGAGCAATAGCTCCCATTCCCCCAGTATTAGGTCCTTTATCTCCAGCCTCTAATTGTTTATGGTCCATAGAAAAGATGGTAGTCACATAATTATCTCCATCACAAAATGCAAATATTGATGTCTCCCAACCCTCAAGAAACTCTTCAATAACCAACTTAGCACCCGCATCTCCAAACTTATTATCTAACATAAACTCTTTAAGCTCCTGTTGAGCCTCACTTTGAGTATTTACTATCACCACGCCTTTTCCAGCAGCTAAACCATCTGCTTTAAAGACTATAGGGTATTTACATCTATTTAGGTATTCTTTAGCTTGAGAATAATCTGAAAACACTTCATATTCTGCAGTTGGTACCTGATATTTCTTCATCAAATCCTTAGCGAAAGCCTTACTTGATTCTATTTGAGCAGCTAATTTACTTGGACCAATAGCTAATATTCCTTCTTTAGCAAGAAAATCTACTATCCCTTCAGAAAGTACCTGTTCTGGACCCACAAAGACCAAAGAAATGGCATTACTTCTTACAAAGTCAGCTATAGCTTCAAAACTTGGTAATTCTATACATTCAAATTCTTGAGCAATTCCTCCATTACCTGGAGAAACAATTACCTCATCAACTCTTTTACTATTAGCAAATTTTACAGCTATGGCATGTTCTCTTGCCCCACTCCCCAAAACTAGTATTTTCATTTTATCCTCTTGTTAGATATTTTTTTATCTCTTCTAATGCAAAAATTGCAGTTTCTTCTCTCACTTGTTCTCTGTTTCCGGAAAAACACTTTTTCAGGCTATAAATCTTACCTAAGAAATTAAAGCCAAACCACACTGTTCCAACTGGCTTTTCCCTACTACCCCCACTTGGACCAGCTATGCCAGTGATAGAAATACATAACTCAGCTTGAGTTAATCTGGAAATACCTCTAGTCATAGCTTCAGCACATTCAGAGCTTACAGCTCCTTTTTCTTTGAGAATATCCTGAGAAACTCCTAATATCTCTGTTTTTATTCGATCACTGTAAGCTACTATTCCACCCTCAAAGTAGTTGCTAGAACCACTGTTATCTGTGATCAGTTTCTGCAGTAATCCTCCGGTACAAGATTCTGCAAAGCTGATCTTGTACCCACTTTTTAGTAATAATTCATGGACTTCTATTGTTATTTTTTTTAACATTTTTTCCTTTATCAGCATGTTTTTTGAAACCCTTATCACAATGTAACAAAAAATTCACTCGCTCTTTTCGCTGATTAATTCTCTTCTTTTTTTAACACCCCGTCTGCTTCGCAGCCACCCCTCTTGGAGACATTTGCTAATGAGCAAATGAAGAGGGGACTTAGGACATACGGGCTCCAGCTTATAATCAGTTCAACAGTTAAACTATTCAACAGTTCAACAAAAGTCTAATTCGTGTAAAAGCTCTTCCTTCTTCCAAGCTTTTCTTTCTTAAAAACTCTGTGAAACTCCTCTTGTCCTCTGTGTAACTCTGTGTTAAGGATCTTCTTCTTCGTGTAATTCGTGTAATTCGTGGATAGATTCTCTTCGTCTTAATAGCTCTTAGAAAAAACTACTCTCTGTTTAGAAGTTTTTCCACAAGATATGCATCTTCCTTCTTCACTGTCAGTATTAAAAGGAATGTTTCTAATAGTCACTTTCAAATCTTCTTTGATTTTATTTTCACATTCTACAGACCCGCACCAGTGAGAGTAAGCAAAGCCACCATGAATTTCAGGTTTATCACTATTTTCAGGGGTAAAGAACTTATAGAACTCTTCTTGAGAATCTATAACTACAGAGTTATCAGTTCTAAAAGTAATTGCTTTTTGATAAATATTATTTTGGATATCATTCAGAATATCATCTACAGAATCTACAAATTCTTGCCAACCCATACCTTTCTTATCTTTAGCATCATAATCTCTTCTTCCCATAAAGACAGAATTTGATTCCATATCACGTTTTCCAATTTCCAATCTAATAGGCATTCCACGTTTAATCCATTTCCAGCTCTTTTCTCCCGAAGTAGCATCTGTATCATCTAATTCAACAATAATTTCTTTACCGTCAAAACGTTTATCTTTGAGGGCAGAAGTTATCTTCTTGATATACTCTAAAATTTCTAATCTATCATCATCATTCTTTGCAATAGGGATAATAACAATATGAGCAGGAGCGATTTTAGGAGGGAGTACTAATCCATTATCATCGCTATGAGCCATAATTAGAGCACCGATGAGACGAGTAGAAACACCCCAGGAAGTTGTCCAAGCATATTCATATTCGCCATCTTTATTTTGATATTTTATTTCTGATGATTTGGCAAAATTCTGTCCTAAGAAGTGAGAGGTTCCTGCCTGAAGAGCTTTTCTATCCTGCATCATTGCTTCAATGGAATAAGTAGAAACAGCACCTGGGAATCTCTCTCCCTCACTTTTTTCTCCCTGAATAACCGGAACAGCTAAATATTCTTCTGCAAATTTGGCATAAACCTCTAACATTAACCTGGTTTCAGCTTCAGCCTCTTCTCTGTTTGCGTGAACAGTATGACCTTCCTGCCATAAAAATTCAGCAGTTCTCAAGAATAGACGAGTTCTTAATTCCCAGCGAACAACATTGGCCCACTGATTTATTAATAATGGCAAATCTCTGTATGAGTTTACCCATTTAGCAAAAGATGCTCCAATGATAGTCTCTGAAGTAGGTCTAACTATGTAAGGTTCTGTAAGTTCACCAGCTACTTTTAAGCCACCCTTACCATCATCTTCTAATCTAGAATGAGTAACAACTGCACATTCTTTAGCAAAACCTTCAACATGTTCTGCCTCTTTTTCAAAATATGATTTTGGTATAAAAAGTGGGAAATAAGCATTTTTCACACCAGTTTCTTTAAACATTTTATCTAATACTTTTTGAATATTTTCCCAAATGGCATATCCCCATGGCTTGATAACCATGCAACCACGAACATCACTATTCTCAGCTAATTCAGCTACTTTGACCACCTGTTGATACCACTCTGCGTAGTCCTCACTTCTTGTTGGTTCAATCGCTGTTCTCTGCTTTTTTGCCATTGTTAGCTCCTTTAATAATTATCTTGCAATTTATCTTTTAAAAGCCTTGTATTTTGTCAAATAAAAAGAAAAAGTATAGATGACAAGGAAATCCTTAACACAGAGGGACACAGAGGTCAAGAGGAGTTTCACAGAGTTTTTAAGAAAGAAAAGCTTAGAAGAAGGAAGAGCTTTACACGAATTAACTCGAATTAAGACGAATTACACGAATTTTATTTTTTGTTTAACTGTTGAACTGTTGAATTGTTGAATTGATAAGAAGATTGAGCACATGGTCAGAATGCTGGCATCCCTGCCGGCATCTTTCTAACTGGGAACGCGGGCATCCTGCCCGCGTTCCCAGTTAGAAGAATTCGTGTTTATTTGTGTTCATTCTTGGCTAAACTCTTTTCTTTGTGCTTTGTTGTAAAAATCTTCTCTTCTTGACAATTAACATTCATCATTTAATCTTGTTGAAATAATTATTAAGAAGAGGATAAGACTATGAGAATAGGATTTGGCTATGATGTTCATCAACTAGGAAGAGGCAGAAAGCTTATCTTAGGTGGAATAGAAATACCTTATGACCAAGGATTAATTGGTCATTCAGATGCAGATGTTCTAATTCATGCTATCATAGATGCTTTAATAGGTGCTTTAGCATTAGGAGATATAGGAAAATTATTCCCTGACACTGATAATCAATATGCTGGGATAGATTCTCGCATTCTCTTAAAGAGGGTATGGCAAATCATCAAAGATAAGGGATATAAAGTCAGTAATATAGATTCTACTATCTGTGCTCAAAAACCTAAACTTCAAGCTTTTATTCCTGCTATGCTTCAGAATATTGCTAATGATTTAGAGTGTTCTTTAGATGATATCTCTGTCAAAGCAACTACTGAAGAGAGAATGGGAATTAGTGGTTCAGAAAAGGGCATGACTGCTTATGCTGTGGTTTTGTTAGAAAAGGCATAGACTGGAAGCGCAACTGGGAGCGCCAGCATCGCTGCTGGCAATAACTGGAAATGCGGGCATCCTGCCCGCACCACGCACGAGAGTGCGTGGTAATCTTAAGAAGTCCAGCACTTCCGTGCTGGACGCGGGCTGGAATCCCGCATTCCCAGTTATTTCGGGCAAGATACCTGCGTTCCCAGTTAGAGAAGAGCGGGCTAGAATCCCGCATTCCCAGTTATTTCGGGCTGGAATCCCGCATTCCCAGTTAATAAAAAAAGCCCCCACTTTTTAGGCAGGGGCTTATCTTTATTTGATTATATTAATCGTTTTATTGTCTTCTGAATCCTTTAGCAGCTAATTCTGGAGCTCCACTATTAGATCCTTTTACTCTGAAGAATTTCATTGTATCGGTTGCAGTAATTGTTGTTGTTAAACCTTCAACATTTTCTACAAATACATAATCTCCATCAGGTGTATCACAAGCATATACATTATAAGATGTTGCATTTGTTGCAGCTTCCCATGAAATTACAATAGCACCATCAACAGTAATACTTACATTAGTAGGTATTTCAGGATCAGCAACAGCTTCAGACTCTTTAATAGTGATATCATCAATACTGATATACCAAGGGCTACTATTCATATAACCTTTGATACCAAGATAGTAGATACCTGAAGTTTCAGGAGTAAATGTTCCAGCGATTAATTGATAATCACCATTAACAATACCAACTTGACCAGTAATGCTTACCATAGTAGCACTATTAGCCTCAGTACCGTAATAGAGTCCAACATCAGAGTTAGTTGCAGTTGCACCATCTTGTCTTGCATATAATTCGAAATCATAAGCTTGACCAGCAGTAAGTTCTACAGCTCTGAATAACCAGTCAGTATTACTATATCTTAAAGTAACATTGAATAAACCTGTTCTTGGTGTTCTGTTATTAGTTGTAATTGTTGAATTTATTGTCCAAACATTTGTTCCGATTTCAGAAACTTGAGACCATAAAGCAACATCAGTTGAATTATGAGTATTATTTTCTTCAAATCCTTCAGTGAAAGGTAAGTTTCTGATTACAGGATCAAGGCAATTACCACTTAGAGTAACGAAGTTAAGGTTTCTGCTATTATTAGTATTTTTTATAGCAGAGTTGATTCTAAATCTATTACCTAAATCATCTGTAATTTGGAGAGTAGCATCTCTAAGTCCTTCAGCTGTTGGTGTGAAATCAATAGTAATTACTAATGATTCATCTGTTGCAAGAGCCATAGAAGCATCAGGAGCTGTTGAATAATCAAAGTCATCAGCATTTGGTCCGTAGATTTCAATAGCTGTTATATTCAATGTACCAGCACCAACATTAGTGATACTTACATCTTCAGATGAAGTTTCATTCAAGAAAGTAACTCCAAAATCAATTTCTGAAGCAGAAAGAGAAGCGATAGGATTTTGAGGAATTTCTTCGAAAGTTAAATCATCTAAATAGATATATTTTGATGAATAAGTTGTAGAAGAAGTTGCAAATTGGAAAGCTATTCTTTCATTAGTTCTAGCAGCTGTTAATTCAACTGTATATTCATTATAACTGTATTCAGCAAGTGTAGAGATTGTATCAATAGCAGTAAAGTTATCCATTTCTTGGTTATATTTACCAACTACGATAGTTCCAACACCTTTTGCATAGAATTTAACTCTATAATCATTCAAGTCAGGAGTAATCACTGGAGAGATTAATTCTGCACTTGTAGTTGAATTACTAGGGCAATAAACTCTGAATGAGTATGTTCCTGAATGAGCTGAAGAAGAAGAGCTATATCTTCCTGCTGTAGCATAATCACTAGTTGATTCAAGATTGACATTCCAACCAAATACATCAGTTTCATTCTCTAAACCATTGAAGAATGGACCGGTAATGGTTGCATCATAACCTGAAGCAGTTAAGGCTATAGAAGTAACACTTCTATTCATATCATCAGTAATATCTAAAGAAGCAACTAAGGCACCACTAACTGAAGGAGTAGTTGTTACATCAATAGTTAATGATTCATTAAAGCCAAGAGCCATAGAAGCTCCGTCAGCAGTTGAATAAGCAAACTCACCAGCATTTATACCGTTGATAGCGATTCCTGTAATATTTAATGTTCCACCACCGATATTGGTAATAGTAACAGTCTCAGCATCAGAAGTATCCCCTAAAACAACCTGACCGAAATCTATTGCTTCTGTTGATAAGTCAACAAGAGGAGTGGTTGGAGGAACTCTGAAATAGAAGTTATCAAAGTCAACATAGTAATCACCATCAGCTCTGTGAGCTTCTAATCTAACAGTAATATATTGACCTGCATAAGCTCCAAGAGGGACACTTACATTGGCAAAATCAGTAGAAACAACATGGTTTGCACTATTGATTTCATAAGCTGTATCATAGTTTGCTCCACCATCAGTTGAAACTTTAACTCTGATATATTCGCCTTCAATAATAGTTTGAGCAGCACCAGGATAACCTGAAAAAGCCATAAGTCTATATTCGAAGTTAAGCTCTGTATCTGCTTCTACATTTCTCATTACTTGGAATTGAGCATAGGCATCAGGATATGAGCCATAGATATTCTTGTATAAACCATTACTATTATTACCATGAGTCGCACTGATTAACATATTATTAGCTATTATTTCAGCAGGCATAGTGGTTGAAGCATCAAAGGTAACAATTACTGGTAATTCAAGTGAAGGGTCAGGAATAGTTGTAAATGACCACACTTCTATACCTTCAGTAGCTTGACCAACAACATTATAAGGAATAACTTTCCAGAAATAAGTTGTTTCATAAGCTAATCCACTATAAGCATAAGTAGTTGCAGCTTGATCTTGAGGAGTTACACCAGCAAATGTTTCATCTGTTGATAAGTAAACATAATAACCGTTAGCACCTGTAGCAGCTGACCAAGTTAAGTTTCCTGCAATAGGTCTGTCAGTAGCTTCATCTGCAGGAGCTGTATAAGTAGTAGCATCAGGAGCATTACCAATAGTAGTAAATGACCATGTTACAACATCTACTTCAGGAGTATCTCCGGAAATATTACGAGCAATAACTTTCCAATTATACACAGTACTTGGATCTAAATCAGTTACTTGATGCTCTTCAACAGCTATAACATTATCTAAGACTAATGTCATATTGTCAGGAGTACCAAAGTATAAATCGATATTATCTGTATATTCTGGGTTTGTCCAACTTAGAGTAAGACTTGTAGGTTGATCAATAGCTTCATTGGCTGGACTTGGATTTGTTACTGCAGTAGGAAGTGGGATATCAGCTGTTTCAACAGTAAGAGTATATTCACCATTGTTAGCATTATAGCCAGAAACTACAATGTAATATACGCCTTCAGGTGTATAAGTTTCTAACATTTCAGACCAAGTAGCTCTATCTCTTGATTTAGCTCTATCTCCGCCAGTACTTGCACTACTTTCATCATCGTTGTAGTACCAAGCGTCCGCAGTAGTAGCACTTGTAGCATCATCGATTTGTTGGAAAGAATTGAATATCCATAGTTTTGTATCCCAAGCTGTTCCCTCTAAAGAAACAGTCATCAACTTATCAGTTGGAAGTGTTAATTGATAAACAACAGATTGAGATGAACAGAATGAATAATAAGTTTGGAAAGGTGTAGTAGTTCCTGTAACAGTTACAGAATCTGCTAAAGTAAGAATAAATGGGTTATTGTGATTATCTCCTTGTGGAACAGGAATACCTGTTCCTGTAAGAGAAACATCATGATTAAATCCACCGAAAGGATTAGCAGGATCAGCTTCTTTCACTCTTAAGTTTCCAGAATACATCATCTCAGCAAGAGGAGCAAAGGTAACATCGACAGTAAATGATGCACCAGCTTCTAAGTTATAAGGGAATGAAACTTCAGTTTCGTGAGAATAACCTGTAGGAACAGTAATTTCAGTAATTTCAGTAGCAATAACACCATTATTAGCAACTGTGAATGTTTGTGAAGTTTCACTATCTATGAAGATTTCACCAAAATCATGAGCATCAGGAGTAATTTGTACTAAAGCACCTTCAGGAGCTTCTTCGAAAGTTATATCATCTATATAGATATATTGATAAGCACCTGCAAAGTTAGCCTGGAAAGCTATTCTTTCGTTTGCTCTAACAGGAGTTACCATGTTAATTGTATATTCAGCATAAGTAGTAGCTAAATCAATAGTTTCAATAGCTGTGAAGCTATCCATACCTTGGTTATACTTTCCAACAAGTAATGGATCATTATTTGATGAATTTGATTTTTTTGCCCAGAATTTTACTCTGTAAGCATCCATATCAGGAACTACAAGAGGTGAAATTAACTCAGCAGTTGTATAAGTTGCAGAACTTGAATGGTAGAATTTATGAGAGTAAGTCCCAGTATGTGCATTAGAAGCACTTCTTACTGATTCAGAATAAGCATAGTCTGAATCCAAAGCACTTGTCCAACCTATAAATCCCTCTTCAGTTTCGAAACCTTGAGTGTAAGGAATATTAATTTCATAGATATTAGTATCGATACCGGTACCTGAAAGAGCTATTTCATATACTTCTCTTGTTAAATCATCAGTGATTTGTAAAGTAGCAGTTTTTTCTCCAGCACTAGTAGGATTAAAAATAACTTCAATTAATAACTCTTCAGTAGCTGCAAGAGCATAATCTTCACTATCGGTTTTGCTAAATTGATCAGCATCTGTTCCGATAATATCTATATTAGTAATATTTAATGTACCACCACCAATATTTTGGATTGATACTATTTCAGAATCTGAAGCTTCATTTAAAGCAACTGTACCAAAAGCGATTGGGTCTGTGTTAATTTCTACGATAGGTGTAGCAGGAATTTCTTCCACGGTAACATTATCAATATATAAATAATAACCATCAGTAACATCTGCAGGAACATGGAAAGCAATATAGCAATTTCCACTATAAGCAGATAAATCAATTATTTGTTCTTGATATGTTGTATTTGAATAAGTTGCATTTGAGAGGATTGTTTCAGTGAAATCTTCAGGAGCTATTCCTGTTGTTGATAACAATACTTGGAAGTTTTCAGGTTCTCCTGAGCTTCTAACTCTAAACCAATATTTAAGACGCATATTATCTGACAATGTTAACTGTGGAGTAATTAAGTAATCATCATTATCCCCACTATTATAATCAGTATGAATACTTGCTGATTGAGTTCCAGCATAAGTATAACCAGTGGTATTAGTTAACCACATGTCACTGTCATCATTATTATCAATGACAGTCCAATCAAGGTCATCATCTTCAAAATCTTCAAACCATGGAAATTCTGTAATTGCAGAATAAGCTGTAGTAAAAGTAGTTATAGCACTTGGCATTTCAACAGCAGTTGGACCTACTGCAACAACTTGCCAGAAGTAGCTGGTTCCATTGTTTAATGAAGTTGTGTATGGAGAAGTAGCAGGATTAACTACAGTTGCGCCTGTAAATTCTGCATTATCTGCGATATATAATACAGCATGATCTGTGTTCTCACCTATTGTCCATTCTAAGTTTGTATCAATGGCTACATTAGTTGCACCATTTGCAGGTGAGATTAAAACAGGAGCATCAGGTGTGCCTGCAACAGGGTTACCTAAGACAACATCATCAATATAGCAATAATAAGCATAATTACTAAAATAGTGGATTGCTACATATTTTGTTTCTGCAGGTAAAGTAGTGTTGAGGTACTGTGTCCAAGTTGTAGTTGGAGTAATTGTCTCAGTCCATGTAAAATCAGCATCTACATCATTACCAGTTGTTGACCAACCTACAGCAATATATTCAGAACCAGAAGTATATTTACGATGATAAAAAGAAAATTCATTTTCTAAATCAGTCCAATTTATTTCGTTTGAAACCATGTACTGATCATAGGAAGTATCTGAACTATAAGAACTAAATCTTAAAGAATAAGTTCCAGTGTTAGCATAAGTATTTGATTGGGTGATTGGGTTAGTTGCACTACCAGTATCAATCAAGTTCCAATTTGGTGAAGGCCAGGTTTCAAATCCATCTATTAATTGCTGAGCAAAAACAGATGTAAGAGTTAAAACAAATAGCATTAAGGCTAATATCGTTTTTTTCATATTTTCTCCCTTAATTAATGTGCGTTTTATACTCAAATTTGCATAAAACACGGTTGTATGTAATTTGTTAGATATTCTGAGGGGGATTGTGTAGTGTGCGTGGTGTTGCATATTAATGGTGCAAGCCCCTACAGCCCTAACTCATTACAATAGATTATTTTAGAAATCTGTACAAATAATATTATTTTAAAAAAGTTTGTCAAATGTTTTTTTTTAAATTATTAATTTTAACTGGGAGCGCTGGCATCCCTGCCCGTTTATTAACTGGGAGCGCTGGCATCCCTGCCGGCTTATTAACTGGGAATGTGGACGTCCTCGTCCGCAACAAGCATTTACAAGTGCTTGTTAAATAGTATAAGAAGTGCTTTGCACTTCTTATACCGGGCTGGAATCCCGCTTTCCCAGTTATTGCGGGCTGGAATCCCGCTTTCCCAGTTATTGCGGGCTGGAACCCCCTTTCCCAGTTATTGCGGGCTGGAATCCCGCTTTCCCAGTTATTGCGGGCTGGAATCCCGCTTTCCCAGTTATTGCGGGCTGGAATCCCGCTTTCCCAGTTATTGCGGGCTGGAACCCCCTTTCCCAGTTATTGCGGGCTGGAATCCCGCTTTCCCAGTTATTGCGGGCTGGAATCCCGCTTTCCCAGTTATTGCGGGCTGGAATCCCGCTTTCCCAGTTATTGCGGGCTGGAATCCCGCTTTCCCAGTTAGTGAAAAAAGCCCCCGCTTTTCAGCAGGGGCTTATGATTAATTAAGGGTTAATTTATTTTAGTTTCTTCTACCTAATCTTTTAGCAGAACCAATAGTATCAGTAGAAGCTTTAACGCTATAGAATTTCATAGGTTCAGTAGCTGTAAATGTATGTTCTGTACCAGCAACAGCTTCGATGAATACAAATTCACCATCAGGTGTATCACAACCGTAGATATTATAGGAGTTTGCATTAGCAGCAGCATCCCAAGTCAAGGTTATTGAAGCACCGTCCATTGCGATTGCGAAGTTAACAGGAACATCAGGATCTGTTACAGCAGGTTCACCAAAGTAGATGTTATCTATATCGAAATAATAATCATTAACACCATCATCTGGCATATCTAATCTGAAGATAACAGATTGACCAGCATAAGCACTAATATCAATTGAATATCTAGCAAATTCTGTTGATTCAACATGATTTACACTATTAATTTGGTCAATAGCATTGAATGTTGCACCATTATCAGTTGATACTTTAGCGATTAGATAATCAAAATCATCTTCAAATGGTGTTGCAGGATTTGGTGAAGCATATTGAACAAATCTATAATCAAATTCGAATACAGAAGTTGCTGTAATATTGTTCATTGATTGGAATTGAATATAAGCACTTGTAGCAGCAGTATAGATATTCTTATAAAGAACATTCTGTGTATTACCGTGTCCACTACCAGTGACATACATATTAGTAGCAGTAATATAGGCAGCTGGAACAGTAGTAGTACCTTCGAAATCGATAGTAACAGGCATTGGAATAGTTGGGTCAGGAATTGTAGTAAATGACCAAACCAAGATACCTTCAGTTGGTTGACCAACAACGTTATAAGGAATAACTTTCCAGTAGTAAGTTGTTTCGTAATCCAAGCCACTGTAAGCATAAGTAGTTGTAGCTTGATCCACAGGAGTTACACCGGCAAATGTATTATCTGTAGAAAGATAAACATAATAGCCGTTAGCGCCTGTAGCAGCTGACCAAGTTAAGTTACCACTTAGAGGTCTGTTGGTTGATGCATCTGCAGGAGCAGTGTAAGTAACAGCTTCAGGAGCAGAACCTATAGTAGTAAAGGTCCAAGTAGCAACTAATGTATCAGCAGTTTCACCAGAGTAATTGCGGTTAATAACTTTCCAAGCATATTCAGTGTTTGGATCTAAGTCAGTAACAGCGTGATTATTGACAGCAGGCACGTTATCAAGAACAAGAGCCATTTCACGAGCACCCACCTCGCCGAAGTATAAGTCTATAGTTTCGGTATAATTAGCATTAGTCCATGCTAAAGTAAGAGATGTAGGTTGATCAATGGATTCATCAGCAGGTGAAGGACCAGCTGCAGCTGCAGGAGCAGGTAAAGCATCAGCTGTTAAATTGATAGTATAATCAATACTTTGAGGTGAAGGATAACTTGAAATAATTAGATAATAAGTTCCGGCAGGAAGCATATTATTACTATAAGTCAAGGTAGTAGTTGTTGAAGTTTTTTGTAGAATTACAGGAGCAGGAGTAGTAGCATTAGGTTCATCTTCAAGGATGAAAGCACCAATCCAGCTACCTGTTGTAGTTATTGTACCATTGAGTAACATTGTATTTGCTAAGGTAAATTGATAAACAACATCATCTCCATTAATATATGAAGAGTTTGGAGAAATCCAAGTAGATGAATAGTCATCAACGAAGTCAATAGTATTACCTGTAACATCAACAGCAGGGAAGGTTAAAGGAAGTGGATCAGCACAAGTAGAACCTTGTGGAGGTAGCCATCCTGTACCTGTAAGAGCAACTTCGTTAGCATTTCTGTTGGTGTTTCTGGCTTTAGAATTAGTATTAAGAACAATTCTTCCCCCAAGGTCATCATTAATAACTAAAGTAGCTACTTTAGCACCAAGAGCATCAGGAGTAAAGGTAACAGTTAATTCTAATGTTTCGCCGTTCTCTAAAGCCATGTCTGGTGTTTCTTCAACATAATCCCAGGCAAAGAGAGCTGCATCAGTTCCGATAATTCCAATATTACCAATATTTAATGTACCAGGACCAACATTAGTAATTGAAACTTCTTCTGCTAAAGAAGTTGTAGCAACTTCAATTTCACCAAAATCAATAGTTTCAACATTTAGTTCAGCAACTGGAACTAAAGGTGTAGTTTCAAATGTTACATTATCAAGATAGACATAATCATAATCTGTATCAAATGTAGGTTTGAAAACGAATCTTTCATTAGCTCTGGCAGCTTCAAATTCAATTACAGTTTGTTCGTAAGTTAATGGCACAGCAAATGTTTCTACAGCAGTAAATACTTGTAAATCTGTATCATATTTACCTAAGACCATTCCAGCATTAGCTGAACCTTTCATCCAGAATCTTAATCTGTAACCACCCATATCAGGCACGATATTAGGAGTTATTAATTGAAGATTAGGAGTTAAGTCAGATGAATTATAGAATTGAATAGCTCTTGCACCATCTTGAACATTTGTTGCTGAAGTATTCAATGTTATACTTGCAGATGTGGTACTTGATTCAATAATAGTGTACCAACCTAAGAGATCACCTTCAAAAGATTCATTCCAAGGTAAATCACTAGTATAAATATTAGTATCAATTGAATTACCAACTAATTCTACTGTATGAATTTCACGAGATAGATTGTCAGTGATTACAAGTTGAGCTGTATGATCACCATCTGTAGTTGGGGCATATACAACCTGAACAGACATAATTTCAGCAGTTTCTATAGTTGCTGGATATGTGTTTTCATCTGTTAAGATGAATTGATCAGCATTAGTACCGCTAATAGCGATGCTAACAATACCTAAGTCAGCTATACCACTATTTGATATTGTTACAGTTTGAGGATCACTCTCCTCATCCATAATCTGATCAACATAAGTTAAGGTATCAGCATTTACAGTGAATACAGCTTCAGCAGCAAGACCTTCATAATTGAAACCAGTTACAGGTAAATAAGCCTTCAAAGTACCATAAGGAATTGTTCCTGTTAGTGGATAGAAGGTAGAACCTGTTACACGAAGTGATCTGTTTCCAGTTACTGGGTAATTATAGAAATCTGCACTATAACTTTGAGAACCAGATTGTTTAGCCATGAAGGTAACAACTAAGTTGTCTGTATTGTTATAGACAAAAGGAGTATCTAATTCTAAAGTAACAATTGCTTCAGTAGTTGTAGCAGTTAAGATACCACTGAAAACTAATGTCATTCCATCAAGTTCCCAATCATAAGCATCAGCAAATGTACTTTTAATTGTGTGACCCATATAGATATCTACTTCTTCAGTATAAGCACTGTAACTGTTATAAAGATAGCTAATAGAAGTAATAGCTGAGTCTTCTAAATTCAATTCTGATTGATAATAGATATTTTGGTTAGTTGTATAAACAGCACCTGGTTCCATTGGCATACCTTGATTTAGTGTTCTAACCCCATCAAAGACAAGGTTTGCTTCTGGGAATGGATTTGCCAAAGTAGTAAATGACCAAACATTAACACCTTCAGTTGGTACACCAACGACATTATAAGGTTCTACTTTCCAATAATAAGTAGTACCATAATCACCAGTGTAAGCATAAGTAGTTGCTGTTTGTTCAACAGGTGTTACAGCTGTGAAGAGACTATCTGTAGATATATAGACACGATAACCTTCAGCACCGGTAACAGCTTGCCATACTAAGTTTCCATTTACAGCTACATTAACTGCATCATCAGAAGGTGAGCTATATGTTGCAGCTGCAGGAGGATTTCCTATAGTTGTGAATGACCAAGTAACAACATCAAGAGCAGGTGTTTCACCAGCATAATTGCGGTTAACAACTTTCCACTCGTATTCAGTGTTTGGTGTTAAATTACTTAAAAGATATTCTTCAACAGCGTCTATATCATTTTCAACCATTACCATTGAACCAGCTGGTCCAAAATAGATGTCTACAGTTTCTGTATAATCTGCATTATTCCAGGTAAGGCTAAAGTTTGTAGGTAAATCAACAGCATCATCAGCAGGATAAGGAACTGTAGCGGCTGCAGGAGCAGGGATAGCTTCAGTATTGATTGTCATAGTGAAAGCGCCATTATTTGCCTGATAACCGGAGACAACAATATAATAGTCACCAGCAAGAGCAAATGAAGGATTCATTTTTGACCAAAGAGCTCTATCTCTTGATTTTTCTTCTTCCACAAATCCTCTTCCACCTGTACCAGCTGATGTTTCATCATCATTGTAGTACCAAGCATCTGTACTTTGAGTTGCAGTATCTATTTGATCAAATGAATTAAATACCCAAAGTTTAGTATCCCATGCTGTTCCATCAAGTGAGATATCCATTATCTTTGATTGTGATAAAGGAAGTTTATAAACAACTGATGCTCCTGTACAGAAGTCAAAAGTTGTGTTATAAGGTGTTGTAGTATGATTAACAACAATTTGAGGAGCTACGTTAAGAACAAATGGATCATTATGATCATCACCTTGAGAACTTAGAATCTCACTTGTGACATCGACATCATGATTAGTAAATGAGAAAAGATCTATTTTCTCTTTCAATCTAACATAAGAATCATGAGTACCAACAAAAGAAGTTAATGCCTTAACATCAACAGTCATTGATGCTTGAGGTTCAAGTATATAAGGAAGTGTATTTTCGTTAATAACTTCAAAATAACTTGCATTACCAGCAGTAATTTCAGTAATTTCTGCTGCTACAGCACCAACATTTGTTACAGTAATTGTTTGAGCTACAGCTGTAGTATCTCCAACTAAATACATACCGCAATCAATTGATTCAGGAGAGAATTCAATAACTGCTGCAGTAGGTATCTCTTCAACAACTACATTATCTAAATAAATACTTCTATAAGTACCACCTAAGCCGTGTTTAAAAGAAATATAATTTACTTCACGATCGGCAGGTAGTTCAACAATATATTGAGTATGTGTACTAGTTAAGTATAGACTATCAATACGGGTAAAAGTAGCATCATCAGTTGCATCAGTCATTGTACCAACATATAATATATAACCGGCACTTCCACCTCTTGCAGAGAATCTAACTCTGTTACCTGCATTTTCCATGCGAGGAGTTGATGCGATCAAACTTCCAGTACTTGCACTATTATTAGTTAGATAATAACTTCTTGGAGTAGATACAGCATAACTTGAAGAAACAGCTGAAAGAGCAGAACTGTTACCTGTTGTATTCAAAGTAATCCAACCGTCAGCTTGAACGCCTGAGGCATAAGCATCAAAGTTTTCAGCATAAGGAACAGTGGCAACACCGTATTCAGTTTTGAATGATCTAACTGAAGATTCCACTTCGATAGCAGTTGGACCTACAGCAACAACTTTCCAATAATAAGTTGTAAATAAATCCAAAGAGCTAGTGTAAGGTGAAGTTGCTGGATTAACTATTGTAGCATCGGTAAATTCAGCATTATCAGCAATATATAATACAGAATGATCAGTCATATTACCTTCTGTCCATTCAATATTAGCATCAATAGCAACATTTGTAGCATTATTAGCAGGTGATACTAATGTAGCAGCAACAGGGGTATTTGGATCTATTTCAGTTGTAAATGACCACACATCTGAAGATGTTTCATATTCATCAACAGTATTAAGTGCTTTCACTTTCCAATAGTAAGTTGTATTATAAGCTAAAGTAGTAGTGGTATAAAGAGTATCTGCACCTGTGAGAGGAACTTCTGTAGCAGAAGTAAACTCTTCATTATTTGCAAGATAGAGAATAATAGCATCTGTGTTTTCACCTATTGACCACTCTAAATCACTTACGATTGTTACATCAGTAGCACCATCAGCTGGTGATTCTAATGTTGGAGCATCAGGAGTTCCAGGATATGGTATAAAGTAACTAATTGGAGTAGAAGAATTTCCACTAGCTAATAAATTTCCTTCATAATCATATAATTTAAATGAACATTCGCTTGGATATGAACCATTAGTATGGAAATCAGAAGTGATAGTTTGGCCCATTTCTGCACTGAATACAAATTCAGCAAAAGAGCCAGAAGGCACTGTAATATCATTTAATACTACAATATCTTCGACTAAAACATCCATAGCTGCACCATTCCAGCCATCACCATAAGAATCTACTAGCTCCCAAATATAATTATTAGGACCTAATACAGTAGTAAAGCTTCTTACAGCACTCACCATTTCTACTGAAGTAGAACTAACAGCTACAACTTTCCAATAGTAGGTTGTTCCGGTAGCTAAATCAGTTGTGTAAGGTGAAGTTGCTGGATTAATAATATCAGCATCTGTGAAGCTTGCATTATCTGCAATATAAAGAACTGTGTGGTCTGTATTGGCACCAGTTGTCCATTCTAAATCTACATTAAGAGCGATATCCACTGCACCTGCATCTGGGGCAACTAAAGTAGGAGCATCAGGAAGTCCAGCTGGTGGATCATAAACTACTTCAACACTTAGTACTAAAGTACTGCTATCACCATAATCATCTAAATCTTCAGTAGTTGCAGTAACAGTTAAACCATTTGGACCTAAACCATTTAGATCTATATAACTTTGAGCAGACAAAAATCCAACATTTGGGTAGTCTGTACCATTAATGTTTAGATGAATGTCATACCAGTTACCAATATAGCCTTCAGAACCAAAAGAAGTTGTTATTAAAACATCTGTAATTGTTGATCCACCAGGGATATCTGCAGTTGTTATTGTAGCAACAGTTGGAGTAGAATCATATCCGTATTGAGAGTCGCTAAATACAACGCTATCTGCAAAGACATAGCTTAAACTTAGAATAATCAGCATAATCGCTAATATATTTTTTTTCATAATTATTTTCTCCCATAACATTTTAGTGTTATTCGTTTTTTGGGTGTAACATATAATTGAAAGTGTGGAAAAAAATCAACATGACCGGACGCTCATGATTACTGTGGTGATGTAATCAAAAGCGTACCAGACATTGTTTTACGAGATATTTTCTACTCTTCAATGTGCTGTTACTAATTTAATTTTTTACTTGCTGTGGTGGTTCATCAAATTTGTTTATTTAATAAGAGAATTACAGTGGTGGCGTAATTCCTCTTTAAACAAATCCTGAACAATACACCATAGCCCTACAATCTTTAAGCTTTATCCCGTTGCTGACTACTCTTGTTATAGTAGTGTGGTGGCATTTCTATTTGACATAGCCAACAGCGACCAAAGTTAAAGATCTATTTCTCATTAATTCTAAGTACATTTTATAGTTTTCTGATTTTATCTGTCAATATCTTTTTTGCTTTTTTTAAATTTTTCTCATAATTGCCACAGTTAGATAAAGTGTTGTAATATTATTGTGAGATGCAAATTGGAATATTTGGATTGCAAGTTTCTTAACTGAGAATATTAACTGGTGACACTCTTAAATCCCCCTCCGCGAGGGGTACACAGGGGATGTTCTCTTGCTAACTGGGAATGCGGGATTCCAGCCCGCCTAACTGGGAATGCGGGATTCCAGCCCGCCTAACTGGGAATGCGGGATTCCAGCCCGCCTAACTGGGAATGCGGGATTCCAGCCCGCCTAACTGGGAATGCGGGATTCCAGCCCGCCTAACTGGGAATGCGGGATTCCAGCCCGCCTAACTGGGAATGCGGGATTCCAGCCCGCACCACCATTCACGAAAGTGAGTGGTGGTTAATCTTAACTTAATTAGTCCAGCACAAGGGTGCTGGACGCGGGCTGGAATCCCGCATTCCCAGTTAGGAAGATGCCGGCAGGATGCCGGCGCTCCCAGTTAGCAAGATATCCTTTTCCCCAGTTATCTATCTTTTTTCTTATCATTATTCTTAATATAATTAATTACTTTATAATAATGGTCTTCATTTCTTATAAAGCGATCAAAATAATCTTTCATCCAAAATTCTCCTGTACGATTTAGGATGAGATTTGCTTTCTTTGCAGTATAAGACTTCCAGCTTTGAATTATATCGTGGAGATGTTGACCTTCGTAAGGTCTAATCAAAACATGCACATGATTTGGCATAATTATCATTTCAATTAAGTCATATCTTACTTTATCAAAAAACTTAAGAGCATTTTCGACGATTTCATACACTTTCGGGTTTTTAAGATAACATTGACCATAGCCATTATCTTCATATCTATGAAGAAATTGCTGTAATTTTTCATATTTATCACTATCTTTATCTTCAGAGTCTTTTATGAAAGCTAATTCATTTCTTTTGTCATCAATTACTTTTTGCGGGATTGAATCATGTAATCTAAATGTTATAAATTGATAGACTTTGTCATAATCATAGTGCGGAATACCACTTCTTTTATAATAGCCTTTTAGCTCTTCTTCAAATAAGAAACACACCTTAACCTCCTCAGTAATGTTTTTCCTTTTTTGAGAATAAATATATGTATAGAATATAATTCTGTCAACTTTTTTATTAGAAAAATAACCAGATATGGACATCTTCCTAACTGGGAATACAGGCTTCTTCCTAACTGGGAACGCGGGATTCTTGTTAACTGGGAATGCGGGATTCCAGCCCGCACCACTATTCACGAAAGTGAGTGGTGGTTAATCTTGACTTAATTAGTCCAGCACAAGAGTGCTGGACGCGGGCTGGAATCCCGCATTCCCAGTTAGGAAGATGCCGGCGCTCCCAGTTAGTGCGGGCTGGAATCCCGCAATCCCAGTTAGAAAGAAAAAGCCCCGCTTTCGCAGGGCTTTTTAATTTATTTTGAGAAGAGAACACCCCTTGTGTCCCCCTCACAGAAGGGGATTTAGAGGAATTCCACATTCCCAGTTAGGAAGATGCCGGCAAGATGCCGGCGCTCCCAGTGTTAATTATTTGATTTTTACAATCTTGAAGCTCTTAGATGTAGTTGGAGAAGTCATTTTAACAAAGTAAATACCATTAGCAACTGATTTGTTGTTAGTATCTTTACCATTGAAAGTGAAGTTATGTTCACCAGCGTTAAATGATTCTCTTCTTACAACTTGACCTAAAAGGTTATAAATAGTTACAGAAGCAGTTTCGCCTTCTTTAACTCTTAAAGTAGTAGAAGTTGATGTTGTGAAAGGTGAAGGACCGAAGTTACGGAAAGTAGTTTCTGTGATACCAGGAACTACAGGATCATCTTCAACTGTTACAACGATAGGACCATGGAAAGTGTTTTCGTTACTTAATTCAGCAACTTCTAACCAATAGTAATATGTTGTAGCTTCAACTTCATTATCTGTGTAAGAATAATTTGTTGTTTGAGTTGTGTTATTTGGAGCAACAGTTGTTGGGTTGATTCTGATAGCTTGATCTTGGTTATCAGTTTCAGCTCTGTAAACGTTGAATCCATATAAGTTACTTTCTGATTCTGTTACCCAGTTTAAAGTAACATATTCATCAGCATGAGCAACAGCTGTGAATGATGAAAGTTCTACAGGAAGAGTTGGTTCTGTAACAACAACTTCATGACCATCTTTAGCACCTGTGAAATCAAGAGTAACAATTACAGTACCAAGATTGAAAGTACCAGCAAATTGTTGAATACCGTCAACATAAAGAACACCTTCAAAATCAGTAGCACCGATTTGGAAAGTATAAGTAAATGTACCAGCTACACTTTGAGCAATAGTAGCACCAAATTGGAAAGCACCAGCAAGTGGTGGTAATGGAATAATTGGAGCACCAATAGCTACAGGACCATTTGGAGCCCAATCAAAAGGAACAGGATTAGTAAATACAGTTACAAGTGATACAGTTACAGGTGTTCCTTCAATTACAGTAGGAACTTCAGTTTCATAAGAAGCTGTTGTAGTAAATGACCATGTAGTTATAGCATCGCCATAATTATGACCTTCAGGATATCTTTTTACTGCAACAGGACGACCTTTAGAAGCTTTTTTATCAGGTGCAGGACCTTCTAAGATAAATGGAACAACACCCCAAGTGTATTCAGTATTATAGTTTAAATCTTCAGGGAATACAAATTCCATTTCAGTTACATCACCTTGTTCAAATCCATTAACCCAAACTTCATAACCATCAACTGCAGGACCATCATAAGTCCAAGTTAAACTTGCATCAATAGCTACACCCTCTGCATCTTCAGCAGGAGTTGCATAAGTTGCCCATGTTGGGTAAACTATTGGTGCATCTTCAGTTGTGAATGTCCATACAGGTGCTTCACCTTCAGGATATACTTTATCTCCACCTGGCATATCTGCCCATAAGAATGGTTCAACTTTCCATTCATATACAGTTGCATAAGCAAAATTACTGACAGTAATTGAAGTTTCATTATAATCACTAAGAGGATTTGTCCAATTAGCAGCACCAACTATACGATAATAAAGATCATATAAAACAGTATCATCATCATTTGCCCATTCGAAATCAAATGAAGAAGGTACATTAACAGCTCCTGCTAATGGATATACTGCTGTACACCAATCTGGAGCTTCGGGACCAGAAACTGGTATCAAACCAAAAGCAACAGTTCCTGGATATACGTCACCATCGACAACTCCAGGTAGTTTTGTAACCTCGATAGGTCCAACTTCAGTTCCAAATGAATCTATGAACCAAAATCTAACTACTGTGCCAAAAACACCCCAATTTACCATTGGAGCCATTTGAATAACAAGTTGTCCATTTGCTGGGTTATAATTTGTTTCTCCAGTATTTTGATCAACTTGTTCTGGATAATTATAAAACATAACTGGATTTGGAGCGGCCCACATTTCACCACCAAAGCCAGCATTGTATTGAACACATTTATATCCAAATTCTCCAGGTGCGTGCAATTCCGCATTAGTGTCAGTTATAAAGAATTGTAAGTTGTAAGGTGTACCTTGTGCAAACAAGCCCATAACTGTTAGTAAAAATAACGATACAATTAATAATTTTTTCATTTTTTCTCCCCGATATTATTTACGTGCACTTGCACGTTTAGTAGTTATATTTCTGCCAGCTGGAGCATTCCAGCCAGTATAAGTTTCACTAGAATATACCAAAAAACCATCACCAATATTTATATCAAATGAAGTAGTTGGAGCTGATACTGAATATTGTTTCCAACTATGTGTTGCATTATTCCATGTTGATATTGATGTAACACCAGTACCAATTGAAGCAGCTAAAGAAGCTGTGGTTGAGAGTTCACTTCTATTAAGTGGGAGCATTATCATATTATAATCAGCACCAGTAAAGTCAAAATTAGCTTGTGTTGGAAGAGTACCAGCACAATAGAAATCAACATTATCACCAGCTGATAAATACAATAACAATGCATCACCATCGTTAATATCAAATGAAGTTGTTGGAGCAGACACTGAATATTGTTTCCAACTATGTGTTGCATTATTCCATGTTGAGATCGAAGTTACATTAGGACTAATAGCAACAGCTAGTTCGGCTGTAGTAGTTATTCCAGAATCCATTGGCAAAGCGATCATATTATAATCACCAGCAGTTAATTCATATTTCACATATCCGACGACATCGCTATAATCTGATTCTACAGCGAAAATAAAAGTTACGGACGCAATCAAAAGCGCTAAGATAAGCAACTTTTTCATATACGAACCTCCATAAGTTCTTTGTTTTTGTTTTGGTCACCACACCACTACAATGTCATACTATGAATATTGATAAAGATTGTCAAATCTTTTTTTCTTTTTTTTTCATTTTTTTTATTTAGCCACGGATAAGAAGAAGATTTTAACACAAAAACACGGAAATACACAAAAACACAAAGGAGAGATGGGAAGGGTTTAAGGTTTAATGGTTTAATGGTTTAAGGTTTAAGGTTTAAGGTTTAAGGGTTAAGGTTTAAGGTTTAAGGGAAGAAGAAGATTTTTAATACAATAGAGAGATTGAGTTTATTTATACTTCAAAGGGCATTCATTACTGTCTCGATATAATTCCAATCATTAAACGAGTGACTTCCCAAGGGCATTTTGATAAGCAAGGGAAGTCATTAAAAGAGAATATATTAGCAAGGAAAGAAGAAAAATATTTTCAAGTATTTTTGGCAGATTTGACCAAATGTAAGAAAAGTTGGCACTATATATAAGTGAAGAGTGAAGAGTGAAGAGTGAATCCTAAACATTAAACAGTTAAACAATTAAACAATTAAACAAATAATACCAAAAGAGGAGGACCGAAAAATTGGTCAAAGTTACATTAGCATTACCAAGAGGAGCTAAAGCTCAAGCGAAAAGAGATGGTTTTACCTTTGTGAAATATGGCAGAGAAGATAATTATCGATTAAGAAGGAAAAGTAATCCCACAATTGTGGAAAATAATCAACAATTTGGTCAGAAGAGTAAAGATTTATCAGCAGGCTACAAGGCTCTTAGTGATAAGGAAAGAGAGGCTTTGATTGAACGTATGAAAAAAGAAGGAAATACGAAAAATGCTTGGCTTCAGTTTAGAAGAGAGTACTATAGGATGAAGAGAAAATAACTGGGAGCGCCGGCATCTTCCTAACTGGGAATGCGGGCATCCTGCCCGCCTACAGCACAGAGGTGCTGGACTAAAAGATTTCTAACTGGGAATGCGGGATTCCAGCCCGCCTACAGCACGGAAGTGCTGGACTAAAAGATTTCTAACTGGGAATGCGGGCATCCTGCCCGCCTACAGCACGGAGGTGCTGGACTAAAAGATTTCTAACTGGGAATGCGGGCATCCCAGTTAAGAAGAGCGGGCTGGAATCCCGCGTTCCCAGTTAGTGCGGGCTGGAATCCCGCGTTCCCAGTTAGAAAGAAAAAGCCCCGCTTTCGCAGGGCTTTAATTTATTTGAGTGTGCCGGCAAGGATGCCAGCGTTCCCAGTTAAGAAGAGCGGGCAGGATTCCCGCATTCCCAGTTAGAGAAGAGCTGGCAGGATTCCCGCGTTCCCAGTTAGGGAGTGGAAGCACCTTTGCTTCCACCTGAGGGCAAAGATGCCCTCAGTCCATACTCCCAGTTATTTATTATTTGGCAGGAGTGAAGGCATCAGTAGATGCTTCAATCTTGAAGAATTTCATATTATCTGCACCGTTATTAGTATATGAGTTAGTATCCACAGTTTGGATTAATTCAAATCCACTATCAGGATTCATAGAACCATATACTTTATAAGAGTTAGCATTTGTTACAGCTTCCCAAGTGATTACGATACCAGCAACTTCTTTAGTAATAGAGGTAATAACAGGTGTATCAAGTTCAGTTACACCACCACCTATTACGAAGTCATCAAGTGAACGTGGGTTCAAACCATAATTACTAAATGAGTAATCCACAACACCTGTAATAGAGATGAAAGTATCATCTACAGCAGCTGCAGGAGCTAAAGCATAGCAACCATCATCAATTTGAGCATCACCAGAGCCGTCAGAAACATACCATTCACCATAAGTTGATAGTGATGTTACTGTTACACCTTCAATAGTTACTAAAACACTTTCATAAGCTTCCATAGAAGCAAGTTCAGCAGTAGTAATAACTACCGGAGCAGGAATAGTATTTCCTTGTGAAAGAACTTCATATTCTGTAACTGAAGTAAGTTCAGTCCAGTTATAATACTCATCAACAGTAGCTCTGATTCTAACTAAATCACCAAGAGCTGGGTCATTAGCAGTATCATAAACATAGATAGCATTCCAAGCACCACCTTCAGGAGCTGAGATGAAGTATTTTCCACCATAGTTATTAGCAGTAACAATACCTTCAACGATAACTTCTTGTCCATCATAAGGAGAAGCTTCATTAGTTGCAGGATCAGCTACATATTGAATATCATAGATAGAAGTTGGAAGAACTTCTGTTCCAGTACCAGTTAATTCAATAATAACATCATCGTAACCGTCGATAGAGTGAATAATTTGACCATAGACAGTTCCAGCATTAGTAGCATTGAATTTCACATTGATAGTAACTTCTTCATCTGCAAGTTCAAAGAAGAAATCACTTCCCCAAGCACCATCAGGGTCTTGAATTTGGAAATCACCTGTAACTTCTACAAGACCAAGATCAGCAGCTTGCATATAGATAGTATAGGATTGAGTTTCTGATTCAACACCAACTTCAGAAGTGAAAGTCATTTCAGTTTCTGAGACAGTGAAACCATCATCAAATGTTACTTGAGTAACAGTGAAGGCAGCAGAAGTCATAGTAGATGTAACCATTCCATCCTTCATAGCGATAGCTTTAACAGTAGCATCTTCAGTTAAAGTGAAAGCTGCAGAGTAAAGCAGAGAAGCATCTGTAGGAGTAGAGCCATCTATAGTATAGTAGATAGTAGCAGATGGAGTAGTTGTAGTAATTGAAACTTCCACTTCATCTTGATAATTTCCACCATCAGGAGAGATAACAGGAGCATCTACTATTGCTAAAGGAGTAGTGTGACTTCCTAACATAGCAATTGTATCGATTGGATAGATAACCCACTGTGAATCAGTAGCATCTGTACCAGCAGAAGCAGCCCAGTCAGTTGTTCCTTCAGTAACAGTAAGTTTTCTAACTAAGGTTTTATCAACAGTAGCATTAGCGAGTCCAGCAACTTCCCAACCAGTACCAGGATCAGTTTGATAAGTACCAAAAAGATCTATAAGAACTTCATTGTAGAAGAGTCCGATTGCATCATCACCGTTGAAATAGGTAACAGTACTAAGGGTATCAGCCAAGGCAAGGATAGCAGGATTAGATCCTGAGTTTGCAATAACGAAAACATCACCAGCTGCAAGGGTACCAACCATATCACAGGTATTACCCCATTCACCACCATTAGAACCAAGTTTCACGATATAAGGTGTTAAATCAACTTCAGCACCTGTACCGTTGTAGATTTCGATAGCTTTATTATTTGAGCCACCTTCGATATATTCAGAGATAATCATACCTGTTGGGATATCTCCACCAGAGACTATAGTGAAGTCTGCAGAAGCAATTTCACTGTCTGTATAACTTGCTTTTACTGCAAAGGCTTTAACAGTAGCATCAGCATTTAAGCTAAATGGACCTGAATATAGAGTTGAAGCAGTTGTTGGATCGTTTCCATCAATAGTATAATAGATAGTAGCACCATCAGTTAAGCAAGTAATAGATACTTCTACCTCATCTGTGTAAGAACCACCGTTAGGTGAGATTTCAGGAAGAGCTACTACATCAATACCATGGTAACCAAGATAGTTGAAAGTATCTACAGGATAAACAATCCACTGAGAATTACTTTCATCTGTTCCTGCAGAAAGAGCCCAATCTGTTGTTCCTTGAGTAACAGAATTTTTTCTTACTAAAGTATGGTTAACAGTAGCACCTGTTACACCAGCAACATCCCAAGAAGCTCCTGGATCTGTTTGATAAACACCAACAGCATCAATCAAGACATCGTTGTATAATAGCCCTACAGCATCATCACCGTTAAAATAGGTAACAGTACTTGTAGTGTCTGCTACAGCAAGGATTGAAGGGTCAGCAGAAGCATTAGCAATCACATAAACATCGCCAGCAAGAAGAGTACCTTGCATATCACAAGTGTTACCCCAATCACCACCGTTAGAGCCTAATCTGACTGTGTAAGGTGTTAAATCAACATCAGCACCAGTACCATTGTAGATTTCGATAGCTTTATGGTTAGAGTTACCTTCAATATATTCTGAGATAATCATACCAGGAGTAATATTTAACTCTTCGATAGTAATGATTGATTCAGCAATTTCACTATCTGTCATACCTGCTTTTACAGCAAAAGCCTTAACAGTAGTTGTAGCAGTTACAGCAAAGGCTTCTGAATAAACAGAAGAAGCTGTTGTTGGGTCATTACCATCTATAGTATAATAGATTGTAGCATCAGCAGTAGCTGTGGCAATAGCTACACTCTGTTCAGCATAATAAGTACCTGTAGCAGGAGTTATTACTGGAGTTTCTACTGTTTCAACTATTGTTGTAATTGTATAAATAGCTTCAGCAATAGCTGAATCATCCATATCAGCTTTTACTGCAAAAGCTTTCACAGTTGCATCAGCAGTTAGAGTAAATGGAGCTGAATACACAGAAGAAGCACTAGTTGGGTCATTACCATCTATTGTGTAATAGATAGTAGCACCATCAGTTGCACAGGTTATAGTAACTTCAACTTCATCATTATATTGACCTTCTGCAGGAGAGATTACAGGAGTTGCGACTACATCTGGAGTAACAGTTCCACCTTCAAATTGATGAGAACCGATATATGAACTTTCGTCTTGAGCATAAACAATCCATTGAGAATCACTTGTATCAGTACCTGCTGAAGTAGCCCAATCTGTGGTTGGAGCTGCGATGGAAGGTTTTCTTACAAGTGTATGGTTTGCTGTAGCATTAGCTTCGCCTGCAACTGCCCAACCTGAACCAGGATCGCCTGAACCTGCAATACCAATAACGTCAATTAGAACATCATTCTTGAACAAGCCATAAGCATCATCACCATTATGATTAATAATAGATGGGGTTGCATCAGCAGCTGCTAAAATAGTTTCATTAGCAGAACTATGAGCAAGAACTAAGACATCATTGTTTGCTAAATTTGCTACACCAGAATCACTTAAAAGGTAAGTAGTTGAGTAAGCAGCACCATTTGAGCCATATTTGATTGTATAATTTGATAAATCAACAGTAACACCAGTACCATTGAAAATTTCGATAGCTTTATTATAAGAGCCACCTTCAATGTATTCAGAGAAGAAGAGTTCAGATGCAGCATCACCACTTGGTTCTGCATTAACTGTATAAGTTCCTTCATCACTTGTAGTCAAGCCACTTTCATCATCAGTAGCTTCAACAATATAATATACAGAAGTTCCTTCTACTTGAGCAGGAATATCAGCTGTATAAGTTGCACGTGAAGGAGTCATTGCAGTAGTTGTAGTATAGACACCACTTGCAGTTCCCCACTTTAGGTTGATAGTAGCAATAGTACCATCATTATCTATAGCATCAGCTGTAACAGTAACTGCATCAGCTGCATAGACAGTTAGAGGAGAATGAGAAACATTGCTTACAAGAGGTAATTGATTTACAGATGAATCAAGTTGAAGATCGTTAGCGTCTCTTGGGCTAATACCAAATGAGCCATATTTGTAGTCAATAATACCTGTAATGTAAGAATAAACCTGTCCTAACATTGGAGCAGGATCAGGGAAATAACCATATTCATCATCGATTTGAATATCGCCTGAACCATCAGAAACAAGCCATTCATTATAGGTTGAAGCTTCTTCAGTAACAGTAACATTTTCAACAGTAACTAAGACACCTTCATAGGCTTCTGTAGATGCCTGAGCAGTAGTAATTACTGTAGGAGTAACTGAGTTGCCTTGAGAAAGAACTTGGAAGCCATTGATATTCTTAAGTTCTGTTAAATAGTTGTATTCATCAACTTCTCCATTAAAGGTAACTTGGTCACCTATGGTAGGATTAGCTGTATTGTTATAAACAAGGATACCATTCCAAGCACCACCTGCAGGAGCAGAGATATTGAAACCTGAGCTATTTACAGCAGTTACGATACCAGTAACATTGACAGTTTGACCATCATAAGCAGAAACATCAGAAGTTACAGGATCAGCTACATACTGAATATCATAGATTGAAACAGTAGGAATAATATTGATAACATAAGATTCTGAAGCCATTTGAGAATCATTCCAGCCAGCTTTAACAGCAATAGCTTTGATAGTCATATTAGTAGCAACTTCGATTGCTCCTGTATAAAGAGTAGAAGCAGAAGTTGGAGTATCACCATTAGTAGTATAATAGATGTCTGCATCTGCTGTAAGAGTTGAAAGAGTAACATTTTGAACTGAGTCAAATGTACCACCGGCAGGATTCATTGTAGGAACAGAACAAGTATAAACTGGTTCTCCACCCCAAATAGCGTTTACCCATTCTGGATAATCTACAAATGGATTTCTATTACCTTGGTAATCTTCAATTTCATCATTTCTGGTAATTTCAGCAGCATCAACAGGGTCCGCACTATTCCACTCTAAAAGAGTTGGAAGCATATTAACATTAATAGGTCCATTATTAGGAATAGGAGGAGCAAGAGGTAAATCATAACGAACATTCATATATAATAAAGCTCTTGCAAGATCACCTTTATGTTGGTCTGCAGGTTCGAATACTGTTACTGCTTCACCATTAGTACCACGATATGATACATAGCCAGTTGCTTCACTATAAGAATATTCAACTGAGTTAACATCATCAAATGATAGATTACCACGAGAAGAGTTGACACCTGATTCTGTTGGGAAAAGGTGGTGAACATCTGCCTTGGCTCTTGTAACTTCGTTTTGAGTATCATAATCTTCAATCCAGCTCTGAGCATAAGTGTGTTCACAGTTAATATCTGTCGGAGCAGAAGTATCACCATAAGAATGAGAAACTTCCATACCAGTATAAACGCATGTTACGGTATTGTTTATATTGTCAATATTGCTATACATGGCTGCACGAGCACCATCATAGCTTGTATTTGTATTAGTAGATATTAAAGTTTTTAATTGGCTTTTTAAAGCCTCACCTTCAGTAGCTGTAATTCCACTATAATAAGTGCTTCCACCTGAAGTAGTAACAGTGATATAAGCTGCCTTATATTCTGTTCCATCACTTGTTCCTGAATCAACAACATAAAGTTTCACAGGATAAGTTCCAACTGCATAGTATGTGAAAGTTGGATTAGCAGCATCAGAGTCTTCTGTGTTATCACCATCGAAATCCCAACTATACAAGTAAGGAGAAACTCCACCGCTAACTAAATTAGTGAAGTTAACTGTGAGAGGTACTTGACCAGTAAGAACATCAGCTTCGAAATCTACTGATAATAAGTCAGGAGATGTGCCACCTGCACCCATAATAGAGAAATCATCATAATAGATAACTCCACCACCTGAGTTTTCATTATAAGATCTTACTTCAAATCTGAAGCCATCTACTCCGGCAGGAGCTACTAGAGTGTGAGATACTTGTTGCCAAGCTACATTATCTGTTGAATAGCCACTTGGTCTTAATTCAGCAGCATTATCTGAGTTTGTTGAAGTTCCAGATAACCAGTAAGCATAAATTCTTGATTTAGCATTAGTATCATTATCTAAATACCAATAAGAAATAGTGTAGCTTTGTCCAGCTATTATACCGGTTACATCTTGTCTAAGATCTTTTGTACCAGCTGTTTGTTTAGCTGAATAAGAACCTGAATGAACAATAGTTCCTTCTTGTTCAATACTTTCTACAACACTCCAATCTGTTGGGTGAGTAGCGTCTGTCCATAATTCTAAATTACCATTAGTCATTAATTCACTTGTATCACCCTCTTCTAAAGTGGTGATATAATCAGTCTTTTCTTCTGCAACTGAGGCTAAAGCACCATCAGTAACTGTTAATTTAACTGAGAAAGTGCCAACTGTGCTATAAGTGTGGGATGGGTTTTCTTCAGTAGAGTCTACATTATCATCATTATCAAAATCCCAAGCATAACCGTAAGGTTCTGTACCACCGGTTACTGAAGGAGTGAAATTGACAGTTAGAGGGGCAAGACCTGTAACATAATCAGCTGAGAAATCAGCTGCGAGTGGAAGAGGTCCACTACCTGAATCTGTAACAGTAAAATCATCTATAAATAAATGAGCATTTTGGTTATCACTTAGAACTCTGATATAGATTTCTGTTGCAGAATCATTGATGTCATAAGAATAATCTACATAATTTTGATTAGCACTGGCCCCTAAAGTATGAGTATCTAAATCTACGAAATTTGTGTTATCATAAGATTTTTGTAAGACAAATACATTAGTATCGGAACCATTAATATAAGCATATTTGAAACTAACTGTTCCAAGTGTATTAAGAGCTGGGGTAGTTACATGAGCTCCTGCAGAATCATCATTAATAGTAAAAGCATAAGATCCAGCAGCTGTATTTCCATAAGAGAAATTACCAGCTTGAACTTTTGTCCAAACTCTTCCACTAATAGTAACAGAAGTATCACTATAATTTGTACTTGGATTACTTTCAAAATCCTCTGTCCATGTGTCAGCCATCAGCGAAGTGATGCTTAACATCATCATTATTACAATAAAAACATTCAGATATCTTTTCACATATCCTCCAAATTTTTTGGTTTTTAGTTGAATTAACAAAATAAGTTCAAAACAAATAAATTATTCAACATTAAGTCAAATATGATGATAAGTATGAATTTGAGGCAAAACAGTCCCCTTTTACTATAACAAAATATTTTTTAACTATAGCACTCAAATAGACTTATCTATCACGAATAAAAGATCTGCGTAGAATGGTGTGGTATTGTTTTCTACTTATAATACGCCTTTCAGCATATTTTGCTTCTATTTCATACTAAAATTAAATGGTATAATTATGTTGTCAAGTTTTAATCGGTAAGTTTCAGTTAACATGAAATTAACAGGGAATTAAGAGAAATGGAGAAGTGAGAATTGTAGGGGCGTATTGCCATACACCTTCTTCATGGTCCGACAGAAGAGGGGACTTCAACAGTTAAATATCTATCAAACACCCCGTCATCTTCGATGCCACCCCTCTTTTCATAGAGGGGACTAAGACTTACGGGCTCAATTCTCAATTCTCCATCCCTTCGTGTCTTCGTGTGAGTCTTTTCTATAAAGTGGCGGAGAAAATCTCCACCGTCCGACAGCGGGTGTTCTCTTCCTAACTGGGAACGTGGGTATCCTGCCCGCATTATTCCCCTCTACGGAGGGGTGGATGCCAAGCAGACGGGGTTTCTTCAAGAAGGCGGACAGTCTGGTCCACCGTCCGACTGAAGAGGTCTTAACTCCCCCTCGCTCTTTAATCCATCAACTCAAATTTCAAATCGAATTTAGCATCTCTCTCTTTTTTTAAAATATCATTATAAATAGGGAATTTAATTTTTTCAATAATTTTATCTAAGTCGTTAGAATTCATATAAGCAAGAATTAAGACAAGAGAATCTTGTCCCCATCTTCCGACCTCATCTTGATTTCTAATATAAAACATAATAAGTTTAGACATATCTGAGAGAATTTTATCAACCAAATCATTAGATACTTCACGGTCTGCAAGAAGTGTAATTTTGAGGGTCGTTAATTCAGTTCCGTTTTGCTTATGGAAATCTTCGTGTTGTTTGATAGCTTGTAAAATTTTATCTTTAGGAATAACTCCAAAAAAGCTATCAATCTCTTGATATTCATCAATTAAGTTTGAGAGATTACTGACTTTTTCTTTCAATTCAACAACCTCTTGATTTACCTTCTTAAGCATAATTTCTTCCCTTACTTTTTGCTGACTTTCGAATTTAGCTTCCAATTCCAAGAGAGCTTTATCTTGCTTTTCTTGAATCATTAAATCAACATAGTTATTAGAATCAACTAAAGTTTGATATGCTTTATCATAGAGATTTTGCTTCTCATAGAGGAGGGATAATGCCTGCAGTATTTTGTATTTCAAAGAGTTTGCTGTATCCTCTGTAGAAAGATCTTCTAAGGCTGTTTTGAAAAGACTTTCTGCTTGTTCATACTTCTGCATATCGTCTAAGGTAGTTCCATATAGATATTTAAACTTTCCTTTAAACAGATTGTTATTTGTAGGGTGAAGAAGCTTTAAAGCCGATTCACAAACATCTATTAATTTTTCATAATCTCTTTGTCCCTTAAAATTCAAAGCTGATTCATACATAATTCTGGTTCTAAAGTAATTGTTTTTCTTACTTGTCTTTTCAAGATAATTCAAAGCTTCTTGATAAAAAGGGATAGCTTGAGAGAATTTTCCATTCTTTCTGTAAAGTTTTCCAATAAGAGCATGGGCATGGGATTTAATTTGATTATCGTTGGTAATCAAAGCTAATTCCACTGCTTTATTATAATACTTTAAGGCTCGTTCAAAATTGCCTATATCTACAAACATTTTACCTATATTTAGATTAGTTTGACATATTTTATTAGTAAGATTATGTTTCTCTTGCAGTTCTAATGCCCTAAAATAAGCACTCATACTCAAAGCATAGCTTTTACACTTACGATAACCTGTGCCAAGGGAATTATTTATATCAGCTTGTAATTCCTCAACTTCCTTAATGTCATGTCCTTTTACTTTTCCTAAAAAATCTAATGATAACTTTAAGAATGAGATTGCATTATTATAGTCGCCAATTTTTGTATAAGTCTCACCCACACTACGAGTGGCAATAACTAAATCATATTCTTTATTACTTTGCTTAAAAATACCACAAGAAAGACGAAACATATTTAAAGCACTCTTATAATCTAATTTGTTCCAATAATGAACTCCTAATTCAATTAATAGTGCTCCCTCTTCCCGAGGTAATTGTAAGTCTCCAGCCATTTTAATAGCTCTTGACAGATACTTTTCTATTTGTGTATCTTTCTCTTCCTGTATCATATAATTAATATATTGCTTCAAATCATTTAATATTACAATACTCTGTTCTTCAGTATTAATACGCGCTTCAAGTTCTTTAATATTCATTATTTTACCATTGTTTTGATTTGCTTAATTAATTTGCTGATTCCATTATACACCATACTTAAAGATACATCATTCATAAAGGCAGGTGTGGAAATTATGAGACTATTTTCATCTATGACTATTTCATCTGAGTCAATAAAAATAACTTCAGCTTGAGTGAAATTAATTAATTTCTTTGACTCAGGGTTTAAACCTGTTGTAATTTTGATTTTTTTATCCTTAAATAGAATTGCTAATATAGAAGGAAAGATGCAAATAGCACCAATAGGTTTCTTAGCTTCATAAAAGGATATGATAAGTTTAGCAATGTCAGCTTTAACCTTCCACTGATTATCTTCAGCTGGGAAATTAGTGGTATTTTTTAAAGCCCCATATCCTCCAGGTAAAATTAAGGCATCATAATAATCTATGTTAAAATCCTCTAAAGATTTTACTTCTTTTTTGGTTAAACGAGCAGATTCCTCTAAGATATTACGTTTGGGAGTAATCTCTTCCCCGGTTAAATGATTAATGGTATCATATTGCTCTCGATTAGGAGCAAAGATGTCATAATCAATCCCCTGTTGTGATAAAGATAAAAGACTAAAAATTACTTCATTTATCTCTGAACCATCACGATAACCGCATCCTGATAGCAATATACAATACTTATTCACAGCTATTCTCTCCCTATTTTAAAATATAAACAAGTTTATCAACTTATGTATTAAATGTCAATAAAGTTTTTTTTATCAACTTAGAAAAATGACTCTAAAGTAAAGATAAATAATGTTCATTTCCAACACAAATTTTAGATTTTACCTTGTTGGTCAATTATTACTGAAATGTATTATTTTCGCACACCTATGATATTTTGTATTATTTTCGCACATCATCTTTTAATTTACTTTTAATCGTTAATCAATTATATATCAATCTATTAATCATTAACTATTTTGAATGGCATCATTATTGCTTTATAAAGGGTAAATCTAAAAAACAGAGGAATGAGCAATGAGTAAGATTCTAATTTTAGGAAGAGAGAGTCGATTGAGGGATGAGATTGATAGCTATTTACTAACTAATGGTTATGATAGCACTTCAATTTCACCTGATAAAATAGATATAACTCTCAAACAGAATTTAGATTATTCCCATTATGTAATAATTCATGAATTCCCTGTTTTTCGTAACTTTGAAACATTGGAGAGAATAATGAAACTAAATTGTTGTAAAGTGATAATCATCACCTCAGATTACTCTTTAAATTTTAAACAGAAAATCACAACTTGTGGAAATGCTGAAGTAATCTATCGACCTTTTTTACCAAAGCAATTAATTGCAAGTTTAACACAAGACAAACACTAAGATTGGGAGGAATAATGCAAAAATCAAGTTTGTTAATCGTTTTTTTGATGTTGATGAGCCTTGTTAATGCTGTTCAGTCTGCACCTGACACATTTACTTATGGATATCAGTCAAGCTGGGAAAATTATGAAAACCAGATTTCTCTAAACTGGGAATATAATGCTCCTGAAAATTATGAAATTGAAGAATATGAATTGAATCGGAATGATTGGTCTTCCCCTCAAATAGTTGAGAATATGGGCTGGGGATACTATGAAGATGGTGATATAACTATCGGAGATGAATATACTTATTCTTTAAGAGTTTTTCTCACTTCAACCATCGATGCAAGTAGAGATTCTACAGATTATGCCTATCTTACAGCAGATACTGATGAAGTATCTGATTTGTTAGACCCACCAACTAATCTGTCTTTAGCTTCTGCTTTTGACTGGGAAAATAATAAAATTCCAGTAATTTACTGGGACTATACTCCTCCAGAAGGTTACTCTGTTGAGTCTTTCTATATTCAAAGAAATGATGAAGAAATGCCTCAAATGGTACATCTTTATGAATCTCCTTGGTATTATGAAGATTATAATACAGAAGAAAATCAAAGCTATTCTTATACTGTCAAAGCTATGATTGCTAATCATAATATTATGTATAATCTAATGACAGAAGTATCAGTTACTTTTGAAATTGATACAAGTGATTTACCTTTAGCTAATATTACTTATAATGGTTGGGCTCCTGGTGAATATAATAGTATTACCCCTCTTGAGTTGAGCACTGTTGAAACTGGTGTTGACATATATTATACTCTTGACGGAAGTGAACCTACAACAGCTAGTAACCTCTATGCAAGTCCAATTACTATTCCTTGGGGTGGAGAAGTTACTTTGAAAGCCAGAGGATTCAAAACAGGTGAAAGTCCTTCAAATATTCTCAGTTTAACCTATACCCTATCTGGATACGTAACATCATTAAACCCAATAGATGAGTCTATCAATGTTAATTCTGATTATCCAATATTTTCTTGGGATTATATGGAATCAGTAGCAGGTTATTATTTAACAATTGGAACAAGTAGCGGTGGTAATGATGTTTTAGACTATTTCTATTTTGATGAAAACAGTGATGGTTTGAGTTATTCTTCATCAAATAGGTTTATTCCAGCTCTAAATTTAGAAAGTGGAACAGAATATTTCTGGACACTGACAACTGTGCAAGCAGGGACTGGGATTACTATAGATAATCCTGAATTCACTTTTACGAGCTCAGGAAGTAATGCCATAAATACATTCCCATATCAGGAAGGTTTTGAAACTACCACAAGTGGTTTATTGCCAGATGGTTGGGCTGATATTAATCTTGGTTATACTTATCACTGGAGTGTAAGCAATTGGAATGCTCACTCTGGAAACAATAGTATGCAGATTTATCTTAGTGGCCAAGATGATTGGTTATTTTCACCTCCAATCGAGATGAGTCAAGGAAAACAATATGAGATAAATTTCCAGGCAAAGAGTAATCAATTTACTAGCCATTCTTGGTATCTTGTTTCTAACACCGGATTACCAAGTGAAGATAATCTTTCTATTGTTGCAGCCTTTCCAGATTTTACAGCTAATACAAGCTATAGAAATATCTCAGCAATTTATGATTCTTATGAAGATCAAACCTTATTTTTAGCTTTTAAACCAATTTCAGCTTTCTATACTTATCTCTTTGTGGATGATTTAACAATCTCACAAGATTATTTAGCTATCGAAAGTCCTGAAATTACATATGATGAGTCTATCTGGCAAGATAATCCTTTTAATTTGACCTTATCCCATCCACGAGATAACACTCAAATCTTCTACTACATTGCAGATCAAGGGAATCAACCTTATGATTTTGCTAACAACTTTGAAAGTGATAAACTTCTTTATTCAGAACCTGTAAGTGTAGCTATAGGTGGAGATTTAAAATTATATACTCAAGCCCTAAATGCTGAATGGGACCCATCTCCTATTGCAGAATATGACTTATTAGTAAAACCTATTCTCGAAGCCCCTATCTTCTTAACACCAGGAGGTAGTTATAATGAAGCTTTATCAATTGAATTATTCTCTGAAATAGAAGATGTAGAAATTTACTACACTATTGACGGATCAGATCCAATTATTAGTGCTAGTAAAGTCCTCTATACAGAAGGAAATCCTATTGAAATAGCCTTAAATCAGACTATCACAGTTAAGGCTTACAGCGAAAAAGAAAACTTTATGCCTTCTGTTGTTGTTTCAGAAACTTACTCTACTTTACCTAAGTTAGATTTAGTAACTTTCTCACCTGAAGCAGGAAACTTCACAAGTGAGCAAAATATCAGTCTAAGTAATGTTGAAGGAGCAAGTATCTACTTTACTTTAGACGGTTCAATACCTAATCAAGAGGCCACTCTTTACTCTGATCCAATCATATTACTTGAGCATACCGTAACTACCATCAAAGCAATTGCTTATAAAGAGGGATATGAAGAGAGTGATGTTGTTGAAGCGACTTATACTATTACAGGTCAGGTTGCTATTCCTTCTCCAAGTCTTGAACCTGGCATCTACTCTTCTCCTATCGAAATTACTCTTGCTACTACAACAGAAGATAGTGAGATTCGCTATACCTTGGATAACACTATTCCAACTGAAGCCAGTAGTCTTTATGATGGTACTCCTATTTTAGTTGATAACTTCTCTTCATTAACTATAAAAGCCATTGCTATCAAAGAGAACTGGGCTAATTCAGAAGTTATGCAAGCTAATTTTGAAGTAACAGGTCAGTTATCACAAGTTGTTTTTAGTCATGATTCAGGAGATTATGAAGGAACTCTTAATTTAACTTTATCAGTGCCAGATTATCCTACTGCATCTATTTATTATACAACTAACAATACTCTTCCTACAAGTGAAAGTAATCTTTATGAAGGTCAGATAGTCTTAAATTCTCCTTCTGAAGTTACTATCCAAGCAATAGCAGTATTAGAGAATTATATTGATTCTAATCCAGTAGTTAGAGATTATCAAGTAAGAAACAAGGTAGCAAGTCCCACCTTTAATTATCTTTCTGGTATCTATACTGAAGCAATAGAAGTAATAATTACCTCATCTACAAGTAGTGCCATTGTTTATTACACTTTGGATGGTTCTGACCCATTAACAGGTCAAATATATTCAGCTCCAATTACCTTAGAGGAAGACAGTGAATATAGTTTTAGAGCCATCGCAATCAAAAGTGGATGGTATAATTCGGAAGAAGCTTTAGTTGATTACCAAATTACAGGAAAAGTTTCAAATCCTGAAATTGATTTAGCTTCAGGTATTTATTATGAAGCAATAACAGTAACAATTTCTAATGAAATGGCTGAAGCAAGCATGTATTATACCTTAGATGGTTCGCTTCCAAGTGTTGAATCAGAAATCTATATTGAGCCACTAACTTTCAATCCTGGAGATGAAGTAACCTTAAGTGTTATTGCTTTAAGAGATGATTGGGAGGATTCTGATCTTCTTGTAAGAGAATATACTCTTCCAGATGAGACCTATATTGGTTCGGTAATGATGACATCAACTTCGCTTACAACAGAAGAAAATCCAGAGTTTACTTATTCAATTTTAACTAATCAAACAGCTGGAACAATTACAACAATCATTTCTATCTTAGATGAAGCTGAGAATGAAGTTGCTTCTGATTCTAATGTCGATATGATTTTCAGTGGAATTACTAATAGTTTTACTCGTGAAGTTGCATCACCAGCAAGAGGTTTTGCTGAAGGTAATTACTACTATCGTATTGATTTAGTTAATGCTGAAGGTGATACTTTAGATACTTTTGCACCAACTTCAACCTTTATTGTTGGAACTCCTGCTTATACTATTACAGGCGATGAAAATCATGACTTCGGTTTAGTCGCAGCAGGTTCAGAAAACTCATATTCCTTTACTATAAACAGTACAGGTAGTCTTGCTTTAGAGCTTGAGATTACAGAGCCTGATTCTCCTTTTAGTGTAGGCTTTATTCCAACTGTTATAGGAAGTGGGCTTTCCAGTGAAATCACTGTTTCTTTCAATCCTGAATCCTACGGAAATTATAGTGATGAATTACTTCTTTCCACTAATGCTGGAGAAATAGTATGTAGCTTTACAGGTCAAGCTGTTATGGGACAGTATCGTGATAACATCTCAAGCCTTTCAGCCACTGTTGATTATGGTGTAACAACAAATAAGACTTTCAAGATATTTAATGATTCTCCTGTCGCTGACCTTAATGTAGAATTACTTGAAGATGAGTCTTGGATATCTTTAGATGGTGAGACAGCACTTATAGAAGCCGGGGACTCTTTACTTGTTACAGTAACTTTGGGACAAATTGATTTAGCAGGAGGAGAATATTCAGCTAATCTAACTATAAATACAGATGACTTAAATAATCCAATAGTTACTATACCCATAACCTTAACAGTAAATGGTGCATCCATTGCTGTTTCTGCCAATCCTATAGTAGTGATAACAGGTTTTGGCGTAGATGTAGATTATAAATTCGCTATCGAGAATGAAGGTTCTGAACCTTTGAACTATAATCTTATAGATGGAGCAGTTTGGTTAGTTGCAGATGATGCCAATGGTATTATTGCCGGTAATTCAGCAGAACCAAATGAACTTCATTTCGATGGAGATATTGCAGTCGGCACTTATACAACTGAAATTACTATTCAGTCAAATGATGCAAATACTCCAGAATTAACTATTCCTGTTACTTTCATAGTCCAAGATGCTATTTTTGGTTATTTACCTGCCAATGGACAGCTTGATTTTGGTAATGTTGCAGTTGGAAGCAGTAAGACTATGGAAATTACTTTGAAGAATACAGGTAATATCCCTCTTACAGTTAACTCATTAATACCAGCTGATCCTGCCTTCACTCTTAATCCTCAAGTAGAAGACCTTGAATTAGCAGGAGGCGAGGAGGAAGTTATTGAAGTTATCTTTACCCCTCTTGCTACAATTTTCTATAACAATGTAGATTTAGAAATAACTTATGATGATGTTAATCTTGTTAATTTTGTCATGTTTGGAAGAGGAGAAGACCCAAATCCTGCATTCACTATTAATTGGAATAATAATCTTCATGATTTCGGTAATGTCGAGCTTGCATCAACTGAAACAACTACCATGAAGCTTTTCAATACTGGTAATGTTGAGCTACACTTTGCTGATTTTGATTATGAAGATGCTGATATAACTTCTCTTGATGATGAAGACTTCACCCTTGATGTTGGCAAAGATTATACATTGGAAGTTTCTTTCACTCCTGATGCTATTGGAGAATATTCTCTTGATATAACTCTCAACACAGTGGAATTGGCTACTCAAACAGCTACTGTAACAGCCTTTGTTTTCAGTAATTCTAATACATCAACTCTTACTTATCCTGAAGCTGACCCTTATTTGGCAAGCCTTGGAGTTAACCCAAGCACGGCTTTAGCAGGCACAAACTTCGAGTTCAGAGTTCTTTATACAGATATAGATAATCAAGCTCCTGCAGATGGTTATCCTCTTTTCTGGTTAGACCTTAATCATGATGGGGATGTTTTAGATGAGAATGAGCTTGTAATAGAGATGGATGAAGTTGACCCTCTTGATGTAAGTTATAACAATGGCAAGTTGTATAACTGTTTTGTAGAGGTTCCTTATGGCTATAATCCTCATTATAGATTTAGTGCTTACGATGCTGGATTTAAGGCTTCGGAAGGACAAGCAACTTTATGGAAAGCCGGTCCTCTTGTAGTTGATGAAGGCTTAGATTTAGGACTCTATGCTTCCCATATTGAGTTTGATAATTATCATCCAGATTTAGGTGAAGAAGTTCAAGTTACTGCTCATATTCAGAATTGGGGTGATATGTCGGCTGAAGATGTTCCTGTTACCTTCTTACTTGATGAAGTAGTTTTTGATATTCAAGTAATAGACTTCATTGCAGGTAATTCTTCAGTAACTCTTGAAACTTCTGTTATTCCACTTGAAGAAGGATTCCTTCCTGTCAAGGTGCATGTAAATCGCAACAATGCCAACATAGCCTTAGTAGAAGATAATAATCTCAACAACTTTGCATCTCGTCCACTTGTTGTAGGAGATGTTATTGTACCCGGTTCCATTGATGTAACAGCTACAGCTTCTCCCGGAGTATTATATGAGAATTCAGGACAGAACTTCACTGTCTATGGTTCTGCTAATTATGTAGATGTGCTTGACCCAAATCTTGATGTTTCTGGTTCTTTTGTTAGAATCACCATTCGCGAAACAGGTCAAACTTACACAACTCATACAAATTCTTGGGGAAATTATTCTTATACTATGCCAGCTCCAAACACAGTCGGACTCTATAATATTGATGTTTATGTCACAGATTATACTCTGGAAGGAACTGAAAGTACAACTATACAGATTATTCCTCGTCCTGAAAGATATGATTTACGGATTCAAATTTCTACTCTTCATTCCCAATTCCCTCGAATTAATCCTCCTACAGACGATACTTTTGATATTTTCGTAACTGTTTCCAATGTAGGAACTCTTGATATAGAAGAAGATATTACAGTTAATTTGAATGAAGGCTTAGTAGGAATGGGTGGAATGAACTTGCAGAATTGGTTTATTGCTGGTGGTTTAGAAGTTGGTCAAACAGAATACTATGAATTTGAGCATCCTGGAGTAGCAGTCGAAGGTTGGTATTACTTCCATGGCGAGGCTATTCATGCAGATATGGCTTCTGAAGATTATACTAATAACAACTATGATAATCATAACAAGTATATTTATCCTTCCCTTCCAGACCTTTCCCCTATCAACATCTACTATACAGGGCTTCCTGCCTATCGTAATCATGGAGTTGTAGGAAGACCTTTCACAGGAAACACTACTATTAGGAATCTTCTTGTAACAGAATCAGAAGCCACTACTGCCACTGTTGAATATAAAGGAAATGCAACAGGTAATGTTTGGGTTCCTTTCTCTGTGATTGATGTTCCTGCTTTATCTGCCTTTGAATCAGTTTATCTTGATTTTGATGCTGATATTCTTATTCCAGTGGGACAAGCAGGATGGTATGAATTTAGGGTTACTGTTGACCCTCCAATTCCCGGAATCATTGCTGAAGATGATGAAACTAACAATGTCAGAACTTCCTCTATTGAAGTAAAGAATCCGGATTGGGACTTCTCTATTCGCTATAAATCACTGGAAATCTCTAACTATAATCCTAATTTCGGAGTGGGACAAGTTAACTTCACTGCTGATATTGAAAATACAGGAACTGATTCTGCCGAGAATGTAGAAGTTAAGTTTGAATATGCTCCTTATAATAATGGTGTCATAACAGGTGCTTGGCAACAGATTGGTAATATTATAGTTATTCCTGCCATTGGCTCTAATGATATAGTCTATGATGTAACAAGTGATGCTTGGCTTGTGCCAAATTCTGATGGTTATCTTTTGAGAGTTACCGTTGACCCTAATGATGACTTCGCTGAATACAATGAACTTAACAATGATCGTGAAAGATGGTTAGGCTATGACTTCTATCCTTGGGCTCATAGTGATTATTATTCCACAACTGTCGGTTCTTCTGCTTCTGTGGGAAGAATGGTCTCTTCCAGAGCTTCTTGGCAAGCTGATAATGTTCGGGTTGTTTTCTATGATTGGTTCCCTCATGAACCTTTTGCTGTCGGAGCTGTTCCTGTCCAAATCGATGCTGACCAAATCGTGAATATTCCCGGCAATGAAGGAACAACAGTCGCAAGGGCAACACAAGTCTGGAATGAAATAGGAACTCACAAGATTACTTGTCATGTTGATATTACTCAAGGCGAGAATATGGCTGGAAATATCAATCCAAATCCCGGACATGCCAATCATTTCCTTGGTGATTATGACAATGAAATCTATGAATCTAATAATGTTGATTCCTTCGTGATGGTTGTCTATGAACAGCTTCCTGACTTAGTCGCTTGGAGTGAATATATTAATCCTGAAATCCTTAATCCTGATGAAAATGAAGCTATTACTATTCAATCTTCCTTTGAGAATCATGGTTCTGGCAATGTTGAAGATGACTTTGAAGTGAAGTTCTATGTTGATTCAGTTCAGCTTGGTGCTCCTATTCTTGTTAATGGCTTGGAAGCTAACCATAATGATGCTGTTCAAGCTACTGCCAACTTCTCTTCCCCTGTTTCGGGTGCTCATGTTATCAGAGTTGAGCTTGACACCAATAACGATATTGAAGAAACCAATGAAGATAATAACTTGGCTTCGCGTGTTCTTATTGTTGGTCCTGCTCCAAATATGGTTTTCTGGGCTGTGGCAAATCGTGGTGATAAGCATAGAAACGATGGTTCTCTGGAATTATCTGACTCTTCTCCTTCCATGGGACAAACTATTACTATCACTGCTAACTTGATGAATGAAGGAAGAGCTACCGGTTCCGGCTGGCTTGATTTCTATCATGTGATTGCTTCTGACTCAACTTTGATTGCTTCCCGAGAATTCTCTATTGAAAGTGAGGCAAGTGATGAAATCTCAATCTCATGGACTGCTACTTCCGAATTTGGCTCTATCGTGGCTGTCATTAGAGATGTTACTCCTATGGAATATAATGAATTTGATAACTCTGTGGAAGTGGAATTCGGTGCTACTCTTCAATTCGTTGACACTTATACCAACACTCAAATCGAAGAAGATGCCGGTTCTCAACTTATCGGAAACCTTACTTCCATTGTTGAAAATAGAGATAATACTCAAGTTATCTTCTTTGCTTCTGCTGATGTTCAAGGTGCTGAAGTTACCCTTGACCAAAACTATCAACTTTGGGTTAATCCTCCCGAAAACTTCTACGGAACCATTAATGTTAATGTCGAAGCCCTTAATATCTATGATGATAGCATTGAAGCTACTTTCGCTATTATCGTCAATAATGTTAATGACTTACCTTCTATGAATCTACCGGAATCATTCGCTATTACAAGTGGCGAAACTTCTACTCAAGACTTCCTTCCTTATCTCTCTGATGTCGATGATGCTGAAGTTACTCTTACTATCGCAGTGGAAGAGAATGATAATGTTGCTGTTGCCATTAGAGGAGTGGAAGTTGATTTTACCCCAATCGAATCTTTCGAAGGTCAAACAACTGTCTTCTTCACTGTTACTGATAATCATTCCGATGAAGTTATCGCTGACTCTGTTCTTCTTTATGTCAGTGATGATAATGATTCCTTGAATGATGCTGATGAATTAGACCTTACCCAAAGCCTATTCAATCGTTCCTTGCCTGAAAATGATACTGACTTCTATTCCTTTGCCGGAACTTCTGACTTGAAATACTTCGAGCTTACTGTTCAAAAAGATGAAGAAGTCCAAGTGAATGTCTATTACAGTGCCTTTGCAGATGGCTCGGATGTCGATTTGAATTCATGGGATTACCAAGCCCTCAATAATGAGAAACTGGAAATCGAAGTCGCTGAAACAGGCTGGTGGTTTATCAGAATTATGAGAAATAACATTGCTAAAGCCTATAATGTCGTAAATAGAAATGATGATGCAGATTATACTATCTTGCTCAAAACCTTGGTTACTCCTAAAAATATCATCACCCAAAGAAATGGAGATATTTGCACTATTACTTGGGATGAAGTAACCGCTGCTAAATCCTATAAAATCTATCGGGTTGAAAGACTCGACCAAGACTGGGGTGAACCTTACTCTATCGTTGATACCAACTCTTTTACAGATGAAAACGCTGACTATAACCAAATTACTAATATTAGTCGCAAAGCTGTTTACTTCTACAAAATCGTTGCCTCTACCGATGAAATTGCCCCTGCCAAAATATATAAAGTTAATAGAAACACTCAAGTAGGAAATAACCCTAACTTGAAATAAACCCTTTCACCATACCACTACACAAAAGGGACTAACACCACATAGTCCCTTTTTTTTGTTGATTTTAAATTGACAAAAATATAGACGAATAGTAATAATGAAAATGAATTGAAAAATACTTTAATAAATAAGGAAAGTTAATGAAAATCATTACTAAAACTCTGTTAATACATCTTATCTTTGTTATGTCATTTTCTCTTCTTTGGGGAGATGAATTACAAGAAGAGTTAAGTAAGAGTGATGATTATTTACTCAAGAATTTTACTACAATTAACAACAAGTATTTGAAAAGTGGCTATCATTCTGAATTAATAGAATTAAACTTGAGAGTAATTGATATTGCTCGTGAAGAAGGAGATTCTCTAAATGTAGGAAGAGCTTTTTATAATATAGGAATTCAATACCAAGCTAAGAATGATTATGATTCCAGTCTTAATTACCTCTTGCAAGGTGTGGCTATTTTTAAAAATTTGAATAATTATCTCAATTTAGTAATATCTTATAATTCTCTCTTTCAAATTTATGATAAACTAAATGATCTTGAAAATGCCAAAGATGCTATTTTAAATGCTGAAAAATTATTACCAAAAATTGATAGTAAGCATGAATATATTCGCACATTTGATAATTTAAGCAATTACTATAAAGACATTCGTGATTATAATAATTCAGTTGAATATCAAACAAAAGCTTTACAGATAGCCCAGAAGAATGATTTTAAAATAGATATTGCTGCAAGCTACTTAGAATTAGGAAGTATTTATTTGGATAAAGAGGAGTATGACAAATCTTGGGATAATTACAGCCAAGCTTTAGAGTATCTGCCATATATCGAAGACCAAATGTTTGCTGCTTATCTCTACAACAATATTTCTGCCTTATTTAATAAACAGAAGAAATATAATATTGCTTATGAATATGCAATTAAGTCTATTGAAATAAAAGAAAGGTTAGGTAAAGATGGAGCATTAGCCAAGTCCTATCAAAATCTCGGAGCTATTTATTTTTTTGCTGAACAGTATGAATTAGCTATTGAGAGCTTTCATAATAGTATTGTTTTAGCTGATAGTTTACAAGATATCCAGACTTTAGTAAGTTGCTACTTAAATTTAGCTGTTACCTATAACAAGATAGATTTGTATGATCTTGCTATTCCTGCTTATGATACTCTTTTAACCCTCTGCGAAACTTATGGTTTTGAAAATACTAAATATTCTGCATACGGAAATCTTGCTATTCTCTACCAGAATGTTGGTGACTTTGATAAGAGTATTGAATATTCACTCAAAAGCTTAGAAAATAATAATCGGAACGAGAGATATATAGCAAGAAATTATATAAATATAGCAACATCTTACACTAACTTAAGCAAATGGAATAAAGCTATCGAATATGCTGAGAAAGCCAATCGTATTTCCTATGAACTTTCTGAAAACAGATATATCTTGAAAACAAATAATATCCTATCTCTGAGTTATGCTAAACTTAACAACTACCAAGAAGCCTACGATTCTTTGTTAGTTTATGCTAAACTGTTAGACCGCATTTCAGAAGAAGACAAGCTCAACTCTTTAGAAGAACTAAGAATAAAATATGAAACTGAAAAAAAAGATAATATCATCAAAGATTTAGAAGTAGATAGTGAACTAGCAAAACTCAAACTCAAACAACTAAATTATCAGAGACTATTAGCCCTAATTGCTATAGTTATCATTGTATTTATTAGCCTTCAACGTTTTTTTACACAAAAGAAAATTATCAAAATTAAAGAAGAACTTAATCAAGAATTAGAAATACGCGTAAAAGAAGAGACTAACAAGCGAATGGAACATCAAAGAGCAATTGTTGAACAGAGTAGATTAGTTTCACTTGGTGAGTTAGCTGCAGGTATTGCTCACGAATTAAATCAACCTCTCCAATGTATTAGCTTCGCGTTAGAAAACATGAAATTGAGTTTTCAAAAAAAAGGGTATAATGAAGACTATTTCATTGAAAGAATGGGGTTGATTCTTCACGATATTTCCAGAATGAGCTCTGTTATAGACCACATTAGAGTATTCTCCAGAAAGCAAACCCAAAATGAGTTTACTCAGTTTGAACTAAATTCAACTATTAATAATGCTCTCAAACTAGTCACTGAACAATATTCAAATCATAATATTGAGATTAAAATCAAAACTGAAACTCCTGAGGCTTGGATTTATGGTAACACTTACCAAGTTGAACAAGTTATACTCAATCTTTTAACAAATGCTAAAGATGCGTTAGAATCTATTTCCGGAGAGAAAATTATTAAATTAAACCTCTCACAAGATTCTAAAAATTATATTCTGATAATCGAAAATAATGGTGAAGTTATTCCGGAAAATATTAAAGAAAAGCTATTCTTACCTTTCTTCACTACCAAACCACCTGGAAAAGGAACAGGTTTAGGACTATCCATTGTTTACGGAATAATTTCAGAACATAATGGGACTATATCCTTGTTAGAAAAAGATTTCACCGCTTTTAAAATTACTTTACCAAAAATAACAGAGGAAATTAATGACGAATTTTGAACAGACTGCCTTAATTGTTGATGATGAAAAAAGAATAACCTTTGAGCTCCAAGAATTTTTTGAAATAAATGATTATCATACCTTTAGAGCTCATTCTATTGCTGAAGAGAGAGAGATTCTAAAGAATAATAAGATAGATATAATTGTTCAAGACATCAAACTCACTGATGGCTCGGGATTAGATATTCTGATAGAGGTAAAAAATCAATTCCCTAACATCGATGTAATCATGATTTCTGGACATGGCGATATGGATACTGTAATTGAAGCAATGAGATTAGGAGCTACTGATTATCTAAAGAAACCATTTACTCACAATGATCTCTTAATAGCCTTGGAAAGAATCAATACTTCCAAACAAAATAAAGATAAATTAGCAACCTTGACAGAGCAAAAAGCCTATATTCTTGATAATATTGCCAATAAATATTCAAAACACATCATCAGTATCAGTGAAAATTCTAAGAAAATGATTGCTGATGCATATCGAATAAGTAAGTTTGATACTGTAAATATTCTTCTCAAAGGAGAAACAGGAACAGGTAAAGAAGTTTTAGCTCATTTGATTCATAACATAAGCGAAAGAAAAGACAATCTTATTATTAGTGTAAATTGCTCTGCGATTCCAGATACGATGTTTGAATCTGAGTTCTTTGGATATGAGAAAGGTGCTTTTACAGGAGCAGAGAAGAGTAAAAAGGGCTTCTTTGAATTAGCAAACAAAGGAACTCTCTTTTTAGATGAAATTGGAGACTTATCATTTAGTGTTCAAAGTAAACTTCTGCGAGCAATTGAATCTCAAGAGTTTTATCCCCTTGGCTCTCAACAAGCAAAACAAGTTAGTGTTAGAATTATCTCAGCAACTAACAGAGATTTAGAAAGTATGATTCAGAATAAAGAATTCAGAGGTGATCTTTTCCACAGGCTTAATGGTTTTTCTATTAACCTACCCCTTTTAAGAAATAGAAAAGAAGATATTCCTGCTTTGATTGATAGCTTTGTTATAAGGTTTAGCCGAGAAAATAAAAAAACAGTTCCAAGAATAGAACCTGAAGTTTATGACGAAATAGCAAAACTTGACTTCGAAGGTAATATTAGAGAGCTTAAAAATATTGTGGAAAAAGCGATGATCTTCTGTGATCATAATGTTCTTACCTTAAAGCATTTTGGAATAGTGTCCAATAATAACAATGTTCCTGGACGATGCTCTAAAACAAATCTTAACCTTGATGATAACGAAAAGAGTTTGATTATAGAAGCTCTGGAAAGAAGTAATAATAACCAGAGTCAAGCTGCTAAATTATTAGGTATTTCTCGTCATGCCATGATTAGAAGATTAGAAAAGTTTAATCTCAACTAATTTATTCTTCAAGTTTTTATTATCAATATATGTTAATCAATAGATATCAATTATACACAAGAAATGAAACTCTGCAGTAGTAAATGTTCAATCAATGGAGATTTCATTATTGATAATGTTTTAATAAAGTTATCTCTTACCATTTCTCAAGAATAATATCTGTTATATATATATGCGTCAAATCTTCAATATAAAAACTATTACAAAGTTGTTATACTAACTTATAACAGATAGATTTCACTTCTTGTAAATATACCGCTTTATATCAATCATTTTCTTATTTGATTTTTTAGATTAAAAGAAATTAGCACCTAACTTCTTCTAGTAAAATACACAACATTGAACTAACTAATTCTCTTCTATTACCACAATAATTTCTCCAGTACTTAACTTCACAAGGATCATTCCTTCATCCTCATAGATAATTGAATAGTCTACTCCATTTAAATCAGACCAGTTTGCAATTGGAACATTTTCATATTTCACTTGACCAGAATAGACAAATACATAACAAAGTAATAATAATAATGTTAAATATAATTTTTTCATATCTTCTCCTAATTAGTTTACTGGGAAATTATGAAAATCATAGAAAGATAGCTTATTTTATTATATAATAGTTAGTTAGGAAGGTGTAGATAGTATGACTGACAATATGAAAAGAGTTGAAATAATTGCTGGTAGAGTTGCCAAAAAGTATCTATACGGTAATATTTATAATGATGATGTAATCCAACAGACTATGATTCAATATTACTTGAATATTGAAAAAGTCAATATGGATAATCTTACTAATTGGGTTTATACAGTAGCAAAAAATCTATGTATCGATTTACACAAATTAGATAAAAAAAACATAAAATTAGTGCAAGACATTAAAATTAATTCTTTAGATAATTGTGATTGTGAATTTGAAGCAGCTCAAGATATATCAGAATCGAAATCAATCCTTAATGAGATAGATAGTTATTCTTTTTTAAATAATACTGATAAAAAAATACTTAAAAAATACATACCTAAAGAAGTATCTCTAACTAAACTTAGTAAAAGTTTTAAAATAAAAAAAAATGTCCTAAAGAATCGTATATATTCTGCACTAAGAGAAATTAAATTTTACAAATTACTTGAAAGTGATGTCGTTGATTTTAATACCATCCCCGGCACAAAAATGCATGCAAATATAAAGAATTTTTTGAATTCTCTAGAGCAGGCCTTAAAAACCAACAATCTTCATAAATTAAAAAATTATCTTAAATCAGGGGTTGTTAATTCTACTATTGATAAAATAATAATTAAGAAAGTTGATAGCTATAGAGTAAAAATATTAGGCAAGAATCAATATAGAATATTCATAGCCTATCTGAATACTGAGAATAATTTTAAAGTGTTTGGTATAAATTTTATAATAACAGAAAATAGAAATATTCAGATTACTGAAATTCCAATCATTCCCCAAAAAGTTCTCTTGATAAATTCAGAATATGCCGAAGGCGATGAAGGATACAGAGCATTGACCAATGTAAAAGGAACTTATAATGGAAGATTGGGAGATTTTAAAAAGAAGATAGATCCTAACATTGCTACTATTATTCAAGACAAAACAGAATTCCATAAATAATTGTAACAAGTACCCCTCTTTTAAAATATATATAGCATGTAACTTGCTTTATCATGATTATCAATTGTAACTGTATGCTATTATTATTCAATTGATTTTACCTACAATTATAAGAGAAACAACTATATAAAACTCTTTAAATAGTTAACCTTCAAATCTCACTGAAAATCAAATGATATAGAATATTTCGATATTGTATTTTCAAGTTATGAACTTAAATATAACTACCATCAGGTCTTTATAAAGACATTAAAAATATTATCCAAACTATATCTAAATACTTTTACACCATTTTTTTAGAACATCTTTCTATGACTTCTCGATTTTCTTGAGTAAAGTAAATTAGAAGATAATTTTAAAGCTAAGAATTTCACTAATTCTCAAAATGTAATATTTTTATTATATAAATATATTTTGTTAAAGGGAACTTCAAAAATTAATGCTAATAAATGTTTTGTAATATAGATGATAAATGAGAAAAACTCTGTTTAATTGTTTTTTTAATCAGTATGTTTTGTTATTAATTTTAACTTTCGAAATTTACATTTTCATATTTCTAATTATATGCTGTTTAGGAATATGGATTCTTAGACTTATTACAAGAATGATGCAATTAAATGTTTAAGAATTATATTGTATTGTTTGATTTAACCCCCTTAAGTAAATGGAGTAATTATGAAAATTTCTATTTATGTCCTATTTCTTTTATTAATACCTGTCACACTTTTATCTCAAGGGTATTTATATCCTGAACTTGTGGAACCATTCGATTTTGAAACAACATACAATGATGTTGATTTTTCAAGCAGATTAAATTACTATGAAGCTAACTCAAATATAAAAATCAGGGTGACTCAACAAGAACTTAGTAGAAAAGAAATACCTATTAATGTAGGTTTTCAGATAAGTTTACACGCTTCTGATTTCTATAGTGAAATTCTTGCCGATACAACAGTTGTATTAGATACTATCAACGTAATATGTGATTTCCAAGTAGAGTGGGGTGATGGTAAACAAACTGCTTGGGTAACTCAATCAACTAATGCAGATGTGGTTTTTCACAACAAGTATTACGTTGAAGGTAACTATGATTTAGTAGTTAGAAGACGAATAAGATCAACAAGTAATATTATTGTTGAAAATGAAGAGTATCTTTACGACATAAGTGTAACATCCTATTTTTTAAACAACTCTTCAAGTTTTGAGGCTTTAGATTATGGTGTCATAACCTATAATGAAGCTAATAGCTCGACCGATAATAATGTCCTTTTCGTCGAAGGTTATGATCCCAATAATGAAATGGATAATAGTTACTATTTTTCCGAATATGAATTTTTAAATGAGTTGTTACTGAATAATAATGTTATCACTATAAATCTAAATGAATCTGGAGAAGATCTGAGATTAAATGCTATGGTCGTAGCAAAAGCTATAATAACTAGTCGGGATAATTTTTCACAAGATCAACCGATAACAGTTATTGGGTATTCCATGGGTGGTGTATTGGGGCAACTTGCTTTATCATGGCTTGAAGAAATGAAACTGTTAAACAATGATAATCAATATTGGCATTTTGTAAACAAGTTAATCACCATAGATTCACCAATTAGAGGTGCTTATACTAATAGTGAATTTTTAAACAAGCTTGATGAGCTAATTGCAGATTTCTCTAGAGATGGTATTCCAGAAGGTATCAGAGATGAGTTAGAAAAATCTGATTCATGGGCAGATAACCTTTACAATGAAACATTTTTACCTGTTCAAGAAAGCCTAGAGCATACTAAGTTAATTACTAGGACAAAAGCATCTATACAAATGCTAAGAAACAATCCTAATGGACTCCATGCAAATGGTATAAGTTTGTCTGGATCTGAAGAATCTTTGTATTTGTATAGTTATCTAAGCGGGGCGGATTTGAGCATATACCAAAATCTATACGGAACCCATAGTTCCTTGTCTCAACCAATGAATACTACTGGTTATCCTTACAGAGATTGCAGTATTCAGAGATACGGATTAAGCTTAGGTTCTTTAACAGCAAAGCAAGAAGAAGATAAGCTTCTAACAATAAAAATTAAAATAAAAGTAGAAACACTTTTCGGACTTGTAAATAAATATAATTACAATTATAATAATCAAGTTGACGCATTTACTCCTAGTGATTTCTTAGCTGGTTCTTATGAGGATTTAACAGGCTATTCAAGTTCAGAAAGTGATAATTTCTGGGTAAAAATGAATGACTGTGATTGGTGGTTAAACTTCTGGAGTGGGTGGTTACTGGGAGCAGAAGTAACAAGTACAAGCAAAACAACAGTTTACTACAATCCTACATTTATTCCAACATTTTCTTCATTAAATGTGCAAAATTTCGATGTTAGCTGTCCTACATTAGGTCTTAATGCAGATTTATTAACTTCAACGACTCATAATGATTCTGAATATTCATTTGATCATTTATCTCATAAAAATGTAGATCATTGGAAATATTCAATACTTGGATGGGTTAATGACACACAGGTTGTTAGGTTTAATGCAAACGGTCATGTTAGAGATATTAATAATACATCGCTCCCTAATATACACATTACTATAAGAAATGCAGGTGGTAGTATCATGGGAGAAGGTTTTTCAGATCAATTAGGTAATTACAATATACCTATATCTGGCTATAGTGAAAAAATTTATATTTCAGCATTAAATCCTGGCTTTACAGGAGCTACCTATGAGCATATTCTTGACCCTGATTCTTATAATATCAATCAGAATTTTGAAATTCTTCCATACCCTACAGGGCTGGATGGTCACTATATTGTTAATACTGATTTTGAAGCAGAAGAAGGTAATGTTTATACCTTCCAAAGTATATTTGAAGCTATAAATTATGGTCTATCAATTGCTACTGACTCAAATCCAGAAATCAATATTCATGTATTGTCAGATTTAGGTCCATCTGGGGGTTTAATATTAAATCAATACCCTCAAAATCTAACTAAGCCCATCATTATTATTGATGGTAATAATAATTATATTGAAGGCTTGGAAATTGATTCATATGAAATTGCCGATATCCATATAAAAAATGTAAATATAACTAATTCTGAAAAAGGCATCAAAATCCTGATTGAACCAGGCATATATCTTAGTAATTCATGTAATATAACCATTAATAATACAACTATTACTGATGTTGTAGGTAATCCTGGTATCTCAATAAATACGGTACCATCTGATTTAGTTTATCATGTCAATCTAGATATTCATGATAATTATCTAGATAACATTGTTGATGTGTTAAACTATGTTCACTACCCAAATACAATAAATCCATCGGAAATTGGAGATTATCATAGTGGCTTATCTGGAGGAGTTGTTTTGAATTTACTAAACTCTGGAAATAATTCTCTTCTTTTCAATGATAACTATATATCAAATACCAAAAGTATTGTCTCTGGTGGTGTATTTATTAATAATTTAAATAACGAGAACAGTAATAATCTAGATTTATTTGCTCAAATCAACAATAATATTTTCGCTGATTGCACGATAGCTGATAATTACAATGCTCCAATCACTTATAATGATCTTTATGTTGCAGGTACTATTTATTCTAAAAAAAGTAATTTAAAACTTTCAAATAATGTCATAATTAATAGTTTCACTACTAGAAATTCAACCTCATATCAAAATTCATCAGCTATTGTTTTAGATGATAGTAGTTTAAACTCACAAAACAATAGTTATATTTATAATAAAGATTTCTATGATATCTATAGCTATAATGATGAATTGGTAAATATTACCTCTGATTTATTTGTCGATAATCCGGAAATCGAATCATTAAGACCTGTGTTTATAGGAAATACTTATAGTATAAATAATTCTCTTTTTTTTGGATATCACTATCAAACAGAAACAAGTTTATTTGGAAATAATTGTACTCTAGAAAACATCATACTTATCGAAACGACTAATCCACAGATAAATGAGGAAGAATACCTATTTGATTGGGTTGTCGATGAATCATTCAAGCCAATCTGGACTGACACAATCAAATCCCCGCTTATTGATAATGGTACGAAGCATTATACATCTGATGGTAGATTCATTAAACAAGATGATATAGGAGCCTTTGAACACACTGCACCATCCAATCAAAACTTCCGTTACCTCCCTGGTGGTCAAATTCATTGGATTTCAATCCCTTACTTGAATAAAAATAATAACTCATGGCATCATGTTTTCCACGATTGGCACGATAATGGCTTGTTAGAAGAGCAAGATGAGATTACCAAGGTCAAAGAAATCTACACACTCGGACCAGATATAGAAAATGGATTTAGACCTGATAGCCCTTACGGAGACTACAATCCAAACTTGCCTCTCTATAGTCAATATGGTTTCAAAGTAGACTTATCCAATCAAAATGGAGTTTACCTCGATTATCATGGATTTGATATAGAAAACTCCTTAAGTCCTGAAATGCTGGTTAATACCTCTCAGGGACAGATACATACACGTAAACTATATATCCCTGCAGTACCTGAAAATCAGAATGATCCTGGATATGATGAAAATAATGGAGATCCAGCCAGAAGGATATATTTAGGATATTATAAGGATTATTCTATGTCAATAAGTCATGCTTTTGGTCCATTGCTACAAGATATTTCTGTTATTCAGTCAAAGAACTGGTTTGCAGTAAGAGATATAAACACAAATGCTTGGGTAACAGGGGAAAACTATGGTGGAAAAATCCTTACTTTGAATCCAGGGGAAATGATTGAAGTGCTCTATCACGGAACAGAAGATGCAGAATTTGATTGGGGTCAATGGACATCAATTCCTCCTGTAGTAAAACCTTACGTTCATGATTTAGCGACAAACTTCAAGTTTGAAGAGAAAAAAAGTTATCTTCCTATTATTATCAATGTTGATCTTAGCCAATATAGTGAAATTGATAAACCAGTAGAAGTTGCTATTCTTGTTGATGAAGTGTGTAAAGGAGCAGCAGTCATCAAAGAAGATCAAGTAATCTTAAATGCTTATATTCTATCTGACATTCCAGAAATTGAAGCAGGATTGAAAGAGATTTCTTTTGAGTTATGGTTACCACAATTAAAAGGAAATGAAAAAAGAAAAGTTGATTATGAATTAATTAACAACTCTTCTCAAGAGATATCTTATAGTACTTCTAATCTATCAAGAATAGGATCTTATCTCCAAGTGAGTTTATCTGATACTGACACACCAAGTATTCCCAAAGTACTCGCCCTTTATGATAACTACCCTAATCCATTCAATCCAGAGACAACAATTTCTTTTGATCTACCTTCAGAGACAAATGTTAAATTGGAAATCTATAATATCAAAGGACAAAAAGTAAAAACATTGAAAAATGGCCTCCTTCAAGCAGGTAATCATAAGCTTGTTTGGGATGGCAAGAATTCAAATAGTGACCAAGTTGCTTCTGGACTTTACTTCTATAGATTAATAACTGATAAAAAGAAATTGACAAGAAAAATGATTTTGATGAAATAAAATTGATAAAATAACCATAACATTGCAGAGCTTCGCCTGAGGCTCTGCAATTAAAAAAGGATACATTATGAAATTAAGATTAACACTGCTAATTATAGTTCTACTATTAATGAGTAAGTTAGATTGTACTCTGATAGAAGTAAATTTAGATGGCACTGCAGATTATACTTCAATCCAATCCGCAATAAACTCTGCCAATGATAATGATGTAATCTTGGTTCATCCAGGGCATTACATAGAAAGATTAAATACCAATGGCAAGGATTTAACCTTGCAAAGTCTCTATGCATTAGAGCCCTTGCAAGAGTATATCGACTCTACTATAATTGATGGAAATAGACAAGTATGCTTACGCATTGAAAATGGAGAAGATGTTACAGTCAATGGTTTTACTTTTTCTAACAACTATGATGATTTGAATGTAGTGGATACACACGAGATTGATACTGTTGGAGGGGGGATGAAAATCTTTGATGCAGGCCATGTCGAAGTAAAAAACACAAAGACTATAAGAAATGTTTCTCGAGGGGGAGCAGGTATATCTGTATATGGCAACAATACAAGTGTTTATTTCGAAAATGTTGAAATCACTGAAAATAGAGCTCTTGCTGGAGGTGGACTTCGTATTAGCTCAGGTGCTCAAATTGAGTGTAATGATCTCCGTGTATTCAATAATTTTGCTATATATGCAATGGATATCTTTATCGGCAACTACAATGATTATCAAGGCACTCAAATTGAGTTAAGTCTTGGTTCAGCTCTTATAAATGAGATTGATAATTATTATGTCTTAGATGGGGGGAATTCTTCTCCACCTTACGAAGCAGGTATTGGCAATGTAACAATCTCAGTTCAAGAAGCTTTTTCCCCTGAAATAGATCAAGATCTCTATGTCTCTCCCTTAGGTTCTAATGCTAACAGTGGAACTTCTCCCCAAGAACCTTTGCAGACTTTGGTTAGAGCTATGCAGATGATAAAATCTAATCCAGATAATCCTAATACTGTTCATGTAGCCCCAGGAACTTATTCCTGGAGCCAAAATAACCAAAGATTTCCTTTTAGTTTAAAGTCTAACACAAAGCTCTTAGGAGCAGGAATAGATCAGACTATTATTGAAGGCGAGAATGGTTTAGTTAATATTGGTGGAAAATTTATGGAAAATACTGAATTTGGAGGAATGACTTTCCAAAATAGTAGTGGCTACAGCTATGCCCCAGTGTGGAGTCATGCTATAGGTTTTAATTATTTCCATGATTTAAAGTATGATAGAACTACTCATATCAATGCAACAGGTTTTGCTCTGGGTGGACCTGAAGCAGATTTTCTTTTAGAGAACATAATTATTCAAAATAACAACTCACATACTTATTCTGACCTTAATGCTCTAGATTTTAGTGCTGGAACTTATACCCTTAATAATATCATCATCCGTAACAACAAAATGTTCCATGGAGATAATTATGAACTAGGGATATACGCAGTTAATAGCAACTTAGATATCAGAAATCTAATTATCACAGATTGCCAAGGCGAGGATGCAACTCTCTTAAACTACTATATAAATCAAGAACTTTATAGTGATTGTACCTTTGAGATGCATAATGCTCTTATTTTTGATAATAATGTTTTTACCGGTCCTGGGACTATCAGACCTGTTCGTATTAATCAGTCCTTTAATGAAGATTTTAGTATTTTAATATCAAACTCAACAATTGCTAATAATTATGGGAATCGACACTTCGCTGGGACTGTTGGTAATGCTAAAATATACAACTCAATATTTTATAATCCTAACAGCACAGGTGATTTCGATTTGAGTAACTTTATCTTAGGACCTAATTGGGAATGGGTGACTGTTGAAAGTAGTTTTTATAATAATCTTTTTTATGTTGAATCTCCATATATCTGGGTTGAAGATCAAGTAGAACAAGGAGATAACCTCTTTAGTACAAATCCTCACTTTTTAGGAGAATATGTTGACTCTTTGACTGTTTCTGACGTAGATTACTATAGGCTTTCAGATAATTCTCCTTGCATAGATGCTGGGTATACAGACACCAGTTTTCTTGCTAGTACAGACTTAGCTGGTAATGCTCGAGTCTGGGGAAATGCTGTTGATATAGGAGCATTTGAATACAACTCTGAGCCAGTTAATAATGAAGACAATGAGGTATCATCTATATCTGAGCCACAAATTTTAGTCTATCCCAACCCGGTTTCTCGAAGCAAGAGTAAAGGGAGTGGCATGAGTAATATTGAATTTGTTTTACCAAAGAGGATTAAAGATAAGCCTGTTCTAACAATATATAACTTAAAAGGGCAGAAAGTTAAGAGGATTTCACTAGAGAACAGTTATCAAGATATGCAAAGACATGCCGGACTTAAAACAAATTATGCTGACGGTCAGCTATACTCTACCAATTGGAACTTACGAAATGAGAATAATAAGCAAGTTGCCAGCGGATTATATTTTATCCAAGTAAAAGCTGGTGGATATAGTGCCAGTAGTAAAATAATGGTTTTGAAATAACACGAAAAATACCAAAGCATAAGGATTAATAATGAAATTAAGATTAACATCGCTAATTATAGTTCTACTATTAATGAGTAAGTTAGATTGTACTCTGATAGAAGTAAATTTAGATGGCACTGCAGATTATACTTCAATCCAATCCGCAATAAACTCTGCCAATGATAATGATGTAATCTTGGTTCATCCAGGGCATTACATAGAAAGATTAAATACCAACGGCAAGGATTTAACCTTGCAAAGTCTCTATGCATTAGAGCCTTTGCAAGAATATATCGATTCTACCATTGTTGATGGAAATAGACAAGTATGCTTACGCATTGAAAATGGAGAAGATGTTACAATCAATGGTTTTACCTTTTCTAATAATTATGATGATTTGAATGTGGTTGATACTAATCAATATACAACAGTAGGTGGAGGAATTAGAATATTTGAAGCTGGACATTTGGAATTAAAAAATATAAAAGCAATAAAAAACATATCCATAGGAGGAAGTGGCATTTCCGCTAGTGGTTCAAATACAAGTATTTATTTTGAGAATGTCGAGATATCTAACAATAGAGGTATAGAAGGTGGTGGAATGATTCTCAGTTCAGGTGTCCAAGTTGAATGCAATAACCTGCGTGTATTTAATAACTTTGGTTTATACGGCATGGATATCTTTATCGGCAACTACAATGATTATCAAGGCACTCAAATTGAGTTAAGTCTTGGTTCAGCTCTTATAAATGAGATTGATAATTATTATGTCTTAGATGGGGGGAATTCTTCTCCACCTTACGAAGCAGGTATTGGCAATGTAACAATCTCAGTTCAAGAAGCTTTTTTTCCTGAAATAGATCAAGATGTCTATGTCTCTCCCTTAGGTTCTAATGCTAACTCTGGTCTTTCACCCTCAGAACCTTTGCAGACTCTGGTTAGAGCTATGCAGATGACAAAATCTAATCCAGATAATCCTAATACTGTTCATGTAGCCCCAGGAACTTATTCCTGGAGCCAAAATAACCAAAGATTTCCTTTTAGTTTAAAGTCTAACACAAAGCTCTTAGGAGCAGGAATAGATCAGACTATTATTGAAGGCGAGAATGGTTTAGTTAATATTGGTGTAGCCTATACTAACAATTTAGAATTTGGTGGAATGACTTTTCAGAATAGTAGCGGTTATAGTTATGCTCCTCTTTGGGGTGGAGGAGGTGAAAATGTCTACATTCATGATTTAAAGTATGATAGAACAACACATATCAATACTACTGGATTTTCCCTAAGTGGAGGAGGTGATTATCAGATAGAAAACATAATCATCCAAAATAATAACTCTCACACTTATTCTGATCTTCAAGCCATGCTTTTAAGTGAAGGAACTTATACCCTTAACAATATCATCATTCGTAACAACAAAATGTTCCATGGAGATAATTATGAACTAGGGATATACGCAGTTAATAGCAACTTAGATATCAGAAATCTAATTATCACAGATTGCCAAGGCGAGGATGCGACTCTCTTAAACTACTATATAAATCAAGAACTTTATAGTGATTGTACCTTTGAGATGCATAATGCTCTTATTTTTGACAATAATGTTTTTACCGGTCCTGGGACTATTAGACCTGTGGGAATAAAAAATATTTTTAATGAAGACTTTAGTATCTTAATATCAAGCTCAACAATTGCTAATAATTATGGGAATCGAGAATTTGCGGGAGCAGCTGGAAGAGCAAAAATATATAACTCAATTTTTTATAACCCTGAATGTCTGTTTGATGGAGAAATTAATCTTAGCAATAGAATTAAAGTTGATAATCAATGGGTCCCTATGGATAGCCACCTTTATAACAATTTATTTTACTGTGAATCTCCCTTTTATTGGAATGAAGATTATGTAGAACAAGGAGATAACCTCTTTAGTACAAATCCTCACTTTTTAGGAGAATATGTTGATTCTTTGACTGTTTCTGACGTAGATTACTATAGGCTTTCAGATAATTCTCCTTGCATAGATGCTGGGTATACAGACACCAGTTTTCTTGCTAGTACAGACTTAGCTGGTAATGCTCGAGTCTGGGGAAATGCTGTTGATATAGGAGCATTTGAATACAACTCTGAGCCAGTTAATAATGAAGACAATGAGGTATCATCTATATCTGAGCCACAAATTTTAGTCTATCCCAACCCTGTTTCTAAAAGCAAGAGTAAGGGAAGTGGCATGAGTAATATTGAATTTGTTTTACCAAAGAGGATTAAAGATAAGCCTGTTCTAACAATATATAACTTAAAAGGGCAGAAAGTTAAGAGGATTTCACTAGAGAACAGTTATCAAGATATGCAAAGACATGCAGGACTTAAAACAAATTATGCTGACGGTCAGCTATACTCTACCAATTGGAACTTACGAAATGAGAATAATAAGCAAGTTGCCAGCGGATTATATTTTATCCAAGTAAAAGCTGGTGGATATAGTGCCAGTAGTAAAATAATGGTTTTGAAATAGATTCCTTTCTCAGGATAAGTCTCCTTATCTTTAGCTCATAGAAAAAAAGTGGGATCTTCTTTTAGTTAGCGCTTTTGATGAACTAAAGATAAAGAAAATTTATTCTGTACGCCTATCTGATTTTAGAAATATACTGAATAATCTAGACGAATATTTGACCAATACTACTATAATGTTAGCCTACTTCTTTAACATCTGTGTTATTTTCCTAATACGTATTCTGATGTCAGCATAGTAGCAGTAGAGGAGACTTGAAGAATAACGCGTAATTTCAAGTCAAATTCATATATGTGTAGGTGTTGCTTGACTGAGACTGTTTAACAAAGACTCAGGTAGAATTCCATTTAGTCTATTGGAAATCCATTGGGTCTCTATTAGGCATTTGTTAGATGTTCACTAAGCTGAATGATAATAGTGTATCAGTGATGAAGTAGTAGAAGAGTTAGCAAGCTACAGCGGTTCTTAGGATGTGTAGTATTTATAGATTTGGTTCTTTTTCAAGTAGAGTGGGAAATGAGATAAATAATTTTTAATCCTTCTGTTTTATTATTTGGGATTCAATATCTATTTAATCCCAAAGGGATGTCAATTAATAGGCAGGGTTCTATCAACCCTGTTTATATTAGCACAAGATATACCTTAGCCCTTGCTTGTGATGGCAGTTTAACCCAAATAATGCATTAGGATTTCAGTAGTTTCCTTTCACGAGTATTAATATCAACTTTATTTCATCATTTAAACTAAAATAATGCAATATGATTTTTTAGCCTTTTTAAAGGGCTATTCAAACATCATCATTTTAAGTTTTTTTTACTTTTCTATTGTTTCAAATCCTAATATTCAGTTCATATCATCTCTCCAATCTCTACTGCATTGCAATTGAAAGATAATCTCATATCTTTAATTCTTTCAAGTATTTGCAGGAATTTCGTTCTCCTTTTAGGGTTAGACAAACCAATCCGAACAACATCATCCCTACCATCCTTTCCCATTAATGCTGGGACTATCAAATATTCCATCCTCAAAGTTCGTAGTTTCGTCCTTTTGCCTCCAGGCTCTATTACAGTTTTTACAAGTAAGGTTATTAGATTGTGAAAAATTAAGCATATGGTCATTAGTACAGCTTCAGTTGCCCAAAAATTCCTCAAATTGTAGGCTGAAAGTCCAAATCCATCTTTCATATTTTTGATAACATTTTCGTCATTTGCTCTAGGTTTGTAATAGTTCCATACTTCATGTGGAGAAGCTATTTCATCATTAGTTACATAAAGAGAGTGTCTATATTCTTTAAAATATGGTTCATTTTCAAATAATCTAAGTTGTTTTCCTGTTGCTTTTGGACGTCTTTCTATTTCTTGTCGGACAACTATATAACGACGTCCACCTTCCCAATCTTTGCTCTGGTGTGAATAGTAAAACTCATTAACCTCAAGCCCGTCATCAATCTGAGTCCAGTTTTCTAAGTCATAAATTTCTCTTTGGAAATATTGGTGAATAGGAGTAGCTATCACATAATCCATATTATCTCTTTCTAACTGTAAAATAAAATTCTTGCTATAATAACCACTGTCAGCCAGTACTCTTGTGATTTTAACCTCCTTAATAAAAGATATTGTTTGCCTGTAGAACGCTACAATTCCGTTAGCAGAGTTAGTGTTGCCTGATCTATTCCAGAAATTAACTGTGAAACCACTACCTAGAAAAGCAATGTTAGGATTATTGGATGGTCGACCTCGTTTAGATGGGTTATAACCTCTTTTCGCTCCATCTTGCTCTCCATATCTAGTTACAACAGTTGAGTCAAAACGTAAAGTATCTCTTATGATACCCGCTTGTTTGAGTAGAGGTTGTAAAAAAAATCCGTTTATGTTTTGCAACAATGTTTCGTTGAAAATTCTACGGCTGTATTTGTTGAAGTAACGTGTTATACTTGTTGATGATTTTACTAATCGATTAACTCTAAAACAGCGTTCAAATATTCTAAGTCCATTTTCCATGTAATTGATATGAGAAAACTTGGTTCCTCCATTAAGAACTGATATAAAAAGCGATATAATCTTTGAATAGACTCCTGTTGAATTGTTTGATTTTTCTTGAATGGAATAAATCTGAGCGATTAATTCTCGAAAACCAATCTTATCTAAATATCGTGAGATTATCGTTGCTGTACCACCCCATGAAGTAATAAGTTTTGGACTAAATTCAATTTTGACTTGACCCTTTTTTTTACTTTTTTTAAACTGTTTACGTTGCATATTTATCTTCTTCCTTGCCTTTGTTGTTTGTTACATCCAAATCATTGGAAATAGAGATAATATGCAACTATTTTTTTTAAATTAGTTTTTTACTGCATTATTTGGGTTTAAACGAAGACACAAAGGGCGACATTATTATTGATTTTGCTGATGTGGACATCCTCTCTTAGACAAAAAAACAAACACATGAACTAAATTATGCCCAGTCTACTTGAGAGAGAACCATAATTTTCACTAAACTTGAACTTGAGCCATATATTTCAATGACTTGACTTGGGCAGTCACGCTTCACTTGTAAAAAATCAGATAAAAAATATTATCTGGGGATCGCATTCCCAAAATATCATAATATTCTGAGAATACAATCCTAAATCTAAAAATAAGTTAACAAGTTTAAAAGTTAAAACAATTGTTGTTATAGCTAAAATTTATTCCCACTCAATAGTTGCAGGTGGTTTTGAGCTGATATCATACACAACTCTATTTACACCACGAACTTCATTAATTATTCTATTAGATACTCTTTTTAAGAATTCGTAAGGAAGCTCAGTCCAGTCGGCAGTCATACCATCAGAACTATTAACAGCTCTTAAGGCGCATACATTTTCATAAGTTCTTTCATCACCCATTACTCCAACAGATTGAATTGGCAATAGCACTGCAAATGCTTGCCAAGTAGTATTATACAATCCTTTATCACGTAATTCAGTGATAAAAATATTATCTATATTTTGGAGAAGTGTAACTTTTTCAGGTGTAATATCGCTGATAATTCTAACAGCTAAACCTGGACCAGGGAAAGGATGTCTATCGACTAGAGTTTCTCCTAAACCTAATTCTCTTCCTACATTTCTTACTTCATCCTTGAATAACTCTCTTAGAGGCTCTACAAGTTCCATATTCATCTTTTTAGGTAAACCACCAACATTATGATGTGATTTAATTGTAGCAGAAGGACCTTTAAAAGAGACACTCTCTATTACATCAGGATAAAGTGTTCCCTGAGCTAAAAACTTAGCTTTGGGGAACTTTTTGGCTTCTTGGTCAAAAATCTCGATAAAAGTATTTCCGATAATCTTTCTCTTTTTCTCTGGGTCAACCACACCAGCTAACTTTGATAGGAAAATGTCAGCTGCTCTAACAGTATTTAATTTAACCCCAAAACCATCTTGAAAGATTCTTTCTACCTCTTCAACTTCATTCTTTCTTAATAGTCCATTATCTACAAAGATAGGAATAAGATTGTCTCCAATGGCTTTATAAAGTAGAGCACAGGCAACTGAAGAATCAACACCTCCAGAGAGACCCAAGATTACTTGATTGTCCCCAACTTGCTCCTGAATTTGAGAAATAGCTCCTTGAATAAATGAAACAGATGTCCAATCTTTCTTAAAACCAACTAAATCAATAAAGTTGTTTAACATCTTATAGCCATTTTCAGTGTGAACAACTTCAGGATGGAACTGCAAACAGTAAAGTGGTTTTTCTTTATGCTTAATAGCCCCATATTCACAATTATCAGAATAGGCTAAGCATTCAAACTCTGCATTGATATTATGTACTTTATCTCCATGACTCATCCAGACAATCTCTTCATCTGCAAGACCTTGGAAAATATTATCATGGTTAGTAATTTTAAGCTTAGCATATCCAAATTCTCTTTCAGGAGATTGATCAACCTTATATCCTGATAAGTAAGCAATTAATTGCATTCCATAACAAACAGCAAAGATTGGTAAATCTAAGTCTAATATTCTTTTATCAGGAATAGGGGCATCTTCAGCATAAACACTATAAGGACTTCCTGAGAGTATTAGTGCTTTAGGGTTCTTATCCAATACTTCTTGATAACTAATATTGAAAGGAACTATCTCACAATAGACTTTCATTTTTCTTATTTGCTTGGCTATTAGTTGGGTGTATTGAGACCCAAAATCTAAGATTAACAGTAGTTCATGGTTCATCTATATTCTCCTAATCATTATATTCTTGAGGCTAAACCAATAAATGGATTTTCTAATTTTTCTCTGTCGATGGAAGTAAAACCTCCATGACCAGGAATAACAATAGTATCGTCAGGGAGTTTAAACAATTTCTCTTTAATAGAATTTTCTAAAGTAGTAAAACTTCCCCCAGGAAAATCAGTTCTTCCAACACTTAACTGAAAGAGTGTATCACCACTTATGAGTAATCCCTCACCATAAAGTGATATGCCACCTTCAGTATGTCCTGGAGTATGAATAACTTTTAAAGAGCTTTTCCCTAAATTAAGCACATCCCCTTCTTTTAGTAGGATATCGGCTTTAGGAGAAACAATATTTTCCCCCATAAAAGCACTTAAATTCTTTTTACTATCCAATAACATCTCTTGATCATCTTTGTGAATCATAATTGGACAATTAAATTTCTCTTTAAAATAGGCATTACCACCAATGTGATCAGCATGTCCGTGCGTGTTAACTAAGTATTTTACAGTCAATCCAAGCTTATTAATCTCTTTGTACAAATTTGATGAAGTTTTTCCTGGATCTATCAAAATTGCTTCACTGCTATCTTCATCCCATAGGAGTATGGTGTTAGTACCAAACTCAGGAAGAATATTATAAACGTTATATTTCATTTTTAAATCCTATTATCTATTTATTAATAATTTTTCTAATTCTTCTCTTGCTAAAGGAGAAACTTCTATTTTATTGTTTAACTTGAACTTCTCACCATATTCAACTTCTGCAGTTGGACTCTTTAATTTGTTAATATAGCTAAGTATTATTCTTCCTGCTAAAACAATCTGATCATGAGTAATCTTCTCTCCTAACAAGACACCTAATGGTCCTGCTATCTTAGAAGCCTTAATAACTATCTCATCACCTAAGCGAAGAGTTATATAATCACTCTCATATTTGGTTCTAGTTACTATCAAAAGTAAATTCTCTGATATTCTAACCCTTCGTCCTTGTTGCAAAAACTTTAAATATCGCGGGGTAAGTTGGTCATGCTTGATTAAGTCTGCAACCTTTTCAGAAACTTGCTTATCGGTAAGTAAACATCCGCCCCCAGGCATTTCAAAATCTTTTAAGCCATACTCTTCTGCCATGGCTAATTGACGATGTCTCCCCCGCCCATTAATAGCAAGCATCTCTTCTTTATCCACCCAACCTTCAGTTATAGGCTTAGTATCTGAAATCAATTTTTGACATAAGGGACGAACCAACAATTCTTTCACACCACTCAACTTTGCAACGGCATTCATTGAATCATGTCTCTGTGACATAGGCCTCTGACCTAATACTTCACCACTTATAATGAAATCAGCTTTGAATTTTTCCAACATTTCAGCTGCTTTACGAAACATCAACCCATGACAATCAATACAAGGATTCATGTGCTTCCCGAAACCATAGCGCGGATTTTTTAGAACTTCTATCAAATCAGGTGTAATATCAACGATTTCTATCTTCAGACCTGCCACTTTTGCCCCATGCTTAGCTTTGGTAGCCGGGTAAAATGGACTTTCAAAAAATATAGGAATTACTTCATATCCTAATTTCTGCATATAGAGTACCGCTAACATACTATCTAATCCCCCAGAAAAAAGGGCTATAGCTCTGTGGTCTCTCTTCATAGAGTCTCCTATAATATTGCGAGCAAAGCTCGGTTTTAAAATTTATTTTATTTGCTTAGCAAATGTATATGATTTAATTTTGATAGACTTAGCAACTCTAATTACCAACTATCTATGAAACTCAAAGATTTGAGGGATTATCTAAAAACCTCATGTCTCCCATTTTAGGAGAATTTAGCTGTTTGCAAGTGTTAAAAAGAAGATTATCATTATTATTTCACCTTCAATATTTAGACAACTTTATTACCCTGAAAATTTGTCAAGAAGATAAAATATTTTGATTTTATATTATTCATGAGATACAATAGACATAATCATACTTCAAACAAACTTTTTGGATTTGCTAGCGAAAAAGAAACCTGTATTGTTTTGCTGGCTAAAAATTTACTCAAGCAGTGCAGAAGACCTTCACTCATAGTATTATGCTCTCATTTAATAATATTATATTTGAATAGAGCGTCATTATTTAATTAAATGCATTTTCCAATAGAGACTGTTCAAATAAACGAATTGATATTCAACACTTTAATTTTAAAAGAACTCAAATTAGTACACACTTTATACAAAGATAATTTTTATTTTCTAAATTGACTTATAGTTTTCATTCAGGTTTAAATTCTAGATATTGGAAGAAGGTCTCTTAAATCCTGAAAGGATGCAGATATAATAGGCAGGGTTCGTTAGACCCTGTTGAAGAATTCCCCCGTAAGCCTAAGCCCCGGAGGGGTGATAATACCTCTTAGTAATCACGTAAACAGAGGGATAATTTCATTGTACAAGTTTTTATGTAATAATAAGTATAGGGAAAAAAATAATATGGCAAAATGAATATTGTCGCCCCTGTAGGGCTTAGATTTCCTAGAAATCTTTAACAGTGTCTTCGAGCACTGTCTATTATATCTGCATCCCTCTGGGATTTTAAGAATTTCCAAGCTTTCGCTTGGACGCGGATGTGGTAATCCGCATTCCCAGTGAAAAGGCTTTGTTACCAATAAACAATATAGTAAAAGTCAAGAAAACATTAAGATGTGCAATATTATAGGCTTCTTAAAGGATAAGCTATAGAAGAGAGTAGCTTGAAAGTTGATCAGTTTCTTCCAATAAATACACCTATCTTTTAGAAATTATCTTGACAGGTTACTTAAACTTATAAATATTAGACTAAGGGTTTATAAAAAATGTCAATGTGTGAATTTATATTATTAATACTGAATTAAACACGAAATAAAAAAATAAAGGAAAGAATTTATGCAAAAAGAGATGTCAGAGCGAAAGCAGAGAGAATTTGATTTAAGAAGAACATATATTATAGATACTGCTGAAAAACTATTTTATGAATATGGATATGAATCAGTAACTCTCAATCAATTAGCTGAAGCTGTTCATTATACCAAGGCTACTCTATACACCTACCTCTGTTGCAAAGATGAAATTTTTCTTGAAGTATATTGTCGAGGATTTGAAAAAAGAACAGAATATCTTTACCAAAATATGAAGCATTGTGATACAGGTTTCGATGAGATTAGAAGTTTTGGAGAAGCATATTTCACTTTTTACAAAGAAAATCCAGAAATTCTTTTTCACCAACAATATTTAGATTTCAGACCCTTAGAACTTGATAAATTACCAGAACACTTAGTTAGTAGATTTATGAAATTGAATGAAAAAAGTTCAAAGTTAATTATTGATGCCCTCCAAAAAGGTATCGATGATGGTTCAATAAAATCAGACCTCAGAATTGATTACTTTTTAGGGCAATTAGTTCTTACTCTCAGAGCTTGCGCATCTGCAGTAGTTAGCCATAAAAGAACTGTACTAAACCAACCATTTTCTGATGAGACAAATACGAATTGGTATAATAGTTATTTAGATTTATTATTAAATGCTATAAAAGGTACCAAATAAGAAGTTGAGGATTGAGAATTGAGAATAGCAAGAATTTTTAATTCTCCATTCTCAATTCTCATTTTTTTTTACATTATCTTCAATAATTCAACTTCGAATTTAAGAGTAGCGTTTGGAGGAATTACTTTTCCAGCACCTCGTGCACCATAACCTAATTCTGCTGGAATTATTAGAGTTCTAATTTCTCCAACTTTCATACCAGCAACACCTTCTTCCCAACCTTTAATTACTCTATTAGCTCCGAGTTGGAAAGAAAATGGTTGATCTCTATCTTTTGAAGAATCAAATTTTGTTCCATCCATCAACCAACCTGTGTAGTGTACTAAAACTTTATCACCCTTCTTTGCTTCTAAACCTGTACCTTCTGCATCAACAGTATATTTTAAACCGTTTTCCATAATTACAAATCCATCCTTATTATTATTTTGATCACTTCCATTTGAGCAACCAGCCATCATCACTACTGTTAGAGTAATTAACAATAGATAGTTAAGAAATTTCACTTTTTTTCTCCTTTCATGAATTATTTTCCCAAATTTATATTAGCCTGATTTTGTGTAAACATAATTCTTGACTAAATTGCTAAGATATTAAATAATAATTTTCTATGAGAAAATATTTAGATGCTCCCAAAATCGACTATGTACTAACACATCTTAAATTTAGATGTGACTTCCCTTTTGAGCTAAATCAGAGAATGGTTTTTCTCAAAGAGGAAGAGTTAGTCCATATTCCCAAAAACTGTATAGTATTCCCATTATCTAATCAAGAAAAAGTCTTGAGTTATCGGATTGGAACTCTTCCAATATTCTATCCAGTTTTTCCAAACGAGACTAAACATTCCTTTAACAAGAATGGCTCAGTAGTGTTTTCCCATGATATAATCCAGCAAATCTTTTGCCTTCAAACTCTTTTTTATGAACAAGAGCTTGATAAAAAAGATAAATTAGGAAGAATCATCCCAGAAACTACCATAAACAGCAAATTGGACATTTTAAATAAACCTATTGTGGATTATTTGTTTGCACTTATCGTAGATGTTCTGGAAGATTACTGTTATTCAAACAATATTCCATTTAAGAGAATTAGTTTACTTTCAAACCACATATTTTTATTAAGTCATGATGTTGATAGGATCAATACATATTCTTTCTACAACACAGTTAACGCTCTTAAGAAACTTGCTCTTACCCCAAATGTTACCAGCAGCAAAGTCTTTTTCAAGCATTTAAGCCAGTTGTTCAAAATCAAAGAAAGAGAGAATCACTTGTGGGATTTCCCACTGTTAAATGAAATAGAGAAAGAGTTCCAACTCAAATCAACATATTATTTTTTAAATCAAGGGAAACTACATCAAGATGCCTATTACTCTCTCTCTTCTCCCAAAATTCTGAAACTAATTAATGAAATTGAATCTAATCAACACGAAATAGGATTACACTTGACTATAGCTGGTAATAATGATGAAAATATTGTTAAAAAAAACTTAACCAAACTCAATAAAGTAATTAAACAAAAGATACAAGGAGTTCGTTCGCACTGGCTACGTTTTGATCCAATTGTTACACCTGATATCTTAGATAATTTAAAGATTAAGTATGACTCTTCTATAGGTCATTATTCTCATGAGGGATTTAGATCAGGAACATGTTTACCTTATAAATTATTTAGTTATAAACAAAATAAGATATTAAATATCTGGGAGATACCTTTAATTTATATGGATTGTATGATTTTGGATTATCAAAATATTTCGGAAGAAGAAGCATTTCTCAAACTAAGCAATATATTGAATGAGGTAGTGAAATATAAAGGTGTTTTCACTATGTTATGGCATAATGGTAACTTTGCCAATAAGACACCATATAATCGTTATGACTTTTACAGAAACTTAATTAAAATGATTCTTGACACGCAAGCAATAAATATTACTGCTAAATCTTTAATAGAATCACTTGAGGAGAATAATTAGTTATGTGTGGAATTAGTGGTATCTTTAACTTAGATAATACCCTTGTTAGCCCTGAAACTCTGCTCACAATGAATAATAGTATTAGACATCGTGGTCCAGATGATGAAGGATATTACATCAAATCATTACACAGTTCCATACCTCAGCTCTTTTCTGGAGATGACTCTACTCCACAAATTAAGAAGCAATACCCACATCTCAGAGAGAGTTCAGCTTCTTTTCTTGCTTTAGGTTTTCGTCGTTTAGCTATCATTGATTTAAGTGAGCAGGGGCATCAGCCAATGCAAGATGAGTCAAGACGTTACACGATAGTTTTTAATGGAGAAATTTATAATTATCTGGAGTTACGTAAGCAACTGCAGAATTTAGGCTACACATTTAGAGGCAATAGTGATACAGAAGTCTTACTCAAAATGTATATTGAGTATAAAGATAGTTCTTTCGCCATGCTAAATGGAATGTGGGCTCTCGCGATTTGGGATAATGAATTAGGAGAGTTAACCTTATGCAGAGACCGTTGGGGTATCAAACCTCTCTGTTACTATTATAATCAGAAGAAAATAATCTTTGGCTCTGAAGAGAAGCAGATAATTTCTGCAGGAGTGAAAGTTTCTCCAAATTATGATATGATGTACAGGTATTTAAATCTTGGTTCGATGGTCAGATATAGCAATGAGACATTCTACCAAGAGATTAATGTTCTAACTCCTGGCACGATATTGAAAGTTACCCAAGAAAGCATCAACTTTTCTTCATATTATGATATGGATATTAATAAATTCGAAAAATATGACAAGTCTTTTGAACAAGCAACTGAAGAGTACCAGCACCTGTTTTCTGAAGCAGTGAAACTTCGTATGAGATCTGATGTTGAAGTTGGTTCTTGTCTTAGTGGAGGTTTAGATTCTTCAGCCATAGTTTGCCAAGCATCTCAAAATACATCCCAACATATAAAAACTTTTTCAGCATATTATGCCCAAGCTAAAGAATATGATGAGCGAAAGTGGATTGAAATAGTTAATAAGGCTTATGATTGCCAAGATCATTTATTAAGTCCTACAGACAAAGAAGTAGCTAATGAATTTTCCAGAATAACTTATCTTCATGATGCTCCTGTAATTGGTTCAAGTCCAGTTTCCCAGTATTTTGTTATGAAGAAAGCCCGTGAAAAAGGAGTTACTGTTGTTTTAGATGGTCAAGGGAGTGATGAACTTACTGCTGGCTATAATCATGCTTTTTATCGATATTATGCTGACTTAATCAAAGAACGAAAATTCTCTCGTTTATCTGCAGAACTACCTGATTACCTTAAGTATCAACAAAAAGGAAATTCGCTGACTAAGTTAAGTAAGATTCTCTTTACTCTCATTAATAAAGAATCAACTATCTATAATTATGAACTTAAAAATCTTACTCCTGATGTTATGTATAGTAGATATCGAAAAGATATATTATCAGAAGTAAAAAATTTATCCTGCTCTAAGTTATCTAATTTTCAATTTAATCTTCTGAGAAACATATTCTTACCCTCACTACTTCACTTTGAAGATAGAAACTCGATGGCTTTCTCAATTGAGAGCAGAGTGCCTTTCTTAGATGTTAATTTAGTAGAATTTGCTTTTTCATTACCATCACACTATAAAATTAGAGGAGCTAAAGGAAAATTCATCCACAGACAAAGCTTGAAGAATAGCGTTCCGGAAGCTATTTATAATCGTAAAGATAAAGTGAATTTTTCAGCGCCAGGAGAGATTTACTGGCTAAGGAATGCTATGAAAGAACATCTAAAAACAACTTTCAACTCACACTTCTTTACCAAGAGTAAGTTATTTGATACTATTAAATTAGGTGAAATAGTACATAACTATCTTTTAGGTGAAAATAAACATGCTACTTTAGTCTGGAAGCTCTATGCTCTTGGAGTATGGTATAATCTCAATTTCATGGGTAACAATGAACAATAATAAAATCAAGAATACTGCCAAGAACACCTTTATTTACAGCATAAGTAATGTATTAGTGAAAATGTCAGGTCTCATCCTACTTCCACTTTATACTTCTCATATTTCCCTCGCTCAATATGGACTTCTCGGTTTCTATGAAATTACTTTTGAAATATTGAATATGATTAGTGGATTAGGTGTTGACCATGCTCTTGCTCGCTGGTACTGGGATAAAGAATCTCAGTACGAAAAAAAAGTTGTTGTCTTTAATGCTACGTTAGTTTCCCTTGCAACTACCTTAATAATTATGACGTTAGGGTTCTTTACTCTACATGGATTTTCTGAAACTCTCTTATGGGAGAAACAATCAATCACTTTAATTTTTTGGTTCATAATAAGTAGTTTATCAAGAATATTAATTAGACAACCTCTCCTACTTATGCGAATTCAAGGATTATCTGTAAGACAAACTATCATTAATATCATTAGAATAGTTATTGTTGTAGGTATCAGCTTCATAACCATTGCCCATTTTAAGCTTGGGCTGGCTGGTATCTTCATAGCTGAAACTGTTGCAAATGCTTTAATTCTTCCCTCTCTTTATGCTTATATTCTAAAAAATGTTAAATTCCAATATAATTATATACTCATTAAGGAAATGCTAAACTTCTCTTTACCTTTGTTATTATCTTCAATTTTAGCTTTAGTATTAACTCTTTCTGACAGATATATTATACAATTTTTTGGTAACTTTGAGGATACAGGGACATATACTTTGGCATATAAAATTTCAAATATTATAAGAATATTTGTAATTCACTCCTTTGCACAAGCATATATTCCAATCTTCTATAAATATATGCACGATGAAGATAGTAAAAACTTTTATATTAAATCGGTAAGTTATTACACTTTTATATCCGCTATAATTGCACTTGCTTTAACTATATTTGGACAGGAAGCCATTCAGATAATTGCCCAATCTCCAGATTATTATTCTGCTTATAAACTTCTCCCCTACTTAGTAATAGGTGTTATCTTTGCGGGACTAAGACAAATATTAGTTCTCCCTTTAAATAAACATAAGAAAACAAAATTAATTTCAGTTATCACAATCAGTGCTGGTGTTTTTAACATCATATTAAATATATTATTAGTACCATTCATGGGTGCTCAAGGAGCAGCTCTAGCTACAGGATTAGCTAATCTTTTTATTGTGATTGTATATTATTATTTTGTTAATAAATTGGAAGATATTCGTTATGAAGATAAAAAGATTATCAATGCAATATCACTTGCTATTATTCTCTCGGCAATTGCTCTACTTATTGCTGATATTAATATCTACTATCGTCTACCTATCAAAGTCGGTCTCTTCTTGAGTTTCCCAGTTATCATGTATCTCACCAAGTTTTATGATAAAGAAGAGATACATCAAATTCGCCACGCTGTTGGAGAATTAAAAAATAAATATATCAAATAATTAAGGATTTACTAATGACTGATTTCGATATCTTTTCTGTTCAAGAAATTAATAACCACATTAAAAATATTTTAGAAAGTAATATTCCAAACCTCTATGTAGAAGGCGAAATCACGAATTTTACCCGTCATTCCTCAGGTCATATCTATTTTTCTATTAAAGATGATTTATCTACACTTAAATGTGTTTTCTTCAGACAAAACAATTATTCTCTTGATTTTTACCCAAAAAATGGAGATAAAGTTATTTTGTTTGGAAATATCACCCTCTTTATCAAAGGAGGAAGTTATCAGTTCAATGTAAAAAAAATATTTAGCTCTGGAAAAGGATTTCTTCAAATCAAGTTTGACCAACTCAAAGCTAAATTAGATGCTGAAGGGCTTTTTTCAAGTATTCATAAAAAAACTATCCCACCCTTTCCCCAAAAAGTAGGTGTCATAACATCTGCTACTGGTGCTGCACTTCAAGACATTAAAAGTGTTATTTTTCGCCGCTTTCCCATAGAGTTAATCCTTTATCCTGCTACTGTTCAAGGTGACCAAGCCATTCCTGAATTAATCCAAGCAGTAAATTATTTCACAAAAAATCAATGTGTAGATGTTCTGATTATTGCTCGTGGAGGAGGTTCCCAAGAAGATCTTTTCTGCTTTAATGATGAAGCTTTAGTAAGAGCTATTTTTGATTGTCCAATTCCAATAATTAGTGGTGTAGGGCATGAAATAGATTTCACTCTTACAGACTTTGTTGCTGACTTAAGAGCCCCCACCCCTTCTGCAGCTGCTGAACACGCAGTACCTGATAGAAACCAGCTTCAAGATTCTCTTAATAGAATTAAATCAGAACTAAGATTACAAGCACAAAACATACTGCATCTAGAAAAAAATAAAATAAATCGTCTTAATCAAAACTTAAATAATCTAAAAATAGAATCCACTCTTAACCAAAGAAAATTAGAGCTTTTAGATTTAGAAAATAGATTTTATGCTATAGGTAATCTTACTGATTTTCTCCACCAAAAGTTAAATACACTTTCTGATAGACTTAACTATAACTTCAAGTCCAAAGCTAATTTATCAATATCTCAAGAATCAAATAAGTTAATTAACTACAACTCCTTTATGAAAAATCTTTTATTTAATAAAATTAACAATGAAAGACATTTGATTGATATGCTTAAAAGTAGAGTTGAAGCTCATTCTCCAATGGGTATTTTGAAACAAGGTTTCGCATATATTACTAAAGATAGTAAGTTAGTAAGTAAGGCTAAGAATCTAAAAGCTGAAGATAAGATAAGCATTAGGTTCTTCGACGGAAGTGTTCAAGCTGAAATAACTAATAAGAAAGAGTGATATCAAAATTTATAATTTAAGGACAGCCAAACTTCATCATTATCAAAATATGGATTTAGACTAATATTAGTATTCTTTTCATTATTTATATATCTATCAAATATGTAATAAGATAATTTAGTACTTAACATACCAAATCCTGCCCCAGCAGCTACATCAGTTAACCAATGACGTTCATTTACCATTCTAAAAATACCTGTTCCCAAAGCCACGGCATACCCTCCTAAACCATACCATAATGAAACATCTTTATATTCTTGAAACAAGAATTCTGCCCCCATAAAGGCGGTAGCTGTATGTCCTGAAGGAAAAGAGTTGTTTGTTGAACCATCAGGTCTTTTTACATCAGCTGATGACTTTATGGAAAGAACTGTAGCCCCCATTATGAGATAAGCAGTTCCAAGTATTATCGTCCTATCTTTGATATTATGTTTCCCTTTTATTCCTACTGAATTTAGTAAATAGACTGATATGAAAGGTGAATATTGTGAAAAGTCATCAATTGTCATTTTATTATCAATATGCTCTCCGACTTCTTCTCTCAATTCTTCATTATAAAGTTTTAGCAAATCGCTCTCTAATCCCACAATTCCGTAAGTGATTAACGATAATGGTAATATTAATTCTTGAATGTTTAATGGGTTTGTTCGCATAGAATCTGAGACGGTCTTAGTTGTTATTTCTGCATAAGTATTGATAATTAGTATTAAAGACATTAAGGTAAGTAAGAACTTCATATATTGATTTCCTGGTATTTAATTTTAAGATATTATAAGCCAAAGTCTTTATTTTCGCAAAAACTGATTTGGATAATTTTTGAATTGAAGACCACCGTTAGAGACCGGAGTTCCTCAGCCTTAGGCAAGGGACTTCGGGCGAAAGAAGGTTGTCGGAGAGCAACTCCCGTCATACTTCACTAAAAAAAACAGGGGTCAAAGATGGCGGCTATCTACTTTCCCACACCGTTGCCAGTGCAGTATCATCGACGTGAGTGAGCTTGACTTCTGTGTTCGGAATGGGAACAGGTATATCCTCACTGCTATTACCACCATCTTTGACCCCTGCCAAAAATGATTATTAAAACTTTTTAAGTATTTATGTGTGCTTGAACTATTAATAATTTTTCTCTTTTAATTATTAACTTTTCATTTCTCTTACTGTTGTTAAACAGTAAGAGATTATAGAGTGTATATAAAAAATATTAAGCAAGACGATCGAGTTATTAGTATCACTCGGCTGAACATGTTGCCATGCGTACACCTGTGACCTATATACATTGTAGTCTCCAATGACTCTAAGGGGAGATCTAATCTTGAGGTTGGCTTCCCGCTTAGATGCTTTCAGCGGTTATCCGTTCCGAACTTAGCTACTCGGCAATGCAGCTGGCGCCACAACCGATACACCAGAGGTTCGTCCACACCGGTCCTCTCGTACTAAATGAAGATCCTCTCAAATCTCCTGCGCCCACGAAGGATAGGGACCGAACTGTCTCACGACGTTCTGAACCCAGCTCGCGTAACTCTTTAATCGGCGAACAGCCGAACCCTTGGGACCTTCTTCAGCCCCAGGATGAGTTGAGCCGAC
>OY829950.1:972500-1787500 GCA_963692475.1 Cloacimonadales bacterium (SeqCode)
AATAAGTTTAATATTCCCTTTATCTATATTCACAACAATAGCCTCCGCCTTTATGAACAATGTTAGTGTCATAATGCCAATTTCCATAAAGTTAGCTAAGAAACGAAATCAATCTCCGTCCTTAATTCTTATGCCATTAGCTTACGCAACACTTCTTGGAGGAATGCTCACTTTAGTAGGTTCATCACCCAATATAATCGTTTCTTCTGTGAGAAAGGAGAGTTTTGGTTCTTCATTTCAGCTTTTTGATTTTTTCAAAGTTGGCATTATACTTGCTGGAACAGGCATTATCTATATTAGTTTGATTGGCTGGAGATTTTTACCTAAAATTAAAAGTAGTATTAAGTTAGAAGAAACTACAAAAATTGAAGATTATTGCACTGAGTTATTGATTCATAAAGAGTCAAAGATAATAGGCAAAACACTCAAAGAGTTAAGTGAGAGTCAGAAATACCAAGTTGATGTGGTAGGAATTATCAGAGAGAACAAATATCTTCATCATATTAGCTTGAATGAATCTATTAATCTATATGACATAGTTATGGTAGAAGCTGATTCGGAAGATTTGAAATCATTTATAGAAGATAATAATTTAATGTTAATGACCGAAGATATTCCTATTACAGATGAATTAAAAGATAAAAATCTTTCTATGGTTGAAATGGTTGTTATGAAAGATTCCCCCCTCATTGGCAAAAGAGCAATTGATCTAAATCTAAGAGAAAAATATGATATAGCCCTTCTTGCTAAAACCAGTAATAAGAATCAATCAACAAAAAGAATTTATCAGCAAAAAATCAGTGCTGGTGATGTCCTACTCATTCAAGGTAATACCATAAGACTCCCTGAGCAATTAGTAACCTTAGGCTGTATGGCTCTAACTGAAACAGGGAATATGCTATCAGATAATCGTAAAATTATCACTTATGCTCTACTTTTTGGCTTAGCTATAGCCTTGGTATCGTTAAGATTGCTTCCTGTTCATATTGCTTTCCCTTTAGTAGCTCTATTAATGGTCCTGTTTGATATAATACCTCATAGAGATGTTTATAAAGCTGTTGATTGGTCTGTTATTGTCATGATAGGATCTCTTATTCCTTTAGGAAGAGCAATGACTTCTTCTGGAGCTGCAGACCAAATTAGTAGGCTACTGATGTCAATAACCTCTTTTTCTGCTCCCTGGTTTATTGTGGGTTTGCTTTTATTCTTAACGATGCTTATTACAAATTTATTACATAATGCTACGGCAGCTATTATTTTAGCTCCAATTGCCTTAGAATTAGCTAAAGGACAATCATTATCACCAGATCTATATTTAATGACTGTTGCTGTTGGGGCTTGCTCTGCTTTTCTCACTCCTATTGGACATCAAGCAAATACACTTGTTATGGGTCCAGGAGGCTATAAATATAGTGATTATTGGAAAGTTGGTTTAGGATTAATGCTTATTAATCAATTTATAGGTGTTCCTTTGCTTCTTCACTATTGGGGTTAGAGAGGAATAGATAAATATTCTTGCCAAAAACAAGCTATCCATTAGATTAGTAATAAATAAATAAAAAATGAAAATATAGAGGTATAAATGAAATATTCACAAGATGCAATTACTCAAGGTGTATTAGAAATTTTTGAAGCTATAAATAAAATTCCTAGAAAATCTAAAAATGAAGAAAAGATTTCCCAATGGCTATTAGATTGGGGCGTAGAACATGGGTTCGTGTCAGAAATGGACCAAGTACGTAATGTATTAATCAGAGTTCCTGCTACTCCTGGTTATGAAGATAAGCCAGTAGTTACCCTTCAAGGTCACATGGATATGGTTTGTGTGAAAGACCCTGAAGTTTTGCATGACTTCTTTAAAGACCCAATTACCATGAAAGTAGAAAATGGTTGGTTAAAGGCTAATGGAACAACTCTCGGTGCTGATAATGGTATCGCTTTAGCAATTGCTATGTACCTTGCTACTGATAAAAATGCAAAACATGGGGCTTTAGAGCTTCTCTTTACTGTTGATGAAGAGACTGGACTTACTGGAGCAGCTGCCATTAATGAAGGATGGTTGGCTGGTAAGTATCTACTCAATATTGATTCAGAAGATGAAGGAGTCTTTACTATCGGTTGTGCTGGTGGAGAAGAAACAAGACTCTACTATCCTTTAGAATTAACAGACCCTACCGAAGGCTTTAAAGCAATGCAGGTCAAAGTTTCTAAACTTATGGGTGGGCACTCAGGTGTAATGATTAATGAACAGCAAGCTAATGCTATTCAAATCGCTAATCGGGTTGTAATAGAATTAGATTCTGCCTGTGATATTGAAATTAGTAACTATCACGGTGGCATCGCTCATAATGCTGTTCCCCATAATGCTGAAATTGATATCTATATTAATCCTGACGATATTGAGGATGCTAAAGAAATAATTGCAGAATGCCAAGAAACTATGAGAAAAGAATTCATTACTTCTGACCCTAATATGACTATTGAATTACTTGAAGTTGAAGGAAAAGAGCAAGTATTTACTCGTGAATTTGCAACTAAAATTGTGCAAGTATTAGCTGTCTTCCCTCATGGTATCTTTAGAATGTCTAAGCAAATTAAAGATTTAGTTGAAACTTCTAACAACCTGGCTCTCATAAACACTGCTGATGACCAAATAGCTATCACTTCTTCTCAAAGATCTTCTGTTATGTCTATGCTCCAAGTGCTTACTGACAAAATTCATTTCTTAGGCTTCTTAACAGGCGCTAAAGTTGAAAACAGAGACCCTTATAACGCCTGGGAACCAGTATGGGATTCAATTCTCTTAACTAAAACTAAAGAAACATTTAAAAAGATTAATGGACATGAACCAAAGATTGAAGTAATTCATGCTGGATTAGAATGTGGCTTGATTGGTAGCAAATACCCTGAAATGGAGATGATCTCTATGGGACCTACTATCAGAAATGTTCATACTCCAAGAGAAGAACTTCTTATTGAAGATATAGCTAAGATATATACTTTTATTAAGGAATTGTTGTTGGTGGTATAGAAGATAAAAGTACTTAACCACGGATAACATTGATTATCACGGATAAGAAAAAAATATATTCACTAAGTTATATGGGCAACTTTTTATGGTTGCCCTATTTTTTTAGATATGTTTCTGTAATATTAACAAAGAAATCTTCTGACCAAAGTTGCAACTTCTCACCATCTTTGATAAAGGGAAGAACATCTTGTTGAGATTGATATAAACTAATTTCTTCTAAAAAGAATACTCCACCATTAACTTGCTCCAAAAGTTATTATGTAACTCATCAGTTTTTTCATTAATAGTATCTGCACCATAAGAATAACCACCAGACAACTCAACATATTTGTTAAATTTACATAAAAGGTTAGCGTAAAAACCAATATGATCAGTATAATTATACTCAAGTCCATTTTCATCAAGATATTTACCAGAATAATTATTATAGCGAATACCTGTTGTTGATTTCAGCATTTTTCCAATATTCATTGTAAGATCACTATTTAAATATTGGTATCCGTTATCAAACTCTTCTTTTTCTGATGTTGATAAATCTAAGTAGTTCATGGATGTTATGGAGAGTGATAGATCATACCTTTCCATAAATGTATATTGTGCACTTACTGTATTTTTAAAAAGCTTATAAGTCTCACTAAAATTATAAATTAGGGATTTCCCAAAGGCAGATGAATAGGTAAAAGATAAATTACTATAATTACTCCAAGTAAGGTTTTGCCTAAGATCTGGTTCATTAAATATCTCGCTATTATATTCTTGTTGATTAAATCTGATTCCTGAATCATATCTTAATCCATTCATAGTTGAAACTGTTAGGTAAGATGTAGAGGATAAACTTCTCTTATTTCCATTTTCATGAAAGAAACTGTAATCAAACCAGGAATCTATCCCAAGATATCTTAATTTTTTAGTATCAAAGATATATTCAAAACTGCTTGTTAATAGAGTGTAATTTGTTTCATCTATTCTACCCATATCTGCTGTGAAATTCTTTGATGAAGAGTTACTTGCCAGCATTATATTATATTTTGGAGCATAATAGTTATATTCTAAAGAAAAATCAATCCCATTAATTGTTTCTGTATCATCTACTTTATTAGTAGATAAATAAGAATCAATCATTAAGCTATTTTGATCATTAAAATAGATAACAGGTTTTATCTGAAGTAAACTATTAGTATAATCATTTTGAGGATTAAATCTATTTAAGGTTGTAAGCTGTAGACTCCAATTTTCTCCCTTAGGCTTAACATTAGCTACAAGATATTGATCTCCTGAATTATATATATTACCATTGTCGGTTAACTTTTCATCCTTAGCATATAGAACTCCATAGCTAATATTTTGCAGATTCCCAGTAAATTTGGTTGCTATTTCAGGTTGTTGGATATGCCTAGTATAAAACATATAATTAGGTATATCAAAAATATCATAATCTTCAGTAAAGAAATATCTATTTTCATTTAAATAAGGAGCAAACTCCAAATTATAGATATCTTGTTCATAATCCAAAGGTACTTCTGAGTAGTCAGGATTAACAGAGGCTTTGAAATTTAAAGCAGAAAATGGATTATAAGCAAAATCTAATCCGGAATATTTAGTTCCATATTTACTATCCTGATTTAAGTTATTATGCATATATGAAGTATAGCCGCGACTTGTAATATTAAGCTTACTACGGACAATATCAGATAAAGTAATATTAAATCCTTTTTCGAAATAGTCATTGCCCAACTTAATATCGTTATATGGTCCACTATAAAGATGATACTTCTTGGTATAAGCTCTGGAAAATGTTAACTTCCACTTGTGGACATCTAGATTAGGGTAATTTAGGTCATTAAAGGGAATAGTAAAATCAACAATCCACTCACTATCTGTGCAACAAGTCTTATAAGAGTAATTACTATCCCAATCATTGCTGATATTAAGATCAGATTTTCTTACTCCATCTAATAAAGAACCATTTGGATAAGCATAATAGATATAACCAAATCTATCCTTTGGTGAAACAACAACTTGCACTCTTAAATAATCCGCTTTCTGATAAGTCTCATGATTAATTAGATTTCCAAAAATCATATCTTCATTCTTACTCATCACAGAGTGAATGTAGAGATTCTCTTTATCATAAGAGGCACTAATGCTTATTGGCTCAACAAGGGCTAACATATCATTAGGTTCATTTCTCATAAATTGACTTTGATCTACTGTAAGAATACTTTCTCCCAAAATTGATGCACATAACAACCATAGTAAAATACCCAACAATATTTTAAAACTATCCATGATACTACTCCTTTTAGCTACATTTTACATTATCCTACTTTAATCTCTTTATTTATGTATCCTGAAATTATGTCTTGATGGGAAGTGATTATAATTGTCTTGGACTTGAATAAATCAAAGAGAAGACATAAAATATTATTAGCATTTTCAATATCTAAGTTTGCTACCGGCTCATCAAGAAGAATAATTTCTGGATTACAGAGAAAAAGTCTAGCAATAGCGATTCTCTGTTTTTCACCTCCAGATAACTTTTCTCCATAATTTCCTCTCAAGGAGTATAGTTCTTCATTAGTATTCAAATATTCAAGCTTTACTTTTTCTAATACATTTATCACTTCTGAATCAGTTGCTTTGGGATTTCCATATCTGATATTCTCTATTAGAGGTAGATCATACATATAACTCTCTTGAGTTAAATAACCGATTTTTTTTCTAAGCAACTGAGCTGGTATTGATTTGATTTCATAGTTATTAAGTAAAAGTGAACCTTGATAATTATCCTCTAATTTTGTAAGTAAATTTAGAAGGGTTGTTTTTCCAGAACCACTTGCTCCTATGAAGGCAACTTTATCTCCAATATTTATATCAAAGGATAGATTGTCGATTATATAGTTATTGTGAGCTGTGTCATGTTTGAAAGAGATATTTTTAAACTGAATTATTGGATTTGAGAAACGTGTAAACATATTTCCTTCTACCATATCTACTATTTCTGCCTTGTTTTCACAATCATTAATTACTTGAGTAATTTTTCTATAGGAAACAAATGAGCTTATGATGGAATTATAATATCTTGTGATATTCATAAAAGGAAGATAAAATCTCCCTAAATATTGAATGAAAACTATTAACCCCCCCACAGATAATTCATTATTCTTTACTAAATTAATTCCTACTACTATTATGATAACATTTATGATTATTCGAGCACCACTGGTAAAGGGAAAAATTAGTAGATGTAAATTAAGCCCCTTCTTGCCAGTCTGAACATATTCTGTTATTAAATTGTTGAATAAACTATCCTCTTCGTTTTCTTTAATAAATAACTTAAATAATTTATAGTCTTTAAACCGACTTATTATCGTCGATTTTATTTTTGACATTTGCTCTCGTTCAAGGCTTGATAAGGCATATTGCTTCTTCCCAAAAAAGTAACCATTAAAAATAACTAAGGGAACAGGTATTAACATTATAAAAGTTAGTGATTTAGATAAGTTAAAACAAACGAACGCCATTATAATGGCAGTAATCAAATCAACAACAATTCCATTAATTGGACTTATTATAATATCTCTAATTGCTTCCACATCTGAAATAATCAAGGTAGATGTCTCTCCAGATGTCAATTCTTTTAAATACTTCGGTTTTACCCTAAGTAACTTAGAATATAATGTTTTCCTAACATCAGCTTTAACTTGGTAGCCATATAAGGTTACTAAATAACCTCGTATTAAAGATACGAGGAAGACCCCTAAGGAAACAATTAAATAAGCAATAACAAAGAAGTTAACTATTGACAAACTACTAAGATTATGAAGAAAATTAAGACTATTCTCAATGAGATAATTACTAGTGCGAGGCTTTCCAGTTAAGTTATCGATCAATATACCAAATATTTGCTGAGGTAAGACAGTAACAAAAGATTCTAAGAATACTAAAAATACTATTATAATAAATGTAGGTGTTTTGAAATACTTTAACAACATATAATAATCCTTTAACTAAAATACTGTATTAAATAAATTTTAAACAGGGTTATCGTCAAGTTATAATTTATAGTTTCTAATTTCTAATTGTTGTAACAAAGAAACAATTTTGTTAAATATGTTAAATCCTATTTTGGATCAGTAGGGACTTCAGAATAACATGAATCGCCATCATTCTTCCAAGGTCTACAAGCTGCACCGATATCGATCATTTGATCAAGTTCAATAATCTCAGGTTTTTCATAAGTTTCCATTTTTTTCTCCTTTTTATTTTATATTGATAACCCTGCTTTATCAAATTCTGCTCTATTGCAAAGAATTGAATTTATATAATTATTCATCTGGTTTTCTTCAACTCTAATTATCCAGGCTGGGCAAATCGCACAATGATATTTTTGGTCACAATTATGACATTTGTAAGCTTGGCTTTTAATATTTTTATTTTTTAGTAATAGATTTACTTTTTCTCCAATATCCTTCCATGCTTCTTCGATAGAGATATTCCCTTCATTTATACTAACTGAAGGATTTCTTAGTTGAACACATGGACTAATATTTAATTCTGAATCTATTAAACAGGATGTAATTCCACCACCACATATCCAATCAATTCCCTTTAGTTGGGGTGGTATTGAACTTAACATTTGTTGGGAAAATACTAATTTTTTCTCTTTATCAAATGGTTCACCTGGTAAAAATTCTCTGATTCGATGAATTTCTTTAGGCGGTAAGTTCATATATGTTAAGTTTAAATCACTAGGATCATTGGGAGGGCATATATTTGTACCATAATTGAATTTAATATCCAAGTTAGCACTGATGTCATGAATTTTCTTTATTATGTCTTTTGTCTCTGAATGTAATTGGGTTCGTGTTTGAATAGTAATATTGTTCTGTTTGTAAAAATTTATTGAATTCATTATCCGTTCGAATGCTTCAGGCATCTTGGTAAAATATTCATAAGATATATTGTCATAACCATACAAAGAGATAGCAATCATTGATGGCTTTTTACTTATAAAACATTCTTTTAACTCTTCAGTTAAATGATACCCATTTGTATATACTGTTATTTTAAATCCTAAAGAATAGGCATGTGAATATATTTCGCAGAAATCAGGGTGTAATATTGCTTCTCCTCCTGTAAACAATAAGCTATAACATCCAATCTTGGAAAGCTCTGTAATAAGCTCTTTAGTTCTTTCAGTATTAATGAAAGAAGATTGTTTTTTGTCTACATAACAATGCTTACACTTAAAATTACAGATATTTGTTAACTCAAAGGTTGCATTCAGAATGTTCCTTTCTAATCTATTTTGGAGAGTAATTTCATCAAAGATGTTATAATTATGTTGTGATAGACTATCAAAATCACCTTTTTCAAAGTTATTCAATAATTTTACAAATTCATCATAATCATGAATTAACCTACTCTTTTCTATATTAAATATGGACATTAACTTGCTGATACAGTCTTTTTTACTTAATCCAAGAGAATGGACTTGGAACATAGTTATACTTGTTTTATTCATTTTCATAACTTTTTCATAGTTTTTATACACTAAAAATAACTCAGCACCTATTTTTCTCAATTTTAAATTTATGTATTGCATCAAATCTCCATTTTTTTATTATACTTCACTTATTATCTTTTAGTTAAATAATGAGTTCTATCAATTTTCTAAGTAATAAATTATACCATTAACCTCTATTAAAATAACATTTTCATTATTTTCCTCATAAATAATGTGATAATTCACATTTTTCAGATCATGTAATGCAATTTTCTCATACTGTAGAAAATTAACTTGACTACAATTGCAAAAGTCACAAAAAAATACACTAAGTAATAGAAAAAAAAATAATCTTATTCATGAAGTTCCTCTATAATAATAAATGAGGAAAATTAAAAAGTCCCGCAAAGATATGTTATACTACTGTATAATATTAAATTATAAAGGTATAGATAATGGAAAGATATTATGATAGGGTGTATACAACCGCTAAAAAAGTAGCCTTTTTATATATAAAAAATACGGATGATGTTGAAGATATTATTCAGTTAACTATTATGCAATTTTATTTAAACAAAGATAAAATTACTGAAGAAAGAATTTATAACTGGGTATTTACAGTTACTAAAAACTTCTGTATGCAGTATTTTCGTTCAAGGAATAAAGAAGATGAATTAAAAAAATCTTATATAATTGAGGCAAGTAGTAATTTATCCCATGATGATAATCAGGATAAAAAAAATGAAGAAAATTTAACCATAATAGATATTGATCAGTGTGGATTTATTAATAACAAAGATAAAGTTATTTTAAAAGAGTATATTGATAAACATAAGAGTATTTCTAAGCTAAGTAAAAGCTATAAAGTGAAAAAAAAGACTCTACAGAATAAGATAAACCTTTTATTGAAAGAGATTAAACTCTATCATATTATTCAGTCGCAACCTCATGTATTTGATGCTTTGCCAGGCACTAAATTATCCAGAAATATTAATAATTTCCTTAAAACTATCACTAAAGCTATTGAGACAAATGAGATAGATAAATTAAAACATTATCTCAGTGACTGTAAAATAAACGATAGTATTGATAATTTATATGTTAAGGAAGTTTCTTCATACAGAATTCAAATTGTAGCATCAAATATTTATATGTTAATCGTAGGTTTTATAGATTTGGATGACCAGGTCAAATTTTTTATGGCTCGATTTAATTTAATAAATAACTATACTTTGAAATTTATTGAATTTCCCATCTTTCCTAAGAGAGTTGTTGCTCTTGATAAAAAATATGCAGAGGGGAAAGAAGGGTTAAAAGGACTTTCTGATGATAGAGGTGCTAGCAATATGAAGTTTGGAACTCCAGACGCTATACTAAAAAAAGGTATGGGGAAGGTTGTCCAGACAGGTGAAGAATTTACAAACAATAATGGGCAACCATAAAAGATTCTAATATTTTAACAATAATATTTCTTATTCTATTTAAAAAATTAGTATTATCCACTAAAGTGAAATCCTTAATTAGCATAGTAGGGATAATTGAATGAGTATCATCAACAACTTGTTTTCCCAGAACAAGAATCCGTCTTGTCATATCATGAGGAATCTCATTCCAACAGAAGTTATTAACAGATTTCTCAACCTACCATTCTTGAAGTAAAGAACACCATCACGGGTAACAAAAGATATTCACTAAGTTATATGGGCAACTTTTTATGGTTGCCTTATTTTTTTAGATATGTTTCTGTAATATTAACAAAGAAATCTTCTGACCAAAGTTGCAACTTCTCACCATCTTTGATAAAGGGAAGAACATCTTGTTTAGCTTGCTCATAATCTATATTATGAAACTTCTCTTGCAACATTTCAATTAAGACTTGATTTGATAGGGTAGAATCTTGTGATAAATGACCAGATTGCTTCATCCGTGCTTCAAGATGCTTTAGATTAAGAGGCGATGATTTTGACAGATACCAAACATAATCATATAGATCTCTGCCTTTAATTCTTGTATGCCAAGCTCTACAGAGTAAGGCATGTAATTTACCAGCGAAAAGTGATGATTCAGAAAAGAGCTTTACTGAGAAAGGAATAGGATTAAGCAGATATTTAACCTCATACTCACCATATTGAGGAGGATTTATATCTACTTCTAACTTGATTTTCAGCTGTTCATTATGATTTATTGGCAATCTATTAAACTTATCAGGGGTTATTTTCAGCAGATTTACTACAGTGTTGCCTTTGATAAAGGCAGACATTACATCACTTTCCTTAGCTTTCTTCTTTTGCTCTGCTTTCATTTCAAATCCATAAGCACCTAATTCTGTTTCTATAAACTTCAGGTATTTGTTCAAATCAAAATTACTGTCTGCTTCATATAAAGAGAAATCTAAATCCTCTGAGAATCTATCTAAGCCATAAAAGATTCTTAAGGCAGTTCCTCCATAAAAAGCAGCCTTGGTATAGAAGTTCCCACGAAACAATCCTAATAAAGCAATCTCTTGAACTATCTCTTTCAAGGCATTTTTCTTCTCTTCAATTGTATTGGTTTCATACTTTTCCAACATTCTTTGAACTGGATTCATCATGCTAAAGTCTCCTTTCCAAGCCATGTAGCAAATTCTCGACAAATATTCCTCTTATAATCTGGAGCTACCTGCTTGACCATCTCTAAATCTAATTTCTTTATAAGCTCTTCGTCTAAACGTAAATCATCATAAAGAAGGTCTTCTAAAGAATTATCATATTTTGATATTCTATAGAGAGTATCAAGCAGAGCTTTCTCAGGAATAGCAATAAGAAAAGAGTAGTCTCCCACAGTAATCTTATCAACTCCCCAAGGAAAAACTAAATCAGGGACATGATAATAATGAAAACTACCAATCCTAGTAGTATATGTTTTTGTCTTATTCTTCTGAAAGGAAGCGCTCATGATAAGATGGACCTTTTCAGGAATTAATCCATAATACGACAAAGCACTTTCAAAAGATATATATGATGGACCATAAAGAGTATTAGCAATTTCAAACAAGGAATACCCCTCGGGCTTACTATCTAAATATAAGCCTCGTCTAAGTTGAATCAACTCTTCACTTTCTAATAATCTGGTAATCTTAGCCTTAGGAGATGCGAAATCCCTAAGCTTATCTAATAAATCAGTATGAGTTATAATCATCGCTTCCTCCAGTAAGTACATTTAATTGTACTTGCTGGAGAATGTCAAGAGGTTTTTCTATTTATGAAAGAAGATGTTAAACTCCAAACCTAGTTTAATAAAAAATAATAAAAGCAATAAAACAAAATAATGGGCAACCATTACCGATTGCCCATATTTTAAAGGTAATATTTCTATCTATTTATCTTAGAACCTAGTATTATCCACTAAATGGAAATCTTTAATTAGCATTGTAGGTATAATCGAACGAGTATCATTAACAACTTGTTTTCCGAGAGCAAGAATACGTCTTGTCATATCATGAGGAATTTCGTTCCAACGGAAGTTATTAACAGATTTCTCGACCTTACCATTCTTGAAGTAAAGCACTCCATCACGGGTAAGTCCAGTTAATTCACCACTCTTACCATCAACAACTCTAATATACCAGAATCTATTGATAATAATACCTTCATCAACCATCTCCATCATCTCTTTCTCAGATTTATCGCCACCAGCAATTACTATATTGAATGGATGATTAACATGTTTAAGATTATGTTGTTGAGCATAAGCTTTACCTGTTGGAAGGTTCATTAATACACCATCTTTAGCCCATGCAGTATTCTGATTAATAATACCACTACCATCAAAAGCTTGTCTCAGAATTCTATCGTCTTCTAAAGAAGAACACATATTGAAATTCTTTCCAAAGAAAGATTTATCTATTTGATTTGAGAAAGGAGTCATACCTAAATCTGCTCCTCTTCTATCCATAAACCAGCTCATGAAAGAGAAAATGTCTATTACAGCTTGTGGACGAAGAATTACTGTAATTTTACGTGGTAACATTTCGTTAGGTTTTGAGATAGCTTGGAAGTTAGTATTTAACTCTTTAAGCATTGCATCTATATCATGTAGTTTTTTCCTAATCACAGAAGTAGAAACCCTTGTTTCTCTTTCATCCTTTTTGATAGTCATTGAATGTTCAAATATAGTAAATTTATCTTCACCAGTAAAGCCATTCTTTGTAGTAAGAAAAGAATGAATAATATGGCGAGAAACCATTCCTGAAACTACAGCATCTTGTGCTAAGGCATTATTGATGCAAACTTTTATTATAGCAAGATGGTCTTCTACTGTTAACTTAGCGATTTCTTCATCATAATTATTATAATCAGGGTATTCTTTAGCCCCTTCAGAAGGGATATACTCTTGATCTTCAGACGAGTGCATAGCTATTGTTTTAGCAACAGCTAATCTTTCTAAGATAAAGTCTTCATCAAGCTGATCAATAGTAACAGAACCACTTTTTTTGCCGTAATAAAGTACAACATCGATTTCAAATTTTACACCTGAGATATTCTGTGTTATTCTATTTTGAGCAAAGCGAGTATCTAAAGAGTCTTTAACTCTTGCATCTATAGCAAAATCATCTGCGTCGATATGTTTCTTGATAAATTCAATAGTAGTTTTAAGTTTGTTTATCATTTTGAACCTCCTACCATGATGTTCCTAAAGAGTGTTGGAGAAGCTCCGTGAGTCATTCTACCTGTTTGCCCTGGCTGACCTTTTCCGCAATTATTAACGCCCCAAGATTTCCAGAAACGTTTATCAGCAATAGCTTCTACACTATTCCAGAATTCAGGATTGTTTGATCTGTAGAGGATTTTCTTTAATGGTCTTGTTCTCTTACCATTCTTGATTTCCCAGAACATATCTCCTCCAAATTGGAAGTTTATTCTATGTTGGTCAATAGAGAAAGAACCTTGTCCTTCAATCATTACACCATCATCAACAGCTGAGATTAAGTCATTAGGACTACATTCTTTCTTACCTGGTTCAAGATATAAGTTAGGTATCCTATTAATCGGCATATCATAGTAATTAGTTGCTCTATTACAGCCACGACTTAATGTTTGACCGATAAAAGAAGCAGTATCACGTGTTGTGCCATATTCATTAAGAATGCCATCTTTAACAATTTGCCACTCTTGATTTGGTACACCATCATCATCATAACCTGCAGTAGCCATACCACCAGCAAGCTTATTATTAGCAGTGAAGTTAACTATGTCAGCCCCATATTGGTAGTTCTTGAGTTTTTCTGGTGTAGCAAATGAGATACCTGCAAAGTCAGCTTCCCAACCTAAGACTCTATCTAATTCAGTAGGGTGTCCTACAGATTCGTGCATAGTTAGAGCTAAGTGGTCAGGATTTAAGACTAAATCACGACGTTTGTTTTCAGGTAATGAATCAGCATTAAGCTTCATAATAGCTTCTCTTGCTACTCTATCAGCATTCTCTAATAATCTTAAATCAAGGACATGTTCCCAACCTGCAGCTGTTGCTCCTGGATTGTAAGAACGTGACTGACTATCTTCTGAATTTACCGCTACTGCAGTATAAGAAGGATAGACATAAGTTGTATTGATTTTAAGATGAGAGCCATCACTATTAATTAATATTTTATCATCATTTTGAGAGATTATTGATGCTCTTGCTTGTTTTATATCACTATAAGAGAGTAAGGTTCTATTAATCTCTAATAACATATCGATTTTTTCTTTAGGGCTCACAGAAAATGGGTCTATACAGACAGGTGTATTATAAGTATCTATATATCCTCTTTCAGGAGTAAGTTGTAATTTGAAGTTTTTATTTATTGCAGAAGAAGCTAAGGCAATGTTAAAGGCTGACTTAACAGTGCTTATAACAGCATCCTTAGTGAATATCTTATTGTGAGCAAATCCCCAAGCACCATTTTTAAATACTCTAATTCCATATCCATAACTATCATCGTTATTGAACATTTTGACATTGAGGTCACGCACGAAAATAAACTCTCGTTTAGTTCTTTGGATTCTAATATCAGCAAAATCTGCTCCCAGAGAGAGAGCATAATCTATTGCTATCTTTCCTATTTCCATATCTCCTCCATTTTTGATATTTGTTTATACAAAACTTGAGTATGCTATAATTAGTGTCAAGTTTAATTTTATTAAACTTTGAGTATAGTTATACAGAAAAATAGAAGGATGAGAATAAAGTTGCTGATTTAAGAAGGATTGTTTATTGTTTCACAAGTATCATGGTCTTTAGAAGTACCTCGATTGCAAAAATATGTAAATTAAAGTACAAATTTTGTAAAGTTTATGTTTTATCTTGACATAATGATATATATTGATAAATATCTATTATAATAAGAGAGGAGAGAACATGAAGAAATATTTTGTATACTTTTTTTTCACTGTTGTTGGATTACTTATGTTAAGTGGATGTAGCAATATAGTTGATCAATCAAGTTCTTCAGTATTAAGAACTGTTGGTTTAGGAGAAGAGGCATTACCCATAGGAAGAGCTAATTTAGGGATGGAGGCTTCTTTTCAAAAAGTAAGAATGCTTGATAAGATAATTGTAACTGAATATAGCACCTCTGACAATCCTAATCAAACAGATGTATCTGTTTCTGGATCAAATTCTTCAGGTTCTGATATGATTACTGATTTTAGAATTAGGTTAGGATTAACTGAGCTTGATGAGTTATCTTTTGGATTAATGACTGGTTCAGAAGGAGGAACAAACACTTATTCATCAACCTATAATGGGACTACAACAACAAAAGAATTTGAGTGTGTAACTAAATATACAGGGTTTAAAGTTGGGTATAAAAGATTATTAAGTAGTAGTGAAAAGCCATTAAAGATTTCAATGTTTATGAGTTTTGCTGGTATATCCTTTGATAGCAAGGGAGATGCTTCAAAATATGATGCAAAATCATTTGAAACTAAAGCTGCTATATTGTTTGGTGTGAATGAGGACTTAAATAAACGCCATAGTTACCCTACTTTAGCACTATATCATTCTTCAGCACATACAACACGTGATGAAACAATCGAGGGAATTGCTAAAGAAAAGAATCCTCAGAATCTTGGTGCTGAGATGTTGTTTATGTTTGATTTTGGGTATTTATATTCTTCCCTTAGTGCTGGTGTTGAAAAACAATTATCAGACACAGTAGAGTATGATGATTTACAATATCATATGGGTTTTAAATTAGGGTTAAAATTCGCTAAGAGAAAGCAATAATAAAGTGATTTAACCCAAATAGTGTCATTTATAAAGAATGAATAACATTATTTGGGTTTAGTATTTTTTTATTTATGACGATGGAAGTAAAGTCCTAACTTCACACCAAAATAGTAATTTAAATCATCAAAGACTTCTGAATCATCAACATCTTTTTCTACTCCTAATGAGAAAATAGGATATAATGGACCCATATTTATGGTATAATTTGTTTCTAATCCAAAAGCTCTTATTTCTTGTTTAAGGGGGATACCCTCGATAGTGTTATCTCTTTTAGTTTTGGCAAGACTATAATATAATGCTATGCTTGGGAATGACCTTATATCTGGGTTAGATAAATAACCATAAATCAGAGCTGATTTAACTTCAAGATTTGAACCATCGTATTTATCAGCGACACCCTCACTTGAAGTAATGAAGTATTTCCCATCAGCATATAATGATAGTCGGTGAGGATTATTGTATTCTGTAAGTAAACGTTTTAAACCTGATTGAATTCCTGTTAATGATGTATATGATGTATTAATAGTATTTGAATTTGGAGAAGGGCTTGAGTAACCATTTTTGATTTCTCCAGTGAGGTATCCCAATTTTAATTCTGTATATTTATCAATTCCATATCTAAGATTAAATCCATAGGTTCTTAGAATTTGATTGGTTTTTTTACCAGAAATATAGTGTTCATTTTCTGGAGAATTTTCTCCATAATATATAATGAAGGTTTCATTAATCATATCGACTGCTATTGCTTCATCATTAAAGAATTCTAATGTGTAACTACCTTCATCAATTGGCATAGAATTTTCTCCAATCCCAACAGTTCTTATCATGCTACTCGTTTCGGATACAGTCCTCTGGGAGAGAGTACTACAAGCTGAAAATAATAAACTACTAAAAATTACCAAAAGAATCAAGAACCTACTATTTTTCATGTTTACCTCTTTTTTTATTCATTTAGATTTATCTCTTTTATGTACTTTAATCACAATACATATATAATAACTATTTTATAATTGTCAAGATAAACATAATAATAATGTAGTATCTTTAATTAATTTACATTTTGCAGGATATAAATTTCAATAACTATGTTTGGAATGCAAAATGATAAATGAGGGGAGTATTTTAATAAGTTAAGTAATATAGTACTAAATAGTGTAGAGTTAAGAGAAGATATATTATCAATAGAAATAGCAAAAAAATACTTACACGTTTTGAAATAGAGGTGTTTGTTAGCAAAGAAAATTTACTTTTTCCTATTAAAATTAATTCCTAATTTGACTGCAAAGTAACTATTCAAACTAGCGGAATTATTTTCTGAAAGATTTTTTTCTACACCTAAAACTAAAAGATAGTACAATGGTTTCATATCAACATTTACATTAGCTTCTAACCCCATTGCTTGTATCTGAGTCCTTAAAGGAACACCTGGAATTGTTTCATTTCTATTAGTATAAGCACGGGAGTAAAATAATGATAGGCTAGGGAATGATCTTTTGTTTGGTTCAGCAAGGTAACCATAAATCAAGGCAGATTTTACTTCTAAAACATTCCCATCATATTTGGCAACAGCATCCCTACTGGAGGTAGAGATATATTTTCCATCAAAGTATAATGATAATCGTTGAGGATTATTATAGTCTGAAAGCAATTGTTTTAAAGCAAATTGAGTTCCAATAATATTAGTGAAGTAGTTCTTTTTCGCACCTCCGAGAGAAGAATATCTTTTATATCCATTTTTAATACTTCCACTAAAAAATCCCATTTTTAATTCTGTATAATTATCAATGCCATACCTTCCATTTAATCCGAAATACCTAAAGGTTTTGTCCGAACTTCGACCAGTAAGAGAATATTCATCTTCAGGAAGTTCTTGTTCAGGATCAGATGTTCCAGTATAAATAACAGTTTCCTCATTAATTCTATCCACAGAAATCGCCTTATCATTAAAGAATTCTATAGCGTAACTGCCTGCTTCAATTGGCATAGCACTCTCTCCAATTCCTACAGTTCTTATCATTGAACTAGTTTCGGAGGTAGTATTACTTGAAACTAAACTCGAACTACAAGCTGTTATTAAAAGCATAGCAAAGATAGTAAATATAATTAAAACAGAATTTTTTTTCATTGTTGCTCCTCTAACTTAAATCCTTCAAGTCAAAAGTAGTCTTAATTTTTTTTATGTCAAGCAATAGATTGATTTCTCATCTCTTTATAGATAAGTTACATTTAGAATTGTATGAGTTACGATTCATTTTCAATAGAATACAGAAGTACTATTTGGGTTGAAGCAGGTATTTAAACAAAAATTGGAGGAATACCATCTGTTGGAAACTGGGAATAATATTTTTTACCATTTATCCTACGATGCCACCCCTCTCAAGCACTTCTAATTAGCTGAAAGGGGAGTTAATACACAGTCTGGTCTACCCTACATCAGAAGAAGTCATTATTCTTAATTTCTCACAATTCACAATTCTTATTTTTTAATTTTTTAATTATTATTTTTTAATTTTCCCTATCCTATTTTCTTCTCTTCAAAAACTAAAAGTGTCTCTGTTTTGCTAATAAACTCAAAAGAAGTTAAGTTTTCAATCAGAAAATGCTGTAATTGTTTATTATCTTCCACATATACTTTAAGCATATAGTCATATTGTCCTGATATATGGTAGATTTCTGTTACTTCTCTGAGAGAGCTGATATGTTTAATAAACTTATCAATTATTGCTCTATTATGTCTTTCGAGGGCAATTTGAATTATAGCTGTAGTTGTATAACCCATTTTGTTATAGTTTAAGTTTGCAGAATAACCTGTGATAATTTCCCGTTCTTCTAACTTCTTGACTCTCTCTAAAGTAGAAGAAGGATTAAGTCCAATTAGTTCAGAAAGATTCTTGTTGCTAATCCTTCCTTCTTGTCGCAAAATATCAACAATTTTTTTATCTATATCATCCATTTTTATTCTTCCTTTTTTATGTTCTTTTCTTAATTCTGCTTATTTATTAGTTCTTTCCTACCTGAATGAACCACTATTGGGAGGTGGGCTCTTTTGGAGTTTCTTGCGAGCATTCCCTATTATATCATCATTCCTTGATGCGTCGCTAAAGCTATGCCTACACAAGCTTGGATTTAAGAGGTCTTTTCCCTTACTTTCACGAATATAATTTGTCAAACTTAATTTTTTGTCAAATATAATTTGCTATTTTTTCTATATTATAATATTTTGGCATTAGTTAGAATTTAAAATATAAAAGGAGTCATTTATGATAGAAATTAGATGGCATGGACGTGGAGGGCAAGGTGGTTTTACCGTTTCACGTTTGTTAGGTATGGCAGCATCTCTATTCAATGGCAAGCACGCAATAGCTTTCCCAGCATTTGGACCTGAAAGAAGAGGAGCTCCAGTTCTTGCTTTTACTAAGATTGATGATTATAAGATTGATGACCGCAGTGAGGTTGAGTTTTGTGACTATGTTGTTATAATGGATGAAACATTAATTAATAAAACTCTAAGCACAGGTTTGAAAGATGAATCTGTAATCATTATTAACACCCAACACCCAGAAAAGTATGGTGAATTATTCCCTTCTCCTAATAGAATTTATTATATTGATGCAACTCAAATAGCTTTAGAGGTTCTTAAAAGACCCATTACCAATACTACAATGTTAGGTGCATTAGTAAAAGTATCTGAAGTAACTGATTTAGATGCTTGTTATCAGAGTATAGATAAAGAGCTAAGTCTTGCAATTGCAGAAAAGAACAAAAAAGTTATCGAGAAAGCTTATAATGAAGTGAAGGAGTATCAGAGGTAAATATGAAAAAGACAAAAGATATGTTATCACAAGATGGTAATAGACCTGTTCAACAAGAATTCACTAAAAGAAATCATATCTCTGAATATCCTACAGGACCAGGCTTTACAGCAGGACATCTTGCGGAGATTAATGCTGGATGGCGTGTATTTAAACCTATTATTGATTTAGAAAAATGTATTGGTTGCTATAAGTGTTACATGGTCTGCCCTGATGGAGTAATTTTCAAACAGGGAGAAAAAAGTGTAGCTGTAGATTATGATTACTGCAAAGGTTGTGGTGTTTGTGCTCACGAGTGTCCTGTTAAAGCGATAACCATGATTAAAGATGAAAGGGATTAGGAGACTACAATGAAATTAGATAATTCAAAAAAACTATTTGTTTCTGGTGATGAAGCTATAGCTCTTGGTGTTCGTTTAGCCCGTCCTCATGTCATTTCTGCTTATCCAATAACTCCTCAAACAATTGTGGTGGAAAGGCTTTCTGAAATGGTTGAAGATAAGAGTTTAGATGCTGATTTTATGCATGTAGAATCAGAACACTCAGCTCTTTCAGCTGCAATGGGTGTTTCTGCTGTTGGAGCAAGAGCTTTTACTGCAACTTCATCTCAAGGATTGCTTTACATGGCTGAAGTTTTAAGTTATTGCAGTGGTGGACGCTACCCAGTAGTTATGATGAATGCTAACCGTGCTTTAGCCCTTCCGTGGTCTATCTTCGGTGACCAATCAGATTCTCTTCTCCTACTCGGTTCAGGCTGGATTCAGTGTTATGTGGAAGATGCTCAAGAAGCTCTTGATATGATGATACAAGCTTATAAAATAGCCGAACATCCTCAAGTATTAACTCCATTCATGGTTAACTTAGATGGATTTATTCTAACTCATACTTATGAATTAGTTGATATCCCTCTCCAATCAGAAGTTGATGATTTTCTCCCTCCTTTCTCAACCCCGAATAAGATGAGTTTAGAGAACCCAATGAATCTTGGTTTTTCATCAACTCCAGCCGATAATTTAGAGTTTAAGTATCAACAACATAAAGCAATGCTTGATGCTCTTCCAGTTATTGAAGCTGTTGATGCTGAGTTTGGTGAGAAGTTTGGAAGATATTACGGTGGTGTTTTAGAAACTTACCAAACTGATGATGCTGAATATATTATGATTACTGTGGGCACTATTACCGGAACAACTCGTGTAGTTGTAGATAAACTTAGAGAAGCTGGAAAGAAAGTAGGTTTAATTAAACTTCGTTATCTTAGACCAATGCCAGAAGAAGCTCTTGTTGAAGCAATAGGTGATGCTAAGGCAGTTGGTATTATTGATAAAGATATCTCTTTTGGTCACGAAGGAACTATCTTCACTAATGTTAACTCTGCTCTTTCAAAATCTGACCTAAATCCTAGGAAGCATAACTTTATCTGCGGTATGGGTGGTAGAAATATCTCTAAGAATGATATTATTGAAATGTTCCAGCTCTTAGAAGATTCTGTTAGTGGTAAAGCTATTCCAGCTGTGAATTTCATAAATCTCAACACTTCAATCAGTGAAAAGGAGTAAGTTATGCAAAATATCCAAAAAATTACCCCTCGAAATATTGACCCTAAAGAATATTTTTATGGACATAAAGCTTGTGCCGGTTGTGGTTGTGCTTTAGCTGTTAGACTCGCTCTCAAAGTAATTGGCGATGGTGCTTTTAGTATTTTACCTGCCGGATGTATGTCAGCAGTTGGCTTTATTTACCCTCAAATGGCATTTGTTAATAATTCAATGATATCAACTTTTCCTGGAGCAGCATCTTTAGCCTCTGGTGTAGCTGCCGGCAATAAGGCTCTCAAAAGAGAAGGAACAAAGACTGTAGTTTTTGCAGGTGATGGCGGGACTGCTGACATTGGTATCCAAGCCCTTTCAGGTATGATAGATCGTGATGATGATGTTCTCTACATCTGCTACGATAATGAAGCATATATGAACACAGGAATCCAAAAAAGTGGACTTACACCTTTTGGTGCTAAAACTACTACGACACCTACAGGTGAAAACCTTAGAGGAACACAAACAGCCAAAAAACAACTATTTGAAATCATTGCAGCTCATAATATTAAATATGCTGCGACTGCTTCTATTGGATATTATCAAGACTATATAAATAAAATCCAGAAAGCTATTTCTATCAAAGGAGCTACATTTATTCATGTTGCTGCCAGCTGTCCTACTGGTTGGGGAACCCCTACCGAAACATCAGTAGAAATTATGAAAGAAGCTGTTGATTGTGGTTTATGGTTCTTAGCTGAATATGAAAATCATAAATTTACACTTAATAGAGATCCCAAAGAATTTGGTTCAGTAACCGAATATATTAAGAAACAGGGAAGATTTAAGCATCTAACTGATGAAGATATAACTCATATCGAACAACATAGAGATGAACTCTGGAAAAGAATGAGAGCAGATTGGAAATAGCCCAGATAATTCTTGTAATAAATCCAAGAATAAAAATATTTTAAATCTTAATAAGAAGGCAGTCTTTATGATTGCCTTTTCTCTCTGTATAAACCCATGGAAGTCTCTCCATAAATAATTGAATTATTATTGGGAGAGTAACAGGCACGGAACAAGAGAAGTCCCTTAATCCCTGATAGTGTAGTAGAACTTTATTGAAGAGTGCAGATTATTCTAGCAAAATAACTTACAGAATTTAGACGCATATAATATATATATTCGGAGAAATTATGGAAGTTACTTTTGCAGAATAATATAGTGCTAATCACAAAGGTCTACTGCACTGTCTGGGTTAATGACTAAATAACATTAAAATAGAGCATTGAAATTGCTTATTCTTTTCTTTTCTAAATGAAAAAAGTATCAAATCTATTCGGTTAAGTTCAAGTTTAATAATCAAAGAAAATAGTCCTTGACAGAAATAGCGTCTAAATGTTTATTTATCATAAGTTACAGTTTATTGTTAAAGAATAAGTTAAAAAGAAAATCTTGTTTATATAAAAACATTTAAAATTAAACTATTAGTTAAAAAAGCTATTCTAACTAAAGAAAAATATTAATTATTAGTTAATATAAAGTTAATATTTAAAAAATAGTAAAGATATTTTTGTCAAATTTCAAATTTTGTTTATATTATTTTTAAAGTAAGCTGTAGTGTGAACAAAATAAAAAAAGGAGAGTGTGATATGAAGAAAATATTAACACAAAAGGAACAAAGAAAAATTAGAGCTCAGAAAGTTAAAAAAATTATAGAAACTCCTATAAACTACACTTTTGAAGCTCAAGAATCTCGCCTAAAATTAGAGCAACCAACACCTTAATAAAGTGAACTTATAGGGGCTGTTTCAGCCCTTCACTTTATTTTTTTTCCATCACTATCCTATTTTTTTACCCAGAAATACTTATCCATCTTAAACAGTAATTCCCTTCTGTTTATTGGCTTAGTTATATAGTCATCACAACCAGCTTTTAATAACTTCATTCTATCCGAATCAAAAGCATATGCAGTTTGAGCAATGATAGGTATTTTTGTATTAAATTCTCTGATTTTTTGAGTTGCTTCTAAACCATCCATCTTAGGCATTTGCACATCCATCAGAATCAAATCAATATTATTATTACGACATCTCTCAACTGCCTCCAGACCATTATGAGCAAACTCAACATTAACCTTTATATGCTTGAAGAAAGCCTTGAAAAACTTAATAATATGGATTGTATCATCAACTATCAAGATATTTTTACCACTCCACTTCTCTGAGAATGCTGAAGTAGAATAGATATCTGTAAAAGAGTAATTATGGTTGTTAGAATCTGCCAAATCTACAACACTTACATTACCTGGAATTGTGAATATAAAGGATGAACCTTTGCCTTTTTCTGAATCTAAAGTAATCTGTCCTCCAAGTAACAGAATTACTTTATGAGAAATAGTCAAACCAACTCCAATTCCCCCAAATTCACGGGTATGTGAGCCATTGCTTTGCCTGAAAAGATCAAATATATTCTGCTTTTGATCTTCTTCTATTCCGATTCCGGTATCACTTACCATAAATGTTATACTTTTGTTTGCATCGATAGTAAAAGCAACATCAATAGTACCTCGTTCAGTAAATTTAATAGCATTATTAAGTAGGTTATCAAAGATAGTTCTAATATTAGTTTCATCGCTTTCAAAAATTATTTCTTTAGATGAGTGAGGAACAAATAAATTTAATTCAATATTTTTCTGTTTGTCTTCAATGTCGAGGCGATAATGATCCACAATTTCATTTAACATGTTGCTTAGAGAGAATTTAGTATTTATTACAGAGATATTTTTTGATTCAATCTTTGACACATTAATGACATTATCCATTAAAGTAATTAATCGTTGAGCCCCTTGCATAATAAGAGAAAGATATTCATCTCTATCTTCAGTTGATATTGTTTTATTATTCTTAAGAAACTCTGAGAAACCATAAACAGCATTGAGAGGAGTTCTAAACTCATGAGATATATTTGAGAGAAATTGGGTTTTCAGGTTATCAGATTCTTCAGCTTTAGTAATAGCATTCTGAAGAGCTACCCGCTTTTCCACTATTTCTGTAATATCTTGAGTAACATTAAGTAATGAATCTAATTTACTTTCAAATTCAATAGGGATAATGGTATTAGCAATAATTCTTTTAGTCCCATCAGCAGCTATGAATTCCTCTTCGTCACACACACATTCAGTAAAAGTCTCTTTAACTACACTCTCTTTGTTAAGCTTATTATTTATAAAGTCAGAAGAGAAAAGCTCCTCATCGCCTTTATTAATAGCCTTTCGACTACTAATTCCAGTAATTTTCTCAATCTCCTTGTTCCAAATATCATATTTTCCTGTTTGGAAATTCTTGACTGTAATACCAACAGGTATGTTATCAATTAACTTTTCTAAAAAAGCCCTATGCTTTCTGTGTTCTAAATCTAATAACTTTTTATCAGTAATATCATAACAAAATCCCTGGATAGTATTCTTACCATCATAATTGCAGACACGATAACTATTTCTTAACCATCCGATTCCATTAATGCTTTCTTTTAATTTTACATCACATGAATAGTTTATTCGAGGGGTATAACTAGCTATTTGACGAAAGAATTCAGAATTATCTTCTTTGGAAAAATAGTCGAAGAGTGTCTTCTTGCCAATAATATCTTGTGGATAACAACCAAATACATCATAAGCTGATTGAGTAATATATTTAAACTCTAAACTTCTTAAATCACAAATATAACTTATCAGAGATAAGCCACTATAACTTGTTGGAATTGAATGTCTTTCAGCAATTGAGGCTTTATAATTTGGACTTATTATTTGCTTTAATACTAAGGCAATCTTTTGAATTGTTTCTTTATCTTCCCTATTCCACTTTTTTTCATAGGTAAAGGTTGAGAAGCCCACAACTCCACCAAAATGCCCTTCAATTTCCATAGGTACTATTAATAGTGATTTAATCTTGTTATTCACCATAAAGTCTCTTTCAGAATGAGCCTCTGCTGGAAGTGTAGAAACAGAGTCAATAGCATTTACTTCTACCTTGTTAATCTGACTAAGAGCCCAGCCATATTGTCCAAAGTTAAACAAATCCACAGGGTTTTCTATTCGAAAAGAATCTTCAATTTGCCAATCATATGCAATATTACAGATAGCATGGTTATCAAATAACTTACAATAGCATCTTTCAACATTTTGTTCTCTAGCAACTTGCTGAAATAATTCAACTATTAATTTCTCTAATTTTTCCTGCTCTCCATTAAATAAGGTAAGTTCAAGCAATAATTCATCAATTAGCTTCATCATTTATCCTTTTTGTAATTTATTTCCCCGTTTGTTTAACAATGGCAATTTAGAGATTATAAATTATTTTGGCAAGAAAAAAATAGCGGAAATGACAATCATAACCGCTATTTTACAATATTATAGATATTTACATTATATTAATTATTATTAATAAACAACTATTATCCCATTATTAATAATTTATATTATTTAAATAATATGGTGCTTTATAAAGAATTGTTTCACCTGAATAAACTTCTATATCATCATTAACATCGACAAGTAATTTAAGTATTGAGTTATTGTACCAAGAGAATAATGGAGCAGAAAATGTGCTAACTCCTATTTCAAATTTTGGCTTATCACTTGCACGATATGTAGCCAACTCGATTTCATTACCACTTCCTAATTTAGCTTGCATTGATTTAACAGCAGTTTCAAAGCCACCAAGCTTATCTACTAAACCATTTTTGAGAGCTTGATTGCCAGTCCAAACTTGACCCATAGCAATCTTATTTATCTCTTCATAACTTTTGCCTCTGCTATCTGCTACAGTTGAGACAAATCTCTCATAAGATGATTCGATAAAGTTCTTAAACATCTCTTTTTCATCTTTTGTCCATTCGCGAGTAACACTGCCAAATGTAGCATTTTCACCAAATTTAACTTCTGACCAATTTATACCAACTCTATTTGAAACTCTTGCAAAGTTAGGAACCATTCCAATAACACCAATTGAGCCTGTTATGGTAGCTGGTTCAGCAATGATTTCATCAGCCCAAGTAGATATATAATAGCCACCAGAAGCTGCTACACCTGACATTAAGGCAATTACAGGTTTCTTGTTTTTACCAATAGTGCAAAGTCTGATTTCTTCTGCAATAATATGAGAAGCAAGAGCTGAGCCTCCACCTGAATCTACTCTAAGAATAATACCCTTGACTTCAGGGTCTTTCCTTGCTTTACGAATTGCTTTAGCAGTTGTTTCTGAGCCAATAATTTTACCAGCTTGACCATTTCCACTCACGATGTTTCCAGAAGCATAAATAACAACAACCTTATCTAATCCTGGTTTAAACCAATTATCATTAATTCTTTGCGGAATTTCTTTAGTTACTTTATTCGTTCCAAACTCGTTCTTTAATTTTGCATCTAATTCATGCCATTCTATTAATTCATCAACTAACCCTTTGTTAAGAGCTTCTTGAGGAATAAAATATGGTCCATTATCAATGATATCTTCAACTTCACCAGCTAATTTATGTCCTCTTCCCTCTCTAATCATTTCAATCATTTCAGCATAAATATCGCCATATAATCTCTCTAATACTTCTCTTTCTTGAGCTGTCATTTCTTCTTCTGAGAACATATTACCAGCAGTTTTGTAAGGATGACTTCTAAAATTATAGTAATCAATACTTAATTTATCTAACAACTCCTTGATGTAAGGGCTTGCTCCACCAATACCAACTAAATTAACCATTCCTTCAGGATTGAGGTATATTTTATCGCCAATATTAGCTGCAAAAGCATAATTAACATTAGATATGTTTTCAAAATAGAAGACTACTTTTTTACCTGTCTTTTTAAATTCTTTTAAGGCAGTGAGTAGCTCTTGTCTCTTTGCAAAAGAAGCTCCGAAGTTATTGTTTTTAAAGATTATCCCTGTAATTTCTGGGTCATTTTTAGCTTTATTAATCTTTTTTAGAAGCTCTAACATTGTGCTGTTCTTATCCATCTTGAGAGAAATAAATCCAATGTCAAATGCTGTATTTTCATCAACAACAGTACCAGAAATATCAAGGTCTAAGAGTCTTTTTCTTTCAGTTCCAGTTATCATTCCCATTATCTCTGAGTTTAATGTAACATATCCATAACCCATATTCTTCTTACTATCGTCATCTTGTTTTTTGAGATTAGAAATTGAACCAATCACTGCATTTAAGTTGCTCATACTGAATCTTATACCAACTTCTTCTTCTTCAATATTATAAGTAGCACCTACATTAAATCCACCTAAGAAATTAGTGCTTACTCCAACTATAGGTTTAATAAATCCTCTATCATTAGCTTGGTCTCCCCAACCTACATCAGTGGTTAGTTCCAAAATATTACCCATTTTTGTTGAGGCAAATGGTCTAATGGCAATTCCACTACGATGTTGAGGTTTAAGATCATTTGGATGAGTTAACACATAGCCAAATGAAACATGATTAACAGGTCTGTAGAGCAAAGAACTAACTAAATCTCCCTTATCTAAAGAACCTGATTTCCAGCCCCAAGAAGCACCTAAATAAAAGTTACGAAGAACTTTATTCTTACCTAAATTACCTCCCATTGCGACAGTTTGATGAGTTCCTTCATCACTTTCCAATAGATAAGAAAAACCATCTTCCTTATATACTAAAGCATAAGGACTTCTAAAATCCATCTCTTCATAACTTTTCATGTAAGTTAAACTACTATTATCTGTTGTCCCTAAAGCAGCAGGATTAACAAATCCTGACATAAAATCTTCATGGGAAGCTACCGAAGTGTTATAAAAATCGGTAGGCATAGCAAAAGCAGTCATTGCTGATATTAAAATTGTAATTATCAAAAACTTTTTCATTATATCCTCTATTTAAAATCTACTGTTATTTTTTCAAGATTATGGAAAGTTACGCCATCAATCTTCTTTTCATTATTTAAGAATTTTGAAACTTCATTTTCCCCATTTCTCATTAACTCACTAAATGTTTCAGTATCTTCCATCAATTTATCCATATCTATTTCAAAGAGAGTTATTTGATTATTTTCAAAAGGTACGTTTGCATCTTTAATTGTTTCAAACTGAATCTTTGTATAGAACTTCATTCCTTGAACGAACATTTTAGCCATTGCTAAATTCTGTTCAATTTCTTGATCACTCATCTTATCATAATTTTCTTCAATTTCTTTTCCATCTAAGCCATCTTCATGATTTTTCTTAGCTTCATTTATCACTTCACTAAAACCATTTTTAATAACTAATCTGCCTTTTTTACTATACTCAAAATTAAAGAACTTTTCAATCTTATCCATATCATCTTCTTCTTCAATATCATCATCTTCATCCATTCCCATCTTAATATCATCAGTTATGGATTCTACAGTTTCACTAAACATTTCTTCAGATAATTGGATTTTATTTATATCTTCAAATTTATAAACTACTAAATATCCTTGTTTTGATTCTGTTTTAATCTCTTCAAATTTATCAAAAACTACACTTTCGCCAAAACGAGGAGCTTTTTTCATCTGTGTTTCTTTCGTAAAGGCTTTTACGCCTTCACCATTAGAGCTCATTGCTTTAGCCATATTCATCATTTGGTTTGATAAAAGCATATTTTCTGTAATCTCTCCAGAACCATCTTTATTAACCTTAATAGTTATTCCATATTCTACACAACCAGTTAAAAACAAGACCGCAACTAATGCTATGAATAGTAATTTTTTCATAATTATCTCCTAATCTAATTTTCTTAATTTGTAAGCATACACTGAACTTGTCAACAAAATTATTGCTGCTAATATTAAACACATCCCATCCCAACTGAAAATACTCGTAGCAATAAGATTACTTATTTCATTAACACCATTATCTAAAGTCATTTTACTCATAAATCCATTTACTAATTTATCTACATCAATGATTTTCGAACCAGTAAAAGAAGGATTCAAGAGCCAACTATTAATATACTCAGATAGAGTTCCTATTTTAACACCAGAGAGTGACCTAAATATCTGAATCACGATGTTAGCACCAAATAAGATTCCTATAAACCTAACAAATACTTTCTTTTTAAGAATACCTGATAGAAAAATAAAAAATGACCCTAACAATAACAGATATGGAATGGAAAATACCATTGTTGAAAAGGTAAATTTGAGCAATGTTATTAAGGAAATTACACTCGTTTTACCTAAAAACAAGTAGGCAACAAAAGTATTAAAGAAAGCGAGAATTAACACGATTCCTAAAGGTATAATAATGCTTGAAATCACTTTTGAGAGCACTACTTTCCATGGTGCAATCGGAAGACACTTGTAAAAGATTTCACAATGATTCTTAATATTATCATTTAAGGCATTCGGGGTTAGAATTACCAACACAACCAATGACAATAAAGCTCCACTCAACCATATATTTCCAATTACTACTCCTACTAATCCCATGAAAGGTATGTTTGCTCCCTTCATACTATAACTTATATTGTCTAAATCTATTCCCCACCTCATATCAATTATTAAAATTAATAAGTAACATAAGGCGACTATTATTACAGGTAATAACAAACTCCACTTGTTAAGATAAATATCTCTGGTTAATAAACTTCTAAACTGTTTCATTTGAATTCTCCAAGGTGTATAAGAATATGTGAGCTAAATTAGGAATAGCTTCTTTAAATCCAGTTAAGTTGGCTTTACGAGGAACAACTACTTCAATTGCACTTAATCCCTCCGTTACTACTTTATGAGGAATATCTTTTAATTTATCCCTATCTTTTGCATCAATTGTTATTAGTTTATAATATGTTAATAGATTATCTATTGTATCATTTGTGAGAATTTTCCCCTCATCTATAATGATTAAATCATGAAGAATGTGTTCGATTTCTTCCACTTGATGAGTAGATATTAAGACTGTTCTATTCTCATTATAGAATGAACTTAAAATAGTGTTATAGAATTCATTACGATACACTATATCTAATCCTAAAGTAGGTTCATCTAAAATTAAAAAACTCACATCTAAAGCTAAAATTAAAATTAAATACAACTTTGTTTTCATACCCTTAGAAAGCTTACTAATCTTCTTATTTAAGGGTAGATTACTTGAAGAAAATAGCTTATCAAACCTCTCTTGATTGAATCTTGGATGAACTCCCTTAAAAAAATTAATGAAAGCTTTAACTGAGAATCTTCCATCAAGACTATTAATGTCTGGAATAAAAGCAGTATCTTCAAATATTTTATGTTCCATATATTTAATCTGCTCGCCATTAATAAAGATATCACCTTCACATTTCGTGAAACCTATAATACACTTCATTAAAGTAGACTTCCCTGCGCCATTTTTACCAACTAAACCAACGATTCGACCTTTCTTGACCTCGGTATTCACATTATCCAAAGCCAAAAGGTCTTTGTACTTTTTTGTAACATTAGCGACTTTTACTAACTCCATTACTTCTCCTCTGCAAACAATTTTTGCAACTCTGCTATGATAATATCTAAATCAATATCTACTACTTTAGCCTTATCTACTATAGTTTTTAAATCTTTCTGGATAAACTCATATCTTTTTTCTCTAATCAACATCTTCCGTGCTCCTTCTTTTACAAAAAAACCAAGTCCCCTCTTTTTGTAGATAATATTGGAAGCCTCTAATTCAGCATAAGCATTACTGATAGTTACTGGATTCACCCGGTACTCTGTCGATAGAGCTCTTATCGACAATATCTGCTCTTCTTCTGCTATCCTCTTAGCTATTATTGCTTCCTCAATCTCTTCCTTTATCTGAAGATAGATTGGTTGGTCATCACGAAATATTTTCATAATATCACCTCTTATAGTGTTATGGTTATGTAGTACACTATTCTTGTCAAGGAGTTTTTTTATTTTTCTATTATTTTCTTTGCTACCATCTTAAAAATGTTAAATTAAAGCCTTTTCTGTGACTTATCTCAGAATGAAAAAAATATTTTTTTTTTATTATACTTAAAAAACTTATTTTATAACTTGACAAATTTATAGTACATATTAGAATAACTATGTATTTTAATAAGTAAGAAAATGAGAGAAATTTAATAAATAAATAAATTATTCATATACCTATAAACTGAGGAGGAAGTATGAAAAAAGTTTTTGTGATGATGATTTTGATTTTAGCTTTTATTTCAATAAACGGGCAGACATTATATATCAATAATTGTTCATTAACAAACAATTCAAATGGGGGAACTTATATCCCTGCTGGCGCTACTGCTAAAATTGATTTTAATTATTCTGCTGTAGATACTATGGAACCAATACAATTGATTTTTGTTCTTTTAAGAACATATATTCCAGATGGTTCAGTACATACTAAAAATATGACTACTTCTGTTTCCAGCTTTTCTGGAGAAAATGGTGCAAGTGTTGATGCATCCTTAACTTTCACAATGCCAACTCTTACAGGTAGTGCTACAGACGATACTCACATGTATGTCAGTATAAGAATTATCGATAGTGGTGACTATATTTTACAAGATCCTACAGATTCAAATATATGTAATTCTAATGAAGCCACATATATTGAACAAACCTTGCCAGTCGAGCTCTCTGCCTTCAATGCAATAGCTACTGCTGAAGATTTCGTTAATATCAGTTGGACTGTTCAATCAGAGACAAATATATCTGGGTATTTTATCATTAAAGGTTTACAGAATGACATCGAAACGGCACAGATGATACCAGCCTTTATTAATGCTACCAATGGAGCTCAAGAGCATAGCTATAGTTTTACAGATAAAGAAGTTACAACAAATAACATCTATTACTATTGGTTGCAAAGTGTAGAATTTTCACTACAAACTGAGTTATTTGGCCCAACTATGGTTAAAGTAGGTGAGCCTACTGGTGGAGAAACTGTACCTGTAGTATTTGGTAATCAGTTAATTGGTAATTATCCAAACCCATTTAATCCTTCTACATCAATTAGTTTCTCAGTTGCTAATCCTGAACATGTAACAATTAATGTTTTTAATGTAAAAGGTCAATTGGTGAAGAATCTTTATGATTCTTTTGTTTCATCTAACAGGATTAATCAGAGAATAGATGTTCTTTGGAATGGTAAAGACAATAATAATCAAGAAGTTGCATCAGGTGTTTATTATTCAAAAATGAACGCTGGTAAATTTACAGATTTCAAAAAGATGTTATTAATTAAATAACAGAAAATTAAAAATATAACTTTTTCTTGACGCCTCTTTGGAGGCGTTTTTTTTTACATAAAAAAAATAGGAGATTTACTTATGTTAAAAAAAGTTATAGTAGAATCCCGATTACAGAGTAACATGGCTATTGAAGTACAAGCAAGAGACCACAAATTCATAATTGACCAACCTAAAGCTGGAGGTGGTGATGATTTAGGACCAACTCCACTTGAGTTCTTTTTTAGTTCTTTAGCAGGTTGTATTGGAAGTATAGCTTTAATTATTGCTAAACAGAGAAGAATTGATTTGAAAGCTTGTAATGTTAGAGTTGAGGGTGAGTTAGATGTTGATGTCTTAATGGGTAAATCATGTGATGCGAGAGCTGGTTTCCAATGGATGAAAGCTTTTGTAGAAATTGATGCAGACATGACAGATGCTGAGAAAGAAGCTTTTCTACATGAAGTTGATGCTCGGTGTCCAATATCTGACAATATGCAGAACACAACCAAAGTTGAATTTGAATTAGTTAAATAAGAGAATTATTAAAAAAAAGACTAAGAATATTGTTAACAGTAAAATAGAAAGAACGGAGATTAATCTCCGTTCTTTATTTATTATATATATTTTTTATTAGTACATACCAGGCATTCCACCACCCATTCCAGGAGCACCTGCAGGCATTGGAGCCTCTGCTTCAGGAATATCAGTGATAATACATTCAGTTGTTAGGAATAATCCAGAGATTGATACAGCGTTTTGAACAGCTGAGCGAACAACTTTAGCTGGGTCAATAACACCTGCAACAAAGAGGTCTTCAAAGCGGTTTTTAGCAGCGTTAAATCCAAAGTGAACATCAGTAGCGTTCTTGAGTCTTTCTACGATTACAGCACCTTCTTCACCAGCATTAGCAGCAATTTGGTAGGCAGGTCTTTCAAGAGCTTTCATAAGTATACTTGCTCCAACTTTTTCTTCATGAGTTTCAGCTTCAAAATTAGCTAAAGCTTTAGCTGCATGGATAAGAGTTGTACCACCACCAGAGACAATACCTTCAGCAACAGCTGCACGGGTAGCATGTAGAGCATCATCGACACGAGCTTTTTTCTCTTTCATTTCAGTTTCAGTAGCAGCACCAATTTTAATTACTGCAACCCCACTTGATAATTTAGCTAATCTCTCTTGTAGTTTTTCCTTGTCATAATCAGAAGTAGAGTCTTCAACTTGTTGTTTGATCTGAGCAATTCTTGATTTAATAGAAGCATCATCGCCTTGACCTTCTCTGATTATAGTATTTTCCTTATCGATGATAATCTTACGAGCTGAACCAAGATCTTCAAGAGTTGCAGATTCTAATTTTCTGCCTATTTCTTCTGAAATTACTGTTCCACCTGTTAAGATAGCGATATCTTCGAGCATAGCTTTTCTTCTATCACCAAAGCCTGGAGCTTTCACAGCACATACATTTAGTGCGCCACGAAGTCTGTTAACAACAAGAGCAGCAAGAGCTTCACCTTCGATATCTTCAGCAATAATCAAAGCTGGTTTTCCTGTTTGAGAGATTTCTTGAAGAATAGGAAGAATATCTTTTACAGCACTAATTTTCTTATCGTAAATAAGAATATAGGCATCTTCTAATTCAGCAATCATTTTATCTGTATTTGTTGCGAAGTAAGGAGAGATATAACCTCTATCAAATTGCATACCTTCTACTTTTTCTAAAGTAGATTCAATTGATTTAGCTTCTTCAACATTAATAATACCTTCATTAGAAACTGATTGCATAGCATCAGCGATAATTTTACCAATTTCTGGGTCGTTATTAGCTGAGATAGTAGCAATTTGGGCAATTTCTTCTTGGTTATTAATCTCTTTAGAATATTCATGAATTTTAGCAATAACTATTTTAGCAGCTTTGTCCAATCCACGTTTAAGATACATAGGATTTACACCTGCAGTTACGTGCTTGAGTCCTTCTTCAATAATAGCTTGAGCTAAAATTGTAGCAGTGGTAGTACCGTCACCGGCTAAGTCATGTGTCTTTTCAGCAACTTCTTTACAAAGTTGTGCACCCATATTTTCGTAAGGATCTTCAAGTTCAATTTCTTTAGCAATAGTTACACCATCATTAGTTATAGTTGGTGAACCGAACTTTTTATCCAACACAACATTTCTTCCACGAGGTCCTAAAGTAACCTTTACTGCATTAGCGAGTTTATCAACTCCATTTTTTAACGATGTTCTTGCATCGTGACTGAATTGAATTTGTTTAGCCATAGTTAAACCTCCACTAGGTTAATTTTTTTAGTTTTATTTTATTTAGCAATCATATTATCTGTTTGCTAAAAAAACATAGTGAAGATTTTTGTCAAACATTATTTCATAATTTTTTAATTTTTTTACCTTTTTTTGGAAAGAATAGAAGTATTAAACACTATTATTCAAGCAAAGAATAACAAATATTAGGACCTCACTTTAGGTAGAAATGGAAAATTTATCTTAAAAAATGAAATTTTAACTAAAGTAATTTTCACATTAGTTAAACCCGAATGGTTCAGTAGAGCTTAGATGTTTAACCCAAATGGTGCAATAGAGCTTTAGTAATACTTCGCTAAAGCTATGTATCACAAGTGAAGAGTGCAGATTCTTTTAGCAAAATAGCTTGCAGAATTCTGACGCATATAATATATATATTCGGAAGAATTATGGAAGTTACTTTTGCAAAAGAATATAGTGTTATTCTCAAAGATCTATTGCATTATTTGGGTTTAATAATAAGGGCGTTTGATGAAACGCCCTATAGTATATTAATATTGTTAAATTTTGGTATTGGCTTTAACACAGAAAAAATATTAAAGAGCAAATTCTATTTTATAAAATCCATGTTCGAAATTAATATTCTTAACTACAAGAGAAATACCATACTTTTGAATAAGCTGATCAGCATTCATTTTGATAAAATCATCTTCAATAGTAATAATGCCATTTGTTCTATCCTTAATAACATTTTTAAGAAGGTTTAAGAACATTTTGGGGATATTGCAAGAGTAATTAAAGAGAATCATTCCTAAATTATAAGAGTCAAACTTTAGATTAATTTTAATTTCCATAGGGATTTTTTCAATTTTTAGTTGAACCCTAAAAGTATTCTCTTTTATAGAATACTCTTTAATAAATTCAGGTATATTTGGTACTTTGTTTAAACGTTCTGTTATTTCTTCAGGCGTAATTATTAATAAGGGCATATTTCCTCTCGGTATAGGGTTAGATTAAAACGATACTTCTTCGTTATTGAAAATTGAGTCTGAAATTCTCTCTTTTTCATCACTTCGAATCACAACATCGCCAACAATCACAACATCTTTACCAAAGTGAATATTGCCTTGAACTTTTAGGCTATTGCATTGAATGAGAGATGGTACTTCTTTGAAATGTGTTTTCAGTTGTTCTACAGTTTTGTAGTATTCAGAATCTAATTCTATAGTTGGAGCTGCATCTAAGCCTTCGGTAAGTACAATTTGGTATTCGCTATTTAGCTTATAGACATCAGACCAAATTAGTAAAAGGTCATTTGTTTTCTTTACAGGAGCAAATCTTGAGCGAGGGACAACAAGAGCTTTTGCTCCTTCGAACACACTTATTGCAGCACCCATTGCAGTTTCGATTTGATAAACAGGAATATCTTCAACAATTTTAGGATTAATAATTATCGGTAAATTCACAAAATTATTATTTTCCATGAGGATTTCCTTAAGCGTTTTTAGATTTATCCATAAGTTATTAGTATTAAAGAAACTATATTTTTTAATATCTTGAAATTCTTCAATTTCGTCTTCAGGGCATTGAGCTACTTCTCTGAGGATTAATTTACCATCATTTGTTTGGGCAAGATGGCCACCCTTTTTGTCCATTTCTGTTCTTCGGCAAACTTCCATAATAAAGGGGACTTCATGTTTAACCATGTAAGTAAAAATCAAGGGATCAATAACTGCCCCAAGATTATCAGAATTAGAGATAAAAGCATAATTATAGCCTTTACTAATCAGAGAATCTAATAAGCCAGAAGAATAAAGAGCAGAGTAGATATCACCATGTCCTGGCGGATTCCAGTTTTGGTCATCGTCTTCTAAATTTAGAGGCAAGAAATTATCTTGTCTGATGCGCGGATATTTATTTTGCAAGAAATCTAAGTCTAAATCACTAGTTTTAAGATTTTTATAATTTGCTAAGAGATTTAAAGTATCTTCCTGAGTTTTAAAACTATTCATAAAAATCAGAGGGATTCTCGATTTATATTTATCTCTTAGAGTAATTATTTGATTAGATAGAATATCTAAAAAGGTCATCTCACCTTTCACAGGGAGCAAAGATTTAGCCTTGTTGAGTCCCATACTTGTGCCTAAACCGCCATTGAGTTTTATCACAGCAAGTTGGTCTAAGAGTTCGTCTTCTTCTTTTGTTAAAGAATCGTAGTTTACTAAATTAAGTCGATTAGGAGCTTCGATAATATCATGGGAAAGCTTGCCAGTATTTCCTTCTTTCAATTGAGTATAATACTTGATGAAATTATTAATTACATCTTCGTTTAAATCAGCTTGTCTCATTTTCTTTTCTATTGCTTCAATATTTTTATCCATTTCGACTCCCAAGTTTTTCAATCCAATATTTAAGTTCTTATAAGTGTTAAATATTTGACTGTTTTATTATATTTTATTGTTAGATTATCTCATAAGAGAATAAAATAGATCGTGTTGCACTCACAGTATATAGAGCAAATACTACACTTCTTTCACACAATTTGTTATCTCTTTTTCTTATTCTAATTATTCGAGCAGAGAGTGTATTTCTACACTCTCTTACTCGATTTAAGTTATTTTATTTCATCATCAACTAATTTGTCAATTAATTTATCATTTGCTAAGAATGGGATAGTAATATGACCTTCTCCAGCATGTTTTTTATTCCATTCAGCAGAAGTTTTAATTGCATTTTCATTTCTTGCCCAGTTTCTACGAGCTACTCCGCCCATAACATCCCATGATAAAGCACTTTTGATAATATCATCCATACGTTTTGAACCATCAAGAACAATACCATTTCCACCGTTGATAGAGCGACCAACCCCTACACCACCACCATTAGATAATACAACTAATGACATTCCTCTGGCAATGTTACCACCGAAACAGTGAGTAGCCATATCAGCCATAACGTTACTTCCATCATAGATGTTAGAAGTTTCTCTAAATGGAGAATCAGTACCAGACACATCGTGATGGTCTCTTCCCAGCATTACAGGACCAATTAAACCTTGTCTAATTGCTTCATTAAATCTAAGAGCGATACGAACTCTACCCTCTTCATCAGCGTAGAGAATTCTTGCTTTTGTACCTACAACAAGAGCATTTTCTTCAGCAGTAGCAATCCAGTGATAATTATCTCTATCTAAAGAACATCTTTTAGGGTCAATACACTCCATTGCAATTTGATCTGTTTTACGTAAATCTTCATCTTTACGTGAGAGACACACCCAGCGGAAAGGTCCATAGCCATTATCGAAACAGATAGGTCCCATGATATCTTCAACATAAGAAGGCCAAATAAAACCTTCATTGGTATTTTCTTTATTCTTAGCTATTTCTTTAGCACCAGCATCAAATATAGAAGCCATGAAACTATTACCATAATCCCAGAAATAAGCACCCTTAGCAGTGAGCTTTTTCAAGACTTCAAAATGTCTAAGTAATGATTCATCAACTAAACTCTTAAACTTAGGTAAATCTTCTTTTATTAATCTTCTACCTTCCTCAAAATCTACTCCTGCAGGAGTATATCCTCCATCATAAACAGCATGGCAAGAAGTTTGGTCTGATAGTAATTCTATTTTGATGTTTTGCTTATCTATATATTCCAACAAATCTACTACATTCCCATGATAAGCTATTGAAATTGGTTTTGCTAACTTTCTATACTCTTCAATCCAAGACTTTATCTCTTCAAGATTATCAGATACTTTTGATACCCAGCCTTGTTCATAACGAGTTTCTATTCTGCTTTGATCGACTTCTGCTACAACACAAATACCACCTGCAATTTCACAAGCTTTTGGTTGAGCACCTGACATGCCTCCAAGACCTGAAGTTAAGAAGATTTTTCCTTTTAAGTCTTGATCTTCTGGAATACCCAGATATTTTCTTCCTGCATTAAGAAGAGTAATATAAGTTCCGTGCACAATCCCTTGTGGACCAATATACATCCAACCGCCTGCAGTCATCTGACCATAATTAGCCACTCCAAGAGCTGTTAACCTCTTAAAATCATCAGGGTTATCCCATTTTCCTATCACTAAACCGTTAGTATTAATCACACGTGGAGCTTCTGGTTTAGAAGGGAAAAGTCCTACAGGGTGACCTGAAGCAACAACCAAGGTTTGGTCTTCAGTCATAATTTCTAAGTACTTTTTTATTAACTGGTATTGCATCCAGTTTTGGAAGATTTGACCAGTCTCTCCATAAGTAACTAATTCGTAAGGATAGAGGGCAATATCAAAGTCTAAATTATTATCAATCATGACTTGCATTGCTTTTGCTGGAGTAATTCCTTTGTATTCGTCAATAGGCTTTCCGATAAGTTTCCCTTGAGGGCGATATCTATAGCCATAGATTCTTCCCATGCTTTTGAGTTCTTCTAAGAATTCTGGAGCAATCTCTTCATGTAAATGCTCAGGGATATAACGTAAAGCATTCTTCAAAGCAATTTTGATTTCAGTTTTAGATAGGTTTAGTCCTCTATCGGGGGCTCTTCTTTTACTTGGATCAAATTCAGCTTTTGGGGGTAATTCATCTGATAATTTAACTTGAATAGCTTTTTGGTAATCAAAGTCAATCATATTACTTCTCCATTTATTTTATTTATTATTTATTTTCTTTTTCTAACATCACTTTTAATATTGATTTATCTACTTCTTTCATTCCACCTAAAACCAATGTTCCTAAATTCTTAAATGACTCTTCAACATCAGAACCATTAATTCCTTCATAATCATTAACACAAATTTCGGACATACCAAGAATAGCACTATTGAGGGCTGTTCTTACTCCAGTAGCGACTTTTAAGGAACAACCTAATTTTGCACCATCACAAATCATACCTGCGATATCTCCAATCACATTCTGGATGGCAGCTTCCATATTCTTTAGCTTTCCACCAAGCAGAAATACAGCACCTGCACTAATTCCAATTGAAGCATTAACAATGCCACAAAGCGCTGAGAGAATACCAAAATAACTTTTAACATGAATTGATGTAAGATGTGATATGGCAACTGCTTGAAGAAGAACCAAACGACTAATATTTAACCTCTCAGAAAGAGCAATCATAGGAACTGTTAGGGTAATGCCTTGATTTCCGCTACCAGAATTTGCCATTGCAGGAAGACTACATCCGCTCATTCTTGCTTCACTCCCAGCTACAGTCAGCATTGTTGCATAGTTAACTATTCCATCTCCGAATAGTCCATTATTGATATTTTCTTGTATTGATTTTGCAATACCATATCCAGAATTATTTTCTATGCCATATTTAGCAATTTCAAAATTTTTACTAATAACCTCTTCTAAGAAAGCTAAATCAGTTTCATCAGAATCTAAAACAGCATTATAAATATCAGTAATTTTGATAACTTGCCTGATATCATCACTTTTAGTTATAGGCTCAATTCTTTCATTTTCTTGTAAAACCATATCATCAAGTGTAAGTTTATAGAGATTAGTATGTTTACCTTGCATAATTGCAACTGCCTGATGATTATCAGAATGGGCAATTACTTCAATCCAGAATAACTCATCCTTTGGGCTAAGTTGAATCTCAATCATATTTTTATCAATCATATCTTGAGCATCTTTGATATTTTCTTCATCGACATTTTGAAGCACTTCCAATTGAAGTTCAGGTAATCCGGCTACTGCTCCCAGAGCTACAGCCATTTTTATGCCTCTTTCATTAGTTCCAGGAATTCCAACCCCAAGAGCATTTTTCAAAATATTCTGACTAAGAAATACCTCAAGCTTATTAATTTTTTCTGATAATACATCTGTTACATAAGCCGTTGCTAAAGCTATTGCAACTGGTTCAGTACAACCTTGAGCAGGAGCAATATCTTTCTTTAAAATGGAAATTATCTCTTCTTTATTAAACATTTTTTCCTCTATTTATCAATAATTCTCAAATTCTGTTTATATCTCTTGTTATAGGGGTCTAAATCAACAGCTTTCTTAATAAACTCTTTAGCTTCATCTTTCTTTTTTAGAGAATAATAAATTGATGCTAAATTATTATAAGCAAGAGCCTCATCTGGGTTTATTTCTAAGGCCTTTTTTAGTAATTCTATAGAATCTGAGTAGTCTTTTTTTATTGTCTTTTGTTCAGCTTCTTTGATTAATTCTTGAGCTGCCACAAACTTCTCTCTAATCTCTTTGTTTTGGAGAATATCATAAAGATGGATAAATTCTTGATTAGAGGGGAATTGAAGTCTAATCTTCTCGCAAAGTACCAATGCTTCATCCCACTTCCTGAGCATCATACAGACCCAAAGCATCATGGAGAGAGCCATTTCATTATCCCCATATTCAGTAAGAAACTTATTTAAATATGGATAGGCCTCTTGATATTTCCCAACAGCTGATAAGGCAACAACATAATTAAAAATTATTGATACTTCCTGAGATATTAGCAAAGCTTTCTCAAAATGTCTCAACGCTCTTTCATGTTTGCCTTTTCTTAAGTTTTTATAACCCCAGCGTTGGTATAACCTGAGTCTGAGAATATCTATCATTTAATCAACTCCTAATCTATCACAAGCTTCTTTCTTTTAGCAACTATAGTTAACTAATTTAACAAGTTAGCTATAAAAAAGTGTGTGTTTTATGTATATTTACTTTATTTTTTAATATTAACTTTAAGAGCTCAAAACTGTCAAGATTTAATTGTTCGTTAGAAGGAGTTTTTTGAGCTGGGGCATAAAACAAAGAAAGAATGTTACCATTCACAAAGTTCTGAGAAATTATTAGGGTTTTACTTAATCATATTTGTCTATTCTTGTGAATAAACCTCTCTTCAATCACTTTTTAGAATATTGTTTCGTTAGTGTTCCATGATTGCTTGTCTATCAGTACTTTATTAGCTCTAAGGGTAATAATTATCCTATGAAGCCCCAATAGAAGCCCAATAAAGAACCTATAGTGTTTGTGTATTCCCATATCAGTGGAACAGAAAATATTTAACTATATATATTAGATATTTCCCAAGCTACCAAAAGGGACAAGACCTTGTAGTAATAGCAATCATTCTTATGATAAAGCTCCAGAGGAGGGACACTTCTGTGGCTTTTTGTGTCGTTCTTTTCAAGCTTAGGAATGGTTTAGGTTTCCTGGCTTAAAAAGGTTTAGCCCCTCTGGAGCTTTTATATTTTCTCTGGATTTAGTTATCACTCCACACGAGGAAGCAAATCTTTCCAATAGATTTGAGCTATAAGCTTATTTTTCTAAAAACTACTACTCCATAAAAAAACTAATTTAAACTACGGGCAATACGGAAGCCTACATTGGAGTAGATATCCGACGGGCTAATGAAGTCGCGATAGGTCACCATGCAAGTGTCAGCACTGAAGAACCAACTACCACCGCGAATCATACGGTTAAATCCCGTTGTAGGTCCTAGCGGGTCAATCTGAGGACCCTCAGTATAGTTTCCATGCCAATCATTACACCACTCAAAAACATTACCAGACATATCATGAAGACCAAGCTGATTTGAAAGCTTGGTTCCAACCTCTCTACTTGCCGAACCGCTATTATTCCCAATATACCACGCATAGTTTGTTAACTCAGCTTCAACATTTGTACCTGACCACTGATTATAACCTATAGCTGGTTGTTGATTACCACCCTTAGCAGCATACATCCATTCCATCTCGGTAGGTAAACGGTAGCCATTAGCAGAAAAATCATAAGACCAATCTGAAGTATCATAGCAAGGAGTTAATCCCTCTTGAATACTCCTGGCATTGCAATACTCAACTGCATTGTACCAAGTAACTTTTTCTACAGGTTTATTATCCCCAGGGTAATAGCTTGGATTATTCCCCATTACAGCCTCATATTCAGCCTGAGTAACTTCAAATTTAGACAAATAGAAATCACTTATTGTAATATCAGCAGTGGAATTATTAAAAGTTCCACCTTCAACAAAAACAAAGTTCTCTGGAGGACTCTCAATATTATACACAACAGTTACTACTTCTGAAGGTTGATAACCCTCTATATAAGCTATGGCTTTAACAGTAGTTGTATCAGAAATAGTAAAGGGCATGAAATATTGAGTTGAGGCTAAATTCGGATATGAACCATCTAAAGTATAGTAGATTGCAGGTCTATCAGTACCACTTAAGCTTAGTTGAATAGTTTGTTCAGTGCTATAAGAGCCAGGCTCAGGAGTGATAGATGGAGTAGGTGTTATTTGAGGGACTGTATTATCCAATCTACGAACTACTCTAAAACCTAAAAAGTTTTGACTTTCGCCAGGAGGATCTAATCGCCAACGAACAGTAAGCTTACAATTAGTCGCACCACTATACCAGCTCCCACCCCTATATATTCGATATCCATTGCTATCTGAACCAAGAGGATTTATCTGAGCTTCAGGATTATACGCTTCATACATATCCCAACACCATTCAAAGACATTACCAGACATATCATATAAACCAAGTTCGTTAGCTTCTTTTGTTCCCACAGGATGACTTGTGACTGTAGCATTAGAAGCATACCAAGCATAGTCACCCAACTCGGCAAAATCATTTGTCCCTGACCAGCTACTATAAGTTACTTCATTGGTTAGTTTTCCACCTTTGGCTGCATACATCCACTCCATCTCAGTAGGTAAACGATAACCATCAGCCAAGAAGTTACAGCTGTAACTGGTTTGATTATTATCATTATTCCAGCCATCTGACCAACCGTTAGGGTCTGTTCCTTCCCCATTATAATCATAACACGGAGTTAATCCTTTCTGAAGAGACCTAAGATTACAGTATTTAATTGCATCAAACCAACTTACTTGTTCAACAGGGTTATTGTCCCCTGTGAATGAACTTGGATTAGTCCCTACTACAGATACATATTCAGCTTGAGTGATTTCATACTTATCCATATAGAATGAGCTAAGGGTAACATCTCCATATCCATTGTGAAAAGTTCCTGATTCTACCAAAACGAAGTTTTCTGGCATTATTTCAATTTCATATTCAATAGTTATAGTTTCGGATGGTAACCAACCATCTCTGTAAGCACGAGCTTTAACTGTTGTTGTTTCAGAGAGAGTAAAAGGACCAGTATAATGTGTGGACATTAAGGTTGGTTCACTACCATCTAAAGTATAATAGATATCTGATCTACCTGAGTCACTACTCATAGTGATTGTTTGCTCTGTTTCATAGAAGCCTGCTTGAGGTAAGACTTGTGGTGTAGGAGTAATTTCAATCTGAGTTTCTTCTATTCGACGAACTATACGGAAACCAATGCTATAATTTGAAGTAGAAGGCCATAAAGGGAAAAAACCTGTAATTTTAGTAGAAAATGCAAGAGCATTAAAAAATCCTCCTTTACAAGCTCTACTTTGACCCACCAAAGAACCCACAGGGTCAACCTGTGAATAACCTTCATTATAATCTCCTAAAATATCCCAACACCATTCATTTATGTTACCAGACATATCATATAAACCAAGAGCATTAGGTAGTTTGAGTCCTACTTCGTGAACCATACTTTCTGAATTAACTAAATACCAAGCATATTGAGTTAACTGTGCTTCATTATTAGTTCCAGCCCAAGCATCATAGTCCGTATCATCAGTTTGATCACCACCTTTACCAGCATATAGCCACTCTCTTAAAGTTGGTAAACGATAACCACTCGCATTAATATCTAAATTATAGTTTTCATGATTGCTTGTAAGGTTCCACCCCTCAGACCAGTTATCAGGATTAGTTCCTTCATTGTTATAGTCATAACATGGCGTAAGTCCTTCTTGTATAGATCGAATGTTACAGTATTTGACAGCATCAAACCAAGACACAAAATATACTGGATAAGCATTGTCAATAGCATAAGTATGAGCTGGATTTACACCCATTACAGCTTCATATTCTCCTTGGGTTACCTCGTACTTATCCATAAAAAATGTAGAAATCGTAGTATCATAACCTTCTTCATAGAACATACCTCCATTTACTTTCGTGAATGAAAGAAAATTATCATCATCTTCAAGAGGATTATCACGAGCAATAAGTTTAACTTGAAAGTTATCACCTGCTTCAATATTATCAGTAAGGTAGTTCCAAACAATTTGCTTTCTTCCACCTGGGATTACGCTGTTCCCAATATCACCGGTCAAAGCTGTTGGATAAATTCTGAAAGTAGAACCAGCATCATCTGAGGCAATCACCATTACCTGACATTGTCCATCAGCAACTAATTGGTAATTGATATAGACATTTACAGAATCAGCAGTGATACCTATGTTACTTATAGTAGGGACAAGTGAAAAAAGGCAACTTAATGTTGTTACTAAAAGTGTTAATATAAAATATTTTTTCATGCTATCCCCTATTTCAAAAGAAGTACTTTACTGGTTTTGGAATAAGTAGCAGATTTCATTTTGATAAAGTAAATACCATTACTACATGCTTTTCCATAGTTATCTAAACCATTCCATTTTATTGTATGGTTTCCTGCTAAAATCTTATCTTTTCTTACTAACTGCCCTTTCAGATTATAAATACTTAAGTCACTTACTTCGTTCTCTTTTACTCTGACACAAATATTTGTTGAATTATTTCCATTAAAAGGATTAGGATATATTGAAACAAGCTCTGTTGAATTAGGTAGAGAAGGAACATCTCCTTCACCATCTATTCGGACATTTACAGGTCCATGAAAGTTAGTGCCATTATATTCAATACTTTGTAGCCAATAATAATAATTTGTGTCTAATTCAACCTCATTATCAATATGAGAATAATTATGGGTTAATGAAGTGTTATAGGCAGGAATAATTGTAGAGGATATAATATTTGCCAAGGATAGATCAGCTACTTCTGCTCTATGAATATGATAACCTATCATATTTTGCTCAGATTCACTAGTCCAATTAATATCCACAGTTTGGTTAGAAATATTAGGAATCGCCATAAAAGAAGATAGCGTTACAGGTAAAGTCTCATCACCGATTGAAAAAGTTGGTGAAATAGCAAAACCTGTTAAAGAATACAATAGCCCAGTATTTAACAACACAGAAATTAGAATAATCAAAACTCGTTTCATTTTTAACTCCCTACTAAAGTTATTTGTCATTTGACAAATATTTATAATATTGTAATTGTTGTCAAGTGGTTATTCGTTAATAAGTAATTATTAGATGAAAAATTGAGCATTAGAGTTTTTTTGATTACATTAATTTTAAAAAACACCCCCTGTGTCCCCCTCACTGAGGGGGATTTCAAGAGGTGTATATTCTGTTCTTTATAAACAATTAAACAAGAACTAAGTGAGTAATTAAACAGGCGAAACCGATTAAACATTTGCGAAGCAAATACTAAACACGAACTTAGCGAGTTATTTTAATTTTTAATTACACCACTTCTTTTTAAGATAAAGTCAACATTTGCAATATATCTATCGTAAGAGAATACTTCATCAAAATCTTCTTTGTTTATCACACTCATAATTTCTTGGTCATTAAGGATTAGCTCTTTGAAGTTAGCACCTTCTTCCCATGCTTTCATAGCATTTCTTTGAACCATAGCATAGCTATCTTCTCTGGACACACCTCTTGAGGCTAATTTAAGAAGAAGAACTTGAGAGAAGACTAATCCACCTGTAAGCTCTAAATTCTTTTTTATGTTATCTTCATAGACAGCAAGATTATCGATTAATTTAATCATTTTACCAAGCATATAGTGAATTAAAATAGTCGAGTCAGGAAGTATAATTCTTTCTACAGATGAATGAGAAATATCTCTTTCATGCCAGAGTGCATTATTTTCTAAAGCAGCCATAGCATTAGATCGAATAAGTCTAGCAAGACCTGTCATCTGTTCAGTAACGATAGGGTTTCTTTTGTGTGGCATAGCAGAAGAGCCTTTTTGTCCTTTAGTAAATCTCTCTTCAGCCTCTCTCACCTCTGTTCTCTGAAGATGCCTTATTTCAATAGCTATCTTTTCTATGGTGGATGCTATTAAGGCTAAGCAAGTAAGAAATTCGGCATGTCTATCCCGCTGAATTACCTGAGTAGCAATATTCACCGGTTTTAGTTCTAAATGCTTACAAGCTAACTCTTCAATTTCTGGAGAAAGATGGGCATAATTACCAACAGCACCTGAAATCTGACCAACTGAAATTACTTCAATAGCACTTTTCATTCGGTTAATGTTACGATTGATTTCATCAAACCAAAGAGTGAATTTCAAGCCAAAAGAGGTAGGTTCAGCATGAATACCGTGAGAACGTCCTATAGAGACAGTATCTTTATATTTAATAGCTTTTAATCTTAAGGATTCAGCAAATACTTGTAATTCTTGAAGAATAAGATTTCCTGCTTGTTTACATTGCAAAGCAGTAGCTGTATCGAGAACATCTGAAGATGTCATACCATAATGAATCCAGCGAGATGAAGGACCTACATACTCAGCAACATTTGTTAAAAAAGCTATTATATCATGTTTTGTTGTTAACTCTATTTCATCAATTCTTTCTACTTCAAAGTCTGCTTTTTCAATAATATTTTTTAAATCTTCTGAAGGGATAATTCCCTTTTCATTCATAGCTTTGCAAGCTGCTATTTCAACATCTAACCAGCATTGATAGCGATTCTGCATACCCCAAATATTTGCCATTTCAGGGCGTGAATATCTTTCAATCATTACTACTCCTAATCTATTTTATTTTTATTCATTTCTAAAGGTTTAATGAGAAAATCTCCAGTTTGGAAACTATCGAAATCAATCCTTACATCTGCTTTTGATGAATTTAGCTCAATTCTTATCAAATTATTGCTACTATAATTAAAGTTTATAACATTTTCATTGAGCATGATCTTATTCAGACGATATAGTTCATCAAATTGGAATTGTATGAATGCTATAGCAAAGCTTCTGTTATCTACTATTTCATCGATTATTTCCTGAGGTAATTTATCCAAATCAAAGAATTCTTTTAGGGGAAACTTTTCCAAAATTAAATCTGGGAAAAATCCTTTATTGTAGTTAGTTAGTAAAATCTCATCTTTGACATAAAGAGTAGCGAAAGGAGACGGAAGTAAGCTCATTATACCAGAATCCAAAACATCTAATCTTAAACTATCATTCCTTTTTTTAAGTACAAATTCTTTTTTAAGTGAAAAGCCCTTAATAATAACTTCAAGCACTCCTTCAGATTTAAAATTATTCAGATAAGATAAATTTGTTCTAACTAACTCTTCTTTTTGCTTATTGGTTAACTCTTTAATTGAAGAACAAGCAAGTAACAAAAAAGTTAATACAAGCAATATCACTATTTTTTTCATTTTTTCTTCCTGTAGATTAGAATAATCCCCAATATTCCAGCAACTATCATTAATGAGCTTAGAAATTGCCCCTGAGACATCGGTAGAAGCCCATAAAGCAAGTCATTAGGATAAAGTGAGGCAATGTTATCAGGTAGTCTAATGAACTCTATTAAGAATCTTGCAATTCCATAAAGAATAAAGAAAGACCAAAAGACAATTCCTTCTTTTTTTACGTGCTTTACCATATATTGGAGAACAAAAAACATTAATATACCTTCAAAAAACATTTCATAGAGTTGAGAAGGATGGCGAGCTATAACTTCACCAGGGAAAACTACTCCCCAAGGTAAATCAGTCGGAGAACCATATAATTCAGCATTGATAAAATTACCTAAACGTCCTAAACCCAATCCTAAAGCTGCCCAAGGCATTACAACATCTGCCCCTCCCAAAAAGCTTATCTTTTCTTTGCGAGCAAAAATATAGCCAGCAACTATAACCCCTAATAGTCCTCCGTGGAAAGACATTCCACCTTCCCAAACTTGTAGAATAGTTAAAGGATTTCTTAAGAACTCTGGCAAAGCATAAAAAAGCATATAGCCTACTCTCCCACCAATAATCACTCCAAGAGCAATGTAGAAGATTAAATCACTATACTTTTCTTTAGTCAAAACTATTGCTCTGTAATGTAAATTCTTACGAACAAATATATAGCCCAAGGCAAAACTAATTAAATAGAGAAGTCCATAATATCTTACCTCTAAAGGGAAATTACCTATGTTGAATTTAAAGATATATGGTTTTATGTCAGGAAATTGAACCATTGTTTCTCCTAAAAATAAAAAAAAGCGACCAACTCTTAAGCAGGTCGCTAATCTATATTAAACTGTTAATTTCTTTAATCTTTCGACTATTAAATCTGCACTCTCTTCTGGAGTACCTTCAAATTTCTGTCCTTCCTTATGAGTTTCAGGAGAGAATATTTCAACAACTTGGGTTGGTGAACCATTAAGCCCAATGCTATTTTCATCCAAGCCTAACATCTCAGAGTTCCAAATCACAGGAACAGCCTGACGAGCATTCTTCTTCCCTCTTAGAGAAGGAAGTCTTGGGGTATTAATCTCTTTAACAACTGTAATAACAGCAGGAAGAACCATCTCCACAACATCGTATCCATCTTCCATTAAGCGCTGGCAGGTTAATTTACCTGCTTCAACTTTTTCAATTTTACGGACAAAACAAGTTTGTGGTAAGTTAAGATGAGTCGCAACTCCAGGTCCAACTTGAGCAGTATCACCGTCAATTGCCTGCTGTCCAAAGAGAATTAAATCATAGTCTTCTATTTTCTGAATTGCAGCTGCTAATGTATTGCTTGTTGCCCAAGTATCAGCACCAGCAAACTTTCTATCTGAGAGAAGAATAATTTCATCAACGCCAAGAGATACAGCTTCTTTAAGGACACTTTCAGCTTGTGGAGGTCCCATGGTAATAGCAGTTACTTTACCACCATTTAACTCTTTTAATCTCAATGCTTCTTCCAAAGCATAAGTATCAAAAGGGTTCAAAATACTTTCAACGCCTTCTCTAATTAAAGTATTTGTTACAGGGTCTATCTTTATTTCATTTGTATCGGGAACCTGTTTAATACATACAATAATATTCATTACTAAATCCTCTTATTTTTGGTAAAATTCTTTTATTTTTTGGATAACGAAAAGTTGATGTTCTTCTGGTAACTCAGTATAAATAGGAATAGAAATAGCTTTCTTAGCTAATTCTTCAGATATTGGTAAATCACCCTCTTTATAACCTAACTCTTCGAAACATTCTTGAATATGAAGTGGTTTTGGATAATAGATAGCACAACCTATTTGATTTTCTTTTAAAAATGCCATTAATTCATCTCTTCTTTCTGCTTGAAGAGTAAATTGATTATAAACAGTAGTCGCTTTTTCGTGAATTACTGGTAATTTAATCTCCTTAACATCAGCTAAATTATCATAATATAGCTTAGCATTCTTTCTTCTACCTTCTGACCACTCTTCAAGATATTTAATTTTAACATTAAGAACAGCTGCTTGAATAGTGTCTAAACGACTATTATAGCCAACCCATTTATGGAAATATTGAGGATTCTCTCCATGCTTTCTTAACTGAGTTAAATCTTTAGCTAATTGTTCATCTTGAGCAAGACACATTCCACCATCTCCCATACATCCAAGATTCTTACTTGGAAAGAAAGAAAGTGTTCCAATATCACCTATTGTACCTGAATACTTGCCATCGTATTTTGAGCCGATACCTTGAGCATTATCTTCAATTACTTTAAGATTGTGTTTCTTTGCAATCGCCATAATTTTATCCATCTCAGCAGGCTGTCCAAATAGGTGAACAGGAATAATTGCCTTGGTTTTGTTTGTAATAGCTGCTTCAATTAAATCAGCATCAATATTAAAAGTATCTTTATCAACATCTACGAAAACAGGCTTAGCTCCCACTCTTGCAATAGAACCTGCAGTAGCAAAGAAAGTGAATGGAGTAGTTATTACTTCATCTCCAGGACCTATTTTTAAAGCTCTAAGAGCTAAAACTAAAGCATCAGTCCCTGAGGCACAACTTATGGCATGATTAGCCTCTAAGTATTCTTCCATAGTATTTTCAAAATCTTTAACTTGCTTACCTAAAATATAATTATGATTAGCAAAAACTTTATCCATTTCTTCTTTTATTTCGCTCATTATGTTTTCATATTGAGCATGTAAGTCTAATAACTGTACTTTCATATTTTCTCCATCAACATGCTTATTCGTGTTACTTGGTTAATGTGTGAACACCTAACACAATAGTGATTACTTGTGCTGTAACAGCTAAACCTTCTGTGAAATAATCCCAGAAAGTTCTATCTTTAACTTCTGGAACAAAAATCTCATCGCCAGGATTAATAACTATCTCTTCTTTAGCTCTTATCCAGACATTTGTATCGTAGCGAATTACTCTTGCCTTACTCTCAAAAGCAGAAGGAATATAACCACCAGCTGACTGGATATAGTAAGACAAGGTCTTTCCCTCTTCCCATGGTTGAAGTCCAGCATTCTGAACTGCACCTGAGACGTTAACCAACAAGAGTGGTTCTTTAATATATATTATATCACCAGCTTTAACTTTTCTATCATATTTTTCATCTTTAGTTTCCCAAAGTTTTTTAATATTCACATAGTGCTTACCTGATACTTCCCTTAGCTTAGTCTGTATGTAAGAGTATTCTGAAGTTGACATTAGGGTAGAATTAGAAGCAAGTAATCTCTCTAAATCAGGATCATAAGATTCAAAGATGGATTTATCTATTAAAACTGCAAAAGTAAGATCTGCTCTATTTAGAGGTCCACCAGCACTTTCCAATACTGATAACAGTGTGCTATTATCATCAATAGAGTACTCTCCAGGGTATTTAACTAAGCCATTAACTTCAACAACTTTTCTTTTATTCAAATAAGGCTTTGGGAATACCTTTACCAAATCATTATGGCTAAGAATTATATTCTCAGCTGAGTCTGGGTTTGATAATATATCTTGATAATTTACTGTCCAAGTAAGAAGTTCTCCAGTTTGGTGGCTATACCTTTCAATCCTGATATTAGATAAATCTGCATCTTCTGTAAGCCCTTGACCTAAAGTTATTAAGTCAGATATTTTATCCCCTTCCCCAAATTCATATTCGCCTTCACGATTAACTTCTCCAGTTAGCTTAACACTTCTTTCAATCGGCAAAAGCTTTATAATGTCATCATTCTGTAAATAAGGATTATTAATTAAATCACCATTTAGATAAAACTCTTGCAAATTAAGCTCTTGAGAAACATTGTTTCTAACAAGTATTACTCTTCTTTTTGAGATGCCTTGAGCAGTGAATACCTCCTCCATCTCTTCTTCTTTCTGAGCATTTATACTAAATCTTTGATTGTTTTTTGTTGCTAAAGCAATCTTTTGCGTCTCTAATAAAGAAGTATCTATGCCAAGTTCTGACATCTCGGGAAGGTTTGATGTTGAGGAGAGAGTTGAATAATCTGAGCTAATCCCCCCTTCAATAAACTGAATAGCTTGTGAAACCCTGTTAGAAGAGTCCATTATATAAACTCCAGGGTTATCAACATTACCTACAATTGAGACGTTAACCGGTAGAGCAATTAATTGAGCTACAAAACTGAATAAAATAGTTATTATAATTAACTTATTCTTCATAATAATTGATAACTCTCTCAATTATTTGGTCTAAAGTATATTTCCTCTTATATCCGATAGCATTTTCTATTTTACTGATATCTGGCATTCTCTTCATCATATCTTCAAAGCCCTCTTCAAATACATCTTCATAAGCCATATATTCAATTTTTGATTTACTCTTCGATGCTTTCTTAATCTTGTGGGCTAATTCCTCTATAGTTACAGATTCTGTTGAACCTACATTGAAAATATTGCCTTCACATTTTGGAGTTTCCATAAGCTTAATTAGAGCATCTGATACATCATCTACATCGGTAAAACATCTACTTTGTTTTCCTGTCCCATGTATCACCAAAGGTTGGTCTAAAAGTGCTGCTTTTACAAACTTAGGGATTACCATACCATACTGACCTGTCTGACGAGGACCTACAGTGTTAAATAATCTTACAATTACAACAGGTAATTTCTTTTCTCTGTGAAAAGCTAAGGCTAAAAATTCGTCAACAGCCTTGGCAGTACTGTAGCCCCAACGGCTAATATGAGTTGAACCTAATAATCTATCATCCTCTTCTTTGAAAGGAACATTATCGCTTTTTCCGTAGATCTCAGAAGTAGATGCGACTAATACTTTGCACTTATATTTGTGAGAAAGTTCTAAGACATTCTCAGTCCCAACAATGTTTGTTCTGAGCGATAATAACGGATTCTCAATAATATACTTAACCCCTACTGCAGCTGCCATATGATAAACTATTTTACACTGTGAAACTAACTCTTCTAATAGCTCATAATTTAAGATTGAACCTATATGTAAGCTGAAATCTGGATTTTTACGTAAGTGTTTAACATTCTCTAAGCTACCTGTTGATAAGTTATCTAATACAATAACTTTATGCCCTTGCTTTAAGAGTTTTTCAGCTAAATGAGAGCCTATGAAACCTGCTCCACCTGTTATTAATATATTCATCTTTTCTCCTATTTACTTCACTTCTTGAAAATTAAGATAACTCTTGTATATGAAGAAGCTATCAATACATAAATTCATTTTTAATACATAAATCAGTACTTCGATTCAATTTCTTCTAACATTAATATAATTGCAAGTATTTTTTTGGAAATTATTGAAAAATTGAACAGATATAGCTCTCTTTGCTTATTTAACCCGAATGGTGCAATAGAGCTTTAGAGAAGAGTGCAGATTCTTTTAGCAAAATAGCTTACAGAATTCGGATGCATATAATAATATATATTCGGAAGAATTATGGAAGTTATTTTTGCAAAAGAATATAGTGCTATTCTCAAAGATCTACTGCATTATTTGGGTTTAAATCAGAATAATGAAGTAGAAATTTAGGAAATAGTGCTGATTCTTCAAGCAAAATCCCCCTCATTGAGGGGGACATAGGGGGTTTGTCCAAAAAAAGGCATAAAGTTAAGTCTAAATATCATTCAGTAAGTATATAATACTCTGATTTATTCTCATTAGTTCTTGATTTGCAAATTCTTCTGTTGCTGAATTAGCTTCAAATGGATTATCAAAAAAACCTTTAAAACTTCTGTCTAAAACATCCAAATAATTAAGTTTATCTTCTGGAGTATCTATAAATACAGGTGGATAAAGTTCGTACATTAAAATCCAATTCTTCACCATTCTGGCAGTCCTGCCGTTCCCATCAACAAAAGGATGAATTCTTACAAATTCGTGATGAAAATATATACCTTTAACTTGGGGTAACTCTATCTGATTCATATTATAAATAAGATTATCCATAAGAGAGTAAACCACACTAGGGTCAGGAGGTATAAAATCTCCAAATTTGACTTCTTTTTTTCTATATCCACTCGGGTTTCGAGCATAGCTTTCGGGGTCAACAAACCCATGTAGAGTGATGATATCTGTATGACCTTCAAATAAGTCTTTATTCTTAATTCTATCTAAGATATAATCATAAGCTTTGCCAAGATTTTTACAATATTTATCAGCTTCTTTCTTATCAATAGCCTCATGTTGGGCATTTTTTAGTTTCGTTATTTTTTCTAAGCTCTGAAAAGATTTTATCAATTTCTTAAAAACATTGACCTTCTTCTTAGCAAAAAAGATATTACGATATACTTCCATCATTAATTCACGATTATCCATAAGAAGTTTTTCATCGTATTTAAGAGTTTTAGGATCCATTACTTTCATAAATTAATCTCCGGAGAGTAGAGTGTTAAGTAATCCGCCACCACGTCTAACTTCACCTTGGTTCGTTCTTGATGCCTTATTAATTCTATCTGCAATTCTTGAGAATGGTAATGATTGTAGATAGACTGTTCCTGGTCCTGTTAAAGTTGTTAAGAAGAATCCTTCGCCTCCAAAGAGAGTATTTTTAATTCCTCCCACTAGTTGAATATCGTAATCTACACCTTTTTCAAAACCAACTAAGCAACCAGTGTCAATTCTAATACGTTCCATTGGACCTAATTCTCGTTTGATTATCGTTCCTCCAGCATGAATAAATGCTAAGCCATCACCTACTAATTTTTGAAGAATAAAGCCTTCACCACCGAACAATCCTGCCCCAAATCTTTTTGTAAATTCTACAGTTATATCTACCCCATTAGCAGAACATAGATAGGCATCTTTCTGGCAGTAGAATACTCCACCAAATTTAGCCAAATCGATAGGCATTATTCTCCCTGGATAGGGAGCTGAAAACATAACTTTACGCTTATAATTAGCCTGATTTAAGAATGTTGTGATAAAGAAACTTTCTCCAGAAATTAACCTTTTAAAACCACTGAACATTCCTCCACCAGTAGTAGTATCCATCTCTATTCCTTGCTCCATAAGAAGCATAGCACCAACTTCTGCTCTTACTCCTTCACCTGGATCTAACTCTATTTCAACAGCTTGGAAATCATCTCCAAATATCTTATAATCAATTACATCAGCCATTTATAACTCCCATTAAATTATTATTAAGAAAAGAATTTGATTTAATATACCTGCAAAGAAGAAAATGAATAAATTAAAGTACATTAAAAATTTGTGACAGTATTGATTATAATAACTCTCAATCACAACTAAATCTATCTTTTCTGCAACAAAATCAACTTTGTTTTCTATTTTGTAATATTCATAGAGGTAAGGAATAAAGGTTCTTAAAAAACGAGAAGATAAATCCTTAGCTATGAAGGCTAAAGCATGCCTGATCCAATCAGCGACACTGGTAGGCATGTAACGTATATTATCAATGAATTCAGTATTATCAAAAACCTTATTATACACCTGCTTTTCCCAGTTATAGATATAACCTTGATGCGATTCAAAATCATTAACCTGGTCAAAATAATCTTTTACAGTATTCCTAACTTTCCGTAAAAGATAATTTTTCCCTTTAGGAACGAGCCCAGGAGTTAAGATATTTTTCTTCTTAAATATATATCTCTGTTTTTTGTTAAATAACAACCATCTGATTAGCCAAATTATTGATGCCCCAAAGAGCAAATTTAAAGGCAAAAAAATCAATGATAAGAGAAAATTCATATCTATCTTACTCCTTTTTTACTTTTCTTGATGTTTTATTCACTTTTATTATAGAATAAATATCTTGTCAATTATATTTGTTCTTGATAAAGGTATTTCGTCAAATCAATCTTACCTTTTTTTATTTCTATTCCTTCGGATAGAAGCATCTGCTTTTGTTCTTCCCCTGCGATTCCTTTTAGTGATATTTTCCCTTGAGAATTGATTACACGATGCCAAGGAAGAGAATATTTCGCTGAAGAAGAGTGAAGAAGGTTACTTACTAAACGAGCTGAATTAGGACTTCCTGCTCGATAAGCAATCTCTCCATAAGTTAAAACTTTACCCTCAGGAATTTCTTGAATAATTCTAATAATAGTTTCTGATAAATAATTCAAATTAACCTCTCAACTCTACATTTATGCCATTTTCTCTCAAACGAGAAATTATTCTATCTAATTTTGTTTTACTAAAGCCAACTCTGTCCTGAAATGAATCGTCCAAATGATGAGACTTTGCAAAATTCTGAATATAATATTTAGATTCTCCAACTAAAGTTTCTCCAATATGATAAATACTTTCTTCAGAAATTAACCCTTCAACTGTCGTAGTTCTAAACTCATGTTCAATACCAGATTCTTTTATAAGATTGATACCTTGCAATAAACTCTCTTCAGCTACTTTTACTTTCACTACATCTTCATAATTAGATAATTCAGTCTTTATATCCATTGCGATGTAATCTATTAATCCACAGGCAATTACTTTTTCTAATGTTTGGTAGAGTATTCCATTAGTATCTAATTTGATTAAGAAGCCTAAAGCTTTTACCTCTTTTAAAAAAGGAATCAGATTCTTCTGTAATAAAGGTTCTCCTCCTGTAATGACTACTGCATCTAATTTACCAAGTCTTCTTCTCAAAAAAGCTAAAACTTCCTCTAAAGAAATTAAAGCCTTCCCACTAAGCATTGGAACTAATTCTGGATTATGACAATAGGGACACTTAAAGTTGCAACCTTGAGTGAATATTACCGCACACAATTTATCATTATAGTCTATCATTGAAAATTTTTGTAAGCCACTTATTCTCATGTTCATCTCCATATTATTAAAAAAATATATTATGATTGTTATATGCGTTTTAGTCAATAGATTTATCTTATTTTAGGTAAAAGAAAGGAAAATTACGCATCTCTATAAATAGAGTTGGCCATTTAAAGGGTACAGAAATATTTAAATAATCACTAAATAAATCTTCTATCACTAATAAATTTTACAGGTCATCAGTATCAAGACCAATCCGCACTCGGATGTCTCTCAATTAATCACCGGAAGTTTATCGAGACACATACGGAATATATAAGAAAAAGCCTAAAGAAAGCTCCAATATACCAATGTTTTATGTCTTGAATAATAAATTTTTTGACCAGTTTTAAAATATCGGTAATGTTTATAATTCTTTAATATTTTTCTGATATCCTACCTACAATAATATAATCATAGATATAATGTCATTGATTAATCTAAGTGGTTATAACTAAATTGTTAGAGAACTAAAATTTCTTACCAAGAAAATATCTCCATCGATATCTATAATTTCAAAGGTCAGAAGGTAAAAAGCTTGCTAAATGAGACTCAGGAAGCAGGACAACATAAGGTTATTTGGATAGGTGATAATCAAGCTGGTAAGAAAGTTAGTTCTGGAACTTATTTTTATAAGGTAAAAGTGATGGAGAAGAGATAGTGAATAAGATGTTGCTGCTGAAGTAGGAGCTTGCTTATGGAGTAAAAAGATCCCTGCTTTCACCTATCTGTATTCAGCCTGATATTAAATTCCTCGCGACGAGGGCTTATCACAGAATAGCACTTCGCATTCTCTTGTTGCGACGAATCTTTATTCGCCCTCTTAAAATAATCTCTTCTGCCTGACGGTTAACATTCTTGCACGATCAAAAAGATGTGTTAATATTTGAGAATATTTTCAATATGAAAACAATAGTTATTTTTTTAAAATTAATTTGACAAACTTTTAAGCATAATTATATTTTGTAATATAATAATTAAAGGCAGGTAAATAAAGTGAAATTAATAAATTGTGATTCCTTAATAGTTTGTAATAATAGACTTAACTGTCTCAAAGACTATTACTATCACCAATTTATGATACTGACAAATACCTTCCCTAAAGTATATATATATATATATATCTTAGAACATTAAAGTATCCATAGCAAGAGACCAAATCTATAAGAATCAAGTAGATTTGGTCATAAAAGACATCAAGATAAAAGTGTTGAAAATAATCAACACATTCTGTGGTGTTGCAGATAATCAACATAAATAATAAATATGGAGGTAATCATGAAAAGATTACTTATAATAATGTTGTTACTTGTTGCTATTGGGATAGTTAATGCTGCATCTGTTACTATTCATGCGGATACTTATGTGAAAATAAGTTATAAAAGAGCTTGTGACAATGACTATACTATTGGACAGGGAGATAATTACTTTTTAGTGAGCTCTCCTTATGAACTTGGATTATACAATATTAAAATTCAATGGATGGATACGGACAGCGGTTTATGGAATGTCTCGTATGATTCTGTATCAGTTTGGTGGGTAGGCTCTGATATTCATTTATACTATAGATTTGTAACAATTGTAGATCCAACAAATCCAATTAATCAGTAAATAATAGAATAATGGGCAGAATACTGCCCATTATTGAAGGATACTTTATGAAAAGAAATAACTTAATATTATTACTCATTTTCTACGTAACTATAAATTTATTCTGTGAAATCGATTTTCAACATACTGGTAATCTTTACGACGGTTACACAGCATCAATATTCGGAAACAACGTTGTTAAAAATGGAAATAATATTTTATTAGTTACAAGCTTTGGTGTTGAACTGTATGAGACCAATGAGAATGGATTAACAAAAACAGCGAGCTATGCTTCCACAATGGTTAACGGAGCTGATTTATATGGTGATAAAATAGCGCTAATAATGCCAAATATCGAAGAAAATACCATGAATTTAGATGTCGTAAAAATTTTTGAAATAAGTAATCAAAATGAACTTGTGCAGATTCATCAAATCAATACTAATTTATCAACAGTATTTTTAAAAGAGAATGTAATTATTTTAGGCTTTAATAACCAGATTAAAACATACAACTTACACACTTTAGAATTGCTAAATACATATTCCAATTCATCTTTGGCTTATAATATTGAAGATTCTGAATATTTTTTAATTGAGGATAGGAATGAAGGGAATTTTTATCTATGTCATTTAAATAGTGAAAATCAGTTAGTTAGAGATGGAAATTTAGGGAATAATTTTGGTAGACCACTTATAAAAGATAATAGACTTCTCTATTGTTATCAAGACTTTATTGATTTCTACACAATATCTGACTCACTTTCTTTTGATAGAACTTTCAATATACAGTATATAGCAGAATTAGAACTACCAGGTGTTTGTTTGTTTGATAATAATTTATTAGTACCTTGTTCTACTGTTGTTCCTCCATATTCACAGCAATTAGCTTATTATGATATTAGCAATATTAATAACATCATAGAGTTAGAGAACTATACTCTTTTTCCAGATTTTGGTCAGAATACATCATTTAGAATTTACGATTGCGCTCAGTGGAATGATAATTTTTTGTTTGTCATCGATGATTTTGGAGTGATTTATTCGAATTTTAACAATCTCTTGGATGATTATAGTATTATAAAATATAGTAGAACTCCACAAATAAGCTATAGATTAAATAATTATCTTTATGTAAATTACACAAATATTACAGATTTCAATAATATTTTTGATCTAACAAACCTTAATGATATCAGTCAAGTAGAAACAGCAGATACATTGGGTGGATATTTTTGGTTCGAAGAAAACAATAATCGATATGTTGTGAAAAAGAACAGAGTTGATGGAGCATTTGAGCTTTTCATTTTTTATGACAATAGCTTCAACTATCTTGACTTTTATCCTCTGAATGGAAACCTTTTAGATATGCAAGAATACATAACAGTTAACTTTTGGGATGGTCAAGACTTAATTTATAGCTTTGGTGAAAATATATATTGGGTAAGGTATGAAAATGGTTCTTTTATTGATGTCTATATTAATGAAATAAATACCCCAAGTATGACCAAGAGCTGGTTTTATTATAATAACTACTTCTATAAATCTTCATATTCAGGTTTAATTGAAGTCTATACCAAACAAGTAAATGAATTGGTGTTGGAAAATACGTTAACTTGGGTTGATGGTAACACCTCTTATGTCAATCGATGGGGAATTAAAGATGGTCTTTTCACTATTGGACCAGTTGTAGGTAATTTGCAATCTAAGATATTTGATCTCGATATTGATCCAGTTTATTTAACTGCTGAAATCAACTTAAACCCCTACCTCATTAATAGTTTAGTAAGCCGATGTGGTGATTATTACTTTTATACTGGTTGTGATAATGATAATAACTCTCAAAATCATTTTTTTGAGCAACTTAGTTACTTGAATATCTATAAAAAAGTAGCAAACGAGTTTGTTAAAGTTGGAGATATTTATAATCATCGCCAAACTTGGGATTTAGAAGTTATCCCACAAAGTGAAGATAATTTTACGGTGCTTTTATGCTCAACTCGCGGGATAGATGTTTACTCCTGCCAAGCTACCTCCAACGGCAATTTAGATATAACTCCTGTAACCTTGAATGCCAGCAACTACCCTAATCCATTCAACCCTGAAACTACTATCTCCTATGATATTTCCCAACAAGGTAATGTATCTGTCGATATTTATAATATAAAAGGTCAGAAGGTAAAGAGCTTGCTAAATGAGACTCAGGAAGCAGGTCAGCATAAGGTTATGTGGCAAGGTGATAATGAAACTGGTAAGAAAGTTAGTTCTGGAACTTATTTTTATAAGATAAAAAGTGATGGAGAAGAGATAGTGAATAAGATGTTGCTGCTGAAGTAGGATACTTCTTATTAACTGGGAATGTAGGATTCTTACCCGCATCATTGTAATAATAATGATAAAACTATCTTTTCCAAGCACTTAGGTGCTTGGTGCGGGCAGGATGCCCGCTTTCCCAGTTAGGAATGTTAACGCTCTTTGCTGATGAAGTAGGATGCTCCAAAATAATCTATTGACAATAAACTAAAGAATAAATACTGAGCATAACTTTTTAAGATAAGGAGTTACTATGCAAGCAATGCATTTATCAAGTTTAATTGATCCTGAATTAGTTTTTTTACAGAGTGATATAAGTGATGTAGCTAAGATTTATGAGTTTATGTCTCATCGGATGGCTAATAGATATGCATTAACCGAGAGTCAGGAAACAATGAATGAGCGATTACTTAAAAGAAGCTTAGATGAAGGGATATTGTTCCCGACAGGTGTAGCCCTCCCTCATCTTCATTTAGAGAGTTTTAACGATACTGTTATTTCAATTTTAGTCCCAGCTAAACCTATTGAAACAGAGCATGGGGTTATCAAAATATTATTTATGGTAATAAATGGCACAAATAATAATTCTCTCTATCTAAAAATCTTACAATCTATTATAAAACTTTCAAAAGATACAAAATTTTTTGATAATCTTCTAAGTAAAAAACATGTTTCAGATTTTATTGATTTTTTGAGCAAAGGTGATTTTTCAGTTAAAGAATCAATTACTGTGACAGATTTAATGGAAACTAAAATCATCTCTATTGGAGTTAAAAGTACAGTTCGCGAATTAAGTAATCTTTTTTATGATTATGATATTAACTATTTACCTATACTAAACACTAATGGAAAGTTTGTTGGTGAAATAACTCTTCGCAACTATATGATGTTAGGATTCCCAGATTACATTAAATTGCTTCCTAACTTAAATTTCCTTAAAGCATTTGAACCATTTGAAAAATTAATTAAAATGGAAGATGAGTTGGTTGAAACAATAATGCAACCAGTTAAACTATTTTTAACTCCTGAAACATCTATCTTTGAAGCAATATTTTTGATGAACAAGCATGATAGAAGAGATATTCCGGTTGTTTCAAATGATAAAATAGTTGGGATTATTAGTTTAAAGAATATTTTCAGAAAAGTAATAAGAGGATAGTTTAATGGACACACAAATGATAATAGCTCTTGCTATATTTGTTGGATGCTATTTCTTTATTGCTACTGAGAAGATTAACAAAATTGTAGTTGCTTTAGGTGGAGCAGTAATTTATATTGCTTTTGGTTTCATTTCTCAATCTTTAGCTTTTTCTCATTATATTGACTGGAATGTAATTTTTCTCTTAATTGGAATGATGATTATGGTAGGAATAATCAAGAGTACGGGGCTATTCGAATATATAGCTATATATTTAGCTAAGAAAGCCAAGGGAAACCCTAAAAAGATACTGTTAATGCTCTTTTTCATCACCGGAATCTTTTCAGCTCTTCTTGATAATGTTACAACTGTAGTAATTATTACTCCGATATCTATACTTATTGCAGTTGAAATGGGAATTTCTCCTGTACCCTTTGTTATAACCCAAGCTATAGCCTCAAATATAGGAGGGACAGCTACTCTTATCGGTGACCCTCCAAATGTTATGATTGGTTCAGCTGCGGGGATTAGTTTTATGGGATTTTTAGAAAACCTTGGTTTCTTTGTATTGTTCAATATGGTTGTCAGTTCTTTAGTAATTTACCTCTTTTTTAGGAAACAATTAGTTGTTTCAAATGAACGTAGAGCAAGGATTATGGAGTTTCAAGAAAAGCAATTAATCACTGATAAAAGCTTATTGCTTTACTCTATTGTTGTATTCTTTATTTTTATATGTTTACTTTTCTTTCAAGAGGTATTACATCTTCATGCAGCGACAATTGCTTTATTTGCAGCTACAGCTTTAATGGTCAGAGCTAGAAAGGTTAATATTGACCATTTCCTTAATAACGAAATTGAATGGGGTACTATTCTCTTTTTTGTTGGATTATTCATTATGGTAGGTGCTTTGGAAGAGGTGCGAATAATTGACTTACTGTCTGATAAAATAATGCATATAACTCAAGGAAATTTAAAAGCTACTGCTGTTAGTATGGTATGGACAGCTGGAATAGCATCTGCTTTCATAGATAACATTCCTTTTGTAGCTACGATGATTCCTATGATAAAAAATATTGGACTTTCTGCTGGAGCTGATAATGTTATGCCTTTATGGTGGGCACTATCTCTTGGAGCTTGTTTTGGAGGTAATGGAACTCTTATTGGTGCCTCAGCAAATGTGATTTCTGTTGGAATCAGTAAGAAGAGTAATTATCCTGTTTCTTTTATGACTTTTACTAAATATGGAGCACTTATTACCATTATTAATCTGATTTTATCAACAGTATTTATTATGTGGAGATATTTTTAGAAAATAATGAGATTAGCTCTGCTGTATTTTTAAGACAAAAAAACCTTGCAATCAAATTGCAAGGTTTTAATTTATTTAAATTCTTAATTCTTAATATTCTAATTACCTTTCTCAGCGTTTCTTTTTCTAATGTCTTCCAACATTTTCTCTTCCATTTGTTTAGGAATTCTTTTATAAGCTGAGAATTCGAGTGAGAATTCGGACTTACCTTGAGTTAGAGAACGTAGGATAGTAGCATATCCGAAGATTTCTGAAAGAGGAATTTCAGCAATGATACGAGAGAATTGGTCATCAATTTCTGTATCAAGCACAACTCCACGACGTTGATTAATTGACCCCATAACATTACCTCTGAATTCTGAAGGAGTCTCAACTTCAATCTTCATGATAGGTTCCATGATATAAGGATTAGCTTTTTTATACACTTCCCTGAAAGCTGCTTTAGTAGCAACTTCAAAAGCCATTTGTGAGGAGTCAACTTGGTGATAAGAACCATCATTAAGTTCAAATTCAATACCAACAACTGGGAAACCTGTTAACTCACCTTTATCAAGTGAAGCTCTAAATCCTTTTTCAACAGAAGGAATATAAGTTCCTGGAATAACACCACCGGTGATTTTATCAACAAATACACTATCACCTTCAACAGGTCTGATAAAACCAGCAATTTTAGCAAACTGTCCACGACCACCAGATTGTTTCTTATGAGTATAGTTAAATGCAGCTTCAGAGCCTATAGATTCGCGGTAAGCAACTTCTGGTTGACCTGTTTGAATATCTACTTTATATTCTCTTCTCATTCTTTCAATATAAACATCTAAGTGAAGTTCACCCATACCAGAAATAATAGTCTGGCTAGATTCCTCATCAACAGTATATCTGAAAGTAGGATCTTCTTTAGAGAATCTGTTAAGAGCTTTACCCATATTAGTAAGTGATTTCTTATCATTACAAGTAACAGCAAGAGAGATAATTGGGTCTGGAACGTACATAGATTTTAAAGATAAAACACTGTTCCCACCGTTAAAAGTATCGCCAAGAGAACAATCAACGCCGAACATAGCAATAATATCACCTGCTTGACCTTCATTAATATCTTCCATTGAATCTGAGTGCATTCTTATTAAACGACCTACTTTTACTCTTTTACCATTTGAGATATTAGTAATATCTGCACCTTTCTTTAAGGTACCCTGATAAATTCTTAGATAAGTTAACTGACCATAAACTTGGTTGTCTAATTTGAAAGCCATGGCAACTAAATCATCTTCAGTATTGTGGGTAAGTGCAACCTCTTTATCACCAGCAGCAACATCATAAGCATAATTAGTTACATCACATGGAGCTGGAAGATATTCGATAACAGCATCCAATAATTTTTGAACACCTTTATTTTTATAAGCAGTACCAAGGAAAACAGGTACAAATTCACGATTAATAGTACCAATTCTTACAGCGTTATTAATCATCTCTTCTGTTTCAGTCCCTTCTAAAAAAGCTTCCATAAGCTCTTCTGAGAACATTGATGCTTGGTCTATCATCTGTTCACGTTTTTCTACTGCAAAATCATATAAATCTGCAGGAATCTCTTTTTCTACAAGAATATCACCATTTGGTCCTTCATAATAGACAGCAGTCATTTTTACTAAATCTATAAGTCCTTCGAAATCATCTCCAGAACCGATAGGAAGTTGCATCATCACTGCATTTCTTCCTAATTTTTCACGGACTTGAGAAGTAACCCTGATTGGGTCAGCTCCAGATCTGTCCATTTTATTAATGAATACTAAATTAGGGACATCATATCTTTTCAACTGGCGATCAACAGTGATTGTCTGTGATTGTACGCCACCAACACTACAGAGCACAAGTATTGCTCCGTCTAACACTCTTAGAGCATTTTCAACTTCAATAGTGAAGTCAACGTGACCAGGGGTATCAATTAAATTTATATCATAGCCTTTCCAAGTAACACTTGTAGCTGCTGATGCAATAGTAATTCCACGCTCTTTTTCCAATTCCATTGAGTCCATGGTAGCACCAACACCATCTTTTCCACGTACTTCATGAATTGTATGAATCTTTCCTGTATAATAAAGAATTCTTTCTGATAATGTAGTTTTCCCTGAGTCGATATGAGCACTAATTCCAATATTCCTAAGTTTCGTAATGTCCATTTAATTTCCTTTTTTTATTTCCTTTCCATTTTTGATTATGATTTATTATTTGTTCATTGAAATGCAAAAAAAAATGATTAAGGTTATTTAGCAAGAAAAATTTTGTTTACAAAAATTTACATTAAAAAATAGTATGGTATCAGCGAGATTTTGCTAGAATAATTAAATAACATTTAGGAAATTTAAATGAATAAAAAAAGTGTGCTTTTCATAATTGGATTAATATTTTTTGGGATATTATTTGGACAATATAAAATCCCTAATCAAAGAACTAAAGATGTTTATGAAATAACTAAACCACCCTATGTAATATTTAAACCTTTTACTGATTATGGATATGAGATAAGTTATGACCCTCAGATAGAATTAGAAGAATTAGCAGAAGCAGATATTGAATTAGCTGGAAATAAATTTTCTCCTCGCTTAAATGCTGAAAAGAAATTTTACCAAACAAATAGTTTTTCCTTAGTAGATTTCAGTAAAGAGAGTAAAATAACTTTAGATTTAGCCAAATATCAAGGCATTAGAACAACTTTTTATTCAGCTGATTATTCTAAAGCAATTATGACTTATGATTGTGAGGATGGGGTTTCTTTCATTTTAGTAGATTTTACTACTCAAAAAATTGTTGAATATCCCGAAATTAGGCTTAACGGGGTGATGGGTGAACCTCATGTACAATGGCTTGCAAGCCAGAAAGAAGTTCTCATTAATATGATACCTGAGAATAGAGGGGATAAACCTAATGCTCAAGTCATCCCTCAATCTCCCATCATAGAGGAGACTTCTGGAAAAATAAGCCAGATGAGAACTTATACTAATCTGTTAAAATCTCCAAATGATGAAATTCTTTTTGATTACTACTTTACCAGTCAGATTGCTATTGTTAATCTCAAGTCTAAGAAAATAAAGAAGATAGGAGACCCAGGAATTTATCGTTCTGTTTCGATTTCTCCTAATAATAAACTACTTATCGTTACAAAAATAAATAAACCCTATTCATATACAGTTCCTTACTATTATTTCCCTCAAACAAGCGCAGTATGGAATCTTAAAGGCAAGGAAATTAGACATTTACTTACCAGACCACTACAAGATGAAATCCCTATTGGAGGAACTTATTCAGGTGAGAGATATCATCAATGGTTACCTCTGGCTGACCAAACAATACTATGGTATGAAGCTCAAGATAATGGAGATCCTAAAGTAGAAGTAGAATATCGTGATATTATCTATATAAGCGATTATCCTTACCAAGATAAAGTCGAATTTTATAGAACAGAACATCGAGCAACAGGATTCACATGTTTTGCTGATAAACAAAAGATAATCTATGGGGACTACGATAGAGATAAGTTATGGGTTAGAAATTGGTTGTTTGATTTAGAAGACAAAAGTAAAACACTAATCATTAATCAGTCCGTAAATGACAAATATGCTGATAGAGGAGATATTTTCACAATCTGGGATGAAAATAAAGAAAGTGTAATAGTTAGAAATGGCGATTTAGTATATTTTATCAATAATACTGGGGCTAGCCCAGAAGGTAACAAGCCCTACTTAGCTTCTTTAAACATTGAGACTTTGGAATTTACCAAAATTTACGAAGCAGATGCAAATAAATATGAACAAATAATCACATTTGCAACTCCTGATTTCTCATCTATAATTATTGGTAATCAAGATGTTATGAATCCAAGAAATTATCAAATAGTTAATCTTGAGACTGGTGAAAGAAGAACCTTAACGAATAATACTGACCCCTATCCTGATTACGCAAAATTGCAAAAAGAATTAGTAAATTATAAAAGAAGTGATGGATTAGATTTATCAGGTATTCTCTATCTTCCTTATAATTATGACGGAAATGAAAAGTTGCCTTTAATCATTCATGCTTATCCACGAGAGTATGTTACTGCAGAAACTGCTGGACAGGTCTCAGGAAGTGATAAAACATTCACTTGGTACTATGGTGATGATATAAGATATCTTGCTATGAATGGTTATGCTGTATTATACAATGCTTCTATTCCTATAGTTGGAGACCCTGAATTAGTCAATGATACTTTTATTGAACAGCTTTTAGACGGAGTAAGTTCAGCAATCACCTTCTTGGATAACAAAGGAGTTATTGACCCTCAAAGAGTTGGGATTATTGGTCATAGCTATGGAGCTTTTATGGTGGCAAATGTTTTAGCAAATTCTGATTTGTGCCAGGTAGGTGTAGCAAAAAGTGGAGCTTACAACAGAACCCTAACCCCTTTTGGATTCCAAAAAGAAAGAAGAACTTTTTGGCAAGCTAAAGATTTTTATCTGAGTGTGTCTCCTTTTGCAACTGCAGATCAGATTAATGAACCAATTCTCTTAATCCATGGAGATAAAGACCCTAATAGTGGAACCTACCCAATGCAAACAAAAAGATTATATCAGGCAATCAAGGGAAATGGAGGAACAGCTAAGATGGTCATCTTACCTTTTGAAGAGCATGGTTATCGAGCAAAGGAATCAGAGCTTCATGTTTTATCAGAAGTTATTGATTGGTTTGACAAATTTTTAAAAGTAGAACAAGCTGACACTAATGAATAATAATTACGATATAATAAATGATATCATTAATTTACCGCAGGAGATTCCCGTTATTGCAATAACAGGGATGTGTAAAAATGCAGGTAAAACAACCTTTCTTAATTGGTTAACTTCTCGTTTATCTCAAACTGGACCAATCGCCTTGTTTACTACTGGAAGGGATGGAGAAGATTATGATTTGGTTGGTGGACATGAGAAACCCAAGGTGTTAATCCCTCAGAATTCTATTTTTGTTACCCATTCTAATATCTTAGAGAGATTTGCTGGGAAAGTAGAAGTCCTGTTTAAAAGTGACTATCAAGCTGGTTCTTTTAATATTTGGCTTGTTAAAGCCCTACAAGACATAGAGACTGAGATTATTGGACCAAGTACCGCTTCAGAGCAAATTGCCCTTGCTAATCAAATCAAAAAATATAATCCTAAATTTATTCTTATTGATGGTTCTTTAGACAGAAAAGCAATTACCTTAAAACCTGAAATAAATGCTATGATTCTTGTTGTCAGTGCAAATTTTGGTACTTTAGAAGAGATTACAGCAGAGTTAAAAAGGCTAATTTTACTAACAAAAATACCACAGATAATTAACCCCTCAATTGTTATAGAGCAGGAAAGCTTGTTACTAATTAAAGATGAGAGAGTTGTTATGCAAAAAAGCACTTTATTAGGCTTTGAAAAAGAAATTATCTCTTTTTTGAATGAAAACAAAGTAGAGCAAATCTATTTACCAGGAGTTTTAACTGATACTATTTGGGGAAAAGTAAAAAAGTCTTTTACTAAGAATTTCCAGACATTAATTATTTATCATCCTTACCAGCTCCATTTAAGTTATGCTAATCTGCAAGAATTATTCTCATTAATGAAAGTTCAAGCAAAGCATAAATTTATCATCTCAGCTTTAGCTTTAAATAGCTTTTCCATTAAAGGTCGGCACTTAGAGATAGGTATTCTTAAAGAAGCTGTTTCAAAAATAACAAAGATTAAAACTATCGACTGCATGGAGGTCTTCTAATGAATAGAACTAAAAGGTCAATTAATCTTGGCTTATATACAAATATTATTTTTTCTATATTAAAAACTGTTATAGGTATTATTGGGAAAAGTCAAGCTCTCATAGCTGATGGTATAAATTCAACTTCAGATGTTGCTTACTATTTAGCAGTGAGTATCTTTATGAAAAAATCTCATAAACCTGCTGACGAAGAACATCCTTATGGACATCGCCAACTTGATAACATAGCCGCTATTGTTGTCGGTGCTTTTATCGTTACTACTGGTGCCAGTATTTTCTGGAATTCTATTACTACACTCTATACCATTTGGAAAGGAGAATATGAATCTGCCCAAAGTTTTTTATTTCCTATGATTATTGCTTCTGTTACTGTTATTGCCAAAATTTATCTCTATTTAGATACTAAAATTTCCTACAAACAGACGAAAAACCCTACTATTAAGGCCCTTATGAATGATCATGTCAATGATATCATGGCTTCAGGAACTGTACTTATAAGTTTAGCTTTTGCCTATTTCAACAGTAATATGATTTGGATTGATCCTATCGCTTCCTGCTTGGTTGCAATATTTATCTTTAAAACTGGATTTGAAATATTAATTGATTCATCTAATGATCTTATGGACTCCATGCCTGATGAAGATTTTACTCAGAGAATTGAAAACATTATTCTTGCTCACCAGGATGTTCATGGTATAACTCACGTAGGTGTGCATAAATATGGACCATCGTTTGTCCTAAACCTAACTATTGAAGTTGATTCACACCTCTCAGTTGCTGAAGGTGATGAGATTTGTGACGAGCTTGAAGTTAAGCTTATGCAAGAGTTCCCAGATAGTCTCAAGAAAACTAATATTCATTATCATCCTAAGAAATTAATTAGCAAAAAGCAATAAAGAGAAAGAACTATACTCATAATAAACAGAGAATATGAATGTTTGCTCTTTCATCTTTGATGTCTTGCATAGGGCGCTTGTTACACTCTCAATAATTTTACGATTAATATAGGAGACAGATACAAGGGTGCTTACCAAAACACTTTGAGTTAGATATACAGTGAGCAAGCTTGTATTTTTAAACCCAAATGGTGCAATAGAGCTTTAGAGAAGAGTGCAAATTCTTTTAGCAAAATAGCTTGCAGAATTCTGACGCATATAATATATATATTCGGAAGAATTATGTAAGTTACTTTTGCAAAAGAATATAGTGCTATTCTCAAAGATCTACTGCATTATTTGGGTTAAAGCATTATTTATCAGATATTTATGAAAAATAAAAAAATTATAAAATAAGTCTAAACAACAAGATTAGACATAAGAAAAGAAGGAAATTATGAGAAAATTACTATTTAACTCTTCAATTTATACCATGAACTCTTCTGATGAAATAGCAGAAGCTGTACTTATATATGAAAACAAATTAGAGAAAATTGGCTCTAAAAAAGATATTTTGACTTTTCTTAATGAAAATAATATCCAAGACTATGAAGAAATTGACTTGCAAGGCAAAGTACTTCTTCCAGGTATGATAGATACTCACACCCACTTTTTTGAGTTAGCTAAAACTAAAATCGCTGTTGACTTGTCTCCTGCCAAAAGCTTAGATGATGTAAAAAAAATCTTAATGAAATTTAAAATGACTATGCCCAAAAACTTAGAATGGGTTGGAGGAAGTGGTTGGAACAAGAATATCTATCCTTCCTTACAAGGTTTTGATAAATACTTTTTAGATGAAGTATTCCCTGATATTCCTGTATCTTTAGAAAGCAAAGATTTCCATTCTAAATGGTGCAACTCCTTAGCTTTAGCTAAAGCAGGAATTACTAAAGATACCTTAGACCCAATTGGTGGAATAATAGGTAGATTTGAAAATGGAGAACCTAATGGTTTTACTCATGAAAAAGCATGGGAATTGATTGATAAAGTGGTTCCACCTTATCCTCTTGAATTAGCCCTTAAAGCAATTAATCTAACTATCCAAGATTGCTACGCTATAGGACTAACTGGTGTGCATGTCATGGAAACAGAAGATAAATTTGATTATTATAAACAAATAATCGAATCTGGGACTAAATTTCGCTTTTGTTGGCACTTCCCAAATGCTATCTTAGATAAAATGATAGCTAAAGAGATTACTTCCTACTCAGGAACAGAATCTCTCAAAATCGGTGGACAAAAAATATTTATGGATGGTGCTCTCGGTTCTCAGACTGCTTTAATGTATGAAGCCTATAAAGGTACTGACAATTATGGAACATCTATCTATTCTGAAGATGAACTAGAAGCAATGATTACTAAAGGAGCTAAGCATAAGATTTCCTCTTCAATCCATGCTATCGGTGATAAATGCTGTCATCAAGTTATTTCAGCTATCGCAAAGTGTAGAAAAATAGATACAACTTTGAGGCATAGAATAGAACATCTTCAATGTGTTAGACCTTCTGATTATCAAGCAATTAGAGATAATAATATTTATATCGCTCTGCAACCGATTCACCTCAGATATGATATAGATTCTATCCAAAAATATACACCTTCTGCTGCCAATTATACTTATAGCTTTAAAGATTTATTAGATAATAGAATCTCTTGTGGCTTTGGCTCAGATGCACCTGTTGAAATAATTAATCCCTTCCAAGGTATCTACTCCGCAATCATGAGAAAATCAATGAATGACCCAACAAAACCAAGTTGGAGACCTGACCAAAAGATTACCACCCTTGAAGCAATTAAAGCATATACTGTTTGGGCTGCAAAAGCATCTGCATCAGAACATATTAGAGGTCAGATTGTAGAAGGTTATTTAGCTGATTTAATCCTTATTGATGACTTCTCTAAGTCAACTCCCGAATTCTGGCTTTCAGCAAAATCACTTCTAACCATTATCGATGGAGAAATTGTATATAAAGATGAAGAATTTACTTACTAAATTAACCGAATCACTTATAGCTTATCATCCAGAAGTTATTAATTATGATGAATTTAAACATTCAGCTATATTTCTTCCTTTGATTGATATAAAAGGAAAATGTTCACTCTTATTTGAAAAAAGGACCTTGAACATTCCCCAAGGTGGTGAAATCTGCTTCCCAGGAGGGAGAGTAGAGTCTAATGAGGCTCAAAATCCTCTTATAACTGCCATCAGAGAGACTTCTGAAGAGTTAGGCATTTCCCTTGAACAAATATCTATTATCAGCAGGCTTCCCCGTTTGATTACCCCAGACGGAAAACTTATAGACGCCTTCATTGGTAAAATAGATAAAGTGCCTTTCACCGAACTCGTTATTAATCTTGAAGAGGTAGAAAAAATATTTACCATCCCCCTGTCTTCTCTCAAAAATCTCGAATTCCAAGAGTATAAAATAGATTCAACTAATTACTCAGGTGATTCAAATTCAGATCCCCATCTTCTCCCTGTAGAAAAATTGGGACTTCCTGCAAGATATCAAGGATTATGGGGTAGAAAAAGCTACCGTGTATTTTACACTGAATGGCAAAATGAAAAAATATGGGGTTTAACTGCAAGATACCTAAAATATATAAAAGACTTACTTTAAACATATTATTTTGCCTTATTTATAAAAAATGATTGACATCTTCTGAGAATTCACTATAATTTGTTTATTCATGAGCTTTTAATATTGTTATTTGCCCATGAATTTATTCGATTTATACTTAAAAACATACACCACAGTTTAGTATTGTGTTTTTAAAAAAAAATTTAATTTAGGAGTAATGATGAATCTTCCATGGTATTGGTTTATTGCCCCATTTGGTTCAATACTAGCACTTATTTTCGCTTATATTTTCTACACAGAAGTAAAAAAACATGATCCAGGTAATGAGAGAATGCAAGAAATTGCCAGCTACATTAGAGAAGGAGCTTATGCTTATTTAAAACAACAATATATAGGTGTTAGTATCTTCTTTTTAATTGCTTTTATCATTTTTAACCTGATGGCATGGGGCTTAAATATCCTTAATACATGGGTACCAATCGCGTTTGTAACAGGTGGTTTCTTTAGTGGTTTAGCTGGATTTATAGGTATGAAAACAGCTACAATGGCATCTTCTCGAACAGCCCAAGCTTGTAGCAAAAGCCTTAATCGTGGATTAAAAGTAGCTTTCAGAGCGGGTTCTGTAATGGGATTAGTGGTTGTTGGTTTAGCTCTAATCTTTATCTCTGCTTGGTTTTATATCCTTAACATGATAGGCATGGATTTACATAAAATTACTGTTGTTATGCTCTCTTTTGGAATGGGTGCATCTACTCAAGCTCTCTTTGCTCGATTAGGTGGAGGAATATACACAAAAGCTGCTGATGTTGGAGCAGACTTAGTTGGTAAAGTTGAAGAAGGAATTCCTGAAGATGACCCTCGAAATCCAGCAACTATTGCAGATAATGTTGGTGATAATGTTGGGGACGTAGCTGGAATGGGAGCAGACCTCTTTGAATCTTATGTAGGATCAATCTTAGCAACTTCTGCCCTTGGTATGGCTGCAGTGGTACAATTTGGCTCTGAATTTCAAGCAACATGGGGGCTAAATTTTGTTATTGCTCCTATGATTTTAGCTGGAATAGGTATCATTCTATCCATTATTGGTATTTACATGGTATCTACTAAAGATAATGCCACTAGTAAAGACTTACTATTATCTTTAAATAAAAGTGTTTATATTAGTTCTGTCCTTATAGCTATCGCTTCAGGAATAATTTGCAAATTATTACTTCACCCTTCAATATTCCTCGGTGTTTTTATTGCCAGTATTACTGGACTTGTCGCAGGAATTCTAATTGGATATTCTACAGAAAGATATACATCTGATGGCTATGCTCCTACTCAAGGTATTTCTAAGCAAGGCGAATACGGTCCTGCAACTGTCATCATTGATGGCTTAGCAGTAGGAATGAAATCTACAGCCGCTCCTGTTATTATTATTGCCACAGCCATATTAATTGCTTTTTCTGTCAGTGGCGGGTGGTCAAGTATAGAGTTAGGTTTATATGGTATAGGTTTTGGTGCTGTTGGAATGCTGGCAACCTTAGGAGTGACTTTAGCTATGGATGCTTTTGGTCCAATAGCAGATAATGCTGGTGGAAATGCAGAGATGTCTGCCCTACCTGAAATAGTTAGAAGTAGAACTGACGCTTTAGATGCTGTAGGAAACACAACTGCAGCAACAGGAAAAGGATTTGCAATTGGGTCTGCAGCTTTAACTGCAATGGCTCTTTTAGCTGCCTATATCGAAGAAATTAGAGTATCATTAATGAGAATTGACCCTCAACAATTAATAAATGGTCTCAGCTTAAGAGTAGCTGGAGTATCTGATTTCATGCTTCATTATCAGATTAATCTGATGAATCCAAAACTATTAGTTGGAGCTTTCATAGGTTCAATGATAGCTTTCCTCTTCGCAGCCTATACTATCAAAGCTGTTGGAAATGCAGCAGGAGATATGGTTGCTGAAGTGAGAAGACAGTTTAAAGAGATACCTGGTATCTTAGAAGGAAAAACTACCCCAGATTACAAAAGGTGTGTTTTAATTTCCACAAAAGGTGCTCAACGTGAAATGGTCAAACCAGCTGTATTAGCAATTGTTACCCCGATAATAATCGGCTTGATCTTAGGGGTACCAGGCGTATTAGGACTACTCGTAGGTACTTTAATTTCTGGCTTAGTTTTAGCAATCTTGATGAACAACTCAGGTGGAGCTTGGGACAATGCTAAAAAATTCGTTGAAACTGGTCAGTTTGGTGGAAAAAACTCTACAGCTCACAAAGCAACAATAGTTGGTGATACTGTGGGAGATCCACTTAAAGATACCGCAGGTCCATCCTTGAATATTCTCATAAAATTAATGAGTATTGTCTCTATTATCTTTGCAGGATTAATCATATCATACTCACCTTATATTGAAAGACTTTATGACCAAGGTTCTTCAGAACTGAATCAGATGCTTGAATTTAATAATGCCAAAGAAGAAACTATCCAAGATTTAGAAAAATGGAATCAAGATTTCCAGAATCAAAAAGATCAAAAGACTAATGAGGAGTCAACATCTTCTGAAGAATCAGAAAATCCGGCTGCTAATTATATCGAAAATATTTAAGTTGATTAAACCCGAATGATGTAGTTCATCATTCGGGTTTAATACGTTGTAGCACAAGAGTTTGGATAAATTCATAATGATTAAAAAATAAGTATATCCTAAGAAAATATTGATTATATGAGGTGCTTTAGAAAATTGAGGAATTGTTTACAACCTTTATCCTGAAAGGGATAAATTTTATTTTATGTATCCATGACTTATAATATACAGTACTTATAATTTTCAACAATAATCTCACTTTATTTTAAAGTAAATTACATAATTCTGCTTAAATTTCCTTTATAAAAATATTACAAGAGACTATAATGTAAAAGCAAATACAATTATATGTAGCTCAAAAAATACTTGACAAATAATACAAAAAGTATTATGAGAACTTTAAAATAATAAAAGGAGAGATATATGAATAAGTCTCAAATATTAATCATTACTTTTTTTATTGTATTTTGTTCAAGCATATTTAGTGTAGGAATAGTTCCAGTTGGTGATGGTTCTTCAACTAATCCATATTTAATGGAGAATTTTAGTAATTTGTTATGGTTGTCAGAGAATTCTGATTTATGGGATAACGGACTTTATTTTGAACAGATTAACGATATCGATGCTACAGAATCAAATTTATTAGATAATTGTAAAGGTTTCTTACCTATTGGAAATGGTACAATAAGTTTCCAAGGTCATTTTGAAGGAAGCAACTATTCAATAATGAATCTCTTTATAAATAGACCCGATAGCGATAATGTTGGATTATTCGGAAGAGTTAATAATTCATATCTATATAATATTAACTTAATAGGAGTTAGTATTGTTGGTGATTCTCAAGTTGGGGGAATGATCGGTTATATTGACCATTCGTCGGGTAATGTTTACGTAGAGAATTGTGAAATTGAAGGTGAAGTTCATGGTAATAATCATGTTGGTGGATTAAGTGGTTATGTTAGGTGTACTATTTCATCAAACATCAATAAATCTACTAGAATAATTAATTGTAGTACCTCTGTTAATGTCAGTGGAGGATCATATATAGCTGGACTGATTGGAGAATCTTCAGCTCCAATGAGTTATGCAATTGTTAGAATAGATGAGTGTTCTACAAATGGGTCATTACAAGGTCAATCAAATATTGGTGGGTTGGTTGGAAAAAATAGTTCATACAGACGCAGAACAGGGAACTCAAGCTCCTCAGTTACAAATTGCTTTTCAACCTGTAATATCACCGGAGTGTCAAATATTGGTGGAATAGTAGGTTATAATTCCAGAACTTATGTTCATAATTATTATTACACATATTATTCAGGAGCAAGTATTCAGAATTGTTATTCAATGGGTAATATTCAAGGTGTAAATTACGTTGGAGGAATTGTAGGTAATGCACAAACAGGGATTACACCTCAAAATATCTATTGTATTAGCTACTGCTATGCCAATGGTTCAATTTATGGCGAAGAAAATGTAGGAGGCATCGCAGGTTATAGCCAATCAGCGATTGTGAAATGTTTTTGGAATGTCGAAAAAACGGGACAATCTTCAAGTGCTGGTATTAGCTCAGATTATGGTGTAAGTGATTCAGAATTGAAGAATCAATCTACTTTCTCAAATGAAGGTTGGTCTTTTCCTTCAGTTTGGTCAATAAATTCTGTAGATAATATGGGTTATCCATATCTAACTTGGTATAGTTTTCCTGAACACCATGCCGTAGTCATTCCTGCTAACAATACTGATATCACTGAGATTTATAATACGGATATTGAAATTCAATTCAATAACAGCAATCATGATGAATTTGAAATTGTAATTCGTGAGTTCACTGAGTTTAATTCAGCACTATTTGATTTACCCGAAAACATCGTTTCAACTTATGGAAAATATTGGAGTATAAATGTATCAAACTTTCTACCAACTAGCTATACTCTTTGGATTAATTTAACTTCATTAGATGATATAATAGATTTCAGCAAATTAGCAGTTTTAAAAAGAGATAATTATCTCTCATCTTGGGAAAATGTAAATGATTTAGGTGGTTCAATCTCAATAATTGATAATAAAATAAGAATTGTTGGATTAAATACTTTTTCAGATTTTATTGTAGCTAGTACTAATGAGGAGACATTACCTGTGGAGTTATCATCATTTACTGCAAATCAAACTTCTGATTATATAAATATCTTGTGGACTACCGAATCAGAATCAAATCTTTTAGGTTACAACATCTATAGGAATAATCTAGAAGATTTAACAGGTGCAATAAGAATAAATCCTACAATAATTGATGCTGAAAACAATTCTACCACAACTAATTATGACTACTTTGATAATGAATACAATGCGGGTCTTAATTATTATTGGTTGGAAAGTTGTGAATTGACTAATGAAAGTAAATTCTTTGGTCCAATTAAAATTACCTACAATGATGACAATACTTCTCATCAAGTATATAATTTGACATTGCTTCATAATGCCTATCCTAATCCATTTAATCCTGAAACAAAGATAGATTTCTCTGTTAAGGATAATGAAGAGGCTATTCTTACTATTTACAATATTAAAGGTCAGATTGTGAAGAAATTTCAGGCATTTCATTCTGGTGAGCACAGCGTAGTATGGAATGGAACTGATAACAATCATAATAATGTATGTTCAGGTTTATACTTCTATAGGCTTGAATCTAATTCATATGCAGAAATAAAGAAAATAATTCTTATGAAATAGTATTATATGGGAATCATAATATTATGATTCCCATTAACTTTATTTCCTCACAAATAATAAATTAATAATAGAATGTAATCTTAAAAGTATCTATTTCTTTAAATATCTCACTCATAGCATACCCAACTAAACCTAAAGTTTAATCTTGACATAATTTGCACTTTTTTTACAGTAATACTAAAATAAAATTTTTAACAAAGGATTATTATGGGACCGTTCAGGCATGTTATTAAATATGTTAAAAAAAGTATTCCCCGCATTTTATTAGGATTTGTTGTTCTTCTAATAGTTGATATTATTCAATTAGTTATCCCTATTCTTACCAAAAATGCTATTGACAGAATCCAGACTCAGACTATCCTAAAGTCAGGTTTAGTAATAATTGCTGCCCAAATTTTAGGATTGACAGTTGGAATTATGGTCATGAGATTCTTTTGGAGAATCCTAATCATAGGAAACTCATTTATCATTGAAAAGTTAATAAGACATCAGTTTTATGAGCACTTAATGAGGCTATCTCAGAACTTCTTCAATCATCATAAAATCGGTGACCTTATGGCACATGCTACTAATGATTTGAATGCTGTCAGAATGATGTTTGGTTTCGGTTTGATAGCCGGATTTGATATTGTAGTTATGACCATCGCTTCCCTAAGTTTTATGATAGGTATCAATGGACGCTTAACCCTTTATGCTATTATCCCAATGCCAATCATAACTATTAGTATTCTCTATTTTGGGAAAAAATTACAGAAAAGATTTAGAGCTGTCCAAGAATCATTCTCTAATATGTCAGGTACTATTCAAGAGAGTATTTCAGGTATCCGCGTAGTAAAAGCCTTTGTTCAAGAAGACCAAGAATTAGAAAAAGTTAAGAATACCTCAAAAGATTATGTAGAGAAAAATATATCAATGGCAATTTTAGATGGTATTTTCCACCCCTTTATGGGATTTATTATCAGTATTTCCATGCTTATTACCTTAATCTTAGGCGGACAATTAGCCATTAATGGAACAATAACTATTGGAGATTTTTATGCCTTTAATTCTTACTTAGGTATGCTTATTTGGCCAATGATGGCAATCGGAATGGTTGTAAATCATTATCAAAGGGGTACCGCTTCTTTGAAAAGACTGAATGTTATATTTGATTCTCAGCCACAAATTTCAGATATTGACGCAGACCATACTATTAAAGAAGTTAAAGGAAAAATAGAGATTAAAAACCTTAACTTCGTTTACCCAGACTCAACTGCCAATATATTCCAAGATATTTCCACTTCAATAGATGTTGGTAAAACCTTAGCAGTTGTAGGCAAAACAGGCTGTGGTAAATCTACTCTTATTGATTTAATTACAAGAGTATATAATCCTCCTAAAGGTACCGTTTTAATAGATGGTCATGATGTTCATAAACTCCCTTTAGAAGTTCTCCACAGAGATATTGTCATGGTTCCACAGGATATTTTCCTATTCTCAGAAACATTAGCTAATAATATCGCCTTAGGTAAACCAAATGCTTCATTAGAAGAGATTACCCAAGCTACTAAATTAGCTCAAGTCTATGATGATATTATGGATTTTGAACATAAATTCGATACTATTGTCGGTGAAAGAGGAACGACTCTTTCAGGAGGACAAAAACAGAGAGTAGCTATAGCCCGTGCCCTCTTATGCAACCCAAAAATCTTAATCTTAGATGATGCTCTTTCTGCTGTTGATACTTTGACAGAGAAAAATATACTTAATCATCTTATTGAATATCGTCATAATAAAACTACAATTATTATCTCTCACAGAATCTCTTCGGTAAGTCATGCAGATAAAATTATCGTTATTGAAGATGGTAAGATAGTTGAAAGTGGCAATCATAATGAGTTATTAGCTTTAAATGGAATCTATAAAGATTTAGATGATAAGCAGAAAATTGAAGAGCGTTTAGAAGGAGATTTTTAATGCGAAATGCAGGAATGGATTTTGATGAAATTAAGAAAAATATATTAGATAGAAGACTGATCGCTAATCTTTTAAGATACCTTAAACCTTATATTTGGATGGTTATATTATCCCTATTTGTTCTTTTTGTAATTGCAGGTATAGAACTAATATTACCTTTAATTACTAAATCTGCTTTAGATGATTTCATTATTCCTAATAAACAGATTTATACTACATTCAATCAAGAGAGTAAAGAAGAGTTTGCGGATTTGTTAGCTAAGGATAGCTATTTTATAAGTTCTCATAAAGATACTACAACTTTTATTATTGACAGTCAAGAAGTTAAAAAAGCTCAAAAACTTTTTCCTGAATTAATGTCAAAATATAATGTAAATGAAGAATTATTTTATGTTATTCCTTATAATGCAAGAAATAATCAGATTATAGCTGATAACAACTTAGAAAAAGAACTTACCAAGATATCCGATGACCATCTTGCTCTGCCCTATTCAGCTGTAAAAAATCTATCAGCAAGTGATATTTTAAACCTCAATAAGCAAATAGATTATAAACTCTTAGGAAAAAGAAGCATTGTAATTAACTTTTGGATTTTAGGTATTATCTATCTATCATTCATCAGTTTAAGATTTGTTTTTCAATTCTTACAGACCTACATGACCCGTTTCTTCTCGCAACATGCCATGAATGATTTAAGAACAGATCTCTACTGTCATCTCCAAAAAATGCCGACCTCTTTCTTTGACAAGAACCCAGTTGGAAGATTAGTAACTCGAGTTACCAACGATATACGTTCTATTGATGAAATGCTTGCTGCAGGAGTTATTACCATCGTTCAAGATGTTATTATGATAATTATTATAGTGACAATTATGCTTACTCTTAACTGGGAATTAGCCTTAATTAGTTTCATAACTATTCCTTTTGTGATAATTTTGATCAATGTCTTTAAAAATAAAACCCGAAAAATCTATAGAGTTGTTAGAAAGAAACTAGCAGCACTTAATGCAACTCTTGCAGAACATATGTCTGGAGTCAAAATCATTAATCTCTTTAACCAAAGAGAAATTAAACTTGCTTTCTTTGACAAACTTAATGATGAGTACTTTGAAACAAACTATTCTCAATTAAAATTATTTGCTTTCTTTAGACCAATCATACACGTGATGTCTCAAATTTCTGTAGCTTTAATTCTGTGGTATGGTGGAGGTCAAATCTTAGATGGTATCCTTACAATAGGTACTTTTACCGCTTTTACTTTCTATGTTACCAGACTTTTCCAACCTATTAATGAATTCAGTGAGAAATTCAATATCCTTCAGGGTGCTATGGCTGGAGCTGAAAGAATTTTTGATTTAATGGAAACTGACCAAGATGACTATAGAGAAGAGTTAACCCTAAATAAAATATTTGATGGTAAAATTGAGTTTCGTAATGTCTGGTTAGCCTATAATCCTGAGGAATGGGTACTTAGAGATGTTTCTTTCACTATAAACCCTGGAGAAAAAGTTGCTTTAGTTGGACATACAGGCTCTGGAAAAACTTCAATAGTTAACTTAATCTTAGGTATGTACCCATATCAAAAGGGAGAAATTCTTATTGATAATAAACCACTTAAGACTTATTCTCTGCATGATATTAGACAAAATATTGGTATTGTCCAACAAGATGTATTCCTTTTTTCAGGAACTATTAGAGATAATATACTTCTTAATAATGAGAATTTAGATGATGATAGAATGGTGGAAGTTGCAAAACATGTTAATGTTCATAGATTTATACAAACTCTTCCTGATAAGTATAATGAGCCTGTGATGGAAAGAGGTTCTACTTTCTCAGTAGGACAGCGACAGCTAATTGCTTTTGCTCGTGTCCTCGCTTACAACCCTTCCATTTTTATACTTGATGAAGCTACATCTAATATAGATACCGAAACTGAAATTCTGATTCAAGATGCCTTACAAAAAATAATGGAAAATCGTACTTCTATTATTATTGCCCATAGATTATCTACTATTCAACACTCTGATAGAATTATTGTTTTACACAAAGGAAAAATAATTGAAGAAGGAAATCATCAAGAGTTACTAAGAAAAGAGGGGTTATATTATGACCTGTATAGGCTTCAATATAGTTAGTTTAGGATGCATTTCAACATAGATATAGAGCATGATAGGTATTTAATATTGTAATTTTAAAAAAAAATGTAAAAAAAAGTTTGACATTTGATTAAAGACGTGTAGTTTGCCTTAATAGATAAGTGAATATATAAATTTCTGGGAGGAAATATGAAAAAGAACTTGTTATTTGTACTTGCTTTAACTTTATTAGTTAGTACATCTTTTGCGAACTCATTTAGAGTTACAGAAATGAGTGATTCAAATAATTCAAGAGATAGCCGTTTTGAGCAAATTTCTTGGATTGATGATTTTGAAGGTGAAAATAACTGGACTATAGTTGATGAAACCGCAGCACCACAAGAATGGCATAGCCACAATGAAGGTGGAACATACGGTGATGTATGGTGGATGGGTGGAGACAATGGTGGTTATATTGATAACCTCTATTTAGTTTTAGACACTCCTGCTATTCCTGTTACTGCAGGTAACTCAACTTTAACTTTCGATTTAAATTATGATGTAGAAGCACCTGGTGGAACTGGCGATTACAACGGTTGGGATGGTTCAAACATTCGTGTTTCTACAGACCAAGAAACTTGGACTGTTGTTACTGGCTCTCCTGCTTATAACTGTTCTTCTATGTTTTCATTCGGTGATATTCATGGAGAAGGTCCTGGTATTCCTGGATGGGGTGGTTCATCTAACGGTTGGATTAATGCTTCTTTTGACCTTTCAGCTTATGTAGGTCAAACTATATATGTAAGATTTGCATTCGCTTCTGATGGTGCTTATAGCACTGGTGATGATGAAGACATGTTTGGTATGAAAATTGATAATATCTCTCTTGGTTCATATACTAATAATGGTTCAGGAACTGATATGGTTGCTTCAAGTTTAGTTCCTCTAGGTGGAAACAACTGGAATTTAGCTGAAGTTACTAATGCTTTCTCAGGTACTCATGTATATCAATTACAGAACGATGCAGGTTCATACGACCCTAATCTTTTAAACTCAATTATTTCTCCAATAATTACTCTTCCTACAGAAGGTGAAATTGTCGCTAATTTTGAATTAATGGGTGATTTTACTGATCCTAATGCAGGTGGAGCTGTTTCTGCTCTTGACTATTGGGGATTTGAAATTCAAATTGATGGTTCATCAGCATGGTACGCTATGTCAAATCCTTATGCTGATCCTAATGGTAATAATTATATCTACTCCGATGCTCCAGATGTTTGGATGCCAATTATTGATGCTTACACATTAGAAGGTAGAATCGATGACTATGCTGGTGAAGATGTAAGATTCAAAATTTACTTCCGTTCAGATGCAGATACTCCAGAAGGTTCTGGTATCATGGTTGATGATTTCAGAATTACTACTGAAGTTTATCTTGCAGAAGCTTACAATTTACAAGCTGAAGTTATGGGTGAAGAAGTTCAATTAGATTGGGAACAACCACTTCAAATGACTCAAACTGATTTCATGTGGACAAATGCTACATGGGCTAGTTATGTTAGTGATGGACAACCTTATGCAATCAGAGTAGATAATACTGATAATTATGACAAACCACTTTCAAATATTGGTTTTGCATTATACAATACTAGTGGTACCGTTACTGGAAGCGCTACAGTTTACGCTTGGGCAAATAATTCCGGAATGCCTGGTACTGAATTAGCTTCTGTAGCTGGTGTTACAGGCATGGTTTCACAACAATGGATGGATGTAGATGTAATGGCAGAAAATATTGTTGTTCCTGCAAACGGTTCTATATTTGTTGGTGTTGGAGGTTTTGATACTGTTAACCAAGGTTTACTTTGTGATGTTACTACTACAGTATCTAACTCATATGCAAGCATTCAAGGTTCTTGGATGGTTTTAAATGAAGCTTATGCAGGTGCTACACCTCCTTTCAATGCTGGTATCAAAGCTACAATTATGGAAGATGACCCTACACTTCCATCTGCAGATAGTTACAAAGTTTATCATTCAGAAGATGGCAACAACTATACTTTCTTAGCTGAAACTGTAGATACTGAATATCTTCATACTTCACCTGTTCTTGGTGCTCTTAACTATTATAAAGTTACTGCACTTTTTGGTATCAATGAATCACAAGGTGTAACAACAACTGCATTCTTATTACCTGGTGGACTTACTGAAGTTATGAATGATGACGGAACTGCTGAAGCTGCTGCTACTGCTGGTGTAAGTAATATTATGGCTACTAAATTTGTCCATACACATGAAGCTACTCTTCAATATATCAAATTCTATATTGAAACTATGAATAGTGCTAATATGTTGTACAGAATTTATAGTTCTGAAAATGGAATGCCTGGTGAAAATCTTGCTACTGCAGTTATTCAAAATGCTGATTTAGTTGCAGGTTGGAATACTATCGAATTACAATCAGAATATATTTTCAATAATGGTGAATTCTTCATTACTTTCGTTAATGTTAACAACTCTCCATTAATCGGTTTAGATACAGATAATACTGGTAACTATTACCTTTCTACAGACCAAGGTCTTAACTGGAATGCTCAAACAACAGGTAACTTGATGGTTAGAGCTTTAGTTGTTAATGGTACTGTTGATAACTACAACGAAGAAATTGCTCCTGTAGTTTCTAATGTAGGTAACTATCCAAACCCATTCAACCCTGAAACAACTATCAACTTCAACATGTCAAAAGCTGGAAAAGCTAACGTTGCTGTTTATAACCTTAAAGGTCAGTTAGTTAGAACTATCCTTAATGATAATGTAGTAGCTGGTAATCAATCAGTAACTTGGAATGGTACAGATGCTCAAAATAATTCAGTTGCTAGTGGTGTTTACTTCTTTAGAGTACAAACTAACAACCAAACAATAACTAAGAAAATGGTTCTTCAAAAATAAGTTGAACTATATATAAAATTGAAGAGGCTGAGAAATCAGCCTCTTTTTTTTCAGAAATTAAATGAATTTTGTTAAAATCCACTCTAATTGAGAGAGAACCACTTATATTTGTAAGGGAGTATTTGCAAACCGCCTCAAAATAAACACCCTGTCTGCTTCGCATCCACCCCTCTTAGAGACATTTGCATAGCAATGAAGAGGGGAATTAACACCCCGTCTGCTGCGCAGCCACCCTTGGTTGGGGCTAGTCTAAAACGAAGCCTACCCTCTTTTAGCGTGCTTCCATCTACAAGGATGCCCACATGTAGATGGCATTTTAAATTGGTACACAAATGGCAGTATAATCTGGTACAGTTTCCTATAGAGAAATATAGGAGACAATATGAAAGGAGTCCAAGTGTATCATGCAATAAGAGTATTAAGAGAAAATGGTAAGAGTATAAGAGAGATAGCAGAACAGTTAAATGTCTCTAAAACAACAGTTATTAGTTACTTACAAAAAGACATTGATAATGTAGAAAACACTTTGTCAAAAGTTAAACGAACAAGTAAGCTCGAGGTTTATAGGGAAGAAATAACTCAAAAATAAATATTGTTAAATTAATATATTTTATGTCAGCCTTCCAGGGCTCACTTTTGTGGTGGCACTCTACAAGGGGTTAGCACCCCTTGCTGACAAATGCCATCCTCTTGGGATTTAAGAGGTTTCCCTCACATTTTAAACTTCCAGTTTTGTACAAGTTTAGAAGAGTTAAAGGAATCTTTACCCATTTATCTTTATAACAGAAAAGAGGTGCTGAAATTCAGCACCTCTTTTTCAATGTATATAAGATGGATTAAACTAAACGTTTAAAACATCTTTTTCTTTATTAGCTATAGTCTGATCAATCTCTTTAACCCACTTATCAGTCATTTCTTGAACATCTTTGATAAGCTTTGTTTCTTCATCTTCAGAGATTTTAGAATCTTTCTTCATTTTCTTTGCTTGCTCATTAGCATCTCTTCTGACATTACGAACAGCAATCTTAGCATCCTCACCCATTTTTTTAACTTGCTTTACTATCTCTTTTCTTTTATCTTCTGTTAAAGCTTGGAAAGGTAATCTAATAACGCTTCCATCATTATCAGGAGTAACGCCGATATTAGCGGCAAGGATAGCTTTTTCAACTTCAGCAAGGATAGTCTTATCCCAAGGTTGAATCACGATAGTTCGTGCTTCTGGGACAGTAATATTACCCAACTGTTTAATTGGAGTAGGAGTTCCATAATAATTAATCTTAATATCATCAAGAACAGCAGGTGAAGCCTTACCAGTTCTTAACTTACTAAAATTTCTACCAAGAGCATCATGTGCTAATTTCATATTTTCATCAACATTCTTTAATAATTCTTGCATCATTGACCTCTCAATTAGTTATGAGTTACTTAAATCATTTCCAACAAAAGTGCCAACTTTTACATCAGCAATAGCCTTTGCCAAGTTTCCAGGAACTGATAAATCAAATACTTTGACAGGAATATTATTCTCTTTAGCCAAGGCAAATGCAGTCATATCCATAACATTTAACTGTCTATGAATTGCATCTTCAAAGGTTATTTCTTGAATAAATTCAGCATCAGGGTATTTTGCTGGATCTTTAGTAAATACACCAGCGACTTTAGTTCCTTTAAGCACTAAATCAGCTTCTAACTCAGCAGCTCTTAGAACTACAGCAGTATCAGTTGTAAAGAATGGATTGCCTGTGCCTCCGCAGAGAAAGACAATTTTTCCTTCTTTCATTGATTGCATAGCCCTAGTTGGAGTGTAGAATTTAGCAATTTTTTCTGCTTTGACAGCAGAAAGAACTTCTGTTGAGTAATTTTTGATTTTTAATACTTCTGCAAGGTATAAAGCATTTTGAATAGTTGCCATCATTCCAATATTATCTAATGTCACTCTATTCATTTTGGCATTGGACCAGGATCCACCACGGAAAATATTTCCGCCACCAAGCACAATACCAACACTGTAACCTAATCGTTTAACTTCGATAATGTCATTAGTAATACGATCAATTAAAGCTTCATCAAATCCAAATTTCTTTTCTCCTGCGAGAAATTCTCCACTTAATTTAATAATAACTCTATTGATTTTTTCGGGATGATATGGACTCATCTTGCTAATATCCTTTGCTTAAATACTATATCTAACGAATCTAGCAATCTGGATGTTTTCTCCAAGTTTGAAGATAGCTTCTTTAATTACTGTATCGATATCTTTTGAAGGGTCTTTGATAAATTCTTGGAAATAAAGAGTATTAGTCTTTCCGAATTTCTCAATCACACCATCAACTATTTTTTCAATAATCTTTTCAGGCTTTCCTTCTTGGATAGCTTTATTTTTAGCAATTTCTTTTTCGCTTTCAATTAATTGCTGGTCAATATCTTCAGGTCTAAGAGCTATTGGATCTGTTGCAGCTATTTGCATTGCAATATCTTTGCAAAGATTTTTGAAATCATCTGTATTAGCCACGAAATCAGTTTCACAGTTAACTTCAACAAGCACACCAATTTTTCCATTTCCATGGATATAAGAGTAAACTAAACCCTCTTTAGTAGCTCTATCATTTTTTGATTCAGCTTTAGCCATGCCTCTTTCTCTTAGAAATTTCACAGCTTTATCAACATCACCGTCAGTCTCTTTGAGAGCCTTTTTGCAATCCATCATAGCTACGCCGGTTTTCTCGCGTAATTCTTTCACCATTGCTGCAGTAATTGTTGCCATTATTAACTCCTTTATAGAATTTAGATTTATCTAAATTATGATTAAATTAAAAATAAGTTCCCGAATAAATCGGGAACTACCAATTTATTCTTATTCTTTATTTTCTACTTTCGTTTCAGGTTCTTCTTGCTGAGCTACTTCTTCCATAGAAGTTGCTTCAGAAGGAATAGTTTCAACAAGCTCTTCTTCACCTGAAGCTTGTGATTCAACATTACCCTCTTTAAGAATGTTTCTACCTTCGATAACAGCATTAGCCATCACATCAGCAATTAAGCTAATTGCTCTAATAGCATCATCATTTGAAGGAATTACGAAATCAATCATATCTGGGTCACAGTTAGTATCTACCATACCAATGAGTGGAATACCAAGTTTTTTTGCTTCATGAATTGCGATGGCTTCTTGTTTTGTATCAACTACAAAAATTGCACCAGGAACTTTTTCCATTTCGCGAATACCACCAAGACCACTTTCGATCTTATCATGCATTCTTTTCATCTTTAAAGCTTCTAATTTAGTATAATTAGCAATACTTCCATCTTCAGTGATTTGTTCATATTGCTTCATCTTTTCAATAGATTGGCGAATAGTTTTCATATTAGTAAGCATTCCACCATACCAGCGGTTGTTTACATAAAAAACATCAGCTTTTACTGCAGCTTCTTTGATAGCATCTACAGCTTGCTTTTTTGTTCCTACAAATAATATCTCTTCACCACGACTGGCGACATCTTTTAGGAACTGATATGCTTCATTAACAGCATCTACAGTCTGTTTTAAATCTAATATATGGATACCATTTCTTTTTATGAAGATATATTTCTTCATTTTAGGGTTCCATTTATGAGTCTGGTGACCGAAGTGAACACCAGCTTCAAGTAGTTGTTTCATTGTTACAACTGACATTAAATTACTCCTCTTGTTACGGTTAATTTTCTGCTTAAAATTTACGCAATTCAGTCTATTCGTTGTAGAATAGACACCGCCTTGCAACTTTCAAGCAGTTTTCTTGATAATCTGTAATAATAGATTAACGTTTTGAGAACTGGAATTTCTTTCTAGCTTTTGGACGACCAGGTTTCTTTCTCTCAACCATTCTTGGGTCACGAGTAAGGAAACCATTCTTTTTAAGATCAGCTTTTAAAGCTTCATCATAGATAACTAAGGCTCTAGAAACACCATGTCTTATAGCACCAGCTTGACCTGATAGACCACCACCGATAACATTGACTTTAAGGTCAAGTTTATCTGATAAACCGGAAACTTCAAATGGCTGTTCTACAACCATCTCTAGAACTTCTCTTTGAAGGTAATCTTTCATAAGTTTACCATTGATAATTCTTTTACCGGTACCTTGGGTAATTCTAACTCGTGCTACAGCATTTTTTCTTCTGCCTGTTGCGTCGAAATACTGCATTAATTTTCTCCTAAACTATAAAGTCTTTGGTTGTTGAGCTGTATGTGGATGTTCAGTTCCAGCATACACTTTCAGTTTCTTGAACATTTGTCTGCCAAGGGTGTTTTTTGGTAACATACCTTTAACAGCACTTCTAATAATTTCTTCAGGTTTAGAGTCTAACATCTTTTTGAAGCTAACTTCTCTTAAACCACTTGGATAGCCACTGTAGTTCTGGTAAACTTTTGAATCAGCTTTAGTACCAGTAACTCCAACTTTCTCTGCATTAATAACAACCACATAATCACCACAATCTAAGTTTGTAGCGAAGTAAGGCTTGTTTTTTCCGCGGAGAATGGAAGCTATTTTAGTAGCAATACGACCTAAAGTTTGACCTTCAGCATCGATAACATACCAATCCCTTTGGATCTGATCCGGGGTGGGAGTTAAAGTCTTCATCCTTTCTCCTTTTCTTTACTTATTATCATAAGTTAATTTATAATTTTATAAGGAGTTAAATATAAAACTCCTTTAGCGTAACAAAATATTTACTATACCCTATATATGTCAAGAAATTTAATTCTCTCATAAAAAAAAAGACTTGAGAGTGTTCAAGTATCAAGTCAGCCTCCCCAGTAATTAATGTTTAATGAATACGATTGAACTTGAACCGAACATAAGCCTAAAGTAGGTCTATGTATGCTCTCGGTTATTGTCTTAATAAAAGTTCAATGAAAGGTTGAGTAACTTCCGAGTGCGGTATAAGAAGGAAATTAGTCAGCTATTGATGATAAGAAAAAGAAGGGAGAAAATCTCCCTTCTATAACAATTTATAGTTTATTTATGTTTTTAAGTTAAAGTTGTTAATAAACTCTTGTAGAATAGATGCCCTGGTAGGGTGTCTTAATTTCTTAAGAGCTTTATCTTCAATTTGCCTAATTCTTTCTCTAGTAACATTGAAGATATTACCAACCTCCTCTAAGGTTCTATGGAAGCCATCATCAATACCAAATCTTAATCTAATTACTCTTTCTTCTCGAGGAGTGAGAGTTTGAAGTACTTCATCGACCTGACGTTTAAGCAGTGATCTTTCAGCTAATCTTTCAGGTGAGATAGTAGATTTGTCTTCAATAAAATCACCTAGGATACTATCTTCAGAATCATTACCGATAGGTTTGTCTAAGGAAACAGGTTCTTTAGAAATATTGAGGATAGATTTTACTTTATCAATAGGCATTTCAAGAGCTTGAGCAATTTCTTCAGGGAAAGGTTCTCTACCAAGTTTTTGCATTAGTCTTCTTGAAGTACGATTAATCTTATTTATAGATTCAATCATGTGAACAGGAACTCTAATAGTTCTGGCTTGGTCAGCGATAGCTCTTGTTATAGCCTGTCTAATCCACCAAGTAGCATAAGTAGAGAACTTATAGCCTTTTTTATAATCGTATTTTTCTACTGCTTTCATCAAGCCGGTATTACCTTCTTGAATTAAATCTAAGAAGTCAAGTCCTCTATTATTATATCTTTTAGCAATAGAGATAACTAACCTAACGTTAGCTTCAATCATATCACTTTGTGCTCTTTCTTTAGTTCTTTCTCCTCTTTCAATTTCTCTGAGTAAGAAGACTAATTCACTGGCAGTCATTCTTGTTTCTAATTCTACACGACGAATTTTTCTCTTAGCATTTTTGATTTTTCTGAGAGTTTCTATAAAGAGGTTTGGGTCGATATTTGTTTCGACTCTAACTTCTTCAAATTCTTCATCAGATTTTTTAGCTTTCCTACCAAAAGAACAAATCTCTTCAACGGAGAATTTTTTAATTCTGGTAATTTCGTCGATTATTTTATTAGATTCTAAAATTCTATCTACAAGACTACGGACCCTATAAACCAACCTTTTGATAAGTTTATCATTAAAGACAAAAGTAGAAAAAAGTTCAACAATTCTTTCTCTGTTAGAGTCAATTTCTTCTTGTCTGGCAGCCAAACCAGTGTCATCAAAATCAGTATTATTTAGAATTTCACCAATAACATCAAAGCACTTTTCAATCTCGTTAAGTCTTCCCTTAAAAATCTCAATAATTTCATCAGGTTTCTTGTTATCTAATTCAGTTCCGAAGTCGATTTTAAAGATTTGGTCTAATCTAATTCTCTTCTCTTTGAAACGGTGTAAGAAGTTTTGCATTTCCCTTAAGGTAGAGCCTGAGAGATAGACATTGTTAGTTATCATTTTATGATAAACTTCAATTTTCTTTGCTACTCTAATTTCACCTTCACGATCAAGTAGGGGAACCCTACCCATCTCCTTGAGGTACATACGAACAGGGTCATCATAGTATTTTCGAGTTTTAAGAGTTTTAGATTTCTTCTCTTTTTTTACTTTTACTTGTGCCTTGCTAACTTTGTTTTCAGTTTCATCGATGACCTCGATATTCTCCTGTAAAAGGTCAAAGAGGATATCATCAATTTTATCTAAGAATATGGGATTCGCTGGAAGTAGTTCATTAATTTGCCTAAAAGTAATGAACCCAGCCTCTTTACCAATCTCAACTAATTTTTTAATACAATCATTGTAAGTTAGCATCAAATCTCCTCAAGTTAATAGATTATTCACTATTGCAGTGTCTAAGCGTAAGATTTCGTTTTTAATATTTTTCTTTTTTTCCAAAAGCTCTGTCGTAAAACCACTTTCTTGAATGAGCTTGTTCACGACATTTAAATCATTTTTTAATTTTCGGAGTTTTATATCCTTGATAATGTGCAGGATATCTCTTTGAGACTCGCCTAAGAGAATTAATTCTACTGCAATATTTTTTAAACTCTCGTCTTTAAAAAAATCTATAATTTGGGAATGTGTAAACAAGTTTAGAAATCCCTCATTTTCTGTCAAAGTATTAAACATTTTTTTGTAATTAACATCAAAAAAGTAATCTGAATTAAGAATTTCGCAAATATTTTTTATTTCTTCTGGGTTATTAAACATAAATTGAAATAATTCTTTCTCTTCAAGGTGTTCAGAAAGAGTAAACTGATTAGAAGATTTGCTTTTAATTGTCACTATTCTTTGTTGATTCACAGACGCTTTTAAAGAGTTTTCATTAATACCAAATTCTTCACCAATACTTTTAAAAAGCATTTCTCGGTCAATCACATCAGAGATTTTACCTACACTTTCCAATAATAATTTAATTTTGTCTTTATTCTCAGTAGCTAAGAGTTTAGTTTCTTTAACATATTTTATAAAGGGAATAGGCTTTTCGATAAGTTTTTCAAGATAGTCTTTCCCCTCTTTTAGTAAAATAGAATCTGGGTCTTCACCTTCAGGTAGAGCTATTACTTTGGCACTAAGTCCAAGTTCAATACACTTTAGTCCACTGCTAATGGTTGCTTTACGTCCTGCCTCATCACCATCGTAGAGTAGATATATATTTTTACTATATCGACTTAATAAACTTAATTGTTTTTCAGTGAGTGCAGTACCCAGAGCAGCTACACTATTAGTGAAACCATAGGAATATAGTCTGAGAAAATCTAAATAGCCCTCACAAATAATAGCATAATTCACCTTTGCAATCTCATATTTAGTCAAGAATAGACCGTAAAGTTCATTACCTTTAGTGTATAGTTCGGTAGTAGGAGAATTTATGTATTTACCACCCATCTCCTTATCATCTAATTGCCTACCACCAAAAGCAACAATTTGTCCTGTATGAGAGTGAATCGGGAACATCAATCTGTTTCTAAAAGCATCATACTTACCCTTATTACTTTCCTTGAAGAGTCCACTTGCAAGAATTACTTCTTCAGGAATATCTTCCCTCTTTACTTGATTAAGAAGTCCAGTAAAGCTATCAAGCGTATAACCTAATTCAAGTTTGTTAGCTAATTCTTCAGAAATTCCTCGGTTTTTAAGATACTTATAGACATCTTCACCATACTCTTTTAAATTATTAACAAAATACTCGTTAGCAAGCCTATAGATATTAATTAGTTTAGTTTTTTTTGATTCAGCTCTTTTGTCATTCATTGACTCTTTTACTGTAATACCTACCCTCTGAGCTAACTTCTTAACAGCTTCCATAAAGGTTATTTTCTCATATTCTTGGACAAAAGTAAATACATTCCCTCCCTTTCCGCAGACAAAACACTTGAATATCTGCTTCTGCTCAGAAACCATCATCGATGGGTTTCTATCATCATGAAATGGACACACTCCTTTATAGTTTGCCCCACTTCTCTTCAGAGGGAGATAAGCTGAAATCACATCAACAATGTTATTGCTTTCTCTTATCTGTTCTATTACTGAATTATCCATTGCTCTCTCTTTCTTTCTTTTTAATGCAATTCAACTATCGTAACTCCACTACCACCAGCGTTTTCTGGAGGTGTATGGAATGATTTAACAAGTCTAATCCTTTGTAGATGCTGACGAACCTTAGTTCTCAAAGCACCAGTGCCTTTACCATGGACAATTCTTAACTTTTTTAAACCTGCTAAATTAGCATTATCAATAAAATCATTGATTAGAGTTTTTGCTTCATCAAAGGTTAATCCTAAGATTTTTAATTCAAAGCTTGCTTTCTGAGTAACATTAGATGATACAAGAGAGACTGCTTCTTCCTTAATTTTTACTTTTTCTCTATGCTCTGGTAAAGTGAGAATATTATCTAAAGAAGTTTTGAAAGTGATACCGTCCATATCAACTATCACAAGTGATTTATTAATTTCGATAATATTTGCTTCTGTTTCAAAAGATTCAACCCAGACTCTCATACCAACTTGAGCTTGTTTTATCTTTGAGCCGTTTCGTCTTGTGAGCTTTTGATGCTCTGCAGTTATTTCAGAATGTTTTTTGTTTAGTTTATTAAGAATTTTTTGATTCTCAGATTTACGTTCCTCTTTCTCTAATTTCTTAATACTATCCATATCTTGATGAAGCTCTTTTTGCATGTCAATTAGATATTGTTGAGCTTCTTTAAGTTGTTTTTTCTTTATCTCTTTAGCTTCTGTTTCTAATTGAGTAATTTTCTTCTTATATTCTTCTTCCCTACCCTTTAACAAAGCTACTTGTAATTCATGCTTGTAAGTAACTTGTCCTAACTTCTTCTTCTCAGATTCTAAACGCTTGATTAGATTAGTTAACTCTACGTTTTGTGTGCCGGCAAGCTCTTTTGAACGTCTAATAATTTCTTGCTTTAATCCTAAGCCTTCTGCTACATCAATTGCAAAAGAATCACCAGGTAAACCAAAAACAAATTTATATGTTGGCTTATGCTCCCGAGCATCAAATTGCATAGAAGCATTGCGACAATTTTCATTCTTCTCTGCAAAGACCTTTAAAGCAGTGAAGTGAGTTGTAATAATCCCTTTTGCAGATAACTTCTCAATTTCTTCTAAAACTGCTTGAGCTAAAGCAGAACCTTGCTCTGGGTCAGTAGAAGACCCAATTTCATCAATTAGGATAAGAGTCTTATTATTAGCATTCTCTACCATTTTTTTAATTTGTCCAATATGTGAAGAAAAAGTACTTAAAGATGATTCCAAAGATTGCTCATCTCCAATATCAGCAAAAATATGCTCAAAGATACCTATTTTACTTTCTTTATGAGCTGGAATAGGTAAGCCTGAGAGTGCCATCATAGTAAGTAAGCCAGTACCCTTTAGAGTAACAGTTTTACCACCTGTATTGGGTCCTGATAAGACTAAGATATTGTAGTCATGACCTATGCTTAGTTCAAAAGGGATAACTTTTTCAACACTTCGCAGAGTATGTATCAAGAGAGGATGTCGTGCGTCTTTTAGAGATATTATTGGCTCAGCAACAATTTCAACTCGGTTTGCCTTCATGTAATTTGAAAAAGAAGCACAAGAATAGTAGAATTCAAATTGACCAATTAACTCTGTATTTTGAATCAAACTTTCTTGAAGAGGAAGAATCATTTCTGTAAACTTCTTGAAAATCTTATATATCTCCTCCTTCTCAGCCTGATTAAGAAAAGATATCTTGTTATTCATCTCAACTATTTCGGGAGGCTCAACAAATACTGAGGCTCCACTGGAAGAGCGTTCTTGAACAACACCACCGACAAATTTAACTTTCCCCTCTTTAATAGGGACCACAAACCTATCGCCCCGAGTTGTTACGATTTTTTCCTGAAGAAATTTCTCAAACTTTGGATCATGAAGTTTGTTATTTAAAGTTTTTTGGATATTAGCCCGAGTTGACTTCTTACTCTTTCTAATTCTATTTAATTCAGAAGAAGCTGTGTCTAAAATATCACCATCAGTTGAAAAAATCCTGTCATATCTATCAGTAATTTCAGGATAAGCTTCTAAGTTAGCAAAGTATCGTTTAATCTTCTGATAACCTTCAAAATTTGTTAATTTCAGTTTAAGGTTGTTTCCAATTCTAATATTAGTAACTACTAACTGAAACTCTTCTATACTCATTATTGAGCCCTTGAATTCGGAGAAGAAATACTCCAAGTTAGAAAGATTTTCAATATTTATTGTTAAACCAGCTTTAATCATTGATTGAAAAGTATCAATCATCTCAGTTTGCTCATCAATCTGAGCAATATCTGAAAAAGGATGAAGCTGATCAATCTTATCTTTGCCAAGATAACTATTGCAATGAGCTTTTATCAGTTCTTTAAGTTTATCAAATTCTAATTTATTAAAAGAGTACATTTATCTATATAATTTCCCTGTTTTTATCTAAATATTCTTGTAAATACTGATTAATGTCTTTACCTAAAATTGGTTTAAGATAATGACCATTAATATGAGAAGAGACCTGACATATTTTTGATTTATTTATCTGTGTTAGCACAGTCTCAATATTAGCAATACTCATTATGATAACAAATAAGGTAATCACAAATTGCATTGCCAATAAGCCAAAAATCCCCCCCAATATTCTGTTAAAAATATTCAGATTCAAGCTTGAGATGATAGCTTCAATCAATTTTGTTATCAATAATGTTATTAAGCTTATAACCAAAATTTGACCTACTACTGAAATCACTGTGCTCCAGCCATAACCCAATTCCCAGTTTTCTACCATCCAATCACTTAATGGAATAGTAAATTTACTTAAAGATATATAAAGAATAATTCCGGTTACAAAACTCATTAAACCTCTGATTAACCCTTTATATAATCCCCAGACTACTAATAATATTGTACAAATAGCTAAAATAATATCTAACACCATAATCCATACTCCTAATTTTCTCATTGTTAGCTTTTAATTGGCTTTGCCTATTTGGTGAGTTCACTAAGCGAATGTTTAATATGTTTATTTCTCAAGAATCAGTGTTAATCTGTGCAATCTGTGGATAAATACTTCTTCTCGGTGTACTCTGGATTCTGGGCAAATTCCTTCATTTTCAATAATATAAATTTAAAATAAAAAAGAGTGCTAACGAATCAGCACTCTTCAATCTTTCTAATCAAGTATCTATCGAATCTCTATCAATATGTAGATATATTTCTATAAGCTACTTAATTTTATCAGTCGTAAATAATTATCTGTTAAAGCGATTCATCTTCCTCATAGCTTTAACCATTTTACGCTTTGCAACATTCTCTTCTCTTCTCTTTTGTACAGAAGGTTTTTCAAAGTACTGATTCTTCTTGATATCTGATAAGATAGCAGCTTTTTCACATCTCTTTTTAAATCTCTTTAAAAGGATATCAAAAGGTTCATTTTCTCTTCCAGTTACTTTAGGCACTTTACATCACCCCCTTCTTTTATAGATTTTTTAATTAGAATACAAGAATCATTTTCTAATTAATTAAGTCAAGAATTATTTTATGTTTTGATACTATTTCATCAAGACCATTTTCTTCACAAGATCATTTTCCCCATTTTTTACCCTATACAAATATGTTCCTGAACTTACTTTCTTACCAGAATCATTGTCTCCATACCACACGACATTATGCTTACCAGCCTCCTGCTTCTCTGAAAGCAAACTCTTTACTTTCTGTCCTTTGAGATTATAGATATCTACCGTAACATTTCCTTTCTTAGTAATATCGTAAGAAATCGTAGTTTCAGGATTGAAAGGATTAGGATAATTATAACTATTAATCTCATTAGACGGCACAATTTCATAGCTGTCATTTTCGGTATAATATATTATGTCATAGCAGATTAAAAGACTTTCTCGAGATAGATATAGTTTATTGTTATGAACCTTAAAATATGAAGATATACTTGGGATGTATGTTTCAGTATTGTAAGCAGCAACTTGGCTATAATTACCCAATGCATCTATCTGGTACATGTTTATTTTAATTACTCCCAAATTACTTACGCTATAGAGATAATCTCCAACAACTTCAATGTCATTACTATATGCAACATCGGAAGTTATTGTATTTAGTAAAGCCCAATTCTCAATATCAGTAATATCATAGATAAAAATATCTGACAAGTAAGCATGATTTACTGCTAAATAATTAATAAATGAGGCATATAAAATATTATCTTTCACTTCAAACTTGGCATAATTTGCAGTGTGCTGAGTTCCCTGCAGAGTATTACAAGAGAATGAGCTCAAATACTCTGGCTGAGTTGGATTACTTAAATCATAAATTGAGACGCGCAAGTATTCATTTACCAATAATAAATAATGATCAATAACATAGCAACTTATCGGAGCATAAATTATTTCATTAACATTAACTGAACCTGATATTTCAGGACTTTCAGGCTGTGAAATATCCGTAATTTGCATCTGCAGATTTTCTCCGTCTATATTGTAGAAGAAGTTATTATAAGTAGCAATCCGACCTATTGAGCCCAAATCTATAGACGAAGAGAACTCAGCATTCGCTACTCCATTTTCAGTATTTAAGATTGTCAAGTTCTCATCAGTAGCCAATAGTAACTTATCCTCAGTAGCTAAGTATTTTTTAAACCTAGTATTCCAGTCTCTATTATCGCCTTCAGGAAAAAGTTGCATATTGTCTTGACCACTCACATCAAACATCTTTAATTTGGGGTAAGCCACATCCAAAAGGGTATTCCCAACAATCTCAATACCTACACTGTTATAATAGGAATTCATGTCATATATTATTTGTACATTTTCATTATCACTCATATCAACAATTACTAAGCCATACTCTCCGTTCGGTTTAATGTAGTAGTCCCCAATAATGGTTGGTTTTGATTTATAGTAATAGTGGTTACTATTTCGCCAACTTTGATATTGAATAATATTATCTACATCGCTGATATCCCAATAGTATCCATCCGCACTTATAAGATTAGAATCATTTCCAATAGTTCTGATATTTAATTCATCATTATCCAAGGCAGGTAAAGGACCAAAGGTCTCAAGTAATTCTAATCCAGTAGAATAACCAAACACATACAGATAATCATTCTCTCTAACAAAAATCCTCTCATTTCCAAATGCTATATCTCCATGTGAGCTTGTATCATTTATCTCAAGAGAATCTACTAAATCCACACTATCGGGTAAGTTCATAGAATATTCTTCTAACACAAACCTATTAGAATCTGTATAATACCTTACAGTAAAAAGACTGTTTCCAATAGCTATTGTTCTCCCTACAGAAGCTAATATTTGTGTTGGAGGAAGATCAATATTTTGAGTATCATAAACATATAAACCCCCTCTTCTTACCAACAGATAATTATCAACCACAAAGCAATCATTAATACTAGTGATATCTAAATTTGTTATTTCAACCGGGTTTTCACTATCTGTGATATCGTATAATATAACATCTCCATCATAATCTGTTTTGTGATGGATAAGATAGTTACCTGCAGAATATACCCTATTATACAAGCCTGAAGAATCAAGATAAATTGAATTTTTTAACTCTAATTCCTCATTACTGTAATTATAGATTGAGATCCCATCTAAATTAGCTACATAGAGAGTAGAATCCTTACTGGCAACAGAGAGAGATTCTTCAGACACCGATAAAATAGAATTATACTCTAAACTTCCAAGAAAACTTATAAAGAAGATATAAGTAAATATATATATTATTTTTTTCATAATTATTCCTTTATTTGATTAGAATAAGCCATGGGAACATGGCTTATTCTTTTTAGTTTATTTCATTAATACCATTTTATTTGTTTTGGTATAATTCCCACAAGATAAACGATAATAATATACTCCGGAAGCAACTTCTTTGCCTTGATTATTTGTCCCATTCCAAATTATCTTATGAACTCCCATATCCATCTCTTCATTGATTAAACTTTTAACTTTCTGACCTCTTAGATTATACACTACTAGTTCAACTCTACCTCTTTGAGGTAAGTCAAAAGAAATTGTAGTTTCAGGGTTGAAAGGATTAGGGTAGTTGTTGTACAATCTTGTTGTAATAGGAGCAATGTCATTTTGATTTTCATTTATCATAGAAATATTGCTTATATTGATTAATTGGTCAATTTTATTATCTATGAAGCTAACATATTTCTCACGACGCTTATGAATTAATTGCAGATTATTTGTTTTTGTTGAATCACTCTCATTTTCTAAGCATAAGTTAATATATTCTAAATCTATTACTGCTAATAGAGAATCAAATTCTGATTCTGGATTGCTAATTTTGTTTTCACACCAAATACTGGCTTCTTGAAGATTCCCCAATTCAATATCACAGTGGTTAATTAAATAATCAATATCTTTATGAACTACGTTACCAACATAAAGATTTGGTTCTTCGAATAAGAACTCTTTTAATTCAGCCTTATCCGGAACTAATTTAAATAGATTTTTCGAACTTAAAACAGAGTAGTTACTATTAGGATAATTCTGAATTACCTGTTTAAACAAGTCTATCGAATTATCAATGTTACCCAAAGATACTTCATTCAAGGCTGAATAATAAATTTGTTCATCATTGCTGTAAGAATATGTCACATTCACTGCAGGTCCCCAAACTGGGCTAAGATCGTATCCAGTTTCTCCAATACTTGGATTAATCAGAGCTGGTATAAATCTTGATGAAGGAGGAAGAATTGGAATAGTATGAATATTTCTGTATCCCCAGTAATTGCCTGTGAATTGCAGATGCCTTCCATTAGGTATATCTTCTGTATGAACTAATAACTGATCAGCTGTATAAGAGCTATAATATGAATCAGAAACTTCATAATTAGCTTGATTCGCTTCAATACATTCATTAATTTGATATATTTCCTGTCGCCTATTATTAGATATTCGAGAATCTTCAATCTGATTACTCTCGTCAGTAGATAGAGATACTAAGCTCGATCCAATTGCTACAATTCCGATATTATTATCTTCTATTGTAGTATTTTTAACTTTCAAAATGGATTGTAGTACCTCCAATCCATTTCCGGTATTCTGACATATCCTACTGTTTTTTATCTCATTTCTATAGATGTTTCCAGAATAACAATTGTTTATTACTACCCCATCATCATTATTCATGGATATCTCAGAGTCGGTTATTTCAAAAGAGCTATCAACAGGCTTAACTCCATAGCTATTACCAGAAATTGAACTTTGATTAAGATTGAATTCAGTTTGTTCACATAGTATATTCCCATTAATAATACTTGAATCAACAAGAAAAACTGATTTATATGATTCTATTGTTGAATTAAGAGTAGTAATAGAATTTATTATAAGATCTCCTGAACTAATATTTATATTAACATTTTCAAAATTACAGTCAGAAATATAATTTCCTTCTTTTTCAAAAAATATACTTGGTTTATGAATATCTTCTTGAGAAGTAAAGTTATTATTTAAAAATTCTACTCCTCCATTAATCATTATTTCAGAAGAATTATTCCCAAAAATAACCTCAACACCATCGGTTAATGCAAGACTTCCGCCTTCATTGATAACTACATCCGCTCCGTTAATAAGTAAAACATCTAAATCAAAATACAAATCTTCGGTATTTTCAACTACAATACTTTCTGAGATAACTTGTACTATCTTTGAATTGTAGTTCTTTTTATGGAAAGATAGGTAACTTACAGAGTTTAACAAACCAATGTCATCGATGACAAGATAACCAGAAGTATCTGTAATCATGGAAGTTATTATATTTTGATTTTCATCAAAAAATATTACTTTTGCTTCTGAAACATCAATTCCTTTCTTATCTTTTAAATATAAGATGTTATCATTCCATGAAACATTAAATTTATTTATTTCTTCTACTTTTACTTGTAATGTTGGATCAACGTATAGAGAGTAATGGTTTATACACGCATAATTATTAGCTGCTTCAGAATAATGACTAAATCCCTGTAAAATTATTTCTCCTATACTATTATTTAATGGATTAGCAAATGCATCTACCATGGAAACAGATAAAATATTATCATCATCTCGTCTAGAACCTGAAGTAGCACCAAAAGAAGCTAATGCTATCTGACTATTGTTTGTAATGCCACTTCCAAAATTTTCATCATACATAGGTTCCCCATAACATCTAGGACCACAAGCATGAGTTCCACAGGCAATATTAAAAAAAATTGGGTAGCGTTTATTATAATTGAGGCCACTTATACTTTCCGGAGTAATATCATCATTGAAATGTAGATGTTCATGATCAGCATCTAAACCACCACGACCTCCATGACCTCGATACAACACTAAACCAGTGCCATTTGTTAATTCGGTGGATAAATTATCAATTGTGGTTTCTCCGACATCTCCATTTAAGATTGTGTAGTTTAAGCCTGTTACTGTTGTCGAGACTAAGAATATGTTTTCTGAAAATGATAATCCCCCACCATCACCATTTCCTGACATTAAGACAGCATTATTAACCCAATTTACATCATAAGATGCATTAAGTTCATAGTCAATTGTTTTGGTAATGATATTATCCAATTCACTACAATCATCAACAAAGAATCTTCCTAAAATAGAAAATGGTAATGATGTCCAACTCTCCCTTACATACCAAGATTCACTACTCGAACTTTCTCCCTCGTCAATATCAAGTATTGCAATATTTGAAGTAGGTACTAAATTAGGATGACCAACAATTATCACATGGCTAAAACTATTGAGCATTTCATCTAATATTTTTTGTTTTATAGTATTTTCATTATCAGCATCAGAAACATAAACTATTTTCGATTCCAATCCCATGAATTTTTTATGCCTGAGGAACCTATTGATTTCATCACTCACTCCTTGTTCGAGCATAAAATCTTCATTTATTAAAATTAATAAATCAAAGTCTGTAGGTATTCTGTTTCTTTCAGGAATAGTTATAAAATCATAGTTGGCAATATTCTGTTCATATAGATTATGAAACATATCCGGGATATATTTAGGTGCTGACGTTAAAGGATTAGTATTACTTGTTCCTGAATAATTAACATTTACTTGAAATGACTTTAAAATAGAGACTTTACATTTATCTGGTTCAAACCTAAAGGGGTAAAGATAAATGGTAGAAACTCTGACATCTCTCCAAATTGAAGGGTCAGAATTTTCAGCTAAGTTTTCTGGAAAAATAGTAGATGAAGAATAGTACAAGGAGTCAATCATGAATCCTGGGGATACCTCATCTTCAAATAAATCTCTTTGTTTTGGATGTACAGTAGTATTATAAATGTACTCATAAGTGGGATTACTTATTGAAACTTCAATATCACTAGTTGCCGGGATACCTAATAAGACAGATAACTTAGGTAAAGCAGGTTTACCCTCTTCAGTTGTTGTGCCGTATCCAAGAACTGAATAGTCATCATAGTTATAACCATCAACACTAATTATTTCATGCATATAACCAGTAATTTCAACATTCATGGTGGTGTTAAGACCATCAGATGAGACAACAGTTATCTGGGGGGGGCTTGAACAAAATTATTATCAAAGCCTATCCATTGTTGAGCATTAATTAACAACACATACACTAACATTACAAGAAATAACATTGTCTTTTTCATAATTTCTCCTTTTTGTAATAATTCTCTCTTTAAAGTAATTTTTTACTTTAAACCAAAGATAGTATTATAGAATTTTTTTGTCAATAATTTTAGAATTTAATTTGCAGATTATTATTGCCCTTAATAGAGCAAAGAGTTCTTAGAATATTTTTTATTGTTTCCTCTCCTACCAAGATGCAACTCCTCCGAAGTTTTTACATTTTATTTTTTTTAAATTTTGATTGACTTATTTACAGCTAATTAATAAACTTGAATGAATTTAATCATTAATGAATTATATAACTTAAACCCTCGCATTAAACGAGAAAAGGAGAATAGAAATGTTAAAAGGTTCTTATGTTGCATTAGTAACACCATTTAAGAATAATGATATAGACTACAACGCTTTAGAAGTTCTGATAGATTTCCATATTAAGAATGGAACTGATGGTATATTACTTATGGGGACTACAGGTGAATCTCCTAATATCGCCTCAGATGAGAGAGATAGATTACTCCAATTTTGCATTCAGAAGATTGATAAGAGAGTAAAAATTATGGTTGGGACTGGTACTAACAACTATCATCAGACAGTTTCTTTAACCAAAAAAGCAGAAAAACTTGGAGTTGATTATGCGTTAGTCATAACTCCTTATTATGTAAAACCTACTCAGAAGAGTCTTTATGAATATTTTAAATTAATAGCAGAACAAGTAAAAATACCTATTGTAATTTATAATGTCCCAGGTAGAACAGGTGTTAATATGAATTCTGATACAACCATTAAGTTAGCGAATGACTGCAAGAACATTGTCGGTATTAAAGAAGCTACTGGAGATATTTTGCAAGCTTCTCGAATTATTAAAGAAACTAAGAAGAATTTCTCCGTTATGTCAGGAGAGGATGCTCTTAACTTGCCTCTTTACGCAGTTGGGTGTAAAGGAACCATTTCTGTAACTGCCAATATTATACCTGATAAAGTACATAAACTTTGGGCTCTTTGTATGGACAATAAATGGAATGAGGCAAGAAAATTGCATGAAGATATCTTGGAATTAAATAACATGATGTTTATTGAAACAAATCCAATCCCAGCAAAAGAAGCGTTAGCAATGATGGGGATGATAGATTTAGAGATAAGAATGCCACTAACATTGTTGGAGGAAAAGAATCGCGAATTGTTAAGAGAATGTTTAATTAGATATAAATTAATAAAGAAATAGATTAAGGAGCTATAATGAAGTTAGAGATAGGAAAAGTCTATGAAAACTTTGAATTAGAATGGATTAAGGAAATAAAAGAAATAAATAACAAACTCTATTTTTTCAAGCATAAGAAAAATGGAGCTGAACTACTATATTTTGAAAATGATGATATAAATAAAGTTTTCACCATAGGCTTTAAAACTTTACCAGAAGATTCTTGTGGGACACCACATATCTTAGAGCATTCTGTATTAAATGGTTCTCGCAAATACCCTTGTAAGGAACCATTTATGGAACTTGTCAAAGGTTCTTTAAAGACTTTCATAAATGCTATGACAGCTTCAGATAAAACAATGTATCCTGTAGCAAGTACAAATCAAAAAGATTTTATGAATCTAATGGATGTCTATCTTGATGCAGTTCTATATCCTAAAATATATGACACAGAAGAGATATTCTTACAAGAAGGTTGGCACCATGAAATCTTTAATAAAGAAGACGATGTAATCTTCAATGGAGTAGTCTATAATGAGATGAAAGGTGCTTTCTCTTCACCAGAATCTATTGTCTATCGCAAGATTCAGGGAATACTAAATCCAGATAACTGTTATAGCTTTGAGTCTGGCGGAGACCCTGATGTAATTCCTGAACTGACTTATGAAAAGTTCTTAAATTTCCATCGTAGATATTACCATCCAAGCAATAGCTATATTACTCTTTACGGAGACTTAGATTTAGATGCTGCCCTAAAGAAAATTGATAATGAATACCTTGCTAACTTCGATTTACTTGAAATAGACACAGATATCCCTCTTCAAAAAGCTTTCACCAAACCAGTAGAAGATATCGATTATTATCCAATTGGTGAATCAGATTCTTTAGAAAATAAAACTTATATCTGTCATGGCTATACAGTAGGTAATGTTAAAGATGCGAGAACCAATATGGGGATAGGTCTGCTTAGCAGTATTCTTATAGATATGGAAGGTGCTCCGCTCAAAGAAGCACTTCTCGAAGCAGATTTAGGACAAGATGTATTTTCTATTCATGACAACTCAATCCAACAACCAGTTCTAAGTTTTGTAGTCAAAAATACAAATGAAGCTGATAAAGATAAAATTGCTGAAATTATTAATAAAACTCTTACCAGATTAGTGGCAGAAGGAATTGATAAAAAACTTATTGAGGCTGTTATTAATTCCCATGAATTTCAATTAAGAGAGTCTGACACAAGAGGATACCCTAAAGGTCTTTTATATCAAATGATGGCTTTTAATGGTTGGATGCATTGCGATGACCCAGTATTATACTTAGAATTTGAAGATAATTTAAGCTTTATCAGAGAAGCTTCTCAAAAAGATTATTTCGAGAAGCTCATCCAAGAATATATTCTTAATAATAAACACCAAGCAGTAATAATTTTATTACCAAAGAAAGGTCTCACTGAAGAAAAAAATAATAAACTCAGAGAAACTCTTGCTGAATTTAAGAAATCTCTTACAGATGATGAACTAAATAAGCTTATTGCTAAAAATGAAACACTTAGACTTCGTCAGCAAACAACTGATACAGAAGAGGAATTAGCAAAAATACCACACATCGAACTATCAGATATCAACCCTGAACCACTTCCTGTTGATTACACAATCACTAAGGAAAATTCGTATAACTTTTTAGAAGTAAAAGCCCTTACTAACAAAATCGCTTATGCAAGATTAGACTTTAATGCCAATGGCTTAGATAAAGAAGAGTGGAAATGGTTAGGCTTACTACAATCACTACTAACAAAAGTAGATACCAAGAACTATAAATACAATGAGCTCGCTAATGAGATACATATAAACTTAGGTCAATTCAATCCAAATTGTGATTTCACACCAAGTAGAAAGGGAAGAAACGAAGCAAAGATAATGCTTACAGTATCCGTTAAAGCTCTTCAATCTAAAATAGAATATATCCCTTTATTCTTAGAAGAAATCCTCTTAGAGTCTCGCTTTGATAATAAGAATAGGATTCACCAAGTAATCAGAGAGATGAAATCACGTCTCGAAATGATGATGATGCAGGCAGGTCATGTGTTAGCTATTAATCAAGGTAGAGCTCAATTAAGAGCTGAATATGAATTTGCTAATGAAACTTCTGGTTACAAATTCTATAAATTCATCTGTGATATAGATAAGAATTTTGATACTAAATTTAGTTCTATTAGTGAAAAACTTAGTTTAGTAGGTAAGAAAATATTCCAAAAAGGATTTACCTTGGGTATTGCAGGTGAAGAAGAAGATAATAAATCAGTTAAAAATGTTATAGATCAATTTGTTGAAAAATTACCTCAAGCAACAAGTAATTTACCAAAAATAGATTTTATCAAAGAGCATAATAACAAAGCTTTAACTGCACCAATTAATGTTCAATATACTGGTCTAATCTGTGATTATGAAGAAGCTGGACTTGAATATAATGGTTGCAGTAGTGTGATTAATAACATTCTCAGCTCAGAATACCTCTACAACAATATCAGGGTTCAAGGTGGTGCTTACGGAGCTATCTTCGCTTTCGGAGATGGAGGACACTTCTCATTAGTTTCATACCGCGACCCAAACCTTGCCAAGACTTATAAAGTTTATGAAGGTATTCCTGAATTCCTTAAAAACTATAAAGCTTCTAAAGCTGAGATGTCTAAACAAATTATTGGTTCTGTTGCTAATCTTGATATACCTCTTTCACCAAGAATGTTGTTAGATACTTCTTTCCATTTCAACTATACCAATATCAGTCCTGAATATAGATTGAAATTCAGAACTCAACTTCTAAATACTACAGTTGATGATGTTAACGCTGTAGCAGACAACTTCCAAAAAGCTCTGGAAAAAGGTATTAGAATAACTACTGGTTCCAATGCTAAAATCCAAGAAGATAAAGAACTTTTCGATACTATCGAAAATATCTTTGAATAGAACTATATAACATTTAAACTCCCGTTTTCGAAAGAAGATGGGAGTTTTTATATGTGATAATTAATCTATTCAGCTCAAGTTCAAGTATAGTGGTAAAAAAGAGACTTTTATTATAGTATATTCATTGTATTAGAGAAAGTTACGAGTTTAAATTTACTATTTAGAGTAAGTTTTGCTTGTAAATAATACTTTAATAATATAATTTAAAACAATATTAAGCAAGCATGTCTTTTAACCCAAATAATGCAATAGATCTTTGAGAATAGCACTATATTCTTTTGCAAAAGTAACTTACATAATTCTTCCGAATATATATATTATACGCTGATAAATTCTGTAAAACCTTTATCTAAAAGAATCTGCACTCTTCTGCAAAGCTCTACTGCACCATTCGGGTTTAATTAATCCATAGTTCTTTTCTAAAGGATCATATTATATGTATTGAACTTATATATCTTCACTATCAGGTGTCTGTTGGTTTTCAGCTTAGTGGATGGCTAATAGATGCCCAATAAACCCCTAATAAACTGCCAATAGACTATCTGACATAAAGCAGATAATGATGTGTCGTCCCATATAAGTGGACTAGTAAATATTAAACTAGGAGCAAGACATGTTAAAGAAAAAAAGTACGGTACCGAAAATGCAAAGAATCTACAGTGAAACCTTTAAAATGAAAATTGTTGACGAGATTGAGCAAGGAGATTTAACTCAAGCTGAATCTAGTAGAATATATAATGTTTCAGAAAGTACCGTAAGTAGATGGTTAGCGAGTTATGGAATGAACGACAAAATAGGGAAAAAGGTGATGATTATGACAGAACGTGAAACTAGAGAAGCAGACCTTTTAAAAAAGGAAAATAGGCAGTTAAAACGGGCTTTAGAGGATAGTCAGTTCTCAAACGAAATACTAGAAAAGTATATTAAGTTTATGGCTGAAGAGAAAGGTATTGATTTAAAAAAAAACATAAATTCAGGTTTCTCGAAAGAGTCTCAAAAGATCTTAGTATCAAGGCTTTTAAAAGATCAGGAATAAAACATATGTGTTCAATATTAAATGTTTCAAAGTCAGGTTACTATAAATATCTTCAAAGTGCCTTCCACATCGCTCATAATGACTTGCAGTGTCTCTCCAAAGTGAAACAGTACAAAGAAACACAGCCTTATGTTGGCACTGTTAAATTATGGAAAATGCTGGAGAATGATGGTCTAAAGATTGGAAAAAAGCACCTTAATGACCTTCTTAAAGACCAAAATATGTTAATAAGGAAAAAGAAAAAGTTTTGCAAAACTTCAATATCAGATGGTAGTAAAGTATATCCTAATTTAATTAAAAATATGATAGTAGAGAGAAAAAATCAAGTATGGGTAACTGATATTACCTATATTTCTAAAGACAAAGGATTTTACTATTTGTTTTTGCTAAGTGATATGCATACCAGACAGATATTGGATTATGAAGTTTCCTCTAATATGCTGACTAATAATCATATAAAGATGTTAAAAAGACAGCTAAAACATGTTAATAATACTAACGATCTTATTCACCACTCAGATCATGGTTCTCAATATACAAGTAATGAGACTATTAACCTTCTGAAACAGCATGGTATAAAGATTAGTATGACTGGTGATGGCAAATGCTATGACAACCCTATTGCTGAAAGGATAAATTGTACAATGAAGCATGAATTTGGATTAAAACGGACATTTAGCACTATGGAAAGTCTTAAAAAAGCTACTAAAGATGCAGTAATGATCTATAACTCTCAGAGACTTCACAAAAGTTTAGGGTATTTTACTCCAAATGATTTTGCAAATCATTAAAAGAGGTTACCAGATGATGAACAGATACACAGCTGAATGTATTTTCTTTTGAAAAATGCGAATAAATTACGAATGCAAAATGGAGTCGACAACAGAACTCAAAAGTATGAGTAAATGTCTCATTTTTCAAAAGAGATACATGACTCAGGATACATAAAAAAGGTGTCCACTATATTGGTACTTGACATGAAGGATTTTGATTTACCAAGAACAAAAAGATTGATTATTGGGTGTTAACAGAAAATTCTACAAAGAGGTGACCTATTTATGAAATTTCCATCAAACTTGAATTTGAGCCAAAAATGTTTATAACATTTTTTGTCTTGATTAGAAAAAAGCCCTGCAGAAGCAGGACTTAAACCCAAATAATGCAATAGATCTTTGAGAATAGCACTATATTCTTTTGCAAAAGTAACTTACATAATTCTTCCGAATATATATATTATATGCGTCAGAATTCTGCAAGCTATTTTGCTAAAAGAATTTGCACTCTTCACTAAAGCTCTATTGCATTATTTGGGTTAAATATATTATAGTTATTACTAGTAAATCTTCAAAGTCTATTGCACTATATAGGATATACAATTTCTATTTGAGCAAAATCATTTTGTTCATTTTTGAATATGTCCCATTTTGCATTCGGTAAAAGTAAATTCCTGAAGCAACACTTCTTCCTTTATCATCTCTACCATTCCAAACAACATCATGCCTTCCTGAATTTATTCTCTCATTAACAAGAGTTTTAACCTTTTGTCCTAAAATATTATATACTTCGAGGGTAACATTTCCTGTTTTTTCAATAAAGTAACTTATTGTCGTTTCTGGGTTGAATGGATTAGGATAGTTACTAATAAGAGCTGTATTTATGTTAGAAACACTAGGGTCATCATTATGGGGGATAATTGCAGAACTAACTTGAAATTGATCAAGCATTAAGACAAAGGCATCATTTGACACACACTGAATTGCCACTCTGATATTTTGGACTTCAAAATCAGATAAATCATAGGTGAATTGAGTCCATTCAGTAGGAGCTTCAATATAGTTCTCACCTGAGATTGATATAAAGTCATTTGGATGTGTAGATCCTGGAGATACTAAGACCTTGAATCTTTCTAGACCATAATCAGCAGTGAGTGATTTTACCCAGAATTTTAATGAAGGGTTGTATGTAATTTCAATGTTTTGGGAGATTAACCAGTCATTATTGGGTGGAATAGAAGCAGCAAAAGAAGCAATATACTTGTCTCCATCAAAAGCTTGATACTCAGGAGCATCAAGAGGTGGAGTGGTCATTGAAGGATTGAAGACGATATAAGCCATTGGGTCACCGCTATTCTCAAAAGATACTTCTGAAACTACATAGGTAGGTGACAGATCACCATCAATCAAGACCCAAGGATATGCTCCGGTTGAGAAATCAGGGTATGTTTCAAAACTATCATCGATTAGGTAATCATTATCAATCATAACCATGATGCTGTTTGAGCTTTCAGATTCAGTTTCGCCATACATAGCAGTAACATGATATGAGTAGATTCCATTATCTAAATCAAGATCTGTATAAAACAAGATATTAGCTTCCACCAAAGCAATCTGCTCATCATTACGATAGACTATATAGTTTGTCAGATCACGAGATATCAATCTATTAGGTGATGACCAGCTTAAAGAAACGTCATCATCAATGATTGTTACATTTAAGTCAGTCGGAGGAAGAATCGCTTCAGGCTCATCAACTTCTACAATTACTGAATTTGAAGGGATTGATTCAGTCTCGGTATATACTGCAGTAACATAATATTCATAAGTTGCATAGTCTAAATCTAAATCAATGAAAGATAAGATATTTGAAGTTAATGTTGCGATTTCTGAGTTGTCACGATAGATTTTATATCTTAGTACATTTCGACTTTCTTTATTATGTCGAGAATGGATTGCTGAATTTTTTGATAAAAAGTTAGTAGCATTATGACTTGTATTAGAATTAGGAGCTTGCCAGCTTAAAGTAACATCTTGGTTTGTTACTAAAGCTGTTAGGTTTTCAGGAGGAGCAATCGCGTCATTAATTATAATCACTTCCTCTGAGAAAGCTGCGTCTGATATTCTGTTTCCACTATAAATGGACTTAACTGCATATTTGTAGTTCCCATACAAAGTGGAGACATTTTGGTCAGCATAATATGATTCAGTAACTATCTCATCATTAAGTTGATTCCAAAGTTCCTCATTATCTAGTTCAGAAGCAAGAAATCTATAAATATTGAATCCAATTAGACTTCTAACATTTCCTATTTCAGAAACTGCCTTACTTTTGTTATAAACTGGAGAACTATTCCCAATTCTATTATCAGCAGGAGCAAGCCAGGAAACATTAACTATATCTTCATTTAATTCAGCTATCACTTGGGTTGGAGGCTCTAATAGTTCAAATAGAGTGATAGTCCCAAGATCGATATTTTGATTAGTTGTTGTAAAATCAGTAGTATAAGTTTCAAAGCCTAAAGCATTGGCAGTGAGAGTATAGTAATGATTTAGAGGCAAATTCTCAATAGTGAAATTACCATTAGGATCTGTATCAACTTCAAGATTAGTATAGCCTTGAATAGTTACTTCTCCTTCAATTCCTACATTTTCATCAAACTGGGAAACTAACTGACCTGTAATTGTAGAAAACTCTTCAATATCACTAGAAGTGGTAAATTTGAAGTCATCTACCATGAAGGCAAAAGCATCGTTAGATACACATCTAATGGCAATTCTAATATCCTGTCCAATATAATCATCTAGGTTATAAGAGAATTGTGTCCACTCATCTCCAACCTCAGTATAAGGGTATGGAGATATTCGAGTAAAATGATTTGTATTAGTTGAACCGTTTGATACATTGACATTGAATCTCTCCTCACCATAGGCAAGAGTATATGATTTTGCCCAGAAACTTACTTCACCGAAGGAACCGACCTCTAGTAGTGGTGAAATTAGCCAATCGTTATTTGCAGATTGAGAAGCAGCGAAGCAAGCAAGATACTTATCTCCAGTATGAGCTTCGTTATTTGGCATAGGTGGAGTAGTTTGAGAAGGATTAAAGACTATATATGCCATTTCAGAAGCTGAATTTGGAAAATCATATAAGTTTAGACCATAAGTTTGGGAGTTGTCTAAATCTGTAAAGACCCAAGGCTCAGCACTGAGAGCAAAGTCAGAGTAACTTTCGAAACTTTCAGTAAATTCATATACTAAGTCTGGATCTGTGTTATCAACATAAAGTGTAACAATGTTGGAAAATATTGATTCCACATCACCATAGACAGCAGTAATTTGATAAATATAACTTCCATTTTCTAAGTCAATATCTAAATAATTCAAAGTGTTAGAATCAACTTCAGCAATATTCACAGCGTTTCGGTATATTTTGTAGCTAGTTAAATCTCTATCCATAATAGTTCTCACATGCATACTTTCAGATGAGATTATGGGAACTTCCCAGCTTAAATTTACATTAGAATTGACAACTTCTCCAGCAAAATTTGAAGGTGGTGGAGCATCAATACTATTATAAATAGATACTTCGACAGTGTTAGAAGGACCTGATTCACTAGCAGTATAAAGAGCAGTAACACAGTATTCGTAATTAGCAACATCCAGATTTTCATCAGTATAAGTCAACATATCTGAAGTTATTGTAGAGATTTCATCACCATCACGATATATTTTATAACCTGTTAGTTCACGTGTTACCAGAGCACTAATGTAGTTAGGGTCTTTAGCAAGTCTTTCTTTACTAACACTATTTGTTGATGCTACTGGTTTAGCTTTAGAGAAAGATTTCAATTCAGAAGTATCAAAAGTAAGAGCTCTTCCATTATTACTAAATATGATGTTATCGATAAATGTTGACCACCATAAGCCGTCACCATCTCCATCCACGAAATTCCATGCTACTTGTATTGTATCACTTGCATAAGCTGATAAATCTATTTGGATAGGTGTATCATAGTTGTTTGCCCCTTCAGGTAGGTCAGAAGCATTCCAGACAGGAGTCCAGTTCTCCCCGCCATCGGTAGAAACTTTTACATAGTAATTATCACCATGGTTTGAACCTGTGCTTCCAAAATAGTCAAAGGTTAGACTATCAATATTTGATATTTCGCTAGTAATTAACCACTCATCTTGATGGTTGTAATTCCAACGTACCCCAGCTTGATATAATCCTTCTGTAGGAATGACATCACCAGAAGTAAAAGTAACGATTTCGAACTGTTCCCATGTGTGAGTCGTATTGGTAGATTCAGTAATCCAAGCTGCTGGAGGGAATGTCCATTCGAATCCCTCAGTTATTTCATCTGGGATTACAGAGTTAGGAGGAAGCCAATTAAGTTCTACATCATTATTATTAATTATTGTCGCAGTAAGGTTACAAGGAGGTGCTTCTCTTGTTGGTTTAGTTCTGAGCCTCTCAGAAGTATTTTCCTCTACCTTATTATCAATCACCAAAAGTTTAGTATTATTTTCACTATATAAGCTTAGAATAATAAAAGTAAATAGAATGCCTAACATTATCTTTTTCATAATTACTCCCACCTTAACCCAAATGATACAGTAGACCTTTGTGAATAGCACTATACTCATTTCAAAAATTCTACTAGATTATTCAGGTTTAAATCTTTTAATCAAGATTAAATCTCGTTAAAAATTCTGTCAATATTTTTGTAAAATAATTGTAAGTTGTTTTATAATTTAATATAAATGGCACGACTGATGCCGTGCCATTATTAAGTTCTTTAATCATTTTATCCATGCCTTAAAAACCCATTATAGTGGAATCCCGAAGATCATGGGGTCAAATGATACTATTTCATTAAAATCATCTTGTTTGTTTTTGAACATGTTCCATCTTTCAAGTTGTAGAAGTAAACCCCAGATGCAACAGCTTTTCCAGCATTATCTTTCCCATCCCAGACTACAGAATGCGAACCTGCATTTCTTGTATCATTTACAAGAGTTTTTACTCTCTGACCTAAGATATTATACACCTCAAGGGTAACTTTACCTGTTTGTGCAACAGAGAAGCTAATTGTAGTTTCTGGGTTGAATGGGTTTGGATAGTTACCATCAAGAGTTGTGGTTAATTCATGAATAATAGGGTCTTCATTACTAGTATAAACAGGAAGAATTTCAATTTTATCGACCATGAAAACAAAGGCATCATTAGATACACATTGAATAGCTAATCTGAGAGTTTGATTTTCATATTCATTTAAGTTATAATAGTATTGAGTCCATTCCGTAGGAACTTCAATATAATTTGGACCTGATATAGGTGTGAAGTCGTCAGGATTAGTAGAACCATCAGAAGCTAAGACCTTAAATCTTTCACATCCAAACTCATCTGTAATTGATTTAGCCCAGAATTTGAATGTACCTGCATCTTCAAGAGTGAATATTGGAGTGATTAACCAGTCATCGTTAGGTGCGTTGGTTGCTGCAAAAGAAGCCAAATATTTACTTCCGTCAAAAGCTTCATAACTATCTCCTTCAAGAGCTGGTGTAGTCATTGAAGGATTAAAAACAATATAAGACATTGCTTCAAGATTATGTTCGAATGTTGCCCCTACGAATCCATAGGTAGGAGATAGATCGCTATCAATGAAAGTCCAAGGGCTTGCTTGGAGAGCAAAATTTGAGTATGTTTCAAAGCTATCTTCGAAGGGTAACTCAACAGGAATAGTTACAGTAGCCGTTACACTATTAGAGCTTATTGATTCAGTTTCTCCATACATAGCTGTAATATAATAGAGATAACAACCATCTGCTAAGCCTGAATCTACATAAGTAAAGAGATTAGATGCAATTTCTATAATCTCAAAGTCATCACGATAGATTTTATATCCTGTCAAATCCCGGGTAAGTAATCTACTTGGAAGCTCCCAATTTAGAGTAACATCTGCTTCATCCACAGTTGCTGTTAAGTTAGCTGGAGGAAGAATCTCTTCTGGTTCAACAATATCTACATTCACTACATTTGATGGGACTGATTCTTCTAAAGTGTACACAGCAGTGACGTAATAATCATAGTTCCCATAAGCTAAGTCACTATCAGTGAATGTTAGTAAATTTGAGGATATATTAGCAATTACAGACTCATCACGATAGATTTTATATCCTGTCAAATCACGAGCAAGTAATCTACTTGGAATATCCCAACTTAAAGTAACATCTATATCATCCACAGTTGCTGTTAAGTTTGTTGGAGGTAGAATTTCTTCTGGTTCAACAAGTGTTAAATTTATAGCATTTGAAGCATCTGATTCACCATCTGTGTAAATAGCAGTAACATAGTATTCATAAGAACTATAATCTAAATCTGCATCTAAATAAGTAAGAATGCTTGAAGCTACTGAAGCAACAAAAGCGTTGTTACGATAGATTTTATAAGCAATTAAAGCTCTTTCTTCTCTGTCTCTCTTAGAAAGAATATTGACAGTTTTTACTCTTTCTTCTCTACTCGGAGCAGACCAGTTTAGAGTAACATCATTCTCATTCACTGATGCTGTAAGATTAGTTGGTGGAATCAACTCTTCTGGTTCCACAATATCTACATTAACTACATTTGATGGAGCTGATTCTTCTAAAGAGTATTGTGCAGTGACGTAATAGTCATAGCTACCATAAGCCAAATTAATATCAGTGAATGTTAATACATTCGAAGCAACAGAAGAAATCACAATATTGTCACGATAAATTGAGTAACCGATAAATTCACGTGTATTTACATCTTTTTTATTGTTCATAGATGTTAATTCATTAGTAAATTCAGGTGTCATTTCTCGATTCGGAGCTGACCAACTCAAAGTGACATTTTGATCTGTAACAGTAGCAATTAGATTCTGTGGAGGAGCAATAAAATCGTTAATAATTTCAATAGAATTAGATAATTCTGGTTCAGACAATCTATTCCCGTTATAAACAGCTTTTACTGCATATTGGTAGGTGTCATTAAGTGTTGAAACATTTTCATCTGCATAGTAAGCATTAGTTGTCATAACACTATTTAGCAGTAACCAAGCAGTTTGATTACCAGCATTTGACGCTAAGAAACGATAAACATAATATCCAATTAGATTTCTATCCACATTTTCATCAGGCTTATTGAGCATTAGTAAAGTTCTTTTTGAATTACTGTTAGAAACTTTTTGCTTGTTAAGTGTAAGATTGCAATTATTTCTAATCATTCCTGGAGCCATCCAATTGATATTTACTATATCTCCATCTCTCTGAGCATTCACATCAGTTGGAGCTTCTGTAAACTCAAGTAAGCCAATCGTTCCAATATTTAAAGAAGAATTAGTAGATTCAAATTCAGTAGTATAAGTTTCATGACCTAACGCATCCGCAGTCAAGACAAAGGTTTCATACTTAGGTATATTTTCTATTATAAAATAACCACTTGGATCTGTCATTACTACGAAATCCTCTGAACCTTCAAGAGATATTTGTCCCTCGAGCCCTATATTGTTGTTAGATTGGTCTATTAACTGTCCTGTAAGGGTAGTATAATCTGTAATATCATTAGAAGTCGTAAAAGTGAAATCATCGACCATGAAAATAAAGGCATCATTAGATACACATTGAATTGCAATTCTGATATTTTGATTAACATAGTCATCTAAATTATATGAGAACTCTGTCCATTCTTCGCCAACCTGAGTATAATTTCCTGTAGAAATCTGAGTAAAATCACTTACATCAGTTGAACCTGTTGAAACAAGAACGTTAAATCTTTCCATTCCGTAATCAGTGGTTATAGACTTAAGCCAGAAACTAACATCTCCAAAACTACCAACTTCTAATAATGGAGAAATTAACCAATCATTATTAATAGGAGTAGTTGAAGCGAAGCAGGCAAGATATTTGTCACCACTATGTGCATCAGATCCTGTAAGAGCAGGAGTTGTTTGATCAGGATTAAAGACGATATATGCCATTTGAGCACCTGAATTAGGAAATGTAACATTTGTAAAGCTATATGTTGTAGAGTGGTCTATATCTGTGAATATCCAAGGTTCAGCATTAAGACTAAAGTCAGCATAACTTTCAAAATCATCGTTAAATTCATAAACTAAATCAGGATTATTATTATTAATATTAACTGTTACACTGTTAGATGCTATTGATTCAATACCAGCGTATATTGCTGTGACATGATAAACATAATTACCATTTTCTAATTCTGAATCAACAAATCCAAGAATAGCAGGTCCAACTTCAGCAATTTGGATATTGTTACGATAAACTTTATAACTTGTTAAATCTCTATCTAAATTTTGTCGTCCTGAAACGATTGGTTCTAAATTCCCTGCAACTATTTTAGCAGGTTTATTTTTAGATGTATTTCTATTTTTGAACTGTTTTTTTGCCATAGCAATTACCCCTGAAGAGGCTCTGTTTGCACCACCAGTTGAAACAAATGCTTGGATATTCCAGTTATAATCAAGAGTTGTTATATCACTAAGAGCATCCCAATCTGCTTGATCGTTTAACTTAATCATATCTCCTCCTGCAGCAGTTGGACCAGCATCACAGCCACCTGGGTAACCAGTAGTAGTTGTAACATAGTAACCAATATAGAGAGGTCCCGAAGTTGGTATAGCAACTGTCGAGTTAAGGGAATATTCATTCCATGCTTCATTAGTGAATTCTGATATTCCTTGACTGTATAGTTGAGTGTTACCATTATTTCCACCCCAAATTTTAAGAGTATAGGATGCGGTGGCTTCTCTTGGGAATATCTTGATTGAGTTAATATACATTCCCTGATACATAGATAACTCTGCTTCTGTGTACATGTGAGCAAAAGAAATTGATGCTGCACTACCAGTACCAATTCCATCATTATTTTCTTCTGCACCTTTTGTAATCCAAGTACCATCAGTTAATTCAAGAGGAGCTTCCCAGCTTAAATCAACGTTTGCATCTTGAGTAGTTGCTGTCAAGTTAGTTGGAGGTAAATGTAGATCTGGAGCAATAATAGACACTGTCGCAGTGTTGGAAGGAGTTGATTCTCCTTGAGGATATATTGCTGTGACATAGTAATCATAATTATTGAAATAAAGATTTTCATCAGTATAGGTTAACACCTCAGGAGAGATTGTTGCAATTTCAGCACCGTTACGATAAATTTTATAGCTTGTTAAATTACGAGTTATCGCTGGGCTAACATAGTTCGGATCTTTGGAAATGCTTTTATTAGCAATTTTTCTTGTAGTAAGACTCTTCTTAACTTTAGAGAAAGATTTTATTCAGAAGAATCAAAAGCTACAGCTCTGCCGTTAGCACTAAATATAATATTATCAATGAATGTAGAATACCATAAACCTGCACCATCACCATCGACAAAGTTCCATGCTACTTTAATTGAATTATTAGTATAAGCTGATAAATCTATAACTATTGGTGTTGCATAATTGTTATTACCTTCAGGTAAATCAGAGGCATTCCAAACAGGAGTCCAGCTATTACCACCGTCTGTGGAAACTTTCACATAGTAGTTATCACCATAGGTAGAGCCATAAGATCCATAATAATCAAAAGTTAATGTATTAACATTTGAAATAAGTGGAGTGACTAACCATTCATCTTGAGCTGAGTAATCCCACTTCACCCCAGCTTGATATGTACCTTCTGTAGGAACAACATCACCGTTTGAGAATGAAATTGTTTCATACTGCGCCCATGACTCAGTTGTATTAGTTACACTAGTATTCCAACCTGAAGGAGGGAATGATTCTTCAAATCCTTCAGTGATGTTTTCAGGTGTAACTGCTCCAGGTGCAGTCCAATTTAATACTACATCATTATCATTAATAACAGTAGCTGATAGATTAGTTGGTGCTGTTCCGGCTTGACCATAGATGAAGTAAATATCGTTTGAATCGTCACCGTTAGCCAACTCGGTCCCGTTACAATCTAATATTCTATATGAGCATTCATACGACCACTGTGCTGCACTAAAAGTTGTTGAAACTGAATTACCTGGTAATACCCCAAAGGTTGTTGTAGCTTGTGAGCCACTAGTAAAGGTAAAATCTTGTATAACATTATAGCCATTAACAAAGACAGATATACTACTGCCATTCCAACCATCACCGTAAGAATCATTACATTCTAAGGTGAGAGTTTCTTGTCCTTCGATAGAAATATTTAATGAATAAGCTCCATTGTTAGAAGAATAACCTTCTACACAAACATAATATTCAGTGTTGGCAGCCAGATAAAGATTTGCTAATAGAGAGCAAGTTCCTTCTCCTCCATCATCATCTGTGTATAATAGAGTTTGAGAGCTGTTATACACTCTTAAATAAGTATCAAAAAGTGATCCATTTGTGTCAATAATAACATCATTAGCTGAATAAGGTAAATAAATTTTATAAAAGACATCGTTAGAATTATTACCTATTGTATTTGTGTAATTTGTAGTATTCCCTGTTGCTGTATATGGCAGGGTATTTACTGGGAACGCATTGTTAAAATTATCTCCAGTTGTCACAACATTACTATTATCAAGATTTATAACTGAAACAGAATAATGAGTCATCCCAGAATATTCTCCACCCCAAGTCATGGTATGAGTAGAATAGTCCCAAGTATTTTTTATATAAATTGTTTGATTTGATGAATCATAACCAAAACCGACCATAGTGTGACCGGTAACATGGATAAGAACAGGACGATTGGCATTAATCTCTGCCATGTACTGAGCAAAGGTAAATCCATTTTGAACACCTTCATATCCAGAAATGGTCTGATTATAGCATGTAGTTACCTCATAGCCACGAGATTCTAAGAATTGACTAAATCCATATGCTCCATCCTTTCGAGGAGGATTATAAGTTTCGCAGACATTATAATTATAAAGAGGATTGCCTGCTCCATTAGTATAAAAAGTTGTGCTACCATCTGAATTACTCCAATAAGATTGGTTAGTTCCCATGAAGTCACCTGTGCAATTAGCATTTGCATGAGGAGTCCATCCATTAGTAATATAAGGGTCTTGTACTTCAGAACCATATTCGACCCAATAGTTATCTACATGACCACGAGAATTAAGTCCATCAATCCCTTGGTGCGTAGCACTAAGAGGACACTCCCCATCTCCGCCTTCTCCTCCTGAACTTTCATTCCAGGTTGAGTTGTCAAGTGGCATGACTCCCCCATTAGTAGGTCCTGTGTAGATATTTGGATAGCCATTTCTATCGTAATAAGCAGCAATCATGGCCGCTGAAGTGGCAGAACAACCATAGCTCCAGTCAAATGCTGGAACATCATCAATAATTACTACATTACGACTTGTTTTAAGTGTTTCAATATCAACAAAATCTTTTCTGACATATCCTTGAGGTGGTCTTCCTCCTGGGATGTTAACTCCAATTATTTCAGAACCATCAGAACCAATTGTCCTATCAAAAATCAGACTTTCCAAATTACTTTCACCATATAACCCAATACAGATGAAAATGAACAAAATGCTTACAATAACTTTTTTCATTATAACTCCTTTTTGTACTTAGTTAAAACAAAGTTATATTTTTTAATAAATAATGTCAATATATTTATAAATTTATTGTAAGAATGTATATTTACTATTATAGATTTATACACAAGTTATTGAAAATTACTAATGTTTATGGGCATTAATCTGCATATAGATAGACAATCTACCTTCAGATTTTATTTAATAAACTTTTTTCTTAATCGATTAATTGACAGAATATTCCTCTTAAATATAAATTGAGCAAAATCAAACTTGAGTGAGAAAAGAAGAGAGGAAAACAGATGGATATTCAGAATTTGATAGATAAACATCTTAGGCAGAAGTCATTATTATCTTATCTATTATCTCCAATTGGAGTAATATATGCTAGTGTTCAAGGAATTAGACGCTTCATGTATATGAAAGGATGGATAAAATCGTATCGTTCTAAGTTTAAGGTTCTTAGTATTGGAAATATAGTTAGTGGTGGAGCTGGGAAAACTCCTTTTACTATTTATCTCTGTAAACTCTTACAAGCTCAAGGTAAGAAAGTGGTAGTATCTCATAGGGGATATAAAGGTGAATATGAGAATATGACTGTCTTTATTTCCGACCCTGACCGGATATTTGATCTTGCTGAAAAAGCAGGAGATGAGCCTCTTTTATTGGCGAGAAATCTTCCTCAGATTCCTATTATTGTGGGGCGAGATAGAAGTCAGGCTCTGAAGTTAATAGAAGAGAAATATCCTGATACTGATTTTGTTTTATTAGATGATTCTTTTCAACATCTAAAGGTTAAGCATGATTTTGATTTTGTAGTATTTAACTCTGGGTTTGGCATTGGCAATGGCTTTGTCTTACCAGCAGGTTTGTTACGCGAGTTTCTGACTTCTTTAAAATATGTTTCAGCTATAATTTGGAATCAGTTAGATGATAAGCATATCCCCGCAGAATTATTGAATAGTGGAAAGGAAATTATCAAGTTCTCTTATGAGTCTTTGGGATTGTATGATGCTAAAGATTGTTTAGTCGATTTAACTGAAATTAATAGAGGAAGGAATGCTTTGCTATCAGGAATTGGTTATCCTGAGGGATTCGAAAAAAGTGCTAGGGATTATGGAATTCTGTTTGAAAGGCATTTCCGTTTATCTGACCATTTTGATTATCAAGATGCTATGTTTAGAGAAAGAATAAATAAAGCAATAAGCGAATATAAACTAAATAGCTTGATTATTACAGAGAAGGATTTTGTTAAACTTCAGCAATTACCCCCTTTCTCAGTTCCATATTATATCCTGAAAGTAGGACTTCAAGCTAAGGATGATACTTTCATAAAGAATCTTTTACTAAGTTCATAAGCTGAGAATAATTATTTATTTCTGTAAGCTTACCTGCAAAATCAGCAGTATTCTGATAAAGTATTCCTTTAAAACCTGCACCATATCCTGCTTGGACATCTAATAATCTATCACCAACAACAATTGTATCTGCAGGATCTAAGTTGAATTTATCCTTTAAAAAGAGAAAGGCATCTGGTTCAGGCTTCCGGTTAAAATTAGAATCGCCAGTAATCATATAAGAGAATAGATGAGATATTTCTTTTTGTTGAAGATGTTCTATTAAGGAGTCCTTACCTCTATGGGTGACAATATAGTTTTCTCCACCCTTATTAATGATAGTATTGAGAACTTCTTGAACATAAGGAAATATGATTAAGGTTGATATATCAAATTTAGAATACTCCTGAAGATATTCTTTAAACAGTATTTCATATGGTTTAGAACACTTTTCAGAGATATATTCTAAAGCAAATCTAAGAGTGATTTTACACATTCTAAGTATTTCGGAATAGCTAATCTTTATATTGTTTAATTTTGCTACATTGAAGGCAGAAGTAGCAATTGCTGGATAAGTATCCATAATTGTTCCATCGAAATCCCAAATTATATTATTTATTTTCATTAATTCTCCAGTTTCTTTTATTTCACTTATAAAATACTAAGTATTAAATAGCATTAAGCAAATAAATAAAAACTAAAGAAGTAGTAAAAATAAAGAACTATATAAATTGATAGATTAAAGTAATAAGTAGTGGAACCAAAATACTTAAAGTAACTCCATTGAACATGGAGATGATAGCATTTTCTTTGTCAGTATATTTTATTATTACTGCGAGAGTTGTATCCATAGAAGTAGCTCCTGCACTGGCAATCGGTGAGAATCTTCCGAAGTATTTAATCATGATGGGGGCAAAAATAAGTGTTGAAATTTCTCTTATTATATTACTAATCAGCGCAATAGCTCCAATTTCTTTAAAGCCATATTGAGAAATCATTAAGCTTGAGAGGCTATAATAACCTAAACCAGCACCTAATCCTAAGCTATGTTTGAAAGAAATATCTGAGTAGAAAAGCCCAAGAATTACAGTTCCTAAAAGGCTTCCCAAAGTTATCATTAAGGGTAGTAGAAATAGTTTCAGATGATAAGTCTTGATAATCTTTAGAATACCTTCTGAACGGGAGATAGTTATTCCTATACCAAAAACTAAGAGGTAGAGTAAGTATTCTGAAATTTTATCAATATGAATTGAGCTTGGAATTAGTTGGAAAATACCAATTGTGATACCAATTAAGAAAACCAGAAGGAGCTTAAGAGAATTCCACATTATTTATCCTTCTTAGGAAAAATAAGGTATAGTGGCAGTATGAGCAAAATACTTCCGATACTTGCAGCCAGAGCAAATAGGAAACCTTTCAACCCTATCTGGGTCATATTGCTGACTATCTCCGAATTATTCCCTATAGAAATACCGAGAAAAAGCAAGAGAAAATAGAGACTTATAGATGTCAAAGTCTCACTAAATGCAAATATCTTATGATATTTTTTACAAATTAAACCAGCAACAACACCAAAAAAAAATATTCCTATAACTATCATTTTTTTCTACTTTTACACATATTATTTATTAGCTTAAAGAAAAATAACTTTACAAATCTTGTCAATTAGCTTTTTAGTGAATTAAAATAAAATATAAGAATTATCAAGAGAAAATATGAACATAGTACTATTTATAAAAGCATTTATCACAGGTATAATAACCTCAATGCCATCTGGACCGATTACTTTTTATGCTCTTCATAGAATTTTAGAGAAGGGTAGAAAGAATGGCTTAGCTGCTGGTTTAGGAAGTGCTACAGCTGATACTATTTTTGCTTTGATTGCATCTCTTGGTGTTATGCAGATTGATGAGTTTTTGACAAATCACAGTTTCATTGTCAGGATTGTTAGTGCCTCAGTGCTAATCCTTTTAGGGCTGAGAATATTGTTAAAAAAATCAGTAGGACAACCAAAAAAGCCTCCCAAACTTCATCATGAATTTAGAAATACCTTTTTAATAGCAATAATCAATCCCCCAACCATTTTTGTTTTCCTGCAAATCTTTATTCTCTTCCATATTATAGTTGATCCTCATAAAAAGAGTTTTGACATCCCTACTGTAGTTGGTGGAATTATGTTAGGCTCGATATCTTGGTGGATTGCTATGTCCTACATTGTTGGTCATTTCAAGAAATTAGTTTCAGACAAGTTCCAGATAATCGTAAGAAGAGCTTCAGGTGTATTAATGATTGTTATGGCTATGATTGCTCTCTTAGGTTTAGTTTAACCGAATAATGTGATAGTCCTTTGTGAATAGCTCTCAAAGAGTGAAAACAAATACAAGGATAAAAACAAATAAAATAATGAATAATCGGTCAAATCATTTAGGGTTAGACATTCAAAACTCTCAAATCAAAACTACTTATGCTTGTTAACAGTTTCTTTAATATCTAGTATGAGTTTCCTGATATGTTTTAATTGCTCTTGCGGAGTTAAAATTATCTCAACTTTTTCAGTTACTGCTTTATTATCAATACCATCATGAAGAGCTTGCTGAGCACCCTTAATAGTGTACTTTTTATCATAAAGTAAGTGCTTAATTAAAGAGATAGTCTCAAATTCTTTAGCGGAGTAGCGTCTATTTCTGCCACTCTTCCTACTTTTTCTAATTTGAGGAAACTCTGTCTCCCAATATCTTATGACATAAGGTTTAATATCTAAAAGTTTACTAACTTCTGTAATAGTATAATATAATTTTTCCATAATATCCTTAAAATGTACTTATAAAACTATTTCATTTTTTATATTTAAATTTGGCAAGTAAAAAAATTAAAATGCTACTGAATACGAAAATAAATGGTAGGTTATAGAGGTAATATACGAATAAAGATTTACTTTTAGTAGTAAAAACTGGGGCAGGGAAATTAGCAACATCGTATAGTTTGGAATAGGTCTCAATTCTACCATTTGGAGAAACAACCATTGAATGTCCTGAGTTTGCTGAGCGAATTATTGGAGTTCTTGTTTCAATAGCTCTAATCCTGGTCATCATTGCGTGTTGATATGTTCCTATAGACTTTTTAAACCAAGCATCATTTGTGAGGTTGATTATAAAATCTGCTCCTCCGCGAACCATTTTATTAGATATCTCTGGGAAAAGGATTTCATAGCATATTTGAGGAGAGAAAGTAAATTCTCTTCCTGCTTTATTTTTAATAGTATAGTATTTTAACTCTTTACCAAATTCCCAATTAGCCTGTCCAAACTCCAATTTCCATAAGAAGGGAAGGATATTTAAGTAGGGCATTCTTTCGCCAACAGGAACAAGAAACATTTTATAGTAAGGTTCTTCAAATTTTAATTCTGGGTATCTTAAAAGAGTTGCAGTATTGTAGTAATATAGTGAGTAGTGATAATCTTCAGGGGCTGGTAATCCGTCAGTTGTACCGAAAAATATATTGAGTTTATTTTTGTTAGCTATATCTATTAGTTGTTTACCTATCCTATATCCTTGGGAACGTAAAGGTAATGCAGGGATAGAAGCTTCCGGCCAAATAAAGAGATCTAAATCTTCTAAAGAAGCATAATAAGATTGTTTTTCATATATGGCAAGAATATCTTCAATAGGTAGGTCAAATTTATCAGTACCAATTGAGGGTTGCATCATCTTTATCTTTATATCTGCTAATTCTAATTCTATGCTATTGTATCTTACATATCCATATCCAAGCCAGACAGTGAAAAGTATTAGTAATAGGTAAACTGCTGATTTAACTCCAGAGAGGAAGCGGTAAAGAAGAATATTGCAAAGTAAGATAGCAAAAGATATTAAATAGATGCCCCCAATATCTGCAATTTGAACAAAGAGATTAAAATTGCTTAAAGCATAACCTATATTTAACCATGGGAATCTGAATTCAGTATGAAATAAAAAGAATTCAAAAGAAATCCAGATGGATATGAATCCTATCCATTTTATCCATTCATTTTTATGCCATATCTGATTTAAGTAAGCAAACACTCCCCAATAGTAGAGGGCAAAAAGAACTATCATTCCTAATACACCTGCTATGGTCACGAGTCCGACCCAGTGATAAGCTATTAGTGTATTTACTAATGAGAATAATGACGCTGCTCTCATTAGCTCTAAACTGCTTTTTTCCCCACTATCAAAATATCGGAAAAGAGGGATAAGGGCTATGAAGGAGAAAATCCCCATGCTTCCAGGGTACCTACTTAATCCCAAGATTATTGCTGAAATCGCAATAAGTAAATAAGGTGGTAAATTTTTCTTTTTATCATTCATAATTTATTTTCTCATTAATTATTATTTAATATTTAAGGTTATAGATTAAAACTTCATTTTGGGTAAAAATTATCAGGTTATTCTGTTTAAGAAACATACCTTGAGGAAGATTAGAAACAATGATTGGTGTCCGAGGCTGACCATTCACAAAGATAAAGTTATTATGTAAAGTTAGCGTATTTTGGAAAGAATCTTTAACTGTCAAACTGGGGTAATTTGTTAGATATCCTCCCAGGCTGTTATAGAAATCAGTTTGATATTCAGAGTTAGTAATAGTCAGATTGTTTCCTATAAATCTGATAGCCTCAGGATTATCAATTTCAAATTTACCGAATCTGATAAATTCTTGAAATGTTAGCAAATTAAGGATAATTACTTCCTGTTCATCTTTATCGTAGAGATAGAGGAGGTCATCACTTCCTAAGGTGAATTTAGCGGGATTAGAATAGTTCTTTAGAGAAATAGAATTGCGAAAGCTTCCGTTTTTATCAAAAATAGAGATTCTTTTCTGAAGATTATCTAAGGCAAGCAAATTACCAGTATCAGAAACTTCTATATCAGAAAGAAGTTGGAAAGTTGAGTTAGAGTTTCCCTTTCCTCCAAACTTATTAGAAAACTTAAAATCTTGATATACCCAAATATAATCTTTATTTACTTCTGAAAGATAGATTGTTTTAGAATTACCCTCATAGGCAACATCTCTGATTCGATAATTAACAGATATTTCTCCAAGCTTATCGATATTAATTATTTCAGCATAATTCTGCTTGTTTTGACTACAACTAACTCCCAGAATCAGTGATATAATGATGAGGAAACAATATCTATTAAACATCAATATATCCTTTATTTATTAACTTTCAAATCTAAGAGTTTACCTTGAATAGTCATTTTTTTAAAGAAAGTATTTACCTCAACAGAATAGGCAATATCTAAAGAAGAGTTCTTTTTTAGTGAAGTTAAATAATCACCTAAATTATAACCTATTAAGTCGAGTTCAACACCATCCTTGATTACTTTTAATTTCAAATGGTTTTTGCCAACGATATAAGGATAGGTAGAAACATTCACTTTCTCTGTATAGAAAACTGGTCTTCTATTGCCTGAACCAAAAGGAGAAAACTTCTCAATCCATGCTAAAAAATTCTTATTTATGTCATAAAGTTCTAAATGAGAATCTATGGATATTGTATTTTGAATATTATTAGTATAGGGTTTATTTTTTAGGTAATCAGACAACACATTCTCAAAAATATCGATGTATTCTTGATATAAAGTTAAGCCAACAGCGTATTTATGCCCACCAAAACTGATTAAGTCTTCATCATTATCCGTAAGTGCTTGAAATAAGTCTAAATCAGGAATAGATCTTCCGGAACCAGAACCGATTCCATCTTTAACAGATATCATAATCACAGGTCTATTAAATTGCTCAACTAACTTGGAAGCTACAATTCCAATAACACCTTGATGCCAGCTATCTGAAGATAGAACAATTAAGACAGTGTCGTCAATATTTTTATATTTCTTTTCAATGATTTCAATAGCTTCTTTATAGGTTTTTTGATCTTCTCGCTGTCTTAAGGAGTTCTGATGCTCTATGTTTTCAGCCAATTCTTTACTCTGACGCTCATCATTTGAGATTAATAGCTCAACAGCAACATCTGCAGAGCCCATTCTGCCTGCAGCATTTATTCTGGGAGCTAATCCAAAAACAATATCAGAGGAGTTCAAGGTCTTTTGATTTAAATTAGCAAACTCTATTAATGCTTTTAATCCTAAGTTATTTTTCTCAATTAAATGTGTTAGTCCTAAGGCTGAGAGAACTCGATTTTCTCCATCTAAAGGGACTATATCAGCAATTGTGCCTAAGGCAACTAAATCTAAATACTTGGAAACACTTTCTTGAGTGTCTATTCCTAATTTCATATAGATTGCCACTAAAAGCTTATAAGCAACTCCTACACCTGCTAATTTTGGGAAAGGATAACCAGAGTCCTCAACTTTTGGATTAATAATTGCTAATGCATTAGGAAGTAGCTCTTTAGGATTATGATGGTCAGTGATTATGATCTCCATACCATAGGCATGAATCTGCTCAACCTCTTCAATAGCATTTATTCCACAATCTACAGAGATGATTAATTTAGTGCCATTCTCTTGGATCTGTTCCAGCCCGGAAATAGATAAACCATAACCATCTATCATCCTGTGAGGGATATAATAATCAATGATTGCACCTAATTTGGTTAGACCTAATAACAGAACTGAGGTAGAAGTTGTTCCATCTACATCATAGTCCCCATATATTGTTATTTTCTCATTGTTATTAATTGCCTCTAAAACTCTGTTGACAGCCTTTTCCATATCTTTAAAAAGAAAGGGGTCATGAAGCTGTTCAAGTGACGGATTAAGAAATTCCTCTATATCTTCTATGGTATTTAATCCTTTCTTAATTAAAAGCGTAGCTATAGTGCGAGGGCATTTTAGATGGCTTGCAATCTGGTTTCTAAGTTTCTTCTCTTTCAGGGTTAATTCAACCCCTATCTCCCATACATTATCCATATATTTCCTTTTGTTAATTTCTTAAGTTGGCACCTCTATTAAGAATTCTCAGTTAAAATAAAGAACTTTTTCTCTATATATTATTAGATTTTATCATTAACTGATAATATTTAAAAATTGTAAAGAATTTTCTTTATTTTTCTTATAATCATCTTTAAGACTCTGTTCTACATCCAGCAAATCATTCCTCTATAATACTAATATTATATAAAATAGCTACATTTAGTGACAAATATCTTTGTTGATAAATTTTTAATTTATACTTAATTGAATATTGGGAGAATATCTGACTATACTTAATAGTTTAAAAAATTACATTAAGATTGTTAAATTTAAAGCTGATGTATTTTTGAATGGAAAAAGATAAAGATAAATTTCTTAGAATTTTAACCTAGATAGTGTAGTAGAACTTTATTGAAGAGTGTAGATTATTCTAACTAAATCCCCCTCTTTGAGGGGGACGCAGGGGGTGATTCCATAAAACGCATATAATATATATATATTCGGAGAAATTATGGAAGTTACTTTTGCAGAATAATATAGTGCTAATCATAAAGGTCTACTGCTCTGTCTGGGTTTAACCCATAAGTGTTGATTAATTTCAACAAATAGCTGAAGTTATTCTTAAGAAAGTTTAATTATATTTTCCAGTATTTTATATATAATTATACTCGATTTAAAAGGACATCAGTTGCACCTTAAAAACAAACTAAAATCAAATTCAATCATTTATTGTGTGACTAACCATGGCGAATCAATTGTAATGATGAAGTCGTTATTGTTTGACATATAACACGATTTTAATACATCTCTTTTGGGTTGATATTTATGTAGATAAGAGACGTTAAATAAACTTGTAGAAACCGCTTTTTCTATGTTCTTATGTCAGTCTCAACAATCTTCTTGACTCAATCTATATAAATGAGATTGTTGTATTTATAAAAAAAATAAGTTAATTGAGGAATTATGTTTATAGATTTTGCGAGAATAGAAGTAACTGCAGGAAAAGGTGGGAATGGGTGTTTAAGTTTCCGTCGTGAGAAATTTGTCCCTAAGGGTGGACCTGATGGAGGAAATGGAGGACATGGAGGAAATGTTATAATTGAGGGTGAACCAAACGTCAATACTTTGATAAATTTTCGCTATAATAAACTTTTTAGAGCTAAAAATGGTGTAAATGGTGGCGGAAGTAATATGACTGGTGCTACTGGAGATGCTTATATAATCTTGGTTCCACTGGGAACAGTAATTTATGATATAACAGATCCTGATAATAAACTTAAGATTGGTGATATAACTGAAGCTGGACAACAAATTTTGGTTGCTAAAGGTGGAGCAGGCGGAAGAGGAAATTCTAGCTATGCAAATAGTATAAATCAAGCTCCCCGTTATTCTACTCCAGGTAAAGAAGGAGAAACTAAGAAATTAGAATTAGAATTAAGATTAATGGCTGATGTCGGCTTGGTAGGTTTTCCTAATGCAGGTAAATCAACTCTTCTTAGTTCAATCTCGGCAGCACGACAAAAATTGCAGATTATGAATTTACTACCTTAGAACCTTCTCTCGGTGTAGTTCAATTAGAAGGATATGAATCTTTCGTAATGGCTGATATTCCTGGTCTTATCGAAGGAGCTTCTCAGGGAAAAGGATTAGGTATTCAATTCCTTAAACATATCCAAAGAACAAAGGTATTGCTTTTCCTTATCGATATTAACGATGAAGACCCTTTTAATCAATATGAAGTTTTGAGAAATGAGTTAATTACACACGACCCAATGATGGATAAAAAACCTCATCTTATTGCTTTAAGTAAGATAGATACTCTTACTAATGAAAATGTGGAAGAGAAAATTAATAACTTAAAGAAAGAATTTAGTAACAAATTAGATGAAGAGATTATGGCGATTTCGTCGGTATCTACCAAGAATTTAGACAAACTAAAAAGAAGATTATATAATATTATAAAAAGAGAGGATGAGTTATAAACAATGGATTTTCAGCATTTGGAGTTTTGGTTAAGGTTTCAACAGACAGAGGGGATTGGGCGAGTATATAGTCAAAGGTTATTAGATTTATTTGGAGAACCAAGAAATTTTATGGGACAAGAGGTGGATGTTCCAGATATTCCACGAAAAGTACTGGATAAAGTTAGAGAAAATGAGAGAGCAGATAATTTTGAACAAGTTTGTAAGCTGATAGAAAAGTATGAAATTAAATACCTTACTTGCATGGACAAAGATTATCCTGATAGTTTGAGAACTATCTTCTCCCCTCCCCTGCTACTTTTCTATCGAGGAACCTTGCCTCATGATGCTTGGAATAATACTCTTGCTATTGTAGGTACTCGGAGAGTCGATAATTACGGAAAATATATAACAAATAAAATAAGTAGAGAACTTTCCGCTAAAGGTGTAATAATAGTAAGTGGACTTGCCTATGGTGTCGATACAATCGCACATAGGGCGTGTTTGGCTGCAGGAGGAAAAACCATTGCTGTTATGGCAACAGGTTGTGACCAGATTTACCCAGCTGAAAATAAGAAATTAGCAGACAAAATTATTGAGAATGGTGCTATTGTTTCAGAATATGTTCCTGGTATTCCTGCAGAAAGATACTTTTTCCCTCAAAGGAATAGGATAATTTCTGCTCTATCCATGGGGACCTTGGTTACTCAAGGAAAGAAGAATAGCGGGGCAATGCTCACTGCTAAATATGCCTTAGATCAAAATAAGGAACTCTTTGCAGTGCCAGGAGAGATTAATAATATTTTGTCCGAGGGACCTAATTATTTAATCAAGAATGGAGCCTGCATGGTTACTGAATCTGATGATATTCTCTCTTCATTTATTAATACCAATTATGTTGAACAACTGACCATATTCCCCGAGCTCTCACAAGATGAGAAATTGGTATATAATTATATCAAACAAGAGAATAGGTCTGTCTATTATGATGAGATTATTATTAATACCAAAATCCAAATGTCAAAATTATCGTCTCTGCTAATGAATTTAGAGCTCAAAGGAGTTATTCAAGCCCAAGCAGGGAATAAGTATATCTTCTTGTACTAAAATTAAGAATCTATCCACTAATTTCACTAATTACACGAATGAAGAAATGTCCTTAACACAGAGTAACGCAGAGTTTAAGATGAGTCCCACAGAGTTTTTAAGAAAGAAAGATTTGGTTTACTGGTTATACAGATTAAGAGTGATTTTAAGAGAAGAATGAAGACCTCTTCTTAACTGGGAGTGCGGATGCCCACATCCGCTCATTGCGATAGCAATGATAATCTTAAATCCTGAAGGGATGGTATCTAATAGGGAGTGTTCGCAAGACACTCCAAAGACATCTCCCTAAAAGTGGTTCGACCCATAGGGGAGAACGGATTAGATAATAATTTAATTTCTTAAGCACAGGAGTTTGATATGAAAAAGAAGATTATGGGTCTGTTGCTGATAATGTTTATTGCAACACTAATTAATAGCACAGCTCTGGAACCAAAAGAGCAAATTACCCAAAGTAACAATAAGTTTTGTATTGATTTGTTTAAGGTAATTGACAAAGATGGTGAGAATAATGTCTTCTCATCTTTTTCAATCTCAAATGCTTTAGCCATGGCAGCCGAAACAACTAATGAGGAAATTTCTAATTCTATTAGAAGGGGATTACGTCTTCCTCCAGATATTACTATCATCAGAGATGGATATCAATCTCTACTTAACAGCTATAAAATCAAGAATAAATACTTCCAACTAAATATTGCTAATGCCCTGTGGGTAGAGAATGATTATTCTATTAATAGTGAAGGCCAAGAAAATGTGGAAAAATATTATTTAGGGGAAACTTTAGCTTTTGATAATTCGCAGTCTAAAGATACTGCTGACCGAGTAAATCAATGGTGCAATACAAAAACAAATGGGAGAATAAAGAAGATTCTCCAGGAAGAAGAAATTAGTCCTCTTACTCAGTTAATCTTGACTAACGCTATCTATTTTAAGGGGCGCTGGCAAGAGGAATTTAAGGCAATAAACAGCAAGGAAAAAATATTTTATAACTCTAAAAATGAGCAGTCTCAAGTTGAATTTATGAAGCTCACAAGAGAGTTAGCTTATACCGAGGATGAAGACGTGCAAGTATTAAAAATGCGTTACAAGGGCTTTCAATTATCCATGCTGATTATTCTTCCTAAAAAGAATGATATTGGTGCTTTGAAGAGTAGTCTAACTTCTGACATGTTAGCTGAATGGAATAGAGAACTAAAGACTTATAAGGTTGAAGTATCTTTACCCAAGTTCAAATTTGAATATGAGGCAGATATGAATGAACCACTAATCCAACTTGGTATCGAAAGAGCTTTTAACCCTATGTCAGCTAATGAAATCTACATCTCCAAGGTTAAGCATAAAGCAATTATTAATGTTAATGAAGAGGGTGCAGAGGCTGCAGCAGTAACAGAGGCAGAGGTGAGTGAAATGTCAGCTCCTCCCATAAATTACGAACAGCGGATCTTTAATGCTAATCATCCATTCCTGTTTGTAATTCAAGATAATAGAACTCAAAATATTCTGTTCATGGGGAAAGTTGAAGAACCCGTATATGGGGATTAAAACTAAATATATAATAAAAAGGAAATAAATATGAAAAAACTAATTATTGTATTTATGATGATTTTATCGTTATTGGTAGTAGCTAATTGCTCTAAAAATGAGCAACCAAAAAAGGAAGTTGTTGACGAGGTTACAACAGAAACACTCCAAGAAACTGAAAAAGAAATAAGTTCTGAAGAAGTTGCTGAAATTCTTTCAGGCTTTGATAATGATAGAGATTACTCAATTCCTGAAGCTAACAATAAACTCTCTGTAGTACTATTTAAGATGCTTGATCAAGATAATGAAAATCTTGTTTTCTCATCTTTCAGTATTTCAAATGCCTTAGCAATGGCAGCCGAAACAACTGATGAAGAGATTTCTAACTCTATCATGGCAGGCTTACGTCTTCCTAAAGATATTGCTACTATTAGAAAGGGCTATCAGGTTATACTTAAGAATTATGAAAGAGAAAACAAAGATTATATCCTAAATATAGCCAATGCTGTATGGATAGATAATAAATATTCTCTAGAGTCTGAAAGACAGGAAAACATCAAAAATTATTATCTAGGGGAAGCTTTATCATTTGATAACTTACAACCTTCTCTTGTAGCTAATCGTGTAAATGAATGGTGTGATGCTAAAACAAATGGAATGATAAAGAAGATTATTAATGCAGGCGATATTCATTCACTTACTCACTTACTCTTAACTAATGCCATCTATTTTAAAGGGTCTTGGCAAGAAGAGTTTCAAATAGAAAATACCTCTAAGAAAGCATTTTACAGCTCACTTAAAGAAGAATCTCAAGTTGATTTTATGAAGATAGAAGAAAAGTTTTCCTATACAGAAGATGATAATGTTCAAGTGTTGAAGATGAGTTATAACGGTGGAGACTTATCAATGTTAGTTATTCTTCCTAAAGAGAATAATCTTAGAGCTTTGAAAGATAATCTTACTTCAGAGTTGTTAGCTAAATGGAATAAAGATCTTGAAACTTATAAGGTGAATGTTCAATTGCCTAAATTCAAATTTGATTTTGATGCAGACTTAAATGAGCCATTAAAGAAAATAGGAATGACAAGAGCTTTTTATAGCAAAACAGCTGATGAATTATACATTGATAAAGTATTACATAAAGCAATTATTGATGTTAATGAAGAGGGTACAGAAGCTGCAGCAGTAACTGCTGTTGCAATGACTACACGAAGCATGCCTCAACAATATGAACAGAGAGAATTTATTGCTGATCATCCATTTCTTTTTATAATTCAGGATAATAGGAATCAGAATATTCTCTTTATGGGGAAAGTAGAAAATCCTGTCTATAAAAATTAGCTAATATCGTCCTATTGAAAGATCCCATTTTTATTTATTGTCTCTATTGGGCATTTATTAGGCATCTATTAGTTGTCCATTAGCCAAAGAGCTAATAGTAATATAATAGATAAGTGGAAAAGTCTTAAAACTGACAAGATGTTAATAAGATAATGACTCTTGTTCAAATCTGGTGGATATTATAAAGTAAGGCTATAGTTCAAGTCTGGTGGAAGAAAATAAGTAAATTCTAAAATTTTATCATAAGTTTGATTATTCATAGATATCCCTGAAAGGGATCCAGAGTGTTGACAAAGTCAACATCTCTGAGTTTTTGGTCTCTTTTTACAAAAAGAGCTCGCTAATATATTTATTCAAACTCAAGTAAGATTCATTCCCCTCTTCATTTGCCTTAGCAAATGCCTCTAAGAGGGGTGGATGCGAAGCAGACGGGGTGTTCATAATAAATGACAGAGCAAGATAATAGATAAATATATAGCGACTTAAAAAAATAGTAATATCATTTATAACCTACGTTCCCGAAATTTATAACGAGGGATAATTAATACCCAATTTTTCGTAGAGATCTTTCTGTTTTTCAGTAATCTCTCCGATTATCCGTCCTTGCCCAGGTACTTCTAATAGCTCTATAACATCAAGTTCATCTAGTAAGCCTTGTAAAGTCCACTTGTCAAATAATCCTGCATCCTGCATTTTCTTTTTTACATAAGATAAATAAATCAAAGCAATAAATTCAACAAATATCTTTCCATTGAGCGATAATTCTGAAGAAACTTGTAGTCTTCGAAAATTTAAGCGTTCTTTAAGATTACCAAAACCTTTTTCTACTATGTCTTTGCTTCTGTATATAGATAGAGCTTCAAAAGGGTCTTTAACTTCATTGGATAAAAGAGCAAAATATCCGAAATTTCTTGTCGTTTCTTTCATTACCTCTTCATTTGGGATTACTTTTAGTCCACGTTTTGGAGTTTCACTTACCGTAAAATATTTTGAGTAATCCTTTAAATGGAAATCTTTGCAGTTATTATTTACTAAATCATTATACAGACGGGTCAAATAGTCATTCATATCTACTTGGTCTTTAGCTGCTTTTTCATGATTATAGAAAATATGCAGGTATGCTCTTCTACTTTCCTTAATAGAATCACCTATGTAAGGACGTTTTTGCTCATAATCCCATTGTATTGGTCTACAAATACCATATGTGCCAAACTGTGATTGCAGGTTGGTCCATATTGCCAAATTCCCTCGTTCTTCTTCAAGGATATTAGAAACAAATTTTAGTCCTAATTTAACCCCCATAATAAACTTTTGATGGTTTTTGTATAACATATCTATGTTAGTTTTACTATAGAATCCTCGATCCATAACAACTTTGACTTTTTTGTAGCCCATTATGTCAAATTCATTCATCAACTGTTTAATTGTTTTAACGTCAGTGATATTGCCGGGTAGTTTCCTATAATAGAAGGGTAATCCTGATTTTTCACCAAACAATAAAGCCAAATTAATCTGTGAAAGCCGGTCATTTTCTTTATTTCTTCCTTTTTTTACTTGGTTAAGGGTTTCTGAATAACTGGATATAGATGTAGTATCAAAAGCCCAATATTCCTTTTCGGCACGACGTTTCCCTTGTTTGGTAAAAAAGTTTATGCGAGCTCCTTCTTCGAGGGATTGGAAAAGTTCGCTACTACGCTGTGATGCTATATCTTTGCCATATGGATGAATATGAAGTCTTTGCCAGTGAGTAAATCTACTTAGAGAATTATTCTCTTCAAGGATTAGAAAATAGGCTATTGAAAGGATTCGCTTAAAATCATTTGGGAAACAAGCTTTGAGATCAGCTGTAACTCCAGTTATTTCCCCTATTTTATCGAACAAGTAAGTAGCACCATAAAAACTTCGGTGACACTTTGTTATTGGGACTGGTCCTGGTTTAACATTAGCATCTTTTTCTAATTTCTTTTTGTTATAGGTACCAGTGGGTATAACCTCACCAGTCTGAGGATCAATTTTGCCTATGCATTTACGGACTGCTCTAGATTGTTTTTTATTTTTATCCCAATGAGAGATTGACTCATAAACATAAATATTCCCTGTTTTTTTATCTTTTTGATGTATTATTGCTGCCATCTTTACTATCCTGCCTTTTATCATCGTTACGAACAATATATTTATAACGAGATAATAAGTCAAGCAATTTCTGTTATATTATTGAAATATTTTAAGATAGAACATCTTTCATCGTTATGAATGTCGGGAACGTAGGTTATAAAATATTGATTATTTGGGTTTAACTATTAGCCCCTCTGGGGATATTTTAATCAATACATTATTAACTAAACTGTTATGTTATACATTCATCTTTCCACCAGACTTGAACTTGAGCCAAAAAAAAGAGGGATATTAAAAAAAATCCCTCTTTCTAATTATTTTCTAATTAAGTTTATTTATTAACTTGGAAAGTTGTGTTACCATCTTTAATGAAAGCAACAATTTGCTTAGCAGCAGCAACACCAGCATTAATATTCGCTTCATTAGTTTGAGCACCCATTTTCTTAGGTGTTGCAAAATATCTATCAGCAAATTTTTCTTTCAATTCAGCATCGCAAGCTGGAGCTATGTCTGTAAGGTATTTGAATTTTGCTTTTTCAGCGAAAGCTTTCTTTAAGTCGTCTTCATGAATAACTTCTTTACGAGCAGTGTTAACTAAAACTGCATCATCTTTCATAATATTAAATAATGAAGCATTGATTGAGTTTTTAGTTTTATCATTAGCAGGAATATGAAGAGAAATATAGTCACATGTTGAATATAACTCTTCTACTGAATCAACTGGAATAACCCCATCTTCTTCCATTTTACATGAGCAGATGAATGGATCAAATGCTTTAACTGTCATACCAAAACCCTTAGCAATAGTGGCAACATAACGCCCAACATTACCATAAGCATGAATACCAATAGTCTTTTCTCTTAACTCTGAACCTGCTTTAGGATTAAAGAAGTTTCTTGCACTATAAAGCATCATCCCAAAAGCCAATTCAGCAACTGCGTTAGAGTTTTGACCTGGGGTGTTCATAGCAACAACACCTTTTGCAGTGGCTGCATCTAAATCAATATTATCATAACCTGCACCCGCACGAACGATAATTTTTAAATTATCCCCATTATCAATAACTTCTTTGGTGGCTTTATCACTACGGATAATTACTGCATCAACATCTTTGACAGCATTAACAAAATCAGCTTGGTCAGTATATTTCTCTAATAAAATACACTCGAATCCTGCATCCTTACACACTTCTTGAATACCTTTAACTGCTACTGGAGCAAAAGGTTTATCTGTAGCTACTAATACTTTAACTGACATGTCGTACTCCTATTTTTCTTATTTTTTTATATAATCATATTATTTAAAACCTTGATTTTTGTGTCAACGAAAAGTTTAAAATAATTACTCATTTTGATTAATGCACATGTCTTATAAATATAATTAAAGAAATTACTTTACAAGTAAGCAATAAAACTAAATTATTGTAAATAAATGGGGAAAAAATGAATATAAAAAAAATATTAGTTTATATGATAATTGTATTATTCAGCTATAATCTCTATGCTCAAGAGGGGAAAAACGCAGAAGATAAGAGTATTTTAATCTTATTCTCTGGCTCTCACGATTTTTTAGTAAACAGGCAAATGTTTCTTACATTTGAAAGAGCTCTTAAGCCAAACAATATCAGAGTTATTGCTGAATACCTTGGCGATAATTATATTGTCTGGAATCGTGATAAAGAGACATTTCTAAAATTCTATAAAGAAAAGTTCGGTGTATTTCGTAAATTTGATTTAGTTATTGCTTTCAACAAAGAAGCAATGGAATTATGCGTAGAACATGGAGAAGAAATTTTCCCTGATACAGATATTTTAATTTTAGATGTTTTTGGTCAAATAGCTTTTAACCCCCCATTTCACGAACAAATAGAAATAATATCTAACCTCCATAAAGATTTAGAGCATTTGTTAATTATTTCAGATAATAGTAACAGAGGTAAAATTCTCAAAGATAGTGTTAAGGAATATATTGATTCTAAAGAACAGTTAAAGGAAAAGGCTATATATATTGATTTCGGGAAACAAAACTTTTCAGATATTTCAAGATATGAGTACTACTCTCGTAGAAAGAGCGCTATTTTATTGCTTTCTGCATATCAAGATGCTTCACGAAAGCAAAAAGATTTTTTTGAGCAGATTTTATTTCTAAATAGAGAACTTAATTTACCTATCTACACTATCTATGAAAAAGAAGATGATGCAGAAGTGATTGGCGGATATTATCTTGATATTGATAAAATGGTAAAGCAACTATCTGTAAAAATTATTTTGATTTTGAACAATATGCCACTTGAAAAAGTTGATTTTACAGATATGAAGTTCTTTCAATTATTCTTCAACAAAGATATTGCTGATAAATATAAGATCAATATCCAACAATATCGAAATGAAGCAATCATCGAAACTCACGAGAAAATCGAAAATCCTATTCAAGATGTGATTGAAATAGGGAAAAAAGTATTGATTGCGTCAATTTATCTGCTTTTTGCTGTTTTCATTTTTGTTGCAATAAAGAATAATAAATATAAAAAAGAACTTTCAAGATTTAAAGGTATTTTTTCTGAAATATTCAATAAATCACTTCAATATATTTTTATTGTAGATACTAAGTCAGGTCTTATAATTGATTTTAATCAAAGTGTAGCTAAATCAGATTTTAGAGACAATGTAGTTAAAAATAAATCTAAGATAACAGACTTTTTCCCAAATGAAATCATCGATATATGTGAATATAAAAATTCAGATAATTATTTGAAATTTCATGAAATAGAATTTACTACTAAGAAATTATCTTTCCCAACATTGTTAATAAGCTTTAGGTATTTAGATGGTGAACAAGATGTTTCTTTTATTCAATTTATTGATAATTCTGAAAGTAAAAGAGAAATATTCAAATTAAAAAAGATGAAAGAGGATGCAGAAAATAGAGTTCATGAATCGACCAACTTGATAGATAACTTCATTAGAGAGATTAGAGATCCATTAAATGTTAAAAAGGGATTCGAACAACTACTAATAGATCAAGAACTTGACCCTCAGAAAAAAGAGGAATATGTAAAAATAATTTCTTTCAATTCCCGTAAATTGCTTAACATCGTTGAGAAGATTTTAACTTTCTCTGAACTAAATAATAATACCAGAATTCTTAATAATCAAGAATTCAGTCTGAATACCCAAATTAGGAAAATTACAAGCGAAATGCAAAGCGAGATAAAAGAGAAAGGATATAATATAAAACTGGTTAACTATTTCTCTTTGTCTGAAGGTAAAGACATTTTGTTTAATGACAAGGAATATTTTAGCTTAGTATTCAGAGAACTCCTTGACAATGCTATTAGATTTACTCCAAACGGTATAATTGAGTGTGGATATACTCATCCTAATGAAGGAAAGATAATATTTTACATCAAAGATACAGGTGTGGGAATGTCCACAGACGAACAAAGAGAAGCATTCAATAAGTTTAATTTTCAATCAAGAGCTGATAAGAAAAACATCAAATCAGGTATTGGAATAGGTTTAGCTACTTGCAGAAATCTAATTATTAAAATGGGTGGTAACATCTGGTTGAGCTCAAATGTAGGTGAGGGAACTACAGTCTATTTTTACTTAGATTATGATATGAGTGTTTTTAATGAATCAGAAAATCTACTCCACAAAACAGATATTGATATTATCAAACAAAAAGATATTCTTATTATTGATGAGGATATGGGAAGTCAAAAATTTATCATTCAAACTTTAAAAAAATATAATATTCCAGCAAAGGCAATGCCTAATTATCAATTCTATAATAAATACAGTGAATTCAATGATGATTTCGATTTAATCTTCTTTGAATATAACTCTGGATTTGATGAATTCTTCACTCAGAATAAAACACAGCTGTTAAATCATAAAATATCTCTTATCATTATGACTCGAACTATTCTTGATGAAAATGTGATTAGTGAACTGAAAGGTGTTAGATATACTGTTATCTACAAACCAATAAAAGTACAAAAATTGATACAAGCACTTCTCGAATCTCTTGATTAAAATATTACTGAATATTAATATTTAGGTTTATATTAATCTAGTATGATAAGTTTATAAAAAGATATTATTAAAGTCAGTAAAGAATAATAATTGACTATTTAGCTTAACTAAAAATTATGACAAAAAAAATCTAAAGAGGTATCTTGGTGAGTTCAAAATATAATCTCCCTCGCGGGACTTATGATATTTTGCCGGAAGTAAGTTATAAGTGGGAATACATTATAAATGTTTTTAAAAATACTGCTAAATTATTCAATTTTAGAGAGATAGTAACTCCTATTTTCGAAGAAGCAGACCTTTTTGAGAGAAGTTCAGGAGAGACATCTGATATTGTCCAGAAAGAGATGTATAAATTTACTGATAAAAAAGGAAGAGTATTTGCGCTAAGACCTGAAGGAACAGCTCCTGTTGTTAGAAGTTTTGTGGAAAATAATTTAAGTGCTCAAACAGGAATTCAAAAGCTTTTCTATACTGGTCCTATGTTCAGATATGATAGACCTCAGAAAGGTAGATATCGTCAGTTTTATCAATATGGTGTGGAAGCAATTGGTAGTAATAATCCTTATGTTGATGCTGAAGTGATTGCTCTATTTTACACCTTTATTAAGAAATTAGGCCTTACTGATTTTGAAGTAGAGATTAATAGTGTTGGTAACGCGATAGTAGCAGAAAGATATGACCAAGCTTTAAGTGAGTATTTTAAACCTCACAAAGAATCATTATGCCATGATTGCCAATCCAGATTAGATAAAAAACCACGTAGATTACTTGATTGCAAAGTAAAAACTTGTCAAGAAATTGGGAAAAATGCTCCTGTAATGTTAGATTATTTAGATGAAGAGTGCTCTTCACACTTTGAAGAAGTAAAGAAATATTTAGAACAGTTCAAAGTGCCATATTCAGTTAATCCCAAAATCGTTAGAGGTTTGGATTATTATACTCATACTGCTTTCGAATTCCTTAACAACAAATTAGGAGCTCAAAATGCTATAGGTGCTGGTGGAAGATATAATGGCTTAGTAGAGCAGATAGGAGGTAAATCTCTTCCTGGTATTGGATTTGCCGGAGGCTTTGAGAGATTACTCCTTTCCATGGAATTAGAAAACCTTTTCTCTGGCGATGAGGTCATTCCGGAAGTATATATTGTTGCTATTGGCGAAAAAGCTCAAGCAGAAGTTGCTCAAGTTATTAGTTCACTAAGACAAGAGGAAATCTCTGTAGAATATGATCCAGATAAGACTTCTCTCAAAGCACAAATGAAAGCTGCTGATAAGGTAAAAGCAAAATATGCTCTTATTTTAGGAGAAAATGAACTTGAAAGAGGGGTGGTAACTCTGAAAAATTTACATGATAGAAAGCAAGTAGATATTACTATCTCAGAACTTTCTTCTCACATAAAGTCATAAACCTTTGGCAGCCTTTTTTTGGGCTGCCTCTTTTTTTTAAAATATTGAATAAAGGATTCTGTTCTAATGAACTCTATTGTATTAATTTTTAACTTATTAGGTTCTCTTGGTGTATTTTTGTATGGAATGAAAGTAATGAGTGATGGCATTCACAAAGTTGCTGGTGATAGAATGAAGTCTATTCTGAATTATATGACTAAGAATAGATTCATGGCAGTAATCACAGGTTTTCTAATCACGGCATTAATTCAATCATCTTCTGCGACAACTGTTATGGTTGTGAGCTTTGTTAATGCAGGACTTTTAACCTTGCTACAATCTATTGGGGTTATTATGGGTGCCAATATTGGTACTACAGTTACAACTTGGATTGTTGCCTTTGTAGGATTTAAATTCAAAATCCAAGCTATCGCCTTACCCATGATAGGTATTGGACTACCTCTTTTCTTCTCTAAAAGTAAATTAAAAAGAGAATGGGCAGAGGTCTTTATTGGCTTTGGTTTGTTATTTTTAGGACTATCATTCTTAAAGGATTCTGTGCCGGATATGAACGCACATCCTGAAATCTTTGAATTTGTTAAAGACTTTACGGGTAGAGGATTTCTCTCCTATGTAATATTTGTTCTCTTAGGAGCTGGTTTAACTATTGCCGTTCAATCATCAAGTGCGGCTATGGCTATTACTGTAACTATGGCATATAGAGGCTGGATTGATTTCCCTACTGCTTCAATGATTGTTTTAGGTGAAAACATAGGTACTACTATTACTGCTTACCTGGCAGCAATAGGTACTTCAGTTAATGCTCGTAGAACAGCCCGTGCTCACCTACTTTTCAACCTCTTTGGTGTGCTGTGGATGACCTTCATTTTTGTCTATTTCATCCAATTCATTGATTGGCTCTCTCCTTGGGAAAATAGTCAAATAAATTTACCACTTAAACTAAGTCTCTTTCATACTGCCTTCAATGTGGTTAACACTCTAATCTGTATTTGGTTAGTCAAATATTTTGCTTTAGCTGTTGAAAAGATTGTGAAGCCTAACAAAAATGATGAAAATAAAGAGTATAAATTGGTTTATCTTCAATCAGGAAGAATAGATCCAACAGCATTTAACCTTGAACAAGCCAGACAAGAAATCTTCAAATTAGTTAGAATCTGTGAAGATATGTTTGATACATCTTTACACCTTTTCTTCAATCCTCACAAAAAATTAGGAGATGAAGTTGATAAAATTAGTCGTCAAGAGAAGCTAACTGATCAGATGCAACGTGAGATTACCAACTTCTTGACAATATGCTCAGAGGAGTCTTTAACAGACACTTATGCCAAGAACATTAATGCCATGATTAGAATTGTTCATGAGTTGGAAGGAATAGGTGATTCTGTACTTCGGATAATGCTAATTACTAAGAAAAAATATGATAGGAAATTACAGATGCACCCTGAAGCAACTCAGGAAATAAATGATATTGCTAAAGCGGTGAAAGAGTTTATGGCTCTTTATAATTCTAAAATGTTAGAACACATGAAAAGAGATGACCTCAAACAGGCATATAATATTGAAAGTGAAATTAATAATATCAGGAAGAAATATAAACACAATGCTCGTGAAAGAATAACTTCTGGTAATTCTGATATTCAAGCTGAACTGTTATATATTGATTTATTAAGACATTTTGAGCATATTGGAGATTATTCTCTAAATATTGCCCAAGCTCTTAGAAGTGTCAGATAGATAACTATCTTGACATAAAATTCGTTAATTTTTTTTATGATGCTTAGTTAAATATAAATTAAACAAGAGGATAATATGATTAAAGCAAAAGTATTCGTTACCTTAAAACCAAGTGTACTCGACCCGCAAGGTAAGCAAGTTATGAACTCTCTTCACTCTATAGGTTATGATAATATTGAAGAAGTTAGAGTTAGTAAGTTTATTGAAGTTAAATTGAACAGTAATGATTTAGATGCAGCTGAAAATGAAATCCATGAAATCTGTGAAAAGATATTAGCTAATCCTAATACTGAGACATATTCTTGGAATCTTGAAACCCTTCCTGGAGAATAGTAATGAGAATCAATGTCATAACTTTTCCAGGTTCAAATTGCGACCACGATGCCTTTCATATCAGTAAAATTAGAGGACATCAAGTTGATTTTGTTTGGCATAAAGAGACTCAGTTAAAAAATCCAGATCTTGTAATTATTCCAGGTGGATTCTCTTATGGTGATTACTTGAGGTGTGGAGCAATAGCTAAATTCTCTCCTGTTATAGCAGAAGTTATTAAGTTTGCCCAGAAGGGTGGTTTAGTTATGGGTATTTGTAATGGTTTTCAGATACTAACTGAAATAGGGCTTCTCCCAGGAGCTTTAATGATGAATCAAAGCTTAAAATTTATCTGCCAACATCAGTTTATAACTTCAGTAAATCAAGATTCTGTTTTCACAAAAGGACTAACTCCTGGGAAAGCTCTTGATATCCCAATTGCTCATAAAGAAGGTAACTACTTTATTGATAGCAATGGTCTAAAGACATTGCAAGATAAAGACTTGATTGCTTTTAGATACTGTAATGAGAAAGGTGAAATCAATATTCAAAGCAATCCTAACGGTGCAATAGATAATATAGCTGGCATCTTAAACGAACGCAAAAATGTTCTTGGAATGATGCCTCATCCTGAAAGAGCTGCAGAAGATAAAGTCCTTTCTACGGACGGTGAAGAGATATTTGCCTCTATTGAAAAATTCTTTGCTTGATTTACTTTTCCCACCAGTGTGTATTCATTGTGGGAAAAGAATTAATAAACAGAATGATTTCCTTTGCGAAAATTGTTTAAATAATATTGAATATCTAATTCCTGTTGTTACTAAAGTTGAAGGATTATCTTATGACTATTTAATCTCTATCGTACGTTATAGAGGGGTTGCAGTCTCAGTAATTTACAACTTAAAATTCTTTAATTTAAAATCTATAAGTGATTTTATAGCTGAATTGATATATAAGCAAATAAAAAAGTTAAAATTAATGCTTGACTTAAATATTATAACTTCGGTACCGTTACATTCAGTAAGAAAAAGAGAGAGAGGATATAATCAAGCAGCTCTCATTGCTAAAAAACTTGCTACTCTTCTTAAGTGTGAGTATAGTAGTGATATTATTGAAAGAGTAACTAATACGCTTTCTCAAGCAACTTTGGAGCACGAAGACAGAATGAGAAATATTAGTCAGGCATTTAAACTTAAGAAAAATATTGACTTAAAACATAAATCTGTAATTTTGTTAGATGATGTTTTTACTACTGGTTCAACAGTTGAAGAGTGTTGTAAAGTATTGAAAAAAGCTGGACCTAAGAAGATTATTGTATTAACGATGGGGAGAGCGTAATAAATATATGATTGTATCTATTTCCGAAGAGAGAGCTGTCTATTTAATAGAAAAAGTAGCAAGGTATATTGTCGAAAGAAACATGGCAGCACCTGCACTAATTGCTACTGAAATGTTTCTACCTTTAAACCATATTGGTAGTCAGTTACTATATTTTGTAATGCCCGTAGCTGAGTTAATTTTTGATCAAAAAGCATATCAAGAATTTGCTACTCTCATCGACGAGGACCGTTATCTGAAAATGCTCTCTCAAAGAATTGATGAATTAGATGCAGAATTATTTAAAGATAAATACGAAAAAAGACGACAAAAACGAAGAATGAGAAACAAAAAGATAAAAAAAATCTTTCTGTTCTGGAAAAAAAGTAAATAAATTATTATAAACGGAGGAAATAATGCAGTACGAGAAGAAAAAATTGACTCGTATCATTGCAACTGATTGCGGTTCAACTACTACAAAAGCTATTCTTATAGAATTTGTTGATGGTGAATACCGTCAAACAGTGCGTGGTGAAGCTCCTACTACAGTTGAAGCACCATTAAATGATGTTACCCGTGGAGTATTGAATGCTGTACAAGAGTTAGAAGAGTTAGCAAGGTTAAAATATAACAATCCTAACATTACTTTAATCAAAGATTCTGAACTTATTATTCCAAGAAATGGTGATATTGGGGCTGATGCCTATGTGTCAACATCCTCTGCAGGTGGTGGATTACAGATGATGGTTACCGGTGTTGTTGCTAAAATGACAGGAGAGTCAGCAGAAAGAGCTGCTCTTGGTGCTGGTGCGATTGTTATGGACTTGATTGCAAGTAATGACCAAAGAATGGATCATGAAAAAATTGAAAGAATTCGTCATCTCAGACCAGATATGATATTAATGGCAGGTCATACTGACAATGCTACAAGTAATAAGCATGTTGTGGAGATGGCTGAGTTAGTCGGTGCTGCTGATCCTAAACCAAGACTTGGTTCTAGTTATAAATTACCTGTTATCTATGCTGGAACTATCCAGGCAAGAGATGATATTCAAAAAACTTTAGGAAATAAAGTTGATTTAATGATAACTGATAATCTCAGACCTACTTTAGAAAGAGAAAACTTAGGACCTGCTCGTGATGAAATTCATGAAATATTTATGGAGCATGTTATGCAACAAGCTCCGGGTTATAATAAATTGATGGCATGGACTGTTGGTCCAGACCTTAAACCAGTCCCAATTATGCCAACCCCTGCTGCTGTTGGTAATATTATGCAGACAATTGCTAAACAAGAAAATATTGAAGTTCTCGGTGTGGATATTGGAGGTGCAACTACCGACGTATTCTCTGTATTTACAGAAGAATTTATATTCAACAGAACTGTGTCTGCTAACCTTGGTATGAGCTATAGTATTTCTAATGTTCTTGCCAGTGCAGGTTTAGATAATATTTTACGTTGGGTTCCTTTTGATATAGATGTAAAAGAGCTACGTAATATGATCAAGAATAAAATGATTAGACCTACAACTATTCCTGCTCTTTTCAAAGAACTTGTGTTAGAGCAAGCAATTGCTAAAGAAGCTCTTAGATTAGCTTTTATCCAACACAAAGAGTTTGCTGTTAACCTTAAAGGAACTCAAAAGAATTCTGATATTGCTGAAGCATTCTCTCAATCTGAATCAGGCGATACTATAGTTGATATGCTTACACTCGACCTTTTAGTAGGTTCAGGTGGTGTTTTATCTCATGCTCCAAGAAGAAACCAAACAATGATGATGTTGATAGATTCTTTCTTACCAGAAGGTATAACGAAATTAGCTGTGGACTCTATCTTTATGATGCCTCATTTAGGTGTTTTAGCATCTATCAATGAAGAAGTAGCTACTGAAGTTTTCAATAAAGACTGTATGATTTATATTGGTACATGTGTTGCTCCAGTAGGAAAGATTAAAGATGGGAAAGTTGCTTTAGAAGCAAAGATTGAACTTCCTGATGGTACTGTTTTTGAAGAGAAAATACCATTTGGTGAATTAAGATTATTACCATGCCCAACCGGTTCTGTTGCCAAAGCTGAATTAAAACCTGGTAGAGGTTTAGATATCGGTGCTGGTAAAAATCAAGATATCACTACTGAGTTAACCGGTGGTGAAGTAGGTATTGTGCTTGATACTCGTGGTAGAAGACCATTCGTATTACCAGTGGAAACAGCTGAGCGTGTACCACGACTAATCAAATGGATGAAAGAACTTAAAGCTTACCCACAAGAACTACTAAAATAGGAGGAAATAATGGCACAAGCATATTCAGCTGGATTAACAGTTACTGATAATATTGTACTAAGAAAAGAAAGAATTCTTCCTTTAAAAGGGGAAGTTACAGTAAAGAAAGGCGATAAAGTTAAAGCCGATGATATAGTAGCTAATACTTCATTACCAGGTAATGTTATACCTTTCAAAATGGCTAATAAATTAGGAGTTACTCCCCAAATGTTAGGTAACTTCTTAAAGGTTAAAGTTGGAGACAAAATCCATAAAGACCAAATTCTTGCAGAAACTAAAGGTCTTTTTGGAACTGGTTTATTTAAAAATTCTGTAAAATCTCCAATTGATGGCGAAATTGAAAGTGTCTCTCCTGCAACAGGAAACGCAGTTCTTAGAGAACCAAGAATTCCAGTAGAAATCAAAGCTTTCATCGATGGAGTTGTTACTGAAGTGATTCCTAATGAAGGTGTTGTTATTGAAAATAGATCAGCTTATATACAAGGGATTTTCGGTTTAGCAGGTGAAACTAACGGAGAAATAAAAATGTTAGCTAAAACACCTAATGACCACTTAGACCCTGCTACTATTACTCCTGATTGCAAAGGAAAAATAATTGTTGCTGGAGCTTTATGCTCTTTAGATGCAATTAAAAAAGCTGCTCAAGTTGGTGTACATGCAATTATTTCTGGTGGAGTTGATGACCAAGATTTAAAGAAACTTCTTGGTTATGATATTGGAGTTGCAATTACTGGTCACGAAAAAATAGGTGTTACCTTGGTTGTTACAGAAGGATTTGGTCCTATTAACATGGCTAAAAACACCTTTGAACTTCTCCAAAGATTTGAAGGTCATAAAGCTTCTGTTCATGGATTTACCCAAATTCGTGCTGGTGTTATGAGACCTGAAGTAATTATTCCACTTCCTCTTGTAGAAGGTGAAAAATTAGTTGCTAAAGAAGCTGAAATGGCATCTCTGGAAATAGGTTCTCTTATTCGTGTGATTAGACAACCAAACTTTGGTGAAATTGGTAGAATTACTGAATTACCTGAACCCCTTACCAAAGTTGAATCTGAAACCTTAGTGAGAGTTCTTAAAGCTAAACTCAACAATGGCAAGGATGTTCTTATCCCTCGTGCAAATGTTGAAGTTATTGCAGAATAATTCTCAATAATATATATTAAAAAAGCTAACTTATGCAAATAGGTTAGCTTTTTTGTTTTATGATATAAAGCTCAAGTTCAACCAAAATAATGCAATAGAGCTTTAGTGAAGAGTGCAAATTCTTTTAGCAAAATAACTTGCAGAATTCTGACGCATATAATATATATATTCGGAAGAATTATGTAAGTTACTTTTGCAAAAGAATATAGTGCTATTCTCAAAGATCTATTGCATTATTTGGGTTCAAGTATAGTGGTAAAATAGAGACTTTTATTATAGTATATTCGGCTCTATCCCAAGTAGAGTGGGTAATATGATAAATATTGTCGTAAGATGTTAACAAATATATAGTCAATTTATGGAAGTTAATACACATATAATCCCGAAGGGATGTTAATCTAATAGGCAGGGCTCGTTAGACCCTGTATATATGAAACCTAAATTTATCTTAGCCCTGGAAGAGCGATAATATTTCGTTTTTTTTGATGATGTTAACACCTCCTTTCAGTAAAAACAAGTTTCATGATAAAACTAACCAACTCTACTTTGGAGAGAGCCTAATATAATTTAAAACAATAGTAGGCAAGCATGTCTTTTAATTAATCCATAGTTCTTTTCTAAAGGATCATATTATATGTATTGAACTTATATATCTTCACTATCAGGTGTCTGTTGGTTTTCAGATTAGTGGATGGCTAGTAGATGCCCAATAAACCCCTAATAAACCGCCAATAGACTATCTGACATAAAGCAGATAATGAAGGATTTAGATTTGCCAAGAACTAAAAGATTGATTATTGGGTGTTAACAGAAAATTCTACAAAGAGGTGACCTATTTATGAAATTTCCATCAAACTTGAATTTGAGCCACCTTTTTTTAACCTTGACTATTTGTTAATGAAATTAATAGTAGCTCAAAATTAAGAATTAAAGGTTTACTAATATGAATGATAACAATAGTATAAAATTGATGATTTATGCTTCATTATTTACAACATTGATAATTATAGGTTCTTATATAGCTATTCCTACAGGTATTGTACCTATAGTGATTGCAAATATGTTCATATTTATTGTTGCTTTATCACTACCAATGAAATGGTCATTGTATAGTGTTACAATATATCTCCTATTGGGGGCTATTGGCTTACCTGTTTTTTCTGGGGGAAATGGAGGATTTCACAACTTTTATGGTCCGACAGGTGGCTACTTAATTGGTTACTTAGTTGCTAGCTTCTTTATATCATTAATCTCTGCTGGAAAACCGAATTGGTTAAAGGATATCATTGCTCTCATAGTTGGATTTGGAGTGATTCATCTCTTGGGAATTCTTTGGTTAATGTATAAATTCCCTCAAGGCTGGCAAAATTCTCTGTCCATTTATTGGATTTTTATTATAGGTGATATGATTAAATTAGGAATTGCTTTAGTGATAACTCAGAGAATTAGGCACCATTTAAGCTGGCAGATTTTATGATTTCTTTACAAAATGTTTCTTTTTGCTTCCCTTCAGGCTATGAAGCTTTAAAATCTGTCTCATTAAATATAAATAAAGGTGATTTTATAATTCTTACTGGTGAGAATGGTTCTGGCAAAAGTGTTTTAACTTTGCTATTGAACGGCATTTACACTCCTACCCAAGGAGAAATTCTGTTTAATGGAGTCCCTATCGAAAAACAGCGACTTGAGGTAAGGAAGAAGGTAGGCATAGTCTTTCAAGACTCAGATACTCAAATAGTAGGACAAACAGTATATGATGATATTGCTTTCGGATTAGAAAACTTAAGAATTAAGAGAAAAGAGATTGATAAATTGGTAAAAGAAGTACTTGGAGCAGTTGGTTTAGCTGGTTATGAGAAAAGAGTTCCTTCTCAGTTATCAGGTGGTGAAAAAAAACGATTATCAATAGCTGGAGTTCTGTGCATGAACCCTCAGATTATTATTTTTGATGAGCCTTTTAATTGTCTTGATTTTGCTGGGGTTAAACAGGTATTACAACAGATGGTAAATTTACACCAAATGGGAAAGACGCTTCTTGTAATAACTCATGATTTAGAGAAAGTTTTTGCTCATGCTAATCGTTTATTGATTCTTGGAGCTGGTAAACTTCTGTATGACAAGGAGATGAATCAAGATGAACTACCTGATGAATTAAGTAATTATCAGATAAAGATACCTAAATGCTTGAAGAGTGAAATGAGTTGGTTGAGATGATTCTCTTTCATTATTACAGCAATGATTCTCTGATTCACAGATTAAATCCTGTAACAAAGCTCTTAGCTATGCTTGTGTTTGGGATTTCAACAATTACTCTGAAAAGCATTTGTGAAGATTGGCTAAGTTTCATTATCTTTGCTGGTCTGGTTTTATTTTTATACTATAAAGCAGGAGTTAGTTTGCGACAATGTTTAAGAGAGTTGCCTTATTTTTTACATATAATACCACTGATAATACTCTTTTCAGCGTTTAGATTTTCAAACAGTGAAGAGCTTTTTCTTAATCATATTTATCTCCCAGGGTTAATAACAAGTACATCCTTTGTTCTTAAACTTGTTCTGATTTCCATGATTAGTATATTATTTATAGCAACAACAACAATTAGAGAAATTAATTATGCGGTGGAAGTTTTACTAAAGAAAATTCCTTTTGTGAATTCTGTAAAAATTGCTACAATGATTAGTTTAGTGATAATCCAAATTCCAATAATATTCGATTTATATCATCAAATTACCATAGCTCAAAAATCACGATGCCTTGATAATAGGAAGAATCCATTGAGGAAAACCATTATCCTTCTAAATATTCTTATCCATAAAGTTTTGCTAAATGCAGATTCCATTGTCCTGAATTATGAAGCTAAATGTTATAGTGAAGAAAGGACAGATAACCTTATTTCTATTCCCAAATTTGATATTTTAGCAATAACATCCTTTGTAATATTCTGCCTTGCAGTGAATTTAGCTAAACTGCTTTTTTAACCAGAATAGTGCAGTAGAGCTTTGCAGAAGAGTGCAGATTCTTATCCCCTTTTTTGAGGGGGACACAGGGGGTGCATTAAGGTTTTACAGAATTTATCAGCGTATATAATATATATACTCTGAGAAATTATGTAAAATGCTTTAGCAAATGAATATAGTGCTATTCTAAAAGATCTACTGCATTATTTGGGTTTAAACAGATAATCTATCTCTTCACTTATGATTAAGTAAAAATAAACATTTATTTGACAAATAATTGCTTATTAATTATACTAGTAAAGCAATAAAATTTTAATGAGGTGAATTATGGATAAAGTAAGAGAAAGATTTTTTTACCTAAGAATGAAGTCCCGCGGATATGAAGATAAAGTAATTCAAGATGAGATTGAAGTGAGTGATGAAGATTATGCTCGTATAAGTAAAGAATATGAATCTGAGATAGCAGAAACTATTGAAAAGAATAAAGAAGTCGAGGAAATAGGCAAGAAATTTACTCAACTCACTTCTTATCTCTATGCAAATGTTTCTGATCAAATGAAAGGAGTTCCAAAGCCTGAGATTCTTAAATCAATGACTGGTGAAGTAATAAAGCTTCCTAATCCTCAGACTATACAAGTTAAGAATAATGATTTCAGAGCAATTTTGGAGAATAGGAAATCTATTCGAGAATACTCAGAAGTAGCAATTTCTAAAGATGAGTTATCTTATTTACTCTGGTTAACTCAAGGGGTGAAAGAGATTAAAGAGACTCCTAAAAATAGTGTTACCTTTAGAACAGTACCTTCTGCAGGGGCTCGCCACCCATTTGAAACTTATCTATATATTAATAGAGTGGAAGGTATTCAAAAGGGTTTATACTTCTATAATGCTGCCAAGCATAACATAGTATTAATGGATTCTGAAGCAGAAACACTTGAAAAACTCTGGATAGCTTGTAATCGTCAAAATATGATTAAACAAAGCGCTGTTAATTTTATCTGGAGTGTGATACCCCAGCGAACTGTCTGGAGATATACCGCAAGGTCATGGCGTTATATGTACTTAGATGCGGGTCATGTATGTCAAAACCTATATCTTGCAGGAGAATCTATTAACTGTGGTGTTTGCGGAATAGGTGCTTTCATAGATGAATTCATTAATGAATATCTGGGTTTAGATGGTGAAAAGGAATTTGTTATCTACTTAGCTTCTTTGGGTAAAAAGGTTAATGAAAAATAGATTTAGGATATTAATAGTTTTTGCTATATTAATTCTAAACCTATCATTTCTTAGTGCTAAGAAGGTAATATATTCCGATGATTTGATAGAAATTCAAGCTAATGAACAAGATAAGGCTCTTGCTCAAGAAATAATGGAACATCTCCCGAAATTAATAGACAGATTTCAGATGGATATAGGAGTTTACCCAAAATTTAAAGCAAGAATTTATCTAAGTCATGATCAGCAAGATTTTCAGAATTTAGTTGCCACTTTTGGTGGAATAACCGAACACAGCAATGCTTTTTATAGTAGGAGTGATAGTGTTATTTATATCAAAAACTATTTAGACTTAGGGAATAAAGAAAATTTCTATCAAATACTTCATCATGAATACATTCATGCTTTTATAGATTATCATTTTAAAGATGCTCCTCTCTGGTTTCATGAAGGAATGGCAATCCATTTTTCTAAGCAATTCTCAACTAATATGGTTTATGCTTTGGGCGTGGATTATCTATTCCAAGATATTCCAACTATTAGTGAAATGGAAGATAAATACCCACAAGATAGAGGGAAACTTACTACTTTCTATGCCAAATCAGCTATGGCAGTAGAGTATCTTCATAAAAAGAATAATTTAGCATTCAGTAATTTATTTACCTCGAATTCCTATTTTAATATTGCTTTCAATAGAAGTTTCGGCTTCTCTAAAGAAAAATTCTATCATGATTTTGAAAAGGTTTTCCGAGAAAAGATTATTCTCAATGCTATCTATTCTCTGGGAACCCTTCTGGGCTTAATATTCCCTGTAATTTTTTTCTGGGGTTGGTTGAGAAGATTCTTTAAAAGAAGAAATGAGCCTAAAAACCCTGAAGATGAATCAGATGATGATGTGATTATTACTTTGTAGAATCGACTAGTGAACACTGATATATGATAAGAAGACTGTAGCCTCAACTTTACTGCTATCTGTGACGGAAGATGCCTGCAAAGATGCAGGCACTCCCCATGAAACTTACTGCACTATTTCATCAATACAATTTTCTTATTAACTACTTGCTCACCTTGTGCTACTCTAAGATAATAAATACCATTTGCTACTGACTTGTTATTAGCATCTTTACCATTCCAAGTGAGATTATTTGAGACAATATTATCTTCATTAAGGGTGTTTACTAATTGTCCTTTTAAGTTATAAATCTTAATAGAAGTTGCTTGCTTTGTTGAGGATTTAACCTCTATATTTACATTTTTTCTAAAGGGGTTAGGGTAAGTAGATACTTCAATAGTAGGGACTAATAATATATCTTGTTCATCATTTGAAACAGCAACTAAAGGAATATCCATATTTATATCTTGATTATTCATTATCACTTCCCCAAAATAAGCTTCATATTCATAAGCAATAACCATTAGATCGTAAGTTCCATTATTGAGAGGAATTGAGAAAGAGCCATCTTCATCAGTAAAACCATAGGCATATTCATCAGTTTCTTCGCAGTACAGATCAACTCCTGCATCGGCAATTGGCTCTCCTTCTTCATTAACTACACTACCACTAAAGATACCGTCAGGCAAAGTATAGAGAAAATCGATGTTAGATACAGCACCATTAAAATTACCAACGTAAGGGTCAGGAGCTGTATGAGAACCTTCAATATCTAAAAGAGTAATAGGCATAACTATACAAGGAACATCAGATATTTCATCTGGGATTGTAATGGTGTAGTTACCTAAAAAACTATTAAGCTCAGAAATTAAGAATCTTTCTTCGAAAAAAGTTAGTAAATCTTCAATATCACCAGTAAAGTCTAAGTCAGCAAAGTCAGTTAAGCTTGCGTTATAGAAAGTATTCACAAGAGCAGGATAAACAGGTAAGTCAAAACCATAAGAACTCTCTTGGGTTACACTTCCTGATATAGAGAAGGTGCTATTTAGTTCAGAAAACGTAATAGTTGCTTCATCAGAGACATCTTCATCAACCACTGTAATTAAGAGAGGTATTCCACTTGGGGGTTGCCAAAAAGCTGTGACTGAACCTTGGAAAACACCATCTACCGGAGTCGTATCAAGAGAGCCACCATCTACTAATTCCCCTTGTAAGAAGTCAAAATCTGAAGTATCTACCATAGGTATATCCACCATAAATGATATTATAGCACTATTCCCGATAGTTTCATATTCAAAGTATATTTCTACATCATCTCCCAGAGTAGCAGTAGTGCTATCTTCACCATTCACTGTTAAATTATGAGTAGAAAACAATAGTAAAGTTGATACAATAAAAGCAAACAGAAGAACATTTTTTTTCATAGTTTTTCCCTTTATAATTTAGATATTCTTAATATAGGATAAAATATTGATTTAGAATTATTATTGTCAAGTAAAATGTTACTTTACTTTAACTTGAGTTGAATATTAATCCACTATCTATAGGCATTCATTAGTATCTCAAATTTTCCCATTTATTTTTTGAGACACTAACTAAGGCGATATAAAGAAAGATAAGAGGTTAAGTAATCAACTTTGTATAAGGAATAATTTTTGCATTTGTATAAATTAGCAATTAGTATTTTGCATTTGAGTAACATAAATAGTAGTTTTAACAGAATTTACTTTACTTTTATCACTCTTTGTAGATACTTGTTAATGGAAGAAAATTATAATAAGGGAAAGGATAAATTAATGAAAAGACTTGTGATTATTTACGCTATTTTACTATCTATAATAGGACTTATAGCAGATGTTAATTTAACAGTAGAGATGGACAAACCGCAGTTTAAGGGTAATAAATTCACTAAAGACCTTCCTCTCAGACAGGAAGCAGGTGCGCCTCTATTACCATTCTATCCGGTGAAGATTCTTTTACCACAAGGCGAAGAGGTAGAATCTGTTCAGATAACCTTGAGCGAATCAACTATTCTTAGGAATAATATTACTATTGAAGAAACTCAGCAACAGCAACCTATTAGTAAACAATCTTTTGAATTAACAAGAAGAGACGAAAAAATATATTCTAATGATAAAGCTTATCCTTACGAAGATTATCGTTTTCTTGGGGTTCAAAAACTCAACGGTTATTCATTTGCAATCATCAATATTTATCCATATAAATATAATCCTGTAACAAAAAATCTTAATTACTTTCAAACAGCTGAGATAGCTCTAACTACTAAAGCATCTGATGCTGAACAAGAAGTGCAGATTCTGGATTTCGCCAAAGTTGAAAAAAAGTTAAGAGGCAAAATTTTAAACCGTGAAGCAAGCTCAACTTATAGAGAAATTTCAACTAATTCTTCACGTAATATTGATTTATCATCCCCTAAAAAGTTGATTATAATTACTAATAGCAATTTGGTAGAAACAATGCAATATTATGCTGATTGGAAGATTAGCCAAGGTGTATCTACTATGATTGTAGAAACTAATGAAATATACAGTAATTATAATGGAGTAGATAATCCTGCTAAAATTAAGACCTTTATCACTGATGCCTACAACTCTTGGGCAAATACTTCAAGTCCTTTAGAATATGTTATTCTGGGTGGAGATGATGAAATAGTTCCTTACCGTGGTGTATATGGTACAGTAGGAAGTACAATTGACTATTCTATGCCTTCAGACTTGTATTATGCTTGTTTAGATGGTTCTTGGGATGATAATGGAAATGGCATTTATGCAGACCAAAATGAAATGATTGATTTATCTCCAGAGATTTCTGTAGGTAGAATGCCAGCTGAAACTGCTACTGAATTTAATCACATATTTAACAAAATTATCTCTTATGAAAGTACTAATAATTATGCTGATAATGTAGCAGTAATGTTTGGAGAAAATTTGAATAATGACCCTGTGACATGGGGTGGTGATTATAAAGATGAAATTAAGGATAGAATGCCTGAAGATTATCTATTCAAGACAAGATATCAAAGAGATGGTAATTATTCAACTCCTGAAGTTGTTGAAGCTATCAATGAAAACGCTACAATAATGAACCACATGGGACATGCTAACGAGAACACTGTTTGTGGTTTGAATTCATCTACAATTAATAATATGTTAACTAACACCCAATACGGCTTTCTCTATACTCAAGGATGTTATCCTGCAGCTTTTGATAATGGAACAAGTGGAGGAACTGGTGGAGGTAACGAATCAGTAGCTGAACATTTGCTAATAGCAGAACATGGCTTACATACTTTTATTGGTAATACTCGCTACGGTTGGTATTATCCAGGTTCTACTGATGGTGCTTCACAATTCTTTGATAGATCATTTTTTGATGCTATGTTTATCTATGATATGAGAGCTATCGGAGAATCACATAACTACTCTCTTTTAGATAATTTGAACTCTGCTTTAGAAAGCACTGTGATGAAATGGTGCTATATGGAAATTGTAATTTTCGGTGATCCATCTCTATCTGTGAAAGACTTCAATCCTGAATTAGCATTTATCAATATTAATAATGTGCAATATACAGATGTCATAGGAGATGGTGACGGGAATATAAATCCGGGTGAAACAATAGAAATCGAGGTTGAACTCAATAACCTTGCTGGTTGGGGTACTGCTGATTCTGTACTTTTAGAATTAGCTATTTCTGATGATCGATTCATTATTTTAAATAGTGAAACAAGCGTAGGACCACTTCCAACAGGAAGTAATTTACTGGTTACTACAGACCCCCCTTCTTTTACAGTTCCTGAATCAATATCATTCTCATCTTTCGATTATACTATTATGGTTAAAGGATATAATTCTAATAATGAATTAATCTTTTCCAAACCATTTGACTTTAGTTTTGATATTACCCTAATGGCAAATAATTTCCCTCAAGAATATTCCATCGGAAGTAAATCTGCTCCTGTTTATCTTGATTATAACAATGATAACGAAAATGAGCTAATCTACTTGGATTCTTATGGTAATATGAAGATAATTGACTTAGCAGGAAATATTGTTTTAGAACAAACAAGTGAGATCCAAGAAAATATCTATACCAGCTTTGCTGTCACTGACCATAATGGTGCTCCAACCATGGTCTATACTTCAAGAACAAACAATTTAGTAGTTCAAGAAATTGGTGGTGAAGTAGTCTTCAGATATGACTCTGGTTCTCAATTTATAACATCTCCTATGATTTCTGATATAAACGGTGATGGAGAGAATGAGATTATCGCAATAAACTTTGGTAAAGAATTGATTGCTATGAATTTTGAAGGCGATATCTTGCCAAACTTCCCTGTAGAATTAGATGCTTTTACAGTATATGAAATGGCTACAGCTGATTTAAATGGTGATAACAAAGCAGATATTCTTGTAGCTACTAATGATAATCAGCTTCATGCTATAGATTATCAAGGACAATATTTACCAAACTATCCGGTGACTCTTCCTAACACCAACATCACTGCACCATTAATCACTAGCGATAGAATAATTGTTGCTACTATAAATAATCTCTATTCTTTAGATTATGCTGGTAACATTATTCATCAATTTGAAGTATCTGGCAATCCTGTGATGCCGATTGCAAATGACTTTAATAATGACGGATATGTTGATTATGGTTTTGTTACTTCAACAAGAAAACTCTATATTGTTTCCGAAACTGGAGATATATTTGAAGGATTTCCAAAACTTTTAACAAAAAATTCTCAGACTCCTGTTTTATCTACAGATGTAAATGAGGATGAATATCCAGAGATTATCTGTTTCGATTCAAGTAATAATATCTATATCTTTGATTATCAAGGTAATATCCTTCCTAATTTCCCATTTGCAGCAAATCTTGCAACTGCTAATCCTGCAACATTGGGTGATATCCACGGTGATGGTGAACTTAGCTTTGTCTTAGGATATTCTCAAGGTATTGCTATGGCAAACTTAAAATTACCTGTAAATGAAGATGTCCCAGCTTGGCTTACTTATCGTAATAACTACCACAGAACTGGCTTTATGGATACTTCTTTTGCAGTTTCTAATGATAACAATAATGCAGAAATACTTACAACTACTTTAGCTGGAAACTATCCAAACCCATTCAACCCTGAAACTACTATTGCCTTCTCATTAGAAAAAGCAAGTAGTGTTATGCTTGAAATCTATAATATCAAAGGTCAAAAAGTTAAAACTATAGCTAATGAATATATGGATAAAGGAAGACATAGTATTGTTTGGAATGGTAGAGATAATGCTGGTAGAAAAGTATCATCTGGTGTTTATCTATACAGATTAAGAGCTGGAAAAGAAGAATTTAATAGTAAGATGATTCTTATGAAATAAGACTGAGAATGCTTGTGTCATGCAGGTATCTCTTTAAATAATGATATAAAAGCCTTGCTGTTGCGGGGCTTTTCTTTGGCTCAAGTTCAACTTAAGTGGAACTTGAGCCTTCTAAACTCCCTCTAATAAATCTTTCTCCATTTCTAAATCTTTTGCATAAATTTTTACTGTTGTAATTTCTACAGAAAAACAATCACCAATAAATAAACCGATTCCACAAAACGCTAAAACAACTTCAAGCATTTAATCATATAATCTCCTTTTCATAATATGCGATAAATACTGCTTGTTAATTATATCAATCTTATTTTCTATAATATCTGATAAGTTAGAATCTTCTAAATCTATCGTTTCACTAATGTTTAATGAATTAATAGCTTTTATACAGTCTTTAAGTATTGAGTGATCTTTGTTCTTTTTATAGAGATCATACAATAAAATAGCTTTCATAGCTTTGAGGACAGTATAATTATAATTCAGATCATACTTAAGTTCCCAATCATTATTAATATCATGTTTAAAATTTATATATCCTGAACTCGTATAATAATTGAAGAACAGTTTAGAAAAATAAATATCTTCTTTTATATTTGGGGATCTAGTTGCTTTTAAAGCATTGTCAAACAAGTTGCTAATAGTATGCGATATATTTTTTACTTGTACATACCTAACTATTTCTACATATATGCTATCTCTAGGTTCTGTAATTAAACCTTTTAGTGGGGAAATCATTGGTACTTTAAACTCTCCTTTATTATTAGTATTTCTCATAATTCTATATTCATCATACAACTGAAAATAATTTTTATAAGTAATATCTGATTTATCCAAAGTATATATTCTTTTACCTTCTCTAACTTTAAACGCGTTAACACTTCTAAATTTCTTGGTTCTTTTCCTTGGGACCATAAATATATTCTTAACAATATATTGTTCATCTTCATTAGGCTCATTAGAAAACTCTGAGTGTTTGATAACAATGGTTTTAAGAGTATCTATTTCTTCAGTTTTACTATTAGTATCCATTGCAAATTGTATGCATAGATAACGTAACCAATAATATGAAAAAAGAGCTATAGTATAATCGTCCTTTATTTCTTTTTTGAATTTAAAACTATTATTATATGTTATATAATTGTCGTTACTAACTCTAAATTTTTCAAAATCATATAATTTATTAGGTTGTCCAATTTCATAACCTACTTTAGATTTTCTATTTTTAGAATAATCTTCTTTGTATTTACCATAATCAACACATCCTACTACTATCCCTTCAAAATCAGCAGAACATCGTGCGTTAAATCTATTCTTATTATATTTAAATTCTCTATACTCTCCAAGTTTGATTGCATTATCTATCCAACCTTCATGAATACTATCTTCTTCATTGTATAATTCTAGAACTTGGTGAGGTTTATGGATATAGAAGTGTTGTTTATCATAATCTTCTAGATTAATTAATACAGTATCTAAACGTACTTCATCATTAGGGTCATATAACATCATCATACACCAGGCTGACCCTAGATATGCTTCAGCCAATAAGGTTTTATCTTCGATTAAAGCTTCGAAAATACCATTTGCTTGTTCAAACTTATCTTCTCTAAAAAGTTCCCACCCTTTTTCAAGACTTTCTTGTGGTATAGTTTCTCCAATTAAAAAAGTGTAATAAAGTAGTAGCACGAGTCCAAACAAGGTTTTCTTCATAGTTCCTCCTTTGCAATGCAATTATTTTTTTTATTGAATACAAAATATAAACCATGCCTATGCTTGTCAATGAGTTATAATTTATTGGCTTCCCCCCCATTTTTTTTATGAGAAATTGATCCGTAGTTGTAACTTGTCATGGTAATCCCCTTTATAAGGCATATATTTATTAATTCTTACGTTTGAAAAGATGTATTTAACTATCCTACTTAGCTTATAATAGACATATTTATAATTTATCTTTTTCTTACCCACGAACTCAGGGTATAGGTAAAACAGCTCATCTATGTACTCAATAGCATCATAGACTATATATAGCAATCATCAAAATAGTATTTAAGTTTTTTAATCCGACATATGACATTAACTGCATTTTTTCCCAGTTAAATTCTTGTTTTACATGTCTATGTAACTTCTCAATCTTCCATCTTAACCTATATCCTCTTAAAGCTTTTTCTATTATTTGCCTACTTATTAAGTTTTGGCTCAAGTTCAAGTAGAGTGGTCATAATTTAGTTCATGTGTTTGGTTTTCTCTAGAAGTGGATGTCCACATCAGCAAAATCTTTCTTCATTAAGAGAAAATAAGAATTCACTTGACATATATTTCTTTCAAATTATTGATTTAAAATGAATGATGCAAACAAAGATGATTTAAAAAAAAAGGACAATTATAGACAATGCTCTATTATGAAAGAAAAAATTACTGGCTTATGATTATATGTGCTTTGGGAATTATGCTACTTGGAATAGCTAGCGATGGACTTATTCCGAGTCTGCAAGGATTTGTAAAGCTACAAGCTCACGGAGCTCGCCTAATTAATGATTTTACTGTTGTCGGAGGAGTTGGTGGAGCTCTTCTTAATGCAGGACTTATGGGATTACTTGCCTTGCTTTTGATTAAATTTTGTGATATTAGCCTTTCAGGACCTACTATTGCTGCATTTTTTACTATTGTAGGCTTTAGTCTCTTTGGTAAAACACCGCTAAATACTCTCCCTATTGTACTTGGAGTATTCATCGCAAGTAAAGTAAGTGGGAAATCCTTCAGCAGTTATATCTTGTTTGCCCTTTTCGGAACAGCTTTAGGTCCTCTTGTTAGTTATACAATGATTGAAGCTGGATTTACTGGTATATATGGTTTGATGCTTGGAATTCTTTTTGGAGCTATAGCTGGCTTCATCCTTCCTGGTTTAGGAATGGCAATGCTAAAAATGCATGAAGGTTTTAATCTTTATAATATGGGACTCACCTGTGGCTTTTTGGCTCTCTTTATATCTTCTTTTTTTGTAGGTTTTCAAAAAGATTTAAGTATTAAAATAATTTGGGGAACTCAAGCTCATTTAGGATTAACTCTTCTCACACCAAGTATATCACTACTCTTAGTAATCTGGGGAGCAGTTATGGATGGTCCTAAAATAGGTAAAAACCTACTAAGTATTATGAGACTATCCGGAAGACTTCCGAGTGACTTTATGTACTCTATTTCTCCAGGTTCAGCCTTAGTGAATGCTGGAGTGTTAGGATTGATAGGTAGCTTATACATATTCATTATCAAAGCACCTTTCAATGGACCAGTAATTGGTGGCTTGTTTACTGTTATTGGGTTCGCTACCTTTGGTAAACATTTAAGAAACTGTTGGCCAATTGCCTTGGGTGTCATTTTAGCAACCCTTCTATATGGAAAAGATTTGAATGCCCCAGGACCTGTGTTAGCCATTCTTTTTGTAACAACTTTGGCACCATTAAGCGGAGAATTCGGACCTCTAATAGGCATATTTGCAGGATTCGTCCATTTGACAATAGTGGAACGTAGTGCTGCTTGGCATGGAGGCTTGGATTTGTATAACAATGGTTTCGCGGGTGGCTTAACAGCTACTCTTTTCCTTGCAATTATTCAATGGTTCAAAGGAACTAAAAATAAATAAGGAGTTTTGCTTATGCAGAGCAAAGAATACTTGCTCCATATCATTGGAGAAATATCAAATTATATTTTGGAATCAAAACCACGTCGGATGGTAATTAGTCTTCATCAGGAAGATGATGGAATGCACTTGTCAGTTGTAGATAATAATGTTCGCACTGATAACGAACTTCATGAAATAAATAAAGCTCTGAATACAGGCACTCGTCCTGAGTTTGCAGAATACTATGGAACAATGGGTGGAAGTGATATGTTAGGAGCAGCGAGACTAAACATTATAGGTTGGCAGATAAAACACGCAGATGTTAGCCGTACACTAAGTGGTACAAAAATTGATTTATGGGTCGGAAGTGATCGCTTCGATGCTAGCTATTTCAACATTCCTAAGGATGCTATAAAAGATAAAACTAAAAAGAAAAAATGAATAATTTTCACCAATGGTGACAAAATTAAAAAAAATCGACCCATAAGTATATGAAGAGATGAGAAAACAGAAGAAAATGAATCATGGTCTGATCGGGAAATATAAAAAAAGGATATAGTGCTATTCTCAAAGATCTATTGCATTATTTGGGTTTAAATGTTTGTTATACATTTAACAAGAAAAATACTTAGTTATTTTCTCACTTGAAAAGCATTCTATAAGTAATATTTATTGAAACATAAAATCACCAAAAGGAGAAATTATGGAAAAGGGGACAAAAGATAGGTTTGATTATGCTCAATTAGTTGATTATCTGAAAGAAAATGGTAAAAAACCTGCTGATTATGTATTATCTAAATTAAAGAAGCATGACTTTGTCTTACTGGGTGAAATGCACAGAGTTAAACAACAATTAGAGCTTTACCATAATGTTATTCCTTTATTACCAAGCCTTGGAGCTACAGCCTTTGCTACTGAATTTGTCAGAAGAGTAGATCAACCTTTAGTTGATAGATTATTAGCAAATACCTTTTTTGATAAAGAGCTTGCAATAGAAATAATGATCAGGCAAGAGGCCTTTTGGGGATTTGAAGAGTATTTAGATATATTTCGTATTATCTGGGAAACTAATAATAACAATCCAGCCAACAAGAAAATATCTCTTATTGCTTTGAATGATCCAATCAACTGGAAACTCTACAATTCTATTTGTAATAATGAAAAAAGAGAACCAAATGAGGCTGAACTAAATAAAATTTGGAATGGATGTAGTGAGTTACTTTGGTTAGATCCAATCAGTGAACATTATGAAAAAACTGGAGGGAAAGTTCTAGCTATTATGGGTTCTCATCATGCTTTTACTAAGTACAAAGAACCTTCCTGGGAAGCTAAAGAAGGTAAGGTCGTCTTTACTGGATTCAAAGTAAAAAGGTTTGGTAATTATCTCTTAGAAAAATTCCAGGATAAAGTCTTTAGTATCTGTTTTCATGACCCTTGGGTAGATAAATATGAAAGTACTAAATTAGTTCAACCTGCTAACGGAGTGATTGAAAAGGTCATAAGTCCACATTATTCTGAAATTGGCTTTGACTTGAATAACTCTCCTTGGGGGGAATTACCTGATTATAGTGTCTATTCTTTAGGATATGAAGATTTTAAACTTAAACACTTCTTTGATGGATATCTCTATACAGGAAAACTAACAACTTTAAAAGGTGTTACAGCTATTCCTAATTTCATTAATACCAAAAATGAACAAATCTTTAGAGAGAGCGTCCCTTTTAACTATTCAATTACAAAAACTATTGCTGAAATTAATACTGGTATAAAAGAAGACGCTGATGTTATTTATAGGGACATAAAGGGGTTTGAATAGTTAATGTTTTGTACAAGATTTAAAATAGATGAGAATATATATAAAATTATAACAATAATCCTTAGAAACATAACTATTTGTCAGTACAATGACTAAAAGTTAGGCTCAAGTTCAAGTATAGTAGTAAAAAAAAGACTTTTATCATAGTATATTCATTGTATAATAGAAAGTTACGAGTTATTATTTACTGTTTATAGTAAGTTTTGCTTGAAAATAAGACTCTAATAATAGAATTTATAACAATAGTTAGCAGGCATGTCTTTTAGTTAATGCATTGTTCTTTTCTATAAGATCATATTATGTATATTGAACTAATATATCTTAACTATCATGTGTCTGTTGGTTCTCAGCTTAGTGGATGGCTAATAGATGCCATATAAACCCCTAATAAACACCCAATAGACTATCTGACATAAAGCAGATAATGTAGGATTAGATTTGCCAAGAATAAAAAGACTTAATGTCGGATGTTAAGAGAAAATTCTAAAAGATGTGGTTTATTTATAAAATTTCCACCAGACTTGAACTTGAGCCAAAAGTTATAACTATTGGTCATTAGTGCCATGGATTGTAGGCGGGTCGCTTACATCAGGTTGAATTTAGCCTACTTTTTTTTCTGGGAGCAAAAAAAGCACCTAGTCTATAATTGACCAAACTACTAAAAAAGGCAATCCCTATGGATTGCCTCTATATTATAATTTATGTATTAAATTTTAACCACAACTAACTGCTAAACTATACTCTTGTTTTAAAGTTTCAATCAATTCATGCACAGAGACTATTTTATCATTAAGATAAGCATTAGCACCAGCAAAAGCGAAACCATTCTTAAGATTACCCAATTTAGCACTTAAAAGGGCAGCTGCAATACAGTAAGGTGATGTTTTATAATCACAAGTCTTAAGACACTTCCAAGGACAAGAAAAAGGTATCTTATTACCAGATTCAACTAATTCTAAGAAAGAATTCTTAAGAGCTCTTCCTGGTAAACCAACAGGACTTTTAATGATAGTGATATCATCTTTGGTGGCTCGAATATAGCTTTGTTTGAACTCATCTGAAGCATCACATTCCGTAGTTGTAACGAATCTTGTTCCCATTTGAACAGCATCAGCACCTAACTTCATGATATTATTTATGTCTCCACCAGTGAAAATACCCCCACCTGCAATAAGAGGAATATCTTTATCGAATTGTTGACTCCAGGGAATAATTGCTTCTTTAATTTCAGGTACAAGCTTTTCTAATTGAAAATTCTCATCTTCTATTTGCTCTAAGCTAAAGCCAAGATGTCCCCCAGCTTTAGGTCCTTCAACCACAACGGCATCTGGTATTGCAGAAAACTTCTTTGCCCATGTTTTGAATATGACATTAACAGCTCTTACTGAAGAAACTATTACAGCAAATTTAGTCTTAGTCTCTTTCATAAATTCACTGTCTATCATTGGTGGCATTTTAAGAGGTAAACCTGCTCCAAAAAAGAGAATATCTATTTTCTCTTCTAAGGCAGTAGTTACCAAATCATCAAAATTAGTAAGGGCAACCATGATGTTTAATCCCAAAATTCCATCTGTTAATATTCTTGATTTCTGAATCTCTTCTCTTAATGAAGCTATCTCAGATTCTTTACTTATTTTACCTTTGAGTGCACCTAATCCTACTGCAGAGAGAACACCAATTCCACCTTCATTAGCTACTGCTGAAGCAAGGCCAGATAAGGATATACCAACTCCCATTCCACCTTGGATAATGGGTATTTTTGCTATTAGATTACCAATTTTTAACTCGGGTAATTTAAATTTCATTTTTTTCATCCTTTGTGATTAAGTGTAAATAATTTAATCACTTAGCATATAATTATTAATTATAATTCTATGGAGATATGAATAGTTAGCTATAAAAGTTTTTTAAAATCATTCATAAGAACCTATTTAAGAATGTCCACATTATATTTTTATTAACATATTCTCAGAAAGTTAAAATCATGTCAAATAAATAAAAAAAAATAATCCAAAAAGACTATATCATGCAATTAAGTAGCATAAATTTAAGGCTCTCTCCAAAGTAGAGTGGGAAATGCGATAAATAATTTTTAAGCCTTCTGTTTTTATTATTGGGGATTCAATATCTATTTAATCCCAAAGGGATGACATTTGATAGGCAGGGTTCGTTAGACCCTGTATATATTAGCCCAAGATATAACTTAGCCCTGGAAGGGCGACATTACTATTGATATTGCTGAAGTGGACATCTTCTTTTAGACAAAAAAAACAAACACATGAACTCAATTATGCCCACTCTACTTGAGAGAGAGCCAAATTTAATTAAGAATGGCTCAAGTTCAAGTCTGGTGGAAGAAAAATAAAAAAAAGGTTGAGAGAATTCATATATATCAATAAGTTACACTAAAAACACTACTAATTGGAGTAACTTATGTCGAATTCTCTCAATGTCCAAATATGTGATTCACTGTTAAACGTGCAAGGTTTTTTTACTGAATCTATAAAGAAAGTGGTTTATAATAAGCAACCTCAGATCCATTTTAACCTTAGAAAACTAGGTCATGCATGCTGTCCTCAATGTGGTATGAGGTTAAAGACACATGATATAAGAACAAGATATTTAAAGCATTCTTCTATCCTTTTAACCCCAGTAATTTTAGTATTAAATTTACGGAGAACAAAATGTCCCGTTTGTGGTATATTGACAGAAAAGCAAGATATAGCAGAAGTAAATAAACAACATACTAAACAGTTTGAAGAAGAGGTATTAGAATATACCAGAGAATTATCAAACAAAGCTACTGCAAAGTTATTAGGCACAACAATAAGTACCGTTTATAGAATAGATAAAATAGGGTTAGAAAACCTAGACAAATCATTAATTAGTAAAACACCTAAAACAACAAAACTAAGCCTTGATGAAACCTCATATAAAAAACATCACAATTATACAACAGTGCTAACTAATCAGGAAGATGGAAAGATAATAGATATATCAAAAGGTAAATCAAAAAACAGTGCTATAGAGTTATTATCTAAATACGATAAACATGGCAAATTTAATCACTTAGATACTATTGCTATTGATTTTAGTCAATCCTACATTTCAGCAGTATCAGACTTTTATGCAGACCACTACATAGTTTTTGACAAGTTCCATTTTAGTAGAATAGTTAATCGAAAAATGGAAATAGTAAGAAGATTAATTCAAAAAGAGCTTCCAGAAGAGGAAAGATACGATATGAAAAAACATGTAAGATGGTTGATACTAAGGAGGCAAAAGAACTTTTCTCAGCATCATACAAAACGTTTGCAAGAGTTGATGTTAGTTAATCAAGATTTATATAAAGCTTACCTCATAAAAGAAGATTTATTATCGATCTTTGATGAGGAATTAGAAGCAAATGATGCAGAAGAGAGATTCACAGTATGGTGTAGAATGGTTAATGATACAAACTTTATACCATTTAAGCAATTAGCAATTCAAATAAAGAAAAGATTATCTTTGTTACTAAACTGGTTTAAATATAGAGTAAGCAATGCTAAAGCAGAAGCAATTAATAACAAAATAAAAACAATAATCAAGATGGCATATGGCTATAAAGATTTTGATTATTTTCGGTTAAAAGTTCTACAAAGGTGTGGCTATCTTATGGAATAGTTTCCACCAGACTTGAACTTGAGCCTTAAGAATTAGGTTGGCTAAAACATAATAAAAAAACGCATAGCTAATTAAGCTATGCGCTAAGTTATTAATAGATAATTATTAATTATCTTTTAAGACATGTTTATCATACATATCTGCAAATTGATTTTTATGTTTAATCTCTTCTGAAGCTAAGTTTTTAAAGAGAGTAGCAACTTCAGTATCAGGAAATTTAGTTGCTAAGTCTTTATAAAGCTTATATGAGTATTCTTCTCTTTTCATAGCAATTACCAAGATATTTTCATAGCTTAAATCATTTTCATCATAGTTTGCCTGCATATAATCACTGGTTTGCATGTTAGAAGGTTTGTTTGCATCTAAAAAGGCTAAACCTTTCTTATGAATATTCTTAAGAATGATAATATGACCTTTTTCCATATTTTCAAAATCAATTAACATCTGTTTCTGATCACTGAACTTGGCGTGACTCTGTAGCTCATGATAAAAATCTACAGCATCTTGTTCTCTTAATATTGCGAATTCTATAATCTTATCAAACTCAGATTTTGTCATTAGTTCTCCTAAATTGACAAGGAAATATCAGCAACTTTCATGGAAAAGTAAATGCTAAATCCTAATCAATCCTTAACTTTTTTACAGTTTTTTAGTCAATTACTTCAAACATATCTTTTCCGACACCACATTCAGGGCAAACCCAATCCTCTGGTAAGTCTTCAAAAGATACATTATTATTATCGGCCGGATTGTAGATGTATCCACACACTAAACATTGGTACTTTTCCATAAATATCCCCTCTTTTAATTAATATTTTTCACACAATAATTCGAAATATCCTTGTGGATGAGCGCATGATGGGCAAACAGCAGGAGCTTCTAAGCTTTCATGTAAGTATCCACATTTTCTACATTTCCAATATACCTTTCCGTCTTTCTTAAATACTTCATGAGCTTGTACTCTGTCATGGAGCATTCTATATCTTTCTTCGTGATGTTTTTCAATTTTGGCAATAACTCTAAAAGAAGCTGCTATAGCAGGGAAACCTTCTTCATCAGCAATTTTAGCAAATTCAGGGTAGAGTTCAGTCCACTCTTCATTTTCACCATCAGCAGCATATTTAAGATTTGTGAGAGTATCTTTTTGAGCCCAAGCTGCTGGATAAGTAGCTGTGATTTCAATACCTTCACCCTCTACACCATTATTGACTAAATGTTTGAAGAATATTTTAGCATGTTCTTGTTCATTAAGAGCAGTCTCAGCGAAAATAGCAGATATTTGTTCAAAACCTTCTTTCTTAGCTGTTTTAGCAGCAAATTCATATCTATTTTTAGCTTGAGATTCGCCAGCAAAAGCTTTCATAAGATTTTCAGCAGTTTTAGTTCCTTTTAATGACATTTTTTACACCTCTTTTTTTATATTTTATTTTATTTAGTTTTCCATAATCCGTGAAGATTACAATATTCTCTAACTTCAATAATATCATCTTTTTTTACATTAAAGAAAGCTTCAGGAGCTTGTGTGTGAGTTAATTCTGCACGATAAACCATATCTTTGGTAAGAACTTCAATAAAAGCAATATGATGTTCTTCAGTCATTGGATGAGTTGTAGAGCCAACTTTAACTAAAACACCACCATCTTTTTCTTCAACGACAGGTACATGTTTTTCGGTTGCCATATCAGCAGTCTTACCTTCTAATAATTTCATTGGTTCGTTACAGCAAACCAAAGCAGGTGCTCCAGGATATACTAATTCTACAACATTTCCACAAATTGGGCAGTGATAAATTTCTCTTAATTTTGTCATAATTTCCTCCATATTATATTTATTATAAATATATAATAAGTGCATCCTGAAAAAATGCAATTAAAAAACTGGACAATTATGGGTAATTAAGAAAAATTGTTGATAACAATAGGAAAAAGCAAGTTTTAAATAATGTAAATTTAATAATATACATGAAAGGTATAAAAATATAATTAATCAAATATAAAGAGTAATATATGGCAATAAAAGTAACAACTATCAAGGAAAATAGTTTTGCAGAAAAGTTAGGATTAACAAATGCTGATTTAATCCTAAAAGTCAATGGTATTTTCGTTGATGATTTCTTAGATTTAAACTATTTTGGAGCAGAAGAAAAGTTAATATTAGAGGTAATGCGTGATAAAAAGCGAATAGAATTAATTGGAGAAAAGGATAGTGAAGAAGCTTTAGGAATCAACATTGAAGATCATCATTGCCGAGAATGTGTGAATAATTGTATCTTCTGCTTTATAGATCAGATGCCCTTAGGTTTGAGAGAAACTCTCTATGTAAAAGACGATGATTATGCCTATTCATTCATCTATGGAAACTATGTTACTCTTACTAATATGAGTCCTCAAATATTGGATAAGTTGATTATGATGAAAATTTCCCCGCTCTATATTTCGGTTCATACAACAAATCCGATTTTAAGAAAAGAAATGATGAGGTATAAACAAAACTTTGATGTTTTACAAGTACTTAAAAGATTAGCTGATAATGATATTGAATACCACGCTCAATTAGTCTTAGTCCCAGGAATAAATGATGGAAAAGAGTTAGATAGGTCTTTAAGTGATTTAAGCTCTCCACAGCTTAACACTGTTGGGATTGGTGTAGTCCCAGTTGGTATAACCAAGCATAGGAAAGAACTGATGGAGATACCTCTTTTCACAAAAAGCCAGGCTCAAGAAGTGATAAGTATCATAGATAAATACAAGACAAGTTTCCCTCAGATATATGCTTCTGACGAGTTCTTTATTAAAGCTGACATAGCTATTCCAGATGCAGAGTATTATGGTTCTTTTGATGAAATCGAGAATGGAATAGGGATGGTTAGGTCTCTTTTAGATAACTGGGACTATGAAAAAGAAGATTTTGCTCAGTTTATTTTGTCTGAGGTAAAGCAAGATTTACTTTTCGTGACTGGTGTATCTGCCCAAAAGTATATTAAGCAAATAGTAGCAGAATTAAACGATTTAATTGTTCCTTATAAAGCTGAGATAAAAGTAATAATCAACAAATTTCTGGGAGAGACAGTAACGGTGTGTGGACTACTTACTATTACTGATATTCTGGAACAAATTAAGTTAAAAGATAAGCAAATACCTCTTTTCTCAAAGGATATTTTCAATAGCCAAGGATTAACACTTGACAATTTTGATAGTGATTATATTAAAAAGGTACTTAATAGAGATTTAATTATAGTATCACCGATGTTTGAAGATTGGGAATTAATCCAAAGGATGGAAGATGAAGTATAAACACATAATATTTGACTTAGATAACACCTTATTAGATTATGATTTAGCAGAAACTAATGCTCTTTCAGACCTGTTTGATTTCTATCATATTCAAGGTGATTTTCAATCTTTGCAATATCGTTATAAAACTATTAATAATGGATTTTGGCATAAATTTGAAGAAGGCAAAATTAGCTTAGAAGAACTTAAAACTCAAAGACATAAAGAGTTTATGACTCAAATTGGTAAGAAAGATATTGACCCAGTTGATTGTGCTAATCAGTATGCTAGGTTTCTTTCCCAAAATGCCTTTCCTTTACCTGGTTCTTATGAAATATTAGACTATCTAAAAGATAAAGGTTATAATTTAGTACTTGCCAGTAATGGCTTACCTGATGTTCAATACCCTCGACTCAAGGCGAGTGAAATGCTGGATTATTTCTCATTCATAGGAATATCTCAAGAATTAGGTTATCAAAAACCCCATGAAAACTTCTTTAATGAGCTCTTTAATAAAAGTGAAATTGAGAATAAGGATTATGTATTAATCATTGGTGATAGTATTAATTCAGATATTAAAGGCGGGATTAATGCAGGGATAGCAACCTGTTGGTACAATCCTAAAGATAAAATATCAGATACTAAAGCTGATTATGATATTAGATCGTTGTTAGAACTTAAAAATATACTTTAACAAAGGAAATAGAATTATGAATAAATACTTTAAGATTATTTTACTTGGATTATTAGTATTACTTGTATTTGGATGTGATAAAGGACAATTAGGAACAAAGAAAAATCCTATTAAGATGTATTTTGTCCCTTCCTTAGAACATAACAAATTAATCTCCTCCGGTTCTTTAATTGAAGCCGAGTTAGAGAGAATTAGTGGTTATGAAATTGAAACTAATGTTCCTACTAGTTATGCTGCTGTTATTGAAGCAATGGGAGTTGGAAGAGCTGATATAGCTTGGTTTCCTACTTACGCTTATTACTTAGCAAATAAAAAGTATGGTGCTTATGTTACCTTCCAAACCGTTAGAAGTGGTTTATCTGAATATAAGGGGCAATTTGTAGCTCGAGCAGATTCAGATATTGAATCCATTGAAGATATTGCAGGTAAAATTATTGCCTATTCTGATGCTTCTTCAACCTCAGGTTATATCTTCCCTTCAGCTCTCTTAGCTTATGAAAAGATTGAACCGAGTAAAAAAATGTTCTTAGGTGGACACGACACAGTTATAAGAGCAGTCTTGCAAGGGAAAGCTGATGTAGGCTGTACTTATTGGTCTCCAGCTGTTGATGGAGTTCCGCAAGATGCCAGAAAGAAACTTCTAACCGAAGAACCTAACATCTTTGAGAAGGTTAAAATTATTGGTTACACAGACTGGATTCCTAATGATAACTGCACTTTTAGAAAAGAATTACCTCAAGAAGTAGCTGAGAAAATGATAGCCGCAATAGAAGAGTTTAAAAACACTCCTCAAGGCAAAAAAGCCTTTAAAGATTTATACGATATTGATGATTTAAAGAGAGTTGATGACTCTGCTTATGCAGGAATCAAGAAAAAATTGGATTTAATAGATACAGCAAAGTTAGACTAAAAAAAATGAGTATAATAGAAATAAAGAAACTAAATAAATTTTATGATGAATCAACTCATGCTCTAAAAGATATCGATTTAGAGATAAAAGAGGGTGAATTTTTGATTCTTTTAGGACTTTCAGGTTCTGGTAAATCAACATTGTTAAGATGTTTAAATAGATTGATAGAACCAACAGATGGAGAGATTAACTTCTTAGGAAATGATGTTGTAAGAGCTAATTCTACTTCCTTAAGAAGTATTAGAAGTGACATAGCAATGATCTTTCAACAATTTAATTTAGTGAAGAATATCACTGTTCTTACTAATGTTCTGACTGGTAATCTTTCAAAACATAGTCTCTTTTCACGCTGGACTAAAGAAGAAAAAGACTTAGCATTAGCAAACTTAGAAAGAGTTGGCTTGCAAGATTTTGCTTATAGAAAAGTGAGAAATCTGAGTGGTGGACAGCAACAAAGGGTAGCAATTGCTCGTGCCTTAATGCAAAAACCAAAACTTATTCTTGCTGATGAACCAGTTGCTAGTTTAGACCCAGCAACTGCAGATTCTGTTATGAACTATCTTGGAACTTTAAACAAGGAAGATGGAATTACTGTTGTGTGTTCCTTGCATTTCTTGAGTTTAGCTCGCAAATACGGAAGTAGAGTAGTTGCCTTAAAAGATGGAAAAATTAAATTCTCCGGAAGCCCTAATGATATCGATGACAAAAAGTTCAAAGAAATTTATGGAGAAGATGCTGAAGAAGTGGAGATTCGCTAATGTTAAAGATACATAAACTATTTACAAAACAAAATTTCATTGCCAATATTATTGATTATTCAATTGCTCTCTATATCGGTGCTACAATAGCTTTCTTACTTAATTATTGGTTTGAAATGACTACTTTTCCTACCATTGTTTTTGCTGCAGGAACATTACTTTATGCTATCTTTATTGCTATACCAAATACTCCAGGTAAATCACTTTATAAAGAAGGAGAGAATCATGTTAAGTTCTTCTCTCAATTCTATCATTATATCTATGCTTTGCTTATTTCTCTAACTATTATAGTTGGCTGGATTATGGTAGAGATTGAGCCTTTAGAATTCCTAACAGGTATGCAAGGGACACGAAATATTGTAAGAGGAATCTTTCATCCTGATCAAGATATCTTCTGGAAGATGGTTTCTGAATTAATTAAAACTATTTACTTAGCCCTGATGGCAACAGTTTTGGCTGTTCCTATTGCTTTCTTTCTTAGCTTCTTAGCTGCTTCAAATCTTATGAATAGAACCCTTATCGGAAAAGCTGTTTATGCTATAATCAGAACTATTTCTACTGTTATTAGATCTATAGAAGCTATCGTTTGGGCTATCATTTTCGCAGTTTGGGTTGGTATAGGACCTTTTGCAGGTATGCTTGCTTTAATGGTTCACTCTATTGCAGCTTTAGTTAAACTCTACTCAGAGCAGATAGAGAATATTGACCAAGGTCCTATCGAGGCTATTACTTCTACAGGGGCATCTACTCTGCAAATCTGGAAATATGCTGTTATTCCACAAATTATTAATCCCTTTTTAGCTTTCACTATATATCGCTGGGATATCAATGTTCGCATGGCAACTATTGTCGGTTTCGTAGGTGGTGGTGGTATTGGTTTGCAACTTTTCCAGAAACAACAGATGACTGACTGGAATGGAGTAGGAACTATTGTTTGGCTTATAGCTCTGGCTGTTTGGATTATGGATATGGTCAGTGCTGAAATAAGAAAAAAACTTTTAAGTAACTAACTGGGAGCGCTGGCATCCCTGCCGGCATCTTCTTGTCGGAAGGTGGACAGCTTGTCTGCCTAGGTAAATTGAAATGCGGACATCCCTGCCCGCACCAAACACATCAGTGTTTGGTATAAAAATAAAATATATTAGGATTTAAATGATAAACATTGGTGAAATATTAGTTACAGTAAATGATATAAATAAACGCTTTGTTGATAAAGATATTATCAAAGATGCCAACTTCGGGATTCATTCAGGTGAAAAGATGGGTATCATTGGCGTTAATGGCTGTGGTAAAACCACTTTCTTACGTATTCTTGCTGGACTTGAACCAGTAGATACCGGTGAAATTACCTTCAGAAATGAGATTACTGTAGCCTACCTTCAACAAAACCCTGTCTTAGATGATGATTTAACAATTATAGAACAGATGTATTCTTCCGATAAAGAAGAGTTTGTGCTTCTCAAAGAATACTTTAAAATTAGTGAACAACTTACCAAAAGCCAAAGCCGAGAGTTATGGGAAAGACAAGCTCAATTAGCTGAAAGAATAGAAACTCTTAACGGTTGGTCTATTGAAGCGAAAGCCAAAAGCTATTTAACCAAGTTGGGTATTACTGACTTTCATCAAAAGATTGGCCTGCTCTCAGGAGGACAGAGAAGAAAAGTTGATTTAGCTAACATTCTCCTAAAAGAAGCTGATTTACTTATCTTAGATGAGCCTACTAACCATCTTGATATAGACTCAATTGAATGGCTTCAACAACATCTTACTGATTATCAAGGAAATATTATCTTTGTTACTCATGATCGTTACTTCTTAGATAGTATCTGTAATAAGATAATGGAAATTGAGCATGGACAGGTCAACTTCTATGAAGGAAACTACTCCTATTATATTGAAAAGAAAGAGATGGAAAATGTTGATAGACAGAGGAAAGAAACCCGTCGTCAAGCTCAGCTCTCAAAAGAATTAAAATGGCTGCAAAGAGGAGCAAAGGCTCGTTCTACTAAACCTAAAAATCATATTGATAGAGTAAAAGAACTTCTTGATAAATCATATTTAATCGAACAACAGGATATGGATATCTCTTTCCAAACTTTCAGATTGGGCAAGAAGATTGTTGAATTAGGTGGCATAACTCACCAATATGATAAGAAACCCTTAATTAATAACTTCAATCATGTCTTCCAGAAGCTGGAAAGGGTGGGTATTATTGGCGATAATGGCTGTGGTAAAACTACTCTTATCAAAATTATTACAAAAAAACTTATTCCTACTAAAGGAAGTGTAAACACTGGTATCAATACTAAGTTTGCTTACTTTAAGCAAGACGCTGATGAAATGCCCCAAGATTACTCTGTTTATCAATATATATCTACTTATGCGGAAAATATTAGGACCAAAGATGGTGTATTGCACTCTGCTACTGAGATGTTGGAAAGATTCCTCTTTGAACCAAAGATGCAACAAGCTAAAATATCTTCTCTTTCCGGTGGTGAGAAAAAGAGACTTCACTTACTCAAATCACTCATGTTTGGAGCAAACTTTATTATTCTTGATGAACCTACTAATGACTTAGATATCCGAACTTTAGAGATTTTAGAAGACTACTTAGATGCCTTTGATGGCTGTATCTTAGTCGTATCCCATGATAGATTCTTCTTAGACAGAATCTGTGATTATCTTTTTATCTTTGAGAATGATAAAATTAATAAGTTTGCAGGAAATTATTCTGATTATCTCTTAGTAAAGAGATTTAGAGAGGAAGAAGAAGCAGAGAATGATAAAGAGAAAACAGCTAAAGTTAAAACTATTAAAAAAGGGCTAAGCTTCAAAGAGAAGAATGAACTGGAAGAGACTAATAAAAGATTGGCTGAAATAGAATTTAGAAGTCTTGAATTGAGCAATATGATTGAAAATAAAGCAGATGAATTAACTCATCAAGATTTTACTGCTATCTCGGAAGAACAGACTCAACTTGATGATGAGATGCTTATGTTGTTAGAAAGACTGGAAGAACTGGAAGAGAAAGAAATTAAGACCTCTCACACTAATTAACACTAATTAAGACGAATTTTCACGAAATACTTTGGTTGAATCGTGGATTTGTTTAAATGTTTAATCGTATGTTAGAAACACTCTTCTGGCTGACGGTTTGTCTTCTGAAGTTTTCTACTTCGCTGAAGCTATGTAGAATGTGTTAGTGAAAGGAGATGGACATTTGTCTGTGTCGGTGTAGCCTTAGCTAAGCCTCTTGTCCGCCTCATTACGATAGTAATGATAATCTTAATGACATATAATAGACAGTGTTCGCAAAACACTGGTCATGTACCATCAAAAAGATAAGCCCTAGAGGGGCGACATAAAGAATTAAGAGATGTTTGCCTCATTACGATAGTAATGATGATTAAAGCCCCTTAAAAATCTTCTTTCTTCTGTATCTCAACTCCAATATCATTTTCTTTCATCTCATCATAAGAACCATACATTTCATTATAATTTCCTTTGGAATCAATAAGGGTTTTACTCTTTTTTACTGGGTCAAGATATTTATCATGCACTTTTAGTACACTTGTTGAGAATATTGGGAACTCTAAAATCTTAATATTATTTTCCTGAGTAATAGTGAAAATTAAAAGCACAAATTTTGGTACTTTGCCACCATCACTATAGCAAATTGTTAGTTGGTAGCTCTTGTTTGATAATTTAGCAATTTTGCTTGTTAAAAATTGCTTAAGCTCTAGTTTATTTACTTCTGGGTTAATTTGGCAATTTTCTAAATATCTACTTAAAGAGGAAAAGTCATTCTTAGTTAATGCTTCCTTTAAGCGTTTAATAAAATTATAAAGATTGGTCGTAAACTTGGTCCCAGGTACAGGAGTAAAATGAACTATTTGACTACTAAATATATGATATAGTTTTATCTCTTGCTCTAAGCGATATATCTTATCTTTTAAGTATTTGACTTTCTTTTTAGAACTTTGGACTAGTTTGGTATAGTCTTTGTGCTCATAGTACTTCTTTAACAGTATTATATCATCTTTTTTAATAAAATCATAAGAATCAAGATCAATTTTAAAGTTAACTTTATTATCCTCCTCTAAAGTACAAAGTTGATTATGAAATTCATAGTCTTCATTTAACTTTCCTTCCTTTGCTATTTTTCGGAAATGGTCCATACATAAGTTTTTAGTAACTGTATAAATCCAATTATGGCTACTTTCATGATTAACCTTATCAATATTCAAATGGTATTGAATTGCTACCATCTGTGCTATTTCCTCAGCTATATCAATGTTCTTCACATATCTTAAGGCAATTGCTTTAGTTGAATTTAATACCCTGATAAAATCAATATTTGATTCCATTAGGCTGCTCCCTTATAACTTACTGATATATAATAAAATAAAGTAAACTTATCCGAAAATGTCTTCTTTTTTCGTATATACTTATAGAGGTATGTATGAAAAAGATTATTTTAATAGGTTTCTTAATTCTAAATTTGTTTGTTTATGTTAGTAGTCAAGAATTATATTTAGGGCTTCCCATTATTACTTTGGAAGAAATAGGAAATTCAGCCTATATTATTCTCTCTGAAGATGATGAGGCTGGCATAATTATTATTGAATATGAAGGAGGGACTTATGTTGTGAGAAAATAGTAATAAATCATTGAGAGAGATTAAAAGAACATTATTGAAGTTATTAGTTACTTAAACGTGACTAACAAAATGAGAATTTAAACTTAAATAAGGAGAAAAACATGAAAAAAAATATTATAATACTAATTATAATTACTTTAACAATATCGTTATTTTCTACAGTCACCTGTTTTGAAGAAGTTGAGCCTACTGGACCTTTTTATGTGAATGGAGAAAGCTCAACGATTACAGTATTCTTCAGTCTTGATGGGACTTTAGCAACTAACCAAAGAATAGAAGTGGGTAGTGATGTCGTTGGTTCTAATCTGATTGATTGGATTTCAACAAATAATGCAATTGATTTACACAATATTTATGGTGCTAATTATTCGTTAACAATACATGTTGCTCAAAACACTGAAGATGAATTTCGAAGTTCATCTAATTTTACAATCCAATTACAAGAGTACAGAAATGAAGATGATGTATGGTATTGGTATCCAATAGATAGCCACTGGTTCGGTTCAATAACCCAATATAGGCAGCCATTAATAAATCCACTATCTTCAACAATAAACTCAAGTACAAACAATAATACAATTGATATACAAGCTGGTACATATACTGGGAAAATCATTGTATCAAATAAACAGAACATAACAATCAAAGGTAATAACAAAAATAACACCGTGATTGAAGGTTATATAGGTTCACCTGCCATTTCTTTAATAAATTGTTCAAATATCAGTTTTGAAAATGTTACTATAAAAGGTGGGTTTTTCCAAGAGGGTGGTGCTGTAAATTTAGATAACAGCAGTATTAATTTAATAAATTCAGATATCCATGATAATGGTACAATCCCACAAATATATAATGGTGGCTTAGTCAATACTGAATCAGGGAAAGGTGGAGCAGTTTATGCGAATTCTTCATCAAGTATGTATGCTGAAAATTGTTGTTTTTATGATAATGAGCCTCTTTTCAATTCTGAAATAGTAGGACAAACTCTGTATTTTGATAATAGTTATGCAACACTTATTAATTGCAATTTGCTACAGGATGTAGAAAGTGATGTGATTGATTTATATAGTGATAATTCTAGCTACTACTTGACAAACTCAATAGTTAAGAATCCAAATATCACTGATGCTACATATAACTTTTGTTGTATCTATGATACTTTCGATGTTCAAACTTTAACAGGTGTTTATAACATAGCTACAACTAATCCAATGTTTACCGATGAACTTAATCATGATTATTCATTAATAAAAGGTTCTTCCTTAATTGGAAATGGTTTTGATTTATGGTATTGTGACTATTCTGTTAGTAATTGGAATCAAGATTTACTCACAATTAGTGATTTAACCAAAGAGATTGGAGCGATTTCTTATGACTTAGACAGATATGCTTCTTACACATTTACAGATGATCCAGGATATAACTGGGTTTCTTTCCCAGTTGTTGATAATGAACCACAGTCTAATGCTATTATGGCTAATTTCTTTAATGAATATTCATTACCTAATAGTCATTTATTAGGCCTTCAAGCTCAAGTAGATGATGGTTCAAATCTTCAAGAACAAACATTCATACCAAATTACTTAAGCCAAACAGAAATTATCGATTCAAGGAAAGGATATAAACTTAGATTTTCTCAAGATAAGGAAATGAATAGATTTCATGGTTATCATATTGCCCAAGATACCTATGTTGATATTCCCTATGCAGGTCAAGATACTTGGGTAGGTTATTTTTTGACACCAACCCAAAAACCTGCAGATGCTTTCGGTGATTATTTAGATGAACTCTATTATATTCAACATAAGGATTGGACTATGACAAGACAAAAGCCAAAGCGGGGAGCTCCTTGGATCGTAGTAATGGGTATAGGTGGAGTTTCTCCAAGTCTCAGTTATGGTGATATGGTTAATGTTAAAAGATTTGATTCAACTAATCCTGAAAATTCACATTTTCAATGGTGTCAATCAAGCCAGGCTAGAGCTTATTCTACTTCTCAAACAACTTATTTTCATTATGAGGAAGAAGCTGACTATACACCTATCTTTGTTGAAATTGATTCAACTTTAGGTATTAGGGAAGTAGCAATTTATGCTAATGATGAATGTAAAGGGGCTACAGTTGTTGAGAATGATCTGGTGATGATTCATGGTTATCTATCTGAGGTACCTGATGGAACAGAATTGGAGTTGAGAACATGGGACAACTCCCGGAAAAATGAAAAAGTAGATTTTAATCTATTTAATCAAATATCAAATATCTTTGAACCTACTAATTGTCTAGTTAAAAGCAACATTGATTATTATAGAGTTACATTAGGTGCAAATAATAATAGCCAAGATGATAACGTTGATATGATAAATTCCTTGACAATTAATAACTATCCTAATCCTTTTAATCCTGAAACGACAATTAGTTTCAATAATCCTGAAAGTGGAAAAGTTAGCTTGTCTGTCTACAACATCAAAGGACAGTTGGTGAAAACACTCATTGATGAGGAAACACCAGCAGGAACTCACAGTCTTGTTTGGAATGGTAAGGATGAGAGAGGAAAGAATGTAGCCTCAGGTATCTATTTTACTAAAATAAAAACAGTTAACAGTATTCAAACAAAGAAAATGTTATTAATGAAATAGAGTAAATAAGTCAGAAGTGTAAAGTGGCACTTCTGACATACTTTTGTTTAAATATATTTAGGAGAACCATGAAAAAACTACTTTCACTCATATTACTACTTGTGCCTATGTTAATAGTATCAGAAACACTTGAAGTCTCTCTTGAAGGGACAAAACCTTATACAGTAATACAAGAAGCAATAGACCAAGCAGTATATGGAGATGTTATACTTGTCTATCCAGGGCACTACTATGAAAATATAGACTTGTCCAATCGGAGTGGTCTTACTCTTGCTTCATTAGAGTACACTACAGGTAATGAAGATTATATCTCTGAAACTATTATCGATGGATCTAATAATAGTGACTCTACCATTCTTTGTTGGGAGAATACAACGGATTTCACCATCCAAGGTTTGTCTGTTACTGGAGGAAGTGGACATGACTACGATGGTCAACCTCATAATGTTGGTGGCGGTGGTATAATAATATATCAAAATTGCTCTTTAGACCTTCTAAATTTAGAAGTCTACAACAATCGAGCAGCCTTTGGTGGGGGGGTTGGAATAATTTACTCATCTGAAGTATATTTGGAAAATGTTAATATTCATAATAATATAGCAAGAAATAAGGGCGGTGGGTTAGCTATAGGTGGTAAGCTCAATCAAGAATATCTTATTACTTTTTCTCAAACTAACAGATGCAGTATTTATAATAATTTTGCTAATTGGGGTATGGACATTCATTGGTATCGTACTATTGGTTACACTGGAGAGATATATTTAAAGAAATTTACTAAATCCTCTTATGATAAATATTTTGCTGATTGGTTTGAGCTAGATGAAGATGATAATCCTGAAGCTAATCCTTATGCGGTATTTGATGTTGAAGAGGCTTATTTAGAAGAGATTGATGCAGATTTATATGTTTCACCAGAGGGGGATGATAGCAATAGTGGGTTATCTTCTACTACTGCCTTAAAAACTCCTTCTGTGGCAATGCAACGCATACTGTCAAATCCTAGTAATCGTAATACTGTTCATCTTTTAGCAGGGACTCACCATAATATTATAAATGCTGAGTATATGTCTATTTGTGTTAAGGATTATACTAGCTTAAAAGGACTTTCTCCAGCTGAAACAAAAATTTATGGTGAAAATATGATAGGAGGGTCAGGGGTAGTCACTTTTGTTAATACAAGTGAAAGTTCAGTTGTAAAAGATTTTTCCATTACAATAAATATTGGATTTAGTATATATGCCTGGAGAGTTTATAATTGCACTATTGAGAATATTGTTATAGAAAATAGTGTTGTTGAAATGATCAATTTTTTAGCTGGAGGACCCAATAGTTCAATGGATATAATTAATGTAACTGTTAAAAATGTTCATGCTCTTTATGCAGATTATGGATTAAGGTTGTGGGGGAATGATATTTTAATAGATAATTTAACAGTTGAAAATTGCTCTAACGATTTCAATGACGATTGGATTTACCAAGGGAATGGAGCATTAGATATAGATAACCGAGGGACTACAGTAATAAAAAATAGCAAATTCATTAACAATGTATGTGAATCAGTATTAGGTTTTTCTTTAGCAAGGGTATTCCAAGGTTATGGATGGGGAGAACAATCAACCGATGTTATCTTTAGTAATAATTTAGTTGCTAATAATATTTGCACTAATGAAGTTCAACTTTTACAGCTTAATGGAAGCAATGTAGATGTAGTAAATTGCACCATAGCTAACAATGAATTTAATTCCTATGCAGCTCTTGGAACTTCTGGTTATACAAGTACTAATATCAGGAATAATATTTTTTCAAATGGGAACCTAAAGGAGATTGCTTATGGACAAGATTTATATCTTGAGAACAACTTATTCTCCAAAGAGGAGACTGGTAACATATTTTATTACCATGAGTCTCAAAACATGCTTGTAAATAGCAACAATATATTTGGACAGGACCCACTCTTTGCAGGAGATGATCCAGCTACAAAAGAGTATTACAGGCTATTTGCTGATAATGAAAATGGTTATTCTCCTGCCATAGATTCAGGTCTTTTGATTAGTGAATATGCAAATCCACAATACCAAACTCCCGAATTTGATCTTTTTGGGAATGATAGAGTATATGGCTCTGGTATAGATATTGGTTGTTTTGAGTCTCCAGGATATACTGGCAATGAGGAATATGTTTTACCTGTTAGTCAAGCTTTAACACTAAACAACTATCCTAATCCTTTTAATCCTGAAACGACAATTTCTTTCAATAATCCTGAAAGTGGAAAAGTTAGCTTGTCTATCTACAACATCAAAGGACAGTTGGTGAAAACACTCATTGATGAGGAAACACCAGCAGGAACTCACAGTCTTGTTTGGAATGGTAAGGATGAGAGAGGAAAGAATGTAGCCTCAGGCATCTATTTTACCAAAATAAAGACTGATAACAGTATTCAAACAAAGAAAATGTTATTAATGAAATAGAGTAAATAAGTCAGAAGTGTCAAATGGCACTTCTGACATACTTTTGTTTAAATATATTTAGGAGAATCATGAAAAATTTACTTTCATTACTATTAATGGTAGTAGCCATGAACTTAGTATCAGAAACACTGGAAGTCTCTCTTGATGGGACAAAACCCTATACTGTAATCCAAGAAGCAATAGGCCAAGCAGTATATGGAGATATTATCCTTGTCTATCCAGGGCACTACTATGAAAACATAGATTTATCCAATCGCAGTGGACTTACTCTTGCTTCCCTAGAATACACAACAGGTAATGAAGATTATATCTCTGAAACTATTATTGATGGTTCTAATAATAGTGAATCTACCATTCTTTGTTGGGAAAATACAACAGATTGTACTATCCAAGGTTTGTCTGTTACTGGTGGAAGTGGACATGATTATGATGGACAAGATCATAATGTTGGTGGCGGAGGTATAATAATATATCAAAATTGTTCTTTGGACCTAATAAATTTAGAAGTCTACAACAATCGAGCAGCCTTTGGTGGTGGGGTAGGAATATTCTACTCCTCGGAAGTATATCTGGAAAATGTTAATATTCATAACAATATTGCTAGAAATAAAGGAGGAGGACTTATGATTGCTGGTAAAATCAATCAAGAATACATGATGACCTTTTCACAAATTAATAGATGTAGTCTCTATAACAATTTTGCTAATTGGGGGATGGATATATACTGGCAAGGAACACTAGGCCATACTGGTGAGATTTTCCTAAAAAAATTTACTAAATCCTCTTATGATAAATATTTTGCTGACTGGTATGAGTTTGATGAAGATGATAACCCAGAAGCTAATCCTTATGCTGTATTTGATGTTGAAGAGGCTTATTTAGAAGAGAATGATGCAGATTTGTATGTTTCTCCTACGGGAGATGATAGCAATAATGGTTTATCTTCTTCTACTGCCTTAAAAACACCATCAGTGGCAATGCAACGCATTCTGTCAAATCCAAACAATCGTAATACAGTTCATCTTCTAGCAGGTACTCATCATAATATTATAAATGATGAGTACATGTCAATCTGTGTCAAAGACTATACTACTTTAAAAGGACTTTCTCCAGCTGAAACTAAAATTTATGGCGAAAATATGATATCAGGTTCAGGCATTGTTACTTTTGTAAATACCAGTGAAAGTCCTATAGTAGAAGACTTTTCTATAAGCACAGATATGGCACCGAGTATCTATGCTTGGAGAGTTTATAATTGTATTATCCGAAATATTTTAATTGAGGATAGTATATTAGAATATGCAAATTTTATGGTCGGTGGACCTCATAGCTCAATGATTATTGAAAACGTTACTCTAAGAAATGTGCATGCTTTATATTTTGAATATGGTTTGAGACTATGGGGTAATGATATTTTAATCGATAATCTTACAGTTGAAGATTGCTATAATGATCCTAATACCGATTGGATTTATCAAGGGAATGGAGCTTTGGAAATTGATAACCGAGGTACAACAATCATCCAAAATAGTACTTTTATCAATAATTTATGTGATTCTGATAGTGGCTCAGCATTTGCTAGAGTATCACAATTCTATGGATGGGGAGAACAAGAAGCTAATGTGATTTTTAACAATAACTTATTTGTAAATAATATATGTACAAATGAAGTTAATTTGTTGCATCTTAGTGGTAGTAATGTAGATCTGGTTAATTGCACCATAGCTAACAATGAATTTAATTCACGGGCAGCAGTAATAACTTCCGGTTATACTTGTACTAATATAAGGAATAATATTTTCTCAAATGGGAATCTAAAAGAGATTGCTTATGGTCAAGATTTATATCTTGAAAACAACTTATTCTCCAAAGAGGAGACTGGTAACATATTTTATACCTATGAATCTTCAAACATGCTTGTAAATAGCAACAATATATTTGGACAGTCTCCACTCTTTGCAGGAGATGATCCAGCTACAAAAGAGCATTATCGTCTATTTGCTGATAATGAAAATGGCTTTTCTCCTGCCATGGATTCAGGTCTTTTGATTAGTGAATATGCAAATCCACAATACCAAACTCCCGAAGTTGATCTTTTTGGTAACGATAGAGTATATGGCTCTGGTATAGATATTGGTTGTTTTGAGTCTCCAGGATATACTGGCAATGAGGAATATGTTTTACCTGTTAGTCAAACTTTAACATTATGCAACTATCCTAATCCTTTCAATCCTGAAACTACAATTTCTTTCAATAATCCTCAAAATGGAAAAGTGAACTTGTCAATATATAACATCAAAGGACAGTTGGTAAAAACTCTATTAGATGATGAAACAAGTGCAGGACCACACAGTCTTGTTTGGAATGGTAAGGATGAGAGAGGAAAGAATGTAGCCTCAGGCATCTATTTTACCAAAATAAAGACTGATAACTGTATTCAAACAAAGAAAATGTTATTAATGAAATAGCATCTTAAGCTAAGAAACTTTAAGTTGAACTAAGATATCGGGTGTGAAGTTTTTCAAGATGGGCAATATTTTTAAAACGCTGAACTCTTGTAAGAAGTTGAATACCAGAGTTATATGTCAAACTAGGAAGAAATATTCCCTTTTTTCCGTCTATATTAGTGAGAGTTTATGTGATGATGGCTTCTCTCTTCAATCATAGAGATAATTGGATTTTCCAATTATCTCTTTACTTCTTAAAAATAGCATTTACCAGTAGTTAGTTTGCTTAATCTGAGTTATCAGTCTTCCATGTCTTTTCTTCTTTTAGTGTTCTTTATGTCTTGCAGGTAAAACCGTTTCACTTTCTCAGTAAATAATTCCTCTCATCCCAACCCAATTTAATTGCATTTTAGTAATTCTCACAAGTATTTAAATTTATTCTATTGACTAATGGAGAGTAATTTGCAAAGAGTATTATTAGGATATATAATAAATAAGATCGGAGGATCGATGACTAAGCGACTAATACTTTTATTTCTTTTAATTTTTACTGCCCAACTAATGTTTGGTTCAATAACCATGACTTATAATTTTACTCAACCTGTAATTGAAAATGATGGAGATTACTCTAAAATATCTCTTCAGGATTGTTTTTCTAATGGTGTGACTGCACAACCTGAGATCCCTTATAAGGGTGTATTAATCTATCTTCCTCAAAGTGAAGAGATTACTTCTATCAATGTTCGTTTAGAGAAAGCTCAAGAGGTTATTTTAGATAAGGCTCTTTTTCCTGTTCAACAGCAGTATCCTCTATCATTGATGGAGCAGGCAAAATTTACTCAACCAAATGAAGATATATATGCTTCTGCAAAAGCTTTCCCTTATGAAAGAACTAAGAATATCAGAACTGATTTCATGGCTGGTCATAGTATAGGATCTTTTGCTTTTTCTCCAATAGAGTATTATCCTTTAGAAAATAGACTTGTTTGGTATGCCCAAGCAACTTTAGAAATTGAAACTCAGATTACTGAGGCTGGAAGAGAAGCTCAGTCATTAAGAAAAGATAACTCATCAGTCTATAAAAGATTAATCAAGAGTGTAGATAATCCTCAAATGGTTCCTATGCCAACTGAAAGCAGAACTACAGGGATTGATTACTTGATTATCTATCCTCAAGCTTACTTAGCTCAAATTCAGCAAATTGAGTATTATCATAATATTAGAAATAGAAATGTAGAGCTACTTTCTATAGAACATATTGAAAACAATCCTCTTCCTGGTGGAGCGAGTTACAGAGATACTCCTGAGAAAATTAGAGAGTTTATCAAATATTATTATTCTCAGCCTACTAATGATCTTCAATTTGTACTTCTTGCCGGTGACGATGATGTTATTCCTCATCGTGGTTTCTATGCGGGAAATGAAGCTGAAACAGATTATGATATCCCTGCGGATTGTTATTACTCTAACTTAAATGGTTCTTGGGATGCTGATAATGATAATGTTTTTGGAGAAGAACAAGAGACTGACTTGATGCCAGAATTAGCTATTGGAAGGATTTGCTTTAATGATGCAAGTGAATTAAATGATATAATTAATAAACTTCATAAATTTACAGAAGAACCAGTTGTTAACTTAGTTGAAACATCACTAATGGTAGGAGAATGGCTTTGGGAAGGACCAACTTGGGGTGGAGATAGTATGGATGAATTAATCGGTAATACTAATCTCTATGGTTATGAAACCACAGGTTTTCCTGAAGATTGGACTTTTTCAACAATGTATGATAGAACTTATGGTTATGAAGAAGCTTGGTCTGGCTCTCAACTCTACCCATTAATGAGTGCAGGTCCTACTTATATTAACCATCTTGGACACTCTAACACTAACTATAATATGAGATTAACTAATAATACTGTTACAACTAATAATATTACTAACAATGGTAATAATGGTAATTTCTCAGTTATATTCACTCAGGGTTGCTATGCTGGTGCTTTTGATAATAGAGGAACCTATGTGGGAGCTTACGGTGATGATTGTATTACTGAAAGATTTACAGCTATAGAAACTTCTGCAGTTTCTATGATTTCTCATTCTCGTTATGGCTGGGGACAGCAAGGATCTACAAATGGTGTTTCTCAAAAGTTCCACAGACAGTGGGTTGATGCTATCTTTACAGAAGAAATTTCTGAAATAGGTGAGACTCTTAATGACTGCAAAATAGATAATATTCCTATGATGGATAATGGTACTATGTACTGGGTCTATTATGAAACAAATCTTTTTGGTGACCCTGCTATGAATCTCTGGAAAGAAACTCCTTCTCTTATTACAGACAACATTAGCAATGTTTGGGAACAAGGTCAAGCTTCCTATCCATTAGATATAACAACTTCAGAAGTAACAGCTGCGTTAATTAATAGTGATAATGAAATTCTTTGGAGTGGAGAAAGAGATATTCTTGGGAATTTAAGTGTTAATACTACAAGTACATTGATGGCAGGCAATTATAATCTGATTCTAAATGCTGCTAATCATCTTCCTAAGATTATTGAGATTGAGATAGCTCAAGATAATCAGCCTTATCTAGGTATCACAAGTATTGTTAACAACAACTCAACGACAAACTTTAGTGCTAATGATATGACCTCTTTTAATTTAGATGTCAAGAACTTTGGTACAGATAATTATGTTGGAGATGCCTATATGAAGTTAATATCCATGAGTGATTATCTTGAAATTGCACAAGATTCAGTCTATATTGGTTCACTCAACGGACAAGAGATACTATCTTTTACCAATGTATTTGAAGTTCGTAATCTTGGTGGTCATCCTGACCTTGAAGATGCAGAACTTAGATTTATTACTTATTTTGGGGAAGAAAGTTCAACAACTCAGAGTCATCTAACTTTGAATGCTTCCAATGTTACTCTTGGAGCAGTAGCTCTGGCTAATTCTGCTTTAGCTCCAGATGCTAATACTAATAATCCAATTAATCTTTCTTTTACTAACAGTGGCTCAGGATATGCTAGAAATATAGACTTGATATTCTATTCTTATTATAATGGTGTTACTGTCTCTCCTTCAGCATATCAAATAGCTGAAATAGCTCCTCAAGAAACTATTACTTTGGAAGATATTTTTACTCTTAATATTAATGATTCTTTAGAAGATTATGACCCTGGTAATTTTGTTGTTACCGTGGTAGATCCTTTCTTTAGTGTTAATGAATTCATCTATGATTTCTTAGTTGGTCTTGATCAATTTACTTTTGAAACAGGAAATGATGGTTTTATTACTGAACAACCAAATAGCCAGTTTGTTAATCAGTGGCATAGAACAGATTATGAGAATAATACTCCAAATGGAAGTTATAGTTTTAAATTTGGTGGTAATAATGCTTCAAGTTATTCTAATAGTGCTTATGGTTATCTTGTTACTCCATCTTTTAATGTTGTGTCAAACTCTCAATTTATCTTCTCTCAGAAAATGAATGCTGAGAAAGATGCTACAAATCCAACTTATGCCTGGGATGGTGGATATATTGAAATGTCTGTTAATGGTGGAGCTTTTAATATTATCGAACCTCTTGGTGGCTATCCTTATTATATGAGAACAAACCAAGCAAGCCCTATAGCAGGTTCAACACCTGTATATTCTGGAAATATTTCTTGGAGCCAAGCAATTTTTAATTTAGGAAGTACTTCGGGTCAAGTTCAATTCCGTTTCGTCTTTGGCTCAGATGGAGCGACTACTGCTGAAGGTTGGTACGTGGATGATGTTCATGTCGTCTCACCAACAGATAATATCACCAATGAAGTAGAACTTCTTACAGCTAAAATTAATAGTAATTATCCAAATCCATTTAATCCAGAAACTACTATTAACTATACTATCCCTCTTAATTCTAACAAAGCTAATTCTTTAGTTGAAATTGAGATATTTAATCTTAAAGGACAAAAAGTTAAAACCCTTCTTAAAGAGAATAAGTCTCCTGGAAATTATCAAGTTGTCTGGAAAGGTAATAATGACCAGAATAAGAGTGTCGCTTCAGGAATCTATTTTGCTAAATTGAAAGTTGGGGAAAGTAGAGACTTCAAGAAAATGGTCTTGATGAAATAGAGCCTGCTTTTAACCCGAATGTCAAATATCAATATATCATAGATAATAATCGCTATATTCAAAGTCCCTGCTTCTGCAGGGCTTTTTTTTCATAAAAACACCAGAAAACTTCATGAATAATTTCCTTTCTTTCAATATTCTTAATATCTTACTAAACAGCAACTTATATTTACTTTTAAATACCACTCCTATTCCGCACTCAGAACTGTCTCATTATAAATCCAATTACTGATTGAGATTCTAACAATCGCGCTACGAAAATTCTTCTTGCCAAAAATATAGATTAGATAAATTGATACAATATGAAATATTATGAAATAGCATTAAATATAGATATAGCAACTAAGTTCACTTATGTTAGTCAAGATTCTCACACTCTTAACAGGAGATGTATTGTCCCTTTTGGGAATAGTATTCGAACTGGGATTATTGTAGCTGAAGTGGATGATTTTAATCCAAAAATTGATTACAAAGAAATACTTGAGGTAATTGATCAAGAAGACATATTACCTAAAGATTTGTGGGAATTGAGTTTTTGGATATCAGGATATTATCAGTGTAGTCTTGGAAAAGCGATGTTTTCTATGCTTCCTAAGGGTATTTCAGTAGAGATACAAAGTGAAATTAGAGTAAAAGATGAGAAAGGACTTCAGCAAAATGCAGACTTCCTTTTTCAAGAAATAAAAAGTGGAAGCTGGTTTGAACTCAATGACTTAAAAGCAAAATACAAAGGGCAACTAACTTACCAACTTTTAGAAGAGTTTGAAAAAAAAGACTATCTCGAGATCAAGAGAGTATATGATAAAAAAGTTAAAGTAAAAAAAGCTAATTTTGTCTTTTTACAAGAAGTAGCAGAAATACCTAAACTTACACCCAAACAGCAGTTAGCTTATACAACACTAAAAGACAAGGAAAAGATTATCCCCCTTTCAGAATTAGCTAAAGAGTTTTCTTATTCAATAATTAAGGTATTGCAAGATAAATCTTTAATTAAAATCATTCCACTCGAGGTTAGTGATAATATTGATCTCTTACCTGTAAGAAAAGACAGAAAGGTCGTAAAACTTACCGAGGAGCAAGTTAGTGTTATCACTAACATAGAAAGGGATTTAGAGAAGTATAAGGTACACTTACTGTATGGTATTACAGGAAGTGGAAAGACTGAAATCTATATTAGAATAATGGAAAAAGTTCTGACTTTAGGAAAGAATGCCTTGTTATTAGTACCTGAGATTTCTCTCACACCTCAAGCAGTTGATAGGTTCTACTCTGCTTTTGGTGAAAAAATTGCTATTTTGCACAGTCATCTCAGCGATAGAGAAAGACTATATGAATGGAAACGAATAAAGAATCATGAGTGTAGAATAATTATCGGAGCACGAAGTGCAATCTTTGCCCCTTTAGAGAATATTGGATTGATTATTGTTGATGAAGAACATGAAGGGTCTTATAAACAAGATAATAGCCCGCGATATAACGCCCGAGATTTAGCTGTTATCAGAAGTAAGATAAATCACTGTCCACTTATTTTAGGCTCTGCAACCCCTTCCTTGGAGTCATGGAATAATGCCATAAATGGCAAATATGAGTTGAATACACTACTTAAAAGACCCGAAGGAATATTCTTGCCTAAAGTTAACATCATTGATATGAAGAAACAGAAAAATGATATTCTAATTTCAGAAGAACTTACTAATGCGATTAAAGCAAATTTGGAAAGAAAAGAGCAGACTATTCTCTTTCAAAACAGGAGAGGGTATTCAACTTTCTTGCAGTGTAAAAATTGTGGTGAGCTGGTTACCTGTCCCAATTGCGATATTAGCCTTCATTACCACAGCTATACGGAAGAAGTTGTATGTCATTATTGTGGTTACCGCAAGCCTACTCCCAGAAAATGTGACAAATGTGGACACTATACTTTTATGTATGGAGCAGGCGGAACGCAAAAATTAGAAGAACAAATACGAGCCCTCTTCCCTACTGCTAAGATTTTAAGAATGGACTCTGATACTACAAGCAAGAAGAAAAGTTATACAGATATGTATGAAATGATGTCTGACGGAAGTATCGATATTCTGATAGGCACCCAAATGATATCTAAAGGGTTAGACTTTCCTAATGTTACTTTAGTAGGTGTAATTTTAGCTGATATCAGCTTAAATCTTCCAGATTTCAGAGCTTCTGAACGTGCATTCCAGCTTCTTACTCAAGTAGCAGGACGTGCCGGTAGAGGTGATAAAGTTGGTGAGGTCTACATTCAAACATATCTTCCTACTCACTATGCTATTAAAAATTCAGCTGAACAGGATTTCCTAAAAATGGCAGAGATTGAACTTAGAATGAGATATAATCTCTTCTATCCACCTCATTTCCGATTAGCTCGTATTCTCTTCTCACATGCAAATGAAGTTTCACTTACTAAACTATTCCAGAAACATCAAAACTTCTTTGATGCTTTAGTTCATAACTACTCTTATCAGGAGCTAAAAGTCTTAGGACCTACTCCTGCTCCCTTAGTAAAAATAAATAATAAGTATCGCTATCATTTAATATTTAAAGGTAAAGATGTTGCTGTAATTTCTTCTGTATTAAAATCATTTAGAGAAGAATTTAATAAAAGAACTACAGTTAAAATTGACATAGATGTTGACCCAACATCTTTATTATAATTATTTTTCTTGCCAATAATATATATTAATGTTTACATGGTTTATCATTAGATCAAAGAGGTAAACATGATAATTATTTTATTGGTATTATTATTTTCGCCAATTATTTCTGATGCTTATGAAATAATATGGGAAACTGAATTTCTTAATGAAAATGGTTATGGTTATGATGGGGCTGAACTTTATCTTCCAACTGAAGAATGGAGCATTGATCTCCAAGGAGCTTCTCTGAGTGAAGATTCAACTCCTGACTGGTTCAAAGTATCAAATGGTGTTTTAGAGGGACGTGATTATGATTGCTCTTCACAATTGAATACTACTAACACAGGTGTATTATGGAAGAGTAGAATAATTACGTTAGATAACAATAAAACCTACCTGGTGGATTTCAGTTTAGAGACATCAAACAATTGGGACATAAGCTCTATTGGAGTAAGTGATTTTGTCAGAATCGGATATATTGATGATAATCATCTCTTTAAAATAATTTATGAAAAAACGGGAATCACTGAAAGGTGTAAGATTTCTGACTTCATTAGCAATACAACTGAATGCCAGTTAATTATTGAAGTTGACTCAAATTCTAACAATGAGATATTCAAGTTATTCTCAGTAAATCTTTATTATGACACAAGCTTAGGAGATAGCTCTGAGCTTATCATCACTAAGTTGTGCTCTCCAGCAACAAGTAACTATAATAATCGATATATTCAAATTACAAATGCTGGTAATCATATTATTGACTTATCACCATTTACCTTAGAAAGTATCTACCAGAACAATGTCTTATTTTCTTGGCTGCTTACAGGTCTAATCTTGCCATCAGAATCTTTAGTAATTGGAGATGTAGATGCTACTGAGTTCTTTTGTCATATTGGGAAAAGTAATTGGAGCTCAAGAAGCGTAGTTTGGGAAGGAATCCCATCAAACCATGATGGAGCTCAGCTAGTAATTAATAATGTTCGTGAAGTAACAGACAGAGTAGTAGGAGTTAATTTCTTTGAAGGTTATACTGAGAGAAATGCTTCAAATTTATTAGCAACACAAGAAACCAATACGGCAATATGGAATTTCTTTACTGTAAGCTCTGCAGCTGATTCGCACCCTGGAGAGTATTTAATTGATGAGACCCTACCTATTTCATTCTATAGCACAGAATTTTCTTGGAATAATTCTGGTTATCTATTTAGTTGGACAACTTATGGAGAATCAAATCTTATCGGCTATAATCTCTATTTTTCAGAAGTTTCTCAGCTTTCAAACTCTATTAAGATAAATCCTGAGATAATTTCTGCCCAAAATTCTCTTCACTACAATGCTTACTCTTTTTCATTAGCAGAAATAGAATCTGATGGTTATTTATGGTTAGAAGTAATTTCTTTTGATGAACCAAGTTCATTTAGCCAACCTTTTAATATCCTCTTTAGTAATCAAGATTTTCAAGATACTATTGAAATAGTCCAATATCCTGAAGTTACTCTTTTCCCTAACCCGAGCTCGCATGATAGTTTTATAAAGGTTAGAAATTCAAGTGATAGAATAACAGAGATTTCTGTGTTTAACATAAAAGGCCAGTTAGTTGGAAAAATAAAATCTCCTCCTAACTCAGATATCTATGATATTCAAAGCATTACTAATAAATTATCTAGTGGCATATATTTTGTTTCTTCCAAATTAAAGACTAAAATAGTTACTAAAAAGCTCATTCTGACTAAATAATATTGACAATCAAACAAGAATTATAATACTAACTCATAATGAATGAAGAGAGCTAATAATTGAGGGTAATATGAAAAAACTTGTGATACTTGTATTGTTATTAATAAATATTTTGGTAGTTGTAGCAATGAGTAATATTGTTAGATACGAAGGAAATGTTCAGATCATTGAATTTGAGAATAATGAATTTACTATATCCCAGGATGGAGAATTCACTATTATTTCAGCCCAGAACAGTCACGTCAATGAAATCTCAGGAGAAGCAAATCTTCCCTATTACTTATTCCAAGTTTCAACTCCAGATGATTTTACTCCTACAGTAAAATTAAATATCTTAGAATCTAAAAGTATCAAGTTAACTAAGGATATTCAACCTATTCCCAAAATAGAAAAATATTATGATTCTTATCAGTATAAGTATCAGATTAATGAAGAAAAATACCAAACACATAAGCCTCAAGTCCAGATTATTGATAATCAAAACTTCAGAAGAATCAGTTTTGCTGAGATAAAGTTTAACCCTTTTAAATATAATTATACTTCTAAAACTTTAGAAGCCATTACCAAAGCTGAGTTAATCATATCAATTCCTGAAACTAAAAGTTCTTCACTATATTTAGATGATTTTGAACAAAAATTTCTTGCAAATTTAACCAATCCAAATAATATTCATCTTACAAACAGACCAATTAACAATCCTTACTTTACAGACTTTTCAATAGCTAACCATTGGTACAAAATTGAAATAAATCAAGACGGCGTTTATTCTTTAACTTACAGTAATTTACAAAGCTCTTTACCAGTAAATGATATAGACCCACGTAATATCCGTATATTCACTACAGGTGGTGAAAAGCTATCTGAGCTAACTGCTGATGATGGTTCTCCTTTTAGAGAGATTCCTCTTTTAATTGAAGGTGAAGCTGATGGTTCATTTGATAGTGGAGACAGAATCATCTTTTACGCCCGAGATAGAAATGATTATGATTACCTTAGTAAATTAGGAAGTAAGTTCTCAATTAACCCCTATTCTGATGCAGGAATCTATTGGCTATCGTATGATGCAGTTTTAGACTCTCTGCCTTTGAGAATGGACTTTGATGATGAGAATCATTCAACAACAATAACAAGAAGTAATAACCCTCAAAACAGTAGATATGAAAGAGAGTTCTATAAACGACTACAGACTAATCTCTATTGGTATTCTAATTTCCTTACTGGAACTGCGACAAATACAAATACTTTTAATCTCACTATCTCCGACCTTGACGAATCTGATAATAACGAAAATAGTTTTGTTAAAGCTGTTCTTATTGAAGAGTATAATGGGACTGCATATTCTTCCAAAAGACATCAAGCTTCAATCTCATTAAACAGTATTCCTGTATCAGGAAATATTACATGGTATGGATACACATATAAGATAATTGAAGAGCAAACTTCCTCTTTAGTAAATGGTGCAAATAGTGTAGGTGTCACTATCAATCGCACAAATCAAGATAACCTCTATTTAGATTATATCCAAATTCAGTATATGAAAAAGAATAAGAAATATAATGGCACTCAATTAGCTATAAATTTTAGAGATGAAGATTTAGGAGGATATGTTAGATATTCTGTTGAAGGAAGTTTTTCCAACAATACAAGAGTATTCTCAACAGACAACATCTATGAGACCAAAGAACTTAATTATAACATAAAAAATGATAAACTTTACTTCTCAGGATTAGTTCAAGCTTCTGATAATAACCAATCAGATTACTTTGTTCCAAAATTCTATGTTACTAACAATGATTATCTCTCAGCAACAATTTACCCTGTATCTCCAACTGATATTATCTCTACATCTTCCCATAAAGAGAGCATTATAATCTACCCAGAAGTCTTTCAAACTCAAGCTTTACGACTTAAAGAAATCTATGAAAACACCTACAATTCCTCAAGTTCTTTAGTAAAATTATCAGATGTATTTAATCAATTTTCCGGTGGGATGGATGACCCAACTGCTATCAGAAACTTCTTAAGTTATATGTATAGTTTAAATGCTGGGAGAAGACTTAAATATGTTACTCTATTAGGTATTGGTACTTACGACTGGAAGGGTTACAAAACTATATCTTCTGAAAAGAATAAGATGATTATCTATCAAAATGGGAATTCAGGCATAGGAGATGCTGTTACTTCGGATGACTATTTTGCTTACCTAACTCAAACTACAAAACCTGAGCTGGCAGTTGGTAGATACCCTGCAAAAAACACTAGTGAGTTAGATATGATGATAGATGAATTTGAAGCCTACTCTGCTAAAGATTTCGCTATTGATTGGTGGAGAAACACTGGTTTATTTGTTGCCGATGATTTCAAGAACGGTTCTAGCACTTCTGAGACAAGCCATACTACTCAGTTAGATAAAGCTGTTGAGAATGCCCCCAAATCACTTATCAACAAAAGGATTTATGCTTATCAATACGAGCCTGATGAGTTCGGGAAAAAACCTGCTGCCAGGTCAGATTTTATCAAGGCTCTAAATAAAGGTGCTCTTCTAACTTTCTATACAGGACATGGTAGTTATGATCAGCTGGGCTCTGAAGCCTATTTCAGACAAGGTATTGATTCTGCCCAATTGACCAATGACGATAAGCGAACCTTCTTCATCTCAGCAGCTTGTGATGTTTCCCAGTTCGATAGTCCTGATTTTGATTGCCTCTCTTCTGACCTTTTAAAATATGAGGCAGGAGGAGCTATAGCTACTTGGGGGGCTACTAGAATTTCTATGAGAGATGCAAATAACCTTATGGTAGGTACTTTACTCTATTTCGCTTTAGACAACAGAGAAGACATTGGTACTGCTATTCTGCTCACCAAATCAAGAGGAAATGGTGGGAATGTTAATCAATCTAAATACATCCTCTTTGGAGACCCACATTTGAAAATTATCCCTCCCACCCCAAGAATGAATATCGTTTTTGAAAATGAAAATAACTCTTTCCAGGCTCGCGAGACTGTTATATTTTCCGGTAATTTAAATAACAACAATATCCAAACTTCACAGATTTTAGCCTTCCAATCCGATTCTTACATACCTTTATCAAATACTGAAATTTTGCTACCTGGCTCTTATATCTTCAATGGTGAATCAAGTGTCTCAAACAGTGAATACTCTTCAGCTTTCGTAGTTCCAGATGATATTGTCGATGGTGAATTTGGTAAAATACTTGTGTATGCTTTTGATTCTCTAACCAAGGAAGAAGTACTTGATTACGTTTATCCTGTAGAATTCTCTGGGCAAAACTATAATGTAGTAAATGAATCAGCTCCAGATATATCTATTTGGTTAGAATCTTATGATTTTAGAGATGGTGATGTTGTCTCACAAAACCCTCTTTTGTTAGTAGATATTAGCGATGATAATGGTATAAATGTATCTGGTGGTTCTGGACATCAACTGCTTCTTATGATTGATGATGACTTTAATTCCTTTAATCTTACCCCTTATTTCAAGTTTGATATAGATTCTTACCAAACAGGAAAAATAGAATTTCCTATTAGTAACCTTACCCCTGGTAATCATACTTTGAAAATATTAGCTTTTGATAATTTAAATAAACCAGCAGTAAAGACTACCTCTTTCAATGTCTCAGAATCTTCAGAACTTTCGATAAGTGATATTCTGCCTTATCCGAATCCAATGCCTAAAAGAGGTGGAGACTTTACCTTTATGATTAGTAATGATGCCTTGATTAAAATTGATATTTACACCTTAACAGGTAAAAAAGTTAATTCACTTAATGCTAATGTCACTAAAGGCTTTAATAAAATTTCTTGGAATGGCAGAGATAAACAGGGTGATAAATTAGCTAATAATACCTATTTCTACATAATCAAAGCTAATGCTGAGGGTAAGACTGTTACTGCACGAGGAAAATTTATAATCTTGGGCTAAACACTCAATTATTAATTGTTAGACAAAAGAAATGACTTATTATATTATTTAAGAAAAACTTCTAATGATTTATTTAGGTTTAATCATTGACAGTCGAGAAGTACAAATAATATTTACTCATAAAAATTAAGATAAACTAATGATTGAGGATAAAATGAAAAAATATATAATAATTGCTTTGTTACTCTTAACTACATTAGTAGTAGTTGCAATGAGTAATAATGTCAGAAGAGAAGGGAATAATCAGATAATAGAAATAGATAATTCTGATTTCCAGCTATTAGAAGAGGGTGATTTTACCTTAATTTCAGCACAAAATAGCTACTTTAGTGACATCCCTGGTCAGCCCAGTCTCCCCTATTTCATACTCCAAGTTTCTGCTCCAAATAATTATTCACCCACAGTAGATATAAATATCTTAGAATCTAAAAGTATCAAGTTAACTAAGGATATTCAACCTATTCCTGAAATTGAAAAGTCTAATAATTCATATCAATATAATTATAGAATTGATAAAGAAAATTACCAAAATATGAAGTCTCCTCTGAAAATTACTCCTAATCAAAATTTCAGAAGAATCAGTTTTGCTGAGATAAAGTTTAACCCTTTTAAATATAATTATACTTCCAAAACTTTAGAAGTTATTACCAAAGCTGAATTAGTTTTGTCCATACCTAATGCAAAAAGTTCTGCAAATGATTTAGATGATTTCGAAAAAAAGTTTCTTGAAAATTTAACTAATCCTGCCAATATTCATCTCATAAATGACCGTTTCCGTTCACCTTCTTATGCAGATTTTTCTATTGCTAACCATTGGTATAAAATTGAAATAAATCAAGACGGCATTTATTCTTTAACTTACAGTAATTTACAAAATTCATTACCAGTAAGTGATATAGACCCACGTAATATCCGCATATTTACTACAGGTGGTGAAAAGCTATCTGAGCTAACTGCTGATGATGGTTCTCCTTTTAGAGAGATTCCTCTTTTAATTGAAGGTGAAGCTGATGGTTCATTTGATAGTGGAGACAGAATCATCTTTTACGCCCGAGATAGAAATGATTATGATTACCTTAGTAAATTAGGAAGTAAGTTCTCAATTAACCCCTATTCTGATGCAGGAATCTATTGGCTATCGTATGATGCAGTTTTAGACTCTCTGCCTTTGAGAATGGACTTTGATGATGAGAATCATTCAACAACAATAACAAGAAGTAATAACCCTCAAAACAGTAGATATGAAAGAGAGTTCTATAAACGACTACAGACTAATCTCTATTGGTATTCTAATTTCCTTACTGGAACTGCGACAAATACAAATACTTTTAATCTCACTATCTCCGACCTTGACGAATCTGATAATAACGAAAATAGTTTTGTTAAAGCTGTTCTTATTGAAGAGTATAATGGGACTGCATATTCTTCCAAAAGACATCAAGCTTCAATCTCATTAAACAATGTTCCTGTATCAGGAAATATTACATGGTATGGATACACATATAAGATAATTGAAGAGCAAACTTCCTCTTTAGTAAATGGTGCAAATAGTGTAGGTGTCACTATCAATCGCACAAATCAAGATAACCTCTATTTAGATTATATCCAAATTCAGTATATGAAAAAGAACAAGAAATATAATGGCACTCAATTAGCTATAAATTTTAGAGATGAAGATTTAGGAGAATATGTTAGATATTCTGTTGAAGGAAGTTTTTCCAACAATACAAGAGTATTCTCAACAGACAACATCTATGAGACCAAAGAACTTAATTATAACATAGAAAATGACAAACTTTACTTCTCAGGATTAGTTCAAGCTTCTAATAATAACCAATCTGACTACTTTGTTCCAAAATTCTATGTTACTAACAATGATTATCTCTCAGCAACAATTTACCCTGTATCTCCAACTGATATTATCTCTGCATCTTCCCATAAAGAGAGCATTATAATCTACCCAGAAGTCTTTCAAACTCAAGCTTTACGACTTAAAGAAATCTATGAAAACACCTACAATTCCTCAAGTTCTTTAGTAAAATTATCAGATGTATTTAATCAATTTTCCGGAGGAATGGATGACCCAACTGCTATCAGAAACTTCTTAAGTTATATGTATAGTTTAAATGCCGGGAGAGGACTTAAATATGTTACTCTATTAGGTATTGGTACTTACGACTGGAAGGGTTACAAAACTATATCTTCTGAAAAGAATAAGATGATTATCTATCAAAATGGGAATTCAGGCATAGGAGATGCTGTTACTTCTGATGAATATTTTGCTTACCTCACTCAAACTACAAAACCTGAGCTGGCAATTGGTAGATACCCTGCAAAAAACACTAGTGAGTTAGATATGATGATAGATGAATTTGAAGCCTACTCTGCTAAAGATTTCGCCATTGATTGGTGGAGAAACACTGGCTTATTTGTTGCCGATGATTTCAAGAACGGTTCTAGCACTTCTGAAACAAGCCATACTACGCAATTAGATGAAGCTGTTGAGAATGCCCCCAAATCACTTATCAACAAAAGGATTTATGCTTATCAATACGAGCCTGATGAGTTCGGTAAAAAACCTGCTGCCAGGAATGACTTTATAGCTGCAATTAATGAAGGTGCTCTTTTAACTTATTACTCTGGTCATGGTTCTTACGATCAGCTTGGCACTGAAGCCTATTTCAGACAAGGTATTGATTCTGCCCAATTGACCAATGATGATAAGCGAACCTTCTTCATCTCAGCAGCTTGTGATGTTTCTCAATTCGATAGTCCTGATTTTGATTGCCTCTCTTCTGACCTTTTAAAATATGAGGCAGGAGGAGCTATAGCTACTTTTGGTTCTACTAGGCTTTGTTATATCCCTAATAATAATAACATGGTTGGAAACTTACTTTATTTTGCCTTAGATAATAGAGAAGACATTGGTACTGCTATTATGCTGACTAAATCAAGAGAAACTGCTTCAAATGTTAATCAATCTAAATATGTACTCTTTGGAGACCCTCATTTGGAAATTACACCTCCTTCTGGAAGTAGAAATATTGTTTTTGAAAATAATAACAACTCTTTCCAGGCACGCGAGACTGTTAAATTTTCCGGTAATTTAAATAACAACAATATCCAAACTTCACAGATTTTAGCCTTCCAATCCGATTCTTACATACCTTTATCAAATACTGAAATTTTGCTACCTGGCTCTTATATTTTCAATGGTGAATCAAGTGTTTCAAACAGTGAATACTCTTCAGCTTTCGTAGTTCCAGATGATATTGTCGATGGTGAATTTGGTAAAATACTTGTGTATGCTTTTGATTCTCTAACCAAGGAAGAAGTACTTGATTACGTTTATCCTGTGGAATTCTCTGGGCAAAACTATAATGTAGTAAATGAATCAGCTCCAGATATATCTATTTGGTTAGAATCTTATGATTTTAGAGATGGTGATGTTGTTTCACAAAACCCTCTTTTGTTAGTAGATATTAGCGATGATAATGGTATAAATGTATCTGGTGGTTCTGGACATCAACTGCTTCTTATGATTGATGATGACTTTAATTCCTTTAATCTTACCCCTTATTTCAAGTTTGATATAGATTCTTACCAAACAGGAAAAATAGAATTTCCTATTAGTAACCTTACCCCTGGTAATCATACTTTGAAAATATTAGCTTTTGATAATTTAAATAAACCAGCAGTAAAGACTACTTCTTTCAATGTCTCAGAATCTTCAGAACTTTCGATAAGTGATATTCTGCCTTATCCGAATCCAATGCCTAAAAGAGGTGGAGACTTTACCTTTATGATTAGTAATGATGCCTTGATTAAAATTGATATTTACACCTTAACAGGTAAAAAAGTTAATTCACTTAATGCTAATGTCACTAAAGGCTTTAATAAAATTTCTTGGAATGGCAGAGATAAACAGGGTGATAAATTAGCTAATAATACCTATTTCTACATAATCAAAGCTAATACTGAGGGTAAGACTGTTACTGCACGAGGAAAATTTATAATCTTAGATTGATAACTAAATTGATATTTTACTATGATAAAATAAAATAAAATTAAATAATATATGGAAATAATAAATGCTAAAACAAAATAAAAGAATACTTCAAAAAAATCTTTCTTTAAAAAAGATTAATAACCTGATTTTAGGAAACACTTCTCGTATTATATCAAATTTTACACACAAAAGCCATATTTGGGGTCATCCGACTGCTGTAATGATTGAACCGACTAATATCTGCAATTTGAAATGCCCCCTCTGTCCTTCCGGAAATGGGACTCTTAAGCGAGCCAAAGGATATATGCCTCTCCCTCTCTTTCAAAAAATTATTGATGAAGTTAAAGATTACTCCACTATGATTATTCTCTGGAACCAAGGTGAACCTTATCTTAATCCTGATATAAATAAGATGGTTAAATATGCTACTGATGCCGGACTCTTTACCCTAATTTCCACAAACCTCAATGCCGATATGAATGCTGAAGAAGTTGTAAAATCAGGTATTGACTCCATGATTGTTTCGCTCGATGGGGCAACTCAAGAGACTTATAATCAATACCGAGTTAATGGGAAATTAGACAAAGTTCTGGCAAATGTTAAAAAATTAGTAGAAGCTAAAAAGAGACTTAAATCTCCTACTCCTATTATTAGATGGCAGTTCTTAGTTATGAAACATAATGAACATGAAATTGAACAGATTAAGCAAATGGCAAAAGACTTAGAAGTTGATCAATTAAGCTTTAAAACTATTCAAATCTATACCAAGGAAGATATTAAATTCTTGCCTGATAATCCCAAGTATCGTAGATATAATATTTCTGGCGAGAACTTTGAGATTAAATTCAAACTGGAAAATAAATGTAGAAGAATGTGGCAGCAACCTGTTGTAAATTGGAATGGAGAAGTCGCTATCTGCTGTTTTGATAAAGACATAGAATTCCCTGTTGGTAACATCAAAGATAACTCACTTCTATCTATCTGGCAAGGAGCTCCTTTCCAAAGGATGAGAAATGCTATTTTAAAGAATAGGAAAGCCTTTGAAATATGCCGCAATTGTGGAGAAGGTGTAAAACTAAGAATAGAAGAGAAAAATAATTAACTTTTATTTTAGCTTGAGATAACTATGGAACTTCTTTCTTTTATATTATAAGTTATTGCATATATGTATCACCTCAATATGTCTCTCAACTAATTATTGAAATTTAATTGAGAGAGCTTTTATCGTGCTCCAAAAGGTGATAAAACACTTCTATTATAAGCATAGCAAAAGACGCTATTTTCCAGCGTCTTTTGCTATTTATCTATTTTCTTTAAATCTAAATTTGATTAAACGTCCTCGTTATCACTTCTACTTTTAATAATCTTCTCTGTTTCAATAGCAATCATTAATTCTTCATTTGTTTGAACCTTAAGAACTTTCACTTTACTGTCTTCTGCAGAAATATCTAAAGTACCACCAACCCATTGATTATTAGCCTTCTTATCTATCTTGATGCCAAGATAATCCATTTCTTCACAAACTAATTCTCTTAAGATTGGCATGTTTTCACCTACACCGCCTGTGAAGACAATTACGTCAACACCATTCATTGCTGCAGCATAAGCACCAACATATTTTTTAATTCTATAAGCATAAACATCATGAGCCCTAATAGCTCTATGGTCATGTTCTTTCAAAATACCGTCTTCAATTACTCTCATATCATTTGATAATTGTGATAAACCAAGCATTCCTGACTTCTTATTCAACATAGAATTTACTTCTGAAACAGACATATCTAAATTTTCTTGCAAAAATAATGGAATCGCAGGGTCAAGATCTCCACAACGTGTACCCATTACTAAACCTTCAAGAGGAGTTAACCCCATAGAAGTATCAATAGAATCACCATGCTTAACAGCTGTTATTGAAGCTCCATTGCCAACATGACAAGTGATGATTTTAAGCTCAGAAATTGGCTTTCCTAAATACTCAGCTGCTTTTAATGCTACATATTTGTGAGATGTACCATGGAAACCATATCTTCTGATTTTATGCTCAACATATAATTCATAAGGTATAGCATAAAGATAAGCTTTTTCAGGCATTGTCTGATGGAATGCTGTGTCAAAAACACCACATTGAGGTGTTCCAGGAAGATATTTATAAACTGCTTCAATCCCTTTGATATTAGCAGGATTATGAAGAGGTGCTAAATGTGTACACTCTTTTAAAGCATGAACTACAGCTTCATCTATATAAACTGACCCAGAAAAATATTCACCAGCATGAACAACTCTGTGACCAACTGCATCAATTTCTGAAGGAGAACTTATACAACCCTTTTCCTGATTTAATAATAAATCAATAATATCTTTGAGCCCCTGCTCATGATTAGCAATGATCATCTCTTTCTTCTTGAAAGTATGCTTCTCACTCTTGTAAGTAAATAATGATGACTCATCGCCTATATTTTCTACTATTCCCTCTGCTAAAAGATGCTCATTTTCCTTATTAATTAACTGAAATTTAATTGATGAACTTCCACAATTCAAAACTAATATCTTCATTTTATCTCCTATTCACTGTAATATTTTCACTTTAGAACAGCTTTTAATTTATTGGGATGGTGTCAAATGAAATTTTATTCACTTATAAATTTACTTTTCACATAAGACTTGATAATTTTTAGTAATAAAAAAGGGTACTTAATGAAAAGTACCCTGAGTATTGATAATATATTTTTTTACATTATTCTATGTTTTTTGTCTATTCTATAGTCTCCAATATTAGTACAAATCTGATTTCTCAACATCCGGCGTAAGATATTAATAAACTCTCTATCATTAGCACTACCAACACCTATTATTTTTACATCTTTTACTACATCTTTTACAAAGGTAAAAGTCATTGTAAGTTCACCTGTAATAGGCTTCTTTTGTTTAAATTCTCTCACCTTGTTGTCAACTTGTGCTTTAATAACCGAGTTATACCATTGCTCAAATTGAAGTTTTTTCTGAGCATCTGTATAGACAACTCTTTTTACTTGAATTTTTTTAGCATCCTGCTGTTGAATATCAGTTAAATCACCTCCACTAGCCTGAAGTTCACCTATTGATGCATTGCCATCCCCTAAGTTAGCAGTAACAGAAGCTAAGTTAGCTGTACCATCAGCACTTAATTTTCCTACTTCTCTTGAGCCAATCTCGGATGAACTTACGCCACTATCAGACACCATTGAAGATCCAAGAGCTGCTCTATTGCTCTTATATCTTTGTGAAACTTCAGATAAACTAGATCCAGTGCTTGATTCAACATTTGTGAAACCGAGGTCTCGTTTAGCACCACCTAATCCACTAAGAGTTGCTTTTAAAGAAAGCACACTCCCACTTCCAACTTCTGAAGAAGGACCACCAGAAGAATTTCCACTTGCTAAAGCACTTTCGCGAGAAAAATTAACATTAGCTTGTGGTAAGCCACTTGCTTTAAGATTCTGCCTTCTTTGTTCTCTTTCTGCATCTTTTTGGGCTTGAGCATTATCTATTGTTTTTTCTTCTGAATCGGTTATACCGATATCTGAGTCTATCATATCTTGAGCGGAAAAGTCATCTACATTTGAATCAGTCAGGTCTTCTGGGTCAATGTTTAAACTAGTTTGAACTTCTAACTCAATCTGTTCAAACTTAGATAGCTTTTTAGGAGGATTATAATCCCACCCTATAAAAGCATATAGAATAGCAACCAAAAGAACCACTCCTATTACAGAATATCTGGCTTGCTTTTGTTCACGTGTTGCTTTCGGTTTGGTATTGAAAAGTAACAAATCCCTTTTCTCATCAGGACTATATTCTTTATTTTTAGTTTCATACTCAAATGTATAATAGGAATCATTATCTAATGTTATCTTACCACATATATCTTGCCTAAGAAATAAACGATTATCCTTTAACAAGCCTTGAGCTTTCAAATCATTTAGATCTAAGTCTTTTCCATCTTTTTTTACTTCAATAGAAAATGTTTTTAGTAGATTTATAAAGTAACTGTCTTTTTCTTTAACTACTAAATCAAATTTTTTGGGAAAGTTTGTGTTATAAACTTGCCAAAAAAGAGTTGGATCAGAACCTATAACAATCTTTTTGTTGATAAGATAGCTTTTTATTCTATCACCATCTGAAAACTTAATAGAAAGTAGCTTACCTTTATAGAAATATTTAATTATCAAAGTTTTTGACATTAGATACCTCCTAAACGATTAGCTATAACAACTCTATAATATGCAGAAGCTTCACTCTCTAAGAAATTGGTAGCAAAGAATAATTTGAATTCTCTTGATTTAGATCTACTTCTAACCTTTGAGGTTTCATCATTCCATACCTCTAATAATATTCGCTTAGTAAAACTAATATATTTAAATGGAGTGTTTTTGTGAGCTTTGACTCTTACAATAACGGGAGTATCTCCAATATTGTCGCCTAAAGCATCATATATTACACCATCTAAAGCCATTTTCTTACCTAACAAAATGTTTGTATCAATTGTTTTTATTTCGCTAAAATTAAAAATATCTTGAGTCTGAGTAGTATTTTCTTTTTGATAATAAACTACACCAGTGTCTCCACCGACATAACTAACATTTAGAGAAATTATTTTACTATTTTCAGGTATAACTTCATCAAATAAGGCATCTTCCAACAGCATCCCCTCAGGAACTTTATCTGGATTAGATGACACATTTACCATAACAAATAATAGTAAAATTGTTAAGATATCTATTAAAGAAGTAATACTCATCTGCGTAGTCTTTTTTTTCCTTCTTTTAACCTGGCTCATAATTTACTTCCTTATTCTATTTCTAATAATGCTATGTCAGTAAAACGCATATTTTTACACAAATCCATGGCTTTTACAAAAGTCCCGAAGCGAATTTCATCCTTAGGGATAATAATTATGGGAAGAAATTTATCATCTCCACTATTCAAAGAAGCATCATCATATTTATCCTCTAACATTATTGTTCTGTAGTTATCAAGGACTTTTGCTAAAGTAGTGAAATCGTCTGCTGGAATTTCAGTTACATCTGGATCAGGTTTACCATTTTTGTTAAAATGAAAATACTCCCTTCCTTGGTCATAATTTATAGTTAATTCCAGCTTAGTAATTCGCTTTTCATTATTTGCTTTTTTATTTTGACTTGAACTCGCTCCTCCAGAGGAACCTTCAGCGCCCCTTACATCTAAAGAGATATAAGCAATTGTTGTCAAAACTACCATACTTAACAGCATAGGAATAATGGTCACAAATAGATTCATTATTGGTACTAAATCTACTTCCTTACTACCTGTATCTATTTTTTTACTTCTACCTTCTGAAGGGCTACTGAATCTTGATCTATTTCCTGCAGTAGGTCTCTTTCTCATGATCTTAATCCTGGATTTGAGTATTATTAATCACATTCATGATTTTTACACTATAGGCATCAACATTACTAATAATCTTTTCAGCTTTACTACTTAAGAACATTTTTAAAAATGAAATAATCACAGCAGCAACCAAACCTATAGCAGTTGTACCCATCGCTTTTCTGATACCAGCCATCAAAGCAGTAGAATCACCCTCAGCAGAGAAAGCTTGAATTAGACCCATAATAGTTCCTAGTAGTCCCAAATAAGTTGAAGATTGAGCTAAGAAGTCAAACCATGATAAGCCTCTATCTATTTCTGGAATTGTCTGGTAACCAGCTTCAGCGAAAGCATTTTGCACTTCTTCAGTAAGGCTGTCACCTTTTTTACCAGTTCTTTTAGCATCTTCATAAGCTAACAATCCAATTCTATAGACTTGACCTAATGTTGTATGTTTAACAAGCTCTGTTGCCTTTTTAGCAGCTCCTAACTCTCCATTTTGAATTAACTTCTTAACTTTACCGTGAAATTCTTCTATGTTGATTTTCTCTTTAAGGAATAGTTTCATAAAACGTTGAATAAAGAAAACAACAGAATATAAGAAAATTGCTAAAATAATCCAAGCAACCCAACCAGATTCCAAGAAAACTCTAACTGGATGTGTTTGCTCCATGTCTTTTGTTACTTTATAAACCCATCTTTCATAATCACTTGCATTATCAAGCTCTGTAGGTTCGCTAGTTGTTTCTGATACTGTAGTTTCCACTTTTCCTTGTTCAACTGCTTGTTTTGAGTCACCTTTTTTTTCAGCAGTTCCTTGAGCAAATAAATAACCAACACTTAATGCTGTTAGTATTAAAAGTACTAAAATTCTCTTTTTCATAAGATCTCCTATTTTTAATATAAAATTCTATTTGATTTTAATAATTTTTCCATTATAAATGTTTTAAAGATAAACTCTTCTTCAGTTTGGATATCCGATAAGGTGACATTATTAACGCCATTTTCTGGTAAACTGGAGTCAAATCTTGATTCCACAGCATCATCACTAACATCATAGATATATTCTACTTCAACATTATTATTTTCTTGGCCATATATAGCTATTATACCCATGGAAAGCATAAGTAATATAAGCAGAATCATCTTTTTATTCATAACTATCTCCTCTCAACAATTGTTTTAATAATCATTTCTAATAGAATCCCGTTATTCTTTACTGGTCCAGAAACTGCTACAACTATAGTATTTTTCCCCTCTTGTAATAAATCTTTAGAAATATATTCTTGATTCGCTGTTGGAGGATAGAAACCTGAATACCAGTCAAATTCCAACCTTTCTCCATTAACTATTACAAAAGCAGATGCATCATTATTAAATAAGAAATTCACGAGGCATTCAGTTACAGAACCCTCGATTTCAAATTCTTTAGCAAAATAAGTTATTCCTTCTTCGACAAGCTCTTCCTCTTCAGACACTACTAATGTTGTGTCAGTTTCCACCGACGTAGAATCTACTAATATCAGAGTAGAATCAGAACTTATTTCAGCAGTAAGTATTGTGTCAGCTTCTGCCAAAGTAACAAATGTTGAGTCTATTAAGAAATCATTTGTGGCTGTCTCAAATTCTGGAGCATCATCGATATTATCAAACCAAATTGGAATTGCTAGAGATTCTTTAAATTCATCTAACTGGTAATAATCATCTAACATTGTACCATAAGTTACAGGGGTCCAGCTTGTATCAGCTAAATCTAAAGATTGCAAAGAATCAGTGGCTACCCAGCTATTATCTGTTACAATGGTAGAAATGATTTGATTTTCATAATTAAACATCTCTTCATCATCATATATAATACTGAAAATTGCACCTATTGCATAGTTAGTTAACTTTTTATTCTCTATAGTAATAGATATTTTGTTTTTCCCAATTAGAAAATTATTGGTAAGTATATTATTAAAATTTGCTAATGACCTTCTAAGGTATGTCCAATTCGATAATGAGTCCATTATCTCACCATCAAATATTAGACTGCCTTCTAAAACAATAGGAGTGTCATTAACACTAACTTTTAGTTCAACATTCTCATCTTTTAACATAAAATCACTCTCTGCTACAAATCTCAATCTGTATTTTTTGGGAAAAATAGGACAGTTCACTTCAGTTTCAATTTGAAGAGTTTCTCCGCCTGGAATGTTATACATAGAAAATTCTCTATAACCATCATTATATGAGGACTCTGTGATATTTGAAAAGTCTTTACGCATTTGTGAAGTGAAAGGGACAACCATCTCCTGTACAGGTCTTTGCTCATCCATATTGTAGAGTTTAAGTCCAGCAATAATATCCTCAGCTCCATCCCGCTGATTCGTATAACCATCTACAAATCCTTCATATAAAAATCTTAATAAATCAACTGATTTTCTACTATATTTACCTGAATATTCATAAGGTATTGTATTTAGATCATTAATATAATCGTCTGATTTTTGTTGGTACTGTTCTATACTTATTTTCCCATCATAATATTGCTCTTCCAGTCCTTTAATATATCTTAGAGCACCTTCACGATTTTGTTCAAAGCCAATAAACTTTTCCATTTGATTAGTATATATATTAAAAACATAATTTGAAATTTTATATTCTGCATGATAAAGTCTATATAGTAAACTAAATCGGTCTTCTTCAGATAACAAATCAAATTCTGTAACAGCGACAATATCTTGATTTATAATGCTAAGATAATCTTCAGTTCTTTTGTCCAAACCTGCCAATCTATTTTGACCTCCAGCTAAATAACCATACCAATTAGTATTAGCATTCACTCTTAATCTGCTTAAATCATCAGGATCAACATCAATAAAACTTAAATGGTTTTCTATTTTATTATCCATCTCTGCAATAAAAGCTTTTCTTTCAACATCACGCTCATATTCTTCAGTGTAACGTGCGTAATCTACTTTGAACCCTGGAATAAGCAATGTCTCTGCTGGAATACCATTGCTAGTGAAAGTTTTGCTAAGCGAGTTAAACTCTTCAATCTTTCCTAACATTACTTGCCAGTTTTTTGCTCTACGTGCTGCTCTTATCTCTTTGTCTAAAGTTTCAAGTTTTTCCGCTGCGTATCCTATGTAGTCTGTTTCTGTATTATCAAGTTGATATAGAGTAATTATATATTCCAAATATTTGTCGTCCATCCCGAGTTCTTTGTACAAGGCAATTATTCTTCTAAGAACAATTACTGTATTATAGTCAGGAAATTTATCTCTAAAAGCTAACCATTCATTTACTTGTTCTGCTTTTGATAAAACACGACATTTAATTTCAATACCTAAAACATAATATTCTATCGGAGTTCTTGATAAAGCTGAGATATCTAATTCTTGACCTTTTTTTGTTGCTCTGTTGTAGATGTCTATATATTTCTCAGAAGCTAATATTGGGTCATAAGTTGATAATGTAGAGTCCTTTACAGCATCTAATCTAGTATGTAGAATTTTGAAAGTTTGTCGATCAGTAGGGAACCTGGTCATGAACTTATCTTCAATTGCTAATGCTTGATTCTTATTATTTAATGAATCTTTAGCAATACTTATTGCATTAGAATAATAATACCATGCCTTATCGATTTCTTTTGCATCATCAGCTTTTTTCAACAATCTTTCTATGGCTCCTTGTGAATCACCACCTTTACTGCGTAAAGCAATGATAAGTTCTTCATTATTTTCTTTGTCAGCTTTAGGGGTAAATTCTGAAGGGTTTAGATCATTCTCTAAAACTTCAGCAGCTGCAATAAAATCCCCCTTTTCTCTGAGACTTTTTAATTTATCGCTATTATTAATGTATTTAGCTTTTTCGAACTCTTGTTTTGTTTTAGGGTCTGCATATTTACTTGCCATTGTGAAATACTCATTGGAGGTATCAAAATCACCTTCATCTTGAAAGATTACAGCCAAATTCTGATAGATTAATACTTTCAAATCATCAGAGACATCCAAGCTATCACTAGCAAGAAAATCATTTTTAGCTCCTACCATATCCCCCATATCCATCTTTCTTTGACCTCTCCAATAAAGTAATTTTTGTATGGTTTCATCTCTATTGTCGATATCAGCAGAAACTAGATAATTATAAAATCTGTCAGCTATTTCAAGATACTCTTTTCGAGCATTTTCTTTTCGGTTATCTATCTCGGATTGAGTAAATAAAAGTGAATCATAAGAAGTAGTATCAATTATAGCTGTTATTTTATTAGCCCAAGTATATGCACTTTCTTCTAAGACTGCTCTTTCTTCATCATTTGGGTTACGATCTATATAGTTATAAACTTTTTCTATCCCTGCTCGCATATTTGTAGTATCTGGGTTTGCAATAACAAAATTCCTAAAACTAATATTTGCGTTTTTGTCATATATTTTTAAATTTTGTGTTCTTAAACTATCATTAAAGCCTTTATAATTTGCATATTGTTCAACCGCATCAGAGAATAACTGAATAGTCTCCAAGTTAGTGTTTTCTTTCATAGCCATGTTTCTTTCAGGAATGATTGTACCCTCTAAAGCAGTTTGAATACTTCCCACATAAGGAGATAGGTCTTGATCTTTATTATATTGATACCATTCAGAGTCGTAACCATACCTATCATAAGCTTCTCGATATATCTGATGATTCCATGTGTTTAGGGTGTCTTCCTTTATAACCAAGTAATTTCTTCCCAAAGTTGTTATAATAGAGTCTATATAAGTGGGGTTATAAATAGCATAAGGGTCTATTAAAGAACGAGCCTGATATAAATTCACTAGATATTTATAATTATTGGCATCATCTTTCTTTTCTGCAAGCTTAATAAAAGCGTTTTCCGCAATATCTTTATCAAACTTAGAATACAAGTCATTAGTTACGTACTTTATTGATTCTTCTTCATCCATATAAGTAAGTGCATATGCAATAATTTCTTCAGATGATTTGAACCAATTTTTCTGTTCTTGATTAAATTCATCTTTCATACTCATTAATAATTCTAAATCATTCAGAGCTTCAGTGTATTTCAAAATAGTAATTTTTAGCCAAGCATTAAAGAATAAAGCTCTTTTTTTCTCATCGACATTACCAATTTGCTGAATATTATCATAAATTTTAATGGCTTTATTTACATACTCTTCTGGATTTTCTCCATCTACTGCAAAATCAAATAATAATTGTGCCATTCTAAACATAGCATTCATACGCAACTTATCTTCATTAATTTTAACAACCTGAATATAATTGTCCATGACCTCTTTATAAACTTTTGGTGTTTTTTTTACATTTTCAGGAAGTGGTTTTGAGAAGAAATCTTTAGTTCTCATCAACCTCTCTCTTTCAATTGTAATTTCATTAGTTATTAAAATTTGCTTATTAACAGCCATTTTATAATAAATTACATCTTTCTGAGGGAAATCAGGATTTAGTTCAATCACCTTCTTGTAAAGATCATATATTAACTTGTTATTATCTCTATATATAAAAAAGGCCATTTCTGCCATATTGAAATACAGCTTGTAATTATTCTCGAAGTCATTATTTTTAAAAACAAAGTTATTAGTTTTTTGGTAAAGATTTTTCCTCTGGGTATTTAATTCTTCAAATTTAGCATCATAGGAAGTAGTGTCATTAGCATTTTTTGCATAAAGTTCATTATATTGTTTAGTTATTTTTCTAAATTCTAAATCTAAGGCGATATAGTCTATATTCTTATGTTGTTCTTCTTTGAGCTTTTCAAATTTTGTAAAACTATTAGTATAGGCATTAATGTTTTTATCAACTTCTTTGAAGTCCTCAATAACATTCTTTCTCTTTTTGTTCGCCACAATATCATAATAACTATCAATAACTTTTTTTCTTTTAACTTCCATCTTTTGTTCATCAAGAACAAACTTTTCAACCATTTTATCAATATTTTCTTGTTTGCTTTCGAGGTTTGGGAATTCCGCTAATTCATAAGCAGCTCTAACATTAATTCCATCTAAGCTATCAATTTCAGTTTGTAAAAGTGCTTTTAACTCTCTATTTTTTTCAGGCAAATTCTTCGATTTATCAATCAAATTTGAGATATTGACAATAAATTTGTTCTTAATATAAATCTGATTAGCATAGACATAAGCCCGTGTAAATTGGGCATCATTTGGATTAGGTATATCCTTGAGCAATTCTTCTGTTATACTCAATACGTAGCTATTTTCAGTGGTGCTTCTATTCCTATCAAGTATTTCAATCAATCTATCTTTTGGGCTTTCTCTATATTTCTCAATTTCATCTAATTCTATAAAATATGTTTCAGTGGTTTCAAGAAGTTTTAGTTCAATATCCCCAATGAGTTTTACTGTTTTTGGATCTAAAAATGATATTTTATTCTCTAACAACTTTTGGTTTGAGAGAATTTGCTCTTCTTTGTTTCTGATTTGTTCTAATAATATTTCTTTTGAGTTTTTATCATTCTCCATTATATAGCGATTTCTTAGAGATCTAGTTTCATTCATAAGGTTTTTGTTAGCTACAAGTGCATCAAAATAATCATCAACTCTAATTTGATAGTTAGCTAATAAAGTATCTGAAGCAACTCCTTCATTCATCTCAACATCAATCATCACTAAGTTGTATAAAGTAGGAATATAATATTCTTCGCCTATTTTAGAAGCTAATAGTGCTTCAAAAGATTTTTTGGCCTTCTCTAATTGACCAGCATTTCTATAGGTGAGAGCTATTTCATAGATAATATCAGCTGTAACTGAATCACCTACCAAATCACGATAAGTCCGATAATATAAAAGTGCATTTTTTGTGTCACCGAAATGGGAGAAAAGTCTTGCCTTTGATAAAATCACAAATTCATAATTAGGTGTTTCAGGAGGATAATTAGCTTCAAGATAATCAAAAATTTGTGTTGCTTCACTTATATCACCTTTAGCAAAAGAGAGGAGTGCTAAAGTAGCAGTAGCTTTAAAGGCATATTTTGGGTCAGCAGCAGCATCAATGAGATATTGTTGAGCATCATCATATCTACCAACATTATATAAAGCCTGTCCATATTGAAATTTTTGAATAGTTTTATCTAATTCTGGGAATTGCTCAACAAGATTTATAAATTCTTGATCTTTCCCTAATTTGATTAAAGCAAATTTCCAGTAGTTTATAGCAGCTTTCTTCTTTTCACTATTAGGGTATCTCCTAACAATATCGTTAGCTTTTAACGAAACCAAATCCCAGTCTTGGGCAATGGCAGCTCTTTTACAATCTAAAAAAAGCAGATTGTCCTGTAAACTTGGAACATTTCGATATGCTTTAAACATCATTTCTCTAACAAAAGATGCATTTTCTTTATCATTATCTTTTAGAAGCGTGTAGTAACCATCCTCATCAGAGTTGAATAAAGTATCAATTTCAGAAATGTTGTTTTGATTTAATAAATCATTAATTCTCTGAATTCTCATATTTTCAATCTGTATCTTCTTATCAGTTAGATCTAAATCACTTCCATTCCCATTTTCACTATTTGCATTTTGAGAATATAGAGGCAGAATAGAAATACCTATAAGAAGAGAAAGCAAAAGCATCTTCTTTAAATACATAACACCTACTTATAAATTTCTGTTAGGTTAAACCTATTCTAAGTCTTCTAATTCTTGAAGAAGATCATTAAGATCTGAGTTAGCTTTTTCTCTTTCCTCAGTAGCAGCTCTTATTTGGTCTAAGATACTACTATTTGTACCTGGAGCTGTAGCTGTATCAAATGTTTGTCTTTGTGTTCTTAATCTTTCCTGGTTAGGTTCAAAAGTACCTTGTTTTGTTGTTTTTTCACTAGCCCAGCGAGTTAGATTATATTGAATATTTAACGCCATTTTGAGATTATCTTGATTCTCTTTTATGAATTCTTCGATTTCAATCACAGAGTATTGGAAAGCAAGATTATTCCATATATATTTAGCACCTAAATTAATAGCATGCCCACTTTGTTCAGCAAATATACTTAAGTTATTTTTGGGGAAAAGAGAAGTTGGATAATATTCAATAGTACCAAACAAACCATTGAAATCTTGGGCCACATCTCTTTGTCCCAAGAAACGATTAATCCCAATTCCACCAGTAAGGTAGATTTGCATATCACCAAGAACTCTGAAGTCCCTGACAGCCCATGATTTAGAAATAGCTAAATAGAAAGAATTTTTTTCATAAGTTGTAGGTTGTGGAATATCTTCCCAGTCTGCAAAATCTTCATCTTCCCTATCAGTAGCGTCTGTGCCTACTTTAGAAAACAAGTTATCAACACCAATAGTGATACCAGGGAATTCTAAAGATTCTTGATATAATTGCCATTTAAAATTAGTATAAAATACATCATCCCCTGTATAGACAAAGCCTAATTCTGCTCTGTCAAAAAGCCCATATTTTGCCTGAACAACATAGTTGTATTCATACTCACCAGGTTCATTATTCATAAAAGTTTGGCTATCTCTTAAGTAAGATGCAAAATTTATAGAAATTTGGTTTGCCGGCATCACAAATCCATCGGGCACATCTATATTACCCAAAGTTCCAAATGGAACTGCTATAAGAGCATTAATACATAACAAAATACTCATAACAAGTAAAATTTTTTCTCTCATCACATATTCTCCTTTTATGTACACTCAATCATTTTCAAATTAAGTTTTAAGATATTTTCAATTTAGTCGATTTCACTCATACCTATTTAAATTAATTGACAAAATAGAGTCAAGTTTTTTTTTTTATTTTATGAATAAATATGAAATGAAACAGAAATTAGGAAAATTAGGAGAGAGTTTAGCAAGTGATTATTTGGCAAAAAAGGGCTTTATAATAGTAGAAAATAACTATCGATGTTTTGACGGGGAGATTGATATAATTGCAAAAAGAGAAGATTTATTGATAATAGTAGAGGTAAAAACAAGGAGCAGAATTGATTCAGAGGAGACCTTATTATCAATAACAAAGTCTAAGCAAAGGAAAATCAGCAGAGCTACTGCTGATTTTGTAGAAAAAAACCAACAGTACTCTGATTATTATATACGGTTTGACGTCATCACAGTTATAAAAGATACAGCCTTAGAGGAATATTCAATTAATCATTATGATGATGCTTTTAGTTATTTATTTTAGTCTTTCCTCATCGAAGTCTTGTCCGAGGTAAAATTTATAATCGGATGAGACGGGAATATCATCATCATTATAAACATAGATAAGTTTATGCCCATTATTCATATTGACATCAAAGAAGGTATAACTAGCTAATCTTTTTGAAGTATAACGCCAAATTTCATATTCTTTATCATTGAATACAGCTTTTCTTTCGAGGAGTGCGTCAGAGTCATATTTATCTGTAGCATCTAATTCACCAACTAAGAATTTTTCAACATCGTCTGGAGCTCCATAAAGAATATACACTTTGCCTCTATCAGAAGTCCAACCATCTTGGTGATGGGAGAATTTAAGATTTGCGTATTCAACTCTTTCCCTGATTAAAGATATTAAGTTATCAACACTGATATTCGAGTCATTAGCATAACGGAACCAGAATTTATTTATTTCTTGTCTTTTTTTAGCACCAGAGTAATTTCCCCAAGTATTAGGAGTTTGTAAATATCCGAAATATTTCATTAATTGGTATTCATCATCGCGATTTGAAAGAATACTATAAGTTTCTCCAGGATAGTCAGAAATGGAGAAATCTGTATTTGTTCGATTATTTTCAAATTTATCTAAAGATTTAACTGTTACATAATAAATACCTTTAGGGAGTTTTTGAATATCAATACCTTGGGTAATATTGGCAATTTCTGTATTAGATAAACCACTTTTCTCAAAATAATCTACTTGTTGCTGGAAAGAGTCTTTGATTATAAAGGCGTATTTGTATTTCCAAGTGAGTTTAGATTGTCTTGGCAGTCCTGCTAATTGAAAGTAACAATATAGACTATCAGTTGTTTCTTTATAAAATACTCTGGATGGATTTGATTTATATAGAGTATTGCCTCTATACATATACTTGTACTTTTCATTTTTATCAGTGCTTATGTAATCATTAAATTCAACATCACTAACAAAGTTATTATTAATAAGTGGTAGTTCTTTTTTAAAGATATAAGTATCAGAGCTTACCATATCAATAAATTTCATTTCTAGGACATTCCCTTCAGAGGCATAATCGAAACTATATCTATCGATATGTTCCCGGGAGAATGATTTCATATCTACTAGAGATGTAACTATAATTTGTTCTGCGAATGATTCTTGGTGGAGAATTTTATTATTTTGTAAGATTTTAACTTCTACCCTCAATCCGGCAATAGCACCGCTATTATCTTCATTTACTTTAAAAGTTAAGTTTTCGTATTTGATAGAATAATTCACATCAATAATAGTTCTGTCGTTAGATTCAAAAAAGTTTAATCCTTCAACGCTAATATTTAAGTCCTCAGCAAAAACACCTACTACCATAGAAAATAGTAAACAAAATCCAAATAATTTTCTAATACCCATACTCTTCTTCTTTGTTATAAAGTTTATAGTCTTCAATTCTGGACCTATCATAAAAAAGGAATGTCTTATTTAGGGTATAGTAGAACCAAGTTTGAGTTGGATATTTCCCTACAGGATGATTATCAACGCTTATCTCATCAGGTTCACCAAATTTAATATAAATCCTACCCCGATCTGTTTCCCATCCTTTTTTATATCGGTGCACAGAAAACTTCTGATCAGCATATAAAACTCTGCTATAAAAGATTTCTTGTAATTGATTTCTCTCAGACTCTTTAGGATTATTACTATCCCAGAATCTCAGTACTTTTTCTGAATTACTCATTTTCAAGTCTCGATTTATCTCTTTCCAGGTTTTATCATTAACAATGTATTTAATCTGTTCTAACTGCTCATCCCAGCTATATTTTTTTTGAAAACTATTTAGATGCTTTGCAATCTTCAGTTCGCTTTGGTAGATTTGACTATTTAAAGAATACTCTATATAGTTTTTGGTGAAGTTTTGAATCAATTGATCTGCTTCAAGCTTGTAGTATAATTTACCAGTATCAGCAATTTCGAAAACCTTTCTCTCTTCTGAATTTTCGCTAATAAACTTAAGTTTGTTTACCTTTTCTTGATAGATTTGATAAAGATATATTTCAGAAGAGGCAATTACATCATCCCAAGAGAGAACTTCAAATTCGACATCTTGAATCTTCTTCACTAAGTAAAGATTAGAAGAGTATTTAGATTCGTCAACTATAAAATTAAATTTTTCTTCTTTTTTATCATTTCTAAGGTTATTGTTGAGTTTTAAATAACCGATATAGGCTGAAGAGCGTAACTCTGTTTCTATAAATAATAGTATTCTTTTATTACTTATTTCTGTGTTTTTAAACTTGATATCTTTTTTTGTGAGACTGATAACCTTACCATCGCTATCAAAAACTTCAAAAATTGCTCTATAATCTATCCAGTTATCTTTACCGAACAGTTCATTTGTGTCTATTTTTATAGTAATCAATGATATATTACCGACTTTTTCAATTGTTAAGTCAGAAGCTGACACTATAGAAAAAAACGTAATAAATAAGCAAATGACTAATAGTTTCATTCAATATTTCCTTGAATAGAAATTGGTATCTGCTTCTTTTTCCAGTAACTACAAAAATCATAACAAGGGTCAATAGTATATTCCTGTGATAAAAGAACAATATCATCCCACTCTTTTGTTTCTACGACAAATTTCAAATGATGTTTACCTTTATATTTTTTAATTTGTTCTAAATAATCTGATTGTACAATTTTTACTAAGTCTTCATGAGTCATACTTATGGTAACTTCTCCGCCTATTTCTTGTCTGAACAAATCATAGGGTTTGATTGAATTAGGATTTATTTTTAAGAGAGAATCCTCACCATTGAAATTGCTTTGTTGACCTATAATACAATATATTTCTCCAATTTCGAGTGTATCATATTGATCGTTGAATTTCTCTTTATAGAGGGTTATCTCAAATTTACCTTTAAGATCCTCCATAGTAATAATACCATAGTAGTCACCACTTTTAGCTTTCTTTTTAATTTTATTTATTACAATACCAATAATTATAGCTCTGCTGGGAACACCTATTCCTTGTGAAAGGTATTGAGAATCTACATTTACGATACTTTCAATAATATCTCTTTTTTCCATTAAGGGATGTCCTGAAACATAGAATCCTAAGACTTCTTTTTCGCGTCTAAGCTTCTCTTTAGAACTCCAATCTTTCATTTTTTTTAGGGCTGGATAATAGTCTGTAGCAAGCTCCTCATTATCCATTAAATCGAAAAGGGTTAATTGGTCTTTATCCTTTTGGCAGGAAGCTGAATAAGTTAAAGCATCTTCAATAGCATCCCATTTTTGAGCTCGAGTTCCTTCTAAAGAATCTACTGCTCCTGAAGCAATTAAACTTTCTAAAGTTGTTTTGTTTACTGCAGAACTATTAAGCCTCTTACTTAAATCAAAAAGTGAGGAAAAATTACCATCAACAGCTCTATTATCAAGTATCTCTTTAATCGCTGCACCACCTACATTTTTTATTCCGCGCAAACCGAATTGAATCTTATTTCCATGTACAGTAAATTCTTTCTCAGAGTGATTTATATCTGGAGGAAGTACCTCAATATTCATTTTAGAGCATTCTTCAATGAAGTAAGGAATTTTTGCTGGATCTTCTTCAAGAGATAGAATTGATGCCATAAATTCTACTGGATAATGTGCTTTTAAATATGCTGTTTGAAATGATATAAAGGCATAACAAGCAGCATGACTCTTATTAAAAGCATAATTCGCAAACTCTAACCAATTATCCCATATTTTTTGGATTGTTTTCTCTGCTACTCCGTTTTGTAAAGACCCTTCTTTAAACTTGACAAACATTTTTGCCATCATATCCAAGTTCTTCTTACTAATAGCTTTTCTGAGGACTCCAGCATCTGCACTTGAGAAGTTTCCCATAACTTTTGAAATCTGCATGACCTGTTCTTGATAAACAGTTACGCCATATGTTTCTTCGAGAGAGCTCTTAGTGAGTTCATGATCATACTCGATTTGCTCTTTTCCATGTTTTCTATTAATATAAGTATCAATAAACTGCATAGGTCCCGGACGATATAGAGCAACCATAGCAATCAAATCTTCAAACTTGTTAGGTTTTAGTTTGGAAAGATATTTTTTCATTCCTGCAGATTCAAATTGGAATACACCATCAGTCAAACCTTTAGAAAGTAAATTAAAAGTCTCTTTGTCTGTTATATCAACATTTTCTATATCTATATCAATGTTTTGTGATTCTTTTACATATTCGATAGCTTTCTTAATTATTGTCAATGTCTTCAAGCCTAAGAAGTCCATTTTAAGTAATTTTAAATCATCTAACCATTTGCCTTCGTATTGTACCAAAACAGCAGTCTCTCCATTCTTTTCAGAAGAAAGAGCAAGAGGAACATAGTTGCTTAAATCATCCGGTCCAATCACAACTCCTGCAGCATGAATACCTGTTTGACGTACAAGTCCTTCTAAAACTTTGCTTATATCTAATATTTTTTTATAAGTCTCATTGCTCTCCATCATCAGTCTAAAATCATCAGACTCTTTAACAGCTTTTTCTAATGTCATTTTAGGACTGCTGGGAATGAGCTTAGTCATTTTAGCTGCATCTTGCGGAGTTACATCCATAGCTCTTGCAACATCTTTGATAATTGTTTTGGCTCCTAATTTACCAAAAGTAATAATCTGGGTAACACTCTCTCTACCATATTTTTCAACAACATAGTCTATTACCTTGCTTCTTCCTTGAGCACAAAAGTCAATATCAATATCAGGCATTCCAACTCTTTTCAAATCTAAAAATCTTTCAAAGAGAAGGCCATATTTTAACGGATCAAGTTGTGTTATATCTAAAGTGTATGCCACAATGCTACCTGCTGCAGAACCACGCCCCGGTCCTACCGGAATACCCATTTCACGAGCTTTATCAATGAAATCTTTTACAACTAAGAAATAACCATCATAACCCATTTTATTTATAATTCCAAGCTCAAAATTGATTCTTTCTTCTATCTCAGGAGTTATTTCTGGATACTTTCTTTTTGCTCCCTCATAGCAAAGACCTTTCATATAATCAGCCATATCTTGGTATTGTTCAGGAACATCTATTTTAGGGAAAAGAAAATTATCATAATTCAGCTTTAAATCTATTGAATCAGCAATAAGCTGGGTATTTTCATAAGCTTCTTCAAGCTCAGGGAAGAGCATCCTCATCTCTTTTTCACTTTTGAAATAAAGTTCTTGAGTCTCATATTTCATTCTGTCTTGATCATAGTATTTTTTCCCTGTTTGAATACAGAGAAGAACATCATGAGCTGCTGCATCTTCTTTATTTAGATAGTGACAATCATTAGTAACAACCATCGGAGTATTAGTCTTTCTGGCTAAATCAATCAACTGAGGCATAACTTGCTTTTCTTGTTCTAAGCCATGATCTTGAAGCTCAATATAGAAGCGATTTGGGAAAATTTCTTTGTATTCATTTAATGCTTTAACAGCTCCTTCGTAATTATCATTAAGTAAATTACGGGGAATCTCCCCCTGAATACAGGCTGATAGGGCAATAATCCCATCACTATACCTTGCTAAGTCTTCTTTAGTCATCCTTGGTTTATAGTAGAAACCATCTACAAATGAGTGAGAAGATAGTTTTATTAAGTTCTTATATCCCTCTAGATTCATTGCCAATAAAACTAAGTGATATCGTTTACTATGCTTGCTCTCTTCATCATTATAACGACCATTTATTACATAAGCTTCAGTTCCAATAATCGGTTTTATTCCTGCTGCTCGGGCTTTGTTGTAAAATTCAATTGTTCCGAACATATTACCATGATCAGTCATAGCAACAGCGGTCATACCCAGCTCTTTGGATTTAGCTATCATTCTATCTATTCTACAAGCACCATCCAAAAGGCTATATTGAGTATGGTTGTGTAGATGTACAAAAGACATAAATTCTCCCTATCTCATTTTTTCTTATATTAAAATCTAATGGGAAATGCTGTCAATAAATTAAATTTATTTCTCTTTAATCAATTTTAATCGGCTTTTTATTCAATTATTTTTAAGCATTACTTAATTTTTCTTGACACTTTTTTCATATTCTTTATTTATTACTTAATTAATTTTTAGGGAGTGAATTTATGGAACCAAAAATTGTTGAATTGCCAAAGCTTTATTTTATTGGATTAAAAGCAGAATTAACTATGAAAGAAACTAATCAAGTTTGCCCAGCTTTATGGGGAGAATTAATGTCAAAATCACAAGACTTAGATGAAAATCAAGATTTAATGTGTTTAGCGGTTTGTTCTGCTCCTCAGGATTTTGAGGAAAATGATTCATTTACCTATATGGCTGGATTTGCTTCAGATAAACCTCTTGAATCAAGGGAAGGGTTCATTGAACACGAAATTTCAGCTTGTAAGTATGCTGTTTTTACCCACAGAGGTTCAGTAATGGCTTTGGGAGAAACATTTGATTATGCTTATAAAACTTGGTTACCTAACAGTGGATATAAAGTTCGTTATCATGAAGATTTAGAACATTATGATGATAGATTTGATGAGAGTAATCCTGAAAAATCTGAAATGGATATTTATATACCTATTCAATAATTTCCAACTCCAATATCTCCTTCTTAAAACTTCTTAGTTAGAGAGGGAGATATTTTCTATTTTTAACTCAGACAGTGCAGTAGACATTTGTGATTAGCACTATATTATTCTGCACTCTTCTCTAAAGCTCTACTGCACCATTCGGGTTTAACTTATCTTTTATTCGTTGATAGTGACTACCTTGCCAGTAAACTCTCCCACATTTATGACATATTTTAAATTGATTATGTAATTGAGCTATTTTTTCTGGGACAAGTTTAATCACTTTTGTTTTTTCTATCTCAGTTAATAATTCATTATCTTCAGGACATCTAGTAAATATTAAACTATCATCGTATTCAAGGAAGGGTTTTAGCTCAAGCAATTGCTCTTCAAGACTATTACTGTGAATAAAAATTCTTTCAAATTCTAATGGATGATTAAGTACTCTTTTACTTCTACTAATAATTACTCTCTTTTCACTCTTCGCTATTCTAATAAGATTCAACAGGGATACAGACTTAATAACTTTAGCATCATATCCTAATAATCTTAACCATTTTGCTAATTTCTGAGCATCAATAGTTAGAACAAATTTTAATCTTTTTGACAAAACTTAATCCCTCATATTTCTTAATACAAGTAATCTGATTATCTGTAAAAGTCCCATTAGAGCTCCAGCAACATAGGTCATAGCTGCAGCATTTAATACTTTCTTTACACCAGCCATTTCTTTGGGAGCAATTACAAAACCATCACTTAGTTCTCTGAAAGCTCTTTGAGATGCATTAAATTCTACAGGTAGAGTTGCTAACTGAAAGAGGAGGGCTGCAGCGAAGAATGCAATTCCAATATTCATTAGCATTGGAGTGCTGAACAAGAAGCCTATAAAAAACAAGGGCAAAGCTGCTGTAGAACCTAATCTCGCCACTGGAAATATTGAATGCCTAATTTTCAAAGGGGCATAGTTTTGTGCATGTTGTAAAGCATGACCAACCTCATGAGCTGCTATAGCTATTGCAGATAATGTTTTACCGTAATAAATATCTTTAGACAAGCGAACTTCTCTTTTATGTGGTTCATAGTGATCAGTTAATTCACCCTCTACAGCTACTACGGGAACATCATAAATCCCATTTTTTTGGAGAATGTGTTGAGCAATTTCTGCTCCAGTCATCTCTATATTATTGCCTACCTGTTTATATTTACGGTAATTACTTTTTACTACAGAATTCGCCCACAATGCTAAAACAATGGCTGGTAATAAAATTACCAGAGTTGGGTCTAAAAATAACATTTTTATCTCCTTTCCTTTTTCTTAGCACTCATTATAATCTCCTGCTAATTTTGTCAATATTTTTTATTTATCCATAACTGAATTAGTATAATCAATATCACTTCACTTTTCAGTATTCATATTTTAAGTAGAGTAGAGGCAGAGTAGCCTGCCCCCCTCTTCAAACCGTGCATGCGGTTTTCCCGCACACGGCTTACCGACAAAGTTCATTCTAAGCATTCACAAGTTTGTCAAGAAGACCTATATGCTAAGTTATATAAACCATAATATTTAATTAACTTATCATGAGCGTTTTGACGATAAAGCTTACAGCTCCTTTGACTCTTGCGCTTATAATACCTCTTTAAACTAAAAAAGAGATAAGAATTAACACTATCTTTAGCCTTAGCAGGGTAGCTTACTTTAGGTATTGTAAAATAGTTAGTCCAACCTCTTAATATTGGATTGAGCTTCTTTACTAAAGTATAGTTTGATGAATGTCCATTATTCATAAGACAATTCTTAATATTTGCCTTAAACTTTTTGACACTCTTTTTACTTGGAATCACATTCCAGTAATAACCATACGAGTTGTAAAATGATTTATCAAACCTAAAAGTAAAACCCAAAAAATCAAAAGATATTTTTGTTGCATTCAAATGTTTCGTTTTCTCTAGATTAACTGTTAACTCCATTTTTTCCAGTATTCTGTGCAAATACGATAAGTACTCTTGGGGTATTTGCTTTCCCATTAAGATAAAGTCATCAGCATAACGTACTATTTTTATGCCTCTTTTAGCGAAAAAATCCATCTTCCCTATTGACAGCTTTATCAACAAGATTTAAGTATATATTTGCCAGTAAAGGGGAAATAACGCCTCCTTGAGGTGTTCCCTTTTTACTCTTGTGCAATTTGTTCTTTTCAAAATATGGTGTTTTTAACCACATTCTGATTAGCTTTAATATCCTTTTATCTGTTATTCTTCTTTCCATAAGATACATTAGTTTATCGTGTGGAATATTATCGAAATAACCAGACAAATCGGCATCGTATACTTCTGTTTTTCCAGCTTTAAGGTTAGACTTTATTTCTTTAATAGCTCCATGGGCTGAGCGCTTTGGTCTAAAACCATGTGAACAATCCTCAAAATCTGCTTCAAAGATTGGTTCAATTATTAGCTTGCAACACATTTGAACTACTCTATCTTTTATGGTCGGAATACCTAATGGTCTCATTTTACCATTTGCTTTAGGAATATATACTCGTAGTATTGGAGATGGTTTATAAGTTTCGTCTTTTAGTTCTTGTTGAATCTCAAAAAGAAAGTCTGTTATTCCACTTTCTTCAATATCAGAAAAACTCTTTTTATCATATCCAGCAATCCCATTATTTAACTTTACCCTTCTCCAAGCTTCACTTAGAAAATATCCCACTGTTAACTTATCATACAGTACATAAAAACGAAAATCCTTTTCTTGTTTGGCTTTAGAATATAATTTACGTTGAAAAATTCGAACTCTTTCCTCTGCTGATAAATCAGCTTTTTGTTTGTTTGTTAGATTTTCACCAATCACAACTTTCTCCTTATCTTGTAAATTTCTTTGAAGTAATGCCCCTTCGCTACTTTTGAGTTATGTTGTCTCAAATATCATCACTACTATGGGCATCTCCGACTGCCTAAATAACTGAATTTCACTTCGACTCCGTCTTATAGAAATCCATTTAGAGTTGTCATCTCTTATTAAATAGGCTCTCTCACGTTTAGTGTGCAATCATTTATAAGCACGCCATCAGTTATAACTCCGGTAATCTTTGATAGTGCATATTTCTGTTACTTCCTATCAAATAGCAGGTTTCATCCTCTGGGAAAGATTAACCGATTACAATTGCCTAACGAAGCTACCTGTTCGCTTTCGCTACAGCTTACTTACCGATTCAAAGAGCTTCAGACTTGCCATTACTGAACAAGCCTGTCTTTTTCACTTCTGGTTGAACAGAAAATTAGCCAGACTGGATTTTCACCAGTTGACGGCACACCACCTCGTGACGCACCCCAGATAGTGTAGTAGAACTTTTTTGAAGAGTGCAGATTCTTATCCCCTTTTTTGAAGGGGACGCAGGGGGTGCATTAAGGTTTTACAGAATTTATCAGCGTATAATATATAAATTCGGAAGAATTATGGAAGTTACTTTTGCAAAAGAATATAGTGTTATTCTCAAAGATCTATTGCATTATTTGGGTTAAAGGTTCTTAATTGTACGATAAAAGGTCTCTCATTGATTTTCCGATGTTATATTAAGTGAGTTCCATAGGCTATACAAAAGCTATACTAATAATAAAAAGTCACCCCTCACATTCTAATACCGAAAAGAATATAAGGGGGACAATCAATCTATGTTTTATAGTTCTATTTATCTAATAGGAATTCTATAGCTTTTTCTAACTGACGGTCATTATCAAAGATCTTATCTTCAGGAGTTAGCTCAACTCTAATATCAGGTTGAACACCATTTCCTTCCATATTTGTACCGCTAAGAGTCCACCAGCCAGATCTTGGAGTCCTTAATGATGATCCATCGAAGAGGTCAATATCAATAGTACCTATTACAGAGCCACTAGTTGGCATCCCAATAATAGTACCTAATTTTTGTTCTTGAATAAGATGAGGGAATACCTCTGCATCAGAGAAAGAATCTTCATCTATGAGAATTACAATAGGTTTGTCGTAAACGCGGCTTGGACTCTTATATTTTCGATCTCCCCAATATCTGGATGAAGAATAAGATAGAGGTCTTTTACTAATTGCATCAACCAATTCTTCACTAATATTTCCCCCTCCATTTCCTCTTACATCTATAATGAAACCATCCTTTTTAATATTATCATTCCAAAACTCTTCCAAGAATTTGGTATAAGAGCTATAATTCATTCTTTGAATATGAAGATAGGCAAGTTTGTTATGAGATTTTTCATTAACAATTTCTTTTCTTCTATTTACCCAGTCTTGATATTCTAAATCATAATTTTGACTCCAGCTCAGACCTTCAACCCAGACTTCAAAAGGTTCTTCTTTTTGCTGGGCAACTTTCAGTTTAATTTTTCTATTTTGGGTATTGAAGAAGAGAGAATTAATATCTGTTTTATCTGTAATCTCTTGATCATTAACAGCAAGAAGAAGATCACCAGCTTCCAAGTTATAAACATCTTTAAGAGAAGTATGATCATAGATTCTTCTGAACTTAATGCCTTTGTTTAGTCTTTCAGAATAGTCAAACTCAGCACCAATTAATCCTGTTTGGTAATAGAAGCTTTGATTATAGTACTTGGGAGTAAATCCAGTATGTGAAGCATTAACTTCTCCTATCATTTCTTCAACAATATTTGATAAAGATTCTTCATCATTACAATACTGAGTATAGGGTTCATACTTTTTATAAAGCTTTTCCCAATCTACACCATGCATATTAGGGTCATAAAAATTGAGTCCAAATTGCCCCCAAACCTCTCTAAACACCTGCTGTCTAACGCTTTTGAGATCATATTCGTAAAAGAATGAATTTCCAATTTCACTGCTCTGTCTTGTTTTTAAATTAAAGGAGTTAATTTTCTGACCATCATTATAGTAGTAAGTGAAAGAATTTGCATTATAAGAATAATAATTTTTATCATCTATGGTAGTTATTTTTTCAGGATTTTCACCATCATAGTTTGTTTGGTAAAAAGAAGTTGCATTATTTGAATTAGCATAATAAAGAGTAGAGTCATTTACTACAGAAAGTATAAAATTGTATCCAGGTGTAGCAATAACTGTTTTTATTCTTGATTGAACATTATTTAAGTCTAAGATTAGTTCTGGATAATCTTCTTTCTTCACATCACTTTCAGCTTTATCTTCTGAGATAGACTCATTATTGATTAGCTTATCCCATGGATCAGTATAATCAGCTAATTCATCTACTGCATATAAATCAATTCGCTTAATATCACCACTTTCAGTAAAAAATAAGCTTTTATCGTCCTTGCCCCAGGTAATATTACTACAATATCTATAGGAATCGTAAAGAAGATATGATTCTTCAATTATTGTATCTCTCAAATATAGGTAAGAGATATCTCTTTCATAATCATATTCTATGTAAGCTATATAGCGTGAATTCTTTCTGTCAGAATATTCCATGATAGGATATTTATTGAATTTGATGGGCTTAAATTCAGAAAAAAGAGAATCCGTCAAAGCAATCATTTGTTGATTTTTATCAACAAAATAACTAATAACAAAGTTTCCTTTATCAGTTTCTTTGACATCAGATATAGCCTTATTTTTACTCCAAGGAAGTAGTTCTAATTCATTTGGTTTATCAATTGAGAATCTATAAAGTTCTCCCTCACCTTGCTTTCTTCCAATGACAATAACAGTTTTGTTATCACTCAAGATATCAATTCCTCTGTATGGTATCTGCTTATCAGTAATTTGCTTTACAGGTCCACCAGCAGCAGGAATACTAAACAAATCATATTTATAATTGAAGACAATCAGCTCATCATTTCTGGACACTTCAAAGTCATCAAAATTATTAATCACATATTGTCTTATCATAGTATTCTTTTCTTGAAATTCTCTAATTTCTATATCTATTTTTTGAGCTTTTCCCTTTCCTTCTGTATCATCATAAGACCATATTTCATCGAATTTTTCGAAAACTAATTTATCGCTATTTTTCGAGATGGAGATGTCTCTTACAGACCAGGTTGAAAAATCTGTTAATTGTATTTCTTTTGAGAAATCAAAGTTTTCAGTTTTATATAATTGAAATATTTCACCATCTGATTTAACATAATAGAGTTTGTTATCATTAACATTTGAGAATTCAGGATATCTCTCTGTTAGTTCATTATCAGTCAATTTTTCAAACTCATTATCTTTGATATTGTATTTCCAAAGCTCTCCATCTGTGCTTCCAGTATAAGCTTCCCTATATGGGTCTCCTCTATCAGAAAACACAATAACATTCCCATCATTACTGATACTTGCAAAAGGACCACCTATGAGGGAAATCTCTGTTGCTCTCTTACCATCTAAAGAAATCTTGTAGAAGCCTTGTCCTAATCTAGCATTATATTTGCTTACAAGCAAATGTTTCCCATCTGGGAACCAATCTAATAAGCTATAACCTGAGCCTGAGACAGGGACAATTTCCCCTCCCTCGCTTGGAATCACATAGACAGCTCCATAACCATCACGATTTGAATCAAAGGCTATTAACTTACTATCTGGAGAATAGACTGGACCTGAATCACTTGCTTCGGTATCAGTGAGACGAATCGCAACTCCACCTTCATAAGATACTTTCCATAGATCCCTATCATACACAAAACATACTTCAGAACCATCACCTGATATTGTTGGATCTTTAGCAAAATGTGGTTCAAATGCTGTTAAACATAACGTCATTATTAGTAATAAACCCATTGTAAAACTTTTTTTCATTTCTTCCTCATCTTAAATTTATTATCTTTTTATTTTTAAAACTATTATCTGAGACGATCATAGATTCTTTTAATATTTTTAATTTTACACCCTGGCAAATTTGCCCAGTTGTTTCTATCATTAGGGCGTCATTATTATCTAATTCGATTGCTTCTTCAACTTTACTTGATAAAGTCTCTTCTAATAACTTAATCTCTTTTTTTATTATTGATACCTTTTCATTCTCACTATCATTTTCATTAAAATACACCAATTCACGAGTAAGTATCATTAATTGTTCTTTAGTATAAGGACTCACTGAAATCTGCAGATCAGAAACTCTATCCTCTTCATTTTTTACATTACTTACTTTTATATATCTTGAACTTTGAAGATCTGAAATTACTACTTCAGCTCTTTCATCTATTTGTATGGAATTTTCACCTACAAGTCGTGAATTATATACATCTCCCTTTACAAACAAATCTTCACCTGAAAATACCTTCGAGTTCTTAATATTTGAGCATATTATGCTTTTAGGACTCGACACTCCACCACTATTACAGTTTTCTAAATTTCCTTTGATAATAATACCCTGTTCAGCGTAGAGATTACTTTGAGAAACATTCCCTTCTACAGTTAATTCTCCGATAACTCTAATATGTCGAACATTTTGTATTTCCCCTTGAACAGTTAAGTTACCTAATATATAGATATTACCATAATCCCTATTTATATCATGTTTTATATATAGATGGTTGGTAATGCTATATTTTCCGGAGCTATCAAGAGAAAGATAACCGTTAATCATTGCAATATACTCTTTAGTGTTAAAGTCAAAATCTAAATTCTCACCCTTGTATTTTTCAATTATACGATTTCTCCCTTCTGAAGATAGAAGATAGTTACCATAAACATCTTTTCGACTAAGCATATCTTCATCAAAAGATATTTTCCCAATAGCTGAGCCCTTTTGAACATAAACTAAGCGGAAGATATTAGCTTCATTTAATGGTGTTTTGGGATAATATAGTTCATCAGACTTATAGTATAATTCAAAATTAATCTCTGTATCGATGGGTTTAACTTCAGCTATCTTGAATGAGTGATTAGATTCCTTTTCCCCTTCCTGATCTATGCTACTAATAAAGCCATTACTGATTCCCGCCTGATTAATTAATGATATTATCTCATCTTGTTCGATAACACCACCATCTCGCTTAATAGTCATTGTCGCACATAGCCTGTTATCTGTTACTTCGATTATTATATCTTCTCGGTTATTTGAAAATCTTTCCATCTACTATTCCTATAATTGATAATTGCCTATCTTTAGTTTTATCTCTTCTATATGAGAAATAATTATGGTTTGAATATGTACACTTATCATTCATAACAATTTGCTCCATATTGATTCCCATTCCCATAACATCATGTATTATTACTTTTTGCATATCTATATTACGATAATCTTGTTCTATTTTCGTGGTTGCCAAAAATTCATTAAAAATATCTTCAGAAACCTGATATTTACTTCCACTTATTGCGGGACCTATCATAACAACCAAATCTTCTATTGAAACATTGAATTCAGTTATAAGTTTCTTTATTAACGTCTTAACAATACCATTTTTCGTACCTTCTCGACCTGAATGACAAGCTCCAACAACATTTTTATTTTTTGCATAAATCAAAATAGGAGTGCAATCAGCACCTTTGATAACTATGAAAGTATTTGGTAAAGAGCTAATAAATCCATCTACAATAGGAATAGCTTGTTTATTCGCTAAAAAGCCTGCACCTAAATCAGACTCTTCGACAACCTTAATCACGGTTGAATGAGTCTGATCTGCCATAACAAACCGTCCCTGAGGTATGGCTTCATTACCCAGTAAAACATGAACATCTCCCCTCTTTAACAAGAAAAGGCTATCATCTTTATTACCAAAACAGTAATATATATTAGAATTCATTGATTTATTTAACTTCATAATAATTAATAAAAAAGAATCTATTTTTTTGTCAATTTTTTTATCTTGATTAATGCTAAAATGCAGAATCCTCCTCTTTAGATGCAAACGAATAGCATTTCAGCTAATTTCATATAATAAACTCAAAAAAACAAGAAATTGCTCTATATACCAGTGGATGGTTATTCATTACAAGCTATTCTACTATCAGGCATGAAGAAACATCCTCCTACTTTTTAACCCAAATAATGCAATAGAGCTTTAGTGAAGAGTGCAAATTCTTTTAGCAAAATAGCTTGCAGAATTCTGACGCATATAATATATATATTCGGAAGAATTATGTAAGTTACTTTTGCAAAAGAATATAGTGCTATTCTCAAAGATCTATTGCATTATTTGGGTTTAACTCATGTTTATTCGTGAGAGGGGTATTTCTTACTTTTACTCTAAGTTTTTTTTCGATATTTTCTCTTCTTACTTTTTATGTTCTATCTGTCTTGTGATAAAATATAAAACCCCGCTTTTGCAGGGTTTTATTTATTTTTATTAGTTTTTTTCAGTTATTTCATCAAAATACCTTTTACCATTTGCTTTTCTGTTCTTGTTTCCATTCTAAAGAAATAAATTCCTGATGCACAATCATTACCTTTTAGATCTGTACCATTCCAAGTAACATTATGGAAACCTTCATCAAATCTATCTTCAGTGATTACATTAATCAACTGACCTTTAACATTATAGACATTAATTTTAACATCATCAGCTTTGTCCATATAGAAATTTACTGTTGTTGAAGGGTTAAACGGATTTGGATAAACATTCCTAAGTGATGTTTTAGTTGGAATTACTATTTCAGGAGTGTCGTTATCTTGACTAAGTCTGATACTAACAGGTCCGTGTGTTAAGGTTGTACCATCAAAATCAGTACTTTCTAACCAATAATAATAAGTTGTATTCATCTCAGTTTCAGTGTCTGTATAGGTATAAGTAGTATTTGTAGTAGTATTAGTAGCTTCAATCAAATCTGAATTAATTCTAATAGAGCTAGCTTCATCTTCAACTAGGTTTCTAAGAACATTATATCCAGATACACCACTTTCGGTATAAGTTACCCATGTAAGCTCAGCAAAATTCTCTGAAGTTTGAATAGCCATAAATGAGGCAAATGTTACAGGAAGTGTTTGATCACCAGTTGGACCACCAGGTGTGTTATTTGCTAAAACATCTGTTACCCATACTCCAGGTGATGATTGGTAACTAGTGTTTCCACTACCACCAACAAGTTCAACTGTATCATCAATGATGGTTTCGGCTTTTGCTTCTGAGTTGAGTATTAACTGCCAGCGACGGGCAGAAGAAGTTCCGAAAAACATATTTCCATCACCTTGAAGGAAGTTAACACCAGCAGGTAAAGAACCAAACTCACTTTCAAAAAGTGCTTTACTTCCTCCTCGTGTAATAATCATAAAACTATTTGGTTGTATAGTTCTATCACCAATATAGCTTACATTGCTAAGTTGGAAATCACTTACTGTTAAATCCATTCTTAGAGTAATATTTGCTAAAGTAAGAAGTTCACTACTGTTATTATAAAGCTCTATATATTCATTATTGAAAGTAGCTGCATCACTAACTTCACTAATGAAAAGTGAACCAACTGTAGGCTCAACAGCAGATGCAAAAACTTCTATATAATCAACTTTTGTTTGTGTAGATTCATTTAACTCAGAATCATAAATTAATAACTCAACTGTATAAGTTCCAACAGTATTATAAATGAAGGAAGGTGCAGACAGGTCAGAATCTTCATTACCATCTCCGTCTAAATCCCAGCTATATAGATAGTCAGGGACACCACCAGTAGTAAGGTTTGTAAAACTAACTTCTTGTCCTACTGTGATCGAAGTTGTATTTGCAGTAAAATCTGCTACTAAAGGGTCGGGAGCTGAAATTGTAAAAATTGCTTCAGCAATAAAACTATCAGTATCACCATCTTTTACAGCAAAAGCTTTTACCGTTGCACCTGAAGTTAAAGTAAAAGCACCACTATACTCAGTAGAACCAGTTGTAGGGTCAATCCCGTTAGTAGTATAATAGATAGTAGCACCGACTGTCTCACAACTAATAGTAATTTCTACCTCATTGATATAATCTCCAGCTTCAGGTGAGATTACAGGAGTTGCTACTGTTCCAGCAATAATACCTGTTCCATCAAAATCGTGGGCACCTATGTAAGAGCTCTCATCTTGAGCATATACTATCCATTGAGAATCTGTAGCATCTGTACCAGCAGAAAGAGACCAGTCTGTGGTTGGACCGAAAATGCTTGATTTTCTTACAAGAGTGTGATCTTTAGTAGCACCGCTTGTTCCAGCAACAGCCCAAGATGCAGCAGGGCTAGTTGGTTCTCCAATAACATCTATTAAAACACCATTCTTAAATAGACCGTAAGCATCATCACCATTATGATTAATAATAGATGGAGTATCATCTGCAGCAGCTAAGATAGTTGCATTAGCACTACCATGAGCAAGAACTAAAACATCATTTGAAGCTAAAGTAGCTGCAGCAGAGCTAAGAGTATAAGTTGTTGAGAGAGCTGCACCATTAGCACCATACTTGATAGTATAAATTGATAAATCAACAGGAGCACCTGTTCCATTAAAGATTTCAATAGCCTTATTGAAAGAACCACCTTCAATGTATTCAGAGAAGAAAAGGTCAGAAGCCACATTAGGAGCTTCTGTAACAGTAATATAATCTACTTTAGTCTCAATATCAGAATCTGTATTACCATCAATAACTGTTAATTTAACAGTATAGGTTCCAATTGATGAATATGAATAATTTGGATTTTCGTCAGTTGAATCAGTACTTCCATCATTATCAAAATCCCATGCATAAGTAAATTCAGGAACACCATCTGTAGAAAGGTTAGTAAATGTAATAATTTCGTCAACTATAACTTCAGTTTTACTTGCTTCAAAATCAGCAACTGGTGGTTGAGGGTCAGCTACAAGATAACTATACTCGGATGTAGTTGTTTCTCCATCATCACTATCTAAAGCATAAATTTCATAATAAACAGTCACCCCATTAAGTTGAGCAGGAATATCTGAATCTGTTACATAATTATCTCCAGTAGATACAGACATATCGATAATGTTAGATAAACTACCTGTAGAAGTTCCCCAATGTAGTTCAGCTCCTATTATTGTTCCATCACTATCTGTAATATCAGCTGAAACTGAAACTGTAGTTGAGGAAATTATATTAGTATTAGGGGTTTGAATTACGTTAGTAATTGAAGGAAGAATATTTTCTCCAGCAGAAAAATTTGTAACTGAAAAATCTTCAATGAATAAATGAGCATTCTTATAATCGCTTAATACTCTTATATATACTTCTGAAGCAGAATCATTAACATCAAAAGAATAATCAACATAAGTTAAATTTGCCGTTGAACCAAGTGTGTGAGTATCTATATCTACGAAGTCATTACCGTTTGTATAAGATTTTTGAAGTTGAAATACATTAGTATCTGAGCCATTAATATAAGCATACTTAAAACTTACTGTTCCAATTGTGTTAAGAGCAGGAGTAGTAACATGAGCTCCTGCTTTATCATCATTAATCGTAAAAGCATAAGACGCCATATTAGTATTTGCATATGCAAAATTTCCAGCATCTTTGCAAGTCCATGTTCTGCTATTTATCACATATGAAGTTGAAGTATAGCTAGTTGAAGTTTGGTCATCAAAATTTTCAGTCCACTCGTCAGCCATTAAATTAACACTAACAAGTAATATTAACATAGTAAAAGCTAATAAATATTTTTTCATATCAAATCCTCCATTAGATTTGTTGCTAATATAGAAAATCATTTAATAACTGTCAAATATTATTTTTATCAAGTAATGTTCAAGTTTCTTTATGCCAGGTTTTTAGCGGTATAATGAGCTTTGTAAAAAATATTAATTTTCTTTAATAAAAAAAAAGCCACATCGAAATGTAGCTCTTTAAATTATGGTTTGGATATTATATGATACTATTTCATCAAAATACCTTTTATCATTTGCTTTTCTGTTCTTGTTTCCATTCTAAAGAAATAAATTCCTGATGCACAATCATTACCATTTTGATCTTTACCATTCCAGTTAAGTTTGTGGAAGCCAGTTTTAAACACATCATTAGTAATTTCTTTAATTTGTTGCCCTTTGATGTTAAATACTTCTATTTTAACTCTATCAGGGTTTTTAACATAGAAGCTGATAGTTGCAGTTGGATTGAAAGGATTAGGATAAACACTTTTTAACGTTGTTTGATAAGGAATAACTACTCCATTAGAATTAGTGTTTTCCACTTTAATATTTATCGGTCCAAATATCTCATTCTCATTGGAAAGTTCAACTGACTCTAACCAATAGTAATAAGTTGTATGCAAGTCAACTTGTTCATCAGTAAAGTGATAACTATTACCTACCAAAGAGTTAGTAGCATTTACAATTTCTTGGTTTGTTCTAACAGCACTGCTTAATAGAGCAGATTCACTTCTTAGGATATTATAACCAATCAATCCACTCTCAGCTTCTGTTCTCCATTGAATAGAGACCACTGCCTGACCATAAACAGAATAAGTTATTGAAGAAGTAAATGAAGTTAGTGTAACTGGAAGTGTACCATCTCCGAAATCGAAATCATGGCTTCCAATATTATCAAAATAATCTTCTTGGAACACTATCCATTCAGAATCAGGTGTAGTTTCTCCCGCTCTTGATTTAGAACCTGTCCATTCTGTAGGATCAGTATTTCCAGAAGAAATGTTACTTTTACGAGTCAAGGTTCTATTATAAGTAGCGTTAGCAATATTAGCAACTGTCCAACCACTATTTCCTCCAGCGGGAAGTGCATTTGGAACACCAATAATATCAATTGCTACTTCACTTTTAAATAGACCAACAGCTTGATTTCCTGCAAAATTTATATTTGCGTTTGTAGTGTTAGCTAAATTTAAAATAGCAGAATTGGCACTAGGATGTGATAGAACAAATACTGCATCATTATTTAAAGTTCCGCTTAAATCAACAGTATGAACCCAATTTCCTCCTGGATTAGTTACTCTAACTGAGTAGTCACTTAAATCAACGTCTTGACCAGTTCCATTATAGATTTCTATTGATTTATTGTTACCTGTACCAGATAAATACTCTGAGATAAAGAGGTCATCAGCATATACTATGTTTGATTCGATAGTTATATAATCTGTCTTCACCATAGTTTTTTCATCTAAATTATTATCTACTACATATAAAGATACTGTATAAGTTCCTGACTGATTATAAACATGAGTAGGGTTTACGGAGTAAGAATCTGCTATACTGTCATTATTGAAATCCCATTCATAAGCATAAGGTGAAATTCCACCTGTTACATTTGCAGTAAATTGAATACTTGTTCCTGTAGTAGTTGAAGTTAAATCTGCTGAAAAATCTACAGTTAGAGGTGTAAAACTATGATTTCCAAGATAGTCATAAGTAGCATTTGCATAAACAAGCCATTCTGAATCACTTGCATCTGTTCCAGCAGAAGTAGTCCAATCAGTATTTCCTTGACTTACATAAGATTTTCTGACTAAAACATGGTCTAATGTGGCGTCTTCAGTACCTGCTACATCCCAGCCTTCATCTTCACCGGGATCTACTTGATAAACCCCAATGATATCTATCAATGTATCATTTTTAAATAAACCAACTGCATCATTCCCATTAAAACCTAAAGATCCTGTAGAAAGATTAACTGCCTCTGTGATGCCTGTATCTTCAGCAGAAGAATTAGCAATAACATAAACTGAGTTATTAGTGAGAGTACCTGAAAGAGTGATTGGAGAATTCCAGGTTCCACCATTAGCTCCTAATTTAACTGAATAGATAGATAAATCAACATCAGAACCTGTACCATTGAAAATTTCCAGTGCTTTGTTGCTACCAGTAGCCCCTTCAATATACTCAGAAATAAAGAGGTCACTTGCAGCTGATTGATTTTCTGATAAAGTATAAGTTGCTGTAGCAATTCCGCTATCATCAAAATCTGCTTTTATAGCAATAGCTTTAACAGTTGCAGTTTCAGTAAGAGTGAAAGGATTTTCATAAAGCGTAGAGCTTGTAGTAGGAGTATCTCCATTAGTTGTATAATATATAGAAGCACCATTAGTTGCACAAGTGATTGTAATTTCCACTGAATTAACAAAACTACCTGAATTTGGTGAAATTTCAGGAGTTGAAACTTGAGAACTTGAAGCTGAACCATAAATAGCTGCTACCCATTCAGGATGATTAACAAATGGATTTCTATTACCTTGATAATCATAAATACCTTCATTTCTATCAATTTCAGCTTGATCTACAGGGTCTGATTCATGCCATTGAAGAAGGGTAGGCAACATGTCGATATTTAAACCGGTAGTTGAACCATCATCTGATAATGGCAAGTTCCAACGAGTATTCATATATAACATGGCCCTTGCTGTATTTCCCTTGTGTTGATCTGCAACTTCAAAAACAGTCTCTCCATCAATATTATATCCTCTGTAAGAAACATAACCACTTGCTTCAGTCCAACTGTTTAATACGGAGTTAACATTATCAAAAGGAAGATTTCCCCTAGATGAGTTTACTTCAGATTTTGTAGGGAATAAATGGTGAATATCTGTTCTTGCTATCGCATAATCACTTGCAGATTCATACTCCTCTAACCAACTTTGAGGATAAGAATGTTCGCAATCTATACCTGCTGGAGTAGAAGTTGTTCCATAAGGATGTGCAACCTCAAGTCCAGAGTATACTCCTGTTACTGTACCATCAATATTATCTATTGTGCTATACATAGCTTCTCGAGAATTATCATAACTTGAAAGTGTATTAGTAGCAATTAAATTATGAAGCTGTGTTTTCAAGGCTTGACCTGATGTTTCCGTAATTGAAGCATAATATGATTCAATACTAGTACTATTGACTGTAATATATTCTGTTTTAACATGGAGTGAATCTCTTGCTTCATCATCTATCACATAAAGTGAAACTGTATATGTTCCTGCCTCTGTAAAAGTATAAGAAGGATTTTCAGAAGTTGAATCTTCTATATCATCACCATCAAAATCCCAACTGAAAAGATATGGTGAAGTTCCACCATAAACTAAATTAGTGAAATTAACAGTAAGAGGTTGGTCACCTGAAGTAAGGTCTGCAGAGAAGTCAACACCAAATTCTGTTTCACCTTCGAAAGTAAATACATGAGAACCGACATGCGTGTAAGTATTGGCATCATAAACAATCCATTCAGAATTCTCCGTAGTAGTTCCGGATGATGATGTCCAATCTGTGTTTCCTTCGAAAACAGATGATTTTCTAACTAACGTATGGTTTGCAGTTGCATTAGTTACACCAGCTACATCCCAACCAGCACCAGGATCATCACCATCAGTCCCAACTGCATCTATGAGATTTTCACCATTAAACAGACCAATTGCATCATCACCGTTGAAGAGACAAATATAAGCCTCTGTTAAATCTGCTTGAGCAAGAACCAATGCATCTGAGCTAGAATTTGCAATAACAAATACATCATTATTAGCAAGAGTACCTGTTAAGACTAATTCCTGTTCACCCCAATCACCACCATTGCTTATTTTACTAATAGTGTAAGCAGATAGATCAACAGGGATTCCAGTACCGTTAAATATTTCGATATACTTAGTGTTTCCACCATCTGGTTCGCAGTATTCAGAAATAAAGAGATCGGTAGCACCCTCAGGTGCTGCTTCAACTGTTATATAATCAGTTTTTGTTTCTATATCAGAATCAGTATTATCATCATTAACTGTAAGAGATACTGAATAAGTACCAACAGCAGTATAGGTATGAGTAGGATTTTCGTCAGTTGAAGTATTAGTATCACCTAAATTCCAGTTATATGAATAAGGTGCTACACCACCTGTTGTTAAATTTGTGAAAGTTACAACTTGATCAACATAAACTGTAGTTGAATTAGCAGAGAAATCTGCTACCAAAGGTAAAGGGTCGAGAACTTCATAGCTTTGTTCTGAAGATGTAGAAGATTCAGAATCACTGTCCAAAGCATAAATTTCATAATAAACGGTTGTATTATTTAATTGAGCAGGAATATTCGAATCAGTTACATAAGTATCTCCTGAAGAAGGAGACATATCAATAGTGTTTGATAAAGTACCTGAAGATGTTCCCCAATGCAATTCAGCACCTATTATTGTGCCATCACTATCTGTAATATCTGCTGAAACTGAAACTGTGGTAGATGAGGTAATATCTGTATTAGGAGTTTGAATAATGTTTGTTATGGTAGGGAGTACATTACTTAATACAGTATAACTTGCTTCAGTTGAGGTGCTTGCTTCTAAATCATTATCAATTGCGGAAATTTGGTAATAAACTGTTGTACCCTTTGCTTGTGCCGGAATATCAGATACTGTAGTATAAGTTGAACCACTATTAGTCATATTAATTTGATTAGTTAAACTACCACTAGTTGTTCCCCAGTTTAATACAACACTTGATACTGTATCATCATCTGTAACATTTGCTGAAACTGAAACTGTTTCTAAATAATCAATATTTGTTTCTGGATCTATAATTATATTAGAAATAACTGGCGCTAAATTTCCTCCTGTTGTGTATTCAATAACAAAGTCATCACAAAGTAATCTCTCGCCGGTTGTTTTATTCAATCTTATCTTTATTGTCGATCCAGATTCAGGAGAAATGGGACTTCCAAATGTATGAGAATATTGGCGAAAGGCCTTATCACCTGTAAAATAGCTACCATTAATTGTTTCAATTTGTGAATAGCTATCACCGCCATTAGTACTGTATTCTATTGTTATACTCGGTACTGGAGAATTATCCCATCTTGCTGCATAAAAACTAAATCCCGTAACTGTTAAATCACTTACTTCTGCAATCAAATCATAAGATCCAGTATTTAATCTCCATGAATATCCACTAGAATTGGTATATGATGTTTCTCTAACAGATGAATTTGAAGAAAAAACAATTGTTGCAGGTGCCGAACTGTTTGTGTAAGTTTTAGCATTATAGCTCCCCATAGCTCCGCCAGACCAATTCCCTATTACATCAAAATTTTCAGTATAAGTTTCTCCATTCAGATTTATTAATCCAAACAGGGTTATCATTGTTATCAAAAAAAAGTACTTAGTATATCTCATTTAATCTCCTCAACCATAATTTGGGACAATATTGAGAACATTGATATATCGTGTCAAATAAATTTTTATTAATAAACAATATTTATATCTATTATATTGTTAATTATGATTTTAGAACTATTTCAAGCTCTTTTTTTTTCACTTTTTTGCAACAAAGTTTGTTAATTTTTATTTATAATATTTGTTTCTATTAATGTTTTCTGTATAAAAATTGTTGTAGTTCAAATCTGGTGTAATTTATAGATAAACCACTTCTTAGTGAAATTTCTGTTAACATCCAAGATTCTGTCAAGTACCAATATAGTGGACACCTTTTTTATGTATCCTGAGTCATGTATCTCTTTTGAAAAATGAGACATTTACTCATACTTTTGAGTTCTGTTGTCGACTCCATTTTGCATTCGTAATTTATTCGCATTTTTCAAAAGAAAATACATTCAGCTGTGTATCTGTTGATCATCTGGTAACCTCTTTTAATGATTTGCAAAATCATTTGGAGTAAAATACCCTAAACTTTTGTGAAGTCTCTGAGAGTTATAGATCATTACTGCATCTTTAGTAGCTTTTTTAAGACTTTCCATAGTGCTAAATGTCCGTTTTAATCCAAATTCATGCTTCATTGTACAATTTATCCTTTCAGCAATAGGGTTGTCATAGCATTTGCCATCACCAGTCATACTAATCTTTATACCATGCTGTTTCAGAAGGTTAATAGTCTCATTACTTGTATATTGAGAACCATGATCTGAGTGGTGAATAAGATCGTTAGTATTATTAACATGTTTTAGCTGTCTTTTTAACATCTTTATATGATTATTAGTCAGCATATTAGAGGAAACTTCATAATCCAATATCTGTCTGGTATGCATATCACTTAGCAAAAACAAATAGTAAAATCCTTTGTCTTTAGAAATATAGGTAATATCAGTTACCCATACTTGATTTTTTCTCTCTACTATCATATTTTTAATCAAATTTGGATATACTTTACTACCATCTGATATTGAAGTTTTGCAATATCTTTTCTTTTTTCGAATTAACATATTCTGGTCTTTAAGAAGGTCATTAAGGTGCTTTTTTCCAATCTTTAGACCATCATTCTCCAGCATTTTCCATAATTTACAAGTGCCAACATAAGGCTGTGTTTCTTTGTACTGTTTCACTTTGGAGAGACACTGGAAGTCATTATGAGCGATGTGGAAGGCACTTTGAAGATATTTATAGTAACCTGACTTTGAAACATTTAATATTGAACACATATGTTTTATTCCTGATCTTTTAAAAGCCTTGATACTAAGATCTTTTGAGACTCTTTCGAGAAACCTGAATTTATGTTTTTTTTTAAATCAATACCTTTCTCTTCAGCCATAAACTTAATATACTTTTCTAGTATTTCGTTTGAGAACTGACTATCCTCTAAAGCCCGTTTTAACTGCCTATTTTCCTTTTTTAAAAGGTCTGCTTCTCTAGTTTCACGTTCTGTCATAATCATCACCTTTTTCCCTATTTTGTCGTTCATTCCATAACTCGCTAACCATCTACTTACGGTACTTTCTGAAACATTATATATTCTACTAGATTCAGCTTGAGTTAAATCTCCTTGCTCAATCTCGTCAACAATTTTCATTTTAAAGGTTTCACTGTAGATTCTTTGCATTTTCGGTACCGTACTTTTTTTCTTTAACATGTCTTGCTCCTAGTTTAATATTTACTAGTCCACTTATATGGGACGACACACTTTTATGTCAGATAGTCTATTGGCAGTTTATTAGGGGTTTATTGGGCATCTATAAGCCTTCCATTAAGCTGACAGCCAACAGACACATGATAGTGAAGATATATAAGTTTTATACACATAACATGATCTTTTTGGCTCTCTTTTAAGTATAGTGGGTACTAACTATAATTCTCAAGTCATACTTCTTTTTATATTTTCATCTAATGGCGGACGAGGACGTCCACCGTCCCAACAGAAGAGTTACCATCACACATTTAACCAAAATAATGCAATAGATCTTTGAGAATAACACTATATTCTTTTGCAAAAGTAACTTCCATATTTCTTCCGAATATATATATTATATGCGTTTTATGGAATCACCCCCTGTGTCCCCCTCAAAGAAGGGGATTTTGCTAAAAGAATTTGCAATCTTCACTTGTGATACGTAGCTTTAGCGAAGTATTACTAAAGCTCAATTGCACCATTTGGGTTTAAAGAAATTTGATTCTTATAGACTTATGTTCTCTTTACGTAAGACCCACTCTACTTGAGAGAGAGCAAATATTTTTTTAGCAAAAAAAAAGGCTACTCCAAAGAGTAGCCATCTATTTATTTTACATCATTATTCAGCTGTAGCTGAAACTTCTTTTCTACCGACTCCATCCACAAATTCAATAATTGCCATTGGGGCATTATCACCTCTGCGATTACCAGCTTTAAGAACACGTGTATAACCACCGTTTCTTTCAGTATAGTTTGGACCGATTTCTTCAAAAAGTCTTTTTACTAAGTCTCTATCTTGAAGAACTTTGTAAGCTAATCTACGATTATGAACATCATTTTTCTTAGCATAAGTAATACAGCGTTCTGCAAGAGAGCGCATCTCTTTAGCTCTTGCGAGAGTAGTATTGATGCGTCCATGTTCGATAAGTGATTTCACTAAGTTATGTAACATAGCTTTTCTGTGATCACTTTCTAAACCAAATTTTCTTCCTCTAACTCTATGTCTCATGGTCGAATCCTTATTCTTTTATTTTTACTCTGTTTTTTGCCTCTTGGATTTGAGCATTGATAGAGTCAACATCCATACCAAGAGTTAATCCATAAGTTTCTAGTAAGCCTGAGATTTCATCTAAGGATTTCTTACCGAAATTACGGTATTTTAACATTTCACTTTCAGTTTTACCAACTAATTCTCCGATTTTCTCAATTTTAGCAGCCAATAAGCAGTTAGCAGAACGAACAGTAAGTTCTAATTCTTTAACATTCATATTGAAGAGTTTTTCTAATCTTTCCAATTCTGGATCCATTTGAACTTCTTCGATATATTCAGGCTCAACTTCGAATTGAGAGATACTTGAGTATAAATCCTTAAGGATTTTAGCAGCAAGGAAAAGTGAGTTTTTTGGGTTGATAGAACCATCTGTAGTAATTTCAACAGTAAGTTTATCATAATTCATCTTCTCTTTAACACGTTGGTTAGAAACGAAGAAGTTCACTTTTCTCATTGGAGAATAGATGGAATCGATTGGGATAATTCCAATTGCTTTGTCTGTCATGTCCTGTTTATCAGAAGGGACGAATCCTCTTCCATTTGCAGCCCATAATTCAATTCTGATATCTACATCTTCGCTTACATTTAGAAGCACAAGTTCAGGGTTCAGAATTTCAACATTTCCTGGTGTTTGAATTTCAGCTGCAGTTACTACACCTTTTCCTTTATGTTCTAAAACTAACTCAACTTCATTGATATCGTCAATTTTAAGAACTAACTCTTTCAGTTTGAGAATAAGATCAACATAATCAGAATCAGTACCCGGAATAGGGCAGAATTCGTGATGCAAACCTTCAATTCTAACATATTTGATTGCAGCACCCTGGATGGAAGCTAATAATACTCTTCTGAGTGTGTTTCCTATAGTTGTTCCAAAACCTGGTTCTAAAGGACCAATTTCAAACTTTCCATAAGTTTCACTGATATTAACAACTTCGACTCTTTCCGGCATCTGCAACGGTTCTAAGAACATCATATGTGTCTCTCCAGTTTATTTAGAATAGAACTCAACAATTAAACGGACATCTACATTAGTAGGTATCTCTTCAGCATTTGGTATAGCTAAAAATTCACCTTTGAAATTATCTTTATCAACAGTTAACCATGAGCATGAAGAAGTTGCACTTGTAACTTCAGCAGCCTCTGTCATGGCACCTTTTCTAGAACTTTCTTTAATCTCAATTACATCACCTGGTTTGCATAAGAAAGAAGCAATATTTACTCTTCTTCCATTAACAAGAACGTGACCGTGATTTACAAATTGACGGGACTGCATTCTTGTAACAGCAAAACCTAAACGATAAACAACGTTATCCAATCTTCTTTCTAATAACTGAAGGAAGTTATCACCTGTAACACCTTCTTTCTTAGAAGCTTTCACAAAGTAATTGTAGAATTGCTTTTCTAAAAGACAGTAGGTGTTTTTGAGTTTTTGTTTCTCTCTTAAGTGAGTACCATAATCACTAAGTTTTCTTCTGAAAACTTTACCATGATCACCAGCAGGATAATTTCTTTTTTCTAATATTCTATCATATTTTGGTGTTCCAAAAATGTTCTCACCAAATTTTCTAACTAATTTTGCTTTAGGTCCTGTATATCGTGCCATTATTCCCCCTTAGATTCTTCTTGTTTTTGGTGGACGGCATCCATTATGAGGGATAGGAGTAGCATCTTGAATAGATAATATCTTTAATCCCGTAGCATTCATAGAGCGGATAGATGCTTCTCTACCTCCACCTGGTCCACGAACGATTACTTTAACTTTAGTGATTCCCATATCAAGAGCAGTTTTAGCTACTTCTCCAGCTGCAATCTGAGCTGCATAAGGAGTTGATTTACGAGAACCTTTGTTACCAATTTTACCACCTGATGACCAAGTAAGTACATTACCAGCTTTATCAGCAAGGGTAACAATAGTATTATTAAAACTTGAATGGACGTGTGCTACACCTTCGTCAAATGCTAGACGAACTCTTTTTTTCTTAGCTCTAACTTTCTTTTTAGCCATAAGTTCTCCTATTTCTTCTTCTTCTTAATAGAACCAGGTTTTGGACCTTTTCTGGTTCTTGCATTATTTTGAGTATTCTGCCCACGAACTGGGAGACCTCTCTTATGACGAAGTCCACGATAGCAATTAATTTCCATCAAACGTTTTATGTCTAAAGCAATCTTAGTTCTTAAGGTACCTTCGACGGTATATTCATTTTGAATAAGGTCACGAATAAGTCTTTCTTGTTCAACTGAAAGATCTTGCACTTTGATATTTTCATCAATGTTAGCCTTCTTGAGGATTTCTGAAGACAAAGATCTTCCTATGCCATAAATATAAGTTAAACCTATAACAACTCTTTTGTTATTAGGTATCTCAACACCTGCGATATGTGCCAAGCCTTTCCTCCTTCGGAATTTATTATATTATTATTTGTTTATCCCTGGCGTTGTTTGTGTTTTGGGTTTGTGCAAATTACACGGATAACACCATTTCGCTTGATAATTCTACAATCTTTACAGATTTTCTTAACAGAAGCTCTTACTTTCATTTTTTCTCCTTCATCTGTAACAACTATTTATAACGGTAAGTGATTCTTCCTTTGGTCAAATCGTAAGGTGATAGCTCAACTTTTACTTTGTCACCGGGTAAAATCCTAATGAAATGCATTCTCATTTTACCTGAACTATGAGCAAGAATAACATGCCCGTTTTCTAATTCCACCTTAAATTGCGTGTTTGGCAAGGACTCTTTTACTACGCCTTCTACCTCTATAACACCTGATTTAGCCATTCTCTCTTCCTACCTTAGTTAAAATTTCTGGTTGTGAGTCTGTAACCAATATAGTGTGCTCAAAATGAGCAGAAAGGGAGCCGTCTTTCACAAGATATTCCCAGCCTCTTTCGATCACTTTATTAGTTCCAATATTGACCATTGGTTCAATAGCTATGGTCATTCCTTCTTTAATTAACTGTCCTGTTCCCTTTTTTCCAACATTTGGAATCATCGGGTCTTCATGCAATTCTCTTCCTATGCCATGACCTGTAAGGTCGTCCGCACAGTAGTAACCATTCTGTTTAACAAACTTGCCAATAGCATAAGAGATATCACCAACTCTATTACCAACAATGGCAGTGTTGATACCAATCTCTAAAGCTTGCTTTGTAACATCTAATAGTCGTTGCGTTTCTTTGGAGATTTCACCTACTGTAAAGGTAAAGGCTGCATCTCCGTGATAACCGGCTTTTCGGGTACCAACATCAACACCTATAATATCTCCTTCTTTAAGAATAACATTCTTGGAAGGAATACCATGCACAATAACAGAATTTACTGAAGCACAGATAGCTCCAGGAAAAGGAGCTAAACCAGGAACAGAATATCCTTTAAATGCAGGATAAGCATCATGAGAACGAATAAATTCATCAGCAAATTTGTCTAAGTCCCAAGTTGAAATACCGGGAGTAATTATTTTAGCCATCTCTTCCCAGAGAAGTCCAATAATTCGACCTGCTTCACGCATTTTTTCAATCTCATGTTGCTTCTTAATCTTTATCATCTTCCTGCTCTTCCTCTTAATTTACCACGCTTCATGAAACCGTCATAGTGACGAGAAACTAAGTGTGATTCTATTTGTTGAAGAGTATCTAATGCAACACCAACTACGATGATAATACTAGTACCACCCAATACAGATAAACTTACACCTAAAACACGGAATAAGATATCAGGCATTACAGCGATGATAGCATAGAATATAGCACCTGGAAGAGTAATTCTAACTAATACACGATTAATATATTCAGCAGTTCTCTTTCCTTGTTTAACACCAGGAATAAAACCACCATATTTTTTCATATTATCAGCCATTTCAACAGGATTCATTACCATTGCAGTATAGAAATATGCAAAGAATATGATTAATATCATTGAAATTATAGTATAAAGTGCAGTTCCTGGTGAAAACCAATTAGTTACAAAAGTAGAATCTGTATTAAAGAATCTAATAATTGTAATAGGGAACATAAGCACTGACTGAGCAAAGATGATAGGAATAACACCAGCAGTATTAACTCTTAGAGGGATATAAGTAGATTGTCCACCATAGACTTTTCTACCAATCACCCTTTTAGCATATTGCACAGGTATCTTTCTCATTGCTTCAGTTACTAAGATAACAGCAGCAGTAACAACTACAATAGCAAGAAGTATGAAGATTACCATAAATATATTGCCTATTGAAGGATTAGCTGCAACTTTTTGAAATAGACCGTAAATCTCGCGTGGAAGGCGAGCAACAATACCAGCGAAAATTATCAAAGAAATACCGTTTCCGATACCCTTCTCTGTAATCTGTTCACCTAACCACATGATTACCATAACACCAGTGATTAGCGTAATAACAGTAGATACAAAGAAAAATGATCTATCGATAGTTACGATTCCCGGTTGAGAAAGTAACATAACACATATTCCAATTGAGTTCAAACCTGCGACCAATACGGTTCCGTATCTGGTGATTTGAGTGATCTTCTTTTGTCCTTCAGCACCTTCTTTTTTGAGTTTTTCAAAATAAGGTACTACGCTACCAAGTAGCTGAATAACAATTGAAGCAGTAATATAAGGCATAATACCAAGAGCAAAAACTGAAGCTCTGGACATGTTACCACCAGCAAAGAGGTCAGCTAATCCAAGCAACCCTTCACTATTACTACTAAAGATTCTCCCTAACGCTGCTGCATCTACACCTGGAACCGGGATAAAGCTTCCCAATCTGTATAGTACAAGAATAAAAGCTGTAAAAAGAACTTTTTTCTTTAAATCAGGAACTCTAAATATGTTTGCTATTTTACTTAACAACTTTCACTACCTCCGCTTTACCACCTTTATTTTCAATCAGTTCGATTGCTTTTTTGGAAAAAGCGTTGGCTTTTATTGTCATTGTTTTTGAAAATTCTACATCTCCTAGTTCGGCTAGGACCTTAACAGGATAACTTGCTTTCTTTCCACTTTTTGGGAGAAGACCAAGTTCTTCCATTTTTGCAATATCTAATTCTTCAATTTCTAAATCTACCAAGTCTTTTAAATTAACAATTCTATGAGAGATTTTGAATATATTCTTGAAGCCTCTTTTAGGAAGTCTTCTTTGAATAGGCATTTGACCACCCTCAAACCAAATTGGTATTTTTCCACCAGAACGAGCTTTCTGTCCTTTGTGTCCTTTACCTGCGGTTTGACCTTGACCGGTCGCTTGACCCTTTCCTAATCTCTTTTTGTTCTTTTTAATTGCTGGTTTACTAAGATTATGTAAGGTTAACATCTCATCTCTCCTTAGTTTTCTTCCACTGGTTCAACTTTCAATAGGTATTCCACTTTTTTAATCATTCCTCTGATAACTGAATTATCTTCGTGAGTTCTTGATTTACCGATTCTACCTAATCCGAGTGAAGCTAATATTCTTTTATGATGTTCTTTTCTGCCAATTGCACTTTTAATCTGGCTTACTCTAATTTTCATCTTTAGCCTCCATCCCAGTCAATTCAGCAAAAGTCTTATTTCTAAGTTTAGCGATATCATTGATTGTTCTGAGTTTCTTAAGACCTACAACAGTAGCTTTCACTACATTAGTAGGAGTATTTGAACCCATTGATTTGCAAAGAATATTTTCAATTCCTGCAGCTTCAAAGATAGCTCTAGTAGTTCCACCTGCAATAACACCGGTACCTGGGGAAGCTGGTCTCATTAAGACTTTACTTGCTCCAAATCTTCCTAACATTTCGTGAGGAATAGTACCATTTATTATTGGAATTCTAAACATAGTTTTGCTAGCTCTTTCTTTAGCTTTTCTAATTGCATCAACAATTTCGATTGCTTTTCCTTTGCCAACACCAACGTTTCCATTTTTATCACCAATAACTACAATAGCAGAAAAACTAAAGTTCTTACCACCCTTTGTTACTTTGGTTACACGGTTAGTTGCTACTATTTTTTCAACGAATTGATCTTCAGTTTCTGGATTATTCATTTGTCTCAACATTTCCTCCCGTTATAGTTCTAATCCGGCTTTACGAGCACCATCAGCAAACGCTTTTACTCTTCCGTGATATTTGTAACCGGCTCTGTCGAAGCAAACTTTTGTAATTCCAGCTTTCAAAGCTTTCTCAGCTAATTTTTGTCCAATTTTAAAGCTAGCTTCTACTTTTTTGATTCCTTCTTCTAACTGAGCATCTTTTGATTTGGTAGATAAAGAGACTAAGGTATGCCCCTTAAGATCATCAATTATCTGTCCATAAATATGATTTAAACTTCTGAAAACAACTAATCTAGGGCGAGAAGCTGTACCACTCATATTTTTACGAATAGCTTTTCTCCGTCTAGCTCTTTTTTCATTTCTAATTATATTACTTGGTTTTACCATTTTTTACCCCGCTTATGCTCCAGCTTTTCCAGCTTTGATTATTACACGTTCTGTGCTGTAGCGTATTCCTTTACCTTTATAGTTTTCAGGCTTACGACATCCTCTAATTTCAGCAGAAAACTTTCCAACATCTTCTTTATGAATTCCTTTCACGAATACATCAGCTTGATGTTCAGGATGCATACCTTTTCCACGAGGAATTGCTTCAGCTTTGACTTCTAAACCCTCTGGAATTTCTAAGTAAATATCATGAGAATATCCAACGTTTAGTTTAAGCCATATTCCAACTATTTCAGCTGAATAACCGGTTCCTATAACATGAAGTTTTTTCTCATACCCTTCTGAAACACCAGTTACAAGATTTTGAACTAAAGCTCTACCTAAACCGTGGAAAGCTTTTTGTTCTCTTGTATCATCTTGTCTCAATAAGACTAAGGTATTTTCTTCTTGTTTTATTGTGATACCACCAACTAAATCATGTGAGAGTTTACCTAATTTTCCTTCAACTTCTATGTGGCTACCTGTAAGTTTTACATTTACTCCTGCAGGAAGCACGATTGGTTTTTTACCTATTCTTGACATGCTATCCTCCTACCACACTTTGCATATGTATTCGCCACCAACGTTTTGATTACGAGCATCTCTATCAACCATAACACCACTGCTTGTTGATATAAATGCACAACCAGTATTATTATATACTCTTGGAACGTCGCTTGCTTTTACATATACTCTTCTTCCGGGTTTAGAAACTCTTTCAATACCGGTCAATACCGGCTGTCCACTATTTGTATATCTAAGATTCAAACTAAGTTTTTTGAAGTTCAAACCTCTTTCAGGGTCTTTTTCTAATACATGAAAACTATTGATAAAATTCTCTTTAGCTAACAATGTAACTATAGATTCAATAATTTTACTGTGATTTAATACCACTCGGGTATGTCCGGCACGATATGCATTTCTTACTTTTGTTATTGCATCAGCTATCGGATCTGATATCATTTTTTCCTCCGGTTATTACCAACTAGCTCTTGTGATTCCAGGAATTTTTCCATGGTCTGCTAATTTTCTAAAACAAAGACGGCATATTCCAAAATCTCTCATGTAAGCTCTTGGTCTTCCACATAATTTACAGCGAGAATATTCTCTAACTTCAAACTTTTGTTTTCTTTGTTGTTTTACAACTAATGATTTCTTTGCCAAAATCTACTCCTTTATAGCAACTTTTCTGAAAGGGAATCCCATTAAATTCAACATTTCTCTTGCTTCTTCATCGGTTTTAGCAGTAGTCACTATTGCTATATTCATACCTCTGACCATGTCGATTTTATCAAATTCAATTTCTGGAAAAACTGTTTGTTCATCTAAGCCTAATGAGTAGTTTCCTCTACCATCAAAGTTCCTTAAAGGAACACCTTTAAAGTCTCTAATACGAGGAATTACGATTGATATTAACTTATCCAAGAATTCATACATGATTTCGCCTCTAAGGGTTACTTTACAGCCAATAGGCATTCCTGCTCTTAATTTAAAATTAGAAATTGACTTTTTAGCTTTAGTAACTAAAGGCTTTCTTCCTGTAATTTGTTCCATATCTTTTATAGCATTATCTAAAATAGCTTTGTTCTGTGATGCTTGTCCAACACCCATACTTACAACTATTTTATCTAATTTTGGCACCATGTTTATATTTCTATACTCGAACTTACTTCTAAGTGCGGGAATCACTTCGTTTAAATATAATTCTTTCTTTCTGTTCATCCCTTCTCCTTTAGATTTCGTCCCCTGTTTTTTTACAAACTCTGACTCTTTTGCCGTCAGCGGTTGTTTTATAAACAGCTCTTGTTACATCTTTTATTTTTTCGTTATACAGCATTACGTTTGAAACGTGAATAGGGGCTTCTTTTTCAATAATTCCACCTTGTGGATTTGATTGATTAGGTTTAACATGCTTTTTAATCATATTAACTTTTTCGATAATGATGCGTTGTTTTCTTGGAAAAGCTACTAAAACTCTTCCTTTAACACCTTTATCAGCTCCACTAATAACAACTACTGTATCACCTTTTTTGATTCTCATTCTATTTTGCATTATCTACTCCTATAACACTTCAGGTGCTAAAGAAACAATTTTCATAAACTCATGCTCACGAAGCTCGCGAGCAACAGGTCCAAAAATACGAGTTCCTTTAGGTTCCATTTTAGCATCGAGAATAACTGCTGCATTATCTTGGAATCGAATATAAGAACCATCTTTTCTTCTAATCTCTTTAGCAGTTCTTACAATTACAGCTTTCTCAACAGTACCTTTCTTAACTTTTCCATTCGGTGTTGCTGATTTAATAGCTATTACTATAATATCTCCAACAGTAGCATATTTTCTTTTACTACCGCCAAGAACTTTGATGCACATTGCCTTTTTAGCACCGGAGTTATCTGCGATGTTCAATATTGTTTGTACTTGGATCATCTATATACTCCTATTTAACTTTCTCAGTGACCTGTTGAAGATTCCATCTTTTCTTTCTACTCAAAGGTCTGAATTCTTCAATAATTACTTTATCACCGATTTGTGCTTCATTATTTTCGTCATGAGCCATAAATTTCTTATGCACTCTTACAGTCTTTTTGTATAGAGGATGGGTAAACTGTCTTTCTACACGAACGACGATTGTTTTGTCCATCTTATCACTTACTACTATACCAACTTTGGTTAGTTTTCTTGCTTCCTGCATTTTGACCTCTTAGTTAGCTTTTTTCATTTCAGTTAACACTGTATGAATTCTCGCAATCTCTTTTTTTAATTGTTTGAATCTACCAGGATTCTCCAGCATATTACGCACTTGTTGGAAACGAAGATTAAATAACTCTTCTTTACAATCATGAAGTTTTGCATTTAATTCTTCTACTGATAACTCTCTTAATTCTTTTGCTATCATATTTCAACTCCTTCTCGTGCAATCATTTTTGTTGATATTGGAAGTTTGTGTCCAGCTAATCTAAAAGCTTCTTTAGCTATACTTACATCAACTCCGTCAATTTCGAACATAATTCTTCCTGGTTTAACAACTGCTACCCAGTACTCTGGAGCACCCTTACCTTTACCCATACGAGTTTCAGCAGGTTTATTTGTTACTGGTTTATCAGGGAAGATTCTTATCCACACTTTACCTTGACGCTTCATAGTTCTAGTAATTGCGATACGAGAAGCTTCAATTTGGCGGCTAGTAATCCAACCACATTGAGTTGCCATTATGGCAAATTCTCCAAAAGAAACAGTTGAGCCACGATAAGCTAAACCGGTTCTCCTTCCACGCATCTGTTTTCTATGTTTTACTTTCTTTGGTGCTAACATCTTTTTCTCCTCTTCCTAATGTTACCCTTGAGTAACATTATTATTAAGAATATCACCTTTATAGATCCACACTTTTATACCAATAACACCGTAAGTTGTTTGTGCTTCTGTTAAAGCATAGTCGATATCGGCTCTGAGTGTGTGAAGAGGTGTTCTACCTTGTTTATATCTTTCAGTTCTCGCAATTTCTGCTCCACCTAAACGCCCTGAACATTGAACTTTAATTCCTAAAGCTCCATCTTTAAAAGCATTACGCATAGCATTCTTCATTGCTCTTCTGAAAGAAATTCTTTGTTCTAACTGTTTTGCTATCTCTTCACCAACTAATTTTGAATCTAACCACATTTTGTTAATTTCTTTGATATTAATAAAAACATTCATGTTCTTATCTCTATCTTTATTAACAAGGTGGTTAATTTCATTTCTAAGTCTATCAATATCTTCACCTTTCTTACCAATCACTTGACCAGGACGAGCAGTTTGGATATCAATATAAATTGAGTTAGTTTTTCTTGAGATATCAATTCTTGAGACCATATTGTTTGTTGGTAAAATTTTTGCTCTTTTTTTACCTTCAGATTCTTCTCTAACTTCTCTAAATCTAAGTCTCTTTTCAATATAATTTCTAATTTTCAAATCTTCATGAAAATTTTCTAAATATTGTTTTCCTGTAGCAAACCAGGTAGATTCAGCTTCTTTATTTACACCTATACGGTATATAATTGGATTAATTTTTTGTCCCAAATTCTCCTCCTATTCCTGTCCAGAACTTGCTTCAGCTAAATCTGAAATTTCTAGGGTTATGTGACAAGTACGCTTTCTTATCATGAAAGCACGACCTTGAGCTCTTGGACGGAATCTCTTCATTATAGGACCATCATCAGCAAGTGCTTTATTTATAATCATTTCGTCTGTTTCTTTTCTAGCATCTTTATGTAGTGCATTAGCAACGGCAGATTCTAATACTTTAAGTACAGGATCTGACACACGCTTTTCTGAGAACATAAGAATGTTTCGTGCTTCAGATACTGATTTACCTCTGATTAAATCAAGAACCAAGCGAGCTTTACGAGCTGAACCACGATGGTATCTAAGTTTAGCTATAGCATCCATTCTCTATCTCCTATTACCTTTTTTTCTTTTCTTTGTGACCACGATAAGTTCTGGTTGGTGCAAATTCGCCAAGCTTGTGACCAACTGCATTTTCAGAAATATATACAGGTACAAATTTATGTCCATTATGTACAGCAAAAGTAAGTCCTATAAATTCAGGTAAAACAACTGATCTTCTTGACCAAGTTTTTATAACTGATTTATCTTTAGTACTTAATTGTGTTTCAACCTTTTTCATCAAATGTTCATCGACGAAAGGTCCCTTTTTTATCGATCTAGGCATTATTTTTCTCCTATGTCAGCTTACTTCTTTTTAGATTTGATAATATACTTGTCAGAATATTTCTTAGTCTTACGGGTTTTTCCGCCTTTAGCGAGTTTACCCCATGGAGAAACTGGATGTCTTCCACCTGAAGTTTTACCTTCACCACCACCATGAGGGTGATCGACTGGGTTCATCACAACTCCACGAACGGTAGGTCTAATTCCTAACCATCTGCTACGTCCTGCTTTACCTAATACGATTAAGTTGTGTTCGATATTTCCAACTTGACCAATTACTGCATAGCACTCTTTTCTAACTAAGTGAACATCATTTGAAGGCATCTTAACATGGATATAATCACCTTCTTTTGCAACAAGCTGTGCCATTGAACCAGCAGAACGAGCTATCTGAGCTCCCTTTCCTTTCTTCAATTCAACACATGATATTGTTGTACCTAATGGAATATTACCGAGAGGTAATGCATTTCCGACTTTAATAGGAGCAGTAGGACTTGAGATAATATCCATTCCTACTTTTAATCCATCTTGTGCTATAATATATCTCTTTTCCCCATCAACATAGTGAAGAAGAGCAATTCTTGCTGAGCGATTTGGATCATACTCTATTGAAGCAACTTTTGCGGGGATATTTATCTTATTTCTTTTAAAATCGATAATTCTATAATGTCTTCTATGACCGCCACCCTTGTGACGACATGTAATACGACCTTGACTATTTCTACCACCAGACTTTTTTAACTTTGCTAACAAAGATTTTTCAGGACTAGTCTTTGTAATTTCTTCAAAGGTGTATCCTGTTTTATATCTTAAAGTAGGTGTAATTGGTTTATATTTTTTAATTCCCATTATTCACTCCCTTAAACTTCAAAATCTGGTATTGTTTGATCTGCTTGAAGAGTAACGATAGCTTTTTTCCAATCAGGTCTTCTGCCTTCATATTTGCCCATTCTCTTTGGCTTTCCCTTCATTCTGATAGTATTAATTTTTACTACCTTAACAGAAAAAACTTTCTCTATAGCTTTTTTGATTTCTATTTTATTAGCATTTATGCTAACCTTGAACATATATCTATTATTAGTTTCTTTCTCTAATAATGATTTTTCTGTAAGCATTGGAGCTATAATTATTTCTCTTGGATGTATCATTTTCCGAATACCTCCTCTACTTGTTGTAGAGCTTCTTCTGTCATTACTATGAAACTATTTTTAAGTATTCCATAAGCATGAAGGCCATCAGCTCTTCCAGTCTCAACATATTCTAAGTTTGAGAATGATTTAACAACTGATTTATCATGTCCTTTTGTTACTATTAGGATTCTACCTTTCTCAGTTACTAATTTCTCAATTAGAGCTTTAGCTGATTTTGTACTTGGTTTATCATAGCTCAAATTATCTACTATTAATATTTTACCTTCATTAGCTCTATCAGATAAAACTAACTTTAAAGCTAATCTTTTCTTCTGTGAAGGAATATGTCTGTACCAGCACTTAGGATCAATTCTAAAAGTATGACCGCCACCAACTCTAATTGGTGACCTTTTTGAACCCATACGAGCTCCACCGCCACCTTTTTGTTTTCCAAGTTTTTTTGTACTTCCTCTTACTAAGCCTCTTGATTTAGTTGCTTTAGTACCTTGGCGTTGATTAGCAAGATACATATTCACAACTTCGTAAAGTAAAGCTTTAGGATTCTTACATGCAGCTTCAAACACTGATGCCGGAAGTTGAACTTCACCTATTTTATCACCATTACTATTATATTTTAATGCATTAGCCATTTATTCCCCCGTTAAACACCTTTCTTAAGAAGAACTAAGCTATTACGATGTCCTGGAACTGCACCTTTTAACATTATAAGGTTCTTTTCCACATCAACTTTAACAACTTTTAGATTCTTTACAGTCACTTGATCAACTCCGTAATGACCCGCCATTTTCATACCTTTCAAAACACGAGCTGGAGTAGCACACATACCGATTGAACCTGGTCCTCTAAATGATTCATGAACACCATGAGATGACATGAAACCACGGAAATTATGTCTCTTCATTACACCGGCAAAACCTCTACCTTTAGAAGTTCCTGTAATTGAAACTAATTCATTAACTTGAAATAAGTCAACTTTGAATATATCTTTCAATTCTGTATCTCTTATATTTTTTACTCTGAACTCTTTTATATATCTAACAGGGCTACATCCTACAGATTTGAAATAACCAGTCATCGGCTTATTTACTTTTTTCTCTGAAATTGGCTCATATCCTAATTTGATTGATATATATCCATCCTTATCCTTATTCTTCATTTCTAAAACTTGACAAGGACCAGCTTGTAAAACTGTTACAGGGATTATTCTCCCTTCTTCATCAAAAATCTGAGTCATTCCTATCTTTTTTCCAATTAAACCTATCATCCTTAACTCCTTTGTGTTGCCTTAATTTCCACATGAACACCCGCAGGCAGACTCATTTTCTTTAAAGCTGCTGTTGTTTGCGGAGTAGGATTAACTATATCCACCAATCTTTTATGCACTAACATTTGGTATTGGTCTTGTGCTTTTTTATTAACGTGTGGAGATCTTAAAATTGTGTACAATGATCTTTCTGTTGGCAATGGAATTGGTCCAACAATCTTAGCACCTGTATTTCTAGTACTATGAATGATTTCTTGTACAGATTGATCCAACAGACGATGATCATAAGCTTTGAGTTTAATTCTGATTTTATTATCTTTACTCACGGATTCCTCCATTTATAGTGGATCTATAAATATATCTGTATTTTTCTTAAATTTATTTGATTTGTTTGGTTTGAATTTTGTTAAATTGTTATTCAATTTCTTAAAATTTTACGCATTCGAGGTTCTTTTGCAACACTATTTTGACGCGTACAAATAATGTACTTGTCCACCGACTATGCAAACAGGCGCATAGTGTCCAACTATATGCGTTTCAAAGCGTTCCTCGTCCGCTTATCGCAAAGATCTACAAGCTTTCTTAGCAAGCTTTTGCTCTACCTCTCTTTTCGAGAGTGTGCCTTTTTTTGCATTTTTTTACACTACAGGAATTCTGTCAATACTTTTTTTTTATTCTATTAAACATTTAATTTTTCAAGGTGTTAGGAATCTCAATATTTACCTAACTAACGATGTTTTTTATGATTTCATTGGAAGTTCAAGACAATTTCTGACTCATTTCTAACTAAAGAAGTAACAAATTACTTATACATAAAAGCTATCTTTAAAGATTGTTTAAAGTGTCTCTATATAAATCCAATGTTGTATTGTGAGAGATACAAGCGCCCTTTAGGTGATAAATATTGATACTTAATAGTTAGTTGAATAGTCTCATACTAAAGGGTATAAATTAAAATGACCTTGACAAATTTCTTGAATTAGAAGAAATAAAAAAAATATGAAATTTACTAGGAGCAATAATGAATTTTCAAGATATAATACTGACATTACAAAGATATTGGGCAGAACAAGGATGCAATATCGTTCAACCTTATGATGTTGAAATGGGTGCAGGAACATTTCACCCAGAAACTTTTTTTGGTTCTTTAGGAAGCAAAGATAAAAATGTTGCTTATGCCCAACCTTGTCGTCGTCCTAAAGATGGGAGATATGGAGAGAACCCAAATAGATTACAGCATTATTATCAATTTCAAGTTATTATGAAACCATCTCCAGATAATATCCAGTCTCTTTATCTTAAGAGTTTAGAAGCTATAGGAATAAATATTAATGAACATGACATCAGATTTGTCGAAGATGACTGGGAATCACCAACCTTAGGTGCTTGGGGGCTTGGTTGGGAAGTATGGTTAGATGGCATGGAAATTAGCCAATTCACTTATTTTCAACAGATTGGTGGTTTAGATGTTTTTCCTATTAGTGTAGAGTTAACTTATGGTTTAGAAAGGTTAGCTATGTATATTCAAGGGGTTGAAGACTATCGGAAACTCAAGTGGAATGATTCAACTACTTATGGTGAAATTTTCTTCCAACGTGAATTTGAGTATTCTCACTTCAATTTTGATGAAGCTAATGTAGAGATTCTCTTTAAAGGATTCAATGAATTTGAATCTGAATGCCACAGATTAGTAGAAAAGAAACTTGTATATCCAGCTTATGATTATTTGTTGAAATGCTCACATAGCTTCAATCTTTTAGATGCCCGGGGAGTAATCTCAGTTACAGAGAGAGCTAATTACATTGGTAAAATTAGAAGAATGGCAAAAGCATGTGCTGAACAATATTTACAGACTCTTAGAGGTGAATAGATGTTGAATGCTCTTTTCGAATTAAGATACTCTTCACCCATCATTGCGACTGCTATTCATAACGGTAATTACATAAGGTCTGAGCTTAGGGATAATTTATTAATATCCAATGAAGATAGAAGAAGAGAAGAAGATCCATATACTAATAGCATTATTCGCTCTTTTGAAAACAGAATAGTTGTTAACACTTCAAGATTTGAGATTGATTTGAATAGAGTTAAAGAGAAAGCTGTTTATAAAATAGCAGAAGATTGTTGGGGTTTAGAGGTATGGAAAAGACCTTTAAAAGAAAGTGAAATTGAGCAATCGATGGCAGAATATGATAGTTTTTATCGAAGGTTAGATAGTGCTATTTCAGAAACAATTGCATCTTTTGGTTATGCTATAGTCTTGGATATTCACTCCTATAATCATCATCGGTTAGGTAGTGACGCACCTTTCGATAGTATAGAGAACAATCCCCAAATTATCTTAGGCACTAACAATATGCCAAGAACTTATTTAGATTCTATAAAAAAAATTCAAAAGAGATTCCAAGAAAATATTTATGAAGGGGAAAAATTAGATTGCCGAATAGATGTTAAATTCCCTGGAGGGACAATGTCTCGCCACCTTCATAAAAGCTTCCCAGGTAAAGTTCTTTCTCTATCAATAGAATTTAAAAAGACCTTTATGGATGAATGGAGTGGAGAACTCTATAAAGATAAATTAGAAGATTTAATCTCAGCTTTGCACTCTATAATACCTCTACTAACAAAAGATTTAATAATAGATCTTTGAGTAACAATTAAGTAATGATATATCATTTTTGAAGAGATAAATAAACCATGTTAAACTGCGAATTAGACTTATCCCCAAATCCAAGTTATCAATCTTATGTTAACAAAATGGGATTAATAGAAGTGACTAAGTCAAAATCGCCATCGGCTCCAACTCTAAAATTATGGATTCACTCATAGAGCATAGATTTTGAGGATTCTAAAATGAAACATATTCTTTTAACACTTTTATTATTATTTTTAGTTTTGAATATTAAAGCAAGGGAAAAGAATGTCTATATCCTCTTACATGGACTATATAGCTCCAATTATCACTGGAAAGACTTGTTAGATTCAAAAGAATTTTCAGAGAGTGAATTCACTTATGGAGGGAATTTCTATATTACAGAAAATATCTTCTTCAGTAATGATTTTGTTGTTACTCCAGAGCTTAAAGATGATTTTGCGACACTTTTAAAAAAGGATAATAGTGTATATACTATTAATTTTGCTTCTGGCTTTCAAAATGATTTTCAACAGCAAGCTCTTCAGATAAAGAAGGTGTTAGAGCTTTTCCCAGATGATACTATTAATTATTATTTAGTTGGACATTCCATGGGAGGATTAGCAGCCCGGTGCTATATAGCAAATTATCTCGATCGGAATATTAAGGGATTAATTACTATTGGTACTCCAAATCTTGGTTCTTATTTAGGGAATACTGATACTAAATTAACAACATTCATTGGTGTTATGACGAGCTTGGTAAAGAGACCAGATAATTTAATAACCGGTATTTCGAGAATTTGGAAAGACAATAGGAAGAATGTTACTCCAGCTTTAGCTCCTAATAGCGTAGAACTACAAACATTGAATGAAAAAGATTTTCCTTCAAACATAAAAACACTTTGCATATTTAGTACAATAAATACAGCTGAAGAGATTGATAAACTATCAACAGATGAACAATTTGTTCATCAGGTTCTGCAGATGGAAAAGTTAAAATCCTTTAAATCGACCAATCCCAAAGATCTTGAGATTACGACATTGTATAATGACTTATACTATAATGATGGTTTAGTTTCTATTGCATCCCAAAATATAACTAATGCTATACCAAATAAGTATCATGTAGAATCATATCACATACCTACCAGAACTTATCATGATAATGAGCCTAAAGACATTGGGCATATTATACCTGCTATGCGAATCATTAAGAACTATGATTGCAAAATAGCGTATAATCTATTCATCTATTCGACCACACAAGAAATCATAAAGGAAGACTATTTCACTTCTATTAGTGAATCCTTTTTCAATACTGACTCCTATGATGCGACCTTGGTTGTTGAGACAAATGATAGTTTGAAAGTTGTATCTTTAAGCAACTATCTCCCACTTTATGACTACGGAATATTTTTGATTAATGATACTCAAAAGCTTCTTGAAATAAGAAGTAAAATCGATTCAAGTTGGGTTAAACCCATTATTGTTGACTTTTCGATTAATAATAATATAAAACTCTTTGAAGATAAAAATTGTATTTATATTAAAGTGGTATCTGTGCAAGAAGCAGAGTACTTTTTCACTTTTTTAGGAGATGTATTAAGCGGGAAAGTAAATGTAAAAAAAGAGGAATTACTTAAAGTTAAAGAACAAATTATAAGGTATTATTTTACCACTTCCAATATGACTGAGAGATTAAAAATACCTGATCAATGGTGGGAAGATAATTTAAGATTCTTCCAGTAAATTATCAATTGGTTAATGATATTATCAGGAACACAGCCAGATAAACTTTCATTCTTTTCTAATTTAGCTCTGATTTCGGTTGAAGATATATCATAAGGTTCAATATTAATAGTATTAAATCTCTCATCTATCTCACTCTTGATATCAGCATTATCACAATTGCGACTTACTACAGTAAAATCAACATTATCAAGTAACCAATCATACTTGTACCATTGGGAAAAATAAAGGGCATTGTCAGCCCCAATTATGAAAGTAAATTGATCTAAAGAAAATTTACTGGTGATTCTTTGAATTAACTTGTAAGTATAATTTACTCCATATTTAGGGGAATCTAAATCACTGACAGAAAAATATGGGGTATCTTCAATTGCTAATTCTATCAAGTGATATCTCTGTTCAAATGATAGTAGTAATGAAGTTTCTTTTAGAGGATGATTCCCATTAGGCATAAAAATTACCTGCTGAGCGACCTTCTTCCTAATAATCTCATTAGCAATATAAATATGACCATTATGGATGGGGTTAAATGCCCCACCCAAAATAGCAAAATCATACATTATTTTAACTTTTTAATAATTTTCTTGGTGAGTTTCTCGTTTGGATAAGAAAGTCTAAGGTACTCTTTAAAAGAATTTGCTCTTTCCATATTATCCTGTTCATAATATATTTTAGCACTATAATAGGCGCTTTTCATATCGATGTCACTCTTTGATCCTGCAGATAAAACCTCACTAAAGTAGAGAAGAGCTGCTGGATAATCTGAAAGCATATAGTAAGTATAACCATTAAGATAAGTCTTTTCTAAAAGCTTTATTTCTGCCTTTTTTATAATTTCAATTGCTTCTGCACGATATTTCCCTGTAGGGAATCTAACTAAATACTCTTCGAGCGCAGAGATTGCAGCATTAGTTTCATCTTGAGTATAGCTTGCTGGCTCAGAAGTTTTCCAATAACACTCACCAATTCTAAAATATGCAATCTCTAAATCATTCATATTAGATGAATATCGCATAAGGAATTGGTACTCAAGTCTGGCATTCTCATATTGTCCCATCAAGTAATAACTTTCAGCAAGTTTTGCTTGGGCATCAGTTGTAATTCCTGATGTTTTATAACTAACTATCGATTCAAAGATAGGTATAGCTTTGCGGTATTTACCTTGATTAAAATAGTTGTTAGCGATATCGAATCTTTCAGTTTCAGTAAGGTTTTCATAAAGATTATTACTGCAAGCTATAAGCAATCCGAAAATTACGATTAATAAAAGCAATTTTTTCATTTTTTATCCTCTATTTAGTACTGTTAATATTTTAGTTATTATCTTGCTGAGTCGTTATTCAATTGACCATAAAGAATAGATAAGTGTCCCTGTTAATAGCGATACTATAACAGACTTCCATAGGGTCACATTCCCATCTTCGATAGAAGAAACTTCAACTTTTGAAAAATCAATATGCTTCTCTATTTTAGAAGAGCTATTATCTATAATTTTTGCTTCAGCCAAGAATTCTGACTGCTTTACTTGGCGAGAGAAAAGAAAAGTTCTTTTTGGAACAATAGACATATCTTCATTAATCGAATATAATAATGATTTTGAAGCTGTATCTTTGTCCATCCTGATATCAATATTTAAATTATTCAGATGCTCTAATAAATAATTATCTAACTTTGGTAGATTAGAATTAACCAAATAATAGCTCTCATTACTACTAAGATTGTCTTTTAGATGAAATATTAGTGAATCTGCTATTTCTTGATTAAAGACAGGATTAGCAATAGCTAAGGAATAACATATTAGGAATAAAATTATCATAGTTTTTCTCATTATTCTAAATCCTTAATAAAAGCTTTTACTTTGTTAATTCTAATATAATCTGAAAATTTATCATTTATTTCCTTAGCTTGAGATAAGGCTAAATCATAATTCCCCAACTTCTTATTAATAATAGCAATCTTAAAAAGACTATCTATAGCCTTTTCTGGATTTAATGAATTTGATGATATTTCCTGAAACTTACTGATTGATTCAGCATATTTCCCTTCATCATAATCTATCTCAGCTAACCAATAGCTACAATTAATCACTAATTCATGCTTAGGATATTTTTGCAAGAATTCATTAAACTTTATTTGAGCTTGTCTTAAATCTCTTTTTATATAATAATTACGGGCTTGAGCATAAAGAATATCGGGCTTGATATTTATCTCTGTTGACTTAGTTGGCTCAGCTGATAAATCCTTTTTCCTTCCATCTGTTATAACATCAATTTTCTTACTATTTGCTGTAATTATATCAATAATATTTTCAAATCTATTAGTATAGAAGCCAAGTTGTTCTTCCAATTGATTAGTCTTCTCTTCCAAATAAATAACACTCTTTTCTAACTCTTCAAATTTACCTGCAGAAATCTTATCAATAGCTTGTTTAAGGTTAGACAGAGAATCTTGTAAAGCTAAGTTTTGAGCTTGAAAATCACTATTCTTTTGAACAAGTATTTCTTTATTCTGACTGCAAGCTAAGAGTAAAATTATTAGTGAAAAAAGTATTATAAGTTTATTCATATTTTTCCATATTTCAAAATCAGGTGGCAGTAAAATACTACCACCTGAAATATGAATCTATTTACGCCTTAAGCATAAAGGCTTTATATCCTTTATATGTACTGAACAAGTCAGCTTTACTTGTTACTTCATAAAGAGAGTGCATTCCTAAGACACTAGGACCGCAATCAATAACTTCAGCTCCGAACTCTGCTAAGAACTTAGCAATAGTTCCTCCGCCACCTTCATCAACTTTACCAAGAGTTCCTGTTTGCCAGAAGACTTTTGCTTCATTGAAAACTCTGATAACTTCAGCATTGAATTCAGCATTAGCATCATTACTTCCACCTTTTCCACCAGCACCAGTGTACTTCAAGAGAGTTACACCATGACCAAGAACAGGAGCATTTAGTTTTTCATGAACACTTGGATAATTTGGATTTAAAGGAGCATTAACATCAGCTGATAAAACTTTTGATTTCATCAATGTCTTTCTTAAATTATAACTTCCACAGTCTTCACCATTTTGTTTTAATACATCAGCAACAAAATCTGTAATAAAGATAGATTTAGCACCAGTATTACTGTCTGAACCCACCTCTTCTTTATCACTAAAATAAACAATAGAAGTTCTTTCTAAATCTTTAGGAGCTAATTCGATTAGAGCTTTTAAACCTGCATAAGCACAGATTCTATCATCTTGTCCATAACCCATAATCAATGATCTATCTAAACCAACTTCTCTGGCTTTACCAGCAGGTACTAATTCTAATTCTGCGGATAAAAGATCTTCTTCATCAATTCCATATTTTGCATTAAGAAGTTCTAAAACATGATATTTGATTGCTTCTTTTTGGTCTTTATCTTCAACAGGAATTGAACTAATTACTAAATTTAAATTATCTGCAGATATAGCGTCACCAATCTTCTTTTGACTTTGAACGTTTCTTGCAAGATGAGGTAATAAATCAGGGATAATGAATACAGGATCAGTTTCATCCTCACCTATAGTTACAGTAACAACTTCACCAGCTTTATTAATTACAACACCATGAATAGCAAGAGGAGTAGAAACCCATTGATATTTCTTGATACCACCATAATAGTGAGTTTTAGCCATACCTAAAGCACAGCTTCCATCTTCATAAAGAGGATTCTGTTTTATGTCTATTTTAGGAGCATCAATATGGGCTGCAACAATGTTTACTCCATCAGAAACAGGTTTTTTACCTATTATTGCAATAGCTAAAGTCTTCCCACGGAAAATAGAATAGACTTTTTTGCTATTCTTACTAGCTAAAATTTCTTTAAATCCATTTGATTTAAGAGTTGCTTCTGTGTAAGCAACTGTTTCACGTACATTTTTACATTCATTCAAGAAATCGATGTAATCTTTGGAAAATTCATGAGCTGAATTAATATCTTTTTTATCAGCTTCTTTCCAGAAGTTTTTACGACTATAGGTAATAAGTTTTTTCTCTTTTTTCATTTTTACCTCTTTTTATATTTACTTTACATTACTTTATTGATAAAATTTTGAATTTCCTTTCGCCTTTAGGTGCTTTAACCAAAGCTATGTCATTAACAACCTTTCCAATAAAACCTTTTCCTATTGGTGATTCTACTGATATCTTAGTGTATTCACTTCCAGGGAAATTTACTTCATCGCTCCCTACTAAATAATAAGTAATTATCTCGTCAAAGCCAATCTCTTGGGCTTCAACAATTGCTCCAAATCTAACTTTATCTTTAGCTATGTTCTTAGGATCAATCACTTGCAGTTTTGAACTCTTTAGTTTCAGATAAGTAACCTCATTATCTATCTGGCGTTGTCTCTCTTTAGCAGACTTATACTCAGCATTTTCACTCAAATCACCCATTTCACGAGCAATAGAAATAGCTTTTAACACACTTGGTCTTTCAGTTAGTAAATCATTAATTCTTTTTTGTATTTGTTGCATTCCATTAGGAGTTATATAGCCCATTTTTACCCTCTATTTTTAATTCTCTGTAGATGCTTATAGCCTGCAATTGCACATTTTTTTAATCTTGCATTTCCGCTTTTTGTCCATTCTTCTACGATTTCTTCTACTTTCTCATCGTAGAAGCTAATACTTGATGTAATAATTTCAACAACATTAGGGTCCCGGCTCTTATCATAAAAATCAAAAGTATCTAAATAGAGTTCTTTGTCAATTTTAGCTACTTCTTTAAAAAACAAAGATAAGCCTTTGATTAATTCATGAGGAGCATAAGCCCATTTATTCTCAAGATGTCTTAATATTGGCTTAGTATATTCAGTCTTTGCCTTGCATAATTTTGTTAATGTTTTCAGAGCAATCATCTCAAGATCTAAGTCTCCGCTTGTTGTCCAAGCATAAGCGGTAGGAAGATACTTATCAGGATACTTTTTTAATAGTGGAAAAAATACTTTTTCTATTATCAAGCCTTTCTCTTCTTGGTCCTTAGCATCTTTCAAGAATTCTAACATTTTTGCATAGTACTTTTCTTTATTTTTTGAATATACCTTATTTAAGATAGAGCAAGCTATGAATTTACCATTGAAAAAACCACGATACCATAAATAATCTAAAAATTCAGTATGCTTTTCATGATCCTTTTCAATACACTTAGCAATTTCTTTAGCTACTAATGTTAAAACCTCATTAGGTATATTATGTCCTTCACGAGCAGGGTAAGCATTGTATATCACATCAAAACGATAATCTTTTTTAATCAATTTATTTTTACAAAAGTCATCAGCATCTTTTATTAATCTTTCTTTCCAATCTAATGATATCATTTAATCTCCTATTTAGTTTAATATTGCAATTTTCCCTTTCTTCTCCGAGGTCCCCATATTGATTACATAGAAGTAAACACCTGACGAGACCTTTTGACTGTTATTATTTTTTAGGTCCCAGCTAAAGATATCGATACCATAAAAAGGTCCGATTTTTTGGGTAAAAACAAGGTCTCCTGATTTATTATAGATTGAGATATTACCTCTGGAGTTTAAAGGGAAATTGGTAAAGTTAATCTCATTATCACCTTTCCTAAGATATATAGGATTGGGATACACTACCAACTTTGATAAATCAGTAATATCTGTCAAGTTGAAATGAATAGTACTTAATTGAGGAAGTATCATATTGCCATTACTATCGATTATATTGTTAATAATTAATTTATATGGATAATTTCCATATTGAAGCTCATTAGAAAAAGATATCATAACTTCATTATCTTGACATGAAATTTCCTTAAGTTCTGTAACAATATCGTTTGGTGGGTTCTTCAAAGCAAAATTACTAATTGTCACAGGTTGATAATCTTGAGAGAAGATATTTTCTGAAAATATCAACTTAACCTGTTCTCTATTCATAATATCAATGATTTCAACAGTTGGAGCTATCACATCTTCAACATTTTCAAAATTAGCCTGCAATGATTCTGCTAAAATATTATTCTGAGAAATTATATTAGAACAAGTTAATTTATACTGTGCTTCAGTGAGTTGCTCTCTAAGCCTTAGAATAGCTCTGGTATAATCTGTATCCAAAATTACTGAGTGAGGATTACCCATACCATTGCTGAGTGAATAGTGCCCAACCCTTATCATTTCATCAGATAGTGGTACGTTGAAAATAACCTCGATGTTAAAATCTCCTATTTTCCTGACATTTATTATTGCTGGTTGAGGGTTAGGAATAACAGTTTTCCAAGGTGTCATGAAACTTTCAGAATTTACATAATCAGCATCGTAGGTACTTATAGCATATTTATATTCGCTATTAGTTATTAAATTTGAATCAATATAAGAGCTGTTTTGAATAGTTGATACAAGCTCTTGTATCCCATTGTGCTGGCGATAAATCTTGTAGAAAGATTCTCCATCAGACTCCCAAGTTAGTTTTGCATTATGCTCATCAATTGGTATGGCTTCAAAATTGCTCGGTGTTTCAGGCTCATTATGATAATCTCTTGTTGTCAAATATACACTTTGAGGAGCTCCCTGAACTAATTGATTACATAGCAAGATTGGTGGAGTTTCATTATCTTCTTGATAAAAACTTATCTGGAAAGAATTATTAGAATTATGAACAGCAGTAGGAGTTAGTTTACCCTCCAAATATTCTACTTTATAAAGGTAAGGAGTCAATGAAAGATACAATTCATCTTTGCCATCTCTGTCTGAATCAAAAACAACCATTGAATTATTTTTATCTACATTATCAAAAGTAATAGTATCTATTTTTTGATAACTATTATTGCCGTATGATTTGTAGAGATTAAATTCAAAGTAAGTATTGTTCATATTCTCTAAATTCTCGACATAACCTCCAACGACAAATTCATTACTACCATCACCAGTAAAATCACCATAATCAACATAATAAGCGTTCCTCACATTGATTCTATCAGTCCAAGTCAAGTAACTATCAGCATTAGGATTTATTTCATAAATCATAACATCGCCGTCAGTATCAGCACTTAGAATATCAGGATAAGAATCACCGTCAAGGTTAGCACACTTGACCCATGGAACAAAGGTATTTCTGGCAAAGGTTGTTGAAGAATTAACTAATCTTTCTCTTTCCACAAATTCATTTAATTGCCTTTGATATAATTTAATCACAGTCTGAGCAGGCTCGTTAATTACGCAGATTAAATCTTCTCTGCCATTATTATTATAGTCTGCGAAAATTGCACCAGAACCATTATTAATTGCTTGAATATATGAATTTAAAGGATAATTATTCTCTTCAAATGTATCATAGATATAAAGTGTTTCTAAGTTGAGTCCAACTACCTCATACCCTGAATTATTAGAATCACCGATATCAAGAGGGCGGAAATTATCAGTAAACTGGTGTTTAATTGCGAAACCGTCATTGTTTTTTTCATATATAGCGACACTACCAAAAGTACCATTTTCGATGTTCATAGCTACAAATTCATTCTTTTCATTACCATCAAAATCAACAAATTTCTTGGTTGGGATGATTTCTGCACTCATCAATGGAGATACATCAAAATGGTTAATAGGAGTAGAATTATGATCAACTTCTCCTATATCAGTTATTAAACCTGAATTATAGACCAATCCACTTCTGTTCTGAGCTACTATTTCAGCACTGATCATTCCGTTACTAATATTACTTGGTAAAGGAACAAAGAGTAATGAATCAGAGACAGAACTAAAAGCAGAGTGCTGCTGATTATTACTATCATAAAGTGTAATCTGGACATTAACATCTTCATTAAAATAACATTTTATATAATGTTGCTTATTGTTGGATTTATATCTGGTAACAAGCTCAAAATTACTTTTTAGTTGTGGTAATGATTTATCAATATATACATTCCTAAGAATATTATAAGTCTTTCCGCTATTATTTTGAACAGAAAGTCTTATCCTGTAACTTCCATCTTGCATTTCAGGTTCAACTTGGAATTGATGCAAATCACCTTCAAATGGAAGACTGATATCATCACTATAGAAATAGGTAGGAGTATGCCCATGTGTGAAGCAATCTTTCCACACTAAATCCTCAATTTCACTCCCTAAAGAATAAGTTACTGAGTAACGGAAAAAGTCTTCAACATTTATCTTACCCTTAATAGTAAAAGAACTACTAAGTCCCATTTCTTCATAAGGAAAAGTTATAGATATATTCGGGGAAGTGTAAGTACTTAGTAAGTTGTAAGCATTTATCAAGCCATAACCATATTGTTGATTAAAACCATTTGCTGAAACTGTATTTAAAGGAAGCGGTTCTGTTGTTGAATATATCATTGTCTTAAGTTCATCAAAGCTTATTCCTGGTCTTTGGGAAATGAGCAAGCCAATTATCCCAGCTGCATAAGGAGCTGCCATAGAAGTACCTGATAATTCTGCATAGCCATCACTATCTCCCTCCATGCTATAAGTGCTTATTACTTGTGAGCCAGGAGCAACTATATCCAATTCTGGTCCATAACTGGAAAAACTAGATAGAGATTTTGTCCTGTCCACTGACCCAACTGACAAAACCGTTGATAACTTAGCGGGGTAACTAATATATGGACCTGGATCATTGCCTGAAGAAGCTACTAAAATAACCCCTCGGTCATAAGCGTATTGACAAGCATCAGCAATAATTGGAGAATAATATGATGACCCCCAGCTCATGTTAATGATATCAGCGCCCATATCAGTAGCATAAATAATGGCAGCAGACACATCATCATCTTGCAAGTATCCACCTCCAGATGTAGTTCTAAAACCAGCTCTTATAGGAAGAATATTTGCATTCCATACTACCCCGGCAATACCTATACCATTATTAACTTCAGCTCCAATAATCCCGCTTACATGAGTTCCGTGATAATTCTCATCTGAAGCATCATTTTCTCTTTCTGTATAATCGCCAAGAGCAATATTATGGAGAGTTGGAGCATCAGTGAAGTCCCATCCACGGTAATCGTTTATGTAACCATTACCATCTTCATCGATTCCTGAATTAGGATTTTCATTCTCATTTTCATAGATAATATTTTGTAAATCAGGATGCTCATACAAGATTCCTGAGTCAACCACAGCAATTAAGACATCTTCATCGCCAGTTGTATATGCCCAAGCTTGAGTAATCTCACATAGTTCATGTTGTTGCTGGAAAAAATAGGGATCATTAGTTGAACTATGAAAAACACTAAGATAATTAGGTTGAATATATTCTATCTCTGAGAATTGATTAGATTTTGACTCTATTATAGAAATAGGTATTTCTTTCTCTGTTTGAATAACAAAAAATTTATTACTGCTTTTTCTTGTAAGAGGCGAGATTTTCTTGACATCATAACTTTTCAACCAAGTACTTATTAGTGGAAGAGAATCAAGTTCAAAATTCGCTCTTGACTCTTTTAATTTAACAATAATCTCTTTAGGTGTATAGGTTAAAGTAGCGGACGCAGCAGATAATATTAATATTATTATTAGAACAAGAAATACCTTTTTCATAGAAAATATCCTTAGAACTTGTATGATAGACTTATTTTATGGACATCATCTAATCCATTAGTCACTTGCATATAAGCATAATCAATGTTAAAGGAATCATAGTCAATACCCATACCGAAACTTACTTCATTGGTGTCATCATTACCTTTATAGCCTGTTCTTAGGTAGAGTATTTCAAAGGTTTTAAGTTGCATACCAAAATTATAAGCAAAATCAGTATCTTGTGATTTTAATGCTTTTGCGTCAAAAGCTAAATCATAATTCCGAGTTAAGAACTCTTTAGTAATACCAAATTCATATTTCAAAGGTAGGTCTATTTTTTCTTTATCCATTTTGGAAGTTGTTCCAAAGTTTTTTAGGGTTGAGTAAAACTTAACATCTTTAAATGGAGTGCTCCACACATAACCTAAATCAGTTGAGAATCCATAACTTGAAGCAGTAGAAATTTTTTCATAGAGAATATTACCATTGATACCAAAGTAGTGACTAGCTCCAAATCTAAGAGCATAATTAACAGTACCAACGAAATCCATAGGAGAAAATTCACCAATTATATTTCCAGCTTCATCACGAGTATCAAGAGTTCCATAACCTAAATGAGTAAAAGCAAATCCCCAGTGACTCTTTCTCTTATTAATGGAGTATCCTCCACTTATAATATTTGTGTCTGCTAACCAGAAACTTTGAGAAATAGTTACTATTCTGCTTCTATTGAAAAGTCCTGCTGCCGGGTTACTTGAGAAGTTTAGAGCATCGTCGGTAACTAAAGCACCGGTATCCCCCATTCCAGACATGGCTGGGCTATTACTAATTTCTAAAACTTGGAATCCATATTCACCTGCATTTTCATGCTGGGCATTTAATAAAGTTGCAACAAGTGTTATTAACACAATCAAGATAATTTTTATTTTATTCATAAGTCATTTCCTTCTATTTTTCTAAGGCAAATTTTATTTCTTTATATTCTCCTTCAGCCTTTAGCAATGCTAAATAGATACCTGAAGATAGTTTTTTATAAGGTAATTCAAATTGATTTATATTTCCAAGGTAAGGGTCAAGCTCCTTGGTAACAGAGTAAACTTTTTTCCCAGAAATAGTATAAATATCCAATTTCGCAAGACACTTTCTGGAGACCATCGCTCTGAGGTTTAGCTTGTCATTAATAGTAGCATTGAAAGGATTAGGGTAGATATAGACCTCTCCAGGTACAAATATCTTACTTGTTTCAAGACTATTTACTAATTCAGTTTCATATTCTACAGCATTTCTATGATAACTATTATATTCTGTATACCAACGAGTTAATTTATCAGATAGGACAAAATCATCATCAACATCTTTGATATATGAGCGATTTATAGTAGCTCTATCTAAGGTTGTGTAGAGATATAATTTGTTATTTTCATTATGAAGAAATGGGTAAGTCCTTCCATTGCTATAATTTCCAACAGGAAAACCTGGCAGAGTTCTTCCATTTTGACTCCAAACAGAGCTTCTATTTCGAGAGAATGAGCCAATTAAATTTGGATTATCATTGCTTTCAATATCAATTGCATAGGCTCCACCATAAACTATTAGTGAGTCATTAGGGCTTGAAACCACAGTGAACCTTTCATTATCAATTAATTCACCACTGTAGGCAATAATCTTAATCCCATCTTTATAACCTAAGACTAAGTCCCAAGTACCATTTTTGTCATAATCCATAATAGATGGAATTGCTGTAGAATGAACACCTGATTCAATATAATTAATTCTGGAATAATCCTCACTAGTGAAAATATAAAAGCCATAAGGCCCCTGAACAAGAAGTTCTAAAGCATCATGAAGAGGATTGAAATCAAAAAATAAAATATTACTTACCAATGAATCTGCAGGTATATCTAAAGCAACTCTTTCTGTGTTACCTTCCTCTTCGTCAATAAAATTGAGGAAATAATCTTCATCTTTGGTTATAACCATCATTTGATCAGCATAGATTAAGTTTGATTTCATTTTGCCATTAAAATTCAGATTAGTTAACACAGTTAAATCACTGTCCACAACCTTGATAACACTCTGATTGCTATTAGTATTATTAAGAGCACAGAAATATTTATAAGAATTATCATCTTCTTCTTTGTGAATTATCACAGGAGAAGTCCAGCTATAGCCTGCTTGAGCAAAAGCACTACTAACATGATCTCCATCATAACAATTTAATATTGCTTGGGGAGAAGGTAAAATTTGTTGTGTAGGCAAAAGAAGCCTGTTTGCTATTTCATCATAACTATGGTAGCGAAAGAGCTTCTCATCTAAGGATAAATTCTCTAATATTTGGTCATTTTCAAATATGCTTAGATAATTTCCATTTGGAAGAATTATTTCATTTAAGTTATTTTTATTCATATCTAAAGATAGAGCAGGGAAATTACTTATACCAGTGTAATTTGTAGATAAATTCCATTCAAAATCAACGGCAAAAGACATCTTATTTCCAGCCTCGGAAATACTTGAAATTTCAAATGGAGTACCACCATAATAACTCTCTGCGCTTGGCAGATGAATTAAGCCTGTATTAGGGTCTGGACTAAATCCTATATAATTATTGATGCTTGCTCTAAATGCATCTTCAGGTCCACCATAACCAAAAATTGACGTATTGGGGTTAGAGTCCAAATGCTGAATTCCGTCTGCTTCTTCTAAATCAACACCTTTATGGTTAGCATCACCATTAACACGACTGAGTCCAATTTCTGGATTAAAATTATCTTCAATAATAAATTCATCAATATGCCAAATTAATAAACCTGAACCATCTCTTGGCATATACCCTCCCCCAGAATAACCTGGTAGAAAGAAATCCCATTCACAACCTTTAAGACGACTCTTCATAAAATTAAACTTAGGAACAAGCTCCCACTGACCTTCCCCAAGAGGATAATACTCCTGTTCTCCTTCAGGAAGTAAAGGGAAAGTGAAGTTTGCGACCCCATTTAATGTTGAATTATCAGGATTTTGAGCTCTATTCTCTATGAGGAAATACTCTTTCTCTGACAAATTAATCTTGTAAAGTTGAGGAGAATCAGGGCTTTTATCTAAAAAATAGTCAATTTCAATATTGTAAGTATCACTAGTAATCTCTACTGGTGTTTCCCAACCAAGATAATATCTTGACCAGGCTGAAAGCTGAGCTGGAGTATAACCATTAGCATTCCAAGCACCAGAACCCATAATACCCCAGTTACCTATTCCTGCAGAAGTACCGTTTTCAGAGATATTATCACTTAAATTAGGTAAGCCTAAGGCATAGCCAAACCCTGAAGCGAGAACTCCTAAATTTCCATAAGGAAGCTGAGAACCATCTTGCGGGAAATAGTCTTGCCACTGATGTTCAGGTGCAATAACAAAGTCTGTAACATAAGTTCCATCGGCAGGAATACCTAAGTAATCATCATTGTCAGGGTCTAAACCAAGTTGCAGATTCCGGCGTGATAAGAAAGTACTCCAGAGCAAATCAGGTCTTTGTTTATAGATATCAGATTCTTGTCCTGCCCCTGCATGAAAAACTATAAAAGTATCCCAGTTATTAAAATTTATGTCATCATCTGATTTTTGCACAATTTCTTGTGCAAATTCTGCTATTCTTTGTCTTGTATCATTGTCAGAACCATAATATCCCATGGGATTATCTAAGGTAATGACTTGTGGATAGAATTCATAATTTAGGAAATATTGTTGATGTGATGCATCGTATAAATAATCTCCTAACTGGAGCATATATCTATCAAAAAATGCTTGATTATGTACTAATGAATCCGGATAAGAAGGTTCTGAAACAAAGCTAACATCACTAAATTGTACCAAATAGACTAACACATTTTCCGGAAGTTCTTTTTCCCCATTTTTGCCCTCTATGGGAAATTTTTCTGAAGGAAAACTTATATTTTTTGATACCGGTTCACTCATCATTGGGTGAGGTACGACCTCTCCAACTAAAGCTATTACTATCAAAAGTAACAAGGTTATAGTTGAAATTTTTTTCATTTTTACTCCTGTTTTTTTAATTCTTTTAGGGAGTTCCCTACAAATTATCATTGCCGGTTATCAATTATCCTATATTTTTCTCCTCTAATTAACTTAAATATATTATTAAATACTATGATTGCAAAAGGTATTAATTTAGTCAATTATTTTCTCTATAAAAAGTACATTCTAAATTTTCACGAACACAAACAACATAGTTAAAAAAAGAAATAGCCAGAAATAGACACGTAAACGAGAACTTGAAGAATAAGCAATCTTAGCATTCTATTAATAATATATAAGCTTTTTATAAGGACCCTAAGCTAAATATTTAGTCAACATAGTTCAATTATTGTTCCTTACTCTTCTGCAAATTTTAGAATACCATATCGAAGTTCATTTATCTTACTAAACTCCTTATGAAAAACATCGAAGTCTATAAACTCTTCCCCCTTTACTTTTACTACAATGGTAATATCTCCTTCATATTTTAGTAAATAATAAGTGATACCATCATCTGGGTGATACCATATTTCACTAGGTTTTGCTAAAACTTCTTCAATACAATACATATAAGCCATTTTTTTAGAAAAATCATCTATTTCTTCTGTCATTAGAACTCCAATGTAATTATTCAATTGTATTCTTAATGCAAACTGCACTTCCTATTAATAAGCAATTCTTCTTTTTTAAGCTTATCTATAAAAAGATAATTTATAAAACAAATTTAGAAAATAACTTCTTTTTTCAATCAAACTTCAGTTGAGTTTAATTTATTTAAATTAAGCTGGTGCATTTTTTCAACCCAAAAAACATCACCCTTACTAACAGGATAACAATCTTCTAAAAGAATTTCTGCTTGTTCAGAGCAAGTCAAAGAAGTTTTTGAATGTTTAAGTAGAATGTTCTGAAGATAAATAATGTCTTTAACTATTTTATTATTATCACATGGTAATCCATGCCCAGGAATAATAGTTTCAGGTATTTTTAAAGCTAAACTTTCAAGTTCTTGCAGAAGTTCTTGAGCATTTCCCCAATAAAAATAAGGAACAGCAATTCTGTTATCATCTGAATTTAGGACATTATCCCCAACCCAATATATATTGTGCTCCCAAGAATATATTCTTGTTGAATCTTCCGAGTGTCCTGGAGCATGAGAAATTTTAAGCTTAAAATCCTTTAATTCGAGTTTCTCTGAAAAAGTTATATGTGGATATCTTAAAAGTTTCTTATTTATAATGTTAGGTCTGTTTGGAGAGATTATATTTTTCTCTTTTGCAATTGTATTCCAATATGATTGATGAGCTATGATTATAGGTTTAAAAGAATCAAAGAATCTATTACCATAGCAATGATCACTATGCCAGTGAGTATTGACGATATATTTTACTGCTTTCTTTTTGGAGAGACAATACTCATATAAGTCTTTAGAGTCTTTAGGAAGAAGAAAAGTATCTATTACTAACAAAGAATCATCATTTTCTATTACACTTGCATTCAAAAGTGAATTTTTGGCTTGAAGGATTGTTACATTCTTATTTATTTCAATAATCTTATTCATTGCTACCAGACCCATAATGAATCAAATCAATTATTTTTACAACCATTTTTCTTAAATTGAAGCTATGTTTCTTTAAGACCCATTGCGTAAGAACAAAATCCATGGCTCCAATAACCGTCAGGGAAAAAGCATCAGCAGAGACTTCACGGAATTTACCTCCAGAAATACCTTCATTATATATTTCTTTCATATATTCTCTGTACTCATCAAAAATTGAGTAGTTTGGATACTTGTTATAATACTCTTTTATCTGTCGTATATCCTCAATAAGAAATTTAGCGATATGGGGATTCTGAGTAAAGACAATTGCGTGAATATCAAAAAATTTTAAAATCTTAGCTCTTACATCAGGTTCTTTAGCTGTAATTTGTTTCACTTCCAAGAGCTTATTGTGCAAACTTTCAGTTAGTGCTTTCATCATTAAATCTTCTTTCGAGGAAAAATAGGTATAAACAGTGCCATCGGCAACTTGAGCTTCAGTAGCAATATCCTTCATCTTTGTTTTAGCAAAACCCTTTTCAGAAAGAAGCTTGATAGCTGCACTAATAATTTTTTCTCTCTTTTTCCGCTTCTTTTGAGCAATATGACTTTCAGCTTTTGGATCTTTTTTCTTCATTAATACACCCCGAATCTAAGATAGTTTTATCTTGTTGATCGCAAAATTTCTGTCAATACTTTAGTTAATTTTCTTAAATTTCTAGCAATAGATAAACCAATATTGATGAACCTAAAAAAATTTTCTCTCAAGTTATGCATTGTTAGTGACTAATATAGAATTACTCGCAAAGCTCTAATGGCTTACTTAAGTAAAATATCTGTTTGAGATAAGAGGATTTAAATTTTAGTAAAATTAAGAAATATAATATTTTTCCTTGACAATAACTTTATTAGCTAACCTTTTAGCATTATATATAGAGTATTAACTGAATTATTCATCCAGCCTCTATATGTTTTTAAGTTGTAAGCTGATTTACGAAATTTTTAGCAGTTACTGTGGACTGCGTTAATAGGGGCTATGCCCCTATTTTTTCCATTACTATAATCATATTAATCTTATCCTGTTATAGATACCAGTTTCAGAAATAGATGCTTTGCTTAATAAAAGCCTTATCTTTCTACGTTCAAAGGTGTCTCAACAAATCATCAGATTTTCATTGTGACACTTCCCAGCGCCATTAAAGAAGAGAATAAGAGATACTTTTAACATATATGATTAGAATAAGGTTAAATACCTTACCACTAAATAAATTTTTATACATGCATAACTCATTTATTGCAATAATAATTGAGGATTGTTTATCTAACAAAAAAGCAAAAATTAAAAAAAACTTGCCAAACTTAACCTTTTGATTAAATTTGACCAAATAGTTAATATTTAAGAAATGTGAGGTATAATGAAACGTTATAATAAAGATACTGAAGAAAAGATTTTATTAGTAGCTCAACGTATATTTCGGGAAAAGGGGTATAATGGTACTAAGACTCAAGAGATAGCAGACGAAGCTGGGATTAACAAAGCATTGTTGCACTATTATTTCACAAGTAAAAGTATCTTATTTGAGAAAGTTTTTTTAGGTTCAATAGAAGAGGTGTTCGGAGCATTAGGGACTCATTTAAATAGTCCAGAATCTATTATTGAAAAGACACCTAAAATGGTATCATCTTATCTTCAATTTGTTAGTAAGAATTCAAATTTGTTTGTATTTGTTATTTCTGAAGCCTGGCAGAATCCTGAATTTACAGATAAGTTTGTCAAGGTTGTTTTAAGTAAGATTGATTACAAACAATATGTTACTTCCTTTAAGAGAGAAATAGAGCAAGGGGTAATAAAAGACATAGATCCAGTTCAGTTTTTGATAAATTTAGTTTCTTTATGTATTTTCCCTTTTATTGGAACTCCAATTATTCAGAATGTCTTTGCTAAGATTGAAGTGGATAAAAAAGAATTCTTTCTCCAGCGCAAAGAAGTAATTACCAACACAATGTTAGCAATGTTAAAAAAGTAGGTAAGGATGCGAAGAATATTCATATTTATAATAGTGTTGATTGTGCTAAATGCTTGTGAAAAATACGATAAAGTGAGTGATGCTTATGGCAATTTTGAGAGTGATGAGATTATCGTAAGTTCAGAGACTATAGGAATTTTACAGGATTTTCAAGTTCTTGAAGGTGATGCTGTGCAAAAGAATCAGATTATTGCTGTGATAGATACTACTCAAATAAATTTACAGAAGCGTGAATTAGAATTAAAATTAGCTTTAATCAAGATAAAACAAGCTAAAGTAAAATCGGACCGAGATGTAATAGCAATAGAATTAGCTAAAGTGGAAAAGGATGTTGAAAAAAATACAATTCTTTATAATGCTGGAGCTTTAGCTTTGGATATTTTGGAGAATTATCAGTATAAAGAAGATGTTTTACAAGTACAATATTCCAGCTCTCTATTAAATTTCTCTAGTTTAGATTCTGAAAAGAAGCAGTTAGAAATTGAGATTGAAAAGATTAATCATGAGATAAGCAAGTGTTATATAAAGGCTCCTATTAGCGGGAATGTGTTAACTAAGTATGCTCAAAGAGGTGAGTTAGTTACACTTGGTAAGCCTGTAATTAAAATGGCAAACTTAGCAGATATTTATTTAAAGGCTTATGTTACTCAAACCCAGCTTTCATCTATCGCTTTGAATCAGTCTGTTACTATTTTGATTGATGATATTTCCGGATTACGAGAGCTAACAGGGCAGATAAGCTTCATAAGTTCAAAATCAGAGTTTACTCCTAAGACTATTCAAACACGAGATGAAAGAGCTAATTTAGTTTATGCGATAAAAATAAAAGTTGAGTATGAGGAAGCAATCAAGATTGGAATGCCTGCAGAAGTTCTTTTTAAGAGGAAGTAATGTCAGAATTAATCAAGCTGGAGAATCTTCTCTATTCTTATGATTCAAAGGTGGCTGTTGATATTCCGAGCTTGGAAGTTGAACAAGGAGACTTGTTTGGGATTATCGGTGCTGATGGAGCAGGAAAAACAACTTTGTTTCGTCTTTTAGCCACTCTTTATAAACCTCAGCAAGGCAAGATTACTGTTTTCGGACAAGATACTATGGCAGACTTTGCTAAAATACGTAAATTTACTGGTTATATGCCTGGTAAATTCTCTCTCTATGAAGACTTAACAGTTAAAGAAAATATGAATTTCTTTGCTTCTGTGTTTGAAACTACAGTAGAAGAAAACTATTCATTGATAGAGGATATTTATGGTATGTTGAAGCCATTTGAGAAAAGGAAGGCAGGCAAGTTATCAGGAGGAATGAAGCAAAAGCTTGCTTTGTGTTCTGCCTTGATTCATAGACCTAAATTACTTCTTTTAGATGAACCGACTACTGGGGTTGACCCTGCTTCCCGTCAAGAGTTCTGGGAAATGCTGCTTAAACTACAAAAGCGAGGAATTACAATTATTGTTTCCACTCCTTATCTTGATGAAGCTCAAATGTGCAATAAATTAGCTTTAATGCATAAATCCAAGATAATTGCTCAGGGAAAAACTTCTGATTTTATTACTAATTTCCCCAAATCTCTTTTTCATATAAAGGTTTCTGATATGCGAAAGCTAATTGATCAATTACGGGAATATTCTTATTGCCATTCTGCTTATAGTTTTGGTGATAGTATTCATTTTCAGGACAAAAGAGCAATGCAGGAAACAGATATAGTAGCAGAAGTTGAGTCTTATTTAGGTAACTTAGGACAGACTAAAATAAGCGTAATGAAGCAAATCCCTACCATTGAAGATGCCTTTATAGAGTATTTACATGGAGAAGAAAATGATAATTAAGGTAGATAATTTGGTCAAGAAATTTGGTGATTTCACAGCAGTTGATAAAATTAGTTTTCAAGTACCCAAAGGTGAGATATTTGGTTTTCTGGGAGCGAATGGAGCAGGCAAAACAACGGCGATTAAGATGTTATGTGGACTTTCCAAGCCAACGTCAGGAAGTGCGAACATAGCAGGCTATGATTTAGTGAAACAGGCAGAGCAAGTAAAGTTGAATATTGGCTATATGAGTCAGAAGTTCTCCCTTTATGATGATTTAACTATAGGTGAGAACATAGATTTTTATGGTGGATTGTATCGTTTAAAAGGACAAGAATTAAGGCAAAAGAAAGATTCTATTTTGCAGGAATTAGCTTTAGTAAAGCAAAGAAAAGACTTGGTTAAATCGCTTCCTTTAGGTTGGAAACAAAAGTTAGCCTTTTCTGTGGCAACGATTCATCAACCCAAGATTCTCTTCCTTGATGAGCCTACAAGTGGCGTTGATCCTATCACTCGCAGAAAGTTCTGGGAGATAATTACTGCTACTGCCAATCAAGGAATTACAATTTTTGTTACGACTCATTATCTTGATGAAGCTGAATATTGCGACAGAATATCCATAATGGTTAATGGTAAAATCATTGCTCTTGATTCACCTGCTAATCTTAAAGCTCAACTCAATGTCCAAACAACGGCAGAGATATTTGCCAAATTAACAAGGTGATGCTATGAAGGAACTTATCTATTTTATCAAGAAAGAGTTTTTGCATATCTTTAGAGATTCCAAGAGTCTGCTGATTCTCTTTGGTCTGCCAATCATTCAAATTATTCTCTTTGGATTTGCTCTCACCAATGAGATAAAGAATGTTAATTTTGCTGTGTATGATAATTCCAAATCCCATGCTTCCCAACGACTTATTAACAAGATAAATGCTACTGACTTCTTTACTTTACAGGAATATATTACTAATCCTAATAATTTGGAGGAAGCTTTAATAAGTAATAGAGCTAAGTTTATCTTGGTGATAGATTCTGATTTTGCTCAAAGCTATCCTCAAGGCAAACAAGGTAAGATTCAGCTTCTTTTAGATGCTTCCGACCCTAATATTGCCACCAATATCCGAGCTTATCTTGATAATATAATCACTAATTTCAATCAGGAAGAATTTCCTAACTTAGAAAAGAGTGATTTTATGACAGTGAAAATGTTCTATAATCCGCAAGTAAAGAGTGCCTATTTATTTATTCCCGGACTCATGGCTTTCATTCTTACCCTTATTTCTGCCTTCATGACATCTATTACTTTGACTCGTGAAAAAGAACTGGGGAACATGGAAATCCTTCTTATCTCCCCCTTAAAACCTTATCAAATAATAGTGGGAAAAGTTATTCCTTACGCTATTCTTTCTATAGTCAATATCGCTAATATTCTCTTACTGGGAAAGTTTGTCTTTGCAATGCCTCTTAATGGTTCGCTACTTTTACTTAGTTTAGAATCCCTTCTTTTCCTACTCAATAGCTTAGCTCTGGGAATTCTAATTTCCTCTTTTACTTCTTCAAGGCAAGTGGCTATGATGGTCGCTTTGGCTGGTTTACTACTTCCTACAATGCTTCTTTCTGGCTTTATCTTCCCTATCTCAAATATGCCTAAAGTTCTGCAATACTTGTCGCAAATTATCCCTGCTACTCACTTCATTACTATTCTCAAAGGAATTATGATTAAAGGTATCGGAATCAGCTATCTTTTCAAAGAAACAAGCATTCTCGCCTTGCTTACCCTTCTCTTTATCAGTATTTCTATCAAAAAGTTCAATGTGAGGTTAGACAAATGAGAATCCTCTTCATCCTTATAATAAAAGAACTCAAACAGATTTTCCGTAATAAAGGTATGTTGCCCATTATCTTTGTTATGCCTCTTATTCAATTACTGATTCTTGCCAACGCTACTAACTATGAAATTAAGAATATTAATGTCTCTATCTTAGACTATGGTAAGAATGATTTTATCCCTGAACTCTCTTCCCAATTGGAATATAACAATTACTTTACCCTCAAAGGTGTGGACTATAACTACCCCAATGCCATAGCTCGCTTGGATAGAGGTGAGGTTGATGCTATTATCACTTTTGACAATGATTTTAAACTAAATTATGTAGGCAAGCAACCACAAATTCAACTTATTATAAATACTATCGATGGTGCCTCTTCTGGTATCATTCTTAGTTATTTATCAGACTTTATACAACAATATCTCTCACAAAATAATAATTCTCACTCCTTGATTGAAGTAGATTATACAAATAAATTCAATCTGAAATTAGACTACAAAACTGTCATGGTACCTGGTATTCTGGTGATTCTGGTCTCTGTGATTAGTGTTTTCTTGACTGCTATGAACGTTGTGAGAGAAAAAGAAATCGGGACTATTGACCAACTTAATGTTTCTCCTATTTCCAAACTTCAGTTTATTGGTGGGAAACTTATTCCTATGGTTATCATTGCTCTGGGTGAATTAATCTTTGGCATTATTATAGGAAGACTATTATATGGTATTCCTTTTATGGGTAATCCGCTCACTATCATTATCTTTGCCCTTGCCTACCTCTGGGTGATGCTGTCTTTAGGACTTATTATATCAAGCCATGTGGAAACTCAACAACAAGCTATGCTAATTGCCTATGTTTTCTTGGTGATATTTATTATGTTTTCAGGGCTATTCACCTCAGTCGAAAGTATGCCTACTTGGGCTAATTATATCTCCCAAGCTATTCCTGTTACCCACTTCATTACTGTGATGCGTTCTGTGATGCTTAAGGCTACACCTCTTCATCTGTTATATAAAGAATTGCTTATCCTGCTGGGAAGTGGAAGCCTGCTCTTTACTCTTACTACGCTTGGATATAAGAAGACAGAATAAAATTAAAAAGAAAAGACTTCTACGTACGAGGGTGGAGAATTCTTTGTGTTAGCTCCAGAGAAGTGGTTTCTTAGTAGCACAAAGGTCATATTCCCAAAGAATTAGCTCCGTAGGTGCGAACCCGATTATTTTGAATGATTATGAATTTATTTTAATTAATTTATGGAGATAGCAGATTAATACAAAAAGATGAGGAAGAAGGATAATATCCCCTGCTTTACATAGTAGTTTATAAAGAAGAAATTCCCTTTATGATATTAAGAATAAAGACCTCTTAAACCCAAATGGTGCAATAGAGCTTTAGAGAAGAGTGCAAATTCTTTTATCAAAATAGCTTGCAGAATTCTGAAGCATATAATATATATATTCGGAAGAATTATGTAAGTTACTTTTGCAAAAGAATATAGTGCTATTCTCAAAGATCTATTGCATTATTTGGGTTAAATCCCAATGGGATGATGATATAATAGGCAGTGTTCGCAAGACACTGTTTAAGAATACACATCAATAGACCTAAGTCCTGCAAGGACGACAATATCCCCAACTTTAGTGTCTATCCTTTGATTGATGATAGCCCTTGTGGTTGCCTGAAGAAAAGGGAGAAAAGCTACTCCCAAAATTAGTTAGGACGAAAAACAAAGAAAAAAAGGAAGATAAGTAACCAGCTTAGATGAACAATATAGAATCTGTTATATTATTACTTTAAAAAAGAATATAGAACACAATTTTATTTATCAAAACTCATCTTTTATGATATTTATTTCATTTAATATTTTTTTTCATTAAAACATAATAAGTATTGACAAATAAAATTGAGATAATTAATTTAGTTTATATATAATTTTATAGTGTCAGAAATAGATTAACTAACTTTTGTAATGACTTTGGAGTTAATATGAAACAATATGTTCGATTTGTATGGCTATTACTTATATTGCTACTACTTGCTTGTGAAGAAAAAAGCACTAACCCTGACAATTACCCTAACATACTGTCTCAAAATACTCACCTGATATCTACTACAGATATTAATCAAAATGCTATAACTATCACAGAATCTACCCTTATTATACAGGGGGCTGGTGCTCTAAAACACTTAGATACTGGAGATATAATAATAGTCGGACCAAATAATTTCTCCGACAAAGGTTTTTTCCTTAAAATTATAAGTAAACAAACAACAAATAATGAAATTACTTTAACAACTGAAAAAGCAAGATTAACTGAAGCTTTTACTAATTTAGATGTAGAAGAAAAAATACAACTTACTTCTGAAGATATCCGTGAGATTGAGCTTAATAATAGTAGCTATTCTAGCGATGATGAGAGACTTAATTTTAATGTGGATGGCATTGTTTATGATCGGGATAATGATATTACAACTACTGATGATCAAGTTAAATTTACAGGAACTTTATCTTTTGAATTAGCTCTTGAGCTAGAGCTTGAAATAGAAAACAACCTACTAGAGGAGTATCAGCTTAACTGGGATATAGACAAGGATATCAATTTAAATCTAGTCACTGGTAGTACGGTTTATAAAGACATGGATAACTTGATGCTTGATATAGCCGATATTTCTTATTCTCCTCAGCTAATTCTGATAGATAACATTCCCTTGGTAATCACCCCTAAAGTGCATCTTTCTGTAGCTTTAGATGGTGAACTAATGGTAAAGTTCGCTTCTAATATTAGTTATTCTGAATCTTCAGAAAGTGGGTTGGAATATGATTCAGGATTATGGAATAATATAAATTCTAATGACCATAGCTTTTCTCTTTCTGAACTACCAGAAAATAACGAGTTAGATTTTACTCAAAAAACTTCAATCCTTCTTGCTTTAGATTTGTTCAATTCAGAAATAGCTAGCATCCTTGTTGATAATAACCTGAACTTTGAAGCTAAATATTATGCTACTCAAGATAATAGTAACAATCTAAAAACCCTTATAACCGCAAGTCAGCAGGTTAGCTCAGATTTCAAAATGCAAATAATCTCTCCTTTGCTTGCAGATAAATTTTGTCAGTTCCTAGCCTATGAACAGATTATCATAGATGATTACAGTCCAATGGATACTCCTGCTGATATGGCATTTGTACCAGGAGGAGCTTTTATCATGGGAAATACTAGAGGAGCTGAAGTAGAGGAAGAACTTACTCCTCATCAAGTTTTCCTTAGTCCTTTTTACATGTGTATCCATGAAGTTACTCAAGGTGAATATTCTGCTATCATGGGAGAAAATCCTAGCAGTCTTGTTTGTACAGAGTGGCCTGTGGAGAAGGTAAGTAGATCTAAAGCTTATGCCTACTGCAATTTGTTATCAATAGAGGAAAACAGGGAACCAACTTACACCTATGATCAAGATGGGACAGACCCGAATACTTGGTCTGATGGCTGGACTGATTCTAATAATGTAGATAATTTTACTTGTGATTTTACAGCAAATGGCTATAGACTTCCTACCGAAGCAGAATGGGAGTATGCAGCCAGAGGTGCTACAAATGAACCTGACTACATCTATTCAGGTTCAGACAACTTTTCTAATGTTGTAGGTATTGGGATTTGGGAGCACTGGTGGGGACCAGGTGCTGGAGAAGGTTATTATCTTAGAGGATATAGTGATGTATGTAGTAGAAATGCTAATTCCTTAGGTATTTATGATATGTCGGGAAGTGTCTGGGAAATGTGCTGGGATTACTATGCCCTTTATAATACAGAGTTCCAAGTTAACCCTACTGGTCCTGAAAGCGGTATTAATCATGTGTTGAGAGGTGGGTCAGTGGAAAACATCATCGAGGACCGCCCACAATGCCAAGTAATTTATCGTGGTCACTTTTCAGAAACTGTTCATCCTCCCCAGTGTATTGGTTTTAGGGTGGTTATGAATGCAGATCAAGATAATCTAGGAGGAAATAATGATTAGTAAAATTACCAAGCATATACTTATAGCCCTCTTCTTATTATTTGTTTTAGTTAGCTGTAAAGATAAGGTATCTAGTCCCACTTTAAAAGAAGCTTCACTTGCAAGCAATACTCATTTGAATCATGATTATATTTTGAATATTTCAGACCAGCAAATTAGTGTAGATAAAGATAACTCACTTAGTATGGCAGAGGTTGGTGATATTATCATGTCTGCTTCAAGACCTGAAGCCCCTGAAGGCTTCTTACGAAAAGTCCTTAGTAAAAATACTCAGGGAAATACTGTTGATTTTGAAACTACTAATGCTTCTTTTTTAGAGGCATTTAACAAACTTAATCTGCAAAGAACTATTTCACTTACCCCAGACCAAATAGTAGATTTTGAATTATTCAATGAGTGTCTTTATGAATGTGAAGAAGATGCAGATAATTATAATTTTGTTTTTAATTCAGCTCTCTATGATCAAGATAATGATAAAGGAACTGTTGATGACCAAATAGTAATTTCGGGAAATATGAAAATCAATTTAGGAATGGAAGTTAATATTTTTATAGAAAATCAAGAATTGAATAACTTTTCCCTTGAAACAATCATGGAAAAAGAGGGAAACTTAAATCTAAATGTCAAAAATATTAATAACTTTGCCGAGGATACTAAAATAGCTTTAGCAGGGATGAAGTTTTATCCCCAGACAATTCTTCTTGATAAGATTCCTATTGTAATAACTCCAACTGTAGTTCTTAGCTTACAAATTCAGGGAAACTATGATTTTATTTGTGTTTTTGAAGTTGTCTTAGAAGAGAGTAGTAGAAATGGGGTAAGCTATGAAGCCGGCAGTTGGCAAGTTATTGGTTCCTCTCAGAAAGAGCTCAATTCAACAATAAGTGATGTAAATAAAGAGTATAATATTCAATATGGTATGATTAGTGAGAATCATTATAAGCTCTACGACCAAGATTTAATTTCTATTATTTCTGAAAATAGCTTCAATTTTCTTAAGGAACTATCTTATGATGATACAATACATGATTTAAATAATACTGTTGAAGCTTTCCTGGTAAATTATATAATACTAGAAGCAGGAGCTATTTCTTCTCAAATGACCAACTTAGTTTTTTCTGATATTGTTTATTCAGAGCCTATTAATCAGGTAGAAACTGAAACAGAATTCTTAAATGAACTGATATACATTGAGGGAGGAGATTTTGTTCATGATGGAGTTACTAAAAAAAGTACTGTGAATGATTTCTTTATTAGCAAATATGAAGTAACCCAAGCTCAATTTGAAGCAGTAATGGGCTATAATCCAAGCACTTTTACAGGTTGGAATAAGCCAGTTGAAACTGTCTCTTGGTATGAAGCCTTAATGTTCTGTAACAAGTTATCTATTCAAGAAGGTTACAGTCCCTACTATAGTTTTTCCGGCTATGGTACAGATCCTGATACATGGCCAAACGAATATGAATACATTTCTTGGATTGACTACTCTTCTTCTTTAATTAGTTCTGGATATGGAAATGGATATAGTTTACCTACTTCTTTACAGTGGAGATTCGTAGCTGACCAAGGAATTTCCCATGCTAGCTTGCCTTATTCCGGCTCAAGTGATTGTAATGAAGTTGCCCACTATGCAGGAAATAATGACCCGTATGGCCCTAAAGTTGTAGGAACAAAAGAAGCTAACTCTTATGGTGTTTATGATCTAAACGGTAATGTGGGTGAACTAATGTGGACTCTAAATTATAACAAAGCTAAAACAGCTGACCGCATCCTCATTATGGTAAGGGGTGGTGGTTGGAATAGTGATGCAGAACAATGCAAAATTAAACAGAGAAGATATCAACAAGAAAATGACAAAATGATTGATGTCGGCTTTAGAATAGTAAGACAAACTAATGATGCTTCTGCCTATACTGTGGATCAGCCAACTATTACTTATAACACCGATATTTACTATAAACCTATAACTGTTAATGTTAGCACTATAACACCAGGAGCTGAAATAAGATACACTCTTGATGGGTCTGAGCCAACAGAAGAATCTACTCTCTACGAAGGCTCTTTTTTTATTGAAAGTACTTGTACCCTGACTACTAAAGGTTTTAAGGAAAACTGGACACCTAGTAGGAGTAAATCAGCTAATTTCTATATCTACCCTCTTCTTGCTCCAACAATAAGCCCTGCATCAGGATTTTATCCAGAACCCATAGAGGTAGAAATTACCAGTGAACATTGGGATAATCGTCTTAGATATCGTAAAAACTCCTCGACTATTTATTATTATTCTAATCCCTTCACTCTTGATGAGACTGCCGTTATATCAGCTTGGAGCCTGGTCTGGAATTATGAATTAGAGACATATACCAGTAGCGATACAGTTTATGCTGAATATCAAATACCTAGAGCTACTCTTATTAATCCTCCGATAATTTCTCCACCTACTGGAAGCTATTCAAGTCCTCAAAGAGTATCATTAAATCTCTCTGAAAGCGACTATCCTATCTATTATACTATAGATGGATCCTTAGTAAAGCTAATAAGAAGCTTGACACAATAGTTTATTTATTAAAGGATGAAAATCCAAACACCGATAAAGAGACATTTTCAATTAATTTTGAATTTGTCTCTTTTCTTATTTTTGAAATTCTATTGTCGCACCCCCTGTATCCCCCTCGCAGAAGGGGATTTAAGACAAAAGGCAACCCTTTCAGATTGCCTTATATTTATATTTTCTTTTTAGTATTCAATTCCTCTATCAGTTCTTACGGCACAGAGTTTTCCACACATTGTGCAGTAATCATCATCTTTAGATTCTGAGTTACTTTTTCTTGATTTAGCTAATTCAGGGTCTAAAGAATTAGCATAAATAGTTTCCCAATCGAATTCTCGGCGAGCCTTAGAGACTTTATGATCTTGTTCAATAGCACCAGGAACTTTCTTAACAATATCCCCTGCATGGGCTGCAATCTTAGTAGCAATAATACCTTGTTTAACATCTTCAGGTGTTGGTAAACAAAGGTGCTCAGCAGGAGTAACATAGCAAAGGAAATCTACTCCGGCACTTGCTGCTAATGCACCACCAATAGCACCTGTAATGTGGTCATATCCAGAAGCTATATCGGTTACCAAAGGACCTAATACATAGAAAGGTGCTTCTTTACAGATAGATTTCATGATTTTAACATTCATCTCTACTTGATCTAAAGGGATATGTCCTGGTCCTTCAACCATGACTTGAACTCCTCTTCCCCTAGCTCTTTCTACTAATTCACCTAAGACTAAAAGCTCAGCAAATTGTCCTCTATCAGAAGCATCAAATTGCGAGCCAGGTCTCATTCCATCTCCAAGTGATAGTGTAACATCATATTTAGCACAGATGTCTAAGAGCCTATCATAATGTTCATAGAGAGGGTTTTCACACTTGTGGTTTTTCATCCACTGTTTGATAAGTGAACCACCACGTGAAACAATACCGAGTAATCTTTCAGAAGTTTCATAAGTTGCAACACTTTGCTTTGTAATACCACAATGAACAGTAACGAAATCCACACCTAATTTAGCATGGTTTTCTATCTCTTCAAAGAGTAAATCTGCTGTCATGGCATAGAAAGGCTTCTCTTCAGCTAATAATCTGCTCATCACACTATAGATAGGCACTGTTCCTACCATAATAGGTGAAGAATCAACTACTTGCTTAAGAATCTTAGCTAAGTCTCCCCCTGTAGATAAATCCATAATGCTATCTGCACCATATTTTACTGAAATATTAAGTTTTTCTAATTCTTCTTCAATAACGCAGTGTTTTTCTGAAGTACCGATGTTGGAATTAACCTTAGTTTTTAGTCCGTAGCCTATACCTACTGCACTGAAGTTGTGATTTATGTTTTTGGGAATTACAATTCTTCCTTTTGCGATTTCTTCTCTAATGTATTCACCACTTCTATTTTCTTTTTTGGCTACAATCTCCATTTCTGGAGTTATTATACCTTTTATAGCTGCTTCTAATTGTGTCATTTTTTCCTCAAATTATATGTGTAGTTTAGTTATTATTTTCAAAATTCTCTCTTCAAGATTTTCACTTTCCATAAAATATCTAACTAAAGAGATATTCTGTGCTCCCTTATAGATTACTTCTTCAACGTTAGTCTCATCAATACCACCAATCGCCACTACAGGGATAGGTGAACTATCAACAAGCTGTCTAATATTAGATAGCCCTACAGCTGGGTCTGGTTTAGACTTAGTTGGAGTAGGAAAGATAGGTCCATAACCTATATAATCAGGGTTTTGGGCTATTGCTATTCTGGCTTGTTCTAAAGAGTGAGTGGAGAGACCATAGATTTTATCTTCACCAAAAATACTTTTTGCTTCTTGAAGAGTTAAATCATCCTGCCCTAAATGAAGTCCATCAGCATCGACTATTTTAGCTATATCTGCTCGGTCATTGATGATAAATTTAGTAGGACTTGTTGAAGTAATTCTCATAATCTCACGACTTATAGAAATAAGTTCTCTATCAGATAGATCTTTCTCCCGTAATTGCAAGTATGTGATATTATATTTAACTGCAATGCGAGCTATTTCTTGATAAGATAAAACTGCTTTGGTTATTATGAGATATAGACCGAAATTATCTATCATTTTTCTAAGCTTGCAATGATTAATTTTGCGACTTTTTGTCCTGACAATAACATCCCACCAAAAATAGGACCCATTCTAAAAGAACCACTTACACCGTTAGCTGCCATTCCAGATACATATAAACCAGGATATACCTCTTTTGTGTTAATCACTGTAGCTTCTTCCCCCTCTTCTACAGAAAGTGAGCGTTCTCCTTGAACTTTTCCTGTTGGAGTGTTAAGCTTGATATTATTTTTGTTAGCAACAGTCTTGGTTACTTCGCAAGGATGACCTGTTCCATCTAATACACATTTTGCCATTATAACTAAAGGGTCAACATGAAGTCCTTCGCGAATAATAGTTGCCCAATTCACAACAACACCAGCTACTTTCTCTTTCTGAAAGACAACATCTTCAACTATGAACCCATTGTTAATAAATGCCCCTGCTGTGGTAGCTGCATAGATTAAAGCTGAAGTAGCATGAACTGAGTCGCAGGTTACACAAGTTTCATCATATTTTTCATACTTGATGTTGAATTCATCTAATATAGATGTAGCTTCATTCTGTACAACAATTTGATTAAAGAGCATCGCTCCACCCCACATTCCACCGCCTGGAGCTAATTTTGATTCAAATACAGCTACCTTCTTACCAGCTTTTGCTAAATATGTAGCAGCAACTAAGCCTGAAGGTCCAGCACCAACTATGGCAACCTCTAACTCTAAAATACTCTTCAACTTGTTAAAATAGGTATCAATAATACCTCGGGAAACTGTAAGTTCCATCATTCCTCCAATAATTATATTATTTTGTTTTGGAGGATAATGCCTTGTAGAAGGTCAAATTTGTAAGGTGTTATAAATCGCATCTCACTTCCTTCGCCGGCATTACCCGGATCAGGTTCTAAGGGTATAATCTCAGCCTTTCGGCACCCCTGAATCTGCATAATCTAAGCAATGAAAAAATCTTAGAGGAAAATGTCAAGATTAAAGCTGGATAGAAAAAGAAAGTAATTAATACTTTCATTCAAAACAGAATTATCACCTTTTAATTTAGTTTTTTTTAATAAGGGGGGTAAGAATAAGTGAGAAATAATAAAAGTTGGGTTGTGTGTGTTATAAGTGAGCTTGCTGGGATTATTGGTATTTTTAATTAATGAGAAAAATGTTTAATTTCTTATAAATTCGTAGAAATAAATGAGAAAAATAAAAAAGGCCTATCTTAGTTGAAAGTCTGCAAAATTAAATGAGAAAAAACTAATATAGACCTTTAATAGTCTGCAAGATTAAATGAGAAAATTATCTATAATTATTAATTGTTGATTTTTTTACTATAACATCTTCAAAACCTTTTACTTCAAGAAAATGCTCAATTTGTTTTAGGTTAATATCCTTCTCATAGGCTTTAGGACCAATAATTACTTCAGTCAGTACTAAAGGAAAGTTCTTTGTTTTAAAATCTATCAAAACACTTGGTACAATAATGTTGTTAATAACTCGCCATTGAGGTTTAATACAGTCGTGCTCATTAACGATAAGCAATCTTACTTCTTCTTCACTACTGTATTCTTTTGATTTGAAGAAATATCTCCAATTGTGTGATTGGTTGAAATTAAATGTTGTTGCATATACGTAATCTGGGTGATTTATTTGTTTGAAAAAGTCAAAAAAGTTCTTTAAAAAAACTACTTCATCATGTTGAGTAATCTCAGTTTTTCCTGTTCTTTCAGATTTTTCAGTTTTTGACGGTTCATAGCTTATTTTCTTTATAATATAATTGTCGTAGTTATTATTCTGTTTTAACCTAAAAATTAAACAAACTCCTCTACCATCTTCTCCATATAATCTCCATAATGTAAGATCATCAATTTTATCCTTATCAACATAAGAGGTAATGAAATTTCTGTTAATATTATCGATATCAGGACCTCTTAAATTTTTAAAATAGTCGAATTTCTCGTAAACATTTTTCATATAGTAATCGACTTCACTTTTGTCGTTCATTGCAATAACACTTCCGAAATACAGTTTTCCTTCATTAATCGTTTTAAAAAATGAATCAAAGGACATATATCGACCTACTTTCTCTTTAGGGTTATTTAACAGACTGCTATGAAGTTTACTTTCTAACCCATTTCTAGACTTATCCTTAAACTCAAATTCGAATCTTTCATTCAAATTAATATCATGTTGATTAAAGTGGAATTTTATAAGTTCTTTAGTCACTGTTGGAATATGTAGTTTCTCTGAATAATCTCTAATATAATCTACAAAATTTTGTCGAATATCAGAATCTAAAATCGTTTGTTTTAGATTATTAACTTGGTTATGAATTGATGCAAGTAGGTCTGAATAAGTAATCATCTCAATACGTTTTAAATCATAGTTTAAACCAAAAATATCCAATTCTTGATCAATGTAAAATGATGGGTGTACCCTAGAATTATTAGATAAAGCATTAAAAATTTCATCAGAACTTAACTCTTCACTAAGATTAATAGCTGAATAAATACAAGCAATAATATAATCTTTTACCTTGATATCACAATTTATAAGTGAAGAGTTTTCAACATTTGTGTAATTATATTTTAATCCAATATCACGAAAGCAATTATTAATAATTAGATAAGGTAGATCAACATAGAAAAACTCTTCTTGATTACCAACGCTTTCTCTAACTATTTTCATATATATTTGTTCTTGTTCTTTTGTAATTGAGAATTTGTTATAATTTTCCGTAATTTCACAATTTACAGATGATATGTCTGATGTACAACTATGATCTTTCATTCTATACCCTTTATTAATTAAAAAGTTTAAAAAAGTGATTAATTTTAATTATTTATAACTCCTGATTAAAAACTCCAGGACTCCTAACATAACGATTGAGGAGTATTGATTTATAAGAATAGGTTTATAGTCATCATTGATTGGCATTAACCAGGAGCACTGGTTTTCGTGGTCCAGTTTAAGAAGTTTAAGGGTGATTCCATCATCTAATCTGACAGCTACAATCCGGTTATCCATATCATCATAGTCATATATCTTATTAACGATAACGACATCGTTATGCTGTATCTCAGGACTCATGCTCCAACCATTTACCCTGAAGCAAAAAAAGTTTTCAGGATCACTAATCAGTTCAGAAGATACTAGGATTTTACCCAGGACATCTACATCTCTTACTTCTAAGGGATTCCCTGCTGCAATTTCACCTACTATTGGAAGTGAAACAACAGAGGAAGGACTATTAATGCTCTTGGCTTGCTCATCCTCTAGTTTTGATTTACCTAGTTCTATGTATTGTTTTAATCTATCAGCATTGATTTCTGCTTTAGGATTAGAATCTTTAGGCTTTTCCATGAACATTGGACCAATCCCATTAGATAACCAGTTTAAATTAACATTATACTTATTTGATATATTGTTTAGAACAGAATAAGCTGGTTCAACCTTGCCTTTTTCATACCTATTATAATTACCTTGAGATAACCCTATTGTTTCAGCAAAACCTTTCTGAGTTAAATCAAAATATTTTCTAAGCTCTAACAGTCTATCTTTCAACAAGTTAAGCCACCTTTTATTATTTAATTATATCATATATGTATTTTTATATTGACAGAACTCATATATGATATATTTGTCGTCCTATATATGGACAGACTAAAAGTGATACTCTGATTAGTCAAGAAAAAAATATTTAGGAGATAGAAATGAAGTATGAAGCAAGAGAAATAAGAGCAGCCATGACAGCGAATTCTTTATCTAATGATTTATTAACAGATTATATAAATCAGGAGATTGGAAAGGACCTGAAACCTGATAGCATTAGGAGAATTATCATGGGAGTTCGTAATAATGCAGAAGTTGAGAAAGTGATAGAAGATTTGCTGGGTCCTTGGATAGAGGGACAGAGAGAAGTTATTGAGAGGTTCGGTGGTAGTATGATACCAGAACATGTGGTTAATGAAAGAATAAGCAGAGGAGAATGAGATGTTAAACTATGATAACTACAAGTATAATCACGGTGAGAAAATAATCATTAGTGATAATGAAATGACTGTGTATCAGCACCAGAGATGTAGTATTGATATATTAGTAGTAAGGTATTTAATTCTTGATAAAGGGAAGCTTCAAATAGTTAAAGCATATACCTTAAGCTGTAGTGATGAAAAAGATGCTTATAATGAATTTTGTAAGATCAGAATCAGCAATGTTGGATATACAAAAAACTATCACCTTTGGAGACTTTATACAAAAGAAAAGGAAATTGTGACTTCTGATAATCCAACTAAATTAGCAGGCTTGTTACTTATAGGCAAGATGGATTATCCTAAAAAACTGGCAATCACAGAGTTCATGAAAGACCACAATCTTGAAATAGACCCAGATGAGTTATTGTGGGAGGCTAGTTATGTATAAAAAAGAATGGATATTATCAGACGGTAAGTCCCATATAGCAATAGGTAGAAAGAAAGGTGCAGACAAGAAAGCAAATATAGTAATCATAATGGATAGAGCGAGCAAAGAACTGTTACATTTAGAAACCTTCAAAAAGATAATTCCAGTAAAGAAATCACTCAGTTTTGCATTAAGTTATTATCCTAAACCAGAAAGAATTCTAATAGATTGTGATTATTATCTAAAAGAGCTCGAAGGTGTTAAGATAGAAACACTACCTGAGGGAGTTGCAATTGCACATCCTGAGGAGTCATTCTGGGGCTTCTTAATGGAGCAGGAAGCATTAATGTTTGGTAGTAAGGAAAGAGTTAAAACAAGCGATTATGAGAGACTGCTATCAGAAGCTTTTGAGATGTGGAATAATACCATAGCAGAAGCTGTTAAAGAGCATGGTGTAAGTAAATCAGTAACAATCAATAACAAAAACCAATTTAACAATTTGAAGAAATGTAAGGAGCAATCATGATAACCACCATAGTAATATTATCAATAATAGCAGTTTTGTTAGTGATGCATGAGATAGCTGGGATAGGAAAAGAAACAGATTTAGAGAGTAAGAATTTTGAGCTTAAATCAGAAAATTACAAGTTAAATCAAGAGAACACCAAGCTAAAATCTATCAACACACGAAAGAGAGAAGCTTGGTGTAACATGAAAAGTGTATTGCCATTAGATTTAGAGGGTAAAATAAGTCAAGAAAAATCGGGAGAGACCTCCTCCTAGTTACCATAAAGAACCCGCATCTTGTGGAGGTGCGGGCTATTATGGTAATTAGAAAAGGAGATGCTTATGTGGTTAACATATAAAGAATTGATGGCGTTCTATGATATTAGTAGAAGAACAGCTGTACGTAGAAAAGACAGCGGAGAATGGCCCACCAGGAAGATTAAGAATCCTAAGGGTGGAAAAGCTATTGCTTTCTTCTTTATTGCAGAAGCAGACCAACGTGCCATTTTTGAAGATAATGGTGTAGATCGTTCTCAAATCCAATGTGCCACTTCTGAGGACCTAGTTATAGAAAATGTAAAAAAATTTGTTTCTGAAGATGGAAAAAAGGAAGAAATGGCAGACCCGGCTCTGCCAAAAAGTGAAAATCAATGTGCCAAAATTGATAAAAGCTTGAAAAATATAGAAGATAGCATTATGCCACAACGTGCCACCAATGTGCCAAATGAAAACCAACGTGCCACCAACGTGCCAAATGAAAACCAACGTGCCACCAACGTGCCAAATGAAAACCAACGTGCCACCAACGTGCCAAATGAAAATCATTGTGCAAGTGGATTTAGTGAAGAGAAGAACCACCCCGTCTTGGAAATACCAAGCCACCCCTCCACAGAGGGGAATTGTAAGATGCCAATTTACTCAGTTAAGAAATCACTTCCTTCAGAATTAGATCCTTTGAGATGGATTCCATTAGACAGAGCTGTTGCTTTATCTGGATTAAGTGAAAGGACGATATATAGAAGAATAGAGAGTGGAGAGCTATATTCTATCACGGTTCCTGATAAATTGAGTAAACAGAGAGCATTAATTGAAGTTTCAGGGTTTAGTAATGAGGTTGTAGCTCGGTGGAGAGCAGAGGTATTGGCAAATAATAATGATTTGGCTAGTATTCTTCATCAGGAGAAGAAGAAGTTTGAGCTTCATTGCAAGGATGATAAGGATGTAGCTTGGGCACGCAAGAGCATAATTGAAGAATATTATAATTACAGGAAGTTAGCTAAAGCAAGTGGTACTTCGTTAACTAGAGCCTGTAAGCAATTTGAGATTAAAGTTAATAGTAATGAGTTGTTACCCGGAATATTAAAGAGGTTAGGTGCTGTTTCTGTGAGCATAAAGACTATTAAGAAATGGGAGAAAACTTGGAGAGACAGCGGAAATAATACTTACCCAGTTAGTTTATTGGATAATAAGAAAGGTAAGGTAGGAAGAAAGAGTCTTGTAAGTAGCAAATTAGAGAAAGAAATAGAGTATTATGCAACATCTTATAAAGATTTTCCTGCTAGTGAGATATACAGGGTTTTAAGTGAAAGTGCTGCTTTAATGGGAGAAGAGCTTCCAATAAGTGTAAGGACTTTGACTAATTTAGTAAATAAAATCAGGTCTGATAAAGCTAAGTTAGCTTTGATGAAGGGTAAGAAATGGGAAAAGGATAATTTAAGACCTCATGTAAAGAGAATCAATAATGCTTTACCTGGTGAGATAGTAGAGAGTGACGGGCATAAGCTGAATAACTTAGTATATTCTCCATTTTATGCTCATAAATCAGAGTTTAAGTATTTAGTAAGACCTCAACTGATGGTTTGGTATGATGTAGGAACAGGATTTATATTAGATGGGACTTTGACACTATCAGAGAATAGAAATGTGGTCAGGACTTCTTTAAGATATGCAATTCTAAAAGGTGGATTACCTGATGAAATTAGATTAGATAACGGTCCTGCTTATAAGAATGCTGATTTTGTACCTTTAGCTTATGCAGGTAAGAAAAGACTAACTCCCGCTGTAAAAAGAGCTAAAGAGATGTTAAGCAAGGGAGATAAGGGCTTATATGCTAATTTGGGCATTTCCTGTAGATTTACGATACCTGGTAATCCTGAATCAAAGAGTATTGAACCATTTTGGGGTTTCTGTGTATCAATGTTTGAGAAGATATTCCCTGTTTGGATTGGTAATAATATTCAAAACAGACCTGATATTCTTAAACTTACCAATGCTGTTTTAATGAAACGATACGGCAAGTATATACCAACCTGGGAACAATATGATGAACTGCTTCAGAGGTTTATTCAGGTATGGAATAACAGGAAAAGAGGATGTTTAGTTAATGGCAGAGGTGAAACACTTTCTCCACAAGAAGCTTATTCTCAGGTAGAACACAAGACTCTTCCTTTAGAGGAGTTAGAGAGAATAACAAAATTTGCTTATCCTAACCCATATATGGTCAGTAGAGGGCGAATAAATGTTAATGGCATATTATATTGGCATCCAAGTTTTAGAGCCTTAGAGGGCAAGAATGTTAACGCTTACTATGATGAGAAGAATATAAAGGAAGTTACTATTGGTACTGAATATGGTGAGATTTTTCAACAAGCAGCAATGATAGTTTATCCAGGTCTTCAAGTAGGTGATGACATGGGTGCTTATATTGAAGCACGACACCAAGAGAAAGTAATGATGTCTGTTTATGCTGCAATTAATGAAGCAGGCGGTAATGTGGCCAGAAATAGGATAATGCTTGAATCTACTTCAGATACAGTATTTATCCAGGATAAAAAACAAGATAAGATTAAACAAGGTGATAAGATGCTTTTACCTTCAGCTAATAACAATTCTCAACATGCTATTAAGCTAATTCCTGAAGATGAAATCACAATTACTGAAGATGATATAGCTAAATCTAAGCAAGCCAGTGAAGAGGCGGACAAGCTGTCCACCGTCCGACAAGAAGAGGCTGAAGAAGATAAGATTAAGAGTATTATGCAGAAGATAAAAGAGAATCAAGAAGAAGAAATAGAAGAAGATGATGAGATAGAGAGTATTTTGAGAGAGATGGGAGTGAGTTAATGCGGGCAAGATGCCCACGTTCCCAGTTAATAAAGATAAAGGAGTAGATATGAAAAGTGTATTGTATTCAACACAAAATGTAAAGAAGGCACAGAATGTATTAAAGGAAGTCTGCGGAACAAAATCAGGTGATTTAGTGGTATTATACGGTTATACCGGGACAGGTAAGAGTCAGTATGCTAAAAAGAATTTCGCCCAGAAAGACTGGGGATATTACAGGATTCAGAGTGTAGAAAGCGGTAGATCCTTTGCAATGGAGATTTATCAAAGACTTCATTACTTGTACACTGGTTCTCATATTCATGCAAGCGGTCATGCTTCTACACTGGTAAAAAAGAGTATCGACTTATGGCAAGAGATAAACTATATCAGGGCTAATCAAGGTCAACTTCCTTTAGTATTCTTTGTTGATGAGGTTAATAATGCTATAAAACGCAGAGCTTGGGATATTTTGGAAATCATGAGAGACTTTAGAGATACTGCTGAGGCAAAGATTGTTCTGATTGGGGAAGAAAATACAAGGCAGAAGATTGAGAAATATGACTCCCATTACTCAGGAAGAGTAACAAATTGGTGCAACTTTGAGATACCTTCACAAGAAGATATAGTAGGCGTGATTACCTCCAGTATGGAAGTGGAAGCTACTCCTGGTGTATATAAGATGATGATAGCTGAAATGGGTGGAAGTTTACACTCATTAGAGAGATACATAAAACTTTGTGAGAGTGTTGCTAATCAGTATGATTTAGCACTAATGGATATTGAGGCAATTAAGAAATACAAGATTGAGTTTAGGTAGGATAAATGTCATTAGCACAAGAGAGAACAATAAGAAACTATATTTATCAGATGAGAACAGCATTTTCACTTCAGGAAGTTCATGAAAATACAGATGTTCCTAAGACTTCAGCATTTCGGATAATACATAAGTTATTAGAAAATGGAGAGATTGAAAAGACAGGTGCTTCTGTAAGTCCACAGAGGTATAAGGCTGTGATAAGAGTTGCTAAAGGGAAACACCCCCTTAGTCCCCCTCACGGAGGGGGATTAAGACAAGAAGAGGTTGCAGATAAAGCTGAGAAATTAGGTGTTAGTACACGGACTATTTATCGTATGGAAGTAAGAGGAGAAGATAAGCCCAGAGGAGAAAGAAGGCTTGGTCACTCTTATACCCCACTTACTTTTTCAGAGGCACAACTAATAATAGATAAATATAGGAGTAATGGTGGGAATGACAGCTAATAAAATCATGCATACGGCTAAACAAGAAGCTTATGCAAAGAGTCTTAGGCAGAATATTATGATAAGCAGTAAAAGGCAACATAACTGGAGTAATGATGAATTTCATGAGATGTTGAATTCCTGGGGATTTGGTAATTCTCTTAGAAAGCTAACTATTCAGCAACTTCAGACTGTGCTGGGGATTGTGAAAGGAGAGGTAAATCCTGAGCAGAGAGAAATTACTCCAAGAGAAAAATACGGGATTGGTAAGTTCGATAAGCAAGGTGATTATGTGTGGAGTCTAATCCAGCAGATTGGGTGGACTAATGATAGATTTAGGAAGTTTATAGGTAAGCATTATCAGACTATTCACTGGAATGCTTTAGAACCTAAAGAAAGGAGTGGTTGTATTGCTATGCTTAAGAATTATCTGAAGAAAGTGGAAGAAGAGAGATGAAGACTTTCTCACGAAGACATGGAGAAGATAAGACCAATTGTCGGAAGTCGCTACTCCGTGAGCAACTCCCGTCACTAACGAATTATAACATATAACACGAATTAAGAGGAGATAAAAATGAGTAGAGAATTATTTGGAAAGAACGAAATTAATGGCGGACAAGCTGTCCACCGTCCGACAGAAGAGATGATGACACCTGAAGAGAAAATTAAGGCTGTTGGAGTGATGAAGGTTAAGTTAGAAGAAGATTTTATAAGCTTGGGAGAACTACTTTCTGAGATAAAAAGAATGAGAACTTACCGTATTAAAGGTTATAAGAGCTTTAAAGATTTTGTTGAAATCGAGCATAATTTACCTGCAAGCGTTGCTAATAAGTTAGTTAAGATTTATGACTTCTATATTAAAGATATGGACATTGATTCTGCTACAGTTCAGGAGATTGGTTTAGATAGATTAAATACTATTCATCCTTTTGTAAAAGATTCAGATTATGTGGTCCAAGAAGCATGGATTGAACAAGCTAAAAGATTGTCCCAGCAAGAACTTAGTGAGGCTGTAAAAGATGTAAGAAAAAAAACTAAAGAGAATTCTAAGACCTTAAAAGATGTCTTTGTAGAGCAGTTTATGGATAACATGAAAGGTTACTTTAATTGTTCTGGGAAAGAACTTAACTATAAATTAGCTCTCTACTTCCAGGACATGAGTTTAGATGTTGTTAATGATGTAATCAGGATTCAACAACGAAAATTTGAAGAGCAATTAGAGGAAACACCCCCTGTGTCCCCCTCACGGAGAGGGATTGAAGAGGAAGAGACCACCCCGTCAGTGAAATACACTGACACCCCTCCACAGAGGGGAATTAATGGCGGACAAGCTGTCCACCGTCCGACAGAAGAGGAGGGTAAATAGATGGCAGAAGTAAGAGTTGATGGAAGAACTAAATTATGGATAAATCCTGATGGCTATGAAGTACCAATCAGGTATATAGATAAAGATGATCAGAATCGTGACAAGCTGGTAACTGAGGTCTTTAGTGATGTTGATAAGTTAGTAAGTGATTTAACTTCATTCAAAAGCAAACTAACAAAAATGGTAGATGATTACCTAGATTCCTTAGCTCATAAACATAATGAGAAGTGGAAAGGTAATGCAGTGATTATGGATTTTGCTGAGAAACATAGAATTGATGTTAGTATTAGTGATAAAATCAGCTTTGATAATAAACTGCAGATTGCTAAATCTAAGATTGATAACTATATCAAAAGCTTAGTCAAGAATTCTGGTAAAGAGATTGTGATACTGATAAGTAAAGCATTTAAGGTAGATAAGAAGGGAAATGTTGATGTAAAACAGATTCTATCCCTTAGGACATACAAAATTGAACATCCTGAATGGAAAGAAGCAATGGATCTAATCTCTGAAGCTATCAGGATTGATTCTACTAAAAGATATTTTAACTTCAAAGAAAAGCAAGAAGATGGGAGCTGGAAATCAATCACTTTGAATTTTTCAGCACTGTAAGGGAAGAACCACCCCGCCCATTCGGGCACCCCTCCGCAGAGGGGAATTGTTGGAGAGCAAATGAATCCAGATAAAAAGCGTGTGGGGTGTATGGTGCCACTTTGTCAGGAGAGTTGGTGCAGTACTAAGAGAAAGAGGTTCTGTGCCCTCAGACGCTGTTTTTTGGAGCATCAAAAGCAGGTACGTAAGGCTGTGGCAGGCAATGTAGAACTTTATCACTATGTGTACTACTGGAGAAAAAAGAAGTGAATAAGAAGTATAAGAAAATAAGAGTTAGGATTAAAGAACTTAAAGGCAGTGGGTTTCGGTTAAAAGACTGCTTTAAAATTGTAGCAGGAGAATTCTTTTTATCTGAAGCAAGAGTGGCTGATATTTGGAGATTTAAGAAGAGTTGAAGGTAAAAGAGCTTTAACACTAATTAGCACGAATTTGGAGGAGAAATGATGAAAGAAGAAGATAAAACAAAGACAGGATGTACTGGGGAAATAATGACAGAAGAGACTGAAGATAATGTGCTTAATGGATTTAGTCAGGTGATTGAAAAAAAGAATGGCGGACAGGCTGTCCACCGTCCGACAGAAGAGAAAAAGATGAAAAGTGTTCACGCAATGACGATGGAAGAGCTACAAGAGATGTTATCTGGGATAGATAAAGACCTGAAGTATGTACGAAATCTAAGTGTGGAGTTGAACAAACAGAGAGATAACTTACACAGATATATTAAGATAAGGAGGAGAAATAGATGAAAAAAGAATTAACGGAGTTACAAAAACAACTTCTATCTACTAAAAAAGCATCTAAAAAAGAACAAACACTTTGCCAACATGAGTGGGCATTCAAAGAGTGTAAGAAAGACCTGAAGTATCTTGATGATGATAATGCTCCTGAAAAAATTGTTGCCGAATATAGCAGGATAGACATGTATTTTTGTAATAAGTGTCTAAAAGAGAAAGTAGTTAGTAAAAGAGAGATAGTGCCATTTGCTGAAGACATGAAGACTGTTGAGCCTGAGTGGTATTAAGAACTACTCCCTATGCCTCTTTAATAAAGGGGTATATGAAGTGGTTTTGATAAAGAAAAACCTCTCATAAGAGGAGGTTATGGATATTTGAAAAGTTCATAAAAGCACAGCTTGGGTTGTACTTCTTGTTATTTTCCTTTAGTTTTAGGTTTGCTTGGAGAAGTGTTAGGTCGTTGCTGAGTAGTAGGAGTTCTAACAACCCCATTCTCAACAATGCTTTTTTTTACTATAGTGTCACTTTTTTTTCTGTCAGGCATATTACTCCTTTTGTTGAATGTAGTGTTTACCACTGTGTAAGAAATAGATGTACTTGATTTCTGATTTGTGGATCAGAAGACCTTTAGCATTTATTTCTTGTATTTCATTGTATTCTTCATCAACCCAAGCTGCTTTAGTTAAATAGATAAGACCTTCGTTATAGTCTTCAGAGGATGTTTCAGGATTTCCGACAATTATAGTATTGTCTTTCAGGTGGACCCTAACAAAGTTATTGTTTTTAACAAAGCAATCACACCAAACATTAGGTGCTGAAGATTTTTTTGTTACATTCCCGTTAATAAACAGGCTTTCTGTCCAACCTAAGTTATGGTTAAATGCTACAAGGACAGGCATAAGTATAATTGAAACCCAATAAAGAATAGCTCCCCCATAAGAAGGGATATGGTTTAAGACAGAATTTGAGATAACTGTAAAGATAAAGGCTTCAAAGAAGTATTTGTAAGACTCTTGTTTTTCTCTAAAGATAAGTGAATCTAGAATAATGACTGATAATAGACCAGGGAAAAGGTAACGAAATACCTCTACATAAGTGTTTTCCATAATAACTCCTATAACTTTCAAGCTAAAGCTATAATATAATTTAGATGACCTGCTGTCAATAAAAAAATAAAAAATAAGGACTTTCAAGCACCGATAGCAGGTTGTCTTGTTATTTAAATATAAAAAGTGTGATTAATAATTAGTTATTTATTGACAAAAAGTTACTATATTAATATGGTATAATAAAAATGAATGATGAGGTAGTTATGGACAATTTACTCAACGATATCAAAGTATTAAAAAGTATAATGATGACAGCGTATAGGAAAACTTTAAATCATGAGAAATCAAGATTTATTAGAGAAAATGCCGATAAATACAAAGAAAATTACTTGAAAATTGATAATGAGTTAAAGATATTGGGGATAAAAAATCCAAATCCGTATATGAATTTAGATATGTGGGAAGGCTGTTGGAGGGAAAAAGAAACCTATGAGGAAAGAAAGCATATAGTGATTTCAATGTATGATGAATTAATTACAAGATTAAGTAATAATAATATTGAAAAAGTAGAGATAGAATACAAATTTAACAAAGATATAGATTCTGAAATTCAAAAGTTACCAGAGTTATTCAATACTGATTTTTCAACAGGAGATTTGAACAGAATTGGACTTACTTGTAGAGGAATTTTAGAAAAAGTAAGTATGTACTTAGTAGAAAATATACTGGATACAAGTTATTCACAATCACCCAAAGATATAAAGTCTAGTTTTGAAAAGCTAATTTCTGAAAAGATACCTGGTAAGACAAATGAAGAATTACGAAAATATGCTAAGGGAACCAATGATTTAGCAAATGCCTTGACTCATAAAACAACCCCAGACAAGCTAACAACAAAAATATGCATTAATGCAACAATCTGTTTGTTAAAAGTTATAGAAGAGATTATTAATATTTAGTACATTTAATAACTGATAGAAGTTGGAATTAAAAAAAATATCGAGAAAAAATGCTATGTCATATGGATTATATAGAAAGAATTGAGAAAGTTCTTGACCACTAAATATTTAATGCTAATTTTGATAATAAATAAAATATCAATGGAGGAATAACATGTCTAATAAATCTAAACTTTTAAAACTAAGAGCTTTTAATATTGAAAATAATGAAATAACAAAGGCAAGTAGTGATTTATTCGATAACTTGAAAAAGAAACTTTCTGGAAGTAAGGCTGAAGAAAGAAGAATGTTATTGAATGAAGAAGATGTTAAGAAAGAAGAAGACTTAATCTCTGACTACGAGATGAAAAAGGATTATGTTTTTGGGGTAGTTTTAAGAATAACTCATTCCGAAGATGTCCCTAATATACCAGAAACATTATTACAGGAGGAGACATTTTCTATATTTGATCTAGGAAAAATTGATGCTACTTCCTCCATTATTTATAGAAATCATTATTATTTTTTAATTAGTAAAGATTATGTTATTACAAATCTTCAAGGAAACATCCCTATAAAGAGATTACAGGTTTATTTAAATTGGTATTTGGATGAAGAAAGAGGTGCAAAATATTATGAAATTACTCCTAAAATCGTATGTAATGTGGAGACGAAATTAGCAGACATAAAGAAGATAACAGTAAAAGACAATTCAGTTCTTTTCAACGCTCCAAAAGATACTCATGAACGAAAAATAACCAATATAAATAGAGAGGTGTTATCAAGTTTAATAGATGATACAGGTTCTTTAGATGATATTCTAGAACAAGATATCATCTCTGCTGAACTATCTATTAAATTTAAGAAACCGACGAAAATGTCAGTCGAAGATTATCAAAAAATTATGGGTGCTTATATGAAACCAATCAGTGAGACTGATGATGTTTCATTTATTACCAAAAAAGGTGGAAGAATCAAAGGAAGTAAAATTCTCAGGGTTAAATCTGTTGAGATAGAACTAACTGAAACTAATAAAATTAATGAGCCTGAACTTTATCAAGAAATGGAAAAGTTTTTGTTGGAGTTGTTGAATGAAAACAATATTTAGATTTTTATTTATAATATTTTTATTCTTAATAATCTCGAATTTATTTCCTATTAAAATTGATGATTTTTTTATTAATACTATATTTACTGTTGCTGGAATTATGTTTTCAGTTGGACTTGGTTTAATTGTAACTTTTAATTTTGCTGAAATAAAAAACAAGAAATTTTTAAATAAGATTAGAAATAATCTAAATGCTGTAAGGGATTCATTCCTGCAATATTTTACTCTTATTACCTTAAGCTTTGTGATTGATTATTATTTACGTAAGAGTGAGTTAAACTTAACCCATCTATATATATTCAAATACGAGATAAATTTAAACTGGTCTGTTTTGGTTTGCTTGTTAATAATCTATTCAGTCGCATACTTCATCATAAACTTTATTAAAATTCAGAAATTAAAAAACGATATAATTGACAAGATAATAAATGAGAATAAAGGGGAAATATAGGTACCTAAGAAATTAGGTTGTCTATTGAATTAATCTTGCTAAAATTAAGAACTTGAGTATAATATAAATAGAAGCACCAAGAGAGCTTAATCCTCGTTTGATTGGTGTGGAAAGCCTAGAAGTGATTAAGACTTCGCGGGTCCATTTAAAGAGGTGCTAAACTAGCACCTCTTTTGCTTTATGGTAGTTCGATAAAATAGCCTTTTCGCTGGTTATTCATGTACTTGTTTTTTGCATTGAAGAAGTTAAAGTATTCTATTTTTCCTTCTTGGTTGATATAGGTAATTACACAGATGTTATCACTATATTTCTTGAGGTAATATGTTCTGAATGTTTTAGTGCTGTTGTTATTATGCTTCCAGATTTCATCAGGATTTTGAACAACATCATCAATAGTATTCATATATTTTAAGCGACTTGCTACTTCCTTTAGAGGTTTGTTTTCGAAATGCTTAACTGCTTTTGCACTGAGATAAACATCAGTATTGGTGGAGTCTTTTAAGTGTCTATCTCCCAAGAAGTTTTTATAATCCTCAAGCAATTGATCTTTAGTTTTACCATCTGTATCATAGAGTTTTGGCAGTTTATTCTCTGGCATATCTTTCCAGTCTTTAAGCTTTAAATCCTTGTAGGTATTAGCATATAAATCAGGGCAATGCTTTTTACCTGAGTTGAAGATGTGTAAACGCTTGCTTCTGATAGACATTTCCGGGTATAAGATAGAGATGTTTTTAGCATCTTCACAGCCTAACCAGTCTCCAAAGAGAGAGTTGTCTTTGCCTACATTGCGTTTAAATTCTTCTTTAACATTTGAATCAGGAGGAACATCTCTCTTGAGTCCAGGGTCTCCGTTAGCTTCTTCTTCAGTTAGTTGTTCTTTACCACAACGACAACCCCAGCCATTAGGAGGATAGTATTCATCCCAGAAAGCATCATCTACATGTCTGACTATACCATCCAAGGGTTTATGTTCATCTCTCACAGCATCATCTTGCATAGTAACATAACGGAGATAAGGGAAGATTTCTTTAGTGTCCTGGATATCTTTCCATTCTGCAGATGCACGAGCTGATTTAATAGCTTGTTGGAAGTTAGTTCTCAAGTGATAAGGATTATCAGGTTCAAAGCCTTTTAGTTTTAGATTTTCCTGAAACTCTTGAAATGTAGAACCTTGAGTAAAGGCTTTTTCAGCTTCGGACTTAATCATATCAAGCATGGATTGAGAAGTCACTCCTGCTACGATAAAGGTTTCAGCTCTGAAGGCATGGAGAGCTTTGGTGTCTTCTAGGGTCCAGTCTATTTCGAAGTTGAAGTCATCAGAATTGAGAATAGAGAATTGAGAGTTGAGTTGTCGGAAGTCGCTACTCCGTGAGCAACTCCCGTCATTAAGAGAAGAGGTTGCTTTTCTGGTAAGAGATGCTTTTCTTAGCTGATAGTATTCTTTAAGAAGTGTTTGATACATCTCATTAGCATAGGTTAAATAGAGGTCTTTAGGATAAGACATATTTTCTATATCTTTGAAAGATTTAGCTTCTTTGATTTGAGATTTGATTTTTATTAGCTGTTTGAGGGAGGATTTAAGAGCGGACGAGACGTCCACATTCCCAGTTAAGAGGGAAGCCCCTAAATCCCCTGAAGGGGACCTTGAAGAATGGCGGACAAGCTGTCCACCATCCGACAAAAGAGGATGCGTTCCCAGTGAAGTAACCACCCCACCTTCATCAAAGGCATCATACTTCACTGAAGCTTCGTAGGATGTACCCCTCGGTAGAGGGGAATTAACCACTACCCTATTCTGAAAAGGGAACTGCTGAGATGCAACCTCCTTTAGTTTTGCCCCAGACTTTGGTACAGGGATGCCATAAGTTGTGTACCAATAATCTGGTTCTATTTCGATGATATTGTTTAGTTGAGTATCGATGTTTATCTTTGTGTTTAGATCTACATGTTCAGGAATAGTAAGAGTTACTTTAATATCTTGGTCAGCGAAGTTTAATCTGTTTAACCTGGAACAGATATAAGAGATATACTTAGAGCAATCTCTGATATCAGACTGGAGGATATCCTGTCTGACCATGTTATGAACCTTAGCTTGAGCATAGGATCCTGTCTTTTCAGTATTAGTTGTGAGAGTTTGGCCTAGTATTCTTTTAGAGATCGATTTTTTACAGAAGTCTAGAAGAGTTGCATAAAGATTTGCATTAGCTGAAGCATTTTTAAAGTCTGCGAACTCAATTAGAGTATTTTCAGAGATAACAGCTCCTAAGTCAGTACCTAGGTTTTTAACCATAGACTTGAGTAGGTTCTTCTCTTCAGGAGTTGAACCTGGTTTATACTTTCCAATTCTGATAGGTTTTCCATAAGTTTCAACAAAGGATGCCCAATTGTTGAGAGCAAAGGAAAAGAAAGTATAATATTTAATAATAGACTCATAGACTGAATAATTTTGATATAGACGCACAAATTTATCATCTGTGAGGACTTTCTTCTCTTCTTCAAGATATAAGACCAATTCAGAATTTTCAGCCCTTAAATCGAGGTTTTTATATTCTATGAATTTGTCTATGGTATAAAGATTGTTTTCCAGCTTAAAGGCAATCTGACGAAAGAGAGAACCAGTTAGTTTTAAATCAAGAGCCTGGTCAATGAGGACTGTAAAAAAGTTCTCTAAGAAGGCTTTAAAGAAGTCTTGTTGTTGCTTCGAGAGACCTTCAGGGAGAGTGAAAGAAGCTGATTTAAGAGCTTCTACTCTGACATCAGTATCTCCAGCAAGGTTATCATCTAACTTATAAAGTCTGTCATATAGACTATTAATCTGTTTTAATCTACCATTATGGGCATTATGCAGAGCTAAATCCATTTCTGAAGGTGTGATTTTAGCTGACCAAAGAGGTTTTTCTTCCTCAATTTTAGTTTGGGTTAAGATGGTTGTTGATGTTTTTTTAAATAAATCAAGTATATTCATTTTTTTCTCCTTTAATTATTTAAGATAAGATGCGGGCAGGATACCCACATTCCCAGTTAGATAAAATGCGGGCAAGATGCCCACGTTCCCAGTTAATGGCGGGTAAGATGTCCAATGTCCGACAGAAGAGGTAACACCCCCTTGTATTCCCCCTCGCTGAGGGGGATTAAGAGTATTACCAGACATCAGAGAATTGAGTTGCGAGTTGAGATTCAACAGATTCATAGGTCTCTTCTTGAGAATAGTTTCTTAAAGCATTTATTGCCCCTGAAAGGGCATCAGGACCATCATCATGGGGGAAATCAGGAAATCCTAGAATTTGGTCAATTAGAAGCTGTAATTCCTCGGTCATTTCATTAGGGAAAAGTAGCCAACCAAACTGAAGATATGGTCCGAGTCTCTCTATTCTTAACTGCTTATTCATTTTATCATCTATTTGATTTATAGGAATTATATAACCATAGATAGTAGTCATTAAAGGCATAAATTCCCACAATAAAGCTTGCCAAAGAGTTGATTCCATGTACAGACCTGCATATTGCCGTTTATCAACAGCATATATGTATTTAAGCATATCCAAAATTGACTCTTGGCGAAGGTGATATTCAAGTAAATAGTATCTATGTTTATATACTCCAATGGTCATTGACGCTTTATAATCCGAAGTCTTTTTTTCTCCAAGAGAAGGGTCTGTGTAATTTACTATCCTTTCAAAAGTGATACCCTCAATATCTGAACGATCATAATATCTTAACCATTCAGATTTAAACTTTAACCCTTCAACAATCGGATTCATTCTGAAGTGCCTTTCATAACCAAATCTGCCTATTGTTTGATAGATTTTGATAAGTTGTTTCTTGGTATGCTTTTCTGGCCAGGTTGGATTAAAGTTTCCATCATCAACTTTGAAGATAAGCATCTTACGACCAGAGAGATCTCCTGTTTCTGTTGATTTCTTAAAGAGGTTTAAAGCTGATTTCTGGTGAGTAAGATTACCAAGCCAGATGATATAGCCTTGACCATCTTCCAGGGCACCATAAGCTTCTTCAGTGACAAATTGAAGTTTTTCCTTAGCAATTCTTTCATTAAAAGATAGATGGTCTTCTAAGTCATCGATGTCTATATAGTCTGGTCTGTGAGTCATATTAATAATACCACGAACTCCTGATTTATAACCAAGAGCTATGAAACGACAGCCAGTTTTAATAGTAAAATCAGACTCTGAAGATGTTGATGATAGGAGCTGACCGAAGTCTTGCTTTATTCTTTCATTAAAGAGGAATTCGGCTCTAATAGCTGCAGTTCTTTCAGCTGCTTTATCATCAGATTTAGCAATCTTGACATTAAAGAATATTTCTTCCTTAAGAGCTTTCCAGATAGGTTTAATAATAGATAACTGAGTTGTTTTACCCATACCTCTAAAACCAGCAATAGCTGTAATTTGCCCAATAACTTCAGTCTCTTCATGAGCTATTTTATGAGGTGTTCCTGACTTACAGCGGATATAGTGAGGGAAGTAAGTTTCAGCAAAGAAAAAGAAGTCTTTTTTAGCTTTGTCCAGTCTCTTTGCTTTAGCTACTCTATCATTAGGCAGAGGTGTAGAGAACTTCTTAATATTAGCTATTAAGAGCTCGAGCTTTTTATCAAATTCTTTTACTGTAATTTGCTTATTCATCAGACATCCTGAAGTTGTTACCTGAAGCATATTTTCTTCTTAGATCATCGGAAATTTCTCTAAGATACTTGCCCCAGAGCATAAGAAAATCTTCATCTCTTATTTTGTTCTGAATGCAATGAGTAATGTCTTCTAACATATTAAAGATGTTGGAAAGCATCATTTTTTCAGGTGATAGCTTCTCTGCTATTTTTGAAATTTTTGCTAAAGCATCAGCAGTTTTAGGATCTGTTAGCTTTCCTTCTTTCATGGCTTTATTCATTTCAGAAAAGAGAGATTTAGTCATTTCGATAGTTAAGCCAATGGTACCTGAAGCTCTAATAGCTTTATCCCATTCATGTTTCTTTTTCCAAGCATAGATTGTCTGCTGAGAGACTTTTAGAATAGTAGCAATCTCGTTTATTGGCTTACCTTCCATGATGTAGAGTCTTTCAGCTTGTTCTTTTACAATACGTTTATGAGCCATTGAATTTACTCCTTATTTTATTATCGTAGTATTTGCTAATAATGTTAGAGATTTGATTTTCATCTTCAGGACTTATAAACAAATAAGGTCTTGCAGGTATTTTGACAGACTTCTGGAGCTTATAGAGTGCTTCATCTTTGTTTTCATCTTGGTCTTTACCAAGCTTCCTGAAGATTATCCCCTTGGCTATATAGGTATCCTCCCATTCCAAAGGACTCTTTACTTTTGCTGCAGGAGTAAGAGGTATTGCTAAATACTTTGCTTTTTTGGGCACAATAGTGCCTCCTTCATGGTGTATCCTGGCATAAGTAACATTGGTACCAACTACGATAGTATTTTCTCTAATTACATAATTGATAGAGTTTAACAAGTTCCCTGAATCTGTTAAAGTTGCTTTTCTTTTCTGTTTATCCGTTGTGGATGGTTTAATCTTGTTATCTCTGATCCTTTTTTTGATATTCATGGTTATCTTGACCCCAATAGCCTTGAGAAGTTGTTGGTCTTGGATCATAGCCAGTCTCCAAAATAGACTTCTTTAGAAGTAATATCATCATCGAGAGCATCTTCTTTCATGATTAGAATCTCCCCTTTTTGGATTTTAATTAAATCTTTTAAAGCTTGTTTCTCTTGTTCTTTGACTGCTTCAGGTATGTCATTAGAAGCAAAAAGTCTGTAGCATTCTGCTTTTGATAAGATTATGCAGAGTCTGTTAATTATAGCATTTGAACCAAGTAAGGGCAGTTCATACCTAACCTGAAGGAAACTATCAATATAGCTTGATTGATCCTCTAACATTGAGACTAACTGATCATCTGTAATATCTTGTAAAAGAAGGTCTTTCTTAGAACCGAAAGAGTCTTTTAAATTTTCTATTGTACCGTACATTTTTTCTCCTTGTTTTTTAATTAATGCGGGTAAGATGCCCACGTTCCCAGTTAATTAAGATTCATCATGAATGAAATTAACCTGGTAGGTTATAAATCCAGGGAAGATAGCAAGTCTTCTAAAGCCATTAAAGTATAAGAATCCCTTAGCGAAGCTTCTTTTATTAAGTGACTTACGCATATCATCAATAATATTAAAGATTGCTGTAGGTTTCTTACCTTTAATATGGTTGGTAGTAACATAGATTGCGACATTGGTTCTGATAGTGTTTTGTCTGCCATTTGGATTAGGGTCAGCATCAGAGAGTTCTACAAAAGCAGAAGGTGGTACTAATGCATACTCACTGATGTTTTCAAACTGTCCTTCATAGGGTTCTACTTGCTTAAATAGTTTTCCTTCCTCTGTTTCCAGACCTTTCAGTTTTGCGATTAATTCTTCTAATAAAGTACTTAGCATTATGGCTCCTTTTGTTTTAATCTATCCACTAATTACACGAATTACACTAAGAAGAAGGTCCTTAACACAGAGGACACAGAGGTTTAAGAAAAGTGTAAAGATACCCGTAACTCCAGAAAAGAATCTCTCTTTTTAGTGATGGAACCACTATAACATAAGAGTTAAAAATAAGTGAAAAAAGTGGGTATTTTACCCCATTTTTTTTATAAAAATGATTAGCTGTGATATGGTGGTGTTGATTAAAAGAAAGTTTAAGGAGGAACAATGTTCTTCGATAGTATTAAGCAAGCAGTAAAGAATGGTAGTAATGTAATATTAGAGTGCGATAACTTCACCAATAGCAGTATTGAGGAATTAATATTTTTAGCAGCTCAGTCAAAGAGTCATATCACTATTACAAACTGTAGCAAATTATCGACTACCGAGATGGAAGAGATGTCTAACTTAGGTAGGAATTTGATTACTTTTGATATGAGGAAGGTTAAATGAAGTGGTATAAGATAGTTAATAAGGTAGAGCATACAGATGTCTATATCTATGATGAGATAGGCTTCTGGGGTACTAGGGCTTCTGATTTTGTGAAAGAGATTCGGCAGATTAAGAATGATATCATTCTACATATCAATTCACCAGGAGGGCAAGTCTTTGATGGATTGGCAATTTATAATTCTCTTAAAGCTCACACTTCAAAAGTGATAACTAAAATTGAAGGGATAGCAGCTTCCATGGCTTCTATTATAGCCTTAGCTGGAGAGACTATCGAAATGTCAGAGAATAGTATGTTTATGATACATAATCCTTTGGTCAATGTTACTGGAGACTCTGAAGAATTAAGAAAGAATGCAGAACTCTTAGATAGAATTAAAGAACAGATAGTTAATATCTATGTTAGTCACAGTAGTTTATCTGCAGATGAGATAGGCAGTCTGATGGATCAGGAAACCTGGTTTACTGCTAAAGAAGCAAAGGATAAAGGTTTCATCAACACAATAATAGATAACGTAGCAGTAAGTAACAACTTTGATCATCAATTCGAAGGTAAACAAGAGTACCAAGAGTGGATAAAAAACAATATAAGAGAGGAGAATATGGAAGAATTATTTGAAGTATTAGGTGTAAAAAATAAGGCTGAAGCGGTTGTTAAGATTGATGCTTTAACCACCCAAGTAACAGCTTTAAGTGCAAAGAACCAGAAGTTAGAAACAGAAGTAAATAATTTGAGAAAAATTAATGTCGATGCTAAAATTAATCAAGCGATAGCTGAAAGTAAGATTACCCCAGCCCAGAAAAATTTTGCTACAACTCTCATCAATAAAGATGAAGCTTTGTTTGATGAGTTCATTAAAAATGCTGGTAATAGTAAGTCAGACCTTACTAAAACAATCACCCTGGGTGCAAATGCTGATGAAGAACTAACTTGGGAAGTTTTGATACAGGATCCTGAAAAGGCAGGAGAAATCTATAACACAAATCCTAAGTTATACGAAGAGCTAAGAAACAAATACTTGGAGGACAATAGATAATGAGTCAAGCAACTAACACAATTTATGGTGATGTGGTAACAACTGAAACTATCAGTGCAATGAAACGCCGATTGGGCGAAAGAGTATGGGCAATGTCTAAACTATGGGATGTGTCTAAATTCGCTAAGAAAGGTACCAGGACAGTACAATTCCCTGAAATCACAACTGAAAGTGCTCAGCTTGTAGATGTAGGTGGAGAATTTACTGCTCCTGTAGGAGATTCTACTGGGTCAACAACTTTGGAGATGGATAAGAAGGTTGGTAATCCTTTCAATGTTCAGAAAGATAAACAGATGCAAACTGTAGTAAATATTCTAAAAAAGAAATCTGAAGATGCTGCAGAGCAGATTCTTACAACAATGGATACTTATCTTTTAAAAGCTATGATTTCATCAGTGCCAGCAAGTGCTAAGGTTAACTTTGCAGGAACAACTGCTAATGTGATTACTAAGAAAGATTTTCAGAATGCCAGAAAGAGATTAAATGAGAAGAGAGCTCCAATTAAAGGTAGATTCTGTCTTATTGGTACTGAGAATGAATCTCAACTTTATGATATTCCTGAATTTGTATCAGCTGACAAGATTGGTATGATGACAAGGATGCCAATTGTAGAAGGCTTTATTGGTAGACTTTTTGGTTTTGATGTTATTTTAGTTAGTCACATGCCTCTTGTTGATAAAGCCGGGGATGTCAATGCTTCAGCTTTTAAGAATGATAGCTGTCCTGTGATATTCGGTCACATGCTTGCTCATGCCTGGGCAAAACAGTTTGAAGAGACTACTGAAAGCTTACAGGATTTGAAAACTGCCATTAGATATATCCCTTGGAATATCTTTGGTAGCAAGCCAGTAGTAACTGATTATATTTATCAGATTTCTGATAAAACAACAGCTGACCCAACTTCATAAGGAGGTAGTGCATGTGTCCACAATTACCTACAAAACCTAGTTTGGATAGACTAATAATTAATTTTAATGATCAGATAGCTGTTTTTAATCATGGAACTTGCTGGTTGGGAGATGGCTCTTTTCCAGAGGTTGATGCCATAATCCCTGAATATATTGAAAACCAAGCAAGTTTTGGTGCTTTTTTAAACTCTGCTTTTGATGAAATTTCTGACCTCGGAGAGAATCCAGGTAAAGAAGAATCTAAGGTTGCTAAGTTTAAAACAACAAACTTCTTAATTGAAGGTAAGCGTTCTAACACTATTGAGCTGACTTTAATTGGTCTTAATCAGGCTAGAAAAGACTGGCTTGAAAGTCAGTTAAACAAAGCAATTAGGACTATTGCTTTATGGTCAGCTGATAAAGCAAGCTGTTTAATCTTCAATGGTATGAGATGGAGTTATGAGAGAAGTAATGAGTTTAATGGCTTATATACAGCTACTATAAGCACTGAATATTCTGGTCCTACTAAGGATAGGTATTTTATTATTGATTCAATTCCTGAAGCTTAAACAAGGGAGTTGAGATGTCAGTATGCGAACACCACGAGAGTTTAGTAGGAGATATTAAAGATATCAAAAAGAAGTTAGATGGTAATGGAAGACCTGGAATATTAGAGAGATTAAGCAGAGTGGAAACTAAGCTAAATATAGTCATCTGGTTGAATGGGTTAATGGCTGGAATAATGATAGCCAGTGTTTTGAAACCGATAATAGGAGGATAAGATGAGTGAAATACTAAATCATCCTGCAGTAGTATCTGCAATAAGTGTGGTAGTAACAATGATCATTATAGGAGTAGTTTATCTGATTAGAAAGAAAATGCTTTCTATCGATAGTGTACTTCCTACTGTTCAAAGAGTAATAGAAGCGATACTGGGTGCTTCCAGGTATGAACATCCAGCATCACAAATAGAGAAGGATATTAAGAATATCCCTTCTGCTGAAATGGCTAAATTAGCTAAGAAACTAGCAACGGATAATCCTGTGCAGAAAGTATATGATATAGTAACAGAACCTGCTAGGAAAGCAGGAGAACAAGATGGTTCAGGTTGGCTTAAAAACTTAGCTACTGGATTAGGTCGAACGGCTATGACTGGACTTGCTCAAGGATTAGCAAAGAAGCTGTTTTAGAGAAACACCCCCTTTTGTCCCCCTCGCTGAGGGGGATAAACCACCCCGTCAGTGAAATACACTGACACCCCTCCACCGAGGGGAATTATAGGAGAAATAAAACATTCGAGAGTAGTATAATAGGCTGGGTAGGAGGAAAGAGACTTTTAAGAAAAAGGATCATTCCACTTATTCCAAAACATAATTGGTACTGTGAGCCATTTGGTGGAGCAGGTTGGATTTTATTTGCTAAAAGCAATGATGCGAAAGATTGGAAAATAGAGAATAAACCGAATTACCGAGAGATATTTAATGATATTAATGGTGATTTGATAAACTTCTGGAGATATATCAAATACCACCCAGATGCTTTTCATAAGGAGTTAGAACAATACATGGCTTCCAGAGAGCTTTTTAAAGAGATGATAGAAATGAAACCTAGAACAGACTTAGAAAGAGCTGTATTCTTTTATTATAAGCTATCTTGTTCTTTTGGTGGATTATCTCGTTCATTTGCTTTAAGAGGTGGTTCTAACATTATCCCTCTATTCAATAAGGATAAAGTTGATAAAGCTTCTAAAAGGCTGGCTAATGTGGTAATAGATAACCTTAGCTTTGAGAAGTTAATTACTAAGTATGATAGGGAGTTTACCTTCTTTTATGTTGATCCTCCTTACTATGAGAAAGAGAAACTTTATGACAGAGATTCTGTTGATGCTTTTACTCAGCATAAGGAACTTAGAGAGATTCTTGGCAAGGTAAAAGGCAAGTGGTTACTCTCTTATAATGATCATCCTAAAGTAAGAGAATTATACAAAGGTTATGATATCCAGGAGGCTGAAACACTTTATTCTCTATCAGGGAAAACACTGCCAAAGACAGAGATTCTGATAAAGAACTATTAAACAAGGGCAGACTGCGGTCTGCCTCATCTCTTAAGGAGAAAGCAATGATGAGACATGTAAAATCTGATTATAGAGAGATTGCCCGTAATATGCTGATTCGTCATGAGGATCTGAAAACAAAGCCTTATAGGTGTACTGCAGGTAAACTTACTATTGGTGTTGGAAGGAATCTGGAAGATAATGGCATAAGGGAAGTTGAAGCTTATTTTATGCTTGATAATGATATTGATGAAGTAACTTACAATCTTAAAAGCAAGTATGACTGGTTTGAGAGACTTAATGATGTTCGAAAGGCTGTTGTTATTGATATGGCTTTTAATTTAGGGATTCCCAGATTTGGAGCATTTAAGAAGACTATTTCATTGATTGAGTCTGAAGACTTTGATGGAGCTAGTAAAGAGATGCTTAGGTCAAAATGGGCTGTGCAGGTAGGTTATAGAGCTAAAGAACTATCTGAGATGATGAGAAGTGGAGAATATAAGGAGATAAGATGAAGGTATATACTAACATAAATGTATTAAGGAAATTGCAGTCTGTTTTGCATGAGATGGGTTTAGAAAGTATATTAACAGGTGGAGAACTTAAAGATTTAACTATCGGTAATGTTATTAATCAGCTTCTAAACGAAGGTAAAGCAGTTGAAATAATGGAAATAATCACCAGAGATGAAGAGACTGATTTTAATGAAATGCCATTGAAAGAGATTAAGGAGATTATTAGCTCTTTTTTTACCGATATTCTCGAATTGTTTCCAGAATCAGTATTAAAAAAACTGAAAGTAGCAGTAGAACAGGAATAAACCCTGATGTTTTTACTGAATATATCTATGTCCTTAAAAGGTTAAGCTTGTGGGATCCCAACTTAGAAATTGATGAAGCATTTAAATTACTTGAGATACATCATAAGAGAGAGAACCCCTAAATCCCTTAAAGGGGACTTAGTGAGTGAAGAGTTAAGAGTGAAAAGTTAAGAGTGAAAAGTTAAGAGTGAAAAGTTAAGTGAAGACCACCCCGTCTTGGAAATACCAAGCCACCCCTCCATGAGAGGGGAATTGGAGATACCGACAGGGATGTCGGCGCTCCCAGTGGCGTTCCCAGTATTTATTGTCTAAAGATAGTGTTATATAAAGAATTAACTTTATCTTCAAGAGTAGTCTTTGGTTTCTTTCTCCATTTAGCTTCCCATTTCATAACCAAGATAACTAAAGCAATTGCCATTGCATAAACTAATAACATTAAGTATTCCATATAATTACCTCTAACAATAAAATAAGTGAGAGATGAAAGATGTCAAGTAAATTAAACTATGTTCTCGATATTAAGATGAGTGAAGTAATAAATAACTTCAATAAACTTGATGAGAAGATTAATAGTGTATTAAGTAAGCTCAGAGACCCATTGAAGTTAGGAGTTGATACTAAGAGTGCTGAGAATAGTATTGAAGATACTAAGGGCAGTATGGACTCTTTGGAAGATAAAACTGTATCAATAACTGCTGATGGAGAAGATGCGATAGCTGAAAGTGAAGACACAAAAAATGAGATAGATAAAGTACCTGAGAATAAACATACTATGTTTACAGGTGATAATAATAATATGTTAGCTTCTATTACAGGTATTACTGTGGCTTTAGGTGGTATCTTTGTTGCTTATAATAAAGTAAAATCTATGTTAGGTGAATACATTAATCTTTCTAATATTCAAGAGATGGCGGAAAGGTCTTTAGTAGCTGCATTAAAAGTAAAAGGTCAAGCTACTGAAGAAGAAATTGAACGTTTAAAAAACTATGCTTCTGAGATACAAAATGCAACTACTATTGGAGATGAGCAGTCTTTAAGTCTTTTAACCCTGGCTACAAATATGGGGATTGCATCAGAGAAAAGAGATGAAGCATTACGAGGTTCTATTGGATTAGCTGAAGCCTTTGCAAATGCAGGTTTATCTCAAGAGACTGCAATGAAGGGAATCGCTCTCGCCTACGAAGGTAACTTCACACAATTACAAAGATATATTCCTGCTTTACAGAGTGCCAAGAGTGAAAGTGATAAGATGGCCATATTACAAAAAGCTATGGCCGATGGATTTGAAATGTCGAAAGATAAAGCAAAGACAGGGGCAGGAGCTTTAGAACAATATAGTAATTTAGTCGGAGATTTGAAAGAAAAAGTTGGAGATGTAATTAAGACCGCCTTGGTTCCTTTAGTTGGAGTAATGTCTGAATTAGTGACTGTGATGAATGAACACCCCAGAATATTTGGTTTGGTTGTGGCAAGTCTTGGAGGTTTAACAATTGCTGTGGGGACTTTGATGATAAAGCAGATAGCTTACAATGCTATTTTGGCAGTAACTGCTGCTCTTTCCGGAAACTGGATAGGATTAGCAGCTGCTGCAGTAGCGGGAATAGGAGCCTGGGCAGTAGGTAATCAGATATTAGCTTCTTCTCAAAAAGGAGTTAATAGCGAAGTTCAAACAGGCAATGAGAAATTAGCAAGTTATATCGAATCACTTAAAGAGCTAAACACTGAATCTCTTAACGCTGAAAAGAATAGTAATTTAGAAGAAATTCAACGCTTAAACAAAGAGATTGAAGAAGCTATTGAAGAACGTAAAAGAATGAAAGAGGATAATACTCAAGATAGATTTATTCCTTCTAAGAATGCAGAAATTAGAGAGTTAATAGCTCAAAGAGATGCTATTATTGCCAATAATCAAGAAGTTGAAAATCAATTAGAGCTTCATTTTGAAGAAGAAAGGAGATTACAAGAGGATTATTATCGATGGCAAAAAGAGCAGGCAGACTTAGCTAAACTTAACGAAGTAAAGAGATTAGAAGTAGAAATTGAAAATGCTAAGAAAAAGCATGATGCAATAGTGGTAATTGACCAAGCTACTTTGGAAGAAAAACAGGCTTTGTATAAAGAAATTCAAGCTCTGGAAGAAAATCTAAACACAGTAAAGAATACTAAAGAAAGTGTAGATAATTCTGCTGAAGAAGCAAGATTGACACAGAAATTAGCATTGGAAAAACAATACAGTGATGCTGCTACCGCTATTGCTTTTGAGAAAGATAAACAGAGATTGGAAGCTGAAAGAGATGCTGAGATTAAAAGATCTGAAAACACTTATAATGCTGAAGAGAAAATAGCAGGGATTAGAAGTGATTATAATGATAAGATAATTGCTTTGATTAGAGAACGAATCCAGGCTGAAAGAGATATAGAAATTACCAGGGCAACAGAACTTGGAGCTAATGAAAGTTCTTTAGAGAATATAAAAGATACTTATAGACAAAAAGAGCTTGAAGCAGTTAGAGCTCATAATCTAGAGCTTGCTCAAGAAGCAAATAAGAGATATGCTGAAGAAAGAAGACTTACTCAAGATGCTTGGGAGTTTGAGCAGATGCAATTAGCCCAGGATGACCCAATTCAAGCTCGATATAATATGCAAATAAAGGCTGTAGATAACTTCTTTGAGAGAAAGAGGGAAAGTCTTTTGAAAGCAGGTTATACGGAAGAACAAATTACTGAAGCTCACAATGAGGCAATTAAGAAAATCGAAGAACAAGCATATAATGCCAGGGTTAGTAATAATATGGCAGCTCTTGCTCAAATGGGTAAAAACTTAGCATCTACAGGTAAAGTAGGTTTTGAGATATCGAAAGCTATAAACATTGCTCAAGTAGCAATGGAAACACCAGCGGCTGCTTTTGCTGCTTATAGATCATTAGCAGGTATTCCTATAATAGGTCCTGCATTAGGTGCAGCTGCTTTTGCTGCAGCTATTGCTCAAGGTGCGATGTCTATTAAACAAATAACCAAAAGTAAGCCACCAAAAGCTGAAAAGGGTGGTTTGTCAGGTTTATTAAGAGGACCTTCACATGCTAATGGAGGCATTTTGATAGAAGCTGAAGGTAGAGAGTATATCACCCAAGGTGAGAGAGTTGATGAACTGGGTGTTGGGTTCTTTGATTTCCTTAACTATGCTCCTTTAGAGAATGTTAAGAAAGCTTTTAGTGGTCTATCAATACCAAATATATCTGCTCCCCCATCACCGAACTTTGCTTATGCTACAGGTGGTTCTGTTCAAGGCAATAATCTTATGGATACATTGATTGAGAAAGTAGAGATATTAACTGCCGAATTAGAGCAAAAAGAATTAATCGTTAATAACTATATCTCTGCTAATGAGATAGTTAAAAAGGCTGACCCAAGTGTTGTTAATGAAGTAAATGAGCGTGGCAGTAAAATAAGGAGTTCGTTATAATGTATAGAATTGATTTTGTTGATATGAGAAATTACGCTGCTATCCTACATAGTTTGAGCCTTGAAGATGGTTTAGACAATGTTACTCTTTCTGGAGAGAAAATAGCTGGTAGTGATTACTTTGCAAGAGAGCCAAGACGTTTAGAATTTACTTGTATTGCTGATGATTGGCTTAGTGAACACATATTTGACGGTAATAATGAACAAATGAGATATATATCTAATTATGAAGTAAGACTTTATCGCAATGGGATACTTGACTTTCATGGGATTATTGATACTTCCTTCTGTTCTAATGATATAAGAAGCAGAACAATGAGATTTACCTGCTACGATAAACTAAGATTATTAGTAAAATTTTCTGACATGAAAATGCTGTATGTCCTGGCAAATGGATATAGTCCCGGGTATTGCTTAGGATATTTTGCTGGGAAAATTGAAGCTAATATTGCTAATAGAATGCCAGTTAATTGGACTCAATCTTCCAGTAATTACCCTATAGAGATTAATGTTGAGGGTGTTGAAGTGTTAAAGATAAACTGGAAAGAAATAATTGAGAATTTTGGTGATATATCTCCACAATCAGGCACTTATGGATTTAAGTACACTTCTTATGGTCTTAGATTGATATTAGTGCTTTATCGGACATTATATGATACATCTTCTGGAACATGGTCAGCTAAGGTTTATGCTTGTGAATGGATATTTTATAATACAATATGTCCTTTCTTAGACGAAAATACTATTATTGATTATGAAACCAAATCATATCCTACTGCAGAAGCTCTAAGTGAATATCTTGAAATACTTTTGCAAAACTTCAGTGGTCCTGTTCCTTTAACTGGGACAACCAATGAAGGTCAATACTCTACTACTTTTGATGCTACAAATGATATAAATCTTGATAACTGCCCTGAGTTTAAAAGTGTCTATTTTTCTGGTAATGCAGTTCCTAAAAACATTTTCCCTAAGGGTTTCTATGATTCTGAAAATAAGCAGACCGAGATGCTCCCAGTTCTTAAAACAGCACTGTTTTTGCATAATTTGACTATTGTTTCTGATTCTACTGGTGAATTGTGGCTTAAACGCAAAGATTTATCTGCAGGGACAGCTATTTCTATAGATGAAAAAGATGTTATAGACTTCGAAGAAAAACGAAAAGATACTGAGATAGTTGATGCAGATATACTGAATATCTTAATGGGTGATACTCAATTACTTCAAGAGATAATGAAAGAATACTATGAGGAGCAACTTTCTTATAAATGGGAGCTCAATGTAACTATAGATAATTTAAGTAAATATGATATTCAACTTTTCAATAAAATCATAATAAAAGAAAAGCAATACCGAGTTAATGAAATCAAAAAAGATAGCTTGAGAGACGAATATCAAATTATAGCATGGAGGACTAATGTATAATAAAGAAGTAAGATTTATCAGAATAGCTTCCAGTGTTTCAATGCTTACTTTAGAACATGCTGAAGTAAATTATTCTCCCCATAAGAAGTATTTGATTGATAAGACTAATGCCTATGATCCTACTATAATTATTAGGAGAGAGCCTTATTATGAAGATAGCTTTAAAGTTGATGCTATTCTAAATACTGATCAATATAACGAGCTTAAAGACTATCTAATGGAAGAAGGGAAGCTCTATATTGAATATTATGATGAGACTGGCAAGAAGCAATTCCCTGTGATAATAGAGAAATACCCTAGTCAGGTTGATGACTTAAGATACTTTACTGAAGTAACAAGAATTGAATTAAAAGCAATATATAAAGAACTATCTCCAATTAACTATGATGAGGCTCCTGGGTGGGGCAATTCATGGGGCTTAAGCTGGGGATTCTAAAAGGAGGATAATATGACGGAGACAACTAATTATGGCTTAAAAAAGCCTGCTGAAGGCTCTTCTGGATGGGCTGATAATGTGAACGGAAATTTCGATGCGATTGATTCTAAAATGAAAGCTAATGAAGGGATTGGTGATGCTTTAAGTGAGCATTTATCAGGCACTCCAAGTAAGCATACTGCAGAGCAGATAGATTCTCAAACTGCTGATGCTTTAGGTGTGCAAGATGGTTTGGATGGGCTTTTAAGAGATATTGTCGGCACTACTAATCCTAATGAGTTTACTAGGAATTTGAATCATTTGAGACTTCATTTATTAAATGGTGGGCACTGGGCTAATTCAATAACATGTGCTTTTGCTCAATGGGGTGCTAGTGATGTTAATACTGCTTTAGATAAGATATTTAACAAACATCCCTATATGTATTCTTTTAGGCATATTGCCGATAGTGCTTCTGTTGATATATTAGAGTCGGTATTGAAGGCTTATGCTTCTTTGGATTCAAGCCTATCAGGATCTGTTTCAACTGAATTAGCAATTCAAATTCTTAAAGATGAAGGTGACTTTTATGTCCAAGAAAATACTATCTCTACAAAAATATATAAACAACTCGAGCCTTATGTTGCAGTTACTAAAGAGCATTTGGATAAGATTAACATAAGTGGTTTGACTGTTGGCTCTACTTATAAGATTATTGTATGGTTTAAGAGAATTGATGCATCAGGACCTGAAGATCCATTATAATATCTTATTAAAAGTCTGCAAAATTAAATGAGAAATTTCTCTTCTTTTTTTGCGGACTTTTATCTTTTTACATTCATCTAAAACAATTTCTCATTTATTCTTGCGGATTTTCTCTTTTATTTTTGCGGATATTAATAAAAGGCTTTATTATAACTAAATCAGTAAATTCTATTCAGAATATTTAGGATAGAAGAAAAAAAAAGCTTGCCAAATAGTTCTTTTAAATTAAATTAACTTTGTATTTCAAAGTACAATGTTTTAAGGGAGTAAAAATGAAAAATGCAGAAGAAAGTTTAAAGTTTATAAAATCCTTAGTAGAGGATAATCGGAAGTTAGCTTTAGGAAGTGGTATGCCTTCAATAATTTGGGGCTTATTTGTAATAATAGCACTCTTGTTTACTTATTGGGGAATACAGAAGCCTATTCAAAATGGACTCTATTATATGCTAGTATGGATAATCGCTTGTGGATTAGGTTGGACAGTATCAACATTAGTGGAGCGGAAAAGAGAGAAATCGAGTGTTTCAACATATTCTCAGCAGATATTAGGTGTGATTTGGCTTTGTCATGGTATAACAATGATGATTTTAGCTTTTGTTGCAACATCTGCTGGAGTTATCAATTATTACGCAGTTTCACCAATGATGGGTACTGTGGTTGGTTCTGCTTACTTTATTAATGGTTGGTTAAATCAATATAAGTGGTTGATGGGTGTTGGAATTATATGGTGGATTACTTCAATAGCATTATTCTACTTAACAAGGGTTACTACTTATGGTGGAGCAAATACTCTTCTTTATTTTGGAGGATTAATGTTTTTACTCCAGGTTCTTCCCGGTATCAAGTTAGAGATGCTTTGGAGAAAGGAGAATAGATAAATGGCAAAAGAGAAAGAAGCTATATTTGATTATAATGAGATAGATGATATAATTCATGCTCGCATCAGATTAGCTATAATGACAATTCTCTTAGCGAGAGGAAAGACGGATTTTGCTACTTTAAAGAAGCAGACAAAAACATCTGATGGGAATCTCAGTACCCATTTAAGGAAGTTAGAGGATGCTGGTTATATTGTTGTGGAGAAGAGTTTTGTTGATAGAAAGCCAATCACGATATACTGGGTTAGTAATGATGGCAAAAAGGCTTATGCTAAGTATATAGCAACTATAGAAAGATTAGTTAGTTCTTAGGAGGAACAATCATGAAAAGAATTTTGATAATAATATTAGTTTTTACAAGCATGAATCTATTTAGTAAAACAGCTGAAGAGTATATTTCTTCTGCTTTTAAGGTAGAAAGTAGTGATATTTTTAAAGCAACAGAGATAATGGAAAAGGCTTCTGAAGAATATCCTGAGAATGCAGATGTTCTTAGTGTGTATGCTTTGATGTTAAGTAAAAGTGCTGGACAGGTAAGTTTCTTAAAGGCAGGAATGATATCTTCCAAAGCTGAGAAAACATTCAATAAAGCATTAGAGATAGAAGCTGATCATAAAGATGCCATTTTATGGAGGGGTATTTTGAGAATTAATCTCCCTAAATTTTTAGGTAAGCTTGATAAAGGAATAGCTGATTTAACCAAAAGTTATAGCAGAGCTGGTATTAGTAATGATGATTATTTGTTAGCTTCTTATTATTTAGGTCATGCATATATTAAAAAAGGTGATTCAGAGCAAGCAGTAGAGTTTTTTAAGAATGTAGTTAGGTATGGAGTAGATTCTCCTTTTTATCAAGATAGTATCCAACAATTGACTGAATTGACAGAAAAAAAAGCTGAAGATACTGAAACTGATGTAAATTTTGAAGCTCAAGCTGATAAATATATAGAGCAGGAAGATTATTTAAATGCTTATAAGTTATTAACTGAAGCGACAAAACAAGATACGAGCAATATAGAACTCCACTTGAAATATCTCAATGTTATCAGAGTAGTTTCTGAAGATGGATATGATGAGAAGACTTATGAAGAAGTTGCTTTTATGTCTGATTTAGCTTTTAATGTAGCTTATACACTAAGAAGAATTGTTGCAATGATGCCAGATAACGAAGATTTCCATCTTTTGAAAGCAGAAGTATTAAGTCAGCTCCCTTTCTTTGTTAAATCTCTTGATGAAGCAAAGGAAGAAGCACTTTGGGTAATTAATAATAGTTCTAATTCAGATAATATTCAATCAGCAGAAAAAATTAAAACGAGAGTTGAAGAAAGAACACAAAGGATGGAACTAACAGATAGGTTCATAGCTAGTGTTAGTGAAAAAGAGAAAGAGAAGTTAGTTACTAAAATGCAATTTGATAAAACAGAAGCTAAAAAGCCTGATGGGATGCTGACTGAAGTAACTCTATCTTTAGGATTTGGAGACTATATAGCCCCTCAAACTGCTGTCTGGGTTGAGAATGATAAGGGTAATTTTATAGCTCCTATTTATATCTCAGCATTTAGTGCTAACATTAAAGAGAAACAAGTACATCTTCCTACATGGGCTAAGAAATCTAATTTTGATGATTCTCTTGTTAAAGTTACCGGAGCCAGCATTGATAGTGGTAAGCACATCTTCTACTGGGACAATAAGGACACTGAGGGAAATTTATTAATGCGAGGAGACTACTATGTTTATGCAGAAGTCTCTCACTGGCCTCATGCAAACTATTCAATTAAGAAAGTTAAACTTAGCTTGGGAGGGAAGAGTTATCGTCAAACTACTAAAGGAGATTGGATTATAAGTGAACTTAAAGTTGAATACTAATTTGCACTGGACAATTATTCTGACTTAAATGAAAGTGGATTAAAAGATATTATGGGATATTCATCCCTATTAAGAGGAAGATTAATGAAAAAAAGAGCAATAATTTTAATAATAATATTAATGACCATAATGTTATGGGGGAATCCACCTGAAGAAATTATTCAATCTGCTTTTGACTTAGAACATAATGATATTAATCAAGCTTTCCAGCTAATGAAAGATGCAAAAAAAGAATATCCAAACAACCCTGATGTCTTGAGTGTTTATGGGTATATGGCGGGATTAGCTGCTAAGGATACTTATATGCTTAGAGCAGCAGTTTTAGCTTCCTCTGCTATTAATGCTTTTGACGATGCCTTAGAGTTAGACCCTCAACATAAGAATGCTAAATTTTGGCGTGGTATTCTCAAGATTAATATGCCTTCTTTTTTAGGAAAGGTGCCTGATGGAATTTTAGATTTAGAAAATATTGAAAAGAGAAGTGACTTAACAGAAGAAGAAATTATCATGACCAAGTTCTTTCTGGGAATGGGATATGGTAAAGCCCAACGCTATGATGAAGCAATTGCCTCATTTGAAGAAGTTATAGCTTTCAAGAAAAATGATGATTATCATAAAGAGAGTGTGATGAGAATTGAAAGAATACTTAAAGAAAAGAGTTAGTACTTATTTATAAGAATTCTCCATCTCTTTTGCCAGCATCATCCCATGAGCAGTAGCATAAGTGATGGAACGAGTCCACCCTGAGCAATCACCCATGAACAATATTTTTGAGCTATCTTTATTAGTAACCTTATTGCTATAGAATTTGCATTCAGTACCATACATCAAATTATCTTTATAGGCAATTCCAGGTACTACTTTATCTAAAGTCTCAATAAATTCTAAAAGAGCTTGGCAAGTCTTTCCCGGGAATACTAAGTTAAGATCACCAAGAATATATTTATCAGCAGGAAGGGATGGTATTACTCTACCAAGGTGTTTTGTTCTTTTAGTTCTTGCAAAATCACCAAAGGTTTGGAGAATAACTTTATCACCACCAGCAAGAATATTCGAAAGTTTAGCAATATAAGAACCATAACCTATTGGGTCATTAAAAGGCTCTGTAAAAGAGTGAGTAACTAAGATTGCAAAATTAGTATTTGAGCTTTTTTCTTTAAGTTTAGCATGACCATTAACAGTCATAAAATCCTCATACTCTTCAGTAACAACATAACCAGAAGGATTATTACAGAATGTACGAACCGAATAACCTGATGCAGTTCTAAGTTGTACTTTAAATTCATACATTTCTCTGTTCAAATTTTCAACAATATGGTTAGGAAGCTCAAATCTGACACCCAAATCCACCTTAGTATTTTCCATAATGAATTCAGGATGATTATTAATTATAGATTTTACTAATCTATGCCCTGTTCTTCCAACACCAACTACAATTTTGTCATACTCTAAATTATCTCCATTCTGAAAACAGATTTGTGGATTATCTTTTATATTCACAGAATCTATCTGACTGTTGAAGTGGAAGTTAATATTGTCATAAGAGTTTAATTCTTCAAATATATTTCTAACAACATTTTTTAGTTCATCAGTACCTATATGCCAAAATTTAGCATGGACAGGATTAAAACCTTTAGCATAAAAGCTTTCAAAATAGCTGGAATTTGTGAAAGATGCCCCTTGTTCAATTTTGTCAAAAGAACAGTTAACCTTAGAAAGATAATAATTTACTACATCTTGTTGGAGCTCCAAATCTACAGATAAATCACCTCCCATATCTGATGAAACAAATATTTTCCCATCAGCCCTGATTCCAGAGACTGAGCTAGAGTATATATCTTTAGCCTTTTCATAGACATCTATGTGATGTTTGCTTCCTTTCAAACTATAAAGAAATCCTATTGCGGCAGCACCAAAACCAATTACAGCTATCTTCATGATTATTTCCTTTTTTGTGGTTTATCTTTTTGAACGTTAATCCCAAATGGTGCAATAGAGCTTTAGAGAAGAGTGCAAATTCTTTTAGCAAAATAGCTTGCAGAATTCTGACGCATAATATATATATATATTCGGAAGAATTATGTAAGTTACTTTTGCAAATGAATATAGTGCTATTCTAAAAGATCTACTGCATTATTTGGGTTAATAGTTAGGAATAAGAACATCTTGCAAATCAGATACTGAATCAACTAAATAATCTGGATTGTGCTTGATTAATAATTCTCTGTCATTATAACCCCAAGTAACACCAATAACTCTAATGTTTGAAGCTTTGGCTGCATCAATATCACGAATCTCATCACCTACATAAATAACTTTACTTGGTGTTGTTTTAACAGCCTTGAGATAGTGCTTTATCAGCTTATCCTTTCCAAATAGTGATGTACTGGAATAAATATAATTGAAAACATCAATATTGTTCATTTCAAAGAACTTAATCATATTCTCTTTGGAGTTAGATGATATAATTGAAAGATGATATCCTGCTTTCTTTAAGTTATAAAGAAAATCTTTAATTCCCTCAAAAGGCTTTACTTCAGATAATCTCTTTTTCATCATCTTCCTTACATTAAATAGAGCTATAGGCACCATATAGAGAGGAATATTCTTTAATTTTAGAATCTCTGCAATTGACATATTCATCAATTGCGGAATTTCAGAATCATCCGCACTTATAAAGTTATATTGCTCTGCTATTTCATTATATAGTTCAAACCCTAAAGGTAATGTATCAGCTATTGTACCATCAAAATCAAATAAAATATGATCTACTGTTCTATCAATCTGCATTAATTCTAATCCATTTAAGTTATTTTTTTCATATTATATTTTTTTGACAAATAATGTCAAGAAAAGAGTAATTCATTTTCAAACTTAGATTGTATAGTCTGATTTGCTAAAGTAGTTTTTTAGGGTAAAATTCAACAAAATGAATATTGTCGCCCCTTGAGGCTTCGTTTAAACTATGCCATCACAAGCAGGGCTGAGATTTCTTTAGTATCTGTAACAGTGTCTTCGAGCTCTGTCTATTATATCTGCATCCCTCTGGGATTTTAAGAATTTCCAAGCTTCGCTTGGGGTGGAGAGAATCTCCATCTCCCTTCGCTAAAGCTACTGAAGAGAAACCGTCCGACTGAAGAGGTTAACATCTGACTGAAAAACAATTTTACTAACAAAAAAACATTAGAAAATGTCAAGAACTCCTAAAGGTGGGCAATAATATCGTCTTCTTGAAGGATAAACTATTAGGAAGGGTGGCTTGAGATTCAACAGTCTCGTTAAGGAGTTGATAAACAGATGTAAATAAATCTTGACAATTAATCAATGCAACGGCTTTTTCAAATAAATGATAAATTGGATTTATAGGAGGCTTAAGTGAAAGAAAATCTTTTTGATATTCACCGAAATATAATGAAAGATTATCGAGATTATATTGAGAGTTTTCTTAATATTGAGAATAAGGAAATAGCAAGTTTTGTTACAGAAAAATTCAACGAGGGTTCTTTTTGGAAAAAGCCACTTATTCAGTTCAATCCTTCTTTTGAAATAATCGGAGAAATAAATAAGTCAGAATTAGCAAGTCAAGTTAATCCCACACTACATAAGATAATTAATTTTCCTCTTTATAGACATCAGATTGAAGCAATTAAGTTAGGGATTAATAAGAAGGATTTTGTTGTTACATCTGGCACAGGTTCAGGTAAATCAATTACGTATTTAGCAAGCATATTTAACTATATTTTAAACAATCGTCAGGATGGAGTTATTAATGCTGTAATTGTCTATCCAATGAATGCTTTAATTAATTCTCAGGAAGAAGAAATTAATAAATATAAAAATAGCTATGAAGAGAGAACAGGAGAAAGATTCCCAATTACTGCAAAAAAATATACTGGACAGGAGAGTCAGGAAGAAAGAGAAAAGATACATCAGAATCCTCCTCATATTATTCTAACTAATTATATGATGTTAGAACTTATTTTAACCAGACCTCGGGAGAAGAATTTAAGAAAAAATATTTTTAAGAATATTCAATATTTAGTCTTTGATGAACTACATACATATAGAGGTAGGCAGGGAGCTGATGTTGCTATGTTGATTAGAAGAATCACCCATTCAACAAGCAATAATGTTGCCTGCATTGGTACTTCAGCAACCATGGCATCAGGCGAAAGTAATTTAGATAAGAATAGAATAGTCGCAGATTTTGCTTTTAAGATATTTGGTAAGAAATTCTCTGAAAATCAAATTGTGAATGAGTTTTTGGAGAAGAGCTTTGTTTCAGATATGAATATAAAAGAAAATTTAATCTCATACTTAAATTCTTCTGAGAATGAAGAGATAATTGATTTTAAAACTAATCCTTTAGGTATTTGGTTAGAAGAAAATATAGCCCTAAGTTGGGAAGATGGTCTCTTGGTTAGAAATAATCCTTTGACTATGGAAGAGATGTCTCAAAAACTAGTCGATTTAACAGGATTAGATCATAGCTTATGTAGAACAAAAATCGAAGATTTTCTAGTTTTACTTTCCAAGTATAATTCTGAACATGGTGATGAGAAACAATTATTACCTTTTAAAATTCACCAGTTTATTTCTCAAACTGGCTTAGTACATTCTTATTTAGATTTATCTAACCCTACTTTAGAACCACTTCGTCAAAAAGATTCTTTACCTATTTTCCCGATAGTATTCAGTAGATACTCTGGAAAAGAGTTTTTTTGTGTAAGATTGGATCATGCTGAAGGAAAAATAATACCCAGAGAATTTGAAGATGTTAGTGATATTGAAGAACAATTAGCAGGATACATCCTTCCTTTTACTGAAGACTATACAGGGGAAGAAATTCAAGATATGATTCCAGAAACTTGGAAAAATGAATTGAAGTCCGGTAACTTCTCAATTAAAAGCGATAAGAAGAAGCACCTTCCTAAAGAAATATTCTTCAACAAGAATGGTCTCTATTCATTTAGAGAAAAGTTTCAAATAGAAGGCTTGTTTATCCCAGTTGGTTTTTTATTAGATCCATCATGTGGAACTATTTATGATACAAGAACTAGTGAAATTACTAAGGTTACTAGATTAGGTTCAGAAGGAAGAAGTACTTCAACAACTATCTTAACATATTCAATTTTAAGCAATCTAAATAGTTTGGGATCAATTAGTGAAACAGAAAAAAAACTACTTAGTTTCACAGATAACAGACAGGATGCTTCCTTACAAGCTGGTCATTTTAATGATTTCTACTTTGTGGTCAGATTACGTACAGCTATTTATGATGCTTTAAAAAGAAAAAGAAAACTTGATTCAACAGTTATAGCTAAAGAAGTAACTAATAGCTTATATCTTTCTTATTATGACTATTCAGGAAAAGAAAAGGAATTTCCAGCTGTTCAAAGAGATCTTGAGGATAAGTTGCAAATGTTGATTATGTACAAACTCCTTTATGATTTAAGAAGAAGTTGGAGAGTCATTCTACCTAACTTGGAACAGTGCGGATTGTTAAAAATTTCTTATAGTAATCTTGATGAGAACTGTGAGTATGAAGAGATGTGGGAAGATCCATTATTCTGGAATCATTTTAATCTTCAGGAAAGAAAAGAGATAACTTTTCAAATCTTAGACTTCTTCAGAAAATCTTATTCTCTCTATGATAGAAACTATTTAACAAAAGATACAATAGAGAAAAATACAAAAGCTATCAGAGAAAAACTAAAGATTGCTCCTTGGACATTAGATGATGAAGAAAAGATTATGGAAGCTACTTATATTCATATTCATCCAGTTGGAAAAAGACATACTGAACATTATGTATCGGCAGGATATAGTAGTAGGTTTGGGAAATATTTAATTCAACTTCTCAAAGATAAAGATATTTCTATAAACAAGGAAAACTATCAAATTATAGTTGAAAATATTTTCTCCACTTTTGAAAATGCTAATTGGTTAGAATCAACCCGTATAAAAACAAGCAATAAAGAAGAAATAAAAACTTATCAGTTAAATTTATCGTCAATTCTCTGGGAATATGCTGATGAAGAAACTTATGATTTAGATATTATTAAACACAATCGTATTAAAAACCGAGAAGTAAAGGTTAATCATTTCTTTAAGAAGCTTTATAAATCTAATCCTGCAAAGCATAAAATCTATTTAGCTGCAGAACATACGGGGCAAATAGATAATGAACTTAGGCAAGAAAGAGAAGAGAAGTTTAGAAATGGTTTAATCTCAGCTCTCTATTGCTCACCTACCATGGAATTAGGTATTGATATATCCTCTTTAAATGTTGTTCATATGAGAAATGTTCCCCCTAATCCTGCTAATTATGCCCAACGTTCAGGTCGAGCAGGTAGAAGTGGTTCAGCAGCCTTAGTCTTTACCTCTTGTTCAACATTTTCTCCCCATGACCGTCATTATTACAGAAATTCTATCGATATGGTCGCAGGTAAGGTTAAAGTTCCTAATATAGAGCTTAATAATGTTGATATGTTAAAAACTCACCTTCATGCCCTCTTAATCGCTAAATGCAATCTAAATCTAAACAATAGTCTTTTTGATTTATATGAACATGAGAATATATTGTCTTATGATTTAAGATCAGACGTCTTAGATAGCCTAAAAATAAGTGATTTAGATAAAGATGAAGTAATAAATAGATTTAAGATGATTATTTCAAGTTTCTTAGATAATGAATTAGTTATTAGTGATGAATGGATTATTGCGACAATAGATAACTTTAAAAATGACTTTATCAAAGTACTCTCTCGCTGGGAGAATATGGATAAGAATGCTAATGATCAGATTAACAGAGCTAATCAGATTACAGGAAGTGGATTATATTCATCTAAGTCACCTATTTGGAAAGAAGCTGATAGGAATCACAGGTTAGCTGGAAATCTTCTAAAGGTATTACGAAATGAAGATCATAGTAATAGTTTATCTGAATTTTATCCTTACAGATATTTAGCTGCCGAGGGTTTTCTTCCAGGTTACAACTTTACCAGATTACCTTTAAGGTCATTTCTTACTAATGGAAATGATGGGAAATACTTATCAAGACCTCGTTCCATAGCCTTAAGAGAATTTGGACCTGGTAATATGATTTATCACAATGGTAACAAATATAAGATAAAGAAAATCTCCATGTTAGATATTGAGAACAAGCTTCAAAAGGTTAAAGTCAGTAATAATAGTGGCTATATCTTCTGGGATAATGCTCTTTCTATGAATAACTGTCCAATAACTAATCAAGCTTTAAGTGCTGAGAATGTTGAGCTAATAACCAATCTTATTGAAGCAGGAGAGTCTTATGCAGAGATAACTCAACGTATATCTTGTGAAGAAGAAATCAGGACTTCCCAGGGCTATAATATTAAGTGTTATTTCTCTAATCCGGAAAGACAAGATGCCGTAAAAGAGATTTCTATAAAAAAGGATGATGAGACACTGATAAAAATACATTTCATTCCAACCGCAAATTTATATTATATAAATCACAGATGGGTTAAAAATAGTGATGAAGAGGGTTTTATCATAGATTTAGATACAGGTTTATGGAAATCAAGAGCTGATGAAAGAGAAAACCAGAAAAATGATAAAGACCCTAGTAAATTGCGTAGTGTTAAATTGTTTACTAACATCACTACAGATACCCTTTATATTCAGCCTATGCAAGCACTAGCCTTATCAAACGCTGGAATCATTACCCTGCAATATGCCTTGAAAAAAGCCATAGAAAACTTCTTTAATGCAGAATCAAGTGAGATAGGTTCAACTCTAATGGGTGAGTCAGAAAAACCAAATATCATGATATATGAATCTTCTGAGGGTAGCCTTGGTATTTTATCACGTTTTGCTAAGGATGCTTCCACTTTTACTAAAGTGATAGCAGAGGCAATCAAGGTTTGTAGGTTTGATGAAGACCAAGGAATACCTGCAACTTATGATGATTTGTTAAGCTATTATAATCAACGTTTCCATGACCAGATAGACAGATTTGAGATTAAAGAGACACTTAACACTTTACTGTTATGCCAACCTGAGATTAGGACTAATAATCTATATTCTTCTTACGAAGACCAATACTTGTATTTGCTTAAACATTTAGATGAAAACTCTTCTACCGAAGTCAAATTTATAAAATTTCTTTACTCAAAGGGAATGAAGCTTCCTGATATTGCTCAAAAGAATATCCCAAACATCTATTGTATTCCTGATTTTTACTATTCAGAAAGCAATACTGTGATTTTCTGTGATGGAAGCCCACATGATAGAGAGTATATTAAACAGAAGGATAAGGAGCAAAGAGATGCTTTACGAAATGCAGGTTATGATATAGTTATCTATCACTATAAACAAGATTTAGAGGAAGTAATTAATAAAAGACCAGATATATTTTATCAAGTTGTTAAAAAGGATTAAGGATGAATAATGAAATAAAACATGCACCAGGTACATTAGTCAGATTTAGGGATCGAGATTGGATTGTATTACCTGAATTAGAAAAAGATATCACCTTATTAAAACCTTTAGATGGACTTGATTCAGATATAACTGGAGTTTATGGTCCTTTAAAATCCAATAGTGATAGTATAACAGATTCGGTTTATCCTAAATTAAAGTTAAAAGATATTGGTGATTTTGCCACAGCTAAATTACTTTATGATGCGACAAGACTTGGATTCAGAAGTGCTTCAGGACCTTTTAGGTCTTTAGCAAAGTTAGCATTTAGACCTAGGTCTTATCAATTAATACCCTTAATAATGGCTTTAAAGCAGACTGAGCAAGTCAGACTTCTCATCGCTGATGATGTCGGAATTGGTAAAACTATTGAATCTCTTCTAATAGTTAAAGAATTACTAGAGAGAAGAGAGATTGAGAGGTTTGCAATTATTACACCTCCTCAGCTCTGTGAACAATGGCAAGCTGAGCTTAAAGATAAGTTTGGGATTGAAGCTGTAATTATCAGGTCTAACACACAAAGTAAGTTGGACAGAGAGATGGGCTATCAAGATACTAGTGTCTATAAATATTATCCTTATCAGGTAATATCCATAGATTATATTAAAAGTGATAGTAGAATTTCTTCTTTCTTAAACGATTGTCCTGAATTTGTTATCATTGATGAAGCACATACCTGTACTGTTTCCAATCAATCACAAAAAAATCAACATCAAAGATATAATTTAGTCCGTCAGATTGCTAACAAGGAAAATCAACATCTGGTCTTATTAACAGCAACTCCTCATAGTGGAAAAAAAGAACAATTTAGTTCATTATTAGGTCATATAGATATGAAGTATATAGGAGCTGAATTTTCTGATTTTTCTCAAGGAGACAAAAGAAAGCTAGCTCAGCATTTTGTTCAGAGACGAAGGGCTGATGTTACTAAGTGGTTAGATGAGGATACTCCATTTCCAGAAAGATCAATAGATGAATTAGCTTTTCAAATGACAGATACATATAAAGAGCTTTATATAGATTTTTCTAACTTCTTATTAAACCAAAACTTAGATAAAGAAGATAAGGCTTTTAGATTTAAGTATTGGTCTGCTCTTTCTCTACTTAGAGGTTTTTCATCAAGTCCTCAAACAGCTCTCAACATGCTAAATAATAGACTATCCAATAATAAGTTTAGTGATAATGAAGACTTTTCTTATGAAATTTTTGATGGTGATTATCACAACCCTGATTTTGACCCTACTAACTCTTTAAATTCAGTTCAATGGAGTGAATATCAGAAAAGAAAACTTACAGAATTTGCTAAAAGAATTACGGAATTAGACATTCAAGAAGATTATAAGGCTCAGTTTGCCACAGAGAAAGTAAAAGAGTGGTTAGAAAAAGATTTTAATCCTGTAATTTTTTGTCGTTTTATTACCACAGCTCATTATTTAGGAGAGAGATTTAAAGACTGGCTTAGTAAATCATTCCCAAAACTTGAAATTCAAGTAATTACCTCGGAATCACCAGATGAAGTCAGAAAAGAGATTATCGAATCTATGAAGAAATCCCCGCAAAAAATACTTATAGCTACAGACTGTCTAAGTGAAGGAATAAACCTACAAGATCAATTTACAGCAGTCTTGCATTATGACTTACCCTGGAATCCTAATAGATTAGAACAAAGAGAGGGAAGAATAGACAGGTATGGTCAGACAGCTCCTAAAGTAGAATCTATTTTAATCTATTGTGAAGACAATCCCATAGATGAGATTGTACTCAAAGTATTAATCAGAAAGATTCGTGATATTAGGAGATCAATAGGAATTACTGTTGCTTTTCCAGAGGACAGCAAATCTCTAATTGACACTATTATGAATGAGTTTATAGAATTACAGAATAAAGATCAGCAACAAGTAATAAGTTTTGGGACTGACCATTCTCTGGAAGTTTCTAAAAAGATTGAAGAGGCTAAAGATATGCAAAAGGCTACTCGTGATATCTTTGCACAAAATGCTATTAGAGCTGATGAGATTGAACAGGATTTAAAAAGCATTGATCTTATCATGGGTTCTCAGAAAGATGTAGAAGCATTTGTGAAATATGCTCTGTCTCTTTTTAATACAAATATACTTAAAAGCTCACAAGGTTATATTTTAGAAACTGTGAATCTTCCTCCTACTTTAAGATATATTTTACCTGATGAAAGCAAAATAAACTTGAGTTTTGAGTCTCCTACTCCGGCAAAACATATCTATATTGGTAGGGCTCATCCTTTGGTAGAATCACTTAGCAGGATGATTTTAGCTGATTCAATATCTGCTAATCCTAAATACAATATTGCCAGGGCTAGTCTTGTCAGAACTAAGGATGTAACTATTAAAACAAGCTTGCTAGTTTACAGAGTACGCAATGTTATTGAAGAATCTCGGACTAAGAAGAAAATAGTAGCTGAAGAAATGTTGCTTTGGGGTTATAAGGGTAACATTGAAGATGATAATAGCCTCTCTCAAGAAGAAGCTCAAGACTTATTATATAAGGCTACATCTTCAGTCAATCTAACGCAATATGCCAGCTGGAATTTCATTGAAGCAGAACTAAAATCAATAGATAATCATAAAGACGTCATTGATAATCTTGCTATTGAAAGAGCAAATAATCTAGTTGCTGCCCATGAGAGATTTAGGAAAGCTGCCGGAGGGAAAAGTTACAGTCCTGTAGAGCCTGTATTACCAATGGATTTGATGGGACTTTATATTTTAATTCCCTTAGTTAATGAAGACCAAAAGGAGTTATCATGATTTATCCATCAATATCAATCCAAGGTTCGATATTTCTAGCTGATATTTTAGATAAGATAGCAGTTGAAAGTGACTTTAAAGGTCAGAAAGCAAGTGACTTTGATTTACCCAAGAAATTATCTCTTAAAGATGAGATTAACTCAGCTTGGGCATCTGCTAATGCTCTTTATGAGAATTTCACCCATCAACAGACTAAGGTCAAAGAAAGTGAAACAGGAACTACCCAGACTCGTAATTCTTTTGTCCTACCTTTTTTAACCCTTTTAGGATATAATTTAGAGGTCAACAAAGCTCAACTTATCAATGAAAAGTCCTACGCCATAAGTCACCGAGATAGCAAGTTACAAGATTTTCCCGTTCATATCATGGGTTTCAAAGATGATTTAGATAAAAAAAGATTATCAGGCGGACCAAGAATGTCTCCCCATGCCTTGATGCAAGAATATCTTAATTTATCTGAACATCTCTATGGCTTAATTACAAATGGTAAGCAAATCAGATTATTAAGAGATTCTACCAGATTAATAAATATATCCTACTTAGAATTCGACTTACAAAAAATCTTTGAAGAAAATCTCTTTGCTGATTTTGCACTTCTCTTCAGGCTTTTACATGCCACAAGGATGCCTAAAGACCAAGATTCTGCTCCTGAATCATTAATAGAATGCTATCACCAAGAATCTTTAGAATCTGGGACCAGAATCAGAGATAGTTTGTCTCAAGCTGTAGAATCTGCTATCAAGGATTTTGCTAATGGCTTCCTAACTAATCCCCAGAATCTTGAACTTAAGCAGGCTATTGAAAAGGGGGCTTTGACAGGTGATAAATTCTATCAAGATTTACTTAATCTAATCTATAGAATCCTCTTTTTGTTAGTAATAGAAGAGAGAAAACTTATCTTCCCGGAAGATACAGACAAAAAGATAATAGATTTATATTATAACTACTATAGTGTCTCTGCTTTAAGAAAAAAAGCTGACCGCAACTTCTTAGAAGAACAAGCCTATCACGATCTTTGGTTAGGATTAATTAATACCTTCTCTATCTTTGATAGTAATGAAAAAAGTCATAAGATGAATATTGAGCCTCTGGGAGGAGATATCTTTGTCCCCTCGGCAATAGGTTATCTACAAAATTCTCTTATTACTAACACTGGTCTCTTAACAGGATTAAGAAAACTATCATTCTTCATTGATAAAGATTCTCACCAAAAAATAAGAGTTAACTACGGAGGCTTGAATGTGGAAGAGTTTGGCTCAGTTTATGAAGGCTTGTTAGAATATTCCGGTAACTTTGATACCCTATCTGACCCTATCAAATTTGATTTAGTGAAAGGTAGTGAAAGATCATCTTCCGGCTCCCACTATACCCCTGATGAATTGGTAAAACCTCTTATAGATAACTCCTTAGACCACATAATAGAAGATAAACTCAAATTAGCCAATCCAGAGCAAGAACTGCTTTCAATCACAGTTTGTGATGTTGCTTGTGGGTCGGGTCACATCCTTCTTAATGCTGCCAGACGAATAGCCTATGAGTTGGCAAAAGTAAGATCAGGAGAAGCTCAACCTACTCCTTCCCAAGCTCGTATTGCCACTAGAGATGTTATATCCTCTTGTATCTACGGTGTGGACCTAAATCCTATGGCAGTTAAACTCTGTAAAATAGCCCTCTGGTTAGAAGCCCATGTCCCAGGACAAGCTCTCCACTTCTTAGATAATAAGATTAAGTGCGGTAATGCTATTGTAGGTTTAGCTCATGCTTCTGAGCTTGACCACGGAATAGCTGACCAGGCTTTTAAAAAACTAGCTGGCGATGATAAAGATGTCTGTAAAGAACTAAGAGATAGAAATAAGAAAGAGAGAAAAGCATATTCTCCTGAGCAAACTAGTATCTTTTCTAAAATAGACAGTATAGCTGAAAAGTTTGCTAAACTCAACGCTATGCCAGAAAATAATCCTGCCCAAATTCAGGCAAAAGAGAATTTTTATAAAGAGATTATCGAAAAAGAAGACTGGTTAGAACTAAAAGTATTAGCAGATGTAATAACTGCCCAATTCTTTATTGAAAAAACAAAAAAAAATGAGAAGATGTTTATGACTGATGCTTCTTATCGGACTCTCTATAATGGAACAAATATATTTTATCAAGCTGTAGGTAAAGCTCAATCTATAAGTTTAAAAAATAGATTCTTCCACTGGTTCTTAGAGTTTCCTGAGATATTTACCAAGGGTGGCTTCGATTGTATATTAGGCAATCCACCTTTTTTAGGAGGTCAAAGAATCACAGGAACCTATGGTCATAATTTTGCTAATTATATCCAGATTACTTTTGCACCAATATCCAGTGTAGATTTAGTAACTTATTTCTTTAGAAGAATATATAGATTAATAAAAGACCAGGGTTTCCAAGCCCTTATTTCAACTAACACTATAGCCCAAGGGGCAGCTCGTGAAGGTGGCTTAGCAGTGATAAATGAAAAAGGTGGTTCTATCAATTTTGCTTTTAGAAATAAAAAATGGCCTGGTATTGCTAATGTATCTGTATCTTTACTTTCAATATTTAAAGGCAAGTGGAAGGGAAAATATTTCTTAGATAATAAGTCGGTATCCCAGATTACTTCATACTTAGATGACACTGTTTTTTTAGGTGAACCTTATCAATTAGATCAAAATAAAGATAAGAGTTTTCAAGGTTCAATTGTTTTAGGAAATGGTTTTGTTTTATCTCCTGAACAAGCTGATGAATTAATAGCCAAAAATCAAGCTAATAAAGAAGTGATCTTTCCCTATCTAAATGGTCAAGATCTAAATAACTCCATTGATCAAGCTCCTAGCCGCTATGTAATAAACTTCTTTGACTGGCCTTTGAGAAGGATGACTCAAGATGAGTGGTCATATCTATCAAAAGGCCAACAGATGGAGATTGAAGATAATATCAGAAGACAAAGAAATATTGTGCTTGCTCCTCCTGATTACCAAGGAAGAGTAGCTCAAGATTTCCCAGAGTGTTTAGAAATTGTTGAGGAGAAAGTTAAACCTGAGAGAGAGCAACAAAACGATTCAATTGGAATACTGTATTGGTGGATCTTCTTAAGACTTAGACCTAAACTCTACCAAACAATAGCAGAGATGGAAAGGGTGATGGTTTCATGTAGAGTATCAAAATACTTGATGATTTCATATAATGATACCAATAAAATTTTTGATGTTGGTTTAAATGTTATATGCAACGGTTTAGAAGATGTTTTCGCAATTTTTAACTCAAACATTAATATAGAATGGTGTTGGAAAAATGCTTCAACACTTGAATCTAGGATAAGGTATACAATTGCTGATTGTATTGAAACCTTCCCATTCCCACAAAAGCTATCAATTGATATAGAAGAAAAATTAGAGGAGATAGGTGAGAAGTATCATCTCTTTAGACAAGAGTTAATGCAAAATCTTCAGTTAGGGTTAACCAAGACTTATAATCAGTTTCATAATCCTTTAGTAAATGATGACCTTTTGGCGATTAGTCTAGAAGTTGAACAAGATTATCATAATTTAAATAATCAGCTCTTTCAAAAGAAGTATAATAAAGGTATTTATGAGTTAGTACATCATTTAGCCAAAACAGAGAAAGTATGTGATTTGCAAACAGCTATAAGTGGGATTATTCAATTACGCAAATTACATAAGGAAATGGACCAATTGGTGCTTACTGCCTATGGCTGGTCCGAAGATTCAGATAGTCAAGAGCCTATCGATTTAGCCCATGATTTCTATGACGTGGACTATTTACCTGAGAATGATAGAGTGCGTTATACTATTTCTCCTGAGGCACGTAAAGAGGTCTTGGAGAGATTGCTACTGCTTAATCATAAGATTCATGAAGAGGAAGAGAAGGCGAAGCTGAAAGAGAATTCAATTCTAAACGAATCTGTGAAGCAATTCTCCGTAGGGGGAAAAGCTAAGAAAAAAAAGAAGAAGAAAGATGAAGTAGAGATAGAGTGGTAAGAGGGCTTGAACAATAATTTCGTTAATGAAGAGACTTGAGATTTTAACTTATTTCCTTTTGGGAGTATATAATGAACACAGATTAATTAATAATTTAAAGAAAAATCAAAGATTAATTGATAAAAATGAGGATGTAATAAAAAATGTTAAAGAAATAAAAGAAATAGTTCAAATTTTGTGGTTATTATCATCATTAGTAACTGCTTGTAAGGAAGCAGGGACTAATGTGTATATCCATTGTAAAAAGCGAACAAACAAATAATATGAATAATTTTAGTAATAGAATAAACCATTTTCCTGACTACGGGAAAATGGTTTGAGAACAAACTTTTTATTTGGTATAAAATAAGGAGAATACCCTGAGCACTTATGAACGATAATACCTCTTACTAATCATGTAAATTGAGGATTAAACTCATTTTACCAGTTGTTTTATTTAATAATAAGTACAATAAAAATGAATCTGGTAAAATAACTGAATATTGTCGCCCCTTGAGGCTTCGTTTAAACTATGCCATCACAAGCAGGGCTGAGATTTCTTTAGTATCTGTAACAGTGTCTTCGAGCACTATCGATTATATCTGCATCCCTCTGGGATTTTAAGAATTCCCAAGCTTCGCTTGGGTCGGAGAGAAAATCCATCTCCCTTCGCTAAAGCTACTAAAGAGAAACCGTCTGACTGAAGAGGTTAACATCTGACTGAAAAGGCAATATTACTAACAAAAAAACATTAGAAAATGTCAAGAACTCCTAAAGGTGGGCAATATTATCGTCTTCTTAAACCCAAATGGTGCAATAGAGCTTTAGAGAAGAGTGCAAATTCTTTTAGCAAAATAGCTTGCAGAATTCTAACGCATATAATATATATATTCGGAAGAATTATGGAAGTTACTTTTGCAAAAGAATATAGTGCTATTCTCAAAGATCTATTGCATTATTTGGGTTAAAGGATAAACTATTAGGAAGGGTGGCTTGATGATTGAACAGTCTCTTGGAGAGCCTCATTTTTTTTACTGATAAATTAATTGACACTAAACTTACTTATAATATATTAAACTTAATGTATTTTCTAAAAGAGGTATTATGTTAGAAAGAGTAAGTAGTCCTAATGAAAATTATGAAGAAAAAGAATTTGACCGTGCCCTAAGACCAAAATCTTTAGCTGATTTTGTTGGACAAGACCATATAAAAGAATTGTTAGATATTTCTATAAGAGCTGCGAAACTTCGTAATGAACCTTTAGACCATATTTTATTATATGGACCTCCCGGCTTAGGCAAAACTACTTTATCTAATATTATTGCTAATGAATTAGGAGTAGAAATAAGAGTTACTTCTGGTCCTGTATTAGATAAGCCTTCTGATTTAGCTGGAATTTTAACCAATCTACAGAAATATGACGCCCTCTTTATTGATGAGATACATCGACTTAACCACGTGGTAGAAGAATATATTTATCCAGCTATGGAAGATTTTCAAATGGAAATAATCTTAGATAGTGGTCCATCTGCTCGCTCTCTTCAGATTGATTTAGAACCTTTTACCATGATTGGAGCTACAACCAGAGCAGGATTGTTAACAGCTCCCCTGAGAGATAGATTTGGCTTGGTACTTAGATTAAATTATTATGAACAGTCTGCTATTGAACAGATTATTAAACGTTCAGCCTCAATATTAAATGTTCCCATAGAAGATTTGGGTGTTCAAGAGTTAGCTCGGAGATCACGAGGAACTCCGCGAGTTGCTAATAGACTTTTAAGAAGAGTTAGAGACTATGCCCAAATTAAAGGGGATGGAGTGATAACTTGCGATATAGCTCTAAAAGCTCTAATAATGCTAAATGTTGATGAAGAGGGACTTGATGAAATGGATAAGAAAATACTCTTGACCATTATTGAAAATTATAAGGGTGGTCCAGTTGGTATAAAGACTTTGGCAGTAGCTGTTGGAGAAGACCCTGGAACAATAGAAGAGATTTTTGAGCCATATCTTATTCAAAAAGGTTTCTTAGAAAGAACTATGCAGGGAAGAAAAGCTTCTTTTAAGGCATATAAACACTTCAAGTTAGATCCTAATGAAGAGCAGATAAGTATTTTCTAAAACTAACTTTATTGCTTTTAAGTAAGACCCTTGTATGTCTCTCAATAATTAATTGGGAATTTATTGAGTGACTTACAAGGGTGCTTTGAACATAGAATTATAGGGCTTAGGAAATGAATGATTAAACCCAAATAATGCAATAGAACTTTTAGAATAGCACTATATTCTTTTGCACTCTTCTCTAAAGCTTTATTGCACCATTTGGGTTAAAAGGGAAGTTGAGAAGGCTCAAGTAAGATTAATTCCCCTCTTCATTTGCCAAGCAAATGTCTCTAAAAGGGGTGGATGCGAAGCAGACGGGGTGTTCATTAAGGCTCTCTCCTAAAGTAGAGTGGGTTAGTTTTATCATGAAACTTGTTTTTACTGAAAGGAGGTGTTAACATCATCAAAAAAAACGAAACATTTTCGCCCTTCCAGGGCTAAGATAAATTTAGGTTTCATATATACAGGGTCTAACGAACCCTGCCTATTAGATTAACATCCCTTCGGGATTATATGTGTATTAACTTCCATAAATTGACTATATATTTGTTAACATCTTACGACAATATTTATCATATTACCCACTCTACTTGGGATAGAGCCTTCATTAACCCAAATAATGCAATAGATCTTTGAGAATAGCACTATATTCTTTTGCAAAAGTAACTTACCTAATTCTTCCGAATATATATATTATATGCGTCAGAATTCTGCAAGCTATTTTGCTAAAAGAATTTGCACTCTTCTCTAAAGCTCTATTGCACCATTTGGGTTAATACTTCATGTTACCAATTCTACTTGAGGGAGAGCCAAAGATAATAGCCCTGCAAGCAGGGCTATCATTTATATTTTTTTTTATATTATATGATTAATTACCTAAGATACCTAACATCACACCAGCAGCCACAGCAGAACCGATAACACCGGCAACATTTGGAGCCATAGCATGCATAAGTAAGAAATTACGTTTATTATATTTTTGACCTTCAATTTGAGAAACACGTGCTGAGTCAGGCACAGCTGAAACACCAGCATTACCAATAAGTGGATTAATCTTTTCTTTAAGGAAGAGATTCATAAACTTAGTGAATATAATACCAAAAGCTGTTGCTACACAGAAAGAGAAAGCACCAAGGATAAATATCTTCACAGAAGACCAGTTTAAGAATTTACCAGCGTCAGTACTAGCACCAACTGTCACACCAAGAAGAATAGTAATAATATTCATCAAAGCATTACGGGCTGTGTCAGCTAATCTTTCAGCAACTCCACACTCTTTAAGTAAGTTTCCGAAGAAAAGCATAGCAAGAAGAGCTATACCACCTGGAGCTATAAAACAAGTTACTAATAAACCAACTATAGGGAAAATTATCTTTTCTTGTTTAGTAACTAAGCGAGGTGTCTTCATGTGAATTTGACGCTCTTTTTTAGTAGTTAGCAGTTTCATAATAGGAGGTTGAATCACTGGAACTAAAGCCATATAGGAATAGGCAGCGATAGCAATAGCACCTAAGAGATGAGGAGCTAACTTAGAAGAGATATAGATAGATGTAGGTCCATCAGCTCCCCCGATTATACCAATAGAAGCAGCTTCCATAACATTAAAACCTAAAAGGAGTGAGCCAATAAAGGTAATAAAGATACCAGCTTGAGCAGCAGCTCCAATAAGAATCAATTTAGGGTTAGCTATAAGTGTAGAGAAGTCTGTCATAGCACCAATACCGAGGAAGATGAGAGGAGGATAATATCCTTTACTCACACCAAGATAGAGGTAATATAGTACAGAACCTTCATCATAAACACCTTGTCCTTGCAATCCCACTCCGGGGATGTTTCCTATCAAAATACCAAATCCAATAGGAACTAACAATAGTGGTTCATAATGTTTAGCTATACCGAGATAGATAAAGACTAAGCCAATAACTATCATCATTGCATAGCCAAAACTAATATTATAAAATCCAGTAGTTTCAAAGAAATTTATAAATTCAGTCATTATTAATCTCCCAACTGAATAAGCTCTTCACCTTCTTGAACAGCTTGACCTTTTGTGACCAACACTTTTTTAACAGTACCTGCAAAATCAGAAGATACTTCAGATTCCATCTTCATAGCTTCTAAAATTATCACAGCTTGTTCGGCATTAATTTTATCTCCTGGCTTAACTAAAATTTCAAAGATAGTACCAGGAATTGGAGCAACAATACTGTTATTCCCAGCAGGAGCAGAAGCAGGAGCATTAGTAGGTAGCGGACTTGCCTTAGTAGCTTGAGTTTTGGTTTGAACTTTTGCTTTTGCTACTGGAGCTTCAGCAACAGCATCAAACTTAATTTTTACTAATGAGTCACCTTCATGAACAGCTGCTTTTTCTTTAACTAAGATTTCTTCGATAACACCACATCCAGGTGCTTCTATTTCTGATTCCATCTTCATAGCTTCAAGAATAACAATAGCTTCTCCTTTCTCTACTCTATCGCCAACTTTCTTCTTAATTGTTACGATAACACCTGGTATCGGTGCTTTAACTGTTCCATCTGCATAATCCACAGATAGTTGAGGAGCACCAGGTACTTCTTTATATGTTCGAGTAAGTTTAGGGATTAAATTTTGATTCTCATCTTCAAATTCTACTAAAAATATATTTCCATTGACATCAATCTTAGCATGTTCTGCATCAAATGAGATAATTCTTGCATCATACTTTTCGCCATTTATTTTCATTTTATATGATTTCATTTTTTACTCCTATCAGTAGGTTTAGTATAGACTCTATTCGGCATATCCATCTTGGCAGAAGCACTCCACATATTTACCGGAGTTCTGCTAAAAGTCATTTGAATTTTAACTCTCTCTTCCACAGATAACTTATGTTTATGTAGAGCTGATATAACAGCCACAATAGCATTCGAACTTATAGCATCAGAAGGTCCTGTAATTTTCCCAGCTGAAGTTTCAATAGTAGATGTACTTTTTTTAGCTATACGCTTTGCTTTTAGAGCTTTAGTTTTTTCAATATGTTGAAATTGATTAATCAGAATACTAATTAAAAGCAAACTTAAAAATACAACAATAATTCCTACTAACGTAACACTATAACCGTAATTAAGAGTATTTTTTGTAAAAGAATTAAACATTTCAGCAACTTTGGCTGGTTGAATGTTAAGTTCTTGTATTGGAATTACATCCCATTCTCTGTTTTGTGGCTGGATACCTTTAAAATCAGGATGACTTTCTCCGTAAAGTTTAAGTTCAGTAGCTAACATCGCTTTTAATTTTTTTACCGGCATGTTAATACTATCAGCAATTGCTCTCAAAGCGAGGTTTTCACTTATAGTAAACTTAACAGTTTCCCCTGTCTTTTGAAAAGTAACATGAGCTTCTTCAGCTGAAAGAAAATTCACTGCTACAAGCAAGAGGATGAGAAAAAATACTAATTTATTTTTTATCATTATTATCACCTATAAAGGAATATTGCCGTGTTTACGAGGTGGTATAGAATCTTTCTTATTAGCTAACATCTCTAAAGTTCTGATAACCCTAAATCTGGTTCTTCCTGGCTCAATGATATCATCAATATAACCTTTCTTGGCAGCATTATAAGGATTAGCAAATTTTTCTCTATACTCATCTTCTTTCTTCTTTAAAGCAGCTTTAGGATCATTTGTTGCCATTGCTTCTTTACGGAATATTACTTCTACAGCTCCACCAGGTCCCATAACAGCTATTTCAGCTGTAGGCCAGGCATAAACCATATCTGCTCTCATGTGACGACTATTCATCACACAATAAGCTCCACCGTAAGCTTTTCTAAGAATTACAGTGATTTTTGGTACAGTAGCTTCAGCAAAAGCATAAAGAAGTTTAGCTCCATGTTTGATAATTCCATTATGCTCTTGATTAGGTCCTGGTAAAAATCCTGGAACATCTTCTAAAACTAATAAAGGAATGTTGAAAGAATCACAGAATCTGATAAATCTGGCAGCTTTTGAGGAGGCATTAATGTCTAAAACACCGGCAAGAACTTTTGGCTGATTAGCAACAATACCTACAGGGTAACCATTAAACCTAGCAAATCCTACGATAATATTTTGAGCATAATTTCTTGAGACTTCAAGAAACTCATTTTCATCAGCTATTTCATGAATAACATCCAACATATCATAAGGCTTATTTGGATTTTCAGGAATAATTTCATTAAGTCTATCACATGCTCTATCAATTGGATCAGCATTAGGTATATAAGGAGGATCATCTAAATTATTAGAAGGCAAATAACTTAGAAGCTTCTTGATAAGGAGTAAAGTTTCTTCTTCATTTTCAGTTACGAAATGAGTAACACCACTCTTAGTTGCGTGTGCCATAGCACCACCAAGCTGTTCAACAGTAACATCTTGATTTAATACAGTTTTCACAACTTTTGGTCCGGTAACAAACATATAGCTATTTTTCTTGTCCATCATCACAAAATCAGTGATAGCAGGAGAATAAACAGCTCCGCCTGCACAAGGTCCTAAGATAGCAGAAATCTGAGGAACAACACCTGAAGCCATCACATTTCTATAGAAGATTTCAGCGTAACCTGCTAAAGCATCTACACCTTCTTGGATTCTTGCTCCACCTGAATCATTTAATCCAATGACAGGAGCTCCAACTTTAATTGCCATATCCATTACTTTACAGATTTTCTCGGCATAAGTCTTTGATAATGACCCACCTAAAACTGTAAAATCTTGTGAGAAAAGATATACTAATCTTCCATTAATAGTTCCACAACCAGTTATTACTCCATCGCCAGGAATGATATTTTTTTCCATACCAAAATCATGACAATTATGTTCTACGAATAGATCAAACTCTTCAAAACTATTTGGATCTAATAAATTATTGACTCTTTCACGAGCAGTAAGCTTACCTTTAGCATGTTGGGCATCTATTCTCTTTTGCCCTCCACCTAATTCAGCCTCGGTTCGTTTAAGCCTCAATTCAGTAATCTGTTTTTCTGTGCTCATTAATCCTCCGGGATAATGTTTTTATATTTATTTAATAATTTAATTTATTCTATATAGTACCTAAATTAATAACTTAGAAATCTTGTAAACAAAAAACTTTACTAATTCTATTTATCTATTTGTTTGGTAACAACAATATTTTAGTTGGAGTATTTATGCCCCCTTATTTTGTCAAGATTATACCTGTTTTAATTATGTTTTGCTTAGGATTTCTAAGTAAAAAGTTAAGAATTTTTAATATTAAAGATGCTGATAGATTTTTGCAATTAGTTCTTAATATTACTCTTCCAGCTCTTACTGTTGTATCATTAGCTAACTTAATTATAAATATTGACTTACTCTATCTGATTCTCTTACCAATACTAATTGTGTTAATCACTTTTATCCCAGCAAACCTTATTTGTAAAAAACTTAATATACCTCAAAAAAGAAAAGGTACTTTCTTAACTGGCTCTTTGATTATAAACACTGGATTTGTTTCTACTTTTATTTATGCTTTTTTTGGACAATCTGCTTTTGGCTACTATTCTTTATTTGATTTAGGAAATTCGCTTATGATATATATTTTTGCCTATTATCAAGCAATTAGATTTTCGAGTAAAGAAGATTCTCAACTTCCTATCAAAAAGATGTTGTTACTTCCTCCGATTTGGGGTATCCTTATTGGCATCTTGATTAATATTTTACCCTTTAATCTAAGTCAAATATATTTCGACATTCTTGATTATGTGGGAAGTCCAACTATGCCTTTAATTATATTTTCACTGGGAATCTATTTTCACCCCAAAATTGCAAATTTAAAGTTAACCCTTGCTGTAATAAGCCTTAGAATGGGTTTAGGGTTTGCTTTGGGTTTGATAATTGTTAATCTGCTTCACTTAACACAACCAATATCTGATATTGTCATAATATGTGCCAGCGCTCCTGTAGGTTTTAACACCCTAATATTCTCAGAATTAGAAGATTTAGATAGAGAATTTGCAGCAACAATAGTATCTTTTTCTTTAATACTATCCCTGCTCTTTGTCTCATTGTATTCCTATTTTATTCTCTAAAAAACAGGATAAAAAAATATTGACATAAACAATAACTGGGATGCTTGGGTTGGCAAGTGAGATCGCTGTAAGCCATCATAAGGAGGTAGCGTGAGTGACAAATTCTCCAAAACTATTCACTTAGGTAACATACCCAATTATTGTTATGTCAATATGGATTATATCTATATTTAGCCCTTTTTCCCTACAGACTACATAGAATGCTCTCTAAACTAGATATTTATCTAAATCTCGGTTCGACAAGAGACAAAAGATTTAGAATAGAAACTATAATCCTTAATTTTAAAATTTTAACTGTTTTTCAAAGATCTTATAGTTAAACATAATTGCATTGTTAGTTCCAAAAATTATATTTTTATTTTTTAATTAACTGAAATGCTCATAAAGTACTGTGAAACGCAGAAATATGTAGATGAACAGCATTAGTATAAATCTCTACTTTTTATATTTCGTTATCAACAAGGTTAATCAAGCTGTAAATTGTAATTACAGGTGTAAACTATTCGTGCTTACTTAAAATTTGGTGTCCAATCTGCTGAAGGATTTAATTCCTGAAGCAAGTAATTATCGAAACCAAGCCTTTCTAAAGTAGAAACAGCCTTTTCATATTCACTTTCAGTAAGACTTCTATTAAGTTCAGGAAAATCCTTACTCTTATAAGTGGGATAATATTGTGACATCAGACTAAGGCTTATATTTGTACCTAAGTTATCGGCTATCCACTCTAAAATAGACTCTGTGCCAGTAAGATTATTGGGCAGGACTAAGATTCTTATCAGTGTACCCATCCAAGCAAGTCCATCATCAAGCTTGATAGAACCAGTTTGTCTAAACATTTCTTTAATTGCTGAGCTTGCTACTTCTTGATAATTCTTTATACCTGAGTACTTTATGCCATAATCATTATTCCAATAACGGAAATCAGCCAGATAAATATCTACTAATCCTTCAAGTTGCCTTAGGGTTTCCACTGATTCATAGGAGTTAGTATTCCACACTATAGGCAAGTTTAAACCCATTTGTTTAGCTTTCATAATCACCGGTATTAGCATCTCTGAATAAGGAGTAGGAGAAACGAAGTTGATATTGACAACCCCTTTTTCTTTAAGGGAAAACATTGTTTCAATAAGCTTATCTTCGGTAGTAACCTCCCCTCTTCCGAGAGCAGAAATCTCATAGTTCTGACAATAGCAACAGTGCAAATTACAGTGGGAGAAAAAGACAGTACCACTTCCGCCTTTTCCAACTAAAAAAGGTTCTTCGCCAAAATGAATTTGAGCTAAATTCAGCTTAAGTTGGGCTGGAGCTTGACAAAATCCTAAAGTGTTAACTCTGTCAACACCACATTTATGTGGACAGATATTGCATGATATTAAGTTTTTCATAGATTTAAAAAGAGCTGGATGGAGCTAATCCACCCAGCTTAGTTTATTGGTTATTTTTTCTTTTTCTTGGAGTGAGTTAAGTGGAAGAGAGCAGGAATCAAGAGCAAAGTCAAGAAGGTAGATGTTGCCATACCACCTATTTGAACCATAGCCATAGGAATTCTCATTTCTTTACCAGCTGATCCGATACCAAGTGCCATTGGAAGCATACCTAAGATAATCGCTGAAGTTGTCATAAGAATAGGTTTCATCTTAATAGGACAAGCTATCAGCAAGGCTTCTTTGGCTGATAATTTATCTCTACTCATCAACTGTTTAGTATAATCCAGAATGAGAATAGCATCGTTAACAACCAGACCTATCAACATAATAATTGCCATCATAGAAAATAAATTCATGGTAGTTCCAGTAATAAACATTAGCCAGAAGACACCAATAGTTGCCATTGGTAAGGTTGTCAAGATTAGGAATGGCTGAGTGAAGTTTTCCAAAATTGAAGCAAGCAACATATAAGTTAAGATAATAGCTAACAAGAATGCTTGAGCCATATCTTTGTTTGTTTCCTCCATCATTTCGGCGTTTCCACCTGCTTTAACATCCACGTCATCATTAAAATTCATCTCTGCAAAGACTTCTGTCATCTTATTTGTTACCTGAGCAAGTGGATAACCTGTAGCTGGTTCACCTGAAATAATCAAGGAAGGAAGCTTATCACGATGAGTAATTTGAGTCGTAGTTTGAGTAAATTCAACCGTCGCTAACTGTGAGACAGTATATTGGCCATAAGGTGAATTAACAACCAAAGCTCCAATCTCTTCTGGACTTGACACGAAATCATCATCCATCGTTACACGAATATCATACTCTTCACCTTCATCACGAAAAACTGCTGTAGTTAAACCTTCTGTAGCTCCTCTAACAACCATTGCTACATCATAAGCAGTTAAGCCTGCATCAGCAATCTCTTTTCTTTTTGGAAGAAGAGTTAACTGAGGTTTTCCTGTTCTAAGTGAAACATTATAATTAATTAATCCTGGGACTTGCTTCATTTTAGCATTAAGCTCTGGAACTATAGAATCCAAATACTCTTTATCAGGTGAAATCAGATAATACTGAATCGGACTCTGTCCATCTTCACCTCTACTACCTCGGCAGAAAATCTTAGCATTGGTAATATTCGTTACTTCATTGATAAAGACTTGATTCATCTGAGAAGTAGTAATATTTCTAAATTCAGGATCAACTAATTTTATTTCAGCAGAAGCGACATTAGTTCTATTATTGTTTCCTACAGAAGATATAATATGCTTAACTTCTGGGTGAGACAATACTATCTTTTCAACTTCTTCTAACTTTAAAGAAGTTTGAGATAAATCTGCTCCTTCTGGAAGTTCTATGTTAATAACTAAATCACCTTGGTCAAATTCTGGCATAAATTCAAAGCCTAATTTAGGTGCTACAAAAATAAATGTTGCAAAGAGTAAAAGAGTCATAAAGACAGCTAATAATATAGGCTTCACTCTATTACTAAGTATAGAAGTAAGAACTCTTTTGTAAAGTCCTTCAAAGAACTTGAAATTCTTTTCCATAATTCTTCCAAACCAATCTAATTTCTCTTCCTTAGGTAAAATCAGAGAAGCCAACATTGGTGTAAGAGTGAAAGACATAATTAAAGAAAATACAGTTGCAATTGAAACTGTCAAAGCAAACTCTTTAAAGAACTGCCCCGCCATAGAAGACATGGCAGCGATAGGTAAGAACACCACAAGGTTAGTTGCAGTTGAAGCTATCACCGCAGTTGTAACTTCACTAGAACCTGAAAGAGCAGCCTCTTTATTGCTATTCCCCATGTATTTATGACGGAATATATTCTCTAAGACCACGATTGAGTTGGACACTAGAACACCGACAGCAGTCGAGAGCCCCATCAATGACAACATATTAAAAGAGAATCCCATCGCCTGCATCACCATAAAGGAAGAGATAATGGAAGTCGGCATTGAAAGAGCTACAATGAAAGTTGACCTTAAATCGTGTAAGAATAAGAATAGCACAAGTCCTGTTAATAATACACCCAGAATCAAGTTCGTAATCGTATCACTAACAGATGATTGAATAAAGACAGAGTTATCATAAGCAAGCTTAAGCTCTATGTTGCTTGGGATATTAGCTTTTAAGTCAGGAAGTGATTTTGTAACCTCCTGAGCCAAAGCAACTGTATTAGCATCTGAACTTTTAATCAAACTAATCTTCACCATTTTGCTGTATTCACTCTTCTGGATATTATCAAAGAAGCGGGAAATAGTCCGAATCTCTTTCTTACCATCAAAGACATTTGCTATCTCTTTTAGCTTTTTAGAGCCACCATTGATAGGAATTTCTAAATTCTTTAACTCTTCTATAGAAGTGAACTCAGCATTGGTAGTTAAAGAAATTTCAGTATTCTTATTAGTGAAGAATCCCGCTGCAATATTATAATTATTCATCGTTATAATGTTATTAATCTGTGATAAAGCAATATTATTCGATTTTAAGAGCCTGTTATTTGTTTCAACTCTAATCTCTCTTTCTTCTCCACCACTAATTTCAACACGAGCAACACCTTCTATCTTAGCAAATCTATCTTTCAAAGTGTTATCTGCTAATTCATATAACTCGATAGCTGAAACACTTCTGGAATTAGAAGTTAAGACTAAATCAATGACAGGGAAAGCATCCATTTCAATCTTTTCAATTGTTGGCTGTTCCGCATCAGAAGGCAATCTATTGATTATTTTATTTATTTTATCTTTAACTTCTTGATTAGCCTCTTTAGGGTCTTTACTTAACTCAAACTGAAGAACTATAGTAGAAACATTATCCATTGAATAAGATTGAACATTGTTTAATCCACTAATGGTAGCAACCTCATCCTCTATGATATTAGTAACTTGTGTTTCTACTTCAGAAGGACCAGCTCCAGGATAAACCGTTGTTACAAGAACATACGGAATATTCACTGATGGAAAGAGGTCAATTGGCATCTTAGTAAAAGCTAAAAGACCAAAAAGTATGAATACCAGAATGAACATTGTGGTCATAACTGGTTTTTTTATAGACATTTTTGATAAAAACATTATTTCTCCAATTCCAAACTATTTAATAGTTACTTTGTCACTATCAGAAACTAAATGATAGCCTTCAGTGATTAATTTATCGCCAACATTTAGTCCATTTAAGATTTCTATTAGTTCATTTCCTGTCTGACCAAGTACCACATTCTTTCTTACTGCCTTATTATCTTCAACTACCCAAAGATAAGGAGAATTTTCTATCTCTCTTACCATAACAGTTGGAACACCGATAACATCTTTTTTCTTATAAAGTAGAAGATTTATTTCAGAAGTTACTCCAGCTTTTATTAATCTTTTTGAATTATCAAAGTTAGCCTCTACCCTAAAAGCTCTTCTGTGTAAATCCATGGACATAGCAACTTTCTCTACTTTACCTGTTATTTCTTGCTCATTCCATTTGGCTGAAGCAAACATGCCTTCTCGCACAAACTGAATATCATTCTCATTTACCCATAAAACAGCTTTTAAGGTATTTAAGTTGGAAATAGTGAAAAGGGCAGTATCTATGAAAATATAATCATTTTCTGAGACTGGTAATTCTGTTAGATAACCATCATAAGGAGCTGTAACCTTTAACATATCATTGACACTCTCTAAGGATGCTTGGGCTACCAAGTATTGAGTTTCATAGCTATCTAACTCCTGCTGACTGATTCCACCACTTTTAAAGACTTCACTCATCCTTGTATAAGTAGCTAAGGCAATGTCATAATTAGCTTGAGTCTCTTTAATCCCAAATCTACTATTAGGATTAAACTCTATAATAACATCACCTTTCTTTACGAAGTCACCAGCTTCAGCATTGATTTTTTTTATGCGGTCTTCGTACTTAGCAAAAATTGTTGTACTTTTGTTAGGAATTACCTCTGAATAGTAAGTTTGATATCTATTGAAATCTTGAGCTACTACTGTTTCAACTTTTACAGGAATTCCTTCCTCACGATAGATGGCTTCTAAACTTTTTGCCTCAACTTGCTGTCCTTTCTTTTGACAAGCTACTACTAAAAATAGGGAAGCAATAATCACCAATAATAAAACTTTCTTTATCATTAATCTCTCCTTAAGATTTTAAATTCTTTCCCATAGCTTTGATTAAGCTATTTTTGGTATTTATAACATTGTATATTGCAGAAATATAATCTAATTGAGCAAGTTTATAACTCAATTGTGCATCTTGAACCTCTAAGTATGTTGCTAACTGATTAGTATATCTCTGTTCTGCAATAGTTAGACCTTTGGTTGCTAGAGCCTTGTTCTTTTTTACTGAACTTAAGTTTTTAACTTCTTTCTCCAATCTTAAAAAATAATTTGTTATTTCTAAACTTATATCATCAACTAATTTGTCATTAGAAATTTGGGCAGATATCCACTCTTGTTTATATTTACGAGTTTTATTTACATTAGTAAAGCCAGTGAATAGCGGTACTTGAAAATCTAATGATAACTGATAAATATTTCCAAAGTTATCAGCTTCAACAGAATAATCTGAAGTTGAGGTAAAGTTAGTTACAGAACCATTTAAAACAACAGTAGGTAAATAACTCTTCTGCTGATTCTTATACTGAATATTTAAAATATCAGCATTTAAATTCGTAGCCTTAAGTTCTAAACGATTACTTTTTCCTTCCCGAATTGCTTCATTTAAATCATAGTCAGCTGTCTCAGGTTCTACTAATTCCCCATCTATAGATGTTATTTCTATATCTCCCCCAAGATGATTCTTAAGCGCTTCTATTGATATATCATGATTATTAATTGCTTCTTGAAGCTGTGGTTCTAATTGAGAAACCTGCAATTCAGCTTTTAACAAATCATATTCAGAAACTAAACCTTGATCAAACATTACTGTTATTTGTTCAAAGTGAGACTGAGCTATATCTAAGGCATCCCTCTGAATATTAACTACTTGCTCAGTCAATAAGCATGTATTAAATAACTCTTTTGTCTTAAATAATATCTCTTGTTCTTTTAAGCGAAGCATAGTATCATTAATTTTGGTATATACTTTTGCTGCTCTTAATCCATTAAAAACATCACTGGAAAAAAGAATCTGTGAAATTGATAAAACTGTATTTAAAGGCATTTCTTCTTCAGACATTACACCTGCGGGAAGAACATCTGGCACATCTGTTTTCTTTAAACCATAAGAACCCATTAAGCTCAATTGAGGATAAATTGAGCCTTTAATACTTAGATAATTAGCATTTGTTCCTGCCTTATCTGACTGAGAAATTTGAATCTCTTTATTGTTCCTTAAAGCATAATTCTCAGCTTCTTTTAAAGTTAATCCACTTAAAAATAAGGGAAGTATCATTAATAGTATTGCATACTTAAACTTCATTTTCTCTCCTTAACAAGTCTATTCTATATACATAATCAAATAATTCATTACCAGTTTCAATTAAATCAAACTGTTTGCCACGCATTAACCAATTTATAATAACTCCATCAAACATATGAGTATACATTTCATAATATTGCTCTACTGTCAGTACTTGAGGTAGCTCTCCCTGAGCAACGGCATCTTGAAAATAACTCTCAAAATTGTAATCTTGTTTTACCTGAGCACTTAACTTCTCCATATCTGCAAATTGATCAAAATGCATCTCTCTAACAAATAGTCGATAAGCTTCTTGATATATTTCATTTGTAGATATTTGTTTCAAATAATTGTTCAAATGTTTCTTTAACCTCATTAAAGGACTTTTTTCTTGGCTAACGTCATTCATCGATTCTACTAAAATTTCTCTAATGACATCATACATCAATTGCAAATACAAATCTTGTTTGTCTTTAAAATGCCAATACAAGGCACCTTTTGTTACATTTGCATTCTTGCAAATTTCTGAAATTGACGTGGACTGAAAGCCCTTTTCAGAGAATAATTTTAGTGCAGACATTATTATTGTCTTACGAGTATCATTATTTTCGCTTTTACTTTGTGTCATACCTCACCTTTTAATATTCATATTCTAACGAACATACTAAACGGTATGGATGCTATTTTTCGTCAAGAATTATTTTAAAACTTAGTATTTATTTTTCTTAACAATTAGGTATATACCATACTAACAAAGATTTAACCATTTAACTTTATTCCCAAATAACTTAACCCAGGGTTTAAAAAGCCTGCCCAAACATTATTCTAACTTGTAAATTTTCTTCATTAGAATGAGCAAAATCTGCTCTTATAGCCACATCTTTATTAAAATAGAATCTTACACCTGCTCCGTAGCTGAATTTCATATCTTGAAGAAAGTCATTAATATCGTATTTAGGTGCTACTCTACCCACTTCTCCAAACAAGACACCAAACAAACGATTTCCAGTTATAGGGAATCTGTTTTCTGCTTGAAACAAGAGCAAGTTATTATCTCTGAATCTATACATATAATAACCTCTGAAATTCTCAAAATCTCCTAAGTAAGCTTGGGTCATAAAAGGAGCATATTCAATATATTGTCCATCTTCATTCAATGCATTATTCATAAAGTAGGTTCTGCTTACATCAACCACTTTTTTCCCTCCCAAATGGACAGTATATAACCTCAATCCTAAAGTAGTCTTATCTGCAAGAGGTAAATAGTGAATGACTTCACCTGAGAGGCGATAATAGTCCCAATCATTATTATCATCATGTCCTAACATATTGAGACTTTTAGCTATATCAGCAATAAATTTTGTTCCTTTCTGAGGATTATTCTCATTATCTAAGAATGAAGATTCAAGCCTTACGATCAGTTCGTCAGTAAGGGAATCATCACTGTTGTTTGAAGTAGAAACATTATATCTATACTCTCCTGAAATTGAACTGTTATTAAAAATTTGATGTTTTAAACCAACCTTGAAATTATTTGCCCAACCTTCTTTTACATGATATCCTTTATTTTTTGGAACAAGAGTACTATCTGGTAACTGGGTAAAAGCAGCTTGATAATTTGGACTATCATTGCCCTTCCAATAGACTCTTACATCGTTGAATTTAAGGATATTAGCAGTACTATAGAAGGAAACTTTCTCTGAAAGAGATACATTATCTAAATCTGCCCAAATTGTTGAAATATTAGTTTCTGGACTATACATTCCTACTAAGGAAGTTTGAGCACCACTATTTATAACATTGGTATTGTAATAAAAAGCACCCAACATAAATCCAGCTTCATTAACATAAAAACCAAAAGGAAGAAACTTCTGTGTCTCTTCTTCGCTGATAGTGTAATATTCCTTGAACCAGTTTATACTTGAATCAATATCTAATGCCTGCAAAAGCTGACCACTGAAACTAAAAATTAAAATCAAAATAGTTATATATAACTTTTTCATTGTACCTCTTTTCTTAGAAATCATTTTCTATCTTATTTATTTTAAGATGAAGTTTTTGTCCAGATATAATTAATACAGACTTAAGTAGATAATAATTTAGATTTATCAAGTAAATCAATTACATACTATTGATAATTACTATAATAATTATTGACACATTTTATTCAAAGGTATAATTTGGTTAAACAAAGTACATAGGAGTTCTTATGAAAAAGATTATTATTAGTATTTTATTAATTTTACTCAGTATGAGTCTTTACGGTGAAAGCAGTTTAGATAAGTACATAGTTGACAGGAAAATCGGACCAGATGGTTCTGAAATTATTGGTATCAAAGTACCTGCAGGAAGACCACCACAAGATTATGTTAGAAAAGAGATTATTGATATTGAATCACTTAGAACGAGCCGAAGTGTTGTAATTATAGATGATGTCCCTGCTTTTGATTGGAGCTATGGATGTTCAGCTACATCAGCAGCAATTGTTGCAGCCTATTATGATAGAAATGGTTATCCAAATATTTATACAGGACCAACAAATAATGGTATAATGCCACTTAACAACTCTTTTTGGAATGAAAGCTCTGGAGGAGAGGGTGGTGATGGTGAATGTCCTCTAAGTGCTACACACCAAGGATTTGATGGGCTTACTTCACGGGGACATGTTGATAACTATTGGGTACAATATGGTTCTACTACCCAAGACCCTTACCTTACTAATGGCTGGACACCTCATACTAATGCAGATTGTACTGGGGATTTTATGGGAACTAATCAATCTTATTGGGGTAATACTGATGGTATGACAAACTTTTATACATATAATAGCGGTGCTCCTCTTAGTAACTTTTCTGAATGTGAAGGTTATAATCCTCCACGTAAAGATGGTGGGTATGGGTTTGAACAATTTATGGAATCTCGAGGGTATAATGTTACCTCCTGTTTTAATCAAAAAATATATGGTTTTGATGGAAACACTTTAGGTTTTACTTTCGCTCAATACATGGCTGAAATCGATGCAAACCGTCCTGTTCTTATTAATGTTACTGGTCATACTATGGTTGGTTTTGGATATGATTCTTCTGATCAAACTATGTATATAAAAAACACTTGGGATTATTCAACACATACCATGACTTGGGGGGGAACTTATGAAGGCATGACCCACTATGGAGTTGTTGTAATGCAACTTGAAGCAAGCAATATTGGACTGCTTGGAGATAGTTTCAGTAATCCTATTTCAGTGAATTCTTTACCTTTTACATCTTCAGGAAACACTAATGATTATACAAATACTATTGGCAATACTTCAAATGATGTAATTTTCCAAGTATATTTATCTACTGCAATAAATAATGCTATGATTAGTACTGATGGCTCTGGCTTCGATACATATTTAAGACTTTATAACAGTTCTCAAAGCCAAATTGATTACGATGATGATGATGGTGAGGGAAGCTGTTCTCTATTAGAAGGAATTAGTTTCCAGGCAAATACACCTTATTATATTTGTGTGGAAGGTTTTTCTTCCAACAATGGCAACTATGAATTGAATATATCCGTTCCTGGAGATGATTTTAGTTCTGCAATTGAAATATCGTCTTTACCATTTTCAGATACTGGAAACACCAATAATTATACTAACACTGTTGGCAATCTTTCTAATGATGTTTTCTATAAAATCAATCTCCCTAATGCTGTAAATAATGTAGTTATTACGACTGATGGGTCAAGTTATGATACATATTTAAGACTATATAATAGCTCTCAAAATCAAATTGATTACGATGATGATGATGGTGAGGGGACTTGTTCTCAGCTTAATGGACTTAGTTTAAATGCCAATACTGACTATTATATTTGTGTTGAGGGCTTCTCATCAAATAATGGAGAATATTCTCTAAATATTACTGGAGATTTACTTTTAATTAGTCCTACCTTGACAGCAAATAAAATTAATGATAATGATGTGTATCTACAGTGGAATTTAGGAAGTAGACAAGAGATGCAAAGTATTACTAAATCTTCAAATAGAATAAAAGCAAGTAGAGAACAAAGGGCTTTGACTGGATTCAAAGTTTATCGCAATAATTCAGTAATAGCAACATTAGGGTTAACTTACACTTATACTGACATAGATTTAGCTAATAATTCCTATAATTACAAAGTGACTGCACTTTATGGATTGGAAGAATCTGACCCTTCTAATATAGTTGAAATTACTGTAAATTTAGGAAATCCACTAATAGCAGAGAACTTAGAAATTATCTATGATGAAGGATGGATAATTTTAGCCTGGGATAATGTTGAGTTTGATAGTAATAACAACCCTATAACACCAGATTATTATAATATCTATGCTTCGGATACTATAGACAGTGATAACTATACAATCATTGGAACAGCAACAGATAATTTCTTCTCTATTGAGGCTGAAGATATATCCTTCAACCCTGCATTTATTAAAGTAACTGCGGTTAAAGAACCTTAGAGAGCTAATTTCTCAACTAAATTGTAATGAATCACATTTAATAATAGGACACACACAGGGTGTATCATAAAATGCACCTTGTGTGAAAGTCCTGTATCATAACCTCGATATAGAAATTTAATTAATTAGCTTTTGTAATTTTCATAATCAAAGCTCCATCATCTGCCCCGACCCAAGTTTTAATATTCATATTTTTCAATCTTTTTAAGACAAGAGGGTTTGGGAATTTGTTTCTATCACTATTTCCTGCTGGAATAAAGCAAGACTTTGGATTCACCATTTCTAAAAACATAGTGCTTGAACTCGTGATACTTCCGTGATGAGGTATTTTCAGGAAATCCGATTGTAGTTTATCACCATAATGTCTTGCTATTCTTTCTTCAACTTCCCCTTCAATATCACCTGTAAATAAGAGTTTATAGTCATCATAACAAGCTTGAATAACTAAAGAATTATTATTCATATTGCTTGATTCATAGTTATCATAAGGATGCAAAAATCTGATTTTCCCTTCCCAAAACGAAATAGTATCGGTAAGCGCAGTAACATTTATTTCTGTTTCTATATCTTGAATTATTTTAGCGAATATTTCATCTTTGAGAGCAGTTTGATGAATAACAATCTCTTTGATATTAATATTTTTAGTAAGCAAGAGTAATCCTCCATAGTGGTCTTCATGTGCATGTGTAATTATGACCTTGTCTAAATTATGAATGTGTCTTTTTTTAAGATAAGGTATAACGGAGTTTTGCATAATATTAGGATATTGTTCTTGAGATCCAGTATCAATCAACATATTTTTACCTTCAGCAAATTCCAGATAGTTGCAGTCAGCTTTTCCTGCATCAAAACAGATAACTTGATTTTGGTATTTAACAAATAGTCCTGATAGAATTAATCCAAATAATACTCCGACTGAAACTAAAAATATTATAGTAACATATCGATATCTCTTAAAAAGAAAAAAGGAAGTAAGCACAAGGAGAATGATTGCAATAAGTTCTGCAGTTGAAAGTGCAACCCTTCTTGTAAAAAAAGGTAGGAAACCGGCATATTCAATAATCTTATTAAAAATAACATTAAGCAGTGTGAATGCTTTGGCAAGATAGTCTTGAGCAATAAAACTTTGGGGAATAAATACAGATAAAAGAATTATGTTTAGCATTAGCATCACAATAGGTGTCGCAAAAAAATTGGTAATAACAGCATTTAGAGAGATAATGTTAAAATAGTAAGCAGAAAGAGGAGCAATAAATATAATCACTGATAAAGAATAGATTAAGTATTGACTAAATTTAAACAGATATTTATTAAACTTATACTTTCTTTTAAACCCATATAGATAAGGGATAATTTTACGGTCAGCCAACCACAGGGCTATAAATGCAGATAGAGAAAGCTGTAATCCCACTGAGAAAATCTGTAATGGGTCAATTATAGTAATAATAAATAGGGTTAAAGAAATTAATTGTAAGAAAGAGATTTTGCGTTGTAAAAGAAAAGTTAAGTTATAAATAAATATAATTAGAACGGTTCTAAACACTGAAGGAGACCAGCCACAAAGATAGCCATAAAAGATAAGCAATAGAGAAGCAATTATTCGAGCATATTGTTTGTTAATAAATAGGGTCAGTAAGGTTAAAATAGTTAAATAGATAATCCCAACATGCAAGCCACTAACAGCAAAGAGATGTAGCAACCCCATTTCTGAGAGCACTGTTCGATTAATATTAAGAATACCTTTTTCCCCCAAGAAAAGAGCTAATGCCATTGATTTATCTATTTTAAAAGTATTTTCAATTTTGGATATTATAAATAGTTTTAATCTCTGCCACAAGGTGATCTCTTTACCAAGCATTTTTGTTGGCCCATTGGCTGACGAACTTCCTTGAATACCAGCATATTGGTAATACTTTTGAAAGTCAAATTCTGCAGGATTATTAGCTTTCTTGATGTTTGAGACAGAGAGAGGAGTCTGATAGATATGAAAGAGCTTTAAAGAATCAGGAGCATTATAGAGAAGTAATTTTCCTTTTAAAGGGTAATCATTTAGCTTTTTTACTTTTATGATATAATAATGTTTTCCTGAGCCTGTTTGCTTTCTTTCCAATACTTTATAATTGAAAACCTCATTAATAGTGCTGTCATTAGTTAAAAAATACCCAATTTCATTAGTAGAAGATTGTAAATAGGAAGTTGTATGCATCCAACCCAGCAATAAAATGAGTATTAGTATGATATAGATTCTTAACTTAGGAAGAAATATCATAAATAGAAAACTTACTATAACTGCTAAATTAATAAACCAATGATAGCTGATTTTTGTAGCTACTGTGATTCCAGCTAACCAGAACAATGCAGGTAAAAATAAAGTGTGAAGCTGACTGCGAATAACTTTTAACATACCAATCCCTTGCTATTTTACTCTTTTAACAAAATTCATATCCCTATTGTACAATGCCTTATGCACTTCTTCAAAAGCACTCCTAAAAGTCACTCATCTGATTTCTGATGATTCTTTGAGACAGTAACGGAGGCGCTATAAGCATGATATTGCATTCTTCTCTAAAGCTCTACTGCATAAGAGTGCAGAATCTTAATCCCTTCTTAGAGGGGGACATAGAGGGTGCATAAAATATTCTTACAGAATTTATCAGCGTATAATATATATTCTCTAAGAATTCATGTAAAATGCTTTAGCAAATGAATATAGTGCTATTCAAAAAGATCTACTGCATTCTTTGGGTTTATTTCTTTACTATATTTCTATATACTCTTTCATTAATTTCTATAATCTCTTCCAAACTTGGATATTCAATTTGTGTTGAAGCCAAAAGAGTCTCTGATATAATCGAATAGAAATCCTTAAATTCTATTTGATGTTTTAGAAATAGATCAATACATGCTTCATTAGCGGAATTCATAATCGTGGGCATAATCCCTCCTTCTTCTCCAACTTCTAAAGCTAAGAAAAAGAGTGGATAACGCTTTGGGTCTATCTCTCTAAAGGTCAAGGCAGGAATTTCTAACAGATTAGTCTCTACATTATTGAAGTTAATATGTAGAGGATGGGTTAGAGCGTAAAGAATAGGAATTTGCATACTTGGGCTACTCATTTGGGCAATAAGAGAGCCGTCTTTATACCTTACTAGCGAATGAATAATAGACTGAGGATGGATAATCGCCTTTATTTTATTAAATGGCATGTTGAAGAGCCAATGTGCTTCAATTACTTCTAAGCCTTTATTCATCATAGTCGCAGAATCAATAGTAACTTTTGCTCCCATATCCCAAGTCGGGTGCTTAAGAGTATCTGCAAGTGTAATAGTATTGAAAGTATCCAGCTTACGATCACGAAAAGAGCCACCAGATGCAGTAATGACCAACTCTGCAACTTCGTCCTGAGAATGACTCCCTAAAGCTTGAAAGATTGCAGAATGTTCACTATCAATCGGGAGAATAGGATTATCTTTAGTATATTTCTGAATTAGGTGTCCTGCCATAACTAAAGATTCCTTATTAGCTAATGCCAATTTCTTTCCTCTTTCTAGGACAATTATCGTTGATTTTAAACCTGCTGAACCTGTTATTGCATTAATTACAATATCATAATCACTTTCTCTAAGAAGATCTAATAAAGATTCTTCACTAAGATAGATTTGGCAATTATAATCATCTCGCGAAGCATATAATCCCTTACCCGTAATGACTACCTGCGGGATATTAAATTCTTCTTGAATCTCTATAAGTTTAGGGAAGTTCCTGTGTGCTGAGGCTAACACTATTTCAAACTTATCTCTATTCTGTCTAATAACTTCACAGGAAGAATCACCAATTGAGCCAGTAATTCCTAAGATTGCTATCTTTTTCTTTTTCATTAAAATTTATATCCTAAAGAGATTTTCTGTGAATTACCTAGATCACCATTACTATTGTTTTTGTAGGCATAAAAGAGAGAAAACCATCTATATTTTAAATCTATACCTGCTGTTATGGAGTCAACATCATATCCTGCCAGAAGTGAGATATTCTGATAAGGAGTAAGAGCCAATCCATAATGATTGCTAAGAGAAGTGAAATTAAGATCATATTCTCCAATATTCTTATCTGCAAAAAGATAAACATCGCTTCTCATAATAAGTTCAAAAGGAATTCTCTCACCCCAGAGTGAGAATTCATAACGAAATTCTACTTCACCCTTAGGAGAAGCAAGTTCATAATCTCCATTTTCCCACAAGATATGAGTAGCCACGACATTATTGATCTTGGAAGCAATCATAAAATTAGAGCTTGCTTTATAAAGCATTCCTATATCAGCTCCTAATGCCCAAGCAGACTCTTCAGCCAGTTTTCTATATGTAATTTTAGGAGTAATTCCAATATTGATTTTATCATTTATTCTTCTTCCCAGTGCAATATTAAGCAAGTAATCATTGTTATCAACAAATTTATAAGCATAAGGGCGATTATCATTAGATAGAGGCAAATCGCTATTCTCTAATTTTGTTAGAGGAATATCGTTTATAGCTATCCTCGTCATACTAATTGCAATAGAATTTTGAGCATGATAATAAGCAGAAAAACTGTCGTACTTGAAAAGTCCATCAAATTCATTAGCGTGCATCAATTCCATAGTTGAATTCTGCAATTCAGGTAAAAGAGCAGGGTTCCAAAAAGCAGGAGAATAACCTTTGACATCAGTGAGACCGGTATTCCCTAAAGCAATATTCCTCACCCCCACAGGGATTTCATAGATTTCACCTGCATACTTATCAAAAGCTATAAGTAGGTTCATCATATTTATAAGTAAGATAGCCACTATAATTCGTTTCATCATAACTCCTTAAATGAGTTCCACATATTTAACATTTATTTTTTTAAGCAAGCCAGTAGTGAATGATATAGTCAGAATCATACTATCACCCTCTCCATTTGAACTAATAATCATTCCACTACCAAATATTTCATGGTGAATTTTATCACCAGGTCGAAACTTACTGTTATTATTAATCTTATTCGGTTTCTTAACTGATGCCAAACTTTTTCTTTTTGGAGCTTGTGGATAAGTAACAAAACTTGTCTTATTAGTTGTTTTAGTTCCTATTTCAGATAAAAACCTACTTGGGGCAGATGCATCATTCAATCCATTAATCCTTCTATAACTTGCATAAGTTAAATAAAGATATTCTTTGGCTCGAGTTATAGCAACATATAATAATCTTCTTTCCTCTTCAACCCCTTTATCTTCATAGATAGAGCGATTATGAGGTAATAAGCCCTCTTCAATTCCAGCAACAAAAACAGCTTGAAATTCCAATCCCTTAGCATTATGAATAGTTAATAAATTGATAGAATCAGAATCACGATCGAACCTATCTAAGTCTGTTAAGAGCTGAACAGAATTAAGGAAATCCTCTAAGAAAGGCTCTGTTTCATTATTCTGAAGATATTCTTCCCTAAATTGAGAAGTAGAACTTATAAACTCTTTAATATTATCTGCTTGGGAGTTAAGTTTAGGGTCATCAGACTTAGAAAGAGCTGAAAGAATATCTATATCTGATATCACTAAATTTGTTATTTCGAAACAGTTTAGATAAACAAGCTTTTCTCTCCATTTCTGAAGAAGATTAGCAAATTTAGTCACAGCTGTCTTGGCTCGTGCAGAAAGCAAATCAATATTTTCAACCTCTAAAATAGCATCACTGAGTGATATCCTGTTATCAATTGCATAATTGCTAATAGCATTTATCGTAGTCTTGCCAATTCCTCTTGTAGGAGTATTTATTATGCGTTGAAAACTCTCATTGTCTGCTGGGTTAATGATACATTTTAGATAAGAAAGAATATCTTTAATCTCTTTCCGTTGATAGAAATTTATACCACCCACTATTTTATAGGGAAGATTTTGCTTGATTAGTTCTGTTTCTAAAAGACGAGATTGGGAATTTGTTCGATACAAGACTGCTATATCATTAAGTTTCAGACCATACTCATGTTGAATATTCTGAATTTCATCAACAATATATCGTGCTTCATCAACATCTGTCTCCAATCGCTTCATAACAGGTTGTTGAACAGATTCTATATCTGTTTTGAGCTGTTTCTGGTGCCTCTGCTCATTATGACTAATTAGTTGATTAGCAATTTCCAAGATTTGCCTGCTCGACCTATAATTTTGTTCTAATTTGATTACTTTTGTCTCTTTATGAATCTTGTCAAACTTAAGAATATTGGTAATATCAGCACCACGCCAAGAATATATTGCCTGGTCATCATCACCAACCACACAGATATTATTATCTGGTTCAGCTAAAAGCGAAGTTAATTTATATTGAATAACATTTGTATCTTGATATTCATCTATCATAACATACTTAAATATTTCCTGATACTTTTGCAAAACTTCTTTATGTTCATGAAAAAGCTTTAGTGTATAGACCATAATATCATCAAAATCCATACAGTTGTTATTTATAAGCTCTTTCTGGTATTCTGTGTAAACTTGTAAATATATCCTATTGGAAAAGCCTTCATCACGCAGAAACTGTAAATCATCTGGAAGCAAGAACTCATTCTTACGTTTACTTATCGAAGATTTCATTTGAGCAAGAGGAAAGTTCTCCTTAGAAATATCTAACTTTTTATAGACTTTTTTTAATAGTGACTTCTGATCATCACTATCATAAATAGTAAAATTAGAATTAAACTTGGTAAACTTATATTCGCTACGTAAGATCCTTAAACAAATAGAATGAAATGTACCCACCCATAACCGTGAAGGGTTTATTCCGAAGTAGGTTAAAAGCCTTTCACGAAGTTCACTCGAAGCTTTATTAGTAAAAGTTACAATTAATATATTATAAGGATCTACATGATGCTGATTAATCAAATAGGCACTACGATAAATGATTGTACGAGTTTTACCACTTCCAGCTCCTGCTAAGACTAAAACAGCTCCTTCAGTTGTTTCAACAACCTCTTCTTGCTCTTTATTTAATTCATTTAACAATTTAATTTCCTATTGGGGAACCATTATACCAGGCTCACCTGGTCTATTTAAAGGTCCTTCTAATCTTTCATTATCATTAGGGTTCATTGGGTCAAGATAAACAAAAGCAGACATTTTGTAAAAATATGGTCCTGGTACAATTTTATCACGATCAGTGTAAGAATATAGTTCTCTATCTCTAATTTCAGCAATTAAATCATAAGTTCCATCAAAAGAACGGGAGCGATAAACAAAGTATCCATTGGATTCATTTTCTTGTACAGGAACCCAACTTATTGTCACAAACTTATTGATAACCCCTTGCCCACTCGCAGTTAGTTCAATACCTGTAACTAAACCAGGTGTCTCTATATCACCATTTTCAGGGTCTAAAGGATTTGACCTATCAAGCCCACAACTTAGAATTATTAGAAAAAAGACAAGTAATAATAGTTTAATAATATTTTTCATTAAAATTTTACCTCTAATCCCCCAGGAGTTAACGATATATTATCGAATCTGTTATTCTTTAAACTCTCCCATAAATTTGCATTATATCTTTCTGTACTTTCGGAGCTATCGTAGAGATTAAATCCCCAAAGTATAGCATAAGCTGCCAAGAATATCATGGAAGTATTATAATTTTGCTCTGCTTTATCAAAATTACTGTTTATCATATCAATTTGTGTTGCGTTTTTATAGTTTTTATAATAGTCTTGAGAACGAGAATAAAAATATAAACCAGCTCCAGCAATGATTATTCCACCTGTTAAGAAGGTATGACCTTTAGAGTATGATTCGATACTATAATGCCCCCAACCAGGGAATATAGCAGATTTTGCCATAGTATAAGAAATAGATTTTGCCTTTATCTCATAAAGTTGGAGCAATTCTTGCCTCACCATTAAATCATTTCGATATTCAACTCGGTCTTGATAATTTTCCCAGCCATATTTTTTAGGGTTAGAAAACTTATTAAGATCAAAAGCTTGGGCAGGAAGTTGAACAAACATTATTAGGAAGCAGATAATCAGTGTCACTAATTTAGTCGATATTTTCATTATCTTCCTCCTCTGCATTAATTACAAATTTACCCTTCATAGCTTGTTCAGATAAGCTGTTTAATGCAATAATTTCTTTAGTTTTTAAATTAACTAACCACCTGAAATATAATTTGTGATTATGGCTTATCATAGTGTACCTAACTTCATATTGATAGCTTCCCGAGGCAACTAATACTTCCCAACCTGTATCAGTAATTATTGAAGATGTATTATTATTTTGTAAGTATGCTCTTGCTTCAATAATAGCTTTTTCAACAATAAAAGACTTATATTCTTTGATAATCTCTATAGCGAACTCGTCTGGTTTTTTATAATATTTTATAATATTTTGAGTGAAGAAAATCTGCTCTTTATAATCCTTCAGAGGGTCAAGATTATAAGCTTGTTGATAAAGAGATAAAATTCTTTCAAATCTTCTAATCTCATATTCATTTCTTTCAGTAACAGAAAGTTTCACTTTAACACCTGGGAATATATTTCTTAAATTAGCCTTTTCAATTCTTTGAGCTTCATCAAATAGATCTTTCGCTTGTTCAATCCTGTTAAGTAACTCTGTTGTCTCTTGAATAGCTTGAAGCGCTTTCTTATAACCAGGGATTACTTCAAAAGTTCGGTTAAAAAGTAAAAAAGCATTGTCAAAATCTCTCTGCTTAACAAATTCTCTTCCATTAATAATATATTGCTCAGCAGTATCTAATAATCTTTGTTTAACGAAGTTTCTCACTGTAGAATCATAAAATACAGCTGCTTTGAAATTATTATCAGCTTCTATAAAATTATTTTCCGCAATGTTCTCCTCAGCCATTCTAATGTATATTTGCGCAAGAGCAGCTTTAGCTTCATTGGTATCGCCAACAGGATAACTAATAAAATCTTTAAGTTTATCTAATCCTGTTTGATAATCAACAGTCAAGGCATCAGAAATATACTTAGGTGAGAATTCAATTACTATTTTTTGAGCTTCAACTTCAAAATAGTTATCTTTATATGCAGGATATAGCTGTTTATAATACTCCCAAGCTTCTAAGTAATTTTCCTCAGATGAATTGTAGCTATCAATCATCTTAGTATAAATAATCTCTGGTGTGAACCGTGATTGAGGAGTCTCTAAGAGAATTTGATTGAAAAATTCAAAAGCTCTATCTCTTTCATTTTTTTCGAAAGATAATTTAGCAAAATCATAATAACATCTTGCTAATAAAGAATCAGTAATGGTAGAATTTGACAAAATAGCAAACCTAGTAGCAAGAGCAAGATTGCCTGTATCATAGGCTTTTAATGCTAATTGATAATAAGATTTACTTCGAATAAGTTCGGCATTTGTCTTATATGCCCCATTAGTAGCTTCTTTAAGATATGTATCAATTTCTTCAATTGAAACTGTATAATTACCTTCATAATATGAAGATATTGAATTGCGATATCTATTCGATTCACAAGCACTTAAAATTGTTAATAAAATAATAATTAGCAAGAATTTAGAAAACAATTTCATCATTTTCCTTCGCCAATCTAACATTAGTGGTGAGTAATTCTGCAAATTTCTCTTGTAGTTTTGAATAATCTCCATGTGTAATATAAACCTCTATGTTGCTTTCATCTAATAAATCTTTTACAGAGAGATATGAAGGATGAATTCCATCTAAAATCATTACTCCACATCCCTTTGCTTTTTCTTTGATATCCTCAGCTGTTCTAATATCTGAGGATAATAATAAATTTCTTTCCTTCCCTTTTATAATAAATGAATATGACAGCAATTTATTTGGCAAATCATACTTCTCAACAATATCCCTATAACCAATTAAATGTGTATTTCTAAAAGGATAGATGCTAATTTCAGGAAAACTATCTTCATGGTATAAGTAAGAATTAATTTTATAGCTAAACCTTTCATTAAAAATATATAATGTTGATAAAAAGTCCTTAAATTCAGAGACAGATTCAGGCATGAATACTGTCAAATCTTTAGCTCTTTTATTTAAATAAAGGGTCTGGAGTAGAATAAACACCCCACTTATATGATCAGGATGGAGATGGGATATAATTATATAGTCTAACTCATTACCAACTAAATTCTTTTCTAATAAATTTTGAGTAGTTCCCTCTCCGCAATCAATCAATATCTTCTTACTACTCCCCTCTAATAAATATGAAGCATGGCTTTTACCTAATAGAGATTTTCCAGGAGCAGTACCAAGAATAGTTAACTTCATTTTAAACTCTTTTCTTTATTTGATTAGCAGGGATTTCTACCTCTACAGCATACAACCTTTTTCCAAGTAAGACATAGCAAATTAAGCATATAGCCAAGATTGCCAAAAGTAGCTCATAACTTCCTATTAGAGTGACCATTATGGTTAAAATAACGACAATAATATTGATAGCATAAATCAATAAAGCAGTTACCTTCACAGAATCTAATAAATTCTTTATTCTATGCGTAGTATGATCTTTGCCACCCTGCCAAACTAATCTACCATCTCGTTTTCTCGTAATACTTACAAAACAGATATCGAAAATTGCATAACTAATTAAAATAACTGGTAGAAGGTAGAACCATTTGCTCTGGAATTGCAAAGATGCAAAGTTAGCCATCAAAATGCCCATAGAAGAGATAAAGTAACCTATGAACATTGAGCCAGCATCACCTAAAAATATTTTTGCAGGATTAAAATTATATGGTAAAAAGCCTAAAACAGCTCCTGCATAAGATAAGGAAAGTAGTCCCATCAAGCTCAACCATAGAGCAGAACTACTATTATCAGGGTTGATAATCATACTGAATGCAAAGAAACCTAAAGCAATAATTGCAGAAATACCAGTAATCATTCCATCCATATTATCCAAGAAATTTGTGGCATTCATTAAGCCTATCATCCAAAAATACAAGATAGGTATAGAAATATAGTTGTTAAACATTATGTTGTTGCTTAATAATATAAAAGGAAATGAAACATCATTGAACATTGGTAAATTGAACCAAACAACAGTTCCAAAATTTGTAAAAATAAATAAAGAACATGCTAAAAATTGACCAAAAAGCTTAACTACAGGATTCATACCCTTTTTATCATCAATTATGCCCACTATAACTATTATTAAAGCCCCTAACAAATAGCCTATCAACCTCATGTTAAAGACTCTATTCGAAACTATTACTACATCATAAATTACTAAGGCTATAAAACCAATAAAAACACTTAATCCCCCCAACAAAGGTATTGCTGTTTTATGGATTTTACGTGCATTAGGATTATCGACGAAGTTTATTTTATGAGCAAACTTGATTACCCAAGGGGTAATACTATACACAAAAACAAATGCTAAAATAAAGACCGAAATATATTCTGTAACTACATTATGACTTATCATGGTTATCCTTTTGATACTTTTGGTAAAAGTTTATTATAGGACTATTTTTTGTCAAAGAATAATTCTAAAAATTACTAACTAAGCTTTTTGTATGATTAGATATAATACTAAATTAAATCCTCAGCCTATCATTCTATGAAACATGATAGGTTTATATCCCTACATCCACTATTCGCTTTTCAAATCTCTCAACATAAGTTGTTTTATAGCATCTTTTGCTAAAATCTCACCATGGAGAATATTATAAGTAGCTTTTACGATAGGCATTTCTATATTAAGTTTTTCTGCAAGCATAAAGGCTGTATTAGTAGCTAACACACCTTCAGCCACCATCTTCATTCCTGCTAAAATATCTTTTAGTTCTCGACCTTTACCAAGTTCAACACCAACAAATCTGTTTCTACTATGAGGAGAGATAGCTGTAGTTATCAAATCTCCAATTCCAGCTAAGCCATCTAAAGTTTCTGGTTTAGCACCTAAGGCAACAGATAGTCTTTTGATTTCAACATTTCCTCTGGTAAGCAAAGCTCCCAGTGTATTATCTCCAAAACCTAACCCTACAACAATACCAGCAGCTAAGGCAATGACATTCTTCAAGGCTCCACCAAGCTCTACGCCAATGATATCAGTTGTGCTATAAACCCTAAAATAATCATTACTGAAGGCTTCTTGAGCTTCTTTAAGGTACAGGAGGTCTTCACCTGCAATAGTTACAGTAGTTGGCTTTTTAGCAGCGACCTCCTCAGCATGGCTTGGACCTGAGAGCACACATATAAGCTTGCTATATTTCTGTGGAAGTTCTTTTTTTATCATTTCTGATAAAATATCACCATTTGTATGATCAAATCCTTTGGCTACATTAATGATATATTTTAAGTTCTTTAATTTATCTAAGATAGGTGAAATTTCTTTTAGAATTGGCTTAAGAAAAGAAGAAGGAGTTGCGAGAATTACCATTTCACAAGCTGAAGTTACTACTTGAGTTAAGGAATCACTTACCTCTGCCTCAATAAGAATGTTAGGCAAGAAGTCATCATTCTTTCCTGTTTCCTTAATCTTTTTCACGTATTGTGAATTATATTCCCAAACTTTCACTTTGTGTCCATTATCATAGAGTAGATTTGAAAGAGCTAAGCCCCAGCTTCCACCACCAATTATTGCAATATCCATATTTTCCCTCTAAATTCTTATAATAAAACAAGAGTGTTTTTACACACTCTTGCTAATAATCTCATTTTTGTAAATTTTTAATTAAAAATCATCGTCATCATCATCGAATAATAAATCATCATCATCTAAAACCCAGTCTGGTGCGAAGCTGATATCTTCGTCATAATCCCAACCATCAACATTCTCTAATCCGAACCTATGGAGTAAATCCTCTTCCCAGACAGTATAGCCTACTCTTTGATCTTTAATAGTCCAAACTAACACAGGTCGAGTGAAGCGTTTTAAATCAATTTTCTCATTTTCAATTAAATAGAGAAACTCTTTAATCTTCTCTCTGTTTGACTCACTCTTAAACATAATGTACACCTCAAGTTATAATTTTATCGGTACTTCAAAGGAGATAGACATTTGATTTTCTTGATAAGATTTACTGTCTTCCACACTTTGACTCTCAGATGACACATTCCTTATTTTTGAAGTATAGTCAAGAGTAATATTCAAATAATCTGTTAAATAAAACTTAACCCAAGGATTAATGGTAATAGTATCATCTTCTCTACCAGTATGATATTTATCCCATCCGTCATAATATCTTTTTTCATATTGGAAGTCAAAAGCTGGACGGTATTCAAATCTTTTAGCTTTAAGTTTCTTCATTTTAAGTTGAGCAGAATAGATGTTGCTTTCGTAAGATTGGTCAGAGATATCGTCATCTGGGACTATATCATCATGAGTTTCATAATTTCGGTAATAGTACCATCCTTCAAGATATAGCTCTGAAAAAGAGTATTTAAAACCTATTCCTGGAGTAATAGCATCACCATCATATTCAGTGAAATACTCATTATGATAATATTGTTCATACTTTAAATAACCTAAAAGATAAGCCTTTCGAGTGAATCTATATTCTGCATCAATTTTATATAAGTTTTTATCATATTCGAATTTTTCATATTCACCTGTTCCATCTTTATCCTGGTAATTTCTTACATAGTTATCTGGATAATATCCATACATTATTGAAGTATTAAAATTACGTGAGTCGATTCCGAAACCTGTAGAAATAGAAGGTTTAGCTTTATCTGTATTTTTTAAATAAGCATCATAAGTACCACGAACGAAGAAATCATATCTAATTTTACCAATTTCATGACGGCTATAAATACTCAGTCTTGAAGAATTTATCAGATCATCACTGGTTTCAATATAATCAAAACCTCTTCCTGCATCATAAATGTCTAAATCTTTGTCAGATAATTGGAACACATTGTCAGTATAGGTAGAATTATTAGTGAAATTTAGAGAAATTTCTGAAAACAGACTAATAGTAGCAAACAAAATAATAGCTAAAGTTAAAAACTTCTTCATATTCTCAAATCCTGGTTATTTTTAAGATCAAATTTATTTAGTAATGTTGCTTTTTTTGTGTACATCCTTATCATTAAGGGTAATTTGCTTGATGTTGTTAAACGAATTTTACATGCTTTATCCTGAGGAGTAATATACAATTTTTTTGCTCTGGATAATTCTGAATACTCCTCAGATGAATATTTAACAGATTTATCAACTAACACTGAAAGCAACATTGATAAAGATCCATCTATATATACATTTAAATCCGGTTCTAACTCATCGGAAGCAATAGTTCTAACAAAACCATAAACTTCATAGCCTTCTTCAACGTCATATTCTAAAGCAAGAGTATCACTGAAAACGTAATAGTCTCTCCCTTTTTCACTATCATTATTAATCACTTTAATCACTGCATTACTGTTTAATGGAGATAAATGTTGAGATTTAAACACATCACTTTCAGCAAAGAGTAATGTTGCAATTAATAAAATTAAAACTACTACAAAGTTTTTTTTCATTTTAGCCCTCTCGATGACTAACTATATTAGCCATAAAATGTCTATCATGTCTATCAAAAATTATTACTAAGGCGATTGCTAAAATTAATAATATTAAGCATATCAATGCTACAGTCCAACTATAACCATAGACAATACCTTTACCTATTTTTTGAGATTCAGTATTTGTTTCTGATAAATAATATTCATCAAAAGTATCTTGTCCCCTAAAGAAGTGAATTATTGGAATATTTTTCTCAGCAAAGTATTCCAAAACACCTTTAGCTTCTAATTCAGGAAGATTTCTATTAATACCCTCTTTAAGTAATCCAGCTGATACCACAGAGCCAACATTACCTACAGATGCACCAATATTTATGAATGCTTTATACTCTTTTCCTTTTGGTAAGGCTTTTTCAAAAACTGTAATACGTGCTCTATTTCCTTCAATAAGCTGAAGATCATTTTTAGCTATTAGATCTCCGAGAATCTCTTTCCCCTCACTGTTCATTCCTGCAGCAATATCTCTATTACCACCACGTGAGGCAGCTATTGTTGAAAATCCAGTTTCACTATAAATTGCTTTTTCCATATCTAACCAAGTGAAGTTGATATTTGAAGCACCATAGCGAGATGAGCTTAAAGCCGTGATAATTACTGGGTTTAAATCTAACTCTTTCATTGCTGAGTAGAGAGCAATGTTAACTGATGGACTTGAGCCACTTACCCCAACTGCAACATAATCCCCTGCTTCTAAGCGAGCTTCTTTTAGCCATTTTACAAAGACAGCAGCCAAATTCGGGTTAATTGCTCTTTGTTTCTCACCTATGACAGCTCTACTGGTAATAATCGGGCTTGTTTCTGGTCCGATTAATCCTAACTGTTTAGGGTCTAACTTTTCATCCCAAGTCACTTTTTCTTCTTTTAGTAATTTTTTGAATTGAAGAGATACTTTTTCAATTGATCTTTCCATTCGTTCAGCGGCACTCTTTTGTTCACTATAATCAGGACCTTTACTTAAGCCAATAATTACAAAAAGAATTATGGCAAAAATTGCTAATAAAGTTAAGGATAAGTTTGTTCTTAATGATGGTCTAAACATGGAAATTCACCTCTCCGCCTGAAATTACCATTAAAGTTATTCTAACTAAAACAGCTGCGATAATCATTGTTGACATAGTTTTTACCACTCCTTGTCTTTCGAGCCAGTTAGCAATAAGACCTGGAATAATATATCCTACAGATTCAACATTGAAACTTAAAACGTTGAGTTTCATTCCTGTAACTAACCAACCTAATATGAAACCAAGTAGGATACTTAGTGCCATTCTTCTTTTTCCATAAAGAATAGTAAAACTTGAAATGAATCTAATTAACAACCAGGTAGCTAATGCCACTAATAAAGTTGTTAAAACCTGAACTGGGCGATCTAAATAGAGAGCTAAATAGCCTGGAACAACGATTCCTCCAGCTGAAGCTCCTAATAATTCTGTGAAGACTAAACTTACAATAACACCTAAACCAACGGCAGCTTCTACCATCAATTTCTCCTTATTATATAATTAATTATTTTTTTGTTTCTGTTCTAAATGTTTAAAATGAGCTACTATTTGAGCACCATATTTAATTTCACCGGCTATATTGCCGATTCCTGCTATGTGAGCTTCTTTATTTGTTAATGAAAGAATCTTTTCATATATCTGATGTACTAACGGTTGACCTATTTTTATCACTTTTTTCTTATCAATACCTAAATCAATGGCGTGATCATAGGCTTTTTGAGGAGATTCCCCAGTAAGTAATAGATAATCAAATTCAACATTCTTACAAACTTCTAATAGTTGATCAGTTCGGAAAAATCTATCAGAACGAGAATTTAAGATGATAATCTTTGTCCCTTGGTGAATATGATCAGTAATTCTGTGATATAAAAACTCTGTTGATGCTGGGTCATTGGCTGCAAACACATTATAGAACATCAGGGTTTTGTCTCCTTCAACTACTCTATGCTGAGTCAAAGCACCAGGATCAGGAATTGCACCTTGCATGCCTTTGAGTGCTACACTCCTTTTAATCCCATGAGCTTCACAAACTTTTAATGCTAATTGAACATTATCTGCATGCTCAATATAAGAAAATCCTAAAAGTTCTTCTTTAGTAACATCTTTGGGTAAAACCTGCTGTAGATCTGTCCCAAACTTTTTTGCTCTTTGGTTCAAAACTGCAAAAATCTTATCATCGTTTTCAGCAGTATAACATACCTTATTTGGAGGGAAGAAGTTAGATAAACTCTTAGCGATGTCTGCAACAGTTTCACCCATCAAATCAGTATGGTCAAGCCTCGCATTTGTTAACACCCCAGTAGTAGCTTTTACTAATCTTCTTTCAACAATCCATTGATAAATAGGATTAACTGCCATACACTCAATCACAATAGCTTCAGGTTTCATTGCTACAGTATTTCTAAAAATATACTTTTGCTCTATAATGTTGGCTCCCATTAACCTAACAATAGCACTCTCTTTGCCATCAGGGTGAATTATGCGGGGTAAAGTCCCAGTTGTTTTTGCTACTGCTCTTATCCCACCCGCTCTTAAACCTGCTGCAATTAATCTAGTTACACTAGATTTACCACGTGTTCCATTGACATGAATTCTAATAGGTACTTTTTTTACATTTTTTAAATGCATATAGTACTCTATAATCCAATATACTATTAATAATATAGTTGCTAAGATCAAAAATGACATTTTTATCCCTTAATATAATATTTTATGTTTGTTATAATGCAAGATGCATTCCTTAAACAGCATTATAGCTATTTAACTTCTGAATATTTACTTTTATTTACACTTCCCATTTGAATTGACATAAAATAGAAATTTGAATTTTAAGGTATAACTACAATACAGTTCAGATGTTCCCTCACTAATGACAACTTAACTATTCGAAATCATAGTTTACGTGGCTGAACGGTAATAACTGCTCTCAAACTTCTACTCTCAATATCAGGATATCTCCTGTTAAACTTTATCTGTTCAGTAAAGAAGTTTCTTCCACTTTTAAAATCAAGATATCTTATTGTTGAAGTTATTAAATAATTATCTTGATCTACTATTTCAATCTTTACTTTTTCTGATTTTTCAATTTTGGATATATTATTAACCATGAAATTTATTATTAGAGATTGAGTATTTATCTCCTCAAACATTATAGTTTCCTGGTCAATGATCAATGATTCCACTCTTTGCTTATTCCAATATGAGTGTATAATTATCCCTATAATGCAAAACAAGACTAATAAAGTTTTATATTTAGTAGGTATCCCCCTCTTTCTTTTAAAATCTATAGGTTCTATCTTAGTCATATTAGTCTCCTAACTATTCTTATAACTATTTTTGATTATGTAGAGTTTGTGTCAATAATAAATACTGAATAAGATATATACATACTTAAATAATAGCTTAACTATCAATTAAGCTATTGTTCAATAAGTAAAAAAAATACCTGTTGGGGAGTGTTTTGTCTTAACCTATTCGGCTCAAGTTCAAGTCTGGTGGAAGCATATTGTCTCTAATGCTGAATATCTAAGCGTTTATTGAACAAATTAACTATTAACAGTTACTACAATAACGTATATTAAGGAATTTGAATACTCTAGCTAAATAAATCAAGGTTATTCTTCCACTTAAGATGAACTTGAGCCACTTATTCTAAGTTGAATTGCCTATAACAGGACACTCAGATGTGTCTTAACAATTAATTGAAGTTCCATTAAGAGACTTATGATAGTGCTTTTAAATTGCTTTTAGAGTAGATAAGAAATAATGATGAAATATGCAAAAGATATATATGCTTGTACAAAGCTGTATTAATTAATACAATAGCAATATTTTAGATTGAAAGCCCTGCATTAACAGGGCTTTGATATTTTAATCTATTATGACTATTGCAATTAATATAACAGTAAGCTATGACCTATTTCAGAAGAATCATTTTGTTAGTTTTTGAATAAGTGTTAGTTTTCATTCTGTAGAAGTAAATTCCTGAAGAAAGTCGATTCCCGCTATCATCCTTACCATCAAAGTAAATCGAATAGTTACCAGGTTCTTGATTATCTCTAAAGTAACTTCTAACTTTCTGTCCCTTAATGTTAAAAATGCTAATTTCAACTGAATTATTTTCAATAAGCTTGTAAGGGATATTTACATCAGGATTAAAAGGGTTTGGATAAGCACTTAAAAGCTGAGTTAATGGTCTACCTACTTCAAGTTCATCCTCGATTTGGTCTTCATCAGTATAGACTTTAAAAGGTCCATAAAAATCTGAATAGCCATCATACTCTAAGCATTCTAACCAATAATAATAGTCTGTATTAAGCTCCACTTCATCATCTACATAAGAATAAATTTTTTGGGTACCATTCTCTATCCCATTAGAGATAATTACGGGATTAATTCTCAAGGAATTATCAAATGAATCCACCTCATTCCTGTAAATATGATAGCCAGAAACATTAATTTCAGATTCAGTTACCCACTTTAAGCCTACTCCATCTGATAAATTAAAATTAGCTGTGAATGAGGATAGCTCTACAGGAAGTGTCATTTCGTCAGTAGTACTGTTTAAAGGAAATCCAGAACTAACTATATTAGAGATATCTAACCCAAAAGCACCTGAGGTCATAATATTCCCCATTATGGTAAAAATTGGAGTACTATTAGCAGATAATTTTACAGAAAAATAGTAGTATTTTTTTATTGTGCTAATTGTCCTATCAGCAAAATCGAATGAGATATCCTGATTTATTGCTTTTGAGCCTAAACTTGTATTTTGATCAAAAATAGTAGAACTACTCTCCCCCAAATAAATTTTATCATCTAATGTATGATTTATGGTGTTTAATATAGTACCTTGTACTCTAAAGTCTATTCTGTTTAATTGAGCCATACCATCATTTGTGCTTAATTCCAATCTGAAAAATGGAACATAACTATCAACATTTGGAACTGAGGGCTGAATATTTTCAAAATCAACAATTAGAAATTGCTTAATCTTCTTCGATGCTGTTTCAGTATTAAAGCCGGTAATAGTGCCTTCTGTCTCTATACCTTCTTCTAATAAGCTCATCGAAATAAAATCATCTACATTAAAAGTATTATTGGTATAATCGATTTGGAAAGAGAAAGATAAGTTAAAACCATCTTCATCAATATCTCTGTTTAATCCTGATAATGTATATGATTTAGGACCTTCATAACTAATTGTTCTAATGGTTGTTTCCCCAATGCGAGCTCTTATATTAGAAATCTTATTTGAATTTATTGATCCTGGATCAACTTGAAATGTCAAGCTGGTCAATTTACTAACCCCCCTGTTCCCATTGGCTGGATCAATTTTAATATTCAAAACACCCAAATCCTGATATTCATTCATTAGACTTGAATTGAAAGATGAATTAGAATTGACTTCAGAAAAATTAGCTGCAAGTTCTATTTCTGGGTTATAGTAATAAATTTCTGATGAACTTGGATTTGTTGTTCCGAAATTTCCAGCCAAATCTTCTAAGGTAAGTTCATAAAGATATTCATCACCAGAAATTAACGAATTGAGGTTAGGAGATAAAGAGTAACAATTATCAGAGCTCAATAAATTATTGCCTTTTATAGTTAGATTATTTTCCCCTACTACAAAATTATAGCCACTAAATTTCATTGTCCTAATATTTCGGTTAAACTTGCTACCATCATAAATTGTTAGAATTACATCCCCTTTAGTTGGTTCAATTAAATTGAAAGTTAGAGTTATATCATTAACATCTTGTGAATAGAAATTCAGAGGCCAGCAATTATCAGAGAAATCAACTTGATTATCATATATTAATTTGTTCCATGAAGATAAAGCTTCTGGATTATTTAATACGTCTTGATAACCTACAGCTACATAATAGGTATTTAAGTGAGTAAAATAATTAATACCCTCTACATTATCCACATTATAAGTAGATCTTAAATTAGCTCCATTTAAGGTTATTTGTCGATAATAAGTACTTTCATAATAATTAGTTAGGGTAATTGTAGTAATCGGTGATGAACCATCTGGATTTAATGAGAAGTACAGTTTAACACTTCCAGACTTGACTTGTTCAGACAACTGGAAATCTATTAACAATGTACTATTGTCGTAAGTAGCATCTGTCTGAGAGTTTGGGGTAAGGAGTGTGGGAGGAAGAGTCTCTTCGTCTAAAGGTGGTTCTTCGACAGTAATAATCTTCAAATAACTTTGATAAAGGCCTGTAGCAAAAGAACTTGGGATTTCATAAGATTCTATAGAAGAGTATGAAGAATAATTCGTTCCATGCACAGTTGTTGTTAAGGAAATTCGACCACTTAAACCAAATACTATCTGAAATGAAGATGAACCAGTATCTATAGGAACTATAAACTTGAATGTTGCAACTTTATTGGTACCTATCCCTCCTGTAACCCAGTTAGTTATTGTCACTTCTTCTACAAAATCAGGAAAATCATTTGGAAGATCTGACATATAGCCAGCCCAAGTAATACCCCCAAGGTGACCCTCAAAATTTACATTTTGTACATTTTTCATGGCTATAGTAGTATAATTCACACTAACCTTTACAACATCCCCTGGTTGGACCTCGAAGTTCCCAGGCTCACCATCTTTATGCATTCCTATGGAATTTATAGTTATCGACTGTCCGAAACAAACCGATATAAACAAAAAATTAACAACTACAAAAATCAAAAACTTTTTCATAATCTCCTCAACTATTATCAATAAACAATAAAAACTATATCACCTAATCTTAAAGAATAACCTTATAACAATTATGTTACAACACCCTACTTAATTTAAACTATTCATTTTCTTATAATACATGATACATTTTATACTTTTATGATATATAGTCAAGTAATATTCTTTTTTTTTATTAGTTTGCTATTTTAGTGCCTATTCTATTAGATTTTTTAACAAATTTATTTTTTATCTTTGTTATTATAAGGATAGATGGTAAAATGCTTTATTTACATTAAGTGTAATTTATGTATCTGTAAATATTGATAAATAGCAAACATTTAGTAGGTATTAAATAAGGTCATCCTTTTTTTAAAAGAAAAGCATAACACAAACAATTGTGCTATGCTTAATTAGTTCAATTTGTGCAATATTGTATTACAAGAAAATCCAAATGGCATAATTTCCTTGTAAATGTTTGTTATTTATTTCATTAGAATCATTTTATTCATTTTAAATTGTGACCCACTTATAAGCTTAGTCAAATAAATTCCTGAACTTAGTTTATTTCCGTTTTTATCGTTACCATCCCAAACCACATTATGATTTCCAGCTGATTGATATTCATTAAGCAAGGTAGCAACATGCTGACCTAAAATATTAAATACTTCCAATCTAATCTGTGAGCCTTTATTAAGAGAGAAACTAATAGTAGTTTCTGGATTAAAAGGATTAGGGTAATTAGATAAGCCTGTTAAATTAGGTATTTCAACACTGTTGTCATTTGATACATAGTTAGTAGTTCTAAAACTAAAGGGAAGAACAATTGTTTCAGTTAAGTCACCACCACTTATAACATATTCAAAAGTTATCATTCCCTCGTTTCCACCCATGTTGTTAATTTGAAAATCAACAGCAATAGTGGCTTCTGCAGGAAGTGTGAATGTCCAAGGCTGTGAATGATGATGACATCCTTCAAAAAGACCAACATCACTTAAGTCTTCATGACACCAAGTCATAAACCAACCTTCAGGGTAATCAATCATCTCGATATCAATTGTATATTCAGCAGTTTCTCCAATATTAGTGATATTAAAATAATCTGAAGTAAAGGCTTCAGTAGAAGTATCACTGACTACATCAGTGTCAAAACCTATCACTATATTTAACTCAGCAAATAGAGTCATTGCCCCAATTAATAACATAAAAATCAATAATTTTCTCATCTATTTCTCCTTAGAATTTGGTTGTAATTTCAAATTTAATACCTTCAAAAGGCTTTACATATTTACACGTTCCATTTTGGCAAAGTTTTCCACCTTTTTGTTTACCGACAAAGAGGTTAATATTTGTATTATCAACAACTGCTGCTGAAAGTGTAGCTCCTACCCAAAAATCAGCATCTGAAATTGTCGAAATATCTTCCATTTGGGCTTCAGTGACTATTGAAAGAGCATAATTTTTGTACATGACATCTGTTTGGAAAAGTGGCTCTACGAATTCCTTACTATCCCCAAGGTGAATCTTTTCGATTAGGGTATAGTGCCCTTTTACATAGAGACTAAATCCATTCTCAAAAGGAATATCAATTGAAGCTGTAGGGGTTAACTCTTTTGACCAATTATCGCCTGATTTATCTTTTCTTTCAAAATGCTCGTAACTTAGAGTTAAGAGATTATCACCTAAGCTTTTTGAACTTTCTACATAGCCATTGGAAAGTCTGTAGTTATAATCACTTGACCATGCTTCAGCATAACTGGTAAACACTTTTGCAAAAGAGTTATCCCAAGTTAATTCTCCCATAGCACCCTCTTCATCTTGAACCATACCTACCTCATGCAAAATTTCATCGGCATGATTAAGAGTTGGTAGATCATTAAGGTCATAATTGAAGTTTTTGAATTTCTTATAGAAGCTTGACAGGGTAAAATCTCCAAAATACAAGTTAGAATTTGCATAGATAGCATGTCCATAAGTCATATCTTCTGCTTCCAACTCAGAATAGGCATATTCTCCATAGATATCCATAAAGTTGAAGTACAAGCTTAGATTTGAAGAAAATACTTGCCTATCACTATAATTAGTGCTTGAAATCATCTCTCTAATTTGGATAGCAGAAGCTCCAAAAGTCATGTAATCATCAGAGATACTGAATTCAGCTCCCGCAAAGGTGTCATTTTTTTCCTCAGTATCACGCTCAGGAGAAGCCCCATAGATTGCTTTTGATTTGAATCTATTATAATTATAAGCTATCGCTGCTCCTTCTAATCTATTATCATGATTAAGATCTTCATCTTCATAAGCACGGAAAGTCATACCTGTACCGAATGATTCTGAGAGGGTACCTATTTTTAATCCTATGTTATCACCGGAATAGGTTAAATATCTCTCGCCCCACTCATAGCTTATATCTCTTGTTCTAAGATCTTGTAAAGGACCTTCATCATTGAACTTTGGAAGATAAGCATTGAAGGTGATGCCAAAAGATAGTTTATTATAATCAACTATAACACCGAGTTCATTTTCAAAGTAGTTCTTTAAAGAATCCTGAGCTGTTCGATGGATAAATTCAGCTTGATTAAAGCCTGAAATATAAATATCTGCATAACTAATCACCACAGAAATTATTATAATGAATAATAATGAAAGTTTCTTAATCATAGCTACTCTTTAACCTCATCTTGTGGACAGGGTTTTCCTGCTTTAGCAATTTCAGCTTTTAGTACTTCATGAGAATCAGCTTTTCCGGAACTGAATTCAAAAAGGACATTACCTTGATTATCTAACAAGAAAGTATAAGGAATCTCTGATACTCTCATCTTATCAGCAATTTTTGCATCTGAATCGTATAGTGTTGTAAAACTGTACTTATGGGATTTAATATAAGCCATCGCTTTTCTCTTCAGCCTCGGAGTATCAATATTGATAGCAACAACTTCAAGAGAATCATTCTCTAAATTTAATTCATCTAAGTGGGGTAGTGCTTTTTTACATGGGTCACAGTAACTTGCCCAGAAATCAACAACTATTAATCCTTTACCAGTGAAGTCGCTTAACTGGAACACTTCACCTTTCTCATTCTCTAATCTAAACTCGGTAAATGGTTTTGCTGCAACTAAAGATAAAGACAATATCAACAAAACAGCGATTATTATTAATTTATTCATTATTTACTCCCTAAGTCTTGCTTTATCCAACTATGGATAAAAGAATCAGAATCATGTGTATCATTAGCAGTCTGTAACCAGAAAACTACTCCCATATCATTAGGTATATCACGTGGATAATCTATATTAATAGCAAAAGTACTATCTAAATCTTCAGCAGTGATATCAAAATATCCCTCTGTTAAAACAACCTGCTTACAAGGATCACCTACAATGTTATTAGCGTTTGATACTGCTTCATAGAAAGCCCATCTAAGTTTGAGATTATTAGTATCAAAAACTTCACTTGTTAATTTTTCAATTTTTACTTCAGCTTGATAATTAGCCTCATTTGAAATTTCTACTAAATCACTAAGCTTTAATTCAGCATCCATCTCCTTATAGCTGTTTAAGATACTTGAATAAGAGTTAGACTGGTCGCCAGGTAAGGTTTCAACTCCTTGAAGTATTGCAACTGGAGGACTTGTAAAACCATAGAAATTATCAAAGAATTCATGTTCACCAGTAATTTCATCTTGAATATGATACTCTAAATAGAAGAAATCATCTGGACTTAACTCTGAATAATCATGCATAGCTGATTCAACTGAAGGGCAAGTTGGACACCATGTAGCTGTCAATATTTCAGCAAAAGGTCTTAGTTTTTCTTCATCTACAGGATCTAACTGATCACCAAAAAGATAATAGTTATTGCCCTCTTTGAGTATCTTATCAGAATAAGTTAATTCTTCAACAGAACTACTATTGGTTGAAGTAATTATAAGCTTCCACTCAACAGCTAATTCATTGTTGATTAATTCATATCCATGGTTATTCACTAATTCTACACTTAAAAATCGCGGTTCATTAACCAAGAATATGCCATTAATAAAATCATCCATATCCTGTTTAGTTATCCCGCTATTTAAGTAATTAGCATGAAATAAGCTCAGGAAGTATTCTGTATTCTCAGCAGATGTAGTGTCCGCTATTGTAGAGAATTCATCAAAGAAATCAACTACAATTTCGGTATAATCAATTAGTTCTGGCTTTTCAAACCTATCGCAACTAATAATTGTTATTAGTGATATGATGATTAGGGCTAAAAGAATAAATATTCTCTTCATAATACTCCTCTATTTGATTAAATCAGTTATTGTGCTTGGTGAGATAAGCTCAGGAAGTACAACACCATCACTTGCCCCTGGAGCAAAATAGATATAGAATGGGACCCCAGCTCTTTGGTATTTAGTTAACCATTTTTCAACTAATTCATTTTTCCGAGTATTATCTCCGTAAAGTAATTCTACATTCTTCTCTTGGAAATATGCTCTTATCTCATCATTCTTGAAAACGTTAGCTTCATTTACTTTACAAGAAGTGCACCATTTAGCTCCAAAAGCTATGAACACAGCTTTCCCTTGCTCACGGTATTGTTGTAAAGTTTCTTCACTAAATTTTTGCCAATCTACTGTTGGAGGATTATGATTTTCTTCACTCACAATAGCTGTATCGGTCTTGTAATCTAATAAATAGTGGGCTGAACCAAAAATTAGAGCTAATGCAATAATAGTCCAAATCCATTGTTTTAAAATTGAGCTCATAGGACCTGCGAATTTACCATAAATCCAGCTAGCAAAACTTAGAACAAGCAGGAATGTCAAAGTATTTAAGAAAGCAATACCACTTATTAAATAATGAAGTGTATAAAGAAGATAAAGGGCAGTTCCAAAAAGTAAGAATCCCATAATCTCTTTAAAAGTCGTCATCCAATCACCAGGTTTTGGTATAAGCTTTATTGCCTTAGGGGCAAAACCGAGAAGAATGAATGGGAAAGCTAAACCAAGTCCTATCATAATAAAAGAAATAAAAATAATTGTTGGTGGTTGTTGGAAAGCAAATCCAATTGCCGGAGCTAACAAAGGAGCAGTACATGGGGTAGCTAATAAAACAGCAAAGATACCACTAAAGAAGGAACCTGTTATCCCTCCTTTATTTGAAGCTTGCGTTGCCATGTTCATACCAGGAACTCTTAGTTGGAATACCTCATATAATGAGAGAGTAAATACCCAAATTGCAATGATTAATCCAAATACAAACCATGGATTTTGGAATTGGAATCCCCAAGAGAGTGATTCTCCAGTTGATTTAATAACTACAACAAATATAGCTAATATTATAAATGAAACTAAAATACCTGCAGTATATGCAAGAGAACCCTTCAAAATGTTTGATTTGTTATCTTGACTTTGGCGAACTAAACTCATTGCTCTAATTGATAAAACAGGTAATACACAAGGCATTACATTAAGAAGGACACCACCTAAAAAGGCTAATAAAATAAAATATAATATTTTTGTGCCTGATGTCCCCTCAGCTTCTGTTCCTGCATCTAACTCAGTATTAACCAAAGAAGAGAGAGGGGTTACTGAAAGAGTTTCAGTGTCTGATACCGGCCTTAAACATGCACCGGAATTAAGACATAATTGATAAGAATATTCTACGTTAATCTCTTTAAGGTCAGGGTCTGTTATCAAAAAGGGTAAAATTAAAGTAACCGAATCATGATATTCAACAAATTCTCCAGCATTTTTCCCTTCTGTTTTAGGGTATTTTAAGTCTTCAAAAGTGACACCAGGCGTTTCAGAGTAAATATAGAATTGAGCATACTCATCTTCAATTTCATAACTTTGATGATAACCTTCTGGAATAGTAAAGGTAGCCTTTATCAATCCATTATCACCAGTTTGTTCTAAGTTAAACGACACTTCTGCCTCTTGTGCCGATAAAAAACTTACTACTGAAAACAAGATTATCAGTAGTAAAATAGTTCTTTTAATCACGTCCATATAAGCTCCTAAATTTATAAAATATATTTTCACATCACTAAAAATAATATATTAGTTGTATTATTATGCAAATACTAATCCATAAAGAAGCTAAATCTTTATGCCCCTATTAGGATATCCTTTAATCTTAAAAAAACTATTATAGATAGCTATTTACAGCTTACTATTATATCCTAAATAATGGGAATATTTTTCTTCTACAATCTTAATATAATGTCTAGTCTCTTCCCATGAATTTGCATGAAGAAGATCATACACTTTCTTATTATCATTAGAATTAAGTAGAGCCATCATTTCATCCCATTTTTCCTGAGGAATCTTGCTTGTTCTTCCTGCTAAAGCTATATATATTGCTCCACTTCCTCCATTATAACTACAAATCACACAATATCTTTGATTGACTTCATTAGTAATCTTTTTCCAACTTGTTGATTTTAAATGACCCAAGAAGTTAATTCCCATTCTTAGATTCTTTTCAGGATCAAAAAGTATTTTACTGTTAGGCTCTTTATCTTCTTTATAGAGAATCCTATTCATAGTCCTTCCTGCATATTTAGGAACAATTTGCATCATACCATAAGCATTACCAGTCCTATTGTAAGCACGTGGATTGAAACAAGACTCAGTTCTAATAATCGCTAATGCTAAGGCAGGCTCTATACCAGCTTCCTTACAGTATTTTGAGATTAGCCCCTCATATTTTGCAATTCTTTTCTTATCGTTGTCAGAGACTAAATCCAGATTAAGAGAATAAACTTTTTTCCCATTCACATTTTTCTCTGTTATTTTTGCATTTTCAACTACTTCTTTTGCATCTGAAGGCTTAACTGCTTGTTCAGGGTTATCAGGTAAGGCAATTTGTCCTTCAAGAATAGTTGCTCCTGACTCATCCTTTTCTTCTAATATTTTCTTAGTTAAAGCCTCTAATTTCTGTTTAACCTCTTCATCAGAGCTGTTTTCATCTACCACAACTTCTACTACAACTTTAGAAGAATCAAAATCGACTGATGTTCTACCTGTAAAATCTTCTGTATATCCAACCCAAGTTTTAGGAGAAGACTCTTTAAAATTCCCCCACATATCCTCAATATATTTCTCATATTTAATGAATTGTTCATCTTGATAACTTTGGAAATTATTGGCAAATTTATAGAAGTCTTGTTCTTTTTTTTGCTGGTCTTGTTTATATTTTTCAAAGTCACTAATTTGGTCACCATATTCTTGAGCAAAGAGTAAGTTTACGCTCAGCAATAAACAAGCAATAATTAAATGTCTCATATTTCCTCCAAGATTATTTTAGTATTTTTTGTATATCAACCAGCACTAGCTCCACCACCTCCACCGCCTCCGCTAACTCCAGCAGAACCACCACTTGTAATTGATGTTACTACAACAACGGTAATCAGTGTGTTTAATGCTTCAATATCATCTGCAATCTCACCTAAATTAGGGAAATTTAGTTCAATATTTCTCTTCTTAAAATAGCGTAAATATTGTTGACCATACCCCATAATCAGAACATAAGGGAACAACTCCTCAGCATCGTTGGGATTTAACTCTTCTTCTTTACCTTGCATAGCTTTAGTGATATATTTTCTAAAAGCTTTCCATTCTTTCCATTTTGTTAATCCTGAAGGGCTTAGAATCGACTTATCATCCAAATGTAACATCATATATATCCAATAGCTGATAATTACAAAAGCAGGAATTGGGGCTAAAGCATATCCCTTGGTAAAAAACATTGCTCCAGTGATAGTTGTTATCACTCCAAGAATGAGTATTATAAAAAATACAATAACTCTTGTATAATATCTTTTCTTTTCATTTATATCAACCAAGCCAGTTTCATTGAACTTCTCATTTATCAATTTTAACAAATCTTTTTTATGGCGATAAGAATTAGTAGCCAATGCTTTAAGTTCTATTCTTTGATTTCTTCTTTTTTCTTCTTTTCTGAGAAGTTCCAGATAAGCTAAATCAAAATCATCTGCTATAGATAAATCATCTGCTATATCAATATAATAATCTCTAATTTGTTTTCCCTTTTTATTAGTAATTTGAGTAAAAGAGATTAGTTTTTTAATTGCCATGTGCATTAGAACAGGGATAAGATTAATATCATCTGAACCGACTTGGAGAAGCCGAGCAACTAATGCTGGATGTTTATGCGAAGGTAGTTTGGTTATCTTCGGTAAATTCCTCATTTGAATATTGTATCTTCTTATAAGAAGATAAATTACGACTATCAAAAATAAAACTACTCCCCAAATAAGTAATTTGTAAATTCTGGCATATTGGATTAAGTTGGGAAATTCATCAAAAAAATCAGAATCTTTCTTTGGGGAAGTGTAATGTATTAAAGACATTGCTTCTAAAGGCATATTAACCTTTATATTAAAGGATTTTCCTTTTAGATTACTAAAAGTGCAGATTAGGCTATTTCCCTCTTCTTCATATTCTATGTTTTTAGAATTATCAAGAAATGTAACAATATCAAACATTGGTATATCTTTAGGAAAGTTAAATATAACTTTACCGCTATTAATCAAGAAATCATACTTATCAGGCATAGGATTCCAATTCATTACAGCTTTTTTATTTTTCACTTCAAAAACATTATAAACCTTATATTTTAGGGTAAAACGCATGGCTTGGTCATAAATTCTTTTTAGATCGAATTTAACATTTAAATTTGCTGATATCTTAGGGTTTAATATACCGCCCTCTTCTCCTATGAGAACTTTTTCTCCATCTGTTAAAGCTTCATTCAAAAGGATAAATCCATTCCTGGGTGCTCTTACATCTCTTTTTACCCAATTGAAGGGTCCACCCTCAAAATGATATAACATATTCTCTTCTATGTCTAATGTCCCATCCTTGTTCACATTTATAGTACTTACAAATTCTTTAACAAAATATGTTTTCCCAAAAAGCGTACATAGCATGGCAAAAAACACAAGAATCAAACTTATTCTCCGCATTTTAACTCCCTAAAGTTCATTTATTCAAATTTATGAATATCTTTACCAGTCGTCAACAAATAAATTCTAAATATTTTTCTTGCCAGAATTTTCTCTATTTCTTATTTAATTTTAAGGAGAAAAAAAATTGAAAAAAGTAACTTTATTCTCAGGATATATTATTATTAATAACGCCTTGTATCATGACAAAGAAGCTCTCTCTAAAATTGAGGAACTTCTCCAAAATACTGATATTTTAGAAGTTTGTTCTCAACTGAATGGAAGTTTTAGATTTGTTATAGACACCCCAACTAATACTTTTTTTGGTATTGACCATTTCGGAGGATACTCACTTTTCTACAAAAATTTCCCTAACTTTGAGATTATTATTAACCCAAATCAAAAATCTCAGCTATCAGATATACAAGATAATCAACTATGCTCCCTTTTAGCTTCAGGATTTTGCTATGGGGACAATACTCTTTTCAAAAATATTAAAGAATGTACTCCAGGAATTTTATATTCATATGACAAAATCAATAAAACTTTGATTAAGCAAGAGTGGTTTAGAATAGATTTTAGCCAACAAAAAGTTAGAAAAAAAGAAGAATTATCACATTTACTCCTTTCTTTAATCCCTGATAACTTCCAACAAAGCCATTTAGCCCTAACTGGCGGGATTGATTCTCGGCTTCTCCTATCTTTGTTTAGAAAAAAAGCTGCTCAAATAACAGCTATCACCTATGGTACTACTAATAATCCAGACATAAATTTGGCTGAACATATTGCCCAACATTCAGAAATTGAGCATCTTAGCTATTATTTTGATAAGCTTGACTTAAAACCTTATTTTGAAAATGAAGAGTTAATGAAATTCTTTTCAGCTGGTTTCTTAGGACGATCACTTCCTTTTGAAAGTGACTGGGTAGTAAGTAATATATTAAAGAACTCAACATCCTGGATAACCACTGGATTTACCAGCTTTTGGTTAAGAAGTCCTTATCAAGACCATCTTCCTGTTCCAGATAAAGCAAGTCTAATCGCCAAGATTATCAATACTCATTCACAACAAACACTTCACTCATCTGCTAAATTTAAAAGTATTATCCAAGAGAACATTATAGAATCAATGACTCATTTCCAGATGGATAATTTTGATTCTGATTATGACCGTTGGAATGTTGAAAATAGACAGCATAAGTATATTATTAATAGCTGTAATAATTATCGGCAATCTAACATTGAAGTTTTCTTACCTCTATTTGATAAAAGATTAATGAGCTTTCTAAATAATACTTCAAGAGAGCAGAGATTAGAGCAGAAAATCTATATGGATGCTATTATCTCTGATATTTTTATTGGAAATGAGTCTTATTTAAGAAATATCCCCACTACTAATCCAAAATTTTCCAATCACATTAAGCAGAATAAAACTACTGCATTCAATTGGAAAAAGCAGATTTTACAATTAGATAGAAATAATTTTAATAGAATCTTCAGGAAACCTAGCAATCCAATGTATGGAATTATTCAGTCCGTTCTTTTACAATCACCTGACTTCCTTTCACTAAAAGTACAAGATGCCTTCCCTAACATCAAAAATACGATTTCTCTACTCAATGACCTAAACTTAACTAATTCTGCAAAGCACTTAACTTGGTTACAGAATAAGAGGGTCGTTCAGTTAAATCTGTTAGGTATTGAAATTATGGGATTTTTGGTAGATAAATTTGATTTACTGTTGAAAAATTAAATCTTATTCCTTCTTCATAGATTATGTAATGGAATTGATTATCTTTAACTAATGCCAAAAAACACCTCAAAAAGGTTTTATCAAATGTCTGAGAAAGTGTGAGAATTCTCACACTTTCTAGTTAAACCCGAATGGTGCAGTAGAGCTTTGCAGAAGAGTGCAGATTCTTATCCCCTTTTTTGAGGGGGACACAGGGGGTGCATTAAGGTTTTACATAATTTATCAGCGTATAATATATATACTCTGAGAAATTATGTAAAATGCTTTAGCAAATGAATATAGTGCTATTCTAAAAGATCTACTGCATTATTTGGGTTAAAGGGATTGTTTATATTAGCTATTTCACTTTCACATATTCGGCAAGTAATTTAAGTGTATTTTCTACACCACTTCTATGCGTTCTTTCATAACCGTGGGAGGCAAAAACACCAGGACCTATTAAACCGTGCCTTAAGTCATATCCTGCTCGAAGTGTTGCTTCCACATCTGAACCATAACTTGGATAAATATCTATGGCATGTTCTAAATTAAAATTTTCGGCAATCTTGATTAAGTCATTAGTCAAATCATAATCATAAGGTCCGCCACTATCTTTTACACAGATGGAGACTTTATATTCATCAGTTGTTAAATCATCTCCAACAGCTCCCATATCAACAGAAATCATATCAACTGTGTCTTCAGGAATTCCTGAAGAGCCACCATGTCCGACTTCTTCATAAGTAGTAAAAAGAAGTGATACTTTTCTAGAAAGAGTAATCTCTTTATCCACAACCATTTTTGCTAAAGCTATCAGCAGTCCTGCAGAAGCCTTATCATCCAAATGACGAGATTTTATGAAGCCTGACTTTGTAACCTTAGTTCTTGGATCGAGAGAGATAAAGTCTCCTACTTTTATTCCTAATTTTTCTATATCTTTCTTAGAGGAAACTTTCTCATCAAGGATTATTTCCACAGTTTCATCATTTCTACTCATTGCACCTACATCTTTATAGACATGAACAGCTGGATGAATCAAGTAAGCTGTTCCTTCATATTCTTTACCATCTCTAGTATGAACTATAACATTCTCATTCTCAATATTATTTTCTGGGAATCCACCAATTTTAGTATGTCGAATTCTTCCATTACCTTTGATAGATCTAACCATAGCCCCAAGAGTATCTACATGAGCAGCAAGAAGAAGGTGCTCACCTTCACCACCTAAAGTTACTACAACAGCTTTTTTCCTAGTGTAGTATGGTTCAAATCCCATTTCCTTGAATGTCTTCATTAAATATTCTGTAGCTTTTTGTGTATAACCTGAAGGGCTCGGGATATTACACAAGTTTACTATTTGTTTAACCGCAAAATCTGTATATTTCTTCATATAAAATCCTTTATACTTTCTTATTCATAACTAAATCAGCAAAATATTCATAAGTTCTATCCCAAGTAGCTTCTGCATCTTTGGGGAAAAAGCAAGCTGGGAGTTGCCTTTTAGATCTATGATATTCCAAACATTCGCAACATACTCCTTTCCTGGTACATCCTGGATAGGTACAGTTGCAATTTTTCATATTTTCATTCTTTTTACATTCCATTAGACATCTTCCACTTCAGAATATAGTACAGTTGACCAAATTTCTGGTTCAGGTTGTTTTGTTATATAAGGAGCAAATTCTGCTAGAATCTTTTTAAAGATACCGGTCTTCATAAACTCCTCTGCATACTCTTTTTCTGCCCAAGTCCCGATTGCTAAAGCTGTCCCATCAGGTTTAGCTAAAAATTGCATTCTGATAAACCCTTCTCTCTCTTCAGCTATTTCTAGAACCTGTTCTTCCCATTTTTCAATGCACTCAATCATTTTCTCAGGTTTAAAATAATAACGCATCGTTGCAGTATACATAATTTAACTCCTTATTCTCATCATCTTGTATTATCGTTCAAATTCTTATTCCTTACTTACAAGTGTCAATTGCTTTTTTGCCTTAGCACCTAATTCTCTCATTTTTTCAGCTCTTTTTACTAAGTTTCCACTGCCCTCTTTCAATTTATTCATTGAGGAATTGTAGTTATTACTAAGGTCAGATATATTTTTTCCTATTTTTTCTAAATCGTTTATAAAATTACAGAATTTATCATACATTTTTCCACCTTCTTCTGCAATTTCCAAAACATTTCTGGTTTGATATTCACTCCGCCAAATTTGTTTAATCATTTGAAGAACATAAATCAATGTGCTCGGACCAACTATCATAACATTTTTATCCATTGCATCAGAAAATATCTGATTATCATTCTCTAAAGCAAGTAAGTATGCTGATTCGATTGGAAGAAACATTAGTACATGACTTATAGTATTTATTCCATCTAATTTCTGATATTCCTTAGCAGATAGCTCATTAGCATGCTTTTTAACTGAAAGTAAGTGCTCTTTTAAAGCCTGCTCTTTTTCAGTATCTTCAGTACTACTTACAAATTTTTCATATGCAGTAAGAGAAGTCTTAGCATCAACAACAATGTCTCTCTCTTCTGGAAGTTTAATAATTACATCAGGATATTTGCTTTTATTATCATTATCAATAAAATGAGCTTGGGTGAAATACTCAATATTTTTATCTAATCCTGAATCTTCCAAGACTCTTTCTAACTTCATTTCCCCCCAATTCCCCTGTTTCTTTGGATCACGCTTGAGGGCATTTGTTAAATTTTTAGCTTCTTTGTTAAGAGTTTCATTCAAATTACGCAGATTTATAATTTCACTTTTTAAAGAAGCTCTATCTTTGTTTTCACTATCATATACTTGATCAACTCTTTTTCTAAACTCTTCTAACTGAATCTTCATAGGATTTAAGAGATGAGAAATATTCTCTTGATTAGTCTCTTTAAATTTAGAACTTTTCTCTTCAAATATCTTATTAGCTAACAATTCGAAATCTTTCTTTAAACTATCTTTAGCTTCTGTAAGAAGAGCTATCTTTTCAGAAAAATGCAGTTTATTAGCTTCATCTTGTGTCTTGATAGTAGTATTCTGTTTCAGTAATGCATTATTGTTATCTAACAGAGACCTTATTTCTTCTTTTTGTGTTGCTAAAGAAGAGCTAAGATGTTGGATTTCACTCTTAAATTTCTCATTCTCAATTTCTTTAGCTCTCAAAATATTATCTAAACTTGAAAGTTTTTCCTCAGTCTCTTTTTGCATTTCACTTTTAATCTTAACTTCGGTAAGATATGCTTGAGAATTGATTAATTTACGTTGAATCATAGCACCTATTATAGCACCAATTATTCCACCTATGATGATAACTATCAGATTATAAGTTAAATTATCCATTTTACCTCCAACTAATAATATGTTATTTTTACATACATAACTGTCAAATGTTTTTTTATGAATGACAAAATATAAGATAGCATAATTATTATTTCTATAATTTCTTCTTATCTTTTTTAAATTTATAAAATTTATATTGATAAAAATTATATTGACAAGATATTATTATATTTATTTATTATAACAATTATTAAGCACAAGTATTATACACTGATTAATTCAACGAAAAAGTAATAATTAGCTGTATAGTTAATTGAAATATTTTATATAGGAGAAAAAAATTTATGAGAGAAAAGATTTTATTGATTGTAATTATTTTAATATCTTCCACTATGTTACTTTTTGCTGATTCAGCAATCGTCAATAATGGTGATAATGAAGTAAGTTTAAGCAAAAACTTTGAAACAGAAATCTCGATTGACTACAAACTAAATTCTATTTCTGCAAGAGACTTTTCATCTAAAGATGGAAATTTTACTCAGTTATATTTAGATAGTTTTGGGTTGACTGGTGAAATAGGTAATCCACAACTTCCTTATAGCTCAAAAATTATTGCTGTTCCTGAAGGAGCAAAAGTAGTTACAGAATTAAATGCAGATTCACCACTAATAATTAATCTTAATGAAATAGGTTTAAACAATAAAATCTTCCCTGCTCAACCATCTGTATCAAAAAGTTCAAAACCTGAAGATATTGTATTTATGATTGATGATAAGATATATAATTCTGCTGAATTTATTCCCCAAACTCAAGTAGAAGTCATCGAACTCGGCTATCAAAGAGGAATGAGGCTTTTTGAAGTAAATTACTATCCTGTAGCATATAATCCTGCAAAAAATACTATATCTATTATCCAAAAGGCTACTTTAGATATTCAATTCGTTGGTGCTGATTTAGTAGCAACTCAATATTTGAGAGATAAAACTTTTTCTCCAGCTTTTGAAGCAAACTATCCTTCTACAATATTTAATTACCGCAATAATCGTTCTACTTTAGAATCATATCCTCTTGGATATCTTCTTGTTGCTCCGAGTAACTATTTAGACACTTTAGAGCCATTTATTGAGTGGAAAACCCAACAAGGTTATAATGTTACTATTTTGAATGCAAGCACTATTGGAGCTACAACTACAGCTATTAAATCAGCTATTGCTAATATATGGAATAATGCTTCACCAGAAAACCCTGCTCCATCTTATCTTCTCATTTGTGGTGATGTTGCCCAAGTTCCTGCTTTTACTGGAACAACAGACTCTGGTCATGTTACCGACTTAGATTACGTTAAATTAGAGGGTTCTGATTATCTCCCTGAGATGTATTATGGAAGATTTTCTGCCACTAGTACAAGTCAGTTAACTACAATCGTGAACAAAACTTTAATGTATGAAAAATATGAAATGCCTGATCCTTCCTACTTAGAAAGAGCTACACTTATTGCAGGTGTGGATGGTTCATGGGCTCCAACTCATGGTAATGGAACACTTAATTACGGCTCACAATACTATTTTAATTCAGCTCATGACATTGATGCTACTACCTATTATTATCCTGAATCAGGTTCTAGTGAATCCAGTATTTTGGCTGATGTTAATGCTGGATTAGGTTATTTAAATTATACTGCCCATGGTTCAGAAACTACATGGTATGATCCTAGTTTTACCGTTAGCAATGTAAATAGCCTCACTAATGTGCAACAATATCCAGTGGTTGTTGGTAACTGTTGTTTAACTAACCATTTCGATACTGCTACCTGTTTTGGTGAAGCATGGCTAAGAGCTTCTAATGGCTCGGTGATTTATATTGGTGGTACTAACTCTACTTATTGGGATGAAGATTACTGGTGGTCAGTTGGTCATTTCACACCGACATCAACTGCTAATCCAACTTATGCAGGAACTGGTCTTGGTATGTTTGATGCTCTCTTCCACGAAAACGGAGAAGAGTATGTTAACTGGGTAAATAGTACAGGTTCTATGGTCTATCGTGGTAATATGACAGTTCAAGGTTCTTCTTCAACCCTTAAAAACTATTATTGGGAAATCTATTCAATCATGGGTGACCCGTCTTTAATTCCTATGGTTGGTGTCCCAGATGCCCAAACTCCTGATTATGCTAATAATCTCTTGTTAGGTGCCACATCATTAGATGTTACTGCAGCACCCTACTCCTACGTAGCTCTTACTGTAGATGGAGTTATTATTGGTACACAACTATTAGGTTCTAACGGTTCAGGAACTGTTAATTTCCCAGCTTTAACTACACCTCAATCAGTAAGAATGGTTATCTCTCGTATAGATTACCAACCATATATTACAGATATTCAAGTTATTTCAGCTGATGGTCCTTACTTAACTTTAGCAGATTATTCAGTTAATGATGCCAATAACAACGGTACATTAGAGTATGGTGAAACAGCTTCTTTAAATTTAGTTATTGAGAATATTGGTACATCTGCCTCAAATTCAGGTACTATTACTTTCAGTGAATCAGACCCATACTTATCTTTAACCTCTACATCAGCTTCAGTAAGTGCAATAAGTGCTGAAAGCTCTCTTAATGTTAACAATGTAATTAACTTCTCTCTTGCTAATAACATACCTAATAATCATACTATGTCACTTTCTTATGTTATCTCAGCGAATGGAGAAGAATATACAGGGAATATTACTTTAACTGGTAAAAGTTATGATATGGAGATTACTAATATCTTTATTGATGATAATGTATTAGGTAATAGTAATAATGTCATCGATGCTGGTGAAACTTTTAATATTCTTGTAACTATTGAAAATAATGGTGAAGCTACTTCTCCAGCTAATAATCTTAATATCGAAGATGCAGAATATATTACTTATACTAGCTCTAACATAGTAATACCTGCTATTTCTGCAAATAATAGTCAGGAAGTTAGTTTTACTGCTACTGCATCAAGCTCTATTTCAGTAGGTGAATTAGTTACTTTTACTGTAAACGCTAATTATCCAAATGGAAGTGCAGAGTTTAGTCAAGATTTCTTAGCAGCTCTCCTACAGATTGGTGATGGAAGCGTTACAGAAACTCATCTGCCAATAGAACCTTACTATGGTTACACTTATAGCCAATCAATCTATACTGCTACAGAGTTAAACTTGGGAGTATCTCAGATTAATAAAATTGCTTACCATTATAATGGTAATAGCTCTTGGACAGATGATATAGTTGTCTATATGGGCAATACAACAGAGACTAGTTTTTCGTCTTCTTCAGATTGGATTTCTTTAGCAAATTTAACAGAAGTCTATAATGGTTCTTTCTCTGCTCCTGCTAGTGAGGGCTGGATAGAAATTGAACTAACTACTCCATTTACTTATGATGGAAGTAGTAATTTAGTGATTGGTTTTGATGAGAATACATCTGGATATCATGAAAGTAGTGACGAATTCTATTGTTATGCTTCCGGCTCAGATAGATCTATCTATTATTATAGTGATGGTACAAACCCTAACCCCGCTTCTCCTGTTTCAGGAACGATTTCTGGTAATAATCCTAATCTCAGGCTCTTTGCTTCTGCAAGTTCCTCCGGACCTGAAATTGCTCTTAATACCACTTCCCTTGATTTCGGAGAAGTAATAATTGGTAATTCAGCTACTAAGGATTTTGTTATCTCTAATACTGGTGGAGAAAGCTTAACTGGAACTATTACGTTACCTGATAACTTTACCTTTGCCGGTAGAAATAGTGAGAAAGAAGCTGCTAACACTAGGACTTCTTCTCAAAACTTCACTATCCCAGTAGGAAATAATCAAACTTATAGCGTTATTTTCACTCCAACAATTGAACTTTGCTATAACAATAACCTAGAAATTAGTCATAATGCTGACCAATATTCAAGCTATATATCACTTGTAGCTTGTGGAATCAAGCCTACATACACTTCTACAACAAGATTAGTTAATAAAACTCTTGCTCCTGATACTCAAGATACCTATTCTTATGTGATTGAAAATACAGGAAGTGGAGATTTAGAAGTATTATTGGAAATCACTGATGCAGAGAGAAATAGCGGTGGACCTGATACTTATGGTTACACTTGGAAAGATAGTAATGAAACAGGGGTTACCTATAGCTGGATAGATATAAGCTCAACTGGTACAATAATTTCTCAAGGTGATGATATTTTAGAAGAGTTAACTCTACCTTTCACTTTTACTTTCTATGGAGAAGATTATACTACTGTAAGTGTCTGCTCTAATGGATTTTTGAGTTTTAATAGTACATCGACAGCTTATACTAATACAACAATTCCGAATACAACTACTCCTAATGCTTTAATAGCACCTTTCTGGGATGATTTGAAAGCTACAGGATCTTCTTTTGGAAACATCTATTATCAAAACTTCTCTACTTACTCTGTAATTCAATGGGAGAATGTTTCTCATTATAATAGTACTACTCCTGTTAATAATGAGACTTTCCAAGTTATCCTCTATAATAATGGTGATATTAAATATCAATATAAAACAATATTAGATGATACTGATTGTACTGTAGGAATTGAAAACCAAGCTGGAGATGATGGCTTACTTTTAACTTATAATAATACATTCTTAGATAATGAATATGCAATTATGTTCACAAGTGGAGCTTCAACTAATAACTGGCTCTCTCTTAGTTCAGATACTCTTACTATTCCTGAAGGTTCTTCTGAAACTATTACTGTTAGCTTTGATGCAACAGACTTAGAGTTAGGGACATATAATAAAAATATCTATGTAATAACAAATGATCCTGACCATGAAGAAGTTACTATCCCTGTTACTTTAATAGTAGGTGGTTCTACTGCTCCAAATATTTTAGTAGATACACAAGCTATTGATTTTGGTACTATAATGACAAATGATGATATACTTGAATCTATCACTATAACTAATATTGGTGGTGAAACACTAACAGGTAATGTTTCTGCTACAAATAGTTTTACTCTTACTGAAGCAAGAGGCAATGTATCTAAGAATATTATTTTGGCTGGTCATAAAGGTTTAAGAAACCTTCGTAACTTAGACTTCACTCTTGAATCAGCTCAATCTAAGATATATTACCTTAGCCACTCAACAGCCATAGCAGGCTCATTTGACGGTGATATAATAATTACCTCTAATGACCCTGAAAACTCTGAAATCTCTATTCCCTTGGCTCTTGAGGTCATTAATCCTGCTTCAATTAATATTGACCCTCAAAGCATTGAAGTAACTTTGCAAGCAGACCAAACAACAAGCAGAAATTTAACTATAAGTAATACAGGTGATCTTGATTTAACATGTTCTCTAATACTTCAAGCAGACGAAGACAGAGACATAACTGAAATATTCTCTGCCAACTTTGATGATAACGATTTAACCGGTTGGGATATCGATTATCTCTATTCTGCTGACCATACATGGCATATTGCTGATGATTATAGTGGTTCAAGCATAGATGGAAGCTCTTTCTTATTTATAGATAGCGATGCCGCTGGTTCTGGTAATGCAATAGATGATACTATCGAAACCCCTCTTTTCAATGTTTCTAACTATGAAACTATAACTATTGAATTTGATCACTATTTTAACGAAATTAGTGATGTAGCAGATGTAGATTTTTGGACAGGTGCAGAATGGATTAATATCGCAAGCTGGGAAACTGATGAGGGAAGTTGGACTTCTCCAAGTCACTTCACCTACAATTTAACTAATGAAGGTTATAGTGATGTGAAACTTAGATTCCATTATTATGAGGCTACTTATGCTTGGTACTGGGCAATAGATAACTTAGTTGTTTCTGGAGAAGCTACTCCTGCTCCTCAATGGGTAAGTATGGATTCTGAATTTAATAGCTTCTCAGTTTCACCTAATTCGAGTGAAGATGTTACACTTAACTTCTCTTCTACTGAATATCTAGCAGGTGAATATACTGCAACCTTAAATATTCAATCAAATTCTGCAACTAATAACAGTTTAGATATTCCTGTTACCCTAACTATAAGAGAATTAGAAAATGAACCTGACTGGGAGCCTGTTATCTATCCTAACAATAGTGCCACTATTTACGCAGAAGTAACTCATTTGAGCAGTGATATTGCTGCTGATGATATTATTTCTGCTTGGGTTGGTGACGAATGTCGTGGAGTAGGCTCAATAGTTCTCGTAAACAGAAGCCAAGCCTTCACCACAATTGTTGTTCAATCAAATGGTTCATCAGAGAATGTTAATTTCAAACTATATGACAGAAGTGAAGATATTGTGATTGAAGAATCTAATTCCACACCTGTTTCTAGTGGGGAAGTAGTTGGCTCTGCTCAGGAACCATTCCCTATTAATATCGGAATCATTGAACTTATTGCTCCTAACAACTTAGAAGTAGAAATTGCTAATAATATTGCTACTATCAATTGGATTGCTGTGCCTAATGCTGATTTCTATGAAGTCTATTACTCTTCAGATTTAGAGAACTGGACAGACTTAGGTCAGGTAAGCGGTACATCTTATGAACATACTCAACCCCGCAGTAATACTGAAGCTCACTTCTATAAGATTAAAGCTATGAAGAATTAACATTAAACAACGAAGAATAGACAAAAGCCCCGCTTGTATAGGCGGGGCTTTTATATGGCTCTAGTTCATGTCTGGAAGTAATTATGGCTCAAGTTCAAGTATAGTGAAAAAAGAGACTTTTATTATAGTATATTCATTGTATAATAGAAAGTTACAAGTTTTAATTTACCGTTTATAGTAAGTTTTGCTTGAAAATACGACTCTAATAATAGAATTTATAACAATAGTTAGCAGGCATATCTTTTTGTTAATGCATTGTTCTTTTTTATAAGATCATATTATGTGTATTGAACTAATATAACATCACTATCATGTGTCTGTTAGTTCTCAGCTTAGTGGATGGCTTATGGATGCCTAATAAACACCTAATAGATACCCAATAGACTATCTGACATAAAGTGTGTCGTCCCATATAAGTGGACTAGTAAATATTAAACTAGGAGCAAGACATGTTAAAGAAAAAAAGTACGGTACCGAAAATGCAAAGAATCTACAGTGAAACCTTTAAAATGAAAATTGTTGACGAGATTGAGCAAGGAGATTTAACTCAAGCTGAATCTAGTAGAATATATAATGTTTCAGAAAGTACCATAAGTAGATGGTTAGCGAGTTATGGAATGAACGACAAAATAGGGAAAAAGGTGATGATTATGACAGAACGTGAAACTAGAGAAGCAGACCTTTTAAAAAAGGAAAATAAGCAGTTAAAACGGGCTTTAGAGGATAGCCAGTTCTCAAACGAAATCCTTGAAAAGTATATTAAGTTTATGGCTGAAGAGAAAGGTATTGATTTAAAAAAAAACATAAATTCAGGTTTCTCCAAAGAGTCTCAAAAGATCTTAGTATCAAGGCTTTTAAAAGATCAGGAATAAAACATATGTGTTCAATATTAAATGTTTCAAAGTCAGGTTACTATAAATATCTTCAAAGTGCCTTCCACATCGCTCATAATGACTTCCAGTGTCTCTCCAAAGTGAAACAGTACAAAGAAACACAGCCTTATGTTGGCACTTGTAAATTATGGAAAATGCTGGAGAATGATGGTCTAAAGATTGGAAAAAAGCACCTTAATGACCTTCTTAAAGACCAGAATATGTTAATTCGAAAAAAGAAAAGATATTGCAAAACTTCAATATCAGATGGTAGTAAAGTATATCCAAATTTGATTAAAAATATGATAGTAGAGAGAAAAAATCAAGTATGGGTAACTGATATTACCTATATTTCTAAAGACAAAGGATTTTACTATTTGTTTTTGCTAAGTGATATGCATACCAGACAGATATTGGATTATGAAGTTTCCTCTAATATGCTGACTAATAACCATATAAAGATGTTAAAAAGACAGCTAAAACATGTTAATAATACTAACGATCTTATTCACCACTCAGATCATGGTTCTCAATATACAAGTAATGAGACTATTAACCTTCTGAAACAGCATGGTATAAAGATTAGTATGACTGGTGATGGCAAATGCTATGACAACCCTATTGCTGAAAGGATAAATTGTACAATGAAGCATGAATTTGGATTAAAACGGACATTTAGCACTATGGAAAGTCTTAAAAAAGCTACTAAAGATGCAGTAATGATCTATAACTCTCAGAGACTTCACAAAAGTTTAGGGTATTTTACTCCAAATGATTTTGCAAATCATTAAAAGAGGTTACCAGATGATGAACAGATACACAGCTGAATGTATTTTCTTTTGAAAAATGCGAATAAATTACGAATGCAAAATGGAGTCGACAACAGAACTCAAAAGTATGAGTAAATGTCTCATTTTTCAAAAGAGATACATGACTCAGGAGACATAAAAAAGGTGTCCACTATATTGGTACTTGACAAAGCAGATAATGTAGGATTAGCTTTGCCAAGAACAAAAAGACTTAATGTCGGATGTTAACAGAAAATTTTAAAAGATGTGGTTTATTTATAAAATTTCCACCAGTCTTGAACTTGAGTCTTTTTTTATCTAGGAAACTGTACTAGATTAAACTGCCATTTGTGTACCAATTTAAACTGCCATCTACACCCCTTCAGGGAATATTCGAAGAATAGCAATAAGAATGGAAAATTCTCATTGCCCTAATTCTACACCAGACTTAAACATGAGCCAAAGAAAAAGCCCTGCTTTCGCAGGGCTTTTATATTTGTATTTAGAGAAATGCAGGCAGGATGCCTACATTTTCAGTTACATTATTTCATAAGAATCATTTTCTTAGTAGAAGTATATTTTCCAGATTTCATTCTATAGAAGAATACACCAGAAGCAACGTTCTTACCATTATCATCTGTACCATTCCAAACTACAGTATGAGGACCAGCTTGCATGTTTTCACTAACAAGAGCTTTTACTTTTTGACCTTTGATATTGTAGATATCGATAGAAACAGGACCGTTTTCTTTAGTTGAGAAAGCGATAGTAGTTTCAGGATTGAATGGGTTAGGATAGTTTCCAACAAGTTGTGAAACTGCAGGAATATCGTTACTTGGAATATCTGTTCCACCAGGAGCATCAATTGCTACATCATCAACCATGAAGATAAATGCATCATTAGATACACATTGGATAGCAACTCTAATAGTTTGGTTAGCATAAGCATCTAAACTATAAGAATATTCAGTCCATTCGATAGGAGCTTCAACATAAGTAGCACCTGAGATTGATGTGAAGTCGTTTGGATTTGTAGATCCATTAGAAACTAATACATTGAATCTTTCAAGACCATAGTCATCCATTACAGATTTTCCCCAGAAGTTGAATGAACCAGAAGCACCAAGAGTAAATTCAGGAGTAATCATCCAGTCATTATTAGTTGGTGTTGTTGATGCAAAACAAGCTAAGTACTTAGTACCTGAATGAGCAGCATTAGCATCTTCTTCAAGAGGAGGAGTTGTCATAGCAGGATTAAATACAATATAAGACATTGGAGAACCTGAGTTATCGAAAGAAACACCTTGGAAACCATAAGTAGTAGATAAATCACCATCAATTAAAGTCCAAGGACCTGCTTCAAGAGCAAAGTCAGAATATGATTCGAAATCATCACTGATAAGAATATCTGAAGCAGCAAGAGTGAAATCAACACTAGTGAGTTGAGTTCCAATTACAGTAACACTTTGTGTTTGTCCAACATAACCAGCAGCTGAAGCAGTGATATCATAAACACCAGCTAAAACCTCTGTGAATATGAAGTAACCTGAAGCATCAGTAGTAATTGTATTACCATCTAAAGTAACACTAGCGCCATTAATAGGAGCTCCACCTTCAGCAGCAACAGTACCATCAACTGTTCCATACATATCTTTTAATAAGACATTTGAGAAAGCAGCAGGAGACATGTTGTCGTTAGTATAAACTGCTTTAACAGCAAATTTATAAGAACCAGAAGCTAAAGCATCCCATGATGTATCAGTATAAGTTAATTCAGTAATCATATTAGTAGTAAGAAGAGTCCAGTTAGCTTCATTACCTTGATCAGTAGATAAGAATCTCCAAACTTTGTAACCTAATAAAGCTCTATTTTCAACTCTTACAAGATTAGTTTGAACTTGTGGTTGATAAACAGCAGGAGAAATTCTTCCTGAAACTTCATTAGCATTTCTCTTATCTCTATTCTTTGGAGTATTCTTAACAGCAATATTATTAACTGTCTTGTTAGCTCTACTTACAGCAACTAAATCAGTAGAAGAAATTCTTTCTCCACCGAAAGTAATGTTATCGATATAAGTAGCATACCAGAGACCTTGTCCATCACCATCAACAAACTGCCAAGCGATTTGAACATTTTGACCAGCATAAGCACTTAAGTCAATTACAATAGGAGCATCATAATGATTTTCACCTGCAGGAAGATCTGAAGCATTCCAAAGTGGAGTCCATGTGCTTCCATCAGTTGAGATTTTAACATAATAGTTATCACCATATTCTGAACCATATTGACCGTAGAAATCAAATACAAGGTTTCCAGCAGGGCAAGCCATTTCACCAGTGATTAACCATTCATCTTGTGCACCGTAATCCCACATTACACCAGCTTGATACATTCCTTCAGTAGGAACAACGTCACCAGTTGAGAAAGTAACAGTTTCATATTGAACCCATGACTGAGTAGTGTTATTCACAACAGTAGTCCAATCTGTAGGAGGGAATGATTCTTCAAAGCTTTCACTTGAAGCTTCACCACCACCATTACCACTTGGAGCAGACCATGTAATCACAGCGTTAGCATCAGTTTGTTCAGCAACAACTGTTGAAGGTGGAAGAGCTAATTCATTAACAGTTACATCAACTGTTACATCAGCTGAAGCATCTACAGTAGTTTCATAAATTGAGAAACCACTAGCGATAACAGTCATATCATAAACACCAGTATTAACAGAAATGACAGCAGTACCAGAAGCATCTGTAACAGCTTCGTATTCATCATATTCGCCATCAGGATTTGGTGTTTGAGCCATTAAATTAACTACAGCATCGGCAACAAGATCACCTAAATTAGATTCTACATTAACAGTAACTTGAGACATTGCAGAATTTTGTAACCAATTTGAGATAACAGCATTAGCTTCAGCACCGTTAGTATAAACAGCTTTAACAGCATATTTATAGAAACCAACAGGAAGAGTTGACCAATCTGTATCAGTATAAGTTAAAGCAGTAGTTTCTTCTTCAACTAAAGTCCAGTTAGCCATATTAGCTTCGTCTTCAATTAAGAAACGATATACGTTATAAGCTTCGAATGAACGAGTGTTATTAGTTGCAACACGCATAGCAGCAGCTTCGTTTGGATTCTTTTTATTTCTATTGAATTTAGTAACATTAGCAGTTCTTACAGCTTTGCTTACAGAAGTAAATTCATTAGTTCTGATACTTCTACCACCGATATTAACATTATCGATATATGAAGCATACCATAAACCTTGACCATCACCATCAACAAAGTTCCATGCGAATTGAACATTTTGTCCAGCATAAGCACTTAGATCAATAACGATAGGTGTATCATAATGATTTTCTGCTACAGGAAGGTCAGAAGCATTCCAGATTGGAGTCCAGTTTGTTCCATCAGTTGATACTTTAACATAATAGTTATCACCATATTCTGAACCATATTGACCATAGAAATCGAAAGTAAGATTTCCAGCAGGGCAGTTCATTGAATTAGTGATTAACCATTCATCTTGTGCACCGTAATCCCACATAACACCAGCTTGATACATTCCTTCGGTAGGAACAACATCACCAGTTGAGAAAGTAACAGTTTCGTATTGAACCCATGACTGAGTTGTATTAGTTACAACAGTATTCCAGTTAGCAGGAGGGAATGATTCTTCGAAACCTTCTTGAATACTTTCACCAGCATTAGGATTTGGAGCTTCCCAAGTAACTACTGCATCATCACCAGCTAAAGTAGCAACAACGTTAGAAGCAGGGAAAAGAGTTTCAGTAACTAAGATAGTACCAAGATCTAAATCAATATCAGCTACTACAGCTTGGAAAGAACCAGGTTGGTAACCAACAGCAGTTGCAGTACCAGCATAAGTTTGATTAGAGAATACACCAGCAATAGTGAAGTAACCATTAGCATCTGTATCGACTTCATAGTTTTCATAACCAGTAAGAGTTACATGAGCTTGGATTCCAGCACCAGTATCGTTTGTGATAACTTGTCCAGAAACTTCTACGTTATCAAGCATAGCCATAGTAACATTAACTATAGTTTCTTGGTCTTCAACAACATCAAATGTTGCTGTTCCATTATTATATCCGTGTAATGAAGCTGTTAAAGTATAATCTTCGCCTTCAGCAACATAAGGGAATTCAAAGCTACCATTAGCTGTTGACATTGTTTGATAGTTAGTACCATCAATAACAAGATTAACACCAGCTAAACCAGTTGTACCGTCAGTAACAGTACCAGTAACTGAGCCCATACCTTCAGTAATGAAATAGAAAGTAACATTTGGCATGTTAGCAACAGTTGTTCCACCTTCCATAGCATTTGGATCGAAGTCAATGGAATCACTTTGCCATGAGATTGTTCTAGCAGTTAATTCTGTAGCTGTATTAAAGAATTTATCACTTGATGAGTAATATTCTGTATCCAAAACTCTTTCAGTGAGAACAACTAAGTTTCCACCTGCATAGTTATAAGGAGTATCAAAAGTGATATTGATATTATTTTGTCCTACAGGGAAATCAACATTGCCTGAGAAAACAGCAGTTAATTGAGAAGCAGGAATATAAGCTGAAAGATCAGTTTGTGTAGTTTCTCCAATCCAGATATTAACAGGCATAGCTGATAAGTCTGTTACGAAGTTATTATAATAAGTAAGACCTTGCATTTGACCACCAATGTTTAACTCTTCAGCTAAATAGATAGTTTCAGCAACTGAATTCTTATAGTAGAAATTCCAAGGATATTGGTTAGCAGTTGTAGTACCATTTCCAACAGGAACAGCAACAATTCCGCCACCAGCTTCTGTAGTGAAGCTCCAAACTGGGCTACTAACAACTAAGTCATTAGCACTATTACGAGATTTTACTCTCCAGAAATAAGATGTAAGAGTTTCAAGACCAGTAGCTTGGTATGAAGTAACATTTTGACCATCAATAACCATTGCACTTGCAGCCATTGTAGCAACATCAGCAGCAACATCAGAGAAATAAACATCAACATCAGTTGTGTTTTCGCCCAATGTCCATTCTAAACTTGTAGTAGTAGAGACATTTACTGCACCATGAGCAGGAGCTACTAAAGTAGCAATAGTTGGTTCATTTTCAGCGTCAAATGAAAGTTTAAGATTTGGGAAATAGGTAACATTAGTACCATCAACAGCTGGGAAATCTCCATCTTGATATTTGTAAGCTGAGACATTAGTTCCTAAATCAGTTGTATAGAATGATGGATAACCAGTAACATATGTTCCATCCCAGTTTTCCCATACGATTTGAAGATTATCAGTTCCATTATACTCGAAAGGAGTATCTAACATAACACCTTGCCAGCCATTACCATCCCAAGTGATTGCACCATCGTAAACCATAGTGAAACCAGCAGTTACAGGGTTTGGATAAGCCACAGGAACAACAGCATCTGTTGTGTGTTTGAAGTAGATTTTTTGATTTAATGTTTCATAACCTGCAGGTGTATTACTTACATTAAATTGAATCTGATTAATTTCAACTTCCATACCAATAAGGTTGGCGTCAATAATAAAATTTGACCAGCTATAATCATAATAACCATATACTGGTAAATATGAAGTAGTGGTGGTTCCGTTTCCAATTTCGATATCCATAGCGAAAATGGATGAAAAAGTCAATAGTAGTGCCAATAAAATTAGCCCGTTCTTTTTCATAACAATATCTCCTTTACTTAAGTGTTTTGTTATTTTAGTAAATTAGTGCTTAGTTTATTGATATAAACTAAGTTATTAATCTAAATCAATCCTATTCATATTCAAAAAATACCAAATATTCTTTCAATATAAATTCTTAGAACAATTATATTGAATAGGGGGAAGATTTGTCAATAGCTTTTTTAGATTTTTTGTATTTCAGCATGATAAACATGCAAATGAAATACTTACATTTGGGAAAAATTAACTTCCCAAGCTGGAATTTATCTTAGAGCGTTAACCTAAATCTGTGTTTAAATGACATGAATAAAATTCTAATTTCTCTTGCAATTTCTTTGTATCAATAGGTTTTGAGAGAAAGTCATTAAAACCTGCTTTAATAAAATCTTCTCTATCACCTACCATAGCTTGAGCTGTTAAAGCAATAACAGGAATATTTTTTAATTTATCATCTTTTCTAATGATTTTAACTGTTTCCACTCCATCTAATTTTGGCATTTGAATATCCAGAATAATTAAATCAGCCCTATTGTTTTCTAAAAAATCAAGGACTTCCTCACCATTATTTACAATTGTAAAATCTACATTTAATCTTTTGAAAATATGGAGCATTAATTTCTGATTTATCACATTATCCTCAGCTATTAATATCTTTGCTACATTTAACTGTTTACTGATAGCTGTCTCCTTCTTTATTCCTTTTACATTATTAAGAGAGAATATGGTAACCGGGATTTCAATAATAAATTTTGACCCTTTAGAAAGCTCTGATTCTACTGAAATCTTTCCATGAAGCATTTCAACGAAGTTTTTAGTTATTGCTAGCCCAAGTCCAGTCCCTTGAGCTTTGAGCTGATGATGATTCTCTATCTGCTCAAAATTTTCAAAAATTTTATCATAATCTTCAGGTGAAATTCCAATACCAGTATCGATCACTTCGAAATTTAGCTGATTATCTTTATAATCAACATTTAGCGTAACAGAGCCTTGATCTGTAAATTTAACAGCATTATTTATAACATTGGTAAGAATTTGGAAAATCTTTTGTTTATCTGAGTTGATGAATTCAGGTACATTACAGGATTTATTGATTTTGAAATAAATACCCTTCTTATGACACATATTAATAAATATATTATTAATCACAATTATTAGTTTTTCAGTCGAGAAGGTTGCAATCTTCACTTTAATTTTACCAAATTCAATTTTTGATAGATCAAGAATGTCATTAATAATATTCATCAAATAGTCTGCTGAATCTTTTATTAAATTTAATTTTTCGATTTTAAATTCATCTTTTTCTTCATTCAGGACAAGGTCTGTAAAACCTACAATTGCATTCATAGGTGTTCTAATCTCATGACTCATATTAGCTAAAAACTGTGATTTTGCTTTATTAGCATTCCGAGCTTGGATAGCTAATTCATTGGCTTTTTTATTGCTCTCTACAAGTTCTTTTTCTGTTTCAATTCTCTTCTCAATCTCTTTTGATAGAAGTAGATTCTTTTCAGCAATTTCCTCTGCTCTTTTCTTCTCCAACTCCAGCTGTGTCTGAATTTTTAGTTGCTTTGTATTTGCTCGATGAGCATAAATTAAAAGAAACAAAATGAAAACACTGAAAATAACTAACCCTATGATTAGCCAATTCGACCAAATTCTACCTAAAAGAAGGTTTTTAGGATAAATTGATATAATCTCAAGATTTGTATTATCAATAGGATATCTGCCAATATAAACTACTTTTTCTGAGGAATCTTCCAAACTATATAAATTATATTTTTGATGTGTGTTAGTTGGGATTTCTATTAGCTGTGGAAATTGGTTTTGTGCATAATCATTAAAGATAAAATTACGACTAATTTCATCTTCATAACCTTGAGCTAATAGGATTTTCTTAGAACCACCATACTTTCTAAAGACTCCACTCATAATTATGTCATCGTTAATTTCGGCAATAAGAGTCCCACGGAAAGCACCATTATCATAATAAGGTTGAATAATAAGAAAATAGTATTTACCAGCAATAAACAGGACTTTAAACTCTGTTGCTTTATCATTAATGGATATTTTTCCCGGATAGTTAAGAAAGTCTTCTCTTGCATTAGTTGTAGAAGTGAACTCATCAAATATTTTATTTCTATCCTTATCCAAAAAGACTAAACGCCGATAAAGATTCATATCATCAATAAATTCTTTGCTAATATGAATCAAGAATGCTTTTTCTACAGCTTTTTTTGCTATAATCAATTCAGTATCAGGCGAGAATTGATTATCATAGGTTTGAAAGTAATTTTTTAGAGGAAGATTATTGCTAAATATTTCGATGTTGTTTTTACAAATTATATTCCAGTATTCTAAAGATTTAGCATCATTAATTACTTGGGTGTTTAAATCTTTTATAGACCTTTCTTCTAATTCCCTAATCGAGCGATATTGCGTACTCAAAAAAAAGATCATATAGCTTATTAATATAATAAAAACAGATATTGTAGTTATATTTTGTTTATGTTTTTTTAGCATATTCCCCTTAAAAGATTTCAGTATTTTTTATTGAAATCTATTGTTGATTTCCCTCTCACCTTCAATTATTGTAATTGAGATGTCATCATCAGAACCTTTTAATAATGCCCTATTGATTAAGCCGATGCTCTTATCTCTGGTTGATTTATCTTCGGATAGACATTTTTCAATATCTCCTTCAGAAACGAAATCAGTTAAACCATCTGAGCAAAGAATAAATTGAAAATACTCTTTTAATGTCCCAGAATAATGATGAGGTTCAATTTCTTTTTTAAATCCTAATGCTGCTGTAATTAAATTTTTATCATTCTGATTGATTATTTCGCTCTTTTTTATAAGACCATCTTTAAATCTTTGCCAGACTCGGCTATCATCTTCATTAATTTGCCTGAAACCAATCTTATCCCGCAAGTAAACTCTACTATCCCCAATACTAAATGCATAATATTTATCATTAATTATTAACAATCCTACTATTGTACTGGAAAGTTTTGGATATTCTTGATGTTTGCTTGAAAAATCCAAAATATCATTATTAACTTCTTGGAGAATTTGACTTATCTCCTTTTCCACGTCATTAACACTTTCTCTTAAAGTAGGAAACATCGTCTCAAACTTAGAAACAATCATTTTGGATGCAATATCTCCACCAGCGTAACCACCTACCCCATCACAAATCATAAACAGTGCTGCATTGAACATATTGATTTGGGAAATATTCAGACTATTGTCTTCATTTCTTTCATGATTTTTCCCTTTTTTGGAAATTGACCAATATTCAATATTTAGCACGATTATTCCTTCCTTTTAGTGTAAAATTTAATTCTAAATCATAATTAAGCAACATCTTATTTAAATTTGCATTAATATCTTCATTCAATTCAATAATATCTACCTAGTTTTTTTTGTAAATTGTTTTTTTTCAAAGTGCTTATTTATCTCTTATTAAAGTAGAAAAGACAATATTATTTTCAAAAATTATAGTCTTTTTGAAAATTATTATTGACAGTTTTTTTTATAACTGTATAAAATGCAAGAGTAATATGAACTTGTGAAAACAGTTCTCCTTAATAATGGGTTGGCATGTAATGGAGGTAAGCGTTAACTGCCTAGTTAACGCTTCCTCTTTTTTTTAATTTACCTCTCCTTTAAGTTGCATTTAAAAATCAGGATACCTTTTAAAGTTAAATAGCAGAGCTTTATCAGCTATATATACGAAACCAGTATAGTCCTAATTATCTCATAGTTCTAAACTTGCATACCAATTCTTTAATGAGCATATTAACTTTTTCACCACCTTTAAATCTAAATTTTTTACTCACATTTTTCAGTTTGCTACACAATATTATCAAATAATTGCTTTATTTTCACAAAGTTAAAATCTTCATTATGTTGTTTTTTTTCCACACTTACAATTTTCACGAAGAGCAATATAGCATCTCTAAACATTATCTATGTAAGCTCTTATAAGTTTTTTAAGTTGACTCATTTTGACTTAGATTATTTACTGACTTTAGACTTAGAGGTAGAAGAGGTTTGATAGATGAAAGAGTATTTTGTATTAGATAAATTTTTAGAGAAGAGCAGTTTCCAAACCAATGTATCAGTTCATCATACGGATAATGCTAAGCAAGCTGAATGGGCAGAAATTCCGCCTTCATTACATACATGGGTTAAAGAAACATTGTTAGATTCAGGATACCAGAAGTTATATGTTCACCAAGAAAAAGCTATAATTAGTATATTAAAAGGAATAAATACTGTTATCAGTACAGGTGTTTCCAGCGGAAAAAGTCTTTGTTACCAAATTCCAGTACTGCACTCATTATCTTTTAATGAACATAACACTAGTCTATGCCTCTATCCAACCAAAGCTTTAGCACAAGATCAATATAAATCATTCTCACCTTTGCTAGCTTCCTATTCTACTATTTCAGGAAGGAAAGCAAATATAGACATTTATGATGGTGATACAGAACAAAGTCAAAGAAAAGCAATTAGAGAGAGAGCAAATATTATTATAACAAATCCTGATATGTTGCATCTTAGTATTCTACCAAATCATAATAGTTGGGCAAAATTCTTTGCAAACCTTAAATATGTTGTTATTGATGAGGTTCATATTTATCGTGGTATCTTTGGTTCTCACTTTACCAATGTTATTCGTAGATTAAAAAGAATTTGTAGTCACTATGGGGCTTCACCAATCTTTATTCTCACCTCTGCAACAATAGGTAATACTCAAGAATTTATAACTTCTATAATTGAACAATTATTTATGATAGTAGATAAAGATTATTCACCACAAGGTAATCGACATTTCCTAATCTATAACCCACCTCTTGTTAATGTTGAATTAGGCATAAGAAGAAGTGCTCTTCAAGAGACAACAAGAATAGCAAATTTCTTCAATAAGTTAAATGTTCAAACCTTAATTTTCACTCGTTCAAGAAGATCAGTAGAACTTATCGTAAGCAACTTAAAAAAGAGTAGCAGTAAAGCATTTACAGGTTATAGAAGTGGATATTTAAAAGAAGAGAGAAGAGAGATAGAGAAACAACTTAAAAATGGTGAACTAAATAGTGTAGTTTCCACTAATGCATTAGAGTTAGGAATTGATATAGGAGATTTAGATGTAGTAATTATCAATGGATACCCTGGAACAATTGCATCGACATTACAACAAGCAGGGAGAACAGGACGAACAGGTAATGATTCTTTAGTAGTCATGGTAGCTAACTCTACTTTGATAAATCAATATTTAGTAAAATATCCTGATTATCTATTTTCTAAAACACCTGAACAAGCTCTTTTGGATGCTAATAACCCCTATATTCTCTTAGATCATCTAAAATCTACAATCTATGAAATACCTTTTGATAGAAGAGATATATACTATGGAGTAAACAGAGAGATGATTAATGAATTATTAGATTTCCTTTTAGACAAAGGTTATGCTATTGAAAGGGATAATACGGTTTATTGGAATTCACCAAGAATACCTGCCCAAGAGACATCTCTGCGAACAATTAACTCTAATAATTATACTGTTTTGCACCAAGGGAAAAATATCGGAATTATTGATAATAATAGTGCTTATTGGTTTGCTCATGAGAAAGCTGTCTATATCCATAATGGTGAGCCATATTTAGTAACAAAATTTGATAGAAAATTGAAAAATATTGAAGTATGTATCCATGATAAAGATTATTTTACAGAACCAATTATCAAAACGGATTATGAGTTAAGAAAAGAGCTTAATCTCTTCACTTATTCATTCGGAAAAGCTCATTATGCTGTCCTGAATGTGCATACACAAGTTACAGGTTTTAAGAAAATCAAGTGGAATAGTCGCGAGATATTAGACACTGACGATTTAGATTTACCTCAAACAACCCTCCCAACTAAAGGTATAATATTAACACTTTCAGACTTTTATGAGGAGTTTTTGGAGAAAAAAGGAAACAGTTCCAAGCAAAATAATTATGGTAAAGATTGGAATGATATCAAGAAATTAGTAAAACAAAGAGACCATCATACTTGTCAGAATTGTGGTAAATTTGAGAGTAGTGTTTCATTTGATGTACACCATATAAAGCCATTTAAATCTTTCTCTAATAGTCAAGAAGCTAATAAAATGGAGAATTTAATTACTCTCTGCAGACAGTGTCATCGAAATGCAGAAATACCAGTAAAAATCCAAAGTACAATGGCAGGCTTAGCCTATTTAATTAGAAACCTTGCTCCTCTATATTTAATGTGTGCCAATAGTGATATTCAAGTTAATTATAGCGATGATTCAAAATTATCTGATGGGAAAGGAGCTATAATCATCTATGATGCTTTTAAAGGAGGAATTGGCCTTTCAAAAAAACTCTTTACTAACTTAGAAGCAATCTTAAACTTATGCTATGCTCAAGTTAAAGATTGTGATTGCAGTGAAGGATGTCCTTCTTGTACAGGACCTGTGGCAGAAAATGGTTTTGGAGCAAAAGAGAGTGTCTTAGAGCTTTTAGAAGAAATAAGTGGAGCAAGAGATGTCTGATTTGAAACTTTTCCTTGATGATTTAGAAGAAGAATCACAAAAAAAGATAGGCAATGCTAAGCCTATAACTGATTTCATAACAGGTTCTTTTATTGAATGTGAATCTCATCGTGTTTTCATTCATGATAGTATTATTAATCCTAAAGAAGAAGAGAATCTCACTAATTCATTACCAGCAATCCCCAACTGGCTCTATAAATATAGCAAGATATTCAACCTAACCTCCCCAGAAGAAATAATTTTCTTAGATACTGAAACAACAGGTTTAGATAGAGGTGCTAACACATACGCTTTTCTTACCGGGGTTCTATATTTTAAAGAAAGCAAGTGGCATCTTAAGCAATATTTCATCGAATCACCTGAAAATGAAGTTTTATTAATGAATCTACTATCAGAATTGCTATCAGGATTTAAAGTTTTAGTTAGTTATAATGGGAAATGCTATGATATTCCCCTGTTAGATAATAGATTTAAATATCATAGAAGCGATTATTCAATCAGAAATTTAGAATTCTTAGATTTGCTCCATCTCTCACGAAGATTTTGGAAACCTATCTTGCATGGTTGCAAACTACAAAACATTGAAACATTAATTTTTAATTATATACGTGATTATTCGAATGATATTCCCGGAGAGTTCATTCCTAAAGCTTATTTCGACTACTTAGCAAGTCGTGATGCAGAGGAAATTGCAAGTGTATTTTATCATAATGAACAAGATTTATACTCTCTAACCAGAATCTTGGAAGTATGCACAAATCTCAATTTTATGGATTTTAACTATTTAGAACTCTTTAAGATAGATAGCTATAGTCTTGCCAAACTTCTTATGGATATTGGATTAGAAGATGCTTCTCTCCCTTTGTTAGAAGAACTTGTTAAAAAAGGTAAGATTTCAGAAAATATTCTTTTACTTTTAACTAAACTTCTTAAGAAAGATGCAAAATTCCTCTCAGCTGTTGAATATTTGAAAACAATGGAAACTACTTCTCCCCTAATCTGCTTAGAAATCTCAAAAATTTACGAGCATAAACTTAAAGATATTCAGCAATCCTTCTATTATGCCAGAAAAGCCTATCTCCTACTACACGAAGAAAGTACCTTCGATAACAATTTAATCTCAGATGCTGAAAAGAGAATAACAAGACTTAAGAATAAAATATCTAAATAGGTATAGAGAATGCACAATTCGAGTTTAATTCAGGCTCAAGTTCAAGTATAGTGGAAAAAAAAGAGACTTTTATTATAGTATATTCATTGTATTAGATAAAGTTACGAGTTTAAATTTACTATTTAGAGTAAGTCTTGCTTGTAAATAAGACTTTAATAATATAATTTTAAACATAGTTAGCAAGCATGTCCTTTAACCCGAATGGTGCAGTAGAGCTTTAGTAATACTTCACTAAAGCTATGTATCACAAGTGAAGAGTGCAGATTCTTTTAGCAAAATAGCTTACAGAATTCAGACGCATATAATATATATATTCGGAAGAATTATGGAAGTTACTTTTGCATAAGAATATAGTGCTATTCTCAAAGATATACTGCATTATTTGGGTTTAATTAATCCATTGTTCTTTTCTAAAGGATCATACTATGTGTATTGAACTTATATATCTTCACTATCAGGTGTCTGTTGGTTTTCAGCTTAGTGGATGGCTAATAGATGCCCAATAAACCCCTAATAAACCGCCAATAGACTATCTGATATAAAGCAAATAATGAATAATTTAGATTTGCCAAGGACAAAAAGACTGAATGTTGGATGTTAACAGAAAATTCTACAAAGAGGTGACCTATTTATGAAATTTCCACCAGTCATGAACTTGAGCCTTAATTCACTATTTGTAAAAACACATTTTCAATAAAATAAAGTGATATATATGAAATCAAGAAAGCAAAGATTGGGGTAACAACCCAACCGACTATAATTTTACCAAGTTGATTAAAATTCACATCTACATTTTTCCTCGCTAACCCAAGCCCTATTACAGAACCAACTATTGCTTGCGAAGCAGATATTGGCACTAAAGGAAAAGCTGGTAGCCCGTTGCTAATAAGAAAATTATGGATAGTAGATGAGGCATAAAGAAACATAGTTAAAGCAACAGATAATACAACTATTAATGCTGTGATTGGTGAAAATCTATATAAATTATTCCCAATTGTGCTCATTACTTTCTTAGAGTAGGTCGAGACACCTATTGCAATAGCGATTCCACCGACAAAGAAAAGTATTTTAGATGGGTCTAAACTAATGAACTTAAAAATAGTAATAGATTTAAATGGATTTGAATTTACAAATACACCCATCACATTACCTATATTATTTGCTCCAAGTGCATAAGATCCAAAGATTCCTACCAATATCAAACCAATCCTAGTTAGATTATCTATCTGAACCATATGTAATTTCGTTCTGTTGAAAAAATATTGGACTATTTTGAACAAAACATAGGTGGTAAATCCTGTTAAAATAGGAGATATAACCCAGGTAGATGCAATTTTAACTAAAACGATGTAGTCTGTGAGCTTATCTGAGTATATATTCCAACCAATAATTGCACCAATTATAGCTTGACTTGTTGAAATAGGTAATCCAGCTCTACTCATATAATAAGTAGTAAGGGCAGCCGCAAAAGCTACTGTAAAAGCTGCAGCAATATGTTCAATGGTACCTAATTTATTCAAAGTAGCACTAGCTCCGCTACCCCCAATGACAGCACCTAAAACTACGAATATACTACATAATATAGCAGCAGTTTTAAATCTGACCATCTTAGTTCCTACTGCAGTTCCCCAAAAGATTCCAGCGTGGTTAGCTCCTAATGACCATCCTAAAAATATACCACTTGAAAGAAAAACTAAGGAAGTAATCATTAAAGTTATAGTCTCCTTTTAATCACATAGACAGACAATCTTTCAGCTACTGATTCTGCCATATCAGAAGGAAGAACTATTTTTTCAACAAAATAGCGAAGATGCATTTTAACAGATAAATAGGCAATATCTCTATGTTCGAAAATCTTTCTCTTTAAAGATTCTTCTAATTTATCTGCTTCATGTTCATAGAAATGAACTTTATTAATATAATTTTCTACTAACTTTATTTCAGTAAAAAATGCACGTGTAGCTTTCACTAATTCTAAAATTGTCTTGGAAGATAGCTCAGAAAGCTCCAAGTAGCCCGGCCTAAGGTTCTCAGGAATATCGGGCTGTTCAATTGATAGCTGTTCCATTACCTTTTTGCAGACATCAACAACATCATCTAAAGTTTCTATAATGCCAAGAACATCTCCGCGAGATTCTGGTATTAGCATATATGAATATAGCTTAAACTTAATGTCATGCCTAAATTCATCAGCCTCATTTTCTAAATTAACCATATCTTTGTAATAGTTTGCAAATCTCTCTTCTTTCCAGTTAATATAGCATCTTATACCTTCTTCAAAAACTAAGGCACACTTCTCCACAACATCAATATACTTATTGATCAGATTCTGTAAATCTTTCGATTTAGATGAAAAGAAAGAACTCATTTTTTCCTCCATTCTTTTAAAGCCAGACCATATCTTAATCCATGGTCACATACTATCATTTCAGAAGCTCCATATTTATCAAAAATTGACCTAACAATTAGTACTCCACCTAAGATAATATCTGCTCTTTTGGGCGATAAACCAATAATATTTTTTCTTGTTTCTAAGTTTTTTAAAGAAAGTTCATTTTCTAATTTAATAATATCTTTTAAGTTGATAATCGAACCTTGAACTTTATCAGCAGAATAAGAATCTAATTTTTGGGAAATAGCCGATATTGTTGTAACAGTACCACCAATTCCGATAAATATATCAGGTGTAAAATCTATTTCAAGGCTATTAAATTCATTCAGCAAGTATTTTTTACACTCTTTTAAAACTATAGCATCTACTTTGTTCATCAGATTAAATCTGTCTGTTAAAGTAACAGCTCCAACATCAATAGATTTAGCGAATCTAAGGCTATTTTCTTCTCCAAAGATAAATTCTGTAGACCCTCCACCAGTATCTATGACCAATGCTTTTTTGTTATTAACATGGATGCCATGGGTTGCTGCTTGAAAGGAATATGTAGCTTCTTCTTGACCTGATAATATATTTAACTTCAAGCCTGTTCTTTGTAGAATAATTTGAAGAACTTCTTTACTATTTGAGGCATTCCTAAATATCATGGTACCATATAAACTAATATTTTTACATTTATATTTTTGAGCGACACTTATACATCTTTGAATTTCTTCTATATTTCTATATAATGCTTGGGAACAGATTACTCCATATAAATTATAGTCTTCACTTAATCTGGTAATTATTGTTTCATCAAATACAGCTTCAAAATCTGGTTCAGTACGATAAATCAATAATTTTAAAGAATTTGTTCCTATTTCTATTATTGCATTCATTTTTGTCATCCTACTTTTAGGGTAATATCAAATATCAATTTGGATTAAAATTGTGTCAAGAATTTAATTATTTTCGATTCTACTAACAGTGTAGTCAAAATAAAAAAGAAGTAACCAGAATTGATAGTTACTTTGGCAATAGTTATTTAGGAAGAGCAGAACTATAACAAAAAAGATAAAAGTCTAAAAATCCTCATCATTATAGTTTAATTTTCTTTTAAGGTCTTCAGCAAATTCTGCATAAAAGAAGCCTTTACGCATCAAATATGAACATGATTTGTTATAGATATCTTTAACTCCCCGATTAGAATATATCTTAATAGCCTTATCTATGTTCTCTTGAATAATATTTTTTTTTGCTTCATTATTGTATTGGAGCTCTAACTCTTGCTCAATCAAGCTTGAATCTACACCTTTGGTTTTTAATTTATAGGAAATTTCTATTTTACTTTTACCAAGGTCAATCATAGACCTAACAAATAATTCAACTAAACGGGCATCAGAAATGAATTTCTTATCTAAACAGAAATCGATTATATCATTAATTATAGACTTGTGTAGTTTAAGTTTTTTAAGATAGAGCCGAGATTCATATTCAGAGTGTTCTTGCTGGGCAAGATAAGTGAATAATCTATCACGTGAGAATTTGTATAATAATTCTCTAACATCCTTGAACTCATCACTATCTATCTCATCTTTATTAACAAAAGATTTGAGGAGCTTTTTGGGTAAAACTCCCCAAATTCTATTATCAATAAATACCTCTAATAAGGATTTAGAATTATATTTTTCTTTGAGATTAATCTTCACTATCTAAATCAATTGCTCCATCCATATTATCATCTCCTTCATCTTCAAAATGATCAGGTGACACAATGGTTAATAATTTCTGCTTAATCTCTTCTTTCAACTCAAGATTTTCATTAAGATAATCTTTAGTCTTTTCTGCTCCCTGTCCTAAGCGAATATCGCCATAAGAGAACCAAGAGCCAGCTTTTTTAACAACATCATTATCTACAGCAAGGTCTAACAGAATATCTTCAGTTGAAATCCCTCTTCCAAAGATTATTGGAAATTCAACTTTCTTGAAAGGAGGAGCAAATTTATTTTTTACTATTTTTACCCTTGTTTTAGCTCCTGATATTTCTCCCTCTCCACCTGTAGCTTTGATTGAACCTACTGATCTTACTTCTAATCTTACCGAAGAGTAGAATTTAAGTGCAACACCTCCGGTAGTAGTTTCTGGATTTACATAAGGAGGTACGCCAATCTTCATTCTTGTCTGGTTAATAAAAATCACTGCAGTGTTGGACTTAGAAACAATTGATGTAAGTTTTCTTAGAGCTTGAGACATCAACCTTGCTTGTAATCCCACATGAGCATCCCCCATACTACCTTCTATTTCTTGACGGGGGACTAAGGCTGCTACTGAATCAACAACAATTAAATCTATGGCATTGCTTCTGCAAAGATGTTCAACTATCTCTAAGGCCTGTTCCCCTCCATCAGGTTGTGAAATAAGAAGTCTGTCTGTGTTTACTCCTAATTTTTTAGCATAAACTGGATCTAAAGCATGCTCAGCATCTATGAAAGCAACTTCACCATCAAGTTTTTGAGCTTCAGCAACGATATGAAGTGAAATTGTTGTTTTACCAGAAGCTTCTGCTCCGTAAATTTCAGTAATTCTCCCACGTGGTATTCCCCCAATTCCAAGAGCTACGTCTAAGTTAAGTGCACCTGTAGGGATAACGTCAACAGCAATTTTTGGTTTGTCACCAAGTCTCATAATTGCTCCAACACCATATTTCTTTTCCAATTGTTGTAAGGCTGTCTTTAAAGCAGTATCTTTTGATTTATCGACCATCTTAATTCCTTTCTTTATAATAGGTTATAGGTTTTGAGTATTCTATAATTAGCACCTCTTTTAGTTAGATTGCTCTCAAAGAGGCTAATTTCATTAATATTAAATTCTTCTTTCTTTAACTCTGCCCCAAGAATAAATTCAATTTGTGGCTTGATTAGATTAGACTTAATTCTTCCTAAAGTGATATGAGGTATAAAATCTTTATTCTCAAGAATAAATCCTTTATTTTTTAGTAAATTCCTTAAGCTTTTTGTTGCTTTATGTAATTGATTATTCGCGCTATCCAAGCTAACCCAAATTAAGCGAGGTTGCTTCAAGGGAAATATTTCAGCAGAATTTATCATAAACTTCTGACTATTACAAGAAGATATTGAAGTAATAAAATCATCTTCTAATTCTGCTAATTGTGTAGGTTTAACATCTCCAATAAATTGAAAAGTAATATGAAGATTCTCTTTCTCAACCCACTTTACTCCCGTAGGAATATAACTCTGTAGAAGTATAATAAATTCTGAAAGTTCTTCTTTTACTTCTTCAGGTAATTGAATACCGTAGAATAATCTCATTTGTTATCTTTTATACCCAATATCTTGCAAAAATTTTTTACGTTGGGTAATATCAGTATCTAATTCAATTCCTTTAGGTGAAAAACCATCTATTACCCCTAAAATACCTCTTCCTTGTTCGGTTTGGGCAATTATTACCTCTACAGGATTTGCTGTTGCACAGAAAATATTAACAACTTCCCGGCAGCTTTTAATTGCTGGTAAAACATTAATAGGAAAGGCATTTTCTAACACAATCATGAAAGTGTGACCAGCTCCTATTTTCTTGATATTCCTGACAGCTTCATCAATAAGATGAGCATCGTTTCCATCTTTACGAATTAGACAAGGACCTGAAGCTTCAGCAAATGCTAAACCAAATTTTACGTTAGGAACTGAATTAATGACAGCTTCATATAGATCTTCTACTGTTTTGATAAAGTGTGATTGACCAATAATAATATTAAGCCCTTCTTTAACCTTCACTTTCTGAGTTAATAATTCCATAAACATACCTCATAATAAAATTAATTAATACTTAATATTAATATTATTAGTATCTAAATCATGTCAATAAAAATCTTTTAAGAATTTAATTAAATATCCTAAACATTTAACATAGAATATGATACGAAATATAAGTATATCATCATGATTATGTTTTTATCTCAATTTAGATCAAAAAATAAACCATTTCTCATTGAGTTTTAATGAAAAATGGTTTAAATATATATAATTAATTAAGTATTACTTTATTTTGTTGGTTCAATATAGATAAATTCTTGATTAGGATTTTCATACCATTCAACGAAAGATGTTCCATTACTATTTACCCACTTACCAAAATCTGGATAAGCAATCACAATATCAGTAGTTTCAGTAGGGTATGCCATTGGGTATGGGATGTTAATTGCCCAAGGTGCACCTTCTGCTGTCTTGTAATAGTAGCCTGCTTCAAGGTCAGTTGCATCATCAAATCCATTATTGAAATATGCTTGGTCTGCAAATGAGCTAGGTGGCAGCCCTGGTAAATGAACTTCCATAGAAGGGTCATGATCTACAGTTATGAAAGGATTATAAGGTGCGAAATAAACATGCTCTGAAGCATTATATTCACCATTAACTTCTATAATAAAACTAATTGGAATGTATGCTGTATGAGGATTGGTCTCAACGGTATTCATAAACTCACCATTAAGTTGAATAAGGTCGTTAGAATTAAAGAAAACTTTAATAATTGCTAATCCTTCACTGTTAATTTTCTCTGTAAGTTGTGAATGAGAAGAAGCAATAAGTGTTACATCATCTGCTTGAATAGGTAATTGGAAATAGAACCCATTCTGCTTAGTAGCACCAATTGCAGTAAGAAGAAGGTCAAAATGAATTTCTTGGATTTCATTAGTAGCATTTACTACTTCTTTGATATTGTATCTTATAACCATATCATTAAAATCATAATCACCTTTATCTGGCCATAAATCTTCATAAGCCAATGTTCCATAGTTTCCTTGACTAGGATAGAATAAATCATAAGCTTTGTCAGGCTCATTGGGATATTTATCATTATCATCAACTACACCATCATTATCTTCATCAATTCCTGGGAAAAGCGGGGCATTTGGACAAGCATCTTGAGTTAATCTATTAGCAGTCTGTAGTGACCAAGTAATACAATCATTTCCTATAGAAGTAAAGTTTACTGTAAATACATTATAGTGCCTTCCAGGAAGAAAGGCTGTTGGTTGTCCTTGATCATAATTTGAACTATTTAGACCTGAACCAGTAAATTTATTTTTCGACCCAACAGGTTCAGTATAGATTTCATCATACTCGTTATTATAACCCCAATGAGAAGTAATTGAACCATCATCTTCAAACTCGATTCCCTCTAAGATTGGAATAACATATAGCTTTATAGCTTTATTATCAGATTTTCCATCTACTTCTTCAATGTTATAAAGATAAACCTCAGAATCATTCATTAGGTCAGATACTAAATTATTGGAAAAGACCATATTTCTAAAATGAAAATCCAAAGAAGTAACTGATCTTGGAAGTGATATCCTTCTCTGAATAGGTTCAACATCATCAGTTAAGAAACGATAATATTCAACACCATCATTACCTAACACTATAACAGTTCCTTTGTTAGGAGCATGAAATTCTAAATCAACTAATCTATTATTATTAAAATTAAAGTCATCAGGAATATTTAGATCTGAGAAATCATTATATTGCTGATTATTAGAGTTAGTCGATTTTTCATTATTGCATGAAACAATCAATATTGATGCCATAATCACCAATATAACAATAATTATTCTATTCTTCATAACTTATTATCTCCTTTTATAAGTATTATAAATAAATAATACTCAATAATTTATAAGATGCAAATTCTTAATTCTACATTGCTATTCATATTAGATTTTTAAACAACATTTTTAAGTTTAGTGTAAATATTATTTATTAATAATTCATGAATCAAGCTTCAATAAACTGAGTCATTAGTTCAAACAGTTCCTGTGCTACTCTAACAGGCTTCCCCTTAGTGGTGAAAACACCAGTAACAATAGCCTTGGTACATAATTCATTAGCATGATTATAAACTTCTTGAATCCAGATGCCTTTTACTTTAGTAATTTTATTTGTTTTAGTATGTACAATTGCAATATCTTCCATTTTAAATGGTTTTAGATAGGAAATATCAATATTAGAAATAAATATAGATATATCCCATTCTAATAATTTAGCTACAGAAATCCCCATTTCAATAAGAGCTTCAGATCTTGCAGCTTCTAATAATTGAAGATAATTACTATTATTTAAATGTCCATAAACATCACATTCATAGCCATATATTTTTCTTTTAAACTCAAACATTTGTCCTCCTTTGAGTATTGGAACATTCTATTTTCTTAATAAATTCATTGAAATTATTCAGCAATTCTTGACAATAAATTTCTTTTTAGAATTTATAGATATGAAAAAATATTTAGTTAGCTAATACTTAGTAAGGGGTATAATGAAGAAGATATATAGATATTCAGAACATAAATTTTTAGCTTTTCCAAAGCAAAAACAGCTTATGATTATCTTAGAGATGTTAGAAGTTTTAGAAAAGAATTTTCATATAGATGAATACGCACAAGCATTACAAAAATCTCTACTTGAATGTTTGGGTTTTATAGAAAATAGTGGGAATCATCTCCTTGATTCTTTAAAGAAATATGACTTAGAAAAACTTTCAAAGGTCATAGATTTTCGTGATGAATTATTAAAAAAACATAGTTTATTTTTAAGAGACAATGACATCATAGTTAAGAGATATGATTCTCTAAATAATGAAATTAGGAAATTCCCGTTAGTAATAATTTTGGACAATCTAAGATCTGCCTTTAATGTTGGTTCTATTGTTAGGACTTCTGAGTGTCTTGGAGTCTCAGAATTAGCACTATGTGGAAAAACACCAGGTCCTGAGAATAGGAAAGTTTTAGAAACTTCTATGGAAACATTACACTTCGTAAAGATGGTAAGCTATAAATCAACTTCTGAAGCTATAGCCTCCTATAGAATGCAAGGCTATGAAATAGTAGCTTTAGAATTAACCACTAGTTCAATCATGTTAGAAGATTATAATCCTTCTACGAAAGTAGCACTTGTCATCGGAAATGAATCATTAGGAATAGCAGAAGAAATTTTGGCGTCATGCGATAAGATATTAGAGATTAGGATGCACGGAATTAAAAATTCATTAAATGTAAGTAATGCAACAGCCATTGCAATACACACGCTTACCAATAAATTGGAGGATAACAATGATTAATAGAGAAGAAGCAAAAATAATTTTGAATAAGTATTTAAGTAAGGAAAGTTTGCAACAGCATTGCCTTGCTACAGCTCTAATTATGGAAAGGATTGCTGAGCAACTCGGAGCAGATAGAGAAGAGTATTATATAGCAGGATACTTACACGATATTGACTTAGAGCTTGTTGGTGATGATTTAGTTATTCATGCTAAAAAAGGAGTTGAGATTCTAAAACAATATGATATTCCTCAAAACTTGTTGAATGCGATTCTTGCTCATAATAAGCATAAAGAGTTAGAAACAGACATGGAAAAAGCTCTATGGATAGCCGACCCTGTAAATGGCTTGGTGATTGCTTCAGCTCTTATGCGTCCTGACAAATCTATAGCGAGCATGAATCTGAAATCTTTAAAGAAAAAATATAAATCTAAGAACTTTGCAGCAGGAGTTTCACGTGCACAGATTGAAGATTGTCAGCTACTTAACTATACTTTAGATGAGTTTTTACAATTAGCAATTGACGCTCTTGCTCCGCATGAAAAAGATTTAGGATTAGGAGCTTGATTTGAATAATCCTCTGCTTAGTATTCTCTTACTCTCGATTTTCTTTATATTAAATATCTTAGATGCCCATTCTACATGGTTAGTTATAAAACCTAACCACTATAACCGTGAAAAGAACATTATAGCCAGATTTTTTTTTAGAAAATTAGGAATTTTAAGAGGTATAGTCTTGTTTAAAATACTGCTTTTACTATTCCTCGCTCTTATTATTTGGTTCTTTGTGCTACCAGAATACTTAACTCTTAATGTTTCGATTTTAATTGGTGATTTGATATTCATTATAGTTGTGCTGAATAATTATCGAATTTTTAGAAAACTATAGGGACGAATTTACTTCGTCCCTATTCTTTTTATAATTTAAATTTATTTACTATTTGCTACAAGTAAACCCATTGCCATACAGAGCATCTTAGTTTCACCTGAATCAGCCCTTGAAGGGATCAGGATAGGAACTTTAGTACCCATAACAGCATGAGCAACACGGTAGTTACAGTAATAAGTCAACATTTTACCATAGATATTACCAGCTTCTATATTTGGAACTATCATCACATCAGCCTTTCCACCTACTGGAGAATCAATACCTTTTATTTTACAAGCTTCAATATCTATTGCATTATCAAAAGCCAAAGGACCATCTACAGTACAAGCTTTGATTTGCCCTCTTTTATTCATAGCTGATATAATTGCAGCATCTATTGTTGCCGGCATTTTGGGATTAACTTTTTCAACTGCACATATTAGAGCAATTTTAGGATCTTCAATACCGAAAGCGCGTGCAACTTGAGCCCCACTATTAACAATAGCTACTTTTTCTGCTAAATCAGGTAATAGATTTATACCACCATCACCCATGAATAGAATCTTTTCAGGATGTTCATAAGCAAGAATATCACAAATAACTTTGCTTGTTCTAATTCCAGTCTCTTTATCTAAGACAGCTTTTAAAAGAACAGCAGTGTCTGCTTTCCCTTTCAGAATAACGTGTCCTTTTTCTTCCTTGGCTAATCTTACACTCTCTTTACAGGCTGCGACTAAATCAGTTCCTGTATCCACAATTTCAAAACTATCAGCGATTTCAGGAGCTATTGATTGTAATAGATGCTTTATTTTTTGAGCATCCCCTACAAGAATACTATCACAAAGACCCTCTGTCTTAGCTAAGATAGCAGCTTCAATAGGTAATTCACCTTGAGCCCCGGCAATAATTGCCTTTTTCCCTTCTATAGCCTTGGCAGCTTCTAACATCTCTGTAAAGTTTTTAATCATTCATCCTCCATTTATAATTCATTATTTTTAAAATACTCTTCAAATTTCTCTTTATGATAAGAAATCTTTTCTCTAATTTTCTCTAATGCTATTATCTGAAGTTGTCTAACTCTTTCTCTTGATAATCCCATTTTTTCTGCAATCTGTGCAAAGTTTTCAGACTTATTATCCTTCAATCCAAAATAAGAATTTATAATAAACTTCTCTCTGGGACTTAGAGATTCAATAGCATTATCAATCTCTGTACTAATTTTCTCTTTATAGTAGATTGATTGAGGATCTTGGGATTCGACATTACTTATAAAATCACCAAGAGACAATCCATCATCATCGCCAATTTTGGAATCCATAGAAAGAGTGTCAACAATTTGATGTTTCAATTTCTTGATAATTTTTTCATTTATATCTGTGTTATGACTAAGTTCTTGATCAGAAGCATGCCTACCTGTTTTAGTATAGATAGAAGACTCGGTTGATTTTAACTTATAAGCAGTATTGATTTTACCAAGTGGTACTTTAATCATTGAGCTTCTTTCAGCTACTGCTTGCATAATCTTTTGCTTAATCCACCAAATTGCATAAGAGATTAATTTGATATTCTTATCAGGGTCAAACTTTTGAATAGCCCTGATTAGCCCTAAATTCCCTTCGCTTATGAGCTCAGAAAGTGTTAAACCCCGATTCTGATATTTCGCAGCTATCTTTACAACAAACTTTAAATTAGCTTGAAGAAGTTTATTCATTGCATCTTGATCTCCCTTAGCGGCTCTGATGGCAAGAGCATTCTCCTCTTCTCTTGTGTAAGTTCCAAATTTTGAAATCTGGTTTAAATAACTCTGAAGGGCTTTGTCAGAAAATACATTTTCACTCATTTTATCTCCTAATTTTCTGGGGAATTTATATCTTTTTTAGATTATTAATCTCAGATATAATTTTGGCTGGGTCAATGGGTTTATTAACCACTCTTATCTCAAAATGTAGATGTGGACCTGTTGACCTTCCAGTAGAACCTAAACGGGCTATAACATCACCCTTATTAATTTTGTCACTCTTTTTAACTAAATTTATCTCATTATGAGCATAGACTGTTACAACTTCATTTCCATGCTCTACTATTATTACATTGCCGTAATCTCTCAAAAAACCTGTATATGTTACAGTCCCTGCAAAAGCTGCTTTTATCGCTGTACCTGGAGGCGCTGAGATATCAACCCCTTTATGTAGCCTTCCCCCTCTCATCCCAAAAGGTGAAGAGACTCGACCATTTACAGGTAATAAAAAAGCATTTTCCCATTCTGCTGGGAATTTATTAGCATTTCCTGTATTAGGAGATGAATAAACACTTGAAGAAGTCTTCTTAGTAGTTTCAGCTTTTACTATAGCTTTGTTTTCAGATGTTTTCTTTGCTACTGTTTTTCTTGGTTCTGCAATTTTATCTTTCTTTTCAGCAATCTTTATATTACTCTTTTGCGTAGTCTTACTCTCAAACTTTTTAATATAGAGCTCCTGATCAATTGATAATAAATCAGAATTTAGACTGTTTAATTCTTTTAATTGTGCGACAGTAATTCCAAAATTTCGACTAATCCCGTACATGGTATCACCAGCCTGAACTCTATAAATCAAGCCAGAATTAGTTTTAATAGTCTTATACTCTTTATCAATAACTTTTTCATTCTTTACAATAGTCTCTTTTTTTGATAACTCATGGTCAGGTAAAGGAATAAAGAGTCTTTCTCCAATTATTAAATCTGTATAATATTTATCATTATAATATTTTATAGTAGAAACTGGGATTTTATATTCTCTACTAATTTTTTCCAAAGTATCTCCACTTTTAACAACATAAATAAAACCTTCACTTCTCCCTTTATTTAAGGAACAAGCAGAAAGTATCATTATAATTATTAATAGAGAGACTCTTAATTTCATTTTATATAAAATCCTTCAAAGTTATTTTCTAATGGTATTGTAAAGAACTCCAACTTCTTTACTCTTGAGAATAGATTTCCTTGCTTTACTTTATCAATAAAAAGTTCTATATTTATTTTTTCCCCAGTAGCAATAATATATACATCTCTTGTGAACCTATTTTTCACATATCCAGAGATATTATAAATATTTGCCAGGTCTAAAACAAAGCGCCTAAACCCAACTCCTTGGACTTTTCCAGTAACTACAATTTCGCAACTTATCATAATTTAAAGAATAATACAATTACTAAATTGATGTCAAGATAAAATTTTTATAATTTTGCAAAATCTGTATTTTTATCAGTTCAGATATCTATTCACTAGGAAGTAATTTTATCTTTAGTATTATAGATGAAGTAGGTTAATACTCTTTACCAATTTATAAGAATGATGAACTTTATTACCAAGTCAATTAGCTTGATACGGCACATTGCTAGCTGTTTCATATCCCCTTTAGTACTACCTTTAAAGCACCTTAATAACTATCTCAACAAGTTTCCAACAACTAATTGAGACACCTTTTAGGGTCTATCAAAGAACAATATCAAACCCTTTCATAATTCTCTATTTAATAAATTTATGGCTTTAGAAATTGGTTTGTTCTACGATAAAAGGACTAATAATTATTCTCAAAAAATCAGTATCACTCTCTAAATTCTCTAACCATTACTATATTTATTAACCAAGGGCAGGCAGAATCATACTCTCTTTCCTTAGACACTAAACTCATTCCTACCTATTCTTCTTGCATTTTGGCTATACATTTTTGCGATTCAAATGAGTTTTTGAACAATTTTTAAATAAACTCTTGCCAAAAAAAAGAACACTATATAAAAAAGATAAAGGTATAAAATGAGTATAGGAAAAGAAAATTTGAAAATAAAAAAATTACTGTTGATATTCTTGAGTTTAATAGGTCTTAGCTACTTGATAAGTGAAGAGCCAATTCTCCACTATCTTTTAGAAGCTGACAAATTCTCATATCATATAGTTGAGAAGGGTGATCAACTCAATACCGATAATCTAAACTCAGATTTATTAGATTGGCATAATATTGATTTTTTGAGCTATAAAGAGAAGAAAAGTTTCTCTAAGATTCTTTATAGATTAGAGCTACCTGATTCTTTAAGTACAAACAATAGAATTTTCTTTATTGGTTATTATACCGCTTTCAAGGTCTATTACAACTCTCAAGAAATTTATTCAGATTCTACACGTACTGAATTTATTCACCTTCTTTCCTTGAACTATAATCCTCAAGAAAAATATCTCTACTTCCTCTATGATGAGGTAATCCCCGGATATCCAGTACCATTTTCTTTAGTATTTCTAAATGAAGATATGTCCGATACACCTTTTGTTTACTTAATCATTGAATTAATCTTTGTTCAAATTCTAAATTATTCTGTAGCTATATTTTTCTTTTTAATTGCCCTCATTAGCCTTTTCCTTCTCCTTAGAAGCGCTAAATCTATAAAAAAATATCTCTTTGCAGTATTTTTTTACTCCCTCATAATTGGCTTAGATCATGGACTGAACACGCTGTTAATGGCTTATACAGGAATATCCCCTAAAATCTACTATTGGATAGATTCGATGATGTTCCAACTCTTCTTAATAATGATTGTTACCATGGCTGACTTCGTTTTTTCTGATGGGAAATCAAAATTCTTGCGTCTGTTAAAGTACCTAATCATTATTATAACCATAATTAATTTGTTACTCACAAACCTTATTCAGTTTTATAAGATATTTGATAACCTAAATATCTCCTTATATGCTATAACAATCATTTATTTAGTCTTTTACTTAATCAAAAATTTCAAATATATCAAAGAGAAATTAAACATCTTTGTGGCAATAATCTTTATACTTGCTCCACTACTGATGTTCATAACTCGAAACCTTAAATATGTCCCTTATGTCTCCTCAATATATGTTCTAATATCAGTTTCTATTCTCTATATTTTTGTCTATAATTTCTTTGCCAGATTTAGGTATAATGAAACAATTTTGTTCAATACTAAGTTAGATTTGCAAGAGAAAGAGAATGAAATTCTCAGATTGGAAAAAGACCAACTCAAGAATAGCGTTTCTCATTTAAAAGGACAGCTCAATCCTCACTTCTTATTCAATAGTTTATCAACTCTAACTGGAATTATCCATCTGGACCAAGAAAAAGCTGTTAATTATGTTGAAGAGCTTTCAAACATGTACCGTTATATTCTCCAGACTGATAGCAAGGAGCTAGTAAATTTAGCTTCTGAGCTGGAGTTAGTTGATTCATATACTTACTTAATTCAAATGAAGTATGGAAAGAATTTTACTTTGAATATAGATATTGATGATGAATTTCTAGAATATAACTTACCCCCTTTATCTCTCCAAACAATGTTAGAAAATGTCTTTAAGCACAATACAATTGATGTTAATCATAAAATGAATATTGACATTTTTATAGATAAAATGTATATTGTAATAATTAATGATATTCATAAAAAGGAATCAGCTTTTCAATATAAAGAGAAATCCCCAGGTATCGGACAACAGAATATTTCCGCTATCTACCAATATTATAGCAAAAGAAAGCCTATATATGAAGTAATTGATAATAAATATATTGTAAAAATACCACTAATTGATAAGGATGTGAAATATGTTAAATTTACTAATCATTGAAGATGAAGAAATTATTGCTCAACGTTTAGTGCAGTTGTTAGATCAAATAAAAGTAGATTACCATCTTTGTGCCATTATAGGTTCAGTTAAAGAAACTATTGAATGGCTAACCGAAAATGACCATCCTGATTTGATTTTTGCTGATATTCAGCTATCTGATGGAAATAGCTTTTCCATCTTTAAAGCTATTGAGGTTAAATCTAAAATTATCTTTACTACATCCTATGATGAATTTGCTCTTGATGCTTTCAAGGTAAATAGTATCGATTATCTACTCAAGCCAATTACTGCTAAAAAACTACAAAAAGCCTTTGATAAGTTAGAAGAAATGAGTCTTGCTTTTGCAAATACTCAAGATGATACAGAAGCCGAAACTGTAACTGAACAAGACAAAATTAATCACTTGTTAGACTATTTAGATCATAAAGATAAAGACTTTAGAAATAGATTCTTGATTAAAATGGGTAATGCTTATAAATCTATAACTGCAGAAGAAATTGCCTATTTCTTTGTTTCTAATAAGACAACATATTTAATGACTTTGACCAAGAGAAAATACTCTCTTGACACCCCTCTTGATGAACTTGATAAAGAATTAGATCCAAAGCTTTTCTTTAGAATTAATCGCCAAATGATTATTAATATCAACGCTATTCAAGAGATTCATACTTTCTTTAATAGCAGACTATTACTCCACATTGAACCACCTTTTGAAGAAGATGTTTTAGTTACAAGATCAAATATTGCTAAATTTAAAGAGTGGATGAATAGCTAACTATTTCTACAAATACTCAAAATCATAAACAAGTTTCCTAAATGCAAACAAAAAAGCGGAAGATTTAAATCTTCCGCTTTATATAACTAATTTATAATTAGAATCTTAAGTGAGCAAAAGCTTTGTTAGCTTCAGCCATTTTGTGAGTATCTTCTCTTTTCTTAATAGTAGATCCCTCTTTTTTGTAGATAGCTATTAACTCAGCAGCTAATTTATCTCTCATGTTCTTTTCATTACGACCACGAGCAACTGAGATAATCCATCTGAAAGCAATAGCTCTACCTGCTTTTTCTGAAACTTCTTCAGGTACTTGGTAGTTAGCACCACCAACACGACGAGAAGTAACTTTTACAAGAGGTCTAGCATTTGTTAAAGCTTCTTTGAATACTTCTAAAGGGTCTTTTTTGAGTTTTTCTTCGATAATCTCAAAAGCTCCATAAACAATCTGTTCTGCAACAGATTTTTTACCATGTGACATAACACCGTTTATAAATTTACTAAGTATTACATCATTATATTTTGGATCAGGTAATACTGTTCTTTCTATGGCTTTGCGTTTTCTTGGCATATCTTACTCCTATTTTTTCTTTGGTCGTCTTGTTCCGTATTTAGAACGAGAGTTAGTTCTGTTTTCAACACCTGAACAGTCTAAAGATCCACGTACGATGTGATATCTCACACCAGGTAAATCTTTAACACGACCACCACGAACTAATACAAGTGAATGCTCTTGTAAGTTATGACCTTCACCTGGTATATAAGCAGTAACTTCTATACCATTTGATAAACGTACACGAGCAACTTTACGCAACGCTGAGTTAGGTTTCTTAGGTGTTGTTGTGTACACTCTTGTACAAACACCCCTTCTCTGTGGGCACTCATTTAATGCACGGTTGTTTTTTCTTTTTTCAACCGTTTTTCTTCCTTTTCTAATTAACTGGTTAATTGTAGGCACAATCTACCTCCATCCTTTATTAAAAATCTAACAAGTCTTCTAATGACTCGTCGTCTGTTTCGTGAGCTAAATGCTCAACCATTTCGGCAACCGTTTTGCCGCTCTTTTCTAATTCCTTGATCTTGTTGGTATAGAACTTAGAGCCTGTTCCAACAGGGATTTTGTGACCAAGTATAATGCTTTCTTTTAGACCTTCTAAGTTATCAACTTTGCCTTCAACAGCAGCTTGAGTGAGGACCTTAGTAGTCTCCATGAACGAAGCTGCAGAAAGCCATGATTCTGTCAACAAAGAAGTTTTAGTAATACCGAGAAGAAGTTGTTCGAATGTAGCACCTTTGCCACCTAAAGCTTCTTGCTTAGCATTTTCTTTTGTAGCTATTAGCTTGTCTACTGTATCACCTTCAAGGAAATAAGTATCACCTGGGTCAAGAATTTTTACTTTCTTGAACATCTGTCTTACAATCACACCGATGTGTTTATCATCGATTTTAACACCTTGTTTACGATAAACTTCTTGGATTTCATCTAAGATAAGTTTTTGAGCTTCTTTAATACCACGAATTCTAAGAATATCATGTGGGTCGATAGGACCATCACAAAGAGCAGTACCAGAATTAACATTATCACCTTCGTGAATAATGATTCTCTTACCAATAGGAATAACATGATTCCTACCAGCTAACGCCTGCCCACTTGTTACCTTAGTTCCACTAGGTAAGATAGCTTCCTGTCCTGTGGCAATATAATGAATAAAACCACCGAGGACATCACCTTTTTTAACATTATTTCCAAGTAAGTTAAATGGTTTATGACCATCACTAACAATGTAAACATCTACACCTGATTTACGGGTTGATTTAGGTTCAACAGTAACTTGGAAACCCTCATCAATTTTTTCAATTTTGATAACTTTACCAGCATTTTTTGTTTTAACACCACTATTTGGAATAACTCTAATAGTTGGTGAATATGTTTTTGAACCAGCAATAGCATCATTCTTTTGAATTCTCTGACCAACATAGGTTATTAATCCGATATCTTGACCATCTTCACATTCTACAATACTAACATTACCTTCATCATCTTTTATAGAAACTCTAGCAATTTTGCTATCAATTTCAATAGAAATAATTGTTCCAGTAATAGGTGATAAAGTTTCATTTCCAGACTTAATAATATTGCTTGATGAGATCATTGGTAGATCATCAACAGCTTGCATTATGCCGTCTTCTAAAGCAAATACTCCTGTAGGAGGGGTAATAAAAATATCACGACCATTACGCTTTAAGTTACCAATTGAGATTCTACCTTCAATTTCAGAGATAACAGCTTTTTCTTTAGGAATTCTTGCTTCAAAGAGGTCTTCAACACGTGGAAGACCACCGGTAATATCACCCTGTTTAATAGTAACACGAGATGTCTGTCCGATCTTTTGACCTACTTGAACAGTTGACCCGTCATCAACCAAGACATTAAGACCAGTTTGAAGAGGAACTAACACTGTCTGTCCATCATCAGTCTCAATTTTAAACTGTGGTTGAATTCTATCTTTAGATTCAATTATAGTAATCTCTTTACTGCCTGTTAAATCGTTGAATTCTTCTTTATAAGTAACATTCTTTACGAAATTATCATGATAGAGAACACCTTTAACAGTTGAAATAAGAGTATTATTATACTGATCCCAAGAAAATAATTTTGTGTCTGCAACAACTTTCTGACCATCTTTGATTTCAATTATTGCAGCATACTCAACTTTATACTCTTCTAAGATTAACTCTGAATCTGGCTCAGGTACAACATATAGTTTACCCAAGTGAGATGAAGAGATCATCTGTCCTTGACTATTAACAACAAATTGAACATTCTCAAATCTGATGTAACCATCATTTTTAGCTTCAACAGATGCTGAATCAACATCAGTTGAGGCAGTACCACCAATATGGAAAGTTCTTAGAGTAAGCTGAGTTCCCGGTTCACCAATAGATTGAGCAGCAATGATACCAACAGGTTCACCAGCTGCCACTGGTTTATGGGTTGAAAGGTTGATACCATAACATTTGGCACAAATTCCTTTCTCTGATTGACATGTCAATACTGATCTAACTCTAACACTTAACACACCGTGTTTTTGAATAACTTCAGCCATTTCTGCTGATATCTCTTCCCCACCATGAACAATTATTTGTCCTGTCCGAGGATCTTCAACATCATCAACCGCTGTTCTACCAGTAATTCTGTCTTTTAAAGATTCAATAACTTCATTACCTTCTTTAAGAGCTGACATAATAATGCCGTCAATAGTTCCACAATCATCTTCAACAATCATAGCATTTTGAGCAACATCAACTAATCTTCTTGTTAAGTAACCAGCTCCAGCTGTTTTCAAAGCAGTATCAGCAAGTCCCTTTCTTGAACCGTGTGTAGAAATAAAGAATTCTAAAACACTTAAACCTTCTTTAAAGTTAGATTTAATCGGTGTTTCAATAACTTCATTTCCACCACCCTTAGCTGAAGGCTTGTCCATAAGTCCACGCATACCACCAAGCTGTTTAATCTGAGTTTTACTACCACGAGCTCCAGATAGATACATCATGTAAATTGAGTTATACCCACCTTCACTAACCTTTAACTCTTCCATTAAACTGTCAGTCACTTCTTCAGTAGCAATTTTCCAGCTATCAACAATACGAGACGAACGTTCATTGTCTGTGATCACACCCATATTGTATGTGTCGGTAATTTCGTCAACAACCCTTTGGGTATCTTCGATAATTTTGTATTTCTTTTTAGGAACGATAATATCACCAAAACTAAAGGTAATACCACCACGAGTAGCATATTTGAAACCTGTTTCCTTCATCTTATCTAAGAAGATGGCAGTTTCCCATTGTCCTACTTTATGGAAGCAATCCATAGCAATATCATTCAACGAACCTTTATCAAATACTTTATTTTGGAAAGGAATTGACTCTGGTAAAGCTAAATTAAATAGAACTCTACCAACAGTTGTAATCAACCATTTTCCTTTAATTTTAATTTTAATCCAAGTGTGAAGATTTAAAGTTCTCTTCTCAATGTCCATTAATCTCTTCTCTTCAGAATTTCTTTTCTGGTCATAGAGCATCTCTTCTTGTTCGTAATGATTAACCATTTCTTCAACACTACCGAACCACTTGAGTTTTCTTATAGCCTCTTCACTTGTAGGCTCAGGACTTCCTTCCATAGTTAGATAGAAACAACCAAGCACGATATCTTGAGAAGGAGCCATAGCGAGGCGACCACTGGCTGGGAGCAACAAGTTTCTTGATGATAACATCAAAACACGAGCTTCCATCCTTGCTTCTTGAGAAAGCGGAATATAACAACCCATTTGGTCACCGTCAAAGTCAGCATTAAATGGTGTACATACCATTGGATGCAGCTGTAAAGATTTTCCTTCAGTTAATACTGGCATAAAGGCTTGAATACCTAATCTGTGAAGAGTAGGAGCTCTATTAAGCATAACTGGATAATCTCTAACAACTTCTTCTAAGATTTTCCAAATTTCAGGTTGCTTTTTCTCAACCATCTTTTTCGCAGTTTTGGTCTTTTCAGCTGTTCCCATTTTTTCTAATCTTTCAATAATGAAAGGTTTGAATAATTCAACAGCCATCTCTTTTGGTAAACCCATTTCGTAGATTTTTAAGTGAGGACCAACAGTTATAACTGAACGACCTGAATAATCCACACGTTTACCAAGAAGGTTTTGACGGAAACGACCTTGCTTACCTTTAAGTTGATCAGTAAGACTCTTTAAGGCTCTGTTTCCTCTACCCTTAACTGGTCTTGCTTTCTTAGAGTTATCTATTAAAGCATCAACTGCTTCCTGAAGCATTCTCTTTTCATTCCTTAGAATAACCTCGGGTGCTCGAATTTCTATTAGACCTTTTAATCTATTATTTCTTGTTATTACACGTCTGTATAAATCATTAAAGTCAGCTGTCGCGAATCTTCCACCATCAAGAGGAACTAAAGGTCTCAAAGTAGGAGGAAGTACTGGTAATACTTCTAAAATCATCCATTCAGGCTTATTACCTGATTGTCTGAAAGCTTCTACTACCTTAAGTCGTTTAATCATCTTTTGCTTACGCATTGTAGATGTTTCCCATTTGATTCTGGTTCTTAAATCAGCAGCTATATCATCAAGATTTAAGGATTGAAGCATCTCTTTGATAGCTTCAGCACCTATTTTAGCAGAGAATTCAGTGTCTCGTGATACTTGGTCACGTATTTCATAAAATTCTTCTGTATCAATAAGCTCACCTATCGCATAATCTTGTTCTCCTGGATTTAAAACAACATAAGATTCATATACTAATATTTTTTCTAAGTTACTAATTGTTAGACCTAAGAGAGTACCAATCTTACTTGGTGCACTCTTTACAAAAGAGATATGAGCTACAGGAACAGCTAAATCAATATGTCCCATTCTCGTTCTTCTTACTCTTGATGAAGTTACTTCAACTCCACAACGGTCACAAATAGTACCAGCAAATCTTTTTTTCTTATACTTTCCACATGAGCATTCGTAATCTTTTTCCGGTCCAAATATTCTTTCGCAGAAAAGCCCATCTTTCTCCGGTTTTAGGGTACGATAGTTTAAGGTATCAGGTTTTACAACCTCTCCATAAGACCAACTTCTTATTGCATCCGGGGAAGCAATACGAATACGAACGGCATCATAATTTTCTATCTTTTTTTCTCGTTTAATGTTTCTATTCACTGAGAAATCCTCCGTTTCTGTTCCAACGATTTCTACTCATCTTTCAAGAACTCTATATCAAAAGCAAGAGACTTTAATTCACTAATTAAGACATTAAATGATTCAGGAGTACCTGGAGCAGGTGGATTCTGTCCATTAGTTATTGCTTTAAAAGCATTAGTTCTTCCATCGACATCATCAGATTTGATAGTTAGCATCTCTTCTAAAAGATGAGCGGCACCATAAGCTTCTAAAGCCCATACCTCCATCTCTCCAAGACGCTGTCCACCATGTTGAGCTTTACCACCAAGAGGCTGTTGGGTAATCAATGAATATGGACCTGTTGATCTTGCATGCATCTTATCTGCAACCAAATGATTAAGTTTCATCATATACATAACACCAACTGTAACCCTCTCTTTAAAAGGTTCACCTGTTTTTCCATCATATAATACTTGTTTACCATCAGTAGGTAAATTAGCTTCTTTAAGTTCCGCTTCAATATCTTCAATTTTGGCACCATCAAAAATAGGTGTTTCCACATGGAATCCTAAAGTTTTTGCTGCCATACCAAGGTGAGTTTCCATGATCTGACCAATATTCATACGAGAAGGAACACCAAGCGGATTCAAAACGATATCAACAGGAGTACCATCACTCATAAATGGCATATCCTCTATTGGGGCTACGATTGATATAACACCTTTGTTACCATGTCGTCCCGCCATCTTATCACCGACTTGAATTTTTCTCTTTTTAGCAATATAGACTTTAACCATCTTGCGAACACCATAAGGGAGTTCATCACCATGTTTGATTCTATCTCTTGACTTCTTATAGATATTTTCGCTCTCTTCCATAGCTTCATTTACTTTTAAAGCTACAGTTTTGTAAATTTCTCTATATTTCTCAGGGTCTGCAACCATTTCAACATCTAAATTAACTCTTGAGAAGTTAATCTTTTCTAAATCAGATGCTGTAATTTTCTTTCCGGAAAGAATATAAAATCTTCCATCTTTAGAATCAACAATATTCTTAGCAACTTCACCCAAAAGGAGTTCGCTAAGTTTGTCTTTCTTAAAGGCTTCAATTTTTTTCTTTCTTTCTATATTATCTTTCTTGAGTTTAGCAATTTGAGCTTTGTGGTCTTCTTCGAATTCGATCATATCTTCATAACGAGAGAAAACTTTAACATCAAGAACTACACCTTCCATTCCAGGTTTAGCTTTTAATGAACTATTAGTGTAATCTCCAGCTCTATCACCGAATAAGGCACGCATCAAATTCTCTTCAGGAGAAGGGTCTATTTCCACTGATTTTGGTGTGATTTTACCAACAATAATATCACCTGCAGTAATCACAGAACCAACTCTGATAATACCTGATTTATCTAAATTTCTTAATGAATTAACAGGAACATTTGGTATATCACTTGCTAATTCTTCTTTACCATTTTTTAAATCTCTTACTAATACTTCCAATTCTTCAATATAGATTGAAGTAAGAGTATCTTTTCTTGCTACATGTTCACTTAAAATAATAGCATCTTCATAGTTATATCCATACCAAGGCATAAAAGCAACAACCATATTAGTTCCTAAAGCCAATCTATCACCTTCAATACCAGGTCCATCTGATATTGGCTGACCTTTCTTAACTTTTTCACCAATTTTGACTATTGGGCGTTGGTTGATACAAGTATCTTGATTTGATCTAACATATTTCTTAAGATAAATTCTTTCATCTCCAATCAAATCAATGTTATCCGTTGTGGAATCTGGTTTTATGTCAATATATTCAGAAGTTACACTTGTCACTTCTCCATCATATTGAGCCAAGATAACTGCACCGGACTCACGTGCTACTATTTTCTCTATACCAGTACCAATGATAGGTGTTTGAGGATTCAATAAAGGTACAGATTGTCTCTGCATGTTAGAACCCATCAAAGCACGGTTAGCATCATCATGTTCCAAGAAAGGAACTAATGCTGCTGATACTGATACAACTTGCTGTGGTGATACATCAATGTAATCTATCTGTTCTGGTGTAACATTGACATATTCATCTTTTTCACGAGCAAATATATATTTATCTGTAATTACTAAATTATCATCAATATTTACATGTTGAGCAATGATATATTTATCTTCTTCATGAGCGTCTAAATAATCAACTCTACTTGTAATAACACCATTTTCTACCTTAATATAAGGTGTTTCCAAGAATCCAAACTCATTAATACGTGAATAAATCGCAGGTGAGTTTAAAAGACCAATACTTGGACCTTCAGGTGTTTCAATAGGACAGATTCTTCCATAATGAGAATAATGAATATCACGAACTTCGAAACCTGCTCTATCACGAGCCAAACCACCTGGTCCTAACGCAGACAATCGTCTCTTATGTGTTAGGGCTGAAAGTGGATTTGTTTGATCCATAAATTGAGATAGCTGACCTGTTAAGAAGAAAGAATCAATAACAGTTATCAGTGCATTACTGTTTATCAAATCATGAACAGTAACTTCATCTGGATTTGCTATTGCCATTCTCTCTAAGGCGATTCTTGCTATCATAGCCAGACCGGTTTTATATTGTTCTTCCAATAATTCACCAACAGTTCTGACTCTTCTATTTGCAAGGTGATCTATATCATCTACATCTTTCTCATCTTTAAAGATACTGATCATGTACTGAATGATTTCTGTAAAATCTCTTTGGGTAAGAACATTTGTTCCATAATCATGCTCAAAATCTAATTTAGCATTTAATTTATGGCGTCCAACATTTCCAAGATTATATCTCTTTGAATTGAAGAACATCTTATCTATGAGATCCATTGCATTTTCAATCGGTACTTCATCTTCACCTGGGCGTACCAAGCTGTAGATTTTTTGAGCAGCCTCTTCTTGATTTCTCGAAGGGTCTTTTAGAAGTGTTTTCTCGAGAATCTTGCGGTTGAAGTCGCTATCTTCAGAAACTACTTTAACTGTTATGACACCCTTATCTTTAAGGTCTGCAATCAGCTCTTTATCAATTTGAGTGTTTGCTTCAGCTAATAATGCTCCATCAGAACCAATAATTTCATAAGCAGTAAATCTCTTTTCTGCTTTTTCTAATGGTAACTCTTCGATATCATAAAACACTTCTCTAAGAACTCTATCAGTAGAGATATATTTGTTGCTAATAGTGTCTATTTCAATAATACCTGCACTTAATAATTCTTCTACTAATTCATTATTTAGTTTGGTTTTTGCTTTTACTATTAGTTTATCTTCTTGTCCTTCACGTGGATCATACACATCTGAATAGACATAGCTGTTTTTGGCTTTTAAAGAAACATTACCTTTTTCATCAGATAAACGCAAGGTTTCTCTTGCTTCCGGAATTTCAGTATAATTTTCAGGAATATAGCCAACAGATCTTAAGAGAATAGATACCGGTAGTTTTCTTCGTTTATCTATATTTACATAGACAACATCATGTATGTCGATATGGAATTCTAACCAGCTTCCATTATATGGAATTATTTTCGATGATATAAGCATCTTGCCACTTGGGTGCTTTTCTTCAGAGAAGTAAACACCTGGTGAGCGTTGTAACTGTGATATAATGACTCTTTCAGCTCCATTGATTACAAAAGTACCTTGCTCTGTAATCAAAGGAATATCACCTAAGAAAACTTCTTGTTCCATTATATCTCTCAGAGTTCTTGTTTTATCAATCCTCTTTTGGATTCTTCCTGTTACTCCGAAAGTTTTTAAGGTGTTTAGAATTTGTTTTGCATCTTCAGCTTCATCGCAGGAATTAATTATCCTGTTTGTATCTTCATTTGTTTCTACTGCTTCCAGTATATTTGTAGCTGAAACTTCATCCCAATTTAGTCCTGTTATCAAAAACTGCTTAACATCATTTACATTACTACCGACACTGTCTACAATAATATCAAAATTTTCATCTTCTTCAACTTCATAGACTTTTAATCTTAATTTAATTTTTAAGGGAACTTGGTACGATAAATTTCTTTCAATACATTCATCAATTGAATATTTTTCTTTTAAGATTCGGTATTCTACAAATTCTAACTCGTAGTTTTCTTTAGGGTCTGTTATGGGAAATAAATTCTCAAAAACAGCTTGCAATCCGAAATTCTTTCGCTGTTGGGGATGAACATCTTTCTGGATAAAATCTTCAAAAGAATCTACCTGCATAGATAGAAGGTTTGGAACTTCTACTTGAGGTATTCCCAACTCAATAAATTTCTTGGATATTCTGGAATAACTTTTGAACTTTTTCAAAAGCCCACTCCTTTATAATGTTCATAGATTAAAGATCGACTGTTGTTTTTTTTAACAAAAAAACGAAACCATTTATCAGTTAAATTCATTTAACAAGGCTTTGATTTCGAAACTATGTTTTCTAATAACTTAAAATAAAATAGGGAAATGAGCCTTCCGGCTCACTTCCATCTATACTAGTTTCTAATTGTTTTATTTGACTTCTACTGTTGCACCAGCTTCTTCAAATGTTTTCTTCATTGCTTCAGCTTCATCTTTAGTAATGCCTTCTGCAACTTTTTGTGGAGCTGTATCTACCATATCTTTAGCTTCTTTTAAACCAAGTTTGGTGATTTCTCTTACAGCTTTAATTACATTAATCTTTTTGGCTCCTGCGCTTACAAGAATAACATCAAATTCTGTTTTTTCTTCTACAGCTTCTGCAGGTCCTGCAGCTACAGCAACAGCAGCTGCTGCTGATACACCAAAAATTTCTTCCATTTCAGTAACTAATTCGGATAACTCCATTACACTCATCTCTTTTACAAGATCAATAATTTGCTGTTTTTTATCGGACATGTATTCCTCCATGATTATATTTTTTATTCAGCTTTTGCTTCTTCGTCTTTTTTAGCTATCGCATCAATTAAGCGTACGAAGCTTGATATTGGGGCTTTCATGCTACCAAACATTTTAGCCAACAATACATCTTTAGACGGTATTTTAGAAAGTTTACTAAGATCTTCTTTTAAATATAGAATTCCATCAACTAATCCAGCTTTAAATGTTGGAAATGGCTTTTCTTCCATAACTTCTTTTACGAAGGTTGCCATTTCTCTTGCTGCAGATATTTCATCACTTTTACAGACAGCTACACCTGTTGGCCCTTTTAAATAAGAATCTAAATCTTTGATTCCTAATTCATTAAGAGCTATCTTTATTAAAGTGTTCTTCTGTACAAAATAATCAACATCATTATCTCTGAATCTTTTGCGAAGGTTATCTACTTCTTCAATATTTATTCCCTTATAATCTACTAAGACTATCGCTTTAGCACTGTCAAGTCGCTCTTTAATTTCACTTACTAAATTCTTTTTATAAGGTTGTACCATTTTCCTCTCCTATGATTTAGCTTCTAAGGTTACACCAGCAACATCAAGTTTTACACCTGGGCCCATGGTTGAGGTCAATGTCATGCTTTTGATAAAGGTACCCTTCACTGTAGAAGGTCTATCTTTCAAAATTGCTGCAATAATTGTGATTAAGTTTTCTTTAATGCTTGCAAGTTCAAAACTTAATTTGCCTGCAGGTACATGTATGTTAGAAAATTTATCAACCCTATATACGACTTTACCGGATTTTGCTTCTCTTACTGCTGTTTCTACATCCATAGTAACGGTTCCAACTTTAGGGTTAGGCATAAGACCTCTTGGTCCTAAAACTCTACCTAATCTACCAATCTTTCCCATTAAATTTGGTGTAGCAATTACAGTATCGAATTCCATCCAACTATCTTTGGTTATTTTGTCAATATACTCATCGACACCAACGAATTCTGCACCAGCTGCCTTAGCTTGGTCTGCTTTTTCTCCTTCAGCAAAAACTAAAACTCTTACTTGTTTTCCAGTTCCATGAGGAAGAACAAGTGAGCTTCTAATTTGCTGATCAGCCTTTCTAGGATCTACGCCAAGATTCATATGAATTTCTACTGTTTCATCAAATTTTGTTACAGGAAGTTCCTTTAACAAATTTATAGCAGTTGTTAAATCATATCTACTTTGACGATCAATCTTTGAAAATGCTTCTTTGTAGCGTTTACTTCTCTTCATCCACTATTCTCCTTTGATTATAATCTCCTGCAAATTGAGATATTGTTTTGTAAAAGTATTAGTCTTCGACCAATACTCCCATACTCCTTGCAGTCCCAGCGATCATGCGCATAGCAGATTCAAGGGAAAAACTATTTAAATCTTGTGCTTTTAATTCAGCGATTTTTTTGCATTGTTCTTTAGTAATCTTTCCAACTTTATCCTTATTAGGAACAGATGAACCTTTTGCAAGGTTAGCTTCTTTCTTTATAAGAACAGCTGCTGGAGGAGTCTTAATTTCAAATACAAATGACTTGTTTTTGAAAACACTGATAACAACAGGGAATATCATTCCAGGTTGATCAGCTGTTCTAGCATTAAACTGTTTACAAAAATCAGGAATATTCACTCCAGCCTGACCTAATGCAGGTCCCACGGGAGGTGCCGGGGTTGCTTTTCCAGCAGGTAACTGAAGTTTGACAACATGTGTTACACCTTTTAATTTAGCCATAACTACCTCTTTTTTTTATTAGTCCAAAGTCTTAAGCTCAAAGTAAAACCTAGGACTTTGAACTTAAACTATTTCTTTCTCTCAACCTGTTCGCCGTTAACTTCAACAGGAGTAATCCTACCGAAAACGGAAACATTAACAGAAATTTTTCCTGAAGATTGATCGACTTTATCTACAACGCCTTCAAAATCAGTAAAAGCACCAGCGATAATCTTTACCATATCGCCTGGCATGAAATCAAATTGGGTTGTAGAATCATCTCTATCATTTATTCCAAGTAATCTATTAACTTCTTTTTCATCTAGAGGAATTGGTTTTTTTCCATATCCTAAGAAGTTAGTAACACCTGAAATTGATTTTATGAAAGCATAAACCTTTGGTTCCATTTCCGCTTCAATAATTATGTAGGAGTTAAATATTTTTTTCTCTGTCTCGATTTTCTTTCCATCTCTGATTATAAAGGTCTTTTGAGTTGGAACTAATATCTGTCCGATAAAATCTTCTAAATCAGTTCCTACAATACTTTTTTCTATTGTTTCTTTTACTTTATTTTCATGAGATGAGAAAGTGTGTACAACGTACCATTGCATAATAACTATCCCCTTATTTAAATAAGGTTTCAGTTATCAGGGTATTAAAAACTACATCAACTACCATTAAAAATATACTTGTAATAATAGTCATAGTTAAAACAACTGTTGTACCTTCAGAAATATCTGGCTTCTTAGGCCATGATATTGTAACAAGTTCTTGGCGAACTTCTTTTAAAAAAGTTGATATTTTTTCCATATTTCTTCCGTCTTTCTTTGCAGATTTTATAAATTTTAAAATGGGCAAAAAGCCAGTAGAATACTCTACTGACTTTGCCTAATCTATGGCAGGACAGGCAGGACTCGAACCCGCAACACCTGGTTTTGGAGACCAGTGCTCTACCAATTGAACTACTATCCTGTATTTCTACTATTTATTCTGCTTATGTGTAGTGTGTTTTCTACAAGCTGGACAGAATTTCTTTAATTCCAGTTTTCCTGGGTTTTTTCTTTTATTTCTGGTAGTTGTATAGTTTCTATTTTTACACTCTGTACATTCCAGAATTATAATATCTCTCATTATTTACCTTCTTAGCTAATAAGGTTTGAATTAGTCAATTACGGATGCAACAACACCAGCACCAATAGTTCTTCCACCTTCACGAATAGCAAAGCGTAAACCTTGTTCTAAAGCGATAGGAACAATAAGTTCTGCACCGATAGATACATTATCACCAGGCATAATCATTTCAACACCTTCAGGAAGTTTCAAAGAACCTGTAACGTCAGTTGTTCTGAAGTAGAATTGAGGTCTATAACCATCGAAGAATGGTTTGTGTCTTCCACCCTCATCTTTAGTAAGGATATATGTTTCGCCTGTAAATTTTGTGTGAGGATTAACTGATTTTGGTTTAGCAAGAACCATACCTCTTTCAATGTCAGTTTTAGCAAAACCACGAAGAAGACAACCGATGTTATCACCAGCTTCAGCTTGGTCCATGATTTTTCTGAACATTTCAACACCAGTACAAGTTGTTTCAACAGTTTCTCTGATACCAACTCTTTCGATTTTGTCACCAGTTTTTACTACACCACGTTCAACACGACCAGTAGCAACTGTTCCACGACCAGGAATTGAGAATACATCTTCAACAGGCATCAAGAATGGTTTGTCCACGTCTCTGTCTGGTTCTGGAATGTAAGCATCAATTGCATCTACAAGTTCTTGAATTTGAGCTTCACCTTCTGGATCGCCATTAAGACCTTTAAGAGCTGAACCTCTGATAAAAGGAACATCATCTGGGAAACCATATTTTTCAAGAAGTTCTCTAACTTCCATTTCAACTAATTCAAGAAGTTCCTCATCATCAACAAGGTCACATTTATTCATAAATACAACCATAGCTGGAACACCAACTTGTCTTGCAAGAAGAATGTGTTCTTTTGTTTGAGGCATAGGACCGTCAGCAGCACTAACAACGAGGATAGCACCGTCCATCTGAGCAGCACCAGTAATCATATTTTTCACATAGTCAGCGTGACCTGGGCAGTCAACGTGAGCATAGTGGCGTTTATCTGATTCATATTCAACGTGAGCAGTAGCAATAGTGATTCCACGCTCTTTTTCTTCAGGTGCATTATCAATAGAATCGAATGATCTGAATGTAGCACCAGTTTTCTTACTTAAATATAGTGTTATTGCAGCAGTTAAAGTAGTTTTACCATGATCAACGTGACCAATAGTACCAACATTAACATGAGGTTTTGTTCTAACAAATTTTTGCTTTGCCATGTTTCCTCCCGGATTTAGTTATCTTTCTTATTATTTTCAGTTTTGGGTCTATAAGGATTTTGTGTAAACACAAATACACCGCACTTATGCGGTCTCTTCCTTATTTAATACTAAGAACAAATTCTATTTCGCAATTATGTTATCTATAATGAATTTATCTTAGTAATTGTTTCTAATTATTATTTTCAAGTGGAGCTCATGACCGGACTTGAACCGGTGACCTCATCCTTACCAAGGATGCGCTCTACCGACTGAGCTACACGAGCTTCTTAAAAGTATGGAGCGGGAAACGGGATTCGAACCCGCGACCCTCAGCTTGGAAGGCTGATGCTCTAGCCAACTGAGCTACTCCCGCTTTTTGGCTCGTAATTCTATTTATTATTAAAATAGCTTTTCATCCACATAAAAAAAAATGGTGGAGAGAGGAGGATTTGAACCTCCGAAGGCTTCGCCGACAGATTTACAGTCTGTTCCCTTTGACCGCTCGGGAATCTCTCCACAATATGGAGCCAACGAAGGGAATCGAACCCCCAACCTGCTGATTACAAATCAGCTGCTCTACCATTGAGCCACGTTGGCGTGAATGTATTGCTATAAAATCAAACTCACTTTTCTTGTCAAGACTTTTTTTTCACACTCTGCATTTTTCAAATATCGCACCAAATTCTTAAACAAGCATTATTTTACCCGTTTTACTGTCAAATACTTTTTTGAAAAAATGTTATTTACCAATAAGTTGAGATTAATTATTACACTTCCTTATCTATCTTAAAAGCTTACAAATAAGTCTTTTTTACCTTTTTTTCTGAAAATGCTTTTTACTTTCTCAAATTACTATTTTTCAATATTTTAGTGATTTAATATCTTCTTCGATTTTTTTTTTACTTTTTTAATATTTTTCTCATATTTAATATCATTCCAAACCTTTTTTTCCAAATAAATATCTCTAATTTAACTAAAAAGTGAAGTTAAAAAAGTAAATAACACTTATCTTAGCAAATCACTATGCCATGAGATTAGTGTTAATTTTACACCAAGACCGTCTTGGTAAGTCACTCAATATATAATTGGAATTACATTGAGAGACTAATCAGAGTACTTTGAAAGAGACCCAAAAATGGAAAGGAAGTAAGACTATTAGTGATGTTTTTCTACTTTATTAAAGCTAATTGTTATAAACTATAAAATCCTCTCTATCTATCTTTATATTGAAGTATCAGATCCTCTTTATAAGCGGAATGAAGCAGTAGACCTTTTCGTGAGATAGTATAATAGAACGTGAATTTTCAATATAGTATTCTAACTACATAGCGATATCTCTCTCAGTGGAGGTTTATTTAATCTATTTCAAAAGTCCCTTTGAGTTCTTAGCAACTTCCTACTCAGATTAATAATAACTCCGTTATAAGTATGGTGAGCTATAAGATAGAAAACTGCAGGTAAGGCTGTTATTTCTGAGAAACTAGCTAATGCGATGGTGATTGTAAGTAAAGTATTTTTATGACCTGTAGTTATTGGTAATGTATATTTCATTTTTGTATTGGATGTTAGAAACCAACCAATAAGATATAGTATTCCTGCCAGAATGAAAGTTATCGTTATTACTTGAAGTAAATACAGATTATCCATTTCTCTAATTTTTAAAGCTGAACTTCCTACAGCTACGGTAATTAAAAACATCTGAATCAGAGCCTTGAAAGGATCTATTCTTGTTAAAACAAACTTTTTAACAGCTAAAACTTTTTTAGATAAAAAAGCTAAAATCAAAGGTAAAAAAATAACTATTGTTACTCTCCAAAAAATATTCAGGTAATCAATTGAAAGGTTAGTATCTTGGACAAATATTCTGGGAAGAGTAGCAAAAATAAGTGGAGAGAGAATATTAAAAATCGTAACATTAGCTACGGAATACTCTATGTCTCCTTTTGCCAACGAAACCATAACAGGAGAAGCTAAAGCTGGAGGGGTTATAACAACAAGTAAAAAACCAATTTGCAATGAACTATCCATCCAAGCTGTTCCATAATAGACTATAACAGGAAGGATTACCCAGCAAATTAGAGGAAAGATTAAGAGTTCCTTTCTAAAAAAATTCTTTACTTGAAACTCCATTCTTACGAATGAACAGTATAACAAGAGCATCAAAAATGGGATTATTGCAGGCTTAAAAATTGCCATACCAGGCACGATAAACCCAAATGCAACAGCGGACAGAAGTAATAATCCTGTCCACCTTTTAACAAATTCTAACATATTTTATTTGATTCCTATTTTAAAATAATTCCACCACCCAACAACTCATTTTCTTCAGAATAAAAAACTGCTGATTGTCCCGGGGTAACTGACTCTATAGCTTCTTCTAAGATAACAATCGCTTCTTTTCCTTCAAAAATTAAATCACGAACTAAAACAGGTTTAGAATTATATCTTATCTGTACTAAACTTTTCTTAACCATATTCATATCAGTCTCTAAAAAATGTAACTCATTTATCCTAAAAGATGAAACTTTCAAGTCTTCACGATCTGAAGTAACATAAAGAATATTTTTACTAATATCCATGGAGTGAACATAAAGCGTAACATTGAGTTTTGTATGCAAGCCTTTCCTTTGACCAATCGTGTAAGCGGTTAGCCCAAGATGCTCTCCAATCACTTCTCCTGTGAGAAGCTTTATTTTTCCAGGTTTAGCAGGAACTATTTTATTCACAAAATCTAAATAGTGGTCTTTAATAAAGCAAATCTCTTGAGAATCTTTTTTTTCAGCAACGAAGAGATTATTCTCACTGGCAATTTTCCTAACTTCATCTTTATTTAGTTTATAAAGGGGAAATATCGTTTTCTCAAATTGCTCTTTTCTTACCCGCCACAGCATATATGTTTGGTCCTTAGAATTATCTGCTCGATAGATATGAGGTCTATCTTCTCCCTGAATTAGCTTTACATAATGCCCCGTAGCAAAGTAGTCAAATCCATATTCCTTAATCTTATCAAAAAAAGCTCCCCATTTAATAGTAGGATTGCAGAGTGTACAAGGATTAGGAGTATTCCCACTTTTATATTGATTCACGAAATCATTTAGTACTATTCTCTTAAACTCATCTTTTACATTAATAACAATATGCTTAATATCGAGATGTTGGCAAATTTTCTGAGCATCTTTGGAAGCAGCTAAAGAACCCTCTTCAGCACTATATCCAAATTCTTCATCATCATACTGAACCATAGTAAAGCCAGCAATATCATAGCCTTCTCGCTTGAGTAAATAAGCAACTACGGAGCTATCAACTCCTCCACTCATGGCTACAGCAATTTTTTTATTCTTCAATCCTTTCAATGTCTGCTCCTAATAATCTTAATTTACCTTCAATATTATCATAACCTCTATCAATGTGATATATCCTTGAGATAATAGTTTCACCTTCAGCAGCTAAGCCAGCAAGAACTAAGGCAGCAGAAGCACGTAAATCTGTAGCCATAACTTCTGCACCACTAAGAGATTCGACACCTTCCACTTTTGCTTTACCCTTTTCTTGAGTGATATTTGCTTGAAGTCTATTTAATTCAGGAACATGCATAAAGCGATCAGGGAAAATAGTATCTTCTATATAACTTGTTCCTCTTGCTAATGTCATTAGTGCTAAAAATTGCGCCTGTAAATCGGTAGGAAAGGCTGGATGAGGATCTGTAACAATATTTACTGGAAGAATAATATCATTAGGGAAAATAGTCATACTTTTTTCTTTTGTTTCTACTTTGAAACCAGCTTGTTGCATCTTGAGAATTAAAGCTTCTAAATGCTGAGGGTTACAGTTTTCAACAGTTATTTGACTATTAGTAATAGCCCCAGCAATTAAGAAAGTCCCTGCTTCAATTCGATCTGGCATCATCTCCATCCCTATTGGAAAAAGCTCTTTCACACCTTCAATCTCAAGTGTGGTAGTTCCTTTTCCCTGAATTTTAGCACCCATCTTCACTAAAAATTCTATTAAATTATCAATCTCAGGCTCTTTAGCACAATTACGCATAATAGTCTTGCCTTTGGCTAAAGTAGCTGTCATTAAGATATGACAAGTAGCACCTACTGAGACATTATCAAAGTTTATTTCTGCACCTTTTAATTCATCTGTTGTAGCATAAAGATAGCCCTTCTTAGTTTCAAAAGAAGCACCCATTTTTTCTAAAGCTTTTAAATGTAAGTCAATAGGTCGAGCTCCAATGGCACATCCACCAGGGAAGGAAACTTTTGCCTTTTTGAATTTAACTAACAAAGGACCTAACACATAAATAGAAGCACGCATTTGTGAAACCAACTCATAAGGTGCTTCTGGGAAACAAACATCAGCAGTATTCACTTCCATTCTCCCTTGTAAATAATCTACTCTTGCGCCAATGATTCTTAATAAATGAGCCATTGTCTTTAAATCGACTAATTTTGGAACGTTTGTAAGAACAGTCTTTCCCCTTGTTAGTAAACATGCTGCCATTATAGGCAATATGGCGTTTTTAGCACCACTAACTTGAACGGTTCCCTCTAATTTCTTACCACCTTTTATTAAAAACTTCTTCATTTATGCCACCTATATCATTATAAATTATTACTTTTTGTCATTTAGCATTTTTGATAAAATAGTGTCAAGAAAAAGTATTTGATGCAATTAGTATAGTAGTACTTTGATGAAATGGCAGATTCTTTTCTTAATAAATCAAAATTCCAATAATACCTGTTAGAATAGTAATTAAAATAGGGTTAGGTTTTTTGTAAAAGGAAAAAGTTAGTACACCTAAGAAAATTGCAGCACTTTTCCAATCTACAAGAGTTTTTACTCCAATAAACCAAACAGCACTAGCTATAAATCCTATAGTCCCTGGTTTAATCCACGCAAGAGCTTCTTTTACATATTTATTCTTAGCAAAAATAAAAAAGAAGGTGGCAATGATAAACATAATAATGATAGAGGGAGAAACAACTCCTGCAGTTGCCACAAATCCACCTAAAAAGCCTGAAGTCTTCTGTCCGATAAATGTAGCAGAATTAACAGCTATAGGACCAGGAGTTGATTGGGCAACCGCTACTAAATCTATAAATTCATGCTCTGTAAGCCACTGTTGATTCTCTACAACTTCTTCTTGGATTAAAGGAAGCATAGCCAAACCACCACCAAAAGCAAAAAGTCCAATTTTAAAAAAAATTAAATACAATTTAAGATAGATCATTTTTTCACCAAGCTACTGATAATGCTAATAATTATTAAAGATATAATTATGGTAATTGGAGAAATAGAGATGAAAGTCAAGAGAATAAAGGAGATAAGCATAGTCGTGATAGTAAGATAGTTCTTTTTACTTTTACGAAGTAAATTTATTAAAGAAAAGGTAATCATTGCTCCAACAGCGGGACGAATACCTCGGAAAAATTTAATCAAATAAGGATTATCAGCATACTCTAAAATAAAACCTGTTAGCAAGCTAATAATAAGGAAAGCAGGTAAGATTGTAGCTATGGCACAAAGAAATGCAGTAAAATAACCACCTAATCTATAACCTAAAAAAATGGAAATATTGACAGCTATTGGTCCTGGAGAAGTCTGAGAAAGAGCAAGCCCATCGTGATAGGTATCATAATCAAGCAACTTTTCTTTCTCTACTAATTCATATTCAATCAGATGAAGCATGGCATAACCACCTCCAATAGTGAAAGCTCCAATCCTAAAGAATATCTTGAATAATTTCCAGTTTTTTGTGATAATTACCTCATATTTATTAAAAGGGCGTATGGCAATACGCCCCTACATTAATCTTTATTTTTGTAATTCTTAATTTTAACACCTATTCTCTGTCTGCTTTTAAGACTTCTAAGAATGCTTCTTGAGGAACAGTAACTGAACCTATTTCTTTCATTCTCTTTTTACCTTTCTTCTGTTTATCAAGAAGTTTTCTTTTACGGGAAATATCGCCACCATAACATTTAGCTAACACATCTTTACGCATTGCATTAATAGTAGAGCGAGCAATAATTTTGCCTCCGATACAAGCTTGGAGTGCTATTTTAAAGAGATGTCTGGGAATAACTTCTGAGAGTTTTTCCGTTACACTTTTTCCCCAAGAATAAGCCTTATCTACATGACAAATAAAGGACATTGCATCCACTTTTTCACCATTAATCATTATATCTACTTTTGAAACATCAGATGTTTGATAATTTTTAAAGCTATAATCAAATGAGGCATAGCCACGAGACAGGGTCTTTAATTTATCATAAAAGTCAAAAATAATTTCAATAAGAGGTAAATCATAATGAAGAGCAACTCTCTTATCATCAATATATTGAATATCTTTTTGTATTCCTCTTCGGTCTTGCGCCAATTGCATAATGTTACCAATATATTCTGAAGGAAGGATAATCTCAACATTCATAACAGGTTCTTCTATAAAATCTATTACTGTTGGGTCTGGAAAATCTATAGGATTATAGACTACTTTTTCTGTACCATCTTTAAGATGAATAATAAATTTAACACTTGGTGTTGTAGCGATAATCGGAACATTATATTCTCTGAATAATCTTTCTTTAACAATCTCCAAATGAAGCATTCCTAAGAAGCCACATCTAAAGCCATAACCTAAAGCTAAGGAGCTCTCTTTCTCATAGATTAGCGAAGAATCATTTAATTTAAGTTTACCCATAGCCTCTACCAAGTTAGCATAATCATCGCCATCAATAGGAAATATACCACTATATACCATAGGTTTAGGTTCTTCATAACCCTTAATAGCTTCTTTACATCCATTCTTAACAGATGTAACCGTATCACCAACTCGAGCATCAGCTATCTCTTTGATATTACAAATAAGGTATCCAACCTCTCCAGTAGTGAGTTCTTTAGTAGGCTCTAATTTCATACCGAGATAACCTATTTCTTCTATATCATAAACTTTATCAGTTTGCATTAATCTAATAGTATCGCCCTTAGTTAACTTGCCATTAAAGACTCTAACTAAAACAACCACTCCCCGATAGGTATCAAAATAGGAATCAAATATAACTGCTTTTGGAGGAGCATCGATTTCACCCTTAGGTGCAGAGATAACATCAACAATACCATCTAATAATTCTTTCACCCCTAAACCAGACTTTGCACTAACTTTAAAAATATGGTCTGAGTCACAACCTAATAAATCCATCAAATCATGTTCTGTGCCTTCAACATCAGCCTTGGGTAAATCTATTTTGTTTATTACAGGAATTATCTCCAAGTTGTTATCCATGGCAAGGTAGAGATTACTCATTGTTTGAGCTTCTATACCTTGAGCAGCATCTACTAAAAGTAAGGCTGCTTCACAAGAAGCTAAAGACCTTGAGACTTCATAAGTGAAATCAACATGCCCAGGAGTATCAATTAGATTAAACACATACTCTTCATTATCTTTATTATGCTTCATTCTAATTGCATGGGATTTGATAGTAATTCCCTTTTCACGTTCAAGATCCATGTTATCTAAAACTTGGTCTACTATTTTATTTCTATCTATTGTATTTGTTTCTTCTAATAATCGGTCAGCCAGTGTTGATTTACCATGGTCAATATGAGCGATTATACAGAAATTTCTAATATTAGTTTGTTTCATATTTATACCTCAAGCGTACCCTATTTTTAGAAGTGATTTTGTGTCAATACAAATCTTAGATAGGAGGTAATTTCAATGCCTTCGCAACGTTAAGTGACAGAATGAGGTGATTAATATTGAATTTATATAGTAATTACATTTTTATCGCTTGTTAAACTTCCAGCAATATCATACATGTTAGAGATTTTACCTACTTTAAGCTTATCAGATATTCCAAAGAAATCTAAGCATGTTCCACAAACTAAAATATCGACTCCTTTATCTTCCAGCTTTTGCAGATTAGTGAGAGTAATGGCATTCTCAATACAGAGTTTAACTCCAGAATTCATAAAAAGAAGTCTTTGAGGCTTATTATCGACCTCATTTAGGGTATAGAGAAAAGCTTTCATCAGTAGTTCCCCTAATTTATCATCTCCTACTCCAAGGAATTCACTTTTAATAAAAATCGTTTTCCCTAACATAGATGTTGCAGGTACTGGGCATGGGTATTCATTAACATCAAAATCTGAATCAGAAACATTAGCATTGATTCTTTCTGCAAAAATATGAAAGTCATTAGCTTTTTGTTCAACATTTTTAACGTTAAACCCAAACTTAGAAAGAAATCTTTTCACATTTTCTAAAGCAGCTGAATTATCTACAATCACTTCCACTTGGTTAGTTGATTCGACACTAATAGCTTCTTTAGTGAGCAAAACAGGTTTTGGGCAAGCCAGTTTCCTGGCATCAACACTCTTCATAAAGCTCTCCTTTTTTTATATATATATTATCATGTTTAATTTTATTTTTTATGTTAAATTCTTGCAAGACTGAGATATCTTCAATTTCACCTAAAATAGCAAAACCACACTCAGAGCTTATTTGTCTGGGAGTTGGAACAATCTCACAACTTATTTCACTTTTTATAAATTTCTTATTAGCTTCAATTGCATGGTGTGAAGATTGAAAAGTAATAAGAAAGTTCATTAAAACTCAACTTCTATTTTGGAAACATCAGAGCTGAAATTACCACAGATATAAGCATCAATGCCAGCTGCAAGTAATTCTTTTAGCATTGATTCGGCTTGAGAAGGATTAACACCTAAGAGAAGTCCTCCTGAAGTCTGTGGATCAAAGAGAATATCCATTTTTTCTGCAGGATGTTCAGAAAAATTATTTATATAACAACTTCTATAATTTTTATTATTATGAGCTCCTGCAGGGACAAGTCCCATATTAGCAAAATCTAATACTTCTGGGAGAATAATAATTTTGTTGTAATGAATCACAGCCCCAAGAGATGAACCCTGAATCATTTCAACTAAGTGCCCTAATAAGCCAAATCCTGTAATATCCGTACCACATGATATATCATATTTAAGAGCAATTTCAGAAGCTCTCCTATTGAGTTGAGTCATATACTTTGTAGCTAATCTTACTAATTCAAGAGAAGCCATATCAGCTTTTAAGACAGTATTAATAATCCCTGTTCCTATAGGTTTAGTAACAATAATTACATCCTTGTCTCGAGGAGTATTATTTTTTATTATCTTTTTGGGGTTAACAAATCCTGTTATTGAAAGACCAAACTTGATATCACTATCACTAATACTATGCCCTCCGACAAGAGCTGTTTCTGCCTCTTTTAAGATATCCAAAGCACCCTGCATTATTTCTCTGAGAATACCTATATCCAGCGTATCATCAGGAAAACAGACAATACTCATAGCTGTTTTAGGCACTCCTCCCATTGCATAGATATCCGAAAGGGCATTACAAGCAGCAATCTGTCCAAAACTGTAAGGTTCATCCACAATAGGTGGAAAGAAATCCAGAGTTTGCACAATTGCTAATTCATCATTGATTAGGTAAACACCTGCATCTTCGGCATGAGAATAATCAAGTAGCAGATTAGGGTAATGCGGTTGCACCATACCCGAAAGAGCTCTATCCAGAACCTCTGGACTCAATTTCGCTCCTCAGCCGGAGTACTTACTGTAATCAGTAAGCTTTTTCACTTTATCTTTTAAATCCATATATTATCTCTTTTAATGTTTTGATAGTTTGATCTATCTCTTCTTTAGTAGTCAAAAAACTTGGGCTAATCCTAACAGTTCCTCCAGTATCAAAAGTTCCAATAAACTTATGAGCTTGAGGTGAACAATGAAGCCCCATTCTAACAGCAATATCTTTTTTATCTAATTGATAGGTCACTTCAGAGCAAGGAATATTTCTAAGATTAAAAGAAATAACCCCAATCTGTCTTTCTAAATCTTTATTGCTATAAATAACAGCTTCATCAATTTCGCTTATTCTTTTTAATAAATAGGCAATAATTTCTTTCTTCTGTTCTCTGATATTTTTTATACCAGTTAGTTTTAAATAATCTAAAGCAAGAGATAATCCATAAATCCCACTAATATTATTTGTTCCACTTTCATATTTATCAGGAAGGAATTCTGGTTGGAGTATAGAATCAGATTTGGAGCCTGTTCCTCCGAAAGAAATTGCTTGAAATTCAAAACCTTCTTTAAACCATAAAGCACCTGTTCCGCTTGGTCCTAAAAGTCCTTTATGCCCAGGGAAACAGATAGCACTAATATCTAACTTGTTAAGATCTAAGACTTCATATCCTACATATTGGGCAGCATCAACAATCAATGGAATCTTATATTGGGTACATAATTCACTAATTCTCTTTATAGGTAAAATTGTGCCTGTAACATTGGAAGAAGCAGTAGTTATTACTTTATCAATTTTATTATCTTTAAGCTGGTATTCAAAATCAAGCCAATCGATTTCGAAATCTCTATTCATTTTGTAAGTAAATATTTTGATATCTTTTTTTTGCTGAAGATAAGATAATGGTCGCATTACCGAATTGTGTTCTAAAGGAGAAACTAAGATTCTCTCCCCATCCTTAATACTTCCTAAAATTACTAAATTTAAAGATTGAGTAGCATTATTTGTAAAAATTATTCTGGAGCTATCTGGGCTGTTAAGTAACTCGGCTAATTTCTCCCTTGCCTCATAAATCATTGTTGAATTCCAAACAGAACCTTTATAAGAAGAGCGTCCTGTATTTCCAGCAATGTTATTAATATGCCAAGCTATTCCTTCGGCAAGACCAGGTGCTTTTGGAAATGATGTAGCTGCATTATCTAAGTAAATCATCTTCAATAACTAACTCTAAATATCCTGTATTTGGGTCTTCTTTTCGCATAAATTTCTTACCTGGAAGAATTCCCAGTACTATCTCAGCTGTAGTAGCTACTAAATTATCAGACAAGAGATGTCCTCCAAGACAATTACCATTACTGTCTGAGATGGAAATATGAAAATGTCCTTGTTTTAAATTATTAAAAGTGCCTGTCAAAGATAATATTTCATAGCTCTTTTTTAGGGAAATATTCTGTTCTGCACCTGCTAAACGAATATTTATTTCTTGTAAGCTCCCCACACATATAAGTACTATTCCTGCCTGTATGTTTCGTTCTTTAGCAATCTGGTAAATAGCCTCACGAAGTTTATCTCCAGAATTTAATCTAAAGCAAATCGTCTCCATTTAATAACTCTCTTTAACTGGAACAGTAAAACTGAAAGTTGAACCTTTACCCTCAAGACTATCAACCCAAAGACTTCCCCCTAACTTTGACACTAACTCTTGACATAAGACTAATCCTAATCCAGAACCAATTTCACCAGAGGTTCCATAAGTAGTAACTGTTCTATCTAATTGATTTAGATAAGGAATTACTTCAGGTTTTATTCCTACCCCTTGGTCTATTACTTTGATTAAAGCAAATTGGCTATCACTTTCGACATTTACCATAATCTTACTATTTGTAAAAGAGTATTTGATTGCATTATTTAACAGATTCCGTAAAATAGTGAAAAACATATTCTTATCAACAAATACCTTGATTTTTTGTTCACAGAGAACTTCTATATCTATGTTCTTACTATGAGCAATATTACGGGAAAGTTTTACTACTTCATCTATCAATGTCGATAGCCAATAAGAGGTTGAATTGTTTTCTAATAGCCCTCTCTGAGTTAATGACCATTGAAGTAGATTTTCTAATAAATCATAAGTATGGATAGCCGAGCCTGATAGCCTCTCTAACAAGTCCATCATCTCATCTTTAGAAAGCTCATCTTCGGTTGTAATGAATTCCAAGGCAGATTTAATATTTCCAATTGGAGAGCGTAAATCATGAGCAATAATTGAAAAGAACTTGTCTTTAGTCTTATTTGATAAAGCTAACTCTCTTTGGGCTAAAACCCTTTCTGTGATATCGTAAGAAAATACTGTAGAACTAATAATCTGACCATCTTCTTCAATAATTGGTGAATAGTAGTATTGTAGAATTTCAGGAGGATTGATATCATTATATTCACGAACACCTGAGATTACTTCCCCTGAGAAAACTTTAGCGAGAAGTTTCTTTTTATCTTCTATCTCAGATTCTGTTTGATACCTTTCAAAATAATTGCTTCCTTTACTAATATTTAATCCTATATGTCTTTTTACTGAATCAGCATAATTCTTGTTAAAATATTTATATTCATAATTTCTATTTATTGAGCAGATATAGACTTGTGCGGCACTTTCTAAGACAGACTTCAAATGAGCATTTAACTCTTTAATCTCATACTGATGCTTTTTGTCTTGGGTAATATCTTTAATCATCCCTAAGATTCCTGCTAATTTTCCATCAAGTCCATAAAAAAGATTTAAAAATAATTCAATGGTTCGCCTATCTCCATCCTTCATTGTTATTTTTGTAACAAAGTAGATAGGCTTTCTATCTTCTAAGAGATCTTTGAGATAATTGAAGATAATTTCACTTTCGCCCTTTTTCGTGAGAGTGAATCCTACTTTCTTCCCAATAGTATCTTGTTTAGTAATATTAAAATATTTAGTTAGGGCATCATTACAACCAAGATAATTAAATTCTAAATCACAGTAAAATAAAGGTAAAGGGATTGTGTCTATTAAGGTCTCTAAAAAACCATTTTTTTGAGAAATATCTTTATGAGCTTTTATTAACTCCATATTCTGCTTAACCATTCTATCATATTGAAGTCGATCAACATCTATATTAAAAGAACTTAAATATCTATTCAAATCGGAGCTAATCTCTTCTTGTCTCCCAAGAATAGCACTGCTATATCTCTTTTTATGACAGATTAGAGCATTCTTGTAATCACCTATCGATTCATAATACTCTGTTAAATAGAGATTTACTATCGCAATTCCTTGATTGTCACGACGATTATCTACTTCCTGAGATAACTCAGTTAATATTTTAAGTCCTTCTTCAATGAAACCAAGATTTATACTTACATTAGCATAATTTGCCAGCATAATTGTTCTATTTTCGTCATTCATAGCATGCTCATAGCCACTAATTATTTTTTTTAAAAGAGAATATGCTTTATCAAAAGCTTCTATGTTTCTATAATATTTAGCTAAATTGTTAGTGACAGAAATTACTCCAATTGATTCACCAGCTTTCTCATAATTCTGGATAGCTAATTTACTGTACTCTTCAATTTTTTCATAAGTATGAAGATAATAAGAGGCTACTACTAAATTATTAAATACGTTACCCAACTCAATGTAATTATTAACCAACTTGAAATTAGAAGTTGCCTGAATATAATATTCTGTAGCTTTGCCAGATTGTCCATTCTTTAGATATATTGAACCAATAAGTTTGCACAAGTTCCCTATCGCTTCGTAATCATTACTACCTTCTAACTCCGAGTAAAGTTCCAATACAGTTTTTAAACTGTTTTCAGGATTAGAAGAAACGAGCTCTTTTGCATTATTTAATAATTCTGTTAAACGTTTTTTATAAGGCATATTTTCACTCCTCAAAAAACTGCACTTAGTCTTTTATAGGCACAGATTATTCATCTAAGAACACAAATAATCATGTAAAACTAATTTATTAAGTTAATATAATGTTGTCAATAAAAATATTAACCTTATATCACTTATACTTTAGAACTTTTTCATGTCAATCAAATTCTTCTAACAAAGAGAGGTTACCATTTCTCCCTTTAGATTACATTAGTAGGGCATCTAAAGAACTATGTATCAGCCCTTGTATGTTACTTAATCATTAATTGAATTTCTATTGAGAGAGTAATGAAGGTAAAATTAGAGTTGTATTTATGTTCCTACAAGATAAGCACTTAATATCGTCTTTAAACAATAAATACCTTTTTGAAAAACTAATTCAAAAATTGCATTGAAATAAAGCATTATTGGGCATTAGGTGAATCATTTATTTTATTTGTGTTTTTTCCTGTTAATTTGAGAATAATCGCTTTAGAAAGATAGCTATAAAATGATTACTTTAATGTATTTAGATTTTTTTCTTGCCATAATTGTTAGTTTAATTTTTTTGTCATAGTTGAGATAATAAAAAATAAAGAGGACCCTATGGCTTCAACTTCTGATATCCGAAATGGAATGATAATAGAATGGAAAAACGGTATTTATGAGTTTGTCGAATTTCTACATGTTAAACCAGGAAAAGGTAATACTTTTGTAAGGTCTAAACTAAGAAATGTGAGAACAGGTCAAATCATTGATAACTCTTTCAGAATCAATGAAACTTTTAATGAAGTAAGAATAGAAAAGAGTAAAAAAGAGTATTTGTATAGAGATGGAGAGTTTTATGTTCTCATGGATTTAGAGAACTATGAGATGATGAATGTTAATGCAGAAGTAATGGAAAAGTATTCAAAATTCTTAAAAGAGAATATGCAGATAACAATCAAGACTATTCCAAATGGTGAAATTATTGATGTAGAATTACCTGTTTATGTTATACAAGAGATTGCTGAGTGCGAACCAAATATCAAAGGCAATACAGCTTCTGGTAGTGGAAAAGTTGCAATGACTGAAACAGGTTTAAGAATAACTGTTCCTTTCTTTGTTGAACAGGGACAAAAAATAAAGATTGACACCAGAAATGGTGAATATATAGAAAGAGCTTAATATTTAATTAAGATATCCTTAGGAGGAATAAATGGCAAAAGGAAAAGCATTTGCGGCAAAACTTGCTCACGAACTTTCAACTGAAGGTAAAGTGATTTGCCCTGTTTGTAATACAGAAGTTAAGAAGATTAAATTAGTTAGATCCAGAAATAGTAAAGGGAACACATGGGCTCCTAAATATCAATTCGTTGACATGTGTAAATGTAATGAAAAAGATATTGCTGCTGGAAAAGTTAACGCTTAATTTGAATTGATTTATATAATCCCTGTGCCAATAATAAAACACAGGGATTTTTTTTAAAATTCCTATTTCATAAAAGGAGATTTAAATGAAAGACCTAATTCCTGTAGAAGTCACTTCTGAAGTGGGTAAATTAGAGGGAGTTATTCTTCATAGACCAGGTAGAGAAGTTGAAAATATGACTCCGGGAAATGCAGAAAAAGCTCTCTATAGCGATATTTTAAATTTAAATGTAGCAGATAAAGAGTATGCAGATTTTTATGATGTTCTCTCTATGATTACTAATACATATGAAGTAAAAGACCTACTTACTGAAGTTTTAATAAATGAAAAAGTCAAACATAATCTTATTCACAAGATTTGTCAGAATGAGAATGTACCAAGAATTTTCAACTCCCTCATGGCACTTACACCAAAAGAGACAACACGTCAGCTCTTCGAGGGTGTTGTTCTAAAAAAGAATAATCTAACCAATTTCCTTAGTCAGGAAAAATACATCCTACGCCCTCTTCATAACTTCTTTTTCATGAGAGATGCATCAATGTCTATTGGAAATGAAGTTCTTATAGGCAAAATGGCAAATCAAGTTAGAGAGAGAGAATCAATAATAATGGAGACTATTTTTGATTATCATCCAGACTTTAAAACCAGAACATTTAACCCACTAAATTCTAAGAAAGTACCAGCTCATAAAATTACTATTGAAGGTGGAGACGTTTTAGTCGCCAATGAGAATACCCTTTTAATAGGTATGGGAGGAAGAACTACTTCCGAAGGTATAGACTATATCATTGAGCATTATAAAAATAGTGGAAAAGATTTCAATATCTTAGTTCAAGAACTCCCACCTTCTCCAGAATCATTTATCCATTTAGATATGGTATTTACTTTCTTGGATTTTAATCAATGTATGGTATATGAGCCAGTAATATTAAAAAATAATCGTCTTGAAACAGTATCAATAATTATCAGAAATGGAGAAGTAAAAATCTCTTATGAAGATAATTTAATTTTGGCATTGAAAAAACTTGGGCATGAAGTTGAACCTCTCTTTTGTGGTGGTAGAACAGATGTTTGGACGCAAGAAAGAGAGCAATGGCATAGTGGAACAAATTTCTTTTCAGTAGGTCCAGGAAAAGTCCTTGGTTATGGCAGAAATACCCATACTATGGATGAATTAGCTAAACATGGTTATGCGATAATCCCAGCAAGAGATATTGTTTCTAAGAAAACAAATATAAATGATTATGAGAAATACTGCATTGCTATAGAAGGCTCAGAATTAGCTCGCGGTGGCGGTGGTTGTCGCTGTATGACCATGCCTTTTAAAAGAGAAGCAGTTAATAAAAAGACAAAAAAATAGTATATTTAAATTAATAAACAAAGTCAGAGTTAATGGGAAAAATAGAGATAATAGAATACTTCGAAGGTAATGAAATACATTTTGGGAAAAAAACTGAAGAGACAGATACTCGTGTTGTTGTTGAAAAGACTTCCAAGCAGAAATTAAAATTAAGTAATAGTAGAATACTTTTCCAGCATTCTGTTTCTTCAGAAGCTAATCTAACTGCAATAATAGCAGATTTAGACCAGCTTATAGATTCAGAGAAAGAGAAAATATCTGTGTTGGAGTTATGGGAGTTAACTAATGAAGATATTAGAGAATACTCTGTAGAAGAGTTAGCTTCTTATCTAATCGATAATCCTAATTCTTTAACCCAATCAGCTCTTTTTCGTGCTATTCGTGAAGAGAAAAACCACTTCAAGAGGAAGGGTTTACTTGTAACACCTCGGACTAATGAACAAATAGACGAAATTCTAACTCAAGAGAAAAAAGAGAAAGAAAAACAAGAAATCTATAGTTTCTATTCTGATAATATTAACTTGGCTATGAGAACTGATCCGACTGCTGACCCTCAGATATTCGATTATCTATTTTCTTGGTTAAAAGAGCCGGATAATCAGATAATTACATCAGTTATTGAAAAATATGCTAATGGGCAGGACAATCGTTTCTTTGTCTATAATATTTTAAAAAGTAATAATATAATTTCTCAAGAATTAGATAAATTTGCCATAATCTATGGCATTGCTACTGAGTTTTCTCAAGAGCTTATTCAGGAAGTTGAGCACTTGGAGATTGATATTACAGGGCGAGAAGATATATCTCATTTGACATCTTATACTATTGATAGCGAAGATACTAAAGAGATTGATGATGCAATATCCTTTGATGTGCTTGGTGAGAATTACTTAGTTGGTGTTCATATAACAGATTTAGGTAGTTATATCCTCAAAGATTCTCTCTTAGACCAAGAAGCTGCCCGTAGAGTTTCTACTATCTATCTCGAAACTGGTGAAATCCCTATGTTTCCTCCTGAATTATGCCATGATAAACTTAGTTTAGTTAAAGGACAAATTCGCCCTTGCCTGAGTGCTCTTTTTACCTTTTCCCCTGAATTTGAAATATTGGAAAAAAGAATAATATTATCAAAGATTTCTGTTACTCATAAAATATCTTATGATGAACTTGATAAAATACTTAAAAAATCAAAAAATGAAGTTAATAGTGATTTTAATATTCTAAAAAAATTAACAGATTTTTTAAGAAACAGAAGATTTGAAGCAGGAGCTATTGAAATTAATAGACCTGAAATAGAGATTAGAGTTGTAGATGATAAGATAAACTTAAAAACCACAAATCAAAGATCATATTCCAGAAAAATCATCAGTGAGCTTATGATTCTGATGAACACAACTGTTGCTGAATTTGCCTCTGTTAATAATATTCCTTATATTTACAAAATACAAGAGATGCCAAGTGAAGATTATAAACACTTTCTTCAGCCTGATTATTATGACCCTATTATGAATGATAAGCTCATTAGGCTTATACGACCTTCTAATTATTCATCATTCCCTAGTAAACACTACGGATTAGGAGTTGATTTCTATTCCCAAATCTCCTCTCCTCTAAGAAGATACTTCGACCTTTTATCTCAGCGCCAAATAACATCTTTCTTAAATGAGCAAAAAATTATCTACTCTCAAGAAGAGCTTCTAAGCTTCATCACTGATATTGATTTAAAAAACAAAAATTACTCTCAGCTTTATAACAGCTCTTTTAACTATTGGTTCTTAAAGTATCTAAAAGAAAACTTAGCTTACGAACCCTTACCTGCGGTTGTAGTCAGTGATAATCAAAATAATTATACTTGTGAATTATTAGCCTATGGAAAAAGATATAACATCAGAAGTAAAGAAAAACTATTAGTCGGAGATGCCATTAATCTGCTTATTGACAGAGTTGACCCAGAAAAAGATATTATTAAATTCTCCCTCATAAATGATTAGATTTCTATAATTCTTATTTTAACACACTAATAGTTATCCCATCTCCAACTGGTAAAATAGTAGTTTCTAATTTGGGATGTTGGCTAACATATTGATTATACTCTTCCATTGGCTTCGATAGCCTTTCTTTGTAGCCTAAGGGTAGAAATAGGGTATCATCAGCAAATATTATCCCTTTGGGATTTAATAACTCTATACAGCGATCAATTATCTGATTATACAAAGGTTTATTAGAATCTATAATGATTATATCATATTTTTCTTTAGTAGCTTTAACAAAATCCTTTGCATCGCCATTTATTACTTCTATAATACTATTTAATCCAGCTTGGTGAATATTTTCAATATTTTCCTTAACAAATCTCTCGTCAATCTCAACAGTAGTTAATTTCCCTTGAGTCTTCTTTAAAGCTTCACCAGCCCAAATAGCAGAATACCCGAGGCAAGTACCTATTTCAAGCACTTTTTTTGCATCTTTCAAAAGAATGAACCAATAGAGAAGCCTTGCTCCCTGCTTAGTAATATTAGGCTGGACATTAATTCTCTCTTGATGAGCAATTTCTAACTTTTCTAAGAAGTCATTAGGATATTTAATAAAAGAATCAATATAGTTATTAATTTTTTCTAACACTTTTCCTCCTATAAATATTTTCTTTATAGATAAATTTATTGACACTAATATTATCATTATTTAATTTTACACTTAAATATTAAATATACGTATTGTAAAAAGTAGTGCCTGTTGCATCTTTTTTTTCTGTCACTTATTGACAATAAAAAAATTATCTTTGGTCTGAAAAATTAGTTCACTTTAATAATAAGGTATTCATTTATGAAAAAAGCAAAAGTTTTGATAGCAGATGATGATTATATATTTTGTGAATTAACAAAATATATCCTAACTGAGCATAATTTCAGTGTTTGCACTGCGAAAGATAGTCAAACAGCAATAGATTTTATTGAGCATGATAATTGCGACTTAATACTGTTGGATTTGCATTTCCCAGATTATCCAACTGGACTTCATACCCTAAAATCATTAAAAGAGAAAGCTAAAGATATACCAATTATTATTATTACAAGTGATAATCTAATATTAATGAATAGATTTACTGATTTAATCCAGAATGGAGCAAGTGATATTGTTGAAAAGCCACTACAGGAAGAAAGATTACTTCTTACTATCAAGAATACTTTAGCTTTAAGTGAGTTAACACAGACTCCTTATGCAAGAAGTAGTGAATTGATTTATCTTTTAGGGGAATCTCCAAAAATTACTCAACTTAAAAATCATTTAAAACAAAAACTTCAGACTGAAGAACATATTTTTATATTTGGTGACCCAGGAACAGGTGTTAAAAATATTGCCCAGAAAATCCATAATCTTAGCCATAGAAATAAGCTACCACTTTATACTTTTGATTGTAGTAAGATGACTATTAAAGAAATGCAAATTGCACTTTTTGGAGAGCCTAAAGAGAAGGACTTTGCAAAAAAATTCAACAACTTAAAGATAGTTCAAGCTAAAAACTCAACTCTATTAATAGCTAATGTTCATTTAATGCCTAATAAATTGCAGGAGAAGTTAGTTAGAGCCTTATCAGGAAGAAAACTAAACAGTTTAAATAGTAATAGTTTAGAAAATATTGACACTAAGCTTATTTTTACAAGCAATAAAGAGTGCTATAATGATATTTGCTCTAATTATATCAGCCCAATGTTATTTAATTTATGCCAAAATAAAGAAATAATACCTTCCCTTAATGAAAGATTAGAAGATATTCCTTATATAACGAACCATTTAATAATGATTTATAATCAAACTACTGACAGTAATATATCAATTACTGAATCTGCCTTAGATACTCTAAAAAGACATGTATGGGAAAATAACGTTGATGAATTGAAAAATGTTCTTCTTAAAACAATACTGCACTTAGAAAGTAATGAAATTACTAACAAAGATATAACATTTCATGATGAAAATTCTCAGACATTTATCCCTCAACCTTACAAACAAGCAGTTAAGAATTTTGAAAAATTTTACCTGGAAAAGATTATGGCTTTTAAAGACTGGCATCTTAATGATGCAGCCACAGTCCTAAAAATTGATAGATCTAATTTGTTTAAAAAACTGCAGAAACATGGGATAAAAATAAAGAAAAACTAATTAGCTGTTACCAACTACATATATCTAAATTTACTCAAGATTTTGAATAATCAATCTTTGAGAATAGTCATTTTACACATTTACATCTATTATCTGTTTTTTTCCATTATAATAACTAATAAGCGGTCACTTATTAATGAATATAAAGAAACAAGTAGTATCGAACTTATGAAATAAACAAATCTTCCTTGCAAACTAACTTTGAAAGTTAAATATTCAATCTGGATTATATATTTTATAAATGCTGATATTAATGAAAAAGTGAGAATATGCAAAGCTAAGATTCTTAATGAGTTTACACCTAAATATTGTAATATCTTATTATCTAACAATACCTTCACTAACAAAGCATATCCAAAAATAGATAACACAGCTGAAAAAACAAAATAAAATAAATTTCCGTAACTATGACTATTAAAGGAGACACCACTATTTAAACTCTGTAAATAATAACCTCCAAATAGGAATAATATAGCTAAACACAAATTTACTAAAATATTATTGTTCTCAATTTTCTTTAATATTGCTTTTCCTTCTTGCCCTATAAAAACAAAGAAAATTGCAATAAAGCTGATATTTATTCCCCAAGGTAAACGTATGTTACCATAATTACTATCAATAAATCCTAAACAAAGAAGAAGAAGGACTACCACAAACAAACTACTTCTATTTTTGAAGAACAAAGGCAAAAAATGATAAATCACTAAAGTTGAAAACAGGGCTGGTAGAAACCAAAGCGAAATATTAAAAACCAAGAAATTATCAAAGCCGTTACCATATAAAAGACCAAGCAAAGGCTTAAGAGGAGGAACTGCTAACTCCTTGTTAACTCCAAAATTTCTACCGATCATAAGCCATACGATATAGGTGAAGAATCCATATCCAAAGTAAGGTACCATTAATCTGGTAAACTTTTTCTGAAAATAGCTTGTAAATTTCTCATGACCTATTTCTTCTGGTAGCAGATAACCAGAAATAAAAAAGAATATTGCAATATGAAAAGAATAGAGATAGTTGGTTAACTTCTCCTGAGGCGGGAAACAATGTCCTAAAACCACAAACAATATCCCCAAGCCCTTAAGTGAATCCAACCATTTTTCTCTTTTTTTTCTCATTTATGACTCTTTTTTTAAACTTTTTTGCTTCTCGTATCAAAACAATTTGACAATATTCTTTCCTTAAAACTTTGTCAAATTATATATTTATTTTGTAAGAATTAAGATAATTTAGGGGAGTAAAGATGAAAAAAACTATGTTTATTTTATTAGTAGTTTTTCTAATAACGATTGTTGCTTGTCATAATGAAGGTAAAAGAGAAGAAGTAAATACCAAAGAAATCAAAAAAATTAATGTCCTTTTACCTCAGACTCCGTCTTCACTTCCAATCTATTTAGCTCTTAAAAATAATCCTGCCTTTTCTTTAGATTTTTATCTTAATCATTCTCAAGCTAATGCAAAGTTCTTAAGAGGAGACGCTAACTTATTACTTACAGGAATATCTGTAGCAAATAGCTTCAGCAAACAAGGTGTTGATTTTCAACTAATCAGCTCTCAAGTAAATAATTTAACCCATCTCGTAAGCAATCAGCAAATTAACTCTATTAGCGATATTAAAAATCAAACAATTGTTTTTCCATTTGCTAATTCTCCTATGGAACTTATTTTTAATGCAGTTGCTGAAAAGAATAATCTAAGCAAGGACTCAGATTATAGTGTCCGATATTTATCTTTTGATACATCATTACAACTCCTCCAACAAGGCTCAGACTTACTGGTATGGCTTCCTGAACCTTTTGCAAGTATAGCAGAAAATAAGTTTAAACTCAAGGTTTCTTTATCCTTAAATCAGCTTTATATCGATAATTTTACTAACTCAGATGCTACTCAGGTTCTTCTTCTTAGTAAAGATTTAGACATTAAAAATATTGCCAGTATTAATTTTTTAACCAAATTATATATCGATAGTCTAAGTAGAAGCCCTGATAAGATGTTACTCCAAATAGGGAAAGATTATCCAAACAGTAGTGAATACACAATTAGAACTCTTAATAGAACTTCTTATAGTTATTTGGATGGAGAACCACTAAAAAATTCTATTGATAGCTTATTCAAGCTAATTAAAGAGGAAAATTATCTTGCTAAGAGAATTCTGGAACTCAACTAAAAAGAGCCTTTTAGGCCTATTAACTCTCCTGGTGATATGGGGAGTAACTTCACTATTCTTCGAAAGTTATATAGTGCCATCACCACTTCACATAATAGTAAATCTAATTGATTTGTTACAAGATAAATCAGTTGGCCATCATTATTATCTGACTATGTATCGTCTCTTTTTTGGCTTTCTCTTCTCTTTCTTTTTGGGTACCTTGATTGGAATCATATCTTTTATTCTCAAGATAAACAATTATATTGAGAACATCTTATCTTTGTTACAGGTTGTACCAGGAGTGATAATCGGTTCTTTCTTAATTCTTTTTTATGGTGTTGGCTCAGTAATACCTATTGGTATGATTATCATAATGATTACACCTATTGTAGCGATAAATACTGTAAATGGGCTGTTAGACCATACTAAAGAGTTGGTTGAAGTAATTAATGTTTTTGGTGGAGGCATCAAGGACATAGTTCTTAATGTCTATATTCCAAAGCTTTATCCAGTTTTTAAAATAAATTTTCTTACTTGTACAGCTCTCTCTCTTAAGATAATAATCCTTGGAGAATTTGTGGGTTGCGATGATGGTATCGGCTTCTTGTTTAACAATGCACGTGTTTTTTATAATATGTCTGAAGTGTACTCTTACCTCTTGCTGATAATTTTAACTGCTGTAGGTTTTCAGGTTTTCATACAAGCTATTTTCCTTTTTTATTGGAAAAAGATTAATTAAAACTTGACATAGTTAATTTATTGATTATTAATATATTAACTTTTATTAATCAAAAAAAGAGGAGAAATTATGAATAATAGTGTAAATATTTTTACACCTGAAAAAAAACCAAATGATGAAGAGTATACGAGTATTGCAAATTTTTTAAAAAAGCATTTAGAGGAGTATGGAGATAATTTAGAAGATATAAAAAAAGCAATGGATTTTGCTTTAACAACTGATAATTCTTTTGGTGGGAAAATAATAGTCAAGTATTTAGATAATCAAATAGTAGGTGCAGTTGTTCTGAATCAAACAGGTATGGACGGTTATATCCCTGAAAATATCTTAGTATATATTGCAGTACATCATGATTATAGAGGGAGAAAATTAGGTAAAGAACTCATGAATAAAGCTATTGAAGTTTCAGATGGTAACATAGCTCTTCATGTAGAACCTGATAATCCAGCTAAATTTCTCTATGAAAAAATAGGCTTTACAAATAAATACCTTGAAATGAGATACTTGCAAGGGGAAAAGTAATGGCATATTTAGATATGAATGTTGATTCGTTAAGATATAACTATGAATATCTTGATAATATATTTAAAGAGAATGGGATAAATTGGTCAATTGTTACAAAAGTATTATGTGGAAACAAGACATTTCTTACAGAATTACTTAATTTAGGAATGACTGAAGTTTGTGATTCACGTATCTCAAATCTAAGAAACATAAAAGCAATAAATGACAAGATTGAGACGATTTACATTAAGCCTCCCTCAAAAAAAGATATTCCAAATATTATTAAGTATGCAGACATTAGTGTCAATACTGAAATATCGACGATTCGTTCACTATCTAAAGCTGCTAAAAAACAAAATAAAACTCACAAAATTATCATAATGATAGAAATGGGAGAGTTAAGAGAAGGTGTTCTCAGAGATGATTTTATAGACTTTTATGAATCAGTCTTTAAATTAGATAATATTACAGTAGTAGGAATAGGCACCAACTTCTCTTGCCTTTATGGAGTACTTCCTAATCCTGACAAGTTAATTCAACTAAGCCTTTATGAGCAGTTAATTGAAGCAAAATTTAATCGTCAGATACCTTATGTTTCTGGAGGCAGTTCTGTAGTTTTCCCTTTAGTCTTGAACGGCACACTTCCCAAGGGGATTAATCACTTTAGATTAGGAGAAACACTTTATTTAGGTACCAATGTATATAATGATACTAAGTTAGATGATATGGCGCACGATATTTTTACTCTGCATGCAGAAATTATTGAACTAATAGAGAAACCTAAAGTACCTACAGGCAATTTTGGAACTAACTTAGAAGGAGAATCTTTTAACTTTGACCAAACTCAAGCCGGGGATACATCTTACCGGGCAATTATTGGTTTAGGCTTATTAGATGTTGATGATAAACATATCTGGTGCAATGATAAAAGCTTAGAGTTTGTAGGCGCAAGCTCTGATATGATAGTAATGGATTTAAAAAATAATCCGAAAAAGTATAAAGTCGGTGATGAATTAGCCTTTAGTATGGACTACATGGGATTACTAAAGTTAATGAATTCTAAATATATTGAAAAGAAGGTTGTTCATAACTAGTTGGGGGCTAAAATATTAATTATTTAGATTAACCAATGTTATAAATAACTTTGCTTTAAACCCAAATGGTGCAATAGAGCTTTAGAGAAGAGTGCAAATTCTTTTAGCAAAATAGCTTGCAGAATTCTGACGCATATAATATATATATTCGGAAGAATTAGGTAAGTTACTTTTGCAAAAGAATATAGTGCTATTCTCAAAGATCTATTGCATTATTTGGGTTAAATATTTCCACAATGCCTATTAATGAGTTCTTTATATGCTTCATAAATAGAGTTTGTGGAAATATTTTCCATACAAGCAAAGTGTTTTAAGGGACACTCTTTTCTGCCATGAAGTGTGCAAGGTGAGCATTGAATTGGATTTGTAATAACGATAGCATTTTCATTTAAAGGACGGAAGCCAAGTGATACATTTGTGCTACCAAAAAAGGCAATTTGAGGTTTCCCGAGAGCAGCTGCAATATGCATTGGACCTGAATCATTACTAATAACAATATCAGCTTCATTTATAGCTGCAACAAGTTCTACTAAATTAAATTTCCCAGCTAAATCAAAACACTCTTTTTTACATTTTTGAGCAATCTCCTGAGTTAGCTCTTTCTCACTCTTAGAGCCTAAGAAGAAAAAACTGGTATCATAATGTTCATAATTATTTATGAATGATATAAGAATATGCTTGGGTACTCTCTTTGTGTTATGAGTTGCTCCAGGAAAAATCACAACATTTAATTTATTCTTAGAGGGTAACAAATTTTGTTGAGCTTCACTCTCAATTTTAATATTTGGTTCTATGAAAGTATAGGGTATTTTCAATTTATCAAATACACTATTATAAAGATCAACACTACTGTTAATAGATAAAGTTGTTTTATGAGCTACAATCTTTTTTCTTAATCTTCTTTTTTTATCGTAAGTTACTCTTTTTTCTCCGCAAATAATTTTCTTAGCAATCCAAGAATTTAGTTTATTATGAAGGTCAATAACGAGAGTGTAGTTTCTTCTTTTTAATTCTTTTAGTTTATGGTAAGATTTGTATTCTGTAAACACTTGATTGATAGGAAAATAACTTGAGATTAAAGGTTCAAAAATTGGTTTTGTGAGATAATCTATTTCAGCCTTTGGATAGATTTTTCTAAGTTGCTGAATTACCGAGGCTGTGAGAATTATATCACCAAGTGAACTAAATCTAATTATTAATATTCTGTCTTTTTTTGAATCCATAGATTACTTGTTATTTCTTAGATGTTTTCTTGGAGAGTGCTTTCAATTGGTAAAGAGAAGCTGAAGGTAGAACCTTCATTCTCAACACTATCTACCCAGATTGAGCCATGATTCAATTCTACAAAATTCTTACATAACACAAGCCCCAAACCAGTTCCTCTTTCTTTTGACGTTCCTGGGGTCGAAATCATCTCTTTAGGATTAAATATTGATTCTAACTTAGCTTTGGGCAAACCCACACCATAATCCCTTATTGAAATTATTATTAAATCATTTCCCATCTCAGAAGTTAAAACAATTTTTGATGATGGATAGGAGAATTTAATTGCATTTGATAAGAGATTTCTAACAACTGTGCTAATCATATTTAAATCAAAATAACCAATATGAGTAATATTCACTTTGTTCTCAACGCTTATCTTTTTATTCTCCAAAGAAGTCAAGAGTGTATTAATTGTTTTAGAGACAATCTCATAAACAGAGTAATAATTAGGCATAATCTGAATTTCATTTTTCTGACTCCTTGTCCATTGCAAGAGATTTTCCAAGAGGTCGAAAGTATGATCAGCAGATTTATAGAGCTCATTCATTAGGGCTGTTCTTTCATTTTCGTTAAAAACATTTTTCTTGGTAGCAAGAAGTTTAAAAATTTCTCTGAAATTACCTATTGGACCTCGCAAATCATGAGCAATAATAGAGAAAAACCTATCTTTCGCATAATTAGCATCTCTTAGTTTTCTTTCGGATTTAAGCAGTGTTTCATCATAGATTTTTCTATCTGTGATATCTTTAATAATTCCTAAATTAGTAGCTTTGTTAGTTACTGGATTATGTACAGTGGAATAGGATATCTCAGCGTAAATTATCATACCATTCTGAGCTTGGAGTCTTAACTCAGTAGTGGAAACCTCATTATTTTTGAGCTTCTCTTTTAAAGACTGAGCAACTTCTGCTTTATCTTCAAGCAAAACAAATTCTAAAATATTATTAAACGATGAATTCTCAGCTTTCAATAAAATATTTTTCAAATACTTATTAGCTCTTTCTATAGTACCATCATTGGAAAAAATACAGATTCCAATAGGAGCGTAGTCAAAAATAGCATTAAGAAAATTGTTAGTTTTAGAAGATTCTAAATAGGTATTCTTATATTCTGTAATATCATTAACTACACCAATAATTCCATCTATTACCCCTCTCTCATCTCTAAAAACATCTTTGTAAATTACTAAGTTATGCTCTTTATGATCAGATAACTCAATTTTATATTCACTCTTTGTTTGACGTTTCTGATACAAAAGTTCTACATCATTTTGAGTCAGTATTTCTGCTTGTTTTCTAGGTAAGACATCAAATAAATTCTTTATTTCAGAAACCCGAGATTTACCTACAAACAGATCCCTCCATTTTTTATTGTAACCAAGATAATTCCCTTCTAAGTTTTTATAGTAGATTGCATTAGGTATAGTATCAAGAATAGTTTCTAAGAAATTCTTCTGTTTCCTAATGATGTTATTAGCTTCCTCTAAAGCTTCTCTTTTCTCTTCTATTTGATTAATTTCTTGTTCTTTTTTATCAATCTCATACTGATTTAACAAAGTTGCAATTTTGGTGTGTGAACTGTTACTCTGAGAATTATTACAGATTTGATGACACTTCTCTAAGAAAATGAAAGCTTGAGGAATATCACCAATTAATTTATAATAAAGATAGTAGTTTTCATATGATGTCTTTAGGAAAGTTTCATCACCTAATTCTAATGCTAAATCATAAGATTTCTGAAGAAGATATTCAATATCATTGGTATTATTAGATTTAATTGATGCTTTTGTCTTATTGCTATAAATTTTAAATAGAGTTTGGGATGAAACATCTTTTAAATCTTCTTCTTTTAAAGAGGATAGTATATCGAAGGCTAAGCTGTATTCTCTTACTTCCAAATAAAGAGTTGCCATTTCGTGAAGAGCCATCACTATACCTTTAGTAAAGTTCATATTAGTAGATGTTAACAACATCTCGTGATATAGTTCTACCGCTTTCTCTGTTTCGCTATTCTTGATATATAACTTGGCTAAAAGAGAATTGACTTGCAGTCGTGGTAATAATTCATTCTGCTTATAATAGTAATTTTTAGCTCTTAAGATGTATTCCTTTGCCAATTGTAGATCGTCTAATAAATAATAACACTCTCCAATAATTTTGTTGAAAACACCAAAGTATTGATGTTTCTCTTCTGAAGAAGCTCTTTCTTGAGCTAAGAGAGCATATTTAAGACTTAGATCAGGAGATATATCAATGATTTCCTGCGCCTTATTTAATAAATTCATGGTGTTTTCTAAAGAAATACTATTTTTACTCATTGTAGACAATCCTCATTTTACAAATTATTAATCTTACTATAAAATTGTAAAGTAATATTTTAGTAAAACAGGATTTTCTCTTAATATTCATCTCTAATTGTGCATTAGATCTTTGCTATTACAAGATAGGGTATAGTCTTCTGAATTAGTAATTGTATAGGAATATATAGATTTGATTAACCAAGAAGTATTTTCTGTGTATTATTGAAATGAAGCTTTCCTATTTCACTTAATTTTTCTTGATTAAATTTTTTAACAATCTGTTTTCCAACAATTATCGTTTTATCTCCTCCACCTTTAGGAATAACCAATCCGAAAAGTTTAGAATAATAATCTATACCTGCATTGAATTTTGCCCTGGCAAGAATTGAAGCTGTTGCAACTGCTATATCTCGCTCTCCTTGATGTGCTTGAAGAATTTCACAAGAATCAATTTTTTCAGAATTTAGATAATATTCTATTAAACCTTGCTTGGTAAATCTATCAACAAAGATACCTTCTGGATTATATTTAAATGCCAAATTAGCAATAACTTTTGAATGGCACCAAGCTAGAAGATGATTTAAGTTTTTTTTACTATCTGTAAAATTTTGATAAAGTTCATTATATTTTTGGGGAAGCAAAGTTAGCACTTGGTACTGAGAAGGAAACCGCTCCATGATTTTTTGTGCTAAAAGATTAATTTGAGCATCCTGTAATTCCTTACTATCTTTTACTCCTAATCTTTGCAAGACAATAATATCCTGATACTTACAATAAAAAGCAGCTACAACTAATGGTCCAAAATAATCTCCTTTCCCAGATTCATCACTACCAATCCAATTCTTCCAGCTATGTAAATCTAAAATATTAGGATTACCATCATTCTTTTTAACCTGAATTACAACTTCATTTAGACACTCATTAATATAATTTTCCTTGTTTGATAAAGTAAAAGTAACTTTATCTTTAGTTGAACTATAGTAAATATTAATCTTACTTTTTTCACTCCCGAAAGAGTATTCTAATTGAATACCATAAGAAATCTCTTTTTGTGCTAATAAAAATAAATTTCTTTTCAAGGCCAAGCTTTTAAATCTGCTCACAGCATCTGATAGTTTTTGGTTCATATTTTATATTCCTTGGATGAATATTTTTTAAATAGTGAAAATTAGTCAATCAATCAAATTAAAATTTTTCTTATGAGCCTTACTAAAAGTATGACTTTTTTTGGATACTCATGAAGTTTTAAAGTTTAATGATACAGTAGAACTCTAGGAAAAAGTGCAGATTCTTTAAGTAAAGAGCTCACAGAATTTTATTTTATTAATCGCTATTCATAGAGGTTTACTGCCGTTATCTTAGAGTTTCTCCTCATGTCTTCCGTAAGTATCTCAACAAAATTCCAGTGGATCATTGAGTGCCGTCCAAGTGTGATTCGGACTTGATAAGAAGGATTACAAGATATTATGGCAAAACTTCTTTGGGATAGATAATTTTAAAGCCAATATCAAATCTTTTATTTTTTTTAAAAACAGCCGAGTCTGTTTGAGGGATATCTAAAAAATCTTCTTAACTTTTATAGTGAATTTCTTAATAAATAATTTGACTAATTTATTCATAATGATTATATTGCCATTGAGGTGAGTGAATATGAAAAAAGATATTTTTTCTCAATTAAAATCTATTGAAGATGGAATGAATAACTTATTAGGAGCTATGTCTTCATTGACCCATAGTAAGTATACCTTCCAAGATAATTATGAAGAAGCATGGTCACCTAACTGTGATGTTTATATTTCTAATTCTCGCTTGTTCATAGTGATAGAAATAGCTGGAGTAAAACGTGAGTCGATAGACTTAGTTTTTAATGAGACTTATCTACTTTTAAGAGGTAATAGAGACTTTAATATTCCATGTAGCGATGTTTGCTTTTATCATATGGAAATTGATACAGGAGCTTTTGAAAAAGTCATCTATTTCCCTGAAGTTGCTTTAGATAGAGATAATCCAAATGTAAACTTTGATAATGGAATTTTAAAAATTCAATTCAATTTGTTAGAGGAGCAAGAATCGACTATTCCTATAGATTGAAGCTATAATTTAAGACCAAATAGAATGTAGTTTTATTGATGTACTTAATTTCATAACACGGTTTGGTATATAACAAGTTTTATGTTTAAATATTGACAAGATACTAATAGCAAAAAAAGTGTAGCGAGGAGATGAAACGTTATGATAGTACCTGATTTTAATAATAGTTTACTAAATTTAACAGCAACTATATGCGAAGTTTATGGATGTAAATCAAGTTATAGTTCTTTGCCTAATTTACCTATTGATGAGTTGAAGGATAAAAGAAATATTATTTTGTTGGTAATTGATGGTATGGGTTATAATTTCTTTTCTCAATTTGCAAAAGAATCATTCTTAAAGAGTAAACTTTTAAAACCAATCACTTCAGTATTTCCGTCAACTACTGCTGTTGCAATAACATCAATTTTAACTGGTTTATCCCCACAAGAGCATGCTTTAACCGGATGGTTTGTTTACTTAAAAGAATTAGGTTCAGTATCGCAGATACTACCACTTATACCTCGTTATTCTCAAAATATGTATTTTGATAATGACATTGATTCCAATAATATTTACAATTTAAAGCCTCTTGTTAATAACTTTGGTGTTGACACCTACTTTGTTCATTTAGATAAATATTCAGATGATAATTACCAAAAAATACTAAGAGGTGATTCTTTCTACTATGGATTTAAGGAATTAACTGATATCTCTCCACTTATAAAGGATGCTCTTAATGATAACAATAATAATAAGAAGAAATTCATCTATTCTTACTGGAATGGATTAGATAATATTTCTCATAGACTTGGTTGTAAGACAGATGATACCTTGAATCATTTTAGTGAAATCCAAAATGAGATTAATAGAATTATAAATTTAATAAACTTAGAAGATACTGCATTGATTATCACAGCAGATCATGGATTTATTGATGTACCTGATAGCAACAAATTTAGGGTTAAAGATTTTCCTGGATTAAGAGAATGTTTAGTGTTACCATTAATGGGTGAACCTCGCTCTCCTTATTGTTATCTAAGATCAGGAAAAGAAAAACTCTTTAAGGAAATCTGGGAAAAGTATTTATCTCCATATTCAAATCTTTTTCATATTGATGAAATGTTAGAGAAAAAAATTTTTGGACTAAATGAAATTAGTGCAAAGTTCGCAGATAGAGTAGGAGATTATGTTATAGTCATGAATGATGGCTATGTATTATTAGACAATGTAATGTTAGAAAAAGAGATGAACTTAACAGGTTATCACGGTGGAATGACCAAAGATGAGATGTTAGTTCCTTTAATATATATAGGATAATTAATGAAAAACGTAATAATATTTAGTATGTTTTTAGTATTCTTGTTAGGATGCCAACCTGATAAAAGCAATGTAGAAAAACATAATGATAGTGTTTCTGACACTACAATGGTTCAAGATAGTTTAAAAGACGGCAAGAATTTTAATACTGCTTTTTTTGTGGGACCTTCAGGAGATACTACTTATTTTGATTATGAAGTAAAGTTTAACACGCCGCCTGAGTCAGAACAAAATAAAAATTTAGAGAAGTACTTTATAGTTGCAAGCTATAGTTCCTACCAAAATGATGATAAATTTCAAGAAGAATTTAAACGCTGGAAAGATTTAGAACCAATGTGTAAGATTGAGACTTTTGGAACTGGTACTGGCAGAAAATATTATATTTCCTTAGCAAAAAATAAAAGCCGTGCTGAGATTATCCCTTTTTTTGAAGACTTTAAGACTAAATACCCAGAGGAAAAGATCAATTTCTACTCTATTGTCCAATAATTACATGGTCAATTTTCTGTAGGTGGATATTTACAGAACTAATGGAATTTGTTTAATTTTCTAAAAATGAGGGTCGAAAATATGGTAAAAAAATTACAAGCCAATAATTTATTAATTTGCTTAAAAAAACAAAACAAGAGCACCTATTTAGTGAATTATATGATTCTGAGCATCTTTCAATAGAAATTCAGACCATCTAAACTACATTCCAGTAGCCCAAAAATGCATTTCAGGGTGAATAAACTAATTTCTTGATAAGCTACTTGATTAATGGATAGCAAATTGCATCTTATTACAAGTTGAGAGAGATAAATAAAAATAAATTATATAAAACATGAGGAGAAAAAATGAAGCGACTTATTTTGATAGTTTCTTTGATTATGTCACTTACTTTAGTAATGGCAAGCCAAGAGACCTTAATGGATTTACACCAAAACAGTATTATTCTGCAAAGCAGTAATGATAATGGTGTAGCAATTAGTTATGAATTAGGAACAATTGATATTACAAGTAACAATACCAGAGGTGGAGAATTCAGTGAAATTTCTGCCAGTGAGTACTCTTTAACTAAAGATGAGGGGTTACCACAACTTCCTTATAGTCAAAAAATTATTTCTGTTCCCCTTGGAGCAAGTGTTGATGCAAGAATTGATATAAAATCATCAAATTCAGTTAATCTTATAAATAGAGGCTACAACACTAAAATTATTCCAGGCCAACCTTCAGTAGCAAAATGTGATAATATTGAAGATATGCCTTTTCTCATGAATCAAGAAATATATAATGCAGATAAAGCATTCAAATATGAGCCTGTTACTGTAAATGAAATAGGTATTCTCAGAGGAATGAGACTTTTTGAAGTTAATTTTTATCCTGTAGAATATAATCCTGTTTCAGGCGAAATTAGAGTAATTAATAGTGCTGATGTAGAGATTCAATTCCATAATGGAGATATTTTTGCTACTGAAGAGTTAAAAGCAAAAACTCGCTCATTTATGTTTGATGGTATCTACTCAAAAAGTATTTTTAACTACTATCCTTCAAGAATGTCTTTAGAGAATTATCCTTTAGGATATATTATTATTACTCCTAACCAGTTTGTAGATACTCTTGAACCTTTTATAACTTGGAAACAAGAACAAGGTTATAACGTAACATTAGGTATCACTGAAACTATTGGTTCATCTACAACTGCAATCAAAAACTATATTCAAGGTATCTGGAATGCTGCTACACCTGAAAATCCAGCTCCTTCTTATCTCTTAATCGTTGGAGATACACCTCAAGTTCCTGCTTATAATGGAACAACTGATTCTGGTCATGTCACAGACCTTACCTATGTTAGATTAGAGGGCAATGATTATCTTCCTGAAATGTATTATGGTAGATTCTCAGCTAATAATATTAGTGAATTAACTCCACAGATTAATAAAACTTTAATGTATCAAAAATATGAAATGCCTGATCCTTCTTACTTAGAAAGAATGACTTTAATTGCAGGTGTTGACAATAACTGGTCTCCTACACATGCTAACGGTACCTTAAATTATGGTAGCACAAACTATTTTAATGATGCTCATGATTTAGATGTAACAACTTATCCTTACCCTCAATCTGGTTCTAGTGCATCTGCTATTGTTGCTGATGTTAGTGCTGGTTTAGGTTATTTAAACTACACTGCCCACGGTTCAGAAACTACTTGGTATGACCCAAGTTTCACTATCAGTAATATTAATAGCTTAACAAATGCTAATGAATATCCTGTTGTTGTTGGTAACTGCTGTTTAACTAATCATTTCAATACAGGAACATGTTTTGGTGAAGCATGGTTAAGAGCTTCTAATGGTGCTGTCATCTATATTGGTGGAACTAATAGTACTTATTGGGACGAAGATTACTGGTGGTCTGTAGGTCACTTTACTCCTACTTCTACTGCTAACCCTACTTATGCTGGTACTGGTTATGGTATGTTTGATGCTCTCTTCCATGAACATAATGAAGCTTTTGCAGATTGGGCTCACACTGCTGGCTCAATGGTAGTTACAGGTAATATGGCTGTTCAAGGTTCAGCATCATCAAGAAAGAATTATTACTGGGAAATTTACTCTATTATGGGTGACCCTTCTTTAATGCCTTATATTGGAATTCCTGATGCTCAAGTTGTGAATTACCAAGAGACACTTTTAGTTGGAATGGATTCATTTAATATTTCTGCTGCTCCTTATTCTTATGCTGCTCTTTCAAGTAATGGTCAGCTTTTAGGCGCTACCTTAACTGACGGTTCAGGAAATGGTACTATCTCATTTGAAGCTATTAACATTCCTGGCAATGTTAAATTAGTTGTTTCACACACTGATTACCAACCTTATGTTACCCAAATTGAAGTTATACCTGCTGAAGGTCCTTACTTAGTAGTCAATAACCAACAAGTTACAGGTTTTGTAGCTGCTGGACAAAATGTAGATATAGCTCTTAATATTGGTAATGTAGGTGTACAAGCTGTTTCCAATGTTACAGCAACCTTAACAAGTACTAATAATAATGCTATAATTATCAATGGCTCTTCTTCAATAGCAAACTTAAATGCTGAATCAAACTCAGATCTTTCTTCTGCTTTTGAAATAGAAATTGCTGACGGAATGAATAATGGTGAGATTATAGCTCTCCACTTAGTCTTAGCAACTACCGAAGATACTTGGGAGTATGACCTAAATCTTGATACTATCGCACCTGAATTTGTAATCACTAATATATCAGTCGATGATAACGATAATAACTTATTAGATCCTAATGAGACAGCCGATATTATAATAGATTATCAGAACCTTGGTTCTTATGTTGGTAATAATACTATAGCTAACTTAATCACAACTACCCCTGGAATTACTATTCTAACTAACAATATTGAGTTAGGTAATGTTGCAGAAAATGGCTCTGGACAATTTACAGTTTCAGTTCAAACTTCTGCTTACATGGAAACAGGTACAGTTGCTAATTTCACAACAAACTTTACAAGTGAGTATAATGTTATCTCTACTGATAACTTTGCTCTTTCTGTTGGTTTATTATTTGAAGATTTCGAATCTGGTGATTTCTCTTCTGATTTCAGCTGGAGTACCCCAGGCTGGTCAGTTGTAGATTCTGAATCTCAAGAAGGAACTCATTCTGCTAAATCTAATACTATTAATCATAGCCAATCAGCATCTATGACCATTCAAATGGATGATGTCACTGCTGGCCAAATCAGTTTCTGGGTAAAAGTATCTTCAGAAGATGGCTATGATGAATTAACTTTCTACATAGATAACGCAGCTCAAAATGATTGGAGTGGAGAAGTCGACTGGCAAGAAGTTTCTTTTGATGTTTCAAATGGTAATCACACTTTCAAATGGGAATACAGTAAAGATTATAGCTTAAGCTCTGGTAGCGACTGTGCTTGGGTTGATTACATAGTCTTCCCTACAGCAACTTCTGAAGTTGGTGACCCTGTAATCGCTGTTGATATGACTTCTCATGACTTTGGTAGTGTTGCTTCTGGTGAAACTCAATTCACTATCTCTAACACTGGTGATGGTATTCTTGCAGGGCAAATTTCTATCTCTGAAGAAAGCGTCTTCTCTATAAGTTTAGAAGGTGATGATGCTACTAACCAACTTAATTACTCTCTTGACCCTACCCAAGAGTTAACTATTGTTATCTTCTTCACCCCTACAGCGAATGAAGAATATAATGATAATGTTATCATTACTTCAAATGACCCTAATAATCCACAAACAGTAATTTCTGTTAACGGCTTAGGTTCTGGTGTATCTGTTGTGGACGATAATATTATCCCTCAGGTAACAGAACTTCAAGGAAACTATCCAAATCCATTTAATCCAGAAACTGCTATTAGATATGCAGTTAAGCAAGATGGTCAAGTTAGTTTAAGAATTTTTAATTTAAAAGGTCAGCTTGTTAAAACTCTTGTTAACGAACAAGTTAAAGCTGGATATCATAGAATTACTTGGAATGGTAAAGATAACTTTGGAACAGATGTTGCAACAGGTATATACTTGTATCGTCTAGAAACCAAAACATATAACCAAACCAAAAAGATGATGCTGATGAAATAACCTCCTTGTATGCTAGCAGAAAAGGCTGGGCTCCCCGCCCAGCCTTTCTGCATTTTATATCCTTATACTCCAACATTTAATAAATATTAATTCTATTGCAATTTTTACAATAATTTTTAATCTATATTGTTTATATTAAATATAACTTTGGTTTAAAGTTCAGTTCTCTTAACAGATTTTCACAAGTAATAAATAGATTTCACTTCAATAGTCATTAACTAACTGTAAATTTTATTAACTGTGATTTTCTATTAAAAGATAACTTTGTGGACACTTCCATATTAATCTTTTAAGTTAAAAGGTCTTTAATAACCTTCTTACAGTCTGCTTATTAAATGAGCATATTTATATATTTTAAATTTATCAATACTATATGATACTAATTGGTATTCAAGTCTTTATATTAAACACTTTGCTATAGACTAAAGCCACAGCTCCCCTCATAAGTCAAGGACATTTTGGATGATTAATTTTTACTTAACTCGATTTAGAAGCCATTTCAACCAAAACAATGGAACATGAGCTAAAAAATAACTTGTGAAAATAACATACATAAAGAGGGAAATATTTTTTTAGCTAATCATCTATAAAACATAGCCTTAGACATTATGTAATAATAAAAATTAAGAAATATTAAAAAATAATTCAAATAAAATTTGTTTGGAACGACTATTGCATTATCATATAAATGTATCGTCTAGAAACCAAAACATATAACCAAACCAAAAAGATGATGCTGATGAAATAACCTCCTTGTATGCTAGCAGAAAAAGGTTGGGCTCCCCGCCCAACCTTTCTGCATTTGTACTAAACTTTTATATTAATCCCAATATTTATTATCTGGATATTTTTCTTTTAATTTTTTTTCTAACTCTTTATACTCTTTTTTCATCTTATTAGCTTTCAAAATATCTAACCTAAGAAACTTCTCATCTTCTGAGGAGAATTCTTCTTCGGGGTCTTCAATATCTTTACCTTTGTAAGACATAGCAGTTTCGAAAGTCTTCAAGGCTGCTTTATTCTTTTTCAGCTTAAGTTGTGTTCTTGCTAACCAAAGATAGGCATCATAATGCTCAACCCTTGTTTCAATTGCCTTTTCCAAAGCACTCTCTGCCTCCTTCCACTTTTCTAAATTAAAATAAGCTTCACCTTTGTGTCTCCAAGGGCAAGACCAATCAGCAAAATTCTTATTTAAAATATTGTAGTGAGTTATTGCTTCATTATATTTTCCTAAAGCAAGGTAAATATTAGCCAACTGGAATCTTTGACCTGCTTGAAGATTTTCAGAATTTTCTTCTAACTTATTAATAGCCTTACTCATTTCACTAAAGTGAACAAGTAATAAATTCATATTTGCCGAGGCAACATCTTTAGATTGATTGGCATCATCTAAAATTGCTTTAATATTCTCTAAGTTAGATTCGTCAAAGTAGCTTTTAAGTAGCTCATTGCTATCTCCAAAAACGAAAGCTATTGTTAGCATACAAATAATCAAGCATAAAACTTTTTTCATAAATTCTCCTAATTCAGTATTGAAACCAATATTATTTATCAGAAAATGATTGTCAAATATTATTATCTTTTAAAATGTTATCTGAGAATAACATAACAATATCATCACCTAAGTTTTGGGTGAACATTGTTTATATTTAAAAAAAAATCTTTCTTTAAACCCAAATAATGCAATAGAGCTTTAGTGAAGAGTGCAAATTCTTTTAGCAAAATAGCTTGCAGAATTCTGACGCATATAATATATATATTCGGAAGAATTATGTAAGTTACTTTTGCAAAAGAATATAGTGCTATTCTCAAAGATCTATTGCATTATTTGGGTTAAACTATTAATAGTTATTTTATTTCTTTATCTGAAACCCCTAAGAATTACTCTCCAAGTAGCATTTAAAGTCACTGGATTATAGATTGACCCACAAATACGACACCTCTATTGGCAATCTCAAGCCCTATCTTGTTCTTGTTAATTTAGTAAACAAGCAAATATAGCAAAGCTTTAAAAATACACGTAAGGAATAATTTGGATAAAACTCTTAGGACTTTAGTTAATACTTGAAGTAGGTAAAACAATTTATCTTTTAGTTTTGATTTTAAAGATAGTGGTTTGTCGAAGCTCTGTAAGCTTGTAGGAACTTTACTTGTAATAAATATTCTGTACACAAATCATCTTGATAATTAAAATACTTGTCAAAAAACATCATTCCATTATATTTGAGATAGAATCTATGTGAGAAAATAAACCTTTAACTACTTGCCTTTGCAAGTATCTATAATCTTCCTGAAGCGAGTAATTTAATGACCAAGAAAATATACCTGTATTTATTAATGATATCCTTTATTTCAAGTTTAATTTCTGCAGAATGGACCATCTTAATCTATATGGCAGCAGATAATGGATTGCATAATTATGCCTTGCAGGATATTGAAGAGATGGAGTTATCACAATTCGGTAATGAGGCAAATATCATTGTCCAGATGGATGGTGACCAAAATAGCAATTTACCAAATACTTATAGATATAGAATTAATTATCACCCTGAAGAGGGAATCCAATCTGCAATTATTTCCAATCTTGGCGAAAGTGATTCTGGCTCATATTTAACTTTAAAGAGCTTCGTTGAATGGGGATTCAATCGTTATAAATCAGAAAAGAAGGCTTTAGTTGTATGGTCACACGCTAATGGGTGGGCTAAAAATATAAATGGTAAAGGAATTGCACCTGATAATGATTCAGAAAGTTTCATCTCTATGTCTGAACACCAGATGCAAGCTGCTCTACATAATATCAATCTTGATTTGTTAATCTACGATGCTTGCAATATGCAATCAATTGAAAATCTGACAGAATTAAAAGGACGAGCAAAGTACATCATCGGTTCAGAAGAGTTAGTTCCTGCAACAGGACTTCCCTATAGCCAAGTATTTGATTATTGGTCAATCGCTGAAAACATCGATAGCATAGCAGTGAATATCCCTAAAATATATGTAGATGCTTACCGCCCCGGAAATATCTATAATCCAGGTCCATTCTTGCAAAAAATTACAAGTTCAGCTGTTAAAATGGAGAATTATTCTAATTTTGAAAACTCTCTTAATTCTTATTTAAATAAATGGAGTAATGACACTGAGTTATTTATAAATGCTCGGGAAAATATTAATGAATTCGGTATCAGCTATACGGACATTGACCTTAAGGAGCTTCTCTTGTACCTAAGTTTAAATAGCGAAAATCCAGAATTAGTAAATGATAGTGAAGAGCTATATACTAATTTACTTGAAATTTTTGTAAGTCATGATTCTTCTTCTTTTAACTACAAGGTTGGAACAGCTTCAATCTGGTTCCCTAAATATTCCTATCAGTTTCAAAATAATTGGCAGATCTATCGTAATTTAAACTTCGCACAAGGTCAAATAGGCAACTTCTTAAATAAGTTTTTAGCTCCTGATGAGATTCCACCATTCCCTTTTTTCATTACTAAAAAATTAGTACTTAATGAAACTATTTTCTTGGAATGGGAAAACCATCTCGACCCTGATCCACTAACATATTATTTAAATTTTAACTTTGAGGATGGCTCTTCTCAAATATTTACCGTTATTAACAATGACTCTTTTGAAACAGTAATTAGACAAGCTGGGAAATTATATATTATTGCTGAAGATGCTTCAGGAAATAGGACTATAAGTGAAACAGTTGATTTTGATATCTCTCGTAATTATGGGAAAATCTATATTGCTCCCAATCCAGTTAAAAGTATTGATACAGGAAAGATAATTATCTATGATACTAACATTGGCGGAAAAAGGGGTGAATTAAGCATCTTCTCAATAAGCGGTAAAGAGATAAGTAAAAAGATGTTTGAGATTCCCACAGGCATAAATGAGTTCAAATTAGCTCTTAATGAAGTAGTATCTCATAAAATTAGTTCAGGCATCTATCTTTGCACTATAAAAATAGGGAATAAAGGCTATAAAACTAAATTTGCTATTGAAAATTAAGTAAAAATTAATTCTTAATAAAGATTTATTTTCACTTTAACAAAATTTCACTTTTTTACTACACTAAATATATGATTAATTTATACTTATCTATTTGTGGATAGATTTTTCCAGAAAAATTGTGGAAAAGATAAGCTTGTTATATCCTAATTATACTTTAAATAAGCATCTACGCATATGTGGATAATGTGGATAAGTTGTGAGTAACTCAACAAATACTAAATTTAAAGAGAAGCTAAACAACACAATTACAAGGACATACAAACAGTGTGGATAATGTGCACAAATTGTGTAAGCAATAGTTAATTTTATCCAAAATAGTAAAGGCTTGATGTAGAAGCTGAGCATACTTAAATTAGACTCAAGTTAAAGTATAGTTAAAAAAGAGACTTTTATTATAGTATATTCATTGTATAATAGAAAATTACGAGTTTAAATTTACTATTTAGAGTAAGTTTTACTTGTAAATAAAGACTAATAATATAATTTAAAACAATAGTAAGAAAGCATATCCTTTAGTTAATGCATTGTTCTTTTCCACAAGATCATATTACGTGTATTGAACTTATGTATCTTCACTATCATGTGTCTGTTGGCTTTCAGCTTAGTGGATGCCTAATAGATGCCCAATAAACCCCTAATAAACCGCCAATGGACTATCTGACATAAAGCAGATAATGAAGGATTTAGATTTTCCAAAACCAAAAGATTAAATGTTGGATGTTAACAGAAAATTCTAAAGGATGTGGTTTGTTTATGAAATTTCCACCAGACTTTAACAAGAGCCTTTTTTTATAGTCGCCAAGAAGTTAATTTAAAAAATATAGAGTATAACTTGACATAGCTAAAATAGAGATTATTTTGGTAAAAATGGATAAAGATAAGGGATTATGATAGCAATATATATTGATGATAACAGTAATAGCAACTTAAATACGATGATATCTTACATAGTTGAATTCACCTTTGTTACCTTAGGTTACAGCTATAAGATTATCTACTCTCTGAAGGGATTAACCGAATTTGATGTATTAATTTGGTACGATTCTAAGGGTGTGCAGAAGGAGTATATTTCTAAATATGCAAAAAAAATACCTATAGTTTTAGTTCGTTATCACGAGAATCTCTATATCCCGAGTCAATTAAAAGGTGCCAATCTAACTTCTAAAATAAAGAAAATTACCTTTTATAACACTGTGATTCCGATAATCCATAATAATCTTTTCACTGAGTTAGTGGAAAGTATTAGAGACCCCAAAATAGCTCTTGTAGTCTTGAATTTTGATATTTTTGGGAATCTCTACTACCATATCACTGATTGCGAATACCGGGCAAAAAAAGCTAATGACGGAGTAATAGAGCAAGGAAGTATCTTTGATGAGTATTATCAAGAACCAATAGTCAATCACATGTTAGCTTTCACTGAAAAAATTATTCTTTCTTGCTGTGAAAAATTAGATTTTCCTCTTATTAAAAAAGAGTACTGGCCTCATGGTGAAGACTATGCAGTTATTTTCACTCATACTATTGATAAATTAGAGAAATGGGGAAAAGGCGTTTTTGGAGACTTTCTTTTAGATTCAATTCCCTTGTTAGCGAGAGGAAAGTTTGCTGAGGTTGGAAGAAACTTGATAAGTGGTATTAAATATTTTTTAAATGATGTAGAACAATATTGGAATTTCCAAAACTATTTAGATTTAGATGAGAAATATGGAATAATATCCACATGGTTCGTTTCTTTAATTGAAGATAATGGCTTTATTTATAATGTTGAAGAGAAAGATGTATTATACAAAGAACTAAATAATATTTTGAATAAGGGGCATGAATTGGGAGTTGTTGTTTCTCCTTATGAAATGGATCAAACAAAAATAAGAACAGCCAAGAACAAACTAAATAAAATCAATAGAGAAGAGCAGGCTGGAATACGAATTACGGGACGCCCACTTCATGATAAACTATCACTTGCTATCCATAGAAATAATATGTTATATGATTGTTCTATTCTCTCTTCCAACATCAATACTTTTAAAAATGGTAATATTCTCCCCCATCATAGGCTGATAGAAGGAATAAGAACATTTCCTTTAGAAATACCCATTACATTCAGTGACGAAATCTTAAAATCATCCAAGTATTCTTATAAGTCTTTTGAATCAGCTACGCGAAAAATGGATAATTTAATCACTAAAGTTTCTGCTAGTGGGGGACTTATTTGTTTTGACTTTACAATAGCTAACTTCAAAGATATTAATTACTTGGAAAAACTCTATACATATACATTGGATACAATAAAAGATAAAAATTACTATAATAATTCATGTAAAAATATTTCTCTTTGGTGGAAAGCACGTAAGAATGTTTTAATTACTAATGTGGAATGGGGTGCTAATATTCTATTCTTAGATGACTTTGCTTTCTTTACAATCAAAGTGTACTCCAAGAAAAAAATTACTCAAGTAACAATGGTTGATTACCAAATAGACGATAACGTCATTACTATGTCCAATATAAAAGCAAATAATGTTGTTAATATAGTCTTGGAGTAAGTTTTGAAAAAAATACTCATTATAACAATTAGTCATCAAGCAAAAGATGTACGACTCTATTATAAATTAGGGAAAACTCTTTCTGAGAAATATTCAGTAACAATCCTGCATAATAATCCTGATATGGGTGATCATAATGAAGAAATTACTTTAACGGGGTTGAATAATCTATCAAAAGTTCAATTTCTACTTCAAGCAGCTATTCAAATAAAACTCTCTTCACCTGCTGTGGTTATTATTGTTGAGCCGATTCTTCTTACTTTGGTAAATCCAACATTAAAAACTAAGTTTGTCTATGATTGTCATGAGTTCTTTAATTTAGCCCAGAAAGAGAAATCTGTTGATAAAAGAAAACAGTTTATTGATACTTATTTACTCGAGAGATTAGAGAAGAGATTTATCCCCAAGCTCAATGCTTGCATTACTGTTAATGATATTATTACCCATAAATATCAAAGTATGGGAGCTAATAGCATCACTATTCCAAACTACCCTTACTCTCGATATGAAGAAGAAAAAAGCTCTGAGGAAAAAAAATATGATTTCATCTATGCTGGAGGACTCTCACCAGCAAGAGGTATTAAAGAGATAATCCAAGCAACTTTCATGCTTAGCGAGTTCTACCCCAAAATTAAGGTCTTAATCATTGGTAAAGAACAAATAACAGGTTTCTATGAAGAGTGCAGAGAGTTAATACAATACTTAAAACTTGAGAATAACATTGATCTAAACAAGAACATTCCCTATGACCAAGTTTATCAGAAGTACGCTCAAGCTAAGTGCGGTATATGTATTTTATCTCCAACAACACCTCGTTATAAATATGCTCTTCCAATTAAATTATTAGAATATCTTGATGCTGGGCTTTTAGTTATTACTAATGACTTCCCAAGCAATAAGCAAATTTATCAAAGTTCTGAAGGCATCTTCACAGCTAAATTTAACGCAGAAGATATAGCAAATAAAATGTTAAAAGCTATTACGCTTAATGATGAAGAAATTATTAAACATCAAAAAATAGCTCGTAATCTCATTGCAGAAAAATATAACTGGAACATAGTAGCACCAAAGTTAATGAGTCTTTTTGAACAATTAATTGACTACAAAAAGAGTGCCCTACTTATATCTTATTTCTTCCCTCCCCTTGGTGGAGCAGGTGTACAGAGACCATTAAAAATTGCTAAGTATGCTAAAGATTCAGAATGGCAGGTAGTTGTGCTTACAATAGAAGATATTGTATTTCACTCCTATGATGCCTCATTGCTTTCAGAAATTGAAAGTGAAGTGATAAGGGCTGACTCCTGGGATATTATGAGTATTCTGCAAAAACTTAAAAACTTTTCCCATCCTAAAATGGGAAATAAACTTAATCAAGCTTATTTTGAAACTAATGATTTTAAAAAGAGATTAGTAAAATCATTCTTTTTCATGGATGAAAAAATTGGTTGGTTTCTTCCTGCAGTCTTGAAAGGTATCAAACAGGTCATTAAACAAGATTTCTCAGCAATAATAGTAACTATTTATCCTCCATCTTCACTTTTAATAGCTCTGACAATTTCAAAACTTACCAATCTCCCTCTTTTTATCGATTATCGGGATCATTGGACTTTAAGCTCCTATTTTGACTTTAGCTGTTCTACTTCTCGCCAAGCTTATCATAATTTAGAAAAATTCTTTTTAACTCATGCTAAAGGTATAATTACTATTGGAGAAGTTATGAAAAGAGAATTAAGTCAAAGTTTTCAGATTGCTGAAAATAAAATTGCTGTATCTTATAATGGCTTTGACGAAGAAGATTTTGCTCAAATATCTTCTCAGAAAAAACTTTCCTTCCCAAATAATGAGTCACAAAAAAGAGTTATTAACATTGGATATATCGGAAATATGTACAAACACAGAACATCTAAATATTTCTTGAGAGCTGTGAAAGAATTAATAGACTCAGGGGTGCTTAATATTGAAGATTTTAGAATTAACTTTATGGGTAATTATTATCTTGAAGAAAAGGAAATTATAGAAAATTCAGGCTTATGTGAGATTATAAATGTCAGACCACAACAAGAACACAGTATTGCCGTTCAGGAGATGATGAGAAATGATATTCTGCTATTGCTTATTGCGAGTAAAAGTGGTAAAAATGTCCTTACTGGTAAAATATTTGAATACCTTAGATGTAAGCGTCCAATATTAGGATTAGTCCCTACTGATGGAGAGGCTGAAGACTTACTTCATAGAATTGGAAATCCATGGACTTCACCTTTAGAAGAAATTGAATCTATTAAAAATCAACTTATAGCTATACTCAAATTTGTTTCTTCAGGTGGAGTAGTTGATTACGATATTTCTGAATATAGTAGAGCAAACCAAGTTAAGAGATTATTCTCATTTATTGAGGAAAAGTTATAGATATGGCTGTTGTGCTACATTTGGGATTAGTTCCTATTCTTTCGGGAGTACAAAATGTTATGCTCCAAATCTTACAAGCTATTGAATCTGATGCTTATGAAATTATAGTTGCTTCTGCTCCGAATGGAGAGTTAGTTGATGAGGTCAAAAGACGAGGCTGGAAACATATTCCAATACCGTCTTTGGTCAGAGAAATCAATCCCAAATTAGATTGGTTAGCTGCTCAGGAATTAGCCAAAGTTCTAAAAGAAGAAAAAGTTGACATACTGCATACTCACTCTTCCAAAACAGGACTTATAGGTCGCATTGTGGGAAGAATCACTAAAGTACCTACTATCATTCATACTGTCCACGGATATCCTTTTCATAAATATCAAAATCGGGCATTATTTTGTTTTTATCAATTTGCTGAACGGTTTGCAGGTAAATTCTGTGATTATCTTGTTTCAGTAAATGAAGAAGATGCAGAAATTGCTCATCAAGTATTAAAGATACCTAAACACAAAATAAGATATATTCCCAATGGAGCAATCCCCCAGAAAGAACATAATATTTTACAAAAAAATGAGATTGTTATAGGTAGTCTTTCCCGGTTTTGGAAACAAAAGAATATGATAAATACAGTAAAAATAGGGATTAAAGCTTGCCAATTTAGAGAAGAATTGAAATTTATCTTTGTAGGAGACGGTGAAGATTTATCTGAATGTAAGAATCTGGTAGAAACTGCTGGATTAAGTGAGAGGATATTATTCCCAGGTTGGTCTCTGGATAAAGATAAGTGGTTAAATAGCTTTGATGTTTTTCTTCTTTACTCTCTTTGGGAAGGTTTACCTTTATCTATATTAGAAGCAATGTCTTACGGACTACCTATTATTGCTTCCGACATAAAAGGGAACCGAGAATTAGTTGATAACAGTAATGGATATTTAGTAAAAGCAGAAAGTGAATCAGACTTACTAAATCTCTTTCTTGGCATATCGAGCAAAAGAGATGAACTTATTTTAAAAGGTCAAGAGAGTTATAAAAAAATTGTTCAAAACTATTCAATGGATTATTTTAATGAGAGATACAAAACATTATATAAAGAGATAAAAATTAAAGAGAAGTAAAGAGATGATATTAAGTCACTGGAAATATTTATTTGCTGGAGTAATAGTATTCATACTTACCTATTTGTTGGTACCTGTAAACATCAAACTTGCCAATAAAAAAGGTTGGTTAGATTATCCAAATGAACGTAGCTCTCACAATACCCCTATTCCTATTAGCGGAGGACTGGCATTTGGATTAGTTGTGTGCTTTGCTCAAGTTGCCTTTGCCTTCCTTTTTTGGGATCAAAAAAGTTCTCTAATGATTTTTGGCTTAGCAATAATAAATATCTTGATTCTAACTGTTGGATTAGTTGATGACTTGCTGAAACTTAAGGCAAGAGATAAGCTTCTATTGCAGATACTTATTTCTTCATTACTTTATACTGTTGGATTCAGAATCGAACTCTTAACTAATCCCTTTGGTCCTGATTTATTCTTGGACTACCTTTCTTTCCCTTTTACTATATTCTGGTTTCTCGCTATCAGCAATGCTATTAATTTGATTGATGGCTTAGATGGACTTGCCTCAGGTATTACTCTGATAAGTGGCATTGTCCTTTCTTTGGTGGGATTAATTGCTGAGAATCCCTTAGTCTTATACCTTTCATTGATTTTGGTAGCAGGTAATTTAGCTTTCTTACGTTATAATTTTTACCCAGCTAAAATCTTCATGGGTGATTCAGGTAGCCTCTTTAACGGTTTTAATTTGGCAGTATTATCTGTAACAGGAATATCCCAATTTAAAGGCGTTACAGCTATGACAATTGCTTTACCAGTAGTAGTTATGCTTTTTCCAATTATTGATACCGTAATGGCAATGGTCAGAAGAATCAGAAAAAAGCAGAGTATTTTCGTCGCAGATAAAGAACATATTCATCATAAACTTCTTAAATTAGGCATTTCTCAAAAAGGAATTTGCTATATTGCCTACTTCCTTACTTCTTTGTTTGGGCTTCTTGCTATTGGATTCTATTTTTCTACAAAACAGATTTTCCTTATCGCTTTAACGATTCTAATAATTCTCTGTTTTATTTTTGCCTGGTTATTATTACAAACGATTTTTAAAGATACAAAGTAGGAGTATAAAAATGAAAAAGATAAACTTAATCTTACTTATCAGCATTTTGACATTTTCAGTTTTCTCATTAGAACGTTGGGAAGTATACACTAATACAAGTCATGTTTATCAAACACTATTAAATGACACCAAATTAATTTCTGTTTCCTGGGGAGGAGTTGAAGAGTATGAATTTAACAACTCTTCTAATGAATTATCTATAGAACTCAATAATAAATATACTACAATAAATGGTTTATCTAGCAATGAAATAAAAACTATATATATTAATGATAATAAACTTTGGTGCGGTAGCTATAATAATGGAGTAAGTATCATTGATGATGGTAATATCTACATAATTAATTCAGAAACAGGACTCCTCTCAGATAAAATAATTGCAATAAAAAGCATTGGTGAATTAGTCTTTATAGTAACCGAAGGCGGATTTTCTACTTTTTATAATCTTGAAGAAATTTCATTCCCTATACTTTCACGAAAATATTCAGTATCATCAACTTCCGGTGCCTTGATATCTGACACAATTAATGATATTGAAGTATATCAAGATTATATTTTTCTCGCTACTGATGAAGGATTGAATTATTTTCCGATCTCTTCTTTAGATAATTTTGATGACTGGGAAAGTATTATGTCAACTACATCACTTTTGTTAGATAATCAAGTCAACGATTTAGCTGTATTTGGCAACAAGCTCACTATTGTTCAGAATAATTCTATTCAAGTCATTACTGACTTTTTTACCAATCCTACCTGGCAAACTTATAATATCCCAGGAGGTATTTCTGGTCAACCATCTATTAGTGCAATAAATCACGATGCTCAAGGCAATATTATTTTTGCTAGCGGTGTTTGGAATGAGGATTTAACAACAATGAGCGGGTTAACTTCTTCTCTTCTGCAAATAATTGACACTCAAGGAAACATTGAACCTTTCTTAACATCAGAAACTCCAATATACAAACTCAATAGTGAAAACAATGATGTTACAACTATTGACCAAGTTGGTATCAAATCTATTGAGATTAAGGAGAATAAGATTATTCTCTCAACTTGGGGAGCAGGAATTCTAATCTATGATAATTCAAAATGGTACCAGTTAGAACCAAACGGAATCGGATTTAATGCCATAAATTACCTTACCATAGATAAATCTAACCATCTCTGGGCATCTTGTGGTTATTATGGAACAGCAGCTTTAAGAAAAGGAGCAAGAGGAGTAAGTTCTTTTGATGGAAGCAACTGGAAAACTTATAATATGAATAATTCTCCTCTGCAAAGTGATAATATTAATTCTATTACTGTGGGTGAAGACAATAAAAAATGGTTCGGCTCTTGGTATGCTGCTCCAGAACACCCTCAAGGCTGGAAAGGTGGAGCAACTTCATTTGATGAAGATAATAATCAGTGGAGGTGGTATTATTCAAGTGGAATTTATGATTATGACTCTGAAACAGATACTTATTCAATTCTTAACGATGAGATAGAAGCTCTCCCTTCCCAAACTGTATCCTTTCTTAATACAGATATGAAAGGAAATATCATGATCTCAGTGCAAGGTTATGGCATAGCCTTTTATTCTCCTACAGGAGATGAACGATTAGCGATTTCACCTCTTTATGGTTCTGCCAGTCAATACACCAGACAATCTTTCCACAATGAATTTGGATATTTCTTTAGTAAATCTGCCTATGCTACTGGTGGAGAATCTGCAGGACTTCTACACTGGAATTCACAAGAGCTACCTCAGGACGGTGATATTTCTAACTGGGCATCTATTCCTATCACAGAAATTAGAAATAGTGCTATTAATGACATGATTGAAGTTTCAACTCCTTATGGTAATGAGCTCTGGATTGCTGGTAACAATGGCTTATACATGTATAATGGATCAAAATGGTATCGATATGGCATAGATATCAAAAGAGAAAGATGGGAATCTGCTTGGGTTGTAGATACCCGTTACATCGTTGGGGAGACTAAACTATTCGCAGCCAAAGATACTCACCCAACTGCCTTATCAGTGGATGATTATGGTTGTTTATGGATAGGTTCAGATAATGCTGGTTTAACCAAATATGATACAAATACAGAAGAGTACTTTATTTATGATAAAGATTCATATCCTCTAATTTCAGACCAAATTACTGCTTTAGCCTATGAGCCACAATCTGGAAAACTCTTTATAGGAGCTTCGGAAGGATTGTGTTCACTAACTGTTGGTTCTTCAATCAATACTCAAAAAGAATTTAATAAGGTAGTTACTGTACCAAATCCTTTCTACCCTGATAGAGGTGATATTCTTAGAATATTCAATGAACCCAATGACTTTATGCCAAATGAAGCTAAAATATGTAAAATCTTTGATAAATCAGGACAATTAGTCTATGATATTCCCCGAAACAAGTACCAAACATTCAGCTGGGATGGTTTGAATAAGAATGGTAAAAAATGCAGTTCAGGCATCTATTTCTTTGTAATTAGTAATAATAATGGGGAAACTGTGAGAGGTAAAATAGCTTTATTTAGAGATTAAATACCTGGCAAAGAAAGATATATATTTTTATTTCGTTGTCTTTACTTTTAATTTTCCTGTTACAAGAAGATTCTTCTTGTCTATATTATTCATTTTAAAATATGTGATTTCAACCTGTAAAGTTGCTAACGCTTTAGTCTATTGCATTGTTAGGGTTAAACCCAAATAATGCAATAGATCTTTGAGAATAACACTATATTCTTTTGCAAAAGTAACTTCCATAATTCTTCCGAATATATATATTATATGCGTCAGAATTCTGCAAGCTATTTTGCTAAAAGAATTTGCAATCTTCTCCAAAGCTCTATTGCACCATTTGGGTTAAATATAATAATTTCAGGAAAAATAAATGAATAAAAATTTAGTCAATGGTATTTTAGCCTTCGTATTATGGGGTTTATTCCCGATTTATTGGAGAGGTCTGCAAGCAGTAGCGGCCCCAGAGATTTTAGCCTATAGAATAGTAGGTTCCCTTTTTTTTGTAGCCTTTTTATTAATAATCACAAAGAAATGGAAATGGCTAAAAGATTTAACTTTCAAAAAGTTTAGCTACTATGGATTAAGTTCTGTGTTTATTTCAACCAATTGGTTAGTATATATTTGGGCAGTAAACAATAACCAAGTAGTAGAAGCAAGTTTAGGTTACTATATCAATCCTTTAATGAATGTTCTTTTAGGTACCATCTTTCTTCATGAAACTCTAAGACAGAAGCAGAAAATTGCTATTTTTATTGCCCTTCTTGGAGTATCATTTCTTACTTATAAGTATGGAAAATTGCCTTGGGTTTCTCTTGTTTTAGCTCTATCTTTTGCTATGTATGGACTTTTGAAAAAGAAATCGAATTTAGGTGGAATTGAATCATTTTCTTTAGAAACATTTATCCTCTCTTTTCCTGCTTTTGGATTCATTTTACTTCTAATGCAGAAAGGAGAAAGTTCTTTAGGTCATATTAATTTAGAAACTGACTTATTGTTATTAGGAGCTGGCATAGCAACCGGACTACCCTTAGTCCTCTATAATTTAGCAGCTAAGAAACTAACCTTAACAACTTTAGGAATGCTTCAATATGTTTCCCCCACCTTTCAACTATTAATCGGACTATTAGTCTTTAAAGAAGCTTTCCCTATGGATAAATTATTAGGATTTATAATTATTTGGATTGCTTTGCTTATCTATACAATTGAGTTAGTATATCATAATAATCAAAAGAAGATAGAATTGAAGAGATGATGAATCATTTGAATGTTCTTTTTTTGTATTGACACAAGAGCCAAATTTAGTATCTTGTGATTTAATCATTTTAATTAATTTTGTAAGGAGAAATAGATGTATAAAATAAATGTAACTTCCCACTTTTCAGCAGCTCATAACCTTCGAGAGTATCAAGGATTATGTAAAAATATTCATGGTCATAACTGGAAAGTAAGAATTTGCTTGAATTGTGAAAAAGTAGATGAATTGGGTATGGCTGTTGATTTCACTGTAGCTAAGAAGTGGTTAAATGCCCTAATGGAGGAATTAGATCACAAGCACTTGAATACAATTGAACCTTTTACAGAGATAAATCCAACTTCTGAAAACATAGCAAAGCACCTCTATAACAGACTTAAAGAGATGGTAGATATTGAGGGTTGCACCGTTCTTGAGATTGAAGTTTGGGAATCTGAAAAATCTTCAGTAATCTATTCTGAGTAGTTATGAGAATAGTTGAATCTCAATTTGTTAAAAGTGCTGTTTATCCTAAAGATTACCCAGAAACAGTCTTTGGTGAGATTGCTTTTGCAGGAAGGTCTAATGTAGGTAAATCTACACTAATCAATACAATAACTAATCGCAAGTTATTAGCAAAGACTTCTGGAACACCAGGCAAAACTCGCTTACTCAATACTTTTCAAATAAGAGTTAAATTTGAGAACAGCGAAGAGTCAGGATTCTTTACTATCTGTGATTTACCTGGATATGGTTTTGCTAAAGTTTCGCTTGATGAAAGGGACTCATGGAGAAAGATGATTTCTACCTATTTTACTGAGAGATTTCAGCTAAAAGGTATTGCATTGTTAGTGGATATCAGAAGAAAAGCTGACCCTAAAGATATGTTGATGAAAGATTTATTAGTTGAGTCCAAAATCCCTTTTTGCTTAATAGCGACCAAATGCGATAAGATTAAAAAAACTACTATTCCCAAAGAGATTGCCCGGATTAAAAGAGAGTTTGATTTAGCTGATGCTGAAGTTATTCCTTTTTCTTCAATAAAGAAGGTAGGAATTAGCCAGGTAACAAAGTGGATAGAGAAATTGTTATTTTAGAAGGAAGATGATGAAAAATTTTGATGTAATTGTTGTAGGAGCAGGTCATGCAGGTGTAGAAGCTGCTTTCGCAGCTGCACGAATGGGTGCAAATACAGCAATTTTTGTAATAAAATTAGAGAGTATTGGAAGAATGTCATGTAACCCTTCAGTTGGAGGACCAGCTAAAGGCCACTTAGCTCGTGAAATAGATGCCTTAGGTGGAGAATTAGGTTTTGTTACCGATTTAAGTGGAATTCAATTTAGAATGCTTAATAAGAAAAAAGGACCTGCTGTATGGGCTCCTCGCTCGCAGAATGACAGAGACCTCTACTCTAAAATAATGAGAAATCATTTAGAGAATCAACCTAATATTCAGATAATTGAAGATAATATTTCAGAAGTTCTAGTAGATTCAAAAAATAGAGTAATTGGCGTAACCTCACATATTGGTTATACTTATAAAGCACCTAAGGTTATTCTTGCTAATGGAACTTTCTTAAAAGGTACCATCCATATTGGTCATAAGCAGTACTCAGGGGGTCGCTCTGGTGAACCGGCTTCCAACGAGCTTTCAGCTTCTCTTATAAAATTAGGATTAAACTTAGCTCGATTTAAAACAGGTACTCCTGCAAGAATTGATTTAAGAACTATCGATTATTCTAAATTAGAAGTCCAACCTGGGGATGATAACCCAACAGGTTTCTCTTTCTATCGCGACATTAAAATTAAGAATTTAGTCGATTGTTGGTTAACCCATACTAACCCGAGAACTCATGAAATTATTGAGCAAAACTTACAGAAATCAGCTCTTTATGGTGGTAAAATATCAGGTATTGGACCGAGATATTGCCCTTCCATTGAAGATAAAATCGTTAAATTCTCTGATAAAAACCAACATCATGTATTTATCGAACCAGAAGGAACAGATACTTATGAAGCTTATGTTAATGGTGTGAGTAATTCCCTGCCACCGGATGTTCAGATTGAAGTCCTTCACTCCATTTCAGGATTAGAAAAAGCTAAATTGCTCAGATACGCCTACGCTATTGAATATGATTATGTAATACCATCTGAGATTAAGTCATCAATGGAAACTAAGAATATTTCTGGTTTATATTTAGCAGGACAAATTAATGGCACTTCAGGTTATGAAGAAGCAGCTGCACAAGGAATTGCAGCCGGTATAAATGCAGTCTTAGCACTTAATGGAAGTGACCCATTACATTTTGATAGATCCAAATCTTATATAGGTGTATTGTTAGATGATTTAGTAACTAAAGGTACTAATGAGCCTTATCGAATGTTTACTTCCAGAGCAGAATATCGCCTTTTCCTCAGACAAGATAATGCTGACGAAAGATTAATGCCTCTTGGCCATAAATTAGGCTTAGTTTCAGAAGAAAGATGGCAAAGATTCAAACAAAATCAAGAACTAAAAGAAAAAGTAATTACTGCTTTAAGCAACGAAAACTGCCTTAACCTTGATGAAGTAAAAGAACCAGTAAAGTTTATTAAACTACTGAAACGACCTGATATATCTTTCTCTGACCTTACTCGTTTTGGATTTAAATCAGATACTCCAATTCCCCAAGATGTTGCTGAAAGAGTATCTTTAGAATGCAAGTATGAAGGTTATTTAAAAAGACAATTAGCAGATATAGGGAAATTCGAGAATGTTCAAAATCATAAAATTCCTGATGATATTGATTATATGACTATTGACTCAATAGCTTATGAAGCGAGAGAAAAATTGGCTAAAATAAAGCCTACCAATATCGGTCAGATGTCAAGAATCCCCGGAGTTAACTTCACAGATGTCTCATCTCTATTAGTCTATTTGAAAAAATATCACAATAAAAGGTAATTTATGAGAAATATCCTTCTTTTTTTAATCATGAGCATTTTACTATCTTGTGCCTCGAATAAAGATATTATTGATTCTAATAACTTAACAGTGAATTGTCAAGATGAAGAACGTGTAAATTTGAAACTTCCGAATTGGTTTTTAAATATGCCTCAAGAATCTGGATTCGCTATAGGTATAGCTGCAACTAATAGCTATCAACCTGAAATTACTGACTCAGCAATTAAAGAGAATGCATCAATTATTTCTTCTCGTAATAAATCAGCAATCGTTATCGCAAAACTGAAAATGAAAGAGAATCAAACAGTTTTGACACCTATGCTATCTGAATTTAAACTACAATTAGTTAATGATATTCCTGAATTAAAGAGATATTATGATAACTCTGAAATTCTTATGAGAACTGAACTTTGTGGAATGACTATTGGCATTGTTGGAGAAAAGACAGCTATTTTAAACACAACTGAATCAACTTCCATCTCAAATAAGTCTCCCCTTTGGTACAAAGAGAATCCTTATTTCACCAAAGAAAATTATTTAATCAGTTGTGGTAAATCCTCAGCCATTAATATGGCTACAGCCTATTATAATGCTTATGACGAGGCTGTCTATAACCTTATAACAGGGATAAAACCAAAAGTTCAATCTGAAATAATAAATAGTCAAAACTACATTGAAAAATTTGTAGAAATAGATGCTTCTTTGATTATTGAAAATATGATGAATAGCCGTAATTCTTTAGTATTACGAAAGAGCGGAAACGGTTATATCTATGATGCTTATGTAGAGATCGAATGGCAACCAAGCTACACTGTTCAAGAGATTAAAATCAAGGAATAATCATGAAAGCTACACTAAAAACCCTAATAGTAATTCCTGCCAGATTTGCTTCAACTCGTTTCCCTGGAAAACCTTTAGTTAATCTTGCTAATAAACCAATTATTCAACATGTTTATGAAGCTGTTCAAGGTCTTAATCTACCGATTATTATCGCAACTGATAATGAGATGATAGAAAAAAGTGTGAGAGCTTTCGGGGCAGAGTGTGTATTAACATCTGAGAAACACCAAAGTGGTAGTGATCGGATTGCTGAAGTTGTAAAAAATAGGGACTATGACTTGATTGTCAATGTGCAAGGTGATGAGCCTTTTATTCAAATTGAACCACTTAAGGAGCTAATTAGGGCTTTTGAAGATGAATCAATCAGTCTTGCTTCCTTAATGCATAAGTTAGATTCTCCTCAAGAAATAAATAATCCTAATAATGTGAAAGTTGTTTGTGGTGTTAATAATCACGCTCTCTACTTTTCTCGTTGCCCTATACCATTTAATCGTGACCAGGACAAAGGTGTTAACTATTTTAAGCATATAGGAGTGTATGCTTATAGAAAAGAAGCTCTTTTAGAATTCGTTAGCTTACCTATGGGAGAATTAGAAAAAATTGAGAAGTTAGAGCAATTAAGATTCTTAGAGAATGGTTATAAAATTAAAATGATAGTTACAGATTATAGAGGTATCGGTATAGATACACCTGAAGATTTACTTGCAGCTGAAGAATATCTAAGACTCTCTACAAAGTAGAGTGTTTTTTGTAAAGAGAACAGAAATATGTGAATATTCACAAATAATTTTTCTATATCTAAAATCATTTTACAATTATATCTTATAATCCTTAGTATCAAATCCAAATCATACTTGGACGCCTCTCAATTAATCATCAGATTTCTATTGAGACACTTCCAGAATGTATAAGGAAACCATTTAACCCAAATAATGCAATAGATCTTTGAGAATAGCACTATATTCTTTTGCAAAAGTAACTTACATAATTCTTCCGTATATATATATTATATGCGTCAGAATTCTGCAAGCTATTTAGCTAAAAGAATTTGCACTCTTCACTAAAGCTCTATTGCATTATTTGGGTTTATGAAAACTTCAATTTCCCATTATTTTAGGTCTTGAATATAGTGGAAATGATAATAGTAAATGAGAATATTTCATTAATATTGTGATTCATCAAATCCCTGAAAGGCCTATTTTAATCATTACATTATTAACTAAACTGTTATGTTAGACATAAATCTTTCCACCAGACTTGAACTTTAGCCAAAAAAAATTCAGACTACTGTACTTAAACAGCAATCTGAATTTAACTATATATATTTACTTTTTTTGGGTTCTACAAAATAATTATTTTAGTAAAGTTGCTTTCTTAGTATCAATTACTATACCATCTGATGTTAAGCGATAAAGATAAACACCGGAGGCATTATCTTCAGCATTCCAAACTACCTTTCCTGTTTTAACTTCTTCATGACTGAGAGGGATTTGTTTCACCTTTTGACCTCTTAAATTAAATATATCAATATGAGCATTTTTTACAGATTTAGCATCTAAAGTAAAGCTAATTGATGTTTCTGGATTAAATGGATTAGGAAAGTTGTTCCCTAAGATTGAAGTTGAAGGTTGAACTACATCATTTTCATTAGAAGTAACAAGAGGTGAGAATGCTTTCACAGATATTTTATTAATATTCCAACCTGGATCAATTAAACCAGGATCGGAGCCATCATCAGTAAGAGTTAAAGTTATATAAAGCTGTTCTGATTGAAAATCATCAGGAATTTTAATCCAATCTTTATGTAGATAATCAAATTGTCCTGATTCTGTCCAGACAGGAGTTTCTAACCAATCTACACCATTATTGCTAATATAAACTGAGACATAATCATGATCCCAATCTGTATGTAACCAGTGTTCTAATTCGATATAATTCCGATTAGCAGGATTTATAGTAATTGCTTCGGAAGTGGTTAAATGATAATCACAATTTGGTTCATAGAAATTATTATCGAACCCTAAATCAAAATTGAAATTCCAATATTTTGAATCAGAAACAAAAGATTGCTCTAAACCTTGAGAATCTGTATATGTTGTGATAGCCCAATTATCTGTTCCTGTCCAATTATCTAAATTAGAGAAATTATCAACAAAAAGTTCTTGGAAGTTGGAAAGATCAATATTGATAAGCTCTGGTCCTGCAGGAAGAGTAAATTCTTCTTCATAATAACGATCTTCACTTTCAAAGATAAGATTAACAGTACCAGAAATGAGAGAGATAGCTTGAGGATTATCCTCAGTGATTCCTTCCACAACTTGCTTATGGTCTGCAATATCCAAATATTCAAACTTAACTGTTCCTTCTCCCCAGAATCCCTGAATATTAAGAGTTAAATTAGTATTTGGAGCTGGTAATGGAACTAATTGAATGTTTTTAGTAGTTCTATTATTATAAACAGTAACATTCTCTGTATGAGTGTAATATCCTTCTTTCTTGACGATAAGAGTATATTGACCATTAACTAAGGGGCGGAAATATCTACCACTCTCAGCTAAGGTTAAACGAGGTCTAAAATATCTTGGATTTCTGCCATCAATCTGAATCTCTGCTTCAAGTGGGTCACCTGTTACAGCGTCAGTAACTACCCCAGTTAACATAGAATTAGACTCTGTATGGATACTTGAAGCTAAAGCCCTGTTAAGCATCCAAGCAGAACCCAAATAACCTTGTTCAGCAACAAAATCCATACCTTCCTGCTCAGGTTGTAGATTTAGTGTTCCACACTCAATTAGAAGTTGAAGTGTACCAAATGCTTGATATAATGAGTGGTCTTGACTCCCCTTTCTTCCCATTCCAGGATAATATTCATAAGTATTAGATTGATTATCTTTTAACATCTGAGATGCTACGCCCTGGGCTAATTGAGTTGCCATATCTAAATCTGGAGAAGGTCTAATTCCATACCAATTCCAAGGGAAATATACTTTTTCAGATAAATTACCTGTTCTTGACGAATGCCATTGAATTGAATAAACAGGCTTATATTGTTCAACAAAATCCCAGATAACATTGGTTTCTGATTCTGATAAAGGAGCAGTTCCTCGGAAATAATCATAAACTTCTAAACCAGAAGTTGTATAAAGAGTGTCGCCATGTACCCAGTTAAATGGGAAATTTCTATTACTATCCACACCATCTACATCATATCCAACAACAGGATTGAAATCAAAAATACCATTTTCATTATTATCTCTTTGATTTTTACGATAAGAAGTATCTAATCCATCAGTAACAACTTGATACCCCTCTACGTTTAATGCTGGAATAATATATATTTGTAGATTCTGTAACCAATTATAATATGGAGGTCTTGTTCTGTTAGTAACAATTTCTTCTATTGTTTTCATGGATATAGGAATCCCAAGAACCTCTTCTGCATGTATCAAGGAGCTGAATAGAATTACTGGTTTTTCAGGATGGAATTCTTCAACATCATGTGATAGTTTAATCATATAGATAGGCATATTTTCTTGCTGAGAATAACCAGCTATCTCAACATGGCATATTTCAGGATAATCTTCTTGAAATTGATTTAATTGATCGATAATTTCCTGGTTTGTAGGATAACAATCAGGTAATTGACCCTGACTAAACAACAGACTCGTAGTAGCTAAAAGCAATAGCAATATAGTTTTCTTCATAAAATCCTCTTTATATTATGTAAATTAAATTTCTCATTTTATATATATCATTGCAAGTTATATTCCACTTAGCTCTATTTTTATATTCTCTTAAAAAATCACTTAATTGTACTTTAAAAAAACTTTTTTGTGCTATTTCTGGGGCTAAAAGATTATTGTCGATTACACAATTAGTAAGACAATGATGTCCACTGTTGGGATACAGAGAAGATTTTCCTTAATACTATTAAACAACAATATTTCGTTTTAACTCTTGTTAATTCTTGTAATTAGTGGATAGATTCCTCCCCCCACGAGAACTCCTGCTAAGTTTGCCACCAGATCATTAATATTAAATGCCCTATAGCTAAGTAGCATCTGGAAATACTCAAGTCCTACACCTATCCCAAGAGCGATAACCACCATTCCCCATTTCCATTTAGGGAAACTTAGTAGCATTAAGCTAAGCATAGGTATATATACTAGCATATGTAGGAGATAATCTCCTCTAATCCGAAGCACTGTAATATCAGTTAATTCTTTGCTTACACCACCTAGTGGCATCACTGAAACAGTAAATATCGTCAGAAGATAGAGGAACAAACCCAATCTATATTTAATCATTGTCACTCCTATAGTAAATAGTAAAACCCTTAACACAGAGTTTCACAGAGGATTAATACTAAAAACTAATCTATCCACTAATTACACTAATTTCACTAATTAAGATTTTTTGCACCCCCTGTTTCCCCCTCACCGAGGGGGATGAGATTATGGGTTCTATCTCCTATCCACTCACAATAAAAACTCGTGTAACTCCTCTTGCCCTCTGTGAAACTCTGTGTTAAGGATCTTTTTCTTCATGTAATTCGTGTAATCCGTGGATAGATTTCTTTTTAGATTTTATAGAAATCCCGATACCACTCAATAAACCTTTTAACCCCTTCCCGAATAGGCGTATTTGGCCTATACCCTAAATCTTCCACCAAATCCGTAACATCTGCATGCGAAGCAGGCACATCTCCTGGTTGAAGTGGTAACATATTCTTTATAGCTTTCTTGCCCATTTCCTCCTCTATAGCTTCGATAAAATCCATCAGCAATACAGTATCGTTATTACCAATGTTATAGATTTTATAAGGTGCTTTTGAAGCTCCTGGAGTAGGATTCTGGCCATTCCACCCTGGCATAGCTTGAGCAGGATGATAGATTACTCTTTTAATACCTTCCACAATATCATCAATGTAGGTAAAGTCTCTACTCATATTCCCCTTATTAAAGACATCTATCGGCTGTCCATCCGTGATAGCTTTAGCAAAAAGAAAATAAGCCATATCAGGTCTACCCCAAGGACCATACACAGTGAAAAATCTTAATCCGGTAGTAGGTAAATCATATAAAGCACTATAAGAATGAGCAAGTAACTCATTAGATTTCTTACTGGCAGCATAGAGGGAGATAGGATGATCCACATTATCAGTGGTGCAGAATGGAAGTTTGTCATTCCAACCATAGACACTTGAGCTGGAGGCATAGACCAAATGCTTAATTTTATTCTTACGTGATGCTTCTAAAATATTAAAGAAACCGATAATATTACTTTCTAAATAGGCCTCTGGATTAGTAATACTATAACGAACTCCGGCTTGAGCAGCTAAATTTACTACCACATCAAACTTCTCATCTATGAATAATTTATTGAGCTTTGCCCTATCACATAAATCTAATTTAATAAATCTATAATTTGCGTATTTCTCACTCTGAAGAATCTCCCCATAGCGAATACCCTGGATGGGAAAACCATCATGAGCTAATCTACCATATTTTACTCTTAAATCATAATAATCGTTAATTACATCTAAACCTATAATCTCAACATCTTGCTCGGAGAGCAACCTGTTTGCTAAATGAAAGCCGATAAACCCTGCGGTCCCAGTTATTAAAATTTTCATCCTTTTCTCCTAATACTTACTCACTATTTTTCCTTAACACAGAGTTTCACAGAGTTTAATATAATACAATAAATTATGCTCTTCTTCACTTTTCTAAATTACAATCTAAATTTTGGTAACTTTTCTATATTAACCAGTATCTTCAAACTTTGTATCAAGGATCTTCTCTTCATCTCTACATTAAGGAATTACAAGCTATATCTTTTAATCCCATTCCTTAAACTACCAACATTGAAGTTTATTAACAAACCTACTTTCTTTCCAGCTGTTTTCATATACTTAGAATTTGAGCTTGATGTAATTCACAAAACTTCTCTACAGATTTTAATTCAAGAATAACAATATCTTCAACTAATATATCTATCTTAAACGCATTATCAACATATAAGTCTCCATACTTTAATGGAATTGCTTTTTCTGTTTCATTCTTTATACCATTTTTAGTTAGTTCGTAACTTAAACATCTTTGATATACAGACTCTAACATACCAGCACCAAGCTTACTATGTACCTTATAAGCACAGTTTAAAATTCTTTCTGTTAATTCTTCATACATACCAGCAACCTCCTTTTACTTAACAAAACTTCTACTTACTGGAGCTCTTCCTAACTTCTTCAAATCTTTTTATAGTTTTTCTTCTTTCTTACTCTCTTAAAACTCTGTGGTGACCTCTGTGTAACTCTGTGTTAAGGACTCTTAGTTACTTCGAGCTCGTTTCACGAGAATATTCCACAACACCAACCAGAAATACTTAAAATCCGTCCAAATAGGTCTCTTAATCTTCTGCAACAAATACTTCTTCTCCGACGCCACTATCTCCTCAAAAGTCTTCGGCATATCCGCATAAAATGGAGGTAATAAACCTGGCTTAACCTTTACCCTCAGCTCTCTCACCTCTTCCGGATACAGACTAAAATAATGCTCACTCAAGGCCCTAACCCCGACTAAGTTAAGTTCACCCTTAAAGAAATTAATAAACTGTGGAAGCTCATCTATCCATAATTTGCGGAATACTTTTCCCCACCTGGTTACCCGGAAATCATTTTTAAACTTCCCACCTTCCTGCAAACTACAGGTCTTATAAACATAATCTTGTAAATATTCTGAATAGGGATGCATAGTTCTGAATTTATTAACATAGAGAAGTTTACCATTCTTCCCCTTACGCTTAAGCTGAATAATAGGTCCATAAGACGGATTCTCATCTCGAGAAGGCTCTTTTGTCTTGATTGCAATAAAGTAGTTTATTCCATGAATCTCTCTCTTAGCTAAAAGTTCAAAACCACAGAAGTAAAGTCTGCCTAAAATTTCAGTTTCACTGAAAGCTCGATTTTTCCCTTTAGTTATAGCAAAATATAAACCTTTAAGAAGAGCAATTTTCGGGAAGACTCGCCGTAAAATAAAATCATTAAAATAGATAAAATTACCAAAAATAAATGTGTAAGTTTTTATAAACCTCTTTCGTCTCTGATTTTTAGTCTCAACACATCCAACAAAAACCCCACCTTTTCTGAGATTCTCATTTACTTGAATAATATATTTATTGATTCTCCGGAAATTATTAGCTTTATGAAGATTAATAAACATTGATTGAGATTCAGGATCTACACTTTCAATATTAAACAGAGAATGACTATTAATCACCATAGACTTTTCTCGACAGAAGCATTCGAGATCAAGATATTTACTTACAAATTCAAATATTTCCTCGTCATTATGCAAGAGTTTATCTTTTAACAACTCTTTCATAGACTGCTTTTCAATCTTATTTTCCAAACAATAATGTTTCACTATCTTAATAGGACTTGCAGGCACCTTATCAGAAGATTCAATCTTGGATAATTCATAAGCTGAGCCCTCTTCCTCTAACTTTTTAGATTTAGTAATAAAAGTTGTTTTAGCAAAAGAAGGATTATCTTTATGAAATTGGAAAGAATAATATAACAAAGCAAACACAATTAACTCAATAATAATGGTTAAACCAATTGTCCCAAAGGTAACATAGCGAGAATACTGAAATCTATGAAAAAAGATAATTGCTCCAAAAACAACAGCAATTGCTATAGCATCATTCTTAATGATTGAAGCCCATAAGGATTTCAATCTCGGTTTATTCTTAATGGAAAATTTTCCACCGATTAAACCAGCAACAACCCAGGCTAAAGATAATCCTAATACTGGCTTAGCATAAACAAATAAGACCCGACGAGTCCCGTTCTTTAACCATGCGACGACCGCAAAAGAAAAAAGAACTATCCCAATATCCAACAGTAAATATAAAAGGTACCATACCTTCTTTTTCATTATACAACCTTCTCTCAAATATATTTATTTCACAGAACTCTTTACACAAATTGACGCGAATTAAAACGAATTTCGCGAAATTTCTTATCACCACAAAGACACAAAGAACATAATAATCTTCTTTAACACAGAGTTTCACAGAGTTTTAATTCTCCCCATCTCTTTGTCTCCCCCTCACCCCGTCTCAATTATATCTTTTCATTCTTGCAAAGCGAGTTCACTTGTCAAATAAAAAATCATTAATTCTTCATTCCCCTCTTCATTTCCACTAGGAAATGTCTCCAAGAGGGGTGCATGCGAAGCAGACGGGGCAATGTCGTTAAGTTAAGACTTGCCTAAAATAATTAATGAAATATTTCAGTATCATAATATAAAAAAGGATACTATAATGGTAAAAAAATTAATAAAGAAATAATCGAAAAATTAGATAATCCATTAACGATTATTAAGTACAGAATAGGTATCAAATCCTTTACCAGGAATCGTAAGATGACTTTTAAAGAATATGTTTTACTTATTTTAAATAAGAGTGTAAAATCCGTACAAAATAGGCTTAATGAATATTTTAACAATAAATCAGATAAGGGGGGAACCATGACCAGTAGTGCATTTACACAAGGGAGAAAAAAAATTTCTCATAAATTGTATATAGATATGAATCATGACATTGTTCTAGAGAATTTCTATTCAGATGAAAGTATAAAAAAATACATGGATTTGCGATTGATTGCAGTCGATGGCTCTAAAGTTTATTTACCCTATAGTGAGGAGACTAAAAGGGATTTCACCGTAATTCCTAACAAAACTCAATATGGGTCATGCAAAGAATACGTTGGAGGTATAATTTCTGTAGCATATGATGTTCTAGAAAACATTGCTATTGATGCAGTAATAATTCCTCAAAGTACAGGTGAAATTAATCCTGCAATTAATCACTTAGAACATGCAAAAAGGAATGATTTGTTTATATATGATAGAGGTTATTTATCTTATGAATTAATGTCAGAATGCTTAAAGGCTAATGTTAATTTTTTGATTAGATGTCCAAGAAAGAAATATAACGAGATCGATGCAATGTTTGATAGTGCTGAAATAAGTAAAGTAGTAACTTTAGAGAAACCTAAATATCTTAATAAACATAAATCCAAAGTCTTAGATAGTGAGATAACAGTAAGACTGATAAAAGTAATTTTATCAGATGGTGAAGTTGAAGTTTTAGTAACATCCTTATTAGATGAAGAAAAGTATCCCACAGAGGAGTTCGAACAATTATATTGGAATAGATGGGGTGTTGAAACCTATTTTGATCTTCTTAAAAATCGTCTTAACTTAGAGAATTTCACAGGTAAAACATCAGAATCGGTAAGACAGGATTTTTATGCTACTATACTAATATCAAATCTTGAAACAATATATCCTACGTTCCCGAAATTTATAACGAGGGATAATTAATACCCAATTTTTCGTAGAGATCTTTCTGTTTTTCAGTAATCTCTCCGATTATCCGTCCTTGCCCAGGTACTTCTAATAGCTCTATAACATCAAGTTCATCTAGTAAGCCTTGTAAAGTCCACTTGTCAAATAATCCTGCATCCTGCATTTTCTTTTTTACATAAGATAAATAAATCAAAGCAATAAATTCAACAAATATCTTTCCATTGAGCGATAATTCTGAAGAAACTTGTAGTCTTCGAAAATTTAAGCGTTCTTTAAGATTACCAAAACCTTTTTCTACTATGTCTTTGCTTCTGTATATAGATAGAGCTTCAAAAGGGTCTTTAACTTCATTGGATAAAAGAGCAAAATATCCGAAATTTCTTGTCGTTTCTTTCATTACCTCTTCATTTGGGATTACTTTTAGTCCACGTTTTGGAGTTTCACTTACCGTAAAATATTTTGAGTAATCCTTTAAATGGAAATCTTTGCAGTTATTATTTACTAAATCATTATACAGACGGGTCAAATAGTCATTCATATCTACTTGGTCTTTAGCTGCTTTTTCATGATTATAGAAAATATGCAGGTATGCTCTTCTACTTTCCTTAATAGAATCACCTATGTAAGGACGTTTTTGCTCATAATCCCATTGTATTGGTCTACAAATACCATATGTGCCAAACTGTGATTGCAGGTTGGTCCATATTGCCAAATTCCCTCGTTCTTCTTCAAGGATATTAGAAACAAATTTTAGTCCTAATTTAACCCCCATAATAAACTTTTGATGGTTTTTGTATAACATATCTATGTTAGTTTTACTATAGAATCCTCGATCCATAACAACTTTGACTTTTTTGTAGCCCATTATGTCAAATTCATTCATCAACTGTTTAATTGTTTTAACGTCAGTGATATTGCCGGGTAGTTTCCTATAATAGAAGGGTAATCCTGATTTTTCACCAAACAATAAAGCCAAATTAATCTGTGAAAGCCGGTCATTTTCTTTATTTCTTCCTTTTTTTACTTGGTTAAGGGTTTCTGAATAACTGGATATAGATGTAGTATCAAAAGCCCAATATTCCTTTTCGGCACGACGTTTCCCTTGTTTGGTAAAAAAGTTTATGCGAGCTCCTTCTTCGAGGGATTGGAAAAGTTCGCTACTACGCTGTGATGCTATATCTTTGCCATATGGATGAATATGAAGTCTTTGCCAGTGAGTAAATCTACTTAGAGAATTATTCTCTTCAAGGATTAGAAAATAGGCTATTGAAAGGATTCGCTTAAAATCATTTGGGAAACAAGCTTTGAGATCAGCTGTAACTCCAGTTATTTCCCCTATTTTATCGAACAAGTAAGTAGCACCATAAAAACTTCGGTGACACTTTGTTATTGGGACTGGTCCTGGTTTAACATTAGCATCTTTTTCTAATTTCTTTTTGTTATAGGTACCAGTGGGTATAACCTCACCAGTCTGAGGATCAATTTTGCCTATGCATTTACGGACTGCTCTAGATTGTTTTTTATTTTTATCCCAATGAGAGATTGACTCATAAACATAAATATTCCCTGTTTTTTTATCTTTTTGATGTATTATTGCTGCCATCTTTACTATCCTGCCTTTTATCATCGTTACGAACAATATATTTATAACGAGATAATAAGTCAAGCAATTTCTGTTATATTATTGAAATATTTTAAGATAGAACATCTTTCATCGTTATGAATGTCGGGAACGTAGGATATATACAAGAGATGCTAATGAAACGCTTGAAGAAAGAAGTACCAAGAATAAGTACAAATTAAAGGTTAACAAATCAGTATCCTTCAATGTAATCAAAGATCACTTTTTTGAAATCCTTGCAAATAAAAGAGATAGCAATGATTTATTTGAGAAACTACAAAAACTCTTCATGATGAAACCCACTGCAATAAAGCCTGGTAGGAAATTTAATCGGGACAATGATAAGCCTCGACTATCACTAAACTACCATAAAAGACGGAAGAAAATTGTCTTTTAGTCTTAACTTAACGACATTGAGCAGACGGGGAGTTTCCATCTTTCTTCATTTTTTTCCAAAAAAAAAAAGACTGATTGCTAGGCTTTAAACCTATTAATCAGTCTTCATTTCTTATTACTCCATCTAAACGCTAAACTCTCAACTTTCAAGATCTTCTTGTGTCTTTGTAGTAAAAACTCTTTATATGCTACTTTTCTCGTCTATTATCAATCTCATATTTAGATAATTCTATTTCTGACCCCCCCCCCTTACTCAAAAAACACAAGAGCTTGCTCAATCTTTTCAGCTATGCCATCAGTTTTAATCTTCCATTTATTAACAAAGTTGGGTGTTCAGCTACATTTAATAACACAAATATATTTTCAAACAAACATAACATACTAAATGACGTATAAATTCTTGCTCTGAGATAACAATATCACTAAAATTTACCCTTTGAAAACTGACGACTTGAGCATGAAGGCTATCTTCAAAAGAAGACATTAATTTATCTGAAGCTTGATTATTTTTTTTCTGCATCTTCAAATCATGATTGGCTTTCTAATTTTGTTTAATGTTTCATTTGAAATAGTTTTCTCCATTTTTTTAAATTCTTATAGATGCTTTTTCAATCTGGAAGAATTCCGGCAGATGAAATAAAACGAGTCTTGAAAGGAATAATATTTACTTGAAAATCTACATTAGGGGATGGTGATAAATCAGTTATTTTTTCTATTATTCCATTTACACTTGTCAATCCATTATAATAGTTATTAGTACCATCAATATCATTATCAAGTGAAGACGAATAATAGTTAATAAATTGATTATTATTAATGAAGTTGTTATTATTAATTATCAATCTATTGAAATATGGCCAAGAGGCAGCACCTCTTTGATGTATGGCTGTATCAGAAGAAAAATTATTATATTCAATTTTAATCTCTCCTGCGTGGCTATTTCCCATTAAAAAAATATCGGAACTATGGTTATTTTCATAAACATTATGTGATATAAGTCCATCATTTTGATAACTAAGAAATCCCACTGAATTATTACTAAATTTATTATTATAGAAATTGATGTTATTTGATTCTTTTGACTTAATCCCATTAATATTATACTCAAAAGAACTATTTCTTATATCAATATTATTAGTTCTCTCTAAGTATACACCTGCGTTAGTTTCCTCATAAATATTCTTACATATAATATTTTCCACTAGGACATCATTAGACTCTATTAGATATAGACCATTTCCTGAATTTATAAAATTTGAATCTCTTATACTTAAATCAGTTGTTCGTATAATAAAACCATTATATGAATATGAAAGAGTTAAACCTACTAATTCACGATTAGCAATAGTAGCAGTTTCAGTCACTTCAAAAGATAAAAATGCTTCAATCTCCTCATTAGACCAAAAATATGAACTATCATCGGATGTTATTATCACTGGAGCAAAAAATTCAATAGAACTATGAATAATTACTTTCACCCCAGCAGATATTCTTATCCTTGAAAGTTCATTAACTATCAAAGAACCATTATCAATAATAATTAAATCTCCCACAACCACTAAATCAGAAGTTCCATCTAAAATGATCTGATTTGTAACAGAACCGCTAATCACTAAATTTTCATACAATAGAACACTCTCAGATAAGTCTTTCTGATTATACCCTTTTATTGAATAATCTTCTTTAAGGAAATATACGATAAAGTTATCGCTATCATCAGCCTTGTAGGAGAACTCACCATAGTCATTTGTCTTTGTAACAATTATTGGATTTTCTAAGCGATAATCCCAAGTAACATCATCAACATTTTTTTCAAATACAGCTACTGTTACTTCATCAGATAATGTTTCATTACCATTTAAATCAACTAATTTTACAACTCCGTTAATAGTAATCTTATCATTAGAAGATGAAGTAGAACTATCACAACTGTTTAAAACAAATATTAATCCAATAATTAACATTATATACAAGATTTTTTTCATGTTCTTTCCCTTTCTAAAAAGTTATATACCTTGAAGACTCCAAAACACAAAGATAAGCTTTAATAACTTATATATTTTTTATCAGAAACTTGTTATAAAAAAACTTTGCGTAACTCTGAACCAGAGGCACTTACCTCAGTGATAAGGTTTCTTAGTTCGTGTAATTTCTTAAAATTAGAGCAAATTACTGTAAAAGTATTTCTTCATGTAGTTAATCTCTAAATTGTCCCATTATCGACAAATATATTTTGCCCCGTTATTGATTCAGATTTATCTGATAAAAGAAATTCAATTGTGTTAACTACAGATAAAGTACTTGTAGCATCTTTAAGAGATGTTCTTTGATAAATTCTCTTTTTTTGATCTTGGCTCAAAGTAGAGCTCATATTTGTCACCATAAAACCAGCAACTAAGCAATTTGATCTAATTTTCTTTGAGCCCCACTCACGGGCTGTATTTTTAGAAAATGCTTCTAATGCCCCTTTAGTGGAAGCATACATAGACAATCCCTTATATCCCGTATGGACACTAACAGAAGATAAATGAACAATAGACCCGAAAGTCCTGTGCAAGAGCATATTCCTAATAGCATATTTTGTAATTAACATTGGAGAAAAAACATTAACCTTATACATGACTTCCATTTTGTTAAGATCAATATTTGTAACTATATCATCATAAGCCAAGGCTGCATTATTAACAAAACCTGAAAGAGCTGTCTCGAAATTAATAAAATTTTCATGAAAGATTGCTTCTTTTGCAAGCTGAGGATCTGCTAAATCAATCTCTTTAAATTTAAAATTTGCTTGATATTGAGTTTTTAATTGCCTAATATCACTATTTTCTCTTCTGGCTAACCCATACACACAATATCTTTCTGAGAGTAAAAGTCTAACAATTTCTAACCCGAGCCCTTTTGATACACCTGTTACTAATATATTTTTCATCTCTGAATTTTCCCTGTTCTTGTTGTAATTAACTTATCTACAAAATTAATTATCCGAGGTATTTTGAAGCTTTGTAGTTTTTTTGATAGAGATTGACGCAGATATTTTTCTTCAATATTTTTGGTAGCAACAATATCAGCATAGAGAATTGTACCTAAAACAGAGTTCTTTTTCCCATAAACAAAAGCATCGCTTATACCTTCTAACATTCTTATTTGCTCTTCTACTTCTAAAGGATTTACTTTATAACCACCAACATTGATCATTTCATTCTTACGATGAATAAATTTAAACTCTAACGGATTTTTATTAACTATCTCCACAATATCACCAGTTGAGTGCCATTCACAACTGCTATTATTCATTATACCTAACAAATCAAATTTGATTAATATCTCATCATCCTTTATCTTTACAGAATCTTTAAGATTATCAGGGATTGAAAAGATTTCACCTTTAGCTGTAAAAATAGTTCCTGCTTCTGTACTTGCATAGATATTTCTAAATTTCGCCTTAGGAAAACTATTCTTTAGTTTGTTACTTAAGTCAGGATCAAATTTCTCTCCACCTGATGTAATAGTTAGAACAGAATCACAAACAAAATCAAATGGTGCTAATAATCTATAATAAGTAGCAGTTGCAGAAATATTTGTGATTTTGTTATCAATGATTTCAGAAATAACATCATCCCTTTTTTTGTTAAATATATCTATTATTGCATTACAATTATAGAGTGCTTGCAGAAAAACTTGAATCCCTGCTATATGCGTTGAACTAAAAGCATAACCCCAAATATTATCTTTATATCTATCAGAAATTTTAACATTTCTACTTAAAGTAGTAGACTTGTGAGTTACTTTTTTTGGTATTCCAGTAGTGCCTGAAGTATAGAGAGTTAAATTCCAATTATGGCATTTAGAGATCCTTGTATTAAAGTCATCTAAATCGGTAATATTTTCAAACTTTAAAGGTATCTTTTTATCTAAACTTTCCTTATCCAAATCTAAATTATTTAATTCTTTAGAAGATAAATCTCCATCTACGATAATAACAGCAAGATTATTTAACATTGCCACAATAAACTTAAGAAATACCTCATAAGGATTAGAGTAACTAATAACATAATCAATTTCTTGTGTATTGTTTATATCTGATATTAAATCCTCGTAGCTTCTGGCAAAATCTCCATTTTTATAAAAGATCATATTTTTAGTTTAGTTTTAATTTCTGCAATATTTGTTACTATTCCTTCAGCATAAATATCAATGCCAAAATCTTTTTCAATCCTAACTGTTAATTCCGCTAAGTCTAAAGAATCAAATCCCAAATCACTTCTTAAGTCCGTAGTGTCTGTTAACTTAATATTATCATCAGTGCCTTTATTTTGTAACATCAAGGCAATGATCTTATTTAACTTTTCCATTTAATTCTCCATATTCTTTTATTGTAATAAACTTATAGTTTCTTGATTTAAAAAATTTAATTTCTTCTTCATATTGGCTTAGAGCTTTATCACCTAAGTTTCGTAACTTCAGAAATCTTCTTAATTTATCAGTAAGTAGATACTTGATAAAGTTTTTAGACCGTCTTACAATTTCTCCATTCTTTTTTTCATTAATAATTTCAACAGGATGAACTAAAAAAACTATAGGTTTTACTGTAATACAAGATTCAATATGCAATAAAAATCTTATTATCCTGGTAGTAATAGGAAACACTCGCATTGTAGTACCTATGTAAGGTAGTAAAAGAGCAGAAACAGGAATTTCAAATATATTTGATTTCCCTTTTTTTAATAATGATTTTTCTTGGGTATAGAATGGTTTCCTTGGTGCAAACAACCATTTCAATTTCTTTAATCCACCAAAGGTGAGAAAAAAATCAAACCTTTGAGAGGAAACGGAACTATCATATCTAAAACCTGTTTTTTTTAGAGCTGTTACGGTGTATTCATTTACTCTTAGAGCAGGAGCTCTAAATGAAACTAAATCATTAAATCCATACTTTGAAAATAGGGCTTTTGACAAATTTAAATGCTCTATTTGTTCATCTAGAGTGAGTGCGTCAAATGCTTGGTCTACTTCGTGTCGATAACCGTGAGAAGCAATTTCATGTCCAGCACTATCAATCAATTTAATTACTTCTGGAAAACTTTCAATAAATTTTCCAGTTATAAAAAAAGTTGCTTTTATATTATACTTAGCATAGAGATTTAATAATTTAGGTATGCCTTCATCTAAAACTCTTTTCCCCGTCTCCAAACTCAAGTTATTATTAACGATTGATGTAAGTTCAACATCATTAGTTAGAATACAATATTTCATAGCTCAGAAAATTTCCTTATTATTTTAGCAGGATTACCTGTTACTAAGCAATTATCAGGAACACTTTCAGATACTACAGCACCAGCACTCACTACAGAGTTTTTTCCTATTGTTACCCCCGGCAATATAGTAGAGTTTATTCCAACCCAGGCTCCTTCTTTTATAACTATAGGAGCCACATAGGATAGAAGTTTACCCTTGAAGTGTTTATAAGGATTGCTATGAGCTATTAAATATACATTACCAGCAAGTGCACAATTATCTTCTAAGGTTAAATACTCCGGATAAGCATGATCAAGTGTGCAACGAAACCCAAGCATTACCCCACTACCAATTTTTACCCCTCTTTTTCTATGAAACGTTACTCTTAAGCTATTTAGAGGACAATTCCAAGCTAAACTTGCGAATATCCAGTTTAATGTTTTTTTTAATAAAAATTGAAACTTACTAAGCCTTCTTCTATCAGAGGAGTGCTTTATTTGTTCAGATAGCTTTGATTTAGGTTCATAATATGGTATTGCCTTCACTTCTTATTCCTAACTTTTTTGATAAACTCTTTTGCTTTGAGTTTTGGTAGGGTTAAAATATATTTTCTAAACATCCATTTAGCAAGATTATCATTCCACCTAGCGGGGTGAACATTGATTAAAATATTATTTGGTATATCACCCCTTGTTAATAATTCAATTAAATCAAAAGTTGTACTTGCAGGTATATGAAAAGTTGATTTTACATTATCTCTCACACTAAATTTTTCTCCATCCCAGCAACCAGCTGTATCTGTTAAATAAGCAACTTTGGTATAATCAATATCTAAGTAGGGTTCAAACTCAATTCCCAATTCTTTATAAGAATAAGTTTTCCATATATCCTTGCTATCCCATTTTGATAGCGGTCTACCATGCATTGCTATAGTTTTAATTTCGGTATATTTTCTTAGATAATGGAGATTCTTTGCAAATCTCTGGTAGGCTAAGTTAATATTACCATTAAAATCGCATAAATCTTCATAGTGATAACCTATTGCATGCCCTAATAATCTTATTTGTTGTAGTATTTTTAAATCTAAACTAATTTTTTTTACCCTAAAGTAATATATAGCCTTTATACCTAACTTATTTTCAATCATTGCCATTTGGAGGGCATTACTTGGCCATGAATCAACATCATGACGCAACATCAATAGTTTAGCTTTACTTGAGAATATACAAGTAGTAATAAATTTATATCCCTCTTGTTTAAAAGATAACAATAGCTCTCTGTATAAATGTAAAGTCAAATCTCTCATTATTTAAACATTCCTAAATATATTTTTTTAATTAAGTTTCTTACTTTTCGAGTAAAATATATCATCCACCATTCAAAACTATTATCAGCCCAATGCTCAGGGTGGATATTCATAATAATTTTATCAGGAAGTTCTTTTTTTTTAAGAGCTTTCAAAATCTTATCTAAAGATGTTAATTCAAAATTATATTTAGTAACAACTCGATCTCTTCTATTTACAGAATCATCTCCCCAAGCCCTTCCTGCATCTGTAATATACAAAACCTCGTCATAATCGATATCAAAATAAGGTTCATATTCTATACCATACGCTCGGTAATTATATTTTTTCCATAAATCACGACTATCATAAGGATTTGCAGGCCTGCCATGCATCGCTATTTTCTTCACAGGATAAAGATTCCGAAGTACAGCTAAGTTTCTTTTAAAATCCTCTAATCCTAAGGCAAAGTCACCATTACTATCACATAATGACTCATAATGATAGCCAATTTCATGCCCAAGCTCTATTATTTCGTTGATTATTTTCTCATTATAACTTTCTGGTTTCATTCGAAAATAATAGGTAGCTTTAACTCCATAACTATGCTCTAACTTGGCCATTTTGAGAGATTTTTCAGGTTTTCTATCTACATCATGACGAAATGATATCTGGGAGTATTTAAGAAGGTTCGAGTATTGAGATAAGGTAAAATCTTTCATATAAATACCGATTTTTTTGTATTAATAAGTTTATTGCTCAGCAATTTGGTTCTTTCATTTTTGACTATTACTGGAGCTAGTATATACTGTTTCATTATAAACAATCCAAGTAAATCTAATTTTTAATTATTTATTTATCCATTTCTTTTAATTATCTATCTCCGAAAAAACACAATTTTTAAATTTACTATTTATTAACGGGATATTAGTTGCAATAATTTTATTTTCTATTTTTATAATTTTATCAATACACTCAGTAAACTTATGAGGATCGCTATATTGTATCCCTCCATTGTCATCATTCAGATACTCCTTGGTGCTACCGAAATTAGTTGTTACAACAGGAATTCCCACACACCTAGCTTCTAATATTGATAGTGGAAGCCCAATTGAACTGCATTTTTCAATTACTGGAAAAACATAAACATCTGACAACTGGTAAATTTCTTCAATATTTTTTATTTCGTAATCAATAATCTTTATACCTGCTTTTTCTAAGCGAGTTTTTAACTCTACAGGGCCTACCGAATCTGATGGTGTTGAACTACTCCCAATTATCACAACCTGTTTTTCTGATGATTGTAATGGAATTAGAGATTCTAAATTACGACCTAAATTAAGATGTCCAATATGAGTGATTATAAATTTCCCTTCAGGTATATTATATTTCTTTTTCAATTCTGATTTTTGGGTAAGTGAGGCTATGGGACGAAAGTCATTTAGATTTGTATATAAAGGCAATAACTTATGCTTGATTTTTAATTTATCCCACATTGATGATAATTCTGGAGAAGGAGTTAAACCTATATTGGGTCTTAAAAATAAACTTATAAGAACTTTTTGAAAATGAGAGTTACTTTTTGGTTGCAATGCAAACAATATTGTTTTTTTTGTCTTATGAAAAGACATCAAAATTTTTAATCTTAAGTAACTCATAAAGGTTGTAGAGACAAAAGGGAAATATATTATTACCTGAGGATTTATTTTTTTTATTTGACTTCTAACACTCAGACTAAAAAACATCCTATTTGTTGAAGCAACATATATATTATTTTTACTAAATCCTTTTCTACAAATGACACTTAGGTCATACTTACTATCTAAAATCTCAAAGAGATTATACACACTTTTTTTTATACCTTCATCATAAGGTGGATTTAAATATTCAGTTACGAGTAAAACTTTTGTTTTCATAATATCCTTAGTTTATTTTTTGTGCTTCTTCAATACTTAAAACATTTTCATAATAGTTATGGACTATTGATTGTGGATCAGTTAAAATCACAGGAATACTCTCGTAACTATATCTTTCAATAGAGTTCTCTTTGCTATCACTGATATATAACTCCAACGGTATTGCTTTAAGTTCTGCTATTTTTTTATAAATAATAGACCAATAGATTGATTTAAAACCATTAATTACCCCTTTTTTTCTAACTATAGAAATATCTATATCAGAACTCGGTTTTATATTTCCTCGGCTTATACTACCAAATACTACAGAATACTCAATCCAATCTTGATTTATTAATTTATCTCTCATATCATATAAATAACTAAAAGCTCTATCTTTTCTTAGCTTAACAACCATAAGGAAATGAATAATAATCACAAAGACATTACAATTTACTAAGAAATTAATAAAGTGCCCAATTAATATAGAAAATATTATCTTTTCAAATTGTGCTATATCATATGGATACAATAAGTATATTATAGAAGAACTTATAATAGTAAATATTATCCTATACATTTTTTCAGTTTTATCTGCATGTCTAATACCTTGTGCAATAATAGAACTGAAGATTAGCCCCCATCTTAGAATTTTATTGTCTCGTATTTTTTTTTTCAATCCTTTCATATTTTATACTCTTTTATTACTTCTTTTACAGTATTATGGATATCACCATTGTTGTTTATAATTTTTATACCAAGATCTTGTGAAAGAATTCCATAAACTTCATTTTTCAGTTGAATATTCTTATCAAACAAAGTATCTTTTTTTCTCTGTTTTGTGGTATTTTCATCTACATACAGGATCAAAATATTACAATCTTTAGAAATATCAATAAACATTTTACCTATCCAACTTTTATGAAGATTTAATCGTTTGGTACTTACCATTAAATCAGCTAAAGTGTCAAGCGAGAACCTATCAAAAATTACTATCTCATTAGAATTTATCTGTCGACTAAGTTGAAACCACTTAAGTTTAAAATCAATTAACTGGAGTAAAGGGAATAAAAAAGAGACAATAGTAGATCTTTCAAATTCATGGGTTCCGTATTTAATCCCATCAATAATTGTATATTTAGTTAAACCTGTTAACCTGCAGATTGCCATGAGTGGTTTTGAAAATATTTTGGGAGACCTGATCCATATATGTTTTGTAGGTACATTTTTTTTAAGTATTATTCTTTCAACTTCCTTTAAGATGGTAGTTTTACCACTTCCATCAGGTCCAGTCAAATAATAACTATCTACTTCTGCTAGCTTTTTCATAGAACCTATCCATTTTTTTTAAAACTATCTCATGGGAATATTCTTTTATCGATTGAACACAATTAGCCCTTAAATTATCAGAATCTAAAATTGCCTTACTCAATTTACAGGCAATTTCTTGAATATTTATTTCTTGCAAAAGATACCCGTTAAATCCACTTTTTATCAAACTTTCGATATCCCCAACACAATTAGCAACAACAGGAACCCCACAAGCTAAACTCTCTTTAACTGACATTGGGCTTCCTTCATTACCTGATACCAGTACAGATACATTTGCACAGTTAATTATTTCAGGAAGATAGTCTCTTTCAATAGCACCCAAAAAAGTAACGCTGTTTTCTATTTTTAATTTCTTGCATAATTTTATATTATCATCTAATTCAACTCCACTACCCACTAATAGCAGTTTGAAATTTTTATTATCTTTTACTAAAATATTAAAAGCTAAAATAATTTCTTTAACTTTTTTTGGAGGTTCTATCCTCCCCAAATAGAGAATAACTTTATCAGTACTAACAATTTTGAATTTTTCTCTACATTTTACAATATCTAATGGTCTAAATTTATTAGTATCCACGAATGTAGAGTTAATGAATATATTTTCAGAAAATTTTGGATATTTTGATAAATAGTACTCTTTTGTTATTTGATCTGTAACTAGTATTAGTTTAGCTTTAGAGAATGCTATCTTTTCTAAATTTCTGAATATTATTCTGATTAACAGGTTTTTCCTCTTATAGACTGTAATTGCTTGTTGTCCATGAAGAGTAAGAACACTCTTATTTTTTCTAAACCATGAAAACACAGCTAAATGATCTGGTCGATGAGCATGAACAATAGTATCTGGATCAAGCTTAATCCTTATTGATTTAAAGAATAGATTTATTAAAAATTTGTTAGTAGAAGATCTTCTTTTTTGAATTTCGTAATAAGTTAACTTTTTTTTAGGATAGTAGTTTTGTATCTGACCGACAAAATCAACTTCATAATTATGTAAAAGTAGATATTCTATCAAGTCTTCAGTATAACCTGAAATACCACCAATAATTGCTTTCTCTGCGTTTTCCTTTTTCGGAGGAAAAGATATTACTCCAATTTGGCAAACTCTCATTATATAAATCTCTCTTGGTAATCTGGATTATTTTTCATTGTTGCTTTGCTATTAGGATAATTTTCAATATACCATAATAAAAATAGATTTACATCTATTTTATCCTTAATCATTTTTTCCCTTTTAATTTCCCATTTAGCTTTTGAGTTAACATCACTCAGTACAATCCTGCTTCTTTCAATTGCTTTTAATAAATCATTATCAGAAGTTGTAAAATTATACATAAGTTCATATTTTTCTTCTAGCTCATCTGTATATCCTCGTCCCTGCTCATCTACATAGATTGCTGGAGTTCCTATAATGGCGCTTTCAGCTGCCATAGTTGCGCTTTCACCAAAAAATAATGATGCATAACTAAGTAAATCATGCATAATTTCCGGAGGAATCTTAATTTCATATTGTTTTAATTCATCTGGTAATTCTACTTCTGAAGAAATAAATACCCTACAATACTTTTGAAGTTCATCAACAAGCTTTATTTTTAAATCTGAACTTATGCCCTTCAGTCCCATATCATGATAAGCTGACCAAGAAACAAATCTTAAAATGCAAAATTTTTCTTTCTCTTTTATGCCCAATACTTTCAAGGACTTGATATCTGGCGTGAAATAATTTGGATGGAGGTACATAAATTCATAACTACCTTTGAGTTTAATTTCCTCTTTTCCTAAAGACCGTTTAAAATATGAGTTTGTAAAAACAGTATCAGCAAAAGGTATAACAAATTTATGTAATTTCTTAGCAGCCTCAGTATCTTCAAGAATAATAAATGGCTTCCTTAAAAGAAAACTCACATAAGCGAAATTTGGAAAAGCCTGACCAATAAAAAAATCTGGTTTGAATTTTAGAGAATGAATTAGTGTTTTGAAGCATAGTAATGGCAGAGCTAGAACTTTATTAATGAACTTCTTTTTGTTCTTATCGATTAATACATAGTCTATCTGATATTTATCCAATAATTGGCATACAATATCCTTGTCTACGACTAAGCATAGTACCTCATAACCTGAAGATTTCATCTTTTGTATAAGATATCTAAACATATGTACATGCTTTGGGTGAGTCACACCAAAAATAATTCTATTTTTTTTCAATACAATCCCCCATTAATATCTATTGATGTTCCATTTACATATTCACTATCAATAAGATATTTAACTACTTTAAATATTTCTTCAGGATCTCCGAATTTAGCAGAAGGAATTTGGGTTTTTAGATAATCTTGGTAATCCTCAGGAACTTCAGAGATTATACCAATATTAAAATAGCCAATGTTCAAATTATTTATAGTAATGTTTTTATTCCCATTTTCTTTAGCTAAGGATTTTGTAAGTCCCCATAAACCAGCTTTCGAAGCTCCATAAGCAGAAGCTCCCATTGCACCTGTTTGTGCTACAATAGAAGAGAAGTTAATTATTCTTCCAAAGCTTTCTTGTCTCATATAGGGTAATAGTGCTCTAATTGTGTTAAAAGAGCCAACTAAGTTTGTGTTGATCACCTCAACCCACTTATCAATATCACATTTATGAGCAAAGCAATTATAGTTAATACCTGCACAATTGATTAGAACTAATTTCTCTTTCGGAGAGAGTTGAGATATCCACTCTTCTACCGAATTATAATCACTTACATCAACTTTAGTTAAGATATCTTTGCCAATATCTTGAGGTAATGTGTTGTTATAGGTACCATAAACAAATTCACCTTCCTCTATAAATCTCTTTGTTAAATAATTACCAATCCCTTTTGATGCTCCAGTAATAATTATCATTCTATCCCCACTTAATTATTGAAGCTCCATAAGTCCAACCACTTCCTACAGCTGCAAAAAGAATATTCATCCCGGGTTTAAGCCTCCCCGCTCTATTAACCTCATCTAACATTATAGGAACTGTTCCACCAGATGTATTGGCATATCTATCCATTGAAGTCATGACTTTCTCAAAAGGAAGTCCTATAATTTCAGCAGTCTTTTTTAATATCCCAATACTGGGTTGATGAGGTATCATCAAGTCAATATCTTTAATTGTTAACCCTGTATCTTCTAAAACTTGATTAATTGCTTGAGGTAAGACTTGAGTAGCAGTTCTATAAACCTCTCCTCCATTCATCTCAAAATAATGAAGACCTTTTGCTACTGTTTCCTTGCTTGCTGGTTGTTCTGAGCCGCCAGCAGGAATAGTAAAATGATATCTTCCACGACTATCAGTGTATAACCTATATGCTAAAAATCCTGAATCCCCATCACAATGAGTTACAACTGCTGCACCAGCACCATCTCCAAAAAAAACACTATCTCTTCGTGTCCAATCAGTTATTTTTGAAAAAGTGTCAGCACCAATAACAAGAACATTATCATAGACTCCTGAAGCAACATATTGAGAAGCAACAGACATACCGTATAAAAAGCCTGAACAAACAGCCGCAATGTCAAAAGCTACAGCATTAAAGGCTTGTAATTTATATTGAACAAAAGCTGCAGTGGATGGGGCTAACCTATCCGGTGTTGAGGTAGCTACAATTATTAATTGAATATCATCAACAGATAATCCTGCATTCTCAATCGCTCTTCTTCCAGCTTTCCATGCTAAGTCACTAGTTGCCTCATCTTTTGAAGCAATCCTTCTTTCTTTAATACCTAAATTTTTGAAAATCCATTCTGAATTAGTATCAACAATTGTCTCTAAATATTCATTTGTATATATATTTTCTGGCACATAGGAACCAGTACCAATTATCTTTACATTTCTAACCATTTGTTTCATAACTTATTAATCTCCTTTGCTTAAGTTCTTTATAAATTTTGCGGGAACCCCTCCATAAAGAGTATAAGGAGGAACATCTTTATTAACCACGGAGCCACTTGCTATTATTGCACACTCTCCAATAGTTACTCCAGGCAAAATAACACAATTTACAGCTATCCAGGCTCCTCTTTTGATTATAACTTCTTTCTGAATATTTGCCTTTGGCCCCAAGATTTCCCTTAATGGTTCGGTTGGATTTGAATGAGTTAATATAATAACACCACCCGCAAGCGATACATAATCCTCTATAACAACTAAATCTGGTCGTACCCTATCTAAAACACAACCACCACCTAAAAAAATATTTTGTCCTAATTTAGCACCTCTTAATCTCTCTATGAAGCAACGAGCTTTTGAACCAATTGGAAATCTTGTATTTGATATTGTCTGTAATATCTTCTGGAAAAAAGACCAAAATAATCTTTTTGTCGAATCAGCTTCTAAGTGTCCTGTACCCATCTGTTTTTGAGCAAACCTTAAAAAAATATTTCTCATTTATTCTCCATTAGTTAAGAATTTAAGTAATTTGTTTGTATTCCTCTTTTTTTCTCTTTGGAAAAAAAATAAACAATCCTGTTAGTGTGTGTATATCTCTTACTGGATAATAAGCAAATAAATTTATCTTAGTGCTAAATGACTTTTTATTTTTAAGTAGGCTTTTATATAATATTATAAATAAATAAATAAATAAATAAGAATAATTTCGCGTAATTGAATATAATAATATCACTATTAATAAGATAAATAGACTATAATCTGAAAAGACCATCTTTCTATATAAATTTAAATTTAAGAAATGCTTTCTATAGAGCTGTGATTTACTGAACGAATAGCTTGAAAACATTGATTTCCACATTCTATCTGGATTTGTATATGATATAGTGTGATGTTTAGCAATAATTTCTTTTTTTCTGTGTAAATATATTTTTTTTTTTGCAAGCCTTAAAGAGAATTCAAGATCTTGTCCTCTTTTAAATCGAGAATCCATTCCTCCAAACTTTCTCCAAATGTCCGCTTTAATAAGAAAAATACCTCCAGATGTTACTTCAATTCTATTTTTCCTCAAAACAGACTTATACTGTAGAGATGTGTTTAATAATTTATAGTTTCTATCATAGTTATAATTTACTAACTGCCCAGAAGTAAAATCATCCAATAATCCCTTTTTTTCATTGTACACAAGTGAGAGAAAAGATTCTTCAATTTCCATGTCTCCATCTATAAAAAATAAAATAGCCCCATGTGCTTCTCGTGCTCCGATATTTCTAGCTATTGCAGAGTTACATTCTCCTGTTATTGAAAAAAGTCTAACTTCTACAAATTGTTTTGCCCTATCTATGCTATCATCAATAGAATTAGAATCGACATAAATAACTTCATATTTGCTCAGATTATTTTTTTTTATTGCTGCATATATACTTTGGAGACACTTTGACAGCTTCCAGCCTTCATTTTTTCCTACTACTATAAAAGAGATCATAAATTCACCTATTTTTTTATTTCTTTTAAATAATTTTCAATGCTATCTATTTGCACATCTTCCAATTTTAATAAATATTCAATAAAAGACTTAAAAAAATCAAAAATTTTATCATTCTTAAATAATACCCAAGGGTGAAAACCAAAGCCAACAATTTCTCCAATTTTGATATGTTCTACCATATTTGTCCAAATGTCATCTGCTTCTTTTTCATTATATTTATTTGTATATAGCTTCCAATCATCAGTATAATTTTTAAACCTTAGAATTTCACTATCTTTATACATTATTCTTTTAGGTGATTTGTTTTCACTTCCATCATTAGCAATATCATATTTATAATTAAATTTGGTTAAAAGCTTAATCTGTCCCATGCTCCATAACCCTCTTGGCGCATGAAATCCTTTTAGATCTATTCCTATATTGTTTGCTTCTTTAAAATCAGAAAAATCTGAGATTAAGTTTTTTTTTGATAAAGAATAGGGAGATTTATGAGAATATGTATGTGATGCCACTTCGTGTCCAAATTTGTGTATTTTTTTTACACTTTCAGGATAAGTATCGAATATCTTTCCCACAGTAAACCAAGTTGTTTTTATTTTTTTTTCGTCTAGAAATGTTAATATTTCGTCAATGTTTTTATCTTTCAAGTCAGAACAACTATTACCAAATTCTCTTTCATAGTCAAAGTAAATAAATATATTTTTCATTCTCTTTAATTTATCGGAAAGCTGAACATCTGTGTATCTGAGTCTTTTATTACAGACATAATAGTATAGCTTTCTCTTTAGTGAGTGGTAATTAATCATAAATCTAGTATCTCCTCAGTAAGTTAACAATACTATTTTTTAATGGTGAAACAACTTTACTGTATTTTGAAGAATATTTTACATGTTTACCTCCAAAACCATGCTTAAAGCGCCAAATACCGTAGTTAGGGTGTTCACTAAATGGCTCTGCTCCTGGACAAAAAGCCATATCATACAATTTAAATCCCCTTTTTTTCATTTCTGTAATCATTATCCATTGAGCTAAATGACCTGGGCTTGGGCAATTATCTAATATAGTATAGTCATCATTCATTGCCCCATGATAATACATACTCATTCCTGCAAATCCTACTAAGGAAATATTGACAATAGTTTCCTGAAATTTTAAAACAATCAATAAAGCATTCTGATCTTCCAGCAAAATCTTAACTCTGTCAACAAAAGTTGTTTCACTTTCATATTGCAGTTTCTTATTAATGAAGTGTTGTTTATATAGTAACCAAAATTCCTTAACCATTTCTTGATTAAAACAATTATACTTCTTTATAGAAATTTCAGATTTAATGCCCTTTTTTATGTTTCTCTTTGTTCCACTGTTCATTTTCTTAATCAAGTCTTCTTCAGAAAGTTCAAGATTTAACCAATAAGTATCTTTACCTGGCTGTATTTCAGCAAATCCTTTTGTTATAAGACACTCATCAAATATTTTAAACTCGTCAGTTATTTCATTATTGATTGTTTTAGGAATCCAAGAGTTAATTTCAATAATATCGGCTTTTTGTTCAAGTGACCATTTATTAAAATGCTCAATTATAAATAGAATGAGTTCTGAGGTTGGTTTTTGTGTAAAAATTATTCCCTCTTTTATTTCTGAAATACTAACAAATTTTAATTTACTATGCTTAATTACATAATGACATCCAGCAACGGAACAATCATTATAGAGAAATATAAATGTTTCAACTCTTCTATATTTGCTATTTTTAATTTCAGCAAACCTTAAGTTATGCCGATAATTGCTATTATATGTCGTTGAAATAAATTTATTCCAAATATCTATATCTTTAGCATTTTTTCCAATTTTATAACCTGTAAACATTAAACCTTCTTTAAATTACCTTTATAAATGGGTTTGATAGAAAAGCTTTAAAATTTCTATAAACCCCATATTTTGTGATTAAGATTGCCCTATCCTGTTTATACAAACTAAAACCATTATCCATTACAGATTTTATACCCTTTAAATTATTGTTTGATATTTGAATATATATTTTATTAGCACCATTCATTACACAATAATTAATTCTTTCTTGTTCCATTCTAGTATGCAAACCTAAATGTCTATAATCCTTACTACAATATCCATGTCTTAAGAAATAATCATGTGATTCTAATTTTATATTGAACTCTCTTAAATAAGGAATATTTTCTTTAATAACCCAAGATATATATGCTATTTCCCCATTGCTTGTATCTATTATTGCCAGTGGTACCCAAGCAGATAATTTTAATCTAGGATAAATTTTTTCTTGGTATGAACTTTTATGTTGATAAAATTTCCTAATACTACATTCATCTTCTAAGGTTAAGTGTTTAACGATAAACCTTTCTTCTATTTTAAATAAATTGGTAATTTTTATTGGAGATTCTAATGTATAAGTATTAATTAAAAATACCCGTGGTCTTATTTGAGAAATAAATGCTTTTATTCCCTTTGGAATTAATTTTTTAAATAAATCTTTCATCAATTTGTTCTCTCTTCTAAATTTTTGATATAGTCATCAGAATAATACTTATTATACACCATTAGTAATATCATACCGGGTTCTAGGAATTCACCTCTTGGCATCGTAAATGTAGCTATCACATAACAAACAATCCCGATAATTGGTGGCCAATATCCTTTCCTCTTCCCAATAAATAAATATCTCTTATATAGCATAAATAAGGCTAATGTGTGGAATATTAGTGCGAAAATACCATGGTAATAAGCTAGTCCTAAATGAAAATTATGCATTCTTGCCTTATGTCCAAATCCTTGATAGAGACTTTCTGTTCTTTCTCCACCAGTACCAAACCAAGGACGCTCAGGAAAAGCATAATAGAAAGCTCTAAAAGCATCAATTCTTGTCATAGCAGTCTCAGATTTCATTCTATTTTCATAAAAATAGTTGAGATCAAAATCAAGTATTGATATGAGAAAATTAGTTAAACTGAAAAAAACTATTATTAATACAATACCTTTTATCGAAATTTTTCGCAAGAAAAGGATAATAACAGCAATAACAAAAGTTAACATAACAACTCTCATTTGAGATAAAAAGGAAATAACACCCATTGAAAAAGTTAGAATTATTTTTAAATATGGATTATTTCTATATTCATAAATCGCTATTGCATACAAAGAGCTTAGCCCAAAAGACATATATTGGCTATTTGAAACATCACCCCAAGAAAAAATAGAAATAATTCTGCGAGCATAACCCTGTTCATCTGAATACTTTTCAATCAATGTATATTTGTCTACATACACAAAAAAGACAGGGCGAAAATATTGGATAATGGACACCAAAGCAGCTACAACTATTAGCAAAACAATTAATTTAGATGAAAAGTTAATAAATTTTTCTGAAAACTTGCTATTCTCTATTATAATTGCTAATAAAACAACTGAAAAAACGATAATTAAATGTGATAATACAACATCCATTCTAAGCACGTTATCATTTGCCACATATTTCGATATAACTAAAAATATAAAATATATCAAGTAAAATTTAGCAAATTTTGGTACAATAATTTTATTTTTTAAATAGAATTTTTTAATTGCAATAAACAATATAAAAACTGTCATCAAATAGAACGGAGGAATACCGAGATATGTCAGAGTAAAATATCCAAAGAATGGATATAGAATAAAAATATAAAATAGAATATTTAGTTGGCTTAGCAAATTATTTCCTTTGTAGGGGATGTATAGTTTTAATAGTCTCTATTAATAATGATTTAAAATACTTAAATGACTTATTTTTGAACACTTCGAAAAAAGTAATATTCAGTAGAACATATAACAATATCAAAATGATTAAATGGTAGCCACTTGTTAAATCTAAAAAAAATTTCAATAGAGTTATAAGAAATATACTTACAGCGGTAATAAAAAGACTGGAACTAATATCCAACATTTGCTCCCACATTTTATAATCAACCTCCCTACCTGAATAAAAGCTATCAATTAGATAGGATATTGTAGATGTAACAACATACCCTATAACTAAAACTTTTATTCCAAATAGGATTCCTATTATTATAAAAGGGACAGTAATGACTTTCTTATAAATCTCCAATTTTAAAATTAAATCAGATTTACCTTTAATTTTTAATATATTCAGATTCAATTCCCTTAATGGAAAAAAAATTCCAGCTACACAAAGATATTTCATCATGATAACAGATTTTATCCATTTCTCGCCTATCAGTACCAATATTAGATTCTCAGCTGTTAAAAAGAGCCCACCCATTAAAAAGAGTGTTATAGCCATTGTATGTTGAATTAGAAATTTATAGGCATTTCTTAAACGACTTTGATCATCTTGAATCGTTGCCAAGCTAGGATAACTAACTCTTTGAACAGTTGTAGTTAGGTGTTTTGAAGCGAGGTTTGTAAATTGTTCCGCTCTTGTGTAATATCCTAACTCAGTAACTGAAAAATATTTCCCAATAACAATTTTGTATATATTGTCATATATTCTCTTTATCAACACTGTTATTAATAATTTTGAACCAAACGAAAATAATTCTTTAAAAGCTTGCCAATTAAAAGTAAAATTCAATTTCCAGTCATTCCATAACCATAGCAAAATAGTAGTGAGCAGATATCCAACCAGAGTTTTTATCACCAAACTCCATACTGAGAAGCCCATAACTGCCAAAGTAACTCCTATCAAACCGCTGACGATCGATGAAATAATTGAAATTTTAGTTTGTAATTTGAAATTTATGTTCTTTATCAAAATTATTGTTTGAATTAAAGATAAGGCTTTAATTAATATACCAATGCTCAATACTCTTATTATTGGTACTAATTTTGGTTCATTAAAAAAAATGGCTACATATTTAGCTGTAAAAAAAAAGATGAAATAAATAATTAAACCCGAGATTATATTGAATACAAATACAGTTGAATAATCATCTTCAGTACAGTTCTTTTTTCTAATTAATGCTTGCCCAAACCCACTATCTATAATTGCCTGCGATAACACCATGAAAATAGATGTCATTCCAATAAGACCAAATTCTTCAGGAGATAATAGCCTCGCTAGGATAATGCCAATAACAAAAACAATGCTTTCTTTTGCAACCACATCAATAAAACTCCATGACATCCCTTTTACTGTTTTTTTTCTTAGGTTCACTATTAATCCCTACTTTGGTACTTTATCGTTAGCTTTAACTACTAACATTTTATTATAAAACGAGTATATTCCTACACAGCCAGCAATTATGAATAATGAGTCCAAGGGTAACCTATATCGCCATAAAGCATAAGGAATTAATACTATATTTAAAAGCAAGTAGGGAATCATCAATCCTAGAAAAACCATGGCAATTTTTTTATTTTTGTTCCATATAGCATAAAATCCATAAAATGAGAATATAAACAATATTCCATAAAAAAAGAATGTAACTAAATTATTTCGAAGTGATTTTTTGTAGAAATAATAACCAGTACTTTCAAAGCGAGCTCTAATTTGAAAAGGCTCAAGCATTGTTACAGTGCGATAAAATAAGGCCTTAAACCCCGTTAGAGGTTTCGGTAAAAGACCGTTTTCCATGGCCTTTCTTTGTGGTTCTCTTATTGGATAACCTGCATCAGTTGTTAGTTTTGTTCCAGTTATCACAGAATCAAATTGAGTAGCGTCTATATAATATCTTCCTTTCATTGCTGTAAAATCATCTGAAAAATATTCATCTTTAGGTGAATATCCTAGTAACTTATCGGTAAATTTTTCTGTTCTTGTTGTCAGTAAGATTACTTTATTAAATTTATAATAATTTCGTATCCCCCAAGGTAACATTAGCAAGCCTGTTAAGCTGATAAAAATTATTTGTTTAGAGAAAGCAAATTTCTTTAACCCTTTAGTTTCCCAAAAAAATAATATTATATAACTAACTAAACCAAATACTAAATATCTTTCATCAGTATGGTATGATATCACTAATACTATAACAAGTGCCAAGAATTTCTTAAAACTATACTGCTTTAATATAAAATTCTGCAAAATTAGATATACAATAATTATAAATAAAAAAGACATCCAAATATCTTTCCCTGGTCCTGGAGTTTGCAGATAATAAAAGAAATAAAATAGAGACCATAATCCGATAAATAATGATACTTTCTTTTCTAAAAATAATCTTGCCGTTTTATAAGTAAAAAGTGTTACTAATGCTGAGCCTATAGCAGTAACAAGATATAGACCTAAATAATTTCGCCCGAAAATCAACATAGTAAATGCATTCAAAAGTGGGATAATAGGACCTGATGCATCATAATGAGAAATACTAGTTTTATAAAATACCGTACCCTGCTCAAGGATTTCATTGGCTATTTCAACGTATGTGTTTGATAAGGGTGAAGGTTGAAAAAAATAAAACCATAGTGAATATAATATCCGTAAACATAATGCTGTAAAAAAGAGAATATAACCGATTCTTTTATCATCGGTTAGGTTATTTTTGATCTTTAATTTCATATATACCTATATAGAGTTGTTAAATAATATTGATTTGTTTCAAATAAGAGATTAGTTACTTAACTAATAAGCATCAAAATCTATTAGTTCGAAGAACACATCATCTTTGGTAAACTTATAGTCGTTATCTTTTAGATTTTTGAATATTAGATTTAGCGGAACAGGTCTAAATTTTTCAGGTAAATCAATTAACATTCCTTTTGTTTTTCTGTCTTTAGAAAGTCCAATCCATAGATTCAATAAGGAATTCTTATTCTTTAAAAATGTTACTTCAGGAGAGTTTGTTTGATTATAATGCATTTGAGCATATATTTTAAATTTTCCTGTAGATGCAATTATATCATTTCTCTTGTTGTTAAAATAAGTGATGAAAGGATTTGACAACCTCCATTTAAGTGTTTCCTTATTCCATAAGGAATAAAATTCATGGTTCTCTCGTTTACCAACATCAACGATACCTGAACCAATCTTAACATCCAACCTAGAAATTAAATCAAATCCCAGTTTATTTACCAATCCATGAGTACTGTTCTGATTCGCGACCCCGATGATAAATTCGTATCCCAAATTGAATGCTTCCTCAAAAGTTCTGTTAGCAATTTTTATAAATAATCCTTTCATTCTATGCTTAGGGTGAGTAACCAAATTTAAGGCTAATAGACCTTTAGTTGATTTACCTTTAATATTATATAAAATTGGTAATGTTGCCCAATGTGAAACTAATTCTCCGTTATAAAATGCGTCATATCCGATAAATTGGCCATTAGGGTTATCAATATATTGCCATTGCAGATAATCAACTGAAGCCCGAGATATATCTGTATAATTTAAAGCAAGAAATGAAGATGTTAAAAACTGTGAGTATAAAAGTATATTTTCTTTGTTTACTTGTGATTTTACAATCTCGTATTCCATTTAATATCCTTGTTTAGTTTCTGATTTAAATCTATCAATATACTTTTTGTATGTTATAATGTTATTTCCGCTATCTAATAAGATATTCAATTTTTTTAAAACATTTTTCCGATTATAATACATCAACCAGTTATAAAAATGATTATTTTTTATTCCACCATGCATAAACCTTTCTTGTCCAGAGTCAATGTCATAAGGGTGAAAATACCCAACCAAAGGAAGACCTTTTTTTGTTGTTTTACCAACCATTTTTTGTATGAATATTTGAGGTATCGCTCTAAAATATATTCCCCCAACATATGGAATAATTAATGGCCCAAGTTTTCCGATAGTTAAAGGAATTTCTAAAATCCCTGAACTGGTCATTCTTGGTCTATCACCAAACTCAGGCCATCCATAAAGTGGATTTTTAGCTGATAGTACTGAGCTGGAATAGGTAATTCCCAATTCTTTTAGAATTGGATATACCCACTCTGTTTGCTTTGTCAAAGAGTAAGAGGGGGCTCTAAAACCCTCTATGTCAGTAGCTCCAGCCTTCTTTAATACAGAGATATTATTCCGCATATCATCAAAAAAACCTTCTTCAGTATATTCATCCAACCCTATGTGTTTGGAAGTATGACAAGCAATCTCATGCCCTTGTTCTACAATTTCCTTTATTAAAAAAGGATACTTCTCTCCAACATCTCCAGTAACAAAAAAGGTACTTTTAAAGTTTTTTTCTGACAACCATTTTAAATAAATTCTTGTATTATATGGGACTCTTTCTTTATATTTGTACCCATCTTTAACACCGAGTCGTACATCTTCAACATCTACACTAAACAAAAAAGTCATATCAACTCCCAACATAAAATTTTTAACTATCCTCTGGTAAGCAAAACAATACCTATACCAATAACCCCAACTCCTACCCACCTGATAGATGGTATAGATTCTCCTAGAATGTATTTTGCTGCTAATAGTCCAAAAACATAACTAATACTTATTAAAGGATATGCTACACTTAACTCTACTTTTGAAAGTACTTTCATCCACAGAAGGCTACTTACTACAATTGTAACACCACCTAACCAAAGGTGGTATGATAAAATTATTGGTATTATATCTGAGAAGAAAGTTTTTATCCCTATATTCAGACCACCAAGATTATCCACTCCGATCTTAACTAAGATTTGAGCTACAGCGAGCAAAAAAGTAACGATTAAGATTAAAATAAAATTACTTATTGTCATTGCTTTCCCTAATTTTTTTATCTAATATTGCAGTGAAAGAAATTAATTCTTGAATCCTGTCGGACATTTCAGATATTTTAATTGATAAGTATAATATGTAAATTAATAAAAAGAATATTATAGCAATTATTATTAAAAACGTAGCATCCACTATTCCTAAATAAGTAGCAATAGTTTTATAAAACTTTTCAAACAACACAACACTAAACATCAATAAACTAATAGTTAACCATAAAAATGAATAAAATGGCTTGATAGACCTATTACTAATTATCTTAACAAAAAAAGTGAAAAAAACTAGTGAGAGTATAGTTGCTACTATTTTAATATTCAAAGTCATTAGAAAGTCCTTTTATATGCTTACGTTGAAAGATAGATCCAATAATAGAAATAAAACCATAAATTGGAAATTTAAGAGCATTTTTTACATTTATTTCAGATTTTCCTGTTAGTCTTGGCTTCATTAAAACAGGTATTTCAATTATTTTTAAATCGGCGTAGTAACATATCATAATCATCTGTACAACCACTTCAAATTCATGTTTGTACTGCTTACCAAAAAAAACAATAGCCTTTCGATTATATGCTCTAAAACCTGAAGTTACATCTGTTAATTTACTTTTAGTTAAAACTGAAAGCAATTTGGAAAAAGTAGAAATACCTATTCTTCTCAAAAAGAACGATTGAAATCCTTCTTTTTTTATAAATCTAGAACCAACAACAATATCTGCTTTTCTGTTAATGATTGGTTTAACCAAATCTGAAATATTATTTGCATTATGTTGATTATCGCCATCCATATGGCAATAAATATCATAATCTTCTAAAAAAGCATACATAAAAGCAGTTTTAATTACACCAGCCCCACCTCCAGTATTGACTGGATGTTTTAGATATTCAACATTTTCTTTTTTGATTAATTTCATTGAATTATCTGTAGACCAGTTATCAATAACTAATAAATCAATATCAATAGATGAATTTACCTTAACATCATTGATTGTATTAGTTATCTCTTTTTCTTCGTTGTAATTTGATATTACTAATAGCATTTTCATATTTACTCCTCAGTTCCAGAAAATTCTCTAACTGTTTTAGCTGGCACTCCCATAACTACACAGTTAGCCTTAACACTCTTCGTAACTACTGCTCCAGCTCCAATAATAACATTATCTCCAATTTGTATATTTGGTAATATAGTTGAATTAGCACCAATATATACTTCACTACCAATATTCACATTACCCAAAATAACAGCATTAGGAGCTATTGTGCAGTAATCACCTATTATACAGTCATGCATAATATTAGCATTAGTGTTAATTTTTACAAATTGCCCTATCAAAGAAAACGAAGATACATTTGCCCCCTGCTGAATAATTGTCCCCATACCTATTGTGGCACTTGCAGAAATAATTGCATAAGATGATATTATCTTCGGAAAAGCTATTCCAGTTTTTAAGTAAATTTTAACCAGTTTCTTTCTAATTCTAGGAGTATCAGGTGTAATAATAATTTCTTTGTTACATAAAGAGTGTGCTAAATCATCAGTACCGATTATTGGGTAATTTAGATATGAACCACTTTTATTATTATCAATTAATCCTTCTATAATAAAATCACAAGATTGAACTAACTCAATAATCTCATGAAAAGCACCTACTATTATGACATTTGACATAGAGATTCTTTTAATATAGCAACGATAAACTCTACTTGGCTTTGGGTTAATGCCCCATACATTGGCAAAGTTATTATGTTGTCAGCTACATATTCTGTTAGAGGTAAATAAGTTTTATCAGCTTTATATATAGAAAATCTATGAACAGCTGGATAATGAACACTTGTTTGAATTCCTTTTTCAGACAGCTTTTCTCTTACCAGTTCTCTGTAAATATGATCTGAGTTTTCTAACACTATTGGAAAAATATAGTTTGATGCAAACTCTATATTGTCTTTGAAAGGAACTACTACATTAGGAATATCTTTTAGTAAGTTTATATATTGTTCTCTTATCTTTAATCTATTAGCTAAATCTATTTCAATCTTATCTAACTGCACAATACCAATTGAAGCTCTGATATCATCCATTCTGTAATTAAATCCTAACTCTACTACGTCATAACTAGTTGAATGTCCTTTCGCTCTTTCATAAGATAGTGATGTCATACCATGCGATCTTAATAGTTTCGCTTTTTTGATATACTGATCATTGTTAGTTATGAGCATTCCACCTTCTCCAGTACTGATATTTTTGTTAGAGAAGAAACTGAAACAGCCTATATCACCTATTGTGCCTAACTTTTTACCTTTGTATTCAGACAAAGGACCGTGGCAGGCATCTTCGATAACTTTCAAATTATGTTCTTTGGCTATTTCCATTATACTATCCATATCACAGGCAAACCCACCATAGTGCATAACGATAATAGCTTTAGTTTTTGGTGTAATTTTTCTTCTAATATCCTCAGGATCAATTGTCAAGTCAGTTAAGCTAACTATATCAGCAAATACCGGAATAGCTCCTACATATTTTATTGCATTGGCTGTAGCCACAAAAGTTAGAGAAGGGCAAATTACTTCATCTCCTTCTTTTATGTCCAGAACTTCAAAAGCCAAGTGCAAGGCTACAGTACAGTTTGCTAATGATAAAGAGTGTTTAACCCCCAACATTAAAGAAAACTTATTTTCAAATTCTTCACATTTAGGGCCAGTGGATATCCACTTAGACCTTAAAACATCAATAACAGCTTGCTCTTCTTTTTCATCAAAATTTAAATCAAATAATGGTATTTTATACATTTATATTCCTTTATTGCTAATACGAAGATTTAAACACAAAAGCACAAAAAGTGCACTAAAACACGAAATTAAACTAAAGAATAAAATTTTAATTAATTACTCTTTTTATTCCATTGCCAATATTACTTACATTAAAGTTTACTAACAGCCCTAACTTCTTTTTACTAAGTTTCAAGTATGTTAGAAGCTGAGAACTAAACAAGGCCTTCATCTCTTCCACTGCTTTAAGTTCAATAATAATTTCATCTTCAACAATAATATCTAACCTATAGCCAGAATCAATATTCAAACCTTTATAGATAAGAGGAATCATAACCTCACTATCATAAGAAAGATTGCATAACTCTAATTCTCTACACAAGCTCATTTGATATGCTCTTTCTAATAAACCTGGACCTAATTATTTATGAACATTATAAATACAATTAACTATCTTTTTACTTAAGTCATTAAGATAATCCATCTTTTCTTGATCAACAACAACCATAACTAACCTCTTAACCATCTATGCTTCTATTTATCTATCCAATTTTTTATTATTTTTTGTGTTCTCGTGTAATTTTAGTGCTTTCGTGTTAAAAGTTTTATGTTTTTTGCAGTTTTCGTGATTTTGTGTTAAACTCTTATAAATTATAGATTCCCGGCTTATACTGTCTCAAATTCTCTTTATCCGAGAACCACCCAATAGTCTCTTTCAATCCTTCAGCTAAAGTATATTTAGGATTCCATTCTGTTAATCTTTTAATTTTCTCATTTGACCCGAATAATCGATTTACCTCACTCTTTTCTGGTCTTAATCGTTGCTCATCACAAACAATTTTAGCTTTTGGATTAATTTGGTTAATCATTTCTTGAGCAAGTTGGCCAATAGTGATTTCTGATTGGGTAGCAATATTTATCTCTTCCCCTATAGTTTTTTCAGATTTAGCAATTTCTATAAATCCTTGTGCTGTATCTTTGGCATAGACGAAATCTCTGGTTGGTGTTAAATCTCCCAGCTTTATCTCTTCAAATCCACTTAATAGTTGAGTAATAATAGTCGGTATAACAGCTCTAGCTGATTGTCTTGGTCCAAAAGTGTTGAATGGTCTAACAATTGTTACTGGTAAATCAAACGATCTATAGAAAGATTCAGCCATTCTGTCAGCTCCAATTTTACTTGCCGAATACGGTGATTGACCTTGGTAGGGATGTAACTCTGTAATCGGTACAAATTGAGCCGTACCATATACTTCTGATGTAGAAGTAACTAGCACTCTCTTTGTTCCTAATAGCCGTGCAGCCTGTAAAATATTTAGGGTACCTTTTACATTTGTATCAACATAGCTATCTGGTGAATGATAACTAAAAGGAATTGCTATCAAAGCAGCTAAATGAAAAACGGTGTCTATTCCTTCCATAGCTGTTCTAACCCCGTTAGGATCTCTGATATCCCCTGAGAATATTTCAATTTTATCTAATAATTCTTTAGGAAATGCATCTAACCATCCCCAACGATTAAACGAATTATAATAAACAAATGCTCTTACTTTATAACCAGCTTTAACCAATGCTTCAGTTAAATGAGAACCGATAAATCCATCCGCTCCAGTTACTAATACATTTTTCATCTATTCTTCCTCACAAAAATGTGTTTTATATACATCTTGAGCTTTTTCATAGTCGTTTAAACGACCTATATCTAACCAATACTCATTCATTTCATACTTAGCAACTTTAGTATTTTCCTTAAGATATTTTTGAATTAAATTATCCATACCATAAGGTGTGTCATATGGAATTGAATCAAACACTTTGGGTGTCATTACATAAATTCCTGCTAAGATATAATTTACTAAGTCTGGTTTTTCTTCAATAAAGCTTACATAATCTCCATCAAACAAAATATTTCCAAAAGCAAAAGGTGTTATTTCTTTTTTAATCGAAATGGTTAAAGGACAATTCATTTCTAAAGCAAAGGAATAGAGTTTTCCAAAATCAATTAATGTTAGTATATCACCATTCATTACTATAAATGGCTCAGTTAACTTATCCCTTAATAATGTTATAGGTCCAGCAGTTCCGAGCCTTTTTGTTTCCTTGCTAATTTCTAATTTAACTCCATACCGAGAACCATCACCAAAAAAGCTTTCTATATAATTAGATTTATAGTTTGTAGCTAGATATATTTCATCAAACCCATACTTCTTTAACCTTTCTATTTGTATTTCTAAAATAGCCTTCTCTCCAATTGGAAGTAAAGGTTTTGGAATAGTTTCAGTAAAAGGTTTTAGTCTAGTTCCCAATCCTCCTGCTAAAATTACTGCTTTCATGATTTGTTTCCTTTTATTGTTTTTTAAGCTTTTGATCTCTTTATTTATTAGATATTTTTAAATAGATTTAGTGGTTAGTCTGTTTCGCCTGCTTAGAATTAGAATAAAAAATATTAGCCACTGAATACACAGAAAACACTGAAAATTTCTATCTAAAAGACTAATCTTTTAAAATCTAAACCATTTTTTTATCTACAAATGAACACTAATAAGCACTAATAAGAAATTTTATAAAATGATTCTTCGATATTCTAATTTAGGTTTTCCAAAATTAACAAGCAAGGCTAGCTTAAACCCAGTTGCTTTTAAATAATTAATTACTTGAGCATAATAAGCTTCATTGAATTCTTTAGTAGCCTTTAATTCAAGTATTATATTATTATAACATACAAAGTCAGCAATATATCTTTTATTTAAAATAATTGTTTTATATCTAACTTTTAGTTCTTTCTCTCTTTCAAAGATTATACCTCTCCAATCAAACTCATTTTCTAATGCTTCCTGGTATATTGGTTCTAAAAATCCTGAACCTAAATTATTATGTACTTCCATACAAGCACCTATAATTTTATATACTTCATTCTTATAAAGTAAATTATCTTGATTCATTAGTGTTTATTTGTGTTAATTAGTGGATAAATATCTTTTCTTTTTGGTGGCTATACCATTTCTCGCTTCATGCGAGCAATATGCCCCTTTCCAACACCCACTACATCTCTTCCACTCTTAAGTAGAGCTAAGATCTTCTCATCATCAAGAATATTATTAGCATCTACAATAAGTGTTTCAGATTTGGTTGCCTTTATAAGTTCTTCAGCTGACAGGTTGAGGTAGCAATTATGTTTTACACCAAGAACGACACAATCGAAAGCTTTAAGATCATTTATGTTTTCAATAAACTTGGCGTTTGGTAATTCAGGCCATTCATCAACATAAGGATCGTGAACGACAACATCTAAGCCATCATTATCTAACTTGGTATAGAGTTTTTCAGCTGGAGCGTAACGGGTATCCCCCACATCTTCACGATAGGAAACACCGAGTAGGATAGTTTTGAACTTATCCTCATGGAATTTATCTTTAATTAAATCATAGGTATGCCAAGGCATTGTATCATTAATATTAATACCTTTAATGGTCATTGGTAAATCAAGATTTTCATCATAGAAGTTTATTCCAGACCAATAAGCAAGAAGTGTATCTTTTGTTAAACAGTAACCACCTACACCCAATCCTGGATAAAGCATATTATTATGAGTCTTTCTCTTTTTAATACCTTCGATTACATCAAAGATATTAACTTCCATCTTTTCAGCAAGCAAAGTCCATTCGTTAACCAAAGCAATATTAACTGCTCTGTAAGAGTTTTCCATAACTTTTGCAAGCTCTGATGTTTCAGTAGATTTTTCTTCTCTGAGAGGGAATTTATCTACTTCAAGAACATCTTCTAAGAATTCACGAGCCATATCAGCGCTAATTTTATCAAATCCTGAGAAGGTACGAGGATATGATCTAATTGAAGCTAAATATTCCTTTCCAGGCATAACTCTCTCATAAGAATGAGCAATGCGAGGAGGATTAGCTACCACATCAATTCCTCTTTCCATAAATTCTTTATCCAATGCAGGTTTTACTACATGCCTACTGAAGCCTGGAGCTACTGTTGTTTCCACTAATACTAAACACTCGGGTTTTATATGTTTACCAAGAGTATGTATTGCTTTAATAAAAGCATCTTTTTCCAAATAGCAATCTTTAGCATTACCTAAGGTTCTCTTCTTGATATCAAGCTGTATATCTACAACTACTATATCAGCTTTCTTGTACCAATTTTCATCAGTAGAAGCTAATAAATTTTTATATTCTAAAACTGCTTTTTCTAATTGTATAGGAAAAGTTGCATCTTCATTTTTAAAAGGCAACTCACCAAGATTAATTTGATCAATCCTACATTGGTTCATAGGTAGATCAACACCAATAACATTATATAACGGTTTTCCTTTTGCATCTACAGCATTTGCAACAACAGTTGCCATAGCTAAGCCAACAAATCCTAATCCTTGGATAACGACAGTTTTCATGTTTCTCCTTTCAATAGGGTAAATTAAAATTATTTAAGCAATAATTTCTTGTATTTTCTTTATTTTGCAATATCTTTCCATAGTATTATAGAAAACTTTTTAGCCCCATTATAGTTTAAATGGTCGTAGTTTTTAAAATCTTTATTACTAAATCTCTTATCATCCTGATAATTAAAAAATTTAACATTATTATATTGTTCCAGAATACCACTCACAACATCCATAACGATATCGTTATTAGCTTCAAAATTTATAGATTGCGAAAAGTTTTCAGTGATTGGAAAAGCTACTAATACTAGCTCTATACCTTTACTTTCACAAATGTGTGCAATTTTTGACAAATATTCAGTATTTTTAGCTATTTTTTGCAATGAAACATTCGAATATATTTCACGATCATCTACTTTGTTATTTGGGTTAAATATATCTCTATTTATTGTACTAGCGCCATACTTATTACAAGTAATATTTGATTTGTTTGGCAGTATATATTTGGCAAGAGCAACTAACGATCTTTCCTGTCCCTTGTTTATTATAATAGAATATTTTTTTATATCCCATTTTGGGATAATCTCTTGACCTATTTTGTAATACCTATAATAGTCGTATTTTCTAGATGAAATACCGATGTCATCAAAACCTCTGTTTAATGAAAAAAAAGATACGGGTAAGATTACTCTCTGTAACTTTGGCATTTTATTTATGTATTTGTCTAATAACAAATTATCAAAATATAGTGGTTGATTAACATATGCCATTGAAAAAGAGAAATCATCAAAATATTCTGGATTTATTCCATCATAGGCATAAGAATGACCTAAAATTAAGGTTTCTATGTTTCCAATATTCTCTTCTAAATATGCCTTTTTATAGGAATAATCCGTTGGCATAATATGAAGTAAATATTCCATTATAAGCAGAATAGATAAAACTATAATAACATAAATAGATAATTTAACAATTAGTAATTTCATACTGTCCTTATTTAATAAACTTGTTAAAATTGGAAATAAATAAATTTACTTTCACCAAAAAAACCAATACCCAATAAAATAAAAGTTAGCAGCATGTATGTGCTCCATCGAAATATAGTTGTTTGTTTGTTCAAAAAGCCAGCAAACCCAATATTAAAAGATAGTATATCATAAAGCAATGTCACTAAAATACCTATAATAGAAAGCAACATTACCTTACCGTCAATAAATAGATTTTTTAAGGATATATCAGTAAAGATTTTTCTTAGAATTAAAAAGCTATCTGAAACAGAGTTTGCCCTAAAAAAGATCCAAGCGAAACATACTACATTAAAAACAACAAAAATACTAATCATGTTTTGTAAATAAGGAACTTTATTCAATCTAGTAGTTTGGGACAACCTACTGAAGAGTTTGCTTGAATATCTCTCGAATATTTGATAAATTCCATGAATTGCTCCCCATATAATAAATGTCCAATTAGCTCCATGCCATAATCCACTTACTATAAAAGTGGATAATAAATTGAAATTCTGTCTTAATTTTGAACATCTATTCCCACCTATCGGAATATAAAAATAATCCCTAAACCAAGTTGATAGAGAAATATGCCATCTACTCCAAAATTCTTTTAGGGTTTTAGAAAAATAAGGAGTTCTAAAATTTGTCATCAGATCGTATCCAAACATTTTTGCAGTACCTATTGCTATATCAGAATACCCTGAAAAATCACAATAAATCTGAAATGCAAAAAAATAAGTAGCAAGTAATAATGTAATGCCACTATGATCAGGTACATTATTATAAACAACATCAACATAAGTGGCCAATCTATCAGCAACTACAACCTTTTTAAACATACCCCATAACAACATTCTTAACCCATTTACAAACTTTTTATATTTAAAAGAATGTTCTCTATAAAACTGAGGTAAAAGTCTATCACTTCTTTCAATAGGTCCTGCTACTAACTGAGGGAAAAATGATACATACAATGCAAAAATAAAGAAGTTTTTTTCTACTCTAGTTTTGTTACGAAATACATCAATCGTATAACTTAATGTTTGAAAAGTATAAAATGATATTCCTACGGGTAGTAACAAATTAAATCTATTCACACTTACATCAAATAACAAGCTAAATGAATGTGTAAAAAAGTTAAGATATTTAAAAACAAACAATATACCTAACGATGTTATTACACCAATGCTTAACCATGCTTTTGAAATATTCTTTTCTCGATATTTATCAATATATATAGCTGATATGAAATTAATTATTGTGGAAGAAAGAATAAGAATAACATATTCTGATTTCCAACTCATATAAAAATAATAACTAGCTATAAGTAATAAATATAGACGACTTTTCTGGTTTATTACTAAATAAATTCCTAATACTATAGGAAGAAAAATTAAAAAATGTAAAGAATTGAAAACCATATTGTCTCATTTATGTTTATTTTTTTCAGGATTACAGATATATTCTATCTATAGTACCGCTTTAACGTTATTAGAAAATTAAATGTTTCTATTTTTTTTGAAGCACTAATTAAACTTAGATTAACTCCAAATAATTAAACATTACTAAATCCCTCAATATCCTAAAATTCTATAAGGATCTTTCTCAAATAGACTGAGTGTTACATAGAGTAATCTATGACATCATATTTATTATAATCTTATTGTAAATTTAATTTCAAAAAACATAACATTGTTTTATATTTGTCCGATATTCAATAATTGGTCAATATCATTTATTATTAATAACATAAACATTGAAAGATTAGAGTTTACGTTAGGCTTTTCCTTATGTATTCTGTAAGTGTCTCAATAAAAATCCAGTGATTTATTGAGAGCCGTCCAAGTATGATTTGGACTTGATACTAAGCGTTACAAGATATCATTGTAATAGCTGTTGGAATAGAAAACTTGTTAGTGAATATTCTAAATATAACTGTTCTCTTTCATTAATCCACTCTACTTAACAAAGAAAACCTTCTATATAAATTACTAAATTCAAGTTAATATCATAGCTTCTATAAATGCTACTCTAAATTTAGAATAAGATTTAGAACTATTATTTTTTGATGGAATGTGCTAATTTTATTTACTGACACTTCAGAATTATATGAAACAATTTAATATTTCCTGTCATTTTTTCAGCAATACTGTAATCTTAACCATTAATATATTATTGAATAAATTTCCAGTAATACTTTGAATTAAAACATGTCTCTATGTTTTTAGTAAGCTTCAGTATTTTTTTTAGAAGTAGGTACTTCTTCAAACTAACTTACTATTTGAAGATTCTTTTTTGTTAAAATCAATTTCCATAGTAACCCATATATAGTTATAACCTTAACTCATTTTCCTGCTTGCCTTTCATTAATTTTTTTATCATTTTATATTTTGGTCCTAGTAATAATTTAGTAAATATAAATGGTATGTTTCCTTTAGTTAGCCCAGTTCGAGGGATACTTAATAAATTATCGTTTTTATTTATAAATTGAGGGTCTGTAGAAAATGCCATTTTAATTCCCATTTTCTCTAAAGTGTCCATTTCTCTTCTACTAAAATCCACATTTGGAATTCCATTAGGGTAAGCAAAATATAATATTTCTTTATTTAATATTTTTTTTAATTCAACTATCGAATCAGATATTTCTTGGTAAGATCTTTCATCAGATTCATTGAACAAAATAGGGTGATCCATAGTATGAGCACCAATTGCTACTAATCCTGATTCATCTAATTCTTTTAACTGTTCCAAATTCATATTCATGCAAGAAGTTAGCTTTGTATTAGTTTTCTCTCTATAGCAATCAAGACATTTCCATATTGATTCAAGAGTAGAATTCTTTAATAATACATTGATGGGTTCAATTACGTCTTCATAAGACAAATTGTTTACTTCACAAAAGATTTTTTTTAACAAAATTTTATCATAATCTTTTTTTTCTTGAAACCAAAAGTTTGTCCGCTCAATAGTAGCTTTAGGAGAGACATAGATTGAAGCTGATATATTATGTTTTTTTAAAAGAGGAAAAACTATTTTGTAAAAACTAACATCTCCATCATCAAAAGTAATATGACAGGCATTTGAAAGTTCTTTTTCCCCTTGATAGTAAGAATATAGCTCTTCAATAGAAATAATATTATATGTTTTCTTCAAAAATAATAATATTTTCTCCATCCATCTTGAATCATATATAGCGTGAAAATTTATAACAATATTTTTTAAATATCTCATTATATCTTTTCACTCTTTTTTTTGGTAATCATTATTACTGTGTGGAAAAAATAATAAATAAAAGGTTTAATATCCTTAAAATCTAAAACTGCAAAAATTTTTCTCCCTCTAATAGAGCCAAGCCATTTAAAAAATTCTCTGAGAGTAGATACTTCTTTATTGTCTCTTTTTATAATAGCCGTTTTTAAATCTAATAATATATTAACCCAAACTATTTCTTTTGTTCCTGTTATCGGCTTAAAAGCCCCATGATTTTTGCTATTGTAATAGTCAAAATAAGCAATTGCCATTATATTAACACCTGAGGCAGTCGAGCTATAATTCCATAATCCTGGTCTTGGATTAATTTCCATTAAATAGTAATCGTTATTAAAATTTTTCTTAAATTCAGTATTAGAAACACCAGTAAATTTAGATTTTTTTATCAAGTTTTGGGCTATTTCTACAAAATCCTTGCAGTTATCAACTCTACCAGAAGTAATAGTGCCTGCCTTCATAGGATATTGTCTTATTTTATATCCAACAGAATAAGCTACAATATCATGATTCCTATTAGCATAACTCGTAATTGTATATAATTTCGTTACATCCCCAGAAATGAATTCTTGTATTTGAAGCTTCTTATTTTTATAGGATGAATTACTTAAACAACCCAACTTATCATTAAAATTCTTTTCATCAATATAGAGAACTTTTTCACCCAACTCTTTTTGGAAACCACCATCATTAATCAAAGGTTTTATAATCCACGGAAACTTAAGTTTTTGTAAAACCTCATCTATTTCTGATAGGCAATTAATACTATATGTTTTGGGGGCTAAAATTCCGTTTTTCAAAGCAAATTCAGATAAACTATCCTTTTTCCCTAACATTTCCACAACTTCTGCATCAGGAAGAGGTATATCAAAATATTCAATAAGAATTTTCTGGTATTTAACTAAAAAACTTAAATATTTATCGCTAGTTGCAACAAGATATCCTTTTTTATTAATTTTTTTTGAAAAATCAATCATTTTAGTTAGATATAACTCTTCATTATCCTCTAACTTTGGGAAATATATACTAATAATATTATTAGAATAATTAGCTACCCCTTTTTCTGATGCAATCACAACACATTTTATATTAACCCGTGCGAAAGATCTTCCTATCCCTAAGGCATTAACACTATTTCCTAAAATGACAGGAATATTGTAGTTTATTTTATTTAATTTTATCATTTAATAGCTCAATAATCTGGTTAGTATTTAATTCATCTAATTTAAGTTTCTTAAGATTTCTTCCAGTCTCTCTAAAATCTTCATTTAATATTTCATTTGCTAGATTAATAAGCATTGTTGTACATTTCATTTCAATACCTAATTTTATGCCAATCTGCTCCAAAGGAATTAATCCCATGGGAACATCTTCATATAAATATCTATGTTCAAGTGATCTTGGAGCATCTATCTCCTTATAAGCATCAACTTTCTGCAACATTGAATATAAATCTAAAGCATCAACATGGTACACCCTTTGTATCCACTCAGTGACACTTTCCAAATCTACACCAAGTTTTTTTCCTACAGCAATTCTTTCCTTATCTAAATTTTCTAAAAATCTGGCAATTGTTTTTGTTATTCCATTATAGTAATATTTAAATTTAACTTCAGGAAATTCAATCCAACCTATATTAAATAAGACTGGTGCTACATGCAATATCATTCCAATGTTTCCAAGTGATGTATATAAACTTGAATTAACGACTGTAAACTTACTGCGCAAACATTCTGGTAATAATGAATAAGCTAATAATGATTTTGATTTAGTGATTCCAGAAAAACCAATATTATCTTTAATTGTATAAATTCTGACATATATCTTATTGATTTTCCTGCATGTAAAAATAATAGATTGTGTTTCAATAATAATATTATTTTTGAAATATCTCTTAAAGATATTCTCAACTTCCAAAGCCCCAAAAGTCCTTCCAGGATTCAAAACTATTACAGCATTATTTTTGATTGTTTTCACAATCAGCTCCGCTATTTCTTGATGAGAATTAGCTGGAGTTGTAATCATAATCAAATCACAATCTTCGATTACTTCTTGAATATTTGTAGAAACAACATCTATCTTAAAACTGCCATTAATAAATCCTTCTGATGTTATAGTGTTATTTAACAATATATCAGAAATAGTAGCTTTAGACCTGTTCCATAAGTTTACCTTATGCCCAAAAGACTTCAAATAAACGGCCATTGCAAGGCCAGAGTTACCAGCTCCAATAACTGCTATTTGCATAATAACCTCAAGGTAATTTTCTCATATTTTTTAAAATTTCAATTCTGTCATCCATCTCTATTTTATTTAATGAATCTTCCTTTACTAATTCAACGCCTCCATTAATCAATTTAGTTTTCCAGTTTACAGCCTTACTGTAAATATCTCTATCGTTCCATAAATATGGAACAGGAAAAACTCCATCTCTAAATATCTCTTCTAATGATCGAAAATCTAAATTCTTGTCATAATTGTTTAGGATATAAGAAATTAGTTTTTTTGAATCAGAGTAAAAATAATATTCTCGCTCCTTAGCATCTGTATTTAAAATAATATCTTCAATGTAGTATTTAAGCCTGAACTCTGGATAATATTTTTTTGCTGCTTCACACAATCTAATACTATTTATAACAACTTCTGGGTCAGCCAACTTATATCCTTCAGAATAACTAACAACATGCATAATCTCGATAATAGGCTTAATATCATACATCAAAGCCGAAACACTAACTAACTGTTGTTTTGCAATATCCTCAAATGGAGAAAATAACCCCAAACCAGCTCTAGGTTGATATATTATTCTAAAATTATTGTCTTCTAATTCTGAGAAAAGCCTTATCATTGCTCTAGATTTTGCTAAATCATTTATAGCACTAACTCCTTTTGGAGTGTTTAACATGTTTTGCAAAACAAATATTTTTACACCTTCTTTCTTTGCTTTCAGTGCAGCCAAATATACAGAAACTATATAACTTACATCATCACCACCTCTGAAAGAAAAATGATGAGAGGTATTAACTTCAAGAATCTTTTGCCTCTTTGAAATATATTTTACAGCTTGCTCATGCTCCTTTAAACTATCTATAAGAGACAACTCACCTCTTCCATCGATTTTATTAAACCACCAAAAAGATAAAGCATGCCATGCGTTGTTAATACTGTCATCTAGTGTTACACTAAATTCTGCAACATTTTTCGTAGCAGAATAGGCTCTCAAAAGAAGAGGTCGAGATATTTTATAAATATCATATAATTCTTTTTCATACTGGATGGGTACCCCTCCCCCATTAACAAGACCTTCCCAAGATTCAGCAAATTTTTCTTGAGTTAATTGAGATGATCCAATAGACACAATATCCAGAGTATTTGACGATGCCAAAATTGCTAACCATTGATTAAATAATTTTAAAGCCTCTGTTTTCTTTTCACCATAAGGTCCAATATGTGCTCGATATAAAGGCAATAAATTATTAGTCTTAGCATAATCTATTCTCTTTATTATATTATCTTTTCTTGTACCAAAACCACTATAACAAAAGTTTCTTTTTATATCTATCTGTTTTTCAAGCTCATTATCTAAGATATATCTTCCAAAATTTTTTAAGACTAAATCATACTCTGTATTTTGTATAATACTGTTAGGAATCCTATTATCAGGTATGTTTAATTTTTTTAGTGTAGTTACAATATCTTCATCACCTATAAAAGTATTTATCCCACCTCTAAATTCTTGAGTTATATTATCACAGCCTTCCACTAAACCTGCGAAATAAAGAAATTTTATTTTTTTTACTTCATTAAAACTGAATAAATTTCTACTGATTAATTTTTTTACTAAATAAATAAATACTCTGCTACCAAAATCCTGATCTAATCTATAACTAAAACACAAATCTGTAATTTCATTATCTATTAGCCATTTTTCTATCTTGTAATAATTATGATCGTCAGATATATTTTGAGTACTTTCTTCAATATTTTGGTTAGATTTTATAACTTTATAACCGCAAAGCTCTAAATGTGAAGAAATATTGTTTATACCCATAGTATGAACATCAATTTTTGGTTTAATAATTCCAAATATTCTCATTAATAATCCATCCTTGTTAATTCTTTTGCTCTATTTTGTTATATGATAACATTCCATAACATTCTAGAAAAATAAAGTACCACTACTATTTTAATGATCATAATTCTAAAATTGTTTATTACTTAATTCAGAACCTGTTTGTCATAGAAATAATTTTGGATAAATATTCTTCATTATTCTGATATCTAATTCATTTTCCTTCCATCTATTTTAAAATGATGCTCAATTTCAGTTCAATTTTTTTGAACGAGCTTCGCCCTATGACTTACAGATTATATAAACCTGAAGCACTTATAACACACTAATTACAAATTTATAAAGGTTTATAATGTTATATAAATAGATACTTTAACGTTTATCCTAAGTATAACAAATTTAATTTCAACCTCCCTAAATCTCTCAAGAAGATAATTTACCAGTAACTTTACTACTCGTCAAGTTAAAAATTTACTTTTTTTTAACTATGCACAGAGAATACTAACTTAAATATGCTTGCATTTATTTCCTTTAATTCATAGAATAACTCTTCTTTATATATGCTATTGTTTTATTAGTAAGCAATGTAGCACCTTTAAAGTTTAAATGCCTTACATCTTTAAAATATTCATCTTGGTAGATAAAATCTTTATCCATAGAGTAGTCTAATAGCTGAACATTGTCATAACTGTTACAAACTTTTTTTATATAATCAAAACCAGAGCTTTCTTTAAATCGGATATTATATCTCGGACTTATGACCAAAAGTAGATTAATATTTTTTGCATTTACTTCACTTATTATCTGATCAAACAATTGAACTGATTCTTTGTTTAAATCATATGAATAATATTCATTAATTTTATCTTCTTTTTTTCCAACAAAAGAACCATAAAGAGGGTTAAAACCTAAATCTTCGCTTCTTCCATCTTTATCTTTAGCTATTAAAGGTCTTAATAAATAAAAATATGAAGAATTATATTTTATTAAGTTACTATTTAATAAAATACTTTTTGTAAACAACTTGTCTTTGTAGAGATTGTTTATGGTTTTGTTATCGAAAAAAGGCTCAAGAATACTAGCCGATTCAAAATTTAACTCACTTGAAAAAAAATGTTTTTCTACTGTCATAATAATAAGTTTAGGTTTATATCTCTCTATTGAACTTATAATAACGCTATATATATAAGGCAAGCCTTGATTACCTCTAGATGCATTCCATACAGATACTTTTAAGCTATCTTGCATTAATTTAGGAATAAAATGTGTTTCTCCACGTGAAGACCCCACGATAAAGATATCACTTTCATTTTTGTTTAGAGAATAATTTAATTTAAAATATCGTCCATCTGGAACACGTGTAATTATATTTTTTAAAATGATTCCGGTAAAAAAATCAATTACTAATATAACAAATATTATAATAAGAACCCTTGATAACAAATATAAGAGTTTTTTATTTTTAAAATTGGAAATAAATAAATTGACCAGCATCAAAGACTCCTATTGAGAGAATAATAATTATTAGCGAAACGTATATATATTTTCTGTATTTTTTTAACTCAAATATTTTAATATCTTTATATTCACAATAATCATTCACTATATAAATAATTAAAGCTATGAAACCATAAAAAATGATATTATTATCCCCTAAATAAGGTTTTATAATTTCAAATTTAAAAATCCTTGTTACAACTTCAATCGCTTGAGTTAAGCTATTTGACCTAAAAAAGATCCAAGCGAATGAAACAATATGGAATACAATAATAATTCTAAATAATTTTTCTATATAAGAATATTTTTTATTTTTATTTAAATTTAGAGAATTTTCAACTATTTGAGTTAAACCATGGATACCGCCCCATATAACATAAGTCCAATTTGCTCCATGCCATAACCCACTTACAACAAAAGTAGCTAATAGATTAAAATTTTGTCTTAGTTTGGAACATCTATTCCCACCAATCGTAATATAAAAATAATCTTTAAACCATGTAGATAAAGATATGTGCCATCTTCTCCAAAAATCTTTCATACTCGTAGCAAAATATGGTGTTCTGAAGTTTTTCATTAAATCAAAACCAAAAGATCTAGCTACCCCTATTGCAATATCTGAATATCCTGAAAAATCACAATAAATTTGTACTGCGAAAATTATTGTAGCTAAGTATAAAGTTATGCCATTATGAAATTCATAGTTATTATAAACAGCGTCTACATAAGTTGCTAACCTATCAGCTATAACAACTTTTTTCACCATTCCAATTAAGATTAATTCAAATCCACTTACTATTTGTTCATATTTAAACTCATATTTTTTATCAAATTGTGGTAACAAATGTGTTGCTCTTTCAATTGGCCCTGCAACTAACTGAGGAAAAAAACTAACAAAGGTAAAAAACTTAACAATATTTGTAGTCGGTTTTAGTTTATTTTTATAAATATCAATAGAGTAACTCAATGTTTGAAAAGTGTAAAAAGAAATACCAACAGGTAAAATCAATCTCAATCCATGATAATTAATTTGCTTTCCAAACAGTGTAAAAGTTTCTATAAAACTATCTATAAAGAAATTAAAATACTTAAACATGAATAAAATACCTAAACTTATAATTAAACTAATAGATAAATACATCTTCTTTTTAGATTGTTTATCTGTTTTATATATTAACTGACCTATAATAAAATCCGTTGTTGAACTCAAAGCTATTAGAAATAAGAATCTCCAATCCCACCAACCATAAAAAATATAACTAGCTATCAAAAGAAATAAATTTCTTTTAGCAATATTGTTTTTAAAAAAAATCCAATATAGTAAAAAAACTATAGGATAGAAAATTAAAAAATCAATTGAATTAAATAACATATACAACCTCATTAATCTACTATTTTTCAGCGAGCTTCGCCCTATGACTTACAGATTATTTATCTGAAGCACTATTAACACAATATTTTTTTTCCAACAGAGACACAGAGAGTATAGAGTTTTTAAAACATAATATCAAATTATTATTTTTTTTAAACACATACAAACATTAATTATTATTATTATTTTATTCTTATAAATATTTTCTTTAGCCGTTTAGCAAATACTTTTATATTTCTTTCTTCTCTGTGCTTTCTGCGACTCTGTGGTCAAAATTTGATTCATAATTATTCTTCAACAAAAGTTTATACTTCCCAGTCTTAATATTCTCAATCCACTCTATATTATTCAAGTACCAAGCAACAGTCTTGTCTAAACCTTGAGAGAGATCTACGGATTGTTTCCAGTCTAACTCATTCTTTATTTTATCACAGTTGATAGCATAGCGTCTATCGTGTCCTGCTCTATCTTTAACATAAGTAATCAAATCTAAAATTTTATTAAGGTTTTTACCTGATTTTTTAGCTACAATTTCGCAAAGAACATGGAGAAGTTTAATATTTTCCCATTCATTCTCTCCACCGATATTATAGGTCTCTCCTCTTCTACCATTTTGAATAATCTTCCAAATTCCAGAGCAGTGGTCTTCTACATAAAGCCAATCTCTGATGTTTTTTCCATCACCATAAACAGGTAGATTCTTATCTTCTAACATATTGGAAATCATAAGTGGGATAAGTTTTTCCGGGAATTGGTATGGACCGTAGTTATTGGAACAATTAGAGATAGTTACAGGTAGTCCGTAAGTGTGGAAATAAGCAGAAACAAGATGATCTGAGGATGCTTTAGATGATGAGTAAGGAGAACGTGGATCATAAGGTGTATCTTCGTAAAAGTAACCTGTTTCTCCTAAGGAACCGTAAACTTCATCTGTTGAAATATGGTGAAAGAGAACATCCTGTCGGTCTTTCCAGTGTTTTCTGGCTAATTCTAGCAAGTTGAATGTTCCGATAATATTTGTTTCAATAAATTCTTTGGGTCCATGAATTGACCTATCGACATGGGATTCAGCTGCAAAATGCACTACTACTTGAGGTTGATACTTGGTAAATATTACATCCATAGCTTCATAATTACAGATGTCTATTTGGTGAAATCTATATCTATTATCAAAGTTTTTGGATATATCTTTTAAATTCTCTATATTCCCAGCATAGGTAAGTTTATCAACATTAATCACCTTCCCTGCAAAATCTTTCTGCTCAAAAAGATAATGGATAAAGTTTGCACCAATAAACCCAGCCCCACCTGTTACTAATATGTTACCATTTATATTCATTTCCATAATCCTCAAATGTGATATTTAATATTTAAGTAATCAAATTAGATTTGCTTTAACAGTCAAGATTTTTTTACCTTTATCTTTCGTTAATACTCTTTTATAATAGTAAAATAAGGAAAACTTATTTTTCTGAAGTTTGTTTATTTAAATAATATTTAAAACACTAATAAATAAATAAAAGTTAGATCAATATAATTATCTATCAATTGATAATTATCCGACATCAATAATAATCAAATTTCAAATTTCCATGCGCAATCAAATTCTTTTGGGTGTAAATCTGGAGGACAAGCAATACAAGTAGTTTTTATTCTGGGATCAATTGTTTTAGCAAACTCGCTATATTCTATAAATCCTACACTTTTGCATGGAAAATCTGGAAGCCCTTTCCGTGACCGAGCATATTGAACCCTACATCTATTCATTTTGAAAACAAAACTACTCTCGTGTTCTTCAGATATACTCTGAATATTCAACCTACTGTAAAGCCTTAAAGATAGAGCTTTTTTCAATCCTGTTAAACCACTGTTTTCTGGAATGTTGTGCCGTGCCATGATTCGTTTTGCTTCAATACGTGTAAATACTCTCCATGCCTCTGCATCCAATTCAATCGCTTTCTCAAGTCCATAATTCTTTTCCACTTGCTGAAACCAGAGACCATCATGAGCTAACCAGTTTTTAGCAAAGTCATCTAACATACCAATCAATTGCTCTTTTGACATTTCTTTTAAATCCATAATTTTTCTCCTTTGTTTTTATCCAATTCCTTAATATATAATAACTTTCAAAAAAAGCATTTTTTTTATAGCAACCAAAAGTTATTAACCGTGTTTTGAGTTTAATTCTTCTTCTTTTTATTTGTATTAGAGCTTTTTCCTCTTTCTAATTCACATTTAAAATTATCATATAACAGTGCTAAATCTATGCCCTCACAAGTTACGAAACAAAATCTTAACTTTTCACTTTTCATTTTTATCCTTTAGCAATCTTTAAACCGGTTTGATGAGAAACCAGAAAAGATTTATCAAGCCAAGAACTATAGCAGCATAAACCCCAGCTAAAATATCATCTACCATAACTCCCCAGCCTTTAGGGAGATTTTGAAGTTTATTTATTGGGTATGGTTTAGCAATATCGAATAATCTGAATAAGAGAAATCCAAAGACAATATAGTAAAGAGTAGGAGGAAAAAGATATAAAGCGAACCAGTAGCCGCATACCTCATCTATAACTATATGTCCGTTATCGTGTCCCATGGTCTCTTCAGCTTTAGTTGAAGAGTAAACTCCTAAGAAAAAGAAAGCGATGAGAAAGATGAGCCAAAAAGGTGAATCGTAGAAGAGGGGATTATTCAGAGAGTTCTCTGTGATGGACCAAGCACTGGTAGTGCTTGGTGCGGGCAAGATTCCCGCGTTCCCAGTTAGGGTATTCACTATTCCGTTTATTCTAGGTAGAAAGTAATAAATAATAGCAGCAGCAAGGGTTCCGAAGGTTCCTGGAGCTTTAGGAACTTTCCCTACCAGAAAGAAAGTAGCAATCAGTTCATGGAAATTCTTAATAGGTAATTTCAACATAGATTTCTTGTCTGATTTGTTCTATCCAGTCATTATAGAACTGTTGTTTTTTTTCCATAAAAGCCATTTCTTTCACTTTATCTTTGATTTCATTTAAGGTATAAACTCCTTCAGGTACATCTTCAAGATTAGCAAAGATATAATACATATCCTCAATAAGAACTATATCAGAAATTTGCCCTGGTTGTAAAACTTTATAATACTCTTCATATAATGGAGGATATTCGCCTTTAGGGAAGATACCTATCACACCATTATTCAGAGCAGAAGCTTGATCATCAGAATATTTCAGAGCAAGTTGTCCAAAACTTGTTCCTTCCTTATAGTTTTCAATAATTTGTTGCATAAGTTTAAGGTAAGTAGTAGAATCTAATTTTGTAGGAGTTAGAGATTTAAGAATGTGTCTTGCTCGAACTTGATTTTCTTTTATATCTTCTAATTTAATAATGTGATAGCCAAACTGAGTTTCAATAATATCTGAAACCTCACCTGGTTTGAGAGAATAAGCGGTATTTTCAAAAGTTTTCACCATTTCTCCTCTACCAAAATATCCAAGATCTCCACCTGCACTTGCAGAACCGCAATCACTATACTTTTTAGCAAGATCAGCAAAAGATTCACCACGAGAAATTCTTTCATAGATTTGTTCTAACTCTTTGTATCTTTGTTTTTTAGTCTTCTCACTTGCCTTTATTTGAACCATTATCATCCCTAATTTATAGGAAGGTTTCCTGAGAGGGAGTTCGGACTTATGGATATTATAAAACTCTTCAATTTCTTCATCACTGACCTCTATTTTGGAATCTATTTCATAACGAACAACCTGTTCTCTCAGTGATTGTTCTTTAAACATATCTTTAAAATAATTTAAAAGGTCAAATCGATTCATATTGCTTTTTTTTAGTTCATTAAGAAATGCTGTTTCTGAGTCAAAAGAGTTTCTTATTTCAGTTATTCTTCTTTCAGCCATAGAATTAATTTGATCTTCATTTATTACATAATCAAGATCTTTAGCTTTTTGGACAATTAATTTAAACTCTACCATTTGTTCTAAAACATCTTGCTCAGTTGTTGATTCATCAAGCATTCCAGCAGTCTGCATTTGCATCATCTGTTTTTGAAGATCTGATTGCAAAATTATGTCATTACCTATTTTAGCTATAATTCTGTCTAAAACTTCAGCACTTGAGATAAGTGTAACCATTAATAATATCAGCAGTAATATCTGTTTTTTCATGTTTATTTTTTCTTCCTTTCCTCTTATATCCCCCTTTGAGAGGGGGACAAAGGGGGTGTTCCTTATTTTCTTATTAAAAAAATCAAAGATTAGTTCCCTTTTCCTAATCCCCCTTTGAGAGGGGGACATAGGGGGGTGTTACCTACTTCAAATATTTCTCAATCTCTTCAATAACTCCATTAAAATATTCATATATTTCATAATTAGAAAATCTTATAATTGTCAACCCATAAGATTCTAATATATCTGTTCTTTTTTTATCGTAAAGAAAAGCCTCATCGCTGTTATGTGTATCCCCATCAATTTCTATAATTAATTTATACCTTGCACAATAAAAATCTACAATAAAATTATCAATTATTTTTTGTCTATTAAATTTTAAGTGATGTGGTGAAAGATATTGATACCAAAGTTTTTTTCAGCATTTGTTTGATTATTCCTTAGGAATCTTGCTTTTTCTTTCAACTTATCATTATAGGGTAACCTATAAGGCACTGATTTCAATGTTTTCATTTACATCACTCACTTTTTTTTGAACACCCCCTGTGTCCCCCTCACGGAGGGGGATAAGACGTAGGGGCTCTACATCTCTATCCATTTTCAACATCATTATCTTTTAAACACTGCTTTTTATATAACATCCCTGCGGGATTTTAATCAAGCTTTATTAGCTTGTTGCGGGAGAAAGCAGCATTCCAACCATGGGCTCTATCTTCTTATCAATTCAACAGTTTAACAAAAGTATAATTCTTTTTAATTAGTGTAAAGAATCTTCTTCTTTCTTCTTAACATCTTGTCTCCCTTTAACCCAGTCTCCCCATCTTTTCGAAAATAGCGAAACCTAATCTTCCATAGGCAAAGTATAAACAAAATGCACTTTAGGTCTTAAAGTTTCATCTTGCTCATCTTTTCCATAAAATTCAACTTGGTCAAAGTTAGAAGATTGATAAGAAGATTTGAGTACTATTCCAAAATTATCTTTTTCTCCTGAGATTATTCCTTGTAGAATTGGAGTTATTTTAACATCAATATATTGAGTTGTATCTGGCTCAGCTTTAATAGTTGATAGGGAAGTACCAGTGTTAATAAGGTATTCCATATTATCTGAATCTATTATAGATGTTTCTGTTACTTCTGTTTTAACTCTAAAAGGTGTAATATATAATAATCTACTTTCTGGAAGAAAAGAGAAATCTTTAATATAAAGTCTGAGGTAAGCATTATTAACTGTAAGATGTTTTATTTCGAATTCTGATAAAGCCTGACCATTCTGATTTAGAAAATTGTTAGTATCTACGTTAAACTTCAAAAATGACCTCATAGGAGGCAGATTATTTATTTTTAGAGTGTTGTCCAGGATAAGTTCTGATCCGAGCTTGTCGTTTATTATAGATGTATCCTTGAAGGAATTACGCTCATATTCCCTATCTTCAAGATCAGTTGCATCACTATTTAATTTATAGTTAAATTTTAACACAGGATTTTTAGAGTGCTCGGAAGAATATATTTCAATGTAATTATCTGATTCAGTATAAATAATTAAGGAGAATAGAGATTGATCGTTTTCAGTCCAAGTTTTGATTTCATCATTAGAGAGATTAAATACTAAAGAATCAATAGTAGTTCCAATAGTATCAGAAAAAACAATAGCTTCTATTTCTGAATCGAAGATTAATTCTGGGTCCCATGCAATACCGCTACTTGCCTCTTCCCAGTTAGCTTCTGATTCAAGATATTCCTGTTCTAATAATTTTAACTTAAATACCATATCACCATAGGGTTTTAGATCTGAATATAAAGTTAAAGTAGCATTGTTAATATATTCAACATTATCAGGGAGATAAGCAAAACTTAAAATTGCCTGTGATTCTAATTCTGTAGTATTACTTACAAGAAGTTTATAGTTTTCTCCATTGACAGATATCTCATCTCTGAAACTATATTGTTCTGAGATTGAATCTATTTGCCCAGCGATTGGATGCAAATCTGATTGAGTAATATTTATTGTATTATCCTTATCATTACATCCAAAAATAAGTAGTGTAAAACTTAACCAAAACAAGACTCTCTTAATCATTAAATACATATTATATTACCTTTTCTTTTTATTAATTAGTATTAGTAGTAGAGTGTGTGGATATATGGATAACTCGTCAAGATAAATTATAAAATTCTGCAAAATAGGGGCATTAAACTTTATTGTAATTGGGGATATTGCGTGTATAAGTTATAAAGTTATCCATACTTATACACATTTCTGTGAGAGTAACTTGTCTTTATTATTAGTTATGCATATTTATTCACAAAAAATTATCCACTGATGTGTAGAAGTCTAAAAAAGTCTTTTATATCGCGTTTTAATAGAATATGGACTATTATTCTATAAGTTGTTATTTTGGATAATCATAGCTATAGAAAAGATATAAAGAAAAGGGTTATTTATTGAGATGTGGATAAATTGTGGATATTTAAATTTGATTAGAAGTGATTAGGTGGGTAAAATTTTTCTTTGTCTTTCACATTTAAATTGACAGTTTTATCTCTCTTTAAAGAATAATTTCATGAAAAACATAGAGCTGGATAAAATAATTGAATTAATCGCTTCTAAGATTGAAGGAACAGAATTTGCCAATCATACATATGTAGTAGGTGGTTTTGTTCGTGACTTTTTACTTAAAAATGAAAGGAATGATCTTGATTTTGTAGTGAATTTATCACAGGGAGGGATTAGATTAGCAACTTTTCTATATAAGAAAAAGTTGTGCTACAGACCTATAGTTTATAAAAGATTTGGTACTGCCATGGTGCAAATAAAGGGTCATAAAATTGAATTTGTTATGACTCGAAATGAGGAATACAAGGATAAAAGTCGTCATCCTGAAGTAAATTTTGCTTCTCTGCAAGAAGATGCTTTCAGGCGTGATTTTACAATTAATGCTTTGTATTACAATATTTCTGACAAAAAGGTTTATGATTTTACAGATTTAGGATTAGCTGATTTAGAAAATAAATTAGTTAGATCAACATCAAATCCAGATATAATTTTTCAAGAAGATCCATTAAGAATTTTACGAGCTATTAGGTTTGCCGGAAGATTAAATTTTACTATTGAAGACAAAACATTTCAAGGAATAGTTGATTGGAGAGACTATCTTCAACATATTAGTGTAGAAAGAATTAAAGATGAATTTATTAATATGATTATGAAGTCTGGATTTGCTAAGTCTTTGAAACTTTGTTATGCAGCAGGAGTTATGGTGCATATTTTACCACCTTTAGTGAAGAGAGAAAAAGAAGTTTTAGGGTTAATAGAGAACATAGACGTATATCCTGCTGATTTAACTTTTAGGTTGGCTTTATTATCGATTGCTGTTGATGATTTAGAAGCAATGGGAAAAGCTATTATTAGGCTTACAATTAACAAAAAGCTAACAAAAAAAGTTATTAGTATAGCAAGCAGTGTGCAACAATTAGTTAATTTTGTTCAGATAAAAAAAATAAACAAGTTTGTTTATGATAATATAGACATTCTTCCTGAAACTCTGGAAATAATGAAAATATCTTTCCCTGAATTTAAACAAAATGATTTGATTGAAGAAAAAATAAAGCTCTTTAAGACTTATGAATATCCTTTGAATGGAAGTGAGCTTATTAAAAGACTTAGATTAAAAAATAATAAAGATAAGAGTTTTTATATTAAGGAAGCAAAGAATATTTGGTTGGATAATCCTCTATTGGAGAAGATGGATATTATTGATAGGTTGAGAAAAAATTACCATGCACAGTCTTGAGCCATCAAGAGGGAAATATATTCTTCTTGAGTTTGAATAAATGGCTCAGTTAAGTAGAGTTGGGTTGTGTTTTAATCATGTAATTTGCTTTTTACTGACAGGAGATGTTCATATAAGCAAAAAAAAATAATATATTATCGCCCTTCCAGGGCTAAGATATTTTAAGGATTCATATATACAGGGTCTTTCGAACCCTGCCTATTAGATTAACATCCCTTCGGGATTAAACCAAGACAGGTCAGCAGACCTTTGTGATTAGCACTATATTATTCTGCTAAAGTAACTTCCATAATTTCTCGGCATATATATTGTATATGCGTTTTATGGAATCACCACCTGTGTCCCCCTCAAAGAAGGGGATTTTGCTAAAAGAATTTGCACTATTCTCTAAAGCTCTATTGCACCATAGGGTTTAATGATATTATTAAATTTTAAAGTAGCTATATATTTATTAAAACTTTTCTCTACTATGTATTAATGAACACCTCTCTCAGAGACATTGCCTAGCAATGAAGAGGGGAATGAACTAAATTCTAAGTAGCTATATATTTATTCAAACTCTTGCTCTGTAATGTATATACTTTATTTAAATTATTTAATTAGCTTTCAATTCTTCATAAATTCTTTCAAAAATATATCCTACATGAACACGATTAAGCAAATCAATCATACTTACATCAATTTCAATAACTTTTCCTTTATGGAAACCATATTTGAGAACATTAATTGAATAATCTTGATACCAGCTATTTAGATTAGTAATTTCAGCTTCACTCCAACCACCCTCAATCTCCATTTCTCTTCCTCTTTGTTGAATTCTTTGCCAAGCTAATTTTGGGCTTCCAACCAGTTGAATAATTAAATCAGCGCTGGGTAGTTGATTATTTATTTTATGAAATTCTGTAGTTAATCTTTCTAATTCTATATCTGTAAGAAGTCCATCATGATGGAATTGGTGACAAAAAACTAAAAGGTCTTCGGGAAGAGAGCGATCCTTTACGTAACTTTTATCCCCTTTTTTACCTTGCAATCTTTGCTCTGCCCTCATTTTCAAAAAGTGAAGTTGAAGGTCAAAGCAATATTTCTTTTTATTAGAGAGGAATTTTTCTAAAAGAGGATTATCTTCAGGTTTCTCGTAGAGTCCAGTAAGATTTAAACTCCTTTCCATTATTGCTGTAATAGTAGATTTTCCTAAGCCAACATTACCAGCAATAGTAATGAGCTTAGGATTTTCATGTAAGTATCTTTCTAGTTTCTTTTCTATTTCTATGGCTTTTAATGTAGCTTCAGTTTCAGGTAATTTAACCCATTTTCTAATACCAGGAGTGGTTATTCTTAGAGAAAGTTCGCCAATTCTGTTAGCTATTAAATCAACAGCAATTTGAACAAATTCTGTTTGAGGAAGATTATTTGTGTCAATAATCAAAACAGGACATTTAACATAATTCTCGATATACTCTTCGTAAAGGTAGTTTAATTGTTTGAGATATTCCTTAGGAATTAATTTCTCACTCTCTCGTCCCCGCTTAGCTATACGTTGGATTAATGTTTCTACATCAGCCTTTAAATAGACTAAAATATCTGGTTCTTTAAAATTTTCTGTCATTAAATGATAAGTTCTTTGATATGCTTGAAATTCAGCTTCAGTCATATTACCGAGAATTCTTTGAGCTTTACCAAAAATATGATAATCTTCAGCTAAAGTTCTATCTTCTAAAATTATACCACGAGAATTATCTATTCTTTTTTGTCTCTCTAATCTTCCATTAAAGAACTCAATTTGAGCCATAAAAGCATTTTTAACTGGGTCTTTATAGAATTCATCTAAAACTACGGGATTAAATGTTTCATCAAATGTATGAATATCAGCTCCTTGAGCCTCTCCTGGAAAGAGGGAAAGAAGTCTGTTTTTGTATGGCTCAGTTTTTGCGCTTGTTACTAATGTTGATTTTCCAACTCCGATATTACCGATAATTCCTATTCTTAAGTTTTCCATATAAATCCTTCTTAATTTGTCAAATTGCTTATAAGCCCAAATGGTGCAATAGAGCTTTAGAAAAGAATATAGTGTTGTTCTCAAAGAACTATTGCATTATTTGGGATAATATAGCTTTCTATGATAGGCTATTTTTGTCAAGCAGAGATATCACTTGACGAATAATATAGATAATATAATTTAAGATGTTGGATTATCCAATAAGGAGACAACTTTGTTAAAAGAAATAGATAAAATAGAAAAAATAAAGAAATTAAATATTGCAGAATTAGAAATTCTCGCCCAAGAAGTTAGAGAAAGAATTATCGATGTTACATCGCAGAATGGGGGACACGTAGCTCCAAGTCTCGGTGCTACTGATTTAGTCATTGCTCTATTAAAAGTATTTACTCCTCCTGAAGATGCTATTGTCTGGGATGTTGGTCATCAATCCTATGCTTATAAAATCTTAACTGGTAGAAATGATGATTTCGATACACTTAGACAATATCATGGGATTAGTGGATTTAATAATATATCTGAAAGTAAGTATGATGCTTTTGGGGTAGGTCATAGTTCTACCTCTATTTCGGCAGCCCTTGGAATTGCTTGTGGTAAACAATTAAATCAGGAAGCAGGTCATAGCATTGCGATTATTGGTGATGGAGCATTAACAGGTGGGATGTCTTTCGAAGCATTAAATCACTCTGGTCATCTAGCAAAGGACAAGTTGTTAGTTATTCTTAATGATAACAATATGTCTATATCCAAAAATGTGGGAGCTCTTCAGAAATATCTTACTAATATGTTAGTTAGCCGTTCTTACAATGCTCTCAAGAAACAGGTTTGGGATTTTTCAGGCACTCTACCACGCTCTATCAGAAGTCGCTTTATTCGTGGAGCTCAGAAGATGGAAGAGAGTATGATGAATATCTTAGTCCCTAATATTATATTCGAAGATCTTGGATTCAAGTATGTTGGACCTGTAGATGGTCATAATATACCTCGATTGATTAGGGTTCTTAATAAAGTTAAATATAATATGGTTGGACCTGTTCTGCTTCATATTGTTACTAAAAAGGGTAAGGGTTTTTCAATAGCTGAAAATAATTCTAGTAAATTCCACGGTTTAGGTCCTTATAATGCAACTTCCGGAGAAACTGAAAGTAAAAAGCTTAAGAACTGGTCAAGTAGCTTTGGAGAAAAATTAATCTCATTAGCTCAAGATAATAAGAAGATTGTTGCTATAACGGCAGCAATGGCTGACGGCACAGGATTAACTCAATTTGAGAAAAAGTACCCCAGCAGGTTTTTTGATGTAGGAATTGCCGAACAACATGCAATTACTTTTGCTGGTGGATTATCAACAAAGGGGATTAAGCCATTTGTTGCAATCTATTCAACTTTTATCCAGCGAGCTTATGATCAAATTATTCACGATATAGCCTTACAAAAATTACCGATTGTGATATGTTTAGATAGGGCAGGATTGGTAGGAGAAGACGGAGCTACTCATCATGGTGCTTTTGATATATCTTTTCTACTTCCAATACCAAATTTAGTTATGCTTAGTCCAGCTTATGAATTAGAATTTCAGGAGATGCTTACTTTTGCCTCAGAATATAAAGATGGACCTATTATCATTCGCTATCCAAGAGGAACGATTAATTCTGATGATAATAACCATAAAGCTTTTGAGTTGGGAAAATTCTCTCTTGTTGAAGCAGGAAAAAAAGTTGCTATTTTATCTGTAGGTCATGCTTTAGAATTAGCTTATCAGGTAAGAGAAAAGTTGCAAAAAGATGATAATATTTCAGCTGAAATAATAAATATTAGAACTGTAAAACCACTTGATTATAATTATCTTGATTCATTACAGGATAAATTTGACTTACTTGTAACTATTGAACATAATAGTATAGTCAACGGTGTCGGTCAATTAATTAGTAATTATCTCTCCTCAAGCTCAACTTCAGTCTTAAATATTGGTTATCCAGATAGTTTTGTTGCACATGGTAATGTAAATCTACTTTATCAAGAAATTGGGCTCACTCCAGAAATAATTAAAGAAAAAATAATAAAGGAATTAAAATGAATCTTACAGGAAAACAAAAAGCATATTTAAAAAAACTTGTTCACGGGGTAAATCCTGTCGTTATGATAGGTGGAAATGGTGTCTCAGAGCAAGTTATTAAAGCAATAAATGAAGAATTGGCACTCAAAGAATTAATAAAAATAAAGTTTGCTGATTTTAAAGAACAGAAAAAAGCCTTGTTTCCTCAAATAGCTGAAGAAGTAGGAGCAATAGCTATTGATTTAATTGGTAATGTAGGCATTCTTTACCGCCAAAACGAAGACCCTGAAAAACAAAAGATTAAAATACCTAACTAAAAAATGTACCATACAGATACTATTACAGCTTTAGCAACCCCTGTAGGTAGTGGGGCACTGCATATTATTAGGGTGAGTGGGGAAGATGCAATTGGTCAAGTTGCAAAAATATTTCAACCAGAAGATAAACTTTTGAAAGCTAAATCACATTCGCTTGTTTATGGCAAGATTATAGATGACGGTAAGCTTCTTGATGAAGTCTTATGTTCCGTTTTTTTAGCTCCAAATAGCTTTACTGGTGAAAATTCAGTAGAGATTTCATGTCACGGGTCTATGTTTGTTGCAAATTCTATTCTTTCACTTTTACAAAAGAATATAAGGCTGGCAAAACCAGGTGAATTCACCTTAAGAGCCTATCTTAATAATAGAATAGATTTAACTCAAGCTGAAGCTGTTAATGATATGATTCAAGCTAAAACAAAAAAAGCTCAAACATTAGCTATCAATCAGTTAGATGGTTCACTTTATAAGAAAATATCACTTCTTTTAGATGAACTTTTTAACTACAGAGTTCAATTAGAATTAGAAATAGATTTCCTTGATGATGATGTTCCTGATCTAGATTTAGACAAGCTGAAAGATAATTTAATAAAATTAAAAAGTAAATTAGATGAATTGGTCTCTTCAGGTAAGCAAGGAAGATTGATTAGAGAGGGTTTAAAGGTTAGCCTTATCGGTAAGCCTAATGTTGGTAAATCAAGTATTTTTAATATGCTTTTGGAGACTGAGAGAGCTATTGTTACTCCTATACCTGGAACTACTAGAGATTATCTTGAAGAAGTAATTGCTTTAGGTGGCTATCTAATTCGTATTTATGATACTGCTGGGATTAGGCAAACTTCAGATACTATCGAACAAATGGGGATAAATCGGTCTCGCGAAATTATTGAACAGAGTGATCTGATTCTTTATATCACTGACGGAACAGATAATAATAAGGACTATAACTCATTTGTTGAGGGTTTAAATCCTGATAAAATAATAAAAATACTTAATAAAACTGACATACTTAGTCCAGAATTTATAAGTAAATTCCCTAATTATTTACACTGTCATGCATCTTCAGCTCAAGGGATAAAAGCCCTAAAAGATAGTCTTTTAGCAAAAATTAACTTGAGTGATCACGAATTAGAATCTGGTTTATTATCTAATTCCAGACAAATCACAGCTGTAGAAAATACTATTATTTCTATTAATCAAGCTATTAATTCTATAGAAAACTTTATGGGCTATGAATTTACTGCTTTTGATCTTAAAGAAGCATCAGCTCATTTAGAAGATGTTATAGGAAAAATTACGGACGATGATATGCTAAATTCAATTTTTGCTAACTTTTGCATAGGTAAATAAATAGACTATTCTTTTAACTTTTACGAATCTAAAAACAAACCCATTTCATACTCGGATGGCTCTCAATTAATCATTGGATTTATATAGAGAGACTAACAGGGGGCATAAGAAAAAGCTTCAAGAAAACTACAATATCCCATAACTTTAATTCAAACTCAAGCAAGATAAATCCCCTCTTCATTTGCTTTAGCAAATGTCTCTAAGAGGGGAATTAACATCCCTTCGCAATTAGATAGATTATAATTTCCCATTGACAATTTTCGAATGGTTTTCTTATCTGACTAAGGGAGAATCCATGAAAAAAATAAATTGGAATATTTTGGTACTTTTTTTAATTATAATTATAGGTAATAGTAGTTTAGAAGCAGACAATAATGTTTTAGAAGAATTTTCTACTCCTACTCAAACTTGGCATTTATATAAAAATATCATAGGCGGAAATTCTACTCAGAAGCTAAGTAATATATTTGAAGTTGCTGATTCACTATTATTTAACGATAATCCGGATAGTTCTCTTGATATTCTTCAAAAAGCTTACCAGGATACCCTTTTTAGTAATTACTCCCAAAAAAGAGAAATTCTGTTTAAAATGTATGATGTTTATTCTTATCAATGGGACTTCTCAAAATCAATACCATTGTTGAAAAAGATTTTTGTTGCTGATTCCCTGCTTACTGATAGTGGTTTAATGGCACATTCATCTTTGTGGTTAGCTTCAACCTACTTAGATAATAATGACTATGATAATGCTTCTGCCTGGATAAAAAAGAGTCGTCTCTATTCGACAGAAGTAGATTCTACAAGAATAATAGCTTATCTCTATATGTTAGAAGGAGATATCTATGCTTCGGAACAAGACTTTTTATCTGCTTTTCAGAAGTATTCGGAAGCAGATAAATATACAAACAAATTTCCAATTTCCAATACTACAGCATTAATAAAACTTAGTTTAGCTACTATTTATTCTTCATTAGATCAGAACGATGTCGCATTGAAGTATTATTTGAAAACAGTAGAGATTTATAATCAATTGCAAGATTATTCTGGCTCAGCTTTAGCAATTTATAATATAGCAATTAGTTATGGAAATTCGGGAGATTATGATAAGGCTCTTCAATATGCTTTAGAGAGTATTGAGGTATGTCAAAAAGAAGAAAATAAATACGCTATATCTGATATGCTTGCCTCTTGTTATTCTCTAACTTCACAGCTTTATGAACGGAAAGAAAAGTGGGATTTATCTCTGAAATATTTAAAGTTAAGTGATGAGTTAGTGAATTCTAATACTTCGATGGATACTTCAGTTGAGAATATTAATCAATATGTTAGATTCTATTCTAAGTTAAATGATTATGAGAATGCTCAATGGTATGTTAACTTAGGGGATAGTCTTAAGACAACAAATTATAACCCTTCTTTAGAAGGTGATTATCTTAACTCCAGAATAGAGTTCTATCAGACTTTTGGCTTCTATGATAAAGCTCTCATTTATGCCCGAGAATTGATAAGTAAAATAAGAGAAGAAACTTCCAATGAAGTAACTAATCTTATAGCTGAATTTGAAGCTCAGAAGAATTTAGATAAAATTACCCAAGAAAAGCAGAAATTAGACTTGCTAAATACCCAAAAAAGCCTTACTATTGCTAATCAATATAAGACAATTTTGTTTATAGTTTCTCTAATTCTTTTCATATCTATAATAACTATAGTACTTTATCAAAGATATAAATCGAAAGTAAAGCTATCTAAATTACTGAATATCAAAGTTGAAGAGAGAACTAAAGAATTGAAATTAGCGAATGAAAAATTGATAGGAGAGATAGAAGATCACAAGGCAACTACTAATCAACTTATATTTGCTCAAAGACTTACAGGTGTTGGAGAAATAGCTTCGGGTTTAGCTCATGAAATAAGAAATCCTCTAACAAATATTATAGCTTCTATGCAAATTCTAAAATCTAAACATGATCTTGATAATGATGAATTTGCAGATATAATCATCAGAAATGCTCAAAATGCTAATGTGAGAATCAAAGAGTTATTAAATTATAGCCAGCCTATTGATTTTAAATTAGAGACAATCTCACTACATAGAGTAATTTCTGAGGTAATTAACCTAGCTAAGGGTAATCTTAATAAAGAAAATATTAAATTAGAATATTCTCCCAGCAGTAAACAAGATTTAGTGGCTATTGATAAAAAACAAATTAGTACTGTATTTTTAAATTTTATTTTAAACTCTGTTGATGCAATTAAACAAACAGATAAAGAGGGACTTGTAAAGATTTCGACTTATGATGAATTTAACTTTGTTGTTATTGAATTCAGAGATAATGGATGTGGTATTGAAGCAAATATTTTACCTAAAATTTTCCAACCTTTCTTCACAAATAAAGAAAATGGAACAGGGCTGGGTTTAAATTTGGCACACAAAATTATTCATCAACATGGAGGTATTATTAGTGCTGAAAGTAAAGTTGGAGAATATACTGCTATTGTTGTTAAGCTATTAAATACAAAATCTTAATGAATAATGAAGGGCGTATTTGTCATACGCCCTCTAAAATAAATCTCTGATATTTTCTCAGATTACTTCAGCCTTACCACATAGTTAAGCATCTGTTTATCTGATTTATGAACATCATCACTGAACCACTCTTCTAATATCTCAAATCTATTTCCTAACATCTTGACAATTTGTCTATGTTTGTAGTATGTAGAATAAAGACCTTTTTCATCTATATTATCTCCCATTCCTTCATACAAAGAGAAGAAGAACACTCCAGAAAATTTGATATTATTCATAAATTCTTGAAGTTGGGGATAAGTTAAGTGTTGCATAGCAAGATTACAAAAGAGATGAGAAATTTCATAATCTTTAATATAAGAATTAACGAACTCAACATCCGAAAAATCAATATAAGAAAAAGGACAAGCAAATCTACTTCCAATCCATTCATAAAATCCGAGGACATTGTCACTACCCTGGATACTTCTTCCTTGACCAAAAATATAAGTCAAATTATTACCTGACCCTGACCCTAACTCCAAGATTTTTTCCAGTTTACCTACATATTTAAGAAACTTTTCAACACCTTCTTGATGATAATTATTAAAAGTTTCTGCAATATAATCTACACAAATTCTATCATAGATTTCCATATTATTATCTATATTTTTTAACATTCTTTGTTCCTCACAACTTAATCATATCTAAGTTTTTATCGAATAGTTTTAATTTTTTTTCTTAGCCTTCTTTTTACCAATAATATCCCCGAAATTTAAAATTAGATTTAGAAGCATACCAACAATTGCTGCTAATCCTAAGCCCTCTAACTGGAAATTACCATAAGCAAACTTTGCATTTCCTAAACCAATAACTAACATTGATGCTGAAATTATCAAGATTTTAGGATTAGAAAAATCTACTTTAGCATCAATCATATTTTTGATACCAATTGATGAAATCATACCAAAGAGAAGAATGGAAATACCTCCAATAACTGGACCAGGTATAACTTTGATTAGTTCTGTGAATTTAGGAATAAAAGCTAAAATTATTGCAAATCCGGCAGCAAATCTCATTATAATTGGATTAGTGTTACCTGTTAAGGCTACTGCTCCAGTATTCTCACTATAGGTTGTTAAAACAGGTCCACCTAAAGAAGAAGAGATACAAGATGCTACACCATCCCCAAAGAGAGTTCTATTTATGCCAGGTTTAGTTAAGAAATCTTTACCTGCAACATTACCAATAGCTAAGACATCACCGAAATGTTCTACTATGGCAACTAAAGCAATTGGAACAGTTATAGATAGTGCATTTATTGAGAATTTAGGGCTTGTTATTGTTGGCAGTCCAAGCCAGTTGGCTTCCATTACAGCTCTCCAGTCAATTAATCCAAAAATAGAAGAGATGATGAAACCAAATACTAAAGAAATTAAGACTGGTAACATAGAAAGAAACTTTAATCCTATTTTGGCAAAGTATATTTTAACAAAGACTGAGACAGCGAAAACGGACAGCGCTAAAAGCCAGCATCCATTAGTTCCTATTGAGTTTAATAAATAAGGGGAGTTTGCACCATTGGCGTTTGAAATTGCCACAGGTGCTAATATTAGTCCTATTAAAACAATCATTGGACCAGTCACCCAAGCAGGTAGTATCTTATGTAATGATTCAATACTGATAAAGTTTAATAACAAGCCTACTAACATAAACATTACACCTGCACCAAAAATCCCTCCAAGAGCATAAGGCATTCCGCTAGTTGCAGATATAGACTGAATAGCTGCTATAAAAGCGAAAGAAGAACCAAGATAAATTGGAACCATATTTTTGGTGATTAAATGGAAAAGCAGGGTGCCTATACCTGTTGCTAATAAGGTTACTCCAATGTCTAATCCTGTTAAAATTGGAACTAAAACTGTTGCTCCAAACATTACAAAAGTATGTTGTAAGCCCATAATAATATTTCGGGAACTAAAATCTTTCATTATTACTCCTACCAGCATTATTTAATTTATTTTCTTGTAAGATATTATTCTGTCAATTTTTTTAAGCATTAATTATTAATGCCTTTCATTTTCATATAGTTATAATAAGCTGTTAGGAAAATAATTATTCCTCCGAAAATTGAATAAATATCAGGAAAAGAATCACCAATTATAACACCAATCACAGTAGCAAAGAGAATAGAAGCATAATTGTAGATAGATATTTCTGAAGCAGGAGCAAGATGATAAGCTTTAGTTAGAGAAATTTGTCCGATTCCTGCAAATACACCAATGCTAATTAAAAGTAGCAAAGTAGTTATGTTAGGCACAAGAAAAGAAGAAATTATTAGGGGAAGTGTGCCAATTACAGAAATAGTTGAGAAGTAGAAAACAATCATGCTTGAAGATGCTTTATCTTTTAAAAATCTGACAATTGTATAAGCTAAACCTGCAAATATAGCTGAAAGAAATCCTGATATTGCAGGGATTATGGATAAATCAAATTGTGGCTTAATAATCATTAGGGCACCAGCAAAAGCTAACATAATTACTATTATTTTTCTGAAATTAAATCCCTCTTTTAAAAATATTCCAGCAAAGAATATTACAAAAAAAGGTGATAATTTATTAAGCATAGTCGAATCAGCAAGAGTCATATTGCTAATAGCATAAAAATATAAAATTACTCCAGCTAAACCAGAAAGAGAACGAAAAATTAAAAACTTAGTAGCTATTCCTTGTTTGAATGGATTTTCTCTATTCTTATTAATTATCACTAACATTATGATAAAAGTAATCAGATTGCGGAAAAACACCTTTTCGATAACAGGTATGCTTCTTGTTAGTTTTACCATGGCTCCCATTAAAGCAAAACTTAAGGCAGATATCAACATCCAACTTATAGCAATCTCTTTTTCTGAAAGTTTTTGTAAAATCTTCATCTATATTGCTCTCAGATTAATCAAATTCAACTTCCATTCTAGAACATAATCCATAGTAGTAACCTTTTTGTTCTAACAAGTTGTGATGACTACCCTCTTCTACAATTTCACCTTTTTTCATTACATAAGTATAATCTGCATTAGCAACTGTAGATAATCTATGGGCAATAATCAAGGTGGTTCTACCTCTACTGAGTTCATTAAGAGCTTGTTGGATAAAGAGCTCAGATTCTGTATCTAAAGAAGATGTAGCTTCATCAAAAATGAGAATAGCTGGGTCTTTTAAGAATACTCTAGCAATAGATACCCTCTGTTTTTGTCCTCCAGATAATTTAACTCCCCTTTCTCCAACTAAAGTTTCAAAACCATCTGGTAATGATAAAATAAAATCTAAGATGTTAGCTCTTCTAGCTGCCTCAACTACTTCTTCATCAGAAGCTTCCGGATTACCATAGAGAATATTCTCTTTAATTGTTGTATCAAAGAGGAAAACATTTTGCTGAACAAGACCAATATTATCTCTTAAGAATCTTTGTTCTAAATCTTTTACTCTATTGCCATCAATCAATATCTCACCATTATAAGGTTCGTAAAAGCGAGGAATCAAAGAAACTAATGTAGATTTCCCTGCACCAGATTCTCCTACTAAAGCTGCTGTAGTTCCAGCTTTAATCTTAAGATTTATATTTGATAATATTACCTCATCACTTCCTTGATATCTAAAAGAAAGATTTCTTAATTCTATATCACCTTTGACATTGTCTATTTTTAGAGGATTAGGAATGTCGTTGATATCAGGTTCAATATCCATTATCTCAGTGAATCTTTCAAAAGCTGTGGTTCCTTGCTGGTACTGCTCAACAAAGTTTATTAAGCGATTTATAGGATTTAAAATAAAATTTATGTAGAGTATAAAGGCTAAAAGGTCAGCTACTTCTAATCTATTATTCAGAATCAACCAAGTCGCTGCTCCTAATACTACACCATAATACAAGTCAGTGATGAAGCCCATACCAGTATGAAAAAGAGACATTAGAGAATACATTTTTTCTTTAGCTCTCTTGAAATGGACATTAACATCTCCAAATTTAGCTATTTCAATATCTTCATTAGCATAAGATTTAACTTCTCTTATTCCTTGAACAGAATTTTCAACAGAACTATTCATATCAGCAATTTTCTTTCTAACTAAGCGAAAACCTGATTTCATTCTTCTGCCTAAAGTTAAGCCCCATATTACCATAAAAGGAAGTGGGAGTAGGGCAAACCATGCTAAAGTAACATTGAATTTGAACATAAAAATAAATGAACCGATAATGGTAAAAATTGAAATAATTAAATCTTCAGGAGCATGATGAGCTACTTCTGCAATGGTATTTAAATCATTTGTGATTCTTGACATTATATGTCCAGTTTTTGTATTATCATAATAAGTAAAAGAGAGCTTTTGTAAGTGTCTGAATAGCATTGAACGCATATCAGCTTCTATTCTCACTCCAAGTATATGTCCCCACTTAACTCTAATGTAATTCAAGATAGCTTTGATTATCCAAATCAATAACAAGACACCGAAGAAAATGATAATCATTTTAATGTCTCTGTTAGGAATCATTTCTCCAACTAATTTACGTGTTACCGTAGGGAATACAATACTTAGCAAAGATGCTACTATTGCAGCTATAATGTCAATGTAAAATAAAACTTTATGAGGTTTGTAAAATGATATAAATCTTCTCAGCACAATGCCTCCGCATCTTTTTTTTTAAACAAACTTTTATTTTTAGCAAGTTTTGTAAATACATTTCTAAAATTTGAATTAGATGTTAAGAAAAAGTAACTTTTTTAGTATTTCTTACCGGCTTAATGCTTTTCTTAGAGCTGAATCATTTCCAAAGCTAAAAAAAAGCTTGCTACTTTTCATCCTTATTTTTTTGTGGCTAAGTTGAGTAACTCAAAAGGAGATATCATGACTGATAAACAACACATTGAAGAAATTAATGATGAGCCATTAACTCTCACACTAACCTTGGAAGATGGAAAAGAATTGAATTGTGAAGTTCTTGCAACTCTTGAACATAATGATAAAGAGTATATTGCTGTACTTCCTGAAAATGAAGATGAATTCTGGATCTATGAATATTCAGAAAATGAAGATGGTACTCTAAATATTAATAACATCGATGATGATGATATTTTTGATGAAGTTGGAAAAGCTTTTGAAGAAATGTTCGATGCGGAAGAAGATGTAGATTTAATGTTAGAAGATGATGAAGAATGTGATTGTGATTGCGAAGATGAAGATTGCGATTGTAATTGCCATGAAGAAGATAAAAAATAAATTGATTTAGTTTATAAAAAAAGCAGGGAAATCCCTGCTTTTTTCTATTCTACTAAAATATTTATTGTTCTAAATTAAGAATAAATCTGGCAATATCTGCTACCACTTTCTCTGCTATGAATCCAGGTTTCATATACTCATTAGGCTGAGATTTTCCTTCGCCTGTCATAAATAGATGATTAAGGTCTGGATATGATTGAAAGCTCCAGTTTTTAGCCTGCTCAAAATTATTTTTCCAGATGTTAAAATCTTCCATAGTTACTTGATAATCTCTTTCACCTTGGAGAACTAACATAGGCTTTGTAATGTTTTTAGCTTCATCAATAAGCTTGTAATTATTTAATGAGAGCCAATAAGATTTAGATAATTCTAAAAGAAGTGGTTCTTCAACTTCTGATTTCATATCTTTAAGTTTTTTAATTTCTCCTACAGCTTTTTTCACTAAGAGTAAACTCATTTCATTGACTTCTCCACTTTCAGCCATAATATACTCTGTTTGTTCTAAAACTAAGTCTTCCAAAGGTCTTGCATTAGCAGCAAGCATGACACTACCTTTTAGTTTGGAATTCACATTTAATACACGAGGAGCCATAAATGCACCCATACTATGTCCAAGGTAATACAGGTTTCTGCCTTGATATTTTTCAGAAAGGAACTGAATTGCTGCAGTGATTTCTTCAGTGTATTCATTATCAATGTCGAAATTTGGTATTGTTGATAATATTGTTCTTTCACTGAAGGTTCTTTTGTCATAACGAAAAGTTGCTACTCCTAAATTACCTAAACCTTGAGCTAAGTTCTTAAAAGGTTTATTAGCCCCAATTTTCTCATCTCTGTCATTAGGACCTGAACCTGTAGCCATAATCAAAATCGGAAAAGACCTTTGATTTTTAGGTACGGTAAGTGTACCAAACATCTTATATCCATTGCAAGTAAATTCTACATCTTCTTCTATTAGTTTATCTTCATCAACATAAGGTGGCTTTTGCTCTAAATCTCCAGTGTACTGGGAAGGACGGAAGAAAAGACCTGATATTTGCTCATCTTGATTTACTGTCATAACCATATCCATATAGACATTTTCAAATTTGAGAGTAGATACAACAGAATAGAAGTCTTCACGTTCTTCTCTTGTAGATTCTGCAACTACTTCGAAATTACCAGTGTTACGAATAATGCCTTTCCACACAAACTCTAATTTACCTTTTTGGAGAGCTTCTGCTAATTCAGGACTGTAATAGCCTTCTGCCTTCTCGTAGTCTCCACTCGTAATAGCATCTACAAATTGGTCTGCAACATCGGCAGATAAAAGTGTTATTCCACTTAGGATTAATATTAATATTATAAGTATTTTCATTCATTTCTTCCTTTTTCTCTTTCTATTTACACTAAAATAAATAAGATTTTTTTGTCAATTGTTAGAATTAAATTCTTACATTATGAAGGATTGGGAGCTACAACCTCTTAAATCCCGACCAGTAAAGGCATAGCTTTAGCGACGCCTAAAGAGATACTATTGGCTTAAAATTTCTTAACTCCCAAAGGGAAATAATAGTATAACAAGGGGTAAAATCCTGAAAGGATGCCATTTGTCAGCAAGGGGTTTACACCCCTTGCTGACAAATGGCATCCCTTTGGGATTTAAGAGGGGCGAAAATCATTCGCCCTTCTAACTTGTTTTAAATCGTGAAATTTCGTTTGAAAGTACTTCTACACATTATAATAAAGAGCCATCTCCATTGGATGAGGTCTGTTGTTAACTTCAGCAATCTCTTTACGTTTAAGTGCAATAAATGATTCAATAAGTTCTTTATTAAATACATCTCCAGCAAGGAGGTAATCATGGTCTTCTTCTAAGGCTTTTAAGGCACCTTCTAAGTTTTCAGGAACAGATTCAATAGTAGCTTTTTTATCTTCTGGCCAATTGAAAACATTATCATCATGAGGTCCGAAGTTATGTCCTTTACCGTCTAATTTTCTGTTAATACCGTCAAGTCCTGCAAGTAATAGGGCAGACATTGCAAGGTATGGGTTACAAGTTGCATCACCAGTACGGTATTCAAATCTTTTAGTCTCTTCTGTAGTTGCGTATTTAGGTATTCTGATAGCAGCAGATCTATTAGCTAAACCGAAGAAGAGTTTAGTAGGGGCTTCAAAACCTGGAAGTAATCTTTTATAAGAGTTTGTGCTTGGATTTGTTAGGGCAGCAAGAGAACGACCATGAATAAGAATACCTCTCATAAACCAGATTGCTTCATCAGATAAATCTGCATAACCACCTTTATTCCAGAAGATATTCTTTCCATTCTTCTTGAGCATCATGTGGAAGTGCATACCATTACCAGCTTCATTATAGATAGGTTTTGGCATGAAAGTTGCTGTCAAACCATTCTCTAAGGAAACTCTTCTAATGATATCTTTAATAACTTTAGTATCATCACAAGCTTTTGGGAAAGCTAATAATTCTGTTTCAATTTCTTGTTGAGAGGATAGTCCTACTTCATGATGATTGTATCTAACATCAATATTTAAACTTTCAATAATTTCACACATTTGGAGGCGAAGGCCGTAGAATCTATCATGTGGGTTATCCATGTGGTAACCTTTGGTGTGAGATTGAGCTAAACCATTATAATCAAGACAGTCTTTGGGGAAACATTGCTTATCTTCAGAAGAAGAGATTTCGCAACTAACATTGAAATTAGAATTAGTATATTTTACATCGTCAAAAATGTGAAATTCGAATTCAGGAATCCAGTAAGCTGTATCTGCGATACCTGTTGATTCTAAATATTTCTGAGCTCTTAAAGCAACACTTCTTGGGTCTTTTTTAACTCCAATTCTTGTCTCAGCATCACAAATAGAACAGATAATTCTAAGCACTTTTCCCTCAAATTCATAATCTTGGATAGGATCAATATGAGCTGTTTCTAAGTCAGGCATAAGAACCATATCACCAGATTCAACAGCTTTCATTCCTGGAATACTTGAGCCATCAAATGGAACACCTAATTCTATAACATTCTCTAATCTCGCAGCAGGAAAAGAGATATGATACCATTTTCCATCCAACCCAGCGTATTTTAAATCAACTGCTTTGATTTCTTTAGAATCAATCAGCTCTTGAATTTTTTTTAAATCCATCTTTTCTCCTTAGAATTATAATATATAATTCCTTTATCTTTATTTTTTATTTTTTATATTAAGGCAGTTATTAGCTGGGCGAAAAAGCCCCACACAATTTGGAAAGGTTTATTGATTATTAAGCCAATAATAGAGATATTCATTACAGAGCCTAATACTAATGCACCTAGGATGATATACATTCCATAACGTTCTAATTTTGAGTATTTGATGTAGCTTTCATCTGAAAGAAAAGCACCAACAATACGTGAACCATCTAAAGGAGGAACAGGTATAAGGTTAAAAAGAGCAAGAAAGATATTTACTTGCATAGTCAATTTAATTACATCAAAAGCTCTAACTGTTGGGCTTACTCCTAATTTTGCTAAAATTATAAAGACGATTGCTAAGATAAAGGTAATAGCAAAATTTGCTAATGGACCAGCAGCTCCAGTAATACCCATCCCTCTTTTATAATCTTTAAAGTTGTAAGGATTGATAGGAACTGGTTTGGCATATCCGAAGGCAAATCCAGCAGTCATGAATAAAATTATAGGTAAAATAATGGTTCCAAAAATATCAACATGATGAAGTGGGTTTAGCGATAATCTTCCAGATCTTTTAGCTGTATCATCACCTAATAAATATGCTGCGTAACCATGACTAATCTCATGGATAACTATTGACATGAAGATGAAGAAAAAAGCTAAGATTTGGGTTGTAAAATCTAAGTTCATAATTTATCCCTAATTTTCTATTTTTTTGTTATTTTTGCAAATCTGCGTTTTCCTACTTTAATTACTAATTCTTCAGTAAGTTCTATTTCTAAATCAGGGTCTGTAATTCTATCACCATTAATAGAGACTGCATTCTGCTTAAGCATTCGTTTTGCTTCTCCATTACTTTGACATAAATTAGTATCTGTTAAGAGTTTGATAATCCATATCTTGTCTTCGGTAAAAGAAAACTCCTCTATATCTTCTGGAGTGTTTCCTTTTGCAAAAATAGAATTAAAGGCTTCTTCTTCAGCTTGTCCTACTTCTGCCCCGTGATAAATTGTTACAAGCTCACGCGCTAAGAGCTGTTTTAAAATCTTAGGATTCTCACCTGCTTCTAACCTTTTTTCAACCGATTTAATCTCTTCATCACTATAATTAGTTGCATAAGTGAAGTAGTTTATTATTAAATTATCAGGGATAGACATCACTTTACCATACTTATTTTTAGGTGTATCAAACACTGCAATATAGTTGTTTAGTGATTTTCCCATTTTATTAACACCATCAGTACCCATTAAGATAGGAGACATTATAGCAACCTGTTCTTCTTGGTTATGATAACGTTGCATATCTCTACCAGCTAAAAGATTGAACTTCTGTTCTGTAGCACCTAATTCGATATCAGATTCAATTGCTACTGAGTCATAACCCTGCAAAATAGGATACATGATTTCATGCATTCCAAGAGGAAGACCTTTCTCATATCTTTTACGGAAAGTGTCATGAGCTAAGAATTGTGCTAAGGTGAATTTGCCCATTAATCTGATAACATCTGCCATTGACATGTTACCAAACCATTCGGATTGAAATCTTACCTCTGTCTTATCCTTATCTAATACTGTATATAGTTGGTCCATATATTTTTCACAATTTATCATAATCTGCTCTTTAGTGAGAGGAGGACGAGTTTCATTCTTGCCGGTAGGGTCACCAATTTGAGCTGTAAAATCACCAATAATGATTACACCAATATGCCCTAAATCTTGGAATTGTCTCATCTTTTTTATGGGAACTAAATGACCAATATGTACTTCTGAACCTGTCGGATCAATACCATATTTTATTCTCAGAGGTTTACCTGTTTTGGCTGATTTCTTTAATTTTGCCAGTAATTGCTCTTCAGGAACTATCTCTTCAACACCTTTTTTTAGCAATTTTACTTGTTCTTCTATTGTCATTATATTACCTCTTTTTCTTATCTAAGATATTGCGTTATTTCACTAACTGCATCATTAAAAAAGCCTTTTTTTACGTCAAGAAAAAAAAGAAAAGTGCTCCAGCATAAAGAACACAAAAAGAAAAGAAAAAAGTGCTTAAGAAAACACCAATGAATAAAGAAATTATCATGGATTTACTACTTTGGGGCTATGAATTAGTACTTCAAACTTCAGCTTTACCCTTTAGATATCTTTTTTTTTAATTATTCCTCAACTTTTTTATTAATTAATTCTCTTGATGAAATTAGTGAAAATAGTTGATAAATTGAGAGATAGGTAAGAAAGTTTAAAAAAAAGCTTGCCAGTTTGGCACTAATTGTGCAATATAGCAATTAGATGTGAATTACTAAAAATAAAAACGGAAGGAGAATGTAAGAATGAAAAAAGCAATACTTTTTGCAATGTTGTTACTTAATTTGTTATCACTTACGGCAGCACAAATCAGTGTTGTAGGTGAAGTTTTTACTGAGGCATGGTGACCTTATTGTCCACGTGCAAGAACAGGTCTGTTCAATCTTTATGATAATCAACCCAATGTTGTCCCACTAATATGGCAGGGAGATAGTGCAAATGCATCACCAGGTTATTCCCAAAGAAGAGGTTTAGTTGGTTCATTGTCTCAGGGTATTCCACAAGGAGCTTTCCAAGGACTTTATTTAGAAGTTGGAGCTGCAGTGGATGCATATACTTCTCAATATTTACCTCGCTACAATCAAATTATTAATACCGATGCTCCTATGACAATAAATGCTACCCTCCTTGGTAGTGAAGGAGAATACACTCTTAATGCAAATATCGGATTAGAAGAAAACTTTGATAACTCAGGTGTTAAGGTAGTATTTATTCTTGCAAGGCATATATCAGATGAGTATTTCTCTTCAGTTATAGCCTATGATTATAGTACTGACTTTAATCTTTCATCATCTGGTTCCACTGGTATGTTTGAAAAAACATTTAGCGTAAATTCAAGTTGGGACCCAGAAACTATCAAAGGTTATGTATTGGTTCAAAGTTGGAATACGACTTCTCCAGAAATTTATCAAGCAGCAGAAGCTGGTTCAGCTGCAGTTTCTATGACTGATGCAAGTTGGGGCGAAGCTTATATTGGCTCTGAATTTACTAAAACATTTGTTGTAGCAAACATTGGTAGTTCAGCTACAGATATTACTATCACTATGGATGCACCTGGATTTGAATTATCTGGTGAAATGAATTACTCTTTAGCTCCTGGGCAAACACAGGCACATAATATTACTTTTATACCTACAGCTGACCAAGTTTATAGTGGTTTTATTAATATTCAAACTACAATACCTGGTTTTGAAAATAATACTATAACCCTATCTGGAACTGGCTTTACTAATGCCGCTCCTGTAATAGAAAACTTATCATTTGATGGTGTCTTAATGAAGAATTCTTCAATTGAGGTTCTTTATGATTTTGTTGATAGTGATGGTGATGATGAAGGAGACTCTATTTATCAATGGTATATCTCTGATGATGGTGAAAACTGGTCTGATTTTACTAATATAAACGCAGATATTTTTACTATTCATTTTGCAGTAGAACATATTGGTAAATATTTCAAATTCACTATTCTTCCTTATGATGAACATTTAATGCCAGGAGAAGAGGTTGTAGTTCAAACAACACAGGCTGTTATTGACTTAGCTCCTCCTGCTAATCTTGCTTATACTGTTGAAAATGGCAATAATATTGTTCTTACTTGGGAACCTCCTGTGTTACCTTTAGTAAGAGGTCTTTTCGGTTACAAAGTTCTCAGAGGCTCAACATTTATTGCTACTATCACTGACACTGATGTACTCACTTATACTGATGAAAACGTAGAAGATGGCACTTATACCTATATAGTGAAAGGAATCTACTCACCAGGTGGATTATCTACAGATTCAAATATGCTAAATATTACTATAGTAAATGGTGTGTCTAATGAAAATGATGTAGAAGAATCTAATATTAGTATAAATAATTATCCTAATCCATTTAGTGTATATAACTCTTTCGTATTTAATACAAAGAGAGAAGAACATATCAAGATTGATGTTTATAACATTAAAGGACAATTTATAAACACTATCGCTGATAGACCTTTCAGTCAGGGAGAACAAAGTGTTGTTTGGGACGGAAAAGACCTAAACGGTAATAAATGCTCAAGCGGTGTTTATTTCTATAAGGTTATAACTCCTGAAAAGACACTAACTTCAAAAGTAATTTTAATGAAGTAAACAAATCCATTTTGTGGAAATAAATCAACAAAGCAGGTCATCAGACCTGCTTTGTTTGTTAATGAAGAGTTTTTTCTTATATATGCCATAAACTTTTTAAAATAGGTTAAACCAAGATAGTGCTAATCACAAAAGTCTACGGCACTGTCTGGGCTTAAATTAAGTAAGAAAGAGTTATCTTCAAGAGAGCAATGTTAACAAGCAAAATTAAAAAAAGCTTGCCATTATTTCCTCTTATTATTCAATGTAAGAAAAGTGGAAAATAGAGGATTCAATATGTTAGATAAATGGAGTTTTGATGCTCTTGACTTAAGAGAAATATTGGAAAGAGTAGAAACATTTTCTGAATTAGGTAGAAAGTACAGAAACAATCTTCAACAATGGCTTCCTGGGCAAGAAGAAGATTTAATCAACTATTTCAAACTCATTAGGGAAGTTATCGACAAAATTTCTGGTAATCAAGTTCTCCAAGATAAACTAAAAGGTGAACTGTATCATATAAAAGATATTAGTTTTAGTATTAATCGTTTAGGCAATGATATTCAAATACATGAACTATTTGAGATTAAACAATTCTGCTATTTTTACGAGAGATTAAGACTTCATTTGGCAAAAGATAATTTTAAATTAGTCGAAATGTTTCCCCATTTAAGAAAAGTTTTTACCGTCTTAGACCCTGAAGAACAAGAGGTTCCAACTTTTAAGATTAGTTCTATTTACTCTGTAGAGCTTGCTCAGGTGAGAGAACAGATAGCTTCTCTCTCAAGAAAGAAGAAAATAAAACAGCAGATATTTAGGCAAGAAGTCATGACAGAGCTTGATTTGACCAAAATTGAAGATAGATTTATTGTCTCTAATATGAATCAAGACCTTAAATTGAAGATAGAGAACAGCCCCTATTTTGGCATTCAAGAAGAAAATTTTGCCAATATAATCTATTACTTGAAATATCCAGATCAGATTAGAGAGTTTGAATTCCAGCTTAACAAGTTATTTATTAAACAAGAAGAGTTAAGTAATGAAGTGATTTTTTCTCTTTCCCTAAAACTTCAGAAATATCAAGATATTCTTAGGGAAGCTCATAAGATAGTTGCTATGTTTGATGATATCTTAGGTAAGTCAATTTTTGCTCTTAAATATGAATGTTCTATTCCTAAGCTTACTAATGAATTTAAAGTTGAGATAATTCAAGCTGTCAATATACCTGTTTATGATGCTTTGAAAAGAGTGTCTATAAAATATCAGAAAATAGATTTAATGTTAGATAATAAAATGAACATTTTAGTTGGAGCTAATATGGCAGGCAAATCCACAGCTTTGACGACTTTAGGACAGTTCAGCTATTTGGTTCAGCATGCTTTCCCAGTACCAGCTTATAAATGTACTATCCCTCTTTTTGATTATATCTTAGTTACTGGAGATGAAGCTAATCAAAAAAGTATTGATTTAAGCAGTTTTGGAAAAGAACTTGTTAGGATTAATTCCTATTATAACAGAAAAGGGAGAGGACTATTTATCTTAGATGAATTTGCCAGAGGAACTAATCCTAAAGAGGGCAATGCTCTCTCTAAAGCACTATTTGAAAGTCTTAGAAACAAGAATAATTTTACTTTCTGTGCTACACATTTTAACTCGCCTTTAGAAATCAAAGATGTTGCTCATTACACTATACCTGGTATCACAGAAGAGGATTATCAGGAAATTAGAAGCCAGAATCAGATTAATCCGGATAATAGACTTAAAGCTCTACATAAAAAAATGAAATATAATCTTGTTAGAGTTTCAGGACAAACTGAGACTCCTCAAGCTGGATTAATGATTGCAGAACTGCTTGGTACTGATCAAGAGATTATTTTGAAAGCTAAGGAATATCTAAAGTTAAGATTATAGAAGAAGTTAGGTCCTAATATAGTTACCTAATAATTTATGTTCGAATTCATTCTCGGAAACCACTCTAATGAATAGCAGGATTAATTTGAGAGACTAGTGAGTATCTATTTATGGATCTCTCTCAAATAGAGCGGCTTGTGTTTTCATCATGTCATTTGTTATTACTGAAAGGAGATGTTCACATCAGCAAAAAAAAATCAATAAATTATCGCCCTTCCAGGGCTAAGATAATTTCGGGATTCATATATACAGGGTTATCGAACCCTGCCTGTTAGATAACATCACTTCGGTATTGAGGCTGTTGACAAACTCCAATATTTTATAAATAGTTAGCTATTTATAATTTTTATAGTAAATAATTAATATTTATAAAGTCGCTATATATTTATCCAAACTCTTCACTGCGATGTATATACCGACAAAATTTATCATGTTACCCACTATACTTGAGAGAGAACCCTATTTATCAACCTCTTATTTCATCTGGACATCAACATTCAACATTCAACATTCAACTTTCAACTTTCAACATTCAACATTCAACTTTCAACATTCAACATTCAACTTTCAACTCTTAATTATACTTATCCTATCTCTACCTGCTAAATCTTTTATTGTCTCAATATTATTATAATTTTGCTGTTGAGCTATTTTTTTAATATCATGAGCTTGAGTCTCTCCTATTTCAAAGAATATCGAACCTTTTTTGTTTAATATAAAGGGACTTAATTCTAAAATTTTCCGATAGAAATAGAGTCCTGATTCTGTTCCTACTAAAGCAAGTTTAGGTTCAAATTCTCGTACTTCATAGGGTAGTTCTGAATATTCTTCTTCGGTAACATAAGGAGGATTTGAGACAATTAGATCAAAATTCCCTAACTTCTCACTATAAATATTTGCTTGAACAAATTTAACATCAACCTCATTAAGAAGAGCATTAGCTTCAGCGACTTTTAAAGCTTGAGGGGATACATCAACAGCGACAACTTCAGCTTCAGCAAATAGCTTTTTGAGAACAATAGCAATCGCTCCTGAGCCTGTTCCAATATCAATAACTCTCTTGGGACTGTGAATTCTTTGATGAATTGTCTCTATCAAAAACTCAGTTTCAGGGCGAGGAATAAGCACATTGGGATTTACTTTTATTTTATAACCATAAAATTCAGTATAGCCTAAAATATATTGCAGAGGTTCATTGTTAGCTCTTCTGAAAAGCAATTCGCGGATAAGAGATAACTGCTTATTATTAAGCTCTGATGAATAATATAAGGGAAGAGAGAGTCTTTTAATCCCGGTTACTTCTTCTAATATGAAACCTGTATTGAGAGATGGATTTTCAATATTATATTGAAAGAGTGTGTTACATCCCTCTTTAAAAATCTCTTCAATAGTCATTAACTATAATCCTCGTGACTGTTTTTTAAACTTTGGGCAATCTTTTCAAAATTATAACTAGATGGGTTCTGGAATACTCTAAGTCCAAATTCTGGTACAACAGCCAAGAGATGATCAAAGATATCTGATTGAATATCTTCATACTTTACCCAAGCTGTTTGATTAACAAAGACATATATTTGAATAGGCACACCATCTTTATCTGCTTCTAATTGCCTAATTAAGAAGATTAAGTCTTTATGAACATAGGGGTGATGTTTAAGATAACTGGAAATATAAGCTCTAAAAGTACCAAGATTAGTCATCCTCCTACCATTTACTAATACTGAATCATCTATCTTATTCTTCTCATTGTAGTCAGCCAATTCCTGCCTCTTTTTAGCTATATAATCTTTTAAATAAAAAATCTTTTCATATTTAGCAATCATCTCATCATCACAAAATTTAACACTTGATATATCGATGATGATTTTTCTCATGATTCTTCTTCCGCCTGCTTCCTGCATTCCACGCCAATTCTTGAAAGAATCATCAATTAATTTATAAGTAGGGATATTTGTTATAGTCTTATCCCAGTTTTGGATTTGGATATTATAAAGAGAGATATCAATAACATCACCATCAGCTTCGAATTTTGGTACTTCTAACCAGTCACCAATTTGAATAATATCACTTGTGGTAATTCTTACGCTGGCTACAAAAGATAAAATTGTATCTTTAAATATTAACATTAGGACAGCTGTCATTGCACCTAATCCACTTATAAGGACAAGGGGATTTGTATTGATAAATATTGAGATTACGATTAAGAATCCTAAAATATAAAGAACAATCATGAAGACTTGAATGAAACCTTTGATTGATTTACCTTTTGAAATTTCTAAGGTTTTATAAATATCATTTAAAGCATTTAGAAGATTATTAAAGAAAGACAATAAAACTGCAATGACTAAGGTTGCGAAAATTTTGGATAAGACTGTCCCAGTGTAGGTAAAATAGTTGGAATACTCGTAAAGAAAAAGTAGAGCAGGTAAAGGAACTAAACTCTTGACTACTTTTCTATTTATCATATAATCATCCCAAGTTATCTTACTCTTAATAATAATTTTATGAACTATTTTCATAGTCAATCTACTTAGCAAATAGATTATTCCAGCTAAGACAATTATGATCATACTTCTAACTACTCCAGGCAATATGGAATGAGTAGGGAGCAGAGATTCAATAAATTCAATCATTTTATACCTCAAAGATATCGTAAATATGTATTTTAGTTAAAATGAATAGGTAGGGAGGAATGTCAAGTAAAATTAAGATGTGCTATGAAAGACAATTGAGAATTGAGACAGAGAGATTGTATGCAAAAAAACATCCATTCCACAAGCCACTAAGCTTAATCTTTAGTCGTCTGGTCTAATTTAAAGCCAAAAGCTTTAAGCCTTCTCAGGGCTTTTTCTCGGACTTGTCTGACTCTTTCTCGTGGTAGTTGTAATTGCTTAGCTACTTCTGAGAGAGTAAATTCGTGTTGATAGAGTTTAATAATAACTTCTTTTTCTAAAAGAGGAAAGTTGGGTGGAAACTCAATTGATATAGTTTCAGGAGAAGTTTGCAAAGATTCATATTCAGTATTGTGTAGATTTTCATCATATTCAGAGAAAGGAAGGTTAGATTCTTTGCCTATATAATCTAAGATGTATTTTTTTATCCAATAAACAGCGTAAGTTGAGAATTTAGTATCTTTAGACTCATCAAAATTATCTACAGCTTTAATAACTCCAATCATGCCTTCTTGCATTAAATCATCAAGCGGATGGTTATAAGATATATATTTGAGGGCTATAGACTTAACCAAAGGGAAGAGTTCTGCTATCTTCTCATCATATATTTGATCAGAAATCTCTTTCATAAGTAGAATCTTGGGTTAGCGGTAGAGTAATAATAAATTCTGTACCTTGATTTAATTCAGATTTTGCGGTAATACTTCCTTTATGCAGACTAATAATATGTTTGACAATAGATAATCCTAATCCTGTTCCTCCATTTTTTCTATTTCGAGATTTATCAGCTACATAGAAGCGTTCGAAGATTCTTGGTAGATGTTCTTTCGGGATTCCATCACCACTATCTTTGACAGAAATTAGCATATTATCTTGACTTACCTTGGCAGAAATATTAATTCCCCCGTGAGATGTATAACGAATAGCATTATCTATTAAATTAACAAATACTTGTTCTATTTTAAATTTATCAACTTCAAGCTCAGCTATTTCTTCAGGAATATCAATCTGTAAGAAGAGATTATTTACTTTAAGTTTATCCTCAAAGATACTCTTGGTTTTGTCTAAGAAGTGACCTAATTTTACTTTAGATAAAATGAGTGTTGGACGCTGTTCAAGTTTAGCCAAGGCTTGAATATCATTAATTAGAGAAATAAGTCGTTCTGAATTTCTATCAATAATGTTGAGGTATTTAAGCTGGTTAGGATTTGCCTCTTCTATAAGATGTTCAACAAAGCCTTTTATTGCAGTAAGTGGAGTTCTTAGCTCATGACTTGCATTAACGATAAAGTCTTTTTTTAGTTGTTGCATATCTTTAAGTTCAGAAATATTATGCAGAACAAAAATTACTTGGTCATTATTAATTTTAGAGCTACTTAGGATAAACCATTTATCAAGTAGTTTAATCTCCGTAGTTGTATCAGGAGAATCAGGATTAATCTTTTCAATAATGGCTTTGACCTCAGGGTCATGAATTAACTCCCAATAATATTTATCACAATATTTTTTAGCTACAAATAGCTTTTGAAAGCTATAATTAGAGAGAATTAGTCTTCCATCATAGTTTTGCACCCAGAGAACTTCATTAATTGAATTTATAATTGTCTCAAGAGTATCACTTTTATCTTCTAATTCAGATACAGTTGTGGCTAACTTTTCTGCCATCAGATTAAAGCTTTTTGCTAAATCCTCAACCTCATCATGGCTTTTAAATTCTACTTTTCTTGTCAGGTTTCCTTGGCTAATATCATAACAAGCTTCTTTAAGCCTTTCTAAAGGTTTCGTAATCTTCTTAGTATAGAAATAAGCAATGATTAAAGCAAGAATAATTACGAATAATGATGCTTGCAAGATGCCTTGACGAAAATCATTAAGAAGAAGAGTAATCTCTGTGATAGGTACGCTTAGACGTGATACATAGTGAATTCTTCCATTTTGTAGGATTGGAACAGCAACATACATCATTTCTTGATGTATTGTTGCAGAATAACGAATTGCTGAAGCAACTTGACCTTCAAGAGCTCTTTTAAGTTCAAAACGTCCTTTATGATTTTCCATTTCATGAGGGTTAGCATCAGATTCTAAGACTACCTTTCCATTGATATCAATGATAGTAATTCGTGCCTGGATAGTTTTTGAAATTTGTTTAACTCTTTCTTGTAGAGCTGAATAGTTATCACCAATTAAATCATATTCAATTAACTGAAAGGTAGAACGAGATTGCTCAATCAGACTATTCTCCAATCTGGCTAAGTGCTGTTCCTTTACCAGTTTAAACGATATATAATAGATGAGGGAAATCAAGACTATGAAAATAATTACATAGCTTAACAGAATTCTACTAAAGATAGAGTTTTTCTTAAACATTACACCTCAAATTTATAGCCGATACTTCTGATATTTTTGATATAGTCACCAACTTCACCGATTTTGGAACGCAAGTTTCTAATATGAACATCGATAGTTCTATCTAAAACAATTTTATCATTCCCCCACAAATGGTTTAGAATTTGTTCACGAGAAAAAACCCAGCCAGGATGTGAAGCAAGCAATTCAAGAATCTTAAATTCTGTAGTAGTTAAATAGATTTTCTCACCATTAATTTTAACCTCAAATTTTCGTTTATCAATATGAAGAATATTACCTATCGTGAGGAAATCAGTGTTTGCATTACTCACTTCAGAACGACGGAGTACAGCCTTAATGCGAGCTACTAATTCTCTGGGAGAAAAAGGTTTTGCTAAGTAATCATCAGCTCCAAGTTCTAAACCAAGTATTTTATCTACTTCTTCGCCTTTAGCAGTAAGCATGATGATTGGTAGAAGTTTATATTTTTCTGAACTTCGTATAGTCTTACAAATCTCTGTTCCCTCTATATCAGGAAGCATAAGATCTAAAATAACTAAATCAGGTGCTTCTGTTTTTAAGGTTTCTAATAAGTCACTACCGTTATCAAAAGTTTTAACCAAGAAGCTCGCCTTAGTTAGTTGTAGCTCCAATAACTCTAAAATATCATGTTCATCATCGACAACAAAAATTGTTTTTTTATTTTCCATTATAACTCCTGATAATGGTGCTTGATTACAGTCCCTTCAACCAAATAGATAGTGCTTTCACTAATATTAGTAGCAAGATCAGCAATTCTCTCAAATTTAGAGGCAATTCTTAGAATATGTAGACTTGGCTCAATATTATTTGTTGTGTCCTTTAGAATATTTTTAATATGGGCATAAAGTTCTTCGTAGAGTTTATCTACTTCATTATCACGATTTCCAATAGTTTTGGATGTTGCTACATCTTCATCAGTAAAGGCAATAATGCTATCTTGCAACATGGAATAACTCTTTTTTGCCATTTCATAAAGTTCTAACATACTAAATATAAGGGCATCATCTTTCATAGCTTTTAAACTGAGAGATATTTTGTAAGCTAAATCGCCAAGTCTTTCAAAGTCATTATTCATCTTTATAATCATCAAAACGTAACGTAGGTCTTTAGCTTCAGGTTGATATAAAGCTATCAAGGCTGCGCATCTATCATCTATCTCTAATTCTAATCTATTAACTTTATCTTCATAATAAGCAACATCATCAAGGATACCAACATTCATATCTGCCATAGAGCTGATGCATAATTCTATCATCTTCTGAATATAACCTGCCATATCCATTAGACTCTTTTTTAAATCAATTATTTTTGGTGTTAACATTATATCTTTTCTCCTTATGGTTTATTCTAACCAAATACACCTGTAAGATAGTCTTCTGTCCTTTTGTCTTTAGGAACAGTAAAAACCTTCTTAGTTTCTCCAAATTCAATTATATCACCAAGATACATGAAGGTAGTATAGTCTGATATTCTTCCTGCCTGGGCAATATTATGTGTTACTATCAAAATAGTCACTTTATCTTTTAAGTCAATACATAATTCTTCTATTTTTGCTGTTGACTTAGGATCAAGTGCTGAAGTAGGCTCATCAAGAAGCAAAACTTTAGGTTTATTTGCTAAGGCACGAGCAATACATAGTCTCTGTTGTTGACCTCCTGAAAGTGATAAGGCTGAAGTATGTAAACGGTCCTTTACTTCATCCCAGATCCAAGCATCTCTTAAACTTTTCTCAACAACTTCATCAAGGACAGATTTTCTTCTTTCACCTCTAATCTGTAAGCCATAAGCTACATTGTTATAGATTGTTTTAGGAAAAGGGTTAGGTCTTTGAAAGACCATTCCAATTTGAGTTCTAACTTCTGTAACATCTGCTTTAGGGTCATAGATATTCTTGCCATCTAAAAGTATTTCACCTTCAATTTTGCATTCTGGGATTAAGTCATTCATTCTATTAAAACTTCTTAAAAGAGTTGATTTACCACAACCTGATGGACCTATCAAGGCTGTTATCTTTTTCTCATAAACCGTAAAGTCTAAACCGTGAAGTACATAGTTATCAGTAAACCAGAGCTTTAAATTCTGTGTTTTGATTAATTCTTTTACCATTGTCTTGATTTCCTTATTTTATATCTTATAATTATAGCTGTAGCAGATACTAACAAGACTAGTATTAGTAGTACTACTGCAGTTCCATAAGCAATCGGAACTTGTTGATCAGGGTGTGAACCTTCAGTCATTAAAGCATAAATGTGGTAGGGGAGAGCCATAACCTCGTGATTAAGGGCAGTTGGTAATTTTCTGGAATAGAAAGTAGCTGCAGTGAACATAATAGGTGCTGTTTCTCCAGCTACTCTACCAATACTAATAATAGCTCCTGTAAGAATGTTAGGAAGAGCTGTTGGGATTATAACCCTTAGAATTGTCTGTCTTTCAGTTGCACCTAAGGCTAAAGAACCTTCTCTAAAGCTTTTAGGGACTCCTCTTATTGCTTCTTCACTAGCGTTGATAATCACTGGGAGGGCTAAGATAGCCAATGTTAAAGCTCCCGATATTAAGGAAACTTCTAATTGCATAATTCTAACAAAGAGGGTAAGTCCAAATAGACCATAAATAATCGACGGAACTCCAGCTAAGGTGTTAACAGCTATTCGAACTATTCTCATTAGCCAATATGGCTTGGCAAGATGTACCATATAAACAGCTGTGAAAACCCCAAGAGGTAAAGCTATCAAAATAGAAAGAAGTGTTAGATAAAGGGTGCCTACTAATGCCGGGAAAATACCCCCAGCTGTCATTCCTTCACGTGGAAAATCAGTTAAGAATGTCCAACTTAAAACACTTCCACCTTTAGAAAATATGATGTATAGAAATGAAATTAGAAAGAAGGCTGTGAAAATGACTCCTAATCTTAAGAATCCAATGCCAATAATCTCTTTTAGTTTTCTCTGATTCATTAACTAATCTCCCTTATTTAACTCTTTTAAACAGAAATAACTCTGTGAAAAGATTGGTGATAAAAGTGATGACAAACAACATAACTGCTAAGGCAAAAAGGGAATGAAAATGAATAGACCCAATAACTGTCTCTGCCATTTCCACAGCGATTGAGGTGGTGAGAGGCCTCACTGGGTCAAAGATAGAGTTCGGAATCTGTGCTGCTCCACCTGCTACCATAATTACCACCATTGTTTCGCCAATAGCTCGCCCAAAGCCAAGAACAAAACTACCAATAATACCTGTTTTTGCTGCAGGAATTACTATTTTTGTAATAGTCTCCCACTTCGTTGCTCCTAAACCATAAGATGCTTCCCTAAGTGCCCTGGGAACGTTTGATAAAGCATCTTCAGACATACTTGAGATAATTGGTATTATCATTATGCCTAAAACAATGCTTGCAGTAAAGATGTTTAATCCAGAATCGATTCCTAAGTTTCTGATGAGAAAGGGAGCAAGAAATGCCATTCCAAATAGACCATAAACTACAGAAGGAATACCTGCAAGAAGTTCTATCATTGGTTTGATTATCTCTTTTGTTCTACTTCCTGCAACCTCTGAGAGATACACCGCGCTTCCTAAACCGATTGGAATAGCAATTACCAAAGCTCCTAATGTTACAGCAACTGAACCTAATAAAAGAGCCAATGCTCCAAAGCTTTGGTTCTCATTAGTTGGATACCAAGCAGATGAGAAAAGAAATTCTCTTAATGAAACTTCATGGAAAACAGGTAAGCCCTCTATAAAAAGGGTCGATATTATTCCAAATAGAGCTAAAATTGAGAATATTGCTGCAAAGTAGGTTACACTTTTAAACAGAATCTCTTTAAAACTTTTCATATAATTCCTTTATTTTAGGTGTGAAGTTATAAGCCATTACTTAGTTCTTAATTGTTGATAGAGCTAAGTAGTTCATTAACATCATCCCTCTTAAAGTGAAACCCGAGCGAAGATCAAAACCCGGGTTTCATTGTTTATTCTATTTATGACTTGTGGGTTAATTGACTTTAATAAATCCTTGTTTTTCAACTATTTTTTGTCCTTCAGGAGAAAGAACAAAATCCATGAATGCTTTAGTAATTCCTTTTGGAGCACCATTTGTGTACATATTTAACTTACGAGCAACTGGATAAGCACCTGATAAGATATTTTTAAAAGTTGGGTCAATACCATTAACTTGAATAGGTTTTACTGAAGAAGATAGGTAGCCTAAACCTGCATAAGCAATAGCACCAGGTGTATCTTTTACTGAAGTAACTGCTGCATTATTAGAAGCAACCATTATACAGCCAGGAACAATATTCTGCTTTTTCATTGCAATTTCGTAGAAAACTTCATAAGTACCTGAAGAAGTGTCGCGTGAGATAATAACAATATTCATATCAGGACCGCCAAGCTCTTTCCAATTAGTGATTTTTCCTGTGTAAATAGCTTGAATTTGCTCAATAGTTAAGTTTGTTATTGTGTTTGCTGGATTAATAATTACAGCAATACCATCATTAGCAACTACATTTTGATATAAATCAATACCACTTTCTTTTGCTTTGGTTATTTCTTTTTCTTTAGCATCACGTGATGCGTTTCCAATTTCAACTGTACCTGCCATGATATCTTTTATACCAATAGATGAACCACCACCTCTAACAGAGATATTTACATTTGGATTTTGATTCATAAACTCTTCAGCACAAGCTTGAGCGATAGGCAACACTGTAGTAGAACCAGACATTGTTAATTTTCCTTCTAAAGAAGAAACTTCTTTTGTTTCAGCCTGAGTATCGCACGCTACTAAGGTTAACAATACCATTATTGCTACCAAGAAAAGGATTACTTTTGATAATTTCATTTTATCTCCTAAAAATTTATTCAGTTATTTAGTTACTAAAAAGGTTTGAGAAGCTCCAACGTAATTGAAGCATGATAGCTGAGATATCTTCTTTTTCGTCATCTTCATGAGAAGTGATTTCATAGTTTGCTTGAACTTGAATATTTTTTTGGATATAGTAGTTAAAACCAAACAACATTAAATTCTTGCCATCATCATCAGTATCTGTATTTGGGTCATACATATCATAACGACCTACAAGCTCCATGTTGATTCCTGCAGCATCTTTTAAGTCATACATTCCAAGAAGAGAAATAGCTTGTGAAGATACATCTTCTGCATCATCATCATTATCTAACTCAACAGTTTTTCCTAAGAATTGACCTAAAAGAGTTATACCTTTCATCTTAAATTTACCCATTCCAGCAAAAGCAGTAATTGCTTGGTGATCAGGATTTTCTTCACCCATGTCATCATTAGGATTATTCTTGCTGTTCATAGAAAATGAACCACCAAGTTCTAACATATTTAAAGGATTGATTCTTACATTTGCTAAATATGCATATTCTGTATTAACATTTCCACCATTCTTTTTATAACCTTCTCCATTATATACACCAAGGTTATAGCTCAATTTAGCTGCAGGAAGGTCACCAGAAAAAACTATACCATAATCAGTACTTGAAGCAAATTTCCATAAATCTGCAGGGTCTTTTTCAATAGTTTCATATTTCCAGCTATAGATTGTTCCAAAATAATTCTTGGTTAAACCAACAGATAAAGTTGATTTTGGAAGAGGAAGTATGTTTTTGAAATCTAAGTAAGCATATTTCATTTTAAGACCTGCACCATTAGTGTCATCATCAGAAGAGAAGAAATCTAATGTAAATCTACCGCTTATATTGTCAGATAATTTTGGTTTGATAGAAAAATAACCTCTCTCAACTGAGAAAGAAGTTGTTGGGTCTGCATCGCTTCCATCATCTACAAAACTCATACGGTTCCATAATTCCATCTCATACTTAGTTTCAATTGCACTAAGAATGTAAGGTACTGTAACTACTACTAACAATAAAATAAAAAATTTTCTTGAAAAATTCATGATATACTCCAGTAATTTTTTTTGTTTCACTTGTTTATACAGTTATAGTGTTAAACAATTATAAGGAGATTGTTAAGAAATAGTTAATTCGCAGAAAAAGTGATTAGAATGCTATATTTGATGGGATAAAAAAGCTTTTCTCTTGATTAGAATGTGTTAATGAAAGAGAACAGAGATGTTTGAATATTAAGTTTATAGCTTTATAATCCACAATAATATATTACATTGATATCTTGTAATCCTTAGTATCAAATCCAGTTCGCCCTTGGATGGCACTCAATTAATCACTGGAAATATATCGAGAAACTAACGGACTACATGTGGCAAAGCCTAAAGAAAGATATAGCAACCTTAAAGTAGAGTAGAGGCAGAGTAGCCTGCCCCCCTCTTCAAACCGTGCATGCGGTTTTCCCGCACACGGCTTACCGACAAAGTTCATTCTAAGCATTCACAAGTTTGTCAAGAAGACCTATATGCTAAGTTATATAAACCATAATATTTAATTAACTTATCATGAGCGTTTTGACGATAAAGCTTACAGCTCCTTTGACTCTTGCGCTTATAATACCTCTTTAAACTAAAAAAGAGATAAGAATTAACACTATCTTTAGCCTTAGCAGGGTAGCTTACTTTAGGTATTGTAAAATAGTTAGTCCAACCTCTTAATATTGGATTGAGCTTCTTTACTAAAGTATAGTTTGATGAATGTCCATTATTCATAAGACAATTCTTAATATTTGCCTTAAACTTTTTGACACTCTTTTTACTTGGAATCACATTCCAGTAATAACCATACGAGTTGTAAAATGATTTATCAAACCTAAAAGTAAAACCCAAAAAATCAAAAGATATTTTTGTTGCATTCAAATGTTTCGTTTTCTCTAGATTAACTGTTAACTCCATTTTTTCCAGTATTCTGTGCAAATACGATAAGTACTCTTGGGGTATTTGCTTTCCCATTAAGATAAAGTCATCAGCATAACGTACTATTTTTATGCCTCTTTTAGCGAAAAAATCCATCTTCCCTATTGACAGCTTTATCAACAAGATTTAAGTATATATTTGCCAGTAAAGGGGAAATAACGCCTCCTTGAGGTGTTCCCTTTTTACTCTTGTGCAATTTGTTCTTTTCAAAATATGGTGTTTTTAACCACATTCTGATTAGCTTTAATATCCTTTTATCTGTTATTCTTCTTTCCATAAGATACATTAGTTTATCGTGTGGAATATTATCGAAATAACCAGACAAATCGGCATCGTATACTTCTGTTTTTCCAGCTTTAAGGTTAGACTTTATTTCTTTAATAGCTCCATGGGCTGAGCGCTTTGGTCTAAAACCATGTGAACAATCCTCAAAATCTGCTTCAAAGATTGGTTCAATTATTAGCTTGCAACACATTTGAACTACTCTATCTTTTATGGTCGGAATACCTAATGGTCTCATTTTACCATTTGCTTTAGGAATATATACTCGTAGTATTGGAGATGGTTTATAAGTTTCGTCTTTTAGTTCTTGTTGAATCTCAAAAAGAAAGTCTGTTATTCCACTTTCTTCAATATCAGAAAAACTCTTTTTATCATATCCAGCAATCCCATTATTTAACTTTACCCTTCTCCAAGCTTCACTTAGAAAATATCCCACTGTTAACTTATCATACAGTACATAAAAACGAAAATCCTTTTCTTGTTTGGCTTTAGAATATAATTTACGTTGAAAAATTCGAACTCTTTCCTCTGCTGATAAATCAGCTTTTTGTTTGTTTGTTAGATTTTCACCAATCACAACTTTCTCCTTATCTTGTAAATTTCTTTGAAGTAATGCCCCTTCGCTACTTTTGAGTTATGTTGTCTCAAATATCATCACTACTATGGGCATCTCCGACTGCCTAAATAACTGAATTTCACTTCGACTCCGTCTTATAGAAATCCATTTAGAGTTGTCATCTCTTATTAAATAGGCTCTCTCACGTTTAGTGTGCAATCATTTATAAGCACGCCATCAGTTATAACTCCGGTAATCTTTGATAGTGCATATTTCTGTTACTTCCTATCAAATAGCAGGTTTCATCCTCTGGGAAAGATTAACCGATTACAATTGCCTAACGAAGCTACCTGTTCGCTTTCGCTACAGCTTACTTACCGATTCAAAGAGCTTCAGACTTGCCATTACTGAACAAGCCTGTCTTTTTCACTTCTGGTTGAACAGAAAATTAGCCAGACTGGATTTTCACCAGTTGACGGCACACCACCTCGTGACGCACCCCAGACATTGCAGTAGACCTTTGTGAATAGCACTATATTCATTTGCTAAAGCATTTTACTTAATTTCTCAGAGTATATATATTATACGCTGATAAATTCTGTAAAACCTTAATGCACCTCCTGTGTCCCCCTCAAAAAAGGGGATAAGAATCTGCACTCTTCTGCAAAGCTCTACTGCACCATTCGGGTTAAAGGTTCTTTAGTTTGATTTAACAAATGCTCCAGCTATGTAAGTGAAGCCCGCTAAAACAATTATTACAGAGCCTGTAGGGAGATTAAGTAGATATGACAGCCATAACCCCAGAAGTGTGAAAATTAACCCCAAAATCGAAGCCCAGAACATCATTCCACCTATTGACCTATTGAACAAACGTGAGATTGCGGCAGGTAAGGTTAAAAGAGCTATGACAAGAATTATTCCCACTACTCTTATTAATATCACTACACTGAGGGAAATCAAGATAAGTAAAAGAGTATATAGAAAATTGACTTTAATTTTCTTCAATCGAGCAAACTCTTCATCAAAAATCATAGCTATAAATTGTCGATAAAAAATTACAACCGTGATAATAATTACGAAAACTAAAGCAAGAAGGGTCCAAAGGTCAGAGTTAGTAACTAAGAGAATGTTTCCAAAAAGATAGCTCATTAAATTAGAGTTATAACCTGGAGTCATCGACATAAAGATGATACCTATAGCCATTCCTACAGCCCAAAAAGCACTCAAAACAGTATCTTCATTCTGCTTTTTTCTTTGTTTAATAATACTAATTAATATCGCAGACAAAATAGCAAAAACAAAAGCTCCAATAGTAGGAGAAATATTCAAAAAGTAGGCAATGCCTATTCCACCTAAGACAGAATGAGCAATAGCTCCACTAACAAAGGAAATCCTCTTAACAACAACTAAACTACCAGTAATACCACAGACGATACTCGCCATTAGACCAGCTAATAATGCATTCCTAAGAAATGAAACAGTAATTAATGATGCGAAAAATTCCATACTATAGTCCACACTGATGTTTTATCATTTTCATAGATTTATTATATACTTCCTGAGCATTAGTGTCAGTTAATTCATCTAATTGGTGTGCATGCAGATATCTGTTAACACAAAACACTTTATTTACATATTTTGAGACAAAGCTAACATCATGAGTAACTAAAAGGATAGTCATATTGCTATTTAAAGCTTTCAAAATGTCGTAGATATCTTGTTCAACAGAAATATCAACTGATGCAGTTGGTTCATCCAAAATTAGGATTTCAGGGTCATCAATCAAGGCTCTTGCTATTAGTGCTCGCTGTCTTTGACCTCCAGAAAGCTCTGATAAAAATTTATCTTTAAAATCACCAATCTTTAGCATTTCTAATACTTCCACAGCTCTTTTTTTATCCTTTGGAGAATACTTAACAAAAAATGAGTTATTTCTCAACTTACTTTGTAATACCATATCCATCAAGCGTAAAGGAAAATCATGCTGATGAGTAGTGAATTGAGGTACATAACCTAATTTTTCTAAAGACTTATAGTTTTTATCTCCAAACACAGTAATGCTTCCTTTGGAAGGCGTTATCTGAGCAAGAATTAACTTTAATAAAGTAGATTTCCCACCGCCATTAGGTCCTACTACCGCAACAAAATCATTACGGTAAATTGAAAAATTAATATCAATCAGGGCAGGACTGTTGTCATAATTAAAAGACACATCTTTAAATTCTATTAATTTCATTTTCCCATACTTTCAGCTATTTTATTAGCAATTATTTTTAGGTTATCTAAATAATTTTCTGCTAAAGGGTCAATCAAAATTACAGAACCTCCAATTTGTTCGGCTATTGAAGAGGCAATCCTTTGATCAAATTGGGCTTGAACAAAAATAACCTTAATTCCTTGTTCTTGAACAAATTCAATAATCTTTTGTTGCTCTTTGGGAGTAGGCTCTTTTCCCTCAATTTCAATAGGTATCTGTTTAAGATTAAATTGGTCTGCAAAATAACCCCATGCTGGGTGAAAACATAAAAACTCTCTTCTTTCTACCTTGCTAAAAATCTTTTCTATTTCTAATGTAGCTTCATCTAATTCAGTAAAAAATTCATCTCTGTTTTTTTCAAAAAAGTTTGCTTGCTCTGGATAAGTAGCTATAAAATAATCAGCAATATTTGTCACTTGAGTCTTAACTAAATTAGGACTTAACCAGATATGAGGGTCTAATCCTTCATGATGATGATGAGCATCTTCATTTTCGTGATGGTGGTGAGAATGATCAAGCTCATTATCAAAAATATCAATAAAGCTGGCTGGTTTATGCTTTAAGATATTTTTATCTGTAGCTAAAATCTCTAAATCTGGGTATTGTTTTTGTAATTTTGGGATTAAATTATCTTCAAATGCTACTCCGATGGTAAAAAGGGCTTTTGCTTTGCTTAAACCTATCATTTGCTTGGTAGTAGGTTCATAAGTAGCTGGACTTTCTCCTGGCTTGACAAGTACCTCGATATTGAACATATCACCAACAATTCTTTCAACAAAGTATTTCTGTGGTAGAATGCTGACAAAATAGCCATCTTGGACTTTAATATCTTTGCTACATGCTGTGAAAACAATAACAATTAGGCTCAATAAATACATAATTTTTTTCATAAAATCTCCTTAAATTTTTCTTTATAATTTCATTTTAGTATTTTTTTTCATAATTCAAGCTTTTTTAGATTGACTAAAATATAATATAGTTTATTTTATAATTATGAAAAGAGAAAATTATAGAATTCTAATCATTCACCAAGATAGTCAAGATTTAATTCTAGCTAGGGAACGTCTAAAGACAGATTTTCCTAATGCTGAAATTTCTAATGTCAGACAGTGGCAAGAATTAATCAATATATTCGAAAGCCAGACTTTTGATATAGCGATTCTTTATTGCAATCTTAGCTGGGCTAAGCAAGAAGATATTATCAAATTCTTAAGTTCTCCAAAGCTTAGAATTCCAATATTTACTTTTGTTGAAAGAGATAAATTTGAGGATATTAAATATCTTTTAGAGTTAGGTGTAAAAGATTATAGTCTCAGTAATGCAAAATTCTCTTATCGGTTACCAATAGCAATTAAATCAATCATTGAAAATTATCGCGAAAATCTGAAAACGCGAGAAATAGAAGATAAACTTGCTATGCAAGAGATTATGTTTAAGACTCTTTTCGAAAGTGCACCTGAAGCCATAGCTCTAACTTCTGAGGATGGTACTGTTATTGAAATAAATCCTATGTTTACTCAGATATTTGGCTTTACTCCTCAAGAATTAAAAGGAAGATCTATTGACGATGCTATCTGTACTCCTGAGAGCAAAGAAGAAGGAATGAAGATAAACCGAGATCTTGAAAGCCAGCACACTATTAAATTAAACTTAATTAGATATCATAAAGATGGTCATCCAATCAATGTTTCCTTAGTAAGTACCAGGTTAAAATTTCCTGATGGCTCTTTTGGTCTCTATGCGATATACCGAGATATTGATGATGAGATTAAAACTCATTCAGAGCTTGAAAAGACTAAACTTTACTTGAATTCTCTCCTTGAGTCTATTGATGAAATGATTATCTCTTTAGATATTTATGGAAATGTTGTTTATTTTAATAAGTCATATCAACAGCATTTGATAGACGAGTATGGATTTAAAATTGAAATAGGTATTAATCTCTATACCCACAAAGAAACATCAAAATTAGAGGCACATAGAGATTTTATAGAAGGTGCCTTCAGCGGTAAAGATAATAAGAAAAATGTAGAAGTTAATCTCCACGGTAAAACAATCCATAGAGAACTTACTTCAAGCCCAATAATATATAATGACAAATTAGTAGGAATCTCTATTATTTCACGTGATATAACTCGTTTTATTGAATTTCAAAATGAATTAAAGCTTGAGAAAGAAAAGGCTGAATCTGCTAATATTGCCAAGAGTCAATTCTTGGCTACAATGAGTCATGAAATTAGAACTCCACTCAATGGGATTCTTGGTATGACAGAACTTCTAAGAGACACTAAGTTAGATTCAGAACAGGAAGATTATGTTAATTCTATTAAAATTTCTGGAAATACACTCTTAGAAGTTATTAACGATGTCTTAGATTTTTCTAAATTAGAATCAACCAACTTCAAATTAATAAAATCAAACTTCTCAATGGTTGATTTATTTGCAGAGATTGAAACTATAGTTATTTCAAGAGCAAGAGAAAAGGGGTTATATTTACGGTTTGAGTATGATAAAAAAGAGAAAAACAACTTTTATGCTGATAAAATTAGAATCAAACAGATATTATTGAATATTATCTATAACGCTATTAAATTCACTGAGGAAGGTGGTATTTTAGTTTCCTTTAAGAAGATTGATGAGCAAGATAATTATATATTCATTATTAAAGATACAGGAATCGGAATAAAAGAAAATGATATAATTAGCTTGTTTGACCCTTTTACCCAAACGAAGTCTTCTGTTACTAATCAAAGTGGTGGAACTGGCTTAGGTCTTGCTATTGTGAAAAGATTGGTTGATGCGATGAATGGAAAAGTATCAGTTGAAAGTAAATTTAAAGAAGGCTCTACTTTTTCTATTGCATTAAGATTACAGGCTTATAATAAGAAGAGTCCTGAACTTATTGATAATAAAAAGATTAAACATTTTAAAATTGATAAGAATTTTGCTGATAAGTTTCCTCAGAGAATATTAGTTGCCGAGGACAATAAGATAAATCAGAAGCTTATCCAAACGTTTTTAAAAAAACTGGGTTATATTACAGTTTTAGTCAATAATGGCAAAGAAGCTTATGATGAAATAATAAAGAATACTTATGATACTATTTTAATGGATGTTGAGATGCCTGTCTTGGATGGAGTTAAGGCAACAAAATTAATTAGAGACAGGGTTGAGTTAAAGCAACCTTTTATTGTGGCAGTTACAGCAAATGCTAAGACTGAGGATGAGACAAAATATCTTGATTCAGGTATGGATAGTTATTTAAGTAAGCCTATTAATATTGAACAACTTACCAATGTTTTATCAAAAGCTTTTCAACAGAAAAAATTATAATCAAAATTTATTTAAAGAGCACATAATTATTTAAGTCCAATACTTTTTTCCCATTCTTCTAACTTAGGAATAGGCTGACTTCTATACTCAATATCATTAATCTTTTTTATATATACAATTCCTTGAACAGAATTTGTGAAGAATGCTTTGTCAAATGTAGGTAATTCAGCAAATGAGATATCTTGTTCAATTATAGAAAAGTTATTGATAAGTTCTTGCCTAATAATGCCATTGAGGATATTATCATTTGCTTTTGGTGTGTATATTTTCTCACCTCTTACCAAGAAGATGTTTGCATAACAACATTCACAAATTAGTTTTTTAGAATTAAGCAATAAACCTTCATCAAAACCAGTTTTGATAGCTTCTCTGTGCAAGTGAACATTTTCCAAATAATTAAGTGACTTCACTCCTCTAAAAGAAGTTACTTGATAATTATTAGATATGACTTTAATTGATTTAGGTGTGTTATCTATTTTTAATTCAGTAACAATTATAAGTAAAGCTACCTGATTGATATTTTCTTCAAATAGGGTTATTTTGATTCTAAGATTAATATTATTGTTTCTTCTAATCAATTCATTTATTATAGACTTAAAATCTACATTAGGGTAAGAGATACCAATTATCTTACAGCTTTCTTCTAATCTCTTCAGATGCTCAGTAATTAATACTGCGTGACCATGATTTGTTCTTAAGGAAGTAAATACGCCATAGCCATACTGAAAACCTGGACTTTCTACTGGTATTCTTATGAATTTCTCTTCTAAATACCTGCCATTATAATAACAAATCATCATTATCCTCCCTAATATCTAAAAATGTCCTAATCTTGTGAAGAATCTCTTGATATTCACTTTTAGGGTCTGATTCTATTGTAATTGCTCCTCCGCTGTTCACAAACAACTTATCTTTAACAACAATACCAGTTCTAATCACAATACTACTTTGAAGAAATTTATTATTCATTAAAAAGATGCTTCCAGTATAGAGATTTCTTTTATATGTTTCTAACTCTTCAATTACCTGCATAGAAGCTATTTTAGGGCAACCTGTGATAGACCCTCCCGGGAAACATGCTGTGATTAAATCTATGATAGAGTTCTCTTTTTTTAATAAACCTTCAACTATTCCAACTAAGTGAAACACATTTGCGAAAGTCTCTAATTTATTTGGCTGGATAACTTTAACAGAATCAATTTCGCATACTTTTGATAAATCATTACGTAATAAATCAATAATCATGTGAAGTTCTGCTAAATCTTTTTCAGAGCTTAACAAGATTTCCTGATTAATTCTATCTTCTTCAGGGCTTTTCCCCCTGGGAGCAGTTCCTTTGATTGGCTTAGTAATTACTTTTCTATCTTCACATCTTAAGAATTGCTCTGGAGAGATACTGCAAACAGCAAAATCAGAATAATTTAAAAAAGCTGAGAAAGGTGCTCTATTTCTTTGATATAGTTGCTGAAAAAAAGACCAAGGAGAACCTGAAAAATCAGCAGAGAATTGCTGGGTAAGATTTACTTCATAGACATTACCACTGAGAATATAGTCCTGAATTTTCTTAATCTTCCCACAATATTCTTTTTCGTCACACTCTTGAGTGAAGTTTGATATGTGATATAAAAGATTATTATTGGCTGGAGAAGATAACCAATAATCAGGATAATCAAAGATAATCTCCCAACATTGATTAGTCTTATTATCCCAATATCGATAATTTTTATATAAAGTCAAGATTGCTTGAGGTATATGATACGAATAAATATTTAGATTAGGTAAATCTTCCAAATACCATCCTAAATCATAGTTTAGGTATCCAATCCATCCACATCTATTAGCCGGGTAAGAAAGCTCAGAGAAGTCATATTTATGCACCTCCTGAGCTATTTTATTCCATACTTCATCATCATTAGAGAATTTACTTTGAAGAACAGGATTCCATCCATAGATGGAGAATTCAGATAGTGATTCATCTCCGGTAAGCAGTGATGAATTTTGAAAGATATTATCTTTCACCCATTCAGTAGGATCTATAAACTCAACTTCTCTTAATGATTTAAGTTTAATCTTCATCTCTACTCCAAAATAGCAAAAAAGTTTTTAATCATAGTATGCCCTTGGGGGGTTAGGAATGATTCTGGATGAAATTGAATTCCATAAATTGGCAGGATTTTATGCTCTATTACCATTGGTAAATTATCAGAAGTGGTAGCTGTTATGAGGAGGTCTGAACTAAGCTCACTAATGATTAAAGAGTGATAACGTCCAACAATTATAGGTAACTTAAGATTATTCATAATGATACTCTTTTCTATAATAAAGACTTCACTTTGTTTGCCATGGACAGGGAAAGGAGCTTTTATGGTTTTCCCCCCAAAGTATTCATTAATACACTGCATTCCTAAGCATATTCCCAGAATAGGTATCTTATCATAATATTCAGAAAGAACTTTCATGGTAAGTCCTGAATTAGCTGGTGTGCCAGGTCCAGGAGATATAACAATTGCCTCGTATTCCTCGACTTTGGATAAAGTAATCTCATCATTCCTAATTACTTCAACAGCACCAGAATAGTTCTGTTGAATTAAGTAAGATAAGTTATAAGTGAATGAATCATAGTTATCTATCAGTAATATTTTTCTCATGGAAGTTAGGATATTATGAGCCTTTTTTTAGTCAAATTAATAATAAAGTAAAAAAGAATTTGACAGAAAGAGCATACTGTATATATTGTGCATATACAGTATAACCATTACTTAATAATTAGGAGTAAATATGGTCATTTTAGTAAGTAATAGCTCTGATTTGCCTATCTACATGCAAATAGTAGAGCAGATAAAGACTCAGATTATAAATAAAGAACTGAATGAGGGAGAGGTGCTTCCTTCGATTAGAAGCTTAGCTCGAGAGCTCAAGATTAGTGTAATTACCACCAAAAAGGCATATTCTGAATTAGAGAAAGAGCATTTTGTTGAAACTGTTCCCGGCAAAGGTACTTTTGTTGCGAAAGCTAATTTAGAGTATCTACAAGAGATGAAACTAAGAAAAATAGAAGAGTATTTACTCTTAGCATTGCAAGAAGCTAAAAACTTGAATTTATCTAAAGAAGAATTTATCAACATATTAAATATCTTAGAGGAGGAACAATAATGGGTAATATTTTAGAGATAAATAATTTAGTTAAAAAATATAAAGATTTTAAGTTAGGTGAGATTTCACTTTCTTTAGAACCTGGCACAATCTTAGGTATAGTAGGTCCTAATGGAGCAGGTAAAACAACTTTATTAAAAAGTATACTCGGAATGGTAGTTAAAGAATCAGGAGATATTAAGGTTTTTGGTAAAGATTTAGACAAAAGTGGGGTAGAGATTAGAGACCGAATTGGCTTTGTGAGTAGTGAGATGATGACAATTCTCAAAGGCTTAATAACTCCCCAAATCTTTGGTAAGAGTTATGGTCGCTTTTACAGTAAATGGAATGAAAAGCTATATAATGATTATTTATTTAAGTTTGAGATTCCTGCTTCAAAAAGTATGGGTAAACTATCGCAAGGAATGCAGATGAAGGTTTCCTTAGCCTTTGCTTTATCTCATGACGCTGACCTCTTAATCTTAGATGAACCTACTGCAGGATTAGATCCAATCTTTAGAGAAGAGATATTAGATATCTTATTAGCAGAGATTGAGGATACCCACAAGAGTATTATTATATCTACTCATATTACCTCAGACTTAGATAAATGTGCTGACTATTTGCTAGTTATGAATGAAGGTAAGAAGTTATTGATGGGAACTAAGGATGAAATAATCGAATCTCATAGTTTAGTTAAAGCAGACAAATCTCTGCTTAATCCTGAGAGCAAGAATCTTTTTATTAATATCAGAGAAAATAAATTTGGCTTTGATGGACTGACTAACAAGTTAGAAGATATTGCCCAGCATTTGACAAAAGATTATCTAGTTGAAAGGCCGAGAGTAGAAGATATAATGTATTATTACTGTAAGAAGTAGCTTGATATGATAAATTTTATCTTAATATATTATCGTAATATTAGACTTATGATTCTATCTTTTATTATCATCCCTTTTATTTTTATTGGCTTAGGGAAATTTAGTATGTTAGCTATCTCTTTTATGACTTTTGGTGTTTACTTTACTTCAATTTTTGATAATTTCAACTATGCTCTTTGTTTACCGATTAGCAGAAGGGATATCGTAAAAGGAAACTACTTAGGCTATTTCATTTTAGTTTTAACTAATATAATTTATTTGTTTACTATATCAGAATTCGGTAAGAAATTTCTCAATTTAAAAATAGAGGGTATTAATTCTCTTTTAGGTGCCATTTACTCTATTAGTATCTTAGCTATTTTCTCTTTGTATATTCCTTTTGCAATTCGTTATCGAAATCAACATAATTATAAGTTTGTAGGTATTTTCCCTATTGCCGGATTTCTTTTAATGTCAGTTGTTTACTCTTTTGCAGGCTATTTAGCTAGGATTAATATTATTTATCATCTATTGTTAATGTTTCTTATTGTCTCATTTTTCTTATTTATAGGATTTAGAGATTCTATAAAAAACATTGAAAAAGTAGATTTTTAAAAGGAGGATGTAATGACTTTTCAACTTTATAAATATTTTCTCAGTCAATCGCGGAGAATTCTCATAGCATCACTTGCCGGTATTTCAGTGTATGCAGTATTACTTTTAGAAACTCAATATACTCTTGTAATTGCACTTATGACTTATTTCGTAGGAAACTACTTCTTAAGCATGAGTCGTGATAATCATAAAATTTTAGGAAGCTTACCCCTAAAACGGCCTCAAATTATTGTAGCTAGCTATTTAGCTTATTCATCCATAATTTTAACTGTTAATCTAATGATAGTGGGAGTATATTTTCTTCTGGCAAGTATGCTGAATAACCCTAAGTTAACCCACCCTAATCTATATTTATTTGGTTTTATTTACTTAGCCCTTGCTTTAGCTATAGTCAGAAAATGTTTATATGACTATTTTGGCTTTTATGGTGCAAAAAGTTTATTAATCACAATTCCTATTATGCTTTTTCTTATTGTTACTTTATTTTTCGGAGCTATGTCTATTGATTATTTCAACATTATGTCTGGGAATCAGTTTATGTTTTCTTCAGGAACAATTATCTTATTAATAATATTTCTTGTAACTAAAAGGTATGTGCCTCGTTTAGATTTATAGAACACAGTAATGTATCCTCTCACTACCTAAATTGACCGATCTTGTCGCATGAGATCGGTCTTTTTTTATCAGCATTAATGTGTCTTATTTCGTGCAAAATTTATGAGATGGTGAATATCAGTTATCCCTTACATTAGTGGAATTAGTGATATTTATGGATAAAAGAAAAAGCCCTGTAGTTTCAGGGCAATTAATATTTGTGTATATTTGTACTATTTAAGTAAAATCATCTTACGACTTTTACTAAAAGAGCCATTCCTCATTTTATAAAGGTAGATTCCTGAAGCAACAGGATTTCCCTCTTCATTAGTACCATTCCAAACTACATTATGATTACCTCGAGAGTAATTGTCTCTGACAAGAGTTTTGACTTTTCTACCTTTGATATCATATATCTCTATGGCTACTTCGCTATTTGTATCCACAAAGAAAGAAATAGTAGTTTCTGGATTAAATGGATTTGGATAGTTTTGCTGTAAGTTAGATTGAAGAGCCTGAACAGAATTATCATCATTAGAAACAGTTGTAACATTAACAGTTATAGGTATATTAATTAACTCATTAGCTGGGTCATTAGTATGCAATTTAACTGTAGCAGTATATACTCCACTCGGTAAAGTTTCTTGAGGAAAAGAGAGGGTAATAGTATCAGGTTCATTTTCACTTACACTACCGTGCCACTTATCAGATTCTATCCAAGGAGCATTATATGATAGCTTAATAGCATGATAACTACTTAAATAATTACTATTATACACAACTTGAAGTCCATCTGTAGCATCGCTATTTTCTATACCGATAGTTGAACTATATAAAGCTCCATCCATCTCATCATAATAGAAATAGATATCTCCACTTTCGTGAAGATGTGCTTGGAAATTGAGATTACCTTGACCATTAAAGAATGGGAAGTTAGAGTATTGTACGATGAAAGCATTATTTTCTTCATCATAATAATAATAGAAATCTGCGTTTGAACCATTTAGGTCATCCCAGAATATAGCTATTAAGTCATTGGGCTGGAAAGGTGAAGGAATAGGGTCATTGCTATAATCAACACCATCTTCCCCAAAGGTTATATAGCCATTAGTAGAAACTTTTGCTTGGTCTTTTAACTGCCCATAGAATGGAAAGGAAAAAGGTAAGTCTATATCTACAAAATCATCAGTACTTAGGAAATTTACAAAAGTACCAATTTCACTTATATCATTCCAGACAAAATTTACACCATCTTCACTACTATCTTGCCAACTATACCCATAGAGGTCAGGTCCACCTGAGCTTCGATTACTTTCAGGGACTTCTATCCAGTATTCTAAAACTTGTTGGCCTAAATTATTGATTTCGATAGATATCTCTCCATCACCGTTATAGGAGTCCGCTTCAAAATCACCAGAATATTCAACATTAGGAAAGGTAAAGTTATTGATTGAAAGAGGTATAGTCACTTCAGCATTATCGGGATCATTTGTGTTCAAAGTAATATTTCCCTCATAAGAGCCTGAGTCATCGCTGTTAAACTCTATTTCTAACTCTAAAATATTTCCTAATCCTAAGCTAACATCATTAGAATCTACTATATTAAATACTGGATTAGTAGAAGTTATGTTAGTTATATTTAGAGTATTATTACCCAAGTTCTGGAGTAAAACACTTTGAGAAACATCATCTCCTGGGGTTACTGTACCAAATTCTATAGATGATTGGTCTAAGAGTAGTTCTGGACCAGGAGCATTTGTTAAATAAGAAAGGTAAAGTTGCATTAAATTCTTTTTTGTATTAAGATTTTCACTATCAATTACGGATGCAATCATAAAACTCGAGGCTATTGAGCGATAGTTTGAAGTTTCATTAAATACAGTTCTGATATGATTATCATTAGAACGAAAGAGAACTTGTCCGTTAGTAGTGCTGAACCAGTTATTATGAATATCAGCATAGGTATTAACTTGATGTTCAAGTAGTTTGCCCTGAGCAAAAGTATCTGCTTGACCTTCTAAACTAAATATCCCAGTATGAAGAAGTCCTTGTCCCTCAAACTCTAAACCAAAATAACTAAGAAAATCTGAGCCATCATGGTCTTGACCAATATTAACGCCTTCAAAATAGACTGCGCCACCATTATCCATATACTCTATTAAAGCTTCTTGTTGTGAGGTGTTCACGACACCTGGAGGTGTGAGTCCTCAGGATTCACAAAATGTGCCATTAGAAACAATCACTAAATCATATTCAGATAGATTAGTGGTTAGTTCCGGGGCTACAATATTCTGAATTCCTAATTCGTTCAAAATATTGCCTATAGCAAAAGCACCAGAGCTAGGGAAACCAGTCTCTGCATTTACTATCTGAGCAGTTGCTACTTCATTTTCCCAAACATATACATTTATTGCAGATAAGGATATCATAGATATCATTATCATGAAAATTAGTATTATTCTATTCATAATATTCTCCTTTTTATAATAATATTATAAGCTCTTTGCATAAATAGGCAAGAACAATATTTTCTTTTTGAGTATCTATGACAAGGTATTTAAGTAAGAATAAAGCCAAGGAAAATACAGATTATCGCAGATAAATATTGTTAATGCTTCTTATTATTCATTTTTATATAAAAAGAGAAAATATCCTAAATCATCTACTTTCCTAAAATTTTACTAAATTATCTACTGCTTCTGAGATTAAATCTCGAACCTCTCTAAATTTATCAAGAGAATGTCCATCAGGGTCTTCAAAACCTATATGAAGACGATTATTAACTTTACCTGTGAATATAGGACAAGTCTCTTTGGCAGAATCACATACTGTTATTACAAAGTCAAATTCTTCTGTTAAATAATCATTTACTAATTTTGGAGTATGATTAGTTATATCAATACCAACTTCTTTCATAACTTTAATAGCATTAGGATTAACTTTTTCTGCTGGTTTGGTCCCTGCAGAAAAAGCTTCATATCCTTCATACTGCTTCATAAATCCTTCAGCCATTTGACTACGACAAGAATTACCTGTGCAGAGAAATAGTACTTTTATCATAATTAGTCTTTAATTAGTTTTATAATATCTTTAGAAGATAAAACTCTTCCACTAGACACTACTTTTTCATTAATCACAAGTCCAGGAGTCATCATAACACCATACTCCATAATATCCTTTATTTCTGTAACCTTTTCAATTGTTGCTTCAATTCCTGACTCTTCAATTGCTTTTATTGCTTCTTGCTCAAGTTTCTTACATTTACTGCAACCAGTACCTAATACTTTGATAATCATTGTTATCTCCTTCATTTGTTTATACTTTTTAAAATCCAACTAAAATCACTATAAATGACCAATTTTTTTTAAAAATCAATTGCTCCATTATTCTTTTCTTATCTAAATTTGTGTAAAAATCCTTCATTCTCAATTCATATCAGTAAATTAAAAACATATCCAACCAGGATAATTCCAATCCCAGTAGTAGCTACAAAAATAGCTATTAATTTAGGCTTGATAACTTTTTTGAGGATAATCATTTCAGGAAGTGAAAGAGCAGTAACAGACATCATAAAAGCTAATGCTGTTCCGATTCCTACTCCTTTATTTATCAAAGCTTCAGCAATGGGAATAGTACCCAGTGCATTAGAATATAAAGGAATACCAATTATTACCGCAACTATAACAGCAAAAGGATTGTCTGAACCTGCAATGTTAGCCAAAGCTCCATCAGGTACCCATCCGTGAATAACAGCACCAATTCCTATACCGATTAAAACAAAATACCAGACTCTTTTTACTATGTCACAAACTTGTTCCCAAGACCACTTTAATCTATCTATTTGACTCGGGAATTGCGCTTCTGCTGAATTACCAAACTTCATTTCAAAAACGTAAGCTTCTACCCATTTTCTTGGTTTGAATAAGCCTATTACCATGCCACCAACAACACCAACAATTACTCCACATATTACATAGATAACAGCGATTCTCCATCCAAATGAAGCTAAAAGAATTGCAAAAGCTGCTTCATTAACGATAGGGGAGGTTATCAGGAATGAGAGAGTTACTCCCACAGGAATCCCAGCTTCCACAAAAGCTATAAACATTGGAACTGAAGAACATGAGCAAAAAGGGGTAACAATCCCAAATATCGAAGCTAAAAAATGCCCACCAATACCACTAACCTTGGAAATAACTTTCTTTAATTTTACGGGATTAATATAGGATCTTAAATAAGATATCAAAAAAATCATTATACTCAGCATAATGATTATCTTCAAAGTATCATAAATAAAGAAAGTTAATGCTTCGCCCCAGTGAGAGTTTATATCCAAGCCAACTAAGTTAGTTACGTATTCACCGAAAATCTCTAAAAATCTAAACATCTTTTTATTAATCCTTTAGAAGTTGTTTTTCTCGTTCAATATTAGAAAGTAATATGTCTTTAGAAGCCTTCAAAAACCTGGCTACACAATCACAACGTATGTGATAATAAACACAATTACCTTCACGATAATCGTAGATTAATCCACTCTTTTTCATTTGAGTGAGATGCTTCGATATTGTAGATATATCAAATCCCAACTCATCGGCAAATTCTTTTACACATAGCTTGCGCTCTGCTAATGTCTCTAAGATATAAAGTCTGACAGGATGCGCTGTAGCCTTCAAAATATCTGCCAACATCTCATATTTTTCTTTTGAATATTCCATAATTTTATCTCCCTATAGTTTCAATATTGACAAATCCGTCAAACTGTCAATATATATTTTTCTCCTAAACCATCATAAATCTATAACTACTTGGAAAATATCATAGATACGCTTGATAAATACCTGATTTATGAAGCAGCTTAAGAGAACCTTTGAAGAACCTCAAAAGGTAACTCGATTTAGAATCGGAAATTAATCGCTTAACTAATGAATGTGAAATAAGAGGGCTGATAAGAGTGTTTGTTAGTTTTATAAAAACAGGTATGAATCGATAATAAGGTTCCTCCTCTACTAGGAAGATACTAAAATTAGAAATAATAAAACAACGATAAGATTCATAGTCTGAAAAATTTCTAAGAAAACTTTTACCCCCAGAAAGATTTTTCTAAGCTTCTATACTGGATAGATTCTGAAATGTGTTGAGCTTTTATCTTATCACTTCCTTCTAAATCGGCTACAGTTCTGGCAACTTTGAGAATTCTATCATATACCCTTGCAGAATATCCTCGTTTTTCAATAGTCATTTTAAGCAGTTGATTACTTTCATCATCTAATTGGCAGAAAACTCGCGTATGTTTAGGATTCATTTGAGCATTACAGAAGATAGATTCATTCTTAAATCTTTTTAATTGAATTTGACGAGCCTTGTTTACTCTTTCTCGGATATCCTTCGAATATTCTCCATCTGGAATACCACCTAAATCTTTGTAAGAAACCGCAGGAACTTCAATATGTAGGTCTATTCTATCTAACAATGGACCAGAAACACGACTTCTATAGCGTTGAACCATGTTAGGAGTACAAGAACATTCATGTCCGGGAATATTGCAATTATGATAGCCACAAGGGCAAGGGTTCATTGATGTTACTAAGATAAATTTTGCTGGGAAATTAAGACTTTGCGAGGCTCTTGAAACTGTTACTATGCCATCTTCTAAAGGTTGTCTAAGCACTTCTAATACAGATTTTCTAAACTCTGGAAGTTCATCTAAGAAGAGGACTCCATTATGAGAAAGGGATACTTCACCAGGTTTTGGGTAAGTTCCACCCCCGATTAGGGCAACATCGCTTGTGGTATGATGAGGAGAACGATAGGGACGATTAACAACAATGCCATTTCTTTTATCTGTAGGAACCCCAGCAACTGAGTGTATTTTTGTAGTTTCTAATGCTTCTTCCAAAGATAAATCTGGTAAAATAGTTGCAAATCTCTTAGCTAACATAGTTTTCCCCGAGCCTGGAGGTCCAACCATTAAAATATTATGCCCTCCTGCAGCAGAAACCTCTAACGCTCTTTTTACATGATATTGACCCTTCACATCGTGCATATCTATGTCTGATTTATTCAGAGTTGAGAAAATTTTATTCAAATCTAAGATGAAAGGACTTATGTTGATTTTCCCTTCTAAAAAGCTTACAGCATCGATTAAAGAGTGGACAGGAATAACATCTAAACCCTGAACAATAGCTGCTTCACTGGCATTTTCAAAAGGAAGAATAATTCCCTTTAAATTCTCCTTCTTAGCCTCTAAAGCTATGGGAAGAGTACCCTTAATTGATTTAACTGTACCATCCAGAGATAATTCACCTAAAATTGCATAATCAGTACTATTTTTTATATCTATACTTCGGTGTGAGATTAATAATGCAATGGCAATTGCTAAGTCTAAAGCTGAACCATCTTTTTTTAAATCAGCTGGAGCAAGATTAATTATAGTTGTTCCAGCTTTTCCTCTAAAACCTGAATTGGTAATCGCTGAACTAACTCTCTCTTTGCTCTCTTTTACACTGTTTGAAGGCATTCCAACCATAATCGTAGGACCAGACATCTTTCCATAATGATCAACCTCAACTTCGATTTTGTGAGCATCGATTCCAACTGTTGTAAATGAGATAGTTTTTCCTAACATTATAACCTCCATTTCTTCACTTTCTCAATAAATACATTTATAATATTTTATGTCAACATAAAAATACTTAAATTTGAAAATTATAGTGTATTATTGTTAACATATAAACAGAAATACGAATAAAATGAGAGAAAAATATAGGCATAACTCTTAAGATATCTAACATAATAAAAAAAAGTGCATAAAAAAACAGCAAAATTTCGCAGAAATCTTACCTTTGAAGGTATTATTAATAGAAAATTCTAAAACCAATTTAATTACTATTAGAAATAATAGTTGACAGGTTTAAAGAAACTTTTTATTTTAATTAAACTTATTTTATTTGGAGGAATAAATGGATAAGAATATTTTTGACTATCAGGATGCTATTGAAAGAGTAGGCGATGAAGAACTTCTCGATGAGCTCCTTGAAGATTTTCTAGTTTTCGCAGATGAAATATTATTAGATTTAGATAAAGCTATAAAGGAAAATAATGCAGCAATGATACGCAATAGCGGACATACTTTAAAAGGGACTGCAGCTAATCTTTCATTATTGAATTTGAGTGAAATTGGACTTCAAATTGAAAATGCTGGAAAAGCTGAACTTACAGAGCAATATGGATTCCTTTATGAAAAGTTAGTACAAAGCGTCGATGAATTCAAGAAGTTTATGCAGGAAAAATAGGATAAGAAGAAAGTTGTTGACTTAATTAAGAGGTCAAATTTATAGAACTTATAAATATTGAAGGAGAAAAAAAATGAATAATATATTAACATCTGTAATGATGGCAGCACCTGCAACAGGTGAAGGTGGACAAGCTCAAGGTGGAGGATTAATGGGAACTCTAATAATGTTCGTTCCCTTAGCATTAATCTTCTATTTTTTAATTATTAGACCACAAAAGAAACAACAAAAAGAAGCTCAAGCTATGCTTGAAAGTTTAAAAAAAGATGATATTGTTCAATTGTCTAGTGGCATTATTGGTAAAATAACCAAAATTGATAGTGATAAAAACACAATGTCTGTTGAAATTGATAAGAATACTCATACCGTTATTGAAGTAGTGAAAAGTGCTGTTATAGGTAAAGTGAATGAAAAAGGTGAAAAATAATAAATATAATCTTCTGAAAATTAGGATTATTGGCGACTCAACCTTACGTCTTACAGCTCAATCTGTAACTGAATTTGACCAGGAACTCAAAGATTTTGTTGCGGATTTGACCTATACTATGTATGAAACTGACGGTGTAGGCTTAGCAGCTCCTCAAGTCGGAATCAGTAAACAAATCTTTGTTGTTGACTTCTACTGGGCTCAAGATGGTGCTACAAAAAAACCGTTAGTTTATATTAACCCAGAAATAACTTTCTCTGAGGGTTCTATAACTCACGAAGAAGGATGCCTTAGCGTGCCTGATATTTTTGATAAAGTAAAAAGACCAAATCATATTAAAATCAAAGCACAAGACTTAGAGGGGAATTCCTTTGAAGAAGAACTTTCTGAATTTCCTGCAGTGGTTTTTCAGCATGAATTTGATCATTTAAAGGGTATTTTATTTGTAGATCATCTTAGTAAGCTGAAATACCTCATGCATAAAAACAAAATTGATCACTATATTAGTAGAACAAAAGCTAATGGCGAAAACATACAAAACTAACCAATTGAATAAAGTGGTGTTCCTCGGAACACCTCAATTTGCTGTCAATAGTTTGGAGAAATTAGCAGAAAGTAAATTTAAACCTTGCTTAGTTATTACCCGGCCTGATAAGCCAAAAGGCAGAAAGCAGATACTACAGCCAACACCTGTTAAAATTAGCAGTAATAAGTACGGTCTGCCAATTTATCAGCCTTCAAATATCAATTCTGAGGAGGTTTTAGAGAAAATTAGGGTTCTAAGTCCAGATATCATTGTTACGGTCGCCTATGGTGGTTTTTTGGGTAAAAAACTACGAAAATTGGCTCCTTTAGGATGCATAAACTTACATCCATCACTTTTGCCTAAGTTCAGAGGTGCTTCTCCACTCCAAAGCACCCTTTTTCATAATGAGACTGTTTCAGGAATAACAATATTCAAAATTGTTGCCAGTATGGATGCAGGACCAATAATTAATCAATTGACCTTCGATGTTCCTCAAGAAATGAATTTTACTGAATATTCAGAATATGTAGCAGAAATAGGGGCTAACTTTTTGTTAGAAACACTCTATCAAATTGAACAAGAAGGGTTTGAGTTAAAGCCACAGAATCACATCCAAGCTACTTTTACTGAAAAAGTAGAAAAAGACTTTTTAATTATTGATTGGAATTCTCATTGGAAACAAATCATTGGCAAGATAAAAGGTTTATCTGAAAATCCTGGAGCAAGAACAATGAGAGAAGGTAAAATTATGCAAATAATTAGAGCTGAAAAATACTCTGATAAGTCCTCAAAAGAACCTGGAACAATTACGCAAGTAATTAAAAATAAAGGATTTGTCGTTGCTTGTAATGGGGGAGAAGTACTTGTTACTCAAGTAAAACCTGAAGGGAAAAAAGTTATGAGTGCTCATGCCTATAACTTAGGGGCTAAGCTAAATATAAATGAAAAACTTGGATAAATATATATTTAAACTTTTGTTAAAGATTAACATATTTATGTTAATTTTAGCTTTCTTTCTTTACCCATTTAAGAATAAATTATCACTTGAATTTATTACCCCTTCTACTCTTATAATACTATCCCTAATGCTTGCGGGAATATTTATTTTTGCTATATTGATCTCTTATTTTAACATTAAAAGCAAAAAGAATCTAATCTTTCATAACATAAGTTACTACCTCTTCTATCATATTATTTATCCAGTTATCCACAAAATGGTCAATAGCCAAAGTATTTTTTACCAAAACTATACCCAGCTCTTGATAAAGTATAACAATATAATTCAGAGAAAACTATTAAAAAAATACAAGGGAAAAGATATTCTAATTCTTCTTCCACACTGCTTACAAAACGCTAATTGCCCTTATAAAATAACTTTTAACATTAATAACTGTAGGTCCTGTGGTAAATGTACTATCCAAGATTTTAAATCTATTCAAGATGAGTACAATGTAGTAATAAAGGTTGCTACTGGTGGAACCTTAGCCCGGAAGATTATCAATGATATAAAGCCAAAACTGATTTTGGCAGTTGCTTGTCATCGTGATTTAACTGAAGGAATTAAAGATGTTGAAGTTATCCCAGTACTTGGAGTATTGAATGATAGACCAAACGGACCTTGTTTCAATACTACCTGTGATGTAACTGAAATAAAGAAAATATTAAACCAACTATTGTAAGAGGTTTCACGTGAAACAAAAATTGCTAACTACTTTATTGATAATAGTTTTGATTAGTAATTTGTTGCTAATTTTAAAAATTATTAATACTAACAATGACATTCCTGATAAAGCTCAATATGTGAGTAAAGAAGAGTTCGATTTATTAAAAAGTGGACTTGTACAGGACACATTTTCAGTAATTGATTTAGAAACAAAGATTGTTCTTTCTGCAGAAGAAATATCTAAATCTGTCGTCTCGGTAAACGTTTTAAAGAGACAAACTGTAATGAGAAGACCATATTCTATCTTTGACCAATTCTTTGGTAATTCTCCCCGTTATAGAGATGTTAAATCTGTAGGTACTGGCGTAATAATAACTAAAGATGGTTATATTATTACAAATGCACACGTTGTTGAAAAAGCGATAGATATAACTGTTGTGCTGAATGATGGGACTCACAGTGATGCAACTTTGGTGGGGATTGCTGAAGAACATGATATTGCTGTCCTAAAAATAAAAGGAGATAATTTTTATTGTGCCAAAATAGCTAATTCAGACGATTTACAGATAGGTAGATGGGCAATAGCCTTGGGTAATCCGTACAGCTTTATAATAAAGGATTCTAAGCCTACCTTGTCCTTTGGTGTTATCTCAGCGTTAAATCGAAATTTTAGTGACCCAAGTACAAGCGATAATAAGATATACAAAAGGATGATTCAAACAGATGCAGCCATTAACCCTGGTAATAGTGGAGGACCATTAGTCAATATTCAAGGTGAAGTAATAGGAATCAATACTTTCATATTATCTGAGTCTGGTGGTTCAGTGGGTATAGGTTTTGCAATACCAATTAATAGAGTAAAAAAAGTTGTGTATGAGCTAGTACAATTCGGGAAAATAAGAACAATAGATTATGGATTTCAGATTCAACCAATAAATGAGACCAAGCAAACAGATACTAAGCTACTTGTTGTAAGAATGAAAAAAGATTCAGCATGCGAGAAAGCAGGTTTAAAATTAGGAGATGTTTTAACGGGAATAAATGGTCTTGCTATTAATGATAGATCAGATATAAACTTAGCTGTAATAGATATTTTCGTTGGAGATGAGGTAATTTTAGATATTGAGAGAGATAATGAAAAGATGCAAATATCTTATCTTATCGAAGAGGCTAAATAGGGATACTTAAGTCATTATTAGCTGTACTGAATGATTTTCTTGCGTGAAATGGTTAGTGAAAATTGCTATATTTAACAATGATTAAGTGAATACCTTTGTTGACCTTTAGTAAATCTCATATCTTGGAAATGAAGGCACAAATAAAGATGGCTCAAGTTCAAGTCCGGTGGAAATTTTATAAATAAACCACATCTTTTAGAATTTTCTGTTAACATCCGACATTAAGTCTTTTTGCTCTTGGCAAAGCTAATCCTACATTATCTGCTTTATCTCAGATAGTCTATTGGGTGTTTATTAGGCGTTTATTAGTCATCTATTAGCTATCCACTAAGCTGAGAACCAACAGACAGATGATAGTGAAGATATATTAGTTCAATGCACATAATATGATCTTATAGAAAAGAAAAATGCATTAACTAAAGGACATGCCTGCTAGCTATTGTTATAAATTCTATAATTAGAGTCTTATTTTCAAGCAAAACTTACTATAAACGTTAAATTAAAACTCGTAACTTTCTATTATACAATGAATATACTATAATAAAAGTCTCGATTTTGCCACTATACTTGAACTAGAGCCATAAAGATTATATCTTATTCTCAGGTATTAATCTAGTTCGTAATAGCTTAATCCAAATTCTTACTATGATGACTACATACCATCTTGTTGGTATTTGGATAAAGCTATGAACGCTAACTTTTTGTAAAAAAATCTGTTAGTTACAAAAGCCCTTCTTCTGCGAAACTGAAAATATCATCAAACCCTACAATAAAGTGATCTAACAACCTGACATTTATGTATTTAAGAAATGTCTTTAAACTATTTGTAGTAGTTACATCTTGTTCAGATGGCTTACTATCACCAGATGGATGGTTATGAACAACAATAACCCCAGTAGCTGAGATATTAATAACTTCCTGAGCAATTAGTCTGTAATCTAATAAAGTTTTGGTAGAGATGCCTTTAGACAATATAGCGTCTTTAAGTAAGATGTTTTTACTATTTAGATATAACACTCTAAATTCTTCATTTTTGACACCTCTATATTTAAGAATTAGGTAATTATGAACTGCCTCTACTGATTTAAAAACATGGATTCGGTTTATTTTTTCTCTTAGTAAGCAGACGTTTACATCTTTAAAAAGCTTGATAGTTGTGGCAGTTTTTAATCCAATTCCAGAAATACTTTGGAGTTCAGATACAGAAGCATTCATTACTGAATTAAGACCTCCAAAAGTATCCAAAAGTAATTTCGATAGAAGTTTGGTATCTTTTCTAATTATTGTTAGAGATAAAATTAACTCGAGTATCTCATGAGGCTGGAAATTATCTAAAGTTTCATTAGTATATCTTGTTTGTAGTCTATTTTTATGTCCTTCTTGAAATCGTTTATGCTCTTCCATACAATCTCCATATAACCTATTTAATGCAGTTAGAATGCGAAGCAGTAAATACCACTTCGCATTTAAATTAATTATTTACTTTGATCATTTCTAAAATTGATTAATTTTTCCTCAATTTCAGGATGTTTTAGTGCCAGAATTTGAGCAGCTAATATAGCAGCATTCTTTCCACCATTTATTGCTACTGTAGCCACAGGAATACCTGTAGGCATTTGTACAATAGAGAGAAGAGCATCCTCGCCAGAAAGGGTAGCACCTTGGAAAGGTACACCGATTACTGGTAGCGAAGTATGTGATGCGACGACTCCTGGTAAATGAGCGGCCATGCCAGCTCCAGCAATCATAACTTCAATACCCTCATCCTTAGCATTTTTTGCAAGTAGCATAGTCTGCTCTGGTTTACGATGTGCTGATGATACATAAAAGTCATAGTCAATTCCGAATAAAGTTAAATATTCTAAAATCTTATTGGCTTGTTCTTGGTCTGATTTACTTCCTATTAGTACACGAACTAATTTTGGCATTAATTTCTCCTAATCATGAATTTTTAGATATCAGCTAATAAGCTGTGAATTTCATTAAGGTCGTTTGTTGAATTTAAAATTTTGATATTTTGGTCATTTAGCATAATTTTTGATAGATAAGAGAGAGAGAAGAGATGTTGCTTATCGTCATGCAAAAGAAGCATAAAGAAAAGAGTTACAGGCTTCTCGTCTGGGGAATCAAAATCAACACCTTCAGGGCATCGTCCAAACAATACTGTAGGTTTTTTAATTTTAGTTGGATGAAGATGACGTGGATGTAATAATGCAACGCCATTACCAACAGCTGTAGATACTAACTCTTCACGGGCTACAACCACTTCATATAGCCATCTTGCATCTTTTACTAACTTTAATTCTTTAGCCTTTTCTGACATTACTCTAATAGCTTCATATTTAGTTTTTGCTTCAAAATCTAAGAAAATACATTCAGTTCTGAAGTATTCCCTGAATCTACAAATAGTCTTTTTCATTGCAAGGTCTTTAACTTCTTGCTCATTAAGACTTTCTAACCAACTATCAATTGATACAACATCAAGTTTAATAGTTTTTCCAACTGTTTTTACTTCAAAGAGTTTTTGAGAAATCATTTCATCAATAACACTTTCAGTCACTTTTAGGTATTCAGCTGCCTCACTTTTAGTGAGTAACTTTTTCTCCATCATTCCTCCGATTTTGTTATAATATCTATAGTAAAATTTATAATATAAATTTATATTAATTTGCTTAAGAAAGTTAAATATTGAAAGATCTGTTTTATGAAATATATTCATTAAAGTCAGTTTGATGAGCATATCTCATTTCAATTAATAATTTTTAAAGTATATTTCGAAACTATTTCTTGACAAATACAATAATTAATTGACCTTATAATCATGGTCAAGAAATTTATTAAATATTTTATAATTATTAGTCTGTTTTTCTTGTTTGGGTGCAGTTATTCACTCAGAACAAATCAATATCCATATCTAAAAACTATTAGAATTCTACCTGTAGAAAATAGAACTACTGAGAGTGATATTGATTTAGAGGTTTTTGAATATTTATCTGAGAATTTCCAAAAAGATGGAAGATTATTGCAAGTAACAGAAAATCCAGATGTTTTATTAGAATGTTCAGTTACATTCTATGATGAGATAATATATAGCTCTGATAGTGCTAATAATATTGAGGAGTATCAGGTAACAATGAACTTCTCAGTGAAAATGACAGATTTGATTAATGACAGAGTTTTATATGAGAATAAAAGATTAGCAATTGCACAGAGATATGCAGCAAATGATGCTATTACGAGTGCAGATTATGATAACAGAGATGATGCAGAATCTGGGATTTATGATGAATTATTCACAAAAATTATACAAAATACATTGGAAGATTGGTAAATGAGAATAAATAAGTATATTGCCAAAAGTACTGGTTGCTCCAGAAGAAAGGCAGAAGAACTGATTTTAGATGGTAAAGTCAGAGTTAATAACAAAGTTTGTAATGACTTAGCTACAGTTGTAATCGAACATGAAGATAAAATAGAGTTAGAGGGAAAGACTATCTCTTTAGATATTCCTCTTTTATATATAATGATGAATAAGCCAAAGGGCTTAGTAGTAACAAGATCAGATGAGTATGACAGGAAAACTGTCTATTCCATACTTCCCCCTGAATTTAATTTTGTTAAGCCAGTAGGCAGACTAGATAAAGATTCTGAAGGCTTACTTATTTTAACTAATGATGGTGAGTTGATCAATAAGATTCTTCATCCAAAGTATAAACTTGAAAAAGTGTATCAAGTAACTGTAGCAGGTAAAGTTAGCCCTGCACAACTTACTAAACTTAGAGAGGGTATTGATATTGGTGATGGAGTAACTCTACCTGCAGGAGTCTATATTAGAAAAAATTATGAAAGGAAAACTACTCTCAAGTTTGTTCTTAGAGAAGGTAGGAAGAGACAGATTAGAAGAATGTTAGAAAGTGTAGAGTCTAAAGTCATTAGTTTGAGAAGAACACAAATAGGGGAGATTCAATTAGGAAGACTTCCTCAGGGGCAATGGAGATATTTAACCAGACAAGAGATAATTTTTTTAAAGAAAGATAAATAGAGGGAGAGGTTATGAGAATAGGACTTATAGGGTTGCCAAAGAGTGGAAAGACTACGATATTCAATGCTTTAACTGGAATGAATATTGAAGTTAGTGCTTATGGACAAGGTGAATCAGAGCCTAATCAATCAATTATAAATGTAATGGATGAGCGAATCACAAAGTTATCAGATATGTATAATCCTAAGAAAACAGTATTTGCAACAATTGAATATGTAGATTTTGCAGGCGTAAATAAGAGTGACCAGAAGCAAGAATTGATGTCTGGACAAGGAATGGTATTATTGAAGAATACAGATGCTTTAGCTTTAGTCGCAAGGCAATTCTCTGATGCAGTATTAGATGAGATGTATGGAGGAGCTGACCCAATATCTGAAGTTGAAACGATTGAAGCAGAAATGATTATTTCAGATTTAATAATAGCTGAAAAGAGATTAGAAAAAATAGCTCTAAGTTATAAGAGGGGTATAAAAACTCCCGCTTTACAGATCGAAGAGAAAGCTATAAATAGTGTGATTGAACATTTAAATGCTGAAAAGCCATTGAGAACTTTAGAACTTCCTGAAGAAGAAGAGAAATCTATTAGAGGTTTTCAGTTTGTTAGTCAAAAACCTCTACTAATAATTTTAAATACAGATGAGAATAGTTATCATGAGAATCAGGCAATAATAGATGAATTATCTGAGAAGTATCCAATTTTAGAGTTTGCTGGGAAATTTGAATCTGAGTTGAATAGTTTAGATGAAGAAGAGAAGAGTATATTTATGGAAGATATGGGTATTGAGAATTCTGCCCGAGATACTTTAACAAAATTCTCTTATGATATTTTGGGCTATTTAAGCTTTTTCACAGTTGGTAGTGATGAGGTCAGAGCTTGGACAATTGAAAAGGGTTCAAATGCAGTTGAAGCTGCAGGTAAAATACATTCTGATTTAGCTCGAGGTTTTATTAGAGCTGAATGTTTTAATTACATAGATTTAATCTCTCTTGGGAGTGAAAAAGCCTTACGTGATAAAGGTTTGTTTAGATTAGAAGGGAAGAGTTATATTGTTAAAGATGGAGATATTTTAAATATTAGATTCAATGTTTAGAGATAAGGAAGCTTAAATTATGGCAAAGAAAAGTAAAAAAGAAAGTCCTCAAAAATTAAATCCGATGTATAGAGCATTTTCTATTAAAATATTAAGAGTTATTGCTATTATCTTCTGTTCTTTGATGATTTACGCCTTAGTAATAGATAACATTACTCTAAAAAGTGATTACGAAATAATTACTCAGAAAGTAAATGATGATGGGGTATTTTCAATTTTTGAAGGTAATTTAAATCTTAATAATTATGTTGGTCCTTTTGGTGCAACTCTCGGATATTGGCTTTCTTATCTTTTAGGACACTACTTAGTAATAATCCTATTGTTCGGGGTTATTGTTAAGAATATGATTGCTCTATTTGGCAATAAGAATAGTGAATTACGCCATAATATAACTTTATTTATGGGATTCTTTTTCTTTATCCAATTACTCTTGGTTAATTTTAATTTATCAGCTCCTCTTGTGCAAAATGGAGTAGTTGGTCAATCTTTAAACAGTGGTTTAATTAGAATTATTGGAACTAAGGGAACAACAGCTTTCTTAATAATCTCTTTAATTTTAGATATCTTATTGATTTTTGGCTGGGAACCAGTAAAAACAACTTTCATAGCTGTCGGTAAAACACTATTGTACCCTTTTTTTCGTAAGAAAAGTGATGATTCTATAGCTGAAGCAGAAATAAAGAAAGACAGAAGAAAAGTAGAGCCAGAACCTCAAGAAGAGATAGTTGAGTCAGCTCCTGTTATTCCTGAAATAGCAATTAATAACCATAAAGATACAAGTGAAGTTATTGATTTCCCAGATGAAGAAATAGATGAAAATGATGATGAGTTTAATTTAAAGAAGAGAAAGAAGGACAGTGAATATAAGATAAATCAACCTGAAATGAGCAAGCTTGTTGCAATTAAAAAGAGTAAACCTGCTACGATAGAAGGCGAAAGAGGGGAGATTGAAAAATATATAAAGCCTGATATTGATAAATTTTTAAAAATTGATAAACGAACAAGTGATTATGACAAGAGCGAAATTGAAGCAAATATAAAGAGAACAAGTGTCATTCTTCGAGAAAAATTAGCTGAATTTGGTATTGAGGCTGAGGTTGTTAATGTTAATATTGGACCAATAATTACGCAGTATGAACTTAAACCTGCTGCAGGTGTGAAAGTAACAAAGTTTACTTCTTATGCAGATGACTTAGGCTTAGCTCTTAAAGCTACTTCAATAAGAATTCAAGCACCGATTCCTGGTCGAGGACTTGTAGGAATAGAAATACCTAACAAGAATCGTGATGTGATATATCTAAAAGAGATTCTAATGTCAGAAGAGATGAAAAAGAATGATAATACTCTAACAATAGGATTAGGAAAAGATATATCAGGAAGGGCTGTTGTTGCTGATTTAGCTAAAATGCCCCATCTATTAATAGCAGGTGCTACCGGTTCAGGAAAGTCTGTTTGTATTAATACTATTATTTTAAGTTTATTATTAAGAACTACTCCTGATGAAGTTAGGATGATAATGATTGACCCTAAGCGTGTTGAATTGGCTGGATATGGCAATATTCCTCATCTTTGGACTGATGTTGTTACTGACCCGGAAGAGGCCTTAGAAACCTTTAAATGGGCTGTTGAGGAGATGGAGAGAAGATACAGTCAGCTTCAAGAATTAAAAGTGCGAGAGAGAGAAAGTTATAATCTCAAAGTAGAAAAGATGAATGCTAAGTTAAAGCCTGGTGAAGAGGCAGAATATCAAAAAATGCCTTTCATTGTAATAATTGTTGATGAGTTTGCAGATTTAATCATGACTGCTGGCAAAGAAATCGAATTACCAATAACCAGATTAGCACAAATGGCAAGAGCAGTTGGAATGCATATAATTTTGGCTACTCAGAGACCATCAATAAAAGTTATTACAGGTATAATTAAAGCAAACTTCCCTGCAAGAATAGCTTTCCAAGTTTCTTCACGAGTAGATTCACGAGTGATTTTAGATGAAATGGGTGCTGAAAAGCTGTTAGGTAAGGGAGATATGCTGTTTGTTCCACCTGGGACAAGTAGGGTTTTGAGAATTCATGGAGCTTATGTTTCTGATAATGAGATAAATCAAGTAATTGATTATTTGGAAACTCAACCTAAGCCAGCATTTAGAATGGAAAAAATGATAGCTAATCCTGATGATATGGAAGCTTTTGATTATGACGACGAGCTTTTTTTAGATGCAGCTAAGTTAGTAATAACTTCAGATGTTGCATCAGTATCCATGCTCCAAAGAAGCTTTAAGGTTGGATATGCCAGAGCAGGAAGACTAATTGATATGTTAGAACAAGCAAATATAGTAGGTCCTCATAAAGGATCTAAATCACGAGAAGTTATTGCAACTATGGATGATTTAAAGGTTTATGGTATTGATGAAGAATAGATTATTACTTAGTGTCTTTCTCTTGATTGGGACCTATTTGTTAGGTATGTCCAATCATGAGTTATATCAAGAATTAATGCAAGTTTATGATGATATTTCTACCTTCCAAGCAGATATAGAGCAAACTTCCTACTATTCTGAAATTGATTACACTAACATTTCAGAGGGAAAAATATTCCATAATCCTGAAAAAATACTTATTGAATACAGCTCTCCCAAAGTAGAGAAGATTACCTTAGTAGATGATGTTGTTAAAATCTACCAAGAAGAAGCAGATAGATTAATTATGACTTATGCTGACTCTTCTTTTGTTTCTTTGAATATGAAATATCTTATTGAACGGATATGGAATGATGATTTAATTGAAGTAACTGAAAGTGTAACCAATTATATTGTTAAAGTGAAACTTACTGAAGCTAATGCAATAGCTAATATTGAAGATATCGAATTTTCTATTGATAAAAAAGATATGTTAGTTCGAAAAGTTAAATATAAAGATAGTTCTAATAACGAAGTGGAGGTTCTTTTCTCTAATATTCTTCTTAACATGCCAATTAGAGATGAACTTTGGGAAATTAAGACTACTGAAGATACTCAAATCATTGATTATAGAGAATAAATTTAAAAGGAGTTAAGATTATGATAGCAGTAATTATGGCTGGTGGTTCAGGAACGCGATTCTGGCCTCAAAGTAGAATGGCAAAACCTAAACAGTTCTTAGAAGTTCTTGGTGATAAATCTATGATTAGACTTACTATGGATAGACTATTAGAAGAATTACCAACTGAGAAAATATTTGTAGTAACTGCTGAGTCTCAAGTTGGATTGGTAAAAAAGCATTTACCAGAGTTACCATCGAAAAATATAATTATTGAACCTTTTGGTATGAATACAGCTCCTTGTATTGCTCTAAGTTATGCTTATATAAAAAGATTTGCTTCCTTAACTGAAACAATGGTTGTTTTACCAGCTGACCATTTAATTACAAAAATTGATTCTTTCTTAGAAAACATTAATAAGTCACAAGAATTAGCAAGAGCTGGATACTTAGTGACTTTCGGTATTATTCCTACCTATCCTGCTACAGGTTATGGTTATATTCAAGCTGGGGAAAAAGCTAATGATTTTAGCTACAAAGTTGCTCAATTTAAAGAAAAACCTAATTATGAAACTGCTCAAGAGTTTATTAAGGCTGGCAATTTCTTCTGGAATAGTGGTATGTTTGCCTGGACTATTGGAGCAATTGAAGAGAGCTTTAATAAGTATCTTCCTGAAGTAACCAATGTTATTGATTTGATTGAAGCAGAATGGAATAAAAATGGAGAAAAAGCTGATATCTCTGCAATCTATGCCCAAATGCCTAAAGTTCCAGTTGATATAGGTATTATGGAAAATGCTGAGAAAAGAGCTGTGATTCCTGTAGATCTTGGTTGGAGTGATGTCGGCTCTTGGAGAGCTCTGGCTGATATTTCTGAAACAGATAGTAATAATAATACTATTTTATCAGATTCATTTGTTATTGACTCTAAAGGGAATTATATTCGGACAAATAAATATGTAGCCCTAATCGGTATTGATGATATTGTTCTTGTAGATACTGATGATGCTATTCTTCTGGCAAAGAAAGAGAGAACTGAAGAAGTTAAAAAAATTGTAGAACATCTTAAGAAAAATAATGAGAAATTACTGTAATGACAAATCAAAAGCTATTTAATAAATCAATAATCGGGATGCTTCATGTTCAAGCTTTACCTGGCACTCCTGATAATCATCTCTCTATGACAGAGATTATTGACTTCACTCTCAAGGAAGCAGAATTATATATAAAGCATGGGATTAACAGCTTGATAATTGAAAATATGCATGATACCCCTTATCTGAATAGAGAGGTTGGCTCTGAAATTACAGCTTCTATGGCGATTATTGCCTATGAGCTAAAGAAGAGATTTAAGCTAAATTTAGGTATCCAGATTTTAGCAGGAGCTAATAAAGAAGCTTTGTCTGCTGCATTTTGTTCTGGAGCTGAATTTATTAGGGCTGAGGGTTATGTTTTCTCACATATAGCAGATGAGGGTATGATGAATAGTTGTGCAGGTGAGTTACTTAGGTATCGTAAATCAATTGGAGCTGAGCAAGTTAAGATTATTACCGATATTAAGAAAAAGCACTCAGCTCATACAATAACATCAGATGTTGATATTGTGGAAACAGCTAAAGCTGCTCAATTTTTTAAGGCTGATGGAGTAATAATCACGGGTTCAGCTACTGGTGAGAGTGCAAACATTGAGGAGTTAGTTAGTGTAAAAAAAGCTGTTGATATGCCTGTATTAATAGGTTCCGGTATTGACGACGAAAATTTACTTACTTATCTTGAATATGCTGATTCCTTAATTATTGGCTCATATTTTAAGGACAATGGTTATTGGGCTAATGATATTTCTGAAGAGAGAGTAAAAAAGCTAATGAATAAGTTTAAGTCTAAGTATCAGGAATAATATCAACAACTTGATTTTTATTATGTCCTTTACCCCAATATAGCTTCTTATCAGCAATATTAATAATTTCATTAATATGCTGGTCTTTATCATATACTGCTAAACCAAAAGTCATTGTAATCTTTATTGATTTTCCGTTATAGTTAAACTCGTAGTTTCTAATCTTTTGCAAGAGCCTTTCAACAATAGTTTTTCCTATCTTTAGGTCAGACTCAGCCAAAAAGATAAGAAATTCTTCTCCGCCCCATCTGCAGAAGAAATCTATGTCTCTTATTGTGGTTTTAATTAAATTACATAAAGAGATTAAAACATAATCACCAGTTTCATGACCATAGTGGTCGTTTACTATTTTAAAATCATCAATATCACAGTAAACTAAAATAAATGGATTTTTTGTTCTTTTAAATCTTAATTGTTCATATTCAATTTTTTCTAAGAAATATTTTCTATTAGGAGCTTGAGTAAGGTAATCATGATTAGACAAAGCATTTACTTTTTCATAAGCTATCTTTAACTTTGCATTATTCACTTCCAACTCTTTATAAGCTTGTTCTAACCTTGTATTTTGTTCTAAAAGGTATTTATAATATCTTTTTAAATCAGCATTAGCATTAGTGAATTGGCTAACATCTTTAATTACTATAGCATATCCAATCATACTTGAAATCTTCATAATGGGAGTAATTTGCATTTGGTAGTGCTTTCTTTTATCATCCCATTTACCCTTTAAATTTGCACATTCTTCCGAGCAGGAGGAGCACTCTTCAATAATTTTATGCCAATAATCTTTATTTTTATTAGTCAAGTTGTTATATATAGGTTTTCCAATTACTGGGCTCTCATTGTAGATATTATGAAAAATTTTAGCAAATATAGGATTAAATATTAAGATTTGCATGTCTTTAGATAGAAAGGCTACTCCGAGTGTACTGTTGATAAAAACTGTTTCAATATAATACGTAAAGTTCTCAAAAGCGAAAGATTTATTTTTCTTAAATGCTAATTTAAATAAATCAAAACCTTGTAAAGCAAGCTGTTTATTTATAATTATCTCTAATTGTTTCTCAGTAATATTTTCGGGAATTATAAGAAAGATGTCTTTCTTATAAAACTCTTCAAGATCACTTTGAGAAGAAGTAACACCAATTATTGGCAAATTTTTATCCAATCCTATGAGTGAATCTATGTTCGAAGGTTCTACAAAAATTAAATTGATATGTTTTGGCTCATCACAAGTTTCAACAAGTTTCAATTTAAATCGAGTAGATACTTTATCAAGGATAAGGTTAAATCCTTTTGATTTAATTAAAGTTAAAACCAAAAAATCTCGCATAAATTCCTCTATAAGGTTAAGGTTAATAATTCTATAGCAAATCATATATAATGATAACAAGTTGTAAAGGAATATTTTTTTAACAACACTTATTAGCCTTAAATATTTCTAATAAATTGAACTAAAAGTTACTTAAGATAATAATGATATGTTAATAAAATGACATAAAAAATTAATTATTTTAATATAGATGTTAAAATATTTAATATTAAACTTGACATTAAATTAATATAATTAAAAATATGAATTGTGAGGTGAGAATGAAAAGAAATTTAACAAAATGTCCAGTGTGTGAAGGTGAATTAATTATTACTCGTTATGAATGTAGTAATTGCCGAACAAAAATAGAAGGCAACTTTCAACAAAATGGATTTAGTGACTTGAACGAAGAGCAAATTGAGTTTATCAAAGTATTTTTGGTATCTCACGGAAGCATTAAAGAAGTGGAGAAGAGATTAGGAATATCCTATCCAACAGTAAAAAACAGATTATCGGAAATAGTAAAAGTCCTTACAGGTACAGAATTAGAAAAACCACAAAATTTAGATATTTTAGAGATGATTGAGCAAGGTGATATCTCAGTCGAAGATGCATTAAAGATAATTGAAAAGGAGAAATAAGATGAATATTATGAAGTTTGACTTTAATTACCAAGGGAACTTCAAAGAAGTCGATGTAAGATCTGAAAAACTTACTGTTGTTATTGCTAAAGGGCAAGCAGATGCTATATTGATTAGGGGTGAAATTCTGATGGAGCAGGACGTAAATTATGCAATGACAGATGAAAAACTTGTCGAAGTCTTAGCTTCTGAGAACAGAATAGCTATTGATACAAGTGATTTAGAAGATGATTTAGAAGACAGAGGCGTTAATTTAGATCAATCAAGAATCTTGATTTTAGTTCCTGATGGATTAAAAATAAGAGTAGAATCTGAATTAGGAAAAATTAGATTTGAACACTTAAATTGTGATTCTGAAATTGACAGTGAAATAGGCTCTATTACTCTTGATAATGTTTCTGGTAGTGCAGGAATAGAATCCGAAATTGGTTCAATAAGAGTAAAAAAGGGGGACTTTCAAAACTTTTTTTGCTCAACTGAGGTTGGGAATATAGAGATCTTTGGAATTAAAGCAATATCGTTAAAATGTGAAACAGAAGTAGGTCAAATTAGTATAAAAGAAGCAGAAGTATCCGATGTAACCATTAGTAGTGAAACAGGAAACATCGAATATCAACTACTTCCTATTAAGCAAAATCAAAGTAAAATAGAAGCCGAAATTGGTAAAGTAAAAATTATTATTCCTCATGAAATTAATTTAGATTTAAAAGCTACTTCTGAAATGGGGGCAATTAATACTTCTCTTAAAAATGTTGTATTTTCTGCAATAGAAGATGGAGTTATTTTGAAAAGTGACATAATAAATAGTGAAACAGGAAATGCAACAATCGAAGTTTCAACTGAAATAGGCTCAGTAACTCTACTTAATGAAGATACTCTTCCTAATGAAGAGCGACAACAATATAAAAACAATAAGCTAAATCAAGAGATTAATAGAGCAATGAATGAAATGAGCAAGGTAACAAGAGTTCTTGGTTCTCCAGCTTTAAGAAAATCTATTGGTGGGGCTTTTGCTAACCTTGGAGAAGTTATTAAGACTAGTGTGCAAACTGCCCTAAAAGAGGCTGATATAACAATCAAAGAGTCTATGAAAGATATGAAAGCTGATATGCAAAAACAGAGACAAGATATGAAAACTGAAAATGTGCGTAACAGACAAGAAGCTCAGTATGGAAGAGACTTGTCTTCAAGAAATAGTATGTACAGAGCTGAAGACAGATTATCAGATAATGAAAAGAGTAGATTGAAGATTCTTGATTTACTTGAACAAGGGAAAATTAGTCATGAAGAGGCTGAGAAATTATTAAAAGCAATTAATAAATAATTACTCAGTATTGATTAATAAAAAAAAGTCTTATTCCCCCCGCATTATGGGGGGAATATTTTCTATCAGTTAGTAATGCTATTAGATCATTTAAAGGACCCTTGTTTGGGTCTCAATAAAGGAATGGATAATTATTGAGAGACTAATGACAGCGATTCAAGAAGCTACTTTCGAGCATAAGAACTTTGAAAAAGAGTTGTTAAAACTCATAGAAAGATTTTATTTTTCTGTAGAAAAAAATCTACACTTCTGAATTTTAAAATTCTATTTAGGCAATTCAATAATCATAAAATGACTATTTCCCTTAGCAGTGATATTAATATTCTCATTTGTTATCTCAGCACCATCACCTTCATAGAGGTTTACTGTATTAATCACGCTATTTCCTTCAATCTGGACAAAGTAGGCTTGCCTGTTAGGCTCAATTGTAAAATCAAGAGTCTGATTAGCTTCTAAATAGCTGACAAAAATATTAGCATCTTGATTAATTTTTACTTGAGCATGACCATCTAAAGATGATACTATTGGCATAAGTTTATTAATTCTATCTTCCCATTTATAATTCATGTCGCCATAATTAGGTTTTAAATCCTTTTGAGATGGGAATATCCAGATTTGTAGTAAGCGACTCCTTACTTCACCAAAATTATGCTCACTATGTAATACTCCAGTCCCAGCACTCATATATTGAACTTCCCCACGCTTTACAATTCTTTTATTCCCCATATTATCTTGATGAGTTAACTCTCCAGAAATAACATAGGAAATTATTTCCATATCATTATGTGGATGCATTTCGAAACCACTAGCAGGGGCTATTAAATCATCATTAAGAACTCTTAGATTTCCAAAATGTATTCGTGATGGGTCATAATATTGGGCAAAGGAAAAGTGAAAATTGCTTTTTAACCAGCCTAAATCTGACTTCCCTAATTTATTTACTCTATATATTTTTATCATTTTATTATCTCCTTTCGGTTTGATAAAAATATAGTTAAATAAGGGGAAAATACCAAACTTATCATCGAAAACTCAGATGAAATCAAGGAAAGTCAGCAGAAGAAACCAAAGAATTCTCTATGTAGAATAGAGTTAGAATAATAGAGAAGCAGATTCATAATTTCTCCACAATAATGTAGTTATCTAATAACTGCTGAGCTATCCTTTCTACTTTCCAAATTAGCGTAGTAATTTTGTTTTTCTGAAGCAATTCTGTTCTTTAGCTCCTGAACTTGATTAAGGAATCTATTCTTCCTTTCACCTTCTAATTTATTAGCAGCAACCATCTTTAAATTAGTACGAGGATTTACCCATCTTCCGTTTAGCATAACCCCAAAATGGAGATGCGGTCCAGTAGATCTACCTGTTGAGCCTACTGTTCCAATAACTTGTCCCTTCGCAACATATCGTCCTTTGCGGGTGTTAAGTCTATGCAAATGGGCATATTGAGTTATCATGCCGTTTTCATGTCTAATTCTTACTTCATTTCCATATCCGTCCCCAGTATTTGCAGCCTTTATTACACTACCAGAAGTTACTGCAAAAACAGGTGTTCCAGTGGAACCACGTAAATCCATACCTTGGTGCAGAATTCTTCTTCCTAAGATAGGGTGAATTCTATATCCATAAGGTGAAGTGATATGCATAAGATTAAGAGGTGTTCTAATATTTCCTTGAACTAAACCTTTCCCTGATTCTGTGTACATACCGTTAAATGCTGAAGCATCATTATCATCAACAAAGCGATAAGCACTTTTACTTCCTGTTCGCTTTCCTGAATAGCTGACATAGAGGACTTTCCCTTGAGGTTCTTTTTCCCCATTAACAAGTTTCTCTTGAACATATAGCTCAAAAATATCTCCCACGCGAGCATCCTTGCTTAATGCTAATTGAGATTCGATAGCATCATTGGCTTGTTGGCGAACAAAATCAGTTAGCCCTAAATTTGCCATTGCTCTATCTAAAGAGTTGTTCTCTTTAGTTATTTCACCTATAAAAAAGTTTTCAACAAGTTCATAGGGGTAAGTAGTAAGTTTATATTCTAATTCTCTTTCCCCAAGAATATAGAACTCATGGAGAGAAATTTTGTCTTCTTTATAGGCAAATTTATTGAATCTTTTTACCTTCAAAGAATCTAAATAGTAATCAACAAAAAGAGTATCACCAACATCTATACTGGTCGCATCGATATATTCACCTAATTTCCAAGCATAATAACCAATATGTTTGGCTTCCATACCTAAATCAGACAATACTTGATATACAGAGCCCCCTTTCAATATAGGCTTACGAACTTCTACTAAATAACTTATGGTATCAGTTTCACTCTTTTTAATATCATATTTAGCATTGAATAAATCTACTTTTGCTTCTTTAATTTCACGGGTGTCTAAGGAAGCTCTGAACATGAAATTACTTTCAGTTTGGGTAGCTTTTTCCCCAATCTTAGTTCCAATTATATCTAAAATATCATTTGTATTGATAAAATTACGAGATGTTATTTCAGCAAATAAATCTGCATTCTTATCAACAGTGAATTTATCGATTAATTCATTGCTTTGTCTCTCAATTTTTACTCTTTTCCCATCAATAATTTTATATTCTGGCTCATTTTTACATTTACAACCAGAAATAAACAAAATTAAGTATATTAATATTAAAAAGATTAGTGTTTTTTTCATAAATACTCCTATGAGACAAATAATATTTTGCTGTTTTTTGGCAAATACTTTTTTAATATATTATAAAACCTTAATGATTTAACTTAAGAAAAGCAAAAAAATAAGAAAAATTTATTGATTTAGTATTCTTAAATCTTGACAGTTAACTTTGATTTTTTATTTTTATAATATATTCAAAATCAGGAGAAATTTTAGTGAATCAAAAGAATATAATAAAAGCAATTATGAGAGCTCGTTACAAGAAGAAAATAGAATCATTCTCTTCTAAAATCGATATTGATATAAATAAAAAGAATTATATCATAAAAACTGCATCTAATAGCGATGAATTAGAGCAGGTTCTTACTCTGAGGCATCAAGTATTTTTAGAAGAGTTATTGCATAAAAAGAGAATCATTGAAGTTGATTTTGATAAATTTGATCTTCTTTGTGATCACTTGATGATTATTAATAAAAGTGATAATTCTTTAATCGGTACTTATCGTCTAAACTGCACTAAATTCAGCAATAATTTCTATTCTGCTACTGAATTCAATATTGATGCTATATTAGAATTACCTGGGGATAAAGTAGAATTAGGAAGAGCTTGTGTTCATCCTGATTTCCGTAATGGAATGACTATCGCCCTGCTTTGGAAGGGACTTTCAGAATATATGTCAGCATCAGGTAGCAGGTTTTTCTTTGGTTGCTCAAGCTTAAAATCCATGGATTATATGTTTATTCTTAATGTTTATAATGCATTATTACATTCTGGGAATTTAATTCATCTTCCTGAAGTTAAACCAATTGGAAAATTTAAATCTAAGAGTTTAAAAAAGTTAATAAAAAAGCAAATTATTGATAAAGATGTTGATGAATTAGGTATGTTAGAAAAGCTTCCTCCATTGCTCAAGAGTTATATTAAGGCTGGGGCAAGAGTTATTGGTGAACCAGCTATGGACAAAGATTTTCAGTGTTTCGATTTTTTAACTTTATTAGATTTCCATAATGCTGATCAAAAATATAAGGATAAATATTCTAAATAATGCTATTCAAATTAATTTTAACTGTTTGGTATTTCTTTTGTTTCTTTGTAAAGGGCGGTTTTATCATGCTCTTTGTAAAAGATAGAGTTAAACGTCATCAATGTAATGCAGAAAATACTAGTAAGGCATGTAGGAGAATGGTAAAACTTCTTGGCTTTAATATAAAATTAAACAACCCTGAAGCTTGGGATATTCTCCAAGAAGAAAATTTTTTAATCATAGCAAATCATGTTTCTTATTTAGATATTGCTATTCTTACGAGTATCAGACCTTTTCTCTTTATTACTTCCCATGAGATGAAAAATACTCCCTTCTTAGGGCAACTTACTCAATTGGGGGGAAGTCTTTATACTGATAGAAAGAAATTCACTGGAATAATGGGAGAGATTAAGAATTTTGCTACTTTTCTTCATGATGGATTCAATGTTGTTCTTTTCCCAGAAGCTACTTCTACCGACGGGAAACAGCTAAGGAACTTTAAAAAATCTCTACTTCAAGTTGCTATTGAAGCCCAAAAACCAATCTTACCAATTTGCATAAAATATGTTAGTAATGACAATCAGCCTATTAGCGATAAGAATAGAGATAATCTATATTGGTATGGCGATATGGCATTTCTTCCTCACTTTATGAGATTAGTTAAAACTAAACAAACTGAGATTGAAGTGACAGTATTAGATAAAATTCAAGTTACCCCTCAAAGTGAGAGAAAAAACTTGAGTGATAATGCCTTTGAACAAATCAGCAAAAAATATTATTCTTATAAAAACCTTTAATCTTGATAAATCTCAAACAGAGTCTTCGCTAAATCAGTAGAATCCATATATTTACCATGGACTATATCATTTAAGGTTGCTTTAGACTTGAATCTATTTGCTCCTGCACCTTTAGCAAAGAAAGGAACTAAGGAATTAGTATGTTCTGAAGTTAAGAAGTAAAATTCTGGTATCTCGCCTTTTCCTTTATTCTTAACATCTGACACCACTTTATTTTTCATATTTGCTTCACCTGAAATATGTCCTGTTTCATGGTCTGCTGTGACTATAAGTAAGGTCTCTTTCCATGAGCTATTCTCTTCAATCCATCGAACCACAGATTCCACTGCATGATTAAAATCAATTTGTTCTTCGATAGTTCTACCTTTCCAATTAGCATGTGAAGCTTTATCAATAGCACCACCTTCTATTAAAAGCCAAAAACCATTCTTATTGTCTAAAACACTTATTGCTGCCTCAGTCATTTCTGAAAGAGTAGGTATCTCTTCTCTGAGAGGCACTTGATATGGGGCTAAATGTTTATCACCTTTTCTGTCATATTGAGCATTAGCACGATTTTGGAAAATACCCAGTAAGCGCTTCGGGGCATTATCTTTAGAGATATTAACAAATTCTTTACGTTCTCTAATTAAGCTCCAAGCATCAGGAACATTATCACCATCAAGGTCAGATACAACTTTATCGTTTATACCATCATTATCTGTATCAAATTCTGTATTCCCTTGAGACACTTGTTCCCAAAACTCTTTTTGCCCAACATAGTAGTATTTTTTATGATCAGGCATGTTATCAGAATCATTCAAGCCAGCACCCATTATTACTGAAAGATTTGAATCCAATATCATAGATCTAAACAATTCTGGATAATCTTTTCTAAAGGCATTATGGATAGTGAATCCTGTAGGTGTCCCATGGCAAGCAACAACTGTTGTAACAGTACCTAACTTTTTACCTTTAGCGTGAATAAATTCAGAGAAATGGAGTAAATCTTCTTTATTAGCATCCACTCCTAAATAACCATTTTTAGTTTTATAGCCTGTGGATAGGGCTGTAGCAGAAGCTGCTGAATCTGTCCATTTACTATCTATATATATAGTGTCATTCCAAGCTAAGTTACTATCATAACCTTCAGCATCAAGTGAGTAAGTACTCATAAATTGATTAACAGGAAATGATTGATAAACTTGTTTTCCTTTTTCCCCGTATTGAAAATAATCTGTAGCAAGAATATGGTTATAGCCGGCACCATCTGATATCATGATAATGACATTTTTAGGTTTACTGGCATTACAAGCAACTAACAATCCGAGAAGTATTACCATAGAAAACAATTTAATCTTTTTCATATTATTATACCTTTTTTTATATTTTTAATTTAAGCATTGATTAACTCAGATTTATTATACAGCTAAAAACTGTCCAGAATTAAATAATAGAGATTTATTTTTTTTAATATTACAGAAAAACAAAGTTCAATAAGAGTAATTATGAAAGCTTTATAATCTAATTTTTTCTCTAAAAATAGCTTTCTCTACATTAAATTAAAAATATGATTGACTGATATAAGCTCTTTAGAAATTATAGTAAATTAGAAAAAAACTAACGAGAGGATGATATGGAATATCCATTTGAAGTATTTGAGAAGAAATGGCAAGATGTTTGGAAAAAGGAAAGAGTATTCAACGCAGAGAACAGTGTAGATGGCAAAGAGAATTATTTTGTCTTATCAATGTTTCCTTATCCTTCTGGGGTTTTACATATGGGTCATGTCTCTAATTATTCAATTGGCGATGCGATATCCCGCTACAAAATGATGCAAGGTTATAATGTGCTACAACCAATGGGTTACGACTCTTTTGGTATGCCTGCAGAAAATTTTGCTATCCAACATAATACTCATCCCCGCTTAGCAACAGAGAATAATATGGCTATCATGCAAGGGCAATTGACAGCCATGGGCTTTGGCTTTGACTGGGAGAGAACTGTTGCTACTTCAACTCCTGAATATTACCGTTGGGGACAGTGGTTATTTAAGAGATTATATGAAAAAGGATTAGTATATAAGAAAACTTCTTTTGTGAATTGGTGTGATGAATGCCAAACTGTTTTAGCAAATGAACAAGTTGAAGATGGTAAATGTTGGCGTGATGGTTCAATTGTAAGACAAAAAGAGATGGAACAATGGTATTTTAAAATAACTAATTATGCTGAAGAACTTTTAGATTTTTCTAAAATGATAGATTGGCCTGAAAGAGTCATTGCTATGCAAAAAAATTGGATTGGAAGAAGTGTAGGCACAGAAATCGATTTTGTTGAAGAAACAACAAAAGAGAAGATTAAAGTTTTTACTACCCGACCTGATACCATATTTGGTGTTACCTTTATGGCACTTCCTCCAGAACATGAATATATTAGGAATTTACTCAAAAAAGAGCCTGAGAATAAAGAATTAGCTAACTTCTGTGAGGAAGTTATAAACGAAGATAAAAAAGAGAGAGGTTCAGCTGAGCAGGCTAAAGCTGGATTCTTTACAGGAAAATATTGCCTTAATCCTGTCAATGGAGACAGAGTACAGATTTGGGTAACTAATTATGTGCTTATGGATTATGGTACTGGTGCTGTAATGGCTGTTCCTGCTCATGATCAAAGAGACTTTGAATTTGCTAAAAAATATGATATCCCGCTTAAGATGGTTATCCAAAATGAAGATAAAAGTTTAGTATTAGAAGAGATGACTGAAGCATATGTAGAAGCAGGTATTTTGGTTAATTCAGGCAACTTTAATGGAAAAAATAGTCTTGAAGCTAAAGAAGAAATCTCGAACTGGATTGATGAAAATAATATGGGGAAGATGACCACTACTTATCGCCTACGTGATTGGGGTGTTTCCCGTCAAAGATACTGGGGAAATCCAATTCCTGTAGTACATTGCGAAAAATGTGGAGTTGTTTTAGTAGCAGATGAAGATTTGCCAGTTCTTCTTCCAGATAATGTTCAAGTTGGTAAAACAACACAGAATCCACTTCTTTCAGTTACTGAATGGGTAAATACTAACTGTCCTAAGTGTGGAGGTCCTGCCCGAAGAGAAACAGATACTATGGACACTTTTGTTGATAGCTCTTGGTATTATGCACGTTATACTGACCCTAAAAACTCTGAAATGCCTTTCTCACCAGAAGTTGCTGAGAAATGGTTGCCTGTTGATCAATATATTGGTGGTATAGAACATGCTTGTATGCATCTCATTTATGCCAGATTTTTCCATAAGTTTATGAGAGATATTGGATTAGTAAAGGGAGATGAACCCTTTGCTCGCCTTCTCACTCAAGGAATGGTCTGTAACTTAGGTTCCAAGATGTCAAAATCTAAAGGAAACGGAGTTGACCCACAACCATATATTGATAGATATGGCTCAGATGCCATTCGTGTGTTCATGCTTTTCGCTTCACCACCTGAAAAAGATGTTGACTGGAGTGATGATGGAGTTGTTGGAGCATTTAGATTCCTAAACAGGGTATATCGTCAAGCTGATAATTACAGAGAGTTAATAAAAGCAAATTATAAGGCTTATTCTCCTGATATGGAGATATCTAAAGAGATGAAAGAGCTTCGTTTTTCAACTCACACTATGATAAAGAAATGGCATGAAGATATTGAAGAGAAATTGCAATTCAATACCGCAATTGCTGCTATAATGGAGCATCTTAACAATGTTTCAAGTGTAAAGGATGTTGAGAAACTTAATGAAAACGATAAAATTATCTTTGCAGAAGCGAATGCTATCATGTTTAGATTAATCTATCCTTTTGCTCCTCATGTAAGTGAAGAAGTCTGGAGTATGATATCTCAAGAAGGATTAATCCATGAAAGTGGAGTTCCTGAGTATAATCCAGCTTTTCTTGTAAAAGAAGAAGTTACCTATGTTGTTCAAGTCAATGGCAAGCTTCGCGGGAAATTGGAAGTATCACTCACAACTTCTGAAGAAGAAATAAAAGAAATGGCTCTGAATTTAGAAAATGTAGTTAAATTCATTGAAGATAAAGAGATTAAGAAAATAATTGTTGTTAATAAGAAATTAGTGAGTATCGTAGTTAAATAAATAAAAGCACTAAAGCCTAAGAATAGGAGATTGTGATGAATGTTATTCATAGTAAAACAGGCTGGATTGAAGTTATTACCGGGAGTATGTTCAGTGGAAAGACTGAAGAACTGATAAGAAGAATCAGAAGGTCTGAGTATGCTAAGCAGAAAGTTCAGATATTTAAGCCAAAAATTGATAATAGATATGAAGATGATTATATTGTCTCTCACTCTATGATGAAAGCTCCTTCCACTAAGATTGAAGATATTAATGAAGTCTTAGATTTAGTTGAAGAGGATACTCAGGTAGTAGCTATTGACGAAGTACAGTTTTTCTCCGATGATGTAATTGATATCTGCAATCAATTAGCAAATGAAGGTAAAAGAGTTATTGTTGCAGGATTGGATCAAGATTATAAGGCTCAGCCTTTTGGACCTATGCCAAAGTTATTGGCTGTTGCTGAATATATAACAAAGAACTCAGCAATATGTGTTAAATGTGGTAATCCAGCTACAAGAACTCAAAGATTAGTTAAAGATACCGACACAATATTGGTTGGATCCAAAGAGATTTATGAGGCGCGTTGTAGAAACTGCCATGAGATTTTAGATTAATGGGAAAAATAATATACTGGGCTTTAGTAATTTATGAATTTATGATAATACTTGCTGTCTTTAAGAGTTTTATCATTTATTTCTCTCGTGGTAATAAGTTTTCCTATTTTTTAACAAAGCTGAGTTTTGTAGATTCGTTAACTGATCCTTACTTGAATATATTTAGGAAGATTATTTCTCCTGCATATGGTTTAGATTTCTCACCGATGATTGGCTTACTTATTCTTCAAATAATCGAAAGATTAGTCTATAATAACTTAATGAACTAACAATAAGGAATTAAAATGTCTATATCTATTCCCCAAATAAGAGACAAAGAGTTTTCAACCAAGACATTTGGTTACAGTAAACGCGAAGTAAGAGAATTTCTTGAATTCATTGCTAATGAAATTTATCAAGAAAGAATGTCGCACAATGAGTCTAAAGAGAAAGAGACAAAAGAAAAAGAGTCTATTTCCCACAAGGCTACAGAAGCGGTAAAGGGAGTTGAGGAGCTAAAAAGAAGAGAAGAATTGATTCAAAAGACTCTTCTCTTTGCAGAAAATGCAAAAGCTGAAATGATTAGCAATGCTCGCAAGGAAGCTGAGAATATCATTAGAGAAGCTGAAATAAAAGCTAAAAAAACTATTAATGAGGCTCGTCATTTTCTTAATCAGCTTGATTATCAATACCTTAAACTCAAAGAAGAGAAAAGAATGTTTCTGCTTCAGACAGCATCACAATTCAAGGCATATTTAGAAAGAATAGAAAAAGACCCTGCTATAGCGAGATTAAATGAAACAAGTGTTCAAGCAGAAATGAAAAAAATAAAATCAGAAAATAAGCCAAAAGAGGAGGAGAAAGGTGAAGGAACAGATACAAAGAGCTAAAGAATATATTTCTGATAAAATTGGTTTAGGTTATGAAGCTGGGATTATTCTTGGAACAGGATTAAGTAATTTTGCAGAATATATTTCTGATAAAATTGTGATTCCTTATGACGAGATTCCTGGATTTGTTAAATCAACTGCCCCAAGTCATAAAGGCAACTTGATTGCAGGTACTCTAAATGGAAAGAAAGTAATTGTTCTACAGGGAAGATTTCACTATTATGAAGGCTACTCTTTAGAACAAGTGGTGTTTCCTACGCGAGTACTTAAATCTTTAGGGGTACACACTTTGATTGTAACTAATGCTGCCGGTAGTTTACGTGAAGAATTTAGACCTGGGAGTATTATCATGCTCAAAGACCATATAAATTTCATGGGGACGAATCCTCTTTTGGGTCCTAATGATGATGCTATAGGGGAAAGATTTGTTTCTCTTCATGATACTTACTGTGAGGCCTATCGTCAAAAGCTGAAAATGATTTCATTAGAGAATAAAATAAAAATATCTGAAGGTACCTATATTGCTGTTACTGGTCCAAGCTTTGAGACTAAAGCTGAGTGTCAATTCTTTGCTAACATCGGAGCTGACGTAGTAGGTATGTCAACTGTTCCAGAAGTGATTGCTGCCATTCATTGCGGATTGAAGGTATTAGCTTTCTCAATTGTTACTAATTACTCTAATCTAATCCATAAAGCACGGCATAGTCAAGAAGAGATTAGGGAAAATGCGGATATAGCTAAATCTAATTTAGAAAAGTTAATTTCTGAATTTGTCAAAGATATTTAATTCATTGACAAATTTTAAAGATATATTAAAATAATGTTTTTAAGTAAAGGCGTGGAGAATTCTTATGTCAGATAAAATGTTAAGTAAAGAAGAGTTAAAAGAATATGAAGAGAAATTGTTAAAGGAGAGGCAGAAAAGTCTTGACTATATTAACAAGCTCAACGATAATCAAAAAGATAGTGTGAGAGAGAGTTCTGGTGATGCTTCGGCTTATGCAATTCATCAAGCAGATCATGGCTCAGATACTTATTATCGTGAAAATCAAGTTTTAATGTTGGAAAAAGAACATCAATATTTAAAGAAACTCAATGTTGCACTAAAAAGAGTATATGATGGCACCTATGGAATTTGTGAGATTTGTGGAAAAAGGATTCAACCTAAACGATTAGAGATAGTACCTAATGCAGCCTTTTGTATTGAATGTCGTTCGGCTGAAGATGAAAAAAATAAAAAGAAAAATAAGAATAAAAAACAATGAAACAAAGCTGGAGATATTTCCTAATTTCATTGATAATAGTTATCGTTGATCAGATATCAAAATATCTAATTAGGCTAAAAGTGCCATTATATCATTCTATCGAATTGATAGGAGATTACTTTAAATTAACGCATGTGGAAAACCATGGAGCGGCTTTCAGCCTTTCTCTTGGAGAGTATTCACGCTGGATATTTATAAGTTTAACTTTTGTCTTGATTGCCGTGTTTGTCTATTTAATTATAAAACAGGCTAAGTTTCAAAAGTTATATTATAGTTTGATTCTTGGTGGAGCAGTTGGTAATCTTGTTGATAGAATAGTATTTGGAAAAGTCACAGATTTCTTAGATAGTCTCTATCCAAGAATTCCTTCTGAGTGGAACTGGTTCTACTCTTTTGATAGATGGCCTACTTTCAATGTTGCTGATTCGATGATTGTGATTGGTATGATATTATTTGCTTTAGATGCAATAATCTTTGATAATAAACGAAAAAAATCCCTTGAGGAGGCATAATGCCAAAAAGAGTAATTATAATATTTTTCTTAGTAGTTTTACTTCAAGCTGCTTTTGGACAATCTATAATGGATATTCAACAAACAGGTGACCCCGGTAATGATAATACATATCCTTCTTCTTATAACGGTACACAGGTTACAATTAGCCCTGTTACTATTGGTGTGAAAGGTTTCAATGGCTCAGATAATAATATGTTTGCTCTTGACCTAAATCCAGGAATTTGGAATGGTATCTATCTAAATAATGCTGTTAACACAGTAAATACAAAGACTATGGTTAGTATCACAGGAACTGTTAATGAGAATAATGGTATGACAGAGTTAATTAATGCTACTGTTACTGTAATTAATCAAGGTCCTTTTGAACTCTCAGCTAATACAATCACTATTTCTCAGATAGAAGACCCTGCAGTAGCTGAACAATATGAGTCTAGTTATGTTAAAATTAACAACTTAATTTATAATGGAAGCACTGAGGGTGATTATTGGATTGCTTCTGATAGTGACAACAATGAAATTAGAATTGGCAGTGGTTTCTTTGCTGCGAATCCTACTTCTGGTGATGAATTTGGAAGTATTTCTGGTATTTTAGTATATGATGGCACATCATTTGTTCTTCATCCAAGAGATGAAACAGATCTTGTTCCAAGTACACCTGCAACTTTAGCACTTAGTTCAGAAAAAGAGAAAATAGGGGATAAGCTTTATGTTCATATTAAGTCAACAAACATAAAAGATTATTGGGGACTTAATGGCTTTGAATTTAATTTTACCTATAATGATGAATTTCTAACTTATCATTCTAATGAAGTAGCTCTTACTGGCTTAGGAGAACCTAATGCTATAGCTAACGAGCATATTGATGAAGAAGAAGGTATCTATACCATCAGCTTTAATCCTGGTGTTAATTTTGCATCATATGATTCTCCTACATTAATCACACTTATCTTTGATTTTGAAGAGTATGGTGTAGCAACAGTTAATTTCAGTAGTTTTAAATTTACTGATGATGCTCAAAATAATTGGATGATTTCTAATTTATCAGCTTTGAATGTTGCTTATAATTATGCTTACGATACTAAAGAAGCTTACTTATCAATTAGAAATAATAATAATGATAAAAATATCTTTAATCCTTACTTCAATGAAAGACTAACTATCAAATATGGCTTTAAACCTGGATATAGTACCAAAACAATCGTTCGTATCTATGATTTAAAAGGTCGCTTAGTATATACTCCGGTAAATAAAGTACATAGTGGACTTGGTGAGTATCAATGGGATGGAAGAGACCAAAACCGTGAATTAGTTGATATTGGAACATATATTTGTCAAGTAGAAGTTGTTATCAGAGAAAATGGTGATAAATATACTACAGATCAACCAATCGTTGTTGCAGGACAGCTTAAATAAGGGAGTATCAATGAAAAAAATAATATTTATAACTATCTTAATCAGCCTTGTTGCTTTGAATTTGAATGCCCTTTTTGAGACTTATCCATCTTCAGCAAGAGCTCGTGGTATGGGTGATGCTTTCTTCACTCTATCAGATGATTCCGATGCTGGTTTTTATAATCCAGCCGGTTTAGATGAAGCTGATAATCAATTTAATCTTGGTATGGTTGATTTGTATGGAAATAAATACTTAAGAGTATATACTGCTTCAGCTTCCTACAGATTTTCTCCAGTATTTGGAACAATCGGTATTGCTGGCAAACAGTTAGGTGTTGATTTTGAAGATACCAACTTGAGTACTGAGTCAACCTTCACATTAACTCATGCCTTTAAACTTATGAAAGACCTTCATAGCTCAATAGCCTTTGGATATTCAATGAACATGTATAATCTCGAATTTGCAGGCGACTATGGTGATGATAGTGCTTTTGGTTTAAATGTTGGAGCTATTGCTACAATGCATCAAAGGACTAAGATTTCTTTCACTGTTCACAATATAAACAACCCTAATGTTGGAAATGATAATCAATTTGAATTACCAAGAAAAATGGTTACTGGTCTAGCTTATCAACCATATTATGGCGTGATTACTACTCTTGAATTAACTAAAGAATTGAAAGGCGATACTTCAGTTGCTGCAGGTATTGAATATACCCTTTTTGAAAGCATGAAACTTCGTGCTGGTATTCATAACAATCCAGCTGTTTATTCAGCAGGTGCCGGATTTGATGTTAAAGGTATGCTTGTTGATTACGGGTTCACTTATCACTCAGATTTAGATGCAACTCATCATTTCCAAGTAGGATATAGATTCTAAAAGAGGTTAATAATGAAAAACAAAGACAAGGTTAATAGCCAAGATACTATGAATGGTTCATTTATTCCATCAATAATTTCAAAGTTACTTTTTGATGGTTTTCAGAATTGGATTAGAGATTATCAACACAATAAAAATATCAAAAAACAAGATATTGTTGAAGAAAAACTAATCGTTGTAGAAAATCTTCAACTAAAATTAGATAAAAGAGTAAAAGAGAATAAATATAAGATTGATGCTCTCAGAGTACTTTTGATAATGAGTATGATCATGAATTTTGTCTTTTTTGCCGTAGTTTTGGTATTTTTAATCTTGATGTTTTAATATATAATTTAACATTATCTAAAGAGACAAAGCTTGCTTTGTCTCTTTTATTTTTGCAATACTTTTTCTTGACACATATATCCTAAGAAAAAAAATATTAAAAAACTGCAAAAAAGTGGAGGAAATCAATGTCAATAACAAGACTTGATCAAATGTTTGATGCTTTAAGAAGTAAAAAGAAGAAGAGATTAGTTGGGGCTTATACTGTTGATAATCATTCAATTGGAGCAATTAGTAAAGCTATAGATTTAGGTATCGTTGATGCTACTCTTTTTGGAAATATAGACTTAATTAAGACAACTTGCGAAAAAGAGAATATTGATATTAATAAATTCGAAATTATTGATGAAAAAGTAGATTCTAAAGCTGCTCAAAAGGCTTGTTTATATATTCGAGAAGGTAAAGGAGACCTAATCATGAAAGGGCTTCTTGGAACAGATACTTACATGAGAGCATTGTTAAATAAAGAGACAGGACTTATGTCTAAAGGTTCTATGCTTTCACATATTACAGTGATGGAAATTCCTGAATATGAGAAGCTGTTAGTCGTGTCTGACGTGGCTATTATTCCTCTACCAGACCTACAACAAAAAGTTGGAATTACAAATAATGTTATAAAAACATGTAAAGCTTTAGATATTGAAACTCCTAAAATCGCAATACTTGCATCTTCTGAATCTGCGACAGATAAGATTGTTGCTAATGCTGATGCTGCGATAATCACTAAAATGGCGGAACGCGGACAAATCAAGGGTGCTTTAGTAGATGGTCCACTTTCCCTAGACTTATCTATTGATAAAGATGCTGTTGCAATTAAGAAATTCCAGTCTCCTGTTGCAGGCGATGCTGACGGAATAGTTTTTCCAAATATCGAATCAGGTAATGTCTTCTATAAAACTGTAACAAAATTAGTTAAAGCAGAACTCGCTGCTATGGTTTGTGGTGCATCCTGTCCTGCAATTCTTTCATCACGTGGAGATACAGAACAAACTAAGTTATATTCAATTGCTCTTGCTGCTCTCTTAGCCTAATTAAGGAAATATTATGATAAGAACTTTGGACCAAATGGTTGAACAGGTTAAAGAACTAAATAAGAAGTTTAAAATTGCTGTAGCCTATGCTCAAGACTCTAACACTATCGGGGCAATATCTCAAGCAATTAATGATGGTTTCATAGAAGCAATAATGATTGGTGATGCTGAGAAGATAGTCGAAGTCGCTAAGGAAGCTAATATAAACCCTGATATCTTCCAAATTGTCGATATTAAGGATGAAGTAGCTTCTATTGCAAAAGCGGTGGAGATGGTTAGAAATGACCAAGCTGATGTCCTAATGAAAGGACTCTGTGGTACTGATAAATTCTTGAGAGGGGTCATTAATAAAGAAACAGGACTGCTACCTCCTAAAGCTACCATGACCTATGTATGTGCTTTAGAAATTCCCAAATATCATAAACTGCTCTTTGTCACTGATACTGCAGTATTGCCTTTCCCTGATCTTAAACAGAAGACAGCTATGCTCAATTACTCTGTTTCTATGGCACGTAGGTTTGGTATAGAGACTCCAAAAGTTGCTCTAATCTCTGCTGCTGAGAAAGTTAGCCCTCATTTTGAATCTCATAGTGATTATACTCAACTCTGTATGATGGCTAAAAGAGGACAAATTAAAAATTGCCTTGTCGATGGTCCTCTTGATATCTTCTTAGCTTGTGATGAAGAAAGTGTGAAGATTAAAGGAGTTCCTACTCCTATCAATGGAGATGCAGATATTCTTTTATTTCCATCTTTGGAAGCATGTAATTCCTTCTATAAAGGACAAATGTTATGGGGGGGAGCTGAATTAGCAGGATTAATTCAAGGAACTACAAAACCTGTGGTGGTCATGTCTCGTTCTGAATCACCTAAATCGAAATATTATTGCATTGCTTTGTCGTGCTTAATGGTATAAATTTAATAAAAGGAGCTTCGGCTCCTTTTGTTCTTTATCTAAACCTAATAGCTTCCCTATTTTTCTCAAAATATTAGTTAAAATTTCATTTATAGTTTATAGATAAAGCAACTAATAATGACTCTATATACACCTTAAAAAGTGTCTCAAAGAAAATTCGATGAAACATGGAGACAGTTACCAACGCCAACTTTGAGACTAATAGTAAAGCTCTGAAAAATAATAGTTTAGGGTGATTCAAACAACAATTTTACTGGAGAGTGTTCAATCTAACTAATTGATAGATAGAATGTAGTTGTGTTAATTAACTCAGTTGATGCACATTTTTTAAATTTATAACTAAGTTTTTCAAATTGACTTATAACTTGCATTCATGTCTAAATCTCAGATATTGGAATAAGTCCTCTTAAATCCTGGAAGGATGTAGATATAATAGGCAGGGTTCGTTAGACCCTGTAAAAGAAGTACCCCACAAACCTAAGCCCCGGAGGGGCGATAATACCTCTTACTGATCATGTAAATATAGGGTTAAGCCCATTTTACAAGTTTTTTTTATGTAATAATAAGTACAATAGAAATAAATCTGGCAAATTGATATTGTCGCCTCTTGAGGCTTCGTTTAAACTATGCCATCACAAGCTAGGGCTGAGATTTCGTTAGTATCTGTAACAGTGTCTTCGAACACTGTCTATTATATCTACATCCCTCTGGGATTTTTAGGAATTAGCCAGCTTTAGTTTAGACGGACAGAATTTCCACCTTCCGACAGTAAAGGCTATATTACCAATAAACAATAATAGTAAAGTGTCAAGAAAACCTTAAGATGTGCAATATTATCGACTTCTTTAAGGATAAGCTCCTGGGGAGGGGGCTTGCTGGTTGAAAAGTCTCTTTTACTGATAACAACTGTAATTTAATTTAAAACTGGACAACTCAAAAATAAATAAAAAAAATACCAACACTTTTAAGTAGTCATTCGTCTATGTTTATGAAGAGGAGATAAAAATGGATAAAATTGAAGAGATAATTGTTGAATATTCTGAGCTGATAGCAGATTATTCTTTGTCAATAGCTCGTGACAAAGATCTTGCTGATGATATCGGGCAAGAGTGCTATTTAAAGATTATCAATAATTCACTTCTTCTTGCCAGATTAACTCCTAATCAAATAAGAAGCTGGCTTTTTACTGTAATTAAAAACATTCTTATCGATAAGAAGAGGAAAAAACGAATCGAAAACATCCCTCTTGAAATAGCTATGAGTTATGAAGACAATATTGTCCTGACAACTCAAGTCGAGAAGTTATTAGAAGAGTTACCAGAAGATGAACGTAATATAGTGTATGGCAAATACTGGTTAGGGATGAATTCACAAGAGATAGGTCAGGATTTAGAAATATCACCTTCTACTGTTAGGTGGAAACTTAAAAGAGCCTTGGATAGATTAAGAGAGAAGGTAGGTGACTACACATGGAAACAAGATTATTATCTTTAGGAGAGTGGATTATAATGCACTTAATCCCTTTTAGAACGAGTGAAAATGAAGAAGAGTTATCTGAAGACGAAATAGAAGAGTTAGAAAGAATCAGAGAAGAAAATCATATCTGGAGATAAGGAGAAAAAATGAAAAAGATACAAAATATTGGTGCTGTTGATTTAAGATTTGCTGATGAAGAAACATTGAGAAATATATCACAAATTAGTAATACCGGAATAGTAATTTATTCACAAAGAGTGAAAAACTTAATCTCTGATATTGCTATCACCAATACTGGAATGGTGGAAGAAATAGCTGAAGATTATAAATTGGAAGTTGGTAACTTAGAAATTAATAAAATTATGCTGGATGCAATAGATGAACCTTTAAAAAGCGTTGTTGTCGGAGTACTAAATATTAGCGATGATGTTACTCCTGAATTGTTTCAAGAGAAAATAGGTGGTATTTATAATATTGGTGTAATCAATGCTCCCAAAGAGTTGATTGGATATGTCAAAAGTAAAGTTATCAAAAATGTAGGAGTTATTAGAGAATTCTCCAAGGATAGAGTAGCTATCCAAGGAAGTAAAGATATCACTAATAACTATTTGAACAGTCTAAAAGATGGAATTTCCTTAGAAATCATGGGAAGCGTAACTATGCTTGCTGATATTGATGTGGAGCTACTTAAAAAGAAAATTAAGCATATCGCTCTAATGGGAGCAGCTTCAATTAGAGAGAAATATCAAGCAATCTTTGAAGAAATCTCAGAAATTCAAGGTAGCTTAAGAATAGTTCCTGATAATTGCAAGATTATTCAAGGAATGACCCAGCTCGACTCTCTCCAAGTCAAAAGAATGAATAAAGAAAATATATTCTCTCACGGAAGTATAGTATTCAAAGAAGATGTCACTGACACTGATTTAGAGACAGGTATGGGGAAGATTCTTAAATGCAAGAGAATTATTGCTCATAAAAATATTGTTGATGCCTTGATCAAATTAATTGACTCAGATATCCAAATTACCTCTTATGAAGGAAAACTCTTAATAAATAGCGGTGAGAAAAAGATTACTCAATTAGAACTTCAATACTCTAAAGAACCTTATTTTATAATCAATAAAGGGGTACTGAGCTTTGATGAAAAGATTGAGCCGGACCTCTTCTACGAAAAGATTGATATCCTAGAAAACTATGGTCAAATCTTAGCTCCTGAATCACTTTATGGCTTAGTTGAACTTAAAACAACGCTTAATAAAGGGGAGTTAGTGAATACCTCTATCCAAAAAGAGACAGAAGATGAGGATGATGACTCCAATGTTATTTCAAATATGGGAATGCTGAAATTGTAACATCCACTACAGAACAAAAAAATAAATATAAATAAAAAAAGCCCTGCTCTATGTAGGGCTTTTATTTGATACTATTTGATATTGATCTCAATATTAAGAAAGCAAATGAGATGTACTTATTCATAATATTACTTCTCCTCAATTATAAGTTGTCTTAGTATTTTTAGATTATCAATTAATTTTTCTGGATCATATACTTGATGTCTACGATTATAACCAGGTACATATAAATAATACTCTACTGGATGATGTCCTCCATTTTCCAAAATTTTGTAGTCATTAAAAATATCTGCATAAAAAGTACTAATAACATCTAAATTCCACACACAAACACCATTTAGACCCCTAGTTTTATTATCAAAATGATTGAGTCCCCTTTCTGATATAAGAAAATCGAATTCCTTAGAGAATATAGGCATAAGCTCATCTATAAGAAAAGTAAGAAAAAATATTCTATCTTCTTTATTCGAGTTGTCCCAAATTTTTTTAGAACACCATATTGCAGTTATTAGTCTAATATATTGAGATTTACTGGTGTTTTCAATACGGTTTTTCTCAATTGCCAACGTTGTATCAACAAAACTTTTTATTATTTCTTTTCTATTCGGTTTACTTTCAAGATATTTAGTCAAAAAAAGTGTTCTTTCATAACCTTTTACAGCCTTATATGCTTCAGTGAAAGATAAGCTATCTAAAGAAGCTATTATTTTTTCTCTTCTCTCCTCTTCTGTTAGTCTTTTAACTGGTCTTTCATATTCCATGTTCAGAGTATCTTGCTTAATTTTTTCTTTCACAATTATCATTTCCGAGACAGTCTTTAAGCTTGTATCTTCCCCTTTAAATTTTTGTTCAGGGAATCCTGTAAACTTAGCATTCAACAAATTCAAAGAAATTAACAATATAGTACATAACATAATGTGTTTTATCATTTTCTCGCCTTTTGGTTAAAATATATTTTATCATAATCTCGATTCCCAATATTCACGTTAAATGTTATTTATGTCAATATTTTTATTATTTTTATGTAAATAATTTAACAGAGCCTAATTATCTTATTAAATCTAAAAAATGGTAGTTAAACAAATATTCTGTGTAATAGCTGTAATTAAGATAGAATGATATCCCTAATGCACGATATTTGAGCTTTTATATTCTCTTTTTCTAATATTGCCATATTTTTTTCTATTGACATAATATTCTCTAATTACAAATATACCTGCAACTACACATAAGGGGAGAACCTATGCTAAAAAAAATGATGATTTTAATAATTTTGATACTTACCACGACTCTATTTTCTACTGGAATTGATAAATATATATCTATTGAAATTTCTTCAAGAGAAGATATATCCATAATAACAAAACTAGTTTCCATAGATAATAGAGAAGGTAATACTCTCTATGCTTATGCCTTACCAGATGAAATAGAAGCGTTAGAGAATAGAGGAATTGCTTACGAAGTTTTAACTCATCCACGTGATAAAAGAGCAGTTCTAACTATGGCAACTGATATTTCACAAATGAGTAATTGGGACAGATATCCAACTTTTGAAGTTTATTTAGAGCTTATGAATAGCTTTGCCACTAATTATCCAGAAATATGTTCAATTCAAAATATTGGTTATTCCCAAAATAATAGAGAGATTCCTGTAGTTAAAATTACTAGTAATGTTACTCAAGAAGCTGCTAAACCTGGATTTTATTACTCAGGTCAAATGCACGGTGATGAGTTAGTTACCTATATTCTGTTACTTAGATTAATTGATGAGCTTCTCACTAATTATGACACTAATACTCAAATTACAAACTTGCTTGATAATACTGAAATATGGATAAATCCACTGGCTAATCCTGATGGGACTTATTATGGTGGAAATGATGATGTTAGTGGAGCAAGAAGATATCTTGCTAACAATCTTGACCCTAATCGTAACTTCATAGATTTTATTGATGGTTATCCAGGAACTGGTTCTTCGACATCAGTTTCTCAAGAGAATTTAGATCAAATAGCTTTTATGACTGGAAAGGGAATAGTAATGTCAGCAAATACTCATGGTGGAGCAGAATTAGTTAATTATCCTTGGGACACAATTCCTGGTCTGCATCCTGACGATACTTGGTTTCAACAGATAAGTAGAGCTTATGCTGATGCAGTTCATGAAGATGCTCCTTCTACCTATATGGATGGTTATGATGATGGGATTACTAATGGTTATGATTGGTATGAGGCAAATGGTTCTCGTCAAGATTATGTAGTCTACTACTTAGGAATTAAAGAAATAACTATTGAACAATCTAATACTAAAATGGTAAATGTTGGTGATTTGAATGCTCATTGGACTTATAATCGAGATGCTCTTTTAGCTTTAATGGAAGAAGTTCATTATGGCATTAAAGGTTTTGTTACTGATGCTCAAGGCAACCCTTTAAATGCAACTATCGAAATACTTAATCATGATACTGATGTAACAAAAGTGAGAACAAATCCTGATTTTGGTGATTATTATCGACCAATTAACCCAGGTACTTATGATATCCAAATAAGTGTTGTTGGTTATGATCCTCTAGTATTTTCTGATGTTACTGTTACTGCTAATAGTGCAGTTACAGTTGATGCGGTATTCGGTGAACCTGAGCTAAATCAAAATATTCAACTTAATACAGGCTGGAATTTGATTAGTTATAATTTAGATTATCAAGACAACTCACCAAGCAACCTTTTCTCGTCAGTTTTAGAAAATGTTTCAGAAATCAAGAATCTGACAAAAACATATTCCCCAACTCTTCCAGATTATTTTAATACTCTAAATAATATGATACCTCAAGAAGGATATTGGGTCAATGTAAGCGATGATTGTACCCTTGAACTAACTGAAGATGCTTATGATAGCTCTGTTAGCATTGATTTAAATAGTGGCTGGAATCTTATTGGTTATCTACCTCAGTTAGATGTTGCTCCGAATGAAGCTTTGAGTAATATTCTTGATAAACTACTTCAAGTTAAAGATTTAACTTCTATCTATAATCCTACAATGCCTGATGTTTTTAATACTTTAGAAGTGATGACTCCTAATAAAGGCTACTGGTTACAAGTAAGTGAAGATTGTACTTTAGTTTATAACCAAACATCTGCAGCTAAATCACCACAAAGAGAAAATTCTCCTTGGAATATTACTATCTATCCTAATAACACAGCAGTTATTTACGCTGAATTCTCATCAAGTGTGATTGATGTTAATCCAAATCAAGATTTTATTGGAGTCTTTTCAGATGGAGAATGCCTTGGAGCAGGTATGCTGAATCTTATGAATGAAGGAAATGCTGAGAGATATGTTGTCTCAATTGTTACTCAAATGCCTGCTTCAGAAACAAGTCTTTCTTTTGCATATTATAAAGCTAATTCTGCTCAAACAATATTTCTTGAACAAGAATTAACTGTTCAGAGTGGTGAAAATTATGGTGAACTACCTGATAATCTTATACAGCTAAATTACTTGATAACTGAGAATGATAATGATAATGATATTGAAGCTTTTAATCAAATTCTTATAAGCACAGGTACTAATCCCTTCAGAGATAATTTAACAATCAATATTGATAGTAAAAAAGAAGATAAAGTCGAGATTAGCCTTTATAATTTAAAAGGACAAAAAGTAGCTACTAAAACTTCTCGTGTATCTCCTAATGAAGTTGAGAATATAGGCATCAATACAAAGGAAATTGCCTCAGGAATCTATTTTGTTAAAGTGAAAAGTTGTGGAAAAATATCAACACTTAAGGTTGTAAAAATTAAATAGGAATACTAGTGTATTCCTTAAATTCAAGATATACATGAATACTGATGATTTAGACTTTATTGGATGAATTTATGTTCCAAGAAGGAGAAAAGTACAAACATAAAGTCTAATATAAGGAAAATACTGAGTAAAACTTTCAGAATTAAATCAAAACAGGTGAAATTTTAAAAAAAAAGCAGAAAAAATAATTTTTTCCTTGCCAAAAATTTTTTGATATTAATAATGTACTTAGACTTAGATGATGAAGATGTTAATTTTCTGATTCTAATAAAAAAGAACCTACAGACCCTACATAGAATGCCCTCCGACAGCGGGGTTACCACCCGGTAACTTCGCTGTTCTTTTATATTTAAGAAAAGAATATATTATCAAAATCCAAATTATATTGAGGCACAAATGAAAAGTGATTATCATATACATTCATATTTTAGTAAAGACAGTAAGCTTAATCCAGATGAAATAATAAAAAAAGCAATTGATTTAAAATACTCCAAAATTGCTTTTACTGACCACTTAGAATTTCTTTTCCCTCAGTGGAGTTTCCACAATGAAGTCTCTTTTTCAGACTATCATAACTTTTTCTCAGAATTAAAAGCAAAATATATATCTGAAATTGAAATAATTAGAGGTGTCGAAATAGGAGAATATTATCAAACAGTTTCTCAGGTAAGAGATTATTTTGGTGATTTAAGACCTGATTTAGTATTAGGATCAGTACATACATTACTCCCAAATAAAGATATTTCTCTTCCTTTTGAGCAAGCATTATCACAAAAAGAAATTATTAGTTACTACAAAGCAAATCTCGAATTAGTGGAAAAGTGTGATATAGATGTTTTGGCTCATCTTGGAATATTTACTCGTTATCTTCATCATGATATAAAAGTTGGCTTACCTGTTTGCCGTGATATTTTTCAGGTTATGCAAGAAAAAAAGATAGCTTTAGAAATCAATTATTCAGGTTTAAGAAAAACAACTAAGCAGTTTATTCCTCATTTTGAAGTCTTAGATTTATATGCTTCTGAAAGGGGAACTCTGGTATCAATAGGTTCTGATACGCATCAACTAAGTGATTTTGATGATAATTATAATGAAATGAGAAGAATATTAGAAGAGAAAAGATATCCCTTTGTGGAAGTGAAATGAGTAGTTACAAGCGTTATTTTTGATTTAAAGAATCTTCCAATACCTCTTTTATTGATTATTGCATGTATAAAAAAAGGAAGGATGTTAATATCCTTCCTTTCGGGGATGAATTTCAATTAGGAGAAATCTCTATTGTAATTTTTTTCTTACACTGAATTATTTGATATTAGCTAATTACTATCCTAAGCTTTATTAATCAGTAATTTTTCAATAGTTTCTTGGAATGATTTCTTTGGCATAGCTCCTGCTGCCATTGATGGCTGACCTTCTGTTGGAATAAATAATATTGAAGGTATACTTCTGATTCCAAACATAGCTGAAAGCTCTTGTTGGTCTTCAGTATTAATTTTGTAGATATCTACCTTTCCTTCATACTCTTTTGATAACTCTTCTAAAATAGGCGCAACCATCTTGCATGGTCCACACCAATCAGCATAAAAGTCAATAACTGCTGGTCTTTGACCTTCAAATTTCCATTCTTTATTATCTTCATAATTAAATACTTTCTCTTTGAATGTTTCTAATGTTAAATGTTCCATAATTACCTCTTATTAATTTGATTTTATTAGAATATAAAGTATTTGTTCAAATATGCAAATAGTTATTTAAAGAAAATTACTTTTTTTTCCTATTTATTTTTTTTTACATATAAGAAGAACTGAACTAAGAAATCAAAAAATAAATAAAGAAAGCTTGACAAATAAAAAATAAATGTTGAAAATTGCTTTATTAATAATTTGGAATTACTTTTAAATAGGTGTTTTTATAACTGGGGGAATTATGCGGAAGATATGTAATGTTACAATAATCTTAATAATAATTGGTTTACTATTAGTAAGTTGTAAGAAAGGTGGAGACAATAATAACGAAAATACAGGTATAAACATTGGTTTTGTTTATGTAGGTCCAGTTGGTGATGGAGGATGGAACTATGCCCACAACCAAGGAAAGATTGAGATTGAAGATTTACCTTTTATTGATAACATATATTACAGAGAGAATGCTTCTGATACGGAATCTACATTGATAGCTATTGAAGAGTTAGTTAAAGAAGGGGCTCAGATGATTTTCACTACCTCTTATGATCATAAAGAAGCTACACTAAAGATGTCAGAAAAGTATCCAGATGTTATTTTTGAAAGCTGTAGCACTTTCATAAAGGGAGAAAACTTAACTTCCTATTTTGGGCGGATTTATCAAGGCTGGTATTTAGCTGGAGTTACTGCAGGTCTGAAAACAGAAAGCAATAAGATAGGTTTTATCGTCGCTCATTCTAATCCTGAGTGTATAAGAATATCAAATGCCTTTGCTCTTGGAGTAAAGAAATTTAATCCTGAAGCTAAAGTATATGTTGAATGGACCCATAGTTGGTTTAATCCTGGTAAAGAAAATATTATTGCTAATAAGATGATAGATATGGGTTGTGATGTAATAGGTCATAATACAGACTCAAGTGAATCTCAAAGAGTTGCAGATAGTCGCAATGTTTTTACAATTGGCTATAATTCTGATATGAAAGATTTTGCTCCTCAAAAGAATTTAGTGTGTGTTGTATGGCATTGGGGTGTTTATTATAAAGAAGCAGTAACAAAGTTTTATAAAGGTGAGTGGAAACCTGAAATTATCTGGGCTGATTTAGGTTCTGGTCTATTTGGATTAACGGAATTAACTCATCATGTTTCTGTAAAGGAACAAGATGTAATCAATAGTCTAAAAGCACAGATTATAAATAAAGAGATTAGTATTTTTTCAGGTGAGATATATGATAATAAAGGAATATTAAGAGTTCAAGCAGGTGAAAATTTAACAGACGAAGCATTATTATCCCTTGATTGGTTGTTAGATAATATTGAAGTTCTTAATCCTATCGCTACTAATGATTAAGTAAACAGTTATATCAAAGAAGCTATTATTCTTTCTTCCATGGTTTCAATGTATGAATCTAAAAGGTTGGAATCATAATTTAAGGGAGCAAAGATAACCACTAAGATTTCTTTAGTTTTTGTAGTTACTGCTGTTCTGATTGAATCGGTTAATGGTGAACCAAAAGCACCTGTTTTATCACAAAGAACAAGTTTATTTTCAAAGTTCATTTCTCGGTTGTTATGAGCTAAATAAGAGTCATGGTTACTGCCAATTCTTACTATAACATCACCATGAATCTCAGAATAATCATAAACACATATTGGTAGCAAAAACTCTAAAGATGACCAATTACCAACATCAACAATATTATTTACTTGATATAGTTCCTTTCTACTTATTGCTCTCCTCAAAAGGGCTTCCGATGAAGGTCTACGTTTAGTAGGGTCGATTCCAATCGCCCTAAAGAAACTTCGTGCATGTTGAATTCCTGGAATATCACCAAGTGAAAAAGAACCAAATCTTTGTTGATACTCTTTGGCAAGTTTCACCATTTCTCGGTAAGCAAAAGTATTGTTGTTTACTTCTATATTTTGAATCTTTCTATATACAAGCTTAATAGGAAGATTATTAGTTAACAAGATCATAATTAAGCGAATAACTGAAAGAGAACAAAGCCATAGTGAGCGACAATACCTGCTAAGAGACCACCAATAGTATGTGATAGAAGAGCTTTTGTAGTTAACCGGCGATAACCTAGGGTATCCAACATTGCTGTATGAGTACTAAGATAACCACTCCAGCACATACCCATAGCTGTGAAAACAGCAATTTCATTACCTTTAGCAATACCTGTTTCGATAAATTTAGGTACTAAAGAGAGTGCACCTCCAACTGAGCCTAAAGCTGTTATAGGAAATGCTATAGCTTCAGCTTGTTCAAATCCAAATAAGAATTGGAAGAACCAGCCTACTTTATTTGCTAAATATGGAATAACAGGAACACCTTCATAGGCAGCACCAGTATAGATTCCTGATGGGTCTTTGCTACTTAATGTGAGAATCATTACTGCTGTGGAGATAATTAATACTCCAGGAATAACAGCTAAACCTAATTCAACCCCAGCTTTTCCGCCATCCAAGGTTGCATTTAAGAATCTCATAGAGAAGTTTCCCTTAGATTTAAATGAAACATTCTCTTCTAAGTCAGCTGGAACGTCTCTTGGAATGGAGTGGAATTCGTTTTTTATCATAACTTGCATCATTCTTGTAGAGATTATTGAACCTATTATCGCTCCTATAAAGCCAATCATAGCTGCTGCAAAGAATCCCTTGCCTATCATAAAGCTAATAACAATTAATCCCATTCCAAATGATGTCCCAAAATTAGTTAAAGAGATAAGTTCATACTTCTTGAAATATGCATTAAAGTTTTTGTCCTTAGCCAAACTAATAATCGCAGGATTATCTGAAAAAAAGGTCATAAGAGCACCTAAAGAAGCAACTCCTGGGAGATTGAAAATTGGACGCATCAAGGGGGCTAACAAGCCTTCGAGAAGACGTACAACACCAAACTCAATCATAAGCTGTCCTAAAGCAGATGATAGAACTGTTATTGCCATAATATAGAACACAGTGTTCAAAAGTAAGTCATGAGCTGTATTCATAATTGAACCAAGGAGATTATTTGCTCCCATTTTATTTCCAAGGAAGGTAAATATTACGACAAATATTACTAAAAATATTATACCTTCTAATTTTCTCTGATTAAGATATTTCACTTATCCTCCATAAGGACATTTTCTCTCAAAAAATAATTCGCTATTTTTGTGTCAATTAAATAATTGTTTTACCTAAAATAGTTGTAAGATAATCTGCGTTAAATGAATGATAAAGAGAACTTAAAATCTTATAAGATAATGAAAATTAAGCTAATGATTAGTGATATTCACTTCGATATCGATAAATTGTTCTATTAATTTACTGTTTTGAGAGAATTTAACATCCAACAGGTTATGCTATTTGTTAAAAGTTGGAAATTATTCAAAAAGGTCTGTATAAAATTGTGCTTCATACCATTAATAGGAGTATGAATAGAAACATTTTACTTGACTATATTGGCTATAATTATAAAGTTACAAAAAAAATAAATTATTGGAGGATGGGTGCTTAAATTAAATATCGCTCCTGAGAAAATAGCTAAGGCTCGTGGTTATGCCAAACAAATCGCTGAGTCTTTTGACTGGCTATTCAATGGTTATAGTTCTGTAGCAATTGAAAGAACTATTCTAAGATTAATGGGAATGGATGGTGCAATAGAGGGAGGAGAGCCAATTCCAAATATTGTTGTAGATCATCTAAAAGAGAAAAATATTTTGAATCGTGGTGTAGCATATTGGGTTGTAAATGCTATGATTTCTAACAATATGGGTGTTCAGGAAGTTGGAGATGCAGTTGCTCAGGGTGAATTAGATTTATCTCAAGTTAAACAAGCTGAAGATAAGCAAGTATTGGTAAAATTAGATGAATTAGTTACAAAATCTTTAAAGCATATTAAAGCACAGAAACAATTTAGAGATGAATGTTTCAAAAATTGGGGACCACGCAGAAGGCCAGCCCTTTATGTAATCGTGGCAACTGGCAATATCTATGAAGATGTTACACAGGCTAAAGCTGCTGCAAGGCAAGGAGCCGATATCATTGCTGTGATTAGATCAACAGCTCAATCACTATTAGATTATGTTCCTTATGGAGCTACAACAGTCGGCTTTGGTGGAACATTTGCTACCCAAGAGAATTTTAAGATTATGAGAAAAGCTCTTGATGAAGTTGGTGAAGAATTAAAAAGATATATTTCTTTAACAAACTATGCTTCAGGCTTGTGTATGCCAGAAATAGCAGCTATGGGAGCAATTGAAAGACTTGATGTAATGCTTAATGATGCTATGTATGGTATTCTTTTCCGTGATATAAACCCTAAAAGAACAATCTTAGACCAGTATTTCTCAAGAATGATTAATGCTTATGCTGGGATTGAAATTCAGACAGGTGAAGACAACTACTTAACTACTTCTGATGCAATAGAGAAAGCTTATACAGTTACAGCTTCGCAACTTATTAATGAGCAATTTGCTTATATTTCCGGTTTAGAACCTGAAAAGATGGGCTTAGGTCATGCTCATGAAATTGACCCTACAGTAGAGAATTCTTTTTCTTATGAATTATCTCATGCTTTACTGACATCTACTCTTTTCCCAACAGCTCCTACAAAATATATGCCTCCAACTAAATTTGCTTCAGGTAATATTTTCAAAACTCATTTAATGGATGCTATGTTCAATTTTATTGGCCAAGTAACTAATCAAGGGGTTCAGCTTTTAGGTATGTTAACTGAAGCTATTCATACTCCTCATTTAGCTGATAGAGCAATGGCTATAGAAAATGCAAATTATCTTTTTGCAGCAACTAAAGACTTTGCCCAAGAAGTAACTCTTGAGCCAGAAGGATTTATAAATAGAAGGGCAAATAGTGTTTTAGATGAAGCAACTACCTTCTTACAAAAAGTTGCTGAACAAGGATTATTTAACGCTATGAGAGATGGAGAGTTTGCTGATATTAAGAGACCTGAAGAAAGAGGAAAGGGTTTGGAAGGTGTATTCCAGCGTGATGAAAATTATCTTAATCCATTCATGGAAAAGATGAAGCAAGAGTTAGGCTTAATAGATAAGGAGAGATAAGATGAGTACAACAATAGATAAAAAACAAATTCGTCCTTATGGCGATACATTAAACGATGGTAGAATGCAATTCTCGTTTTCTCTTCCAGTACCTTGTAATGAACAAGGGAAAGAGGCAGCTCGTCAAATTCTTATGAAAATGGGTGTAGATACTATAGACGTTTGTTATATGAATGATTTACATGAAGGTTTTACTCATTTTATAGCCTATGGTACTTCTAGTGTATCTGTAGATTTAACTCAGATCAATGTTAAAGTTGTGGAAACTAATGTGATGGATATGTATGAAAATGAAGAGTATATTGATGAACATATTGGTAGAGATATAACAGTGATAGGTGCTTGTATCGAGAGTGATGCTCATACTGTTGGAATAGATGCTATAATGAATATGAAAGGATATAATCATCGTTATGGTTTAGAGCGTTATAGAAACATTAATGCTATAAATATGGGAGCACAAGTACCCTGTGAAGAGTTATTAAAAAAAGCACGTGAAGAGAATGCAGATGCAATCTTAGTGTCACAAATAGTGACCCAGAAAGATATTCATATAAAGAATTTGACAAAACTAATGGAGATGGCAGAAGCAGAGGGATTAAGGGACAAGTTGTTATTCATCTGCGGTGGTCCGAGGATTAGCCATGAGTTAGCAGTTGAATTAGGATATGATGCAGGTTTTGGTACAGGAAGTTATTCTACTGATGTTGCTTCATATATTTCAATTACTTTAGCACAAAGATTAAATAATAAGAAATAAATTATAAGAGGGGTCATAGTACCCCTTACTTTTTCTAGAAGTAAGTATATGTCTAATTAATTTTTACTTTGTGAATGTCTAATTACTCTTCACTAAGAGTGATTAAGTCATTGCTTGGTATAATTTAAGAATTGCTATTAATGATTCTCAACACTCATAAAGTGTATAATGTTAAAAAAATATCTATACAAATAAATCGCTTCTTCTATAATTGCTGTTGGGGTAAAAAATATGGCAAAATTATTTAGAAAAGAGTATAATATTCATTCAAATTCTTGGTATTTTCGTGATAATGTCATCAAAACGGATAAAGATGATTTGTTGTTCTGGAAGAGTATTGATCAAAAGGGTAATTATAATCTTATCTTTTTTGCACAGAATTATTTAAAAAAGTATTTTCCAGGAATAGTCAGAATTAAGTATGATGCAGAAAATGCAACAATATTGGAGCATTATTGCTCAGAAGATTTAGATAAATCATGTAATCACTATTTAACAGTACTTGATTATGCCTATAAATATTTATCTGAAGATGTTCTAAATGATGACATTGTGGAAGTATATAGTAGATCAGATGTAAAATTTGATGAGAATTTTCAAACTCGTTATGCTAAAAGTTATATCACTATATCTGAGCTGTTTAATTCAAACACAGATAAGATAAGACTTAACTTCCAAGGCTATGATGAATTTGATTTAAGGATAATATCTACCCTTAAGTCAGGTAAAGAAGTAAAGAAAGCTACAAGTCGCGAAATACAAAAAGCTGAGAAACAGATGAATGTTTTCCGCGAAGAAGAGTTAACTTTATTGACTGTATTGAGCAACTACAAATGTTCTTATAGTAGCAAGAATAAGTTTTTTAGTATTTACAAAAATGATTTGAATATGATTTTACCGCATTTAAGATTGCTTCAAGATAAACTCTTCATATCGGAAACAGGTGATAAAATAGTCTGGCAAGAGAATAAACTTCCCATTCATTTTATTATTCAGAAATTATCAGAAGAGAAAGCAATTCTTAAAGCTGAGTTGCAGCAAGATATCTCTGCAATATATTACTTTAATTCAATATATATATTTATTAGAAATGAATTATTTAAAATAGATATACCCTTTAAAAGCGTAATTTTCCGAGAGATGTTAGAAACCGGAATACTACTTTCTAACAAAGATATCATCTATTATCACTCTATTGTTGCTAAACAACTTACCCTCTCAAACTATTATTTAGATATTGATGAAGATATTTCTCTTCCTCCAATATATGATAATAGACCGAAAATTTACTTTCAACTTAGTAAAGAAGGTGATGCTGTTGTTATGAATGGTAGTTTAGTTTATGAAGAAGAGATATCTATTCCTTTATCTATCATTAGATTGAATGCAAATTTGATTAATTACGAATATAGCTCTGGGAATAAAGCCTGGTTCTATATACCTCCCTTAGTATTTAGTGAAGTCTTCGAATTTTTAGAGCAACTTCCTAACCCTCAATATCAAAGATTAGAAAGTGATTCTCAGCTTTATTTCGAGGGAGACCTCAGTATAGATTTGTTAAAAAAGGCTATTTTTGAGTTATCTAATGAAGATTGGAATATCCAGTTATCAGATGAGTTAAAGAAGGATTTTGTTTATAAGGTTCACCTCCAGGCTGAGATAAAGACTCAAACTAAGGACGAAATAAATTGGTTTAAGTACGAAATTTCTTATAAATATAAGGATTTCTCTTTTACTCACACTGAGCTGAAGAAATTTTTTAATTCAAACCAGAAATTTATGACTTTAGCTGATGGTAGATTAATTTTCTTTGAGAATAAAGATGTATTTAATCAGATGGAAAATCTGTTAAATAAATCGGAAATCACTAAAGACAAAGTTTATGCCATGAGTTACGAGAATATTCCTTACTTTTTCCGCTTGGTTAATGATAATCCGGCAATAAAGCTATATGGAGATAAATACATAGATTCAATGTCTCGTGATTTAATCTCAGGAAAGCTACAAAACTCCTCAGAGGTACCATTTTTCTTAAATCACATCATGAGAAGTTATCAAAAATCAGGTTACAAGTGGCTAAAAATGTTAGAATATTACAAACTCAATGGTATCCTTGCTGATGAAATGGGTTTAGGTAAAACTATTCAAGCAATTTCTGTATTATCAGAAGTCCCTGTTGGACAGAAGTCTATAATAATATGTCCAAAAACATTAATCTATAATTGGGCAGCTGAGTTTAAGAAGTTTAAATTAGATAAATCATTTATTATCTATGAAGGTAATAAGCAAGAACGATTAGAGATGTTAGATAAAGTAAATTTTGATATTCTGATTGCCTCTTATTCTATTATTCAAAATGATATAGAATACTTAGGGGAGAGAGAATTCTATTATGTAATCTTAGATGAAGCCCAGCATATTAAGAATGTAACTGCTCTCAGAACAAAGGCTATAAAGAAGCTGAAATCGAAGCATCGAATTGCTCTTACTGGTACTCCATTAGAGAATGATATCTCGGAAATATGGTCACTATTTGATTTTCTTCTTCCAAATTATTTAATGAGCAAACAAAGATTCGTAAGAACATTTAGCGGTACAGAAAATGTAGATAGAAGAGAAGATTTGAACAAGATGATTTCTCCCTTTATTTTGAGAAGAAAGAAGAGTGATGTCCTTTTAGAGCTGCCTAATAAACAAGAACAGATAGCATTTTGTAAGTTGTCTCCAGTTCAAGAAAAAGTTTATATGCAATTGATTGAAAACATTAACAAATCTTACTTTAAACCTGAAACAGATGAAAAAATAAATTATATAAACATATTAACAGCATTAATGAAACTAAGGCAGATATGTGACCATCCACATTTAGTAGAAGATTCAATAAAAGATGATTTTGCTCTATCTAGTAAAGTTGAGTTATTACAAGAGCTTGTTTTAGAATCTATAGATTCAGATAGGAAGATTTTGATTTTTAGTCAGTTTATTGGAATGCTTCAAATTATAAAGAAGATGTTAACTAAGCATAATATTCCTTTTGAATACTTAGATGGCAAGACAAAGGATAGGCAAAAGCATATTGAGAACTTTAATAATAATACTAAGATAAAAGTTTTTCTAATTAGTTTAAAAACTGGTGGGTATGGACTTAATCTAACAGCAGCTGATACTGTAATTTTAACTGACCCATGGTGGAATCCAATGATTGAGAATCAAGCTATTGATAGAGCCCATAGGATTGGTCAAACTAAGAAAGTTCAAGTATATAAATTAATTTCCAAGGGAACAGTAGAAGAGAAGATAATCTCTCTTCAGAATAGTAAAAAAGAGTTATTTGAACAGATAATTGAAAATAATGAGAATATCTTAAAATCAATGACAGTGGATCAGATTAAAGATTTATTTAATTATGAAATCTAAAGTAAAGAGATCAAATTATGATTGAAATTAAGGATATTAGTCTAAAACTGGGTGAGAAACAGATTTTTTCAGACCTTAATCTTTCTATAAAGAAAGGTGAAAAAATTATACTCAATGCTCCATCAGGTAAAGGAAAATCTTCTCTTTTGAAGATAATTATGGGCTTTGTACAAGCAGATTCAGGTGACGTAATGATTTCTGAAAAGCTACTTACTCCTAAAAATATCAAAGAAATTAGAGCAAAAATAGCTTATTTACCACAAGATATTTCCTTGCCAAAAATGAAAGTAGAAGAGTTTATCAGAAGTGTTCTAAATTTTGAATCTAACAAAAGTATCCATTATAAGAAAGAAAAAGTAGAAGAAATGTTAGTAGCTTTGATGTTGCCAAAAGATATTTTAAATCAAGACACTGGCTCTCTTTCAGGTGGAGAAAAGCAACGAATCGGGATTTTAATCATGCAATTATTGAATAGAGAGATTTATCTTCTGGATGAGATCACTTCTGCCTTGAATAGCGAATTAAAAAAATTTATTGCTGATTATTTTCTTAAGATGGAACAAACGATAATTGTTGTTTCTCATGATGAAGTGTGGCAACAGTATAAGATGAGAAAATTGGAGTGGTAGGATGGGGGCTAAAGATTTAAATATTTATTCAATGCTATTTGCTTATTTACTACTATTAGTGCCAGTAGGAATCCTCTATATTTTGAAAGTTAACTTAGTGAAAGAGAGTTTCTTAAGTGTCTTAAGAATGTCTATTCAACTTGGATTAGTAGGGGTTTATCTAAAATATATCTTTGAATGGGATGATATCTGGCTAAATATAGTCTGGTTATTTGTAATGATTATTGTTTCTACTTTTAGTATTATTAACTCAAATGGGGTGTGTAAGAGGATTTTTTTCCTCCCTATTGTAGGTGCTTTAGGAATTTCATTATTTTTCAATATCAGCTACTTTAACTTTTTTATAGTTAATATTTCTGACATTTTCAATGCAAAATACCTAATCCCTATCTCTGGAATGTTATTAGGTAATTCTCTGAAAGGTAATATAATAGCAACGAATACTTTCTTTGATTATTTTATAAATAGAGAGAGAGAATATTTCTTTACACTATCTCTTGGAGCTTCTCGGGAAGAAGCTTTAAAGCCTATTATTAGAGAAAGTATGAAACGTTCATTGAGACCTACTTTGGCGTCTATAGCAACCATAGGATTAGTTTCTCTTCCTGGAATGATGACTGGCCAAATCTTAGGTGGATCTGTACCAATGACAGCTATAAAATATCAAATTGCAGTTATGATTGCTATTTTTTCTACTATGGCAATTTCAATCTTTTTGGTTATACTATTCTTAAAGAAAGTTTCCTTCAATAAATTTGATGTTTTGAAGAAAAATATCTTCACTAAAGGAGAAAAATGATGTTGTATCTATTTGCAATAATTAATCTAATACTCACCACTCTGAGTGGGTTGGCGTTTTTTAATATCTATAAATCCACTAAGGGATTAGGATGGTTAGAGATTTCAGTTATGTTTATTTCCCTAACTTTATTGTTGATAACTAATCTTGGAATAATCTGGGTAAATACTCAAAGAGGTAGTATTATTAGCGAGTTAAAAAGAAAGAATAAAATGTTAGAAGAAGAATTAGCTAATAATAAGATTGCTAACAAGGAGAAGAAAGAAGAAATCAATGATTAAAAGTTATTGTGGTTTTGATTGTTCAACCTGTCCAACTTACTTAGCTTGGAACACAGATGATGATGAATTAAGGGAGAAATTAAGACTAAAATACTCTACTCCTGATAATCCTTTAGAAAAAAGTGATTTTAACTGTTCTGGATGTAGCTCTGAGGAGGGAATATTCTTTGTTCATTGTTTTAAATGTGAAATTAGACAAAAAGCTTTAAATACAGAATTATAAGTAAAAAATAAGGTTCTCTTTTAAGTAGAGTGGGTTAATGAAAGAGAACAGTTTTATTAGAGTGTTCACTAATTAGCTTTCTATTCCTAAAAATATTACAATGATATCTTGTCACTTTAGTATCAAACCCATATCATACTTGGATGGCTCTCAATAAATCACTGGATTTTTATCGAGACACTAACAGAATACATAAGGGGAAGTCTAAAGAAAGCTATATTATTCCAATGTTTTATGTCTTTAACAATAAATGATATTGACCAATTGTTGAATATCAGTCAAAATCATAAATGTGTTATTTTCACTGAAATTCATTTTACAATAAGATTATAATAAATATGTTATCATAGATTACTCTATGTAACACCCACTCTACTTGAGAGAGCCAAAATTAAAAAGAATAAAGAAATACCCGACTTTGTCGGGTATTTCTTTATGAATCAAGTTCAACTTAAGTGGATTAATAACCTTGATTTATATAATTAAAGTATTCAAATTCATTAATATACGTTATTGCAGTAACTGTCTATAGTTAATATGTTCGGCTCAAGTTCAAGTCTGGTGGAAACTATTCCATAAGATAGCCACACCTTTGTAGAACTTTTAACCGAAAATAATCAAAATCTTTATAGCCATATGCCATCTTGATTATTGTTTTTATTTTGTTATTAATTGCTTCTGCTTTAGCATTGCTTACTCTATATTTAAACCAGTTTAGTAACAAAGATAATCTTTTCTTTATTTGAATTGCTAATTGCTTAAATGGTATAAAGTTTGTATCATTAACCATTCTACACCATACTGTGAATCTCTCTTCTGCATCATTTGCTTCTAATTCCTCATCAAAGATCGATAATAAATCTTCTTTTATGAGGTAAGCTTTATATAAATCTTGATTAACTAACATCAACTCTTGCAAACGTTTTGTATGATGCTGAGAAAAGTTCTTTTGCCTCCTTAGTATCAACCATCTTACATGCTTTTTCATATCGTATCTTTCCTCTTCTGGAAGCTCTTTTTGAATTAATCTTCTTACTATTTCCATTTTTCGATTAACTATTCTACTAAAATGGAACTTGTCAAAAACTATGTAGTGGTCTGCATAAAAGTCTGATACTGCTGAAATGTAGGATTGACTAAAATCAATAGCAATAGTATCTAAGTGATTAAATTTGCCATGTTTATCGTATTTAGATAATAACTCTATAGCACTGTTTTTTGATTTACCTTTTGATATATCTATTATCTTTCCATCTTCCTGATTAGTTAGCACTGTTGTATAATTGTGATGTTTTTTATATGAGGTTTCATCAAGGCTTAGTTTTGTTGTTTTAGGTGTTTTACTAATTAATGATTTGTCTAGGTTTTCTAACCCTATTTTATCTATTCTATAAACGGTACTTATTGTTGTGCCTAATAACTTTGCAGTAGCTTTGTTTGATAATTCTCTGGTATATTCTAATACCTCTTCTTCAAACTGTTTAGTATGTTGTTTATTTACTTCTGCTATATCTTGCTTTTCTGTCAATATACCACAAACGGGACATTTTGTTCTCCGTAAATTTAATACTAAAATTACTGGGGTTAAAAGGATAGAAGAATGCTTTAAATATCTTGTTCTTATATCATGTGTCTTTAACCTCATACCACATTGAGGACAGCATGCATGACCTAGTTTTCTAAGGTTAAAATGGATCTGAGGTTGCTTATTATAAACCACTTTCTTTATAGATTCAGTAAAAAAACCTTGCACGTTTAACAGTGAATCACATATTTGGACATTGAGAGAATTCGACATAAGTTACTCCAATTAGTAGTGTTTTTAGTGTAACTTATTGATATATATGAATTCTCTCAACCTTTTTTTTATTTTTCTTCCACCAGACTTGAACTTGAGCCATATGTTCAATATGCACTTAGTTAATAAGCATTAGAGACAATATGCTTCAAACAGACTTGAACTTGAGCCATATTTTAGTTTATAAGCTAAAGAAAATGTATTCTATAACGATAATACTAGTTAGCTGAACAAGGAAAATTAAGGCTCCAACTGTTAATGATTTTGGACCTTGTTTGAGTAAGTCAGCAAATTTTATCTTCATTCCAATTCCTACCATTGCCACTGTAAGAATAGATTTACTTAGCTGGGAGATAGAATGCCATGGAATATGTTGAGATACATTAAAATAATCAGCCAATGATCTAATGATACTAAAGATAATAAACCATACTATAATTGCTGGAAGTAAGTTATTTCTCTGAAGCTTTTCACTGTTAGCATTATTTTTCTTTTTATGATTTAGAAGTAGTGAAATTACTAAGATAATAGGTCCTAACATGGCTATTCTTGCCATTTTTATGACTGTCGATATTTCACCAACTTTATCATTCACAGAAAAACCAGCAGCAACAACTTGTCCTACTGCTTGCAGGGAACCACCTATCATGGTAGATGCTTGTAAATCTGAGTAATTTAGAACTTTAATCGCTAAAGCAGGGATAAGGAAAATACCGATAGTACCGAGAAAATTAACTACACCAATAGAGATGCCTGTATCGCTATCTTCTGCCTTGATAACAGGAGAGACTGCAGCAATAGCTGATGAACCACATACTGCATTTCCTACACCTAATAACAGAGATGTCTTTTTATTAAAGCCAAAAAGCTTACCTAAACCTATACCTGTTAAGATTGTTATAAACTGGACAAATACAATTATTAATAAAGGAAAAATACCAATACTAACTAATGATTTAAGTTGCAGATTAAATCCCAATAGCATAATGGCTGTACTAAGGAGATGTTTTTCTGAAAATTGTAGTCCTGCCGAAAAGTGAGAAGATAGGGGAATAGTGTTACTAATAATTATTCCTAAAACAATAGCAGTAGTAACTGAGCCTAATTGCCCCAAATATGGAGATATTGCTTTAGCAATTATAGCGATAGTAATAGTTAAGAGTAAACCTGGTATTTTTTTTAGCATATTATATTCCTACTTAGAAGTTTTAGTACCTTTTTTATCCAGTCTGTTGATTTGACAAGAGAATTTGGAAAAAAGCAAGGAGCTTGTTTCCAAGCTCCTTGTTTATACTTAATTAGTAAGTTAGAAACTTACCATCTTTTTACCTAATTCAGCTAATCTATTTGAGTAGCCCCATTCGTTATCATACCAAGTGATGATTTTTACTAAATTACCTTGGACTGAGGTTAATTCGGAATCAAATACTGATGAAGCAGGATTACCGACGATATCAGTAGAAACTAAAGGTAATTCAGAATATTCTAAAACACCTTTCATTTCATTCTCAGCAGCTTTTTTCATCAAAGAATTAATTTCTTCAACTGTAGTTTTCTTTTCTAAAGTAACAGTAAGATCTACTAATGAACCATCAGGAGTTGGCACTCTAACAGCCATTCCATCTAAAACACCTTTCAAGCTTGGAATAACTAAGCCGATAGCTTTGGCAGCCCCTGTAGTAGTAGGAATCATATTGACAGCAGCAGCTCTTGCTCTTCTTAAATCACTATGAGGTAAATCCAATATTTTTTGATCATTAGTATAAGAGTGAATTGTTGTCATAAGACCTGATTTAATAGTAAAGTTGTCATGAAGAACTTTAGCTACAGGTGCTAAACAGTTTGTTGTGCAAGATGCATTTGAAACTATTTTATGTGCATCTTTAAGAGTCTCATCGTTTACACCAAGAACGATAGTCGCATCTACATCGCCTTTTGATGGTACAGATAGTGCAACTTTTTTTGCACCTGCGTTAATATGCATTTGGCATTGTTCTCTTTTTCTGAAGATACCAGTACATTCGAATACTAAATCAACACCTAATTCTCCCCATGGTAAAGCTTCAGGATTTCTTTCACTATAGATATGAATCTCTTTTCCATCTATCACTATAGAACTCTCTTTTGCTTCAACTGAGCCAGCATATTGTTTATGTACAGAGTCATACTTAAAGAGATGTGCTAAAGTTTTAGCATCTGTTAGGTCATTAATAGCTACAACTTCCATTACATCTGTATGATTAGCTAAAATAGCTCTCATTACTAATCTTCCGATTCTTCCAAATCCATTTATTGCAATTTTTTTCATTATTATCAATTCTCCTTTATGATGTTATAATAAGATAGAGTTGTTAGCTGAGCCACTCATGGTAACTAAATCTTCGACAGTCTTTTGTTGAGCTTTTTCGCCTAAAATTATCCATTTACGAGGGTCAAATCTCTTTTTATCAGGCATAAACTCTTCTGGGTCAATCCCTGCTGGAGGGATAATAGAATCAGTATTCTCAGTCCAGAATTTAGCAACTGCAGCGGCAGCGTCCATTTGGTAGCATGTATCTTTGTTGATTTTAACAACACCATTAGCAATAGCTGTTTGTTGTTGATAGTCTGTTAAACCTGAAGCACCGTGTAAAACTATGCCTCTTTCTAACTTATTAGCTATTAAAAGATTATCAATTTCTTTTATTAAATCTAAGTTAAGTTTTACTTTAGAACCTTTTGTAACTCCATGGTTAGTGCCAACAGAAGCTGCGAAGAGATCTACATTAGTTTTTGAAACATACTCCAAAGCTTCTTCAGGAGAAGTATATAATTCTTTATCAGAAACTATTTCGTCTTCAGTCCCTTTTATATAGCCAATTTCACCTTCAACAATTACTCCATACTTATGGGCAACTGAAACTATTTCTTTAGAGATTCTTACATTTTCTTCAAATTTTTCGTGGGAAGCATCTATCATTACAGAAGATACTAAACCATTTTCAATACAATAAATTACAAAATCCATATAATTAGGAGTTGCGTGGTCAATATGAAGACCTACGCCAGCATTTTTAAATTGACTTGCGAAAGTCTTGACTGTGTTAGAAATTAACTGGGCACCTGTATAGATGTCTTGGGAATCACCAGCAGCATATTTCACAGCTCCTGAGCTCATTTGTAATAATCCGTCAGAATTATGTTTCATGTAACCTTGAATTATAGGTCTAACTGCGAAATCAAATACAACGTTTGAGGCAATAATGCCAAATTTGTTTTTTTTAGCCTTTAAAAAGACTTCTTTCATTCTGCATCCATTGTAGAACATACATCCTCCTGATGTGTTGTTTATTTTTTACTCACTATTTAACTAAAATATAAACTGTCAAGTAAAATAAGCAACTATAATTGTTTGTAATAAAAGTGGTTCTTTAAATAACTATATCCATCTAAGTAAATATTGCTTTGTTCAAGACATAAAATAGCTTACAAACTCTTTAATAGCCTCTAATCTTCTTAATAATCTCTTCTTTAATATTATTTGGAACGATTTGATAACTGTCATATTCCATAGTATAAATAGCCCTACCTGAGCTAATAGATCTTATAGTTGTAGAATATCCAAAGAGTTCACGCATAGGAACTTTGGCTAAAATTTCTTGTTTGTTATTTGTTTGTCTTCTAATATCTTCAATCTTACCTCTTTTACTGTTTAAGTCAGAGATAATATCACCAACATTTTCTTCAGGTGTAATAACTGTAACTAACATTATTGGCTCTAAAAGAGCACTTTTTGTCTCTCTAATAGCTCTTGATATTGCCATTGAGGTTGCTATTCTAAATCCTGTATCGTTAGTCTCTTCTGGAAGGGTATCTGCTTCTAAGATTTCCACTCTGACACGTTCTAAGTTAGCACTAAAGATAGGTCCATCATTCAGAGCATTGATGGCAGATTCTTCAATAGCATGTCGGAAATTTAATGGAAGGTCATTCTTGGCTTTGAATTCATAAATATTCTTTTGATTGGGAGTAAATTCCTCTTCACTGATTGGAGAGACACGTACTTTTATAGCAGCATAACAGCGTTTATCCCCTAACATTCTATCAAAGATTTCTTGAGCTGAGTTTGCAGCAATAATAGTCTCTTTATAAGCAACTTGAGGATCACCAACATTAGCATTAACATTGAATTCACGGAAAAGACGATCAACTATAATTTCTAAATGAAGCTCACCCATACCAGAGATAAGTGTTTGACCAGTATCTTTATCTTCTCTAACTTTAATTGTAGGGTCCTCTTCTTGAAACTTAATTAAAGCATCTTTCAAACTGGCTTCATCAGACTTTGATTTAGCTTCAATAGCTATAGAAATTACAGTATCTGGGAAATCCATTTTAGCTAAAAGGATATTGTAGTCTTTTTCGGCAATAGTCTCGCCTGTCATAGTAAACTTGGTTCCTAAAATTGCACCAATATCTCCTGCGTGTAACTCTTCAACATCCTGTTTTCTGTTTGAATACATTTGAAGAATTCTACCAGCTCTCTCTTTCTTCCCATTATTTACATTGATAAACTGATCTCCTTTTTTCAGAGTTCCTGAATAAACTCTAATATATACTAATTTACCTGAGAATTTATCTGTAACTACTTTAAAGGCATAACCAGAGAATTTAGCATCTAATTTAGGTTTAATGACTTCCTCTTTTAAACCGTCAGAAGTTGTTGCAACTAATGGAGGGACATCAAGAGGTGATGGTAAGAAATTTACTATTGCATCTAAAAGAGGTTGAACACCTTTATTTTTCAGAGAAGAACCACATAAAAGAGGGATAAAATTATTAGAGACAACTCCTTTTCTGATCAATTTTATAATCTCACATGGAGTAAGCGCTTCACCTTCTAAGTACTTTTCCATTAGTTCTTCGTCAAATTCTGCAATAGTATCTATCAAAGCTTCTTGGTGCATTTCTGCATCTGCAAGCAAATCTTCTGGGATATTTACTATTTCGAAACTTGCTCCTAAGGTTGTATCATCAAAAAAGATAGCTTTCATATTAATTAAGTCAATAATCCCCGTAAAACAATCTTCACTTCCAATAGGAAGCTGAATCGGTAAGGCTTTATCTGATAATCTTTCTTGAATCATTTCTACAACATTTTCGAAATCAGCTCCACTTCTATCCATCTTGTTAATGAATGCAATTCGCGGAACTTTATATTTATCTGCTTGATGCCAAACAGTTTCTGATTGAGGTTCAACTCCGCCTACAGCACAAAAAACAGCAACTGCTCCATCGAGAACTCTAAGTGAACGCTCAACTTCAGCGGTGAAATCAACATGGCCGGGAGTATCTATAATATTGATTTGATTATTTTTCCAATGGCAGACTGTAGTAGCTGAAGTAATGGTTATTCCTCTCTCTTTCTCTTGGTCCATCCAATCCATAGTTGCATTACCATCATGGACTTCTCCCATTCTATGAATATTACCGGTGTAATATAAAATCCTTTCTGTAGTAGTAGTTTTTCCAGCATCTATATGTGCCATAATACCAATATTTCTTATTTTATCTAATTCAGTCGTTGCCATAAGATTATCCTTTAAAAAAAGTTTGAATATTATCAAATATATATATGTAAATCTGTCAAGTGTTTTCTTAGTTAAGGATTGGGGATTTTATCTTAATTTGTTGCTTTATATTGCAGGTGTTTTATTGCATAAATCAATTTGATGCTTCAGAAAAGTAGTTATTATGTAAAGAAGGACAATCCTTACGAATTGTCCTTCTAATTTATTACTTAGTATTAATCTTCGAAATCAATATCTTCAGGGATTTCAATTGTAGTTTTGCCAGTAAGTATATCTAACATCACTTGTGCATCAGCATTTAAATCACCTTTAGGGTAAGTTGCTAAGAATTTGGTGAAAGTCTCGATAGCTGCTTGTTTATCGTTCATATATTCGGACTGAGTAAAGCCTTTCATAAACATAGCCTTATAGTCATCCTTTCCGTTATCGAAAGAGCTAATAATTTGATCATAATAGAGTAATGTATCATCATATTTACCCATTTTTGCTTGCTTTTCTGCCATTTCAAAAAGTTTTTCAGAAGAAAGAGTTGGTTTCAATTTATCTTCATAAATAACGAAATTGAATTCTTCTTTATATTGTTTAACTAATGATTCAAAAAGATTAGTAGCTTGTTCTCTGGAAAGTTTCCCTTCTATTTGTGGTTCAACATGATTAAGTGGCTTGTATTGAATAGCTTCCTCATGCAAAACTCTAAAGAAAATAGGCTTGCTGTTCTTTTGGGAAGTTAAGATATCGCTTACTTCGTTTACAGGTAGACTCCAAATTGCAGTATTCAAAATGGTATCTTTGCCATAATTAGGGACAATACCATTACTATAAACATTGTTAATCAATCTTTTATCTACACTATTAGATGCATATTGTTGCATAATTTTCTCTATTTCAGAACTGTCTTCATTATTAACAGCAATAATATATTTATCGTAAGCTTTCTCTGCATTTTCCCTATTGTTAAACTCTAACAATTCAATATTTCTGTAGGCTGGTTTAGAAAACTCTGAAATGTTGGTATTATAATAGTCTTCAATCATTTTGTCAGTAACTTCTATTTGGCTTGCTACCAATTGCTGATATGTATATGATAAAATTATGTTGCGAATATTTCTATTGTATTTCATTGTTTTGTTTAATTCTTTGTCAAAACCATCTTTTTTTAGCTCAAAATAAAAAACTTCTTTAGCTAATAAATGATCAAGAATCTCTTCAGGAGTACTTTGAGAAATGAACATTCTCTCATTTTTTTCAAGAGTGTTATAGATATCTAAAAAATCAGCTACTGTCCAGTTAAAATCATCATTCTTGCTTGTTAAAACTCTTGCCTCTAAATCAGATTCTGTATTATTAGATGTGTCAACAAAGTCAATTTTGTTAAGAACTTCGTTATCAATAGTAATTTCTTGACTATTAATTACTTCATTTACCATATCATCACTGAGTTTCTTTTGCTTTAAGGCCATTGTTCTTTCTTTTGCTAAATCTTTAACTTCTTCAAATGGTTTGACGTAAGAATCTTCTCTATTTAAAATTGTGAAAATATGAATACCAGTCTCTGTTTCGTAAGGTCCATAAACTTCATCTGTATTTACAGGCTGAGAGAAAATTAAAGAATCTAAAACAGCATCATAACCTACACCTTGGATGTATCCATTATTACGAACTTCTCTTATTATACCATCATTATTCTTAGCATAGTCATTGATTGATTTACGAGAAGACACTATTTTAAAATCAATACCTCTTTCTGTTAAATCACTGATTATACCTTGTGCAGCTTCCATATCTTTAGCTTGAATATATCTAATAGTTGCTTTAGCGGTTTCTGTAAAAAAATCTGGATTTTCTTCATAGTAGCTGACTACCTCTGCATCAGATGCAGTTGCCTTAGATCTAATTTTTTCATTATAAAAATCATTTATATAAAAAGGTTTTAATCTCTTCTTAATTAAATCAAGTACTTCAGGGTTTTTATCATAACCAAGTTGTTTAGCTTTACAGAAGAATGCCTCTTCTCTCGCCATAGAATTCAATAACTTAACTTGCTGACCTGCCATGTTTAATGCTTCTTGCTGTTCATTAGGAAGGGTTTGAACAAATTGGTCAAAGTATGCTTTAGTTATCGTCCCTCCATCGTATTGAACTAATATCTCTTTTGAAGAGACTGTTTCTTGTGAAACGCCCGAACAGCCAGCCAATACCATTAATACAAGTATTGCTAAAGCTGTGATTAATAAAACTCTTTTCATTATTAGACTCCTTAAATCTATTGTATAATATTATCTTAAAACGCTCTATTTTTCATTTGGTTACAGAAAATGATTAACTATTACTTTGAGTCAAGACTTTTATTTAAAATTTAACTATTAAGAAATTTTGTCTCTTTTTGGTATGCTACGTGCATTGTACTACTGGGAATATTAAAAAAAAAGTAAAAATACTTAATTGGGAGGAACATTATGTTCAGATTTATGAAAAAAGACAAGGGATTCAGTTTAGTGGAACTTTTAGCTGTTATTATTATTATGACTATTTTAGCATCTATTGCGGTTCCAATTTATCTTCGTTACACAGAAAGAGGTAAAGCAGCTGGTCCTAAGGCTTATCTTCGCTCAGTAAAACAGGCTTACGACACTTATTACACAATGAATGGTACTACTGATGGCTATGAAATTGAAGACGCATTAGATGATGCTGGTATTTCAGCTGCTGTTAGAGACCAATGGGAATTCGATGTTATTGGTAACCCTCCACAAGAGTACATCTGTACTTCTACTTCAGAATTTGATTCAGGAGAAGGAAAACAAGTTAGATTCATCGTTGAAGATAACACTTATACTGGCTGGGGAATCGATTCCTTTACCGATGTTGAAACTGGTGGTGAAAACTAATTTATAGGTTATACCTTAAATTGTTTTTTAAAAGTTTATAATTTCGGGAGGCTGGATGACTATTCAAGAATTATTAAAGTTTACTTCAGATGCTGGGGCTTCTGACTTGCACATCAGTGCTGGTTCTTTCCCTATGGTGCGTGTTCATGGTAAAATGAAAAAGCTGAACATTCCACTTATGTCTGAAGAGGAAATTCAAAACCTAATTTTTAGTGTTATGAATGAATCTCAAATCGAAATGTTTCATGAAAAGTTGGAAATTGACTTTTCTACAAAACTTTCTAACGATGTTCGTTTTCGTGTTAATGCATTTACCCAAATTAATGGTTTAGCTGCTGCTTTTCGTGTAATTCCTAATGAAATTAAAACTTATGAGGAATTATATTTACCAGAAACACTTAAATCATTAACTTATAAAGAAAAAGGTCTTATCTTAGTTACTGGCCCTACCGGTAGTGGTAAATCTACTACCTTGGCTACCATGATTGACTCAGTTAATGACCATTCGCAAAAACATATTATAACTATCGAAGATCCGATCGAATTTGTTCATAAAAGTAAGAACAGCTTGGTCAATCAGCGTGAACTTGGACATGACACTCACTCTTTTACTGCAGCGCTAAGATCAGCTCTGCGTGAAGACCCTGATGTGATTCTTGTTGGTGAAATGCGTGACTTAGAGACCGTTTCTCTTGCACTTACTGCTTCTGAAACAGGTCACTTAGTTTTTGCTACACTTCACACTAGTAGTGCTACAAAATCTATTGACCGTATCATTGATATGTTCCCTAAAGAACAGCAGGCACAAGTTAGATCTATGCTTTCAGAATCTTTAGAAGCAGTTATTGCTCAAACATTGCTGCCTACTAAAGATGGTAAAGGTCGAGTTCCTGCTTTAGAGATCATGATTGCTAACGCAGCGGTTAGAAACTTGATTCGTGAAGAGAAAACCTATCAAATTCCTTCTGTTATCCAATCTGGTACAAAAGAAGGAATGCAGACTAAGGACCAATCTCTTTATAATCATGTTATGAACGGTAATTTAGATAGACAGACTGCAGAGAAAGTTGCTGATAATCCTAAGATCTTCGCAACAGGTGCAGGATTTAGCGGATGATAAATACAAGAAAGTGTAAAGATTCTGGATTTACTATAATTGAACTACTTACAGTTTTTGTTATAGTGTCCTTTGCAATTATTGCGCTCTTTGTAGGTATCAAATTTACTGAGAACCAAGTTTTTAAAAATGCTCGTTCTCGTAAAGCTATATTGTTGGCTTCGGCAAGATTAGAATTCCATTATTTCTATTGGAAAAAAACTGGTGAGTTCTTAGACCAGTCTAACAATGCAGATGATATCCCAATTTACGGGGGAACATACCTGTTTGATAAACCTTCTTTTGGAAATGATATTGATATTAAATTCAGAACCACTATTTATAGGGACTATGGGTATCAATCAATGGGAAATGATTACTTGAAGACAACAATTACTGTTGAGGGATCTTGGAAAGAGCCAAGCAGAAAGAATGAAACACAAACATTAAATTTGATAGAAGTGTACTATGATAGAATACAATAAAAGAAAAATTGATAGTGGTTTTACGATTCTCGAGTTGATGGCAACATTAACTATTAGTACTGTTGTTTTCTTAACCGCCGCAATTGTTTTATCAACTTGGGGTATAAGATTTCAACAGTTATCAAGAATTGCAAAATTAAATGAACAAGCTTATAATTGTATGCTAACAATTAAGCATGGTCTTGCTATTGAAGAAGACAATGGTCTAAAACATCAATTTATTGGTATAATGAATGCCAGTTCCATGGGTTTTGCCGGAAACGGTGTAACCTATTACTCAAGCAATGGAAACTATGTTAGTGGGTATTCTGGCATAAAATTTAAACCTCCAAAAAATCATAGTACTTTTGGCGAAAATGATGAAGTTTATATAACTCTAAATCAAGGTTATGTTACATATAACGCGGAAGTTTATGGAATTAACCAAAATGATTCAAGAAATGTTCGTATTTTTCCTGAAGATGTTAAAAATAAAAATCGTAATATTTATGTCGAAAGCTTAGTATTTGCTCCGATATCAGACAATTATGACCCAGATGATTTAGAAATTGTTAGAGTTATTCTCAAAGCAAAAGTCTATTTATCTGAAGAAATTGATGATATGTTTGGGGCATATCCCAATCCATATTCTGTAGAATATGAAACCTTTATAGCAATAGATAGGAGAAAAGAATGAAGATTATAAAGAACCTATCGGACAACGGATTCATAGCTCTTGCTTTTGGAGTTTTAGTTGTTTCCTTGTTTTCTGTAATTGCCATTGCTCACATTGGAGTTGCTGATACACAAGATTTAGCTTACAATTATCAAGTTGCTGAACAGCTACATCTACTAAGAAGTGAAACAAGCCGAGGAATAAGGGTTACTGAAGATCAAATCGATGATTCGGGTGGACTGGTTGGTATTACGAGTATAGATCTGGGAAGCCAGAGCTATTCTATTAATTCAGGAATTGGGAGCTTTTCTTTTAGAGTTAAATCTAAAGTTTATCAAGAACAGAATGATGAAGCAAGTCCTTTTGTAGATAGTAATATCATCAATATCAGTTCCTATGGTAAATCATATACTGGTATTGGTGCTAATGCAAAAGACTCACCAATTTCATTCTTTAGTAAGAAAGTTATTAAAAATAATACCTTTGCAGGGTTTCATTATTTTACTGATAATGAGGCCTCAATAAATATAGATTTAGGTGATCCAGATAAAGTTAAATTCTGGGGACCTGATGAAATTCACGGTATTGTTCGCTCTAATACTGATATCTATATTCAACAAGGTGGTGGCGGTTCTAATAATGGTTGGCCTACCTTTTACGATCACGTATACACTTCAGGTGAAATAAAGCCTTTTGGTGGATCGGGATCTATTCCTTATGACGATGTATTTTTGGACGGCTATACAGAAAACCTTCCTAAGGTTAAATTTCCTGAAAATGCTAATGAGGCAAGAACAGGAAGACAGATTCCTATCGATGAAGGTGATTTTGTTTTAGCAACTGTTGAAGGATCTAATTATGATTTATGGTATGGAGATAGATTAACTCTTGCTCCAGATTCAGTTGTTGTTTATGACATTGGAGATGCGTTTGCAGACGACCCTGATACTATTGAGCGTGAAGACTCTTTAGGAGTTCAATACGTTACTAGGATTGACACAATGTGGTATTCTTACGGAAATGGAAGTGTACAAAATAATTCAATCTTTTTTAAAGGTGAGTTATGGCTTCAAGGTACTTTTGCAGGGAGACAGACTTGGGCTAGTCAAGATACTATGTATTTAGCCGGGGATATTCTTCTTGCTAATACTGCTAAAGGTCAACATCCTGATGGCTATAACCCTGAAACTGATACTTTTACAGGTCCTGTTAATCGTATAGATTATGTAGGATTAATATCTGAGAAGAGTATTCTGATTCAATATGGATATAGAGAGCCTGAAGATTCGCTAAGATTGAAGAACAACTGTGCAAGATATGAGGATATTGATGGCGATGAAGGAGAAGGTGGAATATATATCTATGCAGCGATGGCAGCCCTCGGAAAGGGTGAAGTATCAATGCAAGATGGTGTATTTTCATTTCAATATCAACACCCACATCCTGGATTAATTGCAAGACAAAATGGACAAATAGTTGAGTTAACTAATTTCCAATTATATAATATAGCACCTTACAACAACGGTTGGGGACCTCTCCATTTCTTCTTTGTCAACGATGGTTGGCCTCCTGCATATTGTTATCCATTTTATGGACCTTTATGGCCTGAAAGTAGAGCTGAAACTTTTATGGAGAGAGGTTACATAAACCTATATGGTTCAGTTGCCCAAAGGAGAAGAGGATTCGTACATAGGTCAGGTAATGACGCGATAAACAATACCGGTGCTTGGGATATTATGAACTACGAGTATGGAATTGGTCCTAGAGTCTTGGGCTTACCTAACGCTCCAAGTGCTACAGGTTCAGGGGTAGGATATAAGAAAAACTATAATTATGATTATAGATTCAAAAATTCTCCACCTCCAAAGTTCCCTCAAGTTCATTTAGAAGGTGGTACTACTGCTTTTGACCCAGAAAGCTGGTATATATATAGAGGGCAAAATGCTCCTTATGATTTACTATTTGATTAATAACAAAAATAAAGAGGCGATATGAGTAAAAAAACTAAGGTAAGATTTAAAGAATCACTTGGTATAGATATTGGATCGCACAGCGTGAAGGTTGTTCATTTGAAACGACTTAGTCACGGATACAAGTTGTTGAACTATGATGTTCGCTCAACTGTACCTGAAGGGATTGAATATTTACCAAATGATTTACGAAATGATCGATTTACTCCGGTACTTGGTTCCATACTCAAGGGTATGAAAATCAATCCGAAGAAAATTAAGCATGTCGTAAGTTCAATTGGTGGTGATGATACAAGTATAAAACAGGTAAAGACTATTTATTTACCTGATGAAGAACTTGATTCAGCACTCTCCTTTGAAGCAAAAAAACATATTCCTATTAGTGGAAATGAAATGGTATTAGATTACCAAGTTTTAAATATTGAAGAAAAGACAAACAATATGAATATCATATTGGCAGCTTCAACTAAAAATGTTATAAATTCACATGCTGAGATATTAAGCTCTGTGGGAATAACCCCAGGAGTAATTGATATTGATGCATTTGGAATTACCAACGCATTTCTTTTAAGTTCTTATGTAGAAGATGGTGTTTATGTGTTAGTTAATGTTGGTGCTCATAGGACTAACATTGTTATATATGGACCAAAAGCTAAGTTCTTTACAAGAGATATTGCTTATGGTGGATATAATATAACTCAAGATATTATGAGAAAACATAATTTAGAGTATGCTGAAGCGGAAACATTTAAAATCGAACATGGTTTAACTAGTGCAAGCCCAACAGGAGAGACAACTCTCTCTATGTTAGATATTTCTGAGAAGAATACTGAAGATCTAATTACAGACGAAATTAGAAGATCAATCAGATTCTACGTAAAAGAAGCTGGGAACAGTGACTTCAGAAAAGTCTATCTAATGGGTGGTTCTGCTAAATTAAAAGGACTTTCTGAATATATTGAATCAAAAATCAATGTACCTACAGAAGTCTATAATCCATTTAGTTCAATTGAAATGCCTGATAAATTCAAAAATAGTCAAGATCCACAGCTTTGCCTTGCATTAGGTCTTGCTATGAGACCGGAATAGGAGGACGAATGGAACAATTCTATTTTGGAATTAACTTAAATAAATTTGGTGAAGAGCGATTAAAAGCTCTTAAAGAGAAGAAAAATTATATAAATACAGTTATTGCTTTTATAGTTATAGTATTAGCTATAACAGGTTTTACCTATTTTAATAATCTAAATTTAGATAAGAAGATTCAAACTCGTAAAGATCAGTTAGCTGAAATCAATAAGCAGATTAATTCTTACGATAATATAGTTAGCTCAACCAGTTCACAAAATTTAGAGAAAGATATGGAAAGATTTGCTCAAGCTTATAACAGAAGAATATTCTGGACTAAGAAGTTACAAGCATTGGCTGAAATTACTTCTGATAGTTTAGCAATCTCAAAATTCGAGTATAAAAATGGAAACTGGGATTTGATTGGTCTTATCAAAGCCAAGAAGCATGAAGTTCCTCAAGATATTATAAACAAGTATAGAACTAGTTTGATAGAAAGAGAGGAATTTAATGATTTCAGATCAGTTGAATTTGTTAACAGAGATTTGGTTAAAAAGATGCTCAATATTGATACAGATAACAATGATGTTATTTATGATTTTAAAATCCAATGTAATAGTAAATATTATGAACGAAGGAGAAAAAAATGAAGCGTAATTACTTTATCTTAATTATCTTAATAATAATCTCCTCAGTTGCTTACTATTATTTTTCTGATTTAGTGATTACTAACAAAGTAAATGAAATTTCAAAATTGGATAGAAAAATCAAAACTGCGAGACAAGATTTGAATAGTCTTATTGTGCAAAATGAGAAACTTGGTGAATTTACTTCTATCTTATCTCATACTTTAACTAAAGATAATGAATTCTCATCTGATGAGATTCATGAAATTATTTTCACAATGGATGAAATTGCCCAGAAATATGGTATTAATATCTCAGGTATCAACCATAAAGATCTCTTCACTTCTGCTGATCAGTTAGAACATGAATTTTCATTTGAATTTACATCTACCTATGTTAAATTAGGTAAATTTTTAAATGATTTAGAAAAGATGGATTATCTAACTGTGATTAATGATTTCAGCATTGATCCTGTAAAAGTCGTTGAGAAAAAACAAGACATTGTAAATGTTCAAGATTTAGAAAAGAACTATAGTGTCAATTTGAGTATTTCATTCATAAAACATAAGATGAGGTAATTATGGAATATAGATATGTAAAAGACTTAGCTTATATTCTGTTAGCTGCATCAATAATTGTACTTGCTGTATTTGCAATGAAGCATTATAACACTGAGCAAAACATTGATCCTAAATCTGCTTATGCTGAACAAGAAGTTGATTCTAACTTGCTAAAAAAAGCTATTGAAATTGAGCAAGGAATTAAACAAAGGAAAGAATTCAACTTTTCAATTAGTAAAGATCCTTTGAAACAAGATATTATCTTACCTCAAAAGGTAGATGAAATCAAACTTAGATTACAAAAAAGATATAATCAAATCAGATTATATGGTGTTTTAAAGTTTGGTGATGTCTTATTAGTAGGAATTGAACATAAAGATTTAGAAGCTCAATATCGTGTTGGAGATAAGATACAAGGTTCAAGACTTAGTATCAAATCTGCTGACCCAGTTAATCAAACAGCAGTATTATCTGATGGGACTAAATTAGTAGTAGAAGAGAGAATGGACATTTATAATATCCCTTCTGAAAAGAAAGATTCCCCAAAAAGCGACATTATAGCTAATGAAAATTATTAAAATAGGTAGGAGAAACTATGAAAATATTCAATATTAGAATAAGAAAATTTACTCTAATCATGTTAGCATTACTGATGAGTGTTACTTTTGTTTTTGCTCAGGGTAATGAAGATTTATTAGTAAAAAAGATAGATAATCTTAATTTTAAAGATGCTACAATTACCACAGTAATTGAATCAATCTCTAAACTTACCGGGATCAACGTTGTTGTTGCTACCGAGGGTACTAAAAGTGCCGAAGAAGGCGAGAAACGTGTAACAGTTAGATTAAAGGATATTTCAGTTGAAAATGCAATTTCTTTAGTAGCAAAATCTTATGGATTTGCATATAAAGTTATTGGAACAAATACTTTTTTAATTGGACCTTCAAAAGTTGTTGATCAAGAATCAGGAACTCGGAATTATGTGTATCAATTAAAATATATTGATTCTGAAAAAATTACTAAAGCTTTCAAAGAAATGCCTGGCGAAGTTGTTGCTGTTCAAGGACAAAATGCTTTATTAATCAGAGCTAACCCTGAAACTTATGCTGATATCGAAAATCAGATTAAAAAATTAGATATTCCTCAAAAACAAGTTCAAATAAGAGTTAGAGTTATTGAAGTTAATCTTTCAGATTCCAAGAAAATGGGTATCGACTGGTCTAAATTAAATAATCTTACTACAATTATTGCAGAAGATCCTGTAAATGCTGCTGGTGTTGGTCTTCCTTATGGTTACACAGACGTTACTGGTGCAATACCTCACGGTGATGCTTCACAATTAGGACTTCTACCAGCTAATCAATATTTCCAAAAGATGAGTGATTGGGATGATTTCGGTAAATTCTCAAGACAACTTTATGCTTTCGATATTACAATTGATTGGTTATTAGAGAATAACTCAGCTAAAATATTGACTGATACTCGTTTAACTTCTCAAAACGGTGAAGAAGCATTTGTTCATATCGGTGAAACATTACCTTATGTGGTTATGGATAATGATAAAGAAGTTCAAGTAGAAAGAGAAGATACAGGTATAAAACTTAATATCCTTCCAAAAGTTAATTCAGAGAATGAAATCACAACCTTTATTCAACCAGAGATAAGCTCTGTTATAGATTTGGTTGGTGGTTATGTTCCAAGAGTAAAGAAGAGAACTGTTACTTCTACAATAACAGTACCAAGTGGAGATACTTTTATAGTTAGTGGCTTGTTGTCTTCACAACTCACTACAAGAAAGAATAGTGTTCCATTCTTAGGTGATATACCTTTTATTGGAAGATTCTTTAGACATCAGATAGAAGACTTAGAAAAAACTGATTTAATCATTGAAATGACTCCAACAGTTGTAAGTGCCAGTGATTTTAACAAGACTTATGACGTTGATGATGTAATGACTGAATCATTAATAAAATTCGATGAAAAAGAGTAACAACAAATTGGGAGAAATAATGAAATTGAAAAATTTAACAATATTGTTGATTCTACTATCGCTATCAATGCTATTGGTAAGTGGTTGTGATAATAGAGATGTCCCTACATCTTCACAGGCTGATTATCGAATTACCAGACTCGAATCATCTGTTGATAAAATATATGCAGATAATAACGTAACATTCAGTTATATTAGTGCTTATGTCAAAGATAGAAATAATTTTGGTGCACCTGATATTCCAGTGAAGTTCCAAGCTGATCGTGGAAGTATCATTTCGATAGCAAACACTAACCAATCTGGTATTGCTAAAGTACCTTTCTATGATGCTGGTGAAGTTGGTAAAGCTACTATTACCGCTTTTGTTTATACTTATTCTCAATATGATGAAACAGAAGTAACTGCTGAAAATTCACTGCAAGTTGAAGTTATGATTGAAAATAAACCACCAATTGGTGCTCTCAATATCGAGATTTCTTCAAGTGAATTTTTTGTTAATCAATCTGTAATGGTTAGAGCTCGTGTTTATGACACATCAAATAATCCAGTTGCTGATAGCACAATGATTAGATTTGAAACTGATAGAGGTTTCTTTATAGCTGATGATGGCGAAACAAATTTAGGCTCTATTGCTATAGTACCAACCCAGAATGGTAATGCCCCACTAACTTTGAATGTAGGGCAACAAGCTGGTATTGGTGATGTAACTGTAGTGATTGATACTCTTGAATCATCAAGATCTTTCACAGTAAAACCAGGTAATCCTTTCAATTTACAGATAATGTCTTATCTCGCAGATGATGATCTTAACATCGTAGAAGAAACAAACGAAACTTCTATTGATAATGAGTATAATATTGTTATTCAAGCTGATTTGAAAGATGCTTATAATAACCCTAATCCAAATAAGGTTATTAGATTCGAAACTGACTTAGGTAGTTTCTACAATACTTCTGAAGTTTATAACCAAAGCACTAATGCTGATGGTATTTGTAAAGTTATCTTTACTCCTGGCCTTTCTGCTGGACCTGCAACTATAAAAGCTTACGCAAATAGTGATACTTTATCCACAGAAGTTTTGTTTACAATAAAATCTGATGAATTACATTCTATCAGATTTACTACTACAGAACAAATTCACCTTAATGTGGCTAATACTGGGGGTATTGATTCAAGAATATTGTATGTTAAATTATATGATATTAATGGTAATCTTGTAGATAGAGCTACAGATATATATTTCAAAATTATTAATGCAACTATACCAGGTACAGAACAAGATATGCCTGCTTACTTAAGTGGTCAAGATGAATTTGGTGTTGTTCATTCAACTTCAAGTGGTGGACAAGCTGCTGTTTCAGTTGTTACAGGTGCAGGTTCAGGTGTTCTTCAACTTAGAGTTGCAAATGATAGCGATGCATTATCAGATCTATCTACTCCAGGAGCAATCACTGCAACAAAAACTAATATCTTGATACATGCTGGTCCTCCTGCACGTATAACTTGGGGTGATATATCATTTGACCAAGGTACTAGCGTAGGTGCTGGTTTATGGGAATTATTAGTTGCTGTATCAGTAAAAGATATTCATGATAATCCTGTAGATTATGGTACATCTGTATTCTTCGAAATTGATGAAGATGATGTTACCATACCTGCAACCATTCAAGGTAATGGTTTCACAGGAAATGGACCTTTTATCACTGAAATTGATGCTGGTGCAATACAAATTGATTCAACATCATCTATAGGTGTTGCCTATACTTTGTTAACTTATAGTGGAAGTCTAACTTATTCAAATATTGAATTAAAAGCAAATTGTCTCGGTTCTAATGGTGTTGCAATCTTTAGCAATTATTCTATGGAGCTTCCTTGGAATACCCCTGATACAGATGCTCAAGCATCTCCAGGTCATGTTGATTTCTATGATGGTGACCCAGGTGCTACATTAGGTGATTTTGAATGGGCTTTTATTACAATTAGAACTCGTGATGGACAGGGATATCCTACTCCTAATGTAACCTGGACATTTACATCTGATAGAGGAGAATTCTATGACTATATTGTTACAATGAATCAAACAAATGTAGCAATTAGTGATTCTGAAGGTTATGCAAGAATTAGATTGAAACTTATCAGAGGGGATGGATTACCTTCACCTGATGGAGTATCCCCAGGACAGCAACAGGTATCATGTGAAGCAATGGTATTAGGTACCGGTATTTCTGAGAGAGTCAATTTAATGATTTTAAGATTCCCTTTCGCAAATCCAAACTAAACATTAATTAATTCATAAATCATTACCCGATATCCTTATAGGGTATCGGGTATTAATAAAATTTATAAACTCAAAATTATACAAAAGGATTGATTATGTCATTTAATCCTCAATTCGCGAGAATAGGCGAAATAATAGTTCACAAGGGTTTTGCAACTGAAGAGCAGATTAAAGAAGCTTTAATTAAGCAGGATAATTTTGCTTTAAAGTTAGGAGAGACCTTATTAAAATTGGGGTATATTCAAGAGAAACACCTCTTAGAATGTCTCTCTCTCCAATTAGATATTCCTATTGTGAATCCTTCTGAGTTAATGGAACTTGATGTTGAAACAGTTTCATTGATTTCAGAACCATTTGCATACGAGAATAGAGTTATCTGTATGAGAGTTGTTGATGATACATGCATAGTTGCTATGACTGATCCAGATGACTTGAATATTTTAGATAGTTTAAAGAAAGTATTAAATAAGAATGTTGAACCAATTTTAATTGGAGATTCATTACTTACTGATGCTTTGGAAAAATATTATAAAAGCATTAGAACAACATCACAAGTTGAAGATGCTGTAGGTAATTTTGATTTTGTAGCTGTTGATGGTGATGACAACGAAATCTCTATTGATAGTGGCTCTGAGTCTAAAGCTGATGCTCCAGTTGTTAAGATGATTAATCTTATCATCGCTGAAGCTATTAAAGCTGGTACTACTGATATTCATATTGAACCTATGATTAAGAGTACAAGAGTTCGTTTCCGTGTTGATGGTGCCTTGAGAGAGGTCATGAATCCTCCGATTGCTATGCATGCTGGTTTAATCTCATTGATTAAAGTTATGGCTAAGCTAAATATTGCAGAAAGAAGATTACCACAAGATGGTCATATGGGACTTAAGACTGCCATTAAATCAGTGGATGTCCGTGTATCAATTGCACCAACAGTGTTAGGTGAAAAAGCTGTGTTACGTTTACTTGATAAAGGTGATTTCGGTTTTAAACTTACAACTTTAGGTTTCGAAGCAGATGATTTGGAAATTTTCCAAAAAGTTATCAAAAGACCTTATGGAATTATAATTGTTTCTGGTCCTACTGGTAGTGGTAAATCTACATCTCTACATGCTGCGATTAAAACTATTGAAAACATTGAAACTAACATTATAACAGTTGAAGACCCTGTTGAATATAGACTTCAAGGTATTACTCAAATTGAAACTAAAGAAGAGATTGGATTAACTTTCCTTTCTGCTCTTCGTTCAGTATTGCGTCAAGACCCTGATATTGTTCTCATTGGTGAGATTCGTGACTTTGAAACTGCAGATATTGCTGTTAAATTCTCACTTACTGGTCACTTAGTCTTCTCAACTCTTCATGCTAATGATGCTCCTTCAACCATTACTCGTTTGATGGATATCGGAATTAAACCTTATCTTGTTGGTTCTTCTCTTTGTCTTGTTATGGCACAGAGACTTGTCAGAAAGATTTGTCCTAATTGTATTACAGATTATACTCCAACTGATATTGAATTGCTTCAAGCAGGTATTTCTCCTGAAGAAGCCAAGAAGATTAATTTCAAAATTGGAGCAGGTTGTGTACATTGTGACAATACTGGATATGCTGGAAGACAAGGTATTTTTGAATTGCTCTCTGTTACTCCTGAAGTAAGGTCTTTAATCTTTGAAGGTAAAAACCAAGATTTGATTAAAGAAAAAGCTCTTGAGCAAGGAATGAGAACTCTTCATGATGCAGCAATCAGAAAAATGGTAAAAGGTGTAACATCAATTCGTGAAGTAATTAAGCTTACAATAAACGATTAAAAAAAATAAAGGTAAAATATGGCTAATTTCTCGTATACTGTAAAAGATGCGAAAGGTGCAAGAAAAGAAGGTATTATCAAAGCTAACACTATGGATGAAGCTATTGATAAACTCGCTACTGAAGGCGGCACAATCATTTCAGTAAGAAATGCTACTGATGGATCTTTCAAGGGAAAACTATCTCTCTTTGATAAGATTATGTTAGCAATTTACAAAATGAGAACCGCTGTAAAGCTAAAAACCTTAGTTTTCTTTACCCGTCAGCTATCTACTATGTTTTCGGCTGGTCTAACAATTGAGAAAGCTATCTCTGACCTCGGAAAAGAAGAGAAAGATCCAAAGTTTAAAAAAGTATTAAAGAAAGTTGATGATGATATTCGTAAAGGATATTCATTATCTGAATCATTCGAACAGCATCCTGGTGTGTTTAATCCCCTCTATGTCTCACTTGTTAAAGCTGGTGAAGTCTCGGGTACTTTACATACTGTTTTGGATGAATTAGCAGAAAATCTTGAAAGAACTGAAGATACAAGAAGAAAGGTTAACTCAGCAATGACTTATCCTATTTTCATCTTATTCTTCTTGATTTTCGTTGTTTGGTTCCTTTTTTACTATATCATTCCTAAATTCAGTGATATTTATGCGAGCTTTGGTGCTGATCTTCCCGTTGCTACCAGAGTGGCAATCGCAATAAGTAATGTGATTAAGGGTAATCTTTTTGCTACTATAGGAATTCTAATAGCAGTTGTGTTATTCTTCTTCATTATAAATCTAACCGATAAAGGAAGATGGATAATTGATAAAATAAAACTTAAAATTCCTGTTGTGGGAGGTTTAGTTGAAAGCTCAGTTATGAGTAAATTCTCTAGAACTTTCTCAATTCTTATGAAAGCCGGTGTTCCTATCATGGATACTTTAGAGCTTGTGGAAAATGTTGTTGGCAATGCTGTTATTGAGAGTGCTGTAAGGCGATCTCGAGTAATGATTAAAGAGGGTTATGGTATTGCCCAAGCCTTTAGATCAACTAACGTTTTTCCTTCTACTCTTTTACAAATGATAAGTACAGGTGAAGAAACAGGAGACTTGGATAAACTCTTAAGTAAAACTGCTGAATTCTATGACAAAATTATAGATTCAGTTATTGAAAAATTAACTTCACTCATCGAGCCTATCTTGATTATTATTATGGCTGGTGTTGTAGGTTCAATCATTATTGTTATCTACTTACCAATCTTTAATCTCGGTGAAGCGATGTCTGAAGGTCTTAAATAAGATAATTAGAGCATAAAAATATCAAGGGGTGGAATTAATTTCACCCCTTATTTTTATAGAAAGTTTCAGTCTAACAAGCTTCTTCTCAACTGATATCTCAATGAATCATTGGACTTTTAGGCTCAGGTTCAAGTATAGTGGTAAAAAAGAGACTTTTATTATAGTATATTCATTGTATAATAGAAAGTTACGAGTTTGAATTTACTGTTTATAGTAAGTTTTGCTTGAAAAATAAGGCTCTATCCCAAGTAGAGTGGGTAATATGATAAATATTGTCGTAAGATGTTAACAAATTCATAGTCATTTTATGGAAGTTAATACACATATAATCCCGAAGGGATGTTAATCTAATAGGCAGGGTTCGTTAGACCCTGTATATATGAAACCTAAATTTATCTTAGCCCTGGAAGGGCGATAATATTTCGTTTTTTTTGATGATGTTAACACCTCCTTTCAGTAAAAACAAGTTTCATGATAAAACTAACCCACTCTACTTTGGAGAGAGCCAAAAATAAGACTCTAAAAATAGAATTATAACAATAATAGCAGGTATGTCTTTTAGTTAATGCATTGTTCTTTTCTACAAGATCATATTATGTGTATTGAACTAATATATCTTCACTATCATCTGTCTGTTGGCTCTCAGCTTAGTGGATTGCTTATAGATGCCTAATAAACCCCTAATAAACACCCAATAGACTATCTGACATAAAGCAGATAATTAAGGATTAGCTTTGCCTAGAAAAAAAGGCTCTCCAAAGAGAGTGGGAAATGTGATAAATAATTTATTATACCATTTTATCATTTTGTTCATGCCTTAGAAAACCCTTTATAATGGGCTCCAGAAGCTCATGGACCTTATGATACTATTTCATTAGAACCATTTTCTTTATCTCACTGCTTTCACAATTTGTTAATCTATAAAAATATATCCCAGAGCTAACTTTATTACCCATGTTATCATCTCCACTCCAACAAACAGACTGTATGCCAGGATGTTTTTTCTCATTAACAAGAGTTTTAATCAATTGACCTTTAATGTTAAATACTTCGAGTGTTGTATGGCTATACTTAGATATGTTATAAGAAATTTTGGTAGTTGGGTTAAATGGGTTTGGATAGCAAGTTAAGTTAGAAGGGGTTACTGCTAGTGAGTTATTGTTGTTAGATGTTTCTGAATTTGCGTATATAAAAGCTGCTCCACTATCTATACCAACTCCATCTTCCCAGCTTGCTCCAATGATCAAATATTCACCATCTATGTCAACATCGCATCCAAAGTAATTATCTGCACCAGTGTATGGTGAAATTATTGCTGAAGCAGAACTCCAGTTACCATTGTTATTTGTTGAAAAAAAACATCTACCATTATTGTCACCAGGACCAGAATGCGCTGGTGCACCCACAATAGCATAGCTGTCATTTATAGCTACACTACGTCCAAAATAGGCATCTTGTGTAATAAGAGATGGACCAAGTGTCCTAACTCGCTCCCAATCTCCAGAAATGAGTTCATATATATAAGCATAGGAAGGTGTGTTGATACCATATTGTGTATATGTTGATGTAATGAAATAATTACCATTTAATGATATAGCAGTGCCAAATCCAAATTGATTGATTCCCATATTTTCATGAATTATTTTGTCAGTCTCAGTCCATACATCTGATTCATAGGTATAATAATAAACACTTCCTTTATCTTCTCCATTTTCATTATCATCACGAGGACATGCAATTAATAATCTTCCATTGTTTACACAAACAGATCTACCAAAAGCATTTCCGACTTCTCCATCACTAGCCTGTAAGATTGAATGTTCGACCCATTGATCTTCAATTAACTTATAGATATGTACCGCTCCTTCTTGTGTAGGAGGAAATGTGTAAAGGTCACCAGGACAGCCAATAGCTATAATTCCATTATCAATTGAAACATCTTCACCAAAATAGGCATCAATCTCTCCATTCTGTGGGGTCAATATTGCTTGCTCAACCCAGGAATTATCAATTCTTTTATAAACATAGGCTTTGCCAACAATATTAGTGTTGTAGCTACCTGAGCTCCCTACCACTATGTAATTACCATCTATAGCAACAGATGAACCAAAATATTGATTAGAACCTGAATCTGATGGGAGAATTTTGACTTGCTGTTCCCAAGAACCATCAATCTTTTCAAATACATATATAGATCCGGAATTAGAACCATAATCATCATTTTGCTCAGCTGTAACTACAGCTATATTACCATCAATAGCTACATTATATCCAAAATAATCTCTTGATCCTGCATCATCAGCAAATATCCTTTGTTGTTGAGTCCAGACTTGACAATAGGAAACAACAAAAATCACATGTAAAAAAGCAAGTAACATAATTTTTTTCATATTCACTCCTTCAAATATATCTAAAAAAAATGAAAATAAGAAATTGTCAATAAAATTATGTTCCAATATATCAGAAATAAATTACATAATCACTTGTCTATCCTAATCAAAAGAAAACAAAGTTAGAGAAAAATTATAAGGCTCAAGCTACAAGTTGAGTCTTATGTTTGAATATTAGTACATTATTGGTTATTTACCTCTTCTAAGAAATTGAAAACAATCCACCGCTCATCAAGCTGGTTTTTATTTACAGCTAACAACTCGTTTTCGCGATATGGTATCTTTCTATTTATACTTCTGAAGTCTATACTATCTTTACCTGAAACTTCTGCTAAAAGACCATCTTCAATGAAGTAAACACGATTATCTACCTCAATCATCCTGTTAATTTCTTTAGTTTGGTTTAAAAAGTTAAGAAATCTATAATATTTTAGCACAAATTTTGTTTCAATTTTTACTTCTTCAGCTTTGATAAACTGCAAATCATTATGAAACATTTCATATTCTCTCATTAATCTATCTGCTAAGTCATTATTAGCTGATAGATAGTACTTATGAATTAATGTTTTAAGTGCTTCCAGATCACCCTTTGTACAGGTTGATATACAATTATCACTATCTTTAAGCTCACAGATTTTTGGATTATCGGGACAAAGGGGTAATTTTATGTATTTGTTTATAATAGAAAAAACATCACTGAGAAAAAATCTACTTCGGAATGGACCTATATAAAGAAGGTCAGCCTGAGTATTCTCTTTAATGCTCAAATAAGGAGGATTGTTCCAGTCAATAGCGAAATAAGTGTAATTTTCCCATAGATTTATATAATCATTTAGATAAGGTGTAAACGACTTTATTAAACTCTTATACCAAACAAGGCTATCCATGTCACTTAACCGTATATCATAAATTAAATCTTCAGCAACATCCCACAATTCTCTAACTTTATCATCCTCTTTCTTTTGTTCTAATAGTCTATGAATCCGCGCAAATAAGTTGCTTGTTAATCCAGCAAAGATTACACTTTTCCCATCTGTAAAATAGAAAGTTGCTTTTGCTTCAGGTAAATTTTGTATAGCCAATTCATCATTTACTAATATTTTCATAAAATCCTCATTAATTTATTAACATACCCATATTAGAAAATTACTATTTTTTGTCCATAATAATTCTATCTCATTAATTTTAAATGGTGTTTCCTTGTTACCTTAACGAAGCAGTATATTGTTACCCTATAGTAACAATAGGCAAAAAATATAAAATAACCCTTTTTAGGAAATACTTCTTAAAGTGCTTATAAATAGACAAATAGCTTTTTATGTGGAGTAATATGTAGGTGTGGAATAGATAATGTAATTACTAACTGTATGAAAAATAAAATATTAATAGTAACAACGAATGATGACCATAGGTTTTTATTAACTATGCTCTTTACTGATTCAGGTTTCTTAGTGGATGCTCCGATCGATCTTTCTCTTTGTTCAAGGTTAGTTGAAGAGGAAGAATACTACAAGGTTATTGTAGATTACGATTATAGGAGTGATAATAATCGCCTCTTTTGTAGGTATCTGGAAACGCACAATCAGTTGAGAAAGAGTATAGTTATTCAAACTATTACTGATGAAGATCTTGCTTCAAAAGTATACCAGCAGGGTGGGAATGTATTAAACAAACCCTACAATACTGAAGACTTATTATTTGCTGTTAAAGCTATATGAATTTTGAGGTGTTGCTTTCATAAGTGATACCTTGGTAAACTCCAATCAATCCTTGTCTATTCTCGTGGATAGGGAGTTATGATGACACATAGGTTACGCCTATAACTGCATACTAAGGAGGTGTTTCCTTATGTGCAAGAAGGTAATTTCATCAAGGTTATATATGATGTAGTTGAAGAGTACTCAGGGTATTATTCGCATTAAAGTATTTATTAGAAAAGTTATCCAATATAGGGTCTGTAGAAGCTTTCATTAGCATTGTTTGGTGTATTTGTCGGTTAAACGAATACTCAAGTACCATAGGAAGAATTTGCTCAAATTAGTGGCAAATTCTTCCTCTCCCATTTACTAATCTGCATCAGTCTAAATAATAACAACCCTCTTTGAAATACCCACACTTATAACAACCCTTTCATGAGACTATTATTCTTGCATAAATATTATAACCCAAACAATTAAACCCAAATAATGCAATAGATCTCTGCCAAAAGCACTATATTCTTTAGTAGCGAGAATTGCACTCGTTATCGAAGTATTAGTGCACTATCTGGGACTAATTCATAAATAATTTGATAAAAATACTTTATTTTGGTAAAAGTAAGCATTTTAGGAGGCTTATAATGAACTGGGGAAAAACCCTTAACAATGGGATAAAGTAAGATAAAAGCAGGATATTAATTAATGTTATTGACAATTTATAGGGACTGAATCAAATTGCAAAAAAGTGAATATGGGAGTAAATATGCCTAAGATGGAAGAGTTAAGTATAGTTAAAAATCATTATAGTGGAAAAGTTAGAGATATTTATGATCTTGGAGATAAGCTATTAATTGTAACAAGTGATCGTATTTCAGCCTTTGATGTAGTATTTCCTAATGAAATTCCTAATAAAGGGAAAATTCTTAATCAGATCTCAGCCCATTTTTTTAAAGAGACAAAATCAATTATCGATAACCACTTTATCACAGATAATATTGATGAATATCCAGAAGAGTTTCATGCTTTCAGGAGTCAATTAGAAGATAGAAGTATGTTGGTTAAAAAAACTAAAGTTGTTCCTTTTGAATGTATAGTCCGTGGATACATTACTGGTTCTGCGTGGAGCGAATATAAAATTGGAGGCACGGTAGGCAACACACTTTTACCTGAAAATTTAAAAGAAAGCCAGAGATTCCCTGAGCCAATCTTTACTCCTTCTACTAAAGCAGAAGAGGGCCATGATGAGAATATTAGTTATTTAGAGATGTTAGCAAGATGTGATAAGTTTATTGCAGAAGAGTTAAAGAATAAGTCTTTAGAATTATACAAATATGCTCACGAATTAATGTGGGATAAGGGTATAATCTTAGCTGACACTAAATTTGAGTTTGGAGTAATCGGAGATAAGATTATTTTAATAGATGAGATGTTAACTCCTGATTCTTCACGTTACTGGGATATAAATGATCATGTTGTAGGAAAGACTCCCAAAAGTTATGATAAGCAGTTTGTAAGAGACTATATATCAGCAACAGGATGGGATAAAAATCCACCTGCTCCAGAGCTTCCTCAGGAAGTTATTGAGAAGAGTTATGCTAAATATTATGAAGCATACAAAATTATTGTAGGAGATAAGGCTAAGGTATGGGATACAAAATAGTTATTGTTGATGATGAGCCCGAGATTACAGAAAACCTAAAAGAAGATATAAACGAAATAACAGATGAATTCGAAATCAAATGTTTTAATTATGGTTATGATGCTTTAAATGAAGTTTTTCACGGTGATGTTGATTTAGTGATTAGTGATATTGCAATGCCAGATATGGATGGATACGAACTCTATAATCGGGTTAAGGATTATAATCAAAAATTACCAATAATTATGATGACTGGGTTTGGTTATGACCCAAATCATGTGTTAGTAAATATCAAGAAGTTTGGTAGAGTTGAAGTCCTCTTGAAACCATTTGATGTTGAGAAGTTATTGATAAAGATGAGAATGTATTTAAAACAATGAAAGAATTTGATAAATTAAAAGAAGTAGTTTCAACCTTGAGGCATCCCCAAGAGGGGTGCCCTTGGGATTTGAAGCAAACAAGTAAGACTCTTATAAGTGGTATGATAGAAGAGGTCTATGAAGTAGCGGAAGCTGTTGCTTTAGAAGACGAAAAAGGACTCAAGGAAGAGCTTGGAGACTGTTTGCTACATATTATGCTTCAGGCACAAATCGCCTCAGAAAATGGCAAATTTGAGATTGAAGAAGTCTTAACAGGGATAACAGATAAACTTATTAGAAGACATCCCCATATTTTTGGTGATGACATAATGACAGATGCTACTGAGGTTAAAAAGAAATGGGAACAGATTAAATTGGAAGAGAAGAAAGATAGAAAATCTGTCCTTGATGGAATTCCAGATGCCATGCCAGGACTTTTGCAAGGTCAAAGAATGCAGGAGAAGGCAGCTTCAGTAGGTTTTGATTGGGATGATGTAGAACCTGTATTTGCTAAAATACAAGAAGAAATAGCCGAAGTAAAGGTCGAAATAGAAAGTGATAATCGAGATAATTTGGAAGCAGAGATTGGAGATCTATTTTTCTCTGTAGTAAACTTAGCAAGAAAACTAAAGATTGATTCAGAATCAGCAATAAAAAGTGCTAATCGTAAATTTAGCAGAAGATTTAGACAATTGGAAGACGAATTTACTAAAACAGGGACTAAGATTAATGAAAAAAGTTTGGAAGAATTGGATAAAATTTGGGACGCTGTCAAAAAAACTGAATAGACATAATTTTTCAACAATTTACTTCACTTTTGGCTTTATAGTTATTATTGCCATCTTTATTGGATACAGTCAAATTTTAATCAAAAGTTTGAGAGAGGACTCCAAAAAAGCACCTTCACTGTTCGCCAACTATATATACAATACAAAATCCTACTTAGACGAAGCACAAAAGAACTATAATGAAATAGTAATAAGTATAGATTTAATCAACGAAAACTACCGTAAAGCTAATGAAAATTCTCAACTTTTGGCAAAAATATTTGATCGTTGGATAAGAAGTCTAAGTGAATTTAAAGGAGAGGAGAGTTTTTATAATTACTTTTCTTCCGACTTCACTGAAGATTTAAAATTTCCCCTGATATTGACAGATGAAAAAAAACAACCTTTGACATGGAAAAATATTCCTATCCCCGAAGCAAATTATCAAGATTTGGATGTCGCTACCAAGGATAGTTTGAATACCTTGTTAAACAAAATGGAGATTATAGATGTTGAAATATCAGGGAAAATAATCAACTATGTTTATTATTTACCAATTAAGAACACTATAAAAGAACCTCCTTTACCTCCCAAGAAGTTTGAAGATTTTATTAAGTCTATGGAACAACCAATAATCATCACAAGCAAAAATAACATTCCAATAATCTGGAACAATATTGAAGGCGTGAGTAATAATCAAGAATATATTAAACTTAATGCAGCCTCTAAAAGTATTCTTACAAGTGCTATCAATGAGATGAATGCTATACCAATTGAATCTGAGAATATTGATATTGGTAGGATTTATATTAATGAACTTCAAGCTATCAGCAACTTGAATACCTTCACTTTACTTCAGCTTCTTTTAGTTATTCTTTTCTTTTTAATTGGTTTCTTAGGTTTAAGATTGATTAAAAGAACTGAAAATGATTTGATTTGGGTTGGCTTAGCTAAAGAGACTGCTCATCAGCTGGGAACTCCTATTACTTCCTTGTTAGGTTGGATAGAGTATCTAAAGATTAAGGAAGAATTTCAGGATGCAGAAAATTCAGAAATGCTAAATTTTATGGGAAATGATGTCTTACATTTGAAGAAAATTGCTTCACGGTTTGGGAAGATAGGTTCAAAAGTTGAGTTAACTCCTTTGGAGCTTGAACCACTATTAGAAGAGAGTGTTAACTATGTAAGGCAGAGGCTTCCTCATCTGGGTAAGACAATTAGTTTAGAGCTGAGAAGTAATTTAGAAAAGACTAAGATTAAGACAGAAAAAGAGCTATTTGGTTGGGTATTGGAGAATTTGTTAAAAAACTGTGTTGATGCCCTTTCTGATAAGGGTGGTAAGATAGAAGTAGTGGCTAAAATCAAAAATACCGATGTCTTGATTTTTGTTAGCGACAATGGAAAAGGGATAGATAAGCATATTGTTAACAAGATTTTCGAAGCAGGAGTAACAACTAAAAAAAGAGGTTGGGGTTTGGGGCTTAGTTTAGTCCGAAGAATAGTTGTTGATTATCATAAAGGCAAAATAAGAGTTGCCAAGAGTGTTGTAAATAAAGGGACTACTTTTGAAATTATCCTACCTATCTACCAGGAGAATTAGATGCAAGAACAATATGCGATTAGTCGTGAGCAGATGTACCACTTAGACAAGAGAACAATGCAAGAATTCAAGCTTGAATCTCAAGTCCTAATGGAAGTAGCTGCTCTAAAATCAAGTCAGAAAATAGCAGAAAAATTTGATATTAAGAAGCATAAATTTCTAATTATGTGTAGTCATGGAAACAATGGGGGAGACGGTTTTGGAATTGCTCGCTGGTTAATAAACTCTTTGGCAGAAGTAGAGATATTGTTTGTGGGTCAAGAGCATAAGATGAGTCCAGAAACTTATAATAATTACATGTTATGTAAAAAATTAAACTGTTCATTTATTGAATTAGATAATTTTATAGATAAAGAACTCCTTCCAAATACTGTGCTTGTTGATGCCTTGTTAGGGATTGGCTTTCAAGGAGAGTTGAAATATCCTATTTCTAATATTATAGAAAAAGTTAACAGTCAAAATATATCTCGGGTTGCTATAGATATTCCATCTGGATTAAATGCTAATACAGGACTCACAAAATTAGCCTTCAAAGCTGATTTTACCTTCACTATGGCAGCTATAAAACAAGGAATGTTACTTAATTCTGGACCTTACTATTGTGGAATGATAGAGGTAATCGATATTAGTATCCCTGAGCAATATTATCAGGAGTTAGATTCTTTTTCAACAGTGCACTCTTATATGGAGTATCCTAAAAGGTTTCGCAATTCTCACAAGGGTGATTATGGCAAAGTATTAATTATAGCTGGTTCGCCGATCTTTTCTGGGGCTGCTATTCTTTGTTCTAAAGCATGTGTTAAAGCAGGTGCTGGCTTGGTTAAACTTCTTCATCCTCAAGGAATGGAGAATATTTTTGAAAGCTCTTTAACCGAAGTAATGACCAAAGGGATAACTGCAGATTCTAACATAGAAGAGTATTTAGAGTGGTCTGATGTTGTTTTAATTGGTCCAGGTTTAGGTCAAAGTTCAGAGGCTGAAAAGATACTAACAAAGCTTCTCAAAGAATATAATAAAAAACTTGTGATAGATGCCGATGGTATAAACATAGTAGCTAAAAATAGGTATTTACTTTTTGAAACTAAAGCACAAATTTTATTAACACCTCATCTGGGTGAATTCAGCCGATTAATCAACAAACCTTTGTCTGATGTTAAATTAGATAGTATCAAATATGCCCAAGAGTTTATTCAAGAGTATCCTGTTTCTTTGCTAATCAAGAGTTCAAACACGCTCTACATTGACAAATCCTCTTCCTGCTTCAATCTTACTGGTAATGATGGGCTCTCTACTGGTGGTAGTGGAGATGTACTTGCAGGAATAATAGCAGGATTTATTGGCCAGAAGATGGAAATAGCTAAAGCTGCAATTAATGCTGCATATTATCTTGGTAGATTAGTAGAAGAAATGAGTAAATCTCAGGAAACTTTCTCTATAATACCAAATGAAATAGTAAATAACATAGGGAAATGGAGAATAGTATAAACAACTTTATAATATAAGAAAGCAAGTGAATATTTTTGTTTGGGATAAATTATAGTTGAAAAATTAGGAGGTTATATGAGAAGAATTGCTTCAATACTCTTCTTCTTAGGTTTTTGGTTAATTAGTAATTGTGAAGTAATCATCAATGAAGTCTTTTATGATGCTATAGGTTGTGATGATGGCAAGGAGTGGATTGAGTTATATAACAATAGTTCTGAGGATGTTAATTTACAAGGGTGGATATTACAAGCTGGGGGTATAAATTTCTCAGATATTTACATTTTCCCTTCTATCCTAATTCGAGCTGGCTCTTTTTTTCTTATCAGTGAATCACCTCTTCCTTTAACTAATATCCAAACAGAATTAGGTTTTGAGAATGGTGGCTCTGCTACTGATGGTATAAGAATTATTAATCCTGTAATTCATCATAGCGATACTATTTTATATGATGTACCAAACAGTAATAATCTCAGTGGAGATAACATAAACCAAGCCCCTTGTCCTGGAGTAAATCCTGGCTATTCATTAGCACGAAGTGTAGATGGTCTTGACACTGATTCAGCTGAAGATTGGATTCCTTGTATAAATTCTTCTCCTGGGACTACAAATAATCCTCAAAAAATAGTAACCTTGCATAATTGCCAAGCTATAGTAAATGGAGCCAATATTGATATATCCACAGTTATACTCAACTTATCCACATCGCAGGTGGATAAGTCTGAATTAAGCATTAAAATAGTCTTTAATAATGAGTTAAAATATCTAGAAGATTTACCATGCCTTACTGGGCTTGATAGTGTAAGGTATGATATTGCAATAAGAAACGAATATTATGAATCAGGCATATTAGAAGTAGAAATAATCAATAATAGTAATATTCAGATTGTGGATAACTTGTGGAAAACGTGGATAAATTATGAGATTCCAGCTCTAGCGCTCTCTGAAGTTATGTATTATCCTCTATCTTACCAAACTGAGTGGATTGAATTAAAATTACTTAGTGACATTGCAGAGTCTGAACTTACCATCTTAGATGCAAGCGGAAATGAAAGCACATCAGTTATTACTGGAGTATCAGGGGATTATATCGTTATTGCAGAAGATAAAAACAACTTGTTAAACACATTTGGTAGGTGTGATTCTCTTAAAACTTTCCAAGCAAATGGCTGGGGGCGTTTAAACAATACTGGCGATATGGTTATGATAAAATATAATGATTCACTCTTAGATTCACTAATGTATGAGAACAATTCAACAATACAAGGTTGTTCTCTAGAATATTGTGAGATTACAGATACTTGGCATAGATCTAATGCAGAAGTGGGAGCAACACCTACTGAAATAAACTCAAGTTCTCAAATTTCTAATCCAAATAGTGTATCAGGGTTAAAAATAGTCAATAATTTAATCTCAATTAAAAGAGATAAAGTGTTTGTAGTTAATTTCAATTTGCAAAAAGTAGTTAATTCCCTTGAGCTTCAATTGTTTGACATTAGAGGAAAAGAACTTAATACTATAAATGCTTGTTTCTCTGGTCAATATGCTGGTGAATATACATGGAATGGTTATTTGCAGGGAAAATACTTACCCAGCGGATTATATCCAACAATCATCAAAATTAAAGCTGAAAGCGGAAGAATATTAGAAGAAAAAAAGACAATAATCACGATAAATCGATAAAAAAATTGACAAATGGTAGATATGTAATTATTTGACATTAGAAGGGAGCAGAAAGATATATGATAATGAAAAAAAGAATAATGGTGTTTTTAATTTTTAGTGTTTCTAAAAATATATATAATGATATAATAGCATTTACTCATTAAGGTAGATGCTATTTTTTTTTGCTCAAAAATGGGGTGTATAATGGATATTAAAGAAATTATTAAACAAAGTCTTATGGAAGATATCGGCAGTGGTGATATTACTACTGAGTCATTAGAGTTAGTCAAAACAATAACTCAAGCTACAATGATTGCTAAAGAAGAAGGGGTAATTGCTGGACTCAATATCTTTTATGAGGTCTATAAACAAGTAGATCCCGAAATAAAGATAACTCTCTATAAAAGAGATGGAGATAAAGTAATTAATAAAGAGCCTATTGCGAAGTTAGAAGGTAATCCTGCTTCACTACTAAAAGGGGAGAGGGTCGCATTGAATTTTCTTCAGAGAATGAGCGGTATTGCAAGTCAAACTTCCAAAATGGTTGAACAAATTGCTGGAACAGATGCCAGACTTTTAGATACAAGAAAAACTACTCCACTTCTAAGGCAGTTAGAAAAGTATTCTGTAAAAATAGGTGGTGGGTTTAATCATAGATTCGGACTTTATGATATGATAATGTTAAAAGAGAATCATATTAGGGCAGCAGGTTCTATTGAAAAAGCTGTTAAGGTGGTTAAGAAAAACAACTGTACTTACAAAATAGAAGTAGAAGTTACTAACCTCGAAGAACTCAAAGAAGCAGTTGAAGCACAAGTAGATAGGGTAATGTTAGATAATATGAGTTTAGAGGATATGAAACAAGCTGTTGAATTATACAAAGGTAAAGTAGAATTAGAAGCTTCTGGAAATGTCAGATTAGAGACAATAAGAGAAATTGCTGAAACTGGAGTTGATTATATTTCAAGTGGATCAATGACTCATTCTTATAAATCGTTAGATATTAGTTTATTATTTAGGGAGAACTAAAATGAAGAAAAGAGTTGGAAGTTTAATTGCAATGCAGAAATGTGATGATAAAATCGCTGATAAAGAGAATTTAAAATCTGAATTACCTAAGCAATTAAAGAACTTGATTGAAGAAGAAGAGCAAGCAAAAAGTGATGTTGAAGTGACCACCGAAGAGATTAATCAAGTAATTATAATGCAAAAAGACAAAGAAATCTTGATTAAGCAAAATAAAGAGAAGGCTATGAAATATGAAGAACAATTAGCTACTATTAAAACAAATAAAGAGTATAAAGCTCTTAATAGCGAAATTGCTCTCCTTTCAAGCTTAAACTCTGAATTAGAATCAGAAATTATTGCTCTGATGGAACAGGAAAATGAGTTAAAATCTATTAAAATTGAAAGAGAAAAAGTGCTTAAAGAAAAGCATGAGAACTTAACAAACCAAGAAGGTGTTCTAAAAAAGCAAATTGATAGCTTAGATGGCGAAATTGAAAAACTCAAAAAAGAGAGAAATGCTCTTGCTGTTGATTTACCAAAAGCCTTAATCAAGCAATACAAAATCCTTATAATTAATAGAAACAGAAAAGCAGTTGCCTTTGAACAAGATGGTGCCTGCTCTGCATGTGGTTTTAAAATTAGACCTCAGCTTATCATTGAATTAGAAAAACAAGATAAAACTCTTTTCTGTGAAAACTGTAACAGATTCTTAGTTAAAAAACCAATCTATTAAATAAAGTATCTTTTGCTAAAAGAGGATAATATGTCTGCGTGGTTTGTTTAGGCAAATTACGAGGAAAGTCCGGACACCATAGGGTATGATGCTTCCTAACGGGAAGTCTTGGTGACAAGAAGCTAGCTCCACAGAAACAAACCGCTTAGATACGAAAGTTGAATAAGTAAGGGTGAAAAGGTAGTGTAAGAGACTACCAGATATCCTGGTGACAGGGTATGCTCGGAATGCCTCATCAGGTGCAATGCCAAATAGGGGAGCTGAAGTGACCCGCTTCTATAACTCTCGGGTAGGCAGCTTAAATCGGCTTTTATAGACATTATTGTGTGGCAACACCCGATTTAGATGAATAGACATAATACTACTTCTTAGGTAGTAAACAGAATCCGGCTTAATATCTTCTTTTAGCCTCTAAATATTATTATGAAAAGCTTATGACATTGTCATAGGCTTTTTTTGAGTTTTACTTGACAGTTTGAAAAAAGTTACAATTCTGGTGATATTCTATTAAACCCAAATAATGCAGTAGATCTTTTAGAATAGCACTATATTAATTTGCTAAAGCATTTTACATAATTTCTCAGCTGATAAATTATGTAAAACCTTAATGCACCCCCTGCGTCCCCCTCAAAAAAGGGGATAAGAATCTGCACTCTTCTGCAAAGCTCTACTGCACCATTCGGGTTAAATTAAAGGAGTTTTAGCTTTATGAAGGGTTTTAAGTTGTTAATTATCGGAATATTAATAATGACACTTTTTGGATGTCATGTCACTCCTTACGGAATATATGATTTAAGAGTCGCAGATAAATCAGCAGATATTTTATGGTCAAGAGGTAAGGAATTATTAAAACTAGCAAATGAAGATGCAGAGGTTATCGTGAATTATGATGATACGCGTGAGGGTTTGTTGGTATTCGATGTGTCAATCCATAACATTTCAAACGATATAATCTTAGTTTCTCCGGAAGATTTCTATTGCAATATCGTAAACAAATTAGATGATAAAGTTAAGTTAGAAGCTGTTAATCCTGAAAAAATGATTAAGCATTATAGCAAACGGCTTGAAACTCTGAACGCTCAAAAAAAGTCTAATGAAAGACAGGACTTAGTCTTTTCTTTCTTTGAAGTTGCCGATGGTTTTACCAAGAAAACAGATGAAGAGAGAAAGGAAGATCAGAAAGAGTATGATGATAGGGAAGAGTCTCAAGCACGCCGAGCTAATAAAATTATGAATAATCGTATTAACACTGAAAAATTAAGAGATTCTTATGAAAGTAAATCTTTGCGAAGGACATCTTTATTACCTGGTGATAAAATAGGTGGAAGAGTCTATTTTTCAATAAAAGGTAGTATTAAAGAATTCAGTTTAAATATTCCTATAAAAGGCAAAGAGTTTAAAAATATGATGTTGAGAAACTGTGAAGATGCGTAAATAGTGTGCTGATGCTTTGGAGAATGCGGGATATTGGGTAAGTTCGAAAAAAAAGAAAAGCTTATGAATTTCTTCATAAGCTTTCATTATATATATTATTTATTATTTATTAAATTAATCTACGAAATAAGTTGTTAATGGCGGGAAGCCATTAAATTCGATAGAACTGTAAGATGTTGTATAAGCTCCAGTTGATAAGAAATAAATTCTATCACCGATAGCCAAATTTAAAGGTAAATCATATTTAAAATCTTCATACATTATATCCTGAGAATCACAAGTAGGACCAGCCAAGATACATTCTTCGGTTTCTCCCCGGCGATCAGTAAAGATAGGGAATTTGATAGATTCTTCTAAGGTCTCAATCAGTCCACTAAATTTGCCTATATCAGTGAAAATCCAGCGATTAAGGGAGGTTCTTGATTTACGTGCAATGAGAACTACTTCACTTACGATAATGCCTGCATCAGCTACTAATGAGCGTCCTGGTTCAATAATGATCTCAGGGATATCATCACCGAAATCTTCTTCAAGGTATCTTTTAATTTCGGAAGCATAAACTTCTATTTCATTGGTTCTGGAAGTGTAATTAGCAGGGAATCCACCACCCATGTTGATCATTTTAAGCTTGATTCCTTCTTCTTCCTCTAACCAACTGAAGATGTAACGAACTTTTGCAATAGCAGCATCCCATGATGCAATATCTCTTTGTTGAGAACCAACATGAAAAGATATTCCATAAGGTTCTAAACCTAATTTTTTGGCTAATACTATTAAATCACAAGCCATATCTGATTGACAGCCAAATTTTCTGGAGAGAGGCCAGTCAGCAGTATCAACACCCTCGGTTAATATTCTAACAAAGACTTTTGAACCAGGTGCAGCTTTGGCAATATTTCTTAAATCAGCTTCTGAGTCTGATACATAAAGTCTTACGCCTGCCTCATAATGTTCTCTGATATCTTTTGCTTTTTTTATAGTGTTTCCGTAGCTAATTCTATCTGCTGAAATGCCTAGAGCTAAGAGTTTTCTGAGCTCATAAACTGAAGCTACATCGAAATTTGAACCTAAATCTCGTAATAATTTCAAAACTTCGTTAGCAGGGTTTGCTTTTACTGCATAATGAATTTTTGAATAAGGAAAATTCCGTGTTAATTCCTCATACTTTTCTTTAATAACACTTAGCCGAACAACTAAGAAAGGAGTCTCTTTGTTCTCTGAAAAAGTCTGCAAATTCTGCCAATCTTCTCTGGTAATATAAGAATCTCTTATCATCGTAAATCCTCCGAATTTTAATATTTTTTTATAAAAACCCGAGGAGGTTTATGATAAGCATAGACACACTGTTTGGCGGTTGATATTTCACACCCTGAAATAGTCTATCACTCATAGCATTTCCTCCAAAAATAAGTTTCTTTATCGAACACATATAAAATAACTAAAAATTTGAGCAAGAAAAAAAATAAAAATGTTTTGCTGATTTTAACTTATTGAAAAATAGAGAGTAAGGAAAGAAGCTTTTTTGAACTAATCAAAATGGAATATTTTAAGTCAAGAAAAGATAGTTTTAATTTCAGAAATCACCTATTTACTAATCCACATACCGCATTCATTAAAAGAAAAACCACATTTTTCATAAAAGCCTTTTTTTCCTTCAGTATGGGTTAGGAAGAAATAAGTTCCTTTGAATTTGTCTAATAGTTTGGTGATTAGCTCTTTTCCAATACCTTGTTTTTGGTAATCAGGATGAACAATAACATCAAATATATTTGTGTAATAATAGTTATCACTAATAGCACGAGCAAAAGCAATAAGCCTACTTTTATGATAACAAGTTATGTAGTATGAATTTTTAAAAGCTGGAATTATATCAAGAGGATTTTTCTTCCATCCAACAGAATGAAAGAGAGCAATAATTTCATCAGAATTAAGGGGATTATTAACTTTATAGATGTACATAATTCTTCCTAAAAATTTAAAAAAGTACAATTTTGTTGACTAAAAAACAAAAATTGACAAACTGTTAAAAGGTGGTGGGTGATACTGGATTCGAACCAGTGACCTCTACGATGTCAACGTAGCACTCTAACCAACTGAGCTAATCACCCGATTTGCTTAAAGTAATTAAATCATAATATATAGAATTTTGTCAAGTAAAATAAAAAAGGAGATAGTATGGAAGTCTATATGAGCTTCGTGAAAGAGAATGTTATCTTATCTGCTATCATTCACTTCGCAATATTAGGAACTTTTGGAGAGATTCTCTCTAAATGGGTAATTAACAAGAGCGTGAAATTCCCTTTTGGGTTTGTAATGACCATCAAGAAAATGGTAATTTGGGCTTTGCTTGGTGTAGCAATTAAATACACTTTCGTAGGTTTTGCAGGAAATGCTGGGGCTAATGATGGTTTTGTAAATGCTTTAATGAATCATCACTTTTTACCTGTAGTAGGTAAAGACACTTTTCTTTTTGCTTTCTTTGTTTCGGCTTTTATGAATCTACAGTTTGGACCATTTTTAGTCATAATGCACAGAGTCTTAGATAACCTTGCTGCAGGGCAAAGCAATTGGAAAGGTATTAATAAAGGGCTTTATTGCTTGCTTTGGTTCTGGATTCCAGCTCATACTGTAACTTTCTTAATGCCAACAGATTTACGTATCTTAATGGCAGCTGTATGGTCTTTAGCTTTGGGTTTATTATTAGGATTCTTTAATCGTAAATAATTAACAAAGAGGGAATTAATGGTTAGTATTGAGGGAGATGTTAAATTTCTAAAGGGTGTTGGGGAATATCGAGCAAAATTACTCAAGAAATTAGGTATTGAGACAATTTTGGATATGATGGAATACTTTCCCAGAGCCTATATAGATAGAAATTCTAATGTAAAGATTGCTGAAATAGAGAACGATAGCAATGTTGCTTTAGTTGCCAAAATTTTAGATGTCTATGAGCAAGCTTATGGAAGTAATAAGAAGAAGCTTCATGCTATTGTTTCAGATGGAACTGACTCCTTAATGCTAACCTGGTTCCAATATAACAAATGGATAAAAGATAAGATAAAAATAGGTAAAGAAGTTTGGGTAAGTGGAAAAGTATCTATTTTTATGAACTCATTGAATATTGTTCATCCAGAGGTGGAATTCATTGATGGAGAGAATGTTGATGATGATTTTTGGAAAAACCGTCCTCTCTTACCAATTTACTCCTTAACAGGTAATCTAAGTAACAATGCCCTGAGAAAAATAGTTTTTAATTGTTTCTCTGAATATTCTGATTTTATAGAAGAGAATCTTCCTGAGAATATTCTAAGAAGATTTAAATTAAAAGATAGACGGTCAGCTCTACAGATTATGCATTTCGCTACTAATGAAGCTAATGCTTTGCAAACAAGGAAGAGATTTGCTTTCGAAGAGCTTTTCTATACCCAAATTCTGCTTGCCAGAACTAAATTCAGGCATAAAAAAATAGTAAAAGGAATTGAATTTAAGCTATTCCATACTTATACAACAAAGTTAAAAAACTCTCTTCCTTATGAATTAACAGGAGCTCAAAAGAGGGTTATTAATGAAATAGTGCAAGATATGACTACAACTAAGCAGATGAACAGACTTATCCAAGGTGATGTTGGCTCAGGAAAGACTATTGTTACTCTTTTTTGTTTGCTTTTAGCAGTAGAAAATAAGTATCAAGCAATCATGATGGCACCTACTGAAATTTTGGCTGAACAACATTTTGCTACTATTTCTAAATATCTCAGTAATCAACCTGAAATAAAAATTGCTTTACTAAAAGGTGGTGCTTATAAGGGTAAAAGTAAGATAAAGGAAGGCATCAAAGAAGGTGAATTTCAAATTATTATTGGTACTCATGCTTTAATTCAAGATGATGTCCAATTCCATAAGGCTGGATTTTTAGTAGTAGATGAACAACATCGTTTCGGAGTTGAGCAAAGAGCCAAGCTTTCACAAAAGATGAATTTCCCTGATATGTTATATCTCTCTGCCACACCAATTCCACGTTCTTTGGCACTTACTGTGTATGGAGATTTAGATGTTTCTCAAATTGATGAACTCCCTCCAACTCGTAAACAGGTTAAAACAATCTGGCACGGAGAAGCAAAGAAGAAACATGTTTATCAAGAGATTGAGCAAGAGCTTAAGAAAGGACACCAAGCTTATGTTGTTTGTCCTTTAGTAGAAGAATCTGAGAAAATAGACTTACAGGATGCTGAAACTGTTTTTCAACGACTGCAAGAAGTAGTTTTCCCAAAGTATAGAATTGCTCTGCTCCATGGAAGAATGAAGAGTGCTGAGAAAGATGAGATTATGCTTGCCTACAAAAATCATGAATTTGATATATTAGTCTCTACTACTGTGATAGAAGTGGGGGTTGATGTACCTAATGCCTCTGTGATGATGATTGAACATGCTGAGAGGTTCGGACTTAGTCAAATACATCAGTTGAGGGGAAGAGTTGGCAGAGGCTCAGATGAGGCTTATTGTTATCTTATAAGCTATCCTCCTATTAGTGTTGAAGGACGGGAAAGATTACAGACCATGACCTCAACTAATGATGGATTTCTTATTGCTGAAAAAGATTTAGAGTTACGTGGTCCAGGAGACTTTTTTGGTAAAGAACAATCAGGAATGCCTAAGTTTAAGTTTGCCTCTATTATTAATGATCAGAAAATCCTCTTAGTTGCCCGAGAAGTGGCTTTTGAAATTATTGAAGATGACCCGCACTTAGAAAAAAATGAAAATAGATTGGTAAGAGATTACTACTTTAAGAAGTTCTTTGAAAGAGAGAAGATGATACGGTACTAGGAATTGAAAAATAGAACGCAGATGACACTGATAGAACAGATTAATACTGATAAGAATGAAGAAGAAAGACCCTTAACACGGCCAGTAGAGATTCTCTCCGCCTCATTGCGGTAGCAATGATAATATAAATTCCCCTCCGGTGGAGGGGTGGCAGTGTATTTCACTGACGGGGTGGTTTTTAAAATCCTGCAGGGATGTTATTTGTCAGCAAGGGGTGCAAACCCCTTGGAAAATTACCGTATAGGAGATAGCCCTGAAGGGGCGACACAGAATTATAAAGTCTAAAAAAAAGAATAATTTATAAAAAACAATCCATTCAGGACTGAAACAACATGAAAACAAAAACAGTAGATGTCATTTGCAAATGTGGATTTATCCTATTCAAATATTGGAAATCTGGAAGCGGAAGTCTTATCAAATGCTTTCGCGATAATATAATAGAATCCTATATAGATATCGAGAACATAGAACTTCTGGCTAAAATCTCATGTCCTAACTGCCAAAAAGAATTAGGTTATTGGAAGAGGATAAATGGCAAAATTTCCCTTAAACTCAATAATGGTACAATAAACAAAATTAAAGTAGGATAAGAAAAAGAAAAGCTAAGCAGGGATTATAAGAAGTTTAGCTAACTAAAACACCATAAGAGACAATGTTTCAGATAAATTTTACTAAGCAAAAAACTTCATTAGCTTATAATAAATGTCCCTTTTGCAATCAGCAAGATTAATAGATGTATAGTTTTAGTCCTTGATAGATTTTTAACTCAACCCCTTTATGGCCTATGGAAGTCACACAATTATGCATCGAATTTTATTTGGGATACAAATGATGGTTCTGTTATGGACTACTGAGGGAAATCTTGAAATATCTGTATCTTGTTATTAAGCAATGAAATATATGCAGGTGATTCTAAATTTCTATTAATGCAAGAAGAGTACTATCAAAAAAAACAAAAATTAGACAAGGACTACTCTTGCTTCATTCTTCGGCAAAATAAAAAAAATGATAGCATAAACTAAGTAATTACTTATATTAATAAAAAAACATCGAATAGGAAGATTAATGCGTATTGAAAAAGATTTAATTGGTGATTATCAAATAGAAAAAGATAGATTATATGGAATAAATACAGCGAGGGCAATGGATAATTTTAGGATATCGAATTTGAGGATGCCTCCAATATTCATTAAATCATTAGCTCAAGTTAAATTAGCTTCAGCAAGAACTAATTTCCAGTTCGACTACCTCGATGGTGAAAAATTTGAAGCAATATTTTCAGCTTTGGACGAAATTATCTCAGGTAAGCATAATAGTGAGTTTATTACAGATGCTCTGCAAGGTGGAGCTGGGACTTCCACAAATATGAATATGAATGAAGTTGTGGCTAATCTGGCAAACAAATATTTAGGGCATGAAGTTGGAACATATCAGGAGGTAAAACCTCTTGCAGATGTAAATATGCACCAATCAACAAATGATGTTTATCCGACAGCAGTCCGAATAGCTGTTTTGTATTTACTTAAAGATTTAGAAAAAGATCTTGCTGAGCTTCAAGAAGCCTTCCAAGCTAAAGAGCAAGAGTTTCATGATATAGTGAAGATAGGTAGAACTCAGTTACAAGAGGCTGTCCCTATGACCTTAGGAATGGAGTTCTCAGCTTATGCAGAAGCTATCTCCCGCGATAGGTGGAGAATCTTCAAGTGCAGAGAGAGAATCAAAGTTTTAAATTTGGGTGGAACTGCTATTGGCACTGGAGTAGGTGCTCCTCAAAAATATATTTTCAAAGTGGTAGAGAATTTGAAAGAGATAACTGGATTGGTGATTGCTCGTTCAGAGAACTTAGTTGAAACTACCCAAAATCTTGATCCTTTTGTAGAAATTTCGGGGATGATAAAGACAATTGCAGTTAATCTTTTTAAGATAAGTACTGATTTAAGACTACTCTCAAGTGATATGAGGGAGATTAATCTCCCAGCCTTGCAAAGTGGTTCCACTATTATGCCTACTAAAATTAACCCGGTGATGCCAGAAGCTGTTTCCCAAGTAGCTCTCAAAGTCATAGGTAATGACGCTGTTTTAACAAATGCTTCAGCTCTTGGTAACTTGGAATTGAATCAATTTATGCCTCTCATAGCTTATACTATGCTGGAATCCTTAGAGATTTTGCATAATGTGATTCCTCTTTTCCAAGATAAGTGTGTTAAAGGGATTACAGCTAATCCAGAGGTATGCAAAGAAAAGCTTTTGCAGAGTCGAACCATTGCAACCATCTTTGTACCAATTCTGGGATATTCTAAAGTAGAAGAGTTAATCAAAGATTCTCTTGCCAAAAAAGTTAATATAAAAGATTTGATAATCAAAGAAAAACTTCTTACTGAAACCGAAATAGATGAATTATTAAGTCCTAATAGGATGTACAAGTTAGGATTTTAGGAGAAAAAATGAAAAATTATAATTGGGATAATTTATCCAAAACTGATATGATAGAATTAATGTCCACTAATGATAAGCTTCTTCTCCAAAAATTGTATGATGAAGCTTACAAGGTGAAATTAAAGTATGTAGGAAATACTGTTTACTTCCGTGGATTAGTAGAGTTTAGTAATATCTGTACTAAAGATTGCCTCTATTGTGGAATTAGAAAAGGAAATGACAAGGTTGAAAGATATTGCCTTTCCAAAGAAGATATTTTAAAATCAGCCAAATGGGCTTATGACCATAATTATGCCTCATTTGTTTTGCAATCTGGTGAAAGAACAGATGAAGAATTTATTTCTTTTGTTGAAGATGTATTATATGAAATTAAAGATAAATATGGTTTAGGTGTAACTCTTTCTTTAGGGGAAGAAAGTCGAGAGACTTACCGTAGATGGAGAAAGGCAGGTGCAAGTAGATATCTACTCAGAATAGAAAGTTCTAATCCTGATATTTATAAATTAATTCACCCTGAAGAGTGTGATTTCCAGGCAAGACTTCAAGCAATAGAAGATTTAAGAGCTGAAGATTATCAGGTGGGGACAGGTGTTATGATAGGCCTTCCAACTCAGACTGCTGAAGATTTAGTTAATGATATTCTCTTTTTTAAAGAGCATGATATTGATATGATCGGCATGGGACCTTACATAGTTCATCACGACACTCCAATGGCAGCCATGATGAAAGATTATAACCCTGCTCATCAATTGGAATTAGGACTTAAGATGATAGCTTTAACCAGACTTTATCTAAAAGATGTTAATATTGCATCTACAACAGCTCTACAAACTTTAGATTCCCTTGGAAGAGAACGAGGTATCTTGGCTGGAGCTAATATTTGTATGCCAGTTGTTTATGAATCTGTCAATAGAAAGAACTATCTTCTTTATGATAATAAGCCTGCTTTGACAGAAACTAGTGAAGAGAATATGAAAGCTTTTGAGAAATCTATTCATCGTATTGGGGAAAATATCGGTTACGGGGTAATGGGTAATTCTCCTCATTATAAAAAGAGAAAGGAAGCAAATAATGGCTAAAGTCCCCCGCGGTGAGAGATTGGTTCTTACTCTAATAGGTAAAAGAAATGCTGGTAAGTCTTCTCTGATTAATGCTATGACTGGTCAAGAAATCTCTATTGTTTCAGATACTCCAGGAACCACAACAGACCCTGTTGCCAAAGCTTATGAACTACTTCCCCTGGGTGCGGTTACTATCTATGATACAGCAGGTATCGATGATGTGGGAGATTTAGGTGAGCAAAGAGTCAAGAAAACCCGTAAGATTCTCTTCAGAACAGATGTGGCGATTGTTGTTACTGATAGTACCGAGGTTGATGCTGACTTAGAAAAGTTAATATCTGATCTAAAAGAAATGAAGGTGCCCTTTATTATCGCTTTTAACAAGAATGACCTTAATCCTCTTCCAAAAATAACAAAAGAGTTTTGTAGAAATAATAATATTCCTTTTGCATCTGTCTCAGGAACTAACGGAGATGGTGTGCGTATGTTAAAAGAAAAATTAGTTACTTTAGTACCTTCGTCTCTAACTCATGAGAATAATTTAGTGTCAGATTTACTGCGTCCTGGGCAATTAGTAGTATTAGTTGTTCCTATTGACCTTGCAGCTCCTAAAGGGAGATTAATTTTACCTCAAGTGCAAGTTCTAAGAGAAGTTTTAGACTCTGATGCGGTAGGCATTATCGTTAAGGAGAGAGAATTGGAGAAGGCTTTGGCAGGATTGAGTAGAAAGCCTGACTTAGTAATAACCGATTCTCAGGTTGTTCTCAAAGTTGTGGGTGATATTCCTCCTGATGTAAGGTTCACCACTTTTTCCACCCTTTTTGCTCGTTATAAAGGAGATTTTGAAACGCTTATCAATGGTGCCAAGGCTATCGACAAACTAAAAGATGGTTCTAAAATATTAATAGCCGAAGCATGTTCACATCATACCCAAGCTGACGATATCGGAACTGTTAAAATTCCTCGCTGGATGAGACAGTTTACCGGCAAAGAACTTATCTTTGAAAAGAGTGCTGGAAATGACTTTCCTGAGAATTTGGAAGAATATGATTTGGTATTACACTGTGGCTCCTGTATGCTTAATCAGATAGAAATGAAACGCAGGATAATGGAGTGTGAACGACGAGGTGTTCCTATTTCAAACTACGGAGTAACTATATCTAAATTACATGGTGTATTAGATAGAGTAATAGAACCTTTCTTTATGAGAAGCAAATAATTGGAGGGATAATGGGGAAATTTGTGTTTTGGGTTCTAATTCTTCAGATATTTTTATTATCTGCTGTTGATGATATTCCATCAGAATTAAATATAAATGATAATAGGAAAGATTTTTTAGAAAATACTCAATAAGATAATGCCTCGAGTAATAAAAAAATTTTCTTTGATAATGACAAAGTTGATATTTTCTTTGCTGTCACCTTTGGTTTAAATAAATCTTTTCTTTCTTCATCAACGAATATTTATAGTGCTAATGGTAATGAAGACTCCTTCGATAAAGTTTTACTCGGGGAAAACATAGGTTTTAGTTTGCTACTAAACAATGCTGAAAGTTCAAGATATGATAAATGGTTTATTGAGCATGAAATAGGATTATATTATTCTAAAGAAATGTCAGATACCAATAATTATGAAAATTTGAAAAATTCTAAAAGCGTACCATATATTCAATTAACTACAACTAACAGAGCTGTTTTAAAATTGAATAGGATTATGTTTTTTTCTTTAGGATGTGGCTCTTATTATGGCAAAGGAGTTTCAGAAGATTATCGAGGTAATAGCTATAATTTATTATTTTTGACATCTTATCGAATTCAAAATACCGAGCTTGAGTTAATTTACAAATGTAAGCCCATAGATTTGGGGTCGATATTTGACCAAATGCATAATCTTATGGGAGAATATCCAGATATCCCCTATACATATACAACTTATCAAGTTTTAAAGCTAAATTTAAAAATACGGTTTTAAGAACTCTTATAGAATCATTAAAGGCTCCATTAGGAGCCTTTAACAAAAACATAATCTTTTTATTGCAATTTATATACTGCAATTGGGAAAACACAACATCATATTTCTAAATCACACATATATTTTAAAAATTGACAAATATTTAATAAAATATAAGTGAAAAAAGTATAATTGTTGACTTAAATCTAAATAATGTATAAGGATATAGTGTTATCCACAAATTTTACTGCATCATTCGGTTTAAAATTTAAAAATAACAATGATAGGTGGATTATGGGCAAGCTTTTTCTTTTTTGTTTAATGTTTCAGCTTTCTTTACTAACAGGGCTATCCTTGAGTTTAGCTTCTAATCATGAAATAAATCAAATAGATAGCAATACAAATTTCAATAATCAAACAGAAACTAACGAATTTTTGGATAAGAATAATTATAATTTACCCCTTGAAAGTAATCTTAAGCCTAACTGGCAGAAGAGATTTATATCTTATCTGTCTGATCCAGAAAGAAAAACAATGTTAGCAATTACGATTGGATTGAACCTTAACTATCTTCACTTTTCAACCGACGACTATAATTATTATAATAATCATGACTCTTTCGAAAAAGTAATTTATGGACCAAATTTTGGACTTAGCATTATAAGAAGATTGTTCAAAAGCAGTCACTCAAATGGTAGGATAGGTGAAATTGAAGTAGGTGTTTTTTTTATCTAAAGAGATGTCTCATACCAATTATTATAAGGATTTGAAGTCATCTAATGGTGTCTATTATATCCAAATACCAATCTCCTTTAGAGTAGTTAAAGAATTTATACCAGGTAATTTTGTCTCAGGGGCTTATGGATTTTATATTGGTAAAGGTATTTCAAAAGAATGGAAATATTATGATTGGAATAATTTCTTAAGTGTAAGTTATAGAAGAAAAAGATTAGAAACTGAAATTTCATTTAAATTTCAGTTTATTGATTGGGACTCAATTTTTGTCACAACAATAACCATGGGAGAATATACAGATATTGCTTTTACTCAAACTGCTGTCTTTAAATTCAACCTTAAATATCGACTTTAGTTTAGATGATATTTGTTATTGATAATTTAAACTTTCTTTCTTGACATATACATACCTAAACACATAATTAGTATATTGGATATAAATTTTAATATTAGAATGCTTACTAAATAATAATGCAAACGCTTGGGCACTTTATGGTTTAATCTAAGTTAATAAGATGATTAGATAAGTCGAGTAAAGATAATTAAAAGAGACCCAAAGAGCTTCTTCTTGAATTATAGCACCATAAGGAGATAATTATGGATACTAAAAAGTTTCTTATTTTGCTTCTAAGCTTGCTGACTGCAAGTTGTTTAATTAGTGAAAATTTAGATTATCATGGCTTAGGAAAGATACACACTATAACTCAATATAAAAACAATAAATTGCATGGTAAACAAATACTATATTATGAAAATGGCGACTTAAAAATCATCTCAAATTATAAGCATGGCAAACAGCATGGTGAATATATGGAGTATCTGAGCAATGAGTACTTATACAAAAAAGGTCATTTCAAGAATGGAAAAAAACATGGTGAGTTTCTTGAATATTTCAAAAACTATAAAAGTATGTATTCTTCAAGCACTATTCTTAATGTTGGATTGAAATCTAAACGCTATTATAAAGATGATAAGTTGGAGGGACCGCAAATAGATTACTCTGGAAATAATATAGCATACGCTAAAAGAGATCATGTTGATGGTATCGAGGATGGTGAAAGTATAGTGTACTATAAGAATGGAAATATTAGATCAAAAATCCAATATAAAGATGGTAAGAAAAATGGTCAGACTATAGAATATAATGAAGATGGCAGCTTAGACTACATAGCCAATTTTAAAGATAATATTTTAGATGGGGAATATACAAAATATTGCACAAGTGGAAATAAAATCTATACTTCAAATTATAAAGATGGTAATTTAGAAGGAAAGACTATCATCTACTTAGAAAATGGAGAAATAGACACTCGAAAAAATATTGAACTCATTGAATATCATAAAAATGGGAATATCGCTTCGAAAGTAAATTATGTTGATGGAATAGAAAATGGTGAATACAGTGAATACGATAAAGATGGTAAAATTAAAACAAAAGGTTACCTTAAGAATCGAGCAAGACATGGTGAGTTTACAACATACAATAGAGAGGGAAAAATACTCTCTATAATCAATTTCATTAACGGGGTGGGAAACGGTCTCTGTACCTACTACTATTCTGATGGGACGGTAGCGAGTAAAGCTAATTATATAGGCTGTAAAAAGGAGGGTGAGTATCTTGAATATGCTTATGATGGTAAGCTAATAGTTAAAGCGAATTATAAAAATGGAAAGAGACATGGCTTAAGCCAAGAGTATTATGATAATGGAGAGAAAAAGTTTATCTTTAATTATAAAGATGGGAAAAGACATGGAGAATGTATAGTATATAGCGAAAATGGTACTCTTATCAGTAAAACAAATTACATTGAAGATAAAATAGTTGGTAAATACAGATCATATCATGATAATGGTAATAGAAATGTAGAAGGACAATATATTGATGGCAAAGAGAATGGATTGTTTATAAATTATGGATATTTCAATAATAACAAAGTTTCTGAAGCTAATTACATCAACGGTAAAAAGCAAGGTATTCAGATAGAATACGATTATGATAATGGTAACAAAACAATCGAAACTAATTATGAAGATGATAAAAAAAATGGTTTGACTATTATCTATGGAGAGAATGAAAAAATCAAAGAAAAAATTAATTATAAAAATGATATTAAAAATGGAGAGAATATTCTCTATTATGACTCTGGCGAGATAAAATCAATAACAAATTATATCAATGATGAAAAGTGTGGTAAATATATAAAGTACAATAAAAATGGGAATAAGATGCTTGAATATAATTATCAAAATGGAGCTTTAGAAGGTAAAATAATTTGCTATTTAGATAATGGAGAAATAGATACAAGAAAAAAGATTGAATTAATTGAATATTATGAAAATGGACAAGTTGAGCGAATTACCCATTTGGTGGATGGTAAAAGAGAAGGTGAATGTATTTCTTTCTATGATGAAGAAGAGAGAATTAGCAGAAATTATAGATTTTTTGAACCAGTTTTTGAGTTATCCCCTTTTTTATATTGAGAATAAAGTAGCCTTCATATTTAGCGCTCGATTATTTTGTAATAAAAAAAACTCCCTTTCGGGAGCTTTAATATAAATTCAATACTTGATATTGTAATTATAAATAATTACATGTTGGGAAAACACAACATCATATTTCTAAATCACACACATATATAATAATAAGATACTTAAATTAGTCAATACAAATAGGCTGATTAGCTTAATTGTATGTCTAAATTGCAATAATAATCTATGAGATGCTTAGGCATAATTCAAGGTGTTATCTGGATGTCATTTTCTCGAATAGTTGAAAGATTAATTATACTTATTATTCCTTCTATTTGCTCTTTGCCCTCTATTCTCCCATATTCTTTCACCTCTTTCGTGATCTTCAGGAGGAATACCCATTCGTCCACTACCCTCTGGATGGATAAACTTTCTTTCCATCATTTTCAACTGATGACCAAAGAATTTCTCAGCTTCTTCAGGTGATAAACTTTTTCTAATTTCTATCATTTCCTTATAAACATTAATGCTAATTTTTTGAGTTATATCTTGGATTTTTTTATTAAGTACTATCAAAGAATCATAATTAGGTTCTGTTTTGATTAACTCCCTCAAGAATTGGATTCTTAACTCTTTATTTATGTCATTTAGAGGTTTAATATTATTACGATATTTAGTATGAATATCTGGTCTAAATTCTTTCATTTCTCGAAAATTTTCTCTTAACTCTTGATGTCTAATATCATCAAAAACGATACGATGTGTTAATAAGAAATAGGCGAGAGTTCCAACAACAGCAAGATTGAAAGCGAACAAGATTAACATTACTGAAAAGAATAATGATTTATTGTTATAAAATCTCATATTTTCCTCTATTCCCCATAATAGTAATTCATAATTTCATCTATTTCTAGAGTAGAATATAGATCAGTGCTGAAAGAAGATTGATTCTCTATGTTAGTGTTAATTTCTTGACTAGTAAATACGAATGTAGAGAACACTATTCCTAAAGTAAAACTCATTAAGCTACCTAATAAAGCTGGAGCATACCTAACATAGAAGGGTTTAGGCTTTGTTTGGTATTTAACAGAACTTAAAACACGTCTGTAAATATCTTCAGGCACCACACTATTCTCAACTTTTTGAAGCAATCTATCAACTTGCTCTAATTTGGTAAATAGTGCCAAAAAACTTTGGTCATTTGCCAATCTTTCTTCTACTTCTTTTCTCTCTTGAGGATTTGCTTCTCCGTCAAGGTAGCGATTAATCAATCTTTCAACTTTCATACTTCCTCCTAAGTTAAGAAGTAATTTATAATATGATTCCCAGATCATCTTTAACTCTTTTTTCTATTATCTTTCTAAGTTTTTTTTTGGCTCTTACTAACTGACTTTCGATTGCTTTGATAGAATATCCAGTCTCTTCTGAAATCTCTTTATAGCTCTTCTTTTGATATATTTTTAGTTCAATCAAAAGAGACATCTTAGCTGGTAATTCAGCCATGGCGTATTTTATTATGTCTTTGTACATATCTTCTTTTTCTTCACTACCCAAATCAGCTATATTACTGAAATCTAAATTAGGAAAGCTGATCTCTCTTTTTCTTTTCTTCAAATAATCTAAAGAATTATTATGACAAGCCCTATAGAGATAGGAAGATACTTTATCAGTATCAACTCCTTCCATTTTGTCATAAAAGGCTATGAAAACACTTTGCAGAACATCTTCAGCATCTTCCCTTTGTCGCACAAATTTAAGAATATAGTTATATAATTTTGGAGTGAAGTCTTTTACTACTCTTTCGAAATTATCTCTTTTCATCCACTCTCCTAACTCTTAAGACTATTTCAACAATGTTTTCCTGCACAAAAAATAGAACTACTTTGATTTAAACCCAGATAGTGTAGTAGAACTTTATTGAAGAGTGCAGAATAACATAGTGCTAATCACAAAGGTCTACTGCACTGTCTGTGTTAAAGTTATCTAAGTAATCTGATTATAAAAAATATAGGGCGTAAGTTCATACGCCCTGTCCATAAAACTGTAGGAATAGCTTTTAACTTAAAGTGAATCTGTGATAATGACCTTTAATTAGTGTAAAAGCCTACAATACAGAATTACTAATACTTGCTCTATTCGTTTTCCTCTTCCAATTCTGGTTTAACTATTTTTTCATAACAACTAGGACAAATACTGTGACTGAACTGAGTATCTGAATGTTCGCTAATATATAACTCTAAGTCTTGCCATACTTTGTTATCTACGCGAACCTTTTTGCAATAGGAACAAATAGAGATCATCTTTTCTAAATTTCTAATTCTGTCTAAACTGTCTTCTAATTGCTGTCTTTGATACTCTAATTTTAGAGCAGATTTAACCCTCAGCATTAATTCTATATGGTTAAAAGGCTTGCTAATATAATCCATCGCTCCAAGATTAAAACTCTTTTTAAGAGGTTTCATTTCATCAGCAAGAGGAAGTGCAGTAATCACGATAACAGGAATATGCTTCCAGGCATTTCTTTGCTTGAGAATCTCTAAAATATCATAACCACTTAGTTCAGGCATCATAATATCTAAAAGAAGTATATCCGGTTTATTCTTTTCCATACTGGCAAGTAATTCATTACCATTATTGAGTAGAGTAAGATTGTAGAAGCCATTTTGATTCAAAATAGCCTTAATTAATCTAAGGTTAATAGGGTCATCATCAACAACGTAGATCAACATATTTTCTAACTGTTTATCCATTTAAATCCTCTAACTTTTTTGAATGTTACTGTGTTCATACATCTCATCTAAGGTTTTATACTTATCAAAGAGGGATTTAGCTTCTTGAAGCTGGTTATCCATCTGGATTCTAATTTTATATCCTTCTTGACTACCAAATTTTTTTTCAATAATCTCACCTGTCAATGTAAGTTTTACATATTCTTTAGATTGCTTAAGATCTTCAGGTGATGGATTGGTTAAATCTATTGGATTTGATATTTTATCTTTTGCTTTTGTCTCATCTTCAGAATCTTTAGCATTATTCTCGTTTTCTGTTTTTATCACATAATTTATAAAGTCATTAAATATTTTATCGTTAACTTTGAAATCTAAATCAACATCTTCAGCATTATCTAACATATACTGAACAGCATAATCGAAGAAAAGATTTTTTCTACGTAACTCTAATTCAAATCTTGATAAAGTGTCTGCTTCAACGATAATATCTGGAGTAATACCACCACCACCGTAAACAGTTCTTCCTTTAGCTGTTTTATAGATATGCTCATGGTTATATTTATCAATATCATCTTTTTCTTCTTCAGTTACTTTCTTGCCAGTTAATAACTTATCATTAATAATTTTATGAATACATCTTCCAGAATTTATATAGTAATGAGAAGTTGTAATTTTAATTCCGCTACCATCTCTTAATGGGAATAATTGCTGAACTGAGCCCTTACCAAAAGAAGTTTTTCCCATTACTAAGCCTCTATCATAATCTTGCATAGAGCCTGCAAAAATCTCAGAAGCACTTGCTGAAGCTTCATTGATTAAGACAACTATAGGGTAATTAGGACGCATGATGTCTTTTGTTGTGAAGTAGTCTTCATTTGCATATTCGATTCTACCTTTAGTATAGACAACTCTTTTACCTTTGCCTACAAATTCATTAACTGTATTTATAGCTTCTGAGAGTAGTCCACCTGGATTGAATCTTAAATCAATAATTAAGCCTTTAATATTATCTTTTTCTAAAGTGTCTAAGGATTTGCTTAATTCATCTGAAGTATTAGCATTGAATTGAGAAATTCTAACATAACCTACACCATTATCAAGTATGAAACTATAAGGGATACTATTAATTTTGATAATATCTCTTTGTATTTTAAAATCCAACGGTTGCTTAACACCAGGACGAATGACAGTAATTACGACTTCAGAACCTACTTCACCACGCATTTTCTTGATTGATTCATCTGTAGTTATTCCAGTAATGTCTTCGCCATCAACTTTCCAAATCATATCTCCAGCCATGATACCCATTCTATAAGCAGGAGTGCCTTGAATAGGGCTTACAACGGTGATATAATCACCTTTTTTATCTATTTGGATTCCTAAGCCACCAAACTCACCTTTAGTACTAGAGGTAAAATTCTTAAAATCATCAGGTGAAAAATAACTGGTATGAGGGTCTAATCCCTTTAACATGCCATTAATAGCATCTTCCATTAATTGTCCGTAATCAACTTCATCAACATAAATTGCATCTAATCTCTGGATAATCGTTACTATTTTTTCAATAAGTTCAGGCATTGTAGGGGCTTTTTGTTCATTGCTTGCCTCACTAGTTTGAGATAATTTTTGGGAAAGAACTTCAGTGTTCTCCATAGCTATCACATCATCTATAAATTCTTCGCTATTTTCACTTATAGCTTGATTATAAGCAATAAGACTGGATATTACCCACAGAATACCGAATACTAAGATAATTATTTTGTTAGAATTATTTAGTTTCATTTTTTACCATCCAATTTTTGTTTTATTTCGTACTTGATTCTTTCTGTAATAATTTCTGGTTTTTGAGTACCGTCAATGACAATATATCTACTATTATATTTTTTTGCAAGATTTAAAAATTCATTTCTCACTTTTTGATGAAATTCCTTTGATTCTTGTTCCATTCTATCTTTACCACGATGGCAAATTCTTTGTTCACTTTCTTCTACAGTTATATCTAAAAGGAAAGTTATGTCAGGTGAAGTAGAATAAGTAGCAAAATCAATTAACAAGTCAATGAATTTAGTATTTAAAGCTCTGGCTGCACCTTGATAGGCAAGTGTTGAATCATAATATCTATCACATATAACATGCTTTCCTTCTTCTAAAGCTGGGATGATTTTTGTCCCAGTATGCTGACTTCTACTTGCCATATAAAGTAAAAGTTCAGTTTCAGGATTCATTTCATAATTTGCATTATCTAACAGAATTTCTCTAATCTTTTCAGATATTAACGTTCCACCAGGCTCTCTGGTTACTATAAATGGAAATTTATTTTCCTTAAACCAATCAGCAAGCGCTTTTGTCTGGGTACTTTTACCACAACCTTCAATTCCTTCAAAAGTAATAAACAAACCTGTTTTCATGTATATATCCTAAATTATTCTTTATATTATTGTGTCTTTTTTAAATTTGACATCATCTCTTTGAGGGTAATCAATTACGTAATGTGCCCCTCTACTCTCTTTACGCATCAAGGCTGAGACAACTATCGTCTGAGCGATGATAGCAATATTTCTTGTTTCAATTACTTCTTTTCGAACAGAGTTATGTTGATAGAAGTTATTTATCTCTTTGTAGATATTTTCTAATCTCGAAAGAGCATATTTTAGAAGCCTTCTTGATCTAATGATACCAACATAACCTTGCATGATAGTACCAATAATTTCTCGGTTATTAGCAATAATTACCCATTCATTTTCATTGAATTCGCCTAAATCATGCCATTGGCTAAATTCAGGGAAATTTACTTTTTCTTGAATATCTTGGCAATTGGCAGCCCGATAGGCAATTACTAAACTTTCCAAAAGTGAATTTGAAGCCAATCTATTAGCACCATGAAGTCCTGTACAGGCTACTTCACCAGCAGCATAAAGTCCTTTAATATCTGTTTGCCCATCGATTGAGGTCAGTATCCCACCACAAAAATAGTGGGCTGCTGGAGCAATAGGAATTGCTTCTTTAGTAAAATCTACTCCATTTTTTAAACACTTTTTATTTATATAAGGGAAGTGGTTTCTTAACTTATCAGCATCTATGCCTGTAGCATCAAGAAGGAGGTATTTGTCTCCAGAAAGTTTTAATTCTCTTTCAATAGCTCTTGAAACAATATCTCTTGGTGCTAAACACCCCATGGGATGATATTTCTTCATAAAAGTAGCACCACTTGGTAGCTTCAAGACTGCACCTTCTCCACGAAGAGCTTCACTTACTAAGAAGGTTTTTCCGGAGGGGGAATAGAAAGCAGTTGGATGAAACTGAATGAATTCCATATTCGCCAGCCTAGCACCTGCTAATTTAGCCATTGCCATTCCATCACCAGTAGTAACGGAAGGATTTGTATTATGCTTATACACCTGACCAGCTCCACCAGTTGCCAACATTGTCTTTTTAGCTCTAAAAATCTCTATTTTATTAGTTTTGGTATCCATTATATAAGCACCCCAGCAGGTGATTTCAGCAATAAACTCATCTAATTGTGGTATATGATGCTGGGTGATTAAATCAACAGCAAGATGGTCTTCATAAAGGTCAATATTGCTATTCTGAATACAATTTTCAATTAAAGCTTCCATTATTAAATGCCCAGTAGAGTCTTTAGCATAAGCAACCCGAGGACGTGAATGACCACCTTCACGGGTCAGAGATAAATTCTCTAAACTGCTTGAATGATAAACATCTTTAGATGTAAATTGAGTGCCGATATCAATCAAATATTGAATTAATTTGGGTCCATCTTCAACAATGGTTCTAATAATCTTTTTCTTACCTAATTCGGCACCTGCTTGGAAAGTGTCATTAATATGGTCTTCAAAAGTGTCTTGTTCATTTAAAACAGCTGCAATTCCACCTTGAGCATAGTCTGTATTGCAATCTCTCAATTTTTTCTTAGTTATAACAGCAACTTTTCCGTATTTAGATACTTCTAAAGCGAATACTAAACCGGCAATCCCACTACCAATAACTAAATAATCATAATCTTTCATTTATGCCTTCTTTTCAATTTTTCTGGATATTGAACCGAAAAAACTTGCATCATTTATATTCCTAAAATCTCAGCTAATAAACCATCCATCTTATCTCCAGAAACATCTAAATCCAGTCTCATTAATATTCCATTCTCTTGAGGATTCTGATAATAGTTCTTTCTTAAACCGATCTTTTCAAAGTTGAATTTTTCGTAAAGTTTTATTGCAGGTAAATTGGATTCTCTAACCTCTAAATAGACAACAAAGCACTTGCTTTTAATAGCTTTTTCTATCAATTTATGCATAAGATAAGACCCAAAACCCAATTTTTGATAGTTCTTGCTTACACCAATATTCATAATAGAATATTCATCATGTATTGCCCAGCCAAGAAAAAATCCTACTATTTTTCCTTGATACTCTAATAGATAATTATGTTTACAACTAACTCTTTCTCCATTTATCTCTTTGTAAAACAAATCTTTATTATTCAACTCTTCCAAGAAAATATCTGGACTCCATGGATCAGAAAATAACTCATGCTCAATTTCCACTATCTTTGGAATATCACACTCAGTTAGCTCCCTTAAACATAGATCCACTTCTCTTATATCCATAATTTATTCCCGATTATTCATTTTAATTCAATTAATATAGATTTTCAATTCTGTCAATGGGAATAATTTTTTTTCTTTAATCTATCCCATCACTACTATATTAGTTCATCTTTTCGGTGGAATGTATTATTTTTAGGATAAAAGATATTAAAGCCAGACAGTGCAGTAGACCTTTGTGATTAGCACTATATTATTCTGCAAAAGTAACTTCCATAATTCTTCCGAATATATAAAAAGGTTGATGATGCTCTTTTCAAAAATTTAAGCACAATTTAAAGTAAAACCCATAAGTCTCAAATTTTAATCTATTCTTTAATGTATCATTATTGCTACAATATTAGATATATATTAACCCTTTGGCTAATGGGCACCCAGTATATCCCTAATAGATGCCCAATAAAGGCACAATGGTCTTATTGGGGGAATCTGTGTCGTCCCATATAAGTGGACTAGTAAATATTAAACTAGGAGCAAGACATGTTAAAGAAAAAAAGTACGGTACCGAAAATGCAAAGAATCTACAGTGAAACCTTTAAAATGAAAATTGTTGACGAGATTGAGCAAGGAGATTTAACTCAAGCTGAATCTAGTAGAATATATAATGTTTCAGAAAGTACCGTAAGTAGATGGTTAGCGAGTTATGGAATGAACGACAAAATAGGGAAAAAGGTGATGATTATGACAGAACGTGAAACTAGAGAAGCAGACCTTTTAAAAAAGGAAAATAAGCAGTTAAAACGGGCTTTAGAGGATAGCCAGTTCTCAAACGAAATCCTTGAAAAGTATATTAAGTTTATGGCTGAAGAGAAAGGTATTGATTTAAAAAAAAACATAAATTCAGGTTTCTCCAAAGAGTCTCAAAAGATCTTAGTATCAAGGCTTTTAAAAGATCAGGAATAAAACATATGTGTTCAATATTAAATGTTTCAAAGTCAGGTTACTATAAATATCTTCAAAGTGCCTTCCACATCGCTCATAATGACTTGCAGTGTCTCTCCAAAGTGAAACAGTACAAAGAAACACAGCCTTATGTTGGCACTGTTAAATTATGGAAAATGCTGGAGAATGATGGTCTAAAGATTGGAAAAAAGCACCTTAATGACCTTCTTAAAGACCAAAATATGTTAATAAGGAAAAAGAAAAAGTTTTGCAAAACTTCAATATCAGATGGTAGTAAAGTATATCCTAATTTAATTAAAAATATGATAGTAGAGAGAAAAAATCAAGTATGGGTAACTGATATTACCTATATTTCTAAAGACAAAGGATTTTACTATTTGTTTTTGCTAAGTGATATGCATACCAGACAGATATTGGATTATGAAGTTTCCTCTAATATGCTGACTAATAATCATATAAAGATGTTAAAAAGACAGCTAAAACATGTTAATAATACTAACGATCTTATTCACCACTCAGATCATGGTTCTCAATATACAAGTAATGAGACTATTAACCTTCTGAAACAGCATGGTATAAAGATTAGTATGACTGGTGATGGCAAATGCTATGACAACCCTATTGCTGAAAGGATAAATTGTACAATGAAGCATGAATTTGGATTAAAACGGACATTTAGCACTATGGAAAGTCTTAAAAAAGCTACTAAAGATGCAGTAATGATCTATAACTCTCAGAGACTTCACAAAAGTTTAGGGTATTTTACTCCAAATGATTTTGCAAATCATTAAAAGAGGTTACCAGATGATCAACAGATACACAGCTGAATGTATTTTCTTTTGAAAAATGCGAATAAATTACGAATGCAAAATGGAGTCGACAACAGAACTCAAAAGTATGAGTAAATGTCTCATTTTTCAAAAGAGATACATGACTCAGGATACATAAAAAAGGTGTCCACTATATTGGTACTTGACAATCTATCCACTAATTACTCCAAGAAGAAGAAAGAAATAGCCACCGAAAACACCGAAAACACCGATAAGAGAAAGACTTTTACACGAAATAACTCGAATTAAGACGAATTACACGAATGAATTATAGAAGTAAAAAAAATAGCCTCTTCTGTCGGACGGTTTTTCTTCCATAGCTTTCTACTACGCTTAAGCTATGTAGAATGTATTAGCGAAGGGAGATGGAGATTCTCTCCGCCCATTGATAGATATGATACTCTTAAATCCCAACGGGATGATGATATAATAGGCAGTGCTCGCAAGACACTGTTCAATAATACCCAAAAAAAGATAGCCCTGTAAGGGGCGATATAAGATTTGACAAAAAAACTATTATTATTTAGGACTGTAAATAAGAGAAAGACTTTTACACGAATGAATTATAGAAGAAAAGATAGCTGTAAATGATGTAAAAATTAATCTATATGATTCTCTTCTGATAGCTCTTTGTGCAGCTTAGATATTTCTTTATTACAAGTATCTATTAATATTCTTGCAAACTGAACACGATGATTATTTTTGTATTTACTATTACTAAAAGCATTATAATCTCTTTCTGCATTTTCTTTGTTGCTTTTTAATTGCTTTATTTTTTTAAGCATTTCAGTTTCTCTATCTTTCATCGCATCTCCAATATTTTTATGATTGCAAATCTTTGTGTAATCAGCAATATCTTGATAAATTACAGAAGCTAATTGTTTTGCAAATTCAACTGGAACGGCATTCCCAACCATTTTGTAACCATCAGCAATACTATCATAAATAAATAAAAAATCATCTGGGAAAGTCTGAACTCTTGCACATTCTCTCACAGTTAGTCTGCGATATAAGTGTTCTTTTCCTGGTACAAAAATTCTCTTATTCTGTTCTACAAACAGCATTTTTGGTGCTTGGGGATGTAATGGAGCATGACGTCCACCTGCTTGAATCGTAAAGCTTGGTTCGTTCCAACTTCGAACACGATTACGAGACATATAAATTGTAGAAAAACCTCCATTCATATATTCGTGGTTTAGAGCAGAGAGACTATCATTGCCGTTTGTATAATTCTTATCTTTCGCTGGTTTAGCTAATCTTAAATCCCAAATTGCATCTTTGAGAACAGGTTTCGGAAATATTGGTGAAGGAGGTATAAAAACTTTACCCATTTTCTTATGATAACCAACAATAATAACTCTTTTTCTATCTTGAGGAACACCGTAATCATTAGCATTAAGAAGAAAATAAGTTACATTATAGTTTAATGCTCTAAACTCTGATAGAATTTTTTCGAAAGCGACCTTATGTCTATCCAACAAAATACCTGCTACATTTTCAGCAAGGAAAAATAATGGTTCTTTATCTCTTAAAATTCTTATATATTCAAAAAAGAGCTGTCCTCTTTTATCATTTATTCCTCGCCCTGCACCAGCTTCACTCCAACTTTGACAAGGAGGACCTCCAATAATTCCAACACATTCAGGGACTTCATTTGATAGCACATTAGTAATGCTTCTTCTTTCTAAATAGGTGTCCGGAAAATTATGCGAGAAAGTGCTCCATATTGATTTATCATATTCATTAGCCCAAATTGTTTCAAATCCTGCTTTATGAAAGCCTAAATCTAATCCACCTGCTCCTGTAAATAATGATACTATTTTCATGGTTAATCCTACTTTATGGTTAATGTATTTTTAAAAAGAGACTTAGGTGAATTCAATAAGTTTATATCAAATTTTAATGATGCTTCAATTCTTGAACTAGCATTATGGATTCTAAATGATAAGACCCAATCGTTATCCATTGTTAATATAACAGTAGTTTCACTATCATGTTTGAACGATATATCTATCATTTTAGTAGGTAGATTAACTACAGGTATTTTATACTTAGGCATAATCTTCTCGAAAGACTGATTTAATGTTCCATTTATATTGTATGCATGAATTTCAACAGAATTCTTAGATTTAATAACTTTATAGAAGTCTTTATTTCCAATCAAATAAGCAACTACTTTTGTTGCGAATTTAGCATCTTTTTTTGCAAGTCTTTTTACCTCGTCAATAAAAGCATCTAAAATTGGCTTATACACAGTAAAATGAGAATTGTTTAATTCACTCCATTTCATTGTCGCATTGCTATTTTGTCTTAGATTTTTTAAATTTTCAAATATCGGATTTATTGTGTCGAAATATTTTTGTGAAACCTTTGTTCCAACCCAAATATCTCCGAAATCAATAGTTGGTGATAAGCGTGAATGTTTTACGGCATGGTGATTATTCTTTGCGGAAACCCCTATTTCCCATTTTTGCAATAATCTTATTGCCAAAACATCTCTTACATCTCCTGACTTGCCATGATCATCTGATAAGATTTCTAATTGAAGAATATCTTCAGGACCAATATCATTGGCAAGTTTAGGTTCAACATCTTCCAAAAAATTAATAGTAAAGCTTGCAGTTAGCAAATAATCACTTTGCTCATTATCGCTTGTTTTCTCAAAACATTCTTTAGCAATGATTAATGATGAATTTCTTATCACTTCAACATTTGTTTTATGCTTTAATTTTTCCTCAAATTGTGAAAGTAATGCATATTCAAAAGCTTTCCCCGTAACCATCTGACTTGCCATAATAACCTCCATTTATATATTTATAATCTAAATCTAATTTATTATTATTAGACAATATATTAATAAATACTTAATTATTTATAATATAATTAAATTTAATTAATCGCATAATATATACATACAAAATGCTGTCAATAAAAAATTAATTAATCTTTGAGTTTCATGAACAACATCTCTCTCCCTTCCTTTCAAAAACCATTCTATTTTGACAAATATTCCAAAATGGTATAATTGATAGCTATTTAGATAAAAGCCTTTAAATTGGCATATTTGAGCCTCTTGAAGAAACACCCTCTCTTGGAAACCTTCCCTAATGGTAATGAATAGGGGAGCTAAGACATCTTCTGTTGGACTATGGAGATTGTCTCAGCTATTTATTTATATCATATTATTTTGATTTTATTCTTATATTAAGGGAAATCCCTTCCAAACCCTATTCCAATGGGCTTTTTTGAAAAAGTTAGATACCACCCCGATTGTGAAATACCCAACCATCCCTCCACGGAAGGGGATTTATCTTGCTAAGTTCTTCATTCCTTTCACAAAAAAAGGAGCAACCCTAATTGGCTACTCCTATATATTTAGTTATGTTTTGTGAGATGAATTAATTTATTCACCCTTCTTTTTTTCTTTTATGTCGCACCTTTCAGGGCTTGCCTTTGGTATATATTCTGTGGAGTGTCTTGCGAACACTCCCTATTATATGAGCATCCCGTTGGGACTTAAGAGTATCATATCTATCAATGGGCGGAGAAACTCTCCACCGTCCGACTAAAGAGGATATTGTCAGAACTAAACATTGTCTTCTTCAAACCTCTGTGAAACTCCTCTTAACCTCTGTGTAACTCTGTGTTAAGGAACTTCTTCTTAGTGCAATTCGTGTAATCCGTGGATAGATTTTTCTTTTTGTTTGAATCTCCCCCTATATTCCCCCTCATTTGGAAGGGGATTATAGGAAGTATTGATTCATTAATTTATCACATTTTTAGCCTTAGTTTTTTCTCCTTTACCGGTAACTCTAACAGTGATAGAATCGACTATTGAATAGAGTACAGGAACTAAGAACAAAGTCAGTACAGTAGCGAAACCGAGACCGAAAGCGATAGCAGTAGCCATAGGTTTCCAATCCGCAGTAGCAACTGAGTTTGAGAGAATCATAGGTAGGAATCCAGCGATAGTGGTAACAGTAGTCATGATGATAGGTCTAAGTCTGACAGCACCGGCATTAATAAGTGAATTCCATCTATCTCTGCCTTCTTCTCTTTCTTTGTTAATGAAGTCAACGAGAACAAGAGAGTCATTCACCACAATTCCTGCCAGAGCTAACACAGCTATCATAGTCATCATAGAGAAGGATTGCCCGGTAATGAAGAGTCCGAACACCACTCCGATGAAGGCAAATGGAAGGGCAGACATGACGATAAGTGGTTTGAAGTATGATTTGAACTGAGTTGCAAGAATAGTAAAGATAAGCAAGAGAGCGATACCAAAGGCTTTTCCCAGACTTGAATAGGTTTCGTTTTGTTGTTTCTCGATACCACCCATTTCGACTCTGTAGCCTGGATTCTCTTGACTGAAATTAGTTAAAACTCCATTGCTTCCCTTAATTTTAGAACCCTGCAATATTTCGGTAACTTCGCTTGGGACTCTTTTCTTTTGGATACCATTTTCTTCATAGAATCCACATTGAGCAGTGATAGTGTACATGCGTTCTAAGTCATAATGTTGTATCTTAGAAGCACCTTGACTAATAGTGAATGTTGCTAAATCTTGAAGTGGAATAAGTTGTTGTCTGTTATTTCTAAGTTTTAGGTTTTCTAAGTCAGAGAATTTGGAAAGCTGTTCTTGGTTAGATTTGAGAATAATATCATACTCTTCAATACCGCTTCCTCTAAAGTTAGATATTTTTCTTCCATAAAGAGCAGTAGCGACAGTATTCGAGACATTAGCTTCTGACAAACCATGGATATAGAGAGCTTCTTTATTAGGAATGATTCTGATTTCTGATTTTCCTTCATCTTGACCAAGTTCAATCTCTTCCACACCCGGAATATCTTCAAGAACAGAAGTAAGATAATTACTAAGTTTATCAAGGTCTTTCATATCTTCACCATAAAGTCTAAGCTCAATATCATATTCTGAACGCGGTCCACCACCTTGAGCTTCTTTCAATTTGTATAACTTTATGCCTTCAGTATTATCCAGAATCTTCATAATTCCTTTACGAATTTGTCGATAATCATTAGTAAGTTGGTCAGCATCGATAAGGTCAACCGAGACTTCAGCGAAATTAGTAGCTTGTTCGGTAATTCTTCTATCACGGTAAGAACCAATAGTCGAGACAATGGCTTCAATATCGTCTTTTTCAGGCATGGTAATAATCTTTCTTTCGACATTACCAATGATTTGATTAGTCTTATCTAAGCTTGAACCGACTTCTGTTTCCACGATAATTTTAAGAGTTTTAGGAGTAGATTTAGGGAAGAATTCAAAGCCAACAGCACCAATCATAAGTAAAGACGCAGAGCCGATTAGGGCAAGAATGGCAGTTCCCAGCGAGATTGTTCTGTGTCTCAACACCCAAGTAATAGCCTTTTTATAACGCTCAGTAAGGGCTTTATGAAGCTTATGGTCTTTTCCTTCCACAAAGTTAGCAGTTCCGAATTCATTAACATGAGAAGGAAGCAAAAGCAGACACTCAATAAGAGAAGCTGTGAGGGCAAGAGTAACAACGATAGTGAAGTTTCCCAAGAATTTACCCATATTACCTTCCATCCAAAGCATAGGAGCAAAGGCGGCAATGGTAGTGGCGACAGCTGAGATTACAGGCCACATAATTTCTTGAGTTCCCTTGAGAGCGGCATCATATTTACTATATCCCATCTCGGAATAACGATGAATGTTTTCCAAAACAATAATGGCATCATCAACAATCATTCCCAAGACCAATATCAAGCCAAAAAGACTGAGATTATTCAGCGTTACACCAAAATAATTCATGAAAATAACAGTTAATAGGAAGGAAAAAGGAATTCCCCAGGCTGCATAGAGAGCATTCTTGAATCCTAAAAAGATAAACAAGACTACGAAAACAAGCACAATTCCCAAGAGAGCATTAGTAGAAAGAGTCGATATAGAATTTTTTACCCTAATAGAACCATCATTCCTGACATCTAATCTAATTCCAGCAATATCATCTTGATACTTTTGAGCTAAGTCCTTGATGTCTTCAATGACAGTGATAATGTTGCCTTCACCCTTCATAAAGACGGATACATTAATTCCCTGAACCCCATTATACTTACCAATAGTCTCACTGTCTTCTAAAGTATCCAAAACTTGAGCAAAATCCTTGACTCTGATAGCAGAACCATCACTGTTCATTCTTACTACCTGATTTGCTAAGTCCTCAATAGAGCTATATTCACCCATTGTTCTGACAAGATACTGGCTTGAACCTACATCAAGCTCTCCCGCAGGTGTATTTGCATTAGTTTGAGCAACAATATTTGCTATCTCATTATAGGTAATTCCAAGCTGATTTAAACGGTCATTATCTACTTCTATCCAGAACTGACGGTCTCGTGTTCCTGATATTTCAACTTTAGAGATAAAGGGAATTTTAAGTAAGTCATCTTCAAAATCATCTGAGATTTCCCGTAAGGTATTATCATCCTTGTTTCCACTAATCACAACGGAACATATAGAATTGAATTCTCTCATCTTGATTTCAGTAACAATTGGGTCATTAGCATTTTCGGGAAGGTCATTAACTTTATCTAATTCAGCATTAATATCACTCCAAGCTCGCTCCATATCAGCATCTGCTTCCATCTGAACATAAATCGTTGCCATTCCCTCTTGTGAAGTTGAAGAGATATAATCAATTCCATCCATCCGTTGAATCTGCTTCTCTATCTTATTAACTACATTCATCTCAATCTCTTCTGGGGAAACTCCGGGATAAGTGACGGTTACATTGAAAGCACCAAACTCTATGCCAGGCATCTCTTCTTTAGGAATCTCGTAAATTGTAATGAAACCGAAAATAAAAACGATTATCATTAACATATTTACCAGAATCGGATTATCTACTGAAAATTTAGGAAGAGACATATTCTACTCCTCTTCTGATAAAGTGTAAGTTATTGGCTGTCCATCAGAAAGTTTGCCTGCACTGTCAACGATTAAGAGGTCATTAACTGACAATCCTTCAGTCACTACAACATAATTTCCAAACATATCACCAAGACTTATCTCTCGTAATGAAGCACTTTTACCATCTGCTACATAGACAAATCTTTGGTCATAACGCTGTTCTACTACAGAAAACTTTATTGCATACATTGATTCTGTTGTTGCTTTCTCAAGTTCTAAATTAAGAATCATTCCAGACTTCATATTCCCGGGATTCTTAAAAGTAATATCAATTGGATATAAAGAATCACCAATCTTGGCTGATCTACCAACTCTTTTAACATGACCCTTCACTTGTAAATTCACACTATTACAAGAAATAGCAACAGCATCATTTGGCTCTACCATGTTGATGTAATTTTGCCCAATACCTGTTCTTACGATAATCTCTGAATCATCTACAAGGGTATAAAGAAGAGTGTTTGCTGAAATATTTTCACCCACTTTTATTGGAAGATAAGCAAGGTAACCTGTGGCAGGAGCTTTGATAATTGCCCTATCCAAGGTACGCTTAGTCTGCTCATAAAGTGCCTGTGCTCCCTTATAAGCGGAAAGTGCCATCTGATAAGAATTATAGGAATTGAGAAGTCCTTGCTCTGAAATAGACTCCTGAACATAAAGAAGAGAATCAGCCTCAAGTTGCATCTCTTTGGAACGTAATCCAGCCTCAGCTCCAATTAACTGGGCTTGAGCTTGCTTGAATGAATACTCATATTGTGCCGACTCTATGCGTCCTATCTCTTCTCCAAGCTTTACCCAATCTCCTAAACTTTTGCTGAGAGAGATGATGCGACCACTAATTTCAGCAAGAACATCGATATCAACTTTTCCTTCAGCTTTACCTGATAACTTTATGGTACGAACAATTGGTTCGAGTTTTACTGGTTCGACAATCACACGAGTGATTCCATTTCCATTCTTCTCTGTCTCTTGACCTTGCTCTTTTTTACCACAACCACTAGAAAATATAAGTCCTAAAACTATAAATAAACTGGCTATTTTAATCATTCTTGAATGTGCTTTTTTCATTATTTCTCCTCTAAAGCTAAAGTAATTATTTCTGATAGTTCACTATTATTTTCCAGCCCAATAGTACGGCGTAAATTAGATTCACTCTTAAGGAATCCATATAAAGAACTGTTATACTGCTCACGAGCTTGATCTAACTCAACTTGAGCGTCTAAATATTCATCAACAGAGATAAGATTTGCTTGGAAATTAGTAGTTCTTTGCTTGAATATCTCTTCATTAAGACTTAAAGTTTGCTCTGCTAATTGGATTCTCTCTATTGAAACTAAATAGTTATTCAGAGCTGTTTCCAAATTCGATTCAATCCCCTTACTGAGAGATTGATAATCATAATTTACAGCTTTTAGATTCATTTTCTGAGCATTAACATTATAATATTTGTTGGCTAAAGGGAAAATAGCCAAAGAAGCATTCAGCATAAGAGTAGCTTGATCATTGAATTCTGAAGATGTTTCAGTATTAGACCAATTCTTATTTAGCGATAAATTTAAAGTAGGAAGAAAACTTGCCTCTTGTTGTTTCAAAGAATAAGAAGCTAAATTGATACTTGATTCAGCTAAAGCTAACTGCGGGTTATTCTCAGTTGCTGAAGCGATTAATCTCCTTAAAAGATTTTGGTAAGCTAGATTTTCTTTATTGGAAATCATGTTTTGGGTAACTGAGAAATTTGCCCCCAGTTTTCTATAGTCTTCCACTAAAGCAGAATCTAAGACAAAATCTACTTCAACTAATTCAAAATCAGATTCACTGTTTAGATAATTTTTCAATGCTCTGTAAGCATCTGAAAAACTATTCCTGCTATTTAGTAGAGTAATAGATTTATTTGTTACATCTACTTGTAAGCGGAGAAATTGGTCTTTAGAAATTACATCCTGCTGAAACTTAACTCTACCACTATCATAAGCTTTTTGAGCTCTTGTTAAGCTATTTTTGGCTATAGTAAGATTCTTTTGGCTCTCTAAAGCATTATAGTAGAGAATTTCAATTTGAGTGAGAATCTCTATTCGTTTGTTTTTAACAGATAACCCAGATATCAAATTATTCTCTTTTTGAATCTTATTAGTAAAATAGATTGAACCATTAGCGAGTAATGGCTGATTAATAGATAGTCCAATCTGATTGGAATATTTACCAGAAACCATTATCTCAGGCTCATAACGGGTGTGAGTACCACTCAAGGAAGCACTTGGGAAATAAGAGTAAAATGCTGACTTTTCACTATACTCTGCCTTCTCCTTAGATGCTTTTACTGAGAGGTAATCAAGATTCTGTTGCAATAACATCTCTTTAGCTGCCATTAAACTTAGCTGATTAGCTGCTAAGATTAAAGTAAGACAGCTTAACAATATGATTGTTAATCCTGTTCTTTTTGTCATTTATAAACCTCATCTTTATTATTTTTAATTTCTATAATGACAATTAAAGTAATTATGCTGATTTTTCAAATACAATTTTGCAAATGGTATAAATTTAAAGGTAAATGGTTATGTCGAAAAATAAAAATAAGGGTGTTTTTTATCAACACCCTTAACTTATTCTTAATTATTATTATTTTTCTATGGGAACATTGGAGTAATAAGCTTTCCTTTTCCCCTTGGAGAGTTATCATAGACTTGGCTAATGTGATAAATGACTCCGATTGATTTACGAGGCATTTGCCCGTGGAAGTAATCATGAACAAGATTTATGTATTCTACAACATCTTTTTCATAATCTGTTAAATTAGGATTATCTGGATGTAACATTTGCACAACACAGCGAAGTTTAAAAGATTCAGGTAAATCTAAAAATACCATTGTTATTCCTGGATCAGCCATTTGATTTAAGAAAGATTGGGTTTGGTAATCTGGCTGAGAATAGAGTTCTAAAGAGCTCTGTTTGGTTAAATCAAAGACATTTTCTCCATCTTCATATAACTTGGTAAGAACATCTAACTTTTTAAAAATATCAGCATCCCAAGTGTCTAACAACATTTGTTTAACTTCGCCTATTTTCTCTGCTTTTGGTAACCAGCCCATTCCCTTTACAGCATTATTAATACTGAAGGCAGAATCTTCTCTCTTGTTACCATGAGTAGCGACCATACCGTTATGTGGACCAGACAAAGTAGGCATTTGCATATTGCCACTCTCTAAACCATCTTTAATCTCTTTGAGTTGTTCAAGTCTTCTGTCAAAATTCCACTTCATAAATCTTTCAGGTACTTCAGTAATCTCGATATCATGCCAAGACCCCTCGATTTTAGCTTTGATAATATTATTCTCCAATTTAGAAGTATCAATATTTGGTTGAATAAAATAAGTAATCTCTTGAGATGTAGAATCTTGAGCAGCTAAGGTGTGCCAAATTTCCATTTTCTCTTCTTTGACTTGGCAGCTCATCAGGGATACCAAGGGTAATACTAATAAACAACATTTTACAAGCTTGGTTAGTGATTTCTTCATTTAATTTCCTCTCTTTTTTGAATCTTGAATAAGTTTTTTATATTTTTTTCTTCTTTTCTCTCTTTTCATAAGTACTCCTTCTTTTTTGGGATAACATATTTTAACTGGCACAGCTTGTCATTATGGCTTCTGTTATTGTTTAAATCAATATTAACTGATTTATATGAGACATCCAAGGGCGAACTGTGCTCGAAACAAGATAATAAGACATTTTTAAAGTATTTATTTTGTATATAGAATGATGTAATATTTCAGATTATTATAATTCTATCTCAAAGCTAATATCTGCTAATTTTATTCCCTAACCGTGCTTTTAAACCTCTCAGCTTTTAGGAATAGATTATCTGGGAAAGATGTTTTTCTTATAAATTCTTTAGCCCATCCTTTTCTCAAAGTAATAATATCAGGTCGGTAGTGTTGATTATTAGATTTTGTAGAATAATTACCAATTTTATCTAATATATTGAGTAGAACCTTAGCATCATAACCAGCTCTGGCTGCGATAATCATTCCAACTTGGTCAGCTTCTTTTTCATACTGGTCTAACCTTCCCTCATTAAGTGTCTCATAAATAGTAAAGGCATCATTTTCTAACTCTTTCTCAAGAGCTAAAGTCTCATCATCATAGGCATCAACTTCACTATCAAGTTCATTAAATCTATCTTCAGCCAGGATATGATTTCTTCTTTCCGCAGATTCTTTTACACCATGATTGTTGGCTACATGGGTTATCTCATGAGCAAGAATAACAGCTAATTCAGCTTCATTAGAACATAAATTTAGCATTCCTTTTGTGATGAAGATTATCCCTCCAGGAGTTGCATAAGCATTAGGATTAGGAATATTCAGAATAAAGAATTTAAACTCAATATCTGTAAGGTCAAATGCTTCGACCAACTGTAATCCTACATAATTGACATAGTCTTGGAGATTATTATCCTGTAAAAGCCCCAGCTCTGCAATCACAGTCGCGATACCTAATCCTAAACCTCTTTCAGCATCAGAAAAATACTCTTCTCTTTTAGTAGTTGGGAGCTTAACTTTTTTACGGTTATTCCTAAGAGAAAAACCCTTATAAGTAGCCTTTTTAAACTTCTTATATTCTATAGGATTTATATTATAATTCATAGCTTGAACTAGAAAATTAGAATCACCCTTGAAGGTCTTACTAAATCTTTCACCAAAGCCTTTAACTCCAGCAGAAACACCATGCCTATTAGCAGAAGTGGAAGTTGTCTTTTCTGCCATTGAGGCAAAAATATCTCTTTTAGGTGGAAGCTCCTTAGTAGATATTCCGGAAATAAAGCCTTCTCTACTTTGATAAATTACCTTAATCCATTGGCCAAAGTCTTCATCTTCGTCTTCTTGATAAGAGACTTTTTCTAACCAAGTATCTCTATTTATGGTAGCAATCAGAGAATACCAACTGCCAGGACCTTCACGAAATTGAGTATTATCCCTCTTTACTTTTATTGATTCAGAAAATAAGCATGAAAACATTAAAATAAATAAGCCTAAAATAACAACTTTTTGCATTAATTCTCCCTATTTGACAGTTAAAGTAAAAATTCCATCCCATCTTTCTGGTGGATTTTTAATTAAGAAATTACACCTTTCAAGCATCATACAAGCTGGATAATCTTGATACTCACTATTATATAAATCTTCAAAGATAAGAGAAGCTTCAAGGAATTTAGCTTCTTGATATAGTTTTAGACCTTTTTCATATTGACTTATGAGGTAAGTTATCTTCTCAGTAAGCTCTTTTTTCTCACATATTAATTCATAAATTCTTGTTGGTTTGTCTTTGCCCTTGACTTTTAAGCGGTCTAACTCCCTACAAATATAGTTTTCATGAACATGAGCCCAAGTCACTTCTCCAATAATAATGGAAGTCTTGAATATTTTATTAACACTCTCTAAACGTGCTGATAGATTAACAGCATCACCAATGGCAGTGTAATCACTTCTTTGGGAAGAACCTATATTGCCTATTACCACCAAGCCTGTATTGATACCGATTCTTGTTTTCTTATGGAAGTGGCTATTTATGTCTTCGTCAGGGAGAGAATCGGAGTACTTTTTATGAGCTAAAGCAACCTTACAGGCTAAATTAGCATGGTCAATTCTGATTAAAGGAGAACCAAAAAGAGCCATTAAGCCATCTCCAGTAAATTTATCTAACATCCCGTGATTAGAGAGAATAATCTCGGTAAATTTCTCAAAATAGTTATTTAATTCAGTAACTAAATCCTTAGCTTTCATAGACTCAGAGTAATTGGTAAAATTATAAATATCTGAGAATAAGACAGTTGCTTCTACTTCTCTTCCTCCCATTTCAAAATCATCTGAACTATTAACTAAAATATCAACTAAGTCAGGATGGACATAGCGTGAGAATATTCTTTTTAATTTTAATTTCTCCCGCCCCTCAGATAAATAGTTGACTAACAAGATTATAATGTAGGTAAAAATAATTGTGATAACGAAAATAAACCAAGGAAGATATAGACGATTCTCAGACCAAAAGTAGTAAAGAAGAAAATGAATAAAGATAATTACTAAAACTAACTCCAAATGAGCATAAAGTGTTTTCTGGTAGTTAAATATCAAGATGATTAGCATTACTAAAATGAGGATTATTAGATAAATATAATAGTCAGCTTCAATAGTAATAAAATCTGAGTTTTTTAAATTACTTAATACTGTTGCCCAAATCTCCATACCAGGGACAACCTTACTTGTTGGAGAAGTTTTCAAGTCTAATAAACCAGGAGCTGTTGCCCCAATGATGATAATCTTATCCTTAAAGAAGGACTTTTCTATTGCAGGTTCGTGATTGTAAGCTAAAGCAGCTGCACTTTGCACTAAAGCACTAAAGGGTATATATTTGAATACTCCATCTACATCTCCTTTTCCGTACCAATTAATTAGATAATTATAGCTATCTATTAAGGGAATATTACTGCCAGAAACTTTTAGATGAGAATCTGCCAAGCAGATACTATCTGCGTCTATCTGCTTTACCCAAGCTATTAAGCTGATTTGGGGATAGGGCTTTCCTGCAATTTGATAAATTAGGGGAACTCTCCTTACTACTCCATCATTATCAGGAATAATATTAATCAAGCCAAAAGCTGATGCTTTTGACCTAAACTTTTCAATAGGCAGGGAGAGGGATTGGTAAGGACTTGGATAATCATGAGGTAGCCCTGCTATCTTAAGCTCGGGTAAGTCTCTATGTATCCAAGTATCCTTTTTATCAAGAAGAGCTTGTCCAGATAAAATAACTTCTCCATTGTGTTCCATACTTTGGGCAAATGCTCTGTCACTTTCTGCTGAATCTATATCACCACGGTTATAATCATCTTCATTAAACTGAATATCAAAAATAACCTGTTTAGCTCCACATTGAGTTAGATAATCTGTAACAAAAGCATAAAACTCGCGAGGCCAAGGCCAAAAGGTGCCATTGTTATTAGCAAACTCTAAACTCTGATCGTCAATAGCTACCAAAACAATACTGGAATCAGCTCTCTCTTCTATAGGAAAATGTTTGAACCTAAAATCAAGAGAACTACTCTCAATGTGCTCAAATACTGAAAATTTGTGTAAAAATATTGCTATAATGGTTATTAACAGCCAAATAGTAACTATCGATACAGGTGACTTTAGTTTGGAACTTTTTGTTTTTTGCATATTATTTCTCTCAAATATAATAACCCAAGTTAAATTTAAAATTCAATAGTGTCAAGAGAGAATTAAAAATATAAATGGCTCAAGTTCAAGTATAGTGGTAAAAAAGAGACTTTTATTATAGTATATTCATTGTATAATAGAAAGTTACGAGTTTGAATTTACTGTTTATAGTAAGTTTTGCTTGAAAATAAGACTATAATAATAGAATTTATAACAATAGTTAGCAAGCATGTCCTTTAGTTAATGCATTGTTCTTTTTTATAAGATCATATTATGCGTATTGAACTAATATATCTTCACTATCATCTGTCTGTTGGTTCTCAGCTTAGTGGATAGCTAATAGATGACTAATAAACACCTAATAAACACCCAATAGACTATCTGACATAAAGTGTGTCGTCCCATATAAGTGGACTAGTAAATATTAAACTAGGAGCAAGACATGTTAAAGAAAAAAAGTACGGTACCGAAAATGCAAAGAATCTACAGTGAAACCTTTAAAATGAAAATTGTTGACGAGATTGAGCAAGGAGATTTAACTCAAGCTGAATCTAGTAGAATATATAATGTTTCAGAAAGTACCGTAAGTAGATGGTTAGCGAGTTATGGAATGAACGACAAAATAGGGAAAAAGGTGATGATTATGACAGAACGTGAAACTAGAGAAGCAGACCTTTTAAAAAAGGAAAATAGGCAGTTAAAACGGGCTTTAGAGGATAGTCAGTTCTCAAACGAAATACTAGAAAAGTATATTAAGTTTATGGCTGAAGAGAAAGGTATTGATTTAAAAAAAAACATAAATTCAGGTTTCTCGAAAGAGTCTCAAAAGATCTTAGTATCAAGGCTTTTAAAAGATCAGGAATAAAACATATGTGTTCAATATTAAATGTTTCAAAGTCAGGTTACTATAAATATCTTCAAAGTGCCTTCCACATCGCTCATAATGACTTGCAGTGTCTCTCCAAAGTGAAACAGTACAAAGAAACACAGCCTTATGTTGGCACTGTTAAATTATGGAAAATGCTGGAGAATGATGGTCTAAAGATTGGAAAAAAGCACCTTAATGACCTTCTTAAAGACCAAAATATGTTAATAAGGAAAAAGAAAAAGTTTTGCAAAACTTCAATATCAGATGGTAGTAAAGTATATCCTAATTTAATTAAAAATATGATAGTAGAGAGAAAAAATCAAGTATGGGTAACTGATATTACCTATATTTCTAAAGACAAAGGATTTTACTATTTGTTTTTGCTAAGTGATATGCATACCAGACAGATATTGGATTATGAAGTTTCCTCTAATATGCTGACTAATAATCATATAAAGATGTTAAAAAGACAGCTAAAACATGTTAATAATACTAACGATCTTATTCACCACTCAGATCATGGTTCTCAATATACAAGTAATGAGACTATTAACCTTCTGAAACAGCATGGTATAAAGATTAGTATGACTGGTGATGGCAAATGCTATGACAACCCTATTGCTGAAAGGATAAATTGTACAATGAAGCATGAATTTGGATTAAAACGGACATTTAGCACTATGGAAAGTCTTAAAAAAGCTACTAAAGATGCAGTAATGATCTATAACTCTCAGAGACTTCACAAAAGTTTAGGGTATTTTACTCCAAATGATTTTGCAAATCATTAAAAGAGGTTACCAGATGATGAACAGATACACAGCTGAATGTATTTTCTTTTGAAAAATGCGAATAAATTACGAATGCAAAATGGAGTCGACAACAGAACTCAAAAGTATGAGTAAATGTCTCATTTTTCAAAAGAGATACATGACTCAGGATACATAAAAAAGGTGTCCACTATATTGGTACTTGACAAAGCAGATAATGAAGGATTTAGATTTGCCAAGAACTAAAAGATTGATTATTGGGTGTTAACAGAAAATTCTACAAAGAGGTGACCTATTTATGAAATTTCCATCAAACTTGAATTTGAGCCATATAAATTAATACTACTTATATTTTCTCAAAAATCTATATAAAAAATGCCCTGCAGAGCAGGGCTATATATAAATGCTTGTTAGTGTCGGTTATGGCTTTAGAATTATAAATTTACCGCTCACACTATTATTGTCATTAATAATTTTATAGAAGTAGATACCATTGGCATAGTTATGATTAGTAGTGTTGTTCGCTTCCCATCTAAAATCTTGATTAGTTGAAGTGAAGTGGTCAACTAATTGTCCTTTTAGGTTATAAATCATAACTTGATTCTCACCTCTTGTGTTACCTTTTAAGGCAAAGTTCACCCCTCTCGGACTTGGGTTTGGGTAAGCAGTTACTGAGAATGGATTTTCATGAATATCATATTCAGAATTAGGAACAATTTGGTTGCCGAATATCACATCAGAAGGGGAGAGGGCTACTTCATAACTTACACCATTAGCTAAATTACTATCTGTAATCCAAAGAGTTCCATTTGACCCCCACGATGCATTAACAAAGGCTATTTGGCTACCATTAGTAGCAATAGTTGACCCTCCAGGTGTTAGAGGATTTGTGCTATCATTAAGGATAGTCGCATTCTCTGTATCAATTACATAGATGCCAGTATTCATAGCATCGGTAATATACCCGCGATTATTAATGAAGACTGCTTTTCCTATGTTTCCACCTACATTAAGAGTAGAGGTAATAGTATTAGTCTCAGGATCGATTACATTAATTTTCCCCATGACATCAACCCAATTTCCTGTGCACATCACATAAAGTTTTTCATTATAGAGGTTAATATATTGTGGATTTAGTGAGGTGGAAATATTTGCTATAATCTCTAAATTAGCTTCTGAGAGAACTGTAACTTCACTTCCTTGGTAATTATTAACATATCCACCAGTGCAGGAAACATAAATTTTGTCTTGATAGAATTCTATACCTTCGGGTGCTTCTCCGACAAGGGCTTGAGCTACGATTTCTTCAGTTGTTAAATCAATTTTATATAATTTATTAGTAAAGAAGCCAGTAACGTAGAGATAATCGCCCTTAACTTTTGCATACCAGGGATTTGCTGAATCTTCAATATAGATATTACTAATTGTGTTCCCTGATATAAGGTCAATTTTTTGGATAGAATTATCTCCAGAATTTACTACAAATGCATAATCTTGATAAATATCAATTAAATTTGGGGTGGTTCCTAACTGAACAAAAGTATTGTTAGTTGTTCCTGCTTCCAGATCTATTCTGGAAAGAGTTCCACTCACAGAATTAACAACATAGGCATACTCTCCCATTAGGGTGAGAGTTACAAGCATAAAAATTAAGATTAAAAGTTTTTTCATCTTAATACTCCTTTCTATTTTATAAAATATTTTATTCCGTAACCCAAACTCCAATTAAAAGGAGCTTGAGGATTATATCTCACTATATCATAATAGTTGTTTAGCAGATTGTTTAAATTGAGGTTAAAATCATGCTCAAATTTACCAAAGGTAAATGTTTTAGAAAGACTGGCGTTAAGAATTTCATAGTCTGCAAGAGCTTTTTTAAGATTGTCTTGTGTAGTCCACTGCTGACCTGTCTTAGTATAGTCAAGCTTGATTTTGTAGTTTTTAAAGCAGTAATCCATACCAATATTAATGATATATTCAGGAATATAGACTAACTCTTTACCATAATAACTCGAAGGACTTCCATCTTCTTTACGTGTTTTATTCTTAGTATCAGACATAACTGATTTTGAAAAGAGGTTGAGCTTAGGAAGGATTTCCCAATTTGCTTCAAATTCATAATTAGCTATTTGGCTAGCACCAATATTCACAGGTTTCCAGATACCACCTTGCATTTGAACTTCTATCCATTGAATTAAGTTGTCAATTTCATTGAAGGAGTGGTTAACTTTAAAAGTGAAGTGGGAGTATTCAATTTTTAGTCCAAGTTGGTAACCTTGAGATTCTTCAGGATAAAGGTCAGGGTTTCCTATAGCATGGGAATCACCTTTCCAGTAGAGGCTGTAAAATGATGGACCGTGAAGCCTGTACCATAACTAAATAATAGTGTAGGCTTGATTAGATAATCATAACTAACGTCACCGCTAAGGCGATAGGTAGAGAAATCATCAAATCTATTATGCTTATCATAGCGTAAAGAAGCAATAAAATTGTAATTTATCAAGTCAAAACTATCTTTGTATTGACTGACAATGTTAGAGGCATAAGAGTAGAGAGAAGTCTCATTTATATTATTAGATAAGTATATTTTATCTTTAAATGAGTATGTTTCTTCCATTCCACTGTTTAGAAGGCTGATTTGGAGTTTATCATAATCAAACACATTACTTAGTTTTAAACCTAATCTTCTATTCTGAGAATTATTCTGAGTTCTATTAATACTAATAGTAGAATTTAGATTTGAATATTCAGATTCTTTATTAATGAAGAAGAACTCAAGAGAGTTATTTACTATACCAAGTTTCTTTTTAAGCTTTAAATCATTGTAAAAATCATATCCTTCAATCTTTGCTCTGTTATATAAGTTTAAGAAGTTTGTAGGACCAGGTAATTGATTGTCATATTGTGTTAAGTTACCACTATAATAGATATCAAACCACCGTAATTTAGAAGATAGATTGAGCATAGCATTAATACTTTCTTTAGAATTATTCTCTCTAACTTGAGTTTTCCAAACATTTCCTTTTTTTATTTTATATTTGAAATCATTATCTGAGTATTGATGAGAGAATACTGCATAAAAGCTTGTATTACCAAGGTTAAAAGCAGAAGAGGTGCTTATTTTTCTGAAGTTATAGCTTCCATAATTACCGCTAAATGATAAATCTCTATTATTTTTACTGCTTTTTTTGGTCTTAATATTTATAACACCGGCGATTCCACCACCACCACTTAGAGAACTCACATTATTCTTATAAATCTCTACTTCATCAACTAACTCTACTGGAATAGAAGCTAAATCAAAATCTTCACCATTGTTATTTAAAGCAATTCCATCTAACATAACAAGGGTATGCCTACTACTATGACCTAAGATTGAAGCTGTTTGTCTCTCACCAGGGAGCTGTGTGCCTTCTATTTGAATACTTTTATCCTCAGTCAATACTTCAGCTAAGTTTGTATTTTCCGTTGGCTTATCTTTAAGAGAGATAGTTATCTTTTCTTGGGAGCTGGGCAGTTGGTTGTTAGTTCTCTTAGCTGTAAAAGTAATAGTACTTAATTCAACACTTAATGGCTTTAATGTAAAATACTTTGTCGAAGTAAATTCTCTGCGATTGACCTTTATAATCTCATGAAAAGCATAATAGATAATTAAAGAATCTGCCTTAGACTCAGAATTTAACAAGAAATATCCATTTTCTTTAGAGAAAGTAGAATTATCTCCGTGAATGATTAACACTTCTTGAAGAGGATTGCTTTTCTCGTCATAGACAAAACCCCTAAAAGTTTCAGCTATTAATAGAGTATTAAACAATAAGACTAAGGAAATTAACAAGTTCTTCATGGATAAATAATATTTGGTTTAAGGGTTAAAGGGTTGGTAACTACTCCAAGTTCGATATCAAAAAGCTTGGCTAAGTTTTTAGTAGTTATCACTTCTTGAGGAGTTCCATCTGCAATAAGTTCACCATCTTTTAAGGCTATCATTCTTTCTGAATAATTAGCAGATAAGTTAATATTATGAGATACCATAATTATAGATTTCCCCTTTTGGGTATGTAAATCTTTCATTATATTCAATATTTCTACTTGATGATTTATATCTAAATGTGAAAAGGTTTCATCTAATAAGATATAATCAGAATCCTGAGCAATAGCACGGGCGATCAAGGTTCTTTGTTTTTCTCCACCACTAAGCTGGTTAATATACTTATGACGAAGTTGGTGCAAATCTAAATCTTGAATAATCTTCTCTACTATCTCTTTATCCTTAGTAGAATAGTTTTGCCAAATAGAGATGAAAGGATACCTTCCCATGAGGATTATCTCTTCTACTGTGAAATTATATTGGATAAAATTCTCTTGAGGGATATATGTAACTATTTTAGCTAATTCTTGCTGTGCCCACTTATCTACTCTCTTTCCAGCTATTATTATCTCACCGCTATCTGCTTTCATAAAGCCATTGATAAGTTTTAATAAAGTAGATTTACCTGCCCCGTTTGGTCCTAGTATAGAAACAAATTCAGCTCGCGAGAAGTCTAAACTGAGGTTTTTAAAAATATTCTTATCTGAGTATCCTGCTCTAAGATTCTTAATGTGTATCATTCTTCCTCTAATATTTTTTACTTGTGTAACTCAAATAGTATAGATGTAGTTTTCTTTATTCTTTTTTGAAGAATTCCCGTTATATTAGATCGTGCTTCGCAATCATTACGGACTCAGTGGCAGGTTTCCTGACTTGTAGCGAGTAATATTTATAAGTGCCTTCCCGGATGATTTGTCCAGTGACTCTTACTACTCATAATTGCTACTTACAGTGGCGAAGACCGTTCCCGATTTTAACGGGATTCCCTTTTACTCTTGCACCAGTGAGTTACACATTTGGTACTAAGTTATTAATTGACTTATTGCTGTCAATAGAATTTGATTATTATTTGGTCATAGCCGAAGAAGAGAGTGATTATAATCAATTATTCATTAGTTAAACAAGTGTAAATAATGAGTTAATTCTTATCCAAAAGCACATAATTAAAAGAATAAAGAAGCTAATAATAGTAAATAAACTAAAAAATCGCTTAGTTGGGTGGAGTAGTTCATGACTTAAGGAATCCTATATTTGTAACATATAGCTACAGCTAATTATTATATGTAGCTTGTAGAGATGAAGGATAAGGTTTAGCTATATCCGGACAAATAATTACTGCACATAATGGCAATATATGGTTAGAGAGTGAAGTTGAGAAGGGCTCAACTTTTTAATTTTCTCTTCCCTTATTAGATAATTAAGTTAAGTTAGTATTGTTATTAAGCTATTTCATTTTTATCACATTGTTAAATCTTTATATAAAAGTGAGAATTTATTTGACACAAAGATTATATAACTTATTTTTTTACTAAAAGAAATATATTGGTGGATTAATGATGAAAGAAGAGATATATTGTGAATTGAAAGATTTATTAGACAAGAATAATGTTAGATTAAGGTCTCTTATTTTGCTGAAGCAATTTGAAATTTCACCTGAATTAGAAATTAAGTATTCTGCAAAGCAGAAAGAATATTGTTTGAGAGATATAGGATTTAATTTATCTTATTTGGCTCAAGCAATAAAACTACAGTCACCAAATTTATTTAGTGCATATTCAAAATGGCTAAAGATTTTGTTGCTCAATTTAGGTGTTTCGATTCCTTCTGTTATCGCCAATTATAAGGCTATGTCAGAAGTGCTTTGTAAAGAATTATCCCCCAGCTATCATGAAATTATTACTTCCTATATTGAATCAGGGATTGAGATGTTATATAAAGAATTAAAACAGGAATCAACCTTGATAGATCCATCAAACCAATATAGTAGGTATGCTAAAGAATTTCTTTCTTTTGTGTTAAATGGAAAAAAAACAAATGCTTCAGAGCTGATATTATCCTTAGTAAAGAGTGGAGTATCTGTTAAGGATATATACATTAATATTTTACAACAAGTTCAATATGAAATTGGTCATCTTTGGCAAACTAACAAAATTAGCATTGCCCAAGAACATTATGCTACAAGTGTAACCCAATTAGTTATTTCCCAAATGTACCCTTATCTTTTTACAGGAAAAAATAAAAATAAAGTACTATTAACTTCTTGTGTTAGTGGTGAATTACATGAAATAGGATTGAGAATGCTTACAGATATTTTTGAGATCGAGGGTTGGGATACTTGGTACTTGGGTGCAAATTTACCTGATGAATCAGTTATTGAAATGATTAAAGAAAAAAAACCTGATATTGTAGCCTTATCTGTTACTGTTATGTTCTATTTAGAAAAGCTTATGGATTTGATTGATAAAATAAGAAAAGCTGGAATAACAACTCCAATAATGGTAGGAGGATATCCATTTATCAACGATAAGCAATTATGGAAAAAGATTGGTGCTGATGGCTGGGCAATAGATCCTGAAAGAGCACTTAAAGTAGCTGATAGGTTAATCAATGCTTCAGGAGGTGCATAAAATGAGAAGAATTCTTTTAGCCTTAAATTGTGATCTCACAGGAGTAATAACAGAAGTAATTGTTAACAAAATATCAAATTATCATATTACAGTAGGCACTTCTTTTGTAGAGCTGTTTGATAAAGCAAATTATGAAAAAGCTCAGGTATTTTTTCTTCAATCGATTAAGTTAGAGGATAGTTTATGTGATGAACAAGAGTTGTTACTACCAACAAGAACTGATACTTTTTTATTATATTTCAAAGGACTTTTAATTAGTGGTCAGAATTTAATTATTGCTGAAAGTGAAGAAAAGGACTATCTAAACCTTTTTGGAACATTAACCAGCATAAATAACGAGTTAAATAATGTTCTTAGAAGTTTATATAAAACTACTCTTGATAGTCAATCCAACAGTTTGAAAAGCGATAAATTGCTCTCAGATTTTTCTAAATTAAACAATGAATTGATTGAAACTCAAGATATTCTTAAAGTTAAGAATTTAGAGTTAGCTAAAATTAATGATTTAAAAAACAAATTAGTTGGAATTGCTGCTCATGACCTAAGAAATCCTATTTCATTAGTTCATAGCTATAGTCAATTACTCATAGAAGATTATCTTGATAAAGAAAATGAAGAAGCTCAAGAGTTTATAGGGATTATTAATTCAACATCAAAGTTCATGTTGTCTTTAGTTGAGGAGCTGCTTGATTTAACATATTTAGAATCAGGTGAAGTGGTTTTAAAACTTGAAGTTTGTGATTTTAAAGCCATTTTCTGTGAGAATGTTAATTTTGCTAGTACTTTAGGAGCTAAAAGAGGAATAGAGATAGTCTCAGAAAAACCTCTATCAAGTATTTATGTGAACATCGACAAAAACAAGATTCAACAAGTAATAAATAATTTTGTTAGTAATGCAATTAAATATTCACACCCTAATTCTACTATTTATCTCTCTTGTTATCTAAACAATGATGAGTTAATTTTCTGCTGTAGAGATGAAGGTTTTGGTATAAACTCAAATGAATTTGAAATAGTATTTGAACCATTCAAAAAAGCAAAGTCGAGCCAATACATCAAAGAACAATCAACAGGCTTAGGTTTAGCAATTTCCAAGCAAATCATTACTGCTCATAAAGGCAAAATATGGTTAGAGAGCCAAGTTGATAAAGGCTCAACTTTCTATTTTTCCTTACCATTACATAAAGAATAGCTTATTTTTTTAGTATTTCCAGAATGAAATTACGCCCTACTTTTGCAGGGCATAATTTATAATAGTATTAATGATATTTTAAATTTCGTTTTTTTTTAGTTAATTAAGGTAAAAGTTTATTCTCCCCCCATACCAAAACTAAAGGTGAGAATTGTTTGTTCATTAGTGAAGTTATAGGCAACACCAAATCCCAAAGCAGGAATAGCAACTTTATCAAAATATACTTTTAATTCACTTCCGATACCGTGATATTTTTCATTCAAACCATCATTATTATAATATCCACCTTCATAGTAGTATGACAGAGTTGGATTTAATTTATGCTTACTAATTAAAGTATGCTCTACAATGAAAGCACCGTTCACCCAGTCATCAGCCCATATTTTCATATTAGGAAGAGATTTTGTTCCGTGATATGTGCTTAAAACATCTTCAGCATTATCAGGTCTATCGAACAAGCCAATAGTGTTCTTAACTTTAAAATTAATCTTGGAATCATAAGTTTGAGAATAGGATAATTTAGTGTAAGAACGGAAGAAGTCATCATAGTTATCATCTAAAGAAAATACTCTGGAAGTTAATGATTCTGCTTGAAATCCGTCTCTAAAGAGAAAATTTTGATTTGTGTTATCATATTTAATTAATAAACCAGAGAAAATGAGATTTGCATTTTCTTCAAGATTTTCTTCTTCTTCATTATCCATTTTGATTTTCTGCCACTCTAAATCAGGGCCAATAGTAAGTTTCTTATCAAGGAATTTCTTACCAAGGCTAACTCCTAAATTAATTGTTTTCTGCTTACTCTCATAATAGGAAGTATTTTCAAAGATATCACTCATCTCAATCTCATTAGTACGATAATTGATAATTAATTTGCCAGAATATTCATTATTAAGCATTTCATCTTGAGTAAGAAGAATAAAAGTAGTCATGTCATTTTTACCAAAAGCGCCAACACCAAGTAAGGTCGCACCATAGCCCCAAAAATTACTGTCTAAGGCTGCACCACCATACATCTTGTCACCATCAACTGAATTAAAAAAAGGAACTGCAAATAGAGAGAATTTCTCAGCAACTGTGATTATCATAATAGCATCAGTTTCAGTTGGGAAAAACTCAACATTTTTTCCTAAGGCAAAAATCTTTTTATCATCAATTCTTTTATATATATTTTGCACATTATATTCTGATATTAAATTATCAGTGTTAAGTTCCATCCAGTTAATGAAAGTTTTTTCTGTAGTTCTTCTTAGTCCATTAACAGTTATGTCAGTTACCTTCCTATCTCCATATTGTTCAATAAACTGCTTCTGCTCGAGTGCAAAAGAGTTTATCGCAATAAAGAATATAAAGAACAGTAATATAAATTTTTTTAACATTAAAACCTCTTTTATAAATGATTATGTCATATTTTTTTATCTTCTATTATCGTCAAGATTTTGTTAAACCTAAAATATAAAATAATAAAGCACAAGTATCCGATTCCAAATTAATATTGCATATTTTTTTAATTGACATATTATTCTATGAAATTAAACCCGAATGATAAAGTAGAACTTTGGGGAAGAGTGCAGGAGAATATAGTGAACTCACAAAGCTCTACTGCACCATTCGGGTTAAATTTACAAAAAAATTATATTTTGAAAGGATACTTATGAAAAAAGTGCTGATTATTGATGATAACAAAGATATTCATACTGTTTTAGAGGGATTATTAAGCTCCAATAAGAAGTTAAGTTTTTTTCATGCTTACAATGGTATGGAGGGATATCAGAAGTTGCAACAAATAGAACCTGATTTAGCAATTTTAGATAATCAAATGCCAGTGATGTCAGGTTTTGAATTGTTAGAAAAATTGCAAAGAGAGAATAAAAGATTCCCGATTATAATGCTAACTGCTTTTGGGCAAATATCTGATGCTGTTCAGGCAATTAAATTAGGAGCAATTGATTACCTTACTAAGCCTTTTGATGACGAACAGTTCAATTTAATTATCAATAAAGCCTTGAAAATAGGCTCACTAAAAATTAAGTCTAAGCAGGTAGATTCTTCTTTTTCTGCCAATCAAGCTAAACAAGATAAGTATCATATTATTGGTGAAAGTAGAATATTTAAAGAATTACTCAAATATGCTCAATTAGTAGCTCCTACAGATATCAATGTGATTATTAACGGAAGTAATGGAACTGGGAAAGAAGAGATTGCCAAGTATATTCATTATAACAGTGAGAGAAGTAATAGGCCATTTATTGCTGTAGATTGTGGAGCAATTCCTGATAACCTTTTTGAACGGGAAATGTTCGGAGCTGTTAAAGGTGCTTATACTGGTGCTGATAGTGATTCCACAGGTTTCTTTGAAGCAGCAAATGGGGGAACCATCTTTATGGACGAAATCGGTAATCTTTCATCATCTGCTCAATCTTCACTGTTGAGAGTTCTTCAAAATAGAGTTTATCGTAAGGTAGGGGGCATTGAAGAGACAGTCCTTGATATTCGGTTAATATCTGCAACCAATGCTAAACTTCTTGATGAGGTGATTTCAGGGGCTTTTAGGGAAGACCTTTTTCATAGAATTAATGGTTTTGATTTAACTGTGCCTGATCTTAGAGAGAGAAAAGAAGATATTCCTCTCTTAGTAAATTACTTCGTCACTAAGTTTAATGCCAAACTAAAACGTAATGTTCAACAGATATCACCTGAAGCAAGTGAACTCCTCAAGAATCATACTTGGACAGGCAATATAAGAGAACTCATTAATACGATTCAGAAAGCAGTATTACTATGTCCGGAGACTACTCTTAATGAGAAATATTTGAACATTACTCCAGCTGAAAAGATGCAGGATTTTAAAAAAGAGAGTGATTTTATAAATGATATTATTAATCAACCTATATCTATAAATAAAAAAATAGAGCTTTTTGAAAAAGAAATTATTAAGCGAGCAGTTGAAGAGAATAATGGTAATAAGACTTCTACAGCAAGTTGGTTGAAGATTAGTAGAAAGACACTATATGAGAAGTTAAAGAAATTCGGTTTATTTGATAATTAAGAGATTATGCTACTAATAACACCGATTTATAAGATATTAAAAGATAAATAAAGATTGAAAACTTTGAGATAATATTACTTTTTGGAGTAGGGTCGTGTATCATCTTTCTTTTTTAAAATTAAATGATTTGACTTGTTATGCAGATAATTTTTAATGACACATATACAATATTATTTAATTTTTAAACAAAGAATAATAATTACCTAGATGGTAAAGGATATCAATATTCCCTAATAGAAGAAGTTTCTATGTTATTACATTTTTTGGAATAATTTTGTAATATAATTTTTAGTGTTATACTTTTAGTAATTCTCAAATTAATTACAATGAAGGGTATTTTATAAAATATATAACACTAATCAATCAAAAGAAGGTAAAATATTTATGAGTGAGACATTCACAGGAATATTAATCAAGAGAAAACCAGTTTCTAAAATAGTTACTCCTGATGATATAAATAACAGAAATCCAATAACAATTTCGAGTAAGTTAGTAAATAAGTTAAGACTTGAGCACGGATTAAGAATGACAGTTACCTACAAAACTGTTAAAGGCGCAAAAGTTGTTGATGAAATCTTAGAGATTTGTGGTAAAAAGCCAGAAGTCTATTATGAAAGAAGGGAACTCAGTTCTTATACCGTGATTAATCCAGAAGATAAATTCTCTTTTCATAAAAGTAGCTTTAATTCTTTAAGATTAATTGATAAATTCTCTCCAATTGCCCGAGGTTCAAGGGCATTGATAGTTTCACCTCCCCGTTCTGGGAAAACTACTCTGCTTAAAGAATTAGCTCAAGATATTAAGAGAAATTATCCTAAAGTACTTCCAGTAGTAGTCTTAGTCGATGAACGTCCTGAAGAGATTACCGATTTTAGAAGAGAGACAGATGCAATCGTTCTCGCAAGTAGTAATGACCAAAATCTTGGAGCTCATGTCTTTATAACATCTCTTGCTATGAGTATTGCTAAAAATGAATTAGAATGCGGTAACGAAGTTGTATTTTTAGTTGATAGCTTGACTCGTATCGGAAGAGTATATAATCTTAATCATAAGGGAAATGGAAAAGTCATGAGTGGTGGTATCTCTGCAGGAGCTTTAGAAATCCCTCGTAAATTTTTTGGATTAGCTCGTAATATCGAAAATGGCGGTTCACTATCTATAATAGCTACAATCTTGGTTGATACTGGCTCCAGAATGGATCAACTTATCTTTGAAGAATTTAAAGGTACAGGTAATTGTGAGATTATATTAGACCGTGAAATTGCCGACAATAGAATCTTCCCAGCAATTGATATCTTACATAGTGGAACAAGAAGAGATGAACTCTTCTATGATGCGGAAGAGTATGAAAAAATTAATCAATATAGAAGAACACTTCTTCAAAAAGATAAAGTTTCTGCAATTAAAGATGCTATTAATACTGTTGAACAAGAGATGCTATAGTTTGTGTATGTTCTAATCAAATAAAGTGAAAATACCTGTATTAATACTTAAAATAAATATTGTTAACTCCTCTTTCCAAATCCTTCTTTGGGTTGAAAGAGGAGTTAATTTTTTATAAACTATTCTAATCAGTGATATCTCTAACCCAGAAATTGCTATTCATAAGATTTTAATTTTTTAGCTTAACCTAAATTATCTTCTCATAATACTTTAGTATGTATGCTGAGATGTCTTAGTATCCCCTCTCATTAGTGTCTCATTAGATTTCCAATTATTTATTGTGACACTAATTAAGGCGAAATGGAGGAGCAGTAAGAGGAGTTTAACAATCTCAAGATTTCTTCTTATCGGTGTAAATACTTTGTCTGAAAATTCTAAATTGTTGATATGCCAGAATAAGTAGCTCTCTTTCATCTGAACTGATTATCTTAGATGTCATATTCCTTTCAAGCATTGATATTGTATGTTATTATTCTCAAAACTTTAACATTTTATCCCAAAATATCAATTACTTCTTGACCATATTTCCCCTTATCTATTTTTTTGAGAAAATAATAAAATTAAATAATGGAGGAACGATGGAAAATCGCGTGTTAGCAATTAATCCTGGTTCAACATCAACAAAAATAGCAGTTTATGATGATCACAAAGAAGTTTTTACTAAAACATTAAGACATGATGCAGAAGTATTAGACAAATTTGGTGGCATAATTGAGCAGTATGATTACAGAAAAAAGTTAGTTTTAGAAGCAATGGCAGAGAATAATGTAGATCCTAAAAGCTTAGTTGCTGTAGTAGGCAGGGGTGGTTTAATGAAAGCTATCGCCGGTGGAACCTACACTGTTAATGAAGAGATGAAGAAAGATCTAAGCGACCCTGCTTTATGGGGCAGAATTCATGCTTCAAATCTTGGAGCTTTCATTTCTGAATCAATAGCTAACGATTATGGTATTCCTGCTTTTATCGTTGATCCTGTTGTGGTTGATGAATTTGACGAAATTGCTCGAATTTCCGGTATTCCTGAAATCAAGAGACAATCATTATTTCATGCTTTAAATATTAGATATATCGCTCGTTTATTAGCTGAAAAATTAGGCAAGCCTCTTTCTGAATGCAATATGATTGGTATTCACATGGGTGGTGGTGTATCAGTGGCAGCAATCAAAGAAGGACGTGTTGTAGATGTTAATAATGCTCTTCTCGGAATGGGACCTTTCTCTCCTCAAAGAGCTGGTGCTTTACCAATTGGTGACTTAATTGAAATGTGTTATTCAGGCGAATATACAAAGAAAGAACTACTTGGTTATCTATCCAAAAAAGCAGGATATCTTGCTTATTTAGGCACAGATGATGGTAGAGATGTGGCTGAAATGATTAATAATGGCGATAAAAAAGCTAAATTAATCCAGGATGCTATGTGTTATCAAGTTGCTAAAGAAGTTGGTGCTTGTGCTACTGTCCTTAATGGTAAGGTAGATGTAATCTTTATGTCTGGTGGATTAGTGTATAATGATTTAATCGTTCATACTATTTCTGACAGAATTAAATTTATCGCTCCAATCGAGCTTTTCCCTGGCGAAAAGGAGATGGAAGCTTTATGTCAAGGTGGAATCAGAGTTCTTAAAGGTTTAGAAGAAGCCAAAGTTTACGGAAAATAAGTTTAATATTAAACTAAAAATACAATAAAGGCACGAGAAATCGTGCCTTTGTGCTTTTTTCCAATCATCTACCTCAGTCTCCCTGTCTCTCTGCCTCTCTACCTCATTACCTCAAGCTCTTTTTCCTTGACACAATTAAGGTATTTTCTTCTTTGTTACAATAGATTAATATTAATAACTTTACGGAGACTAAATTATGAAAAAGAGTAGCGAAATTAGAGCTCAATTTATAGATTTTTTTATATCAAAGGGTCACACTTTTGTTCCTTCATCACCTGTGATTCCTCAAGATGACCCCACTTTGTTGTTTATCAATGCAGGTATGAACCAATTTAAAGATATTTTCTTAGATAAAGTAGAAGCTACATATCTTAGAGCCGTAAATTCTCAAAAGTGTATCAGAGCAGGGGGCAAGCATAACGATTTAGATGAAGTCGGTAAAGATGGCTACCATCACACTTTTTTTGAAATGTTAGGCAACTGGTCATTTGGAGATTACTATAAAAAAGAAGCTATAGCATGGGCATGGGAGCTAATTACTGACGTTTGGAAATTAGATAAGACTAAACTTTATGCTACAGTTCATCATTCTGATCAAGAGGCTTATGAGCTTTGGAAAGAGTTAACAGATATTGATCCGACCCATATCAGCTATCATGGCGATAAAGATAACTTTTGGGAGATGGGTGAGACAGGACCTTGTGGACCTTGTACTGAGATTCATTATGATCGTGGCACAGATTACTGTGGTGTTGAAGGTGAACATAACTGTGAGGTAAATGGTGATTGTCATCGCTACATGGAAATTTGGAATCTTGTATTTATGCAGTACTATCGTGAAGTTGATGGCAGTCTAACTCCACTTAAAAAGACTCATGTTGATACTGGTTCTGGATTTGAAAGAATTTGTCAGATAATTCAAGGAAAAGATTCTAATTACCATACAGACTTATTTATGCCAATTATAGAAAAAATAAGTGAAATATCTGCTGTTGAATATGACCCTAAGACATCTGTCCCTCATAGAGTTATAGCCGACCATATAAGATGCTTAACTTTTGCTTTGGGAGATGGTGGAATGCCTTCAAACGAAGGAAGAGGTTATGTCTTAAGAAGAATATTAAGAAGAGCTGCCCGTTACGGAAGAAAAATTGGTTTGAAAGAACCTTTCTTATATAAATTAGTTGATTCTGTTATCGATGTTATGGGTGAACATTTTAGTGAACTTAACGAAAAACGTGATTATATTATAATGATTATCAAGGCTGAAGAAGAGAGATTCAATCAGACTTTAGACAAAGGATTAGAGAGGTTTGAAGAGATTATTAGTAGCTTAAAAAACAAGATTATTCCTGGTGTTGAAGCATTTACTCTCTATGATACCTTTGGATTCCCAGTAGATTTAACAACTATACTTGCTGAAGAGAGGGGACTATCTGTTGATATGGCAGGTTTTAATAAAGCAATGGAAGAGCAGAAAGAAAGAGCAAGACAAAATTCTAAATTTTCTATGGATGTTGATGATACAGATTGGGTCATTGTGGAAAAAAATCAACAAACTGAATTTGTTGGTTATGATAATCTATCTTCTCATTCTTCTATTTTACGCTATGCTATAGATGAAAAAAAATTAGTAAAACTGGTTCTTGATAAAACTCCTTTCTATGCAGAATCTGGTGGTCAAGTTGGAGATAAAGGTGTAATTCAAAATGAAGATTTTTCAGTAAAGATATATGATGTGAAAAAAGTAGCAGGAAGTTGGATTCATTTTGGAAAACTTGTTTCAGGTTCTATTATAGGAAAGCAAGTATTTGCCAGTGTAGCAGATAGTCTAAGGAGAGATACAGCTTCTAATCACACTGCTACTCACTTATTACATTCTGCCTTAAGACAAACATTAGGTCCACATGTCCAACAAAAAGGTTCTTTAGTAGATAGCAAAGGTTTAAGGTTTGATTTTACCCACTTTAGTGGTTTAACTAATGAAGAGATTAGACAAGTTGAAGATATTGTTAATAGCCAAATTAGAATGAATAACTCGGTAAATATTGCTGTGAAATCTATCGAAGAAGCTAAAAACTCTGGAGCAATGGCTCTCTTTGGAGAAAAATATGGCGATGAAGTAAGAGTTATTTCTGTTTCAGATTTCTCTATGGAACTTTGCGGTGGTACTCATGTCCAGGCAACAGGAGAAATTGGTTCTTTTAAAATAGTTTCAGAATCATCTTCAGCTGCTGGTATAAGAAGAATTGAAGCTATAACAGGAAATATGGTTATAGAATATCTTCGTAAACAAGAAGAAAAATTAGATATTGTAAAAACACTTGTAAATGCTAATGATAAGAACATAGAAGAGAAAATAGAAAAGATATTAGATGAGAGTCGAGAATTAAAACGTGAAATCGAAGAATTAAAAGCTAAGCAAGGCTCATCACTAATCAATGACTTACTCAAAAGTGCTGATTTAATCGATGATATTACTCTTGTAGTAGCAGAAGTTAAAGTAGATAATCCTAATGATTTAAGAACTCTTGGAGACCAACTTAAAGATAAGTTAAAGTCTGGAATTGGTATCTTAATAGCTAATCTGGAAGATAAAGTCTCACTGCTTACAGTAGTAACTCCAGATTTAACAAAAAGTTATCATGCCGGTAAGATTGTTGGACAATTGGCTGAAATCCTTGGTGGAAAAGGTGGTGGAAGACCTGATTCAGCTATGGCAGGTGGAAAAGATGTCAATAAGATACCCGAAGTTATAAAAGCTGCTAAAAATTTAATCCAAAAATCTAAATAACTTATTTAATAATAATGATTTAAATAGGTGATTAATAAACAAAATTACATTGTGTAAATTATTATCTTGACAATAATATGTTACATAAGGAAAAATTAATTCATGAATAAAAACATTAAAGAGAATAGTAAAGCAAACATCCTGATAGTTGATGACGAAGTAGTGATTCAAAAACTCTTCTCAGATTTTCTTGCTAATAGCAATTTTTCTCTCTTCTGTGCTTCTAATAATCAAGAAGCGAGAGATATTCTAATCAGCGAAGATATCGATGTTATGCTTTTAGATATCTATATGGGAAAAGACTCTGGGATAGATTTAATCCCTGAAACCAGAAAAATTTCAAGTAACACTGAAATCATTGTTATTTCTGGTACATCCCGTATTTCAGATGCTATCAAAGTTATGAAGCATGGAGTAGCAGATTTTCTACTTAAACCCGTGAAAAAAAATGAGCTTTTACTAATAATAAATCAAATAGTAAGTAACAAGAATAACTATTCTATACCTACTGATTCTGAAGATATTTATATTGGTGAAAGCCCTATCATTAATGAATTAGTGGGAAGAATTAAAGTCCTTGCTCCAACTAACCTTAATGTCTTAATCACAGGAAAAAGTGGTACTGGTAAAGAAGTTTTTGCTAAAATGCTTTATCAAAACAGTAAGAGGAAAAATAAACCTTTTATTGCTGTTGATTGTGGTGCTATCCCCGAACATCTAATCGAAAATGAGCTCTTTGGAAGTGCAAAAGGTGCTTTTACAGGTGCTCAAGGTCATAAAGGTAAATTCGAGTTGGCTGACCAAGGAACCATTCTTTTAGATGAGATAACCAACCTTCCTCTTAATAGCCAAGCTAAATTACTTAGAGCTATCCAAGAGAAAAAGTTCTATCCAATAGGAAGTAACAAAGAAGTAAATGCAGATTTTAGAATTATCGCAACAACTAATGAACAGTGTGATCCATTAATAAAAAAAGGTGCTTTTAGAGAAGACCTCTTCTTTAGATTAAATGAAGTTTCAATTGAAATTCCTGATTTAAATAATAGAGAAGAAAACTTCGAAAGACTTGCCTTGTACTTTATTAATAAAGCCAATAAAGAACTGAATAAAAGTGTATCTGCTATTTCACCAGTTGCTGTGGAAATACTTAAAAGTCATCAGTGGAAGGGTAATGTAAGGGAATTTAATCATTTAATCTTTACTGCAGTTTTATATTGCACAGGCACAACTATTCATCCTGAGCACTTATCTATCAAGAATTATTATCAAAGAAAGGAGTCTTTACTTAGTGATGATGCTGGCTTCTACGATGTATTAAAAGATACTGAAAAAAAACTAATTATGGATGCTTTAGATAGGTGTAATTGGAATAAAAGTGAATCAGCAAAAGAATTGCAAATTAATCGAAAAACTCTCTACCGTAAAATGGCTGAGTTGAATATAAATGAAATGTGACAAATTCGAGAATTTTCACAAAAAAGTCCCATTTTCTGCTTGAGGATAAAAAAAACAAATATTACTTTAGATAAAGAAAACCTTCTATCTTGCTGAAAGATAAGACGTAAGAAAAGAAGATAAACACAATGAAATTATGGAAGCTAATTTGCATTATAAATTGTAGAAACAAAGATAATTAAAAAAATAACTTATAAATGAGGTAGTTATGAAAAAGTTTTTATTAATATTTAGTCTTTTAACTTTAACTCTAATGCTTTTTTCTGATACTATAGTCGATTACACAAGTGTCTATGGTACTTGGAATGAAGCGGGAAGTCCTTATATTGTTACTAATGATATAGAAATTCCTCAAGGAGCATCTTTAACAATAGAACCTGGAGTTCTTGTGTTAGTTAATCCTAATATTAGGATTTATGCTTATGGTAATATTTTTACCAATGGAGTTGAAGATAATTTAGTTTATATTCAAGGTATAAACCAAAATAGTGTTTGGAATGGTATTGAAGTTAATTCTGAAGGAAGTAATTTTACCTATACCAATATTATTGGCTCAGGAAAAGGCGTTATATTGAATAAAACTAACTATATCTCTCATTGTAATATCATTGGTTATGGTACAGGAGACTTTGAACAAGGTCTCTTTATAGGCAATGGAAACGAATCAGAAATAACCTATACAGATATTTTTGGTTATATGACTGGTGTTAATATTAAAATTGATACCGATGGTGATGGAGACGATGATGACGGAGAACCTCATGCACCAACAACCCCAACCATGGATGTTATCAGAATTTATTACTCACCAGAAAGCTGGAAAGGACCAAGAACTGTTACTACTACAGGTATCTCTATGGATACTAAAGTTGAACCAACTTTAACAAATATCGATATCGAAAATTATGATGAAGGTATTACTATAAAAGCTGATGCAGATGGTGATGGCGATGATGATAGCGGAGAACCTCATGCACCAACAACCCCAACCATGGATGTTATAAGAATATATTACTCCCCAGAAAGCTGGAAAAGTGATAGAACAACTTCAACAAAAGGTATTGTTGTAGAAGGGGAAGTTAATCCAATATTTACAAATATCGATATCGAAAATTATGATGAAGGTATTACTATAAAAGTTGATGCAGACGGTGATGGCGACGATGATAGCGGAGAACCTCATGCACCAACAACCCCAACCATGGATGTTATAAGAATATATTACTCCCCAGAAAGCTGGAAAAGTGATAGAACAACTTCAACAAAAGCTATTGTAGTAGATGGTAAAATCAATCCAACTTTAGCAAATATCGATATTGAAAATTATGATGAAGGTATTACTATAAAAGTTGATGCAGACGGTGATGGCGACGATGATAGCGGAGAACCTCATGCACCAACAACTCCAACCATGGATGTTATAAGAATATATTACTCACCTGAAAGCTGGAAAAGTGATAGAACAACTTCAACAAAAGCTATCGTAGTTGATGGTAAAATCAATCCAACTTTAGCAAATATCGATATCGAAAATTATGATGAAGGTATTACTATAAAAGTTGATGCTGACGGTGATGGCGACGATGATAGCGGAGAACCTCATGCACCAACAACCCCAACCATGGATGTTATAAGAATATATTACTCCCCAGAAAGCTGGAAAAGTGATAGGTCATCTTCAACAAAAGCTATCGTAGTTGATGGTAAAATCAATCCAACTTTAGCAAATATTGATATTGAAAATTATGATGAAGGTATTACTATAAAAGTTGATGCAGATGGTGATGGCGACGATGATAGCGGAGAACCTCATGCACCAACAACCCCAACCATGGATGTTATAAGAATATATTACTCACCAGAAAGCTGGAAAAGTGATAGATTATTCTCAACAAATGGTATTCAAATAGAAGGTAATATTAGCCTTACCGGGAGCAATATTGAAGTTGAAAACTATGATACTGGATTTGAATTTAATTGCGAAGGTGATCAAGTCCTAAATAATATCTCTATTCCAAACAATATTCCTTCATGGAATAATTATGGAATTAAATCTAAGGGAAACATGTCTTTAAATGTTGATACTGTGAATATCCAGAATTATGATAATGCAATTTACTTTAAATCTGGTTCAACACCTGTTCAAGCTAATATTTTGAATGCAGTTATTAGTAATTATAATAATGATAGAGCTAACACTAAAGCTATCTATTTCAAAGGAGCAGTTAACCTCTTTGTTGATAATAGCCACATCACAGACTATGATAACTCAATCTATTTAAAGAATAATTATAATTGCAATGTTGAAGCAAAAGTGGAGCATACTGAAATTTATCAAACAGAAGCCAGAAGAGGTAACTTCAAAGGTATAGATTTCACAGGTAAGATTAATGCCATTATTAATAATAATGTTGTAAAATCTTGTGATCCAGCAGTCTCAGTGAGTGGCACAAATTCAGTAAGTGATATAAACAGAAATCTAATATTTATCACTTATCATAAAAATAACTCTAAAGGTATTGATGTTACAAATATTGATAACAATATTATGAAACATAATACTATAGTTAACTATGATAAAGGATTGGCTTCTCGCTACACCCCATCAGAATTAGTTAATAACATTATCTGGAAAGAAAATCCTGGTAACAACCTTGTTTCTAATTATGATTATATCGAAGCTCGTTATAATAATATTTCATTACCAAATGGGGAAGTATTCCCAGGCATTTCTAATTATAACGAATCTCCAGACTTTGTAGGTAGTGTTGATGATGATGCAGAAAAAACTACCTTTGCTGAAAAATTTGTAGAGTTTCAGTTGAACCCTACTTCTCCTTGCATTGATGCAGGTGACCCAGTAGAAACTCCAGATAGTGATGGGACCATCCCTGATCTTGGTGTTTTCGAATTTGTTGGTAACAAAGATCTTATTGAAAGCATTAATAGTGAAATCAGTTTAAAGAACTACCCTAATCCATTTAATCCTACAACTAATATTCTCTTTAACGTTGCTGAAGAAGGACTTGTTGATATTAAAGTTTATAACATAAAAGGTCAAGTAGTTAAGTCTTTACTTAACGAAAAGAGAACTGTGGGTGGTCACAGAGTTGTTTGGAATGGTGATAACAATAGAGGATTAAAAGTTGCTTCAGGTGTCTATTTTGTTAGATTAAAGCAAGAGAATAATCAGATTACAAGAAAAATTCTATTGACTAAATAATCTTCTCTCCATAATAAAGCATATATGTATAAACCAACCCTCTTCTGAGGGTTGTGTTTTAAGCATAGTTGTTAATGCTATAGTTTTTGAAAAACAGTGATAGAGGAAAATAAGAGAGTAAATAGTTTTCAAAAATAATTGGAGATAGATGAGATATAAAAGTTTTGTTCCAGATTTTGTACTAAATGAATATAATAAGGGTAAGTTTAATAAAGAATTATTTGCTCATATTTTGATTATTGACATTTCTGGTTTTACCGAATTAACCCAGTTGCTAATGGATAGAGGTTCAGCTGGTGCAGAAGAGTTAGCAAAAATTATTAGAAAACTCTTTGATCCACTAATTACAATTATTGAAGAAAATCATGGATTTATATCGTCATTTGCAGGTGACTCTTTTATCGCTATTTTCCCAGATAATGAAGTTGCTCATATCGATTTCCCCAACCTAACTTCCCAAATTATTAGTTCAGTAAATAATTATAATTTTGAAAACAATTTCGAACTCTCTTTTCTTATCTCTATCAAAGTAGGGGTTGGATTTGGGGAGGTTATTCTTGATATCTTTAACTCTGATTATTATTCAACATATCTTTTTTCTGGTAATGGAGTTGATTCTGCAATAAATGCCATTCTGCAAGCAAACAGGGGCGAGATCAAATACGCTTTCCCAGTAAGTAATAACGGACACGAGACAGATCAGAAGACTATTGATTATAAAGATGAAATCTATCAAAATTACAATAAATTTTTACCTCCAATTTTAAGAAATCATGACAAGCTTGGGGAATTTAGAAAAGTAGTTAGTTGTTTTATAGCTTTTGAAGATTCAGAAAATAAAAAGAAATTTATCATCAGAGTAATGAATTTATCCTTGAGATATGGGGGATATTTTAATAAAGTTGATTATTCTGATAAGGGTTTAGTTATTTTAGTAATTTTTGGAGCTCCAAAGGCTTTCCAGGATGCTTCAATTAGAGCTTGTAATTTTGCTCTTGAAGTAAGGAATTATCACTCAAACATATCCAGAATTGGTATTAGTTATGGTGAATCATATGCTGGTTTTGTTGGTAGCACAACACGTGGAGAATATACAGCGTTAGGTATGTCAATAAATCTATCTGCTGAGATGGCTATTCAAGCAAATCCTAATGAAATATTAGTTGATAAGTATATTTTCAACAAAGCTCGAAAAAGCTTCAAAATAATTATGAAAGGATATCGTAATTATAAAGGTTTCCAAGCAAAAGTACCTACTTATGTTCTTACAGCACCAAAGTTTATAAATGAATTTCTTTCCTTCAATAACAAGTTTGTGGGTAGAGAAGAGCATTTGCTTACTATTAGTAATAAGATAAATGACTCTACTTCAAATGTTGTCTCGAAAATCATTAATATTTATGGTGATGAAGGTATTGGAAAGACTCGACTTGCTGCTGAGTTAGTGAATTTATTAGGTAAATCTAATTTTTCTTGGGTTTATATGGAATGTGATTCAGTTCTCCGTCAAAATTACAACCCTTTACTTTCATTTTTTAAATATTATTTCAAAATAGTAGATTCTGACGATTATACTATAAATAGAAATAAAATCGTTAAAATTATTGATTCTTTAGCTCGGAATGTTAATAATAAAACTTTGATTCACGAGTTAAATAGTGGAATAGATTTGTTTGAGAATTTATTAGGTATCAAGGAATTTATAGCAGATAATGTGGACAGTGAAATTATAAAAAGCAGGTATGAAAATACTTTATATGCAATAACAAATATTTTTAGGCTTCTTTCATTAAATCTTCCCACAGTTATGATTATTGATAATTTTGATTATATAGACCCTGAAAGTTATAATTTTATCCAGTATTTTTATCCTCTAATTCGTGATTATCCTATCACAATTATAATTTTAAGTAGGTCTAAACAATGTAATTTATTTAAGGACTTAGAGATCACAGCTAAAGATAGGTTCTATGAATTAGAAAATTTAGATAACATTGAATCTGTTAAAATGATAAAGACTTTTCTTTATGATGATTTGGAAGATAATATAAAGATAAGTGATAAGCTTTTAAATAGAATAGTTGATCAGTCAAAGGGAAATCCTTTTTACATAGAGCAAATTGTTAGTTATATCAAGCGTGAGAAGTTGTTAGATGATGCCAATCAAATTCTTGAAGATACATTCTCAATTCCGGATACTATCGAAGCAATGATTATCGAGCGCATAGATAAGTTAGATGATATTTTGAAAAAAGTTGTTAAGGTTGCTACTGTTTTAGGAAATAAATTTGACAAGAGAATTCTCCAAGAAATGATGGGTGGGAATGATATTTCTCGATTTCTTGCTGAAGGTGAAATTGAAAATCTTTGGTATCCATCCTTAGAATTCAGTTATGTCTTTAGAAACTCCATATACCGTGACTGTATCTATAAATTACTTCTGACAGGTCAGAGTGTAAATATTCATAAAAAAGCTTTAATTTCGATGGAAAAGATTTATGCAGATAATTTAAGTAACCATTTTGAAGAGTTGATATATAATTCCATAAATGGGGAAGTAGCAGATAAATCTGTTTATTACTTAAAATTAGCAATAGATGATTCTATAAAATATCATAAATATGGTGCAGCTTTAAAATACTGTAAGCAAATAATAGATTATTTACAAGATAAAGAAATAGATGATGAGGAAACAATGATTGATACAAAATTAAAAATCGTTGAGGTCAATCTTGAGGAGAGTAGGATAGATATTTCGAATAGAGATATTGAAGAGTTAGATAAAATAATTAAAGCAGGTACAAAAGAATGGCTTAAATTAAATTATCTCAAAGCAAAAGCTTTATTTATTCAAGAAAAATACGAAGAGTTAGTGTCATTTACTCAAGAAATCATTAAGCTTTACGAAGGCTCGGAATTTAAAATTCATTTAACAGTTTATTACTTGGATTCTCTTAGATATCTAAACCGTGGTGAAGAATTTGAAGAGATGTCAATAGAGTTGTTAGATAAGTATTTAGATTCTGATAATGATTTATATGTAAGCAGGATTGCTAATCTCTTGGGTGTATATTTCATGGAAAAATCCAAGTATTATGATGCTCTCCACTATTTCAAATTAAATTTAAATCTGATTGAAACTCTTAATACTTCAAACTTCATGGCAAGTGGAGCTCATAATATTGGAGTGATGACCTACCATCTTGGTGATAAATATCAGGCTAAGAGTTATTATATCAAAGCTCTAAAATATTCTGATGAAACAGGAAACAGAATAAATAAATGTAAAGCTATGTCTGATTTGGCTATGTTAGAATATAATGAGAAAAATGTTTCTGAAGCATTATCTCTCCTTCTTGAAGCATTGGAAATTGCTCGTCTAAGCCAAAATACTAATCAAGTATCTCGTATCCTCTATAATTTATCTTTGATTTATATTTCTAATGGAGAATTTGATAAAGCTCTAAGTTATGCTTTGGAGTCACGAGATATTGGTATTAGAATGAATAATCTCAGAACTCAAAGTTTTGTAAATAATATTATTGCCCAGATTTATATTAAAATTAATAAGTTTAAGTTAGCTGAAGAGCTTATAAGAGAAAATATTTTACATCAAAAAAAGATAGAAGATATTGAAGGGGTAGCCAACTCTTATGGGCTTCTTGGAACATTGAATAAGATACAGAGAAAATATTCAGAAGCTGGTGAAAATTTCCATGAAGAATTTAAAATACTCAATACTTTAGGCAGTAAACAGAGTGAAGGAATTGCCCTTTTCAACTGGGCTACCTGTGATTTAGAATTGCATAAAATTGATGAAGCTAAAACAAAACTAAATGAAGCTTTCGCTGTTTTCACAAAATGCAATTATGAAAGTGGGATTAAACCCAAATAATGCATTAGGATTTCAGTAGTTTCCTTTCACGAGTATTAATATCAACTTTATTTCATCATTTAAACTAAAATAATGCAATATGATTTTTTAGCCTTTTTAAAGGGCTATTCAAACATCATCATTTTAAGTTTTTTTTACTTTTCTATTGTTTCAAATCCTAATATTCAGTTCATATCATCTCTCCAATCTCTACTGCATTGCAATTGAAAGATAATCTCATATCTTTAATTCTTTCAAGTATTTGCAGGAATTTCGTTCTCCTTTTAGGGTTAGACAAACCAATCCGAACAACATCATCCCTACCATCCTTTCCCATTAATGCTGGGACTATCAAATATTCCATCCTCAAAGTTCGTAGTTTCGTCCTTTTGCCTCCAGGCTCTATTACAGTTTTTACAAGTAAGGTTATTAGATTGTGAAAAATTAAGCATATGGTCATTAGTACAGCTTCAGTTGCCCAAAAATTCCTCAAATTGTAGGCTGAAAGTCCAAATCCATCTTTCATATTTTTGATAACATTTTCGTCATTTGCTCTAGGTTTGTAATAGTTCCATACTTCATGTGGAGAAGCTATTTCATCATTAGTTACATAAAGAGAGTGTCTATATTCTTTAAAATATGGTTCATTTTCAAATAATCTAAGTTGTTTTCCTGTTGCTTTTGGACGTCTTTCTATTTCTTGTCGGACAACTATATAACGACGTCCACCTTCCCAATCTTTGCTCTGGTGTGAATAGTAAAACTCATTAACCTCAAGCCCGTCATCAATCTGAGTCCAGTTTTCTAAGTCATAAATTTCTCTTTGGAAATATTGGTGAATAGGAGTAGCTATCACATAATCCATATTATCTCTTTCTAACTGTAAAATAAAATTCTTGCTATAATAACCACTGTCAGCCAGTACTCTTGTGATTTTAACCTCCTTAATAAAAGATATTGTTTGCCTGTAGAACGCTACAATTCCGTTAGCAGAGTTAGTGTTGCCTGATCTATTCCAGAAATTAACTGTGAAACCACTACCTAGAAAAGCAATGTTAGGATTATTGGATGGTCGACCTCGTTTAGATGGGTTATAACCTCTTTTCGCTCCATCTTGCTCTCCATATCTAGTTACAACAGTTGAGTCAAAACGTAAAGTATCTCTTATGATACCCGCTTGTTTGAGTAGAGGTTGTAAAAAAAATCCGTTTATGTTTTGCAACAATGTTTCGTTGAAAATTCTACGGCTGTATTTGTTGAAGTAACGTGTTATACTTGTTGATGATTTTACTAATCGATTAACTCTAAAACAGCGTTCAAATATTCTAAGTCCATTTTCCATGTAATTGATATGAGAAAACTTGGTTCCTCCATTAAGAACTGATATAAAAAGCGATATAATCTTTGAATAGACTCCTGTTGAATTGTTTGATTTTTCTTGAATGGAATAAATCTGAGCGATTAATTCTCGAAAACCAATCTTATCTAAATATCGTGAGATTATCGTTGCTGTACCACCCCATGAAGTAATAAGTTTTGGACTAAATTCAATTTTGACTTGACCCTTTTTTTTACTTTTTTTAAACTGTTTACGTTGCATATTTATCTTCTTCCTTGCCTTTGTTGTTTGTTACATCCAAATCATTGGAAATAGAGATAATATGCAACTATTTTTTTTAAATTAGTTTTTTACTGCATTATTTGGGTTAAAAAAGTTAATGATTTAATTGCGACTTTAGCAACTGATGAAGTTGAGGATTAAGTCATTTAATTTTATCTACTGTACCATTTTGGATAAAAAAGGGAACTGAAAATCAGTTCCCTTATTATTAATTAATTTATTTCTGTACCAATCTCATAAAGAGGCTTTTACCATTTATATCATATTCTTCCATTTCTGAGATACTATCTTCTCTTAAGAATTTATCTGTAAGAGTATCTGAAGCTATGAAGTCTGCGAAAGTAGTGAATACTTCAGCAAGTTCATCATCTGCATAATAGAATACATCAATGCGATCCATGATGTCGAAGTTATTCTCTTTACGAGTGAATTGAATTTTATTATTGATTTCACGAGCATAGCCTTCTTTGATTAACTCAGGAGTAAGGCTTGTATCAAGAGCTACCCACATATCTTTATGGGACTCGAAAGTATAACCTTCTCTTTGTTGAATAGAAATTGCAACATCTTCTTCAGTTATAGGGAAAGTTTCACCTTTGATCACTAAGTTAAAACTATCACCATTATTAAAAGCAGCGATAATTTCAGAAGCATCTTCTTGAGGAAGTGCTTGTGCTATTAACTTCATACTCTTACCAAATTTTGGACCCATAACTTTGAAATTAGGTTTCATATCATAATGAACAAAATCATCATCACGAGAGATATATTTTATCTCTTTAATATTTATTTCTTCAACTAATAAATCTGTCATTCTTTCTACAACTTCTTTAGTTGAAGCAGGAACAAAGATGGTTTGCAAGGTCTGTCTTACTTTAATTTGACAAGTATTACGGGCAGAACGACCTAATCCTACTAAGGTAATAATAGTCTGCATTTCAGCTTCTAACTTATCATCTATTACAGCTTGGTTACAAACAGGATATTTCTCTAAATGAACAGATTCTTTCCCTGTTAAATTAGTATAAATATCTTCAGCCATATATGGAGCAAAAGGAGCGATAAGCTTAGCAACAGTCTCTAAAACAAAGTTGAGGGTCATGTAAGCATCTTTCTTATCATCATTAAGTTCAAAAGACCAGAACCTTCTTCTTGAGCGTCTAACAAACCAGTTAGATACTTCATCAAGCACAAACTCTTGAATTGCTCTAACGCTCTTAGTAAAGTCGTAATTATCATTATATTCAGTAACATTCTTTATTAAAGTGTTAGTTCTAGAAATAATCCATCTGTCAATTTCTGCACTTCTCTGTTGGTTAAATTCAAATTCACTAGCGTTGAAATTATCGATATTAGCATAGGTAGTATAGAATGAATAAACATTCTTAAGAGTTCCCATGAATTTTCCTAATATTTCAGCAACACCTTTTTCATTGAATTTGGTTGGAACCCAAGGAGGGCTTACATAAAGTAAGTACCAACGAATCACATCAGCACCGTATTGATTCATTAATTCAAATGGGTCGGCGGTATTTCCTTTTGATTTGCTCATTTTGATACCATTAGCATCAAGAATCAAATCATTTACCAAGACATTCTTGTAAGGAGCTTTCCCCTTTAGAATAGTGGAAATGGCAAGCAGAGAGTAGAACCAGCCACGAGTTTGGTCTATACCTTCAGAAATAAAGTCAGCTGGGAATAATTCGCCATCAAATTTTTCTTTATTTTCAAAAGGATAATGCCATTGAGCAAAAGGCATAGCTCCTGAATCAAACCAGCAGTCAATAACTTCTGGAGTTCTAAGCATATCATTACCACAAGAGCATTTAAGATGAATATCATCAACATAAGGTCTATGTAGTTCAATATCTTCAGCTACTTTTGAACCATCTTTGTAATATCCTCTTTCTCTAAGCTCTTGAATAGAGCCTACTGAATCTAATTTTCCACACTCATCACATACCCAAACATTGAGAGGAGTACCCCAGAATCTATCTCTAGATAGAGCCCAATCTATGTTATTCTTGAGCCATTCACCGAATCTTTTCTCACCAACAAAGCCAGGATACCAATTCACAGTGTCGTTATTCTTCATCAACTCTTCTCTAAATTGAGAAGTTCTGATAAACCAACTCTCCCTACCGTAATAGATAAGTGGAGAAGAACAACGCCAACAGTGAGGATAGCTGTGATTAATTTGTTCTCTTCGATAAAGAACATTTCTCTCTTTCATATCTTTGATGATACCCTTATCTGCCTCTTTAACAAAGATACCCTGCCAAGGTTCAACTGCTTCGATAAATTTACCTTCTCCATCAACTAAATTAATGAATGGTAATTTATATTTCATCCCGATATTATAGTCATCAGCACCAAAAGCAGGAGCTGTATGAACCACACCGGTACCATCATCCATAGTAACATAATCAGCTATTCCTATATACCAACCATCTTCTTCTACATCTAAGAAGTCATAGAGTCTTTCATATCTCTTGTGTTCTAAATCTTGCCCAAGATACTCTTCTACTATTTCATAATCTTCTGCTACTACTGAAAGTCTGGCTTTTGCTAAGATTAAGTTCTCTTGAGTCTCTGCTAATTTAATTTTTACATAAGTCTCTTTAGGATTAACAACAAGTGCAACATTAGATAGAAGAGTCCAAGGTGTAGTTGTCCAAGCTAAGAAGTAAGTATTTTCCATTTCTTTAGCTTTGAATTTAACAAATACAGAAGGATCATTTACATCTTTATAGCCTTGAGCAACTTCGTGTGAAGAGAGGGGAGTTCCACATTTTGGACAATAAGGTACAATCTTATGTCCTTTATATAGTAAATCTCTCTTAAAGAAGTCATTAAGAATCCACCAAACTGTCTCGATATAATTATTATCAAGTGTGATATAGGGATTATCTAAATCAACCCAATATCCCATTTGTTCTGTCATCTTACGCCATAAACCTTCGTAAGTAAAGACAGATTCTTTACACTTTTTATTAAATGGTTCGATACCATATTTTTCAATTTCTGGTTTGCCATCTAAACCAAGACTTTTCTCAACTTCAATCTCTACTGGTAAACCATGAGTATCCCAACCAGCTTTACGTTTAACTTGAAAACCTTGCATTGTTTTATAACGACAGACAGAATCTTTTAAGGTTCTTGCCATTACATGATGAATACCTGGTTTGCCATTTGCTGTTGGTGGTCCTTCGAAGAAGACAAATTTCTCTGCACCTTCTCGATTATCTATGCTTTTATTATGGGTATTTTTTTCGTGCCAATATTTCCTAACTCTTTCTTCAAGAAGAGCAGGTGACTCTTTTAAATCAATACTTTTATACATCTGTTTTCCTTTTATCTAAATAAAATATTTTAATAATTACTTTTCTTCTTTAGAGGCTTCTTCTTCTTGATTATCTTCTTCCTCAAAGAACTCTTCATAATGTTCTTTCAAATCCTCATTCTCCAGAACATATTTTTTCCACTCTTCAGTAGCCTTGTCTGCATCAACACATTTATGGCAAATTACTACCATGTTTTGTTGATTAACGCCAATATAACCCCTATCATAACACACTTTACAATTCTTTTTTTTGCGTGCTGATAGGACTATTTCCTTTGCTTTTTCTAAATGTTTGTCATCTAATCTATACATTGTAATTTCCTCTTTTGAATGTAAAATTATATTTTAAATCAATTTATTTAAAAAGTTAAATTTAGGCAATAATTTTTTTTTAAGCTCTTATGTAACTAAGAGAAATAGATTATCCAGCTAGTTTATTGAAATAAATTATAAAAAGGTAATTTCTGCAAAAATGATAATATATTGATAAGTATTTAGAAGAATATCTAATGAGTTCATCAAGCAAATTACTTATCAGAAATCATATAAAAAGAAGAAAATATAAGCAAAATTACTTATTTCCATGGCAGACATTCTGAGTTAATTAAATACTATTTTTTTCTTGATCTCTACCCAAAAGCATCTTTTCGTAAGGTCTCTTAAAGCACTTTAAAAAGTCTCTCGAAAGAACTTCAATTAAATATTGAGACCCGAACCAGGGTCCTACGGAAATGGCTTTGACTCACTTTGGATGGGATTGTTTCGAGATAAGTTAAAATAATATAGTAGCTATGTGAATTTTGTGTTCTTATTATGCAGCAAACTTCTTTTCTAATAAAAATTTAATAAAAATATTGACATATTAACAGGGATAGATTTTTATGTTAACTACGAAATTGTAAGAAGCAATAGAATAATATTAAATGATAATAAATAGGAGTATATGATGAAAGACGGAATCCATCCTAACTATAAAACAGTTAAAGTTACATGTATGTGTGGTAACATTTTTGAAACTAAGTCTACTACAGGCGACATCAATGTATCTATCTGTAATGAATGTCATCCATTCTTTACTGGAAAAGAGAAACTTCTTGATACTGCTGGTCGTGTAGAGAAGTTCAAACAAAAATATAGCAAAGACAAAAAGTAGATTTTTTACAATTTTGCACCACAGTAGCATTACGCCTGTGGTGTTTTTTTTATTATAGCAAAAGGAATAAAAAATGGGAAAAGTGAAAGAAATAGCTATTGGTGGTCAAGCAGTCATAGAAGGCGTGATGATGCGTGGTCCAGAACATATAGCTACATGTGTAAGAAGGCAAGATGGTTCACTTGAACTTAAGAAAGAGAAATTTGATAGTATTACTAAAAGAGTTAAAATACTTGGAATTCCATTAATTCGAGGATTTGTTTCTTTAATAGAGATGATGATTATCGGAATTAAAACACTAACTTTTTCAGCTTCTCGCTATGAATTGGATTATGTAGATGAAAAAGAAGCAGCAAAATCTGATTTCAGAAAGAAGAGCGAAGAATTCTTTTCTTATGTTTTTGCTTTTGGCTTTGCCATTATCTTGTTTGGAGTAGTACCATATTTTTTAAGTCAGAAGATGGAAAACAATGCACTTTTTAATCTTTTGGCAGGTTCAATTAGAATAGTATTCTTTATTGGATATGTGTGGGCAATTAGCAAATTAAAGGATGTGAAGCGAGTATTTCAATATCATGGAGCTGAGCATAAAAGTGTTCATGCTTGGGAGCAACAATCAGATTTAGATGCTGTTAGTGTGCAGAAGTTCACTACACTTCACCCTCGTTGTGGAACAAGCTTCATCTTCTTAGTTATGTTGATTGCTATTTTACTCTTCTCAATAGTTGATACAATTGTTCAAATGTACTGGATTGAAAAGATACTATGGTGGCAAAGATTATTGATTCATTTCCCCCTAATTCCTCTTGTGTCTGGTATTTCTTATGAAGTATTAAAATTTTCAGGAAAAAATATAAATAATCCACTAGTTAAGTTATTTACTTTTCCAGGATTAGCCTTACAGAAGATAACAACACAAGCACCTTCTGATGAAATGATTGAATGTGCAGTTGTAGCTATGAAATCAGCCTTAGATATAGATGTGACAGATTACGAAAATTTAACAATATTAGATAAATAAGTTAGGAGTATTGAATGATACCGCAAGATAAATTGGACGCTCTCATAGAAGAACATAGCCAATTAAGAGAACAAGTATATGACCAAAAAATAATGTCAGACAGAAGAATTTATGGAAAGATTTCAAAGAGGTTTAAAGAGTTAGAAGAGATTTTAGCCACAAATAGAGAGTATTTAGAAATAGAGCAAAATATAAAGGATTCAAAAGGCTTGTTGGCTCATGAAAAAGATAAAGAAATGCAAGAGCTGGCAAAGATGGATATAGAAGAGTCTGAAGAAAAATTAGAAGAATTAGCAGAGACTCTTAAAGAAATGCTTGCACCTAAAGACCCTAATGATGATAAAGATGCTATTGTGGAAATCAGAGCAGGAACTGGAGGGGAAGAAGCTGCTTTGTTTGCTGCAGACCTTTTCAGGATGTACAGTTATTTTGCAGGAAATCAAGGCTGGAAAATGGAAGTATTAACATCTAACATGACAGATAAAGGTGGCTATAGAGAAGTATCATTTATGTTAAGAGGTCAGAATGTTTTTGGAACCATGAGGTTTGAATCAGGTGTTCATAGAGTACAAAGAGTTCCTGAAACAGAAGCAAGTGGTAGAATTCATACTTCAGCTATTACAGTAGCAGTTCTTCCTGAAGCTGATGAAGTTGATGTAGAAATTAATCAAAATGATTTAAAAATAGATGTTTATCGCTCATCTGGTAACGGAGGGCAAAGTGTTAATACCACGGATTCAGCTGTGAGAATTACCCATTTACCTACTGGCTTAGTAATTACATGCCAAGATGAGAAATCTCAGATTAAGAATAAAGATAAGGCAATGAAAGTTCTTAGATCAAGATTACTTGATATGGAAATTGCTAAACAAGAAGCTGAAATTTCAGCTACAAGAAAGTCTCAGGTAGGAACAGGTGATAGGTCTGCTAAGATCAGAACCTATAATTTCCCTCAATCCAGAGTTACAGATCACAGAATTAATTTGACATCATATAAGTTCGATCAAATTATGGCAGGAGATATTACTGAGTTCATTGAAGCACTTAAAATTGCTTACAAAAATGAACAGATTAATAACTAATAATAATTAAGAAGTAGGAAGATGTTACTAAATATTGTAGTACTTATTGTATTGTTTCTGCTCTCATTTTTATTCTCAGGATTAGAGACAGGAATAGTCTCTTTGGATATGCTTCGCTTAGAAAAAGATGCTAAAACTCATAAAGGGAAGAGAGAATTATTAAATTTTGTTTCAAAACCAGATAAGTTTTTTGGTACTATTCTGATTGGCAATAATATAATCAACATCCTCTTAGCAGCTGTTGCAACTGTTATTGCTCATAATAGTGGTGCATTTAAACAAGAATATGTTTCACTCTTTATTGGTGTGGCTGTCTTTCTTGTTGGAGAAATAGTCCCCAAAATAGTTTTTAGAGATTATTCTAATTCCTTAGTACCAAGAACTTTTGCCTTTCTAAAATTTTCCTATTTCATTCTAAGACCACTTGTAGCTATAGTTACTTGGCTAAATGACTGGTTATATAAGAGATTCAATATTAGTGGTCCGCACTCACTTTCTTACTTAACAAAAGACGATTTAGCTCTCTTTCTTGCTAATACAAAAGAAGATAAGAATATTACTCACCCTCAAAAAGAAATGCTTGAGGAAATGTTAGAATTTAATACTCTTACTGCTGAGGATATAATGGTCCCACGACGTGATATCATTGGCTTTGAAGAGAATACTCCTCTTTCTGAAATTCTTGATGTGGTTAGAGAAGAAGGTTTTACCCGTTATCCTGTTTATTCTGAGACCATTGATAATATTACTGGAATTCTTATAATCTATGATATTTTAAAGAAAGATTTAGCTCCTGATGCCGTTGCTAAGGATTTAATACGAGAACCATACTTCTCTCCTGAAAACATTAGCTTAAATGTGTTAATGCAGGAAATGCAAAAGCAAAAAAAGAGTATGACTATTGTAGTAGATTCATATGGAGGAACTTCAGGCATAGTAACTTTTGAAGATATCATGGAAGAGATTGTCGGAGATATTGAAGATGAATATGACCATGAAGATGATGCTTCTGATGTAGTTAAGATAAGTGAAGATACCTATATTATAAATGCAGATTATGAGGTTGATGACCTTAATGATGAATATAATTTAGACTTACCTGAAGGAAACTATAAAACAATTGCAGGTTTAATAATCGACACAATAGAGAAGATTCCTAAACTTGGTCAATATATTAACATCGAAGGATTTAGAATCCAGATAATTCAAGCTTCTGAAAGGAAAATTGAAAAAATTAAACTTAAGAAATTAAATAAATAATAATAAAAATTCGGAGGAATTTATGAAACTTATCGAATGCGTTCCTAATTTTAGTGAAGGTTGTGATAAGAAGATATTAGATGCAATTTCTGCCTCAATATGTTCAGTGAATAATGTTACTCTTTTAGATGTTGACCCAGGTGCTGAGACAAATCGTACTGTGTTTACTTTTGTCGGAACACCTGATGCTGTAATAGAAGCAGCTTTTCAAGCAATTAAAAAAGCAGGTGAACTTATTGATATGTCTAAGCATCACGGGACTCATGCAAGAATGGGTGCTACTGATGTTTGCCCTTTAATTCCAATTTCAGATGTAAGTATTGAAGAATGTATTGAATACTCTAAAAAATTAGGAAGAAGAGTAGGTGATGAGTTAGGTATCCCAGTATATCTCTATGAATACTCTGCTTCTAAACCTGAATGGAAAAATCTTGCCAATATAAGAAAAGGTGAATATGAAGCTCTTCCTAAGAAAATGCAAGACCCAGCCTGGAAACCAGACTTTGGTCCACAACAGTTCAATGCCCATTCCGGAGCAACAGCTATTGGGGTTAGAGAATTCTTAATTGCTTATAATATTAATCTTAATACTCGTGACAAAGCCAAAGCTCATGATATCGCTCTTGATATAAGAGAGAAAGGCCGTACTGCTCGCGATGCAAAAGGTAAATTAATCAAAGATGCTGATGGCAACAAAGTCATGCAAGCAGGTATCTTTAAAGAGTGCAAGGCTGTAGGTTGGTTTATTGATGAATACGATAGAGCACAAATATCAATTAACTTAACAAACTATAAAATTACTCCTGTGCATGAAGTATTAGATAAGGTTAGAGAATTAGCTTTAGCAAAAGGTATTTATGTAACTGGTTCAGAATTAGTAGGACTTACTCCTAAAGAAGCTCTTATTCAAGCAGGTAAATATTATCTCAAGAAAATGGGAGAAACAGCTGGTATTTCAGAAAGAAAGATAATGGAAACAGCTGTGAAGTCTATGGGCTTAGATGATTTAGCAGAATTTGATTTAGATAAAAAAGTTATTGAATATGCTATAGCTAATCCTAATAATTTGGTCAATATGACTATTACCGAATTCAATGATGAATTAGCTTCAGATTCCCCAGCACCTGGTGGTGGCTCTGTTGCAGCAGTTTGTGTTGCTATGTCTGGTGCACTCTCTGCTATGGTTTCTAACCTTACTTTTGATAAGAAAGGTTATGAAAAAGTACAAGCAGAAGCCAAAAAATATGGGGAAGAAGGTCAATCAATAAAAGAAAGAGCTCTTTCTGCTGTTGACGAAGATACTCAAGCTTTCTATATTATGATGGATGCAATGAAGCTTCCTAAAAAGACAGATGAAGAAATTAAACTTAGAGAGCACGCTATGGAAGAAGCTACTAAAGATGCTATTCTTATCCCTCTAAAAACCTTAGAAATTTGCTGGGATGCTGTACAGTTAGCTGAAAAAGTAGCAGTTATTGGAAACACAAATGCTCTTTCAGATGCAGGTGTTGCTGCCCTTACTGCTAATGCTGGTGCTAAAGCTGCCTATCTTAATGTCATGATTAATATGTCTGGCATAAATGATGAAAACTTTAAAAAAGATATTTCAAGTAAAGCTAAAGAATTATGGGAAAATACTAATAAATTAGCACTTGCTGTGGAAAATGATATTTTAGGAAGATTATAGTTTATTGCCTTATTAGGCATAACAAAAAATATAGAAAACCCTGCTTTTCGCAGGGTTTTTATTTTATCTGTTTAATTAATTTCTTCTTTTTCTACTTTCATTCCTAAATGCTTTAACTTTGTAGAGGTTAACCTCACTACGTGGTTGATTATGTTCATATGAAGTACCGCTCACCTGACCTAACTCTGTCCAGTTCTCTAAATCTGAAGAGTAGAATACTTTATAGAAATCAGCATTAGGTACAGCATTCCAAGTTAGGTTAACAACATTGCTATTAATATCTAAATCTATGATATTAGGCGTATCAAGCTGACTTTCTTCTTGGTTTATAGTTTCAACATAAGTTACTTGATTAAGGGCAGTCACAGTTAAGGTTATTTCAGGATAAGCACTCTGCTCGCTGTTGACTTGCAGACGTATTTCTCCAAAACTATTTGTTAATCCCTTTGCTAATATCTGATTATCATAAGTAAGAGAAACTAAAGCATTAGTAATTCCAGTATTTATGTTGTAAATAGAGCTGTTTTCTAATAAGTTTAGGGAATAACTAACATTCATATTTTGGGGAATATCTGTCCTGACTTGCAAAGAAGCATCTCCAAAAATATGCCAGGTTTTAAACATATTTATTCCGTCAGTTCCATAAGCATCCATCATATCACAAGAACCACTATAGTAAAGACCACCGATAGTAGATAAGCTTTCACTTGTGAGAAGTTCATTTATCTCATCTTGTCCTCTCATCGGAGGATTCCAAGACTGATTAATTGAAGAAGCATAGATTGCAATAGCTCCAGTTGGCTCATCATTATAAGTGGCTCGGAGCCAAGCTTCAGCAAAACAAGTAGTAGATACAAAATTACCATTAACACAAGCCACTGAGACAATAAAAGGTAGCTTTCCAATATTGGTTAAATTATTAATATTAGTATTGGAAAAACCTGAAGTCCCCCAGGAATAAGTAGAGCCATGACCTATATAATTTACATGACCTCTCCCACTGTTTAGAGAAACTGAAACAGACAATGCAGACGCACTAGGGTCATAAATTTGGTCAACAGAAATGTAGTTATAATTAAGTAAATTACTCCTAATAATATTCATGTGCTCAATATCAGATTCCCCATTATCACCATTTGTTATTCCACCTTGATCAGAAGCAATTCCCAGAGCCTTGTTTAAATAAGTTGCAGAGGTGTTTAAATCTCTTTCATAGTTCAAAGTTCTTTCAACTTGGGTAAGGAGTTGCTCAGTATTCTCTGCAGAAAATCTACCTATAAATATATCTGGGTAGTTATCTGAACCTGAGACTAAAGCATACATTGGGTCAGCACCACCACCACCAGATGTGAGTGAGGCAACCTGAGCTGCATCACCAGCTATTTGAACAAAAGCTAATTCAGGGTGATTATTATAATAGGTCTGAATATAATTCTTGATAGAAGTAGAGTTGTTGCCTATAGTAGCAACATCAACTATCTCTGTAGGAATACCTTTTTGTATTTTCCAATTAGCATAGATTTGCATGGTAGAAGTATAGTTCTGAGGAGCAATAACTAAGATAGAACCAAATTCATCTAAAGGTGCATAACGATTCGTTTCATAGTTTAAAAAATGGTTTTGATAAAGAAAGTCGAAAGAAGAAACGCTTTTGCCTGAGCGTGTTAAGACATTTTGTCCTGATTTACTACTATTACTAATTTCTACTTTAAGCATAGTATAAACTCTAAGTACTTCTGTTTGTGGATTATACTGGAAAGGATTAAAAGTAACAGCTACACCACGATAGTTTCTCATGATGTATGGTGAGCCAAGTAAACTGATCTGACTTGGGTAAAATTTATCTTTCTGATACTCTTGCCCAAATTCATAAGGAATGCTTGCTGGGTCGATATTTCTGGAAATTACACCTTTAGAAGGAGCAACATTAATCTTAAACTCTCTATATTCAGAATCAATAATCTTAATTTCTGGCTGAGAATAGTTATCAATGATTATACTTCTTGTAAGAGTTGGTAATTCAGGAGCACCTTTTTCATAGGTCTCAGCCTCGTTCTTTATACTTATCTGATAATATTCTTTACCATCTATTTTAAGTGGGGTCTGGGAAAAACTTCCAATATTTAACTCTAAAACAGTGCTATTGTTATCAGAAGATATTAAAGAAATATTATTATCATTGCTATTTAAAGTAATACTTTCTCCATTAAGAATAGTGAGAAAACCTACTACCATTAACAAAATAATTAGATTTCGTTTCATTTGTGCTCCTTAAGTTTATAACTTTTACAAACATGTTAGATAAATATATAGCTGTCAATAGTTATTTTATTAACTAATTTTAGTATTAATAAATATAAAGATGTTTTCAGTTTGACAAAAAAAGAGATAGTTTTAGTTTTGGTGCTTGGAACTGATAATTTTTAACCCTCTAAAAAAAGGGCTAAATTAACAAACAGAAACAGATGAAAATAGATAGGAGAAAATTTTGCTAACAATAATTGTAGCCTTGATTGTGTTGGGGGTATTAGTAGCTGTTCATGAAGGTGGACATTTTATAGCTGCTCGAATGTGTGGGATAAAAGTGGAGAAATTCTCAATTGGTTTTGGTAAGCCTATCTTTAAATTTAACAAGGGTGGGGTTGAATATTCCCTCTCTTGGATTCCTCTTGGAGGATATGTTAAGATGAAAGGTGATAGCTTTGATAATGCTGATGAAGACCCAGATGGTTTTCTGAATTCACCTTGGTGGAAGAGAGCTATAATTGCTTTTGCAGGTCCTTTTACCAATCTTTTATTTGCTCTTTTTATCTTAATGCTCTCTTTTATGTTCGCTCAAAAAGTTACTGACCATTACCCGGTTGTTGATCAGGTAAATGGTTATCTTCAAACATATCTACAAGCAGGTGATAAAATAGTTAAAGTAAATAATGAAGAAGTGATAGGGTGGTTCACAGCCATAAATAAGCTAAAAGATGGTGAATCTAATACTTTAACAATAGAGCGTGAAGGGATTAGCCAAGACATATCAATTCCCAATGTTAAGTTATCTGATTGGGTAGATTATTCCTTAGTCAGACCTCTTATTCTACCAATTGTGGGGGAAGTGATGCCCAAAAGCCCTGCTTATAATGCTGGGATTGAATCTGGTGATAGAATAACTTCTGTAAATGGAATAAATGTTAATAATTGGTATGATATGAATCGCGAAATTGGTAAGAATAGTGAAGATGTTGTTCTTGAAATCAAAAGAGAAGGTGATGTATTAACAAAGACTCTCTCTAAAATGGAATTACCTAATGAAGATAGAAAACTAATTGGAATTACTCAGTTTTTTCCAATAAATTATGAGGAGAAAATGACTTTCTCAAAAGCCATTATTACAGGATTTACGACTACTACATCGATTGTTGCTATGCATTATGTTAGTCTCTATCAGATGATAAAAAAGCCTAAATCGTTTAAAAATAGTATAGGTGGTCCTGTGATGATTTTTTCTGCTGGAAGAGATTATGTTAAGCAGGGAATAGCACGTGGACTTCAATTTGTTGGATTTTTAAATATTGTGTTAATGGTTATGAATCTTTTACCAATTCCAGTTTTAGATGGTGGGCATATTATGTTTTCTTTCCTTGAGGGAATAAGAGGGAAGAAGTTATCAATAAAAACCCAGTTAGTTCTACAACAAATGGGATTGTTCCTTCTTTTATCTTTAATGATTTATGCTTTCTATTCGGACTTCCAAGGTTTGATATCAAGATACTATACTAATTAATAAGGAGAATATTATTTTTAAATATACATTAGAAGCAAAAAGTGGAAATGCCAGAGCCGGACAGTTTACTACTCCTCATGGCATTATTAAAACTCCAATCTTTATGCCTGTTGGAACAATTGGTTCGGTGAAGACAATGTCACCTAAGGAATTAGTAGAGGATACACAGGCTCAAATAATTTTAGGAAATACCTATCATCTCTATATGCGTCCTGGTCATGAGTTAATTAAAAAGTTTGGTGGATTACATAAATTTATAGGCTGGGATAGACCAATTCTTACAGATAGTGGTGGCTTTCAGGTCATGAGTTTAGCAGGCTTGAGAAAAATAACAAAAGATGGAGTGAAGTTTCAGTCACATTTAGATGGTTCTTATCACATGTTTACTCCTGAAAGGGCGATAGAAATTCAGAATGCAATTGGTGCTGATATTATTATGTCATTTGACGAATGTCCCCCCTATCCTGCCAGCAAAGATTATGTAGCTAAATCTTTACAGACAACTTTAGAATGGGCTAAGAGAGGGCAGGACTTCCATAAATACACTGATAAACAAGCACTTTTTGGAATAGTTCAAGGTGGAGTACACCAAGATTTAAGAGAAGAATCGGCAAAGAAATTAATAGAAATGGATTTCCCTGGATATTCTATTGGTGGCTTGGCAGTAGGCGAAGAGAAGAAGGATATGTTTGCAGTTACCGAATTCCTTAATCCTATTCTACCTGAAAATAAACCACGTTATCTAATGGGAGTAGGTACTCCGAGTGATATTTTAATCAATATTGCTAATGGAGTAGATATGTTTGATTGTGTGATGCCTACAAGAAACGCTCGTAAAGGAACCATCTTTACACGTAATGGAAAGCTCATAATTAAAGCTGGACGATATAAGGATGACCCTCGCCCTATAGATGAGGAGTGTACATGTTATGCTTGTCAAAATTTCTCTCGAGCATATATTAGACATCTCTTCAATGCAGGTGAAATATTAGGTTTGAGATTAGCTACCATACATAGTCTTCACTTTTATTTAGAATTGGTTGGAATGGCAAGAAAGGCAATTTTTGAGGATAGATATCAAGAGTTTATGAGTGAAATGGTGCCAAAGTTAGATACCTTGATGGATTAAAAAATAAAAATATTGTCAATTTTGCAATATTATCTTATTTTATCATAGTGATGTTATTTATTTAAATAATAAAATGAAACTCTATATGGAGGAGTCAATGCTAAAAAGATTTCTATATCTATTCTTATTATCTCAAATGCTGTTAATTGCTTGCTCAAACATCAATAAAACGGACATGGAACAAGCAAATATAGAGAACATTAGAAAGTCTCAAGAAATTGCTAAGATTTCTAAAGATATATATGATTTGCATAATATTGTTCAAAATGAAGAAGTTGATTTATCATTCATTTCAGATAAGTTGAAAGCTTCTGGGATGACAGAGTATGAATCTGCAGAAGAGTTAATTACAGCTTTAAAATCTATGTCAAATTCATTAGAGGATGAGAATATAAGTTTAGATGAATTAGAGAAATATTCTAAGTTAACAGGGGTATTAGTAAAAGCTCTGGCTACTTCTGAAAGTAAGCAAGATAGTGATTCTTTAGTATTAACAGAAGGGGAAAAGCAGGACTCCAAGGCAAGAGAAGGTAAAAAAGTTGTTACACTTGCTGAAGTAAATTCTTATGAGACAGATTCAATTGAAGATTTTGAGCTTCCTGAGCAAGCACTATTATTATCAAAGTTGGATATAATAGATACATTATATTATTATAGTAATGAGTTATACACTGGTATGGCTTATAGTAGATTTAAAAATGGGCAGATAGGTGAATTTAAGACTATTAAAAAAGGTTTTTTATCAGGGCCTGTTTATGCTTGGTATGAAGATGGTTCTTATGCTATGCAAGCAAACTTTTTAGATGGCTATCTTACTGGTAGATTTATTGCTTGGTCAGAAGTTGGCGATATTATCTATGATATTTATTTTAACAAGGGACAATTTAATTCAGACCTCCAATATGAGAGAGATACAAGTAGAGAAGAACAAGATTCCGAAGCCACAGAGGGTGAATCTGATAGCGAAGGAAATAGTGGAGAATAATAAGAGAATGTTAAATATCAATTCCTTCAAGAAAATGAAGAAAAACGACGAAAAAATAGTTATGATTACTGCCTATGATTATCCTTCGGGAAGATTAGTAGAGCGAAGTAAGGCAGATATCATCTTAGTTGGAGATAGCTTAGGAATGGTAGTTTTAGGTTATGAAAATACTTTGCAGGTTACCTTAGATGATATTATTCATCACACTAAAGCTGTCCGCAGAGGAGCTGGTGATACATTTATTGTTGCTGATATGCCATTTATGACCTATCATCTTGACCTTAAAGATACAAAGATAAATGCAGCGCGCTTAATTACTGATGGAATGGCAAATGCTGTTAAACTGGAAGGTGGTTCTGATTCCAGAATTGCAGCAATTAAAGCTATTGTTGATTGTGAGATTCCTGTAGTGGCACATCTTGGCCTTACCCCCCAATCTATTCATAAATTTGGCGGATATAAAGTACAGGGTAAGACTCAAGAGAAATATCAAGAGATACTAACTGAGGCTATACGAGTTGAAGAAGCTGGGGCTTTTATGTTAGTTTTAGAGGGTATTCCAGAAGGACTTGCCAAGGAAATTAGTGAAACTTTAAAGATACCTACTATCGGCATAGGTGCTGGTAAATATACTGATGGACAAGTTTTAGTTTATCATGATATTTTAGGTAATTCTGATTATAAAGCAAAATTTGTTAAATCTTATGCAGACTTAGATTCACTTATTCCGCAATCGTTAACCCAATTCACTGAAGAAGTAAAAGCTGGTATTTTTCCCAAAACAGAACACACTTACTTCCCTATTGAAGAAAAATAAAAAGGATAGAATATGTCAGAAATATTTAATACAAATCAAGAAGATCGTTTAACTCCTGAAGAGAGATTTAAAGCTATAGGGGCAATCAAAAATAGGTTAGAAGAGGATTTTGTAGCCTTAGGTGAGCTCCTCTCTGAAATGAAAAGAATGCGTACTTTCAAGATAAAAGGTTATAAGAATTTTAAAGAATTCATAGAATCAGAATATAACATGTCCAATACTTTAGCAGCAAAATTGATAGCAGTATATGATATCTATATCAAAGATATGAATATTGATTCTGAAACAGTTAAAGAGATTGGTATGGATAGACTCAGTCTTATCAAACCACTAATTAAAGATAGTTCTTATGAAGTTCAAGAAGAGTGGGTAAAACAAGCTGAAGAGTTAACTCACCAAGACTTAAAAGAGAAAATAAAAGAGATTAGAGATAAAGAAAGAGAAAGTTCTAAAACTTTGAAAGATGTATTTATTGAACAATTCTTAGATAATATGAAAGGTTATTTTAACTGTTCAGGAAAAGAGTTGAATTATAAGTTAGCTCTCTTTTTCCAAGATAGTGATTTAGAAAAAGTAAATGAAACAATCAGAGAAAAGCAGAGAAAATTCGAAGAACAAGTAGAAGGAGATAATCTATAAGAAATTGAAGTATCAAGCGTATTTACTATAATAAAATCAGAGGATTATATGAATAAAGAATTTAAAATACTATGGATTGATGACGAAGTTGAATTACTTAAACCGCTTGTGATGTTCTTAGAGAAAAAAGGTTATAGTGTTGATGTTGCTTCAAATGGAATGGATGGCATTCAAAAGGTGCAAGATGATAATTTTGACCTTGTCTTATTAGATGAAATGATGCCAGGCTTAGATGGTTTGGAAACTTTAGAGAGGATTAAAAAGAATTCTCCTGATTTAAAAGTAATTATGGTAACAAAGAGTGAGGCAGAGGGGATTATGGACCTTGCAATTGCTAATCAAATTGCTGATTATCTAATAAAACCTATCAACCCTAACCAAATTATTATGTCTATTAAGAAAATCTTTGAATCAACTAACATTATACAGAGTCAATTAGGACTTCAATATACCAAATTTGTTAATAGGATAAATGATGTAATAATGAACAATCCTTCCTATAATGATTGGTATGAAATCTATAGAGAATTATGTAATTGGGACCTCAGAATTTCAGAAGTAGAAGATAATGGTTTAGAGCAGATGCATTTTCTCCAAACAAAAAGCTGTAATAGTGAATTTACAAATTTTGTAGAGAATAATTATGAAAAGTGGATTAACTCCGATGATAGACCTAATCTCTCCTATGATCTTATCTCTACTTATGTTGAACCTCTATTACAAGAAGATACTCCAACCTATTTTATAATTTTAGATTGCCTAAGATTAGATCAATATTTAGCTATTGAACCTTATTTAAAAGAGTTATTTAACATAGATTTGCAACTATATTACTCAATTTTACCAACAGCTACTCCTTATTCCAGAAACTCAATCTTTAGCGGACTTTTACCAATTGATATAGCTTCCAGATTCCCAGATTACTGGGATAACTCCTCTGATATGGATAATAGTAGAAACAGAAATGAACATCAATTGATGGATGAACATCTTATAGATATTGGTGTGAATCTTGATGTCCCTTCTAAATATGTAAAAATCTTCAATATTGAAGAAGGTAATTTTGTCATTAGAAAGATAGATAGTTGGCAAAATGATAAGTTAGTAGTCTTAGTATATAATTTCTTAGATCTCTTAACTCATCATCGTTCGAAAGATCAAATTCTTTTAGAGACAATCCCAGATGAGAAAGCCTTGAGAGATTTTACCAAACATTGGTTCATTCATTCTCCACTATACGAAGCACTCAAATTGATTGCAAAGCAAGGGGCAAATATTGTAATTACTACTGACCATGGCTCAATTAGAGTAAATAGAGCCACTCAAGTTGTTGGCGATAAAGATACTTCACAAACTGTTAGATACAAAGACGGTAAGAACCTATCTGCTAATAATAAACATGCTTATTTTATGAAAAATCCAAAAGCAATTGGTTTGCCTGTTAAAAATATTGTCGAAAATTATATCTTTGCTAAAGAAGACTACTATTTTGTTTATCCCAACTCTTATCACACTTATCAAAAGAAATTTAACGGTACTTTCCAACATGGAGGCATCTCTATGCAAGAGATGATTCTTCCATTATCGATTGGGAAGGCAAAGAAATAAGATTTAACCGATTTATGGGCGTATGTTAATACGCCCTTATAGATAGCAAAGATGTCTTCTGTCGGACTGTGGGCAGCCCTGCCCGCATTTATTAGGCGTATGTTAATACGCCTCCTTAAAGCGTAAATGTTGCAATACTCCATAAAAAATAGAAAAATAGAGGATTTAATGGAAGAGAATTTTATCTTACAAAATGAAGAAGAAAGTAAGCAATTTGCTATTTCACTTGCTAGGGAAGCTAAAAAAGGGGATATCTACTTCCTCTATGGTGAACTCGGAGCTGGGAAAACATTTTTTGTTACAGAGTTCTGCCGAGAACTCGGAGTAAGAGATTATGTTAGCAGTCCTTCTTATGTACTTCTTAATGAATATGATGCTAAAGACTTTACAGTCTTTCATTTAGATTTATATAGACTCGGAAGCCCTGAAGAGATTTTAGAATTAGGTATTACAGATTTTACTGATGAAGGTATAGTTTTTGTGGAATGGCCTCAAATTGCTGAAGAATTAATAACACAAGAGAGAGTAGAAATATACTTTGAAATTGTTGATAATCATAGAGAAGTAAAGATTGTTGATAGGAGGTGCAATGCCATTAAAAAAGGCTCTTAAGTTACCTGAGATTTTTAGCATCGCTACAGGAGCGATGATTAGTTCAGGTATTTTTATCTTGCCGGGATTAGCTTTTGCTATGACAGGTCCTTCTGAATTTGTATCATATTTTATTGCAGGTTTACTTGCCTTTGCTGGTGTGCTTAGCGTCTCAGAGTTAGCTACTGCGATGCCTAAAGCAGGTGGTGATTATTTCTTTATCAATAGAAGTTTGGGTGCCTCTGTGGGTACTATTTCAGGATTATTAAGTTGGTTTGCTTTATCCTTAAAAAGTGCCTTTGGGATAATAGGTATAATCTCTGTAGCAAAACTATTTATGGATTTTAATCCTACAATCTGGTTATTTATTGGAGTTTTAATTACTATTTTCTTCGTTGGCTTGAATATTAGCGGTGTAAAAGAAGCAGGAAAGTTCCAAGTTGCCTTAGTTGTTGGTCTGATTTCCATTATGCTTATATATATTATAGGTGGTATTAATTCTATACAAATTCAACATTTTGAACCATTTACCTTCAATGGGGGTAAGGGTGTCCTAATTACTGCAGGTTTTGTTTTTGTCTCTTATGGAGGCTTAATCAAAGTGGCATCTATGTCCGAAGAAATAACTAACCCTAAAAGAAATATTCCTTTAGGACTTATCTCTTCTTTGATAGTCACGATAATCTTATACACAGGAATGTTAATTGTTACGGTTGGTAATGAAAATTCAGCAGTACTATCAGATTCAAATAATTTGACTCCTATTGCTAATACTGCAAAACTATTCTTGGGGAACTTCGGATTTTACATGATTCTTCTTGCTTCAATGTTAGCATTTATAACTACAGCAAATGCTGGTATAATGTCTGCTTCTCGCTATCCAATGGCAATGAGTAGAGATAACCTGATGCCAAAGTTATTAGGTATTATATCCCCTAAATTAGGGACTCCTGTCGCATCTTTGCTAATTACAGGCTTCTTTATTATTTTTGCAATCTCACTACCTTTAGATATACTTATCAAAGCTGCATCAACTGTTGTGATTATGAACTATATTCTTTCTAATCTTTCTGTTATTATCCTTAGAGAGAGTAAGATCCAAAATTATCGACCTTCATTTAAAGCTCCTCTCTATCCTTGGACTCAGATATTAGCTATTTTTGCTTTTATTATGCTAATTTTTGATATGGGACTATACCCAATTTTGATTAGTTTTGGATTAATTATTTTTGGTTTCTTTGTTTATCTTTTATATGGAAGAAAAAAAGACCATAATGAATATGCTCTTCTGCATCTTATCGAAAGAGTTATGAATAAGAAATTAACCTCCTATAACTTAGAAGGGGAATTAAAAAGTATTTTATATGAAAGAGATGATATTACTAAAGATAAATTTGATCAATTAATTGAAAATGCTATAGTTATTGATATTACAGAAAAAGTAACAATGGATGAACTTTTTGGTATTATCTCAGAAAATTTAGAAGCCAGAATGTCAATTTCAAAAGCAGATATTTTACAAAAACTCCACGATAGAGAAGAACAAGCATCGACTGCTTTAACTCCTTTTGTGGCTATTCCTCATCTAATAATTGAAAGAGAAGGTTCTTTCGAAATTATTTTGATTAGAGCCCAACAGGGAATTGAGTTTTCTGCTGAACAAGCTCAAGTTAAAGCGATTTTTGTACTTGCTGGTTCAATGTCTGAAAGGAATATCCATCTAAAATCATTATCTGCTATTGCTCAGATTGTCCAAAATAAAGATTTTGAGAAAAAATGGATGAATGCTAACTTTAAAAAGAATCTTAAAGACATTATTTTGCTTGGTGATAGAAGACGATTTTAATTTTTTTCTGGACAGATTTATTAATCTAAAAAAAAATGCACAAAATTCTTGCCAAAATATATGTATATCATTCTTTTGTCATAAATAGAAAAAAATGAGGAAGGTGAATTATGTCACGAGTATGCGATGTATGCGGAAAAGGTTCTATTGTTGGTAACCTTCGTAGCCATGCTTTAAATGCAACTAAAAGAAGATTTTACCCAAATCTTCAGAAAATTAGAGCGGAAATTAAAGGTGAAACTAAAACTATTAAAATTTGCGCAGCTTGCTTAAAAGCTAATAAAGTTAAAAAAGTTGTATAATTCTAATTTATTATAAAGAATTGAACTAATTTTCTTAGTTTAATAATTACTTTTTTTCCCCCTTTCAGGGGGATTTTTTTTGTCAAAAAAGAGGCTCTCTTTTTAATCCCCTTTTCTCTCTTGATTCGCCTTAATTAGACTCTCGATGAATAATCGGAATAATATTGAGACAGTTATTAATGCCCTTAAAAGGAGCTATAATGGTCTTCCAAAAAGTATATTGGCATACTCCCTATTTAAACCCAAATAATGCAGTAGATCTTTTAGAATAGCACTATATTCATTTGCTAAAGCATTTTACATAATTTCTCAGAGTATATATATTATACGCTGATAAATTATGTAAAACCTTAATGCACCCCTGCGTCCCCCTCAAAAAAGGGGATAAGAATCTGCACTCTTCTGCAAAGCTCTACTGCACCATTCGGGTTAAAAAAAGACATCTTCTGTCGAAAGGTGTTTAATATCTGGTGATTTGTCTTAACTCCCCTTTTCTTCACACATTTTACTAAATTCATCAAAGTTTTTAGCATGTAAAATTGAATTAATGAATTTATCTTGTGTAACAGTTCTTGATATCTGGGAAAGAACATTGAGGTGGCTTTGCGTAGTCTTGTCTTCAGGAGACAAGAGTATAATCATAATCTTATGAACATTATCTATTTGAGGAATATCGAAGCCATTTTGATTAACTGCAATATAAATTTGATAATCTTTGATTAAGTTTGTTCTGGTATGTATTAAAACTATTTCTTTGGTTAACTCCAGTGGAAAATCGTGAAGAACACCGATAATTTGTTTAAGGATTTGCTCATCAAGCAAGTGTGAATTGTCTTGAAAAATAGATTCAAACACTAATTCAGGATTCTTCTCTTTAAAATCCAAGTAAATATTTGTTGCAGGTATCAAATCATTAATAAATTTATCTTTAATAGTAGTTTTTACCTCTTCTTCACTTTCTGAATAATCGATATGGTCTGCTGTATAAAGGTAAGGATAAGTTGCCACTAAATTGTTTTCAGGAAAGTGTTTATATAAATTATTAGCTAATTGATCAAAGCTCATTCTCCAAGCTATACTACCTTTCCTTGCTAATATTTGAATAATCATATCTGTTGATTCCAATATAGACTTAACAGAATTTATAATACTCTTCCAACTTTCAACAGGCTTGAAGCTAACTTCTCCTTTCTGTTTCTTGAAGTGGTGTTTAATTTCCATAAAGGTCTCCTCTTCTGAGATAATAAACCATTCTGCAGAAATAGCATTTTTTAGTACTTTGAGTGAGTTTATTGTATCTGTAAATCCTGATTGCCTGTGCAGATAAGGTGGGATAATCAATACAATTCTTTTAGTTATGTTTAAGGGTTTTACCAATTTAGCTATTAAAATCATTTCTAAACAATGTTTAGTTAATTGCTCAGTAGTTGTTTCATAGAAAGAACTCATAAATGGACCGTTCTCACTCCAGCCCAAAATAACTTTATTAATTCTTTGTTCATGAATGGTTTTAATAATCGAAGCAGAGATATTATTATCAATTTTATTCAAAGGAATAGAACTCTTTTGGATAGCATTAGTTCTGACATTTGCCTTTGCCAAAATTGACTCACCTTCAACTATCTTTTGTTCTAAGTTACTCCCTTCAAGTGATACATGCAGAGGATAAAGAGGTTCATGGCTACCTTTATTATGAAGAAGAAATGAGAAGTCCATTAAAGACGCTACATCTTTCTCTTTTAAGAGAGGAATTAATATCCTATTCAAGCTCATTTTACTTGGTATATCTTTTGTGTCATTTTCTTTGCTAATAAGGATTTTACGAGTATATTTTTGGGTCATAATTGAGCCCACGAAACTTGTCGCTACAATCATCATAATTGTTCCAGATAGGATTGCTTCAGAGAAAATACCAATATTAAAACCAACCAGAACAGCTGCCAATGTCGCTGCTGCTTGATTAACACTCATGCCAAATATTAATCCCCTATCATTATGAGAAAATTTAGCTATTTTAGCAAAAATACGGGCTGCAAAATCTTTAGAAACTATCGCAATTATAATCATCACTAAAGAAACTAAAATTGCAGACTTATTAGTAAACAAGACAATAGGATCAATAAGCATTCCGACAGATATCAAAAAGAAAGGTATAAAGAGAGAATTTCCTACAAACTGGATTCTGTTCATTAACACACCTTTTTCAGGAATCAGTGGGTTCAAGGTCAGACCTGCTAAGAATGCACCAATAATAGGTTCTAAACCAATTAAATGGGAAAAATAGGCTGAAATAAAGAGAGCTGTAATAACAAATACATAATCCTCAACACCGGATTCAGTGAAAAATCTACGGAAGAACCAAGTAGTGATTTTTGGTAAAAATACTATTACAATTCCAGCATAAAGGACTGAGAACAAGATTAATTTTATCCAAAACAAAGCTGATACTTCACCAGTATGAATTGCTGCAATAGCAGCTAAAACTAAGAAAGCTAAGGTATCTGTTATGATAGTTCCACCAATGGTAGCTGTTACAGATTTCTTTTTTGCTAGTCCCATTCTACTAACTATTGGGAAAGTTAGCAGAGTATGAGAAGAGAACATACTTGCTAATAGGATTGAAGCTAAGAGAGACATATCTAAAATATAATAAGCACTGGCTGTTCCAAGTATTAATGGTATAAGAAAAGTCAATAATCCAAAATTAATACTTAAATGCTTATTCCTCTTAATCTCTTCTAAATTGATTTCTAAACCCGCTTGAAACATAATATACAATAAACCGATTTTCCCTAATAGGTTAATTGTCTCATCTCTTTCCAAAATATTACTTACATGTGGACCTAAGATAACTCCAAAGAAAATTAATCCTATAATACCAGGAAGTTTAATTCTCTCCGCTAAAAGTGGAGCTATCAATACTGTTGCCATTACTATCGAAAAAATAAGTACCGGATCATGGACTGGGACAATGCTCATTATTTGCTCTCCGTTAGATTATAATTATGTGACTAATTAACCCAAATAATGCAGTAGATCTTTGAGAATAGCACTATATTCTTTTGCAAAAATAACTTCCATAATTCTTCCGAATATATATTATTATATGCGTCCGAATTCTGTAAGCTATTTTGCTAAAAGAATCTGCACTCTTCTCTAAAGCTCTATTGCACCATTCGTGTTTAAGATAGTTTAATTAGAAATGGCTAAATTGACAATAAATTTCTTAGACAAAAGTGTAAAAATTTGAAGGTAACTGTCTAAAGAAGCAAAATAATATTTTATAGACTATTGATGGCTATTCTAAACTAAAAAAAAGCTATCTTTTTCTTGAATCTCCCATAATAATTTTATTGTTAAATAGAAAAACCCTATCATTTCCCTTTAAAATTTCATTAGAAAACTTTTCACTAGTTGCCACAAAGAAAGCACAGTTATTTAGATTTTTAATATCTGCTCCTAAAAACTTTCCCCAAAAGTCATTTCCATCAGGATTCTTTAGTTCAGCAAAAACCTCTCTCTTAAAATTATGATTAGCCTCTTTATCTAAAAAAGAAGGAAGATTATTCTTACGTGAATGTAGAAGCCAGTCCCAGCTTAAATAATCATCTAATAGTGAAATATCAAGACTTGGAATAGCTTTAATAATGAAATCTCTGAAAGTGGAAAAGATTTCAGTCCAGTTGGTATTACTTAACTCTGCTTTATCTTGAAGATAAATGGAGAACTGTTGATAAAAATCAACAGGTTCAGTATAGAAAGTAGTTACAAACGTTAGTGTACTTCTCAAGCGAGTAGTATTATGAATCAGATTGAACATATCTTCAAAGGCGATAAAATAGGCAATATCTTCAAAAGATAACCACTTTGTTTGCAGGATTTGATAAGGAGGCTGAGAATCAAAGATAATCTCATACATTTCTCTCTTGTCGTACATCTCGGTTCCTGGAAGAACTTTTAGAAAACCTAACTGAATAACATCCGGTTCTAATAACAGTAAATCATTAAGAGAGTTAAGAAATGAAATACGGTCTTCATAAGGTAAACCTATGATTAAATCTAAATGAGTGTGAATGCTTTTGATAGTCAAAAGTTCTTTTAACTTATTCTTATACTGAGCAAAGTGGTGATTCCTGTTAATCTCAGTGATTGTGTCATGATTAGTAGATTGAACACCTATCTCAAATTGGATTCTATCTTTAGGACTAACTTGCAATATTTCAAAATCTTCTTTATCGAAAAGACTGGGATGAACCTCAAAATGAAACTTAGTAGAAGTTTCTAAAGAGTTTATAAATCTCCAAATTTCTTGCGAGACATGCTTATCAACATTAAAACTTCTATCCACAAATTTAATTATCTTGGGTTTATGAACTAATATTTGAACCAACTCTTGCTTTATCTGCTCAGTACCTTTGTACTCTAACTTCTGATCAGTTCTGGATGATAAGCAGAAAGAACACTTAAAAGGGCAACCGCGAGAAGCTTCATAGTAAATATATTTATTATCTAAATTTGGGAAATCACTCTCTCTATAAGGTAAGGGAATGTTAGTAAAGTGAAGATTGGGTCTATTAATTATTCTTGTTTCAACATTAAAATTATTTTCAGCCAAATATCTCCAAGCTGCTTCACCTCCTCCAATAATAATATAATCAGGTGGATAATCTCTCTCTAACCAATAAAAGCTGTTGTATCCTGCTTCTGGACCACCCAAAACAATCTTCATTGTAGATGAAATCTTTTTCAAAGAAGTAAGCAAAAACTCAACAATTTCTCTATTCCAAATATAAGTAGAAATAGCAACTACATGGGGTTTAGTTTTCACGACTTCAGCTAAGATTCTAAATTTACTCTGGTTAATACTTGATTCAAGCTGGACAATATTAAATCCTAAATCATTAATAGATTCACGGATATAATAAAGTGCCAAATTAGAATGAGTATATCTTGCATTTATTCCTAAAAGTGTTATATTTTCCATAAAGCTAATTTGTAAGCTAAGTGTTAATTGTCTATAAAAAAAAGAAAATTAATGAAAAAAGTATTGACACTATTATATCCATGTGATAATTGTGTCTTATAATTGCGTGAATAAAAAAAAGTGTAAATAAAAAAGGGAGTTTATAATGAAAAACTTTTTACTTGTAATATTATTAATTGTGACAGTAGCAATGAGTGCTACAACTATTTATGACATCCAGTATACTACTAATGCTGGTAGCGACGGAACTTATCCATCACCTCTTGTAGATACTGAAGTTACTGTTCAAGGTATTGTTACTGCAATTGGAGCAGATGAATATCAAGGAAATACAAAATTCTTTATTTCTGAACAAAATGCTGGTGCTTGGAAAGGTATCTATGTATATAATTGGAATGTTGATGTACAATTAGGAGATATGGTTGAAGTTACTGGTGATGTAACTGAACATTATGGTTTGACTGAACTATCATACTGTGATGTTACTATTCTTAGTTCAGGTAACCCTGTCCCTAATCCTATTATTGTAACAACTGGTCAAATGTCTAGTGGAATGACTGCTGAATCTTATGAAGGCTGTTTAGTTAAAGTTATGAATGTGACCGTTACAACAGAACCAGATCAGTACGCTCAATTCGCTGCTGATGATAACACTGGTGCTTGTTTCATTGATGACCTTTTTGATGTATATCCAGAACCAGTAGTTGGAACAACATATACTTCAATTATAGGCATGGGGCATTATACTTTTGGTGAATATACTATCAACCCAAGAACAATGGATGATGTTCAAGCTGGCACACCAGTTAGCAATAACAAAAAATCATGGGGAAAAATTAAATCTATTTATAAATAATAGATTATGCCTAAATAACTAAACTTAAGAAAGGAGGAGAAATGAGTAAATTTTTTAAGAAAGTACTGTGGCTTGGAGCTTTATCTGCTGTGGGATACGCTGGTTTTAAAATGTATCAGAAAGTATCAGCTATTTCTAAGTTAAGCAAGTCATTACCAGAATTCTTAAATAATGTGTATGGAGAAAAACCAAAGATTAATATCAATATGGACCTTTCTTCCATCAAAATTAGTGTAGGATTCAAACAAGATGTTATTGATAATAATGAAGATATTCAAACTACAGTTTCTGAATATATTGAAGATTTCTATCCTGTTTTAAGTAAGTGTAAATTAAATATTGATATCTTTGCTGTTAAAGTCTCTGACGCTAAAAAGAATGATGATTGTGGTTGTGGTTCAGATTGCGAATGCGATGAACATGATGAAGATTGTGATTGTGGAGAAGACTGTAATTGCGAAGAAGAAAAAGAAAGTAAAGAATAATATTTTATTACTTATAAATAATGATTAGCCTAAGTTTTTCTTAGGCTTTTTGTTTGCCCTTAAAAAAGAGTTTAGAAATATCTCTTTCACTAAACTTAACTATAATTACTTCCAAGGAATGTCTCCATGAGAAGTATAAGCAAGTGCATCATAACTAAATATAACAACCTTTGTTTTAGCAAGTACAAAAAACATCAAACTGTTATTATTTCCAAAGTAAAAATAATTAAGAAAAAAATATCTTGACGGTTACTATTAATAAAAAAAAGATGTTAACGTTAAAATAGTATAAATTAGATTTATATAGAATAAGGAGTTAATATGGTAAAGCTAAGATTGACTAGAATGGGTGCTAGAAACAACCCTTTCTACCGAATCGTTGCAGTTGATTCTCGCGTGAAAAGAGATGGAAAGTATATTGAGAGTGTAGGTTACTACAATCCAGTGCCACAAGTGGCTGACATAAAAGTTGATACAGAAAAGGCCATTAAGTGGCTTGAAGTAGGCGCACAACCTACAGATACAGTTCGCTCTATTCTTAGAAAAGCTGGTGTGTTAGAGATTTGGCATAATGCAAAGAAAAAGCAAATTGCTGCTGACAAACAGAGCTAAGAGTAGGAGTATCTAATGAAAGATTTAATAGAATTTGTGGTTAAAGCTCTTGTTGATGACCCAAGTGAAGTTAAAATTACTGAAATTAATGGGGACAAGATTACCCTTTTCGAACTTAGAGTTTCAAAAGATGATATCGGTAAAGTTATCGGTAAAAAGGGTAAAACAGCTGGAGCTATTCGTACAATTCTAAATGCTGTTAGTACTAAACAAGGGAAAAGAGCTGAACTTGAAATTATCGAATAGATGATAGAAAAAGAGCTTTTAGTTATAGGCAGGTTGGGAAACCTCATTAACGATAAAGAGGAATTTCAATTTATTCCCAGTGATAATTTTCAACCTGCTATTTTTGATAAAGTTACCAAACTTTACTTGATCTTTACAGAACATAGAGTGTTTTTTGTGGAAGTTAAGAAACTTTCGATTCAAAATTCTAAATACTGGATTTCATTCAATGATGACGGTGTTAAAGAAGAGTATGAACTTAGAAAGTCTGCTAAATTAGCTATTCCTAAAAATCAACATCATGCGATAAGCAGTGGAAATATCTACCATGATATTACAAATTTTCATGCTTATGAAGATGACCTTTATCTGGGTGCAATAATAGATTTTATTCTTACACCAGGACATAGAGTTATTGTTATCGTTGATAATGATGATAATGAATTGCTTATCCCTGAAGTCGATTACTATATTAAAGAAATTAAAGTAGCTGATGAAAAAGTCTATTTCCAAAATACTAAGAGTTTGAGAGAACTATGATAATTGATATTTTATCTCTCTTTCCCAACATGTTTGGAAATGTCTTTTCTACTAGCATTATTGCTAAAGCTCTTCAAAAAGAGACTTTATCAATAAACCTAATCGATTTAAGAGACTTTGCATTCAACAAAAATCGACAAGTTGATGATTATCCTTATGGGGGTGACTCTGGGATGATTATTAAACCTGAACCTGTTTTTGAAGCTTATGACTTTTTACAATGGAATGATATTCCTGTTATTTATTTTACCCCTCAAGGGCGAGTTCTTAATCAGAATATTATTAAAGAATATCTTGAAAAACCAAGGATTGCTATTATTTGCGGACACTATAAAGAGTTAGACCAAAGAGTTAGAGACAATATCGTAACTGATGAAATCTCTATTGGTGATTTTGTTCTCTCTGGTGGTGAATTACCAGCAATGATGTTTGTTGATGCACTTGCAAGGCTTCAAGATGGAGTTATCAGTGATATTACATCAGCCTTGAAAGACTCTTTTGAAGATGGATTATTAGGAGTACCACAATATACCAGACCTGCGGAATATCGCGGTCATAAAGTTCCAGAGGTACTTCTACAAGGTAACCATAAAGAGATTCAAAAGTGGCAAGAACAAAAAGCTTATAGGCTTACTAAAGAAAGAAGACCGGACTTATTAGATGAAGAATAACCTCTACTTAGGATTAGTTCATTATCCAGTATATAATAAATTTAATGAGGTCGTAAAGACTTCAATTACTAATTTAGATTTACATGATATTGCAAGAAGTTGCTTAACTTTTGGAATTAAAAAGTACTATGTCATTCATCCCTTAGAATCAATGAAAGAGCTTGTTAATAAAATTATGGGCTTTTGGGAGTCTGATATAGCCAAAATTTATAATAAAGATAGAGTTGATGCTTTGACAATACTCGAGCATTCTTACTCTATTGATGATGCTATTAAAGAAATAGTAAACCAGGAACAAGTTGCCCCGATAGTAATAACTACTACTGCTAAGAGATTAGATGAAAGTATTTCTTTCGACAATATCTCTTCAGCTATTCCTGCAGATAGACCTGTTCTAATTCTTTTTGGAACTGGGAATGGACTGCATGAGGGAGTAATTAAATCTTCTGACTTTGTCTTAGAACCTATTACAGGTCCTAAAGACTATAATCATTTATCCGTCAGAAGTGCAGTAGCAATTATTTTGGATAGACTTACTTCCGAAGAATAAAGGGAGGAATAATGGATATTATTCAAGTTATAACCAAAGAACAAATTAGAACAGATTTACCGGAATTTAGAGTTGGTGATACAGTACAAGTTCACTATAAAATTAAAGAGGGAAACAAAGAAAGAATTCAAGTCTTTCAAGGTATCGTTCTTCAAATCAGAGGTGCAGGAATTTCTAAAACTTTCACTGTTAGAAAAGTTAGTAATGGTGTTGGTGTAGAGAGAATATTCCCAGTAAATACTCCTCTAATTGCAAAATTAGAAGTTGTTCGCTACGGACATGTAAGAAGAGCAAAACTATTTTACCTCAGAAATGCTAAGGGTAAATCAGCAAGAATTAAAGAAAAAAGAAGAGTTAGTAAATAAAAAATGGGAGCTAAGCTCCCTTTTTTTATTTTAAAATAAGCTATTGACTTTTAGGCAAACAAACAGATTCATATATATAGGATAATCGATGATTTATGGAATAGGAATTGATATTATTGAAGTCTCTCGAATTAAGAAGGCAATAGATAGGAACAATGGATTTAAAGAGAAGATATTTTCAGATAAAGAAATAAATATCTGTGAAGCTAAAGGCAATAAATATCAATCTTTTGCTGCTCGTTTTGCTGCTAAAGAAGCTTTCATGAAAGCTTATTCCAGTGGGTGGATTGATGGCATATCTTGGAATGAAATAGAAATTCTTAATCATGAAAATGGTGCTCCATTCCTCAACTTAATAAATAAAACAAAAACAACAGTAATGGCAAAAGGAAATTATAAAATTCATGTCTCTCTAAGTCATCTTAAGGAATATGCCATTGCAGAAGTTCTTTTAGAAACTATTCACTGATTTTTAGAACAATTAATAAGCTTAACTCTCTGTTATGGATTAAGCATCAATTTTTATTATTTATAAGAGCAATTACTTAATATTAGATATAACTTGACTTTAAATACATTGTAAAAATATAATGTACAATGGATTAATATTATTATATAAAAAAAATAAAATGAGGTATAGATTACTATGAATATTGTTTTGTTCGGTATTCAGGGAAGCGGTAAGGGCACACAAGCCTCAATGCTTTCAGAGAAGTTAGCAATGAAGCATATTAATCTTGGTGAATTGTTTCGCCAAGAGATTAAAGCTGATACAGAAATAGGCAAAATTGCTAAAATTTATATTGATAAAGGGAATTTAGTTCCTGACGAGTATGTGTATCACATGATTGATAATTATGTGGGATTGGGTATAAAAGGCTTAATTTTTGATGGATTTCCACGTAACAAAGATCAAGCTGATTATTTAGTAAAACATTATCATATTGATTTTGTGATTTATCTTGATTTGGATGATGACGAAGCTAAGAAGAGAATATCTGCTCGAGTAAGATGTAGAAACTGCCAGCAAAACTATAATTTGCTTGCGAGTCCTCCTGAAGTTGAGGGTGTTTGTGATGTTTGTGGTGGTGTTGTTGCATCAAGAGATGATGATACTCCTAAGGCAATAGATCAGAGATTAGCTCGTTTCCATAAAGAGACTAAGTCATTGATTAAGTATTTTGAGAAAGAAAATCTACTTCACAAAGTAGATGCAAATGATGATATTGAAATTGTTAATGAGAAAATCTTAACAATTATAGAAAAATATGGAAAAAAAAGAATCTAATAACGTTTTATTGTTTTTAAATAGTACTATCAATGTATTAGCAATAGTGAATTTGGTAGTACTATTTATAACGCCATATTTTCCAAAAGGAATAATCTCAGATAGTAGTTTAATAATTTATTCTTCCTTAAACATTCTCATCTATTCAATTTATAATGTAACTAACATAATTAATTGTGGGTTTAAAAAACTATCAATAACAAAGTTGTTACCTTTCATTATTATAGCCATCGGTATTTATCTACTTTTTAAAAATCCTGAATATTTTTTATTATATATTTCTCTTAAACAATTAATTATCTTACTTAAGAGATTTCTTCTCTATGCTTTTGAAGGGCAATTGTGGAATTCGATAATTAACAATCCTGCGATTTCCCTGATGTCGAGTTTCTTATTAGTAATTATAATAGGGGCTTTTGTTTTAATGCTACCCATTGCTACAACATCTAATCATACTATGAATTTCACTGATGCTTTATTTACTTCAACATCAGCTACTTGTGTCACAGGCCTTATAGTTGTTGATACTGGTAGTTATTTCTCACTTTTTGGGCAGATAGTAATTCTAATCTTGATTCAGATTGGTGGATTGGGAATTATGACTATTTCAACTGCTTTTGCTCTTCTCTTTGGACAGAAACTTACTGCTAAGATGGAATCAGTTATGCAAAATGTCATGGGAGAATCAAATAGACTTAATCTTTTTCAGTTGTTGAAGTATGTAGTTGGCATAACCTTTATATTTGAAACAATAGGCTCATTCTTTTTGTATTTTACTTTTAGAAACATATTTCCAAGCACGCTAAAAGCCATCTATTATTCAGTATTCCATTCTGTTTCTGCTTTCTGCAATGGGGGATTTGCTTTATTTGCAGACAATTTAGAATCTTTTACCTATAATTTTAATATTAATATTGTTATCACTACTTTGATAATTTCAGGTGGTTTGGGTTTTGTTGTAATTATGGACTTAAAGAGAAACATATTTCGAAAAGGTGGTATTAAGAGGTTAAGTTTACATTCTAAGATTGTACTTGCAGCAACTATTCTGCTTATTACTTTTGGTTTAATTGGCTTCTTTGTCTCTGAATATAATAATACAATGAGGGGAATGAGTTTTGGTAATCGCCTCATGTCTTCATATTTCCAATCTGTAACCTGTAGAACAGCGGGTTTTAACACGATTTCACAAGCCAATCTGTCATACGGTTCAATATTGCTCTCAGTACTTTTAATGTTTATTGGAGCATCTCCAGGTTCAACTGGAGGTGGTATTAAGACAACTACCTTTGCAATTATGTTTTTATCTATTGTTTCTATAATTACTGGGAAAAGTAGTGTTTCAGCGTATAAGAGAAAGATTTCAGTACATGGTATCAAAGAAGCGATAAGTTTAATTGGTATCTCCATTGGTTTTTTAATGTTACTATTATTTGCTCTTTTTATTGTGAATGATGGTAGTTTTCAAGAGATTACTTTCGAAGCCTTTTCTGCTTTTGGAACAGTCGGACTTTCCATGGGCTTTACCAATAGTTTGAACTTTGCAGGTAAAATTATTATAATTTTACTTATGTATCTTGGCAGAATAGGACCATTAACAATACTCTATGCTTTAGCACAAAGAGCTGTGAAGAAAAGAGTAAATTACTTAGAAGAAAATATTTCAATAGGATAGAAAAATGGCAAGATTTGTTATTATAGGAATGGGAAAATTTGGTACAGCAGTCGCAACTACTCTCGTGGCACATGATGCCGAGGTAATTGGTATAGATAAATCTGAATCAGTTTTAGAAGAAATAAAGGAAAAATTAACATCAGCCATACGTTTTGATGCTACAGATGAAGTTGCTCTTAAGCAATCAGGTATTGAAGATGCTGATGCAGTTATTGTTGCTATTGGTAATAATATTCAAGCAAATATTATGACCTGTGCCTTGTTGAAGAAAATTGGAATTGGTAAAATTTATGCCAAGGTTGAAGATAACCTTCACCGTAGAATTTTAATATCTTTGGGAATTGACGAAATTTATTTCCCAGAGGAAATTGTAGGTCAAAATCTTGCCAAACAACTTATTTTAGAAGAGATAAATCAAATAATCGAATTATCTTCAGGTCACTTCTTAGCAGAATTAATTATTCCTAATGATTTTATTGGTAAGAAATTACAAGATTTAGATTTGCTCAATAAATATGGGTTGAATATTGTTACCATCAAAACCAAAGTTCTCAAAATCACTGAAGAAGGGGAGAAGATAATTGAGGAAAAGGTTAATTCTTTGCCTGGAGCTAATGATGTCCTCAATGAAGGCGATAGGATAATAATTTTAGGATTAAGACATAACATTGATAAATTGATTAACGATATTAAGAAAAAAGGATAGTGTAATGAAAAAACGCTCATTTTATGAAAGTATAAATATTTCATTATTAATAATTCTAATAATTTATATTGTACAAGTTGTTATATTATTATTTCAATTTTCTAGTGATCATCCAATGACTCAGATAGTTAATGACTCCAAGAATATTCTATTTAGTTTTTTATTATTCTTCGTTATCTATTATATTGCTATAATGATCTTACAGCCACTTAAAATGAAAAAATCAATTAAGCAGTTTAAACATGTTTTTGACGAATTCAGAAAAGGTAATTATAGCTATGATTTAGAGAATCTCACCGAGACAGTTGAGAAAGAATATATTCCTTTGGTTGAGTCTATAAAAAAGATGATTACCAATATAGTGCAGTTTGATAAATTAAAAGAAATTAAAATATCAGCTCATTACGGAAAACTAAAAGCTTTGCTTTCTTTAATCAGTGATGGTGCAATGATTTTAGATAAATCTGGCGAGATTCTATACATAAATGAAGTCATGAGATCAAGATTTATTAACTTAGAATTAGACGAAAATAAAGACTTCTTGGATATTATTTATCCAAACTCTTTTGAAAAAACAATAAAAAAATACGTTAAAGAAGTTTTAACAAAGGGTGAAAAAAAAGAACCATGCTCAATGTTTATTCCTGATATGGACTTAGAATTCACTATTAAATCTTCTTTATTCAAAAATCGTAGTGGAGATTTTCTCGGGGCTGTCTTTATAATAACAGACTTAAAACAAAAAACTGATAACAATGAAGAAGAAGAAAATGAAATTTCAGATAAGGTAAACTAGTGGGTAATATAATATTAAATTTAACATACAAAGGGCAAGAGAGTATGCGCATCGACAAATATTTAGCAAGTCTAAATTGTGATGAGCTTTATTCGCGTTCGCTTATAGAGAAATTAATTATTGGTAACAATATTAAAGTAAATGGAATGGTTGTAAAAAAAAGCTATCAATTATTACTTAATGATTTAATTGATATCGAATTTCAGGAAGACACATCTACAGAAGCTCTACCTGAAAACATTCCCTTGAATATAGTTTATGAAGATGATGATTTAGCCATTATCAATAAACCTGAAGGATTGGTAGTTCATCCAGGACATGGGAATCTATCTGGAACCCTAGTTAATGGATTGATTTATCATTTTGGAGAGCAACTCTCTAATGATAGAGGTCCATCTCGGGTAGGGATAGTCCATCGTATCGATAAAGGAACCTCTGGGCTTTTAATTATTGCTAAAAATAATCTTGTCCATGCTAAATTATCAGAAATGTTCAGAAATAGAGCTATTAAAAAGACTTATAAAGCTATTTTAGTTGGTTATCCTAAAGCAGATTCAGGTACTATTCAAACACTATTACAGAGAAGTAAAAGCAATCCTCTCAAGGTTATAGTAAGCGAAAATGGTAAAAATGCTATCACTCACTACAAGGTTGAGAAATATTTTCATTATTTTACGCTTGTAGATATTGAGCTTGAAACAGGAAGAACTCATCAAATTAGAGTTCACTTTTCACATTTTAATAATCCAGTTCTCGGCGATAGACTTTATAGTGGATTAGAAGAAGTTGCTACAAGAATACCCGCTAATTATAAAAAAAGATTAAGTAATTTATATAATAATGTGTTAACAAACCAAGCTTTACATGCACACCAATTAGAGTTTATACATCCTATCACAAATAAATTAATCTCAGTTAAATCTGATCTCCCAGACTACTTTAGAAAAACTTTAGCCTGGTTAGAATTAAATTTTTCTATAGATCAATAAGGAGAATTTATGTCTTACAAATTTTCACCAATAGCAGATGCTATTGAAGATATTAAAAATGGTAAAATGGTCATTGTTGTTGATGATGAAGATAGAGAAAACGAAGGGGATTTAATCTGTGCTGCAGAAAAAGTTACTCCTCAGATTATAAATTTTATGATTACTCATGCAAAGGGATTAGTCTGTACTCCAATGACTAAAGAAGCATTAGTGAAATTAGATATTCCACTTATGACTGATAATATTACCGAAAAACAAGGAACAAAATTTACCATTTCTGTCGATGGTGCAAGAAATACTACAACTGGTATTTCTGCTCAAGATAGAGCAAACACTATTTTGTCTCTTGTTAATCCTCAATCTACAGCGAATGATTTCGTAAAACCTGGTCATATTTTCCCTCTCAGAGCTGAAGCTGGTGGAGTCTTAGTTAGGGCTGGTCACACAGAAGCTGCGGTTGATTTAGCTAAATTAGCAAAATTACAGCCCGTAGGAGTAATCTGCGAAATTATTAATGAAGATGGTTCAATGGCAAGATTGAAAGATTTAGAGGGTTACTCTCAAAAACATGGACTTAAGATAATAACTATTGCTGATCTAATTAAATATAGAAAAGCTAATGAAGAGTTAGTAGAATTAATCTCTAAAGCAAAACTACCTACTCATTTTGGTGATTTTGATATATATATCTTTAAAAGTAAAATCTCAGCTGAGGAACATATAGCTCTCGTTAAGGGAGATATTAGTGATGGTAAAAATATTTTGGTGAGGGTTCACTCTGAATGCCTGACAGGGGATGCTCTATTCTCTGCAAGATGTGATTGTGGACAACAGTTAGAATATGCCTTTCAAAAAGTATCTGAGGAAGAAAGAGGGGTTATTCTCTATATGAAACAAGAAGGAAGAGGTATTGGTATTGCTAATAAAATTAAAGCCTATCACCTACAAGATCATGGA
>OY829950.1:1792500-3075096 GCA_963692475.1 Cloacimonadales bacterium (SeqCode)
AGGTATAAGGGAGCTTGACTGCGAGACTGACGGGTCGAGCAGGTAGGAAACTAGGTCTTAGTGATCCGGCGGTTCTGAATGGAAGGGCCGTTGCTCAAAGGATAAAAGGTACTCCGGGGATAACAGGCTGATACCGCCCAAGAGTTCATATCGACGGCGGTGTTTGGCACCTCGATGTCGGCTCAACTCATCCTGGGGCTGAAGAAGGTCCCAAGGGTTCGGCTGTTCGCCGATTAAAGAGTTACGCGAGCTGGGTTCAGAACGTCGTGAGACAGTTCGGTCCCTATCCTTCGTGGGCGCAGGAGATTTGAGAGGATCTTCATTTAGTACGAGAGGACCGGTGTGGACGAACCTCTGGTGTATCGGTTGTGGCGCCAGCTGCATTGCCGAGTAGCTAAGTTCGGAACGGATAACCGCTGAAAGCATCTAAGCGGGAAGCCAACCTCAAGATTAGATCTCCCCTTAGAGTCATTGGAGACTACAATGTATATAGGTCACAGGTGTACGCATGGCAACATGTTCAGCCGAGTGATACTAATAACTCGATCGTCTTGCTTAATATTTTTTATATACACTCTATAATCTCTTACTGTTTAACAACAGTAAGAGAAATGAAAAGTTAATAATTAAAAGTGAAAAATAAGAGATTATGAATCATTTTGAAAGTTAATTATTCATGCACAAGAAAAACACGTAGAATTATAATAATCATTTTTGGCAGGGGTCAAAGATGGTGGTAATAGCAGTGAGGATATACCTGTTCCCATTCCGAACACAGAAGTCAAGCTCACTCACGTCGATGATACTGCACTGGCAACGGTGTGGGAAAGTAGATAGCCGCCATCTTTGACCCCTGTTTTTTTTAGTGAAGTATGACGGGAGTTGCTCACGGAGTAGCGACTTCCGACAACTTGCATTCGCCCGAGGTCTCCAACTATTTATGACGGGAGTTGCTCTCCGACAACCTTCTTTCGCCCGAAGTCCCTTGCCTAAGGCTGAGGAACTCCGGTCTCTTATTATTGTCAAAGAGATTGATTCAGTTGCTTAATATATGTCATTATCTTTATATTTAACGATCTAATAATTAATGTAACGTTATCTAAAAGCTGTAAATAAGTAATTCTTTTGTAAATTATCAAAAAAAAACTTTACTAAAAACAAGGATAATTACATTTATACTTTAAAGAAGTTTTAAATAAAAATTGTGGAGGAACTATGCCTCAAACTATGAGGAAGATATTGCTAATAATCATGTTATTGGCGGTTAGTTCAATAATTACTGCTCAGACATTACTAATAAGAAATATTCGCGTTGAAGGAAATGTTAACATAGATGATTCACTAATATTAACAGTTTCTAAATTAAAGATTGGAGATTTTATAGACTACTCTAAGGTTTCCGAAACCATTCAAAGTCTCTATGCTTTGGAAGTATTCGATGATATTTATATAGAGAAAGAAAGTATCTCTACAGGTGTTGAAGTAATAATTAACGTAAAAGAATACCCCGTTGTAGAATCCGTAAAATATGAAGGAAATAAAAAATATAGTGATTCTGCATTAAAAGAGTTTGTTCTGATGCGAAAGGGTAGTTATTATTCAGAATTTTTGAAAAACAAAGTTACAAGACAGATTACTCAAAAATATATTGAGAAAGCATACAACAATGTTAAAGTTGAATACAAAGTTAAAGATTTAGACAATAATAGAGTCGATGTAACTATTGATATAGATGATGGAAATAAAATTAGAGTTAATAAAATTAGCTTCCATGGCAACGAAGAGATTGCTGATAAAAAATTATTAAAGAAAATGAAGACCAAAACTACTAATTTGTTTCGTTCTGGTAAATTTGAACAGGCTCAATTTGATGCTGATTTAGTTGCTATAGAATCATACTATCAGGAATTAGGTTATATTAATGCTAAAATTACCAGCCATGAAATAAAAACAGTTGAAAATAAATATATTCAAATTGATATTTCTCTTACTGAGGGAGAACAATTCATGTATGGTGACGTTCTTGTAACTGGTAATAAATTCTTTACTGAAGAAGAAGTCATGAAAGTTTTAGAATTTGATGAAGAAGAGCCTTTTAATATGGAAGAATTTAATCTTCGTCAGAATCAAATTAGAGAAATGTATTCAGAAGAAGGCTTTATCTATTGCACTATTGAACCACAGCTTCTAAAAGATGGTGATAGAGTTGATATCCAAATAAACATAGATGAACAAGTTCGAGCCAAAATTAGAAAGATTCATGTTTCTGGTAACAGAGGTACTAAAGAGAAAATTATTCGCAGACAGCTTGCTATACATCCTGGAGATTATTTCAAGAGATCGCAGATTCTAAGTACTCAGCAAAATATCTACAATTTAGGTTTCTTCGAACCAAACATTGGTATCGAACCAAAACCAATCAATAAAAATGGTGATGTTGATATCTATTTTAACGTGGAAGATAAAACTTCAGGTACTGCTAATGGTGGTGTAGGTTATAATAGTGTTGATGGCTTTGTAGGACAATTAAGCCTTTCGCATAATAATATTATGGGTAATAATTGGCAATCAAGTATTTCCTACGAATTCGGAGGAACTACGCAAAATGTTCAGTTCTCTTTCACAAATCCTTATACCTTTGATACTAACACTTTAACAGGCTTTAGTCTATATAATACTAAAAGAGAGTGGGAAGATTATTACTACGAGATATTAACGCGTGGAGGTAGCATAAGAGTCGGTAGACCAATGAGACTTATTAATAAGACTCAAGCAATATTAGCCTATTCTTACTACTCAAAAAAATACTCAATTACAGATCAAGACCAAGTAATAGCTAATAATAATCAGAGCTTGATAGAATTAGATACTTTAGGTTGGAGAAATACAAGTTCATTAGGTTTAACAATTTCAAGAGATTCAAGAGATAATATCTTTTTCCCTACTAAGGGCTCTCAAATAACTATTTATAATGAATTGGCAGGTGGATTCTTGGGTGGTAACTTTGACTATTACAAATTTATTTCTCAAGTTAGTTTTTATACTGAAATCTACTATAAATTTGTTCTCAGAAATAAATGGCGTTTTGGCTATGTAACTTCATTTGGTCAATCTGCATCTGTTCCTCCTGACGAAAGATTTTATCTTGGAGGGACTGGTCCTGACGGAATTCGTGGCTATGGAGACAGATCAATTGGGCCTGATGAAGGTGGAACAAGAGAAATATTATACTCTACAGAATTAGCATATCCGATTGGTGGAGACCAATTGATTTTACTAACATTTTTAGATGCTGGGAATAGCTATAATTCATTAAATGACTTCAACTTTTTAGATTTCAAAAAAGGTGCTGGATTAGGTTTAAGAATCAGAACTCCTATGGGCTTAATCGGCTTCGACTATGCTTGGAATTTTGAAGAAAGAGACTGGCAACCTCACTTCCAATTTGGAACAACTTTTTAGAGGACTTTATGAACTACAAACACTTGTTTGGACCAGTAATTTCACGAAGATTAGGTATTTCACTTGGGGTTGATGTCGTTCCTTATAAATACTGTTCAATGAATTGTATTTATTGTGAAGTCGGTGAAACAACCAAATTAATAAATGAGCCTGAAGAATTAGTAAATTTAAATGAAGTAATTAAAGAATTAGACGATTATATATCAAAAAATCCAAAACTTGATTATATAACGTTTTCAGGGGCAGGTGAACCTCTTCTATATTCAAGAATTGGTGATTTGATAAATTATATTAAAGATAAATATCCTCAGTATAAATTAGCTTTAATAACTAATAGTACTCACCTTTACAGGTCTGACATCAATGCAGAGTTACTTAAATTAGATATGATAATGCCATCTCTTGATGCTATAGATCAAGATATTTTTGAGTCAATTAACCGTCCTTATAAAACTATAATGGTTAAGGATATTATAGATAATCTTATTGATTTTAATCACAAGTTTCTAGGAGAAATGTGGTTAGAAATATTCTTTGTCCCAGAATTAAATGACTTCCCTGAAGAGTTAACAAGAATGAGAGAAGCTATTAGACTTATTAAGCCGGAAAGAGTTCAATTGAATGCCTTAGACAGACCTGGGACAGAATCTTGGGTACAGCAAGAAGATAGAGAGAAATTAGAGTCAATCAAGACTTTCTTTGAAGCAAGCTTGCCTGAAGATATTTTAGTTGAAATTATCAAGAAAGTAGATAAACAACTCTATGATGAAAACCAAAGTAGTTTAGAAGTAGAAGAGAAAATTATCACTACAATCAGAAGAAGGCCTTGTACTGCTCAAGATATGAGTCAAATGCTTAATATTCATATTAATGCTATAAATAAAGTGCTACATAAATTAATTGAAGAAAAGAGAATAGAAGGTATTACTCAAGAGAGAGGAATCTTCTATAAAATATTAGGTTAGCTGTGAAAATTAGCGTCATAATTACTGCAGCTGGAGTAGGAAAAAGACTTCCAGGTAAGATTAAAAAACAGTTTTTATATCTTGGGGATAAACCAATATTATTTCATACTATAGAAAGGTTCTTGACAAAAAAGATAGTAGATGAATTAATAATTTCCTTACCTATAGATGATTTCAAAGAAATGAGTGAAAGTATTGTTAAAAGCTTTCCTGAGGCGAATATCACCTTTGTTAAGGGTGGGAAAGAGAGACAGGATTCTGTTTATAATGCTCTTCTTGCTTGTTCTCCTGATTGCAATATTGTATTTATTCATGACGGAGTGAGACCTTTCTTTGGAGAAGATTTAATTGAAAGAATGATTGAAAAAGTAGAAGTTGGAACAGGTGTAATTCCAGTTAGCAAAGTTAAATTCACAGTAAAAGAGTGTGATTCAGAGCTCGTAAAACGGACAGTTCCACGTGACAATCTTTATAATGTTCATACGCCACAATGTTTTATTTATCAAGACATTTTAAGATTGAACAAAGAGGCAATAAGAGAGAGAAAACTATATACTGACGATGCTTCTCTATTTGAAGAGAACCACATGGAAGTTAGAACAGTTTTAGAGAGTGATTATAACATAAAAATAACAACTAGAGAAGATTTAATCTTTGCTGAATTCTTGTTGTTAAAGCTTAAGCATAAAAATTTGTATACGGAGAATTAATGAAGAGATTTATTAAGAAAATTGAGCACGCTAAGTTAAATATTCCAATTCCTATTTTGGGAATTGGTTGTGGTGTTTTGGGACTAAGTTTGAATAAAGTATCTGTTGATATAGGTAAATATGCATCTACTCTGCTCAGAGCATTGGAATATAGAGGATATGATTCTACTGGAGCTGTTTTTCAGAATAAAGATAAGATTACTTTACTAAAAGATGTTGGTGCTCCGAGCACCTTAGTAAAAACTTTAGGAATTGAAAAACAAGCAGGAAAGGTATTTTGTGGACAAGTTAGATGGGCTACTTTTGGTCAAGTTGATAAAAAGAATGCCCAACCACATTGGGTAAAGTGTAAGAGAGAAATTTATGGTGCTCATAATGGTAACATCACAAATACACGTGATTTAAGAGAATTTTTACTGGCTGAGGGGCACAATGTCGTTTCAGATAACGATGGAGAGATGTTAGTCCATACAGTAGAACACTACTTTGACATAGAATTAATTAAACATAAAGAATCAGATCAAAACAATCACCAGCTTAGAATTGAATCTATGCGTAAAGCAATTGTCAAAGCAGGGAAAAGAGCTGTTGGCTCTTACGCTGCAGTTATTTGCGACCCTGTTACTGAAGTTTCTTGGGCTATCAAATCTGGTTCAAGTCTCTATTTTGGAATGGGTGAAGTAGATGGTCACAAGTTTGGATTAGCTTCATCAGATTTAACAGCAGTTCTTCGCTTCACCAAGTTTTTAGTTAATCTCAGAGAAGGTGAGTTTGTTGAATATACTTCAGATGGTTATCAGCTTTTTGCCCAAAAAAGTCTTTGTTTTAAAAAAGTTGGTTTAGATAATGAATGCTATGAACCAGGTGACAAGATTGAAAAACCATTAGTAAGATCAAAGTTAAGAGCTGAAGATACTGAATTGCTTCCTCAATATGAATACTTCATGGAACAAGAAATTCATTCACAACCTGAATCTACCGGTAAATTAATAAAGATTTATCAAGGTGGTTCAAATACAGGACGTAGAATGATAGAATTTCTTAAAAGAGAAGAAATATTCCCAAGTATTGAAAAACTCTCAAATGATATAGCCCAAGTAGAAGAGTTTGCTAAAAAGAAAAAATACTTTGATAAGTTCTTAAATGATAGTAAATCAGATGAATATTATGAGAAAGTTAAAAATGGTTATCAATCAATTTATGATGTTTTAGTTAAAGAAGATTTTGAAAATAAATACCTCTTTTCTGAAGAAAAGAACTTACTGATAGAATTAATGAACGGTGGCTTCTCTAAGAAAAAGTTACTTATTATCAAAGCTTTAGATAGTTATTATGAAAATATTGAAAATAGTCTTTATCTCAAAAGCGTAGATGATTTTATTAACCTTTTAGAAAACACTAAGAAAAACAGAGGTGTTACTTATTCTATTGCATGTGGCACATCTTATAATGCTACCAAAGTTGCAGCTCTATTCTTCAACGAAATAGCAGGAGTTGAGATTATCCCTATCCTCCCAGGTGATTTCAGAGGTGAGTATTCAAATAGTTTAAAAGACAATGACTTAATTATAGGTGTTTCTCAAAGTGGTGAAACTAAAGATTTAATCGATATCTTCAATGATATTGATGCTTCTGGCTTGAAAATTAGTAAAGTTGTTGTTGTTAATAATATGAATTCTACTTTAGGACAGGAGAAGAGTGATGTTGCGATTCCAATTCACTGTGGTCCAGAGATTGCTGTCCCAGCCACTAAGAGTTTTATGAATCAATTAACAGTCTTCTATTACTTAGCCATCAGAGCCGCAGAAAGAATGTTAGAATTAGAAAGAGCAACTTTAGATAAGGCTGTAATCTGGGAAAAAGAGCACAATATTGCCTATCGCAAAAAGACTCTTAAAGATATTCCACTCCTTTTAAAGGAGACTATCTCTACAACAAAAGAAGCAATAACATATGTTGCTAATAAAACCTACATGGAACCTTCTATGCATCTATTAGCTACTAAAATTTCTGGTGTAGCATTTGAAGGTGCTTTAAAGATTAGAGAAACCGTTCTTAATCATACTGAAGGACGAGAAGCTTCTGAATTTAAGCATGGACCTAATACTATATTGGGGAAGAATACTATATTTGGACTTAAGAATGTTAAAAAGCTTTTGAAGAAGATAAACGTATTGCATGATTTAGTTGCGGCAAATGCAGATAAATATAAACTTATTCCTGATGATACTATTGCTCTTAATAAGGCAATAACAAGCTATATCTTTGATAGAACATTCCCCTTCAATCTTTCGACTAATGCTACTGAACTATTCAAAAAATTAGTATCAGAGATAGACTTCTTTGATGAGTTATATCGTAATTATCCATTAGTATATATTACTGGCCCTGATGAGAGAGATATTAACTTAACTATTTCCCAAATTAATACACATAAAATTAGAGGTGCAGATACTTTTATCATAGCCGAAGAGAATGATAAGTTAATGGATAATGCTCGGTTAAATCCTTTCGGAGATAATAAATATTATGGATGGGGTTTTATTCCTCTTCCTAAGACTGGTGATACTCTTATGACTTGTTTTTCTTCCTCTATTGCTCTGCAACTTTTAGCTTTAGCAATGAGTATTAAGAAAATGGAATATCTTGATAGATTAGGTATGATAGAACATGGAGTTCATCCTGATGTACCTAAAAATGTATCAAAATCTATCACAGTAGATTAATAGCAAAAATAATTCTTGACATATAGTTCACTTTATATACTATAGGTCTAATAATAAAAAAAAATAAATAAAAGGAGATGCAGAATGATTATTTTAAATACTATAGCTATTCTTAGAAATAGAAGTAATTAATCTGCACTGATACCTTAAAAATATAAGTAATTTTGGGATCAGTGGAGTTTAAACTATGCTGATCCTATTATTGCGTCAAAATTTACCCGGAATGTTGTCCAATAATGGATTAGCAGTCCGGGTTTCTTTTTTGCCGGGGGGATTAATTCAGAATAATAAGGAGAATATATGACTGAAGAAAAAATAATTGATATTGTTGATGAAATTATTCTTGATCCCAATCAAGCAATATTGGTAGGGGTGTGTTTATCAAGAGAAGATTTCGGAGAGAAAGAGAAGTCTCTTCATGAATTAGAAGAGCTTGCTAAAACTGCAGGACTCAAAGCTGTATGTAAGAGGATTCAGAGAAGGCCAAAAGTTGACGGAGCTACTTTTGTTGGCAAAGGCTTTTTGGAAGAAATAAAGCAGTTAGCTCATGAAAATGGTGCTGGATTAGTAATTTTTGATAACGAGCTTTCTCCAACCCAGGGGAAAAAAGTTAGTCAAATTTTAGAGTTAGAAGTAAGTGATCGAACCGAGATAATTCTTAATATATTCCATCATCATGCGAAAACTTATGAAGCTACTCTTCAGGTGGAACTAGCTGAACTTCAGTACCAGCTACCAAGATTAAAGAAGCTATGGTCTCATTTTGAAGGTAGTAAGGTTGCTGCAAGTAGTGGGGGGCAAGGTGGTGGCTCAGCCTCACGTGGTATGGGAGAGACACAGTTAGAAATTGATAAGAGAATTATCCGGAATCAAATAGCAACTGTTGAAAGAAAATTAGAAGCTATTATGGTTCAGAAAGATACTCAAAGTAAACAGAGATCGAATATGAAACGTGTTTGCTTGGTAGGTTATACTAATGCAGGTAAATCTACCCTTTTTAATCAACTAACTGATTCAGAAGTGTTAGTAGAAGATAAACTATTTGCAACTTTAGGTTCTACTGTTAGAACGCTACAATTAGAGAGAGGCAAGGAAATAGTATTGTCAGATACTGTTGGATTTATCTCTCAGTTACCTCATCACTTAGTTGCTTCATTCAGGGCCACTCTAAAAGAAGTAACAGAAGCGAATTTATTATTGCACACTATTGATGTATCAGATTCACGCTTTGAATTCTATATTAGTGAAGTTGAAAAGGTATTGGATTCTATTGGAGCAAAAGATATCAAGACAATCTTAGTATTTAATAAGATTGATAAATTAGAATCTTCTAAGTTAGAATTGCTTAAGAATAGATTCCCAGGAGCTATTTTTATCTCTGCTCTTAATAGTAATAATATTGCTGAGCTTACTACTCGAATAGAGAATGAACTTCATAACTATGCAACTTACCAAATATTTATTCCTTTTGCAGAACAAAAAAGTGCTGCAGACTTGGAAAAATTGGGTCAAATTGTTAATAAAAGTTATGAAGACCAAGGTACTCAATTTGTTGCAATTCTTAATGAAGAGGATGTTCGCTTCTTCAGAAAGTTTTTAAGATACTCTAGAGAAGACCTCTATCCGAATATATAATATCAAAGAAGAATAAAAAATATATAACGTCATTAATCAATCTACATTTTTAGCTACCTTTATTTATTTGCATGAATGAATGAAGGTGGCTGAAATTTTTATAAATTATTTTCCCATCTTTCCCTTGACGGGTTTTCTTCTTTTTTAAATATGAATTATCAATCATAAGAGGATAATAATGGAAAAGATTAAAATTGATTTATCTAACCTAAGTAACATATTTCCAAGAGAATTCACTCAAGCTCAAAAGGCGAAAGCTCAAACTTTATTTTTAAAAAAGTTGTCAGAACAAGCCCATAGATTTTATGGTGGAAAGATGCAGACAATACCTAAAGCTGGTCTTTATGGTTTTAATTGGTTTAATGTTTGGTACACTCCTGGTGTTTCTCAAGTCTCTACTACTTTAAGAGATAAACCAATAGAGGCATATAATCTTAGTAATAAAGGTAATTTAGTGGCAGTAGTTTCAGATTCTACCCGTGTTTTGGGAGATGGAGATTGTGGAAAGTATGGAGGATTAGGAGTAATGGAAGGAAAGGCCTTCTTAATGAAATACCTTGGTGGAGTTGATGCAGTAGCTCTTTGTATCAATAACCGTGATAATAATGGTATTCCTAATCCTGATAAAGTGATTGATTTTGTTAAGATGATAGAACCTTCTTTTGGGGCTGTAAATTTGGAAGATATTTCTCAGCCAAACTGTTATAAAGTATTAGATGAATTAAGAGATGATTGTGATATTCCTGTATGGCATGATGATGCTCAGGGGACCGCTTCAGTAACTTTAGCTGGATTAATCAATGCTTTGAAGTTAGCCGATAAGAAGATAGATAATGTTAAGACAGTTCTTTTGGGAGCAGGTGCTGCTAATTCTACCATTGCGAAGATATTAATGGCAGCAGGTATGTCTGGTGAAAATATAGTTATGTTTGATGCTGATGGAAGTCTCTCCACAGATAGAAAAGATTTCCATACTAATCCTTTAGCTTATCGTCAATGGGAGCTTTGTCAGAAAACTAATCCTAATAAGATTAAAGATATTGAAGTAGCTATGAAAGGTGCAGATGTACTAATAGCAGTATCTAAGCCAGGACCTGACACAGTAAAGCCAGAATGGATCAAGCTTATGAATAAGAAAGCAATAGTATTCACTTGCGCTAATCCAATTCCTGAAATATACCCTTATGCAGCCAAAGAAGCAGGTGCTTTTATTGTAGCAACCGGAAGAGGAGATTTTCCTAATCAAGTTAATAATTCTTTAGGCTTTCCAGGTATTTTAAAAGGAGCTTTAACTGTTCAGGCAACTAAGATAACAGATAATATGGCAATTGCTGCAGCCTATTCTTTAGCTAATTATGCAGAGAAAAGAGGAATAAATCCAGATAATATTATTCCTACTATGGATGAAGCAGAGGTATTTCCTCAAGAAGCAGCTGATGTAGCAATGCAGGCTATCAAGGATGGTGTTGCAAGAAGAATTTTAACCCATGAAGAAGTTTTTAACATAGCCAAAACAGATATTAAAGAAGCTCGAGATACTATGCAACTTCTTATGGATAAAGAGATGATTAAACAGCCCCCACTTGAGATGTTAGAAGATATCTTAACTTGGACAATAAATCAATTTAAATAGATAAAATGCAAAAAGGTTTTTCCAAACTTGCTATCATTGCTTTAATTACACTTGGAATTATGGCAATTTATAGTTTCATTATACCCAAATGTGATTACGCAAAGTTTTATACTCAAGAGAGTGATTCTTTGATAGTTGTAGAAGCAGAATATGATGTAAGCCAAGATTCTGTAGATTCACTTGATTTGCAACCTCAAAAGAAGCTTCCAAAAAAAAAGTATGTCAAGAAAATAAAGCCTGTTTCCTTTTCTGAGATAGTCGGTGGTGATGATTTTAGTTATTTAAATCCATTCTTTACTAAACTTGAATACTATTCCCAAAATAAAGTAAAAAAGCTGAGAATTGCCTATTTTGGTGATTCTATTACGGAATCTGATCTTGCTACTAATAAGCTTAGAAGTATATGGCAAGATAGTCTAAGTGGGTATGGTGTAGGTTTTGTGCCTGCAGTCTCTAATCTAAGTCAATTTAGAGCATCAATAAAGCACATCTATAGTGATAATTGGACTGAATACTCTATAAGCAAGCCCAGTAACCGGAAAATGCCTTTAGGACTTTACGGAAATGTTGCAGTACCATCTCTTCCTTATAGAGATAGTTTAGATTTTGATAGCACCTCTGTAAGCTGGCATAGTTATAGTATGATGGAAGGTAATTGGTTAGCTAAACCTAAATTAATTATATTGAACAACAAGGCTCCACTTTCTATAGAATATTTAGCCAATCATGATACTCTAAGACAGAATATTGACGTTAGTAATCTGATCCAAGTTATTCCTCTAAGTGATTCTTTACTTAAATATCTTTCGATTTCTTATTACCCTCAAGATACTTGTTTTGTGTATGGTCTTGACTTCTCTGATGATGAAGGAATTTATCTTGATAACTATTCTATCAGAGGCAATAAAGGCAATAACTTCATTCATCTTCAAGAGGATATACTTAAACAATTATATGCTTACTTCAAGTATGATTTAACTATATTACATTATGGGGCTAATGTTACTGATCCCATTATGAAAGATTATAGTTGGTATCGAATCTCCATGAAGAAAAACATTAATTACTTAAAATCAATAAATTATACTCAGCCTATGGTTCTCTTTAGTGTCGGGGATAGAGGCGCATTATCCGATACTCTTTGGGTGAGCTCTCCGGATTTACCATATTTGCTCAAAGAACAAAAAAGGATAGCTAGAGAATCTGAGGTTGGATTCTTTAATATCTTTACTGCCTTAGGGGGAGAAAACAGCAATGTGGTTTTACATGATAAAGGATTACTAACTCCTGATCACACGCATTTTACAAGAAAAGGTGCAAAGTTTTTTGGAGAGTTGCTTTATAAAAAATTCAATGATGAATATAATAAATTTCTGGAGAAAGAATAGTGTTAAAGAGTATCTTAGAATTTTTTAGTTATAATTCTGCTGAACCTATTCAGTTCAACTCTCCCATATTTCTAATATTTATTACTCTAGTATTTGTTGGTTATCCTTTCGTAGCTAAAAGAATAAAGTTAAGAACAGTATATTTACTTCTCTTTTCTATATTTTTCTTTTACAAAACATCTGGAGTCTTCTGGTTACTTCTGCTTGGAACAGCCTTAGTTAATTTTGTTATTGGAAATCTTATTGATAACAATCGAAAGGATGCTAAGTCCTATCTAATTCTAAGTATAATCTGGAACTTAGGTACTTTATCCTATTTTAAATATACGAATTATGTGATAGAAGGCTTTAATTTCTTTTCTGGAAGTGAAATTAAACCTTTAAACATAATCTTTCCAGCAGGAATATCCTTCTTTACCTTTCAGACAATGAGTTATACTATTGATATCTATCGCAAGAAACTAAAACCAGTCAGTAGCTTTATAGACTTCTCTTTCTTCGTAAGTTTCTTTCCTCAATTAGTAGCCGGACCTATTGTCAGAGCTGCTGATTTCATTCCTCAGATTAACAAGAAGAAAGTCTTAAAGAATCAGGATATTTCTGAAGCATTAATGCTGATTTTAAATGGACTTTTCAAGAAAATGATTATAGCTGATTTCTTAGCTGTTAACTATATTCAACATGTTTTTGCTGATCCTATGAGCTTTAATGGTATTACTAATTTAATCGCTGTTTATGCTTATGCTATAAAAATCTATTGTGATTTCTCCGCTTACTCTGATATGGCAATTGGCTTAGCTAAGCTTTTAGGCTTTAATCTATTAGAAAACTTTAATTTACCTTATAAGGCGACCTCAGTCAAAGATTTCTGGAGTCGGTGGCATATCTCTTTATCTACATGGTTGCGAGATTATCTCTATATTCCTTTGGGAGGAAACAGAAAAGGAAATGTCTATCTTAATCTTATGATTACTATGTTGTTAGGTGGACTTTGGCATGTTAGGCCTAATGCCTTTTGGACATACATAACTTGGGGTGCTCTCCACGGGTTAGCCTTAGTTGTTCATAGAATTTGGAGTAAGACAAAGTTAGCTACTTTTATCAACAATAATAAGCTAATATCAATTATCTATACACCATTTGCGTGGTTACTTACCTTTAATTTTATCTGCTTGACTTGGGTATTCTTCCGAGCTAACTCCATAGCAAGTGCTTGGCTGATGCTAAGAGCTATTTTCGAAAACCTTAGCTTTACTAATCTTCAAGCTTGGTCCTCGGATTATCAAGTTGTTGGAATAGTTTTACTAATCTCTTATCTCTTCCATTTTATCCCTAGAAGTTGGGATTATAAATTAGTGAAACCTCTTAGTAAATTAGGTCTTGTTGGCGATGCTCTTCTTATCTCCTTAGCTTTGATTTTCTTTAGTGAATTTAAAAGATTGGAACCTTACATAAGTCAGAAAATTCAACCTGACACTATGCAAGAAGCTAGTCAAGAACCTCAATATAAGGTGCAACAATTCGAATATTATAAGTTTTAAATATTTTCTCTATAACTTCTCTAAATAACTCCGAAACTCCTTGTTAAACTTCCTGCCTATAGATCTTCCTAAAGCTTTAATTTCTCTATCCAACTTATTACCTTGAAATTTAAAAAAAACAAATTATGAGTTGACACTTATTGGATTTACTAGTATATTAGGAATAGGTCAATAACATTTGAAAAAAAGTATAATATACTTGCTGTGCTATTCATAATTACCAAGTATCTAATATTTAATATTAACAGGAGTGTCAATAGTGGCTAAAGTACATATATATATATATATATATTAGGTGTTTAAAACTTCCTTAAGTAAGGACTATATTCATTAAATATATAATGAATTTAGTCAGTATCTTAATTGATTATGTGTTGATAAAAATCAACACATAGCATTGTTAATGCAAAAAAATAAAAAAAGGAAGTAAAAAAAATGAAAAAGATAATGATAATATTATTAGCCCTTATGGCTTTCGGAATGTTGAATGCAGTTAAACGAATTATTTTTGATACGGATGTACCTTTGTATGATTTAGAATGGAGTTATTTTAACTTTCCAGGGCAACCTCCGTCAAGTTGTGCTAACCATAATGTTTCAGAAATTCCAGCAGGAATTACTACTTTTGATTTTAATACTCCTCATATCTATCGTGTTACTTTTAGATATATGGACTATAATATATGTCGCTTCATTACACGCACAGTTGATTCAAACTTAATTACAAATGATCAAGTTGTTATAACTGTTAGGGGTAAGGTTTATCTTGTACCAGGTGATCCAGGAACACCAATAGGAAATTAATTAAACAATAATAAGAAGGGAGGCCTGTCCTCCCGCTCTATAAAGGAGTATTATATGAAAAACTATAGTAAAATAATAGTATGTATAATTTTTCTGTCAGTGTTAACAGGTATTAATACTTTAAATGCACAAGTAAATCTTGATATGGCATCTGAATTTAATATATCAGTTGAATCTTATAACAGAGTAGAAGTGACTGATAACTGGGTCTGTTATCAAAATTATGTAGGATTGATTATAATTGCCCTTGATGAAGAAGGAAATTATGGAGAAGAAACATTGATTCGTGAGGATGATATTTTTGATTTTGCGATTTCAGATACTTATTTAGTAATTACAAGATATGATTATGATATTCTTGCAATAAATACCTTTGTTTCCATTTATGATCTTTCCGCAGATGGTTTTCCTTTAGTTTATGATGAGGCTAATCCAAATAATTATCAAGTATTGGTAGATATTGTTGGAGACTATTTTATAACAGGAAGTAGAGTAAATCCTTCAGGTTTTCTTACAAAAGTTTACTCCCTGAATACTTTTGAATTAGTAGTTTCTTATGATGGTTTGAGAAGTTATGAAGCTGTTGCTGAAGATAAAATAATGGTAGGAAATTCTGCTGAACTAATTACTTATGAGATTTATGAAGTAACAGCTACTGGTGAGTTAGATTTACTATATAGCTTCAACCAGTACTATGAAACAGCTATTATAGACAATAATTCTTTAGCTCTTAAAGATAGCGATAAAATTGATTTTTATACGATTGTAGGTGGTGATTCTCTAATCTTTAACGGAAGTTACACCCTACCCTTATCAGATCCCTTAGCTTATGGATTTTATTATCAGAATGGTGTTATTGGATATAATAGGTACATCTGGGGAGAATATTGTTATCTTGATTTAGTTGATATTTCCGACCTCGATAACCCTGTTTTGTTAACCTCATTTGATTATTTGATAATGACAGATCCAGATGAAATTGAAAGTGTTTCTTCCTGTTTGCTAGTGTGTAATGGTAGTAATCTATATCCTTCTTTAGCCAATAAACCTCTGATACATTTACAGGTTGAGCAAAACAGTAATGTCTCTTTTGTTGAAATGGTTCAAGGATTTAGAAGTGGTACTTATTGGAGTAATATTAGAGAGGATAGAATCTTTTTGCAAGACAATATTTATCTTCAAACAACAGATATTTCAGATCCTTATAATCCTGTTCCTATTCCTAACAATTATCCAATGGGTCGTTATCGTTGGTTTGATACTGATGATGGAGTCTTTTGCACTAGAAGTTATCCAAATTTAGAGTATATATATATCTATAAATTAGGGGCAGAAGATAATTTAGATCTTCAAGATTCAGTATCTGTGCAAGCAAGTAACAATGTATATAGCATTTATTTTGATGGTACAGAGTTTATCTACTTTTCAGGAGGAGTCGTTACTTCTATTTCTTTCAATGATGCTGGATGCATTCAGAATTGGAGTATACCAGGCATTAGTCAATGGTCTTATTGTGAATATGTTAATAATTATCTATATTTAATGGATTATACTAACCAAATTTATATCTACCATATAGAAGATAATAATCCCACATTGTCGGGAATAAAAACTGTTGGATCACATGATTTTATCTCTGTGGATGAAACTAGAAGATTTTTAAGTATATATACAAATAACACTCCAAGTGTAATATTTGACCTAACAGAAGATTCTGTGAACTTAAATGTTTCCTTAAATATGGGCATTTTATATAAGGATAGTAATCTAACTTGTAAAAACGGCTATATGATGTTTGTAGGACAGAGTAGTTATGAAGCAAGTAATAATCCTGATGATAGATATATTTGTATTTATAGAGAATCTGAGGACTGTCCAATCTACGTCGATTCAATTCCTTTAAGTTATACTTATAGTTCAATTAAGCTTGTAATGAATGAAGAATCTGATAATATGATGATTGTTTTATTTGGTAACAAGGGTACCGTTATCTATACTGGAACTATAACTCCTAATGGTGATTTGGAAATAGACCATGTACCACTCAATGTTACTAACTATCCAAATCCTTTCAATCCAGAAACTACTATCTCCTATGATTTAGTTCAAAGGGGAGAGGTTCAAATCGATATCTTTAACCTCAAAGGACAAAAAGTAAAAACTCTTCTTAAGAAAGTACAAGATAAAGGAAATCATAAAGTTACTTGGCAAGGCTATAACCAAGATGGGGAAAAAGTAAGTTCTGACCTTTATTTCTATAAATTAACAGCTAATGGAAGAGAAAAGATAGGTAAGATGACCCTGCTAAAGTAAGATATTGGTAAGGGGAAATTAGAAGATATTGCTAAAAGTTATGAAATAATAGCGTTATAAAGCCCTCCAAATAAGCTTTATTTTTATAAATTAGCAGTCTAAGTAAAAAACTGCTAAAAAATATTTGCATCTTTTCTCTTTTTTTTTATATTAATAATACAAAGTAAATAAAATAATAAAAATGGAGGAAATTATGAACTTCTTAAGAACACGAAATAACACACCAACTTGGTCATTGTTTGATGAGTTGATGAATGGTTTTGAAGCAAATGATTTTAGAAGGATGGCTCTTGATATTATTGAAAATGAAAATGAATTTATTATCAAAGCCGACCTTCCAGGTTTTGACAAGAAAGATATAAAAGTATCTCTAAATAACAACCAGCTAACTATCGAAGCAGAAAAGAATGTAGAGAATAAGGTAGAAAATGGAACTGTTCATAGGGAAGAAAGATTCTCAGGTAAATATATGAGAACTTTATCACTTCCTGAGAACTGTGAAGCTAATGATATTTCAGCTAAACTGGAAAATGGTGTGCTTGATCTTATTATCAAGAAAAAACAGATTGAGCCTGCAAAACAGATAACTATTGAATAATCTAAGCTAATTAATCAGTAAAATATTGAACAAAGCCTTGGTTTTTCCTTGGCTTTGTTTTTTTTGGCTCAACTTCAAGTCTGATGGAGATGATATTAGCAAATGAGGAAGTTTTAACCCAAATGGTGCAATAGAGCTTTGGAGAAGATTGCAAATTCTTTTAGCAAAATAGCTTGCAGAATTCTGACGCATATAATATATATATTCGGAAGAATTATGGAAGTTACTTTTGCAAAAGAATATAGTGTTATTCTCAAAGATCTATTGCATTATTTGGGTTTAAGGCTCTATCCCAAGTAGAGTGGGTAATATGATAAATATTGTCGTAAGATGTTAACAAATATATAGTCAATTTATGGAAGTTAATACACATATAATCCCGAAGGGATGTTAATCTAATAGGCAGGGTTCGTTAGACCCTGTATATATGAAACCTAAATTTATCTTAGCCCTGGAAGGGCGATAATATTTCGTTTTTTTTGATGATGTTAACACCTCCTTTCAGTAAAAACAAGTTTCATGATAAAACTAACCCACTCTACTTTGGAGAGAGCCGTTTTTGCTACTAAACTTGTACTTGAGTCTTATCAAATGCAACAGATAGGTCTCTGTTATGGCACTTGGACGGCTCTCAATAAACCATTGGAAATTATTTGAGACACCTTTGAGTGTCATGTTATGGAGCTTAACGAATTAACCCAAATAATGCAGTATATCTTTGAGAATAGCACTATATTCTTATGCAAAAGTAACTTCCATAATTCTTCCGAATATATATATTATATGCGTCTGAATTCTGTAAGCTATTTTGCTAAAAGAATCTGCACTCTTCTCTAAAGCTCTACTGCACCATTCGGGATTAAGCTAAAATAGTGAAAAAAGCACTAAAGTATTAACCTATACAGTGCTTTTTACACAACTTTAATTTATTGTTTCGGATTCATTAATAAGTAGCTTATTCAAACTTAATGAGCTTCTAACCAGTTATCTCCAACTCCAATATCTACCGAAAGTTTAACAATCTTACTATATTCTTGGGGTAGAGCCTTCTCCATTTCACTTTTAATAAGAGTTCTCATCTCTTCAAGAGCAGTCTTTTTAACTTCAAAAACGAGTTCATCATGAACCTGAATAATCATTTTGATATCCTGGTTATCTGTAGTCTTGATGTGCAAATTATTCATTGCCATTTTAATGATATCTGCAGCAGAACCTTGGATAGGCATATTTACAGCTATTCTTTCAGCTTCACTTGATAACCTATTATTGCTACTATTAATAGCAGGTAAAAATAGTCTTCTCCCACTGATAGTTTCACAGTAACCAAGGGATTTAGCTTTCATAACCATCTCATTCATAAAGTTTTTGATAGTAGGGAAGGTTTCAAAGTAATGAGAAATAAACTCTTTAGCTTCCTTTTGGGAAATATGCAATTCTTTGCTTAGTTTCTGTGCTCCCATTCCGTAGATAATTCCGAAGTTAATAGTTTTAGCAGAACGTCTCTCTTCAGGAGTAACGTCTTCAAGAGCTTTATTGTAGATCAAAGCAGCAGTAGATCTATGAATATCTCCATTTTCGTTAAAAGTATTGATTAATACTGAGTCACCAGAAAAGATGGCTAACAATCTTAATTCAATCTGAGAATAATCAGCTGCTAAGATCAGAGAGTCTTTATCTTGAGGAACAAAGGCTTCTCTAATTTTGCTGCCTAACTCTGTCCTTATAGGTATATTTTGTAGATTAGGATTAGTTGAAGATAGACGACCTGTAGAAGCTCCAATTTGATTAAAAGTCGAATGAATTCTTCCACTTTTTTCATTAATTAATTTTGGTAAGGCTGAAATATAGGTTGATTCCAATTTAGCTAACTGTCTATATTCTAACATAAGTCTCACTATTTCATGTTCTTCAGCAAGAGTCTCTAAGACAGTAACATCAGTAGAGTAGCCAGTTTTAGTTTTTTTAACAGGAGGTATTTCCATTTCTTCAAAGAGAAGTTTAGCTAACTGTTGGGTTGAATTAAGATTAAATTGATAACCAGCAATATTATAAATGTCTGAAACTAAGTTATTAATTCTTTCGTTAACTTCTATAGAGAGTTTTTTTAGAAAGTCTGAGTCAATATAAGCTCCATTCATTTCCATCTTTTTAATTGAATAGATTAAGGGGATTTCAATCTCAGAGAATAATTTGTTAACTCCTTGCTGAGTCAATTTATTCTTATATATTTGATAAAGCTGAAGAGTTGCCCAAGCATCTTCAGCTGCATAGAAAGTAGCGTCTTGAATTGAAACAAGAGAGAAGCTCTTTTGATCTTTGCCTTTTCCAATTAATTCTGTAATTGCTTGCATAGTATAGCTATATTCTCTTTCCATGCACTTATCTAAACTGTTTCCATCATTGTTAGGGTCTAAAAGAAAACTTGCAATCATTGTATCAAAAAGTTTGTTTGTGATTTTTAGTCCCTGATAATCCAAAATCTTCAAATCATATTTTAAGTTGTGTCCGATAATCGTTTTATCTTTTAAGTGTTTAGCAAATGTTTGAAGAACTTGGTCTTTGGGAAGGTTATCTGAAGCAAAATGATTCAAGGGAATATAGTAGGCTTTCTGCTCATCATAGCAAAAAGATATTCCAACTATTTCAGCATCTTGGGTGTCTAAAGAAGTGGTTTCTGTATCTAAAGCCAGATAACTATTACTATTCTCAGATAGAATTTTATCTAACTCTTCTGTTGAATTTAGAAGGATAGCTTCAAACTTGACTTCACTACTATTTTGGTTTTTTGGAATTGGTGAGTCACTTTCAGAAGAAACATCACCAAAAAGTAAAGCTTGTTCATATTGGTTACTATTAGATTCTAAACTAACAATTTTTGTTTCTGCTTCTTTTGATTTACCTTCTATAGCAGGTATTACTTTGAGTAATTTACTCTTAAGAGTATTTAACTCATACTCATCAAAATATTCTTTCAAATCAGAAGAATTATTAAGGCAACACACAAAGTTATCAATTTTTGGTATCTCAACAGGGACACTAATGTTAATACGTGCTAAATCATAAGAGAGATAAGCATTTTCTTTGTTTTCAGTTAACTTTTTAAGTGTTGCACCTTTTTGACTTTCCAAATTCTGAAATATCTCACCTAAATCTTTAAATTCATTAAGAAGCTTTTCTGCTGCTTTAGGACCTAATCCTTTTATACCAGGGATGTTATCAGCAGTATCACCAACAATAGCTAAATAATCAATAAACTGTGAAGCATTAATTCCATATTTTTCTTTAATACCCTGTTCGTCTAAGATTGAATTTTTAAAAGGATCCAATAAAAGTACATGGGGTTGAACTAATTGAGCAAAATCTTTATCTCCACTAACAATATATACATCAAACTTATCTTTAAATTTATCAGCAAAAGTGCCGATAATATCATCTGCTTCATAGCCGGCAAGTGAGATTTCTGGGATATTAATTAACTGAAAGAATTTTTTAACAGGCTCGATCTGTTCTACCAAATCATCTGGCATAGGAGGACGGTTAGCCTTATAATTCACATCCATTTCATGCCTAAAAGTCTTTTCTTTTCTATCAAAACTTACCATAACGAATTCGGGTCTATGCTCATCAATAATCTTTAAAAATGAGCTTAATACTCCATAAATAGCGCTTGTGTTCATTCCTTTACTATTGATTAAAGGATTGCGAATGAAGGCAAAATATGCTCTGTAAATTAAGGCTGTTCCATCAATTAAAAATAGTTTATCTCTCATCATATCTCACTTTAATTTGTTTCTTTAATTTCATTAGTTTTCACAAAAAGCTCTCTTAATCTTGTCCAGTAGTTATTCTCCATAATACCACCATAACTAAAAAGACCAATATTATCAAATCCTTGAGCTCTGCTTACATTTATTTTCGATGCTACTTCGTTAACATTGTAGTTTTTCTTACCATCATTCCAGGCTCTTAATCCCACAATAACTTTATCTTTATAGATAGCTAATTCAGGGTCTTTTAACTGCTGTGCTAAGACATTATCCTCTTTAGTGTATGCCATTAAATAGACTTTATCAATAATTCCTTGATTTAACCACTCTTGCCAGTTTTGAGAATATTTTGCTCTGCCTTTTACCTTATCAGCAATTACTGCTGCACTTAATTCTAAGCGAGGATTTAACTCTTTTACTCTGAGATAAATATCTTTAACAAATTTAGTTATCAATGCCTCTTTCCATAACATCCTGTTACTATATGTATTAGGGATTATGCTCTTTTCAAAAATTTCCATGGCTTGGGGGTGATAGCCATAATCTTCTCCAGGATAACGGATATAATCTAAGTGAAGTCCAGCAAGCTGAGGATAATTTAACAAGAGATCATTAATAATATTGAGGGTATATTCCCGAACTTGGGGAAGCCCAGGGTCTAAGAAGTAACCTTCAGCACTCGTTAGAGGCATTCTATTTCCTTCTAAATCAGTAGTAATCCATTCAGGATGTTGGTAATATATATGATTTAAGGGAAGCTTACTTAAATCATGAGGAGTAACTACTAATGTAGTGATCCAAGCATGAACCTCTATATCATACTTCTTAGCTTCTGATAAGAGATATTCCAAGGCATCAAAATTGCTATCTTTCATAATGTAAGAACGAGGATCAGGATTAAGGTAAGTAGAATCTTGCTTGTTAGGAAGATAGATGGCATCGCCTCGATAACGAACCTCTGCCAATAAAGTATTTTGTCCATTTGCCTGCAGATTTACTAACACTGTATCTATTGAACCTGGACGGACTAAATCCCAGGGAAGGACCCAGACAGCTGAAATAGGCTCTGCTTTTACCCCTATTATAATAAGGGAAAATATGATTAATAAAAGTACTCTTCTCATTCTGAATGCTTCCTTTTGCAAAATTAAATTTTCTTTAGTATGGATTAAGTGAATATTGTGTCAAGCTTTTTTGTGAAGAAGCATTCTAAGCAATAATGAGACTGTTCAAGTATCAAGCCACCTTCTTCAATAGTTTATCTTTAAAGAAGTCGATAATATTGCACATCTTAATGTTTTCTTGACATTTTATAATGATTGTATATTGGTAACAAAGTCTTTCACTGGGAATGCGGATGACCACATCTGCGTCCAAGCGAAAGCTTGGAAATTCTTAAAAATCCCAGAGGGATGAAAATATAAAAGACAGTGCTCGAAGACACTGTTAAAGATTTCTAGGAAATCTAAGCCCTACAGGGGCGACAATATTCATTTTGCCATATTATTTTTTTTCCTATACTTATTATTACATAAAAACAACTTGTACAATAAATTATCCCTCTGTTTACGTGATTACTAAGAGGTATTATCGCCCCTCCGGGGCTTAGGCTTACGGGGGAATTCTTCTACAGGGTCTAACGAACCCTGCCTATTATATCTGCATCCTTTCAGGATTTAAGAGACCTTCTTCCAATATCTAGAATTTAAACCTGAATGAAAACTATAAGTCAATTTAGAAAATAAAAATTATCTTTGTATAAAGTGTGTACTAATTTGAGTTCTTTTAAAATTAAAATGTTGAATATCAATTCGTTTATTTGAACAGTCTCCATCTTTGCTCAAAACTATAACTACAAAAGCAATTTACCCAGATTTTATTCAGGGAATCTTCTAAATGTTAATTGAAAGTGGAAGTGGATGGGGAATTATCTTGACATAATATAAAGATTAACAAAAAATATCTTAAAAAAAAGAATGTGTTGTTTAACCCAAAAAATGCAGTAGGCCTTTGCGAATAGCACTCTCATCAAAGTTGAACTGCACCATTCGGTTTAAGGAGAATATGTCTAATATAAATACTAATGCTAAGCCTTTTTTAAAGTGGGCTGGAGAGGAAAAAATTGGGAGAAAAGTATTTTTATTCTCAATAGACAATGGAGTGGAATTTAGAGAGATAGTGACAGATACAGATCATAGTGAAGCCATTATAGACGGTAATGAATTTGGTATAACTCATTTAATGGGGATGATTTATCAATTAGAATTGTCTGAATGGGCAACGGAAATAGGACCCTTTGCGTACTATATGTCTGAAGACCTTTATGCTCTGAAAAGTTTCGTAGCAAGTTTGTTTTCTTCTATGGAGTGAAGAAAGTAATGTTTGTAATAGTTATACTAATAGATTACCTCAATAAATCAAGTCTGTTAGAAGATTAAAACCTACCAAAATAGAGATAAATAAATTTATCTCCAAAGAAAAAACAATTATCCCACAGTATTTTTTTTGAAAGTACTGTAAAAACAAGCCCCTCCTTAAGCAGAAGGGTTGTTATCATTATATTGAGTATATTCTTATTTTTTATAGCATACGAGTCCAGTCTTTTATCATCTCATCTCAATAGCATTTTTAGGGCATTTCTCTTCGCAGATACCACATCCAACGCATTTATCTTGGTCGATATGATGAACTTCTTTTAGGTTACCAGTAATAGCACCAACTGGGCATTTCTTAGCACAGATAGTACAACCGATACATTTCTTGTCTGTAATATAGGCTTTTTTTCGCATTCCTTTGAGAGCATCTTCAATTGCTTTAGTTGGGCATTTTGTCGCACAGATACCGCAATTGATACACTTTTCATAATCGATAACAGCGAGTTGTCCATCCATAGTAATAGCATCAACAGGGCAATTCTTGGCACAAATACCACAACCGATACAAGGATGACCTGCACCGCAAACTTGTTTAGGAAGAGCACCGAAATCGTGAGAAGAACATTCTATTCTAACAACTTTATCTTCCGGAATAAGCTCAATAAGATTGCGTGGACAAGCTCTTACACAAGCTCCACAAGCAGTACATTTCGCTTCATCTAAAGAGAATGACTGGATTTTAGACCCTTTTTGTGGAAGTTCAACGACTGGCATAGCTGCTAATATCTTTAATAGAAGATACCTTGGATTGGATTTAGATAAAGAGTTTTTAGACTTGGGTATTAAGAGGAAAAAAGATATTGAGGATATTTCTAAGTTAAATAAGATTAAAAATAAATTGTTCAACAAGAAAGATGAACAACTTGAAATATTCGAGTTAGATGAAAGTCAGGATGATATTAGTAGAGAATTAGATTTTGTTCAATAAGCATCATTTATAGCACAGTATTCTGCTAATCTGACTTAAATAAAAAACTTTATTCACAGTCTTTACAGTTCATAACTTTTATTGATGCATAGGAAAATCTAACATGCTAACAAGATTGGATTAGAAACGAACATACATTTTCTCATATGTTTATAATTATAAGATAAATACTTATTTAATCGCTTTGATTTTAATATATTCAGATTCCAAAGAAATATCAAATAATGCTAGAGCTTTGGCAATCTCACTTTCTTCAGGTAGGATTGTTATTTGCTGGATAGTTTCATAATCCTCAATTTTATAACCACAATATTTTAACTCCGTTAAAATTGATGTTGTCTTCTTCTGTTTTAAGATAGTAACTAAAGCTTGTGGATTAAATATCTTAGTTACTTCTTTTTCCTGCAAGATTGCCTTGAACAAGCTATCTGAAAATTGATTCTTAGTATCTTTAGTAAATTCGAAATTTTTACTGTAAAGTACTCCATCTTGTTTCAATATTCTATAACTTTCTTGGATAGCTTTACTTGGATTAGAAGTGCTTTCAAAAGCCAAAATACTTGTGATAATATCGAATGTATTATCTTTTAAAGGAGAATTAGTTAAATCGAAAAGTGAAAAATACAGATTTTTAAAACCATTCTTTTTCTTAATTAAATTCCATTGATTCAGAATGAAAAAGCTTAAGTCATTCATAAGGATTTTTGCATTAGGGTTTTGCTTCAGGATTAGAGGGGATAACCCTCCATTTGGTCCACAAGCAATCTCTAATATGTGATTATCATCACAATTAATTTCATCAATCCAAGATTTGTTCTCTAATAATGCTTTCTCATTATCATGATAAGCCTTAAAGATACTATGAACATAATCATCAATATTAATTTTATTAAATTCTAAATATGAAGATAGTGAGGTCTCTACAGTTTTTTTATTACCCCAAGTCTCCATATTTTCTGCAACAAATCTAGTAATCCCTTTGTCAATTCTGTATGATACATCATTGTTTTTCAAAGTCCCTGTGTCCCAGAAATCTTCATCCCAACTACCTTCATAGGATAGAGAATTATTGTTCTTTAGCTCTGAAAATAATTTTAAAAGAAAATTAATCACTTCATACTCCTTTTCTTTAAGATAAACTTATACTTTTGCTTATAATGTCAAGCTTTATTGTGAGAAGAAAAGAATACAAGATTTAGACTGAGAATATATATAAAAAAGATTAAAATAGTAACTTTTGCAACTTCATTATATTTAATTGACAAAAAAATATTTTTGCTTGACTCTTACCTGATGCTTCTATATATTGTAGATATATAATGAGAATTAAAGTAAAATGGATATTTTATCGTAGAGGATTATGTGACATGAAAGTAGAAAAAATACATATATATATATATATTAGGTGTTTAAAACTTCCTTAGGGAAAGGCTAACTTCATTGATATTAATGAAGTTAATTATAGCATTATAATAAATTTGTTGATAAAAATCAACAAATATCTGTTAAGAACAGAAAGCAAACATAAAGGAAGAAAAAATGAAAAAAATACTAATGATATTGTTAGTCCTTATGACTTTAGGAATGTTAAATGCTGTCACAAAAGTTATTTTTGATACAGATGTACCTTTGTATGACGTTGACTGGTTTTATAGTAGTTGGGATGGACAACCTCCTACACATGATCCATATTATTTCACCCAAGAAATTCCCCCAGGAATTACTGAGTTTCCTTTCAATATCCCTCATATATGGGAAATCCATTTTTATTATTGGGATGAAAACAAGTTTCCTGAAATTTACCGAATCTGTGAAGCAAACTTAATAGAAAATGATGAAGTTGTTATAACTATTCGTGGGAAAATGCTAATAAGTCCAGATGATCCTGGAACTCCCATAGAAAAGTAATAGAAAATAATGTTAATAAAGGCAGATTTGTCCTGTCTTATTATAAAGGAGCAAGATGATGAAAAACTGTAGACATATGATAATATTAATATTATTAATGTTAGCTTTAGGTGGTAATAAGGGATTACAGGCTCAAATTAACGTAGAATTAGCTTCTGAATTTAACATATCAGTAGAATCATATCTTAGAGCAAAATTGAGTGATAACTGGGTGTGCTATCAAAATTATGTAGGATTAATAATAATTGCTTTGGATGATGAAGGAAATTACGGAGAGGAAACTTTATTGAGAAAGGATGATATTTATGATTTCTCGATTTCTAATAATTATCTAGTATTATCATTTTATGACAATGATGTCATAGGTTTAAACACTTATATTGCAGTTTATGATCTGGCAACAGAGGGCTTTCCTTTAGTTCATGAAGAGGTTAATCAAGACAATTATCAAGTATTAGTAAATATTGTCGGAGATTATTTTATTACAGGAGCAAGGGTATATCCAGAAGGATTTATAACAAAAATTCATTCTTTGAATAATTTTCAAGTGGTAGCCTCTTATGATGGCTTGAGAAGTTATGAAAGAGTTTCCGAAGATAAAATATTGGTTGGAAATTCAGCTGAACCTATTACTTATGGATTATATGAAGTTACGAATGTAGGCGAGTTAGAATTGCTCTACAGTTTTAATCAGTATTATGAGAGTGCAATTATTGATGCTAACTCCTTAGCCCTTAAGGATAGAGAAAAAATAGATTTCTTTACCATAACAGAGAGTGATTCTTTAATTTTTAATGGTAGTTATGATTTACCTTATTTAAACTTAGCTGCTTATAAATTTTATTATCAGGACGGAATTATTGGATATAATAGATTTTCTTATGATGAATATTGTTACCTTGATTTAGTAGATGTCTCAGATGTTCAAAATCCTATTGTCTTAGAACCTTTTAACTATTTTACCATGACCGATCCTGATGAAATTGAATATGCAGTGAACGCTTTAATAATGAGTAATGGAAATAATATTTATACTTCTCTTGGTAACAAACCTCTAATACATTTACAAGTTGAGGATGATAATAGTGTATCTTTTGTTGAAATGGTTGAAGGATTCAGGTATTCTTCTTATTCTAATAACATTAGGAATGATAAGATGTTTATGCAGGATGGTATTTATCTTCAAACAACTGATATATCAGATCCTTATAATCCTTTTCCTGTTGTTAATAATTATCCAATGGGTAGATACCAGTGGTTTAATACTGAAGACGGTGTTTATTGTACTCGGAATTATCCAGACTTGGACTATTTATATATCTATAAATTAGCTACTAATGATCAGTTAATTATTCAGGATTCAGTATCAGTTCAACAAAGCAATAATGTCAGTAGCATCTATTTTGATGGTAGTGAATTTATCTATTATTCAGAAGGAGTAGTTACCTCAATATCCTATACAGATGAGGGGGTAGTTGAAAACTGGAGCATATCTAATCTTAATCTATGGTGTTATAATGTGTATGTTGATGGTTACTTATATTCTTCCAACATGAATGACATTATTTACATCTATCATATAGAAGATAATTCTCCAGAATTTCTAGGTGCAAAATCTGTTAGTCCGCATTCATTTTTTTGGGTAGATGAAACAGAGAGGTTTCTTATTTTAAAAACTCTTAATGGATCAAAAATCTTTGATCTTACACAAGACCCTATTAACTTAAATGTTTCCTTAGATATTGTAGTTAGATATCTAGATAGTGACTTTTCCTATCTAAGTGAGTATATTATGTTTATTGGACAAACTATTTATGATAGTAATGATGGGTACGCTGATAGGAGTATCTGTATATATAAAGAAAATGAAGAAGGGTTAAGCTATTTTGATTCAATTCCTCTACCCTACAACTGTTCAACTCTAAAAATCTTATTTAATGAAGACTCAAATGAGTTAAAGTTAGTTTTAACAGGAATGAATGGTACCCTTATTTTTGCAGGGTCTCTAACTCCTAATGGAGATTTAGAGATTAACCCTGTACCATTGAGCGTTAACAATTATCCTAATCCTTTTAATCCTGAAACTATAATCTCTTATAACTTGTCAAAAAAAGGAGATGTTCAGCTCGATATCTTTAATCTAAAAGGACAAAAAGTAAAAACATTAATAGATGAAGTGCAAGATTTAGGTAATCATAACATTATATGGAAAGGAGATAATCAGGATGGAAAAAAGGTTAGTTCAGGAGTTTACCTATATAAACTAAAAGCTGATGGAAAAGAAATAATGAAAAAAATGACCTTGATAAAATAGTATCACCTTATTACAAACATTAAACCCAAATAATGCAATAGATCTTTGAGAATAGCACTATATTCTTTTGCAAAAGTAACTTCCATAATTCTTCCGAATATATATATTATATGCGTTAGAATTCTGCAAGCTATTTTGCTAAAAGAATTTGCACTCTTCTCTAAAGCTCTATTGCACCATTTGGGTTAAACCCCAATAGTGTAGTAGATCTTTGTGAATAGCACTATATTCTTCTGCAAAAGCAAGCTGCAGAATTTTCATTAATATATATATTATATGCTTTCAAGTTCTGTAATTTATTTGCTGAATGAGTATGCACTCTTCCCTAAATTCAACTGCACTACTTACGTTAAAAAGAAAATAAAAAAGCTATGAACAAAACCCCTCCTTAAGCAGAAGGGGTTGCTATCATTATATTGAGTATATTCTTATTTTTTATAGCATACGAGTCCAGTCTTTTATCACCTCATCTCAATAGCATTTTTAGGGCATTTCTCTTCGCAGATACCACATCCAACGCATTTATCTTGGTCGATATGATGAACTTCTTTTAGGTTACCAGTAATAGCACCAACTGGGCATTTCTTAGCACAGATAGTACAACCGATACATTTCTCGTCTGTAATATAGGCTTTTTTACGCATTCCTTTGAGAGCATCTTCAATTGCTTTAGTTGGGCATTTTGTCGCACAGATACCGCAATTGATACACTTTTCATAATCGATAACAGCGAGTTGTCCATCCATAGTAATAGCATCAACAGGGCAATTCTTGGCACAAATACCACAACCGATACAAGGATGACCTGCACCGCAAACTTGTTTAGGAAGAGCACCGAAATCGTGAGAAGAACATTCTATTCTAACAACTTTATCTTCCGGAATAAGCTCAATAAGATTGCGTGGACAAGCTCTTACACAAGCTCCACAAGCAGTACATTTAGCTTCATCTATAATTCTTTGGTTATTTTCATCAATAATAATAGCATCGAAAGGACAGGCATCAAAACAGTCATTGAGTCCTACACATCCGAAAGTACAGAGGTTTGGTCCTTGGGAAACATTCACAGCAGCCTTACAAGTTGAGATTCCTTGATACTCATATTTAAGTTTGGTAGTTTTAGTACCACCACTTGCACAGTGAATATAAGCAACTTTTCTTTGACCAGCAGTAGCGGTTTGGCCCATAATCCCGGCAATAAGAGCAACAGTATCTGCTCCACCTGGGGCACAAGCATTAAGAGGAGCACCCTCATTAACGATAGCTTCTGCATAGCCGGCACAACCTGGTTTGCCACAAGCACCGCAATTTGCTCCTGGTAAGACTCCAATAATTTGTTCTACCCGAGGGTCTATTTCCACATGGAATTTCTTAGAAGCAACAGCTAAGCCTAAGCCATAGAGCAGTCCTAATCCACCCACAACACCAATTGGTATTAATATAGTTTCTATCATCATCACTCCTTAAAACTTTAAGCCGGCAAAGCCAAGAAAAGCTAAAGCCATTGAACCTGCAATAATGAGAGCAATCGGCATACCCTTCATTGAAGCAGGAAGTTCTGCGTATTCAAGTTTCTCTCTAATTCCTGCCATAAGCACTAATACAACTGTAAAGCCAACACCTGAGAAGAATCCATTCAGTATAGAAAATCCGAAGTTGTAAGGAAGTCCGTTATCGGCAGTTAAGTTAAGAATAGCGACACCGAGAACAGCACAGTTTGTAGTGATTAGAGGAAGGAAAACACCGAGTGATTTATAGAGAGCAGGAGCATTCTTTTGAATGACCATTTCCACAAATTGCACTAAAGAAGCGATAGTAAGAATAAAGGCAATAGTCTGCAAGTATTCTATTTTAAAAGGTACTAAAAGATAAGTTTGAATTAGCCAAGTGATAGCAGAAGCCATAGTCATCACGAAGATAACTGCCATTCCCATACCCAGAGCTGAATCCAACTTTTTGGAGACACCAAGGTAAGGACATATTCCGAGAAACTTAGCTAAGACAAAGTTGTTTATAAATATGGCACCTACTGCCATGATCATTATTTGACTTAATAATTCCATTATTTACCTCTCTTATTAAGTAGATTGATAACTGCAAGAATAAATCCTAAAGTAATAAAAGCACCAGGAGCAAGGATTGCAACCAGCATTGGACTATCTTGATAAGCTTGAGGAAGGATTGGGAAACCTAAGATTTTACCAGCACCGAGTAATTCTCTTATTGTTCCAAGAACTACTAAAGCAAAGGTGAAACCGAGTCCCATTCCCAAAGCATCAATCATTGACATAAAGACATTATTCTTGGAAGCAAAAGCTTCAGCTCTTCCTAAAATAATACAATTCACCACGATAAGGGGGATGAAGAGTCCTAATGATTTATGAAGTGGTGGCATAAAAGCAGCCATTGCCATATCAACGATAGTAACAAAGGTAGCAATCACCACGATAAACATAGGGATTCTGATTTTAGTAGGAACGATTCCCTTGATTAAAGAGACGATAATATTGGAACAGAGAAGAACGAAAGTGGCTGATAGACCCATTCCGAGAGCATCTTGTACTGAAGAGGTAACAGCAAGAGTTGGACACATACCGAGAACCAAGATAAATACTGGATTCTCTTTAATAAAGCCTTTAGTGAATTCTTTCATAGCACTCATTAGTTAGCCTCCTTTTCCATTAGAAGTTCAAGAGCTTCCTTGATAGAATTACTGATTGTTCTGGTAGTAATTGTTGCACCAGTGATAGATTGAATAGTCCCACCATCTTTATCAACTTTGAGTTCATTTACTCCTAAGTTAGCAAAGCGAGGAGCAAAATCAGCATTCACACATTTAGCACCAAGACCAGGAGTTTCAGCTTGATCAATCACTTTAATTTTCTTTATTTTGAATTCGTTATTGAGTCCGACAACTGTCTTAACATTGCTGGAATAGCCGTATTTAGTGGCAGTCATAACGAAGCCAACTTTCTCCTTGTCTTGATTAAAAGCAACAAAATAGAAGACTGAATCACCCTTGATATCTAAGTCTAAGAATCTTGCTTCAAAGGTATAAGGAGTAGAATCATTTTCATCAATTTTAGTAACTTCTAATTGAGCCTCGATAGCTTCTTTATCTTTTACTTCTTTAATCATCGGAGCAGTTAAGCCGTTTAGATAAGCTAAAATACCGGTAGCAATGGCACAAGTTACAAATAAGATAATACCTAATTTAAGATAATACTTCATTATTTCACCTCTCCAAAAGCTTTAGGCATTGTCCATTTATCAATAAGTGGAGTCGCAAGGTTCATTAAGAGAATAGAGTAAGAGACGCCTTCAGGGTAGCCACCTACGATTCTGATAGTAATAGTTAAAACACCACAACCAATACCGAAGATAATTCTTCCTCGCTTAGTAACAGGGGTAGAAACATAATCTGTTGCCATAAAGAAAGCACCAAGCATCAAACCACCTGAAAGAATATGGAATAAAGGAAGCTGGATTCCGCCAGAGAATAGACCATCGATTCCACCAAATGCCCAAGCAAGAACAAAGGCTGTTCCTATATAAGAGAAAGGGATTCTCCAATCAATTATGTGTTTCATCATTAAGAAGAGTCCACCAATTAGCAGAGCAATAGCAGAAACTTCACCGATGCAACCACCGATATTCCCATAGAAGAGATTACCAAGTGAATGCCAATCAAGTAAACCATTGAAAATAGTGTGTTGGACTAAACTTGGGTCAACAGCATCGGAGAACATATCGACATCTCTAACTGATTTTATAACATTTAGGGGAGTAGCAGAAGTAATTTTTGTATAAGCAATGTTAGACATATTCTGCACATTAGCGATAGTAGATTCTGAGATTCCACTAATAGAATTTTTAAGAGTATGCTTCCAGCCATCAGTCATAAGTGTAGGCCAAGAAGCTAATAAGAAAGCTCTTCCTAAGAGAGCAGGATTCAAAGGATTATTTCCTAAGCCACCAAAAACTTGTTTACCAACTGCAATAGCAAAAATTGAACCAACAATAGGTAACCAGTAAGGGGCATTAGCGTGGATATTAAAGGAAACCAAGATTCCTGTTAGAAAAGCAGAGCCATCTGAAACAGAAATTGGTACTTTACGCCACATTTGGATTAAGGCTTCACAAGCAACAGCAGCTAATCCACCCACAAGAGTGAGGAAGAGAGCCTTGAATCCGAAGGAGTAAGTTCCTACTACCATTGCAGGAAGTAAGGCAATTACTACCATCCACATTATTTTCTTAGTTGAAATATGCTCGTGTAAATGAGGAGCAGGTGATACTTTGTATATATTATTCGACATTTAAACTCCTATTTAGCCTTTTTTCGTTGTTCAAAGATTTTAGACTTAGCAATATCAACATATTGAATAATATTAATATTAGCAGGACAAACAAAAGCACAAGTTCCACACTTCATACAGTCCATAGCACCAGCCTTTTCTGCCATTTCCCAATCACTATATTTTACTGCTCTGACTATCATATTAGGAATCAAATTCATTGGGCAAACATTCACGCATCCAGCACAAGATATACAGTTCATTTCTTGATTACGCTTTGCTTGTTTATTATTAAAGAGCAAGAGTCCGGAAGAACCCTTAGTCATTGGAGTCTCTAAAGTAGGAATAGCGAAGCCCATCATAGGACCACCAGAAATCACAGAACCAATCTCTTCACTTACTCCACCAGCACCTTCAAGAAGTTCGGAGTAAAGAGTACCGATTCGAGCACGATAGTTCTTAGGACTTTTCACAATTCCACCAGTAACAGTGATTACTCTCTCTATCAAAGGCTTCTTCTTAGAAACAGCTTCATAGACAGCAATAGCAGTACCTACATTCTGAACAACAACTTTCGCTTCCATTGGAAGTCCACCTTTGTTGGGTACTTTACGCTTGGTTGCTGCATAGATTAGTTGTTTTTCAGCACCTTGAGGATACTTAACTTTCAATGCCACAACTTCAATGTTGCTTTCTTTACTGACTAAGTTGCTTATATGCTTAATAGCATCAGGCTTGTTGGCTTCAATACCAATAACACCCTTGGTAGCCTTGACTATCTTCATAAAAATTTTTAAGCCTTTAATAATGTCTTCAGCTTGCTCTAACATAATTCTGTAATCAGCTGTTAGGAAGGGTTCGCATTCAACACCATTAAGAATAACTGTATCAATAGGTTTGTCTTGAGGTGGAGATAACTTCACGTGTGTCGGGAATCCAGCACCGCCCATTCCACAAACACCTGCTTCTAAAATTCTTTTCTTCATCTCATCAGTAGATAGTGATAAATAGTCTTTCTCGTCTACCATTTCTACCCACTCATCTGTCTTTCCATCTCCGGTAATTTCAATAGCCATCTGACTATTTCCTGCTGGATGTGGAAACTTCGCTATCTTTGTAACTTTCCCGGTAATAGAAGAGTGCATTGGTATTGAAACAAATCCACCAGCCTCTGCTATTACTTGTCCTGTTTTAACCTCATCACCAACCTTAACAATCGGTTTTGAAGGTGCACCTATGTGCTGAGATAATTGAATAATTACCTTCTTGGGGAGGGGAAATTCTTCGATGAAAGCATCTTTAGAAAATTCTTTAAAATCATGAGGATGTGCTCCACCCATAAATGTTTTTAAACTCATCTTGTCTCCCAACTATTTTTTTAATATTATAAATTCTATCTTACAATAAATTGTAAAAATATCTCTCAATTTCTTTTATTATTCTTTAGTACCCCAAATAAATGAGTCTTTAAATTTATGCAAGTTTTTTAATTCGATAAATTAATCTTGAAGAAGAGTTTGAGCTACAAAAGGCATAAAATGAATTAAAACACAGAAAACAGATGACACTGATAGAACAGATTAATACGAATAAGAAAGACTATAGAAGGTAACTTTTAAATCCCGACCTGTGGGCATAGCTTCAGGACCCCTCAAGGGATGAAATATGATAGCCTGAGCTTATGTGCGTATGCTAGTTTCAGAACAGATACATGATATAAAAATGCACCATTCTAACAGCTCTTCTAGAGCTATGAAGATTTTGAAGCTTCTTGATTCACTATTAGATTTAGTTCACACTCTACTCGAGAGAGGAGCAAAGAATTTACAAACTGCAATATTATCTAATTCTTACACATAAACTATTGGATAAAGCAGTATGATGCCGTAGAATATTATGATTAGTGAACCTAACAAAAGTGTAATTTAATGGATAGGCTATTTCAAAACAAACTTAGCAAATACACTGTTAACTGGACCGGTTCTAACACTTTTCTGCCATTCAGTTTTAAGTCCAATAGCATCTATTAGTTTTTGGTCTCCTGCTAATACAAAAGCTTGGCAGTTTTCACATTTATCTTTAAAGAAATTACCTATCTCTTTGTATAATTCTACGAGTGTATCTTGATCATCGTAGGTATTGCCATAAGGTGGATTAATAATAATAGTACAATCAGCCACAAATTTGATATCTTTGAAGTTACGGTTTTCCACAACAACCCTATCTCCGTATGGTATTTTAGCAAGATTCTCTTTAGTAGCTACAACAGCGGTAGGGGAGATGTCGTTACCGAATATCAAGTTTTTAGGAATAATTCTTTTATTTTTCTCTATATCTTCTTTAACTTCATCCCAAAGTTTTTCGTTAAAGTTAGGTAATCTTTTAAGATGGTTATTGCTTCTGATAAGGTCATTAGGGAGTTTACTGTAATTAAGAACAGCTTCTCCGAGGAAAGTTCCTGAGCCACACATGAAGTCTAAAAGTTTTGTTTTTCCATCCCAATTCGTTTCTCTCACTAAGGCTGCGGCGATTGTTTCCTGAATAGAGGATTTAATAGACTGAATCTTATAACCACGTTTGTGCATAGAAGAACCAGTAAGGTCTAAACTGATGGTAGCTTGGTTGTTATCTATATGGAGATTGAAGAGTATATCTGCTTCTTTAATACTGAAGTTAGGTCGTCTGTCAGTTTTGAGGATAAATTGATGGCAGATAGCATCTTTCATAACTTGGCTGGCATAAAGGGAATTAGTGATAATACTGTCTTTAACATTGGACATAATACCAAATGTTTCATCAACATTGAAGAGCTGTGACCAGTGAATATCTTTATAGCAGAGGATTCCAAGGTATTTGGTAGAAAAACAATCGAATTTAACTAAAGGAGCTAAAATTCGTTGAGGTGTTTTAGCTAATAGGATAATTTTATAGAGAGTTCTATCATCTGCTGAGAAGTGACAACCACTTCGAGATATTTCGATATCAGTAGCTCCGAGTTCGGTTAATTCTCTTTTAACCATCAATTCCAAAGAACCAGTAATCTGGGCGAAATATCTATTTTCTTTTCTATATTCAAACATAATAACGCATCCTTATTTAAAATCGTTTTCTAAGAGGAAATTATAGCTTAGCTTGTAGAATTTTTTCTTATCCAAGAGAGGAAGTAGGAGAGATAGAATTTCATCTTCCTTTTCAAAGCTTGTAGCCAAGTATTTCCATATATTTTTCATTCTTCCGAGAACATAAAAATCACTTTCAGAATAATCATCCAAGGTGGTGAAAAGTTCCTCGTACCAATTTAATAATTTAGTTTTGCAAATAATGCTTTTCTTTCCTCCTCGAATAAACCAAGGAAGGAAAGGATTCATTAATATTCCACGTCCTAACATCCAGTTCTTGATAGTGGGAAATCTATCCTGCAGAGTAATAAAGTCATTTATTGAGAAGATATTACCACTGTAAGTTATAGGGATTGATAAATCAGTAATTGCATCAGCAATCACATTTAGATTAACCTCATCATCATACATTTGCACAGCAGTTCTGGGGTGAATAATAACTTCTTTTAAAGGGTAGCGATTTAGTACTTGAATCAGATTACGAAATTCAGAATGATGATATCTTCCTGCTCTAATTTTGACAGACAACTCTTGATTTTCTAAATTTGAACAAATATTATGTAATATTCTATCAATTTGTTCTGGATAATTCAATAATCCGGCACCACGTCCTTTACTCATAATAATCTTTGCTGGGCAAGCTAAGTTTAGATTTATCTCAGAGTACCCCCAGAAGTACAGAAATTTACTGGCATTTATAAACGATTCTTGATTATGATTTAGAAGCTGAGGAATAATTTTCATCTTCTGATCCACAGGGTGTAAATCTCTAAAAGCTTTTTTAGTTAGCTTATTGCCATCACTTAAACTAATAAAAGGAGCAATTGCATAATCAAAATACGGAAAGTACTTTTGATATATATTCCTAAACTTATCATCAGTTATAGCTAACAATGGAGCCATTACCAATTTCATATTTTCTCCAATCTAAAGATATAATTCTAAATACCATTAAATTAATCAAAGCTTTTTCGTTAAGTTATTTTTTTATTTATTCGAAAATAGCTCTAAAAGTATCAAGAAAGAATTTAATTAATTATACAGAAAGAGGGAAATAGTAATCTTAATCAAGTTTTATCTGGACAAAATAATAAAGCGAACTATTATATCCAAAAGAATAATATTATTAAATATATGAAAGGAAGTAGTAATGTTAAAGATTATGAAAGTATTAGTTATAAGTTTGATATTAGTAGTTTATATTAATTTGATTAATGGACAACAAAGAGCAAATATTAAGTCTACTCCTCTTGCAGCACCCAAAAAGGTTTTGTTAAATGATGAGTTTATTAAGGTAAATTCAAGGGATACTATATTTGTGCAAACTATCCAATTTCCTTTAATGAATGATGCTGAAAAAGTATTTGCTATCAAAAAAATAACTGATTATCGTAGCTCTAAAATTAAACAGTTTATTGACTCTTTCTACAATCGTGATAAAGTTAAAGATGGATATGCTCAAGACTTTAGTTATATGCAGAAATGGAATTTCCAAATAATTTATCAATCTCAAGCAGAACTTGCAATGAAGCTTTGTTGTTATGAATATACAGGAGGAGCTCATGGGAATACTACTATAAAGAGTTTCAATTTAGATCTTAAAAATTTAAAAGGCTATAAATTTACTGATAAATTCCCTAATCTTGATACTGCTAAGATTGCTGAATATTGTACAAATTATTGCCATAGTAAAGATATTCCTATTTTTGATGATGTGATAAAACCTGGACCAGACCTTATTAATATTTGGAATTTCACTAACGAAGGATTGCTACTTACTTTCCAGCAATATTCAATTGCTCCATATTCTTCTGGAGTTATTGAAATTCATATTCCGAATAAAGAATTGGAGAAATTAAGAATTAATAATTAACAGAATAAAACTTTGATACTTCTTCAGTAGCCATTTTACAAGCTTTTTCTACTTCATTATATTTAACTAAGTAGCAAGCTAAGGCTGATGCAAAGAAGCATCCTGTGCCATGAGAATAAGTAAAAATTTGTTTTGGTTTAGTAAATAATATCTCTTGGTCAGAAGTGACAAGATATTCTTCAATTGTATCTGAATTAAGAGAAGTGAAGTGTCCACCTTTAATGTAAACATTACAGTTTGTCTCATTAAGTAGTTTATGAGCCAGAGTTAACGCTTGAGAATATGATTCAGCCTGACCTTTAGCTAAGAGTTCTAATTCTTTTTTATTTGGAGTAACATAAGTTGCTTCTCGTAATAAGTTTTTGTAGATATCTATCTGATTTTGAGCTATGAAAGATTTACCCTTAGTTGGAGCGATAACAGGGTCAACAACTACTATTCCACGATAATGTTCTTGAAGCAGTTGTGTAATGAGCTCAGTAATTTCAGGTGAACAGAGAGCTCCAATTTTGATAACATCCACTTTGAAAGAGGAGATATTTTTAAGGAATTGTTCTTTGATTAAATCTAATGGCAGAGGGTAGATAGTATCTAAGCCTGAGAAATCTTGAACAGTGATGCCAGTAAGGACAGAGAGTCCCCAAAAACCTAATCTATCTGCCACTTTAAGGTCTTGCTGAATACCTGCTCCACCTGAGTTATCAGAAGCGGCAATAGTCATAAAGTATTTCATTTTTTTCATTCTATTTCCTCAATCGAAGATGATATTACAAGCTTATCAAAATCAGGATATTCCACCTTATATAAATATAAACCATTAGGGGGAGAAGTAAATATAATATTTTGATTTCCCACCTTTGCTTCTAATAAGTCTTTTATCAGTTTAGGTTCATAACTGTGATGAGAGAAAGTAATAAGTGTACCTATTAAGCGCCTTACCATGTTATGCAGAAATCTATTTGCGCTGATGTAGAAGATTATATCATTATCTTTTTCGATAGCATCGAATTGGGTAAGATTGCATACTGTGTTAGGTATTTGTGGATTTGGCTTACAGAAGGAAGCAAAGTCATGTTCACCAAGCAGGAAAGGAATAGTTTTTCTCATCTTCTCAATATCTAATCTGTGATAGGGAACAAAGCTCTTATATAGTCTATTGAAAGGGCTTTTTGCTTTTGTGAGAACATATTTATAAGTTCTTTTAGAGGCAGAAAATCTTGCGTGTAAGTCATCATTTATTTGATGAACTTCAGTAACTCTAATAGAATCAGGGAGCTTAGTCCTAAGAGCCAATCTAATTTGCTCAGGGCTCATATTTAGAGGGAAGTAGAGGTGGGCGAATTGGGAAATAGCGTGAACACCTGTGTCAGTTCGTCCAGATCCAACAATATCTATTTTAGTTTTGGCGATTTTTGCTAAGGCTTCTTCCAAAACTTCTTGTACCGAGATACCATTTGGTTGAATTTGCCAGCCATGAAAACATGAACCATCATAGGCTATTTTAAGAAGAAACTTTTGCATAAGTCCTCACAGTTTGACCAGTTAAGAAATGCTAACATGATGATGAGAAATATGATTGGTAAATTAGCCCTCCAATCAAAATTACGATAGTGTATTACTGCCATTTCAGCATTACTTTCGGCTTTGGTCTCAGGTATTTTCAGCATGGTATTTAAGAAAACTTGTAAAAATAAGTTAATAAAAGATGTTCGTTGGGCAAAAAGTTCTTCATAACTTTCCACGAATTTGCTAACGAGTTTCATGGTTGCTATTAGATAGAAATTGAAATAGTGAAAAAAAGAATCTAATTTGCGAGAAATTAAGTTAACTCCAAAGATGAAGATAGCTGAATAAACATCGGAGAGATAAGACTCTAAAGAAGTAGTTTCTTTGAGCCAAGTCAAGAGAAGTAAATAGCAGAGAAGTTTTCCAATAAAAGTAAGTGAAGATTCTATATTATTGGTAAATAGAAGATCTAAGATTAGATAAGCTATGAATACATAAGCTAATTTAGAAACTAATTTTAACCAACTATTTCTGATTCTACCCTTGCAAAGAAGTGTTAATAAGGCGAACATTGTGATGCCTGCTAAATAGTGAGAATCAGAGTTTATGACTATTATATAAAGAATCATTAGTGTAATTTTAATGAAAAAATTAACTCTGAAAGAAAAAGAACCCTGCTTAGCTTTTTCTGTCATTACTTATCGACTGCTCCTGGAATTACGGGAGGTGGAGTATTATCTTTTAATTCATCAGATTTCTCAAGCTCTTTCTTAATTTCTTCTTCTTCCTCTTTTTCTTTTTCTAAGTTTTCTTTTATTTTGGGATTATCTGAGTCATTCATTAAAGAATCTTGTTGAAGATTATCTTCTATTCTATCATTTATATCAGTCACATTAAATTCTAAAGATTCTAATTTATTAATTTTGTTATCAGAGAAGAATACAGAAACCCAAGCACTTTGTCCTTCTGATAATTGATAGTTTTCTACTAAATCCTGGAAATATGTTCTTGCTGAAAGAGTATCATCTTTCGTGTAATTTAGATAACCAAGAGCCATTTTAGCTTTGATTAATTCAGCTGTTTCTAAAGTATCTAACAATGCTTCTAACATAACAATTGTTGTGTCTGGATCTTCCAGAAGGTATTTGCTTGCTTCTTCATAATTCTTTAAAGAAATCTCTTTTTTTCGTGTAGTTAGCTTAAGAGTTCCATTAGTAAGATAATTCTCAATAGTGTAAGTATATTTTGATTCAGGATAATTGTTTTGTAAGAAGGTTAAAATATCATAAGCATAAGTTCGTTCTTTGAATACATCTATGTAAAGATAAGCTTTTATGAAACTTGCAAAAGGAATATATTCTTCATCAAATGAGATCAAAACATCAGAGATATTTTTGAGCCTGGTTGATATTGATAAAGAGTCTCTTCTGAGCAAATCTACTTTAGTGTTGAGGGTATCTAATTGACTTTCTAAAGCCAACATGAGTTCACCATTGGGGTCTTTTGTTTTTAGTGAATCTGCTGTAAGAGTATCAGCTAAAGTATTAGTATTAAGTACAAGAGTTCTAAGGCTATCAATATCTTTATTCATTGATTTAGTTTGGGTAGATAATTTGTGAAGGGAGTACTGGAGAGAATCAATTTTAGTGATTAGACTATCTTTAATACTCAGAAATTTTCCTTTATTTGCAATAATATTGTCATAAACAACCAAAGCAGAATCAGGAAGTTGCATAATATCAAGATAGTATTCAGCTAATTTAAACTGTTCATTTACTAACTGTTTTGGTTCTAATTGATTATTATCACTTCTGAATAACTGAATTTGACTTGCAACAGAACTTTTAGCAACAGAGCTTTCCACGAATTCAGAATTAGAATCAGCTTTTTTTACATTATTGAAATGTTCAATTGCTAAACGTAAGCTATCAGTATTGGTAAGATAATAATCTCCTAAAATATAATTAGTTTCAGCACTATATTGCCCTCTTTGATTGCCTTCAATTAAAGAGTTTAAGACTTCTAAACCTTCTTCAACTTGTCCAGAAGATATAAGTATTTTACCTTTTAAAACTGTTATTTTATTCTTTTCATCTTTTCTATACTCATCTTCGTAGAGTTTCTTTATTTGCTTTAAAGCTAAAGAATAATTTTCTAAATGAAAGTTGGCAAGAGCTATATAATAACGAGCATCATACTTAATTTCACGGTCATTTTTAATTTTTATGAATCTTTCTAAGGCTGTGATTGCTTCTTGATAGTTTTTTTCAGCAAAGAAATTTAATCCGATGAAATAAGAAGCTTGTCTGAACTCAGGAGTAGATTTATGGTCATCAATAATCTTATTCAGATAGAATCTGGCTTTTTCATACTCTTTATCATCAGTATAAAAATCTGCAATTTTTAGTAAGGCCTTCGCTTCATCTTTGGAGTTTCTTGGGCTAAGAATTTGTTCTTCCAAGAGAGAGTAAGCTTCATTATTTCTGTTTAAATCTCTGTTTGTTTGGGCTTTGAGAATAATTGCATCTGTATAAAATTCACTATCAGGGAAGTATTGAATAAGTTTATCACACTGCTCAAAAACTTGATTATTGCTACCCCCTTTTTTATAAAAACTCAAAGCCATAAGATAAATCGCATCATCAACATATTTACTATTTGGATAATACTCTAAAAGGGAAGTACACTTCTTTATTACATCATTATACTCTTGCTGGGCAGTTCTACTTGCTCTACCTGTTGACTCTAATTCTTTTGAACTTGCTTTCTCATACAGTTCTTTGGCATTATAAAAAGTGTTATAGTAAGCACAAGAGCCCAAAAAGCTTAACACTATCAAAAGTGATAGCAAAATGAAGATTTTCTTCATATTCTCTCCATAGAAAAATAGCTGATTATGTGAAAGTACAGTTGGCAAGTATTAACTTGCCAACCGATGATTAAGAATTTATTTTAACGTAACAAACTGAGAAACAATTTCAAGTGGACGGAAAGAGCTAACAAACTCCTTCATCTTTCTCATATCAGGATAGATAATTCTGTCTCTATCAATATAATTTACAAAAGAGCGAATCTCTGCTTTGATTGCTTCTATAGGTTTTGAACTCTCGATTTTTCTATCATCTAAAGCTTGGCAATTTGCCATTAATTCTATAGATAAGACATGTTCGCAGTTATCAACAATAGTTCTTGCTTTTACAGCACTGATTGTACCCATTGAAACATGGTCTTCTTGCAAAGCTGAGGTTGGTATTGAATCTACAGAAGCAGGATGAGCTAAGACTTTATTTTCAGAAACTAAAGAAGCAGCTGTTAATTGAGCTATCATGAAACCTGAATCAATGCCAGGACGAGGTGCTAAGAAGGCTTTTAATCCACGTGATTGTGCCGGATTGAATAGTTGCTCCATTCTACGTTCCGAAATATTTGCTAATTCAGCTGTGGCAATTCCAAGAGTATCCAAGGCTATTGCTACAGGTTCACCATGAAAATTACCACCAGAGATTACTCTGTCTTGGTCAGGGAAAATGAGTGGATTATCAGTAGCTGAATTTATCTCAACATCTAAAACTTTTTTAACATAAGATAAAGCTTCTCTAACAGCTCCGTGAACTTGAGCTCCACATCTCATACTATATGGATCTTGAACATTCTCACATCCCTTATGGGAATCTCTTAATTTACTACCTGAGATTAGATTAAGGATGTTCTCAGCAGAAGCTAATTGTCCTGAGTGAGGTCTTACTTGATGAACAAGAGGGTCAAATGCGTCAGTTGTACCGAGGTAAGCATCTAATGAAGCTGCATGAGCTATGTCAGCAGTACGGCAAAGTCTTAAAGCTCTGATATAAGCTAATGCTCCAACAGCAGTCATAACTTGAGTTCCGTTATTTAAAGCAAGTCCCTCTTTAGCAACCAATTTTACAGGAGTAATTCCAGCTTTTTCCATTGCTTCAGCACCACTCATTTGTTGTCCTTTATAAAAAGCTTCACCTTTTCCTAATAAAACTAAAGCTAAGTGAGATAGAGGAGCTAAGTCTCCACTTGCTCCAACTGAACCTTTTTCTGGAATGCAAGGAGTAACATCTTTGTTAAGCATATCTATTAAAGCTTCTAAAGTAGATAATCTAATACCTGAATGACCTTTTGCTAAAACACAGATTCTAAGTAACATTATTGCTCTTGCTTCAGGAATTGAGAAGAAGTCTCCAACACCTGTTGCATGACTAAGAATTAAATTTTCTTGTAATTCTGCAATATCTTCTTGAGCTATAGTAATAGTTGAAAATTTTCCAAAACCTGTTGTTAGTCCATAAACAATTCTGCCTTCAGCAATTATTTTATCTACATAATTACGACATTTAATAACTTTGTTTTTACTCTCTTCTGTGAGGGCTACTTTTGTTTTATTATGGGCTACTTCCCACACGTTTTCTAAGGTAAGGTTATTACCATCAATCAATATTTTATCCATGTTTACCTCAATTTATTATTTTTTTTATCATTAAAATATTAGAGTCTATTTTTGTCAATAATCAATTATCAGAGGTGAAGATAGAAGGAAGAAATTAGAGTGGAGACTTGAATAACCCCAGACAGTGCAGTAGACCTTTGTGATTAACACTATATTATTCTGCAAAAGTAACTTCCATAATTTCTCCGAATATTTATATTATATGCGTTTTATGGAATCACCCCCTGTGTCCCCCTCAAAGAAGGGGATTTTGCTAGAATAATCTGTATTCTTCACTAAAGTTCTACTACACTATCTGGGATAAAATAGGGATATTTACAAAGACTACTGCATAGTTTGAGGCAAATTCATCACTATATCCGAGCATCTTGTTTTTAGGAGTATTAACCACTCTAATTTCCTTGCCAACTTAAAGTTAGTGAGTAGATAGGTTATTTTCCCTTGAATGGCACTCGGAAGTCACTCCATAATTAATTGGAATTTTATTGAGACAGTAATTAAGGAGTTATTGAAGAGTATATGGTAGTCAATAACAGAGATGTTGATAAAGTCAACATCTCTAAGTTTTAGGTCTCTTTTTATAAAAAGAGACAGCTAATAGATTTATTCCCCTCTTCATTGCAAAGCAATGTTTCTAAGAGGGGTGGCTGCGAAGCAGACGGGGTGTTATCGCTGAGAAGAGTTTGGGTAAAAATATAGCAATTTGAAAATTATGATTAGCTGTCAATTTTGAAATATTGAGGTGTTTCAACAGTCTGCAATAAGCAAGAAGTAAATTCGACTTTGGCATGCACGGACTTATTAAGGTGGCTAAAGATGATAGACTCTAACAGGTTAATAGAGTTTAATATTCCTATAGTTTTCAACAAAAAAAGCCCTGCATTAGCAGGGCTTCAATATTTGTATTTGGGGAATTACCTGCAAGGTTGCAAGCTTTCCCAGTAATTTATTTCATCAATATCATTTTTGAAGTCTTAGAATATCCTTCAGTAGTCATTCTATAGAAGTAAACACCTGAAGAAACACTTCTGTTATTACTATCTTTACCATTCCAAACAACAGTGTGATTTCCTGCTGATCTGTTTTCACTAAGGAGTGTTTTAACTCTTTGACCTAAGATATTATAGATAGCAACTTCAACTTTTCCCGCTTTATTCATACCAAATGAGATAGTAGTCTCAGGATTGAAAGGATTAGGATAGTTTCCTTTGAGTGAAGTAACCGCCGGGATTAATTCATTTTCGTTAGAAACAGGTTGAGCTGAACCAGAAAGATAGAGAATAATCTGACTATTATTTGGATCGTCAGTGGTAATAGTAGCTTCTCTGCTAAATTCTTGGTTTCTTGTTGGAGCGAAGACTAAAGTATATTCCAATTCAGTATTAGCTTGAATACTGAAGTTAATTGAACTAACAAGTTCTTCATCAGCATTTCTGATAAAGAAAGGATCTTCCACTTGTATTGCCACAATACCTGCTCCATCACCAATATTAGATAATGTAAGTGGTAAGTCGGTAGTATCTCCTACAAAAACTTCACCAAAGTTAAATTCATTAACCTCAACAGCTATTTCTGGAACACCAGGAGCTTGACCACCTGCAGCAGGGAAAGTCACATAATCAAGATAGAAACAATCATCATTACTATCGACCATATAATCTTTTGAATAGGTCCATTGGAAAACATTTTCACCAGCAGGAACTTCAAAAGAATAATTTTCCCAACCTGTATCTCCACTCAAATGAAGCTCTTGTTGACCATTAATAACAAAATCTACATAATCATAGTTAGCTTCAGTAGATACATGCATCCAGAAGTTGATTTCTCCAGCTTGAGATGAGTTGTATGCTACAGAAATTGAGGTTGTACCACTAGCACCTATATCAGCTGATTTTAAACTATATTGTCCTTCATGAGCATGGGTTGAGAATGTATAAGTGTCATTAGATTCCCAGCCAAAGCCTTCTAAAGATTGTGATTCAAAGTCTTCAACAGAGAGTCCAACATAAGCTGAATATTGCATTGTTGTATTAAAAGAACCATACTGAGCTGAAAAATCAAAGATTAATTCTTCACCTGTTGGAATTTGGCTTGAGAGCATTACTTCGAAAGATATTTCTTGGTTTCCTGCTACTTCAAGATTTTCAATCTGAACATTATTGTTTTGAGCAACAACCATACCAAGAGGGTAACTAATGTTAATATTAGTTAATTCTGAAAGATAAGCACCATCATTAGTTACAGGAAGTGATAACATAAATGTTTCACCTGCATCCATTCTTTGATTACCATTACCTAATACTTCAGTTGCTTCGATTTCTCCTAAGTTGATAACAGGAGCTTGGTTGATTAAATTAAATTGATATTCCCATTCATTTGCACCTTCATCAGCAGTAATATTAACTGTGAAAGGAATCATATAATCATTAGCAATATTGTGAGGAATTGATAATGTATAAGCATCAGCAGGAAGAGAGATTACTTCATCTGCAGCGATGTTTTCTAGAACTACTTGATTATTTTCTATAAATACGCCTGCTTCATTTGAAGAAAGGGTAATAGTTAGGTCTGAAGAAGCATCTACACCAACATTCTTGATAGCAAAAGTGAAGTTACCTTCATAACCGATATGAGTTGTAGTAGTTGGAATATTTTCAATAACAACATAAGAACCTTCGGCAGCAGTGATAGTTACTGGTTCAACTGCAGTTATTTTATTAAAACCTGTAACAGTAAGAGTTAATTCTACAGGGTTAACAGGTACATTTTCTAAATCAAGAGTGATATTTCCAGAAGCATCAGTGTAGCCAGAACCAAGTAATTCATTGTTATAAGAGATAGCTACTAAAGAGTTTGCTTCTCCGGTATTTACTGTATATTCTGAAGAACCGATAAATAGAATACCTGTATGAGTTAAAGTGAATTCATCTGGAGTGTTAGTTCTAACTTGTAAAGAAGCATCACCAAAGATGTGCCAAGTTTCATACATATCAATACCGTCAGAACCATAAGAATCCATCATTTCACATGAACCACTATAGTAGAGTCCGCCAATAGTTGAAAGCTCTTCAGCAGTTAAAAGGTCTGTGATTTCATCTTGTCCACGCATAGGAGAGTTCCAAGATTGGTTAATTGTAGAAGCATACATTGCCATAGCACCAGTAGGGCTACCATTATTAGTAGCTCTAAGCCATGCTTCAGCAAAACATGTATTGCTAACAAAGTTACCGTTAACACAAGCAACAGAAACGATGAAAGGAAGTTTGCCAACGTTGGTTAAGTTGTTAACATGGCTATTTGAGAAACCAGTTGTTACCCATGTTGTGTTTGAACCATGACCAACATAGTTCATAAAGCCACGTCCTTCATTAACTGCATTAGCAATGTGGGTTGTGTTAGCACTTGGAGCATAAATTTGATCTACTTCAGTGTAGTTGTAGCCAAGTAAATCTTGTCTAATTAAATTCATGTGAGTAATATCAGATTCTCCCATATCACCTTGAGAACCGCCACCTTCACCTGAAGCAATACCAGTTGCTTTAGTTAAATAATCGTTAGTTCCATTCTCATCTCTTTCATAAGCAATAGTTCTTTCAACTTGGGTAGCTAACTGGTCTACATTCTCAGCTGAGAATCTACCAATAAAGATATCAGGATAAGAGTCATTACCAGCGACAAGAGCATACTTAGGGTCAGCTCCACCACCACCTGAAGATAAAGTTGCAACTTGAGGAGCATCACCAGCGATTTGTACAAATGCTAAATCATCATGTGTATCATAATAATTTTGAATATAGTTTTTGATACTGTTTGCATTATTACCAATAGTAGCTACATCAACCATTTCAGTATGGATACCTTTTTGATTTTTCCAATCTACATAAAGTTGCATTGTAGAAAAATAATTCTGTGGTGCAATAACTAAGATTGTTCCAAACTCATCTAATGGATTATATCTATTTTCTTGGTAGTTTAAGAAATGATTCTTGTACATAAAATCAAATGACTCAACATTTTTAACACTGCGAGTAAGAGTGTTCTCACCAGCTTTTGCTGTGTTTGCTACAGCCACTCTAATGCTTGTATAAACTCTAAGAGTGTTAGTAGTTGGATTATATTGGAATGGGTTAAAAGTAACAGTTACACCTCTGTAATTTCTCATGATGTAAGCTGAACCCAAAGTAGACACTTCACTTGGGAAGAAATTATCTTGCTGATATACTTCTCCAAAAACATAAGGAACAGTAGCTGGATCAATATCTCTTGTGATAACACCCTTAGAAGGGGCAACGGCTAAATTGAAATCTGTATACTCTGAGAAAATTACTCTCATTTCAGGTTTAGCATGATTATCAATAATGACACTTCTGCTAACTGTTGGAACTTCTGGAGCTCCTTTAATATAAGTTTCTGCTTCTTTATCTAAGCTAATTTGATTAAAAGTTTGACCATCAATTACTACTTCTTCTTTGTTAAAATAACCAAGAGACATTTCAATAACTGTCTCACTCGCGTCAGATGCTATTAAATTAACCTGATTATCAGAGTTCCCCACCCTGATTACTTCTGCACTCAACGTCATGAGCATGGTTAACATCAACATGACTACTAAAAAACTTCTTTTCATTTTTCCTCCATATTATCATAAATCACTTATTTATTATTCATTTAAATATATTTACATTATATATAATGCAAGAACGGTACCAATTTCAAAGAAAAGAATTTTAGTCAATGGAAAAATGGATTATGATAATAAAAAACTGGGAGCGCAATACTGGGAGCGCCAGCATCCTTGCTGGCATCTTATATTTTGCCTTCAGGGTAGTGGAAGCTTAAACTGGTACACAAATGGAAACTTAAACTGTGAGGAAAACCTCTTAAATCCCAAAGGGATGGAATTTATTAGCAAGGGGTGCAAATCCCTTGTAAAGTGCCACCACAAAAGTGAGCCCTGAAAGGGCGACATAAAACATATGAATTTAACAATATAGATATTTTTCATAATATTGAATGTTATATCATCATTCTTGCAGGATTTAACAGACATGTCCATGTTATATATTTGTCTATTCCGCCCTCTCAGGGCTAGTCTTGTTTTTGGGTACTTTTCAAGGGGTTTGCACCCCTTGCTAATAAATGCCATCCCTTTGGGATTGAAGACAATCATTGCTTGAAGCAATGATGCGGATGTGGGCATCCGCATTCCCGTTAAAAAATTGGGCAGAAGATTAATCTTCTACCCTATAATTATCTATATATTAAGTAACTAATATTATTTCCCAGCCATCATAGCATCGATATCAGCTTTTACATCTCCTGTAGGTTTTATGTCAAAGTTTTCAACTAAAACTTTAGCAACATTAGGTGATAAGAAAGCAGGGAGTGTAGGTCCTAAGCGGATACCTTTTACGCCAAGGGCTAATAAAGCAAGTAGGACGGCTACAGCTTTCTGTTCATACCAAGCAATATCAAATGAGATAGGTAAATCATTGATGTCATTAAGTTCGAAGACTTCTTTAAGTTTAAGAGCAATAACAGCTAATGAATATGAATCATTACATTGTCCAGCATCTAGAACACGTGGTATTCCACCAATATCACCAAGTTGGAGTTTGTTATAACGATATTTAGCGCAACCGGCAGTTAAGATAACAGTACCTTCAGGTAACTCACTTGCTACATCTGTAAAGTATTGTCTTGTATCATGTCTTCCATCACAACCAGCCATTACTACAAATCTTTTAATAGCACCTGATTTAACAGCTGCAACAACTTTATCTGCAAGAGCGATAACTTGATTATGAGCGAATCCACCCACGATTGAACCAGTTTCTATTTCAGTAGGAGCAGGGCAAGTCTTAGCTAACTCTATTATCTTAGAGAAGTCTTTTTTACCAGCTACAGGTTCGATATGAGGTACATTAGGATAACCAGCCATTCCGGTTGTAAAGATTCTCTTTGCATATTCTTCTTTAACAGGAACAATACAGTTAGTGGTCATTAGGATAGGACCATTGAAAGTGATGAATTCTTTATCTTGTTTCCACCAAGCATTACCATAGTTTCCTACAAAATGTTTGTATTTCTTGAAAGCAGGATAGTAGTTAGCAGGAAGCATTTCAGAGTGGGTATAGACATCCACGCCTGTGCCTTCAGTTTGTTGAAGAAGTTGTTCCATATCCCTTAAGTCATGACCTGAAATAAGGATACCAGGGTTTTTACCCACACCGATATTAACTTCTGTGATTTCAGGGTTACCATAGGTAGAAGTGTTTGCTTCATCGAGTAGAGCCATAGTGGTAACAGCCATATTACCAGCCTTGAGGACTAATCCAACCATTTCATCTACAGTAAGGTCTTTAGTAGTGGAAGCTAAACCTTCCATTAAGAATTTATAGATATCATCATTTTCTTTTCCTAAGACAGCAGCATGTTCTGCATAAGCAGAGATACCTTTTAAACCATAAACAAGAAGTTCTCTTAAAGAACGAACATCTTCATTTTCAGTGGAAAGAACGCCATGTTTTTCTCCAACTTTGACAAAGTCTTCCTCTGTCTTACCAGTCCAAGTTATGGCTTCACAATCACACTTATAATTTAAAACATCTCTTCTTTGGAGGGCTTCTTTGATTAAGGCGACAATTCTTTCATCATCGAAGTTTGCATTTGTAATAGTTGCGAAAAGACTTTTAGCTATAAATAAGCCATTATCTCTATCATATTTACCACCTGAAGCTAGGGCTATGCCTTTTAAAGCATAGACTAAAGCATCTTGTAAACAAGCTGTTTTTGCTGGTTTACCACATACACCCTTGTTAAATCTACATCCGATATTCTGCATAGTCTCTTGACATTGAAAACAATACATACTCATTTTTCCTTCTCCTATTTTTTTTTGTTAAAAGTTTTATTCTTTATGTTTAATAAGTTTTTGAAATACATTTACTTAGCTTTGATATTATAATCTGTTTTTAGTAATTCACTAATAATTAATTCCGGCTGCTTTGACATTTTCTGAATCAAAGGCATGGCAAGGAGTTACTCCAAATACCATATTACATTTAGGACATTTGCTTTCAAAAGTTTCCATCTCAAAAGTATCACCACACTCACATTTTATCTCTAAAGGAAAGGGCATATATTGGTCTGCAAACCCCATTTGCCTTACTTTATCTACTACATCTTGTCCGTTTTTAAAGCTTCCGCTACAACCATCGTGCATAATTTGGCTCCTATTTATTTATTTTTTCATTTTTCTCTGTTTTATGTCGCCCTTGCAGGGCTTAATTCAATTTTTCTCCTGTAGCAGTGTCTTGCGAGCACTGCCTATTAGATGCCATCCCTTCGGGATTTAAGAACCATCCCGTCTGAGTGTTTATGGAGTGGAAGCACCTTGCTTCCACCTGAGACCAAGGATGGTCTCAGTCCATAAGTTGTTTGTTTCCGCCTGAAGATAGGCTTTTTTATGGAGTGGAAGCATCCTTGCTTCCACCTGGCAACAAGGGTATTGCCAGTCCATAGTTTCGCATACAAAGACTCCAGGATAGATTCTTAATTTAGAAGCTTTTCCCCACTTCTGAGCATAGTTCTGTAGGAAAGAATCTTCTTATCTAATTCTTCTAAAGTTGAAAGAATCTGACGTTCTTCGTTAGTAGTTTCTATTACTTTAGCAATCCCACCATTTTTTATTACTATTCTTTTATCAGCCATGAGAGCAAGAATAGGGTCATGAGTAGCCATTAAGACTATTTTATTCTCAGAGAGAAGGAGGTTTAGGGCTCTTTTTCTATCTATTCCAGCATTTTCAATTTCATCGATAAGAATGATAGGAGATTTGCTGAGAATAGCGGTATCTGCTATCATCAAGGCACGTGATTGACCACCACTTAAGCTGGTTATAGGGGTATCAGGAGAGAACTTCTCACCTGCTAAATCATTAGCTTTTTTAATGATATTGGCAATAACTTCCTCTCTGTTTTCAACAAGTCTGCTTTCGGCATGAAGTTCTACGAATTGATAGACAGTCAAATCCATTACGAAATTCATATTTTGGGAGAGTTGAGCTACTAATTTATCAGAAGTAGAGAATCTCCATTTGAAGTCAGGTTTGGCCTTGTTAATTAAAATTGTTCTATTAGTTGGTGTATCGGCTTGAGCCACCCATTCAATGTCTCCGAGTAATCTACTTTTCCCAGAACCTGTAGGTCCTACAATACTGATGATTTCACCCTTGTTAATTACTAAATCAGTAAATTCCTCAGCATTGCCACTTTTATCATTGCCAGGTAGGATAGTAACAGAATCTACAAGCTCGTTTGTCTTGCCAAGAAAAGCCATCATTTGTTGAATATATTCTACAATTTGTTGATAGAAGAGCTCTGGGTCAATAGCCATGTCTTCGCGTTGTTCCTCACTTAAGGAATTAAAGTAACCAGAAAGGGTAAAAGTTTCTTTTCCTTGATATTCCAGATTATTGTTAGCAAAGAAAGAGTCTAAGAAAGGATATTCTTGTAACAAGTCTTCAATCACTAATTTTGGTACTGTTTTGATATTTATTAACATGATTAATCCTCTAAGTTTATCTTGCGGACATTACCCATTTGGTAGCTTTCCCCGATTCTGGTCTCTCCTAAGCAGTAGGAACATAGGGCGGAAGGCATAGGGAAGCGAAGCTCTTTTCCCTTTAAGGTATTTATATCATCTTTGGCATCATAAATCAGGGTTGATAGTTCGTAACTTCCCTGACCTGTAAGTCCATTAATATTCATAATAGTAGCTTTGGGATTCACACTATTCACTCGTGAGGCAAAGACTTCCCTCTCTGCTTGAGAAACAATATCACCTTTAGTAATTACTATTATATCAGCAGATTTTAGCATTGGTCCAATCTTTTTAGGAGTATTGATACCACTGAGGTTGTCGATTACACAAATGGCTTTAATACCTTTGATATAAGGAGAACAGCGATTACAGAGTCCAGCTGATTCACTAATCAAGACATCGACATCTTCTTTAACTCCCCACTGAGTAATTTCTTCAACATTACTAACAAAATAGTGGTCTGGACATAAAGCCCCTGATAAGCCTTTTTTAACAGGAATCCCAGCATTTTTATATAAAATATCATCATCTGTATAGAGACAATCAAATTTGGCGACTGCCACTTTTAACCCTTTCTTTTGAAGAGATTCTATGGTTTTTAAAATCACAGATGTTTTTCCTGAAGAGGGGGGACCTGATACAGTTATCAAATTCATTTTATCTCCTTTAGTGAACTTTGGAAGAGTTTTTCACAATGTTTAATTGTTGCTGAGATATCATGAGAATAGATATAATCCCAACCTAACCACATGAATTTATTCTTTGCATCGATTCTATTATCTACATTAGGATGCACACTTGGGAAGAGGCCGCTATGAGCTAAAACTTCACCAACTTGCTGAGATGCTAAGAAATCAACAATCGGTTGAAGTTGACTTTTACTATTACCTTTGGTTAGCATGAAAATAGGACTTATAATAGCTCCATCTTCTGGCCAGACAGCTTTCATAGTAGAGTTTTCTTTCACCATCTTAGTAAAGAAGTAAGGCATTATAGTAACTATGGGTCTGTTATTGCTCTTCTTTTCGCTTTTCACCATTTGAGAAGGATGAAGTGATTCTAACAAAGAACGTCCTAATTTAACCACCCCTTCATCACCATATTTCTTGAAAACGTTGAGAAGAATACCGTTGAATAAATCAAAATCACCCACTGGTAAAGATACTTTGTTTTCAAATTCTGGTTTCATTATATCACTCCAAGAAGTAGGCAAAGCTCTATCACCTAACTCATTGGTATTGATTAAAAAGACTGCAGGAACTACTCCAAGCAGGGAAAAGTGTTCCTTAGGATCTTTAAGATTTAGTTCTGAGAAGATTTCATTATACTCTTTAATAGGTGAGAGGTCGGCAAAAACACCTTCATCTTTGAACTTTCCAAACATCTCAAGATCAAAGAACATATCAAATCCGGCAGAGATGAAAACATCAGGAAGATTCATAGGGCCTGTCACTTCCTTCACATGCTTCTCAATCCACTCAACTCCCATAGACGCAGCTTTTAATTCTGATTGTACCTCTAAGCCAAATTGAGACTTGAACTCTTTGGTGAAGCTATTAAACTTCTCCATTAAGGGGATTCTTACTGGGCAAGGTAAAGCTCCCACAACTTTGATAGCCTTTTCATCTTTATTTATTTTATTGTTGTTTAGAGAAACATCAACATTGTTGTCATCTCTCTCAATTGCATCAACAAGCAAAGTGCTAAAGGTATCATAATCTATCTGTTTTAAAGCTAAAGCAGTTTTTAGATTTATTGTTTTTGCAAATACTTCTCTTTTAGCTTGGTCATCCATCTGAGGGAAACCATTCGAAGTAAATACTGAAACTGTCTCAGGATACTTTTCTACTATAGATAAAAGAGAATCAGTAGCTTGGAAATATAACATTACCTTTCCTTTATTCTATTTGATGAATTTAGATGGACTTGTTGGTCTGGGAAGTTTAGAAACTAAGACTCTTACTAAGCTATTAGTCTCATTATAGATGCAATGGACTATCTCTTTAGGAGATTCAATTACATCATCTTCTTTAACTTGCACTCTCTCATCACCAATCATAATTGTTGGTGAACCTTCTAAGACATAAAACAAGGCATCAACTGGTGTTATATGAGGCTTCAAAGCTTGACCCGCTTGCAATAAGATGTGATTTACTTGGGCAAATTCACTGTTATAAACCTGCTTTACATCAACATCGTGAGCTGTCTTATATTCTTTCTCTTCTCTAAAATTTGTAATTTTCATAATCTTTTCCTTCTTATACATATTTAGGTACTATAATACCAGTTTAGTTATAAAAAAATATATTACATAAAATCAGATAGAACCATATTCTTGAATCTATCATAGATTTTTTGTGTTGCTTCAGATACTTCAGAATCTATTATACATGTTCTGAACACGCAATGTTTCTTACCAAAAGGGCATCCGGTAACTTCAATCTCACCCTCAAAAAGCTCTATTATCTCTAAGAAAGAGACATGCTTGGGAGAACGACTTAATTCAAAACCACCTTGTGGACCTCTTACAGAATGTACTATCCCAGCCCGTGTTAACTTCTGGAATATCTTTGAAAGATGAGCTTCTGATGCTTGCAAGACTTGGGCTATCTCTTTTACACTAACCCTATCTGGTGTTTTAGATGCTATATGCACTAAACCATGCAAAGCTAAATATGTTGCTTCAGACAAATTTAATAATTTACTCATCTTTTCCTCTTTTTTATTAATTTAACATCTTTTGTTCTTATTCTGGTACTATAATACCTGAATATGTTTTCTTGTCAAATTATTTTTTTATTTTTTTTGTTTTTAATCTCACGAATGCCTATATAATAGCATTTGTTTCAGGAAAATAATTGAAGACAGTTATGCTATGGACAGAAGAGAGAGGCATTTCTTGGTTTAGAAATGATAGTTCCTTACTTTCTGAACCCTTTTTAACATTATTATCAGATTTTATGGCTCTCTCCAAAGTAGAGTGGGTTAGTTTTATCATGAAACTTGTTTTTACTGAAAGAACGAAATATTATCGCCCTTCCAGGGCTAAGATAAATTTAGGTTTCATATATACAGGGTCTAACGAACCCTGCCTATTAGATTAACATCCCTTCGGGATTATATGTGTATTAACTTCCATAAATTGACTATATATTTGTTAACATCTTACGACAATATTTATCATATTACCCACTCTACTTGGGATAGAGCCGATTTTATGTTTTATGTATAATCTGTGGTTAGTATTCTTATCTCGTCTCTTAATCTGGGTCAAACTATCTTAAATTTGATTTATGCTTAACCCAAAGAAGCTTATAGAGAAAATCAAAAACTATAGCTACAAGAAAAGCTGTCAATATGGGTGCCAAGATAATCAAGGACCAATACATAATAGGAAGAGAAAATGTAGCAGTAAGAGAATATGTTTGATGGATAATTAAGGATAGTCTGATTAGATATGTAAGAATGAAGACAATTTTGGCAGGAAGTGAGATTGATGATTTGAGAGGACGAAATAAATTAAACATAAATGTAATATTCCCTTATGGCATTTTTACAAATTGACTTATTGATGAATTCAAAACACTGACACTATAATGATTCATAGAAAAGAAAGCTAAGTCATGTTTATTTCAGATTAGATTTATTAGTAAAGAATCCATAGATAACTTCAAAGATAGTAGTTACAACAAAAGCAATTCCTAAGGAGGCGTAGATAGAAAAGCCGTAAAAGAAGATAACACCAAATTTCCCTACTAAAATCAAAAGTGAAATGACAACCGTGATAAAGAAAACAACTAGCCCCGATTTACTAAGTGATGATAAGAAATTATCTATTCCATTTCCTCTTAAAAAACCCATAGTTTTCTCCCTTTTGTTTATAAATGTCAAATAAAAGAAAAATCTAAAAGTTGTCAAGCTATAAGCCGAATAATGACATTCTTATTGAAGAGTCTGTAATAGTATCAAGCCAACTTTTCTACTAATTATGCTTCAATAAGTAGTATTGGCTGTCTAAAGTTCTGTATTCCTGAAAATTATAATATATAGCTTACTCTACGTGTAGAATTGGGCTTATCTATAAGAAATACTAATCTCAGGGAAAACAAATTGAAGTATATGGGGTATAGGATTCTCAAGCTGTAAGTGCAGATATTGACTTGATATTGTGCTTTTTCAAAAAAAATGAAGTTTTTTTTTAAGATAACCTTGACAATCTTTTGATAATAGTAAAAATGAAAATAAATACTAATTAGTGCATCTTCAGTTAAATATTTTATTGATAATACATGGTGCGCAGAGGAATGGTCCATGATTGAATTGACAGAAGAAACGATGAAGCAATGGGATGTTCTATCAGAATATGAACCTCCAGAACTTTTGGGATTAATTGAAAATTATAGTTCTCAAGACTTTACTCCTCGGGACTGGCGAAGGGTCAGTTATTTTAGAGGAAAAGCTCTTGCAACAATGTCATACTTCAGGGATTCAGAAGAAATAGCTTTAGAATGTATTAGAGAATCAATTGCAGAAGCAGACTACTACATACTTGTAAAATCTCATGTATTACAAGCTGTCTCATATTATGGTAGTGAGAAAGAGGATCAAATCAGACCTTTACTGAATATGGCAATTGATTATTCTTTAGAATCAGGTAATTATGAGTTGATGATACATGCTCATTGTGCCTATATGTTTTATTTCAATCACAATTCTCAATTCGATTCTGCTTTAAAACAAGAGCTCAGAATTGTTGATTTGATTAAGAGAATACAACCTTCATATACCAGTGCAAGTGCTTTGAGCTCATTGGCATTTCTTTATGTGAATATGTCAAAGTGGGATATAGCAATAAATTATTTTAATCAAGCTTTATCAATCGCCAAGGAACTCGCCTTGGACATCTATATCCTAAACATCCTTAATAATTTAGGAACTGCCTTATCTAAAATTAAAGATTATTCAACCTGTGAACAGATTTTACAGCAAGGCTTGGAAATGGCAAAGCAGATGGGACATATGCAGAAAGTTTTTCTCTTTACTTCTAATCTTGGTAACTTAATGATTGAGAAAAATGAATTCGAAAAAGCCCTTTCTTTTTATGATAAGTGTATGGCTATTTTAGAGAACGTTGCTCAAAAACCTCCTATGTTAGTAATTGATATATATAATAATTATGCTTTGTGTCATTGGAAATTGAAAGATGATTCAATGGCTTTAGATTATATGAACAAGGCAATTGAAGTAGCTCGAGCTAATAATTTTGAAAGAGATTTAATACAAATTGAGGTGAATAAAACCAATCTTTTAGTAGCTATGAATCAATATGATGAAGCATTAAATATAGTGAAAAATGCTATCAAGTTTTATAAGAAAGCAAAAGACCAACATCAGTTGATCTGGGTTTATAGAATTATGGTTAATATTTATTACCTCCAAAAAGATTATAAAAGAAGCTATGAGACTCAGAAGACATTAGATAGTATTACTGATGATTATATTGCTGAAGTGCAGAAATGTGAAACTGATAAAAATATCGATAGAGTTAAAGTTCAAGAAATTTTAGATAGTGAAAATGATGTTTCAGCAATTAGAAAAAGCATTCAGGATAAATCTCATGGTTTTATTGGTTGTAGTAAAGCTTATCATAATATCATGAATTCAGCTTTGTTAGCTGCACAATATCAAAATACCAGTGTCTTAATTTTAGGAGAGTCAGGGACAGGTAAAGAGATTGTGGCTCAGATTATCCATAAAAATAGCATGAGAAGAAATCAAGCCTTTGTTCCTGTCAATGTTGGTGCTTTAACTGCTTCACTTATCGAGAGTGAGTTATTCGGACATACAAAAGGAGCATATACCGGTGCTGATAATCCTACTAAAGGCTTCTTTTTGCAAGCAGATAAAGGAACATTATTTTTAGATGAAATTGCTGATATGCCTTTCCCTGTCCAAAGTAAAATGTTGCGTGTACTTGAATCCCGTAAAGTAACTGCAGTAGGTAGTAGCAAAGAAATACCTTTTGACAGCAGAATTATTTCTGCAACTAGTCAAGACCTCCGAGGAAAATTAACTGATAATCAATTCCGCTTGGATTTGTTTCATAGATTGAATACTATTGAAATTGTTATTCCTCCTCTTAGAGAAAGAAAAGAGGATATTGAGCCAATTATGAATCATTATCTGAAATATTATGCTAATGAACTTAATAAAAAAATGCCTTTCATTGATAGATCAATGTTAGAAATTCTGTATGATTATGACTTCCCTGGCAATGTTAGAGAATTAAAGAATATTGTGGAGAGAATGTATATTCTTAGTAAGAAAAGTGATTGGGATGCTCAAATTCTTTGTGAGATTAATCCTTTTAGATTCGCAAGCAAGGAAAAATTACTGCAAGAGGAATATAATGAAGAGGATATAATTGTAAAAGCTCTACTCAAAGCTAAAGGTAAACAGAAAGAAGCTGCTTTAATTCTTAATATGTCTGAAGCAACCTTATGTAGAAGAATTAATAAATACAAACTCCAAAAATATACTCTAAAAGGAAAATAACTTTTATAATAATCTCAAAAGTTTTACTGCATTATCTGAGATAATATAAGTTTAATACCAAGCCCTTCATTAAAGCTAAATAATGCAGGGCTTTAACATTAACTAAAACACTGTCTATTAATTTGAGTGGCAAGTTCAAGTTTTGGAAAACTTCTTTACCTTTTTTTACAGTCTTTTGGGGCTCTATTAGGCATCTATTAGGCATCTATTAGCTTCAGAACTAATAGTCATACTATATACACGAAATATAAACTCAATATACATTACATTATCTTGCCATGCTTTTGAAGAAAGGAAGCTCAATTTCAAGTTTAGGAGGCAAAAACAGCCATTTATTATTGCATATTAACTCGAATAATGCACCTCCTGTTTCCCCCTCAAAGAAGGGATTTTGCTGGAAGAATCTGTACTCTTCCCTAAAATTCTATTTCTCTACTTAGAACTAATTTCATTTGAAATTTCATTTTCAACTTAGAAATGCTAATTTTGAAATTTTCTCAATTTTCCCATTTTAACAAATCTTCATATATGTATGATTGTCAGTAAGATATGAACATATATCATTATGGCTTTTTTAGGAACAAATATGGCTTAAATAAAAATCATGAAAACAAAAATAAATGCTTATAACAATAAAAGTCCTATAGTCAGTCAAATAGTGCAAACTATTGATCAAGATGGAAGTGATGTACTTGGATTTACAGTTCAATACAATGAAGATAGTTTTTATAATGTTATACGTCCTTTTAATGCAGGAAACTATACTCAGGTATATGAATCTTTGATTGAAGAACGTGAAAAAATAATAAATGGAAAATTAAAGGAGAAGAAAAAATGAAAAATGTTATGATTGGACTATTTATGATTTTAGTAGTTCTTGGTTTGAGCGCAGGTCAAGTAGATGTTGACTTCAATAATCCAGGAGATATTGATGATTTTGATTTTGGTGGTTACACTGATGTAGAATGGGAAAGTTTCGGTGGTATCAATAATTCTGCTTCAATTGGTTTCAATGATGATTTTGATAATTTTGTTAATAGATTAGTTACTTACAAAAATGGTTATCAAATCACTGAAGTGAATGAACCTATAGTCATGAGTGCTTTTATTAGAAGTGAAATGAACGGAGGCTATGGTGGTCTTGGTTTTTCAAGTTCAAGTTCAAATTCAGAGAATGCACAACAATGCAGAATCCAAGATAGCCCAGCAATTGGTTTTTCTTTTTATAGCTCTGCTGCCTGGATTTTTAGTACTGATGATGATTTATATGAGGAAAAATTGTACAACTCCTATAACCCAGATATTCCTTTATCATGGTATAAAGTTGTTTTAACAATTATCCCAAGAGATCTTGCAACTGGTGAAGTTGATGCTACTTATCAATTATTCCAAGCAGCTACTGATGGTACTATAGGTGCTATTCCTACTAAAACAGGTACTACAAACTTTATTAACTCAGATTTTATACATTATAATTCTACTATCTACCCTTATTTCGGAGAATCATGGCATAGAGTACCTAACATTGATAATTTCTCATTTACTTATCCTGAAAATGTTACTCTTCCTGTTACTCTATCTTCTTTTACTGCAATTACAACAAGCAATAACTTTGCTAATATTCAATGGACTACAGCCTCAGAGAGTAATTTAATTGGCTATAATATCTATAGAAATGAGCTTGAAAACATGAATACTGCTATCAGAATTAATCCTACTTATATTCAAGCAACAAATAGTGCTACAGGTTCTCAATACTCTTATACTGATGAAGAAGTTGAAATGAATACAAATTATTACTATTGGTTACAATCTACTGAAATAGATGGTTTTGTGGAAATATACGGACCAGTTTCAGTTAAAATTAGTGGTCAGTCAGAAGATATTGAACCAGTAATCCCTACAAGTGAATTAAGAGGGAATTATCCTAATCCTTTCAATCCTGAAACTACTTTTGAATTCTTTGTTAAAGAAGGTGAAACAGGAGAATTCTCTATCTTCAATTTGAAAGGACAAGTTATTATTACTAAGTTATTCGAGACAGGTCAACACCAATATGTTTGGAATGGTATTGATAATTCAGGAAGAAAAGTTGCCTCAGGAAGCTACTTCTACAAATTAAAAACAGATTCATATCAAGCAGTTAAGAAAATGATAATGCAGAAGTAAGATTTTCGTGATAAAAGAATTACAAGCAAATTCCTTGTATCACTATGATACAAGGGTTTGCTGAATAATGTTAAAAGGTTATTTGTTTCAAATAAATACAAATATAGCCCTGGAATTCTAGGGCTATATTCTGTTTAAGAGGAAGTTTGATTTTTTTTGTATAAACAAGTAAGAAGCTTATATATAGCTATACATTTAACCCAAATAATGCAGTAGATCTTTGAGAATAGCACTATATTCTTTTGCAAAAATAACTTCCATAATTCTTCAGAATATATATTATTATATGCTTCCGAATTCTGTTAGCTATTTTACTAAAAGAATCTGCACTCTTCTCTAAAGCTCTATTGCACCATTCGGGTTTAAGCAATATTATTGCCTGATTAATAAAATAGCAAAAAACATATTGACGAAAATTTTAGATTCAATAAGTCTGAATTTAATATATGAAAAATAGAAAAATTGTTATTGATATCGGAAATACAAACTTAGTTATTGGTGTATATAATGATGACCAATTACTCTCTTCATGGCGGATTCATACAGATAAGAATCGCACTGAAGACGAGTATTTTGTTGTTATTTCATCTCTTCTTATATCAATAAGGGAGGACTTAGAGAATATTGCTATTGCTGTATTATCATCAGTGGTTCCACAGTTAAATCGAGTAATTCGCAAGATGTTTGAGAAATATTTTAACTGCAGATTTGTACAAGTTAATTCTGAAATGGATTTGAATCTAAAGTTCTTAACTCCTGAATATAGTCATATCGGAGCAGATTTATTAGTTAATGCTTTTGCTTCGATACACAAATACAAGACTAATACGATAGTTTGTGATTTAGGGACTGCTACAACGATTCAATTAACAGGCAAAGATGGCACATTTTATGGTGCTTCGATAATTCCAGGTGTGAAAAGCTCATCGAGTTTACTCTTCGAAAAAGCATCTCAATTGGCAGATATTAAGTTAGAAAGACCTAATAAGATATTAGGCTTGACTACAAAAGATGCTTTATTATCAGGAATTATTAATGGTCATGCCTTCATTTTAGATGGATTTATTCGCAAGATAAAAGAAGAATATAATCTAAAAGAGTACAAAACTATTGCCACAGGTGGTATTGCAAGATTAATTTGTAGCTGTTCTCAAGAAGTCGAGATTGTTGATGATTCTTTAATCTTGGATGGACTGAACCTTATTGGGAAAAAATATTAAATAATAATTAGGATTGTCATTAATGGTAAAAACGTATAGAACAATAATTCTGTTCATATTGGTGATTTGTAGCCCGAAATTATTTGGAATAAATTATCAGCTTGGTGATTATAAAACATTTTATGGTAATAAGATAGATTATTACAATCTTGGAGCTAAGCAATTCCAAAAAGATATCTTTTGGTCTAATAGATTTCCTACTACTGAAGAAGAGATCGATTTTGTTAATAAAAGAGTTGGTATTATTACTAAATTCAACTCTGTTCAGGCTTATCCCAAAATATATATTTCTTTAGACCGATATTTTGACAATTTATTTGCCTACTCATTTGATAAATTATTATATCAAAAAACTATGACATTCTTTAACCAAGAAATAAGAGAAGAATCGGGTGGTTTAATTCCTGATTTAGTTTTTGATTTACCTAAATTTGCCAGGTCCAAAACCGTGAAAAGAATCTTTGGTGATAAAGCAGGCAGATTAAGTTTCTTCGGAAGTGAACGCTTAACTATATCTGCTACCAGTACTAAGAATGACAATATTGCCTTAACAGAAGGAAACAACGGTTCATCACTAACTCCTAAGATGGAACAGAAACTTAATATGCAATTAAAAGGGACAATTGGTGAGAAAATTCACGTTGATCTTAAATATAATTCAGACCAAGAAGAGACTTTCTTTGATCCTAACAATATAAATATTAGCTATAAAGGTTTTGATGATGAGATAATACAATCTATTGAAGCAGGTGATATTTCCTTAGATCTATCAGGTTCTTCTCAATATGTCGGAAGTATTTCTTCATCACAAGGGCTATTCGGAATCAGAACTGATTTAAAGGTTGGTGCATTAGAATTAACAGCTATCGTTAGCCAAGAGGAAGGAAAGAAGAATAAGATGACTTTTGAATCAAAAGCACAAGCTGATTCCTCAGTAGTTAATGCTCGTGATTACGGTAAAAGAGATCGCTATTATCTGATTAATCCTTATGAGTTATTCATGCTATATCAGGATGGAGATACAGTTCCAGGAACAAGTACTCCAATCCCTTCTGGTTGGATAAATAATGCTTTAAAATTAGACAGTAACGGCTCACTTTTAATCTTTGATTCTCAGAAATTACCAGCAGATGGATCACTATTAGTTTATCTTGATGATATGAATGCTACTAATAACACTGCTACTATTCCTGGATTTGAAAATGTGCAGTCAAGTAGCCCTTTTACTCCACAATTTGATCTTCTTGAAGAAGGTGTTGATTACTTCTATGATTATGATTCAGGGATTCTAACTCTTAATAAAACTATAAATCGTAACTATACTCTCGGTGTTCGCTATATGCAAAGAGATGGATTATCTGTCCCACGCAATGATCAAACAACTGATGAAGAAGTACATGTTAAATATATTAGGGTGAGTAATCAAGAATATGACCCAACCAAGAATCCTAATCAGTCAAACTTTGAGATGATTGATGCTGATGGCGATAATCTTCCTGATAATAGATTCTATACTTGGCATTATCAATTACGTAATGTTTATAGTTTAAATTCTCGTAATATTAATAATGAAGATTTTTCTTTAAGAGTCTTTACTAATGATACAGCTGATAATACTTATGATTATTATGTCCCAGCAGACATAGATAATGCTGGATTCTCAACACTTAACGAATATCTACGCTTAGATACCAACGGAGATGGTAAGGTTGATGGAAGTGATTCTTCAGTAAATCTAACAAGTGGTTTAGTAATTTATCCTTGGTTAGAACCTTTTAAACCTCTTGGAGATACCCTTCTTTATCAAAAAGAGAATGAGAATATTTCTTCCACTGAATATCGCTATAAGATGATTGTTAAGGGCAAAATCGGAACTGATGAGATATCTTTAGGACAGACAAATATTCTTAGAAATAGTGTTACTGTCAGAGTAAATGGAAGTGTCCAAAATGAAGATATAGATTATTTAGTAGATTATGATTTTGGTAGAATTACTTTCCTAACTGCTGCGGGAAAAGACCCAAATGCTAAAATTGAAATTGATTATGAATTTAAATCAGGTTTTGGTTTAGATAAACGCCAGCTCTTTGGTATTAGAGCAGACTATAAAGGCTTTGATAACTTCAATATCGGTGGTACGGTAATTTATAGGTCTGAGACTGTCCAAGATAAAAGACCTAAGATAGGTGAGGAAAATATGGAACTTTTCCTTGCTGATATTGATGCTTCTTATGAAGTAAAACCAAGATTTATGACTGATATGGTAGATTGGATTCCACTTATTGAAACAGATACAGAGTCGAGTTTTAAACTTTCTGGAGAGGTAGCTTTTTCAGCACCAAATATTTATGGTAATCCTGATGGTAAGAAAAAGGAAGCATATATTGATGATATGGAAGGAATTCTTGATCAATATCCTCTTGGTATTACTAGAAAAACTTGGGCAATTGCCTCTCAACCTGAAAATACCCTTTTATCAAAAGCTCGAACATATTGGTTTAATCCTGAGAATATTAAAAGAAGAGATGTTTATGATCCTGCTACCATGGACGAAGATGAAGAGAAAGAAGACATTAGTGTTCTTGCATTAAAAATTGTCAGACCAGAGCTTAGTCAGCCTGAGACCACCAACAGAAGTTGGGGTGGGATTATGAAATATATCGGAAACCAAGTAGATTTCTCAGAAAAGAAGTACATCGAAGTTTTGGTTAAGGTTGATACAACTTATGGTAATGGTGAGGCAAATGTAAATTTAAGATTAGACTTGGGTGATGTCAGTGAAGACTTCTATACTCTCAATGGAGGAGAGAATTTCTTAAACACCGAAGATGGTGTCAGTGATGGTATTATTGACGGTATTTTAGATGTTAGAACTGAAGATGTAGGTTTTGATGGAGTTAAAGATGGCTTACCTGGAGATGACCCAAACGATAATTTTAATGATAACAAAAATAGTGATGGAGATTATCTTGCCATAAACGGTAGTGAAGGCAATAATACTTTAGATACTGAAGATTTGAATGGTAATGGCAACTTAGATGTTTTAAATAGATACTTAGAGTACTCTATACCTATTTCTGCTAATAATAATGAATTCCTTCAATCTGAATATAGGGGATGGAAGTTATACAGAATTCCAATTAATAATGTTAACAATTATAATATTATTACTAATAACCCAGCAATCAAACCATCTTTAAGTAAAGTGAGTTATGCTCGACTCTGGTTCGAAGTAGATAAAACTGTAAGAATCAAAATTGCTGAATTGAGTATTGTCGGAAACAAATGGGAAGAAAGACCTATCCTTCAAGTTGAAGAAATTGATTCTGTCTTTGTAGAATCATCTGTTTCTTTGGATATTCTTGAATCAAATAATACAACAATCCTCGCTGGTATTACTGATAATCAGAAAGACAATCATTACACACCACCTGAAGGGACTTTTGAAAAATCAAACGGTATTGAATCATTTGAACAATCTCTTACTTTTACTGTAAATAATTTAAAAGAAAATCAGATTGGTATGGTGAGAAAGAAATCTGTTCAAACAACAAATTATCTTTTATATAACAAATTAAGATTTTGGGTTTATCCTGAATTGAATGCTGGTTCATTTGATGTAACTGATTCATTGAATGTTGTTATTCGTGTTGGTTCAGATTCTACAAGATATTATGAAGTTAAAGAGAAGATAGCCCCAATTCTCTATGAAACTAAAATGAATAGAAATAATTGGATAGAGGTGGAGATTGATTTTAATGATTTGACAGAGTTAAAGAATTTAGGCTTGTTAAACAACTCCAATGCTGATGAATATTATGAATTAGGCAATAGAGCTTATCGTAAAAAGGGAGATGTAACTCTCTCGAACATTAAAGAGATTAATTTAGGAATTGAACCTTTGCCAGGCTCAAGCTATACTGGTAAAGTATATTTTAATGATATTAGAGTCGCTGATCCATTCGAAGATACAGGCTATAAAGCCAGGGTATCAATGAACACCTCTTTTGCTGATTTCTACACAAGTTCGGTAGATATTGTTAAATCTTCCAATAACTTCATTAATCAGCCTTCACGTAATGCCTCCAGCTTTACTGCTAGTCAGCAGTCAACTTCTCTCAATTTCAAGAATAATCTTAAACTTAACAAATTCTTTAGTGATGATTGGAAAATCAATATGCCTCTTACTTTCAATTATACTAATACTGAAAGTATTCCTCGTTATAAACAGAATTCGGATATCTTACGTGAAAACTTAACTCAGATAGAAAAAGATAGAGAGAAAAGTACTACTGAAAAATATGATGCTTCTTGGAACTATAGCAAGAGTAAAACAAATAATCCATGGGCAGACTATACTCTTGGTTCTATAGCTTTATCTGCTACAGCTTCTTTGACTGATCAAGTTACTCCTACAGCTGCAGATACTACTTATACTTGGAAAGGTACTGTCTCTTATAATCTTAGTTTAGCTAACCTACCTCGCGGATTTAGAGTTTGGAAGGATGTTAAACTTAATCTTTTCCCAAGTGCATTTGATAACACTTTTACTTTGGATGCTAAGAATCCACAAAAGTATGTCCTTACCAGAACTGATACTTTAGTTTACTGGAAAGATGATACTTCTTCATCAAACCTTAATTCTAAATTAGCTACTACCGCTAACACTATAACTTTTCCTATAATAACCGGAAAGAATAAAACTTATCTTAATACAACCTATAAGCTTACTACCACTCGTGATCTAATGTATGAAAATAGAAAAAAAGATATTAATATTGGTGAAGAAACAAAATATAATCAAATTATGACTTATAGTTTCACTCCTGATCTGTTTACCTCAGTTTGGAATTTCTCTTCAAATGGTGAGGTTAGATTTAATGAAAAAAGGACTCAAAAATCTAATGTGGCATCTGTTATTGAAGAGGAAGGGATTCAATTTAAGCATGATGGTGATGTTAACAGAAGTTTAAATTTCAATATGTCTTTAAAAAACTCTGATCTACTTACTTCTCTTTCAAGTAAAATGGAAGCTAGCAGAACTGCTAAAGCAAATTCTGTTTCAGATGATGAGGATACAAGAGAAGATGATGAAAAACTAACTAATCCTGAAGACAAAAATCAAGAAATGTCAGAAGAAGCTGAAGATAAAACTGAAGATGCTGAAAAGAAAATAGACGAAGAAACAAAAAAAGAAAAAGAACGTGAAAGATTATTAGAAGAAGAAAAGAGAAAGGCTGAAGATAATAAAAATCCAAAAGATAAAACTAATGAAGAGATGACTGTTAAAGACCGTAAAAGGTTAAGAGATTTGCAAAATGAAGAAAAGAAAATTATGACAACCATGAATGGGAAGTTAAGTTCTGAAGAGAAAGATAATTTTACTAAAGAATTAGATAGAGTAAGAACAGAAATAGCTGAACTTTCCAATGAAATATATACCCCTAACGATGATTTCAAAGATGAAATTAATAATTCTGAAAATAATGATTCAAGTGCTAACTCTCCAAGTTTTAGATTTGGACTCACTGACATAGTTAGCTTCTTAAGTAAGATTGATAATTTTGATATATCATACTCAAATGACTATTCCATGAATTATAGTAATTTAGAGGAGAGGCCTACATATAACTTCCAGTTATCAATTCCTTATTCTTTAGATAATGAATTCATTAATGTTAAAGAAAATAATAATCAAATAGACATCTCATCAGGATTGTCTTTAAACAGAGTTGATACTCAATTTGGTTATTCTTTATCGGACAGAAAAAGATGGTCAAATACCACAACTCAGACTATAACAACAATTTTCCCTGATGTTTCAGTTAATATTAATGATATTCAAAGATATATTGGAATGCAAAATTACCTAACATCTAGTTCAATTGGTAGTAATTTCACTTATCAAGTAAAAGAAGAGGGCGAAATTGGCTTTACCGAACCGAATTCACAGACTATTACTACAGGATTTTCTCCTCTCTTAAGTTGGAGAGGAAACTGGATAAACAATGTCCAAACAAGTCTTTCTTATAATTGGTCTCAAACTGAAACTACTACAGATAAAGTATCATTTGACTACATTACAAATACAAATAATCAAGGTCTAAGTGGTAATATTAACTGGGCATTCAGAGCTGTTGATGGCTTTAAGTTACCATTCATTTCAAAGTCAATAATAATTAAAAATGACATGACTCTAAAAACTGACTTTAATTGGGACAAGAGTTATTCCACTGAAAAAGGTAATGGAAAAGAAGTAGTTACAAAGAACTTAGTTAATTACTCAATTGTTCCTGGAGCTGCTTATAATTTCCATAGAAATATTAAAGGTGGAACAGACTTTTCTTATAAGTTAACTCAAGATAAAAAAAGTAATAGAGATATTCAAATTACCTCATTTGCTATTTGGATAGAGATAACTTTCTAATTAATGTTAGCTTTTTCAAAGGGTACTCAAGTTTTTCAGATATTGTCTCCCTGAGAATAAAGAAGTCCAAATCAAAGTTAATAAATTGATATAAGAATAATTTATAGTGAATAATTCTCTCTAAAAGCTGGTCTATGAGACTAATATCATAGGATTAAAAAAAGGGGTTGACACTAAATCTAATGATTAAAATAAATGACTTTAGAATAAAAAATAAAATATAGGAGGAGATAATGTCTGAAAATTTAAAATATGGATCTATTAGTTCCGCTGAAGCGATGGAGTTAGAAAATAAATATGGTGCACATAACTACCATCCACTACCAATAGTAATTGCAAAGGGTCAAGGAGCTAAGGTATGGGATCCGGAAGGAAATGAATACTTCGATTTTCTATCAGCTTACTCAGCTGTTAATCAAGGACACTGTCATCCAAAAATTATCAATGCTCTTATTGAGCAAGCGAAAACATTAACTTTGACATCAAGAGCATTCTATTCAAATAACTTAGGTGATTATGAGAAATTTATCACTGAGTTCTTTGGTTTTGATATGGTTCTTCCAATGAATAGTGGTGCTGAAGCTGTTGAAACTGCTATGAAAATAGCACGTAAATGGGGTTATGACAAGAAAGGTATTGAAAGTGGAAAAGCTGTTCTTGTTTTTGCAGAAGGCAACTTCCATGGTAGAACTATTTCAATTATTTCTGCTTCAGTTGATCCAGAATGTAGAGAAGGCTTTGGTCCTTTCACTCCTGGTATTCATAAGATTCCTTATAATAACGCCCAAGCTTTAGAAGATTATCTTGCTATAGAAGGCAAAAATGTTGCTGCATTTATCGTTGAACCTATTCAAGGTGAAGCTGGTGTATTTGTTCCAGATGATGGTTACTTAAAGAGCTGTTACGACATCTGTAAAAAACATAATGTTCTTTTTGTCGCTGATGAAGTTCAATCTGGTATTGCTAGAACAGGACGTCTTTTAGCTTGTGATTATGATAATGTACGACCTGATATGCTTATCCTTGGAAAAGCTATTTCTGGTGGTGTATTCCCTGTTTCTGCTGTTCTTGCTGACAAAGAAATCATGATGGTCATTAAGCCAGGTCAACATGGCTCAACTTACGGTGGAAATCCACTTGCTTGTGCTGTAGCTAAAGCTGCTTTAGAAGTTATTAAAGATGAAAATCTTACTGAAAAAGCTTATGATTTAGGTAAAATTTTCCGTGAAGAATTAGAAAGCTTTAATCACCCAATGATTAAATTAGTTAGAGGAAGAGGTTTACTCAATGCTATTATTGTTGAACCTAAAGATGGTAAAGAAGCATGGGATGTATGTGTATTGCTCAAAGAAGCAGGTTTATTATGTAAGCCAACTCACAGACATATTATCAGATTTGCTCCACCTCTTGTTATCTCTGAAAAAGAACTTAGAGAAGCTTTAGAAATTATTAAAGGTGTTTTTAACGCTTTATAAAAAATAATTATTTAAGATAGTAAGAAGGTCATTGGAAACAATGACCTTTTGCTTTATACTTAGATATTAAACCCGGACAGTGCAGTAGACCTTTGTGATTAGCACTATATTATTCTGCAAAAGTAACTTCCATAATTTCTCCAAATATATATATATTATATGCGTCTAAATTCTGTAAGTTATTTTGCTATAATAATCTGCAATCTTCAATAAAGTTCTACGACACTATCTGGGTTAAAACAAACGGCTCAAGTTCAAGTATAGTGGTAAAAAAGAGACTTTTATTATAGTATATTCATTGTATAATAGAAAGTTACGAGTTTTAATTTACTGTTTATGGTAAGTTTTGCTTGAAAATAAGACTCTAATAATAGAATTTATAACAATAGTTAGCAGGCATGTTTTTTAGTTAATGCATGTTCTTTTCTATAAGATCATATTATGTGTATTGAACTAATATATCTTCACTATCATCTGTCTGTTGGTTCTCAGCTTAGTGGATAGCTAATAGATGACTAATAAACCCCTAATAAACACCCAATAGATTATCTGACATAAAGCAGATAATGTAGGATTAGCTTTGCCAAGAACAAAAAGACTTAATGTTGGATGTTAACAGAAAATTCTAAAAGATGTGGTTTATTTATAAAATTTCCACCAGACTTGAACTTGAGCCAAACAAACATTGCAGTAAAATTCTACAATCTTATTGAAAGTCTCCAGCATGATTCGGGAAAAAAGTCAAATTATTTACTCTAAGATAAAATAGTCTTGACAAGTATAACTATATACAACATCTTTACAATTAAGCACATATAGAATCATTAAGTAATAGAATTTACGAGGGAGCTTATTATTAATAGAATAAAATTCTCAATTATAAGAAACTTAATTTTTGATACGAGAGTTCTTCTTCATATTTTGAATAAGGTTAAAATTTCTTATCTTTTTATATTTATGATTTTTCTTGTATTGTTTATAGTTTTAATAAGTTTCACAGGACTTCCATCACCCATTAAATACAATATCATTGAGAGTGTAAAATATCCAGCTGTTACTAATCCACAAAAACCAAATTATAACTACTTACCAATAGGTCAAATTTCTTGTCAAGATACGCTATATACACTATTCAGAGGAAGTAACAAGGTTATTCAAAGCAAAGTCTCAATAACAGAGTTAAAAACTCAAAAAGAGTTTGATTTCTCACCCTTGATTGTTGCTAATGCTTTTTATGTAAAGACAGACAATGAATTTATCCCAGCTTTTTACCTATATCAAGATAAAGAAGAAATAAGGGATGAATATTTTTATATCCCTAAATTTGATAAGAAGTTCCTTCTCTATTCTTATAATTATACTAATAGAAGTTATAATTTGTGCAATTCGGGATTGATATTAAATGGTCCTATATGTGGAGTTATTTATAACAATAAACTCTATTACTTAATAATCCGTATGGAGGGTGAAATAGATATACCTGACAGGGGATTATGGCAGCTTGATTTATTAACAGGAGAAAGAAAACAACTTTTAGCAACTGCATCTTTTGTGCGCAATATTAACTATTTTTATTATGAGAATAAGCCACTGCTTCATGTTACGTGCACTGAAACAAATAATGGAGCTGTATATCAGAAGAGTGCTGATAGTTTAGCTTATGTCCATACTTGGGATTTAACAAATGACAATCTATTATATTCCCACAAGCTTAGAGGGACAAGTCAAATTACTTTATCGCATAACTTCTTTAACTTTTATATGGATAAACTTTCAGTAGATTATTTGTTGTGGAAAGATAGGAGTAAGAAATTAAATAGTTTTCAGGATCTTGATCCATTCAGTGGGAATATTTTGTTAACAGGATATCATAAAGATTTTCCTGAAAATATACTTAATAGCTTGGAAAATAAGGCTCAAATATCCATTGGTTATATTACAAGATATTTAGGTAAATCTGCCGAAAGAAATATGAGCTTAAACACTGCAGGGCACAATCAGTTCATGGATAAGTGGCAGAATAATGCAGGTTTTTATCATAAAAAAAGAGTAATCTTCTTAGACAAAGTTGAAAATAGTGAAGGATTCTACATATATCTAAGAGATCAAGATGGTTTAGTGTATTCAATATTTGATAGTGACGACCTTCTTCCTGATAAAGGCTTCAATCAAATTAATGGTTTTGGCGTTGAACTTTCTTCAATCGATGGGGGCTGGTTGCTAAGTATGGAGTTGAGAGATAGTAATAATTATTATGTTAAATCACTTGTGTTACAGTCTCGTTCTCTTTTTTCTGTAGTTACATTGTTTTATAACATCTCTTTAGTTTTGATAAAATACCGGATTTTAGTAATAATAATGGCAATTATTGTTTTACTATTTTTATTTCCAATTTTAGTTATGTTAATTTATCCTAACTATAAATCTATGAAGGAATTATCATGTTTCCTAACTTCTCCAGATTTAATATTTCATAGTAGAGATGAAATTCAAAGTATCTTAGAAGCAAAAGTAGAAGAATCTGCTATTCTTATTATAAGAGTAATTAATATGAAGGAAATTCTTGCATCTACTAAAAATCATTATGAAGAGTCAAAACTTCTTAATTCAATACTGACAACAATTGCAAATTGCTGTTTTAAGGATAACATTATTATAGACAAATATTTAAATGAGGGTATCATGTTAGTTCAAAGGAGATTGGAAAAGAATAAGATGATTGAAAATTACCTTCAGATATGTAATGATTTAATAAGAGAGATGGAGAATTTCCAAGAGAAAAGAAATATAGAAGATATCAAGTTATGCTTTGGACTAAGCTATGGACCATCACTTATAGGATTATTCGGAAACAAATACCGTAAAGATTTTACAGCTATCGGAAAATATGTTAACATGGCTTTCAGATTAGCAATGGAAGCAAGAAAAAAGCAAATTATATGTAATCCTCTTGCTATAACTGATACTCCTAATGTTGATGCAAAAAATATATCTTTGGCTCTTAAAGGATTTGAAGAAGAGACTGATTATAAGGTGATAGAGTTATGAAAAAAATCATTCTAATAATTCTCTTATTGATTGTTATGGTATTCAGTCTTTTAAAAATCATTAATTTACCCAAAATAGATGTAGTCAAATATCAAAGGATTAATCAAAATCGTACAAAGCAGGAAGACCAATATGATTTGTATTCTGTGATAAGCCAGCTTCAAGATAGTCTATATGTATTGATTAGCAAACACGAAAGACCAAATTTTTCTACTTTGATTTATTCTACAACAGATATAAGGAACCCAGCAACTATAGCTTCGTGGCAACTTAACTTACCCTTGGCTTATAATTACAAACTTCATCAATTGAAAAATAGCTATGATGAAATACTATTTCCGGATGTTAAAATTAATGATTTACATATCATACATGATTGTCCAATTAATCTGATTACAACTCCAGAAAGAAAATTTATAGTAGAGTTTATGTCTGCTCTTGAAAGTAAACAATATGTTGCCTACCTTGCTAATTTAAATAATCTCATCAACCCTAACTCAAAAGTCGATATAATAACTTTTCTGAGTAAGGATGATAAGTATTATTTTATAATGAATGTTGAGCAAGAAGAGACTTCAGAGATATGGCTTGTTCCAATAGTTAGTATCAAAAATACCCGCGAATTATTATACAGTGATGAATCTGCTAAACCTTATCAAATAGGCACTTTATCAGGAGAAATTGATGATTATAAGGTTAGACTAATTTCTTTAGAAGATAATAAGATTTTAGTTCTACCAACAAAACAGTCAGGAAAAAGTTTAATTTCAGTTTTAGAATTAAAATCATTTCACATTAAAACTCTCGACACTGTTAAAAACTTAGATAATCCTATCTATGTATTAGGTAGTTCTAATGATGATAAGAACCTTCTGTTTGCCAGAAAAGAATCAACTGAAACATGTTCATTAATAGGTATAGATAGTAATCTTGAACAACATCTTATTACCAGTAATATTAATATTTCTTTTGATGATATAAAGATTGATAAAAGAAATGAGAATTTGATTTATGTTTATCAGGGAAGCATAAATAAGTATAATTTGACGTCTCGACAAGTTGTTAATCAACAACGATTTTCTGGAATGAATAGGATACATGGACCATTTCTCAGGAATGGTGATGAGTTGTTTGTATTAAGTGCTTTTTTAGGAAACCAAATAGCTATAATTGATGCAGAACTACAAGGCTCTAAGATCTTCACTATGCCATCTGAACCGATAAAGATCTATGATATTAAATTTTTCCAAGACAAGGTGAATCGCTCAACTCAAGTAATGATTTTGCATGGGGCATCTAAAGAGTTTTCTCTTATAAGCAAGATAGAATTTGTTGTTTTTCCTGATAATAAAGTGAGTAATTTACTTAACAGATTCACAAACAGAACCAGAATATTAACTGCATCCATTTATGAGTTTGCAAAAAAGAACATAACTCTAAGTATTATTTTGATAGTTTTAATGATTATATCAATAACTTTTTCTTTTTTTGCATCAAGAAAGCTCTTAAAAGAGAGATATGAGAATATTATCTCTTTTGTTCCCATTCCGCTAAATTTTAAATTAATGAAACGGCTCAAGAAATACACGGTAAAGCCTTCTCTTGTTCATGTGGCTATTTTAAATGTAGATATCGTAAATTTCTCTCAAATCGTTATAAAAAATAGTGAAAGCCCTGCTACTTTGCAACAAATTGTAGATAATTTCTTCAAACTATTTATAGAAGAGGCTTTTAATAGGGGAGGGACAATAGGGAAAATCATGGGAGATGGTATTGTTGCTATATTTGGTTGGCCAAAATTAGAAGGGATAAAGCAGACAACTATAAATGAAAATTACCACAATGCCTTAGAAACTGCACTTGCAATGCAAAAAAAAGAACTGTCTATAGAGGGAATTGAGGTTGTAATAAGGCAAGGTATTACTATGGGAGATATTTATCTTGGGCATTTTGGGAACAAACATAGGAAAGATTATTTAGCTATTGGAGAGGCAATTAATTATAGTGAAGTAATTCAGAAGAATGCTCCCGAAGGTGAGATTCAAATGTCTTTAGAAGTTGCTGAATGCTTGGGGCTTACCTTGCATATTAAGAAGAACATATTCCACAATGATGATGTTATTGTTGTTGGGACTTATCGCAGAGAAGATTGTGAGATATAAAAATGTAGGGGCGAAACACTTTTGTCACTCTTGAATAAAGGTTGTCAGTTAAATACACTACCACCCAACTTCGCTAAAGCTTCGTAAGCTCTACTCCTCTTTTTTTCATGCTTTCGGCACTGAAGACGGGAGTGAAAGCGGAAGATTCTTCTTCCGTAGCTTTAGCGAAGGGGGATGGAGATTTTATTCATCAAAATCTACTAAATCATCTGTGATAAAGTAATTTTTTTACTTCAATTTCCAACTCGGTTTTCGTTTAGCTTTGAAAGCTTCGATACCCTCATTTGCATCTTCAGTCGTGCATAGACTCGCAAAAGCTTCGTTCATATATTTAAATGATTTTTCATAATCTAAGTCTTCAGATGCATAGAATGAACTTTTAGCAATCTGTAAAGCAATCGGACTCTTTTGGGCGAGTTTACCAACCCAAGCTAATGTCTCTTTTTCTAAATCAGCATCTGGAACAACTCTGTTTATTAAACCTATGCTAAGAGCCTCATCAGCTTTAATTAGGTCACCAAAGAAAAGTAATTCAAGAGCTTTTTTCCTTCCAACTGATTTACTTACTGGAACAACTGGACCAATGCAATTTAGACCAACATTAATAGCAGTAAGTCCGACTTTAGCTTTATCAGAGAAAATTGCTAAGTCAGCAGCAGCAACTAACCCTGCTCCATTTGCAGCGGCAACACCTTGTACTTGCGCAACAAGAGGCTTTTTAATTTTACTGATTGTTACTAAAGGTTGTTCCATTTGTTCAATCCATTCTTTGTATTCAACAACATTCTTGCCTGCAAACTCATTCAAATCAATACCTGCACAGAAGTGCTTTCCTGCACCTTTTAACAAGATTACTCTCACTTCGTCATTTTTATCCAGCTCTAATAGAGCATTATTAAGTTCAATTGCTAGCTGAGTATTAAAAGTATTTAGTTCATTTGGTCTGTTTAGGATAATTTTACCTATGAAGTTTTCAACTTCTACAATAATTTCAGAATAATTCATCTTCCCATCCTTTTTGTGTATGTTTAATCTAACAGAAGGGTAAGCCTGAGCTCAGATACGAAAATGCAATTTGTAGAGACATTTTGGTAAAAGGTCTCTACAGTAATTGCATTAAAATAATTTTAATTAATATGATTGATTTATCTTATAAATTCTCTATTTTCTTTAAAGGTCTTGGAGCTGTTCCAGGAGTAACACCATCACCTGAAATATAACCTAAAACAGGTTTTCCTTTTGGGTTACCTTCTACATCTGTTTTATAGAATTCAACCGGAATTCTTACAGCTTTTCCGTCTTTTTCTAAGATGTCGTTTCCTTCAGCATCAACTTCAAAAGGATTAATATCTAACCAGCATAAGCCTATAGCTGCCACACCATCTTGTCCATTAACTGATCCTCTTTTAGAAGCAATAAACTCACGTTTTTCTTGGCTTACGTTTGGAGAGTTAATACTTGAAGTACAAAGACCTATTTTTTTGCCATCAAGATATACTTCTCTATCTACTACGATACCTTCAGAGATAACTAAAACCATCTTTCTTGTACAGCCTTCTTCAATAACTTTCATTATGGCATCTTTACCAACGAAATCCTTAGTTAAGTCAAAAGCAGCATTGAAAAGTGGAGCATTTACTGGAGACCATTCAGGTTTGTATTCTTGACCCATTAATGGTAGTCCTACATTGCCTGCAGAAAGTCTATTTTCATCTCTTCCGCCTAATCCTACTAATAAACCACCTAAGTCTACAGCTTTTTCAATAATGCGTTTGTATTGCTCTACGGCGACTGTAGCAGGAACATATAATTCCCAACCCCATCTGTTGGTGTAGCCTGTTCTACTAATATAATAATGTTGACCTTCATAATCAAATTCATTGAAAGTGAAGAATCCCATGTTCTTTTCAGGATTATTTCTATTTCTTAATACTTCTTTACCATATAATTCACTGATAAGCTTGTAAGAGTAAGGTCCTTGAACATCTATTTTGGCTAAACTTGCTGAGATATCTTCAACTATAACATCTTCATCTGCTTTTTTATATTTTAAAATTCTGTCAGCATCAGAGATTACTTGGACTTCATGACCATGATCCATACCAGTTCCTGTTAAATCATGACCAGCATTAATAACTAAAATGAATTCTTCTTCAGTAACTCTCATAATAATTAGGTCATCTTGAACACCACCATTCTCATTTAAGAGAAGTGTGTACTTACACTGTCCGATTTTCATTGAAGCAACATTGGCAGGAAGAGTTCTGTCTAACAAAGTAACAGAATCTTTACCTGTGAATCTAATTTGTGCCATGTGGTCGATATTATAAACTGCAACTTTTTCTACAGCTTGAGCTTCTTCAATTACAGAAGTTAAGTAATTAACAGCCATATCATACTGACCAAAATTACTTTTCTTCATTGATGTCATTTCTCTATTTAATTTATTAGCAAGAAAGGGCATGTACCATTGTTCTTCAACATCGCTAAGTATAGTTCTACGAGGTTGAGCAGGGAAATCAAAACCAATTTTACTCATTTGTATATCCTCTAATATTATTTTTAGTTATTAGAATTTTATTCATATATTTTGTAAAGAAAAATTTGTTGCAGGAGAAAAATTAGTAGTTTCTTAAATGATTGAAATCGGAATAAAAGGAATTATCGATTGGACGGGGCAAAACATCTTTTGTCTTTTTAGGTATTTCTAATAAATAGGCAAAAGTAAAAGCCCCACTTTAGTAGGGCTTTAATTTATTACTGTTTAGTCCTTTATAATTTGGACCTATTCTTTTTAGTAATTTTCTATTTCTACAAAGAAAGAGTTAATTCCAAAGAAACACCCCGTCAGCAAAGCTGCCACCCCTCTTTTAGCGAGCCTTCGGCTCTAAAGCGGGGAGTTAAGAGCCTTCGTTCTTTAGCCTTTCTCTCTTAAACTCTGTGAATCTCTGTGTTAAGGGTCTTTTCTTTATTGAATCCCCCCTTGCTGTCCCCCTCATAGAAGGGGATTTAAGATGTCTTAATTCGCGTTAATTCGTGTGAATGTCTTTCTAACTATTATACCCCAAACTCTTCCAAAGGTTGGTTCAACTCTTCAGTTCCAGGTACAGCGAATCTTCCGTCTCTGATAATATCAATCTCTTTTCCTTCAGCAGTGATAGCAACGATGAAGTCCAAGTCTTCATAAGGAAGAGTAATATCAGTATGGCAGTTAGTATAAGCTGCTTGAATATCGGTAGTTCTTTTAGCAGAGTGAGTGTTTTCACGAGCAGTAATCTCTTTTCCATCAATAGGATTAAAGACAGCGAAATCTTCTTCCCAAGAGAAGCAAGTATCTCCGATAGCGAAGTGAGGTCCCATCTTTTCTACTATAAGAATTGGAAGTAAGTTTAGAATATCGAACTTCTTAGCCATTACATAAGCAGGAGTGTTAGTACCGATAGCAAATTCACCAAGTGGAAGTGTCTTGTGAGGGAAGAGTAAATCTTCTTGAATAAGCTTTTTATTCTCTTCTTCATTTTCCATATTAGCACAGGTATATTCTTCCACATAACCATCTTTAAAGTGTAATTCTAACTCTTTAAAAGTGATATTATTAAGGAAAGACTCTTTAACATGAAGAATACCGTTAGTTCCTTCAAGCATAGGGGAAGTAAATACTTCACCTACAGGGATATTCACATCAGCACCGCAGTTAACGAAGTTTGTTTGCTTTGAAGGATCTTCCAACTTTTGCATCTTAACTTTGATATCAGTCTTGTTGCCATTCTTACCTTTAACATGTACGAATACAGCTTGGTCCATCACATCAACTAATTTCTGTTGAACTTCTTCCCAGTGTAAAGTATCAATCATATTGATTTCAGAGGTTGCTTCGAAGATTTCTTCAAATTTAGGTCCAATTTCTGGAACAGGGAAGCCGATAATACAGAAACTTGTTTCTGTGCGAGGCATATATTTCTGAGAAGTCTTGCTACGCTCAATATTGAGTTTTTGTGATAGTTGTTGTTGTTCTTCTGAAAGTTTTAAATTCTCTGCTTTAGCTTGAGGACTAAATGGCTTCTCGCCGAAAGCATCAAAAGCAACAACACCAGCATACTTGGTTAAGACATCTGAACAATATTCCGAAACAGTCACTTGATCAGCAATAAGTTGGTCAGTATATTCTTTATCAAGAACCATTGCTGAATCAAATCTGTGGTCATAGCCGTATTGCTTATTTGCAGTAGTTGATGTAGCTCTTGAGAAGAGAGGCTTGATATTGTATTTTTCTAATTCTCTCACTAATTCTCTAACAATCCTTTCTTGACCAAGATTATAGACAATCAGAGTAGTTCCTTTCTTACTCAAATCTTTTTTTGCTAATTCAAAGCCACGAATATAAGCTTTAGTAAGCTCAGAAACTAACTTTTCTAACTTCTCTTCAGGATAGTTATTTAAGAATTTAGCAGTTTTTACTTCATTAGAAGTGATATATTTTCCATATTGATATAAATAACGTATATCGCTTAAGTCAGCTTCCATAACGATTTTGCCAAAGCCATAATTATCAGGATCAAATGTTGATCTAGTATTTAACTCTTTTTCTTCTAAAGATAAATTTGTAACATAGGCTTTATAAATAGCAAAGATAGAATCATAATCTTTCTTCTCTGCTTTCATTGAAGCTACGATATCTAAGAATAGTTGATTCTTTTTAGCTAAGTCATTAATCTCAAAATTAACCACATGAGAAAAACAAGCTCTGTATTCAATATAAATTGCAGATATTAGTTGTCCAATTTTATCACCATATTGAGCAACAGCATAAGCTGGATTGGCAAAAGAGGTATCGTAGTATTCAGGTAGGATTTCACTATAAATTGACTGGTTAAAGCTTTCTAATTCTTTGATATCGTGATGTTTGAAATAGTTGTCATTATATTCTTCTTTGAATTGGTCAGCTAAAAGAATTTTTTCAGCTATCGATGCTAAAACAGGTTTAAAAGTGCCTTCGCAAGCTGCAATCTCTTTTTGTAACTCTTTAATTTCATGAATTGTTTCATTATACTTAGGAATGGCTTTTTCATTAATACTCTTTTTTAAATTTAGAAAATTCATTGCATCTCCTTTGTCGCATTGTTGATTTCAATTATTTGTTTATTTATCAAATTATCATTAATTATATTTATTAATTTACTAATTATCTCATCTTCTTCAATATCGTCAATAGAAATATTTGCTACTTCCCTATAAAGCTTTTCTCTCTCTAGGTAAATATTAAGCAACTCCTCTTTACTATTTTTTAAAACTAAAGGGCGTCGGCTATTTTTTATTCTCTCATAAAGAACTTCCCAAGGAGGGTTTAGCCAAATAACAGGATGTTTTTTTAAATAGTCTCTATTTGCTGAAGAAAGAATAACCCCACCTCCAGTAGAAATTATCCCGGAAGGTGGGGAAGAAAGGAGGATATCTCGTTCTAATGAACGAAATTGTTTCTCACCATAAGTTTTAAAAATATCTCTAATGGATAGCATACACTTTTTCTCCAGAAGGTAATCAAGATCATAATGTAGGAATCCTATAGCATCCGCCAATGAACGACCAATATGGCTTTTGCCTGAACCCATAAATCCAATAATAAATATTTTTTTCTTACTCATAATTAGACAAAATAATAGTCTTAGAATTATGTCAAGAAAAAATTGACCTAAGGTTTATTTAATTGATAGAAAAGTACGATAAATGGTTTTATCTTATTGATTAGTAAGATTATATGATAATTAGAGATTTTATAAGATAAAGAAATTTTTAAAATAAGTGGCAGTAAGAAAGTTTCTAAATATTTTCTAATATGTAAAAAGGAGGATTTATGCTTAAATATGCTTTAATGGCAATTATATGCTTTTCTAATTTATTATTAAGTGCTAATGAAGTCACAACAGTGGAAAAAGTTGATTTGCTAAAATATCAAGGGCTCTGGTATGAAGTAGCAAAATTACCCAACTGGTTTCAGAAAAAGTGTGAAAAGAATGTTACAGCTAATTATAAGCTTAAAGAAGATGGAAATATCTCTGTAATAAATACTTGTATAGAGAAAGATGGCAAGATAAACAAAATAGAAGGCACAGCTAAAATTTCAGATTTAGAAACAAATGCTAAATTGGAAGTGAGTTTTGTTCGTTTCTTTTGGAGTAATTGGTTTTATGGAAATTATTGGATAATCGGATTAGCTGAAGATTATTCCTGGGCGATTGTTGGTGAGCCAAAAAGGAAATATGCCTGGATACTATCTCGAGAAAAATCTTTAGAAGATGCTAGCTTGGAAGAAATTTTCTCTATTTTACGTGAGAAAGGATATGATCCTAACAAGTTTGAAATGACTAAACAAGAATAATCATAGCCCATTATTCCTAATTTTTGCTTGTTAATATGAAATAATAAATGAATCTCTGAATTTAATACTTGACATAATTTTCTGATTATCAATAATAAACTATAACTAAAAAAATAAAGAAGGTGATATTGTGAAAAAGATACTCTTATTAATAGTTGTTACTATGCTCACTTTAACAATAAATGCCATTGTTGGCGAGAGTCAAACATTTGAGGGTAGTCTAACTATAGCTACTCAATATTTAGATGGATATAATAATGTTAGTTTAAAATGGGATGATAATACTGTGTCAAATGAACATTTTGCTTATATAATTACTTCAGGAAATTCAGATAATGAAGATGATCATATTGTCAAAGGTTACACTACTAACAAAAGTTTTGCGCTCTATAATAACCCAACTCTACCAAATATTTCACCTCGTTACAATGTTTATAAATTAGATTTTAATCAAAATGTTGAGCTTGCTGAATTAATCCCTGATGCTAATGGAAATCAATTTCGAGTTGCTCTTACCTGGTCTCAGATTAAAGAATTACTTAAAAAGAAAAGTAACAATATCTGGAGAATTAGCAGGAATAATATTCCAACAAGTTTGAAATAAATTTAAATATAGTTAAATTTTAAGAGACTGGAAACAGTCTCTTTTCTTTTGTTTTAACCCAGATAGTGTAGTAGAACTTTATTGAAGAGTGCAGATTATTCTAACAAAATCCCCTTCTTTGAGGGGGACACAGGGGGTGATTCCATAAAACGCATATAATATATATATTCGGAGAAATTATGGAAGTTACCTTTGCAGAATAATAGTGCTAATCACAAAGGTCAACTGCACTTTCTGGACTTAAGTTCTTCAAAGCGTGTTGGTAACTAACTCAATTAAATTCCGACGATTATATGAGTGACCTCCAAGGGCGGTTTTAACTTAAATACTACAGTGAACTATTAAGAATAGCACTAGATTCGGTTCTCTCTCAAGTAGAGTCGGAAATGTGATAAATATTGCTCAAGTTCAAGTCTGGTGGAAATAATATAGTTCAATGAGAATTGTTCATTACTAATGTTATTATTCGAAGAGACTGTTCAACAATCAATCAACCCTCCTTATAAGCTTATCCTAAAGAACTCGATAATATTGCACATTTTAATGTTTTCTTGATATTTTACTATATTGTTTATTGGTTATATTGCCTTTTTGTCAGTCAGATGTTAGCCTCTTCAGTCGGACGGTTTCTCTTCAGTAGCTTTAGCGAAGGGAGATGGAGATTCTCTCTGCCACAAGCGAAGCTTGCTAATTTCTAAAAATCCCAGAGGGATGCAGATATAATAGACAGTGCTCGAAGACACTGTTACAGATACTAACGAAATCTCAGCCCTGGCTTGTGGGGTACTTCTTTTACAGGGTCTAACGAACCCTGCCTATTATATCTGCATCCTTCCAGGATTTAAGAGACCTTATTCCAATATCTGAGATTTAGACATGAATGCAAGTTATAAGTCAATTTGAAAAACTTAGCTATAAATTTAAAAAAGTGCATAAACTGAGTTATTTAACACAACAACATTCAATCTATCAACTAGTTAGATTGAACACTCTCTTTTCAAATATCCCCGCTGGGGATATAAGGCTTATCCCTTGAGTCTTCGCTAATGCTCCGTCCTTACAAGTCAGGATTCAGTCTTATTTAGCATAGAAACTTCTATTAGTTGAAAGTATAAACCACAACTTACTCTATGGCACTATTCGGGTTGAATTTGATCCAAATAAAAGGACATAACAAAAAAAAGCACTAAAGTGTTGAAAAAAATCAACACTTTAGTGCTTAAAAAAAATTTACTTATTGGCTTTTTGTTGGTATCTCTCTTGATTATCGATAAGAGCTTGAACAGGCTTCATTCCAAAAGGAGAACCTTGTTCAATAGAATTAAGCACAGCACCACCACCGGTAAAGAAGTAGTAATCATCACGTTCGATAGCTTTTAAGTATGTCTCATAAGCTACAGCTTTAAATTCTTGCAAGGTATCACCACCACCAAACATCTTCATAGCATTTTCATTTTTAGAGATAATATCATATAAATCTTTAGTTCCTTCACTGAAATGAGGAGCAAAGCCCATAACAGCATTACAGAAGAACATATTAGCTCTAGAAAAAATCTCTTTAATATGGCGTAATGACCAAGTTTCCCAAGACACATCTAAAATATAATTCAATTCTGTACCAGGTTTTAAATCATAGATAAAATGAGTCCTAAATTTCCCCGGTAATTTTTCTCCTAAAACATCTGACTCCACTATATATGGTAGTTCGACAATTCTTTGAGGAAATTCATTTGCTTTTTCTAAGAATAATCGAGCATGTTCTAAATCGTTTTCTGTGATTCCCTTAATCTTTAGGTCGTACTTAACAGCAAGGTAAGCATTATAAATCACACCACCTAAGATAAGATAATCAACATGCTCTAAAAGGTTATTTAGAGGCTTGATTTTAGTATCAAATTTCGAACCTGCTACAATACCTACAAATGGTCTTCTTGGTTGGAAAACTTGTTTTAAATGAGCAATCTCTTTTTGCATTAAGATCCCAGAATAAGAAGGCATATAATAGGTTGGTTTCATTGTTGAAGTATGAGGTTGCCAGCTACCAAAGGCATCATTAACAAAAACATCTGCAATATTAGCCAAGGCTTTACCTAAATCATCAGAATCACCATTCATGGATTCTTCACCTCTAAACCATCTTGTGTTAGGAAGATAGATCATGTCAATTTTGCTTTTTCTTAAATCTTCTATTAAAGAATATACTGAATCATCATCAACTTCAATTCCATTATCTTCACGCTTAAACCATTTAGGAATCTCAATATTTAACGATAACTTTGATTTCATATATTCTACAATTGGAGTAACTGAATCATCATCAGATATGACGATATGTCCAGTCTCTTTATCCACTGGACGACCATTGTGAGTCATTAATATTAATTTTCCACCACGTAGGGCAATGTTCAATAAAGTTGGTAGGGTCGCATCAATACGCTCAGTATCTTTGATTACGCCATTTTTGACAACATTATGGTCAACTCTTACTAAAACAATTTTGTCTTTTAAATCTGCATCTTGAATTCTTGGTAAATTACGATTTATCATCTTCACTCCCAGATATGTTCTTTATATAACCAAATAAAAGTATTTGATTAAAGTAGGCAAGTTTTTTTTTGACAACAAGTAGCAAAAGTAAGATAATAACTATTAGAGAATAAGTAAGGCAGATAGTATTATCTTGACATTAATTTAGTCCATTTTACTGTTAGTAAATTAAGTTAAGGTAGATTTTGAAAAGGAATAAATATGGATGAAATAAAGAATTTTGCTGACTATCTTCAAAAATATAAGATAGATGATACAGAAATTAAATTTTCATTAGATATAGTTAAGAGATTTCAAAAGTATCAGCAAGATAACAATAGTTTTTCTGGAGAAAATATACAAGATTTTGCAGAGAAGATAATAAGTAAGGAAGATAGAACAGTAGATGCAGCAAAAGCATTAGCTCGTTGGTTAAGATTCAATAATCAAGAAGAGGATTTAATATATATTTTAACTCTGTTTAACTCTTTAGGTGTTTTAGAAACAATAATTGCAAGATTGAAGAATAGAATTGACTTGGATTCTTTAGAAGAACTCATAAATAGAAGTAAACTTCCAGCTTTTGGTTCTAAAATCAATGCTTACCCTCCTGTAACTAATAGTTTTTTAACTGCCTTGCAAGAAATTCTTAGTGAAAAAGAAATCAAAGAAATCCTATCAGGTAATAATCATCAGATCCCATTAGAGGTTTTTAATAAAGATAAGAAGTTATTCCAGCAATTAGAAAATATTGATTTATACTTAGAAAAAAAACACCAGGAAATGATTGAAGAAATGGAAAAGTGCTATTATGAGGGTATCTTATGGTTTGAACAGAAAATTACTCTTCAGGTAATAGACTTTGTGAAAGCTAATCAAGAAATCTCAACCGGTATCAGAAAAGGAGATTATATTTACATCACTAAAATACCTTATAAAGCGACAGAATTTCTTACAGAAAAAGACATTAAAATGAAAAGATATCTTTACTGTCATTGTCCATTTGTTAGAACTTCAATTTTAGATGATCAGATAGAGGTTCCAGATTTATGGTGCTATTGCTCAAGTGGTTTTGCAAAGACCAGGTTTGAAGTGATCTTTGACCAAAAAGTAGAGATTGAATTATTAGAGAGTGTTCTGAGTGGGGGAGATAAATGTAGGTTTAGAATAAAGATTCCCAAGAAATGATTATCTTTGTTAAAGTTATTCCTTCAAAAGTTCAGAAGGGAATTGAAGTCTCAAGCTTACTACAGCTTCAATAAAAAATAAAAGAGTATTTTAAAAAAAAATAGTAAAAGTTGGTCATTTTGTTAAAAAGTGGACACTATAATATTATGAAGAGATAGATTTGAGATTGGCGTAAAGTGTGGTTTATGACTTTTGGGTATTCCTAAACGATGATTGTTTTTTTAGTTCGCTCCTGATGGAGCGAACCACTTTGGGCTGGTTATTCAGGATTGTCTTGCAGTACTCCCTATTAGTTGCCATCCCTGCAGGATTAAAGAGGTCTCTGTATCAAGCTTAATTCGTGTTAATTTGTTTTAACCCAAATAATGCAGTAGATCTTTGAGAATAGCACTATATTCTTTTGCAAAAATAACTTCCATAATTCTTCAGAATATATATTATTATATGCGTCCGAATTCTGTAAGCTATTTTGCTAAAAGAATCTGCACTCTTCTCTAAAGCTCTATTGCACCATTCGGGTTTAATTTGCGTTAATTTAATGGATAGAATCATTTCTCCTCTTGAAAATCCGTATTATCTGTTGCTAAAGCTCTTTTTTTATAGTGGCGGAAAGAATCTCCACCCTTCGACTGAAAAGGATAACTGCAAAATAAAATGAATCGTGTTAAAAAGAAGTTCTTTTTATTTACAACTTTGTGTAACTCTGAGATTATCTCTGTGCTAAGGAGCTTCTTCTTAGTGAAATTAGTGAATAGATTCTCTTCATATTGATTAATTGAATTTATGATTTTAATTGACAATTCTCTCCCTCTTTTTAGGTTAAAATTAAAGGTGTAAGAAAATATGAATATAAGAATAATATGTCCGGGAAAAACCAAGCAGAAGTTTATCGAAGATGGAATAGCTGAATACACAAAAAGATTATCTACTTTTTGTAAGTTAGAGATTATTGAAACTGCAGATGTAAAATTATCAAGTTCTAATAATATAGAAATTGTTAAGCAAAAAGAAGCAGAAATAATTGGGAAATATCTAAAAAATGACCATTATTTAATTGCCTTAGATGAGAAGGGAAAACAGTTTAGTTCAGTAGATTTTGCGGGATTTATTGACAGCTATAAGGGATTAAGAAATATTGACTTCTTAATAGGTGGAGTTTATGGTTTAGCTGAGGACTTACGAAAGAGTGCAGATCTCTTACTAGGATTCTCAAAAATGACCTTTACCCATCGAATGATAAGAATGCTTTTAGTAGAGCAGATTTATCGCAGTTTTTGTATTTTGAATGGTAAAAAATATCATTATTAAAAGAGGTAATTATGAATGAAATCGTAATGGAAGCTGTAAGCTTTTTATGGAAAGGAATGTTAGGTATTTTTGCTTTTATGTTTCTTTTCTATGGGATTATTACTGCTTTAGATAGAATATTTGTGAAAAATAATAAGGGAAAACATATTTAAAATGAATAATAAAGAGATATTCTTTCAGTTTATTAAGGCAAATTTTCCTGATAGAACTGAACAATTAATGACAAGCTTTGAGCAATACTATGAAGTTTTGGTCGAAGCCAATTCTAAGATAAATCTTTTTTCTCGGAAAATGCCTTTAGAGGAGATTTGGACAACTCATTTCTATGATTCTATTCTTCCTTATAAATTAATAGACAGCAAAAAGAAGCGAATTTTAGACTTTGGAACAGGTGGAGGTTTACCTGGAATTCCTCTTGCTATTTTATTTCCTCATATACAGGTCAATCTCCTTGATGGAACTAAGAAAAAGGTTGGAGTAATCAACGAGATGATAGAAATTCTTCAACTTCCAAATGTTAATACCCTTTGGACAAGAATCGAAGATTATAACACTATCAATAAATATGATTATATAGTTTGTAGGTCAGTTAAGATTATACCTTCTTTTAAACAACCTTTAATGAATGTTCTATCTCCCAAAGGAAAGATTATTCTCTACAAGAGCAAGATTTTAGATGATATAACACAATTTGAAAGTTATAAAATAAATAATTTTAGTAATGAAATATTAGGGACAAGGAACATAATTGAGATAGGATATGAGTAGAATAATTTCAATAGTAAATCAAAAGGGTGGAGTAGGCAAAACTACGACAGCTATGAATTTAGCTGCCGGATTAGCAGTTTTAGAGAAGAAAACTCTTCTTATCGACTTGGACCCTCAAGGTAATTCAAGTAGTGGCTTAGGAATAAATAAAAATGATATAGAAAAGCATATCTATCAAGTGATTATCGGCAAAGTTGATATAGCCGAAACTATTTTATCAACCTCAATGGATAATTTAGAAATAATCCCAGCAAATATAAATCTGACCGGGGCAGAAATTGAGTTAGTGAAAGAATTCGCCCGGGAACAAAAACTTAAAGAAGCTTTAAAAAGTATTGTTAATAATTATGAATATATTATTATAGATTGCCCTCCTTCATTAGGCTTGCTTTCTGTAAATGCATTAACAGCATGTACTGATGTAATTATACCAATTCAATGTGAATATTTCGCTCTTGAAGGTGTAAGTCAGCTACTTAACACAATTCGGTTAATCCAACAAAACCTAAATCCTAAACTAAATGTCTTTGGAATCTTGTTAACTATGTTTGATAAAAGATTAAACCTCTCCAATCAGGTAGTTTCAGAAGTTAAAAGATATTTCAAAGAACAGGTGTTTGATACTATGATAAACCGTAATGTAAAACTTAGCGAAGCTCCCAGTTACGGGAAATCTATTTTCGAATATGATATTAAATCTGTTGGTTCCCAGAACTACTTAGAATTAGCTTCAGAGGTGGTAAAGAAATGAGCTTTGAATTAGGAAGAGGTTTAGACTCTCTTATCTCTAAACTTCCTGAATCCACAAATAGCGAAACAGGAATAACAACTGTAAAAATCGAGTATATTCATCCAAATAAACTCCAACCAAGAAAACTATTTGACAGAGCAAAGTTAGAAGAATTAGCAAACTCTATCAAAGAAAATGGGATTATTCAACCGATAATTGTTACAAAAAGCATGGATGAAGAAGGCTATGAACTGGTTGCTGGTGAAAGAAGATTAGAAGCATCAAAATTAGCAGGTTTTGATGAAATACCAGTGATTGTTCGTTCTATATCTCAAAAAGAGAAGCTTCTTTATGCTATAATTGAGAATGTTCAACGTGAAGACCTTAATGCTATCGAAGAAGCATTAGCTTATAATCAGCTAATCAATGATTTCGGTATGTCCCAAGCTCAGGTAGCCGAAATGATGGGTAAAGATAGATCTACTATTACAAATACTCTCAGAATGTTGAAACTAACTCCTCAAGTACAAAAGCTTCTTCTAAATAATGATATCTCAGCAGGGCATTGTAGAGCTATTCTTCAAGTCCCAGAGGAAGAACAACTTCCTTTTGCTCAGAGTATATTAAAAGACTCTCTTTCGGTTAGAAAAGCAGAAGAATTGGCTCAGACTTGGAACAAGAAAATAACAAAGAAAAAAGCAAACTCCCAGCGTAGAAAAGATGTTGAAGAGCTCCTAAAAAGCCAATTTAAACTCAAGATAAAAGTTGAAGAGAAGAACGGCAAGGGGAAAATTATAATCCAATACAGCAATGAAGAAGAACTTAAATCCCTTCTTCAATCGCTGGAAAAATAATTATGTTCAAAAAATATGATGGTTTTGACCCAACTCTTCTAAAATATCTTAGCCTAATTACCCAGTTAGGACTCTCTATGATTAGTTCAATCATTATATTTTTATTGATTGGACGTTGGCTCGATAATATGTTAGATTCACAAAATATATTTTTGATGATAGGAATAATTTTCGGTATTTTAAGCGGTATCTTATCTAATTATATACTTTTACGGAAATTCTATGGAAATAAATAAATATACAAAGAGAATTATTCAAATAATTATCTTGACAAATATTCCCTTGGTTATATCGATATTTATATCTAATAAAGCATGGGTTAGCTATAGCTACATTTTAGGTTCAATAGCAAGTACAGGTAACTTTATCTGGCATAGCTATGTTGTGAGGAATGCTCTCTCTCTAAATGAAACTGCTACCAAGCTAAGAGTTGTGAAAGGTTTTTACTTACGCTATGTCGTATTTGTCCTTTATGCTTTTATTATTGCCTTTGTGTTAAAAAATCAGATTGATATTATCTGGTTTGGATTTGGATTATTATCTGCCCAAATCTCTATCTATTTAGATGTGGTTTGGAGTTTAATAAAAAAATACTTAAGAATCGAGTAAAACTATGACAAAAAAGAAAATTATTTTAACTGCCCTGGGCATTGTCTTTGCTGTTGAGTTAGTTCTATCGTTTTACTTAAACTTCAGTATAAATATTGGAACAAACCCAGAAACTGGGAAGTTTGGTATTTATTATACAGAAGAGATTGTAGCGATGCAGGATAAAATCAATGAAGAGACACAACCTGATCAGTTCTTAATGGATTCTGAAGTAGTCACCAAGTACAAAGCTGAAAATCCTGACTGGACTATGGCTAATATTATCGAAAATGTCAAATTAAACCACGCTGAGGAAGATTTAGAAATAATAAAAGAGCATATCCCTTGGGGGTCTACTTCAATTTACCTTTTCTTCCATAAATTTCTTGGTGATGGTAAAACTATCAACTCTATTCGTATGATAAGAATGATGTTTATAGTTGATTTGATTCTGATTATATTTGCTCTTATGGTTCGTCGCAAGATTCAGTTTAAACCTGGAAAACTACAAGTTGTTGCAGAATGGATTTACGATTCTTTTGAAAGTTTAGTTGGTGAATCCTTAGGGAATGCAAACAAACACTTTACCCCTTATCTCTTAACCCTTTTCCTTTTTATCTGGATTAGTAATCTGATAGGATTAATTCCTATCAAGGGAATTAGTGAGCCAACTAGGAATTTAAATGTCACAATCGGTCTCGGTATCATTGCCATTATTGTTGTTCAGTACAACGCTATTAAGAAAAAAGGACTATGGACTCATCTCAAAAGTTTTGCTGAGCCTATGTTCTTCTTAGCTCCCCTCAATATTATAGGTGAACTATCAAAAGTAGTCTCTATTGCTTTCCGTCTTTTCGGTAACATTATGGGTGGCGCTATCATTATCTTAGTGGTTTCTGAATTAGTCAGATATATCATGGTACCAATAGTATTATCAGGGTTCTTCGGACTCTTTGCAGGTTCTGTGCAAGCATTTGTTTTTACAATGTTAGCTATGAGTTACCTTGCAGTAGAAATAAATGTTGAAGAGTAGGAGGATAAGATGATGCAAGCAGATAGTTTCTTATTAATCAGTGCTTATTTAGGTGCTGCATTAAGTACAGGTTTAGCTTCCATTAGTGCCGGAATCGGAGAAGGTTATGCTGCAGGAGAAGCAGCGAAAGCACTTGCAAAACAACCTAAATCCGGTGATAGTCTCTTAAGAACTATGCTTATTAGTCAAGCTGTTACAGAAACAGGGGCTATTTTTGGCTTAGTTATATCCCTTCTGCTAATATTTGGTGGAGCAGGGCATGTAACAGGTAGCTGGTTCAAGGTTGGTGCTTTATTAGCATCAGGAATAGCCATGGGACTCGGTAGTATAGGACCGGGATTTGGTGCCGGATATACTGGAGGACAAGCTTGTAGTGTGATTTCCAGACTTCCAAAAGAATCAAACAGAGTGACCACAAATATGTTGATTGGTCAAGCTTTGGCACAAACTGATGCAATTTTTGCTTTAGTTGTTGCCTTACTTTTATTATATAGTGTTCCTAATCCTACAGCTGCAACCACATTAGGTCAGTTTGTGGTGAAAATTAGTGCTTTCCTCGGAGCTTCTTTAGCAATCGGGTTAGGTACTTTAGGACCAGGAATGGGAATTGGTTTTGTAACAGGTAGAGCTTCTAATATGTTAGGACGCTTTCCTCATGAAAGAGGGGCAATATCAAGAACAATGTTCTTAGGCGCTGCTGTTTCAGAATCAACTGCTATTTATGCTTTAGTAGTAGCATTCTTATTAATTTTCTTCTCATAATCTGAGAATACAAAAATAGATGTAAAAAAAAATAAAAATCCGTTGGAGGAATAATGGATCTTAATCAAGCAATAGTAAAAGCTGCAGCTTTGTTAGGCGCAGGTATCGCAATGGGAATTGGTGCTTTAGGACCAGGACTTGGTGAAGGTTTCACAGCAGGAAAGGCATGTGAAGGTATTGCAAGAACTCCAGAAAATGCAGGTTTAATCACCAGAACAATGCTTATTGGTCAGGCTGTATCTGAATCTACAGGTATCTATTCTTTAGTGGTAGCGTTATTATTAATATTTACTGCTTAATTCTCAAAATAATGGAGAAAAAATGATTAGTATAGATGTCTCAATGGTAGTAGTAATCTTAAACTTTCTACTTCTCTTATTTATCCTAAAAATGGTTTTATATAAACCTATTAAAGATATGATAAGCGAGAGAGAAAGTAAGGTTTCTGCTGATATTGATGATGCCAATAAATCCAAAGAAGAGGCTAAGAAGTTAGTCTTAACTAAAGAGGAAGAGTATAAACAATCAGTTATTGAAGCTAGAAAATTGCGGGATAATATTAGAAAAGAGGCTGAGTTTGATGCAGAAAAAATTCTTCAACAAGCCTATGAAAACCGTAAATCTATCGTTGCTGAAACAGAACAACAGTTGGCTCATGAGAAGAAGAAGGTTAAACAACAACTTCAAGCTGAGTTAGCCGGATTAGTTTCTGGTTTAACCGGAAAAGTATTAGCTCAAAAAATCGATTCTGATAAAGATTTAGAGATTATAAACTCTATTATCGATGCTCGGAGTGAGTAATGAAAGATACTAAAGCTGCAGAACGCTACGCTGATGGCTTTGTTGATGCCTTCTCTTTAGAAGACATGCAAGAGCTTTTAGTTGAAGTTAGAGTTCTTCAAGAAGTATTAAAAGCTAATCCAGAAATATCCGAATTACTTTCTTCCCATGTGATTAAAGAGAAAGACAAGTTAAATCTGTTAGAACCTTTCTCTTCTGAAAGTAAATTTAGTGATTATTGGCAAAACCTAATATTGTTGTTGAATGAAAAGAATAGATTAGAACTCTTTAATGAGATTATCTACTTCTTAGAACAATTTATATTAAGGGAATTAAACATTGTGAAAATTACAATAAAAACCGCTCATGAATTATCCAGTGAAATGAAAGAAAAGATAACTAAATTCCTAACAGATAAAGTTAAGAAGACAGTTGAAGCCTCTTTTCTTGTTGCTCCTGAGGTAATTGGCGGCTTTATTGCTGAATCTGATAACTTCATTGTCGATTCTTCAGTAAAACGAAGCTTAGAGCAGTTCAGACTAAGCTTAATTAAAATGTAAGGAATTAAATATGATAAGACCTGAAGAAATTAGTTCAATAATAAGAGATAGAATAAAGAAATTCGCCTTAGATCAAGACATTGCTGAAACAGGTAAAGTGATTCAGGTGGGTGATGGTATTGCTCGTGTATATGGCTTAAAAAATGTTATGTACAATGAGATGTTGCTATTCCCTAATGATGTTTTTGGTATGGCTCTCAACTTAGAAGAAGATAGTGTCGGTTGTGTTTTATTCGGTGATACTACTAAAGTTAAAGAGGGTGATATTGCCAAGAGAACTAAGAGAATTTTGGAAGTTCCTGTAGGCGAAGCCTTGCTTGGGAGAGTAGTAAATACTCTCGGACAACCTTTAGATGGTAAGGGCGAAATCAAGCAAACTGACTTCTACGAAATGGAAAGAAAAGCTCTTGGTGTTATTGCTCGTCAGCCGGTTGTGGAACCTCTTCAAACTGGTATTAAGGCTATTGACTCTATGATTCCTATCGGTAGAGGTCAGCGTGAATTAATCATTGGCGACAGGCAAACAGGTAAAACTGCTATTGCCTTAGATACTATTATAAACCAAAAAGGTAAAGAAGTATATTGTGTTTATGTTGCTATCGGTCAGAAAGAATCTTCTGTAGCAAAATTTGTAAGAACACTTGAAGAGTATGGTGCAATGGCCTATACTACAGTTGTTATGGCTGGTTCTAGTGAATCTACTGCTATGCAATATATGGCTCCTTATGCCGGTTGTTCAATTGGTGAATACTTTAGAGATAATGGTAAGCATGCCTTGATTATCTATGATGATCTTTCTAAACATGCTGTTGCTTATCGTGAAATCTCACTTCTTTTGAGAAGACCTCCAGGACGTGAAGCTTACCCTGGTGATGTTTTCTATCTTCACTCAAGATTGTTGGAAAGGGCTTCAAAGCTTAGTGATAAATTAGGTGGTGGTTCCTTAACAGCCTTACCTATCATTGAAACGAAAGCTGAGGATATCTCTGCTTACATTCCTACTAATGTTATTTCTATAACAGATGGACAGATCTATCTTTCAAGTAGATTATTCTACTCAGGTAGGCGACCAGCTATTAATGCCGGTCTTTCTGTTTCTCGTGTGGGTGGTTCTGCTCAAGTTAAAGCAATGAAACAAGTTGTTGGACAGCTTAGATTCGCTCTTGCTCAATACACAGAACTTGAATCATTTGCGAAATTTGGTTCAGATTTAGATAAAGCAACTCTTGCTCAATTAAGAAGAGGACAATCCATTGTTGAAATTCTTAAGCAAGGTCAATTCTCACCTCTATCTGTAGAAAAGCAGATTATGATTATCTTTATGGCTAATAATGGCTACTTAGATGAATTTGATATTGAGAAGATTGCTGAAATAGAAAAAGAACTAAACATAACCTTAGATACTGAATTTAAAGACTTTACAAAAACTCTTGCTGATGGTGGCTTAACAGATGAGAAGAAAGCCAAAATGGCTGAAATCTGTGAGCGCGTAGCAGCTAAATTCAGAACTTAGTAGAAGGTTTATATGGCAAACATAAAAGAACTAAAGCAAAGAATTTCTAGTATTACTAACACTCGACAGATAACTAATGCGATGAAAATGGTAGCTGCTGCTAAATTGCGTAAAGCTCAAGCAAGTGCTGTTAATTTACGGCCTTATGCTGATGAAACTGCTAAGATGATTCAAACTTTACGTGCTAAGCAAACTATTACAGATCATCCCTTCTTATCTGTTAAAACTAAAGCTGATAAAATCTTATTAGTTGTTCTAACCGGTGATAAAGGTCTTTGCGGTTCGTTTAACTCTCAAATTCTTAGAAAAACTGAAAACTTCTTACAAGAGAATCCAAATTGTGATATTATCTCAATCGGTAAAAAAGGTAATGAATTCTTTAAAAAACATAAGGCTAATATTGTAGATACTTATACAGGTATCTTTCAACAGTTAGACCATCATATTATTACAAAAATTGCTCAGGAGTTAGAACATAAATATCTTCATGAAGATTATAAAGAAATAGTACTCATCTATAACTCTTTTAAATCTGCTATTGAAAGTGTAATTGTTCATAAAACTATCCTTCCAATTGCTAATAACGATGACTTAGTTGTTAAGAAATTAGAATACCTCTACGAACCTGATGAAGATACTATTATAGAAGAATTAGTGAACAAATATACATTTATAGAAATTAAGAGAGCTCTCGCAGAATCTTTTGCAGCAGAAAATGCTTCAAGAATGACTGCTATGGATAACGCTACTGAAAATGCTTCAGAGCTTATCGATGAACTCTCTTTAGAATATAATAGAGAACGACAAGCTTCTATCACTACTGAGATTATTGAAGTCTCTTCTGGTGCTGAAGCTATTAATAATTAACAAAAGGGGAAATTATGACTGAAGGCAAAGTTATTCAGGTTATTGGACCCGTTATCGATGTTGAGTTTCCTGAAAATAAACTTCCTAAAATATATAATGCTCTCATAATAAAACAAGAGAAAAAGGACCTCGTCTTAGAAGTTCAACAACACCTTGGTGAAAATAAGGTTAGGGCTGTTGCAATGGATTCCTCAGATGGTATAAGTAGAGGAATGATTGTTTTGGATACAGGTGCTCCTATCTCCGTTCCCGTTGGTGAGGAAGTCTTAGGTCGCATCATTAATATTACTGGTGATCCTATTGATGAAAAAGGTCCTATTAAAACTAAAGAAAAATGGCCTATTCATAGAGTTTCACCAAGATTTGAAGACCTTTCTGCTGAAGAAGAAATCTTAGAAACAGGTCTGAAAGTTATCGACCTTATCGAACCTTATTCTAAAGGTGGTAAGATTGGACTTTTCGGTGGGGCTGGTGTAGGAAAAACTGTTCTTATTCAGGAACTTATTAGAAATATAGCTACTGAACATGGTGGATTCTCAGTTTTTGCTGGTGTAGGTGAAAGAACTCGTGAGGGTAATGACTTATGGTTAGAAATGACAGAATCAGGTGTTATTAACAAAACTGCCATGATTTTTGGTCAGATGAATGAACCACCGGGAGCTCGTTTACGCGTTGGTCTTACAGGACTTACTGTTGCTGAATACTTCCGTGAAGTTTCTAAGAAAGATGTTCTTCTCTTTATTGATAACATCTTCCGTTTCACTCAAGCAGGTTCTGAGCTATCAGCTCTACTTGGTCGTATGCCATCTGCTGTGGGTTACCAACCTACTTTATCATCTGAAATGGGTGCTCTCCAAGAGCGTATTGCTTCAACTAAGGATGGATCTATTACTTCTGTGCAAGCTGTTTATGTGCCTGCTGATGACTTCACAGATCCAGCTCCAGCTACTACCTTCTCCCATCTTGATGCTTCTACTTTCTTATCAAGAAAGATTGTGGAAAAAGGTATCTATCCTGCTGTTGATCCGCTTCAATCTACAAGTAGAATGCTTGACCCTAAAATAGTTGGATTGGAGCATTACAATACTGCTCGTGAGACTCAAAGAATAATTCAAAAGTATATTGATCTTCAAGATATCATCTCAATTATGGGAATGGATGAGCTCTCTGATGAAGATAAAATCATTGTTAACAGAGCTCGTAAATTAGAGAGATTCTTCTCACAACCATTCTTCGTTGCTGAGCAATTTACCAATACTCCAGGACAATATGTTCCTCTTAAAAAGACTATCGAAGGCTTTAAGACTATTCTTAATGGCGATTGTGATACATGGCCTGAACAAGCTTTCTTGTTAGTTGGTACGATTGAACAAGCTGAAGAGAAAATGCATAAGTTGAATAAAGATGGTTAAGGTAAAAGTTATTCTACCAAGTGGTATTAAAATCGATGTAGAGTGTGATAGTATTACTATCCCTGGAGTGGATGGAGACTTTGCTGTTTTAGAAGGTCATACACCATTTATCACCAAGATAAGACCTGGAGTACTCTCAATCGATAATCATAAAAATACTATAGAATATGCTATTCATGATGGTTTTGTCACTGTAGAAGATGATTCGGTTACTATTGTTTCGGAACGCTTAGAAAGTTCAGATGAAATTGACAAGAATAGGGCAGAGGAAGCTATGAAGAGAGCTAAGGAGAGATTAACTCAAACTAATAACTCTGAGATTGATTTCAGAAGAGCTGAATTTGCTTTGAAAAGAGCCTTAACTCGGATTAGAACAATTTCAAGTTAAAAAGCATTAACTTGTTTGATAAATATTAGCTCTCTATTAGTAGGGAGCTTTTTCTTTCTAACTGGGAACGCGGGATTCCAGCCCGCTCTTCTTAACTGGGATGCCCGCATTCCCAGTTAGAAATCTTTTAGTCCAGCACCTCTGTGCTGTAGGCGGGCAGGATGCCCGCATTCCCAGTTAGAAATCCCTTATTTTCAAAATAGACTTATAGTTTTCATTCAGGTTTAAATTCTGGATATTGGAAGAAGGCCTCTTAAATCCTAAAAGGATACAGATATAATAGGCAGGGTTCGTTAGACCCTCTAGAAGAATTCCCCCGTAAGCCTAAGCCCCGGAGGTGCGATAATACCTCTTAGTAATCATGTAAACAGAGGGATAATTTCATTGTACAAGTTGTTTTTATGTAATAATAAGTATAGTAAAAAATTAATATGGCAAAATGAATATTGTCGCCTCTGTAGGGCTTAGATTTCCTAGAAATCTTTAACAGTGTCTAACGAGCACTGTCTATTATATTTTCATCCCTCTGGGATTTTTAAGAATTTCCAAGCTTTCGCTTGGACGCGGATGTGGTCATCCGCACTCACAGTTAAAAGGCTTGGTTACCAATATACAATCATTATAAAATGTCAAGAAAACATGAAGTTGTACAATATTAACATCTTTAAGGATAAGCTATTGGAGAGGGTGGCTTGATGGTTGAACAGTCTCTGTTACAATTTTATAAAAAGTTGGTAATAAATATTGACATCTAAAATCATAAATCATATCTTAGGATTATAACTTAAATAGTAAAGTTACTAACCTCATAGGAGGAAACTATGAAATTGTTAAAATATTGCCTTAATACAGTAATGCTTCTCTTCACTCTTTCTCTCTTTGCCCAAAATTATATGGATACAATGAATACTTTTGAAGGACCGTGGGGGAATAGTGAGTACGGCAAATGGATGGCAACCCTAGATTTTAATGCTGATGGAGTTGATGATTTGTTTGTATTGGCACGAAGCGGACCTCCTACTCCTAGTGAAGTGCATATCTTTTGGGGAGGAAATAATTTTGAATATAATAATACTCCTGATTGTATAATTCCCATGACTGGTTCAGATGCAGGATATGGCATATTTGATTGTGGAGACATTAATGGAGATGGCTATGATGATGTTGCAATTGCTGGTTTAGTCCTTTTAGATCCTTCACCCCCATATTTCAATTATTACCGCTTTTACTATGGCGGACCTAATGCAGAACTTAACTTCACTGATTATGACCATGAATACGGTTATTTAGTTGGAGGAGGTTATTATAATAATAAAGAGTGGTTTACCTCCTGTTTAGGAGATGTAAATGGCGACGGTTGTGATGATATGGGATTTATTCTACAAAGGGAATCAATGTCAAGAGGTTTAGCTATCATGTTAGGAGGAACATTTGAAATGATTATTGTGGAAGACTTTATTTATTCTGAATTTAACATTGAGCCTGTAGGAGATTTAAACTATGATGGTTTTGCAGATTTTGCTGTAGGTTATCTAAATTTCTCCAATGATAATATTACAAAAATATATTTCGGAGACTCTTTATTATCACTAACAGAGTATGAAATTATCTGCAACTATGAACAAACTTATAATTTTAACGGAGCCATAACAATTGGTGATATGAATGGAGATGGATTTCCTGACTTTCTTTATCCAATAACAGAAAACAACAATTCTGATAATTTCGGGTTAGCCTTCTGGGAAAATAGCTTTGAAAACTCAATATCATATCCACTTCAGTGTAGTCCTGTACATTCATCATTTATCTTGGGATCATTTGGTTTTGGACAATGGATAAAACATGGGGATTTCAACGGAGATGGATACGATGATTTTGTTGGGGGAAATCCTTCCTACGGATTACGGGATGGCACCGCAGCTATCTGGTTAGGTGGAGAAAACCCAAACGCAGTTTATGATTTAAGATTTGTCAAGCCCGTATATCCTACTTTTACAGGCTATTTTGGAATGAATATCAATGTAGGAGATTATAATAATGATGGATTTGATGATATTGCTCTATCGGCTCCTTATTCCTATAGTGGGCAAGGTACACCAGGCTATGTATCTGTTTATGCCGGTAATCCTAACTTGTCTGATACTACTGTAAGTAATGATGATAATGAAGTAAGTGTTCTACCCAAAACCACCTTGGTAATCTATCCAAACCCTGTTTCTAGTAAAAACATCAAACTTAATCTAAAACTTGTGGGTAATTTACCCAAGAATATAGAAAAAACAACTGTCTCAATCTATAATCTGAAAGGACAGAAAGTAGATGAGCGAAACTTAAACACCACAAACATCAAAAACTCTAGTGATGCTATTAAGTTAGAATCTTTAGCATCAGGATTGTATATTGCAACTATTAAAATTAATAACCAAAGAATAGCAACCTCGAAATTTATTGTTAAGTAATTAAACTATCTCCCAAAGCACAGGGAGAATAAGAAGGAGTTTTTAAAATGAATAGCTATATTTTTTAAAAACATGATTTAATGACTGATAATATAGATATCTTGACTGACGGCTATATAGAACTAAAGTACTCGAACTTGAAAGGGTTTGTTGTTTTAGAGCGTGGCAATGATAGGAATGAATATCTATTAGACATAGAAACACAATCAACTTTATCTTTTGATACAAGTGTTAATAACATTGTTGATGCAAGTTTCAGTTCAGATGATCGCTATCTGATGCTAAATGAAACAATATATGATACCCAAGCAGATACTACATTTGTTTTAGAAAATGGTGAATTTTTCGGAAAATATCATCATGTCTCTAAGACTCACATGAATCTTAATAATACAAAAATTGTGGGAATTGTAGGATTTTTACATCACTAATAGAAGTTAAAAATGAAGAATAGAATTATGATTTTAATGATACTTACATTTATCAATAATTATAATCAACTGCTCAGCATTAGTTGTGCCTTTTAGTTTGCCCAGAATATTTCCAAGCTGATAGCCTGAAGAAGTCCTAAGGTCAGATAAGTGTTATCTAAAACTAATTGCCTAAAATGGCAAATACTACTTGACAAAATAAACAAATTGCTTATTATATCCCAAAAATAAGAACTGATGTAAATCAGAGGAGGAATAATGTTAAAGACAGATGTATTAGTAATTGGAAGTTCTGCTGGTGGTATGGTAGCTGCAGTAACTGGTAAAAGAATTAATCCAGATAAAAAGTTTACTGTTGTTACTATTAACGAGAAAACATTAGTACCTTGTGGAATACCCTATGTATTTGGTACTCTTGGAACTACTAATAAAAATATTATACCTGTAGCAGATAACTTTGCTAAGATGGGAATAGAGCTTATTAATGATGAAGTTACTGAAATTATTAAAGAAGAGAAGAGAGTAAGCTTGAAGAATGGTCAGGATATAGCTTTTGATAAGCTTATAATTGCAACCGGTTCTTTACCTTTCAAACCATTATGGTTGAAAGGGGCTGATTTTACTAATGTCTATGCAGTTCCAAAAAACAAGATTTATTTAGATGAGATGCAAGAAAAGTTAGAGACTGCTAACAAGATTATTGTCATTGGAGCAGGTTTTATAGGTGTAGAGTTATCAGATGAACTCAAGAAATTAGGTAAGGATGTAACTCTCTTAGAGCGATTACCAAATATTCTAAGCTTAGCCTTTGATGCTGATGTTTCAGATAGAGCTGAAGTAATTCTTAAAGAGAATGGAGTGAATGTTCTAACCAACACAACTGTTAAAGAGATTACCGGTACTGATAAAGCTGATGGAGTTCTTTTAGAAGATGGTACAAAATTAGAGGCTGATGCTGTGATTTTATCAATGGGTTATAAACCAAATAGTGAATTAGCAATTAAAGCCCATCTTGGAATAAATAATGACGGATTTATTAAGGTTGATGAATATATGAGAACTTCTCATCCTGACATTTTTGCAGTAGGAGATTGTGCAGAAAAGAAACATTTTATTACTGGAGAATCTGTACCTATGATGCTTGCTTCAACAGCTTGTGCTGAGGCTCGTTTAGCAGGATTAAATCTTTTTGGTATTTCTGCTATCAAAACATTTAGTGGAACAATATCAATATTCGCAACTGCTTTGGGTAACACTGCTTTTGGTGTTGCAGGTATTACTGAAAAAGAAGCTAAGGCAATAGGGATAAATTATATTTGTGGTTCATTTGAAGGTGTGGATAGGCATCCAGGTTCTTTATCAGATGCTCATAAGCAATTTGTTAAGTTTGTTGTAGCAAAAGATTCGGGAGTTATTCTTGGTGGAGAAGTTGTTGGTGGTTTATCAACAGGTGAATTGACTAATGTTATCGGTATTATGATTCAAAATAGAATGAACATAAACAGTTTACTTACAGCACAGATTGGCTCTCATCCACTCTTAACTGCTTCTCCTGCAGGTTTCCCTCTTATAAAAGCAGCAGAAATGGCTGTCTTCAAAATGTTAAACAAATAATCATATAAATAATTGATTTTATAATTAGGGCAATCTTTAGGGTTGCCCTTAGTTATTGTGTTTTTTTTAAAATAATACCCAAAAAAGCAACTCGAGTAGGGGATACTCGAGTTGGGTCTGTTCATATTCTGGAAGGAATGAACATAAGTGATTATTTTATATAGGGAAAATCTTTATTTTAGTAATATCATTTTCTTTGATTTAGTAAAAATACCATTTTTCATTCTATAGAGATATACACCTGAAGATACCTGTTTATTACTATTGTCTTTTCCATTCCAGACGATAGTATGTTTTCCTGAAGAGAGGGTTTCATCTACTAATGTTTTTACCTTCTGTCCTTTCAGATTATAAATATCTATTTTTACAGGACTTTGTTTATCAAGAGAGAAATGTATAGTTGTTTCGGGATTAAAAGGATTAGGATAATTACCTTGTAAAGCAGTAGGGGAGATAGAAGCAATTTGCTCATCATTAGGTGTTGTTGCTTCAAAAGAATTAGCAGTTCTGCCTGGGTTTCCACGATGCATTATCCAATTCGAGTAACCGATTCTTTTTAAATCTAATAATCTCATTTCAGTAATAGTAGATATTATCAAGTCTAAATCACCATCTTCATCAATATCGCCTAAGGCAGGAGAGACTTTCAAATTATCGTTTAAATGAATAGGGAAATTTCCTGCTTCACTTGCATTATGATTAATTGCATGTAGTTTTCCTGAAGTGTCACCAAACATTAAGCACAATCCTTCATTATCGAGGTTAGAGAGAAGAGGATAACCTTCTATGTAACTACCAATATCAAGTGGAAAATTAGTAAGTTCTTCACCATTTAATGATAGAGCATGAACAAAGCCATCATAAGTAGTGAAGAGTAATTCTTTAGCACCATCATCATCGAAATCAGCAAATAGAATATCTTGCTTGATTGTTCCACCTGGTGTAAGATCATAAGCAGTTGAACCATCATGATTAATAATTTTTATGATACCTTGAGATGATATAGCACTAACAATTTCTGGGTATTGGTCGTTGTCAATATTGGTAATGATAGGAGCAGACTCAGTATTGAAGCCTAAAGAATAAGGAAAGCCTGAGATATTGCTTTGAGTAAGATAGTCAATTGCGAGTATATTTCCAGAAATGGTTTGTAGAATAACCTCTTGTTGACCATTTAAGTTCATATCTGCTGTTGCTATGTTGAATACGAAGTTTCCAGGGAAATCGCAAGGATAATTAGTTAACTCTTCTCCATTGCCATTAATGATATGAAGTTTGCCATTTAAAGTGCATATTATGGCTTCTTTTGTGCCATCTCCATCTATATCAGTAACAATAGGATTTGCTTTTACAAGTTGATTATCTAATGAAATTGGTCCCCATAAAATTGAACCATTACTGGAAATTGCATAAGCTTCTTTATTGTTTGTTACAGCAACAATCTCTTCTAATTGGTCATTATTTAAATCTCCAATTGCAAGAGGTAAGATTACTTGAGCATTGACATTAACAGGGAATCCAGGTAATTGATTCCCTTGATATGTAAGAGCATTAACATTACCCTCAAGGTCTCCAAAAATTATTTCCTTGCTATCATCGTTATTTAAATCAGTTATCGCAGGAGATGATAGAGATTGCCCAGTTAGAGGAAATGTCCAATTTGGGTAATTTAAAGATACACTTCTTTCAAATGGAATTTCTAAGCTATAAGGGAACTCTGAATTAAGATTTGATTCTATATATAGTCTAAATTTAATTGGAGTTGTTGGGATGTTTGAAGCTGTTGAGAAAATAAAAGGAGACTCAGTATTCCATACAGATTCACCCGCAACAATAGTCCCTATATTAGCTGTTGAATCTTGAATAACAACACCACTTTGGTTACATCTTAAATAGATATTAGTATCGTATGATGTAGCCCAATTCAATCCAGTACTCATATCTAAATAGTTAGCTAAATTTATTGTTAAAGATATTGTCTCACCAGGATTTACAACGCCATCACCATCTCCGTTTACTTCGCTTAAATTAGTATCAGTGATTTTAAAATTAGCTAATTTATCGTATAAAACAGCTGTGAAAGCGTTAATTCTTCCTGCCCCCATTTTTCCTTCAAAAGCAGGATTAATATCATCGATATAGTCAGCTGTTGCTTCAATTCTTGCTCTCAATTGGGCAGGTGTAAAGGTCGGATTTACTGCTTTTACTAATGCTGCAATACCACATACGATAGGGGATGCCATAGAGGTTCCTTGAGCATTCTCATAGCCATTATCTTCAATAATGGTCGATCTAATCTCAGTACCTGGAGCACTAATATCGATTGGTTCACCATATTCTGAGAATGATGCTTTTAAGTCATTTCTATCTGTAGCAGCTACATTTAGAGCATTTGGACAATCAGAAGGAGCATCCATGTAGCTGGCATTATGTTCAACGTTACCATTTCCTGCAGCCACAACTACTAAAGAACCAAAATTAGTTGCATAGTTAACATAAGTATTTGCATAAGATAGATTATAAGATTGACCACCCCAAGATGCATTAATAATATCTGCACCCATATCTGCAGCATAGACAATCTGCTGATAACCACTCGAAACACCATCTGTATCTTGATTGTCTGGGGCTCCTTTGCAATTCAGTAATTTAGCATTAAAACCTGGTCCTACAGTACCTAAATTATTATCTCCGACAGCACTGGCACAACCAGCGACATGTGAGCCATGATAGTTGTAATTCCAATTTTGGAGTGGATTGTTATCATTACCTACGAAATCCCAACCCATTACATCATCTATCTTGCCATTTCCGTCATTATCTATGCCATCTCCTGTGAAGGTCCCGTTATCCCAGTTAATAGTAACACCATTCATCTCATCTTCGTTTAGCCAAATGTTATTTTTTAAATCTGGATGATTCCATTTAATTCCAGAGTCAGTAATAGCAATTAAAACATCGGAAGCATCTCTAACAAAATCCCACACTCTATCTGTTTCAGTTTGAGGGATATACCATAAATAATCATATAGAGAGTCGTTTGGAGTGTATTTTAATCTATTAATAGTTACGAAATCAGCCCACAATACATCTTCACATTTTCTAATTGAATTCAGTGCTTGCTCAATTACCTTGTTATTTCTAATAGTTATCTTATAAATTGCTTGGATATAACTACCATTGTCATTCCACTCTTTATGTTTGAGGTCAGGACAATCCTGGTTAATTGCAATGACTTCGAATTCTTCTGCAAAATTATTAAATGAGTTAATGTTAGTTTTAATTATGTCATTATTATAGGTAACATCAATTTTTCCATCGATATTTCCTATAGCAGATATACTAAAGCATACCATAATATTATTATCTTCAAATATACCATCTAAAAACTTATCTGCTTGAAGTAAACATAAAGATGTAAAAAGCAGAATAAAAACAAAAAACTTCTTCATAATAGAATCTCCTAAAATTAATAAATTACTTAGTGCATATCTTAATCAAATAAAAAATCGACAGATTTAATATAAAATCATATAGATGCATTTATAAGACCCTAAGTATAAAATATAACCTAAAAGATATAAAAATGTTTCTGAGGTGCATAATTCGATACTGATAATACAATATTGCTAATATTTTATAAAAATGATAAAAGATTATTGATGGGATGTTCTAAGAAAATGTACTTCTTGTTTACACCTTCAAATCGAAGGAATGTACACGAAGTTGTCAGTATAAATTGAGTTATAGAGACTGTGAGCTTTAATCAAATACTTTCTTATGTCTTTGTAAAGGAACAATATACTGTATTTTAATGTCTGCATTACTTTCATTATGGCGATAGCTTGGCAGAGATTCCAAGGTAAATGAATAGCTTGGTTTAAAGCCAGCTCTAATCATCATAGACGCTACTTTATTACGTAAATCTTGATTGAAAGAATCTGAAGAAGCAGAATTATTAACTTCCCAACTTTCTTTTGCTTCATTAATAATCATGGAAAGGGACTCATCAATATTTGTCTTATTAAGTTGAGAGAACTTAGCATTTAGGTTTAGATAATCATTTCTTACTAATCTAAAGCTCAATATTTCGGCTAACTCAGCTTCATCCTGACAACTTTCAATCTCTTTTCTGCTTATAAAAATATATTCTCCAGGATAATAAGGAATATCATTATTAGTTTCTAAGACAATAGCATGATATTTCATAGTATCACTTACAAGTGAAAGAAGTAGATTGATATATCTTTGAGCATCTTTCTGAGGATTAATTATATTTTTGATATTATCGTATATGACTTTTTCAATATATGGTAAAGCAATAAACCAATTTTCAGATTTATATCTATCATAATTAATCACTTTTTCAGGTAATATTATCTTGTTATTTTGAACTATCAAATGATAGTCTGGAGCAGTTCTTCTTTTAAAGTCTCCTACTTCTCGCATTCCTAAGTGAATATTTTCTATGGTCTTGTTTTTGGCTTTACTACTTTCATTTTCTCCCTTACACCCAAAATAGAATGATGAACAGCCAATTAAACTAAGAATAGTAATTAATATTAGTATTAAATATTTCCTCATCTAATCCTCTCAATTTTTTTTATTCTCTCTAAAATATGATTATAGAGAGTCTGGTTATTGATTATTTTTTCAATTACTCCAGTCTCTAAGAGAAAGAAAAACTCATCTTCTAAACTATGATAAGTAATTTTCTTACTTTTTGCTAATTTATTTTTGAATACTAAATACCATTCTTTATATTTATTATAGGAATCCAATAATCTCTCAACGTCTTGATGATGTTTATATTGGTGTTTAAGATGTTTCAAATAGATGTAAATTACTTCGTAGATTGGAAATCTCTCTTTATAAATTTCAAAGGGGATATAATCATTCAAATTTCTATTCTCCATCTCCTGATAAACTCTTTCATAGAAGGGATTTGAATATTCTCTTAAAGGTGAGCCAGAAACAAAATCCCTACTATACATTTTTTCATAAGTATCTACATATTGGGGATAATTACTTTTAAGAGTGTTCATAAAGATAGTCTTATTTCTACCTGGGCGTAAAGTTAAACCTCCTGGTAAAATAAAGCTTGGTTCTAATGACTTATAGAGATCAAAAAGTTTTTTTAAATCAAGGCTATTAACAACTATTTTTGGAAGAAGAGGCATGGCAGTAATTCCAATGGGAATTCCTCTGCTTTTAAGTATTTTTAAAGATTCTATTCTCTCTTGGATGGAAGAAGCATTTGGCTCAATTACTTTTCTATGCTTATCATCTGAAAATGTCAATGATGAAGAAACTGTTACACCCGCTATTTGATTTAACTCAGTTAATAACTCTATATCTCTTATGATGTTGGCGGATTTAGTGATTATAAAGAGAGGGAATTTATATTTGATTAAAACTTTGAGAGAGGCTGTCATTATCTCTTCCTCTAATTCACAAGGTTGATAAGCATCGGAAATACCAGAACCAACTAAGATTACTCCCCAATCTCGCTCCTTAGCTAAATCTATTTCTAATTGTTCAGCTGTATTTTTTCTGATAACTATATCTTTCTCAAAATCACCTTCTACATAATATCGTTCGGCTCTGCCGTCACAATATTTACAGCCATGTTGACAAGCCATATAGGGTGAAAAAGAGTACTTACTCACGAAGTAGCTATCTAAATGAGTACCCTTTTTTAATATCTTCTTAACTGTTTTGAAGTGTTTTGTTATCATGGATATATAAAAGAAGGTTATATTTTTTTGTCAATTATAAAAGATGATTATCTGTCTAATCAACACCTTTTCCAATCATTTCATACTTTTTGATAAAAGAGAATTAGAACTTCAGACTCTTCTCTTAATTCACTTAGGATAATTATTCTTCTCTGATTAAACCCAAATAATGCAGTAGATCTTTTAGAATAGCACTATATTCATTTGCAAAAGTAACTTACATAATTCTTCCGAATATATATATATTATATGCGTCAGAATTCTGCAAGCTATTTTGCTAAAAGAATTTGCACTCTTCTCTAAAGCTCTATTGCACCATTTGGGTTAAAAGAGGCCTACATTATATTTCCATCAATGCTTGTTAGTTGCCTATTAAAATCACCTCAATAACTCTCTCAATGTAAAATCAATGACTTATTGTGAGACTTATGAATACGATATAAAGACAATGTTATTGCTACTCAAAGCCTTTACTATTAAAGAACCAGAAATAATAAAGCTAATCTTCTCACTAATTCTCCCATGGGTAATTTATAATCTATAAAAAATACTAAAAGATAAATTTTAATATAATCAAAAGTAAAACTCACACAACTTCTATCTCATTCTGTTTTAATCATATTTTTACTTGATAATACATCTTGGTATTTATCCGAAAGATATCTTAATAGATAAAGATAGGTACAAAGGAAAACTTTTATCTCCTTAATAAATCGCTATTCAGCATAAAGAAAAAAGAATTTTATTGACGATTGAATTATTCTTAGAAAAACTGTTATTAAGGAAGAGTGTAATGTATATAGAAGAAAAATTAATATTTTTAAATATAAAAAGTAGTGGTAAGAGAGAGCTTCTTGAGGCTTTATGTGAGAAGCTTGAAGATGCTGGAGAAGTGAGCTCTGCTTCCGAGTTTTTCCAAGCGATTTGGGAGCGTGAAGAGAGTTTTTCAACTGGGATTGGGCGTAATGTTGCAATTCCTCATGGTAAGTCTAAGAGTGTAAAAGAGACAAAACTTTTATTAGCAATAATACCAGATGGAGTTGAGTATGATGCTTTAGATGGCGAGCCAGTGAAGATTCTTTTTATGTTTGCAGTTCCTCTTGGAAAGGATAAGGAATATTCGCTGTTGCTTCCCAAGGTAACGACATTTGTTAGAGAAGAGTCTAATCGCAAAATGCTATTGGATGCTAAAACGGAAAAAGAAATATTAGAACAAATAAGAGAAGTGATAAATGAATAAAAGTTTAATTCTGATTTTAGGGCTGTTATTGCTCAGCCTAACTCTTGTAGCAATAAGTGAAAATGCAGGAAGCAGTGGATTTACCAGTTTGAAGATAATTTATTCAGCTCGAGCAAATGCAATGGCTGGAGCTTATACATCGGTTGATGATGATATTGATGTAATCTTTTTTAATCCTGCAAACCTTGGTGGTTATGCTCCTAAAAGAGAAGCTTCTTCAACCTTTATGAACTATTTTGATGGATATAATGGTGGCTCGATAGTATATCAATACAAAAGAAGTGAAAGGGCAAATGTAGCACTATTTGGACAATTTTTGGCAAGTGATGAGATAAAGAGAACTATAAACGGTGAGAATGGTGGCTACATAGAAGCAGGAACTTTTGATAATTCTGATTTTATAATGGGCGGGACCTATTCTTATTACTTTAATGAACAGTTAAATATTGGTTTATCAGGAAAATACATTCAAGAGACTTTAGATAACAAGAGTGCTTCTGCTCTTGCTTTTGATTTAGGTATCTTACATCGTCCAGTAAATGAGAAGATTAGAGTCGGAGTAGCTGTTAGGAACTTAGGGACTCAATTAACTTACTTCACTGATTCAAAATATAGTGAAGGGATGCCACTAGTCTATGCTGGGGGAATCTCTTATCGTACTAATTTAAAAGGTAGAGATAGTGAAAATGAATTTACACCTTCCATGTTAGTATCATTAGATTTATCACTTCCTCAAGGAGCAGATTTAGTTGGATTAATAGGTACTGAATTCCAAGTGCATGAGCAATTCTTAGTAAGAGCAGGATATAAAACAAATTCCGGCGATTATAAGAATGGAGGAGAAAATGAGATATCATCAGGTTTCTCTACAGGAGTTGGATTTGTTAGAAATAATTTGAAAATAGATTATGCCCTAAATTCTTATGGCGATTTAGGATTTGTTAATCAAGTTACTTTAAAATATCAATTTTAGAAAAATGTAGATAAGTTATAAAAATTCGGAGAAAATAAATGCTAACCAAAGATTTCTTATTTGAATTAAGTGTCGAAGAGATACCTGCAGGATATATTGCTAACATAGAAAATAATATTATTAATAGATTTGAAAGCGAATTAAAGCAAGCAAAGTTGAATTATAGCAAGCTTAATAGTTATACAACACCCAAACGTTTTGCTATATTGATTACTGATTTAGAAGTTGAACAAGAAGATGAAGTAGTAGAGAAGATGGGACCAGCCACAAGGATAGCTTTAAATGAAGATGGTTCTTTAACTAAAGCAGGTTTGGGCTTTTTAAGAGGAGCTGGTTGCACTCAAGAGGAATCCTATGTTAAAGAGACTCCTAAAGGAGACTACATTGCCTGTAAAAAGGAGATTAAGGGAAAGCCTGTTAATGAGATTATTACTGGTTTCTTACCAGATCTATTAAATAATCTCCCATCGCCAAAGTCGATGAAGTGGGGTAGAAGTAAAATTTCATTTGCCAGACCAATGAGAAATATTATTTTAATGCTTGATTCTGAGATTATTCCTTTTACTTATAATAATCTTGTTACAAATAATCAAGTAGTAGGAAATCGTTATCTTGATGTGGAAATCAGTAGAGAAGTTAAACATCCTCAAGAGTATTTAACCACGTTAGAATCTATTTCAGTAATAGTAGATAGAGAGAAAAGAGTTAAGCTTATTAAAGAACAATTAGAGTTATTGTATAAGGATAGTGATAAAAGTATTATAGAAGATAATAGGCTATTAGAATTAATTGTTGATTTAGTAGAATATCCTACAGCTGTTATTGGTTATTTTGAAGAACAATACTTAAGCTTACCTGACAAAATAATCACTTCTACTATCAGTCAGAATCAAAAGTATTTCTCTGTAGTCAATGGCGACGGGACTCTCAGTAATGAGTTTGTCTTTATTTCAAATGGTAATCCACAATTCTCTGATATTATTAGAAAAGGTAATGAAAAAGTAATTAAAGCAAGATTAGAAGATGCTGAATTTTTCTTCAAAGAAGATACTAAACATAAACTTGAGAGCTTTGTTGATAAGCTTAAGGAAGTTACCTTCCAAGCAGATTTAGGTTCTACCTATGAGAAGGTTGAGAGAAGTCTTAAAATAGCTGAATACATTATTGAAAAGTTAAATCTTACAAATGGCGAAGAGGTTCTTAGAACAGTATTATTAGCTAAAGCAGATTTAGTCTCTTTAATGTTAGGTGAGAAAGAATTCACTAAATTACAAGGCTACATTGGGATGAAATATGCCCTCCTCTCTGGAGAGTCTGAAGCGGTTTCTTTAGGAATCTATGAACATTATATGCCACGAGGACAGAATGACGGTTTACCGACAAGTGTTACCGGAGCAGTTGCTGCAATAGTAGATAAATTAGATACAGTATGTGGTATTATCGGTGTTGATTTAATCCCAACTGGCTCGAATGACCCTTTTGCTTTGAGAAGAGCTGCTAATGGAATAGTAAAAATATTAGACGAAAGAGGTTGGGAACTTGACATTTTTAAATTAATTGATCATGCTTTGGCACAGCTAAAGGATAAACTTAAAGAAGATAACCACAATCAAGAGATTATATATAACTTCTTCCAACAAAGAATCAAATGGTTATTAGAAGAAGAAAAGATTGCTTATGATGTTATTGATAGTGTAATTGATTATGACTTCACTAACATAGCCGAGATTAAAAAACGTGCTTTAGCAATTCAAAAATTTAAAGGTAGTACTGATTTTGAAGGTTTAGTTCTAGGTTATAAAAGAGTTTCTAATATTCTAACTAAGGAGAAGAACTTCTCTGAAGTAAATAATGCTCTTCTTACAGATGCAAACGAAAAAGCCCTCCATGAATATTTTAAAAAGTATGAAGCTGAAATTTCAGTTAATTTAATAAATCAAAATTATGCTGAATCTATGCAAGTCTTAGTTTCTGCTCGTAGTCTCATTGATAATTTCTTTGATAATGTTATGGTCAATGTTGAAGAAGAAGAGATAAAACAAAATCGTCTAAATCTTCTTTTCTATATTAAGAGTGTGTTTATCAAACTTGCTGATTTAGACAAAATAGTTGTAGAGATAAAAAAGTAAAAGAAAAAAAATAAATAGGAGTTTGGGATGGATATAATAAACCAATTCAAATTAAAAGCTCAAAAGGTAAATGGTACAATCGTTTTACCAGAAGCAATGGATGAAAGAACATTACTTGCAACTGAAACAATTCTCCAAGAGAAGATGGCAAAAGTTGTTTTAATCGGAATTGAAGCTGAAGTAAAGGCTTTTGCTCAAGAGAAAGAGATAAATATTTCAGGAGCAACAATCTGGAATCCGGATGATTGCCCGCATATCGAAGAATATACTGAATTTTTCTTTGAAAAGAGAAAAAAGAAAGGTATTACTCGTGAAGATGCTGCTAAAACAGTAAGAAATCCACTTTTTTTTGGAGCTTTATTAGTAAAATTTGGTTTAGTAAACGGAATGGTTGCCGGAGCTGTTAATACAACTGGCGATGTTCTTAAGGCTGCTCTTCAAGTGGTAGGAGTAAAGCCAGGATTATCTACAGTATCATCAAGTTTTATTATGGTTACTCCTGACTTCCTTGGTGAGGATAGAGTTTTCTTATTCGGTGATTGTGCAGTTGTACCAAATCCAACAGCAGAACAATTAGCGGATATAGCAGTTTCAACTGCTGAAACAAGAGCCTCTCTAATTGGCGATGAAGCTAAAGTTGCTCTTCTTTCCTTCTCTACTAAAGGAAGTGCAAAGCATGAATTAGTAGATAAAGTTACTTCGGCTGTAGAAATAATCAAAAGTAGGAATGTTGATTTTGCTTTTGATGGAGAACTTCAAGCTGATGCAGCTATTATTCCTGCTATTGGTGCTAAGAAGGCTCCAGAAAGTCATGTTGCAGGCGAAGCTAATGTTCTTATTTTCCCTGACCTTCAAGCTGGAAATATTGGTTATAAATTAGTCCAAAGATTTGCTAAAGCTGAAGCTATTGGTCCAGTTATTCAAGGATTAGCTGCCCCAATTTGCGATTTATCTCGTGGCTGTTCAGCAGACGATATTGTTAATACAACCGCCTTAGTATTATTAATGTCCAAATAGGAGTCTATTATGATAAAGCTTTCTAATAAAGCAAGAGCTATTAAGCCTTCTCCAACTTTAGCTGTTATGTCAAAAGCTAAAGCTTATATTGCAAAAGGTATAGATGTGATTAATTTTGGAGTTGGTGAACCTGATTTCGATACTCCAAGTTATATAAAAGATGCCGGTATCAAAGCTATTAATGATAATTTTACTCGTTATACTCCAACTCCTGGTATTGTTCCTCTCAGAGAAGCAATATGCAAGAAATTCAAAGATGATAATGGCTTAGATTATGAACCTGCCCAGATTTTAGTATCTCCAGGAGCTAAAGCTTCAATCGTTTTTATCTTGATGGCTATCTGCGATGCTGGCGATCAGGTTATTATTCCTTCACCATATTGGGTGAGTTATCCTGACCAAGTTGATATTGCAGGCGGAAAACCACTTCTTTTAGAAACTACTGAAGCGGATAATTATAAAATTAACCCTATTGAATTAAAGAAGTTAATAGCTGAAAACCCAAATGTTAAAGCTCTCATGTTAAATAATCCCAACAACCCAACGGGAGCTATATATTCCAAAGAAGAACTCATTCAAATTGGTGATATTTGCGTAGAGAATAATATTCTCATCATTGCTGATGAAATTTATGAAAAGTTAGTTTATGATGGGGCTCAACACTATGCGATTGCCGCTCTCAAACCAGAATACAAAGATATTACAGTCATTATTAATGGTGTATCAAAAGCTTATGCAATGACAGGCTGGAGATTAGGCTATAGTGCCGGACCTAAATATATTATAGATGCTGCTAGTAGCTTGCAAGGACACATAACTTCTAATACAAATTCTATAACTCAAAAAGCAACAATTGCTGCCCTTCTCCAAGATGATGGTTCTATTGAAAAGATGAGATTAGAGTTTGAAAAGAGAAAAGATTTTATGTATGCTGAGCTGAATAAAGTTGAACATGTTTCAACTACTTCTCCTCAAGGAGCTTTCTATATCATGGCAAATATTGAATACTATCTTAATAACAATAAAAAAGCTATCACTAATGATGTTGAGCTTTGCTCATTCTTGTTAGAAGAAGCCAAGATAGCCATTGTTCCTGGAAGTGCTTTCGGTAATGATAAATTGGTAAGGTTCTCTTATGCGAATAGCTTGGATAATCTACGTGAAGGTGTTAAGAGATTTGCTCAAGGGTTAAAGTCTCTCTTATAAAATTACAAATTATTGAATCGGGTTACTTAAGTAACCTGATTCTCTTTAACGATGAATAAATTAGAGGAAGTTTGAAAGATGGACCAATTAAAAGATAAGATATTAGAAGCAAGAGAAAGTAGAAGAGAAAAAGCATCTAAAGGATGGTCAAGATTGTTTTATATGATAGTTCTTTTACTCTTTATCATAATACTTCTCTATAAAACTAATACAAGTAAATTTGATGTATTCTGGAACATTTTTCAAGGTGATCAAACAGAAGAGATTCAGGAGAGATAGATGAGTTTAGTAGTAGTTGGCTCAATAGCCTTGGATACCATAAAAACTCCTGCAGGAGAAGTTGAAGATGTTTTAGGTGGCTCAGCTATCTATGCTTCAATTGCCGGAAAGTATTTCACAGATGTCGCTATTGTAGGTGTTGTAGGGGAAGATTTCCCCCAAGACCATATAGATTTATTAAATAATAAAATGATAAATATTGATGGATTAGTTAAGGTACCAGGTAAGACTTTCAGATGGAAAGGAGAATATCATAATCTTAACCAAGCCACAACATTAGATACTCAGTTAAATGTATTTGCAGAGTTTAAACCAATTCTTACCCAAGAGTGCAAAACTAACAATGTCACTTTACTCGGCAACATACACCCTGCTTTACAGTTAGAAGTATTAGATCAAATTGAATGTTCTGATTTGATTGCTATGGACACAATGAATCTCTGGATTGATATGACAAAAGCTGAACTCACTAAAGTGATAAAGAGAGTCGATTTAATCTTTATTAATGAAGATGAAATAAAAATGTATGCTGAGAAAAGTAACATTTTTGAAGCAATCGAATCAATTTTAGCTCTTGGTGTAAAATATGTGGTAGTAAAAAGAGGTGAATATGGGGCAATAGTTGCCAGCAAGGATGATCTCTTTTTTGTTCCAGTCTATCCAGTTAGAACAGTAGTTGATCCAACAGGGGCAGGGGATAGTTTTGCTGGAGGATTTACTGGCTATCTTGCAAAAGTAAAAAAATATGATTTTGCTACAATTAAGCAAGCTACAATTTATGGTACTATTACTGCTGCCAATAATATCCAGTCTTTTAGTGTAGAGCACTTACAATATTTAACAGAAGCTGAAATTGAAAAAATGAGCAATGAACTAAAGCATTGGATTAAAATTTAAATTATTAAATAAAGATAAATAAGAGGACATAATGGATTATAAAAGTGCTGGTGTTGATATTAAAGCAGGCGAAGATTCTGTTAATAGAATCAAACCATTAGTGAAAGAGACTTTCAATAAAAATGTACTTTCTCAAATTGGAGGTTTTGGTGGACTCTACCAAGTTGATTTAACATCTTGGAAAGAACCCGTCTTAGTATCTAGTGCTGATGGTGTAGGAACTAAACTGATAATTGCTAACATGGCAGGTGTATATAATACTGTTGGGCAAGATTTGGTTAATCACTGTGTGAATGATATTTTTGTTCAAGGTGCAATTCCTCAATATTTCTTAGATTATGTTGGAGTTGGCAAGCTTAATCCTGAAGTGATGGAGCAAATTATTTGGGGCTTTGCTAAAGCTTGTAAAGAAAACGAATTGGCTCTTATTGGTGGAGAAATGGCAGAAATGCCAGGTATCTATGCTCAAGATGATTTTGATCTTGCCGGAACCATTGTTGGAATGGTAGAGAAGAAAAATATAATAACCGGAGAAAAAATTACCAAAGGTGATGTCATTCTTGGTTTCCCTTCAACAGGACTGCACACTAACGGTTATTCTTTAGCTCGCAAAATTCTTTTTGAAAAGATGAATTTAGAGGTAGATTCTCTTATTCCAAATCTAAATGAAACTCTAGCAGAAGCAATGCTGAAGATTCATAAGTCTTATCTTCCTATTCTCAGAGAATGGGCAAGACCTGAGATGATTCATGGTATGGCTCATATCACCGGAGGAGGAATTCCTGGAAATTTAGCAAGAGTAATTCCTGATAACTTAACCGCAGAAATAGATTGTCAAAGTTGGGAGATACCAGCAATTTTTAAAATATTAGTAGATAATGGAAATATAGCTCAAGATGAAAGCTACCGTGCTTTCAATATGGGAATCGGAATGATTGTGGTTACTTCTTCAGAAATAGCTTCCGAAATTAAAGCTAAAACTAATGCTATTCAAATTGGCTTTATCAATGAGAAGATTCCTGACCTAAAAGTTAGGATGAAATATTAATGAAGTGGAGAATACTAACCCAGGGAAAGCTTAGTCCTGCAGAAAATATGGCAATCGATGATGCAATATTTGAATTGATTCAAGAAGGAAAATCTACACCTTTAATTAGATTTTATGACTGGAATCCTGCAACACTCTCTCTTGGTTATCACCAAAATGCAGAGGCTGAAGTTGATTTTCAAAAATTAGCTGAAACTGGTTATGGCTTTGTGAGAAGGCCGACTGGTGGGCGACTTGTATTACATAAGAATGAAGTTACCTATGCTGTAATATCACCAAATGATGAGCACCTTGCCGGAAATGTCCTTAAGAGTTATGGCAATATAAGTCTCGCTCTTGCTGAAGGTCTAAGACTTTTAAATATTGATGTAGAATTTGAACAAAAAGAACTATCTTCTTTCTCTCAAAGAGAACCAGTAAATCCTTGTTTTAATTCTTCTTCTAAATATGAATTAGCTATTCAGGGTAAGAAAGTTGTTGGTAGTGCTCAAGTGAGAAAAAATGGAGTATTGCTCCAACATGGTTCAATTATCTTAAATGAAAATCAGAGAGAAATTGCCTACCTAATGCCTGGCTTATCTGAGAAGATGAGAAGTCGGCTTGCTAATATGATGGATAACAAAACAATATCCATTAATCAAGTCTTGGATAAAAAAGTTTCTTACGAATATGCGGTCAGTAAATTTGTTCAAGGTTTCAAAAAAGCTTGGGAAAATGATGATTTCATTGAAATTGAAGAGTTGGAGGATTTTGAGAAAAATAGAGTTGAAGAATTAATTAAAAAAAAATACTCGACAGATAAATGGAATCTGAGAAAATAGTAAAGTTATAAAATATAATGATATATGGGATAAAATAGATTAATGGTATTTTTGTATAAAAATGATATAAATTAATGGAAGGCTATAATTTATGCTTATTTTTTCGAATTATGTGCAAAAGAGTTGCAATTAGGCATTTTTAGACTCGTTTTTAAAAATTAATTGACATCAATCTTATTGTATAATCTTTTTGTTAAAATAGTGTGAATTATTCTAATGTATGATAAAAAATAAATGAAAAAGAAAGTTTTTTTTAATAATTTATTGTGATATTAAAAGGGAGGATAACTAAATGCGAAAGACAGCTATATTGATTACTGTCATTTTAGTGCTTTTTAGTGTCCAATTATATGCCCAGACTTCTGGTGTATTAAAGGGACAAGTTAAAGATAATAATGGAGAACCATTACCGCAAGCTAACGTTGTATTACAGTTAGATGGTAATAATACCCAATTTGGTACTAGTACTGACGAATATGGTGAATATATTATAATTAATATTTCACCTGGTGTCTATGACCTTTTGGTATCTGCTACTGGTTACAGAAAACAGTTAATTCAAGGAATTGAAGTGAATGTTAACCAAACAACAAATCGCGAACCAGTTCGTTTAGAACCCGGAGATAATACTCTTGAGGCAATTACTTTTACTGCTAAAAGAGAAAAAATCGATACCGGTAGAGTCGGAACTGAAAGAACTATTGATGTTGGAAATATTAGTGACTTATCAGTCTCTAATGTAGATGATATCATGGCTCTTCAACCTGGTGTTACAAATGTAGGTGGTGAGATTCGAGTTAGAGGTAGTAGATCAAACGAAGTTAACTTCACTGTTGATGGTATGTCTGTTTCAGACCCTGTTGATGGTGGTTCTGCTCTTCAAGTTGATACTGACGCTATCGCAGATATGAAAGTTTATACTGGTGCTTTAACTGCCGAATTCGGTAATGCTCAATCTGGTATGGTTAATATAGTTACTCGTGCCGGTTATCCTGAATATAGAGGTAAAATTGAGTGGAATACTGACCATTTAATAGATGATGGAAGCAATCAAGATTTACTCAGATTCAACTTCGGTGGTCCTGTTCTTGGAAACCTTGGTTCTCAGAGTAACCTTAATTCAAGATTCACCTTCTTCATTAATGGTACAGGTACTTGGACTGATGGTAGATACAAAAAATATTATGAATCAGATCCTTATAATGATTTTATGTTTAATGGAATCCCATTAGTTAATGAATATCCAATCTATGATGCTTACGGTGATAGAGAAGAAGTCGCAGGATTTGATTTAAATAGCAGAAATTATAATGACTACAATTTAAACTTCAAAACAAAATATCAAATTAATAATGATGCAAATGTTACATTTGCTGTTCGTGGTGATCGCTCTTACTATAGACCTTTTAGATGGAACTGGAAATATGCGCTTCAACACTATGCTGAAACAGAGACAGAACAGAGACAATATGTCTTCACTTATGATCAAAATATCAGCCAAACAGCTAACATGAAATTGAAAGCATCTTATTTCCAAAAAGATTCATATGAAGGTCCTAAAGGAATCGATAGAGAAAATTTCTTAATCCAAACAGTTACCTCAGAAGAATTATATAGCAATCCTGATGCATTAGTGGACTATGAAATTGGTGTTCTAAATACAGAAGGTATCTTCTTATATGCTCACCCTGCTTATGTATCAATAGATAGTGATACAGATGGTGTTTATGACTATTATAGTTCATTTAGACCTAGTTCAGAATGGGTTTATGAAACTAATGCTTATTCAGAAAATCCAAATATACCAGGCTTTAATGCACCTGGTTCAATTTATACAAATTTCGTTGATGATAAAACAAGTTCAGTCAACCTCAGAGGTGATGTTGAATGGGCTATTGATAGAATTAATACTGCAAAAACAGGTTTTGAATTTACCCGTTATACTATTGAAAAAAATCAACTTCAAAGCTTCACAACTATCTATAATGATAGAAGAGCTGCTTACTTAAATTCAATTTTTGATGCTGATACTATAGAACCTGAAATATCTGCTGATGAGATTCAAAATATTGTGGATAGCAACCCTGATGTAGTTTCAATATATGGTAACGGCACATCAGATAATCCTTATTTTGTTGTCTATTCTCCTGAAGCATACTATACTGCATCAAAAGCTTCCTCAGGTACTAGAGATGGTTATAAAGCTGAGCCTTTACAAGGTGCTTTCTATGTCCAAGACAAAATGGAATGGGAAGGAATGATTGTTAATGCAGGTTTAAGATTTGACTTCTGGTATATCGGAGAAGATTATGATGTTCTACAAGATGATGGTTCTTATAGAACTTTTGAGTTTGATGGAAAAGATAAAACTCAATTAATGCTTTCTCCACGTGTAGGTGTATCTCACCCTATCTCAGAAAAAGATGTTCTCAGATTTGCTTATAACTATCAAAATCAGTTACCTGCTATGAGATTCATTTTTACATCTAAAACCCCACAAGACGCTTTAACATCTGATAATGATATTACAGTTGGTAATGCTGAACTTGAACCTCAAATTACAATTACTTATGAAGTTGGACTTCAACATCTTATTAATGAAGACTGGGCAGTTGACCTCTCATTATATTATAAGAATTATTATAATTATGTAAGTACAAAGAAAGTTGTTGACCCTGACGAACCTCAAGTGTTCTGGTATGAATTTATCTCTGAAGACTATGCTTCAGGTAGAGGTATTGATATTGCTTTAGATAAAACATTATCTAATTTCTGGTCTGCAAATATTTCTTATTCATTTGCTTGGGCTGAAGGTAATAACTCTTCTACTGTTATTCAAGATGAAAATACAAATCTTCGTGAATTCCCTCTTGACTGGGATATTAGAAATAATCTAAGTCTTAATCTAATGTTTAGAATTGAAAGAGGAGAAGAATTCTTCATTCCTTTCACAAACTACATTTTACCATTAGATGATTTCTCTACAAGCTTTACTTATTCTTATTCTTCTGGTGAACCTTACACTCCAGTTGACCCTGTAACTAATAATGCTTTAGATCCTAATAGTGAAAGAAAAGATGCAAGACAAAATGCCAGTTTAAAATTATCAAAGAAAATAAATATCAGTAAGAACTCTTATGTTAATTTATTCTTTGATATAGACAACTTGTTTAAGTATAGAAACATTAATGATGTTTATGCTAAAACTGGTGACCCATTTGACTCAGGTGAAGATTTTACAGTTAATGATGTATCAATTCCTGAAGTTGACTTTATGAACCAACAAAGATATAACGACCCAGGAAGAGTTTCTCAAGATAGAAGCTATTCATTTGGTATATCATATAATTTCTAAAATAATAAAATTAAATATAATAATTGGAGGAAATGAAGGATGAATAAGAAAATTTCAATACTCTTACTAATAATATTGTTAGGAAGTTTTGTATTTACTACTGCACTTTTTGCTCAAGAAGCAGCTCAAGAGAGTGGTAGTGCTATCGAAACAATAGCAAGTACACTTTTTGGAAAAAGCTTAGTTAAACAGTTTGTAGATGGTGGATGGGCAATGTGGCCTCTCTTAGCTCTTTTTATTTGGGGTTTAGGAATTGGTATCTGGAAACTTTTAGTATTAGTTAGAGGAAGAATAAATGTCGAAAAATTCTTAGAAGAAATTGTTCCAAAAATCAAAGATGGAAACTTTAAAGCTGCGATAGATTATGTAAATACTCAAAAAGGTTCTGTTGCTAATATTATTAGAGCAGGATTATTAAAAAATGATTCTGGTATCGAAGCTATGGAAAAAGCTATGGAAAATGCAGCTGTTGTAGAAATGTCATTCTTAGATAGAGGATTCAATGAATTATCAACTACAATTACTTTAGCTCCTATGATGGGTTTCTTAGGAACTCTTCTAGGTATGATTACTGCTTTCGATGATATTCAAAATACTGAAGTTGTTGATGCTGGTGTTGTTGCTGGAGGTATCAAGATTGCTCTTATTACTTCTGCTGCTGGTTTAATCATTGCTATCCCTATTCAATTTGCCAACAATATCTTTATGACTATGGTTGATAGTATTGTTGTTGATATGCAGAAAGCAACTGAAAAGGTAATTGATACTTTGACTGAAAAGTAGGGTGGGGAATCATGAAATTTCCTGCTAAAAAGAAAAAAAGTGCTGAAATACCAACAGCTTCAATGTCTGATATAGCATTTTTGCTTATCGTATTCTTTATGGCTGTAGGAAAATTTGATAACAAACAAGGTATTCCTTATCAAATTTCTGCCAGTAATCAAGAACAACAACAAGATCAAGATGTTATTTTAGATAGGCAAAACCTCATTGAAATTGAAGTCTGGAATGAAGCCGGAACAAAGAATGTTTTATGTGAATACTATGTTTACGACGAAAATGATGTTAAACAAGATGGCGTAAAATTCAGAGTACACGAACTTGGTAAGCAGATGATCAAAGATAAAGTTGAAAAGAATCCTGATAGTGTTATTAAACTCAAGATTGATAGAAATGTTGAGTATCGGGGTTTCATTTCAGTGTTTGACGAATTAAGAATTAATAATATGGCTAAAAAAGTTAAATTTGAACGCCACTATTTAAATAAGTAGGAGAGTAGTATGAAAATGATTAGAAAAAAAGTTACAGCTGAAGCTAATACTTCTTCGTCATCTGATATAGCTTTCCTTTTATTACTATTCTTTGTTGTTACAACTCAGATTATCTATATACCTGTGCAAACAAAATATCCGAATGCTCGTGAAATTGAAAGGCAGATGCAAAGCAACATTTTAACAGTTTATGTTGGAAATGATGGCACATCTCCAAATTTTGATTATTATTTAGATGATATCTATGTAAATGAGTTAGTAGATAAAAAAAGTAATGAAGAAATCAGCAGAAGTTTAGGAAAACAAGTCAGAAGCAGAATGGATCAAGATCCTGACCGAAACTGGATAGTTAGTCTCAGAATTGATGCTGATATTGATTTCGATACTATCAATACATTAATCACTGATCTACAAAACAACAAAGTCGAATCTATTGTCTTTGAAGCTAGGAAAAGGGGCTAAATGTATGGCAAGTAAATTTAAAGATTGGAAAGCTGAGGCAAACGGATACCTTGTTAAAGGTATGGCTATGTCTGTGGTTTTAGTGATGTTCATTTTACTGGTTATGCCTCGATTCGAAAGTTCAGCATCAGAAGAAGAGATAAAGGACAATACTCAAGTTTCTGAACATTTCGAATTTGAAGAAGTAGTCGAAGAAGAAGAGATAGTAGAAGAAGAGGTACCTGAAGAAGAACAAAGCGTCATCGAAGAAGTCGAAATTGATATGAATTTTGATGAATTAGATATTGAATCTATGGAAAATGCAGAGGTTAGAACTACTATTAGTGCTACTGATGAATTATTAGATCTCGGATTATCTTTTTCTAATATAGATGATGAAAGTATTAATCAACCTTATGTTGTTCACCAAGAAATGCCAACTCCAATTAGACAAACAAAAGTAGAATTCCCAGATATTGCCAAGCAAAACAATGTTGAAGGAACAGTAATACTTGAAGCTTGGGTAAAAGTTGACGGTACGGTGGGTAATGTCAGAGTTATTAAATCTGTTCAAAGTATCCCTGGTGGATTAGATGATGCAGCAATGAAAGCTGTATGGCAATGGACTTTTGAACCAGCAAAATCCGGTGGAAGACCGGTGGCTTGTTGGGTTAAAATTCCTCTAAACTTGAAATTAGAAGATTAATAAACTGGAGGATTATAAATGAAATTGATTTTCCGTAAGCTGATTCCAGTATTAGCTATAATTATTTGCAGTGTTTCCATGTTAAACGCTGCCGCGGTTGACACTACGCCAACCAAACAATTTGACTTAACAAAATACCATAATGTGGGAAACATTTGGCTCCGTGTGAGTAATTATGGTTTCTTCGGTTCTGGTAATGATATTAGTCCACAGTATCCATCATTAGAATATCCAGGCGGTAGTGGTATTGACTATCTTTATATGGGTTCATTGTGGTTTGGTGCAAAAAAAATTAGAAGAAATGCTACAGGAGAAAAACTGTACTGGGTCCATAATAATCCTTATATTCAAGGTATGGATGTTGTAGCTGAATCTGACTTACCAGAAGATTATAGTGGCTTAGGTGTTGTCTTAGATACCTTAGTGTCAGTCGGATTTGACGGTGATAAGGGATTAAACGAGTTTTTACCTGCTTATAATCCATTAGAAAATGCTAACCCAAATGTCTCTGATTTCTTTGGAAGTTTTAATGGAACCGACAAGATTGTTTCAGCTTCCACTAGAAGTACAAGACGTGGTGTTGATGATGATGGTGATGGAAAGATTGATGAAGATGGTATTGGATATACCTTCCCAATGAGAGATTTTCATGAACTTCCTGAAGCTTTTCAGGGCTTAGGTAGCATTTATCTTCATGATCAAGATTTTGATCAAACAGCAGCTATAGTTGAAAGATCTGATATTTGGTTCCCTCTTGGATTTATGGATTTAAGTTCTTCTGATGAGAATGAATACTTCAATTTTGCTACACCTTATGATGATGATGGTGATGGTAGAGTTGATGAAGATGGATTCCCTGTCTCTGAACAAGATTTTATTTCCTATTATTATGACTATTCTCCTTTCGGATATGAAGGTCAAAGGGATTGGGGACGCGATAGAGCACAGAATGAGCACTATCCTCTAAATATTCGTGTAAGACAAATGAGTTATCAATGGTCTTATGAATATATTAAAAATTTAGTTTATGTTGAGTTCAATATTACTAATATGAATACAGCAGATACTTTATATGATTGCGCAATGGGTGTTTATATGGACTCTGATGTTGGACCTCAAAGCTGGGATTCCGAAAAAGCATCTGACGACCAATCTGGTTATCAAAAAGGTGAAGATTATGAATTTGCTTACACACGTGATGATGACGGTGATGGTGGCTTAACTACTGGATTAGTTGGCTCTCGTGTTTGTTCTCCAATTCCTAATCCTGATTCTTTAAACTACTCATGTTGGTTCTGGGAAGTTGGTGATGGTCCTGATGATTTTGACATCAGAAATTCTAATCAACCAAACCCTACCCATAACCAAAAATATTGGTTACTAACTGGTAAAAATCCTAGTACAGGTCCTGAATACACACCTTTGAGACAACCTGATGGTCTTGGTTACCCTGATCACTTTATTCAGGAAACACCAGCAGATACAAGATATCTCTTTGCATTTAGTGGTGCTCAACCAGGTACAAGCGACTATAATGAAGTTGATGAAGAAGGTAATTATTATAAGAGATGGAATCTTGCACCTCGCAAAACAATGAAAATCGTTATTGCTGTTTTCCCTGGAGATAACTTAGAAGATTTAAAAGCTACTTCAATTTGGGCAAAAACTATCTATGGTGATGCTCAAAAATTAACCGAAGTTATCTTACCTGATACAGTATTACATTATACTCCACCAGAACCACCAGAAATTCCAAACTTGTTTGCTGAAATTTCTGAAGATGGTAATTATATCAATTACTACTGGGATAATAGATCTATATACTCATACGATATGGACAATGTAAGTGGAACAGTAGTTGGATGGCAAAATGCTTTCCCTGATTATGATAGTTATTACACTACATGGGAGAATGAATCTGAGCCTAATGGCGAACCATGGAGTGTCCTATATGATAATGTTCAAGGTGTTTTCCCTCCTGTAGAACCAATTTCTGAACAAGAGACTTTCGTAATCTCTCCTGTAACTGCTTATCGACTTAGACACGATTTCCAGGGATATAGAACTTGGATTAGATCTGGTTCTGGTTCTCAAGAAGATTGGTCTTTAGTTAATATGTGGGCTAAAGCAGAGACTGAAAGAGATGAATTAGACTATAATGTTAATTATGGTGTACTCAATAGTGAAGGTGAAGATCTTTATAGAGATTATGGTGGATATACTGCTAATAATGATGGTTTACCTAATCCAAGAATGGCTAATGAAGATGATACTCACTATTATAAATATGATAAATTCTACATACTTAAGAATATTGAAATTGATCAAGAAATCTTTGGTTGGCAACTTTACAAATATGATGTCGATTATACTCCTGAATTACAAGCTCAGGCAGATCAAATCGCTCTTGATGTATTTGGAATTGTAGTTGTTGATGGAACAATTTTAAGTGATGAAGTTAAAGCTGAGATTGCTACACAGTTGTTCAAAAGAGATGATGTTAGAGAAGATATTTTTAGAGAACTCTACGAAGAAAAACTAATACCTCTCTACAGTTTTGGTGGTCAATCTGCTATTGGTGATACTGAAAAATTAGAACAACTCAAAAAAGAGAGACTATCAAGAAGATTCTTTAAGTCAAGTGCTCCAGTTCCAAGAAAAGGTATAGAAACTTATGTTGCTGTTACTGCTTTTGATAGAGGTATGCCTGCAAAAGCTCTCGATTTCTTGGAAACAGGAAGAGATGCTGATGCAAATATGAAAGTTTTCTTCCCTGCTCCTAATAGATTAGATAACGATGGCTCAAATGTTTATGTTGTTCCTAATCCATATATTGGTGGTTCTGCATTCGATGGTAGAAGAGAAAATGATGATAAAGGCGATAAGAGTAAGAGAATTTGGTTTGTTAATTTACCTACAAGAGCTAATGTAAAAATATTTAATCTTGCTGGTGACTTGATTGATCAATTTAGACATGAAGGAGCTTATGAAGATGATATCATTACTGTAAGTAAAGCTTCACGTCTTGGTATTACTGCAGAAAGTATTCACTCTTGGGACCTCCTTTCAGAAAACAATCAAATCATTGCTCCTGGGGTTTATCTATTCTCTGTGAAAAACCTTAAGACTGGTGATGTTAATGTTGGCAAATTTGTCTTAATTAAATAAAGGGGACTGAACTATGAAAAAAATTATTCTAATAACCGTAATTGTTCTTGTTCCTATTCTTATGTGTGCTGAAATATTTGGTAAGAAAGGTACTGCAGCTTTGCAATTCTTAAAATTGGGTATTGATGCAAGAGCTACCGGAATGGGTGAAGCATATGTCGCAGTTTCTGATGATATATCTTCAGTATATTGGAATCCGGCAGGGCTCGCCACAAAGTTGGACCAGCAAGCATTCTTCTCACATACTGAGTGGGTTGCGAATATAAAGCATGAATACGTTGCTGTATCATTTACAGACGGTATTCAAGCTCTCGGTTTAAGTGCTTCAGTTCTTCACATGGATGATATGGATGAAGTGACTGAAGAAACTTTTGGACCAACTGGAAGAACTTTCACTAATAGCGATATTGCTATTGGATTAACCTATTCAAACGCTTTTACTGACAAATTCTCCTTTGGTATCACTGGAAAATATCTCAGAGAAAATCTTTATGATTTTAGTATCAATAGCTATGCTTTTGATATTGGCTCATTATATAATACTCAATGGAATAATTTAACTATCGGTATGACTTTAAGAAATTTTGGTCCTGATGTTATTTTCGAAATTGATAATGATAGTGATGGTTTAACTGATGAAGACCCATTCGATTTACTTGATAATGATGGTGATGGTGTAATTGACGAAGACGGAGAAGAACTTGGATTTAAAATTCCTATGAGTTTCTCACTTGGAGTTGCATTTGATATCATGAGAACTAATGATCAAGCTTGGATTGCTTCTGCTCAGTTAGACAATGTCGTAGATAGAAGAGAAACTTGGAATATTGGCTCTGAATATACATATAGAAATCTTGCTATTAGAGCTGGACAGCAACTTAACTATGATGCAGCTACATATAGTTTCGGAGCTGGTTTTAAGATTCCTACCAGATTAGCTGTTTTCAATCTTGATTATGCTTATACTGATATGGGTGACTTGACTGAAGACTTCCAAAATGGTGTTCACCGTTTCTCAGTTAAAATGAATTTCTAAGATATATTAATGTCCGAGTGGTATAATCCACTCGGACTAAATTCTTTTTTACAAATTTATATAGGTTGTCTGAGTTGTGATTTCTCAGATTTAAAAAAGAATTTGTGTAATATTAAAATAAAATTATTTTATTATTACAAAGAAACTTAACAATAAAAAAGATGGGAGGAATGTACATGAAACGATTGTTTCTTGTTGTGGCTATTATAGCCGTTCTTATTGCTAATGTATTTGCTAGTCAAAACGACCCTAGGAAAGCGATGCCTATTGATGAAATGGGTAATCGTTCTTACACGCCAAACTCTAGGTTTATGCCAACTTATAGTTTTGCAATCGAACCTGTAACTATAGTCGATAATTTTTATGACTATTTCCCTGGTTCATATACCGGAAAACCAATTCAAAGAGTTCAAACTCCAACCTTAGATGGTCACTGGATGGTTTTTCATACAAAACCTACAGCAAACTCAAATCGCAGAGTTTACAAAACATTCATTGATAACACCGGTAGTATTCAATCAAGTGGTACATTTGGTGCTTCTGATATTGGGGAAGGTTATCCAAGCGTAGCTTTAACTGAAGGTGGAAGACCTCTCTTAGCTTATCATGTTAACCTTGATGCTGACGCTGATCTTGAAGTTGGTTTTGGATATGATGCTGTAATTGGTGGAGTTGCTCTTGGTATGCACTCTGACCTTTTTAATATCATTGACAACCCAATAGACATTGATGTTAATGGAACTATAGTTTCCACTAACGAATTTATCTGGCCATCTGTGCAAGTAGGACCTTCACCTGTTGCTGGTTCTCAACGTGTTTATATCATGGCTAAAAATGCTACTGATAATGGTACTGCTATTTCTGAAAATGTAGTAATATACTACAAAGACTTCACTGAATCAGATATCGAAACTCAAATTTTCGATGGTACAGGTTGGTCTTCAACTTCTATTCCTGAAATGAACGAATGGAACAATTCTCCAGTTGAATGGAGAAGACCTTTTATGTCTTTCATCGTACATGAAGACAAACTTTATTATATTGGTTATCACATCGCTTATACAACCTCAGGTACTGAAGGTGACCCTATTCCTGAAGGAACTACAACAGTATTTGTAGGAGATAACTATGGTGAAGGAACTTGGACAAGACATTCAACTTATAACCAAATTGATTGTGAAAACCCTAAACAAATTAACCCAGCTACTGGCGAAATAGTTGCCGGAACTGGTATTTTTGTTGATGATTCACAAGTAGCTTATGCTGATGAATTCATTCAAGTTGGCATTGGTCAATCAGGTCACTTTAGCTCAAGTATTGATACTAATGGAAGAATCCATATCCCTGCATTCTATACTGTTGAAAGTACTGAAGGTGGATACTGGGCTGACTTCCATACTGTAAAACATCTTACTTTTGATACTGCTACATTAGAATGGGAACTTGCAGAAGTTTATCCTCAAGTAGATAACGGTACTAACATTCCTAATGACCCTGTTAATATTACTAACTATGATGGTGCTAATGGTGGCTATAATGATGTTACTATTTGGAAAAGCTGGGATAAAAATGCTGATGGTTTACATGATGAAGTTCTTGATGATGGAACTTGGGATGATATAGATGATGGCGTTACAGCTGCTGATGCAGATTATTGGGGTATTCCAATCAGAGACAATATCTGGCCTTACATGTATTGGGATGATACAGCTGCTGATTCTGCAATGATGTTCCATTTACATACAGCTCATATTACCAATGCTAATGCTGAAGGTATGATGGCTATGGTATGGCAAGATGCTTTAAAATCAAAAGACTATAACGACTATCCAGATTCATATCCTGAATTAGCACCTTACCAAAATATGTGTGAACTTGCTATTTCTGTTTCAGCAGATAATGGAGCTCACTGGTCACAACCTATTTTCTTAAATGGTGTTGATACTCCTGAAATGCAGGGTGAAATCCCTGAATTCCCATACCTTGGTACTGAAGTAGATTATATCGGTGAAGATGAATATGGTAACAAAATTGGTCGTGTACATGTACTTTATTTAGATGATGATACTTATGGTTCAGCAATTCAAAATATCGGTCAAGCTACCGGTGGTGCAATGAAGTATATGGCTCTTGATATCACATTTGTTGATGCTCCTGTTGATAACGAAAATAATGAAGTAGTTCCAAGTATTGCAATGTTAAGTCAAAACTATCCTAACCCATTCAACCCTACAACTAAAATTAACTATAATGTTGCTAAAACTGGTAACGTTAAACTTAACGTTTATAACGTTAAAGGTCAATTAGTTAAAACTCTTGTTAATACTAACCAAACTGTTGGTATGCAAAATGTTGTTTGGAATGGTGATGATAATGCTGGTAACAGAGTTTCTTCAGGTGTTTATTTCTATAAATTAGAAAATGCTGGAAGAAGTGAAATGAAAAAAATGGTTTTAATGAAGTAATTCATAAACTAATATAAAGAAAAAAAGCCCTACGCAAGTGGGGCTTTTTTTACATAAAATCTCATTGATAATTGATTTTGAAAAATACTATTCTAAATTTTTATTGGCTCTCTCTCAAGTAGAGTGGGTAATATCATAAATATTGTCGTGAAATGTTAACAAATATATAGTCAATTTATGGAAGTTAATACACATATAATCCCGAAGGGATGTTAATCTAATAGGCAGGGTTCGTTAGACCCTGTATATATGAAACCTAAATTTATCTTAGCCCTTGAACCCAAATAATGCAATAGATCTTTGAGAATAGCACTATATTCTTTTGCAAAAGTAACTTCCATAATTCTTCCGAATATATATATTATATGCGTTAGAATTCTGCAAGCTATTTTGCTAAAAGAATTTGCACTCTTCTCTAAAGCTCTATTGCACCATTTGGGTTGAAGGGCGATAATATTTTTATTTTTTTGATGATGTTAACACCTCCTTTCAGTAAAAACAAGTTTCATGATAAAACTAACTCACTCTACTTGAGAGAGCAAATAAAAATACTCCTATCAGTAAAATTATACTTGTAACAATCTATCATTCAATTAATATGCCATACTAAAAGTCTCTTTTTAACCACCAGACTTGAACTTGAGCCTTACTTTTTTTCTAAGCCCCACTATACTTGCTAAATAGTCAGTTAAAATGAAGTTCTTATCGCCTATGGAACTGTCACGTTATATAATCGAAATTATATTGAGAGAGTAATTAGGGAGCAATTAGCTTACAATAGATATTAGTGCAAGGTAATTGATAATATCATGAATCACACTTATCTAATATTTAGTAATATCACTCCTAAGAGTATTAATGCAAAAATAATATATTGATAAAGAGAGAACTTGCTTTTCCAAATAATCTTGTCTGTAATAAAGCCAAGGAGAACCACATTTGAGGAAACTAAGGGATAAGCATAAGCTGCTTCAACACTATTTAGTCCCATTAAAAAGAAGTATGAAGTTAATTGATTTGGAACTCCTAAAACAAGACCAGCTAGCAAATATTTGATTTGAATCTTTTCCTTTTTCCAGATGATTAATACAAGATTTATTAAAAATGCTGAAGTGAATAAATAAAACAACATTTGATTGTGGGATGTTACAGCAATTTCATGAAAAAGCTTTAATCCGATTTCTGTGAATCCTGTAACAAGAAAAAGTATCAATAACCAGATTCTACTTCTAATACTTGAACTTTTTCCCATTAGTAAGAATGCTGTAACAACGATAATCACTCCGAAATAATTTAACCAAGGTAAAGCTTCTTTAAAGAAAATTAATGATACTAAGATTGGGATAACAACTGATATTCTCATAACAGATATACTCATCGCCATGCCATTTTTAACTATATTCTCTTGATATATAATAAAATTAACTAAAAATAGAGTCCCAAATACTACTCCAAGGCTAAGATCAAAAGCGTTGAAACTTAATTCAAAATCATCAATCATAAAGAAAGAAACTAAACTTGCAACAAGATAATTACCTAAAAATACTTGCAAGATTTTTAGCTTAGAATCTTTTTCTTTATAGAGGTGGAGAAGATTACCAATAGCTACAGAAGCTATTATACTTAATACTAAAAATATCATACTTATCCTCGATCAGGACGAAACCTGAGTTTCCAATACTTGCCCTTAAACTGAGAAATAAATAAACCAACAATTACTGTTATTATTCCAATGATCTTTATTGTAGTAATGACCTCACCTAAAAGGAAAAATGCGAAAACTGCTGTGAAAACAGGAATAAGATTAGTAAACATGTTAGCTATATTAGGCCCCATACCTTTTACTACCTCTGTGAAGAGAATAAAGGCTGCTACAGAACCAAATAAGGAAAGTTTAATAATTACTGCATAGACAGAAAAAGAGTGGTCTATCGCAAGGAATTTGCTCCAATCAAAAATTAGAAAGAAAGGTAGGAAATATAGTGCTCCTAACTGACTTTGAACTTTTACAATAGTGATGCTTTTGTATTTATGGGTAAGTTTCTTAACTACAATGCCGTATGCTATTCCAGAAAAAACAGCAAAAAATTCTAAGGCAACTCCCCACAAAGAACCGGAAAGGTCTGCATTTTCCAAGATGATAAACAATAATCCACTAAAGGATATTAGCAAGCCTATGACTCCCCAGAGTCCTAATTTTTCTTTAAGGAATACATAAGTAAATATTGGTGTGAAAAGAGGAATTGTTGAAATAATCAAAGAACCTAAAGTTGCAGATATGAACATCAATCCAAAGCTTTCACCAAGAAAATAGCAAAAAGGTTCACAGAATGATAATAGAAGGAATATTTTATAATCTTCCTTTTTTATAACTTCATTTCTTCTAAATACTCTTGCATAAACTTCTAAGAGGATACCTGCTAAAAGTAATCTCAAGAAAATTATTGTGAAGGGTTGAAAATTCTCATAGGCAATTTTGAACCAGACGAAAGTCGAACTCCAAAAGAGCATTGATAAAATGGCAAAGCTGTATAATCTAAATTTTTCCATTAATTCCTCAGTAATTTTTTTCTTTACCAAAGTTTTAGAAGAGTTATTGTGTAAAGTAAAAAAGAAAAAAACTTGCCAAATATAGTAGTATTAGATATTTTCTATATAAACCTGGCAATTGTATTAGTGATTTTAAATTCTGAAACTACTGCCTAACTGGTTTAAATAATTATATTGGAGATTAATTTTGGAAAATATTATTTCAACACAATCAGTTTTGTTTGCTCTTAGCTTAACACTATTTGCAGGATTAGCTACAGGAATTGGATCATTAATTGCACTTTTTGCCAAAAAAACTAATACAACATTTCTTTCAGTGTCATTAGGTTTCTCCGCTGGAGTAATGATATATGTATCAATGATTGAGATTTTTCCCAAAGCAAGAGCTGCCTTAGAGAACTATTGTACACATAGTAATTTAGCATATCTATATACAGTGATAGCCTTTTTTGTTGGTATGGGTATAATTGCCTTAATAGATAAATTAGTTCCTGAGTATGAAAACCCACATGAAATGAAATCTATTGAGTCTATGACTCCAGAAAATAGAAATAAAGGCTTGATGAGAATGGGAATAATGTCAGCCTTAGCAATTGCTATCCATAATTTCCCTGAAGGTATAGCGACATTTACTGCTGCTCTTAGAGACCCTCATCTCGGAATAGGTATAACTATTGCTATAGCTATTCATAATATCCCAGAAGGTATTGCAGTATCAGTGCCAATTTACTATGCAACCGGAAGTAGAAAGAAGGCCTTCTGGTATTCTTTATTGTCTGGTTTAGCAGAACCTGTTGGTGCTATTTTAGCATTCTTAGTGCTTATGCCATTCCTTAGTGATTTGGTCTTTGGTTTGATATTCGCCTCAGTTGCAGGAATCATGGTCTTTATATCATTTGATGAGTTATTACCCACAAGTGAAAAATATGGAAAACATCACTTATCAATTTATGGCTTAATAGCAGGTATGGCAATTATGGCAATTAGTCTTGTTCTCTTTGCTTAACAAGATTTATTTACCAGCTAAACCACGCTTATCTTGCCAAGCTCTTCTATCGAATCTAAAGATTAACTGAGTTATGCTCTTAGGTCCTTTTACTTCAGGTTGTCTAATTAACAAAGCAATAAATAGCCCAGATAGGATTACACCCTTAAAGATACTGCTGATTGATATTGACCACCATACACCATTTAATCCAAGTAGAGTGGAAGCAGATAACACCATAGCCAAGGGGAGTCTTGCTCCTGTAAAAATGATACTTATTAAAGAAGGTGGAAGAGTTTTTCCTAATCCATTAAAGGCACCTTGAGATGTTATTTCCAAAGTCATAAATAATTGAGAGAATCCTAAAATTCTTAAATAGTCAGCTCCTAATCTAAGAGCTTCTGGATCATTAGGGATGAAAACAACAAAGATAGGTTCGGCAAAGAAAATTAAAAGTAGTGAAGCAAGAATTCCTATTGTCCCAGCAAGTGCGATAGTTGTAAAATATCCTTTAGATATACGATCCCACTGTTTGGCTCCAAAATTTTGTCCTACAAAAGAACTCAAGGCTGTTGAAAAACCTCCAGCTGTCATCCAAGATATAGCTTCAATCTGACTCCCCACTTTTTGTACTGCAATAGGAACAGGACCCCATTGAGAAATTATTCGTGCTATTAGGGTAGCAAAAAGAGTAAACAAACCTGATTGAACACCGATGGGAGTACCAAAGGAGAAAATTTGCTTAATAACTGCAGGAATTGGTTTCTTGAAAAAGTGAAACTCTTCAAAAGGAGCAAATTTACTTCTAAACAACATTATAAAAATCAATGTAACTATAGCTTGAGAAAGAACTGTTGCATAGGCAGCACCATCAACACCAAGCTTGAAAACAAAAATTAAGACAGGGTCTAAGACAATATTGATTACTAATCCTACTGCATTTATATAAAAAGGAGTCTTACTGTTTCCCATTCCATTATATATTCCTGATAAAATAGGATTTATAAAAGTAAAAATAATACCCCAAGATACAATTTTAAGATAACTTATAGATTGATTTATTACTATATCATCACCTAATTGAAAAAAACCAATCAAACGCTTAGAAAAGACTATCATTGCTAAAGTATAGACAATACCAAAGAGAATTGATAATTGTAGGGCATTTCGAGCAAAATCACGAGCCAAGAGATTATCTTGTTTACCAATGGACTGGGCAACACCAACTTCAGCTCCAATTTTGGCTATGATAATGAAAGCAAAACTAAACCAAATTAAAAAACCGGCTGTACCAACCGAAGCTACAGCCCCGGCTCCTACTCTTCCTATCCACAACATATCAGTCATGTTATATGCCATTTGGATAAATGATTGAGCCATGATCGGTAAAGACAACATTAGAATTGTCTTAAATATATTTCCCTCAGTTAAGTTTCTCTTTTCTTTCATTTTACCTACTATATTTATGTTTTTCAATCACTAAATTTTTCAACCTCTTCTGAGTCAATAATAAAATTGCTTTATTTAACCAAAACAATGCAGTAAACCTTCACCATTAGCCCCAATGGGATTAAAGGTCTCCAAAGACTTGCATTTTATAAATTGATGGTTAATAATTGATGATAAAAACTGATAATGTAAATAATCGCAAATTAAAATAAAAAAGAATTTGACAAAATATCTATATAAAATATGTTAGTAATATCTAACTTATTAAGAGGTGAAGTATGAATAGTGAAAAGCAATTATCACTAAAAGATATACCAATGGGGAATAGGGTCGAAATAGTAGGATATGCTAATATCGATAAAGAGTATAGACAGAAATTATTTAGCTTAGGTTTAATTAGGGGAGAAACTCTCAGAGTAACTAAGAAAGCTCCACTTGGAGACCCAATAGAAGTCTGTTTAAATGGTTCAAAAGTTTCCTTAAGAAAGGAAGAGGCTACAGAGCTCATAGTTGAATTAAGAGAGCCTTGCGGCAGACATGGTCATGGTAGAGGACATCATCACCACGGAAGTGATGATAATAGAAAAAAGGGTTTTTGTTGGGGAAGATTTTTCCATAAATAGATAATAATTATAGATTTATTTAAGTAAATATTTTTAGAATAATACCTAAATACATTTAAGGGCATAAGCCCTTTTTTTTGTTAGATTAGAAAATAATCTTTGACAAGTTAACCCTTTGATAAATTATTATCATGAATAAAAGAGTGGAAGTAATATGTCAAAATATCAAGATATCATTAATAAGATGAATTTAATAGCACACCCAGTTGAAGGTGGTTTCTTTATAAGAAATTACACTGCCCAAGCAAAAGCTTATTTCCCAAACATCGAAGAGGAACGAGCAATTGCCTCAGCTATTTTTTATCTTTTTGGGAAAAATTCTTTCTCTTATCCTCATTATCTCAAACAAGATGAACTATGGCACTTCTATAGTGGTAATCCAGTTGAACTTCTCCTTCTTCATAATAATGGTAGCTCTGAATTGATTACTATGGGTAGTGATATACTAAGTAATCAAAAACCCCAAGTAAGTATTTTGGCAGGAACAATATTTTGTGCAAAAATGGTTAAAAATGGAGAATATTCGTTAATCGGAGCCACTCTGTCTCCTGCATTTGAATATGGAGATTATCATGAAGTAGATTGTTCTGAACTACTCAACAAGTTCCCACAATATAATGAGTTTTTACAAGATTTTATTCATTAAAAATTAAGGAAATGAAATAATGAAAAAGCTATTCAAAAACCTTAATCTAAACAACCAAATTACAGATATATTAGTAAATAGAAATAAAATAGAGACTATTGCTCCTAACATATCATCTCAAGAAACAGAAATATTTGATGCTCAAGGAATGATAATATTACCGTCATTTGTTAATAGCCATACTCATGCAGCGATGACTTTATTAAGAGGATATGCTGATGATTTAGAACTTTTTGACTGGCTCAGTAATTATATCTGGCCATTGGAAGCAAAATTGACAGAAGAGGATATTTACTGGGGAACAAGGTTAGCTTGTTTAGAGATGATTAAAAGTGGTACCAGCTGTTTTAATGATATGTATTGGCATAGCCAGGCTACTGCAAAAGCTGTCGAAGATGCAGGGATTAGAGCAGTTGTTTCCCAAGTCTTTATAGATCATAATGACTCTAAAGAAGCTAAAAAACAGATTGCAAATGCAGAAAAGTTTTTTTCAACCAATCATGATAGTCCTAGAGTAAAGTTTGCTCTAGGTCCACATGCTATTTATACTGTTTCTAAAGAATCTTTAACCTGGATAGCAAAATATGCCAAAACAGAGAATAAGCTTATTCATATTCATATTTCTGAAACTAAAAAAGAAGTAAGTGATTGTCAGGCTAAAAATGGTCTAACTCCTATTGAATATCTTCATTCTCTTGGTATGTTAAACTCCAACTCTCTTTTGGCTCACTGCGTTTGGCTCACAGAAAACGATGTAAAATTAATCACAGAATCAGGTGCTACAATTTTACATAATCCAGTTTCAAATCTGAAACTTGCTTCTGGCTATTTTCCTTTAAAACTTCTTAAAGAATATGGAACAAAAATAGCTATAGGAACTGATGGTTGTTCTTCAAACAATAACCTTTCTTCTTTGGAAGAGATGAAATTCGCAGCCTTATTACCCAAGTATATTCAGATGGACCCCAAGTTATATCCAGCATCTGAAGTTTTTAAAGATGCTACTAAATCTGGATTCGAGGCTTTAAAGATTGACGCAGGAGTGATAGAAGAAGGTAGGTTGGCAGATTTTATCTTACTAAAACAAGATAGTCCTTTTTTAGTACCTAATTATAATATAATTTCTAATATTGTTTACAGCGCTGATAGTTCAAGCATTGATACTTTAGTGTGTAATGGTGAAATTGTAATGAATAGGGGATTAGTTGCTGATGAAAAATTAATAATTGATAAAGTAAATGAAATATCAAAAAGAATAATAAATGAAAGAGGGTGATTATGTTAAAAAGAGTTAAAATAAGTCTTTTTTCAACTGTAATTTTCTTTATTTTAGTGGTATCAATAAATTTGATGGTACCTATTTTAAGAAATCAGCAAAGAACTATTGACATATTTATAGTAGCTTTTATTTCGAGCCTAATCTATTATTTTGTAACTAACTACTTAATAAAAAGATTAGAGGAAAAAGATGAAAAAAAGGAAGAAAAATGAAACTAATCTTAGCTGCAGATCACGGTGGATTTGATTTAAAAGAAGTTATTAAAACCTATTTAGCAGAAAAATATGAAATTGAGGATTTAGGCACTTATAACACAGATTCAGTTGATTATCCAGACTTTGGGATTAAAGCAGGTGAAGCTGTTATAGCGGGACTTGCTGATTATGCTATCATCTTCTGTGGAAGTGGAATCGGAATAAGTATCGCAGCTAATAAAGTGCCAGGTATAAGAGCTGCTCTTTGTCACAATATTGAATATGCTAAACTTTCAAAACAGCATAACAATGCCAATATACTTGCTCTTGGAGGAAGATTCCTAAGCCCTCAAGAGGCAAAGGGTATAGTTGATGTATGGTTAAATACCAATTTTGAAGGTGGAAGACATCAAAATAGAATAAATAAAATAAATGTATATGAGAGGAATAATAATGAAACACATTAAGTCTTATGACCCTGAATTATTTGAAGCAATGAACGATGAATTAATTCGTCAAACTGAAAACTTAGAGTTAATCGCTTCTGAGAACTTTACTTCTTTAGCAGTTCTTGAAGCTCAAGGTTCTGTTCTTACTAATAAATACGCTGAAGGTTATCCTTACAGAGTTTCTAAAAAAACTGGGAAGAGAAGCTATAAACTATATGGTCGCTATTATGGTGGTTGTGAAAATGTTGATATAGTGGAAAAATTAGCTATCGAAAGAGCAAAAGAATTATTTGGTGCTGACCACGCTAATGTACAACCTCACTCAGGTTCTCAAGCAAACATGGGTGCTTATTTTGCTGTAATTAAACCTGGTGATACTATACTTACTTTAGAATTATCACATGGCGGACACCTTACTCATGGTCATCCACTCTCTTTCTCAGGACAACTCTATAATGTTATTCATTATACAGTTGATCAAAAAACTGAAATGTTTGATTATGACCAAATCAGAGCTTTAGCTTTAGAACACAAACCTGCATTAATAGTTACAGGTGCTTCAGCTTATCCAAGAAAAATAGACTTCCAAAAATTTAGAGATATTTGCGATGAAGTAGGTGCTAAATTTATGGTTGATATGGCTCATATTGCTGGATTAGTAGCTGCTGGTGTACATGATAATCCTGTTCCTTATGCTGATATCGTGACTACTACAACTCATAAAACTCTTAGAGGACCTCGTTCAGGTTTAATTCTTTGTAAAGAAGAGTATGCTGCAGCAGTAGATGCTAATGTCTTCCCTGGTATCCAAGGTGGACCACTAGAACACGTTATTGCTGCTAAAGCTGTAGCTTTTAAAGAAGCTCTCTCTCCAGATTTTAAAGCTTATCAACAACAAGTTGTAAAAAATGCTGCTAGATTAGCTCAAGAATTGATGAAAAATGGTTTTGAATTAGTTTCAGGTGGTACAGACAACCATTTACTTCTCATAAATTTAGGTACTGCTGATTCTGGTAATCCTTCAGGTAAAGCTATGGAAGGAGCTTTAGACAAAGCAGGTATAACTGCTAACAAAAATACAGTTCCTTTTGATACTCGCTCACCATTTGTTGCCTCAGGTATCAGAATTGGTACTCCTGCTGTAACTACTCGTGGAATGAAGGAAGATGATATGAAAGCTATTGCTGATTTTATTAAAAGAGTATATGATAATTTTGATAATGAAGAACTTCTTGCTGAAATTAAAAAAGAGGTTAAAAACTTTACTGTTAACTTCCCTCTTTACCCTGAACTTATAAACAATTAATCTAACAAAACAGTAAGTATTTTTTTAAAAAAGAGCAGGTATTTATATCTGCTCTTTACTACAATAAAAATATTTTAATCACGAAATAAAGTTTGGAACACTTATTGCATAGTAATATATTAGTTTTCTGAGTTAGTCACTCGAAAATCTTTAGCATTCTCCCCGGATGCTAAATTCTCTCAAATGTGCTTAGTGTGGGATTTACAGTTTAAAGTAGTGTGGTGGTATTTTAAACATGTAAATCCCGTTTTTTTTATTAATAACAAAATTTATGCTTTCCCTATCTTCATAAAAATTGCTTCATCTTCTTAAAACCCCTTTATTTCAAGGATATTCATGCTTTAGATACTTCATTTATAACCCACTAAAGAGCAAATAAATCTTCCTAATAATGAAAAATCCAAAAGAGAAAATGTTAAGATTTTTTACAGGACGTTAACTTAATAATGTTTCAGTCAGAATTATGCAATAGAACTTTTGGGATGATTGCAGATTCTTACAGCAAAATAATAACATTAAGCGGTGTAAACAATGTGGATGATTGTATCAAGTGTTTACTAAACGATGTTTACTAAATACAAAAAGCTAAAAATATTTCAAGTTAATCGATGTTTGAATATCTATATAAAAAAGATTATTCCATTTTTTTTACCTTCTTTTATTTTAAGTTTAAAAAAAAATAATATTTTTATTTTTTCCTATTGACAGAAAAAAACGTAATTAGGTAAAATGGAATTGATGATGAAATAAAATATATACTAAGTCAAAGGAGAATATATTATGAACAAGAAGATGCTAACTTTAGTAGCTTTGTTAATCGCAATAAGCTCCATTTTTGCAGTCTATGTAGAAATTGGAGACGAGACATCTAGTACCACTAATAATTCAGTACCTTTCAACGGGTATTATAATTATGGTTGGTCAACTTACATCCTAACTGCTGAGCAGATAGGTGAAGCAATTAATATCAACGAACTTAAATTTAATGTAGGTAACACACCAAGTGCTTATACTACCAATGCACAACAAGTTTATATGAAACTAACTACTGATACAGAAGTGACAGTAGCTTATCCTGATCCAACAAATAATGGTTTTACCTTAGTTTTCGATGGTTCAGTAACTTGGGACGGAACAGGATGGCAAGGTATAATCCTTGATTCTCAATTCTCTTATGATGGAACTTCAAACCTTCAAATTGTTTGGGAAAATAATGATACTACTTGGTCATCAGGCTACCCTACTTTTATATCAACAACTTCAGAACCAGAAGCAAATGTTGCAGCTCATAAACATCAAGATGCATCTTTCCCTATTATTGATGGTACACTCGTAACAACTTTCCCTAATACTCGTTTAGGTTATGCTGTAGAAGGTGCTCCAACTTATCCTATGATTGTATCTCCAGAGAACAACTCTTTAAACAATGAGTTAGATACTGATTTAGTGTGGACTAATGGTGAAAATACAGAATTCTTAGATGTTTATCTTTCAACTAATGAAGAAGACGTCATTAATAATGTAGAAACAGCTTTAGTTGTAGATGGTGAATTAGTTACTTCTTATTCACCAACCTTAGAAAATGCATCAGTTTATTACTGGAAAGTAGTAGCATCTAATTCTACTTCAGAATTAACTGCTGAAACTATTGTTTACTCTTTTTCAACAACTTATGGAATAGCAGAAGTTCCTTTCTCTGAAGGTTTTGAAACAGTTACTCCTCCAGCATTACCACTTGGCTGGATGACTTATCGTGAAAGCACTACTAATTATTCTTATGTTGATACTTATAATGGTCAAGCATATGAAGGTACTAATTCATTCAGAATAGCTAATAGTAGTGATATTACTGGAACTTATATTGCTGTCTTACCACAAATTGAAAACATGGGCAATAGAATGAAATTCTGGGCTAAATGTTCAAGTGCAGGGGCACAACTTATTGTTGGTTATCTTGCTGATGTTTCTGATGCAACTACTTTTACTGAAATTCAAACTGTCGATATGACTACAGCTTATGAAGAGCACACAGTAGAATTAGAATTACCTAGAACTGTAAGATATTTAGCCTTCAAACATGCTAATATTGCTACTTATCAAACAATCTACTTAGATAATGTTTTAATCGAAGAAACTCCTCTAAATGAACCAACACCTGCAACTCTTTTAACTCCTGAAAATGGTGCTATTGATGTTGCAATAGATGCTGATTTAACTTGGGAATATGGTATGAATACAGTTGCTGTTAATTTATACCTTTCAAATGACATGGCTGATGTTGTAGACTTAGTTGCAGATGCTATGGTTGTAGATAACCAAGATGTTACTTCTTATACTGCTGATTTATCAGTATGGACAACTTATTACTGGAGAGTTGGCTCTTTAAATTCTACAGGTTATGAAGTGTTAAGTGATATTGCTTCATTTACAACTGTAATGCCTGAAGAAACAATTCAAATAGGTGATGGTACTGAAACAAATCAAGGTTTGCCAATCGAACCTTATTATGGCTATACTTATACACAAACAATTTATCCTCAAGCTGATGTTAATATGGCTGGTGACATTCAAATTATTGCTTGGCATTATAACGGAAACACTGCTTGGGGTCCTGATGATATAAAAATCTATATGGCTCATACAACATTAACAGCTTATGAAACTACTGATAGTTGGGTTGCTGTTGATGATTTAACCTTAGTTTATGATGGAACTCTTTCAGCTCCTGCTATTGATGGTTTGATACCTATTACTTTAGATACTCCTTTCAACTACAATAATACAGATAATCTTATAATCGCTGTTGAAGAGAATACACAAGGTTATCACAGTAATGGAGATGAGTTCTTTAACACAATAGCAGAAGGTAATGTTTCTATTACTTACAGAAATGATACAACAAACCCAGACCCAACAGATCCTCCTACCGGAACTCTTAAAGCATATTATCCAAATATAGTTCTCGTTATGGAAGAAGGTGAAACTCCGGTTGTATATCCTGCTCCAACAAATTTAACAGCAGAAATTCAAAATGAAAATGATGTTCATTTAGCTTGGAATATGCCAATTCTTCCTGATGAAGGTGGAGAATGGTTATATCATGGTAGTGGTGTTTATGAAGATGGCTTCGGTACAGGTGGAGCCTTTACTTATACCGGTGTTGTAAGATACGATGCTGCTGATTTAGCTAATTATGGCGGAGCAAGTTTAACTCAAATGAAATTCTATCCACGTAATCCTGCTGCTACTTATACTTTAAAAGTATGGACTGGTGGTTCTTATGATGGTACTACATTTGTTCCTGGTACAGAAGTTGTTTCTCAAGAAATTACAGAAATTGAAACATTCGCTTGGAATATCGTAGAATTAGATAATGCTGTTACTCTAGCAGCTTCAGAAGAGTTATGGATTGGTGTTGAAACAACCACTCCAAATGGTTACCCTCTTGGTCGCGATGCAGGTCCAGCAGTTGTTGGTAAAGGTGATTTAATTTTCTTTAATGGTGGCTGGAACTTAATTTCAAATTTGAGTAACAATTATAATTTCCTTATTCAAGCATTTGTTGAAGGTGGAAGAGCTATTTATAGAGATCCACTTGAAATCACTGCTTATAATATCTATCGTAATAATAGTCTTATTCAATCAATTGCTGATGCAAATGATACAACATGGGTAAATACTAATGTACCTAACGGTGTTTGGGAATATAAAGTAAGAGCTTTGTATGGTACTGAAATGTCAGAACCATCTAATATAGTTGTTGTTGACACAACTCCTCCTGTTTATAACCCTCCAACTAACTTCACTGCAGTAATTGTGAATGAGTTTGATGTTCAGATTAACTGGAATGCACCAGATGCAAGAATGAGAACTCTTTCTCGTGAAGAATCAATGTTCGGCTCAGCAAGTGATAACCAAATTACAAGAGACCTTACCGGTTATACTCTATATCGTGATAACGAAATATTAGTAGAAGTCGGTACAGATGTTATGTCTTATTTAGATGAAGCTCTTGATTATGGTACATATCAATATAAAGCTGTTGCTAACTATGATGCAGCTGACTCTGACCCTACTCCTGTAGTAACAATTGTTATTGAGGAAGAAGAAGAAATATTAGCTCCTGAAAACTTAACAGCTTCAGTTATGGAAGATGTTGTTACTCTTAACTGGTTTGCTCCAGGAGAAGCACCTGAAACTATGAATGAAAGCTTTGAAAATGCTTTCCCTCCTGCTGGTTGGACAACTGTTGTAAATAATACTACCCAATCATGGACTCAGTATGAAACTGTTACTTTCTCAACTGGTGACGTAGTTCCTACTGATGGAATGTATCAAGCTGGTGTTATGTGGGATTACGGCGCACAAGATGAATGGCTAATCACTAGTGAAATGACTGGTATCACAGGACTTACTTTTGACTTCTATGGACAGAATGGTTCTGAATATGGTGATAACTATTATGTTAAAGTTTCTACTGATGGTGGAAGTAACTGGACTTCTGTTTGGAATGCTTCTGATTTACCAGCTGGTGAAAATCATTATGAAACACCTATTTCAATAGATTTATCTACTTATGCATCAACTCCTATCCATATTGCTTGGAACTTCGTTGATGGTGATGGACAAGGTCTTTGGTATGCTACTTACATTGATAATATCATGTTTGAAACTTCTATTGCTACAAGAGCTATCAATACTAATGAATTAGTTGCTGTTAGCAAAGCTGTTTCTACTCCTAATGTTAGACTTGATAGAGAACTCACAGGTTATAAAGTCTATAGAGATGATACAGAAATCGCTACTGTTGGTGCTGCTGTTCTTACTTATGCTGATGCTGACTTAGAAAATGCAACTTATGAATACTATGTTACAGCAATGTATGGAGATCAAGAGTCAGAAGCTTCAAATACTGTTGAAGCTACAGTTAATGTTACTATCCCTGGTGATTATCTCATCGAAGATAGTTTTGAAACTTATACTGACTTTGCTCTTGAAGCCGGTCCTTGGACTTTAATTGATGGCGATTTATCAACAACTTACGGTTTCCAAGGTGTTGCTTTCCAGAATAGCGGTGTGCCAATGGCATATATCGTATTTAACCCAGCTATGACAACTCCGCCTCTTGAAGAAGATGCTAATGCTGCTCATTCAGGTTCTAAATACCTTGCTTGTTTTGCATCAACAACACCAACTAATAATGACTGGATGATTACTCCTGAATTTACTCTTGGTGAAACAGGAACATTTAACTTCTGGGGAAAATCTGTAATGGATGACTATGGTCTTGAAAGATTTAATGTATTAGTTTCTAATGGATCTACAAATCCAAACGACTTTACATCAATCTCTGGTGCTTCTTATGTTCAAGCTCCTATAGCTTGGACTCAATATTCTTATAGTTTAGATGCTTATGCTAACCAAACTATTAGAGTTGCTATCCAATGTGTATCTAATGATGCATTTATCTTCATGGTTGATGATGTAGCAATTGAAGCTCCTGGTGGAACAGATATTCCAAGTAACGATATTCCTGCAGTTTCACAACTTGTTGGAAACTATCCTAACCCATTCAATCCTGAAACTACTATCGCTTTCTCAACTAAAGAAAACGGTCCTGTTTCTATCGATATCTACAATATCAAAGGTCAAAAAGTAAAAGCTCTTGTTAGTGAAAACATGCAAGCTGGTCCTCATACTGTAGTTTGGAATGGTACAGATGATAATGGTAAGAACGTTGCTTCTGGTGTATTCTTCTATAGAATGAAATCTGGAAAATATACTTCTACTAAGAAAATGATTCTTATGAAATAATGTAACTGGGAATGTAGGCTTCCTGCCTGCATTTCTCTAAATACAAATATAAAAGCCCTGCGAAAGCAGGGCTTTTTCTTTGGCTCATGTTTAAGTCTGGTGGAAATTTTATAAATAAACCACATCTTTTAGAAATTTCTCTTAACATCCGACATTAAGTCTTTTTGTTCTTGGCAAAGCTAATCCTACATTATCTGCTTGATGTCAGATAGTCTATTGGGTGTCTATTAGGTGTTTATTAGGCATCCATAAGCCATCCACTAAGCTGAGAAGCAACAGACACATGATAGTTAAGATATATTAGTTCAATACACATAATATGATCTTATAGAAAAGAACAATGCATTAACTAAAGGACATGCCTGCTAACTATTGTTATAAATTCTATTATTAGAGTCTTATTTTCAAGCAAAACTTACTATAAACAGTAAATTAAAACTCGTAACTTTCTATTATACAATGAATAAGCTATTATAAAGGACTATTTTTTTTACTGCCAGACTTGAACTTGAGCCGAAAGAATAAGCAACCAAAACCACTGAAAAAATCGAAGAGACGGGAAGAAAGCTTCTTCTAACTGGGAATAAGGGCTTCCAGCCCGTGTCCAGCACGTAAGTGCTGGACTTCTTAAAATTACCACGCGTTTCTGTGCGTGAGGCGGGCAGGATGCCCACATTCCCAGTTAGGAAGATGCCGGCAAGGAGGATGAACCCCTCTTGGAAACATTTGCAAGAGCAAATGAAGATATCCCCATTATCCAAGGATTCTAAATGATTCAAGATTAATTATTGGACTGCTTTTACAGAGAAGAATTTAGTTGTCGGGATTACAGAGGAAGTCCATGACCGAGTTATTCTGGAAAAGTTTCTAACTCCCAATTGATTGTTCTTACTATCTGAGTTAATCTCAGCAGAACTGCGACCTTCTCCAAAAAATCCATCAGAACTAACATCTATAAATTCTCCATTAGGAGTTTCACAGGCAAAAACTTTGTAGGAAGATGCTGCAGAAACTTCATCCCAAGTTATAGTCAGCTGATTATTTGCTACAGTAATTGCAACATTCTCTGGTGAATCAATATTTGCAATATGTTGAAATCCTTGCCAAGCTAAGAAGGGATAGCCATTATTTTCTTGAGGATTGAATCCCCATATATCAGCAGTTCCATTAACTGATTCTGCAAGGAAATCCCAAGAAGCATCCAAGTAAGTAGAATAATTGAGCATCTCTGCTGTAGTTTTACCTATTCCACCAGAGCTTAAGGACTGATTTGAAGTTTCGATATTCCAGAATGATGAGATGATTTGTGTGTTGCTACCATCGCCAGTAAGTCCACCTACTGCCGAATAACCGTCGATTAAACCTGTGCTGTAGCAATTGTCTATATTACAATATCTTAAAAGACCACATAAACCTCCGATTGCGTAGCTACCTGTAACAGAGGCGTTACTATAGCTATTACTGATATTAGTATAGTTAACTTGTCCGACTAATCCACCTAGAGCACTTGTTCCGACAACACAACCCGAGCTAAAGCAGTTTATGATTGTACTATTATTTCCAAGTCCGATTAAATTACCAACACTGATATAGCCTGAGACACTACCAGAAGTGCTACAATTAGAAACTGAACTATTCTCACATGATCCTGCTAAACTACCCACAGGCCAATAACCGCTGATAGAAACATTGGTCAATGTTATATTTTCACAGTTTGCTGAATCTATATATCGAAAAAGACCTACAACTTCTTCAGTACTTTGCAGGTCAATATGCAAATCATGAATTTGGAAATGATTGCCATTATAGGAACCGGTAAATTTATCAGTTAGGGTTCCAATTGGAATAAATCCAACACCACTATTCCAATTTTGTGTCAGACTTGCATCAATATCGCAAGTCTGAGAGAAATAGGCATCCCAAAATGTTGGATTAACACTTACCCAACCTAAATCTTCAATAGAACTTATTAGATAAGGGTCATTCATGCTACCACTACCACCCGAAAGTGTCGGTAAATGATTATCATAATCCTGGTAAGCTAAAAAAGGATAACTATTATTATAAGCAATATTTATACCCCAATGATTATCTGTACCGTTTGTTGTCTCATCTATAAAGTCCCAATTTGCTTCAAGATAAGTAAGATAATTTTTCATTTCTAAGCTTGTTTTTCCTACTCCTCCTGCACTTGAACTCTGATTAGAATTATCTATATCCCAAAATGATGCGGTTACTGTAGTAGAGTTTATCGATCTCCCTATTAATCCTCCTGCCCAAACACTAGCATTTACTTTACCTGTACTGTAACATCTGCTAATATTAGAAGCCCAACCTTGACCGATAAAACCACCACTGCTTTGACGATTTTCATTATAATTGATAGGTTGAGTTTCATCTGTAACATCTCCATGACTGTAGCAGTTGGAATAGGATGAAGAGCCCGACATACCTGAGAATCCTCCTAAAATAGATTCACCGAATAAACTCCCTCTACTATAGCAATTATTAAAGATGGAGTTGGAACTATTTCCATTAAAGATTCCAATTTCAAAGACTCCAGATATATTTGCATTGCTATTACAATGATTGAATACTGAAGAGTTTAAACATCTACCTACTATACCTCCAGACTTGGAAAAACCAGAAACTGTCCCAGAAAAAGAGCAATATTCAACTACTGTATTATCTGTAAACCCTATCAAACCTCCAATCGTATCACCGTAAATAGTTCCAACTACATTGCAGTTAAGCACTTGAGAATTGCTGGTTCTTCCGATTAATATTCCTCCTTCAACGTCTGTATAGATTGTAGCCTCATTTATATTGAGATTCTTGATCACGGAATTAGTAACATATCCAAACAAGCCTACACATTGCACGTTTAGAGTACCTGGATCAAAGTTAATCAGTGTTCTATCATTCCCGTCGTAATTGCCTGAAAATGGCTGTGAATTGTTTCCTATTGGAGTAAAACTCTCATTTTGTGCAGTTAAATAAGAATATAATTCAGTAAAATTAATATCTGCAGTTTGGATAAAATGTTTATCCCAAATAGATTTGTTCTGACTTAACCACCATAGATGATGAATTGAATCGATTTGGTAGGGAGCTTGACTTGTTCCTGCTCCAATAGTCGTTATATGAGCAAATCCTTCCCATGCAAGAAATGGATAACCTGAATTAAAAAATGGATTAATTCCCCAATAGCCGGAATCACCATTTTCTTCCTCTACTTCGAAATCCCAACCGGCTTGAAAATAGGTTTGGTAAACTTTCATTTCATCTGAAGTTTTTCCTATTCCTCCATCACTAAACAAGATATTAGAAGTCTGTGTATCCCAAAAACAGCCACTTATTGAAGTTAAGTTGGCATTGTTTCCGACCAGTCCTCCTGTTTCCGCTGAACCTGTTACTATTCCGGTACTATAGCAGTTAGTAATTGAGCCATTATTGGTATATCCGGCTATACCACCTGTCTTATTGTTGCCATTTATCTCTCCCCAATTATAGCAATTGGCAATATGTCCTGCAAAATTTCCTCCAGCAATTCCGCCTGCTCCCAAATTATCTCCCTCTATGTTTCCATTATTTAAACTGCAGGTAATATAGGAAGAGATATTAAGACCCATAATACCTCCAACGAAACTGCTAAAACCTTTGAGATTACCTGATGTGGAGCATTCTGAAACACTTGTGGAATCTGAAATTCCGACAAGAAATGATACACTGCTATGGCCTGTAATGTTGGCATCTGATAAAATAATTTTATTTAAAGTAGCCAAATCTGTAGAACCAAACAAACCGATAAAATCGCTACTTGGCCTATTGATGTAGAGGTTGAGAATTGCATATCCGTTACCATTGTAGGTCCCGGTAAAACTTACTAGTCCATCTCCTATCGGTAAAAATCCTTCTCCTGTATTCCAGTTATAGGTATCAGATGCATCAATTTCTGCAGTCTGAATATAATGCTTATCCCAACTTGAGCTGTTACTGCTAAGCCATAATAAATTATCTAAAGTGGTAATTTGATAAGGATTTTCTATTGTACCGCTTCCTAAGGGGGCTACTGCATCTGCTAATAGTAAAACTGTAAAAAGTATAAAAAAAACAAGCAATAAATTTCTAATAGTCATTTTATTCTCCTTTTCTTAAACCGGAATCCGTACTTAGTGTTATTAATTTTATGTTTATAAGTATTGTTACTAACCAATGATCATAATCATTTCCACCAGTAAATTATTCTAACAGTAATTTAACTACTATTTTCAATTATAGTATGCTTATATCTTCAAATACTAATATGTTACTATATTTTTTAATTGTCAAGGAAATTTTATATTAGTAAGTCAGATGGTAGCAGAGACTGTTCAACCATCAAGCCAACTCCTGAATAGTTTATCCTTAAAGACGTCGATAATATTGCACATCTTCATGTTTGCTTGACATTTTAATATATTTTTTTGTTAGTAATCTTGCCTCTTCAGTGGGATGTTAGGCTCTTCAGTCGGACGGTGGAGATTCTCTCCGCCCCAAGCGAAGCTTGGAAATTCATAAAATCCCGAAGGGATGAAAATATAATAGGCAGTGCTCGAAGACACTGTTACAGATAACAAAGAAATATGAGCCCTAGAGGGGCTACAATATTCATTTCGTCAGATTTATTTTTGTTACACTTATCATCACATAGCAAACATGTGAAATGTAATTAACCCTTTATCTACATGATCAGTAAGAGGTATTTTCGCCCCTCCGGGGCTTAGGTTCCTGTGAAGATTCGGGTACAGTGTCTTTGAACACTGCCTATTATATCTGCATCCTTTCAGGATTTAAGAGGCATTCTTCCAATATCCGGAATTTAGACCTGGATAAAACTATAAGTCAATTCCAAAAGTATAGGGTAATTAATAATAAATGTGCACTATTTGAGCTCTATTAAAATCTAAAGTATTAAATATCAGTTGATTAATTTGAACAGTCTCTGGTAGCCCCTTCTGTCGGACAGTTGCCTTTTCTGTCTACAAAGATTTTCCTCCTCTTGAACTTAGGAACATGGTTGGTACTTAATATCCCTAGATAGTTTTCGAAAAGAGAGTTTTAGGCATAAGTCTTTTTATGGGTCTAAATTGTTAATATATGGATTTATGTATAATTATACCAAAGGTATTTAAAAATGACTATAGAAGTAATCATTGACATATAATCCCCATTTCGAATCATTGACTCACATGCTAACCTTGGCTATAGTAGCCACAACATTATTAAAGGAGAAAAAGTATGAAAAAAACTATGTTAATGCTAGTGATGATGATTTTAACGATAACATCATCATTTGCCCAATTTATTGAAATCGGAGATAACGAGTCAACTGCTAGTACAACTACAGTTCCTTTCTCAGGTTTATGGGATTATGGTTGGTCAACAGCTGTTATTCCAGGAGAATTAATAGGTGATGCAATTGAAATCAACTCAATTAGTTTTGATGTTTTTAACTCACCCGCTAATTATGAAATGCTTACACAAAAAGTGTATATGCGTCACACCCAAGTAGATACTGCAAGTGTTCAGTATCCTGATCCTGAAAACAATGGCTATACTTTAGTGTATGATGCAAATGTTACATGGAATGGACAAGGCTGGCAAGGAATTGACTTTGCTACAAACTTCAATTATGATGGTTCATCCAACTTAGAAATTGTTTGGGAGAACTGGGATGGAGATTATGTATCAGGTTACCCAACATTCAGAAAAACTGCTGTAGATTACAATGTTGCTGCTTATAAAAGAGCAGACAATGATTTCCCAGCTGTTGCAGGTGCTTTTACTCAAGAGTATCCTAATATCAGATTAGGTTTTGTTGCTGAAGGTTACCCTGGAACTCCTCAGTTGTTAAGCCCTATTGATTTAGCTACAGGTTTAGAAAGCTCAATTGAATTAACTTGGTCTTTAGGTGAAAATACTGTTAATGTAGATGTTTATCTATCTGATGTCAGAGAAGATGTAGTCTCAAATAACACTGACGCTAAAGTTGTTGATGCTCTTAATGTTACTGCCTTTAGCACAAATGTAGAATTAGGAACATCTAACTTCTGGAAAGTAGTTGCAAGAAATGCAGAAGGCATTACTGTTGAGTCTGCAATTTATACTTTTGCAACAAGATTTCCTGATAACGTAGTTGTTACTGAAATAGGTACATCAAGCACTGCAAACATTCCTTATAATCCATATTTTAAGTATGGATATTCTCAATCAATCTATTTAGCTGATGAAATAACTTTAACAGGTGCAATTGAAACTATCGCTTTTGATTTCAATGGTAACTCAGCATTTGAAGATGATGTTGTTGTTTATATGGGTACTACTGATGTTCAAGAATTTGCTTCAACAGAATCATGGCTTCCAGTAACTGAATTAACTGAAGTGTATAACGGTGTTCTTTCCTTAACTGCTCAAGCTGGTTGGGCTATGATTGACCTTGATACAGCTTTCAACTTCGATGGTACTTCAAATCTTGTTGTAGCTATGGAAAAAAATACAGGTGTATATACTTCAAGTAGTGATTTTTTCTTCACACATAATGTAGATAATAACAGATCATTAAGACATCAAAGTGATAGTGTTGATGCCGATCCAACTACTCCTCCTGCAGGAACATTATATACTCAATTACCAAATACTTTATTCGTTTTTGGTCAAGCTGTTACTCCACTCCCAGTAGTTACTGATTTAGCAGCTACTGTTACAGATAGTGATGTAGTTCTTACTTGGTCTGCTCCTGAAGTTGGTGAAAACACTTTTGTAGAATATCAAATCATTAAAGATGGTGCAGATTTAGCTACTACAGAAGAATTAACTTATACAGATTCTGACCTCGCTGATGGTGCTTATGAATATGCAATAAAAGTTGTTTATACAGAAGGTACTTCAGCTTTATCAAATGTAGTTACAGCGACTATCTCAACTACTCCGGTAGAAGTTGAAGCTCCTGTTAACTTAACAGCTTCTGTGTCCGGTCAAGATGTTACTTTAAACTGGTTAGCTCCAGGCACAGTGCTTCCTGACGAAATTACAGAAGGTTTCGAAGAATCATTCCCTCCAACAGCTTGGACTCTTAATGCTACAAATACTACAGCTTCTTGGGAACAATACGGTACTGTTGAATTCTCAACAAGTACTGTTACTCCTACCGAAGGTGAATACCAAGCAGGTGTTCAATGGGATTATTCAGCTCAAAACGAATGGTTAGTAACTTCTGAAATCTCTAATGTTACTAATTTAACCTTCGATTATTATGGAAGTTTAGGTTCAGAATATGGTGATAACTACTATGTAAAAGTATCTACAGATGGTGGAAACAACTGGACTCCTGTTTGGAATGCTTCCGATTTTGCTGAAGGTGAAAATAACTATGATACTCCTGTTTCTATTGATTTATCAGCTTATGCTTCTGAGACAATTAAAGTGGCTTGGAACTTTGTTGATGGTGATGGACAAGGATTATGGTGGTCAACATTCATTGATAATATAGTATTTTCTAATAATGGAAGAATTCTTGCTTTTGATGCTTCTGAGTTAAAATCATTCTCAAAAGCTGAAAAAACTTTTACTAATCCAAGAGTTAGAAATAATAGATTTGCTAAAAATCCTAACTATGTTTCAACAAGAACTACTCGTGAATTAACAAGTTATAAAATCTATCGTAATGCTACTGAAATTGCAACAATTTCTTCAGATGTATTAACCTATACAGATACAGAATTAGATTTTGCTAACTATGATTATTATGTAACAGCTCTTTATACTGAAGGTGAATCTAATCCTTCAAACACTGTTACTGTATCTATTATAGATCCTGCTACAACTTTACCTCCAATGAACTTAACAGCTGATGTTAATAATTCAGATGTAGAGTTAAACTGGGAAGCCCCACTTGATTTATCAGAAGGAGCTTGGATTACTAAGGGTGCTGAAGAAAACAATGATGGAATTGGTATTAATGATGCAGCTGAATTTGGTGTAGCTCATAAATATACTCAAGATGAATTAGTAATGTATCAAGGTTTATACATTAATTCAATCAAATTCTTCCCTCGTGAAGCAACAGCTACTTATACAGTTACAGTATGGGGTGGAACTACTGGACAGACTGTTCTTTACAGTTCAGAAGTAGTAGATTTTGTTAATGAAGCTTGGAATGAGCACCAATTAACTAACCCTGTTGCTATTCCTGCTTCAGGACCTCTTTATATTGGTTATATGATTGATACTCCTACAGGTTTCCCTGCAGGTTGTGATGCTGGTCCTGCTGTTGAAGGTGGAGATCAAATTCACTTTGCTGGTGAAGCTTGGGATGCACTTTCAGCTGTAGCTACTCCAAATATTAACTGGAACATTCAAGCCTTTGTTTCTCCTGAAGGAGCTGATAGAGCTTCTAACACTCTTATTGCTATGGCAAATAAAGCTATTAAAGCAACTAACAACAATGCTCAATTTCTTGCTGGAAACTTAAATCCAATTCTATCAAGCAGATTTAACATTGAAAGAGATGTTACAGCTTACAAAATCTATCGTGATAATGAAGAAATTGCTGAAGTTGCTTCAGATATCTATACTTATACAGATAGTGCTTTAAGTAATGGAAGTTATGTTTATCATGTTACAGCTATGTATGGTACTGCAGAATCTTTAAATTCTAACAGCGTAACTGTTACAGTAAATAATTCTAATCCTGAAGATGTTATCATTGCAGATTCTTTTGAAAACTATGCAGACTTCGCCTTACAGTTCGGAGACTGGACACTTGTAGATGGCGATTTATCTCCAACTTATGGCTTTGATGGAACTACATTCACAAATGCTGAAGCAATGATGTCTTACATAGTATTTAATCCTGCTATGACAAGTCCAGCTCTTACTGATGTAAGTTATCAAGCTCCTGATGGAAGCAAATATCTTGCCAGTTTTGCAGCTGTAACTCCTTCAAATAACGATTGGTTAATTTCTCAACCTTTCACTCTTGGTGATGAAGGTGAAGTAACTTTCAAAGCAAAATCTATTACTAATCAATATGGTTTAGAAAGATTCAATGTCTTAGTATCTACAGGTTCAACTAACCCTAACGACTTCACATCAATCTCAGGTGCTTCTTATACTGAAGCTCCTATTGCATGGACTAGTTATATGTATGGTTTAAATAATTATGCTAACCAAACTATCAGAGTAGCTATTCAATGTGTATCAAATGATGCATTTGTCTTCATGCTTGATGATTTCAAAGTTGTTTCAGCTGGTGGAACAGATAATGATGATACTACAGCTCCTGTATTAACTAATGCACTTAAAGGTAACTACCCTAATCCTTTCAACCCTGAAACTACTATTTCTTACTCAGTTGAAAAAGCAGGAAAAGTTACTCTTGAAGTCTTTAATATCTTAGGACAGAAAGTAAAAACTCTTGTTAATGATTCAAGAAATGCAGGAAATCATAATGTCGTTTGGAATGGTAAGGATGATGCTGGAAGAGCTGTTTCCTCAGGTGTTTACTTCTATCGTATGAAAAATGGCAACTATTCAAAAACAAACAAGATGATCTTAATGAAATAATACTGGGAACGCTTGCATCTTGCAGGCAATCTTTGACAAAAAATAACAAAAAAGCCTCGCTAAAGCGGGGCTTTTTGTTTTTTGTGAAGAAATGTCACACTTTTTCTTTCCTATGTTTTTTTTAATCTTGCTATTTATGGACTTAGAAAGAGTTGGCTTATCAATCTATGTGCTACCATAAGATATATTAAAAGAACATTCTGAATAAATAAAAACATAACAAACAGTGAGTTAACCTTAAAAGATAGCCTTGACAATTATTTCAACAAATAATCTAAATTTAATTTATTTTTTCTTGACATCTAATTTTATTTTTATAATATATGTTTAGTAGTTTAAGATATTTAATCTCAATTTACAAAACATAATTGTTAAAATCTTTTGGAGGAACAATGAAAAAGACTTTTTATGTAGTAATATTGTTTGTCCTTACAATATCACTATACTCCATTCCCGATACTTTTATGAATATGCAAAACCTTGAAGGGGTTAGTTTAAAGCCTTACCAGTCACAAGCTCGCTGGCAAGCAAACTATGAGTTTTCAACTGTTCCTATCACTCTTTCGCCGACAAGACATGATTATTTCCCTGGAAGTTATGGAAGTAATCCTATTATAAGGGCTGAAACTCCCTCTTTAAATGGGCACTGGTTTACCTTCCAAGCGACATGTTATGATTATCCTTATACCCCTTTAAGAGTCTATAAGGGTTTCATTAATACTGATGCAGAGATCGAAGCGTTTCAACCTTTCGGTATTGATGATTTGTGGGAGAGTTCTCCAGCAATTGCCTTAAGTGAAGGGAAAAGACCATTTTTTTCCTATTTAGTTGATAAGGATAGCAATCCAGGTCCCTATTATGATCATGATAACCAAAATTATGACTTAGCCTTTGGTTATGATGCTGTTATTGGCGGTATAGCTTTGGGAATGCATTCCGACTTATTTTCTATTTTTGACGGTGAGTTAGAACTAAATATTGAGGGAGAAGATTATCAAATAAATCAACTTTTGCATCCAATAGTTCAGATTGGACCATCTCCTTTAGCTAATCATCAAAGAATTTATATCTGCGGACAAAATAAACATTCTGAAACAGACTATTTATGCTCTAATCCAGTAATTTTCTACAGTGATTTTACAGAAAGTGATATGGAATACCAGTTGATATTTGGTAATACTGACTGGCAATTTATAACTATCCCTGAGCTTAATGAATGGAATGTATCAACTACAGAATGCCGAAAACCAGTAATGAGTTTCAAAGTTATAAACAGTAAGTTATATTATATTGGCTACCATGAAGCTGCCGACTTTCAAATTGACCATAAAAACATAATTAATGAAGCATCGCTTGATGTTTTTGTTTGTGATAATTATGGTGAAGGTGAATGGGAAAGATACTCAATTTGGGATACCTTTGATTCTTATAACCCTAACTTTGTTAATCCTACTGGTTTCCACAAAGGAAGGCAAATGATTAAAGAATATTTTGATACAAGTAGTCAAGATTTCACAGATGAAGATATGTTTATCGGAATAGGACAATCTAGTCACTTTAACGTAGGCGTTGATAATTATGGAAGACTACATATACCTGCTCTCTTCACACAAAAAACTTACTCAGGATATTATTACCCTGAATTACATACTGTTAAAGATATAATATTTAATTGTTATAATAATGAGTTTAGCGTTTCTGAGGTCTATCCCCAAGCTAGAGTTGGAGAAATTGATGTTAGTGATAACACTGAGTCTGTTAGTGACGAGTTACCTTGGTTATGGTGGGATAGTGATAACGATGGCTACTATGATGAAGTGCTTGATGACGGTACTTGGGATGGTATAGATGATAACATTACTCAAGCTGATACAGATTATTGGGGCATGCCAGTGTTAAAAACTCTTTGGCCCTTCCAATATTGGGATGAATCAGCTTTACCAGATGGGAATACACTTCCTTACCTTAACCATATTATGATTACTGATGCTAGTGACAATGGGGTTATGGCTATGGTATGGCATGATACTCAGAAATCTAGAAACTATAACAAGTATCCTGATGATTATTCAGACTTAGCACCTTTTGCAGAGACTATAGAAACAATGATTAGTGTATCATCAAATTTTGGTTATTCTTGGTCAGACCCTATATCCCTTAACAATATTGATACTCCTGAATTAGCAGGACAAAACCCTGCCTTTGTCTATCCTGCAAACCAACTTGACTATATCACCTTTACTTATACAGGAAACATAATGAGACTATATCTTATGTACAATGATGATACATCTTATGGTTCATCTGTACTGGGAATTGGACCTGAGACAGTAGGCTCTATTAAATATGCTGCTTTGGATCTTGATATAGAAAACATGCCAGTAAATAATCTAAGCAGTGATATTACTCCGAGTATGACTACCTTAGTGCAAAACTATCCAAATCCCTTCAACCCTGAGACAACTATAGCTTTTAACCTTACAAAACCTGATAAAGTTACCCTTGATATCTATAATATTAAAGGACAAAAAGTTAAGACTCTTCTAGATGATTATATTGAAGCTGGGAATCATAGCCTTGTTTGGAATGGTAGAAATGAGAATAATCAAGAAGTTGCTTCAGGAATCTATCTTTATAATATCAGAAATAGTAAATTTTCTTCTACCAAGAAAATGATTTTGATGAAATAGTATCTTGCTGGGGAGAATGATAAATTAACAAATAGAAATATTAATGGAAATTAATAAAAGCCTCGCTAAAGCGGGGCTTTTGTAATTTATTAACTAATTTTGTCTATTTACATATTTATCTGTATATCTTTTATCTGACTATATTTTTCTAAGTGCTCTCTAATCTCTTCAGCCACATTCTCACGATATTTATCAAAGGAAGGTATTTCCACATCAATAATAGCAACTCCGTCATCAAATCCTACATATTTGACCATTTTAAGAGTAACAATATCCTCTCCGACTTGGGGGTAAATAACATGTTTTAACTCAGCAATAATTGTTTCTTTGGAGAAGTCTTCAACTTTTCTCATACCATGTGATATCTGGTAATTTTTGATTGCTTCATGAAGTGTGTCGGCAGCAAGAACTGAGCAGTGAGCCTTTGTTGGTGGGAGTCCGTCTAATTCCTCCATAGCATCTCTCCAGGTTATTGCTAAAGCTTCATCAAGGGTCTTGCCCATTGCCATATCTGTTATCATAGAACCGGTTGCGATATTAGAAGCACATCCGTAAGATTTAAACTTAACATCTTCAATTACTTTTGTTTCTTCATTGATTTTTAAATAGACTGTTACTTGATCTCCACATGCTGGGGAACCTTCTGTTGCAACAGCATCTGCATCTTTTATCTCACCCACATTATGTGGCTTCATAAAATGGTCTAAAACTTTTTGTGAATATTGCATAATTTCCTCTATTTTATTTTATTTTCTTGATATAATGGACTTCTTCTTCTGAGTTCAACAACAATCTCTTTCAATTTATCAACTGTAATGTCTAACTCTTCTTTAGTTGTAAATTTGCTAATAGTGAATTTCATAGAACCATGGGATTGCATATGGTTTTTACCCATTGCCATAAGAACATAGCTTGGTTTAAGACCTTGAGAAGCGCAAGCACTACCTGTAGCAGCTGTAATGCCCTGTAAATCAAGCATCATACCCATAGCTTCCCCTTCAATATAATCTATCGAAACATTAATATTATGACAAGCTCTTCCTTCGCCACTAGCTCCATTTAGTTCAACATCAGTTATCTCTGTCATTAGTCGATTAAGAAGATAATTAGATAAATCTCTAAGCTTTTTAGTAGTTGCATTCAAATCCGCGAATGTTATTTCAGTAGCCTTAGCAAATCCAGCAAGAGAGCCAATATTTATGCCCCCGGTTTCTAAATTATCAACTCTGTTAACTCCATGAACGACTTGAGCAAGTGGAGTTTTTGTTCTTTTATATAAGAAGCCGACACCTTGAGGTCCATGAATTTTATGAGCAGAAACAGACATAGTATCAATACCTACTTTATTCATGTCCATAGCAAATTTGCCATAAGCTTGACCAGCATCAACATGCATATAAATTTTATGATCTGCATCTTGGATAACTTTAGTATATTCTTCAATAGGCTGTATTGTACCAACCACGTGATTAACCCAAGTTGTTGAGAAAAGAATTGTATCTGGGCGAATAGCTTCTTTGAGTTTCTCTGCTGATACTAAACCATATTCATCTGCTTGAAGGTAAGTAACCTCAAAGCCACTTTTTTCGAAGAAAGCATAGTTAGTAAGAATATCAGGATAATCAATTACTGAACAGATAATATGAGTTCCTTTTTGTGAATTTGCCATTAATATGCCCTTTATCGCTATATTATTAGCAGAAGTTCCTCCACGAGTAAAATGAATTTCATCTGCTTTAGCATTGATGGTAGTGCTAAAAACGGATTTAAATTCTTGTAATTTAGAATTAATCTCTTCTCCGGCAGTAAAGAAATTTGCTGGAAACCAATACTCATTTTCCCAATATTCTCTCATAACATCAAATATTTGGGGGTCTGGTTTTGTTGTTACGCAGTTATCTAAGTAGATCCTCTTATGTTCCATACCTTACTCCTTATCTATTCTATTTTTTATATCTTGTAATGTGATTGTACTAAGATAAGTCTTGATGTTACCATATATCTCATGCCATAATAGTTTATACTGACAATTCTCAACCTGGCAATACTCAAGCTCTATCTTACTTCTTTCGCAACTTACTTCATAAGGATGATTTTCTACAATCTCCATAATCTTACCTAAAGCAATATCTTTTGAAGGGATATTTAAATAGTATCCACCTTTAGAACCAGAAACACTATCTATAATAGAACTTCTTTTTAATTTCCGAAACAGCTGTTCTACATATTTCTTAGGTAAGTTTTGCTCTGTGCAAATTTCATTTATCGACTTTAAGGAATCTTTACTCTCGCTAAGAGTAACTAAAGCTCTTACTGAATACTCAGTCTTTGTAGTTAGTTGCATTTTATTTCCTCATTTCTTAGTAATCATATACTAATTTAGTAGGAATTAGTTTTTTGGCAAGTTTTTTTTCGATATTTTTTTCTTGGGTAATGGATAAATTGTTTGCGTTAGGGTTATATGGTACATAAAAAAAAATGCCAGGCTACCGGTTGCACACTCTAAGCACCCCTTAATGCTGCTTCATTCCTGACCTGACATGGTTCGAGGGTTAAAGTTGCACCGGACCTGACTAAGTCAAAATGTTTTTAAGACTATATTGTGTCAAGAAAAAGATTGAATCCAGTCACACTGCTAAGATTTGAGCTATAAAAATCACAGATATTTATAGGTATAAGCAAGGATAAAATCCCTCTTTTTAAGCTAATTTTATTAATTTGATTCATTTGTTTAGAAAAGTTAATAGTTTATGGAAGGTAAATTTCCTAATACAATAAATATCTCTTGACATAATAAATGAGAATGAATTATTTAATAAATTATTAAGAAAAATATTGATAATTCACTATATTTTTCAATTTAGATTATATCTATAAACAAAACAACAAAGGAGAAAAGTTATGAAGAAATTTTACATTATTGGCATTCTGCTAATAACATTAGTGGTTTTTGCAGGTTGTGACAAAAAACAAGCCCAAGAAGAAGCTAAAGGACAAGAAGAAAAACAAGAGAAAACAGTTCTTCAGGTCATGGATGAGTATGAAAAAGAAGTGACTGATTGGTTCAACAAGGAAGTTGTTAATGCTGAAGACATTCAAGCTATCAATGAGAAAATTCAAGAAATGAAAGAGAAAGTTTCTGAAGAAGGTATTACTGAAGAAACTAAAGAAAAACTTGAAAGCTTAGTGAATAAACTTGAAGATTTAAAGGCTAAGACTGCAGAAAAAGTTGATGGAATGAAAGAAAAAGCTGAAGAAATAGTTGATGATGTCAAAGATAAAGTTGAAGACAAAGTAGACGATATGAAGGATAAAACTGAAGAAAAAGTTAATAATATGAAAAATAAGGGTGAAGGAAGAGTCAAAGCTATTCGCAGCTAAACTATAAGTTATAATTAAATGAATATTTTCCGATGGAATATAACATATTTTTTGTTATATTCCATCGTTTTATTTTACTGCACAGAAAACGTTTTCTCAATATTACTCTTAAACCCAAATAATGCAATGGTTCTTTGAGAATAGCACTATATTCTTTTGCAAAAGTAACTTACATAATTCCTCCGAATATATATATTATATGCGTCAGAATTCTGCAAGCTATTTTGCTAAAAGAATTTGCACTCTTCACTAAAGCTCTATTGCACTATTAGGGTAAAAAATAGATAATCTCTGCTATCAAAGCTAGTGCTAAGGTAAATCTTTGTTTTAAATATACAGGGTCTAACTAACCCTGCATATTAAATGACATCCCTTCGGGATTAGATAGATTGTCAAGTACCAATATAGTGGACACCTTTTTTATGTATCCTGAGTCATGTATCTCTTTTGAAAAATGAGACATTTACTCATACTTTTGAGTTCTGTTGTCGACTCCATTTTGCATTCGTAATTTATTCGCATTTTTCAAAAGAAAATACATTCAGCTGTGTATCTGTTGATCATCTGGTAACCTCTTTTAATGATTTGCAAAATCATTTGGAGTAAAATACCCTAAACTTTTGTGAAGTCTCTGAGAGTTATAGATCATTACTGCATCTTTAGTAGCTTTTTTAAGACTTTCCATAGTGCTAAATGTCCGTTTTAATCCAAATTCATGCTTCATTGTACAATTTATCCTTTCAGCAATAGGGTTGTCATAGCATTTGCCATCACCAGTCATACTAATCTTTATACCATGCTGTTTCAGAAGGTTAATAGTCTCATTACTTGTATATTGAGAACCATGATCTGAGTGGTGAATAAGATCGTTAGTATTATTAACATGTTTTAGCTGTCTTTTTAACATCTTTATATGATTATTAGTCAGCATATTAGAGGAAACTTCATAATCCAATATCTGTCTGGTATGCATATCACTTAGCAAAAACAAATAGTAAAATCCTTTGTCTTTAGAAATATAGGTAATATCAGTTACCCATACTTGATTTTTTCTCTCTACTATCATATTTTTAATTAAATTAGGATATACTTTACTACCATCTGATATTGAAGTTTTGCAAAACTTTTTCTTTTTCCTTATTAACATATTTTGGTCTTTAAGAAGGTCATTAAGGTGCTTTTTTCCAATCTTTAGACCATCATTCTCCAGCATTTTCCATAATTTAACAGTGCCAACATAAGGCTGTGTTTCTTTGTACTGTTTCACTTTGGAGAGACACTGCAAGTCATTATGAGCGATGTGGAAGGCACTTTGAAGATATTTATAGTAACCTGACTTTGAAACATTTAATATTGAACACATATGTTTTATTCCTGATCTTTTAAAAGCCTTGATACTAAGATCTTTTGAGACTCTTTGGAGAAACCTGAATTTATGTTTTTTTTTAAATCAATACCTTTCTCTTCAGCCATAAACTTAATATACTTTTCAAGGATTTCGTTTGAGAACTGGCTATCCTCTAAAGCCCGTTTTAACTGCTTATTTTCCTTTTTTAAAAGGTCTGCTTCTCTAGTTTCACGTTCTGTCATAATCATCACCTTTTTCCCTATTTTGTCGTTCATTCCATAACTCGCTAACCATCTACTTACGGTACTTTCTGAAACATTATATATTCTACTAGATTCAGCTTGAGTTAAATCTCCTTGCTCAATCTCGTCAACAATTTTCATTTTAAAGGTTTCACTGTAGATTCTTTGCATTTTCGGTACCGTACTTTTTTTCTTTAACATGTCTTGCTCCTAGTTTAATATTTACTAGTCCACTTATATGGGACGACACAGATATGTCAGATAGTCTATTGGCGGTTTATTAGGGGTTTATTGGGCATCTATTGGCTATCCACTAAGCTGAAAACCAAGAGACACCTGATAGTGAAGATATATAAGTTCGATACATAAAATACGATCCTTTAGAAAAGAACTATGGATTAATTAAAAGACATGCTTGCTTAATATTGTTTTAAATTATATTAGGCTCTCTCCAAAGTAGAGTGGGTTAGTTTTATCATGAAACTTGTTTTTACTGAAAGGAGGTGTTAACATCATCAAAAAAAAACGAAATATTATCGCCCTTCCAGGGCTAAGATAAATTTAGGTTTCATATATACAGGGTCTAACGAACCATGCCTATTAGATTAACATCCCTTCGGGATTATATGTGTATTAACTTCCATAAATTGACTATATATTTGTTAACATCTTACGACAATATTTATCATATTACCCACTCTACTTGAGATAGAGCCGAATATACTATAATAAAAGTCTCTTTTTTACCACATACTTTAACTTGAGCCTTTCCTTTTGGTAAAATTCTAAATTCTGCATTTTTTAGTTACTATTTTTGAAAAACTCTTATAATAAAATTAACTTGCCAAAAATAAGTAAAATGATAAGTAAAGTATAGGAGGAGAATATGCCTAATTTTAAATTTGTAGATTTCTCATGTAATCTCTTACAGTTTAGTAATTTAACTCAGATTAAAGAAGCTTGTTTAGTAATTTATCCAACCCAAAATAATGCAAATCTGGCTCAAATGCATAGTCAGAATAGCTGGAGTTTTGAGAATATTTTATTTTTAGCTTTAGAAGATTTTGCAGATATGGTCTTACCTTGTAATCATAGCATTTTAGAAGATGACAAACGCGTTGTAGCTCTTTACCTCCTAATGACAGATGAGGAAAAGACTTTTTTTAAAGTAACTGATTTCTTTGATTTTATCAAATTAGCCAATAAAATCTTTACTCTCTTTGATGAGTTAGCAGTTGAGTTAATTGATTTCTCCTCTGTGTTTCAACTGCTTGAAGACGCTAATTTAATCCCTTTCACATGGCAAAAAGATTACTATGAGAAAATTCTTCAGCTTTTAGCAAGATATCAAGAATGGTTAGCAGAGAATTTTATAGAAGACAAGATATTTCTAAAAAAAGAAGAGAATATTAACTTAGAATACTTTGCAGATTACTCTCATGTTTTTGTAGTTAATCAATTTTATTACACTGCTTTAGAAAGAGCTTTTATCGAACAAATGGAAAAAAGTGGTAAAGATGTAACTTTAGTATATCAGCTTCCTGAAGAGTTTGTAGATAAAACAACTTTTAACGCTCAGCCTTTTAAATATGAAGATTTAAGAAAACTAAATAAGCAAGAACCTGAATTGGAGTTAATAATAGATAGAAATAGATTCACTATGATGAACTCCTTATGTAGATTAATTACAGATAAAGAAATCACCCAAGTCATTGACAGAGATTTCTACAAAACTCCTTATGCTAAATTATTATCACGTAATTCTTTTAATGTAAAATATGATAAGCCTATAATTAATTCTGAACTTTATCATTTCTTGGATATTATTAAACTTCTATTAGAATCATTAGAATTTTTTAACAAACAGTACTTTCTCCCCATTCATATTCTTATCAGAGCCTTTCACAACAGTGGTTTCATTAACTATTTTCAAATCCCTAACTCCTCTATTTTATTAGAAGAACTGTACTCCCACCGTAACAAAGGCCTTCTCTACTGCGATATAAAGGGAAGTATAGGAAAGGAAGACATTTCTGAATCCTTAAAAAGAGCCATAGAGAAGATTCTATCTCTAATTAAGGCAATTACTGAAATTAATTCTATTTCCTCTCTAATAGCTCTTTTTGACACCGAGAATGGTATCATTTTGGATAGGCTTACTTCTTCTGAAGATTTGCAATACAGCAACATTAAAGAGCTTGTTTATACTGAATTAGCCAATCTTCAATCCTTTACACATCACAAGCTTATTGATAAATGGAGTCGTCTCTCTGCTAAGGCTGAATACCTGATAATTTACAAGCTTTTTATGGATGGCTTAAAATCGAAGACAATCAAGTACACGCAAAAAGATTCTCCGAGTTCGCTAAGGGTTAATTCTTTGCTTGATAGCCGTAACAATCGTTATGATTCCATAGTCTTTCTCAATATGCTTGAAGGAGTCTTGCCAACTGCTCGAACAAGTCAATTCCTCTTCAATGAAAGACAGCGAGAGATTCTCACCTTAAAGACTTATGAAGATATTCGTCTTAGAGAAAAGTACTATTTCCAACGCTTAGTTCTTTCTGCCAAGCATTGTTATTTTCTTGGTTTTGAGAATCTTGAACAAGACACTTCACTTTCTTCTTTCTTGGAAGAATTGCCTTTAATCAAGCCAGATAGAGACTTGAGACAGGCGGATAGAGGCTATGGTCAATTATTTAGTAAGAGTAAGAGTAAGAGTAAGATTGAGAATAGGGAATCATTGACTTTAAGTGATGATTTTTGGAGTGTTAAGTTATCTCCTTTTGAGCTTTCAAGAAATAGTTCAACAATGAAGCTTTCTTATACTCGACTAAAATCCCTAATTGATAATCCTCTTTACTATTTAATTCATGATTGGGCGAAAGTTTCGGAAAGAGAGATTTTATCAGACCCAAGCCTTGATTATCGTTTTGTTGGTATCTTTGCTCAAAACTATATTAATCATATAATTGCCAGAATAAAGGAGACTTTTATTAATCAGCAAGTCTTTTATAAGTTTCAATTTATGGATAGAAAAAGGCTGTCTGAAATCTATGATTCCTTTTTATTAACTTACCAAGACAAAGATTATTATATTCCTCATAATTATTCTTATACTTTCTTGGAGAAAATCCTTAAAATTGCTTTAGTAGAAGGAATGAGTAGCTTCTTTTATAATATAATGCACTCTAAGTTAAAGTTGTCGGAGAAGAAGTTGGACTTGATTCCAGAAGAGGGATATAGTCCTAATAAAAAGCAGAAATACAAAAGCTTCATTAGCGAATCTGAAAACAACTATAAACTTGGCATTGCTGTAACTGGGGATGCAGATTTAAGAGTGGAAAATCAAGAAGATGATAGTAAAGTTGTGATTGATTTCAAGACTGGTCGTTCCTCTCTGGATCAATTAGCTCTCTATCAATACATCTACTATTGGGATGATATAGAGGCAGGAAAGGAAGTGAAGGCTGGAATCTTCCAAATCATCAATCAGGAATGGAAAGCTCCGAAAGATGATGCTAATAAAACTATTTTGAAGTTAAAGAACAAGATTATTGAAGTTTTGAATGAAGTAGCCGACACAGGTTTCACTCTACCCAAGAATAAAACAGAAGCCAATAAATATGAAAAAATCACCAGATCAGATTTAGCATTAAGGAGATAAGCATGGATAATACATTAAAAAAAGTAATCATGGCATCGGCAGGAACAGGCAAGACTTATCGTTTATCCCTTGAATTCATCTCTATATTACTTAAATATAAAGACTATCCCGACTTTAATTTTAGCCAAATAGTTGTAATGACTTTTACTCGTAAAGCAACTGCTGAAATTAGAGAGAAGATACTTGATTTCTTGCAAGAACTCGCTAATGATGGTAAAGAATCAGTCCAAATAATCGGTAATCTTGAGAAAATTAGTGCTTATAAATGGCAAAGTAAGGACAGAGATTATATCAAAACTAAACTTCTGCCTGAAATTCTGCAAAGAAAAGACTTACTTCAAGTCTCGACCATTGATTCATTCACGACAAATATCTTTAAAAGTATGATTGCCCCTTACTTACGCATCAAAGAGTTCTCTATTGATAATAATTCTAACGATGAAATTATGCCTTTGCTTCTTGACTTCATCTTTTCACAGCAAATATTCCCTACTTTTGAGCCTCTTCTTAAGCGACTAAATATCAGAACTGTTGAAGATATTCAAGGTTTTATCAAGTCACTAATAAATAATCGTTGGGTTTTAGACTATTATGATAATGATAATATGGAAGGATTTTTTACTAAATATATGAATTTAGATAAGCCTATGATTGAAGATGTTAAAAAGCATCTTTGGGATGACTTTAAGGCTAACTATCTTGCTCTGGTAGAAGAGTATAATGAAAGTGTCTATGAGCCTCAAGATAAGCCTTGGCATAAACTTTTAATAGCAGATTACAAGGCAATAGTAGAGCTTGATGAAAATGATAAACTTAACATTGTTCAAGTATTTGAAGCTATTCTGGCTAATCCTGATGAAGTCATTCGTAATATAAAAACATTCTTTGACAAGCCACTTCCTTTCTCTAAAACTGGCAAAAAAGTCTATAAAGAAATTACCCTTGACTTAGAACCCCACTTTACTCAAGCCCTTACTACTTTGCTTGATTACTATCTGTTTTCGGAGATAATTCCTCTGCAAAAGGAAGTTTTAACAGGCTGGGAAGCACTCTGTAATCACTATGACAAACTCAAGTTTTCTCTGGGTAAATTCACTTATAACGACATTACTTTCTATACTTACAAATACCTTTATGAAGAGTCTTTATCGCTTATTGACAGAGAGAAAGGAATCGTTACAAATCTCTTCTATGAACAGTTAGTAAGTCGCATTGCTTTCTTGCTGATTGATGAATTTCAGGACACTTCTTTTAATCAATTTTCCATTCTGTTTCCTATCATAACAGAACTAATTAGTGGCTATGCTGTCAAAGATTATTCTGGTGTGATTATTGTTGGCGACCCTAAGCAGTCTATTTATTCTTGGCGGGGTGGCGAAAGGGGAATAATGGAGATTATGCCTAAGATTTTAGATGATACAAAAGCAGAAGATTTAAGTCAGTGTTATCGTTCTTCGCGTCCAGTTATCGATATGGTGAATAGGATTTTTACCAATCAAGTCTATAAGAATCCCACAAGCCAAGAGAAAATTGAGTGGAATTATTCTCCTGTAAGAGCTAAAAACTGGTCTGCCGATAATAATTGCTATAATGAAGAGAAGGAAGAGGGTGGCGAACTTTTCTACTGGGAATATAATAGTTATTCTGCTAATAAAAAAGCTTCTGATGAAGAAGATGATGATAAAAAGAATGATGATAACTTAAAGAGCTATGAAGTCTTTGCTCAAGAGATTAATAGTCTTCATCAAGCAGGGAAAATCCACTGGAGTGAAACTGCTATCTTAGTTCGGACTCATAAAAATGCTGATGGTATTGCAAACACACTAAATAAGCTTGGTATTCCTAATAATATTGAATCTTCCGGCAAACTCTTAGAACATAAAGCTGTGGAAGTCTTGCTCTCAATTCTTAAATTCAGACTCCTAGAAGATAGATTCTCCTTACTGCAAATTCTTCGTTCAGGCCTTGTGCTTAGCGATGGAAATACCCTTGCTGAAATGCTTAAAATTATCCATGACAATAAAGCAGATGATGGCAATGAAAAGCTAATGACAGAACTTAGTAACTTCCCGGAATGCCAAAAACTCTTCACTCTTATGAATCAAAACTATTCATCACAAGCTCACTTTATCACAGAAACTCTTACCCACTATGACTTTAGTAGAATTTGTCAAAATGAAATTGATTGGAAAAATATCTACACTTTCTTAGAATTTCTTATCAACTTTGAACTTGCTGAAGTAAAGACAAAAACTTTCGACCTCTATGGTTTTATGGAATATTGCCAAGAACAAGTCAAGACTGATAGCGAGATTCTCCAAGAAGGACTCCAATTAGAAGATTCTATCTCCATTCTCACAGTTCATAAATCTAAAGGACTCGGCTTCAAGCATGTTTTCCTCTATTGGGATTTAACAAATAAAAAAGCACCTAATAAGGGTGATGAATTTAAGCTTGCCTACTCTTTTACAGAGAATTATTCAGGCTTGAAGGATTTTGTTATCTATTCCTCGGCAATGGATGAAAAAGTGCTGAAAAACTCAAGTGAGAATAAATTAATGCAGAATAATGTTAATCGGGAAATTATTGAAGCTATTGATGTATTTTATGTCGCTCTTACTCGGGCAGAACATTCGCTTGGACTCTTCATTAACTATTCTAAGAAAGATGGTTTTATGGCACATATCGATTCTCTAAAAGATGAAACAGCGATTATCAGTCAACTTGTTATAGCCTATAAAGACTTCTTTAGGGAAAATGAAGGGGAAAATTTAAGTAGAGAGAATCTTGCTTATTTCCACTACTTCAAAGCAGGCAAGCAAGAGAAAATAGAGGCTAAGTCTGATGAAAATGATTCTAACCCAGAAGAAGTCAACTATTTGCAGAAATACCTAACAGACTATTCCCAACCAATATTGGAAGAGAATAAGCCTCTGGAAAATATGAAGAAAGTTTATCTTGAAGATAGACACCAACTCTTTGGTAACGCTGCCCACGAATTTCTGACTTATGTTAAATATAAGGATGATTGCCTCACAACTTCTTTCAGTATGGTATATCGTAAATTCGGAAGCCTTCTCTCACACCTTAGTATTATTGCTGTATTCCACGCTTGTATAGGTTTCATTAAAACTAATAAAGAGATATTTTCACCTGAATGGGATAAAGTCTTCAATGAAAAGACTGTTTTTGATAATGGTAAAGAGTATCGTATCGATAGAATGATGATTAATACTAAAAGAAAAGAAGTGATGATTATTGATTATAAGACGGGTGGTATTCACAATAAAGAACAGGTAAATCACTATGTTGAGATTATTAAGAAGCTTCCCTTTGTGAAAGATAATGGCTATAAAGTTAGTGGTAAATTCATAGAAGTAAAAGTCCCTGCTGAAGGAGTTGAGATTGATGAATGAAGAGAGAAAGATGGATTTAGCCACCGAAACCACCGAAAACACTGAAAAGAAAAAGAGCTTTCACACGAATTAACTCGAATTAATCCGAATTTCACAAATAAGATGAAGAAAGAAGGAAATCTATCCAGATGTCTTCGCTAATACATTCTCAGAAGCTGTAGCGAAGTATGATGGCAACGAAGATGACTGGGTGTTAGATATGTTGTGGCTGATTGTGTGTCGTCCCATATAAGTGGACTAGTAAATATTAAACTAGGAGCAAGACATGTTAAAGAAAAAAAGTACGGTACCGAAAATGCAAAGAATCTACAGTGAAACCTTTAAAATGAAAATTGTTGACGAGATTGAGCAAGGAGATTTAACTCAAGCTGAATCTAGTAGAATATATAATGTTTCAGAAAGTACCATAAGTAGATGGTTAGCGAGTTATGGAATGAACGACAAAATAGGGAAAAAGGTGATGATTATGACAGAACGTGAAACTAGAGAAGCAGACCTTTTAAAAAAGGAAAATAAGCAGTTAAAACGGGCTTTAGAGGATAGTCAGTTCTCAAACGAAATACTAGAAAAGTATATTAAGTTTATGGCTGAAGAGAAGGGTATTGATTTAAAAAAAAACATAAATTCAGGTTTCTCGAAAGAGTCTCAAAAGATCTTAGTATCAAGGCTTTTAAAAGATCAGGAATAAAACATATGTGTTCAATATTAAATGTTTCAAAGTCAGGTTACTATAAATATCTTCAAAGTGCCTTCCACATCGCTCATAATGACTTCCAGTGTCTCTCCAAAGTGAAACAGTACAAAGAAACACAGCCTTATGTTGGCACTGTTAAATTATGGAAAATGCTGGAGAATGATGGTCTGAAGATTGGAAAAAAGCACCTTAATGACCTTCTTAAAGACCAAAATATGTTAATAAGGAAAAAGAAAAAGTTTTGCAAAACTTCAATATCAGATGGTAGTAAAGTATATCCTAATTTAATTAAAAATATGATAGTAGAGAGAAAAAATCAAGTATGGGTAACTGATATTACCTATATTTCTAAAGACAAAGGATTTTACTATTTGTTTTTGCTAAGTGATATGCATACCAGACAGATATTGGATTATGAAGTTTCCTCTAATATGCTGACTAATAATCATATAAAGATGTTAAAAAGACAGCTAAAACATGTTAATAATACTAACGATCTTATTCACCACTCAGATCATGGTTCTCAATATACAAGTAATGAGACTATTAACCTTCTGAAACAGCATGGTATAAAGATTAGTATGACTGGTGATGGCAAATGCTATGACAACCCTATTGCTGAAAGGATAAATTGTACAATGAAGCATGAATTTGGATTAAAACGGACATTTAGCACTATGGAAAGTCTTAAAAAAGCTACTAAAGATGCAGTAATGATCTATAACTCTCAGAGACTTCACAAAAGTTTAGGGTATTTTACTCCAAATGATTTTGCAAATCATTAAAAGAGGTTACCAGATGATGAACAGATACACAGCTGAATGTATTTTCTTTTGAAAAATGCGAATAAATTACGAATGCAAAATGGAGTCGACAACAGAACTCAAAAGTATGAGTAAATGTCTCATTTTTCAAAAGAGATACATGACTCAGGAGACATAAAAAAAGATGTCCACTATATTGGTACTTGACATTGCCTCTTATGTAGGACGGTAGAGATTGACTCTCCAATAAAGTTCTACTACACTATCTTGGTTAAAATATCCCTCTCAAGGTCTGTACAAAAGGGTTCCGTAAGGAACCCTTTTACTATATATCTCTTTAGTTATTATTTTAAGTTATAGAAAGCATCCATACCAGGATAAATTGCAGAATCTTCTAATTCTGCTTCAATTCTTAAGAGCTGGTTATATTTAGCAATTCTTTCGCTTCTGCAAAGAGAACCAGTTTTGATTTGACCAGCATTAACAGCAACAGCTAAATCCGCTATAAAGCTATCTTCAGTTTCACCACTTCTATGAGAAATGATATTAGTGAAGCCTGCTTTTTTAGCCATTTCAATAGCATTTAAGGTCTCTGTTAAAGAACCGATTTGATTAAGTTTGATTAAGATTGAGTTAGCAGCATCTTCTTTAATGCCTCTTTTTAATCTTTCAACATTAGTAACAAAGAGGTCATCACCTACGATTTGAATCTTCTTGCCTAATTTTTGTTTGAAAAGTTTGAAACCTTCCCAGTCATCTTCAGCAAGTCCATCTTCAATTGATATGATAGGATATTTGTTACATAAATATTCCCAGTAATCAACCATTTCAGCTGAAGATAACTTTCTGTTCTCTGATTTTAGGTTATACATTCCATTTTCATAGAATTCAGAAGCAGCTGGATCCAAAGCAATCATGATATCTTTACCAGGAACATAACCTGCCATTTCAATAGCCTTTACGATAACTTCAAGAGCTTCTTCGTTAGATTTTAGGTCAGGCGCAAATCCACCTTCATCACCAACTGCAGTAGATAAGCCTTGAGCTTTTAAATATGATTTAAGAGCATGGAATATCTCTGTATTCATTCTTAATCCTTCATTAAAAGAAGGAGCATTTACTGGCATAATCATGAATTCTTGTAAATCAACATTGTTATCAGCGTGAGAACCGCCATTGATAATATTTGACATAGGAACAGGTAGCGTTCTTGCATTTGTTCCACCGATATATCTATATAGAGGCATATCTTGTTCCCAGGCAGCTGCTCTTGCTACTGCGAGAGAGACACCAAGAATAGCATTTGCACCTAATTTTGACTTATTAGGTGTCCCATCTAAATCTATCATTATCTGATCTATGAGTGCTTGTTCAGTTACTTCCATTCCAATTATTTCAGGAGCAATTATGTCATTAACGTTAGCTACTGCTTTTAAAACACCTTTTCCTAAGTAACGTTGTTTGTCACCATCGCGAAGTTCAACTGCTTCGTGTTCACCTGTTGAAGCACCACTAGGTACTGCAGCTGAAGCCATTATTCCTGTTTCTGTTATTACTTCTACTTCGACTGTTGGATTTCCTCTTGAATCAAGAATTTCTCTTCCAAAAATACTAATTATATTCGACATTAAGCCTCCATTTCTTTATCTAAATTGTGTTATTGATTAACACCAAAAATCTCTTTCATTGTTTTTACAGAACCCAGCATTGCTGTTGCTTCATAAGGAATAACAACAGTCTTATCACCTTGTTTAACAATATTTTGAAATGCCTCAATATATTTTAAGGCTATCTGATATTGAGCAGGGTCCATAGAAGTTTGTTTCATTGCTTGAGCAATTAAATCAATTGATTTCTTTTCAGCTTCAGCAACTAATAATCTTGCTTCGGCTTTACCTTCAGCTTCTAAAACTTTTGATTTTTTACTACCTTCGGCAACCATAATTGCTGATTCTCTTTCACCATCTGCTTGCAAAATTTTAGCTCTTCTATCTCTTTCAGCTCTCATTTGCTTTTCCATGGCAGCTTTGATTTCTTGTGGTGGGTCAATATCTTGTAATTCTACACGATTTACTTTTACACCCCATTTATCAGTAGCTTCATCAAGAATCAAACGAAGCTTAGTATTTACAGTGTCTCGTGATGTCAAGGTTTTATCTAAATCAAGCTCACCAATAACATTACGAAGAGTAGTTTGAGTTAATTTTTCAATAGCTTGAGGTAAGTTTCTAATTTCATAAGTAGCCTTATAGGGATCAGTGATTTGAAAATATAAAAGTGCATTAATATTGATTGTTACATTATCACTAGTAATAACATTTTGACGAGGAAAATCATAAACCGCTTCTCTAAGATCAATTCTGTGCTCTGTTATCTCAGAAATATAACTTGTTCCTTTAAAATCGGTTTTTATATGTCGCCAAGTAATCGGTCTCTTTTGATCCAATATAGGGACTATAAGGTGAAGTCCACTTTGCAGAGTTCTGCTATAAGAACCTAATCTTTCTATAATTACTACTTCAGCTTGCCTGACAACAATAACACCTTTGGCAATGATGATGATTAATAATACAACAATAACAATTACAGCAATTAATGCTTCCATTCTGTACCACCTTTAAACTTTCTTAACTATTAGTTTATTTCCATCTATAGAGAGAACTTCTACTTTCTCACTATTATTGATTCCTATATTATTTTCAGCCACAGCAGCCCAGATTTCTCCGCCTACTTTGACTTCTCCTCTTCCATCTTGAGGAATTTCTCTGATTACAAGGCCTTGTTTACCTATAAGGGCATAGACATTTGTTTCAGTTTTCTCTTTACTAAATAGTTTTTCATAGACTTTCCTCATTAGTAGGAATACGATGAAGCTAATCAATCCGAAAATTAAGACTTGAAGCCACATCGCAATACCGAGAGTTGAAATTGGGCTTGTAATTAATCCCGCAATCCCAAAACTTATAAAAAATACTGCTGGGTCGAAAATCTCAATTATTACACAAATTACTCCAATAATTAGCCATATTAACCAAGGATCTATAGTCATGCTAACTCCTTTTAAAATAATAACCGACTTTCTGTCGGTTATTATTAAGTTTGATTTTATTTAAGACTTTTCCGACGAATCGTTTCCGTCCCCATTAGGTTTATCTTTATAAACCCGTTTGACATGTCGCTTTCGTCCATAGTTATATCCATACCCACTGTAGTTTCCATATTTATAACTTTTGTTATAATAGCTTCCATAAAGTTGACTTGTGGAAGCACCCACAATTCCTAAAACTTTGAATAAAAGCTTAGAACCGAGGGTAAGCAATGGAACAGCTAAAGCTAAAACACCAAGAGCAATAATAAAGTGCTTGGATAATTTTCTTATATATTCTGAGCTACTAATAGCTTTTTTAAATTGTTCTGAGAAAGCAATTAAATACAGATCATATTCTGTATTTTGCAGGGATTGCTTCATACTAATGATACGTCCCATATGTATATCGACTTCTTCAATATCTTGAGTATAGCCTTTGATATTAGGATTTTCTCTTCTTAACTTTTCTAAGTTTTTTCTTTTTGCGTGTAATGCTACTAAACTATCATTATAAGCTTCAATAGAACCTGTATTTAAGGCGGTTGAATAGTCGCTACTAAATTGTACTAAACTTGCTAAAGATCTAACTTTTTGGTTAAACTGCTTAGTCTCATTTACAGGGACTCTGACTATATATTCATATTTTGAAAGTATAGAACCACGATACTTTTCTACATACTCTGATAAGAAACCTAAAGAATCAGCAATATTATCAAAATTTCTACTTTCCATAACCATTTGGAATTTTGCATTATAATTAGCTTTTTTAGCATCATCCCAACGATACATCAACTCATCTTGTAAATTTGCGATACTTCTTGTTCCTCTTGATTCAGGTTGATCAAAAGGGAGTCCTATTTTATAAAATCCCCATGCTAAGGCTAATAAAATCACAAAAATAATTATCACTCTAGTGTTTCTATAACTTTTTCTACTCACTATAGCTCCTTCTCTCTACATATATATCTTAATTACAAGAATATTATTTTAATAGACAAAAACTTGTCAATTACAATTTTAAAAAATAAGTGCTGATTAAGAAATATTATCTGATTTTTTGTAACAGAAGTTTATTTTATTCATCTGTCAAATTGTTAGTATTAGTACGTTTTAGAATCTCTTTAGCATGTTTAAGAGATGTTTCACTGACAGTACCGGCTAACATCCGAGAAATTTCAATTTCGCGTTCCTTGTTATCCAAATGTTTTATATCAATTTCAGTTTTTTTATTGTTTATTGTTTTCACGATTTTAAAATGATTAGCACCTTTGGCTGCAACTTGAGGTAAGTGAGTAATACAGATTACTTGATGCTTATCGCCAATCTTGGCAATATAATCTGCAATATAAAGAGCAGTATTACCACCAATCCCAACATCGATTTCATCGAATATTATTGAGCGAGGTTTTAGCTTGTCTGAAAGTATTTTTTTAAAAGCTAATAGCATTCTGGATAATTCACCACCAGAAGCTGACTCTTTCAAAGCTTGCATGTCAACGCCTAAATTTGCTGAAAAAAGGAGATTAATCTTATCGTAACCAGTTTCGGTAATCTCCATGAGTCTATTTTCAAAATCTCCCTTATTAAAATCAAACTGAACTTTTGCTTGAGCTAGAGAAAGATTTTCGATATTAGCTTCAATTTCAGATTTAAGCTTGTGGGCAAACTTATTTCTTTGTTTTGAAAGTCTGTCTGAAAGTTTAAGTAAATTAGCTTCTAAAGAATCAATCAAAACATTCTGTTTCTTAATATCATTTGTTAAAGCTGACTTGTTTAATAAGAAGTCGTTAATTTCTGTATAGTAATTAAGAAGTAATTCAACACTATTGACATGGTATTTTGATTTCATGTCTTCGATACTCTTAATTCTATCTTCTACTATCTGCAATCTCTCTTGATCTATCGAAACAACATCTTCAACTTCCCGTAAACTACCTATACCATCTTCTATTAGACTTTTAGCATCATAGAAGTATTCACATGCTGTTTTTATCTGGTTTAAATCATCATTAAATTCCGATAGATTATTAAGAGCTAAATTTAATCTATCAATAAAAGAATCCTCTACCTCATAAAATTCTTGGACTATTTCTCTACTAAGAGACACTATTTTATCCGCATTAATCAAAACATTATATTCATGATCTAATTCAGTAACTTCCTCTTGACGTAGATTCATAGCTTCTAATTCAGCTACTTGATACTCATAGAGTTTAGTTTTTTCTAACAAAGCTTTATCTTTTTTTACTAAATCTTTAAGTTTCTGCTTTTCTTTTTTCCATTCTTGATAAGAAGTGGCTACTTCATCTCTAAGACTATCTAATTCTCCATAAGCATCTAACACCTGTAATTGGTATTCAGGTTCATTAAGATTTAGTTGTTCATTTTGTGAATGAAAATCGAGGAGTACATCTCTAAATTCTTTTATGATACTATTAGTAACTCTTCTTCCATTAATGAAGCTAGATGCTTTCCCATTTGTGTTAATCTCTTTTACGAAGAATAACTCATTTTCTTCTATTTCGATGCTATAGGTCTTGATTAAGTTTAAGAGTTGTGTATTGTTAGAATCTATATCAAAATCTACCTCTAAATAGATATTCTTATCCTTTTCATAGAAATAATTACCTCTAACCATACCCCCAAGAACTAAGTTTAAACCGCCTACTAAGACAGATTTTCCTGCTCCTGTTTCACCAGTAATTACATTCATCCCTGCTTTAAAATCTAATTCTAAATCTTTAATAAGAACGAAATTCTTAAACTTTATTCTTAATATCATATTCGCCCCATGTGCATCTTTTTTCGCATAATTTGATAGAATGTTTTATTAGAAAGTTTGATAAAATTAACCTTTTGGGTAGCACCATTTATCTTGATAATATCTCCTGCTAAGAGAGAGGTAACATTTACTCCATCTACTTGGAGCAGGGGCTCATCATGACAGCTAATTAACTCAAAAGAGAGTAAATCCTTAGCTGAAAAGACAATAGGTCTTATAGATAGAATGTGAGGATTTAGAGGACAAAAAACTATAGCTTCCATGAGTGGGTCTAAGATTGGTCCGCCTCCAGAAAGTGAATATGCCGTCGAGCCTGTTGGTGTAGAAGCGACTAAGCCATCACATCGTGTGGTGTAGATAAGTCTATCATTAGTTCTAATTTTTACTTCAATCATTTTGGGAGTGTTTGCTCTAAACAAGACAACATCATTAAGGGCTAAATCACGATAATAAAGTTTATTATTACGAAATACTTTTATATCTAACAATAATCGAGACTGGATTTTGTACTTGTTACTAATTAGTAGTTGAATAGACCTTTCTAAAAGTTCTGGTTTGGTTTCTGAAAGAAATCCTAACTTACCAATATTTATCCCAAGAAGGGGAGCTTTAGTTAGAAGGGCGTATTTCTTAGCTCGTAAAATTGTACCATCACCTCCAAAAACTAAAATACAATTAAGGCTAATATTCTTATTAGATTTATATGGCTTTACAAAGTCAGGTAAGATTTCTAATTGGTCATCAAAACCATAAAATTCAATATCATAATTCTTATATAATTTCCTAATTATCTCACTCTGCTTCTGCTTATCATAATATTCTGTATGAATGAAGAGTCCAAACTTATTCATAATTCACCGATTCGATAACTCTTAAATATGATTCATAGACCTTTTGAGGAATTTCACCTCTTTCAACTGCATTCAAAACACCACAATTATCCTCATGAGTATGAGTACAGTTGTTGAAATAACAAGAAAATCTATCAAAACCTGGAAATTTATTATAGACAAGACTGACATTATCTCGCTTCAACGCTAAAGTTTTTATTCCGGGAGTATCTACTAAGAACCCCCCAAATTCCCACTCCAAGAGCTTAGAATTTGTGGTAGTGTGCCTTCCTTTTTCATTAAAATTACTAATTTCTCCTACTTTAAGGTCTAAACTGGGCATCAAAGCATTAATTACAGAGCTTTTTCCTACTCCTGATTGACCAGAAAATACAGATATATTATCTTTTAGCAACTTTTTGAGCTCTTCTATTCCTTGTCCAGTAGTAGCAGAAACAAAATAAGTCTTGTAACCACTCTCAATATAGTATTCCAACATCTCTTGATAATATTCTAAATCTTCAACTAAATCTATTTTATTAACGCAAATTACAGGTTCAATATTGTCTATAGCACATTGAATAATAAATCTATCTATCATGCCTAATTTAAGCATGGGCTGAACACAAGAAACTGTAATTATAGCATAATCCATATTGCTGGCAATAAGAATCTCTTTCTGGTAGCTTCCTTCAGAATATCTCATTAACTTGTTTTTGCGTTCAATAAGCTCTTCAATTCGATAAGGGGTTCCCTGAGAAATATCAAGCTTTATCTTATCTCCTACAGCCATTACCCTTCTCTGATTGAACATAAACTGCTTAAGACGACCACCTAAAAGAGCAAGAACTTCTTCTCCTTTAAGCTTTACTTTGAACATATTATTGGTCATAATTTCTGTAATTAGACCATCTTCTAATCTTACATCTCTTTTGAGTGTCTTTTTGTTCCTGTTCTGACCTCTACTAATAGCTTTCTTCTCATGACTATAATCCTCATCCAAAAAGTCATCAATATTATCAATACTAATGTTTTTGAACTTCCTTTCTGTAGTCTTAGTCCTTAATTTATCTCTTCTTTTATCCATTTTATTCCTATTTTTATCTTCTTTACTCAATTATCAAATTCGATGCTTTTGTTGTAAAGGAATTTTTTCTTAAGAATTGATGTAAAATGAAATAATTAGGTCTGAGTTATCAATAAGCTTTAGAGTTAAGAATAACATATTCATAAGAGTTTCAAGATTTTTATATTGACTATCTTAGGAATAATTTTTTTATGGTATGAACTAGTAAAATAATGATTTTATGATTTAAGGAATAAAAGAAAATAATTAAAGTGATGGAGGAAATATGAAGACTGGTGGAAACCGTTATGGAACTCACAGAGTAATTGAACCTAAGGGTGTTTTACCGCAACCAGCAAGAGTTGTGGATAATGATATGACAGAGATTTGGGATAATGAGATGCTTATAGATGTTATAAGATTGAATATTGACTCTGCATCATTTCATCAAATAAAGAACAAGTTAATCAATCAAGGTCATAAAGAAGATTTAGCTGAAGCTTTTGCAAATCATGTAATAGATTTAACAGAAAGAACAGGAAAGCATAAGAATGAAGATACCGGTTCAGGCGGAATGCTTATTGGCAGAATTGCTAAATTAGGACCAAACTTCGAGATGAAAGAAGAGGTAAAAGAAGGAGATTTAATTGCTTCTTTAGTATCTTTATCATTAACTCCTTTGAAAGTTAAAAAAGTAAAAAAAGTAATTTTAGATAAAGATCAAGTAGAAATCGAGGGTCAAGCAATTCTTTTCTCATCAGGAATATATGCAAAGCTTCCTGAAGATATGGATATCAACTTAGCTTTATCAGTTCTTGATGTAGCTGGTGCTCCTGCTCAGGCAGAGAGATTAGCAAAAGCTGGTGATATTGTTGTTGTTCTTGGTGCTGGTGGAAAATCTGGTGTGCTTTGTAATGCAGTCAGCCGTGAAAGGGTTGGTGTCTCAGGTAAAGTTATTGGAATAGTACATAGTGAAAGAAGTGTTGAAGCTGCTTTAAAATCAGGCTGTAATGAAGTTTATGTTGGTGATGCAACTAATGCTCTCCAAGTAGAAGAGATTGTTGCTAAAGCTACTGACGGTAAGATGGCTGATTTAGTTATCAACGTTGTTAATGTTGAAAATACAGAGATGTCAACAATTATGGCTTGTAAAGATCGTGGAACTGTATATTTCTTCTCAATGGCTACTTCATTTACCAGAGCAGCTTTAGGTGCTGAAGGTATAGGAGCAGATGTAGATATGATACTTGGTAATGGTTATGCCCATAATCATGCCTTAATTTCCATTGATTTGTTAAGAAGAAACTCATATTTAATGGAGTTATTTAAACAAAGATACACTGACTAAACAAGGGAGGGTGAATGTCCGAACTTATAGATATTAAGACAATTGCTACAGAAGAACAGTGGAATGACTGGCATTGGCAATTGAAGAATAGAATAACTTCATACGAAGATTTAAAGAAATATATAAAACTTACTCCTGATGAAGAGGAAGTTTTCAAAGGGGGGAATTTCCCATTTAGAATGGCTATTACCCCATACTATCTTTCAATTATAGATCAGAATAATCCTAATGACCCTGTTAGAATGCAGGCTATTCCTAAGATTCAAGAATCAAAATTAGTTACTACCGACATGGACGATCCTCTTCATGAAGATACAGATTCTCCAACACCTGGTTTAACTCATAGATATCCTGATAGAACTTTACTTCTTCTTACTGACCAATGCTCCATGTATTGCCGTCACTGCACAAGAAGAAGAAAAGCTGGTGAACATGATGCTCCAATGCCAAAAGATAATGTATCAAAAGCTATTGAATACATCAGAAATACTAAAGAGGTTAGAGATGTTATTCTTTCTGGAGGTGACCCATTAACACTATCAACAGCAAGATTAGAAGAAGTTATTTCTGAAATTGCCGCTATTGACCATGTTGATATCATTAGAATTGGTTCCAGAATACCTGTTGTTCTTCCTCAGAGAATTGATGATGAATTAATTGCAATGTTGAAGAAATATCCTATGATTTGGCTAAATACTCATTTCAATCATCCAAATGAAATGACTCCTGAAGCTCAAGTAGCTTTAGCTAAATTAGCTAATGCAGGTGTTGTTCTTGGTAATCAATCTGTTTTACTTAAAGGAATTAATGACCACGTGGATGTAATGAAAAAGTTAGTACACACTCTTGTAAAGAATAGAGTAAGACCTTACTACATCTATCAATGTGATCTTTCAGAAGGTATTTCACACTTCAGAACACCTATCTCTAAAGGTATTGAAATCATGGAATCTCTTAGAGGCCATACTTCTGGTTTATGTATTCCAACTTATGTTGTTGATGCACCTGGTGGTGGTGGTAAGATACCTGTTCTGCCAAATTACATTGTTTCTCAAATGCCAGGACGAACTATTCTTCGTAATTATGAAGGTTTTATTACTACTTACACTGAACCTGAATATAAGGAACAGAACGATAGCGATTATTGCCAATTAGTATCTGAAGAAAGAAAATCTACAGAAGGTGTTATGAGTTTGCTTAGAGGCGAAAAAGTTTCTATAGGACCTGCTGATACTAAAAGAAATAAAAGACACAAATAATTTGATTATTTGCTTATAATATACTAAGGCTGATTTTAACATCAGCCTTAGTTTTTGCTAAAAAAAACATCTTTTGTCGGAGACTATTTCTACCCTAACTTTCTACTAATCATTTGGGTAAATAAATCCCCTCAATCAAATGATTAAGGGGTGAGCGACTAAATAAATAGAAGTTAAATCAACTAGCTCATAAGTTTATATGATACTATTTCATTAACACCATTTTCTTCATTTGTGTATTATCTGGACTATTTAATTTATAAAAATATAGTCCTGAAGAGACATTATTACCATTGTTATCTTGTCCTTTCCACACATAAGAGTGTTCTCCAGCTTGAACATTTCCTTTAACTAATGTGTTCACTAACTGACCTTTAATATTATAGATACTTAGCTCGACATTACCTGCTTTTGGCATATCAAAAGAGATAGTAGTTTCAGGATTGAAAGGATTTGGATAATTTTGTTTTAATTGAGAACTTGGCATTACAACATTGTTGTCAATATTTGGAGTTGCAGAACCGAAATCGATATCAATAGCAGCATACATCATTGTTCCACCAGTTGCTTGTCCGATTCCTTGTTCTGAAGAACCATAAGTGTTATCATCAAGATACATGAAATGAAGTCTACCAATAGGACCTGTTCCTGTAGGTGATTGAATAAAATCAATTTTATTGGTTGGATAAACAAAAGTAGGGATTTGTCCTTCTAATTCAGGAACTTCTACACTGTTTAAGGAGAATGGTTCTGACCATGAAGCACCATTATCAGCAGAAACACTTATCATCGTTTCGATATTTTGTCCAAAAGGTTCTAATTCAGGATATAAGGTTGGATTCTTATTATAGTCACGAGATTTTTGAGTATCATGCCAAATCATTGCCATCATACCGAATTCGTTAGCGTCAGTAATTCTAATGTGATTTAAATGGAAAAGAGCAGCTTGTTCATCTCCACCATCTTCATCCCAATATGGGAAAGGCCACATAGTTTCAAGAAGAGGCATTCCCCAATATTCGGTATCATCTTGAGTTACACCATCATCTTCTCCGTCCCAAGTACCATCATCAGCAATTTCATCAATGATACCATCGCCATTAGTATCCCACCATAACCAAGGAACCTCATCACTTACACTTTCAGTGTTTCCTGTTATATCAAAAACTCTTGTAGCTGATTGTGGATAGACTTCATTAACTTTGAAGCTATTATCATTAGGGTCAAAAATCACTGTCTTAACAGTATGCAAGGCAGGATAATAAGTCCCTTCATAAGTCTTCTGAGTAAATAGGGCTGGCATGTGAATTCTTCCATTATTATCAACAGCAAGATTGAAGTGACCTGATTCTCCAATACCGATATACATATCTTCATCAGAATAATCATGTTCATTTGTATCGAAATATTCTTCTGTCATTTCTGTACCTTCGTGGAAGCCGGTAGGGTCAATATAGTTGGGGTTATAAGAATCAAAACTATCCCAAAGAGAATATCTTTGCCATTGGCCTGCTCCATAGTTATCACAGACAAAAACATCAAGAGATGCTTCATTTATTGATTCTGCAGTGGAAGCGCTACTTTCTGCAGCAAAATGATAACCAATATAATAGAGCTTGTCTTCAATAACTTTGAAACTCATAAATGGTCTTCTCCATTCACCAGTGGACACATTCCATTCATTAAGGTCTGGAATCGATGTTGATTCCCAATTTGTTGGAGCAAATGTTTGATATTCAATTTCTTCTTCAGTGAAATCTTTATAAATTATATAAATGTTCTCAGAAGCAGCACCTGATGCTGACCATCCATTTCTGCCACAAACATAAACTCGTTGATGACCTTCTAATGGGGATGGACCAATTTGAACTGATGGCCAGTTAAATTCATTACTTGAGTAAGTTTGACCATTAACTTCGATTGTTGTCGGTGAATCTATCACTGTAAACAAGTCAGAATTTTGATTAATGGCGGTTCCACCAATAACCGCATCATAACCTAAGCCTACTTCCCATTGGCTATCAGAAGCATCCCAATTTCCATGATAAGCAAAGATTGGTCTTCCACCAGAAGTTAAACCAAGTCCGGCATAACCTTCATTAGTGTCATTAATGTTAAAAGTGGAATTTGCTAAAACAGAACCAGTTGCATCTATAAAAGCTTTATAGACTCTTCTTTCACTACTTGGAGTGGCTTTAGCATGATAAATAATCCAGTTACCATTAATTCCCCCAGTAGCAGAGAGGTCCACTCTCATCATAGGAATTGCTCCGTATGTTCCTGGGAAATAGTCGTAATAATTATCCATAATTGAGACTGGGTTAATTGCGAATTCATAAGGTGTTTCAAAACGATTCTGAGATTGGTAAGGTCTCAAACTAACTTGATCTAATTTAATTCCTGTTAACGGCGTGTTTGTATCTGCTAATAGGCAAGTAGCAAATACGAGAATCAAAGTAATAATCATAAATGTTTTTTTCATAGTTCCTCCACTATAAATTTATAATACAACAACAAAGTAAAATAATCATACTATAGATATAGTATAATTACCCTAATTAATTAATTAATTCTATAGCTATAATTAAAACTTATTGAGTTAAAAAAGATTGTCAAGCTATAAATTTGTTAATTAGAGGGTATTGCATAATATAACTAATGAATAGCTATATGTATTTACTGAAATGCAAATTCTTGTAAGATTATATTTTTACTATGCTTTAGTTACTTAACAATATTTTAAATGAGGTAGATTCTTCTGATTTGAATTGCATAATTTTGGCTATTGTTCAAGTGTAGTGGAAAAAAGAGCCTTTTATTAGGCTCTCTCCAAAAGTAGAGTGGGAAATTTGATAAATAATTTAAAAAGGGATTTATTCCTTCTGTTTTTATTTTTGTGAAAATAATATTTATCTAATCCCGAAGGGATGTCATTTAATAGGCAGGGTTCGTTAGACCCTGTATATATGAACCAAAGATTTATCTTAGCCCTGGAAGGGCGTCATTATTATTGATTTTGCTGATGTGGACATCCACTTTTAGACAAACTAAACACATGAACTAAATTACGCCCACTCTACTTGAGAGAGAGCCTTTTATTATAATATATTCATTGTATAATAGAAAGTAACGAGTTTAAGTTTACTGTTTAGAGTAAGTTTTGCTTGTAAATAATACTTTAATAATATAATTTTAAAACAATATTAAGCAAGCATGTCTTTTAACCCAAATAATGCAGAAGATCTTTTAGAATAGCACTATATTCATTTGCTAAAGCATTTTACATAATTTCTCAGAGTATATATATTATACGCTGATAAATTCTGTAAAACCTTAATGCACCCCCTGTGTCCCCCTCAAAAAAGGGGATAAGAATCTGCACTCTTCTGCAAAGCTCTACTGCACCATTCGGGTTTAATTAATCCATAGTTCTTTTCTAAAGGATCATATTATATGTATTGAACTTATATATCTCCACTATCAGGTGTCTCTTGGTTTTCAGCTTAGTGGATGGCTAATAGATGCCCAATAAACCCCTAATAAACCGCCAATGGACTATCTGAAATAAAGCAGATAATGAAGGATTTAGATTTACCAAGAACAAAAAGATTGATTATTGGGTGTTAACAGAAAATTCTACAAAGAGGTGACCTATTTATGAAATTTTCACCTGACTTGAACTTGAGTCTTTTGTTTTCGAGACATCATACTTGGATATAGTCTTCACATTAACTATACTTGATTAACCCAAGTTTTAAAAGCCGAGACCTTTCTTCTACTAACAATAACATCCATTGCTACATCTACAGATAAAATTAAAATCAGCCTATGAGCTTCATGTTTTTTGATACTCACAATTGCATAATCTGCTACAATTATACTCCTCGATATACGGAAATAATGGTTAGTATCAAGTATCTCTTCTAAATGCTCCAAAGAGTGGTCAAGAATGTATCTATGCTCATTTTTGGTAATTATATAGGTTAGGTTTGACTCTGAGTAAAAAAGAATGATTTCAGAGGCGAGAATGGGTATCAAATTAACACCTTGTTTAATTAAGAAGCGGATATCTTTTTCGTGAGACTCGCTATGATTCTGGGACTCTGTTTTGATAATAGGGTTGTTTATATTATTGATAATTAGTGATTTAAATTTGTTAATATTTTCTTCTATATCACTTTTCTTGAATGGTTTTAAAATATAACCTATACTATTTAATTTAAAGGCATGAACTGCATATTGGTTATAGGCAGTAAGGAAAATTATTGGTGCTTGGGGAGAATACTCGGAGAATATTTGGAAGCAATTACCATCACCTAATTCGATGTCGCTAAGAATCAAATCTGGTTCTTGATTTTTTTTAAACCACTCTTTACCTTGCTTTACCGATCTAATAACATCTAATACATGGTATTTCTCGCTAATCTCTTCGACAATATTCTTTATTCTATTTGCAGTTAGATATTCATCTTCAATAATTAAGAAATTCATTTAAACCTCTGAGATTAAAGGAATTTTGGCAATAAACTTATTATTAGATTCAATAACAATAATATTTATTTGTTTTAGTAAATAAAGTCGTTGATTTAGGTTTTTAAGTCCTAACTTAGAAGTTGGTTGACTATGTTTTTTAAGTTGTAGATAATTTTCCACAATAACAAAATCATCTTTTGTGTAAATCTGTATCTCTAAGGGATTTTCATCGGTAGCAATATTATGCTTGATTGCATTTTCAATCAACATTTGAATGCTTAAAGGAGGGACAAATTTAGGTAAATCTTCATCTTTAATGGCAAAATTAGCAATGATACTATCATTAAATCTCTTTTTTAGTAAAAAGATAAAGGCATTACAGAAGTTTAGTTCTTCTTTCACAGTAACAAAATTATTTTCGTGAGTATCGAGGATATAGCGGTATACTTTTGAAAACTCTTGAATATAATCAACCGCACAATCCTTATCTATTTCAATAAGGGCAATGAGAGTACCCAGGCTGTTAAAGAGGAAGTGGGGATCTAACTGTTTTTTTAAACCGCTAAGTTGAGATTCCAAGTTAGATTCAGTTAGCTCTAAATTTTTAATTTTCTGAATTTGGAGTTCATTAATCGTTAAATTATACTGTTTATAAGTATAAACTCCAAAAGAGATAATCCAGGCAAAAAGACCTAATCCTACAGGACCAAACATAGTTATAGAACTTATTCTATGCAAGAAAAGTGGAGTAATCAAAAAGATCGTATTCAAGATCGCAGCCACAGAGAAGAGAGTCTTGGTATTCAGAAGATCTAACTTAGATTTTTGGAGCTGATATATAATTATCATATTAAAAATGGATAATGATAAGAGTACAAAAAAGCGACTAATTGAAATGAATTGAGGAAAAATAAAAGATAAAAGAAGGCTTATCAATACTAACAAGGATACTATAGCCATATATTTCTTTTTTAAAAAAGAGGCTATTACTAAGCCAAAGAAAACCCATATTAAGTGGTAAAAAGTAAGAATGTACAACATTCGTGTGTAGGTAAAGTCTGAGAAAAATAAAGATAAGGGTGATAACATCCAATAGAAAAGTCCTGCTGTAACCATTAACAAAGAAAAATATAGGGTAGTAGGATTAAAGTTTTTCAAGGTTATTAAGAAGATTATAAAAGTTATGAAACTAATAAAAAGAAGAAAATTTCCAACAAAGAAGGTTAAATAATCTGTATTTCTCTTGATTATCTCTTCATTTATGATATACTCTTTAATATTGTCTTCATCACCAACTACGATAGGGAAAAATTTAAATAGAGGTACTTTTCTATCAATATCAATGGAGAAATAGATTTTATTAAACTGAAACTCATAATTATCATACTTATTATCTCCTAATGAAATAATCTGCGTGTTTGTATGATTATTAATATCATAGTTGTTGATACTTGTTTGAGTCTCTTTAGTAGGATAAATCTGGTATGGATAGAAGACTTTAAGGTTGTTTTTCATAGAATGAAAATAGATAGCATTAAAAGGTATGATCATTCCTGAAAGGTCTATTTTAAACCATACCCTTGTATTGTCCTCAAAGTTATTGTGCCTATAATGTTCTAAACCTCTCCAGGCATTAGAAGGAATGGTAGTGAAGTCAGGAGCATTATCACTAAGCTTAGGAATATTACCAATGAAGAAAGTTATCTCATCAGGACCAAAGACTTTTAAGTTTGTCTCAAAAAAGTTAGAAACACTTGAAAGAGTCGAGAAGGACAAGATTAAGAGCAGAATTAGCTTGATATTCTTCATATTTCCTCAATAATGATTAGTGTTATAGATTTCACCAAAATAATGCAGTAGATCTTTATGAATATCAATATATTCTACTACTTCATTCGGGTTTAATTAAATTTATTCATTTAATGTCATCATAACCAATAAAGTCAAGTATTTTTAATCGTTTTTTTGAGCTAAATAGATAATATTATCAGAAGTTGGAGTAATTTCATTTAAATCAAAATCACCATAAGCATGAACTAAATTAAATCCACAATGCTTAAGAAGTAATTCAAGATAGTCACCTCTTATGCCTTTTAGAGAGAGAGTATGATGTAAAACCTCTCTTTCTCCATCTTTATTTATCATTACATAGCTATCATTCCATGTAGTAATTTGACTAATTCTATCAACTTGATGAGAAGTAAACATAGAAATATCTTTTCCAATCTCTTTATTATGTCTTTTGTAGAGAAGAGTTTTTGCTTGTTCTATGGGTAAATCGCAAGTATAAGGGCAAATATCAAAAGCAATATACCCATTAGGACTAAGATAAGTCCTTATATGTTGGAGAGCATTAATCTGATCTTGCAGGGTGAGAAGATACTGAAAAGTTGAGTAACTATAGAAAGCAAAATCATAAGTGGTAGGAAATTCATAGTCTAACATATTCCCGAGAAGTATTCTTTCATGAGGGAGATTAGGATGTTTTCTCTTCATTCTTTTTATCAGAGTAGGGGAATTGTCTAAGCCCCAAATATCTATTCCTTCTTCAAAAAGCTGAGAAGTAATTCTTCCTGAGCCACAACCTAATTCTAAAACTTTACCACCAATTTTTTGGCTTAGCTTTTGCCATGCTTTATAATCTCCGGTTTGATGAGAGTTTATTGCATAAAGCTCCCAGTCAAATAGATAAGCATATTCATCCCAGTTTAAGTTCATCACTACTCCTAACTATGATTATGTAAGTAAATCACCTTACATCTCTTCTAAAGTCTCTATTCCTAAAAGATTTAACACAATAGAAATAGTATTTCTAAAAGCTGCAACTAAAGCTAAGCGTTGACCAGAGTTTTCACTTTTTAAAACAGGGCATTCATGGAAGAAGTGATTAAAGATTTGGCACAAATCATAAGCATAATTAGCCATTAAGGATGGGGATAATCTTTCAATAGCATCTTTATGGATTTCAGGGAATTGAGCTATTTTCTTGAGTAAGCTCATTTCACTAAAATTAGCATCCCAAGGTGCAGTATTAAAGGCTTCCTGAGCTTTTCTTAATATTGATGAAGCACGTGCATAGCTATAGAGAAGATAAGGACCTGTATCACCTTCGAAACGAATAGCCTCTTTAGGATTAAAAATCATATTCTTGCTTGTTTCTGTTTTTAAAAGTTGATATTTAATAGCTGCTAAAGAAATAATCATACTTCTTTTCTCTAATTCTGTTTTATCAATATCTTGATAACGTTTCAGAATCTCTTCCCCTGCTAATCCGGCTGTATTAACTATTAAATCATCAGCATCAACAACAGTTCCTTCGCGGGATTTCATTTTGCCTTCTGGTAGCTCTACCATTCCGTAAGAGAGATGTTGAATTCCGTCTGCGTAAGATACTCCACATAATTGCAAAATTTTCTTAAGAACTGTGAAGTGATACTCTTGCTCATTACCAACAACATAAATTGATTTATCATAACCAAAATCATGATTTTTTAGGTATGCTAAATATATATCCTGAACAATATAAACAGAAGTACCATTAGGCCTAAGAAGTACCTTCTCTCCTAATCCATATTCTTCTAAATCTGCAATAACAGCACCATCGGCTCTTTTTTGAAAAATATTTCTTTCTAAACCATCCAAAATAATTTCTTTACCCTTTCGGAAAATCTGACTCTCATAATACTCTTTATCAAAGTAAGTTCCAAAGAGTTTGAATGTCTCTGTAAAACCATTGAATGCCCAGTTATTCATCTTTTCCCATAAAGAAACTATTTCCTTATCTCCAGCCTCCCATTTTTCTAACATCTGCAAAGCTTGATTCTCATAATTAGGGTCAAGTTTAGCTTGTTGAGCGAATTTTACATAGTAGTCTCCAACGAAGTGGTCAGATTTGATGTCATTACTTTCCGGAGTGTCTCCATTACCAAAATCACGATAGGAGAGCATTGATTTGCAGATATGAACTCCTCGATCATTGAAAATACAGGTTTTGGTAACATTCTGCCCACTATAGTTGAGAATTCGGGATATGCTTTCTCCAATTGCCATGTTTCGTAAATGTCCTAAATGGAGGGGTTTATTAGTATTTGGAGAGCAATATTCAACAATAGTGTTACTAGTGTCAGAGCCTTTTCCATAATCATTCTGAAGAGAGTTTATTAATACTTGAGCAATAATCCATCTACTCTCCAAAAAGAAATTTAAATAACCTGAAACAGCTTCTACTTTAGAGAACTCTTTTTTTTCTTGAAATCTTGAAGCTAATTCTTCTGCTATAAGTTTTGGACTTTTTCTTAGTTTTTTTGCCAGAGAGAAGCAAGGAAGTGCATAGTCTCCCATTTCATCATTATGGGGGATTTCAAGCACTTTTTTTATCTCTTCAAACTCAAAAAATTCAGATAATTCTGTATATAATATTTGGATAATTTTATTTTTCATAAAGACCTCATTACTAAGTATAAATGTCAATTTTTACAAAGCTGATAAATTAGCAACTCTTTTTCTTACTCCCATAAAAAAACCGCAGTCAAAATTCATAGACTGCGGTTAATTCTGAATTCTAAATTACTTTTTTATTTACTTCTCAACTATTAGTTTATCCATTTCGAAATTGAAATCATCCATAATATTCTTTTGGACAATATAGAGAGGAGATTTTTGGCTTCCTAACTGTAGCAGTACACTTGTTTCATTGTAAGGAATTACTGTTAGGAACTTTTCTCCGTCGTCAGAAGTATTGATTTTTATCGACAGATGAGGTTCATTAAGAAGGTCTTCATAGTTTTCAAACTCTTTATCCAAGAAGTCTGTAGCTCTTAATGATTTAAATCTATTTAGTATTTTTTTCATTATAGGATTATTATCAGCTACTTCATGAGTTAAATCATTTTCGGCAAATATCCAAAGTGAATCAGCGTAAGTAAACTTATAGTTTCTCTCTTTAGTAGCAACTTGGAAATCCAAGATATTATCAGTATCAAGTTTTAGAATAACATTCTCTCTCCAGCTTTTCACATCTGGTTTAATAGACCAAGATAGATTTTCTGAAAGTTGGTAAATTTCAGTAGCTTGGGGATGACGGGCATAAGAGAAGTTATAATTATCAGATTTTCCAATCAGAGCTTTTCTAAGTTCATTACCTTGAGCATCAAGAATTGTTATAAGAGTTCCTAAAGTGTCAGTAACATTATAGGTTTTTTGCATTTTTTCTGATACCGAGATAGGCAATGATGAAGTTTTAGCAGTAGTCAGCTTTTTAATTAAATCATCAATCTTATTTTCCTTAATAGGGGATTCCACAGGATCTGTCATTTCCCATTTCTCACTATTCTTTACCAATGTTATAGAGCCACTAGAATCAGCAAAAACAATAGTATTGAAGTTGTCACTATTCTCTCCAAAGTAGAAAAATGCTTTTTCTTTAGGTTCATTTCTCGTAATCATTAAATAGACAGCAACAGTAATCAATAATATTATTAAGGTTGTAATATTTTTCTTATTCATAAATTCTCTCCAACATCTTCTTTTTGTTATTATATAGTTTAAATGAGATTAAACCGTAAAAAATAAGTAAAAGGGAAGGAAGCAAAATATTAGACCACTTAATGAGTTTTTTCTTTTGATTTGAGATGTCTGCTTTTAGTGGTTTGTATTCTGTTCCTCGGGAACGAAGCTGAATGAGAGAAGCATCTCCCACAATAGTATCTAAGGTATTAAGAACAAACTCCATATTAGTTTTATTACCTGCCCCAGCATCATCTAAAAGGATTTCACTATCAGCAAGATAGATAATTTGGCTTGCTTCAGATTCATTAATATTGTCTGGAAAATTTGGGTTATCTGCAAACAGACTCTTGAATTTTCCTTGGTAAATACCAGCTAATATAGCAGGTTCTTCAGTTAGCATCTGATTCAAATCCTGATTCATATAACTATTTACTCCAATATCAAAACGAGGAGCATTCACCCTTTTAGTATTTTCAGAAGTGTACATGAGAGGTGTGAAAGTTATTCCTTCAGGAATATTATTGTTATCAAGTTCTGAAGCAAATACTAAACTCATTACTTCTATGTTTCCTACCAAGTCTGCATCACTGTTGAACTTACTGATAATTGGAATAAAGGGATATTTTACAGGTGTTTGCATAGTGAACATTCCTTGCCTACGGCTAAGGTTAACCTGACCACAATTAGCATCACCAACCAAGTTTTGTTTTATGTTGATGCCGTAAGAACTTAATAAATCAAACAAATTAGAATTAATAACTTCTGCTTGCTGAGTCTGAATACTTGCTCTTACTCTATCTTGGAAGAAGGCAACAGAACCCCCTTTCATAATAAATTGGTCAAGATTATGAAGTTGAGATACAGTTAGAGAATCTTTGATACCTGTAATAATCAAGCCATCAACATCATCGGCAAGAGGTGTTGATAAGTCGCTATTTTCTATAGTATAACTTTCTGAAATTATAGAATTAAAAGTAGCATAATTATCTTTTGCTCTCCCAAACATATCTTTAGTAACTTCTTCAGGTTTAAAAACAGCAATCTTTTTCTGCTTATCAGAAATTAGCTTCTTGATTGCTAAAGTGATATCATACTCTAAACCTTGTGTCTTTTGTACCAAAGGAATGGTCTCAGATTTTCCTTGATAGAGGAATGCTAAGCCCATATAGACTTCGCGTATCTCCATTTTATCATTTTCATTAATTTGCATCTGAACAGGATTAATCATATTTTTCTGAGCTTCAGCCTTCAGTTCATCCTCTGTTCCAGGATCTAAAAATTCAAATTTTAGTTGTCCTTTAGAATAAACTGCATATTCTGCTAACAAATCTTTAGTGTAGCGACGAGCATCTGCATATTCTGGAGGGAGATTTTCAGAAAAGTAAGCTTTGACTACTAATCTGTCATTAAGATTCTTAATAGTCTCTTTTGATGTATCTGAAAGGGAATACATCTTGTTCTTAGAAAGGTCGAATCGATGAAATAGAGAGATCGAAATTAAATTAATAATAACTATGATTACCGTAACAATTACAATATTTATCCATAATGATTTTTTCATTTTATTCCTCCTATCTTTTCTTTAAATCTAAAGCTGTGCCAGCTAAATAAAGGAATACAAAGGTCAATGAAGCAAAATAGATCACATTTCGAGTATCAATAACCCCTCTGGCAATATTTGAAAAATGGTAATTTATGCTCAAATATTGAAAGATTCCGGAGATTGATGGAGGAATAAAGAATAGAGCATAATCTAAGATGTAAAAGAAAAAGATTATCACAAAGCTGATAATGAAAGCTATAATTTGATTCTTGGTAAGACAAGAAGCAAATAATCCAACTGCTGAATAAGCTGAGGCTAAGAGAACTAAACCAAGATAACCAGTGAACATAGCTCCCACATCAACATTAGTACCAATAAGCATTATTGTGATAGGGTGAATCAAAGAAAGCAATAAACCAGTTAATATTAAGCCTAAACCTGCAATGAACTTTCCTATAACTATCTGAGAAGACTTCACTGGAAGAGTAGATAACAACTCAATTGTTCCACTGTTGTTTTCTTTGGATACTAAACCCATTGTTATAGCAGGAATAAATATTAAAAAGATGATAGGTATAATACTGAAAAGTGTTCTTAAATCAGATTGATTCAAGAGGAATAAAGGATTAGCAAAGAACCATCCAGTTATGAGAAGGAAACCAACTAAAACCATATAAGCTGCTGGAGATTTAAAGAATGAAGTGTACTCTTTAAGAGCAATAGTTTTGATATAATGCATTATCTATTACCTCCTTCTAAAGTTAGTGATCTAAAGACTTCTTCTAAGCTGATATAGTCTCTATGGAATTCTAAGAGTGTCCAATCTTGTTGCTTGATATAGTTATAGATTTCTTTTCTTACATCATTAGTTGGTGTATATTCGAAAATTGCTTCATTAAAATTATCTAAAATAGGTTTAAAACTAACTAATTTCGCACTTGGGATTACACCGTTGATCTGAGTTAACTCATCTTTAGAAGCATCTACCTGAAGAATTAAACGAGCCCGGTTTGAATAATCTTCAGTAAGGGCAGCTTGAGAACCATCTGCAACTATTTTACCCTTATTGATAATAACAATTCTATCACAAAGAGCTTGAACTTCCTGCAAAATATGACTTGAAAGAATAACAGTTTTCTCTTTCCCTAAATCTTTGATTAATTCTCTTATTTCGACTATTTGGTTAGGGTCAAGACCAGAAGTAGGTTCATCAAGAATTAGAATTTTAGGATTATGAATAATTGCTTGAGCTAAACCAACTCTCTGCTTATAACCTTTAGAAAGAGTATGAATAGGTTTTGCTACAACCCCTTTAAGTCCACACTTAGCAATAGTTTTCTTAAAGGCTTTTTCAAATTCTTTACCCTTGATACCTCGCATATTGCCAACATACTTCAGATAATCAAAAACTGTCATCTCAAGATAGAGTGGGTTAGTTTCAGGTAGGTAACCAATCATTGCTCTAATTTCTTCAGAGTTTTCAGCAACATTATAGTTTTCTACGGAAATATTACCTGCTGAAGGGGTTAGATAACAAGTAATCATCTTCAAAGTAGTAGACTTCCCAGCTCCATTAGGACCTAAGAAACCAAGAATTTCACCTTCGTTTATTTCGAAGTTAATGGAATCCACTGCGCGTACTGTTCCATAATCTTTAACAAGATTTTCCAGCCGAATCATTGTTTCCTCTCCTTTTTTAATTTTTTTTGTAATTATATATCATATAATAACGATTTATTAAATCATTCGTTACATAAAATTTTTATTATATCTAATTCCATAACCATTTAGAACAATCTATAGTGAATTACCAATCCGTCCTTGTTCGTGTCTCAATAGGTCATTTAAGAGCCTTTGAGACAGTTACAAACACGCAATTAGAAGCGTTAATGTGAAATCTTATTTTTCATAGTCAAGACTACTGGAATCATGCCGAAAGCTAAATAACCACCAATCCTGAAGGTTGTTGTAAGATCTATTCTATCACCTAAAAATCCTACCGCAAAAGAAGCAAGAGAACCTATGGCAAAATTAATAGTCATATAAACGCCATTCACAAAAGATTGGCGATTTGTATCTTTATCATGAACATAAGCCAAGATAATAGGATGAGAGAAGAACATGAAGAAACCTAACAATGATAAAAGAGCCAGAGCTGTATTCCCACTTGAATAAGTGTATAATATCATTAATATAGGTGATAAAATTGCCATTATTAAGAGAGCATTTTTCCTGCCAATATAATCTGATACTGTTCCTGCTGTAAAAGTACCTACTGCTCCTGCAAATTGCATAATCGAAAGAGCCATACTGGAAACAAAAATAGTAGAACCTGTAGATTTCATATAGGTGGGTAAAAAGGTAACTAAAGCTTGTTTCATTAAACTTTGGAAAAAGAATATACCAGCAACAGTAGCAAAGATAGGCAGCATATATTTCAATACTTCTTTATGAGAATCATTCTTAAAATAAGTAGCTTTTACAGCTTTGGAGTCCTGTTCTACTTTGTTTATTTTGAGTAGAATCAAGAAGGATAAACAGAGTCCAATAGGTATCAATCTCCATACCCCTTCTAATGTCCAGTATGATATAGCAGCTGTAATTACTAAGGGACCAATAGAGCGAGCTAACTCTCCTCCTAACATATAAAAACTCATTCCTAAGCCTTTTTTCTCACCAGCAACTTTTTTTACTAAAACTGGTGAGGGAACATGAATTAAAGTAGAACCGAAACCTGCAATCAATAATAAAATAAAAAGAGTGATATAGTTATTAGCCACTCCCATTAAAGTCATTGAAGTAACGGCTATTGCTGGTGCTGAGGCAACAAAGTATTTAAGTTTAAATCTATCAGTAAGTGAACCAATGACAGGATTAAGCAAATTAGGAAGTCTTAAAGCAATAGGTAAAGTGCCAGCTAACATAAGTGAGAAACCAATTTTATCTCTTAACAAAGGAAGCATAACTGGGAAAAAACCAGTAAAGCTATCATGGAGCATGTGGGCTAAAGAGATTGTAAGAATGTTACTTAGCTGGAATTTATTTTGTTTCTGACTCATTTTTCCTCATTTCATCCCAAGTCGCAAAAGCTCTTCTCATATGAGGGATTACAATAGAGCCCCCAACTAATAAACCAATACTTAATGCTTCCTCAATTTGTAAATCAGAGTACTTTAAATCAAAGCAATTCTTTAAATGGTATGTTACGCAGTCATCACATCGTAAAACTAATGAAGCAACAAGTCCCAATAACTCTTTAGTGTCTTGTGGTAAAGCACCATCACGGTACATTTGATTATCTAAAGAGAGAAATCTATTTGTCTGTAAAGAAGTATATTTTGCCATAATATTGTTTAACCTTTCTCTCTCTTGTGTGAAATCTTGTATAGTCTTTTGTTTCATAAACACCTCAAATTCTATTTTTTATTGAACCAAGATATTTAAGGGGGAAATCTTGTCTTTAATTATTTAATTACAAAGGCGAATTATTTTCTTATAAAGTTCATTTTTATTGATAGGCTTAGCAACAAACTCATTACAACCTGCTGCAATATATTTATCTCTCTCTTCTGACATAGCATAAGCTGTGAGAGCTATTACAGGTAATTTTTGAAATTTTTCGCTTTGACGTATATTTTGCAGGGTTTCCATGCCATCCATAACAGGCATTTGCATATCTAAAAGGAATATATCATAATTTTTCTCTTCTAACATCTCTAAAGCTATTTTTCCATTATCAGCAATATCACAAGTGTTATTTACTTTTTTCAAAATTGATTTAATTAATTTTTGGTTTATTGCATTATCTTCAGCAACCAAAATACTATAACTACTTAAATCTACAACTATGTTAGAATCATAATCCATTTTATCTTTTAAAGGAGCAGATCCTTTTCCTTCAGGAAGTGGAATAGATACTTCAAAAGAAGAACCATGATTAATTTTAGAGTCAACTTTTATTTCACCTTGCATTACATCAACAATTCTTTTTACGATTGAAAGCCCTAAACCAGTTCCGTAAGTTACTTTCTTTTCGTCGGAACGTATTTGTTCAAAAGCATTAAAGATAGTTTCTAACTTCTGTTTTTTGATTCCAATCCCAGTATCTCTTACAATAAAAGAGGCTATACCATTGCTATATTTTAACTCCAAAGTAATTTCACCTCTTTCGGTATAGTTAACAGCGTTGGAAAGAAGGTTAATCAGAATTTGTTTCAGTTGAATCTCATCACCAATTACTCGGTCAGGAATAATTAATGACTTAATGACTTTGAACTCCAAGGATTTATTATTAGCACTAACAGAAATAATTCTATGAACTTCATCAATCACATTCTTCAATGAGAATTCTGTTTTAGCTAATTTGATGTTTCCAGATTCGATTTTTGATAATTCTAAAATGTTATTAATAATATCTAATAAGTGATTCCCAGATTGTACTATCGTTCTAAGTTTTTCTCGCTTATCAAGATCTTTTTCAATATCATAAATCAGCTGGGAAAATCCATTGATTGCATTTAAAGGTGTTCTGATTTCATGACTCATATGTGAAAGGAAAGTAGATTTAGCTCTATTAGCTTCTTCTGCATCCTCTTTAGCCTTTTTAAGGTCTTCTTCAAATGCTTTCATATCAGAAACATCTATCAAATATTCAAGATAACCAACATAGTTTTGATTTGCATCAAAAAGTAATCTTGTATGATCTTTAACCCAAATCTCAGCCCCATCTCTTTTTATCATCTTGTAGGGCGAATGAGAGTAATATTCCTGTCTTTTAGCATAGAATTCATCTGCTTCTTTAAAAAGTTTAGGAAGCATATCTTCACTAATAAAAGAATTAATGTCTAAATTTAATTCAATAATCTCAGATTTGGTATAACCTGTGAAGTGCTTAACATTCTCAGAAACCCATTCGATTTTTTTCTTCTCTTCTCTGTTAATGCACTTCATAACCATAACAGGTCCATTTTCAAATAGATTTCTTTCTAATATTAAATTACCAAGATGCTCTTCTTTCTCTGTAATATCACTAAATCCTACTAAAACAAGGTTACTATCAATCTTAGAAAAATGAAGATTAAAAATATAGTATTTATCACCAATATTAAATTCTATCTTTTCAATATGAAGAGTTGTTTCATTACTTTGTATAAATTTTTTCTTGTTGTCTAAAATTGTTTTCACAAGTTCAGGATCATTTGAGAATGAGTAAAGAAGAGAAGAGAAAGAATATTCAGTAATATTTTCTTTTTTAAATTGAAGATAAACATAATGATTGAAATAGACAATGCTATCGTTTTCTAATATTAAAATTGGAAATGGAATTTTGTCTATTGTGTTGTGAAATCCAACATTATTATCTGCCATATTTTTTTGAGCTAAATAGTATTCAGTATAATCACTAAAAATTGTGCTTACTAAGCGCTGATTGGATGGCTGATTCGAAACAATAGAAGTAACACGAAAATGAAAGAAACGATTATCTAAAATACCATGAGCAAAATAATCACCCCTCTCTCCAGTCTCTTTGCAATGTTGTGTTTGGGCAATGATTTTGCTTACTTCATCATTATTGATTGTTAATTTATTAGCTATCTCTCTTATTGATAAATCTGGATTCTCATTTATGAACTTATCTAAACTTGGTGATAAAGAATTATTCTTCAATACGGTTTTATCATTCTCGTCTTTAGTAATTATAATAGCAGGAACTAACCCTATGATGTCTTTGATTATTGAATTTAACTCTTCTTGCTGAGTTGGAGAGGATTGACTAATGATTTTTGTAATTGTTGTTTGCTCATATCCTAACTTTTCATATCCATTAATATCTATAAGAATACGAATCTGAGCTTCATTTAATAGATAGGAACTAGTAACCTCTTCAATGTTTTCAATATCCAAGAACTTTGAATAAGATTTAATGGTTTCTATATTCATGCTTAGTCTATCACATAACTCTTTACAAGTAAATTCTTTTTTCATCAATTAGTCCATTAGATTAGTTTTTTACTCATATCATGATTTGTCGAATACTTGTCAAGAAAACATTTTTAAAAAATTACATGTTTTGTTTATTTCTATGAAAAATGCTAAAAATAGAAAGTAATGTGAATAAGTAATTCATAAAAGTAATAGCAAATCTAAGTATGAAGAAAGAATTTTATTTGACCCTTAACTTCACCTCTTAACAAAAATACCAAGCTAATACTAATAAGCTAATATTAAGATAGCTTCTATATCTTCTCTATTAAATTTACTTATATTACCAATTGCAGGAAACTCCATAATTTTATCTGTTATAAGCCCTAAATCTTTTTTCTGTATGCAAAGATCTCTTAAGGAAACAGGATTTCCCCAATTCCTTATCTTATTCCTCATTGATATCAAAGCTGAAATACTATTTTCTTCTCCCCAAATCTCAAACCAATCATTGAATTTTTCAGGATACTTGAAAACCATATACTCAATCCAAGCAGGAAAAATTACTCCCAATCCTGCACCGTGAGCTATTTGTGGATAAAGAGCTGAAAGAGCATGTTCAATAATATGACAAGCCCAGTCTCCTCCATTCATTCCAATTCCACTTATTCCATTTAAGGCAAGAGTTGCTGACCAAGCTAAATTTGCCCTGGCAGTATAATCTTCAGGATTCTCTTTAAGGCGATCTACCATTGAAATAATGGTCTTAACTATAGCTTTATCTATTTCCCTGGTAACTATAGCTTCATGATCAACAAAATAGTACTCAAAAATATGAGCTATTGCATCTAAACCACCATTAACTGTCTGATCCCATGGGAGTGAAAATTGCAGAGAAGGGTCAATTATTGAAAGCTTAGGGAATAATAAAGGCGAGCCACCACCCCATTTTTGCTGAGTCTTAGTGTTAGTTATTACAAAGCCACTATTCATTTCCGAGCCTGTCGCAGAGATAGTTAGGACAGTATAAATTGGAAGAACTTTATCTGCCTGCACTTTTCTTTGCATAAAAAGCCACAAGTCATCTAAGTAATATCCTACTGCTAGAGCTTTAGCACTATCTATTACACTTCCTCCACCTACAGCCAATATGGCATCTATATTATTTTGTTGAGCTAATTCAATAGTTTCGTTAACTTTCTCTAAGGTTGGATTTGCCTGAACTCCCCACATCTCTACCCATTCAATATTATTCTGTTTGAGTGATGTAATGATTTGCTCATAAGTCCCATTTGATTTAATAGATCCCTTTCCAGCTAATAATAGAACCTTTTTATGTTTATCTAAACTCAGTTCTTTACCAATTTCTGTAACTCTATTTTTCCCAAAAATAACTTTTGTGGGATTGTAAAAATTAAATTTATTCATCTCTCCACCCTATAGTAATTATTGTAATAATATAAGTTAATTTCCCATTCTATGCAAGTTGAAACTATAATATTATGAAAAAAGTATGTCTAATTGTTTTTTTAATTGGTCATAAATTATGAAAGAAGGAAAGTATTTCCCTGTAAAATTAAGAAACATGGAAAAAAATATTTTTTTAATTGACTTATCTAAATTAAAGTAATAAATTAGTAATTAAAGAAAAAAGATGAAATTAATAATGATTTTATATAATAAATAGAGATTTATTGGATATTTCCATAACTAAATTAATCATCTATTGAATTGTAAGTTAATAGAACTTGAAAAACTCACTTTAACGAGTAAATTAAGCATTCACATGTGAATCTTTTTATAAGGAGTTACTTTGGATACAAAAGCAAAGATATTAGTTGTAGATGATGAGAAGATAATTAGGAAACTTCTTGGAGCGACCTTAACCAAGAACGGATATGACATAGATTTTGCATCTAATGGTTATGAAGCAATAAATAAGATAAAAGCTGAACAGTTTGATTTAATTCTTTTAGATGTAACAATGCCTGGTTTAGATGGTTTTGAAACATGCAGAAGAATAATTAACATCGATCCTGAACTTCCAGTAATCCAAGTTACTTCAAGTACAGATAATGAATCTTTAACAAAAGGTTTTGAAGCAGGCGCTTTAGATTATATCAGAAAACCATGGCAAACTATGGAATTGCTTGCTCGTGTAAAAAATATTCTTAGAATTAAAGCTGCTGAAAAAGAGAAACAAATTTATTTTAAGACCCTTCAAGATGATATGATAACTGCCTCAGTGATTATGAAAATGATTTTACCTGAATGGATTTTCTTAGATAATAATATGCTTTTTGTTTCAGACTATGTCCCATCAAATCATGTTGGTGGAGACGTATTTAACTCTGTTAAACTAAATGATAATCAGTATATTGTTTATCTCGGAGATATTTCTGGACATGGTGTTCAAGCTGCTCTTTTCATGTCTGCAGTCCGAACCACTATTAATCTCTTAATTGATGAACATAAAGATGATTTTAACATTACTACTTTAATGACAAAACTTAATACAACTCTCTCTAAAGACCTCTTTAAATCAACTGATTCTTACTTTACTTTAATATTTGGAATCATTGATTTTGAGGAGAAAACTTTCGAGTATGTCAATTGTGGGCATCCTCCTTTCATTGAATATAGCGTTACTTCAAATGAAGTTATCATTCATGATGAGAAAGGTACTATTCCTATAGGGTGGAAAGCTAATTATGTTTTTGATGAATCAGAAGTTGGCAAAATTGATTTAGCTATGGATAAGATAATTTTCCTCTATACAGATGGCTTGAATGAAAGTATTGATTCTGAAGGCAATGAGTTTGGTATTAATGGATTAACTAATATTTTAAAAAACAAACTTGATGATGTTAATGCTGTAACACTACCATTTAAAATTAAACAGTATCTTCAAGATAATAAATACAAGCTTAGTAGCGATGACTTTACCCTTTTTGCTTTCCAACTTCAAGGGAATACAAACTTTCAAATGATTCAAGAAGATCCAGAAAAAATCAAAAAGATGGTTTTTTGGATTAAAGCTGTGATGAAAGATGTTGGAGCAATTTCTCAACACTGTGAAAAGCTTATTTTAGCCTGGACAAAGAATGCAACGCTTTCTGCTAAAGTTGAGATTATTATTGATGAATTGCTTAATAACATTATTGAGCATGGTTATAAATATGAAGAGACAGCAAGAATTGTTTTTGAATTTAAGTTAGTCGGAACCAAACTTTACATAACAATGTGGGATAAAGGTATAGAGTGGATACCTGAGACCGTAAAGTATAATCAGGATAACCCTTACCTTTTCGAAAAAGATCTTTTTGATATCTCTGGGAGAGGACTTTACATGGTTCTATCTTGGTCACAAGAGTTCTATCGTAATAGATATTCAGAAGAATTAAATGAAACAATAGTAGTCTTAGATCTTAATAGATAGGAGTTTTTATGCCAAAAGTATCCATAATTATGAGAATCTATAATGAAATGCCCTATATAAAATATGCTTTGAGAATGCTGAAACAGCAAAGTCTTCAAGATTATGAGCTCATTATTGTAGATTCAGGCTCAACAGATGGCAGTTATCAAGTAGCAGAAGAGGCAAATCCTGATGTTATTTATCAAATTCAACCTGGGACTTATGTTCCAGGAAGAGTATTAAATGAGGCTATTAATAAGGCATCTGGAGAGCTGATAGTATTCAATAATTCAGATTGCATTCCTCAGAACAACTTTTGGTTAGAAAATCTTATTAGACCATTCCAGCAAGATCAAGAAACAATAGCAGTTTTTGCTAATCAAGTTCCTCGTCCAGATGCAAATCCATTAGTTAGAAAAGACTATGAACGTGCTTTTGGAGATGGCTCAATCTCAGCTAAATGGAAACATTTCTTTTCTTTGGCATCATCTGCAGTTAGAAAAGATGTTATTACCCAATATCCTTTTAATCCCACTATTCAATATTCTGAAGATATCGAATGGTCCTGGAGAATGAAGCAAATGGGTAAGAAAATAATATATGTTCCAGACGCTATTGTAGAACATTCTCATAATTATACCTGGAAAGGCTTAGTTAAACGTTATACTGGTGAAGGTAAAGCGGAGAAAGAGATTTATAAAGAGACAAGAGCTTGCTTTATGAAATCAGTAGTGTTTTCAGCAGGACTTGAATTCTTGAGAGACTTCATCTATTTAATTAAACATAGAGAAGTACAATGGATACCTTATGCTTGTGTTCTTAGATTTTTACAGAGATATTGTGTTTGGAAAGCGAGAGCAATATAATCATGAAAAAATATAAAATTTTAGTATCTGTTTTGGCTTATGATAATGGAAAATCAGGGATTGCTGACTATATCAATAATGTTGTGAAATATCTCTCTCTTGATCATAGTTTGGATATTTTAATCTATGAAAAAGATAGCTATATTTTCCCTCATAAAAGCGATAATATAAATTTTCTCATTGTATCTGATAAATTCTCTAAACCTGCTGTAAGTATGTCATATCATCTCTTTGTTTTGCCATATACCCTACCTTTAGATGAATATGACTTTGTCTTTTTACCTGCTGGGAATAGAAGATTATTCTCCTATTACCCTAAGAAAACTATTGTTACCTTCCATGACCTTTCTCAATTCCATATTGATAATAAATATGATTCCATGAGAATGCATTATATAAAAAAAGTAATACCTTTCTTTTTGAAAAAAGCTCAAGTAGTTATGGCTATTAGTGAGAGTACAAAAAATGATTTAGTGAAATATTATGGTATGTGTGAAGATAAAATCCATGTAAATTATAATGGTTATGACCCTTCAAAGTTATCGGTTAATCTTTCCAAAGAACAATTAGTTAACAAATTTAATATTTCTAGTGAATATATCTTGTATATCTCACGCATAGAACACCCTGGTAAAAATCATCTTAATCTTATCAAGGCTTATGAATACTTACCTGAATATCTGAAGAAAAAATACAAATTAGTATTTGCTGGAAGTGAATGGAACGGTGCTGAAGAGGTTTTAAATTATGCTCACAAATCTCCTGATAAAGATAGAATTATCTTCTTAGGTTTTGTCCAAGATCAAGATTTAGGAGCACTTTATAGTTATGCTTCCCTCTACGCTTTTCCTTCTTTTTATGAAGGATTTGGTATCCCTTTATTAGAAGCTATGTATAGTGAAACTCCTGTTGTATGTTCTAATGTCTCATCTCTCCCGGAAGTCGGTGGTGATGCTGTTATAACTTTCGATCCCAGTTCTCCAGAAAACATCACTGGGGTTATCAAATATGTTTTAGAAAACCCGGAAATTGCTGAAAAAATGGTGGTGAAAGGTAAAGAACAAGTTAAAAAATTTAGCTGGGAAAAGCATTGCCAGAAGATTATTGATTTAATTGAAAGATAAGGCTTTAACTCCGAGTAAAATTAATTTCTGCAACATTGGAAATCATTACCATAAATTTATACTAAGCTGGATAAATAATCAACTACTTATCCGATTTAGTAGCAATAGTTTGTTAGGATGAATATTAACGGTTCAAGTTAAGTATAGTGGTAAAAAAGAGACTTTTATTATAGTATATTCATTGTATAATAGAAAGTTGCGAGTTTTAATTTACTGTTTATAGTAAGTTTTGCTTGAAAATAAGACTCTAATAATAGAATTTATAACAATAGTTAGTAGGCATGTCCTTTAGTTAATGCATTGTTCTTTTCTATAAGATCATATTATATGTATTGAACTAATATATCTTAACTATAATGTGTCTGTTGGTTCTCAGCTTAGTGGATAGCTAATAGATACCATATAAACCCCTAATAAACCCCCAATAGACTATCTGACATAAAGCAGATAATGTAGGATTATCTTTGCCAAGAACAAAAAGACTTAATGTCGGATGTTAAGAGAAAATTATAAAAGATGTGGTTTATTTATAAAATTTCCACCAGACTTGAACTTGAGCCATATTAACTTACTCTAGCTTTTTTCCACAAATTTATTAGTAAATTCTTTAATCTTCTGTTTGTCAATATCTTTATAACTACTTTTTACCTTCCTAACATATTTTAAGATAAACCTAACTAACCAAGAGAACTTTTCAAGCTGGATTTCAGAGCCAATAACTGATATAACTTCAGCCTTAGTATATAGATCATTTGGAATAGCATCTTTAATCTGTCTGTCCATTATTTCTTTTTTAGGCTCTCCAGCCATGAGAAATATTCCAAACTTTCTATGTAGTATCTCAGGACGATGCAAAAAGATGAAATTCTTTATTTTTCTATTGATTTGACCAAAATAAATTGATGAGCCAATGAGAATATTATCGAAATTAGAGATATCCATTACTTTCTCTTTATTGATATCAACAATTTTTACTTTACCAGCTATCTCTTGTTTAATCAACTGGGCTACTTCTTTCACACTTCCATTTTTTGTAGCAAAGATTATCAATGTATTCATTTGTTATCTCCTCTTTGAATAACTTTTTGGAATAGTTCTTGTAACTTTTCATCTGCTATCACACTATCTGCAGAAGCTAAAAACTCATCCATCTTTTCATAATCATGACCTTTATAAATACTTGCCTGTATGCCCATCTCGAATTTATCTATTTGTTTTAGAAACTTAGCTTCTTCTGACTCAGCTTCTTCAAACTCTTTCCACAGATTTATAAATTCTTCACCTTCAGGATAAGACCTGAAAACTTTCTCTATACTTTGAAGTTCAAGCTGGTATTTATCTTTTATAGAGATGCCGTCAACAGGAGTAATATCGCCTGCATAAATCTCACCAATTTCATGGACTAATGCCATCTTTAATAGCTTTTCTTCATTTAGATTTAGTTTTAATCGCTTTGCTAATACCCAAGCTGTCATTGCTGTTCCAAAAGTATGGTCTGCAACTGATTCTCCTTTTGATTCTGGAATATCACGCTTTAACCAACCTTGACGGAAGAGGTTTTTTAACTTAAATATTTGATATAATACTTCCAAATTATCATCTTCGAAAAAAGCCGATTCTTGCTGTTTATATTTTTTCTTCATCACTTTTCCTTATTCTCATTCTATATTCCACTATAAATAGATTAAATTTATCTGTCAATAGTGATTTTTACTTGCTATCTTCTTCTCAAGAGTTTTATCTATCAATTCCTAATTTGGTTATTTTATAAAATAGCTTATATTTTCTTCAAAATTAATTACATTGAGGAGTAAAAATGAAAACAGACTTAGAAATAGCAAGTGAAATTAAATTAGAACATATTGATCATGTTGCTTCTAAATTAGGTTTAAAACCAGAAGATTTAGAGCATTATGGAGATTATAAAGCAAAAATCAAACTACCTGTTGTCGCTGACATCAGAAAAAGACCAAGAGGAAAGTTAATCTTGGTATCTGCAATTACGCCAACACCTGCTGGAGAGGGCAAAACAACTGTTTCTATAGGACTTTCCATGGCATTGAATAAGATTGGCAAGAAGGCAAGCGTGGCGATAAGAGAGCCATCTTTAGGCCCTGTATTTGGAATCAAAGGTGGAGCCGCAGGCGGAGGTTACTCGCAAGTCTTACCAATGGAGGATATTAATCTTCATTTTACTGGAGATTTTCATGCTATTACTACTGCTAATAATACCCTTTCAGCTCTAATTGATAATCATATTTATCAGGGTAATGCACTAAACATAGACCCTCGTAGGGTTACTTGGAAAAGAGTATTAGATGTAAATGATAGAATGCTACGCAATGTTGTAATTGGATTAGGTGGTAAAACTCAAGGAATTCCTATGGAAGAAGGATTTGATATAACACCAGCTTCTGAAATAATGGCAATACTCTGTCTTTCGAATGATTTATCTGAGCTTAAGAGAAAAATTGGTGAAATTACCATTGGTTTTAACTATGATGGAGAACCAGTATTAGTGAAACACTTGGGTTATGAAGGGGCGATTACTACTCTTCTCAAAGATGCAATTAAACCAAACATAGTACAGACTACTGAACATACACCTGCATTTATACACGGTGGTCCTTTTGCAAATATCGCTCAAGGAGCAAACAGTATTATTGCAACTAAAACAGCTTTAGGTCTTAGCGATTTTGTTGTTACTGAAGCAGGTTTTGGTTTTGATCTTGGTGCTGAAAAGTTCTTTGATATAGTCTGTCCGTACGGAGGTTTCTGTACAAGTGCAGCAGTAGTAGTGGCTACCATAAGAGCTATCAAATTCCATGGTGGCGTTAAACTCAAAGACCTTTCAGAGCCAAATCCTGAAGCAGTAAGAAAGGGTATCGTTAATTTAGAAAAACATTTAGAAAATACTAAAAAGTTCGGTATGAAGTCTATAGTAGCTATTAATAAATTCGCTACTGATACACAAGAAGAGATTGATATCATTACAGAATTTGTTGAAAAATTAGGCTTTGATGTTTCTCTTACAGAATTCTTTACAAAAGGCGGAGAAGGAGGAATAGACTTAGCAGAGAAAGTAGTAGCTATGATTGAATCAGATACTTGTAAGCTACATAGTCTCTATGATAGAAAAGAAGCAGTTAAGGATAAAATTTTTAAAATAGCCAATCAAATATATGGTGCAGAAGCAGTTGATTATTCTCTTGAAGCTAAAAAAACTCTCAAGTTAATAGATAAATATGGATATAATGAGTTACCTATTTGTATTGCTAAAACACAAAAATCTCTCTCAGATAACCCTTCTCTCTTAGGACGACCCAAAGATTTCTTAGTTACTGTGCGAGAAATTATAATATCATCTGGGGCTGGATTCATAGTACCTATTACTGGTGATATTATGAGAATGCCTGGATTACCAAAATCTCCTTCAGCTGAAAAAATGGATATTGATGAAAAAGGTAATATTACTGGACTTTTTTAATCGATTGATGCAGTAGAACTTTTGTGAAGAGTGCAGAATAATATAGGGCTATTCACAAAGGTCTACTGCATTATTTTGGTTAAAACTTTAAATCATATTTACTTATTCGTCTGTGTAGAGAATACACAGTTATTCCCAGTAACATTGCAGCTTCAGTTTTCTTGTTATTAGTTTCCTTCATTGCTCTACAAATAGCTTGTTTTTCCAGAGTTTCTAAATGTAAAATAGTTGAAGAAGGAAGGGTCAGATTAGTTGTTTTTATATCTAAGCTTAAGTTATATATATCATCAGGGGTGATTTCACATTTATTATTAAATATAATTAGCTTCTCAATCACATTTTTTAGTTCTCTAACATTACCAGGATAATCATAGTCTGTTAATAGTTTTAAGGCAGGAATTGAGAGCTGAGGTTTCTTAATATGAATTCTGCTACTAATCTCTTCTAAAAAGGCATCGATTAGAATAGGAATATCATCTTTTCTTTCACGAAGAGGAGGAATGCAAATTTCTAAAGTATTGATTCTATTCAAGAAATCTAATCTCATTTTTCCCAGCTTTACTTCCTTGTCAATTTCTCTATTGGTCGCTGAAATAAGTCTAAAATCAACAGGGACCTGCTTACTTGAACCAAGAGGTGTTACTTTTTTCTCTTCAAGTACCCGTAACAGAGCGATTTGGATATCTTGAGGCATCTCTCCAATCTCATCCATAAAGACTGTACCATTTTTAGCAGCTTCAAAATATCCTGTATGACCAGAGACAGCACCAGTAAAAGCTCCTTTAACATGTCCAAATAGAGCAGAATTTACTATTCCAGGTGAAAAAGAACCACTGTTAACCGGTATGAAAGGATTGTTTTTTCTGGTACCTGAATGATGAATAATCCTAGCTAGGATATCTTTACCAGTTCCTGATTCTCCCCTAATTAAAATACTTGCATCTGGATTAGTTGATGCTAATAGTGCCTTACTTATTACTTTCTGCATGGAAGAATCTATTCCTAACAAATTAACCCCAATTTTTGCAGATAATTCTCGGGAGATAAGAGAATTATTGCTCTGAAATATGAAGTGTTTTCTTACAGTATTTCCTACTAACTTCATTTGATCTCTTCTTTTCTCATTTCTTTCATTATCAGCAATTTCTCTGTGGAGTTTTTCTAATTCATCTAAACAAGAATAGGCTTTTTTATAATTACCTGTTTTCTCAAAACAAGTTGCTTGATTCCTTAAAACCTTAATCCGTAACGAAGTATTATTAATTGCTCGTGCTATTTCTTCTAATTTACTTAGATAGCTTAATGCCTTATCATAATTTTTAAGTTGCATCTCAATATCTGAGTACTTTTCGTAAATTGATTTTTGTGCCCTGTGATTTTTAACCTGATTACTCAAATCTAAAGCCTTTCCTAACAATTCAAGTCCTTGGTCTATTCTCTTCGTTCTACTGTACAAATCACCTAAACTTACATAAAGACTAATAATTTGATCAAGAGCTTTCACTTTTTCAGCAAATTCAATAGATTTCTTAAACTTCTCCTCAGCTATTTCATTTTCATCAAACACGACTAAAAGATTACCCAAATTTGTTTGGACAGCATAATATAACTCAGGATCTCTTTGTAAAATCCACTCTTTATCAATACTATCATACAATTCTTTAGCTTTTTCAACATTGTTGATAGTTCTATAGCACATTGCTAAATTATTAATTAATGCTACTCTATCAATATCCTGTTCTCTATCATACAAACTTAAACCATCTTCCAAATATTCAATGGCTTTTTCGAAAAGATTCTTACTTATATATAATCTTCCCATAGCATTATATGCTAGTTTTAAGGCATTTATTGAATTATACTTAAGGGCAAAATCCAAAGCTTCATTATAATAATATTCAGCTTTGTTTAAATCTCCAACAACTTCATATAGATATCCTAAATTTGTGTATCTTCCGGGAAGTTCATCAGGTTTGCAATGTTTATTTGCTATATCTAAGGATTTTAAAAGATATTGTACCCCTCTTTCAATATCATGCTTTAACCACATTAAATAACCAAAATAGTCATAAATATTGGCTAAATAAAAATATCCAGTGAGATACTTTTCATGCTCTATGAAAACAGGCAAATATTCATTAAACCAATCTATATTATTAGATGCACGAACAAATCTAAAAAATAACTCAAAATTCGCACTCACTATATCTTTAACTTGCTTGTTAGGCTTAGCTTCAAAAGATAGAAACTCCTTCCACTTAGCTAAAAAATCATCAAAATAAGACTTAATCTCAATATTTCTTCCTTCAAAACATTTAGTAAATATTTCGGTAAATATTTCAAACTGCTCAACCCTGCTTGCAGTATTTATTTTTAAAAGCAAATCCTTCATTGTAACTCCTTTCAGCTTGACGCTCAATATAATTATAAAAAGCGAAATCGCAATAATGAGTCAAGCTATTTTTTAACCCAAATGGTGCAATAGACTTTAGTGAAGAGTGCAAATTCTTTTAGCAAAATAGCTTGGAGAATTCTGACGCATATAATATATATATTCGGAAGAATTATGTAAGTTACTTTTGCAAAAGAATATAGTGCTATTCTCAAAGATCTATTGCATTATTTGGGTTTAAATCTTGTTTTATCGTCCTTAGGAAACTCTTCAATCAGCAAGCCACCCTCTTCTATAGTTTATCCTTAAAGAAGTCGATAATATTGCACATCTTTAGGTTTTCTTGACATTTTACAATGAATGTATATTGGTAACAAAGCCTCTTCATTGGTAATGCGGATGACCACATTCGCTTCCAAGCGATAGCTTGGAAATTCTTAAAATCCCAGAGGGATGAAAATATAATAGACAGTGTTCGAAGACACTGTTACGGATAAAAAAGAATAATGAGCTCTAGAGGGGCGACAATATTTATTTATTTTTGTGCTAGTATATTATCGCCCCTCTGGGGCTTAGGTCTGTGGGGGAATTATTGTACAGTGTCTAACGAACACTGCCTATTATATCTGCATCCTTTGATGATTCTAAGATGTCTTCTTCCAATATCTGAGATTTAGATATAAATACGAAACTATAAATCAAATTAGAAAATATAAATAATTTTATATAAAATGTGCACTAATTGATTCATATGAAGGATTAAAGGATTTATTATCTATTAGTTAGATTGAACAGTCTCGTTCTATGAGACTCTTCAATCACCAAGTCACCTACTCAAATAGCTTATCTTTATAGAATGTTTTTTATATTTTGTTCCTTTCGATTTCGCAAGTTTTGCGAAATCGGTAAGTAATATCGCAAGTTTTTGCAAACTTGAAAAAAAACAGGAAAATCAAAATTTCAAGAAGAAACTTTATTTCCCTATTTTACAGATAGTTACAGATTATCATCTATCAGGGAATATTTTTGGAATTCATAATGCTATTATACATATCAAAAGGATTTTGTTTTTTATTAAAAAAAAAGGAGAAAAAAAATGAAAAAACTTATCTTATTAATTTTGTTAGTTGTTTTATGTATGTCGCTTTTTGCTTTAGACAAATGGGCTCCAGTGAATGTTCTTAGTGGAGCAGGTACATCTGATAATCCATATTTAGTAGAAGATTTTGCTGACCTTGTTATATTATCTTCAAACAACTCTTATTGGGCTTCTGGAACTTACATCCAACAAACAGGAAACATTGATTCTTCTGAATCTTCCACTTTAAATGGTGGAGAAGGTTTTATTCCAATTGGAAATTCATCCTCACCTTTCTTTGGTCATTATGATGGCCAAGATTTTGATATTCAGAACCTGACCATTGATAGAGCTGCTAACCTACAAGGTCTTTTCGGATTCTGTATTAATGCAAGTATCTCCAATGTTAGCATGATAAATGCAGACATTAGTGGAATTAATTTTGTTGGTGCTATAGTGGGCCAATCACAAAATGGATTAACCATAAAAAACTGTTCAGTTGATGGAAGTGTTACTGGTACCCAAGATGTTGGAGGTATTGCTGGTTCTCTAGTAAATTCTTCTATGATTAACTGCTCAATGATTGGAACAATTACTGGAGATAATCAGGTTGGAGGTTGTCTTGCTTCTGCAAATAATACTACAATTAGGGACTGCTCTTCGGAGGGAACAATTTCAAGACTCAACCAAAATAACAGTAAAAATAACTGGGGTGGTATTGTTGCTTTTTCAAACTTTAATACTGATATTTCCCACTGTACTTCATCAGCAAATGTAATAGGTAACAGATATTCAGGAGGAATAGGTGGTTATCTATCCTCTACAACTATAGATTCTTGTTATGCAAGCGGAGATGTAACAGGAGGTTCTTGGACAGGAGGACTTATAGGTAATGGATATCAACTTGCCTATGTTAAAAATAGCTTTGCTAGTGGAGATGTAACAAGTTTTGACCAAACTCCTGGTGGTTTTGCTGGTTCAATAAATGGGACATCAAGTGTACCTACTGTAATAAGTAACTGTTATGCTTTGGGGGATGTTGAAGCTATAGCTTATGCTGGTGGCTTTATGGGGAATTCCAGTTATGTTGATATTGACAATTGCTATTCAATAGGAGAGTTAACTGTCAACGAAGCAGCTCCAAAAAATGGTTTTGCTAGTGTAAATGGAAGCTATACTTGCGATAATTCATTCTGGGATTATCAGACATCTCAAGTATCTACTTCAACTATTGGTATTGCAAAAACAAGTCAAGAAATGAAAACATTATCAACTTTCACAAATGCTACTTGGGATTTTCTAGGAGAAAGTATTAATGGTGATGAAGACCATTGGAGTATGGATGCCAGTAGAAACATGGGTTACCCTTACTTAACTTGGGCAGAAGATCTTATTCCTGCATCTATAGTTTGTCCTCATGTTACAACAGGTATAATGCCTTCAAACGGAGAAGGGAATGTGACAAACGATACTCCTATATCTTGGAATGCTATTCCTCATGTAGTTGGTTTCACTAGAGGATATGATGTTAGAGTTACTATTCAAGTTGAAACAGAAATCGATACTATCATTGGAAATATTGAAAAAGAAGAATCTTTTATAGTTTTCTACTTTACTGATCTTCCTGATCTTCCTGCTGGAGAACTTCCTTATTCAGCTACAGTAAGATGGACTGTTACCCCTTATTATAAAATAAATGATGAAAAATCATATCCTACTACAGACCCACAGGAATATATATTTACAACTAATGTAAGAATTCAACCAGAAATACCTAATGAAAGTAACCCTATAGAGGCAATAAGTATTGATATTCCAGAAAATGCAATTCCTCATGTTCCTGTCATTTTAGAAAGCCTACCAACAGAAGGTTTTGCATATCAACCAATAGCTGCATTTACTTATAACTTCGATATTACAGGATATTATATTATTCAAGTCACTTATCCTGAGTTAGCTGAAATTTCTCATGTATATATTGGTGGGACTGAATTAGATCTTTATGACGGCACTTCAGAAGTGGATGTCTGGATAATTATGGAAGGTAGGCTATATATTGTTTACAATTATGATGGTTCAAAAGGAGACAAAGACATCGTAATAACAAATAATGATGACTTTACCCTCCCTGTTGAGCTCTCCTCCTTCAATGCTATAGCAACAGCTGATAATTTTGCTCAAATCTCTTGGGAAACAGCATCAGAATCAAATCTTTTAGGTTATAATATTTATCGCAATGAAAGAGAAAATTCTGAAACATCTCAAAGAGTTAATACTAATATAATCTCAGCTAATAACTATGCTAGTGGTTCTAAGTACTCATTTGTTGATAGTGAAATTGAAACTGAAACCACTTATTATTACTGGTTAGAGAGTGTAGAATTAAGTAACGAAAATAAACTTTACGGACCTGTAAGTGTGAGAATAGAGTCTGAGCTTAATAATAATGTTTTACCTACAGCAACAAGTCTATTCGCAGCTTATCCAAATCCATTCAATCCTGAAACTACTATCAATTTTAATGTGAAAGAAAATGATATGGCTTCCTTAGTTATTTATAACTTAAAAGGTCAAGTAGTAAAATCTTACACTAATTTCTTACCAGGTCAACATAGTCTTGTCTGGAATGGTAAAGATAATAACAACAAGAATGTTGCTTCTGGTGTATATCTCTATAAGTTAATATCTAATAGTTATAATAAAACTAATAAGATGATTCTTATGAAATAGCCTAATAAAAGCAAATCCATATGAAGAAAGCTCCGAGCTTTCGGGGCTTTCTTGTCTGGTTCACAGTTTTTAAAGCTACTATATATTTCTTAAGGATTTTGTTTTAAAATTAAAAAAATATAAAGGAGAAAAAGAAATGAAAAAACTTATTTTATCACTTTTGTTAGTTGCTTTTGGATTGTCACTTTTTAGTCAGACTCTTACTGGAGCTGGTACATCTGATAATCCTTATTTAGTAGAAGATTTTGCCGACCTTGTTATTCTATCTTCTACTAGCTCTTATTGGGCTTCTGGAACTTATATCCAGCAAACTGGAAACATTGATGCTTCTGATTCTTCCACTTTAAATGGTGGGGTTGGCTTTTATCCTATTGCCAATTTTCTAGGAATATATGATGGTAACAATAAATTTATATCTAACCTCTTTATCTCTAGGTCTTCTGGCAATCAAGCACTGTTTAAAAAATGCGATAATGCTACTATCAAGAACCTTGGTTTGAAAGATTGCCAAATAACAGGAACCTTCCAAACTGGTGCCCTCGTGGGAGAAGCTATAAACTCAAGTAGCATTGAAAATTGTTATTCTACCGGCAATATTACAGGATCAAACTATGTTGGTGGCTTGATTGGATTTATTGATACTAATACAAGTGTAGAAAATGCTTACTCAGAATGTCAGGTATCCGGAAACATGGCAGTAGGTGGACTAATTGGATATTGTAAAGAAAATGCTAGCGTATCAAAGAGTTATGCTACTGGTGATGTTCAAGCTACTGCTAGCATGGCAGCAGGGTTAGTTGGATATATTTATAAAACGACTTCTATCAGTGAGTGCTTTGCTACTGGAGATGTTGAGGGAACTGATTCTGTAGGTGGTTTAGCTGGTTATGTTTATGGAACAAGCTCATCAAATTATTTTCAAATCAATAACTGTTATGCTAGTGGTGATGTAACTGGGACAGATAATACTGGTGCTATGTTTGGAAAAACACGATACACAAATATTTACAAATGCTACTCCTTAGGATCAGTCACTTGTTCAGGAAACTTTGTTGGTGGGTTTGTAGGCTATGCTTCTAATTCTGATTGTTCTGATTCTTTCTGGAATACAACAACTGCTGGTGTAGCAACTTCATCTATAGCTACAGGTAAAACTACTGAAGAGTTACAAACTCTAGCTACCTTTATAGACTCAGATTGGGATTTTGTTGATGAAAGTGCTAATGGTGAAAATGATTATTGGACATTAAATAGTGAAATTAATGATGGTTTCCCTTATTTGACTAATTTAGAAGAAGCCTTTAATGAAAGTATTGAAGTTCCACATGTTACAGTTACTCAACCAGTAGATGGTCAAAGAAATATAGATCTTGAAGAAGGTAACATCTTATGGAATGAAATAAGTCATCCTCCATTTTATCAAACTAGGTATGAAATAACTATCAAAAATCCAGATGAAGAAATTGTTTATGAAGATGATATATCTGATACTGGTATCAGTTTAGGAAATGCAGGATTAGTTTATTCAACTAAGTATACTTATACTGTCATGCCATATTTTTTAGCAGAAGATAATTCAAAAGTCTATCCAGAAACTGATCCTTACATTTATACATTTTACACCTATGCTGGTATTGTAGTTGATGAAGATGAAGTAAATGAGAATAATCCTGTTTCATATGTAAAAATAACTACTCCTGATGATGCTATTCCTTCTCTGCCTGTAATTCTAGACAATCCACCTACATCAGGATATCCATATCAAGCAATAGCTGCCTTTAGATATAATTTTGATGTTGTAGGATCCTACGAAATCCAATTAATTAGTTCTAATTACTTAGAAGTTACTCACGTCTATGTTGGTGGTCAAGAAATGGCTCCATTTGATGGATCCTCTATGGAAAACATTTGGGCACCAATGGGGGGAATTGTTATTTTATTTAACTATGATGTTGCAAAAGGTAACCAAGACATTGTTTTAACAAATAATGAAGATGCAACCCTCCCTGTTGAGCTCTCCTCCTTCAATGCTATTGCAACAGCTGATAATTTTGCTCAAATCTCTTGGGAAACAGCATCTGAATCAAATCTTTTAGGTTATAATATTTATAGATCAGAGAATGAGAATCAAGATGATGCTTTAAGAGTAACAGCTACAATGATAACAGCATCTAATCAAGCTATGGGTGATAGCTACTCTTATACTGATGATGAAGTTGAAATGAACACTACTTATAACTACTGGCTACAATCTACTGATTTTGATGGAACAAGCCAGATGTTTGGTCCTGTTACTGTAAAGATTTCTGGTCAAGATGACAATGATATTGATAATGCCATTTTGAGAACTGAGCTTTATGGCAACTATCCAAATCCTTTCAACCCTGAAACTACTATTTCTTATTCAATCTCTCAAGCTCAACATGTAAGATTAGAAGTATATAACATGAGAGGTCAGTTAGTAAAGACACTTCTTAACAAGCAAATTGAGACTGCAAACACAAGATTGAATGTTGTATGGAATGGTAAAGATAACAATAACAACGACGTTTCATCTGGAATCTACCTATATAAGTTAATTACTGATAATTACAGTAAAACCAACAAAATGATTCTTATGAAATAGTCCAATAAAAGCAAATCCAAATGAAGAAAAGCTCCGAGCTCCTTTCGGAGCTTTTCTTTACTGGGAAAGCCTTCATCCCTGAAGGCAAAAAAAACAAAATGCCAGCAAGGATGCTGGCGCTCCCAGTTGTCTGGGTTTAATTTCGATTTCGCACTTATTGCGATTTTAAATTGCGATATCGCAATTTACACTACTATTGCATGGATGTTACTATTTTTTTATTGCTTGCTTGAAATATTTATTACACAATATATCAACAAGTTACAATATTATTTCTTCATCTTAACTTATTTGGAAGTAAAAATGCTATATATAATGGAAAAGGATTTTGTTTTTTGAATTTTTAAAAAAGGAGAAAATTATGAAGAAAATTCTAATTACTTTAATTTTGTTATCAATTGTAGCATTTGCATTAGGACAAAACTCAGCTAGTGCAACTTACTCTGGAGGAAATGTTACTTTAACTTATCAGATGGATGATCCCCAACCACCAGCAAATTCGCAAAATGCACTTCCCTTAACAATTAACCTTCCTATAGGGGCTAGAATCACTTCAATAGATGTAGAGTACGATATTCATTCATTCGGTGCTTATGATTGTGCATCACCAAGGTCATATCTAAAATGTACAAGTACTGGAGGTTATAACGGAAGCTATGAATCATCAATGGCTTCGGTAGCTTATCAAAATTCACCAGTAACAATTCATTATTCAAGAACTGGCTTAGATCTTGCTAATTCTTTCTTTGGAGGTGGTGATATTGACTTTGAATTACACTGTTTTGATTTAAGTGCGCAGAATCCTAATCTTCCTGGTTATTCATATTTAGTTAATAATACTTTCAAAGTAACAGTTTATTATTCAGATGAGTTTGATTTTGTAGAATTTAGTGCCCAAAATGAAGATATCGGAGAAATCTCATTGAGTTGGGTGAATAACAACACACCTGGTAATGTTCTAATAGCTACAAATTCTGCAGATGATTTTACTCAACCTCTTAATGGTAGTACTTATACAGCTGGCGATATGTTAGGTTCTGCAGAAATTATTTATTTTGGAAATGCTGGTCAATTTCTCCATGAAAATATTTCAGAATCTACCCAGTATTTTTATAAAGCTTGGGCTTGTGATACTTCATTAAATTATGATGCAGGTTTAACAGCTAATCTCTTTAGTTCTGGTAATGTTGAATTCCCCATAGTAGCAAATTTCGATGACCAATTTCCTGTGGGTTGGACAACTAGTCCTGTCTCTGTGTTTGGTAATTGGAATATATCCGCAACATCAAATAATGGAGCGACACCACATGAGGGCAGTGGCATGGCAGTTATAAGAAGAGATCAAATGTCGGCTAATTATACTGTAGATTTGATAACTAATCCAATCATGTTTCCAGGTTTGAATTATTCCCTTTCATTATGGGTATATAGAATTACTAATAGTGCATTTAATGATTTAGTATCTGTATATGTTAATAATACTAGCTCTATAGAAAATGCTACCTTAGTAGGCACAGTAAAACTTCAGTATAATCTAGCCCCTGTTGAAGCTTCGGGTGGTTGGTATAATTATTCTTTTGATTTATCTCAATATGGAGTAGGTCTCGGTACAGCAAAATATATCATAATTAGGGGGGTAACATCAGGTAGATCTCGTGGTTCAGTTTGCATTGATAATATGAAAATAGAAAACTTACCAGATTTCCCTGAAAATGAAGGAACTACTATAGATGGTGTAACAATTCAACCAAATGTAAATCTTTATTATAATTATAATATCAATGCTGATAACCCTTTAATTACTTCATTACCAAATTATGAAAATTTAGGTAATAAAAAAGTAATAGGTTTAACAGGTTATGATAATGATATTGATTTGCAAGTTACATCTCCGGCTGGTTCTTGGTATGCAAGAATCTATTATGGTGGAGCATGGCATTCAGCAGATCCAGCTTTCATAGCAGAAACTGATGTTGATAGAACCTTTACTTTCCAAGGTGTTGATTTTACTGCTAAAGATAGTGAAGTTTTCATATTTATGAACGATGGAGATGATTTTACTCTCCCTGTTGAACTTTCTTCCTTTAATGCTATAGCAACAGCAGATAATTTTGCTCAAATCTCTTGGGAAACAGCATCAGAATCAAATCTTTTAGGTTATAATATTTATAGATCAGAGAATGAGAATCAAGATGATGCTTTAAGAGTAACAGCTACAATGATAACAGCATCTAACCAAGCTATGGGTGATAGCTATTCTTATACTGATGATGAAGTTGAAATGAACACTACTTATAACTACTGGCTACAATCTAATGACTTTGATGGAACAAGCCAGATGTTTGGTCCTGTTACTGTAAAGATTTCTGGTCAAGATGACAATGATATTGATAATGCCATTTTGAGAACTGAGCTTTATGGCAACTATCCAAATCCTTTCAACCCTGAAACAATAATCTCCTATTCTATTTCTCAAGCTCAACATGTAAGATTAGAAGTATATAACATGAAAGGTCAATTAGTAAAGACTCTTATTAATAAGCAAGTTGAGACTGCAAACACAAGATTAAATGTTGTATGGAATGGTAAAGATAATAATAATAACAACGTTTCATCTGGAATCTACCTATATAAGTTAATTACTGATAATTACAGTAAAACCAACAAAATGATCCTCATGAAATAATCTAATAAAAGCAAATCCAAATGAAGAAAGCTCCGAGCTCCTTTCGGAGCTTTTCTTTACTTGGAGCGCCTTCATCCCTGAAGGCAAAAATAAAGTTCCAGCAAGGAAGCTAGTGCTCCCAATTATTTGGTTAAAAAAAAGCCCCGCTTTAGCGAGGCTTTTTTGTTATTTTTTGTCAAAGATTGCCTGCAAGATGCAAGCGTTCCCAGTATTATTTCATTAAGATCATCTTGTTTGTTTTTGAATAGTTGCCATTTTTCATACGATAGAAGTAAACACCTGAGGAAACAGCTCTTCCAGCATCATCCTTACCATTCCAAACGACATTATGATTTCCTGCATTTCTTGAATCATTAACAAGAGTTTTTACTTTCTGTCCTAAGATATTAAAGACTTCAAGAGTAACTTTTCCTGCTTTTTCAACTGAGTAAGAAATAGTAGTTTCAGGGTTGAAAGGATTAGGGTAGTTACCTTTAAGTGCATTAGTTAATACAGGAGCTGTAGTATCATCATTATCTGTTCCACCAGCTGAAACAACTTTGAAATCATCAAGCATGAAGACAAATGCATCATTTGATACACATTGAATAGCTACTCTGATAGTTTGGTTAGCATAATTATTTAAACCATACATATAACTAGTCCATGCAATAGGAGCTTCAGTATAAGAAGTACCTGAGATTGATGTGAAGTCGTTAGGGTTAGTTGAACCAGTAGATACTAAGACATTGAATCTTTCTAAACCATATTGATTAGTAATAGATTTTGCTTTGAAAGTTACTTCACCTTCATCACCAAGAGTGAAAGGTTGAGAAATTAACCAATCGTTATTTGATGGAGTTACAGCTGCAAAACTGGCAAGATATTTGCTTCCATCAGGAGCTTGATAACTTACATCAGTAAGAGCTGGACTTGTCATAGCAGGATTAAATACTATGTAAGACATCATTGCTTCAGCATTTGTGAATGTAGTTCCATCAAAGCCATAAGTTGGAGATAAATCGCCATCTACAAGTGTCCAGTCTCCGAACTGTAAGGCGAAGTCTGCATAGTTTTCAAAAGAATCTGCAATGATAACATCTTCAGGATTAGAATTATTTACTGTAACAGTTACGCTGTTAGAATTTAAAGATTCTGCAGTACCATACATAGCTGTAACATGATAAACATAACTTCCATTACTTAAAGCACTATCTGTATAAGTATAGATATCTGAAGCAACTTCAGCAATTTCTTCATTATCACGATAGATTTTGTAAGCTGTAACATCTCTTTCAATGTTAAATCTGCTTGATAGAATTGGATTTAAATTTCCAGCAAGAAATTGAGCATTGTTGTTAGTTGCTTTAATAGCTTTATTTGCCATAGCAATAAGAGTGTTAGAAGCTCTATCAGCTCCTTCAGGAGAAACAAAGGCTTGAATGTTCCAGTTAATATTTGGAGTAGCTACAGCTGAAAGTGCATCCCAAGCTTCACCAGCAAAGTGAATTTGATCTCCACCTTCAACAGCAGGACCAGCATCACAACCTGCAGGGAAACCTGTAGGAGTATCAATCATATAACCAATATAAAGAGGTCCTGAAGCAGGAATAGCAACAGGGTTAGTTAATTGATGCTCATTCCAAGCTTCATTAACAAAATCTACTACTTCTGAACTGTAAAGAACAGTCTGTCCGGTAGTTCCACCCCATACTGTAACTGTATAAGTAGCTGTTGCTTCACGAGGGAAGAATTTGATTGAATTAATGTATAAACCTTGATACATTACTAATTCATCTTGAGTATATTTATGAGCTACACCAAATTCAGTTGCATCATTAATACCAATTCCATCATTGTTTTCTTCAGCACCCTTAGTAATCCAAGCTCCTTCTGATAAATCAAGTGGGGCTTCCCAGTTTAACTCTACATCTGAATTATTAACATCTGCTGTTAAGTTCATTGGAGGTAAAGTTGTAGCAGGATCTATGATAGATACAGTAACAGTGTTTGAAGGATTAGATTCACCTTCAGTATAAAGAGCTGTTACATAATAATCATAGTTAGCAAAATCTAATTCTGTATCTGTAAAAGTTAATACATCTGAAGAAATTGTTGCAATTTCAGTAGCATCACGATAGATTTTATAACTTGTTAATTCACGAGTGGTTCTTGTTGAAACATAGTTAGGATTTTTAGCAAATCTATTATTTCTAACTCTTGGACTAGTATAAGTTTTTTCAGCTTTTGAGAATGATTTTAATTCAGAAGCATCAAAAGCAAGAATTCTTCCATTATTAGAAAATACGATATTATCAATGAATGTTGACCACCATAATCCTTGTCCATCACCATCAACAAAGTTCCAAGCCACTTTAATTGTCTCAGAAGCATAAGCTGATAAATCAATAGAAACAGGAGTATCATAGTTATTTTCACCTTCAGCAAAATCGGAAGCATTCCAAACAGGAGTCCAGTTGTTTCCACCATCTGTAGATACTTTTACATAGTAGTTATCACCATATTCTGAACCTAAACTTCCATAATAATCGAAGGTTAAATTAGTAACATTAGAGATTTCAGAAGTTACTAACCATTCGTTTTGAGCTGAATAATCCCATTGAACACCTGCTTGGAATTCACCTTCGGTAGGAGTAACAGTACTTGTTGAGAATTCAACAGTACCGTATTGTTCCCAAGAAGCTGTATTATTTGTAGCATTAAGAGTCCAAGCTGTTGGAGGGAAGGATTCTTCGAAACCTTCTGTAATTTCGTCAGGAAGTACTGTGCCTGGAGCTAACCAGTTTAAAGTAACATCTTGACCGGACACAGAAGCTGTTAAGTTAATAGGAGGCTCGGTTGTATTTGGTATATTTGGTTCAATTTGCCAGTTAAAAGAAGGATATGAATCATTAATATTTTCATTAATCTGCCAAATTTGCATGAAATCCCAGCCTGCATTTGTAAAAGTAGCTTCTGTTGTTAATTCTGAAGTAGTTTTTCCCAGAGAATTAACTATATCACCGTCAGTGTCATCAGCTATTCCTGGAAGATTAGGAGTGATTTCAGAATTCCAAAATGAGTTGTGGACTGAAGCATTGTCATTTAAACCTACAAGGAGACCCGCATAATCGACATTCTCGAATGTAGGAATACTGTAAGAATTAGTAATTGTAGCATTATCATTATATCCTGCTATTCCACCAAGTGCCTCTAAAGATTCAAGACTGCCTATGAAGTAGCAATTATTAATTTCTGATTCAAAATTATATGATGTGATACCACCTACGATAGATTCTCCAACAATTTCTCCAGTAACAAAACAATTGTTAACTATTGAATTTGTATCCATCTCTCCAACTAATCCAGCAACTCCCCATGACCCTGTTATATCAACATTAACGAGTCCTAAATTTTCAATAGTTCCAGTAATTACTAATCCAAAAAAAGCTATACTATCATCACTTGGACGATTTATATAGATATTTGAAATAGTATGACCTTGACCATCGTAATTTCCTGAGAAGGGGAAACTTTCTGATAGGGAACCCCATCCAATTGGTAAGAATCCTTGGCTTTCATCCCATTCTGCAATCTCAGCAGGGAAATCAATATTTGTTGTTTGAATATAATGGGCATCTAATCTGTCTAAGAAAGGTACTTCAGAGTTAGCATCTCTTGAAGTAAGCCAATTCAAATTTTCATAAGTACTTATTTGATAAGGATCAGACTCTGTACCACTACCTTGAGGAGCAATGATAGTTTGAGCAACTAACCCTAAAGCAAATATTAGTGTTAGAATAACAATTAAGTGTTTTTTCATTTTTATACCTCTACATTTTTATTTTCCCTATATTAATATTAAGATATATCAGGTTAGTTGTAATGTCAATTAAATATGGCTGAATTACATACTAATAGGTTTAGAAGGTTAATGATTCAGGTTGAGTTTAAACCCAGATAATGCAATAGATCTTTGAGAATAGCACCATTTGGGTTAAATAATAAAGGTGAATAAAAGGAAATAAAAAAAAGGCAGAATTTTCTGCCTTTAATTTATTGTTTATTGAGTTTAAATATTATCTAAGTTATTTATCCCAGTTGTAGCCATTACCGAAATGCCCCCATTCAGCAGTAGTTGAGAAGATAGGTTTTCTTAAACCTAAAGCATCAATAATACCTTTTGGAGTTAAATTATAGCCTTCAACTTGCATCTCTTTACCATCAACGATTGCAGTAGCTTGAACAGGTTCGGCAACACCAATAGCATAAGCTAATTCAACAAATACTTCTTGAGCATTATATTTTTTTAAATAATCAACAGCTATTCTACGAGCCATATAAGCACCTGATCTATCAACTTTTGTGGAATCTTTTCCTGAGAATGCTCCACCACCAATTGGGATGCGAGGTCCATAATTATCAACAGCTAACTTTCTTCCAGTTACACCTGTATCAGCATCGAAACCGCCACAATTCCACTCTCCAGCTGGATTTACATGGATTTTGCTTTCGGATATATCTAAATTCATCTCTTGAGCCCAAGCTTGTATATCGCTTCGCAAATCTGATGTTTTGGTAAGCTGAAAACTTGCTACTAAGGCAACAATTTGATTATCTTTAAGAGTAACTTGAGTTTTACCATCATAAGGATGTTTCTTGTATAAATATCTATTTAGTGAACGAGCAAGATAGGCTTCATGAGGAATCATCTCTTCATTCTCATTACAAGCATAACCGATCATAATTCCTTGATCTCCAGCTCCACCTACATCTACACCATTAGCAATTTCTGGTGATTGTCTGACAATGTTAACTTGCACACCACAATTTTCACCTACTATTTTTCTAACAGTTTCTTGAACATTAACAAATGCATCAGTAGTAATTTCTCCTGTTACACTTATTAATTTGTGCCCACCCATTACTTCGATGGCTGCACGAGTATTTTCATCCTGTGATAAACAAACATCCAAAATGCTATCAGCAATTCTGTCACATAATTTGTCCGGATGTCCTGGACTAACAAATTCCGCAGTTCTTAACATTTGCGTCTCCTTCGTTTGTTTTTACAGGTAGGATAAGGTTTGATATTGCTTAACTAATTTTTCAAACTTAATTAGCACTTTTATTCACATCAATTAAGATGTTGGCAGTTGCAAAAAAGACAAATCATTCTACCTATTTAAAAGACAAGATTATTAATTGGATGTTATTGTCAAATATTAAATTTTCTTTATAATATAAAAATGGGGAAGGGAATGTTCTAAAAAGGCTTTGTTAAAAGAATACAGTATGTTTTGATTTAAATATTTTAGTTTACAAGGTAAGAGCTTAGAAAGGATGTTCAATAGTGTCTCAACAAAAATACAATGAATAAAGGAGAGAGTTATGAGCGCGCTAAGTAAGCGGTAGGGAAGAAGTAAGGGAAAATTAAAAAAAAGCTCAAGTTCAAGTTTGGTAAAAATGATATAAGTAATTGAAAATATTTTATTTATATTGTGTTAATAATGCAATGATTAAAATATTCTTGAAAGATATTAATAGATTAGCCTGGGGTAAGATCCTATAGGGCGTCACCCTGGGTATGATGGCACCTCTTAGGTACTAACCCTGTAAGGGTTTTATAGAAAGAGTTGAATATTACTTAATTGTATCAGGATTTAATGTATTGATAAACTATAAACAAACATGAATAAATGCTCTAATTATACCGCTATACTTGAATTTGACCAATTATATTGTTTTATAGCCATTCAGATGATAGCTTATAATAAAGGAGTGGTGTATTTTTTTTGAGTTACTTGTTTGTTCAGTGGTTGAAGGGAACTATGATAAGTGTTCAGAATTTATTTGACATGCTTTTTATCATTATAAAAGTGGCATAAAATAAAGCTCCAGTTCAAACTGTCACATAAAAAACTGAAGCTTTTGTTTCTCATATGAAGGTAACTATATTATTAGTTGCCTTCATATCCATTTCTACGAGCATTTTCAATACAGTCAGATTTGTTAGTATAGCCTTGACATGATGCACCGACGATTCTACCATTACTAGCTGTTCTTCTCCAACGCCATTCATTACTGGCATCTTTGTAGAATTCCCATTTATCCATGGTTTACCTCCTTTCTTAGATTTTATTATAAAATATTCATATATAGAAAGTTGTCAATAAATTAAATTTACGTAAATTGCTACTTTTTGCTTTTAATCCTATGAATAATAATTAGATAATATCTTTTATATTATATAAATATAATTATGTTGACAGAACCAGAGTGTTTTATATTAGTAAAATCATAGTACATCATTACAAAAAAATAAATATGAAGTGAGTAGTAAGTGGTTAAGTATTTTGTTATAATTGGAACATCTTGTGGAATGTGGATTTTCATCGAGTTTTTTTTTACACAGATTGTTTTTAACACATTCAGGCATCTAAAAAATGGTACTAGACAAACCTTGGAGCAAATTGAATTTCTTAGAAATAGAATCATTTTCGAAGTGATCTCAACACAAAAAAAAAATGAAGTTTGCTATAAAATTGTTAAGATGATAAATGATATTTTATTAAGTTATGACAATTTAGATTATGATAATCTCAATGAAAGTTATGATATATTAAAAAGTATCTTAATACATAGAAATTTATACACCTTTAAATATAAATATGATATAAGTAAAAGTTTTAGTAATGAAATGTTAAAGTTATTAATCGAGCTTTGTAAGAATCGTTATTGGATTTTAAAGTTAGCTTTATCTGGTCCGATATTGTTTTTTATTAGTCCCTTTAAGAAGCTTATACAGAATAAAGATTTAGAAACTTGTTCACCTAAGACAAGGCTTTGTTTTAGTATTATTAAATTGCATCTTTAAAACTTTGGAGGGAACTATTATATGTTTCAGAAGCTTAAATACATAATTTTAGTAGTTTTTTTATTTATTTTTACACATTATTCTGCTGATCCTACATTAGATGTGAGTGAAGGTTTTTCATTAGAAAACTCGCCTGTGAAAGAAGCTGACCCAGTTTCATTGCAAAAAAAGAGACGTGATACAGATACTACTCAAGCTATTGAACACCTAAAGGTAGAACTATCAAGTTTAACTAAACAGATTACAGACTTAAAAAAGGAAATCGACGAAATTCATAAAACTAGAGATGATACAAAAAAAGAAAAAGAATACTTTCATGACTATTTAGCATCAGAGCGTACTAATTTTACAATTATGATTACGTTTTATGTAGCCTTTTCTGGTTTATTAGCATTATTAGGTATTAACAAATACATTAAAGTTAGTATACGCGATATAAAAGACAATACAGAAAAAGAAATCAAAAGATTCTATGAAACTTCAGTAAAAATGATTCAAATAACTCATGAAGTTAGAATTGATACATTGCTCAATAGACTCAAAGGACAAATCGCTACTGAAGAATTTATTGAGGCTATAGATTTATCATTAAAATTGTACACTTCTTTAATAGATTACAAGATATATTATGCAGAATCAAGTAAAAATAATTTCAAAGAAATTACTGATTTAGAAGCGATGATTATTAATATTTTAGATGGAATAATGAAGAATTCAATTGAAATTGATACAACAAACTTTAGTGAAAATATTGTACTATTAAAAAACATTGAAGGCCATCTGAGTAATATTTTATCTGTTCCAAAAGAAGATACAAAAATAAATGAGATTCTTGACAGATATATTGCTCTAAATAAGCAAGAAAGTAATAAGCTGGTCTGAATTATTTATTTATACAAAAATCTTGAAAATGCAAAAAATATAAATTTATGCGTTTTAGACATTTAATCTATTTTGGATGTAATTATGATTTATAATGAAAACTTGATTGACCCTAATAGTTTAGATGAAGAACTTGAAGTCAAATTCTTCATGGCAGTATCAAAGCTATTGATTTTATGTCAAAAAATTGAAAATAATATGAAATTCTTTGTTATTAGAGCAGATTTTATTAATGGCATAGATATTAAAACTATCAATGATAAACATTATACAATGGGAGATTTTTCAACACCCTATTTAAAGTATATAAAGAAAAAAAATGAAGAAAGCACAGAGGTTATCAATTGGCTTCAACAACAATTATCTGATTATCCATCAGACCAAGAGTTTGTTTTTGAAATAGGAGATACAGTAAAAACTCGTAAAGATATACAAGATAAAATAGAAAAACAGAGATTATTGAAAAAAAAGTATAAAGAAATATCAAATACTGTTGGAATAACAGTTGATTTCAGAAACAAGCTAAGCCATGAGCTAATGAAAGATTATTCTTTTGTTATAAGTGATCCATTATACAGTATTAGTACTATTTTGGAGTTTATAGAAAGAAAAACAAAATGGCTTCATAAACAAGCAAAATATGTTTTTAAGTGTGAGGAACTGATTTCTAATCTGTTAATTGCAAGAAATAGTAAAGGAGAAATGCCATATAGATACCCCAAGAAGCAAAAAGAAAAAATGAAAATTTGGGTTTTCCATGATCTTGATGAATGTATAGCCTCCTATCGAGAAGAAAATTAATAAAGATGTGTGGTTTTTAACAGAAATATTTATTGCAAACAACAATAGACTAATTAATATATATTTAGAAGCACCAAGAGAGTTTAATCCTCGTTTGATTGGTGTGGACGGCTGGAGTTGGATAAACAGACTACTGAGTTTTTTGACGGAAAGGGCTAACCTGGTAGCGGAGTTTGTTGATTCGTGGCGTGGTAGCGTCTTAATATCAACTATAAAAAGGGCTTAAAAAAGCCCTTTTTTGTTTTATGGAAGATAGTTTTTTTTACTTAAGCAAAAATCTTTTTCTTAATTTATCAATTTCTTTAGGAATGCCTATAACCATTACGTAAAAAGATTCAAATTAGTCATTCTTATTAAACCCTTACAGGGTTAGGTTTTCGTGGGTAAATCCTTACCCAGGGTGGTAATCCCTTTAGGATTTTACCCTGGGCTAAACTACTTATCCCCTTCAGGGATTTCAGCTTTATCTCTTTAGGATTGAAGTTTTATTAAGCAAGCAAAAAAGATATATATATTTCTAACAACCAATAATTATGAAATTACGATAAATTATTTCTAAAACACCACCAGACTTGAACAAGAGCCTAACTTATTTCTATTACACCACTAAAGTTGAATATAGCAAAACCAAACAAATTCCTCCAAAGTGGACCATTTTCAGAAAAAGTTGACCCTATATATTAGTGAAGGGTATGAAAAATTAAAAACAATATTAGCTGTATATTATCAATAAAAGCCTATGTCATTGACCAAAGACAAAAAAAATAAAACAAATATTGACAGATTGACCGGCAGTCAATAAAATGAATCTTGTTTAATGAAATATAAAAAGTAATTAACTAAGAGGAAGTGCAAATTGACTATAAATAGGAAACAACAAGAGTTTGAATTCAAGAAAAACCTGATAATAACGGCAGCAGAAGAAATATTTTTTACTAAAGGATTTGAGAATACAACAATGTTAGAGATAGCTCATAAGGTAGGTTATAGTAAAGGTTCAATTTATTCTTATTTCAAGAGTAAAAATGAAGTTTGTTTTTGCATAATTAACAACTATTTTATGAGTATTGCCAATTTAGCTCAAAAGATATTGGAACAAGATATAACTGGTTTAGAGAAGATAATTACATTTAAGGATAGATTTTTAAGAGAGTTTTCTCAGAAAGAAGATTTCCGTAAGATATTTGAAACATTTAAGTATCATCGTAATCAATGTATGGAAATGGAAGATGAGATAGATAAAAACAAAAACTATAATATTGAGATTAATCTTGCTATAAGGCAATATTTACAAGAGGGAATAAGTGATGGTTCAATTAAAGATGATGTGAGAATTGAATCATTAGCAGAAGCCCTTTGGGGAGAGGAAGTTAGCTTTATATCAGAATTAGGGATAAAAGGTGAGAATAGTTTTAATTACCTTTTTGAATTAATAATAAATTCTATAAAACAAGTGTGAGGATAAGGCGATGAACAAAGCTAAGTCATTTATTATTGCTACTATACTGTTGTTCATTACTTGGATATTGTTGTCAGGGATAGCCTTTCAAGAGCTTATATTTGGTGGAATAACTGCCTTAGTAATCTCCTATTTATTCTTGAATAGGTTAACTATATTAGGCGATATTAAACTTGGTATAAAGCCAGTCATTTTTGGCATAGGTTATTTCTTTCTCTTTAGTTGGGAGTTACTCAAGTCAAATTTGGATGTAGCGAAAAGAGTAGTATCACCCAAATTACCAATTAATCCAGGTATTGTAAAAGTGAAAACAAAATTGAAGACACCATTAGGACGTGCTTTTTTAGCAAATTCAATAACTTTAACTCCGGGAACCTTAACAGTAGAAATGCGAGAAGAATATTTCTACATTCATTGGATTGATGTAACCGGAACTGATATCAACAGTGCTACAGAAGCGATTGTGGCAAAATTTGAGAAGTATCTGGAGGTGATTTTTGGTTAATATAATCTATCAAATTGCAGCAAGCTTAATTATTCTCAGTCTTTTAATGACTCTTTTTAGGTTATTTAAAGGTCCAACCGTGGCGGATAGAATAGTAGCTTTAGATGCAATGACCATTATTTCAATATCTCTGATAGTATTAATAGCTCATATTGCTCAAAGAATAATTTATCTTGATGTAGCAATTGTCTATGGATTAGTTAGTTTCATTGGTGTGGTAGCATTAGCTCGTTATTTGGAAAGGGGGTTATAATGGAATTAGTTTCTGCAATAATCACCTTGTTAGGAGCTCTATTTCTCTTTCTTGGAGCTCTTGGAGTTGTAAGAATGCCTGATGTTTATAATAGAATGCAAGCAGGAACAAAAGCTACAACTTTGGGCACTATTCTTTTTTCAATTGGAATAGGACTTGCTAATTTTGGTTCAGCATGGTGTGGGAAAGTAATTATAATAATTCTCTTTGTGATTGCTACTAACCCGGTCTCTTCAAATGTTATTGCCAGAGCAGCACATTTCTCAGGAATCAAATTGACCAAAATATCATTAAAAGATGAGCTAAAAGATGATGATGATAAGATAGAAGGGGGGAGATTATGAACTCTCTAATTGTTATAGGCTTAGGCATAATTATGATAAGTGCTGCAATCTTCACTATTTTGCAAAAAAATTTAGTATCAGCAATTATTAGCGCAGGTGTGATAAGTCTTTTAGCCAGTGTACTCTATTTAATTTTGGGTTCACCTGATGTGGCAATGACAGAGGCGTCAATAGGTTCTGCACTTACTACAGTCGTCTTCTTATACGCTTTGAACAGAATGCGGAAGGAGAAGAAAGATGATAAATAAAATACTAATTATACTTGGGATTATTGGTTTAGTAGCAATATTTTTACCTTTAATAGTTAATTTTGATGCTCAAGAAGAACTATCTCCATTAGCAAGAAATTATGTTGAAGGCTCAGTAAACTCTTTAAATTCTCCTAATGTTGTTACTTCGATAGTTGTTACATATAGAGGTTTAGATACTTTGGGTGAGGTAACAGTACTTTTCTTAGCAACCTTAGGAGTAGGTTTTTTATTACAAAATAAGAAGCAAAAATCTCAAAGAAGAAGTGTTTCTGAGAACATTAGAACAACATCTTCATTCTTGGTTAGTTTAATCATACTTTTAGGAGTATATATCTTTAGCCATGGACATCTATCACCTGGTGGTGGATTTCAAGGTGGTGTAGTTATTGCTTCTGGATTTCTTCTGTTAATCTTATCTGATTTAGAATTTAAAATAAGTCATGCTATTCTCAGAATAGTAGAATCAATTTCGGGAGTAGCTTATGTATTTCTCGGATTAGTTGCTTTGATACTAACTATTGGATTTTTAAATCCAACTATACTTCCCTTGGGAGAGTTTGGGAAACTATTTAGTGCAGGAGCAATCCCTTTAATCTACTCTTTGATAGGACTTAAAGTTGGCTCAGAATTAACAAATATAATAGCTACTATGGGGAGTGATACTTCCTCTAAAACTGTGGTAAAGGAGTAAAGATGATAGAAACATTAATTTTAGGTTTTATCCTATTGGTAATAGGACTCTTTGCCATGCTTACCCAGAAGAATATTGTTAAAATCATATTAGGCTTTTCAATAGCTGATACAGGAGTGCATATAATTATTATCTCCTTAGGATATATCAAGGGAAGGACAGCACCAATTTTAGATTCTGCTGTAAGTATAAGTAATTCAGTAAGAGAAGTGATAGATCCAATTCCATCAGCTTTAGTGTTAACTGCTATTGTGATTGGACTTGCGACTACTGCTCTGATGTTGGTATTTGCTGCTGAGATGTACAAACGGAAGGGTTCCTTCTCCATAGATCGTTATAAGGAGTTAAAATGGTAAATCCACTCTATTTAATAATTATTTCTTTACTGGTAGGCTTTAGTTTACCTATAATAGATAAAGCTAGTCGAAAACTGTCTTTTGTTGCCTTTCTTGGTGTACTGGGTGCTAATCTTGTAATTGTGGGAAGTTGGTTTTATAGCTTTGCCATTAACGGTATAGTTAATATCGCAGTCAATACCGCAGGATTCTTAGCTCCTTTGTCCATTAATTTTTATGTTGGTTATACCGAGTTATTAGTTCTGATTGGGGTCAATCTAATAGCCTTTTTTACTGCTATCTTCTTAGGAGAGAATTTTCAAGATGAATCAATCTCTTCTATGATTCTTTATCTGATGGTAATAATGGGGGTAAACGGGTTAATCTTAACTCGAGATCTATTTAATGCTTTCGTATTTATGGAAATAGTATCAATTTCTACAATTGCTATAATCACCTTGGGTAGGAGAAAAAACTCTTTATCCTCAGGATTCAAATATATGCTTGCCAGCGGAATTGCCTCAATATTCTTCTTGTTAGGTCTTGTATTTGTTTATTTCTTTAGTGGAGCTTTAAACTTAGATTTTATAAATTATCACTTTATGGGTTATGAATTAATAGCCGTATATATGATTGCAATTGCTTTGCTTATTGAATTGAAGTCTTTCCCGGCTAATGGTTGGGCTTTAGATGTTTATGAAAGTACTAATCCTGGAATTGCTACAGTGATATCTGTGATTAATTCTGCAGGAATCGCTATGATGTTCTATAAGATTATGCCATTATTACCTACACATACCTTGTATGTATTCGGGATAATCGGAGTAATAACTTTCATTGCATCTAACCTTATGGCTTTAAAACAAGAGAATGTTCAACGTTTACTTGGTTACTCTTCCATAGGTCAAATAGGCTTGCTTCTGGCGAGTATTATCTTTACTCAGGATATTCTTCCAGACCTAAGATTCATCATAGTAGGTGGTTTCTTTATAAATCACTTGTTAGCTAAAACTGGATTATTCTGGTTAAGTGGAATAGTTAAAGAAAAGGCGATTAAGAATTGGAATGTTTTAAGTAATCATAAAGGCATGTTAGTTGTTTTCGGATTATTAATATTTGCTCTATCAGGGCTACCCCCTTTCACAGGCTTCTGGGCTAAATGGGAATTCATTAAAGTTTTAGTTAATACTCAAAACTATTTAGTAGTAGTATTAGTTCTTCTTGGTTCTCTATTCGAAATTATTTACTTATTTAGATGGTTTATCAATACAGTAAAAACAAGAAGTGAGATTACTTTAGAATTAGGAGGATTATTAAATAATAAAGTTTTAGTATTAAAACTGCTTTCCCTAATTGCCCTTATTCTTGGTATTGGTATAATGAAAATAAACTATCATGTTTCATTAGCATCAAGCTTACCATTGATAGGCTTGCTTTTCATGGTAATCATACAAAGTCTACCTGTGAAATTGAGAGGATTCATTTCTTTACTTGCTACGATTGCTTATGGATATTATCTTTATAGTATAGTAGGATTAGAGAATCCCATTCAGATTCTTTTTGGGGTAATATTTATCGTTGGTAGTGGAGTAAATATAATTAGTACCTTGAATAGAAAAGAAAGAAGTCGTGGATTCTATGGTTTCTTGCTAATGATGATTTTCTCATTTGGTAACTTATTAGTTGCTTCAAACTACTTAGAATTTTTCTTGAGTTGGGAGATGATGACTATTGCTTCTTTCTTGTTAATATTAAGAGGGAAGAGTGCTCAGAAAGCTTCTTTGATTTATATGATATTCTCTATGGCAGGAGCTTATTTGCTAATGGTTGGATTTAATTTCGCTCCTGTAACATATTCTTCATCCGCTTTGATAAGTCAGATGAGTAGTCTCCACTTTCCACTAATATCAGTTATTCTATTAGCCTTGGGCTTTATGATAAAGTCTGGTGTACTTGGTGTTCATATTTGGTTACCCGAAGCACATGCTGAAGCAGAAGCCGACGTCTCTTCTTTTATCTCAGCAATTCTGCTAAAAGCAGGAATCTATGGTTTTTTATTAGTCGCTATATCAGTAGTAAACAGTGCACCACAAATAGATGTCTATTATTGGATAGGTTGGTTGGGAGTTTTCACTGCTTTAGTTGGAGCTTTCTTAGCTTCCTTCCAAGAAGATGCTAAGCGCTTGTTAGCTTATTCAAGTATGAGTCAAGTTGGTTATATTATAGCTGCAATCTCTATGTTAAGCCATTTAGGTTGGGTATCAGCTTTCTATTTATCTTTGAATCATATGATGTTTAAGTCTGCTCTTTTCATTGCTGTAGCAGGTGTATATTATAGAACTCATACTAGGAACATGTATGAAATGGGAGGATTAATCAAGAAAATGCCACTATCCTTTATTAGTGTCTTGATTTCTATAATCGCAGTTTCAGGTGTTCCACCATTATCAGGATTTGGCTCAAAATGGCTCATGTACTCGTCTTTCCTTGAAAGAGGTTGGTATCTTCAAGCTGCGGTCTTATTCTTTGCCTCAGCAGTTAGTTTCCTCTATTTATATAGATTAATTCATACTATCTTCTTAGGACAGGCAAAATATGAGCATAAAGATGTGAAAGAAGCACCGATGTGGTTCATTATTCCCCAGTATATCTATATTGGAGCAATTATGATCTTATCTTCATTCCCAAATCTTCTAATCAGACCTTTAAATGCTATGGCAGGAAAGTACTTTGATTCTAATCTGGTTATCAATGGATATAATGTTAGTGGGAGCTTTGGAAACTGGAATGGGAATTTAATTATGTTAGTCACAATGGGTGTATTTATAGTTCCTCTCTTTTTCTTAATCCTCTATATTGGGAAAGTAACTAAAGTTAAGCAATTTAATATAGTTTATGCAGCAGAGAGACCAGAATCTCCTCAAACAACACATGTTGCTCATAATATGTATGCTCATTATAGAAAAGCTCTTGGGGGTTGGGGAAAACCAAGAATATTGGATTTCTGGAATGCTTCTGCTGAGTGGACTCATACCATGGCAGATTTATGCCGTCGGATTTATTCCGGAAATGGACAAACCTACCTACTACATATAATTCTTTTTTTTGTGTTAGTATTCTTTTTCTTAGGAGTGTAAATTATGGATATTTTTATTAAAATGATATATGCTGCTATTTCCATATTAGTAGCTACTCTTTACGGTATTTTCTTAGTTGGAACAGTTCATAAGATTTATGCTCGTGTGCATAGAAGAGTTGGACCACCAGTATGGCAACCATTATTAGATATAATTCAAACTCATGGTAGAAAAGTAGCAACCTCGCACGGAATAATGTTCTTTTTAGGACCAGTCTTCCGACTTGCAGGGGGAATGGGTACTTATCTCTTTATCCCTGTGATTTTTGGTTCAGTAGTTTTTAGTAACTACTCCATGGCTGGTGATTTATTGTTGGTTATGTATTTTATCTTCTTTGGTCAGTTAGGAATGGCTCTAGGAGCTGGTGAAGGTGGTCATCCATATTCTCCTCTTGGTATTGCTCGAGGATTATCTCAGATGTCAACATTTGAACTTCCTTTCTCCTTAGCAGTAATTTCCATTGCTATTCAATACCAAACATTGAATATTACTTCGATTGTTGCTGCTCAACAAGGTGGAATACTTAACTGGACTTTATTCACAAACCCATTAGCTGTGATTGCAGCAATGATATCACTTCTTGGAATGAATATGCACTCTCCATTCTCTTTAGTGCTTGCACCACAAGAAATACCTATTGGTCCTCCAATCGAAATGAATGGTAGCTTTTTAGGGATATTACAGACAAATAGAGCACTCTTTGCGTCTGCTAAATTAGTGCTGTTTATGAATCTCTTTTTTGGTGGGGCAACTAACTTACCAGTTATGATGATAAAGACTTTCTGTATCTATATGTTCTCTGTATTTATTGGAGCTTCATTCCCAAGATTCAGACCTGAACAGTCTTTCAGATTCTTCCTTAGAGTGCCCACTTTAATTGGTATTCTTTCCGTAATAATAATTGCCTATTTTTAAGGAGTAACAATGAAAAATAAAGATCTTAAAGAAATAGAAAAAGAGATGAAATTAGCTAATGCAGGTTTACCTGAAATAGAGAGAGACCTCTTTGCTGATGATAGGCCCTCAAGGATAGAACCTCTGAACAAATACTTAGAGCAATTTCTTAATTGGGCGAGAGCAAGATCACTCTGGATTTTAGCCTTTGGAACTGGTTGTGGAGCGATTGAACTTAGGCCTTTGATGACTGCCCGTTTTGATGCTTTTCGCTATGGAATTGCTGGCAGACCTACTCCCAGACAAGCTAATGTTTTTATTATAGGTGGCTATGCTTCCTTAAAGACTATTAAGAGAATTGTTCGTTCTTATGAACAGATGCAAGGTCCAAAATATGTTATTGCTCTTGGCTCTTGTACCATCAACGGAGGTATGTACTATGATAGCTATAATACTATTAATAGAATCGATTACTACATACCTGTAGATACTTATGTAACTGGATGTATGCCACGTCCAGAGGCTCTAATTGCTGGTTTTAATAGACTAAAAGAGAAAATTAAAGCAGGTGAATGTGATGGTATGAATAAATATGCTGATAACTTTGACTGGTATAAAGCCAATCAGAAAAAGATTATTAAAGATTGGAATATGCCAGATTATAACTGGTAGGAGATGAAATGAAAGAGATAATTAATAGAATAAAAGAAATGGTTAATGTCCTAAAAGTTGAAGAAAAGCATGCAGATTTATTCTTTATCAGAATAGACAAAGAGCAATTAGTTATGGCTCTAAGTTTTCTTAAATATAATCTTGAATTTAAACATCTTGCCTTTCTCCAAGCAGTAGATTATCTTGAAGACAAGCAATTTATGTTAACTTATATGCTGTATAATCCTAATTTAAAGGTTAATTTGGGAGTCAATGTTTTTATTGATAGGGAAGAGCACTCTATGTTCTCAATACATCAGCTATGGGCACATGCCTGGCAGTATCAAAGAGAACTTCATGAGATGTTTGGTATTGATTTTCCTGATTCTCCAAGAGTTAATGAAGCTTTCATTTTAGAGAGTTGGGATGAAATGCCTCCAATGAAAAGAGATTTTGATACTTTAGCATATTCTCAAAGAACTTATTACCAACGTCCGGGTAGAGAAACAACTGACCCTAAAGAACAGATGAAGGATGTGAAGTATCCTAACTATCCACAAGCTCCCAAGATAAGGAGGGATGATGAATAAATTATCTGAAAGTAAATATAAAGAATTTGTAGCTGATAGGTCTAAGTATCCAGAAATGGAAAATGGGAAACCAGTAATAGACCTAAATTCACACAAATTTACAAAGATTTGGCAAGGACCTCAACACCCTGGTGTAACAGGAAACATGTCGGTAGAAATTATCGTAAATGGTGATGAGATTGTCGATGCTAAAACTCATGTTGGTTATCTTCACAGAGGTTTTGAAAAGCTCATGGAAAGAAGACGATATATACAATGCTTCCCGATTGTATGTCGTATTTGTGTGCCAGAACCTGATACTAACGAATATTGTGTATCTGCTGCTATGGAAGATTTAGCAGGTATAGTAATTCCAGAAAAGGCAGAATGGCTAAGGACTCTGAACTTAGAAATGTCAAGGGTTGCAAGTTTTTTAATGTGGCTGGGTGGTCAAGCAGGTTCGCTGGGAATGGGAGCCATTGGTCAGTGGACTGTTGCAATGCGTGATTATTGGTTAGACCTCTTTGAAGAAATGTCAGGAGGAAGAATCTATCACATGTACATGATACCAGGTGGAGTTCGTAAGGATTTACCTGAAGGGTTCAAGGAAAGAGTATATAAAACAATTGATAGAACTTATAAATTATTAGATGATATCGAAAGAGTTTTCTTTAACAATGCTATAGTCAAGTCACGTTTGATAGGATTAGGTATTATAAGTCCTGAGATGGTCAATGAGTACGGTATTGTTGGACCAAATGCGAGAGCCAGTGGAGTTGCAGATGATATCAGAATAAATAATCCTTATCTAAAGTATGGAGAGTTAGATATCAAAATGTTAACTTCAAATATTGGTGATGCTTATGATAGAGCTGAACTCCGTTTTCAAGAGTTATTACAGAGCTTGTCTTTAGTTAAACAAATATTAGAAAGGATACCTGAAAGAGGTGCGATTCAAGCAAAACTTCCAAATGTTCTTCATTGGAAGATACCAGCTGGTCAAACTTATATAAAAGCTGAATCTACTCGTGGTGAGCATGGTTTCTATATGGTTTCAGATGGAAGTAAATATCCCAGAAGAGTATTTGCACGTGGGGCAAGTTATACCCATGCAATCTCAGTATTAGAGAAATTAGCTGTTAATATTACTATTTCAGATTTAGCAACTTTGATGGTTTCACTTCATACATGTCCACCGGAAATAGAGAGGTAATAATGAAATTAAAAGATATAATTCAGCCATTAACTATATGGAAAAGAGTAGCAGAAGAACCTTGGACAATCAAAGACCCTCTAAGCGAAAGACCAGGTGCTGATAACTATCGAGGCTTCCACCAAAATGATTTTTCTAAGTGTATCGGATGTGGCTCTTGTGAAGAGATTTGCCAAAACGCAGCTATTGACTTAGTTCCAGTCCAAGGGCAGGAAGTTAAAGATGGTAATAGTGGTTTACGTCCTCGGATAGATTATGGTCGTTGTTGTTGGTGTGCCTTATGTGTAGATATCTGCCCAACCGGTGCCTTAACAATGTCTAATGAATACATCTGGATAGATGATGACCCTGAAGTATTTAGATTTACTCCTGGAGCAGATAAAACAAAATGGCAAGATGATGAGAAGGGATATAAACGTTCAGAAGAAATAGCCTTGATAGAATTTGATAGAGTGGAGATGGAAGAGTTAGCTCCAGAAGAGAGAGATAAATCTTTCATTGAAATAGTAAAAGGTTATAATAAAGAACAAGCTATGCTGGAAGCAGATAGATGTTTAGAATGTGGATTATGTACTGCAACATGTCCTGCTCACATGGATATCCCTGCTTATATTGCAGCTATCAGAGAAGATAACATAGAAGAAGCTTTTAGGATTCTTTATGAAACTAATCCTCTTCCTGAGATATGTGGACGAATCTGTACTCATAAATGTGAGACAGCTTGTGCCCTTCATAACAATGGTGAATCTATTGCAATTCGTTGGTTAAAAAGATATATCGCAGACCAAATTCCTGCAGAAAGATATAAAGAAGTCTTAGGTACTGAGCATCTTGCTGACCCAAAACTAAATCATAAAATAGCTGTAATTGGTGCAGGTCCAGCTGGTTTATCAGCAGCTTATTACTTGGCGATTCTGGGCTATAAAGTAAAAATCTTTGAAGCTCTCCCTGATAGTGGTGGTATGATGCGTTATGGTATTCCTGAATACAGATTACCTTATGATCAAATTAATAAAGATATAGATTATATTAAGTCACTTGGTGTAGAAATTCAATTCAATACAAGGATTGGAGATGATATTACTTTAGATAAGCTTCATGAAGACTATTCTGCAGTTTATACAGCAACCGGACTTCACTTAGGCAGAAGTACAAGAATACCTGGCTCGGATAACTCAGAAGTCTATTTCGCCACAGATTTATTAAGAAAATTCACTCTTGGAGAAGATATTCCAGTTGGTAAAAAGATAGTAGTTATCGGAGGTGGTAATGTGGCAATGGACATTACCAGAACTCTTGCCAGGTTACAAAATCAAAAATATGGTAAGGTTGATATAACAACGACCAGCTTAGAGACTGAAGATATAATGCCTGCCGATAGGGAAGAGATAGTCGAATCACGAGAAGAAAAAGCTATAATCGAACCAGGTTGGGGGCCACAGGAAATTGAACTCAAAGATGGAAAGATAGCAGGTTTGCATCTTATTAAGTGTTTATCAGTCTTTGATGAAAGTGGTGCTTTTAATCCTAAATTTGATGCTAATGAAAAGAAATTCTTTAAAGCAGACATGATAGTAGAATCTATTGGTCAAGGTATGGATTTATCTTATATCTCACAAGAATTAAAAGATAAGATTAAAACTAATTCTCGAGGCAGAATAGAAGTTAATGAAGGTTACCAATCTTCATTAGAATGGCTTTTCGTCGGTGGTGATATCATTAAAGGTCCAGACGTAATTAATGGTGTTGCCAATGGACATATTGCTGCTAAAGCCATAGATAAATACTTGAATGCCAAGAAAAAATAAGATTAGAAAAGTTTATGAATTTATTGAAATCCTCATATCCCCCTCCATGAGGGGGACATAGGGGGTGTTACCATAACTCCTAAATCTCCTTCCATGAGGGGGACATAGGGGGTGTTACCATAACTCCTAAATCTCCCTCTATGAGGGGGACATAGGGGGTGTTACCTAACATATAAAATAATTCTGGAGGAATCATGAGAGAATTAAATCTTAAAGAAATAATTGAATATGCAGAAAAGATAGAATTAGAGAGTTTTTCTTTCTATACAAAAGCAACTGAAATAGTAAATGAACCTGAAGTAAAGGAAGTTCTTAGTCAGTTAGCAATCGAAGAGACAGGACACTATAATAGATTAAGAGAGTTATTAGATGAGGGGAGATTAAGCATAGAAGAATTAGAAAAAACTATAAATATTGAGAAAAAACTACTTGATATGCTGGTTAATACTGATAAAATAGAAAGCTCTTATTCTGCTGTTGATGTTTTAAAAATAGCGTTAAATCGTGAGAAGAATACCGCAAAAGCTTATGAGATGTTCAAGACTTTTACTGCTCTTGATGATTACGCCTTAGATGTATTTGAGGGATTAAGACAGCAAGAAGTCGGACATGTTAACAAGATTGCAGCAAGATTGAAGAAATATGAGTAGAATTAATAATTTACACTGGGAGCGCCTTCATTCTTGAAGGTAATTCCTTTTACACGAATTAACACAAATTTTGTAGGGGCGTATTGCATACGCCCTCTTTTATGTTAAGTCTAAAAGCAACTCTGCTCCATAGGTAAACACAAAGATTAGACCAGTCGAAATGACTACTCAATAAGTAAAAAACTTAGATAAATATTATAGTGGTTAAAATTAACTTGAAAAAGAGAAAGCTCTAAAATAAATTCTTAAAAATGAGAATACTCAAATCAAAAGATAAAATGTAGTATTAGTCCTCTCAGATCTTAACAAAAAAAAGAATATGTATACTAAACAATCAAAAATAATTATTCTTGACATTAAAATCAAATAATAGTTATTTATTTTTAACCCAAATAATGCAGTAAAAAACTAATTTAAAAAAAATAGTTGCATATTATCTCTATTTCCAATGATTTGGATGTAACAAACAACAAAGGCAAGGAAGAAGATAAATATGCAACGTAAACAGTTTAAAAAAAGTAAAAAAAAGGGTCAAGTCAAAATTGAATTTAGTCCAAAACTTATTACTTCATGGGGTGGTACAGCAACGATAATCTCACGATATTTAGATAAGATTGGTTTTCGAGAATTAATCGCTCAGATTTATTCCATTCAAGAAAAATCAAACAATTCAACAGGAGTCTATTCAAAGATTATATCGCTTTTTATATCAGTTCTTAATGGAGGAACCAAGTTTTCTCATATCAATTACATGGAAAATGGACTTAGAATATTTGAACGCTGTTTTAGAGTTAATCGATTAGTAAAATCATCAACAAGTATAACACGTTACTTCAACAAATACAGCCGTAGAATTTTCAACGAAACATTGTTGCAAAACATAAACGGATTTTTTTTACAACCTCTACTCAAACAAGCGGGTATCATAAGAGATACTTTACGTTTTGACTCAACTGTTGTAACTAGATATGGAGAGCAAGATGGAGCGAAAAGAGGTTATAACCCATCTAAACGAGGTCGACCATCCAATAATCCTAACATTGCTTTTCTAGGTAGTGGTTTCACAGTTAATTTCTGGAATAGATCAGGCAACACTAACTCTGCTAACGGAATTGTAGCGTTCTACAGGCAAACAATATCTTTTATTAAGGAGGTTAAAATCACAAGAGTACTGGCTGACAGTGGTTATTATAGCAAGAATTTTATTTTACAGTTAGAAAGAGATAATATGGATTATGTGATAGCTACTCCTATTCACCAATATTTCCAAAGAGAAATTTATGACTTAGAAAACTGGACTCAGATTGATGACGGGCTTGAGGTTAATGAGTTTTACTATTCACACCAGAGCAAAGATTGGGAAGGTGGACGTCGTTATATAGTTGTCCGACAAGAAATAGAAAGACGTCCAAAAGCAACAGGAAAACAACTTAGATTATTTGAAAATGAACCATATTTTAAAGAATATAGACACTCTCTTTATGTAACTAATGATGAAATAGCTTCTCCACATGAAGTATGGAACTATTACAAACCTAGAGCAAATGACGAAAATGTTATCAAAAATATGAAAGATGGATTTGGACTTTCAGCCTACAATTTGAGGAATTTTTGGGCAACTGAAGCTGTACTAATGACCATATGCTTAATTTTTCACAATCTAATAACCTTACTTGTAAAAACTGTAATAGAGCCTGGAGGCAAAAGGACGAAACTACGAACTTTGAGGATGGAATATTTGATAGTCCCAGCATTAATGGGAAAGGATGGTAGGGATGATGTTGTTCGGATTGGTTTGTCTAACCCTAAAAGGAGAACGAAATTCCTGCAAATACTTGAAAGAATTAAAGATATGAGATTATCTTTCAATTGCAATGCAGTAGAGATTGGAGAGATGATATGAACTGAATATTAGGATTTGAAACAATAGAAAAGTAAAAAAAACTTAAAATGATGATGTTTGAATAGCCCTTTAAAAAGGCTAAAAAATCATATTGCATTATTTTAGTTTAAATGATGAAATAAAGTTGATATTAATACTCGTGAAAGGAAACTACTGAAATCCTAATGCATTATTTGGGTTTAAGAGAATTTAGACGAAAGGAGTCTCTATGAAGAGGATAATTTTGCTTATTGGAATCTTAACATATGCAATGTTAGTTAATGCAAAACTATGGATTAGTTTTGATGGTACTATTTTACCGAAATCTCCAAAAATATCTGTGCTATGTTCGGATAATATTCAAACAATTCTTGATGTAGAACTTTTTGGGTATTATATTGAAAAACAATATATTAATAATGAGGGATATTCTACAATTTCAATTCCTGGGTTATCAAATACATTACATGAGGGAATGCCATCAGTCCCTTACATTAATGAGGTTATAGGTATTCCTTCTGAGGTGGCAATCAACACCTCCATAAACAATGCTACATACGAGTATGTTGATAATGTTAAACTTATACCAAGTCAAGAATTACTACCTGAAGTTCAAATCAATACTGATTTTACTATTAATAATCAATTCTATAATTCTACTGAAAATTTTCCTGATCTTGAAGAATGTGCAAGTAATCCTTATATTTTAAGAGATATCAGAATTTACAATATCTCTATATATCCCTTTATATAAAATGCTGCAGATAGAAAGGTCAAAAAGTTAAGACCCTTATTAGTGAATACCAAGAGATAGGTAATCATCAAGTAATCTGGGATGGTAAAGATATAAAAGGTAACAAAGTAGCATCTGGTGTCTATTTTTATAAAGTAAATGCTGGAGAATCGGAGATAATAAAAAAAATTATCCTAATGAAGTAAGAATAGTCAACTTAATTAAAGGGATAACATAAAAGGAAAGGGAAATGAAAAAAATAATAATATTAATTGTGTTATATATGTTTTCAATTTGTTACTCTGTTGAGCTAATAGAAAACATTGATATGGTAGAGTGGACTTATGACACCATAAGCTATAATGGATATTTTTACTTTGCTAGAGCAAATGAGATTCAAGTTTGGGATTATAGTAATCCTACAGAACCAGAGTTAATCAATTCACTTAGAGACTTTACTCATCCTGTCTTTTATAGAAGATTCCAAATAATCGATGAAGAATTATATGCAATTTCAGACCATCAATTCGAGATATGGGACTTATCTATTCCAGAAGAACCTGAGCTAATACAAACCGTAGCTACTTATCAGGCTCTACAGGGTAAAAAGATAAATACAATATCTAAATTTGAAGATTTCTTTATCATCAATTGTTATACTTATTCTCAGGTAGAAGGAGTTTATAATGAAACTCGTTTCTATGATATTAATATGCTACCTGCTTTGGTTGAGATTTTACCAGCCAAACAAAATCAATGTTCTCCAGTAATTAATGAATCTTCTCTTTACTTAATAGATGTTACTTCAACCTGGGGAAGTTCAGAATATGGAGGAAATCTTTACCTCAAGAAATATCAGATTGAAGAGGAAACTAACAATCTGATTCAAGTAGATTCATTACAAATAAACATTCAAACAGATTATCTCTACTGTATGCAATCTCCTCAACTAAATATCTATAATAATCATGCTTTTCTTAAAACAGCAGGTTCACTGACTTCAATAACTTCAGAGAATAGTTTAGAGATATGCAGTCAGATTGAGTATGATATGAATGATGATTTATATATTGTAGATTCAAATCCAAGAAATATAATATATATAGATAAGTTGTATTCCCCTTATGGAAGAGTATATAATATTCAGAATGTGGAAAACATGATAATTGAAGGAAATGTTATTGATGAGGATAGTTTTTATTATAGTGGTGTAGAGATGGTTAGCAATGTAAATGAATGTTTTATCTATTCGGCAAAAACTACAGATATATGGACTTTAGAAATACTTCCTGAGAGCATTGAGCTTATAAGTATTCAAGGATTAAAAGGTTATTATCAAGTTGCGATTAATGATAATATTCTCTTATTAAATTTTAATATGAATAGTATGCTTTCAAATTCAAATACTTATAAGATATATGATATATCAGATTTGGAGAATGTTAACTTGCTAAGCGAATATGGCTCCCAAGATTCTTATGATGCTTTACAAGTATGGAATGGATATTTCCTACTCTCTACTTTCAGTGGTAATAATTGGACTGAATTCTGTACTTTGGATAATGATAACTACTTACAAACTAATTTTAATTTAGAGGGAATCAGAGTTAAGAAGGTTCTGTCGGATAATGATGATAGACTTATGTGTCAGGGGGTTAGCAAGTTTGCCTTGTACCAATTAATTAATGGAGAGATGGTCGAACAAGCCCAACTAAATATCAATTCTATTGAAAATTCCATTACTGTTAGTGGTATTGCTTTTATAGATAACAATCTCTACATTAGACGATATAATGGTTATGGAGATAGCGATATTATAGTTTACTCATTAAATGCAGAAAATCAACTGGAATATTTAACAAGTATAATTGACCACAATCAGTACTATTGTATTTCTGCTAAACCATATCTTAACTATCTTATTGTGGAAGTGGAAAATCTTAATAATGATGAAAAAGAACTACTAATCTTTGATATTACAAATCCTGAACTTGCGCAAATAGTAAATTCTTTCCCAGGAGAGTACTTAGAAAATTTCAACATAGTTGATGATTATCTTATGATCTCTTATAGAAGTAATGAACTTTCTGATAATGGCGAATATGAGTGTTATTCTGAAATATTCAACCTAGTAAATATTGATTCACCAGAACTAATTGAGACAATTGATGATTTAATTTTTAATGTCGAATCAAATTCATTGTCAGGCAATAAAGTAGTAGCTTGTACATCTAATTATATTGACGCCTTAAGCTTAGATTTTATCACACCAAATATTGGAGACGAAAATACAAGCATACCTGAAATTTCAATGCTAAACTACCCAAACCCATTTAACCCTGAAACCACAATCTCTTTTACTACAGCTAAAAGAGGCAAGACTAAGCTAGAAATCTTTAATATCAAAGGTCAAAAAGTTAAAACCCTATTGAATGAAAATATTGAGGCTGGAAGTCATAATGTTGTTTGGAATGGCACAGATAATAGTTATAAGAATGTAGCCTCGGGAATCTATTTTATAAAAATATTAACCAATAAACAAAGCAAAATCCATAAATTGCTATTAATTAAATAGTATCATATGACCCCATGATCGTTAGAATCCCATTATATAGGTTTTTTTAAGGTATGGACGAAATGATAAAATATTTTATAATGGCACACAACAGTCGTGCAATTTATATTAAATCACTTTGTTGCTGATTATTCCTATCAGGTTGCTCCCCAGCAGAGCCTGTTTCTGTTTCATCAGCTAGAAATATATTATAAAGCTCTCTCTCAAGTAGAGTGGGCATAATTGAGTTCATGTGTTTGTTTTTTTTGTCTAAAAGAGGATGTCCACTTCAGCAATATCAATAGTAGTGTCGCCCTTACAGGGCTAAGGTACATCTTGGGCTAATATATACAGGGTCTAACGAACCCTGCCTATTAAATGACATCCCTTTGGGATTAAATAGATATTGAATCCCAAATAATAATAACAGAAGGTTAAAATTTATTTATCACATTTCCCACTCTACTTTGGAGATAGCCTCAAAAAATGAGTTAAGCAAATTTTAATGCAACTAATTGGCAACCATCTGATAGCACCGATAATAGCCATATGATTGAGTATCTTAGTGGATATGGTATAGATTATTCTTTTAAATGCTTGCAAGATGCAGGCATTCCTAGTAGCTCAATTCTCTATTATTCTAACCTCAGTATTTAGTTCAACCCCAAATTTACATTTAACCCAAATAATGCAGTATATCTTTGAGAATAGCACTATATTCTTATGCAAAAGTAACTTCCATAATTCTTCCGAATATATATATTATATGCGTCTGAATTCTGTAAGCTATTTTGCTAAAAGAATCTGCACTCTTCTCTAAAGCTCTACTGCACCATTCGGGTTTAACAGTTTCTTGAATGTGCAGTATTAAATCTTTGACATTCTGAGAAGTAGCATTTCCCTTGTTGATAATAAAACCAGAGTGTTTTTCGGAGATTTGAGCTCCGCCAATAGAATAACCTCTTAATCCACAATCATCGATAAGTTTACCAACAAAGTGACCTTCAGGTCTGCGAAAAACTGAGCCGGCACTAGGATATTCTAATGTTTTCATGGTATGATTATTCGAGCTAAAATAATAGATCCACTTATACTTATCTCATTTGTCTATTATTTCAGTTCTATTTTACAATTATATAAAAAGTTGGAAATAAATATTGACATCTAAAACCATAAATCATATTTTCGGATTATACAATGATTTGCTAATTTATTAACCTCATAGGAGGATCAATGAAATTATTAAAATATAGCTGTGTTACACTAATGTTGCTTTTATCTCTGAATGCCTTTGCCCAAAATTATATGGAGATAATGAATACTCTTGAAGGACCATGGGGAAATAGCGAGTACGGCAAAGGGATGGCAACCCTGGATTTTAATGCTGATGGAGTTGATGATTTGTTTGTTTTGGCAATGGAAGAGGGAAACCAAGGAGAAATTCATATTTTCTGGGGAGGAGAAAATTTTGGATATAATAATGAACCGAACCAGATAACAACTTTGACTGATTATAATGTCAGTTTAGGGGTATTTTCTTGTGGAGATGTCAATGGTGATGGCTATGATGATCTTGCTATCTCAGGAGTTATTCTTCTTGGACTCAACAATCCTGATTTTCATTTTTATCGCTTCTACTACGGTGGACCCAATGCAGAACTTGAATTCACTGATTATGATTATGAATACGGTTACCTGGTAGGTCCAGGATATTATAGTGACAGAGAATGGTTTACTTCATGTCTGGGTGACGTAAATGGCGACGGATGTGATGATATGGGATTTATACTTTCGCGAGACTCAATGTCCAGAGCTTTAGGAATTATGTTGGGTGGAACATTTGAAATGGTTATTGTGGAGAATGTTATTGATACTAGCTATCCTCTTAATATTGAACCAGTTGGTGATTTAAATAATGATGGTATTTCTGATTTTGCTGTAGGATATCGAAGTTATTCTAATGGAGATTTCACAAAAATATATTACGGAGACTCTTCATTATCACTAACAGATTATGAAATTATCTGCAACTATGAACAAACTTATAATTTTAATGGAGCGATAACAGTTGGTGATATGAATGGAGACGGATTATCTGACTTTCTTTATCCAATCACAGAAAATTACCATTCTGATAATTTTGGGTTAGCACTCTGGGGAAACAGTTTCGAAAATTCGACACTATATCCGATTCAGTGTAACCCTATGTATTCAACTTTCATCAGGGGGTCCGGTGGTTTTGGGCAATGGATAAAACACGGTGATTTGAATGGAGATGGTTACAGTGATTTTGTAGGTGGAAATTCAGCATACGGTTTACTTGGATTACACACTGGAACCGCTGCTATATGGCTGGGTGGAGAAAATCCTAACGGTATCTATGATTTACAACTAACCTGTCCGGTATTTCCTGAATTTGCAGGATATTTTGGATTAAATGTAAATGTTGGAGACTATAATAATGATGGCTATGATGATATTGCTATTTCAGCTCCGGATGATTGGGGAGGTTATGCAACTCCAGGTTATGTAACAATTTATGCTGGAAGTCCTAACCTTTATGACACAACAGTAGCTAATGAAGATAACGAGGTATTGCCTCAAGCAAGTACTAATTTAATCATCTATCCTAACCCTGTCAGCAGTAAAAATATGAAGATAAATCTAAAACTTGTGGGTGCTTTACCCAAGAATATAGAAAACGCGACAGTCTCTGTCTATAATCTCAAAGGGCAGAAAGTTCATGAGAGAAATTTAAACACCACTAATATCAAAAACTATAGTGATGCTATTAAACTTGAATCATTAGCATCAGGCTTATATATCGCTACTATCAAAATTAATAACAAGCGTTTAGCAACTTCGAAATTTATTGTTAAGTAATAAATTTGTCAATAGATGTTTTGGAGTGCCTTATCTCTTAGCTAAATCAGTTGTTTACAAGTTAGCAATAAAAAGTTTTGGTGTATTTGAAACTTTGCTTACATGCTGTGTTTTGAAGTCCTCATTATGCAAATCTAGGGTTATTCACAACTTTATACTGCATTATTGGTGGTAAATCTTGTTGTTATTATTTTATTTCGCCCCTTGAGGCTTTGTTAAAAATATGCCTTCCCAATGTGGGATTTAGGAGGTCCTTATTCTTCTTTTCTACTTCGAATTCTCAATTCTCAATTCTCAATTCTCAATTCTTAATTTTGAATTTTCTATTATTCTAATCTCAGTATGTAGTTCAACCCCAAATTTACATTTAACAGTTTCTTGAATGTGCAGTATTAAATCTTTGACATTCTGAGAAGTAGCATTTCCCTTGTTGATAATAAAACCAGAGTGTTTTTCGGAGATTTGAGCTCCGCCAATAGAATAACCTCTTAATCCACAATCATCGATAAGTTTACCAACAAAGTGACCTTCAGGTCTGCGAAAAACTGAGCCGGCACTTGGGTATTCTAAAGGTTGTTTGGATTCCCTTCTAACTTGTAAATCTTCCATTTCAGCTTTTATCTCTTCTTGATTTTTGGGAGTAAGTTGAAATTCTGCTTGAAGGACCAGATAATGTCTTTGTTGATAGATGCTTGAGCGATAAGAGAAATTATGCCCAGAATGGCCATGATTTTTTACTTCGTTTTTGTGGTTGAGATAATCTACTGAAGTAATTACATCTTTCATCTCTCCGCCGTAAGCTCCGGCATTCATAAAGACTGCTCCTCCAACACTTCCAGGGATTCCGCAGGCAAATTCTAGTCCTGAAAGAGAATTATCCAAGCAGTAGTTAGTCAAATCTCGTAAAGAAGTTCCACATAGGACTCTGAGCTTATTTTCATCTCTGATAATTTTATCTAATTTTCCAGTAGATACTATGATACCTCGAAATCCTTCATCAGCAAAGAGAAGATTATTTCCACCTCCGATAATCATAAATCTGAGATTTAGCTTTTGAATGAAGTCAATCATTTCCTGTAATAAATCAGGTGAATCAGGGACTAAAAATATATCAGCAGGTCCACCTATCTTGAAGGAGCAATGTTTTGAGAGAAGTTCATTTTCTTTTAAAAAATCTGGTGAATATCTCTGTATTAATTCATTATACATCTCTATTTTTCCTCTAATTTATTAAAGAACTTATTAGTCACATCGATTAACTCTAAGTCAGTATTGATAACTTGAAGTTTGCAGGGTAGGATTTGCTGGAAATAGTTTCCATATTTTGTAGTAATGACTCTTTTATCTAAGATAATCACAACACCTTTATCTTGCTTACTTCTGATTAATCTTCCAAAACCTTGTCTGACTTTAAGTAGAGCATTTGGAAGCATAAAGTACATGAAAGAGTTTTTATTTTGTGCTTCTAATTTTTCGATATATGCTTCAACTAAAGGTTCTGATGGTACTTGGAAGGGTAGCTTAAAAACTATTAATTGTGATAATGAATCTCCTTGCACATCGACCCCTTCCCAGAAAGAGGATGTTCCTAACAAGACAGAATTTTTATTTCTTTTAAATTCATTTAGGATAGAGTTTCTACTTCCTGAAATACCTTGAGCTAAAAGTTTAATTCCTTGCTCAAAGAGAGGTTCTTGCAGTTCTTTAAAAGCATAATTGAGGTCTTTATAGGATGTAAAAAGAACCATACTCCCTTGTTTAGTATTACTTATGAGAGTATTTAATATTTTTAAAGATTGATCAACATAGAAACTATCTTTAGGTAAGGGGAGGAAGTTGGTAAGAATCAGCTTTGATTGCTTATCATAATCAAATGGAGAGGGAACAATTATTTGTTCAATTGCCTTGTCAGTTAGAAGAGCGAGTCCGGATTGATTCATGAAGAATTTAAATACTCCTCTAATGGCGAGAGTAGCAGAAGTCATAATTAGGGTATCTACAGCATTATAGAGAAATCCGTGTAGCTTTTCATTTACTTCAATAGGAGCATAGTTAATTATAACTAAAGGGAAATCACTGTTTTTAGATGAAATTTGTTCTAACCAAATAACATAATCAGACCATTCCGGCTTTGCTAATTTGGTAAGAGATTCTTGAATATCACTTAGTTGTTGATAGATACCATCAAAATCAGAAAGATACTTTTCATAATTATGGATAATCTCTTTCGAGGTTATTCTTAACAGCTCAGTAAGGCGGAAAAACTTTTGGCAAAGTTCATTCCAAGAATTTCTTAACTGAGTAAAGTCAGTTTCAAAATGGGGAATAGCCTTGCTATCTTTAAGTCTAAATTTTCCATAGGACCCTTTTTCTTCAGCAATATGAGAAAGTTTATCAAATATGTCAGAAAAGGACTTTTTGTTTTCGTTAATAAATTCAATGATTGAATTACCTTGTGAAAGAAAATGTGATTTAGAAGTCTCCGTATCACGAAGAGTATTTTCAATAATATTAAGGAAATTAGGTAATAAACCAATATTCTTCTTCTGTTTAGCGAAGACAATATGATTAAGTAGTTGATTAATATCAAAATATGTGAGGCTAAATCCTAAATGCTTACCAGCTACTGAAGGAAGATTATGTGCTTCATCAATGATAACTCTAGAATATTCTCCCAAAGTTTTTTTCTCATTCATCAAATCTGAGAGAAGTAAAGAGTGATTAACTACAACGATTCCAGCTTCTTCTAACTTTTTCTTGATAAACATTACGTGGCATCTTCCACTGTTGGGGCATCGATTCATCCCGCCACAGAAATACCTTTCAGAAGCAACTAATCTCCAAGATGCAGGAAATTTCGTTTTATCAAATGAGTTGTTCTCTGAAATATCACCTGTACTTGTTAAGTGCTCCCATATCACTAAGTAAAGTAACCCCGCTGATTCATAACGAGTTAGCGAGTTAATATTAAGCGTAGTCTCTAACCATCTATTAAGACAAATATAGTTTTCTCTTCCCTTTACTATCAAAGCTTTAAAATTTACTGGTAAGATTTTTGCCAAGGTAGGGATATCCTTGAAGAAAAGTTGTTCTTGTAGGTTTTTTGTATTAGTGGAAATAACTACCTTGCACTTATTACGTGTTGAGTATTCTATTGCTGGGATTAAATAGGCAAAAGATTTTCCCACACCTGTACCTGCTTCTACTAATAGCAGTTGATTATCAGTGAATGCTTTTTCTACAGCTTTAGCCATCATTATCTGCCCTTTTCTTTCTTCATATTGCGGGAACTGCTGAGAGAAAAGTCCTGCCTGACCTAGTACTTTTTCTATAGTGGGATATTCTGAGTTAGAAACTTTTGAATCAATGAAATTTCTTTGGGGATTGAGAGTAAGCTCATCTTGTTTTTTTACTAAAGCTGTTTTTTGCTGGTATTCTGTAATCTTAGTTAGAATTGCGGTAAGATCGTTATCTAATCCTGCTATAGTAGCAATTTGGTGAAGTATTCTATTTTTAGGATAGGGTATTTTATCAACAATGTAATTGATTGATTCATAAAATAATTTCCCTATCAGTTTTGAATTTTCTTTACAGCCAGTGCTTATTTTTTCTTGGCTGTCTAAATTGTTGATTAATTCTTGAAGATCAAAGTGAGGGGAAAAAGGAAAGTAGATTTTCATTAGTTCATAGAGATCATAATGATAATCGATGAAAGGAGTAAGATTTTGATTAAAAATGTGGTAGGTTAAAAAAGAGGATTGATTAATATCATTGAAAAAAAGCAAGGTGTTGTCATTAACGAATTCATCAAGTTCTTTTAAAACACTTTTTAAAGGTTGCCCATAATGATTCAAAGTATTGAGAGATATATCAAGGGCTGACAGAGCTACAGGTGAAATTTCAAAAGTTGGTTGAATAAAAGAGTGAAATTGATCTATCTCTTGACCTTTTTGAAAAAGAGTAGCTCCAATTTCAAAAATATTATTTGTTTCAGGCTTTATTCCTGTAGTTTTTATATCTACTGCAACAAAACTGAATTCTTGCAGAATTTCATTTATCACGCTTTAATCCTTATTCTCGGTCTAAGTTGTATCGCTTAATCTTTTTAATTAATCCTTGCCTACTCAAGCCAAGATGCTTTGCTGCTTGTGTTTGATTCCAGTCGGACTCTTCTAATGCTTGATTAATCATCTGAATCTCTAACTCTTCAACAGCATCTTTTAATGACTGTGGACGGGAAAGAAGATTTATAGTTGTTTTATTTGCAGTAAAATGAATAAGTTCAGGAGAAACGTCATCTGCTTTGATAAAAGCATTATTATCTGCAAGAGTTACAGCTCTTTCAATCTCATTTTCTAACTGTCTAACATTACCAGGCCATTCATAATTCTTTAGAATTGTCATGGCTTCATCTGTGATACCACTAACCTTTTTATTTATATGCTTATTATATTTATCTAAAAAGTGAACTGCAAGCAGAGGAACATCATCTCTTCTTTCAGTTAAGGCAGGAACCTGAATTCGAATAACATTCAAACGATAATATAGGTCTAACCTAAATTCACCTTTTTTTACTTTATCAATTAGAGAAACATTAGTAGCACAAACTACTCTAACATTCACTTTTTCTGTTTTTGTGGAACCTACTCTTTTTACTTCACCTTCTTGTAAGAATCTGAGAAGTTTAGCTTGAGTAGAAAGAGAAATATCTGCAATCTCATCTAAGAAGAAGGTACCACCATCTGCTAATTCAAAAAGTCCCTTTTTATCATAAGCAGCACCAGTAAAAGAGCCTTTAACATGACCAAAAAGCTCTGATTCTAAAAGGGTCTCAGGTAATGCACCACAATATTGAGCTATAAATTGCTTATTCCGTCTAATGCTACTGTAATGGATAGCTCTTGCTATCAATTCTTTACCTGTTCCACTTGGACCTTCCACCAAGACTGTAGTAGGAGTATCTTTGATTCTATTAATAAGATCAAAGATTTCCATCATTTTCTTACTCTTACCAATGATATTGAAAGGATTTGATTCTATCAATTCTCCTCTAATTTGAGCATGAGTTCTTTCCAAATCTGATGTCCTAATATTTTCAATAAGAACAATTATTTGATTACAGAGAGCTGATATCATATTAGTAGTTTTTTCTGGGAAGTAGTGAGTACCATGCTTTGTCATAAGAATAATCACACCTTGTGACTTATTTCTCAAGGAGAGAGGGAAGGCAACAATATGATTATATATTGGGGCAAAACTTGGTTGTTTATGGTCTATTTTATTCGCTGAACTATATGATTGTTTGGCAATATCCATAATAACATCAAAATACTTATCACTCTTTTCAATATTAATAAGTTTAAGATACTGCCAGCTATCCTTGATAGCTTGATTATTATAGAGGCAGACTATAGCACTATCTGCTTCTGAAAATTCAACTAATTTATTTGATGATTCTTCGAGAAGAGTATCAAAGTTGGTAATAGTACCTAAATCTTTAGTAATTTCATAGAATTTATTTGTTAGTTCAACCTGATTTCTACTACCCTCTAATTCTGCTTTATGCTCTTTAGTAATATTCGCTATTAAAATATCATTCTTTTCTAAAAGTTTTATAGCTCCAAATTTCTTGATAGATTTTCTGTTATTATTCAATATTTCTAAAGCCTGTTCCCAATCCTGCTCATCAGCTAAAATAGTAGCAAGTAAGTAATTTGCCTGAGCTAAGTCATATTGCTTAGAATTTGATAGGAATAATTCAATAGATTTAAGTACATACTTCTTAGCTGATTCATAATCGTCTCTTTCCAATATGGCTTTTAAATAGTAAGATTTTCCTAATTCATTAGTAAGATTTAACTCTTCAGCAATTGCTAATGCTTGGTTCAAATAATAGGCTGCACTCTCAAAATTATGAGTCATAACAAAATACATTGCTTGCTTTTGATAACCTTCAACTATTTTGTGTTTGGCATCTACAGACTTAAAGAAGTCTAAAGACTCAACTAAGTAAGAATAAGCTTCCTTAAATTTATGCAAACTTGTTAATACTGAACCTATATTCCCAAACAGGTCTGCTTTAATATTTTCATCAGTAACTTTGGGAAGAAGTTCTAATCCTTTAAAATAGAGATCATAAGCAATATTAAATTCTCCACGCTTCTCATAAATCTCACCTAAGTTACTGTAAGATATTATTAGTCCATCAAAATCATCATACTCTAAACATTTATCAATAGCCTTCTGATAATATTCAATAGCCTTGTCCCAATCTCCCTTAGCATTGAATAGAGTTCCAAGATTGTTATAGGTTGGGATTAAAACACGGAAGAAATTGAAGTTAATAGCAATCTCTAATGATTTCCTAAATGCATCCTCAGAATGTTTATAATTCTTCTCATCCATATAGGTTACACCCAAATTATTATAGATGTTAGTAATCTGGTAAGGTTCATTAAGTAAAGTCTGAATCTTCAATGCTTCCTTAAGATAGTAGATAGATTCACTTCGATTTCCTTTATCATCCATCAAACCACCAAGATTGTTATAACAAACTGAGATACCTTTTAAGTTATATCTATTCCTCTCTAATTCTAAACTCTTTTTATACATTTCTTCAGAGTTGTCATACTCTCCCTTAAACTGGAAGAGAACTCCGATATTGTTATATACAGCTGCTAATCCAAGATGATTCTCAGACTTCTTATAGTATGTTTCTGCATCCAAGAAAAGATCAGCTGCTTTGTCATAATCATTTTTAAAATAGTAGAGCTTACCTGAAAGCTTCTTAGTATCTGCTAAAATATTTGATTGAACTTTTTTATCCTCAATCTGAAATGCGCTGTTAATAACTTGCTCTATTATTTCATTAGCTTCTACAAAATCTTCACTCTCTATCAGTATCTCTGTTTTTAGAAGAAGAATTTTTAACTTCCAGATTGGGTCGATATTTTCAGGTGAATATTGCTTAATAATCTCTAAAGCAAAGTTGGAAGAATTTGAATTATATAATGCTGATGCTAAATAGAAAATAATCTCAGCCTCTGGAAGACTGTGCTTACTACAGATATGAAGATATTCTCGGAAATAATCCACTGCTTTATCATTATCATTCAAATCAATGTGAGCAAGCCCTAACTGTTTAATTATTTCCAATTTCTTTTCTATTTTCTTATGTTTTGAGAAAAGAAACTTCAACAACTCAATTTTACTCTCATAATCATATAAATAATCTAACTCTTCAAGAGCTCTGGTAAATAAATCAGAATTATGAACGTTTGTTATGATATTATAGTTTACAAGATTATATGGCTCCAAATTGAACTGTTGCAAAATTTCTACACATTGATCAATCTTTGGCTGATAATTCTTAAGCTGTAAAGTGTCAAAATATTCTTTGTAAGAGCTTATTTTATGTATATAATAGTTTCCTTTATGATTAATTATCAAAAAAGACTCTACTAAAAGCTCTAAGTTTTTGTCTAACTGGTTAGGAAAGACCTTTTTTAAAATTCGATGTTCAGCGTGATTGTCAAGTAGATATATGTAAAAAAGAATGTCTTTTTGAATTTCAGTTAATGAGTCTATGATTGTACTGTGTATTTTGAAACTGTCCAGATTCTTATCAATGAATTTCGAGAGATTTAATTTTCCTTTACTATTTGCTAAACTTGAGACTATATAGTTGACTATATAAAGGTTCCCTTTTGAGATGTTCTTTATTATTTCTGCTTCATTCTGGAAATCACTTTTTATGTTAGGAAAACTAACAGTCAGTAACTTAACAATATCTTCCTGAGACAGAAAATCAAGAGTAAATTTATCTGAAAAGGTAAAAATAGAAACTGGAGTAAAAGCAACAACCTTTAAAGGTATGTCACTCCAATAATTAATTATGTATTGAATAAAATCTTTTGTGTAAGTGTCTAATAAATTACAGTCGTCTATCAGTATTATACAAGGTCTTGCATAATCTCTAAGTTTTAATTGTTCGCTAAAGAAATAGAAGAAATCATACTTCTGACCTGTTTTATATTCCTTGCTTAGTTCAAGAATCATTTTAAAGTCTTTGTCACTGATCCCTGTAATTAACTGAACAAAATCCTTAAAATGATTCTGTCCAAATATCCGAGGAGTCAAAATATGATAATAATTATCTTTACTCTCTAATCTCTGGATCAAATTTTTAAATAAAAGAGACTTTCCTGTACCCGAATTCCCGGTTACCTCGATTAGGGAACTTCCCCTCTCCTCTAATTTATTTACCAGCTCTGATAGCTTTGATATCTTCTCTACTATATACTTCTCCATAGCTTGGTTAGTACCAATTTCCATGACGACCTCATTAATTAATTTATAAGTGAATAATTTTAGTGTAAACTTTGTATATCCATTTGTAAAGATTCGTTACAATTTCGTCAAGTAAAAAGTTTAAAAAATAAAAGATTTATGTTAAGATTGTGTTAACTACCACTTGAGCAATCATTAAAACAACCCCTTAGCAAATACATATTGTGAAATTTATGCAGGAATGAGTAGAAAATTAAATCCAGAAAGGTGTTTGAGCGTTTGGGATATCCAAGAAGGTATCTATTAGCAGATAGAGGTGTGTAATTCTTTTGGAAGAGAAATTTGGAAAACGAAAGTGAAAATATTTTTTAAAAGGGAGATAAGATATATATCATAATTAACTAACAAGATGAAAGAAAGTTTATTTCAAGCAATGGGCATTATTCAAGAAAATTATAAATTGAGTAAACAATATGTATCTATTGTGGACAGTAGTGAAGAAATGTGGATTGACACGTAAGTGAATATAAAAAAGAGAAAAGTTCCATAAAATGAATAAATGTTAAAAAATGAAAATATTTACATAATGATAAATATTGATAAAAACATTAAAAACAACATGATAGCTAATGAAGAAATATGGGATAAAAAATATATAATGTTGCAAAATATGAAATAGAAAAAAGATGCAGAAAATAAGGATAAAGTCCTATTAAAAGTAAGTTAAATCCAGCACTGGGTAAAAAAAGAGAAAAAAAAATAAAAGACTTGACAATTTCCTCAGTTGCCTATCAAATCGAATCTATATAATAGCGTTTGGAAAAAAAGTGCACATTTTAGAAATGAAAATTAATAAACTTATATAGGAGAAAATGCTTATGGTTAGCAGTTTTAATGGGATTTTAATAATTGTTAAAAATCGAGGTGAACCAATGTTTTGGTGTGGAAAAAATGAGAGAGAAGTAGAAGATTTTATGAGTTTTGAAACAAGGAATGCTGAAAAAAAAAGTAATTTCTTACAAATATTAGAAAAAAAATTGTAATTTGGAGGTTTCAAATTATGTTGAACAAACATCCGATTTTAATCTTATTGTTCGTAATGCTGACAAGTTTAGCTTTTGCTGTGACTACAGTAACTGCAACTCACACCATTTACGACACGGATGACGTAGAACAAGAAGTCGCAATTGTAGGGTACACAGTTCATTTTGATGTGAGCATTGAATCCGATGCTACTACAATCGACTCGGTAAAAATTAAGAGTGATAACATTATTGGCGAAACAGATTCTTTTGGCTTAACTTTAGCTAGAAGAGCACAATACGCTTATGCAGGCGATTATGTAGTTACTGCCGGTGATGTTAATGAACCTTTATTAGGTGATATTTATCAAGTTTTTGTTTTTGTTGATGGATCAGCGGTTCCACTTAACACAACAAACAGTTACCTATTGAAAATTGATAATCAAATTCCTTTCATAACTAATGGAAGCTCAACTAGAATTGAGTCAGTTCCTGCAGGTAAAGCAGTTTTCGGTATTGGTGATGAAATGAAATTTGTCTTTAATAGAGATTGGAATGATCCTACCAAAGACGTGATTGATGTTAAACTTGATTTAACTTCAATAGGTGGTCCTGCTGAATTGGCTACTACCCGTAATGGTGATTTATTTACAGCAACTTATATTCTCACTGAGCTTGATGCAGATAGAATGCCAGGGCCAATTACAACAGGATATATTTCTTCTGTAACTATACCAATGACCATGACTGATCAATGGGGAAATGTAAGTATTGCTCATCCATCTAATACAATTAGTGGTGATGTCAATGGTAATCCATATCCAGCAGATAGAATGCCTCCTACTTTAGGAAATATATCTGATTTATATGATAATGACCAGTTTAGATTCTCTCCAGGTAATGATATGTTTGGTGACTGGGATACTGAACCAAATACTATCTCTGCTAAAATTGATATACCTGGATTTGGTAATCCTGGAAACGCAACAGCTTTTGAAATATTAGTTCAAAATGAAAACACTGATACTAATGTTGGATATATCGAATTCGCTTATGATGATACTAATGTAAGTATCAATGGCGATGAAGTAACTTTCATCTGGGATGGAAAAGTAAATAATGTACTTTTAGATGAAGCTGTTTATGGTTTAACTTTAGTAAGCATGATGGATGAAGCTGGTAATAGCGTAACTCTTACTCCATTACCTCCAGTAGTTAATCCTGACATCGCTGATGGCGAAACAGAACTCAATGTTCTTGATTTCGTTTTAGATAATACTGCTCCTATTTTTGAGAACCTTAATGGAACTCCTTCAGAATTAAGAGTATTTGATTCTTCAAGCGATAATCAAAGATATACTATTAATAGATATATTGATGAAACAGGCAATGTTGATGGACAACAAAATTCTTGGGGTCCAGAAGACTCTCTTGATGATGTTGATGAAGTTTATTTTACTTTCTCAGTAAAAAGAGATTTCTTAAATGACCTTGAAGCAGAAAGAAAAGAACAAGCTAAATATTGGATTGAAGTTGTTTCTGATTCAGATGCAAGCTTCAAAAGATATTTCTACCCAACAGCTGACGCTTTAGGTGAAGCTGCTCCTGTTAAAACAGATATCAATTTTGTTAATACACAAGCTTATGCTGCAGTTAATAGCGATGGTTCTTTTAGTTGGTCTCCAAGTGATGCTTCTTGGATTGCTGGTAATTACACTGTAACTGCATATATTCAAGATAATGCAGGTAACATCGTAACCTCAACAAAAACTGTTGAAATAGTGAATCAATTTGATGGTTATGTACCACCAGTTATTCCTCCAGACCCAACAACTCCATCTGACATTGTTTCTTATGATGTAACTTCACGTCATGAAGGTGGTGCTAATGGTCTGCAAACTATGGATGGTACTACACCTGTTTTCTATGTTAACTCATACTTTACAGCTAATAATACTGAACAGTATTTCAATACTGGCGATAATTCAATTGATATTGTTGTAGAAGTAAATAATTTAATAAATGCTCAAAAAGTTGTTTTCACAAGAAACAACAATGATTTACCTGCAGCATTTAATGCAGAATTATCAAACTTTGATGCAAATAACAGTGTTACATTATCAGTTCCAGTGTCAGTATTTGCTGAAAACGCTACTGGTACATATACTTATGGTAATGCTACTTCAGATATCAAAATCCAAGTTGTTACCAGAGATATTGATGGCGGAAGCTTCAACATTAACAATGTAGCTGATGGAAATAGATCATTTAAGATTGATAGACCTGAAGAACCAATCTGGCCTGTGATTCTTAATGATATAGTAACTGTTGATCCACATTGTATTAGTCCTGGTAATCCTTCTTGGGCTTATGATGCTGAAACAAACCCTGCTAATGAAGCTGGTATGGCTCATAATGGTATTGATAAACCTTTCAATGAAATTTCTTTCACTATTGGTAACTCATCTGTAGATTACGAATGGACTTTAAGAGTTTATGATCCAGATGATGAAACAAAAGTAAAAAGCATTACTGGTAATGAAATTGCTGGTATTGGTGACTTTAGCGAATCAATGAATTTCGCGAACTTGACTAATAGCAACAACAACATTGTTGGTGCTTTATCAAGTAAACTTCTTAACGTTGAACTTAAAGTTGTTCCTGAAGGTTATACCGATACTGGTTATATCGCTCCTTCTACATCTTATTCATACACAACTACACGAGTTGATAATGAAAACCCAGAAATCTTAGGAACCAATGCTGAAAACTATATTCCTAACCCAGCTGGTAATACTTTCTATCTTGCTAATGGTATCAATAGTTTTAATTTTGATATTGAAACTAATGAATATCTTAAACAAGCTGGTTGGACAGCATTAGTATATGATGAAGATACATTAGAATTAGTTCCTGGAGCTCTTGTTGATATTACAGCAACTCCAACTAATCCAACTGACACATTTGTATGCCCTACTACTGGAACAGTTGGTTATAAAAACTTTAATATCACAGCAACAATAAATAATTTTGCTGATGGTATTTTAGAAAATGTTAACTATACTTTAATTCTTAGAACCCCAAATGACTTTGGTGGAAACCCTGGAAGATACAACAATCCTCCTTTCCCTTATGAAGCAGATGCTTGGCATACTGACTCTTCAGAAGCATTTGTGCATTTTATCGTTTTAAGAGAAGCTCCTCAAGTTGTTAATGCTTCAGGTTCTTTCTACTATATTAATGATGATAATGATATGGTTCTTGATAAAGCTACTACTTCTGGTGACTTCCAATTTACAGTAAGTATTCATGGTTATCCTGGAATTACTCCTATAGAAGCTCAAAGAGGTGTTGAGAATTATCTATTTGATGTTGATTTCTCAAACTTCACTGGTACTACAATTTCAGCTCCTCAAGTTAATGACTTAGGAAATGGAAATTGGGAAATTATCTATACTGGTTCTTATACTGGTATTGCTAATGGCATTAATAATGGTGAAGTAATTGAAATCCCAGTTGAACTTTCTTTAGGATTTACTACTGGTGATGAAGCTGTTCATGCTTATAATTTCACCTATGCAGGTGTTACTTATGATAATGAAGCTCCAACATTCATTGATAATGTTGTTTCTAATACTGTTGATGAAAATACAACACTTACCTTAAGATACCAAATTACTGATGCTATTGCAGGTACTCAAGCTGATCAAGTAACTATTTCTTGTTCTGATAATACATTAATTCCTGACAATACACTTGGTACTAATTTAGGTAATGATGTTTATGAATGGCAAATTGCTATTCCAAATAATTATTCAACAAATTCATTAACTTTCGATTTTGTAGCACAAGATATGTTAGATAATGAAGAGACTCATTCTCATACAGTTGATATTACTTCAATACCTACTGTAAGTAATGTTGAACCTATTAATATGTTCCCAAGACATCCAAGTATCATAAAAACTGGTGACCAAGTTTGGGTTTTCTTTGACTTAACTGATAGTGAAAGAATTGATGCTGTTACCATTACTCTTAACGATGGTCAAGTATTTAATGTTACCAGCTATCAAGATGGTCAAAATATATTCAAGATCAATTCTTTTGATGCAAGTAACTATGATCAATATGAAGTGGTTTCTGCTAATGTTGAAATTTCTCATCCATATAATGGATTAGATGATTCTTCAGAAGCAAACAGTGATCCTACTGTTACGATACCTTTCGTTGATGAAGATCAAGTTGTGATTAATGATATCAAATTCTTCGTTAATGGTGTTGAGAATGTAAATAACGAATTCTCTGCTGAAATGGAAAATGACTTCTATGTTGAAGCAACTTTTGTGGCTTATACAAACCATGTAAATACTGCTAACAATGTTGTTCTTAACTACACACCAACAGCTACTGCTGGAGCTCCTACTCTTATGAGTACAGTTTTTGAAAGTGAAGAAGTAAATGGTTTTGTTAAGAACACTTACACTTATAGATGGGAACAAGATGATTTTGATTATAATGAATTCATCTCTAATGCTAACCCACCATATGGTTATGTTGAGCTTAACTTCAGTTTAGAAGTTGGTACCGGTTATGATTTCACTGCTATATATAATGAACCAGCAGTTGCTGTAGCAATCCAAGATATTCCTACGGTTTCTAATGTGAATATATATAATGTAGAAGGACTTGATCAACATGCAGATCAAGGTAATCATATTGACATCGTAGAGAATCATAACAAAGTTAAAGTAACATTTGAATTAACAGATTCAAACAGAATTTCTCAAGCTGTAATTACTTTAAATAACGGAACTATAGAAACAGTAACCTCTGGTTTAGTCGATGGTCTTAATACTGTTATTATAGATGATTTTGGTGTTGGTAATCCTGAATACGCTACTTTAACAGTTCAAGATATCACAATAACACATCCTTATGAATATTTTGAAACTGAATCTTCAGCTTCAAGTACTAATATTGATGTTCCATTTATAGATAATAATCAAGTTGTAATTAATGACTTTAGAGTCTATGTTAATGGCGTTCAAACAGAAAATTACTTCTCAATTGATTCTAACCAAAATGTTAGATTTGAAGCAGATGTGATTGCTCATGAAGGTCAATTATCAGCTTCTAATGTTGTTCTTACTTATAAAGGTTTTACAGCTACTTCAGCAAACCTTGAAGGTGACGTATTTGAATCAGAACCTGTAACTGGTTTTGAAAAACATACTTATACTTATTCATGGGATAATGCAGACTTTGATTTTGCTAACTTCACAAATCAAGTTAATGGTTATGAAGTTGTTGATTTCGAAATTAATGCAAAATCAGATTTCAACTTTGTTGCTGAACCATACAATCAAAACGTTGTAGCTATCAATATTCCTGAATATACATTCAATGGTATCTCTCCATCACGTTATAGTGGTACTGACCCTGAAGGTTGGTTTGCTCCTGAACATGATGTAAGATTAACCATGGTTGTTAATTCTGTTTTAGCTGATATTAATCCTCTTGCTGAGTTTGATAATATCACTAATAACTTCCCTGATGTTAACTGGGTAGCAGGAACTGTTGTTACAACATCTGCAACTCCAATTCCTGGTGTAACAATCTATACTCACAATGTGACTTGGGTTCAAACACCTGATGTTCAAGCATGTTGGAACACTTATGATGATGGTGAAAACATTCAAGTAGAAGTTAGATATAATGACTTCTTTAGTGTTAATCCACTTCAAATCTTCAGAGATATCCATATCGATTTAGAAGTTCCTACTTATGCAGAATATACTATAGTACAAGCTGCTAGCAACATCAATGATTATGCTACTGCTAATGCTCTTCCTGGAATCAATAATTTAAGTAATCAAGTTAATAGCTTTAACTTTGATCTTACATTAAATGATCCACTTGATTTAGATTCCTATCAATTCGAAGGTTCTCTTTATGTTAAGAGAATAGTAGAAGATATGAATGGTGTTTCAGTTGCAGAAGCTGGAGTTGCTTTACCTACTATTTCTACAAACTGGACAGCTATGTTAGTTGGTAGTCAAGTAGTTAATGCAAATGATATAGCTCTTATCTGGAAATTTACTCCTGTTGATAACACAGCAGTAGCTAATACAGATGTAGTTACTATTCAATTCAATGAACTTGAAGACTTAGTAAATCACAAGAACTATGCTGGTGAAAACTATAACTCACCTTCAAACAGATATCTTGCTCAAGGTCCAACTGCGACTGTTGAATTTATAGCAAGTCAGGCTGATGTTGATGGAATCACTGCTTTCCAATTCGATGGTATGGACAGAATGAATTCTGCAACTTCACCTTATATTAGTAATGGTAACAGAATTGGTTTAATCTTAGAAATTCAACCTTTAGCAACTGATAATGCTACTGTAACAACTGTAGAAATACTTGCAGACCATTATAATGCTGCAAACCAAGGTTGGGTTGCTTTAGCTGATAATGGTAATAATGAATATTACCTCAATTCAGATATCGTTGCTAACACTAACTTAGGTTGGTTACCTGTAGAATATAGAATTACTTATTCTACCGGTGAAGTAAGTCAACAAACTGTGGCTAATGTTTATAACTTAATAGATGTTACTACTACTAGCTTAGATGAAATCTATGTATGGAGTGAAACATTAGGTCAAAACGGTATGTATTATGTTACTCCTGGTGATTTAGCAACAGTTAGAGTTATTTTTAACAGTGATGCTCCATTAACAGGCACAGTAATGAAACCTTATGTAACATTAAGCAACTTTAGTAATATCCTTGATCTTGCTAATCCTTATGTTGTCCCTCAAACCAATATTTCTTGGGATGGAGCACAATGGGTTGCTGAAATTACTGGTATCCCTGTAATTGGTAACTATAATCAAACTTCACAACTTGTAAGTGTTACTGCTACAAATATTACTGGACAAATGACTCCTGCTTCAACTAAGACTATCTCTTATGCTGGTTCAGGTCCAATTGTTCCTCTAATCGAACACGTAGAATTAGTTACTAACAATGCAGTTAACTACTTAGCTGTTAGCAATAGCCAAGTTGTTAACCCTGTAGTTAATGTATATATAAATACTCAATATCAAGAATTTATCGATAATGTAACTATCGATCCTGTTGCTGGATTAACATTTGGTGCTTACACAGTTGCTCCAACTGTAATGCACAACTCAAAATGGTTAGTAACATTCCCTGTTACTATTAGTGATCCTACTCAATTCACAGAAGGTCAAATCGTTACATTAAATATCACTTCTTTCAGAGACCCATTTGATAACATTATAACTAATGTATTCGAACATCATGAAACTCTTGATGTAGAAGTTGATGGTAATGACTTTGATATCGTTATAAATAATCCTGGAACAATAAACCCTATCTTAGGTTCATTCAACCTAACAATAGACTTTGTTGACTTTGGTGAAACACTCAACCCTGCTTATGTTCCTAATGGAACTGACTTTGTTGTTAGTGGTAACCAATTAGTTAATGATATGACTCCAGTAATCAATGGTAATGCTGCAGTTCTTGCAATCAATGCAAACGATTTCACAGCTGATGCAGCTACTCTTGGAAACACAGATTTCACAGTAACCTATACTAATATATATGGTTTCACAAAATCTGAAAACATTAACATTTTATTTGATGCAACTGCTCCTGTAGTTGTTACTGATGGAATTACTTTTGAATCAGTTGCTGGAATGACTTCATATTCATGGGACGAAGTTATTGTATATGACCAAGACTTCACTTCATTAAAAGTTGAATTAGAAGATCCTGCAATGTTCGGTACAAATGGTGTTGGTAATATCGTTGCTAATTTCGATTTAGTTGCAATTGGTGTTACTCCTAATACAGCTGCTATCAACAATGTTAATATTTCATTCAATGGTTCAGTTGCTGAATTTGATTTTGATAATGGTTATTCAGGATTCGATTTAGCTGAAGGTGATTATCAAATCACTGTTAATGCTACTGACGGTTTAGGTAATAACTATACCGATGCAAAAACATTCAGATATGCTCATGCACCTGCAGGTGTTTCAGCTACTACTGATCCTGCTATCACTTTAAATAGTGGTAACGATATAGAACTTGAATTCTTAGTTAACGACCCAGACGGTGTTGTTAATACTGTTGAATTCCAAGTTTATTATGATGCTAATAATGATGGTGATTATACTGATGATCTTGGTAACTTAGTTCTTCAAGCTAATGATGCTGTTTATCCTTACGGATTCACTTGGAACTTAAGCAATCCTCAATATACTTCATATCAATATAATGCAAACTATGATGGAAACATCGATGGTGATAACTTAGATGCTGATGAAAATATCAGAAACTATATTGTTAGAGTATTAACTACAAGTAGCCAAATGAGATCAGTAAGTGATACACAATTCACTTACTCAGTTGCTGATGTTACAGCTCCTGAAGTATCTGATGTACTTGCTGCTGGTTCTAACTCTCTACAACTTGTTTATGACTATATCACACCTGCTAACAATAATGTTAATTTAACAGCTCTTGTTGGAGCATGGACAGATGTTGACTATGTTGAATTAACTGTTAATGGTGATGTCTTAGTTTATGATATGGTTAATCCAGTCATCTGGACTTACGATGCTAATGATATTGGCGAAGTTGTTATTACTGCTAAAGCTTATGACTTCGTTGGTAATGTTTCAGCTGAAGCTGACTTCTCAACAGTTCTTGAAATCCAAAATCCTTCATATAATAAATTCTATAATCTTACTTTAGTAGATTATTCTAATTATGATAGTGATAATGTGATTGCAAACAATACTGTTTATTCACCAATCAATGACTTAACAATGAATGATGTTAGAATCTATACCACATATCCAAATGGTTTAGCTGGCATTTCAGAAATCCAATTCTTCGTAAATAGAATTGAAACAGCTACCGGAAATGTTATTGCAACTTTACCAGTTAATAATAATGCTGCTGTTAATCCTCAATACGGAAACAACAATGTAGTATTACCTGCTAACTGTTATGATGCAACAGCTAACGTATGGAACAGTTGGATTACTGTTGATTCTAATCTATATACAAATGACGGTAACTATGATGGTACAGACTACTCTTATGAGTTCTATGCTGTACTTATAGACCAATATACAGGTATTGAAGTTATTCAAGCAGGTGTTAATAATAATGATGCTAACTTTAGAGTAGATTACTTAAAGCCAGTACTTGCTGTTAATAATGCTTCTGTAACACACACTTCATATACTTATTATAATGCTAACACTGATAGATTAGTATTTGATTATGTTGATTTTGATGGTCTTAACAATAACGACTTTGTTGTTGATTATAACGCAGTCAATGTTGCAGACAATGCAAACATCACAATCGATGCTTTAACAAATACAGTATCTATTCCATGGACTGGTCTTGACGAAATCGAAGGTGAAGGCGTGATTACTTATAATGTTACTGTAACTGATATGTACGGTAATGTTTCTGAAATTACTCCTATTGATGTATATGTTGATAACCAAGCTCCACAAACTACTATCGCAAATGTTGCTTATATGACTGATGCTGATAATGGTGGTGAAGCTATGAACCAACTTCATGCATTCGATGGTAACCCAATCTTTGTAATGGCTGATAATTCTGAGAACTTAACTATCCAAATCGATAGAGCACAAATTCTTGGTTTATCTTCAGAAAATACAGATACTTGGGCTAACCAAACTCAACCTTGGTATGCAAATACTAATGATGACATCTATCCTCCAGTAAAACTCTATAGAAATATAGATGGCGCTGGTTGGGTATTCACTGGTTTATATGACCATGAAGTAGATGCAAATAATATGTACCAATTCGATATAACTGTTGATACAGGTGCTATTGTAGAATTTGCAGTAATAGCTGAAGATACTCGTGGAAATATTGAAGGTGATATAGTTCTAAGAGATGCTTTTGGTGCTGTTCTTAGACCTTTAAATGGAAATTTAGAAGCTGATGAATTAGCTAATGCAATCAATTTAACTGTTAATGTTCTTTATCCTACAGATATCACAACAATTATTGTTAATCACAATGTTGATGATGTTATCTCTGGTTTAGAATTACTTACAGCTAATGTTGCTACTCCAGCTAATGTAGCTTCTGTAACATTTGAATACTTCGCTAACGGAGTTTGGAACGCTATTGGAACTGATGATTCAATGGCTGATGTAGATTATCTCTTTAGTATTGATGATGCTGCAATTCCTTATGCTGTTATCCCTGGTGTTCATATTGAAATTACTGATAGTGCTCTTAACACTAATTGGGTTGAATTAGATAAAGTAAATGGTATCTGGACTGCCGATGTTAACTTAGCTCGCGAAACTTATGTAGTTAACTACTATGTTGATGCTAATAATGACGGTGTTATTGATGCTGTTGAAATGGCTAACAACTTTGTTATGACTGAAAATATCAATGCAGATGGTTTTGCTTATCAGTTTGATACTACAACTATCGTAGATGGTTCTTACCTCTTTAGAGCAGTTCCATTTGATAATTTAGCAGCTACTGATGACCAAGCTGCAGCTGTTGAAATGAACTTAATCATTGATAACACTGCTCCTGTATTTGACTTTGTAGCTCTTAATACAGTGATGTTAGATACATATAAAGTGCTTGATGAAAATGTTGAATTTAGCTTAACTTATGCTAATGCTAATGATGTTCATACAGTTCAAGCATGGTTAGTTGATGTAAATAATCCTGCAAATACATACGGATTAGTTAATGAAGTTTATGCTGCTTACGATGTAAGACCTACTGATTTCTCAGTTGTTCTTGCTGGTCTTCCTGATGGTAACTACTATCTTGAAGTAATGGTTCAAGACTTTGTTAATAATTCAAGCAACCTAACTCCACTTCTCGGTGATGATCTTCATATTGACATTAATGCTCCTGTAATTACAGCAGTTAATAATGCTCTTAATATGCAAGGTATCTACACTGAAACTCACCAATTCACAGTTACTTACAATGACTACTTAGCTCAATTACTTGATGCTAATAGTAATGGTCTTGGTGTAAAAGCTCTTGAAGCTACTTTCACTCACAACACAATTACTAATGTTGTTGATGTTAAAGTAAGTGATGATGGTGCAAACTTAGTATTTGACTGGACTCCTTCACAAGCTATGATGAATGAAGTTCTTATTAATGGACAAGACAATATCTTAGTTAATCTTGATGTAGTTTTAACTGATCACAATGATTATGTTTCTGCTATTTTCAATGCAGGTAATTTCACACTTACAAGTGCTGAAGTTGGTGCTAAGATAATGGTTGTTTCAGACTTCAGAAATGGTCTTGAAACTTATCATCAAACAAGTGTAACTAATAATAGTGAAATCACTGATGTAATCGGTGGTAATAATATTAATGTATTTGCCTTCTTACCTGAAGGTAATAATGTAATTAATCCTAACAATGTTAGATTCGAGTACTGGGATGGAACAAACTGGATGCAATTTGCAGCTAATGCTGTTTGGAATCCTATTGCTGCATTCGCTGGTACTGGAACAATTACTGGTTATGCTGAATATATGTCAGTGAACTGGAATATTGCTAACATGGATGGTGATTATACAGTAAGAACAGTTTCTGAATATAACTTCGGTGAAGTTGTTAATGAAACAAACTTACATATCTGGAACTCTACAATCGTTCCTGAAATCATGGTTAGCACTCTTGATGGTGTTGCTACTACTGAAGTAAACAGAGGTTCTGAATATGTTGTTTCTATCGGAAACTTCACTTCTACTCACCCTGAATTCTTCAACCAAGTTAACTACATGTATCGTTTCTTAGATGAAAATGATAATGTTGCTTCACCTTGGAACCAATTAAGTGGCTTCATTGCTAATGAATACAATTGGACAATTGGCATGGATTATCTCTTTGCTGAAAAAGTTCAATTAGCTGTTCAAGTTGAAAATATCTTCAATAATGTTGCAGATCAAGTTAGCTTTATCGCTAATGGTGGTGCATATTATGTTGTAGATATAGTTGATAGCCAAGCTCCTATGGTAACTGATCTTACAGTAACTCAAGCTGGTAACCCTGTTGCTGCTGATGCTACTGTAGCTATTGCTAATGCTCTTGATATCGCAGTAACAGTTGATAACGCAGTACTTGATTTATCTAGTGTTGTTATTGCTCTTGATGGTGCTGAAGTTAATGCAGTTGCTTATGATACAAATAACCAAGTTGATCCTACTATAGTTAACTATACATTAGATATCTCAGCTTTAACAACTGGAACATATCAAATTCAAGTTACTACAAGTGACTTTGTTGGTCATACTTATAATGAAGTATTTGGTTTCAGTGTTGATACAGATATACCTACAGGTGCTTTAGTACTTGTTGAAAATGATAACGGTTATATTGAACGTGGCGTATCATACACATTTAATATTGATGGTATAAATGATAACGTAACTGCTGTTGCAGATTTAACTGTTAACTACTACTGGTTATCTGATGCTGTTAATAATGTATGGACTCCAATCGTACTTGATGCTAACAACCAATGGATGATTCCAAACAACTGGTTAATGAATACAAGTTACGAGTTCAAAGCTGAAATTACTGATGAATATAACAATAGTGCTGAGACAATGGTTTCTTACCAAGTAAGAGACAATGTTACTCCTATCGTTATTAATAATGTTAATACATTAGCTGTTTTCAACAATGTTCACTTCAACGGTCCAGTTGTAATTGAACTTAGTGTTGGTGCTGATGTAGATGAACTTAACACTTGGATGAAAGCTCCAGCAGCTACTGATTGGTCAGCTCCTGTTCTTATCCCTGTTGTTAATGGGCTTGCTACTTATACATTCACTCCTGCAGTAACTGATGTTGATGGTGTTTATACCTTCGGTTTCGGACCTGTAGTTAGATTTGTTGATGTACAAGTTCAAGCAGATGTAATTATTGATAGAGCTGTTACTCCTGTAACTCCTGTAGTTGCTGGTATTGCTGATGATTCTATCTTCAATTTAAATGATGAAATTACTTTAACCTTCGATGTTGCAGCAGACGAAGTTCTTGATACTAATATCGAACTCCTTTATGCAGACATCTTAAATAATACTTGGGTTTCTCTTGGAACTACAGCTGCTGTTATTACTAACAACACTGCTGAAGTTACTTTTGCAAATCTTGGTTTAGTTAAAGGTTTCTATAACTTCAAAGCTATGGTAAGAGACCTTGCTGTTCCATTTAATGAAACAGAAGTTATTCTTGCTAACAACGTTTATTTTGATGCTACTGCTCCTGAAGTATTCTTTACAAATATTGATAATGATTCAGAATTTGTCTTAGGAAACTTAGTAAGCATTAATGCTGATGTTAACTACACTGACGGAACAAATAATATTGTACCTACAGATGTTGCTTCAGTTGAATTCTTAATAAACGGTGTATCACATGCTCTTGTAAATGCTGCTCCTTATACTTATGTATGGAATACAGCACTTCTTGCTAATGTTGGTACTTACACAATCGAAGCTATCGTTACTGATAATGATGGTTTCACAAATAATGTACTACAAAATGTTGTAGTTGTTACTCCTGATGAAAATGACCCTTATGCAGTTATTACTGGTTTCGAATTTAATAATGAAGCAATCAGTACTGACAAAATGTATGCTATGGTTAACCACTGGGGTAATAATGTTACTTCTGTTGTAGCACAATATACTACAAACAATGTTGATTGGATTGATTTCGCAATCAATACTACAAACAATGATCCTTACTATGAATTCGATTTCAATGCTGAAGCTATTCAAAATGCTTCTGCTCTTAAAGTTCTCGTTAATATGAACAATGATGAAGAAACTTCTCTTGTTTATCCTATTGATGTAACTTATAATGCAGGCGTATTTGACTTAGTTGCTGCTAATGGAAATATCGAAATTCATGAAAATAATAACTTAGTAATAGTTGATACTGACTCAATGCCTAATGTTATCAGAATTGATGAAAATGGTTATGCTGGTTACGAAGCTATCAACGCAAACTATGAATTCAACTTAGTTGTTAATGCTAATGACGAACTACCAGGTTACTGGTTATCAGGTGTTGCTAATAATGCTGCTTGGTTAAAATTCGTTGAATTAGACCCAATGGCTGCTTCTAATGGTGTTACTGTTAACTACAACAGCCCTTACTGGTTTGTTATGTTAGATAACGAAATGCCTTTAGCTGACCATTATGCACAACTTACTGACCAAGTTCTTGTACAATCTAATATTGCTGGAAACGCAGTTTATACATTACCTGTTACAGGTACTATGGCTGTTGAAGGTAATGTTGTTGCTCTTGCTTGGGATGCAGTTCTTGCAGACTTCGTTGAACTTGATGTAGTATATAATGAAACTGATGCAACTATGACTTTCACAGCTCCTGTTAATACAGTTGTTACTGTTGGTCAATATGTTGGATTTGAAATGTTCTTAACTGAATTCGCTCCTGTTAATGATGATGTTTATATGAACGCTGGTGCATTATGGACTCTTCCAAATGTAGCTATGAACTTCACTGTATATCATGAAGAAACAGAAATGGGTTATCAATTACCTGCTGGATTCGGTTTAGCTAATATTTCTATTACCCTTAATGATGGCATTAATAATGTTAATAACATTGCTCTCGTTAATGGTGTTGTTTCTTTCGATTTAGTTAATATGAATGCTGGTGTTAATGAGCTTATGGTTAATGTTGAAATGAATGGTTTCCAAGCAAATCAAACATTAACTTTCAATGTTGATAACACATTACCAACTATTGAATTCGACTCAACAGTTCAATTATCAGCTACAAATAGAACTTTAACAGCTACTATGGAAGATGCTGAAACAGGTCTTGTTGATTATAACTTAGTTATCACTAACAACGACCCAACAGTAAATGCTGTTATTAATGTTCCAATGAATGAAATTACTGTTACAGGTAATGTATTCTCTTATGAAATGACTATTGAAGAATTAGTTACTTTAGTTCCACAACCAATGAGAAGTAGAGAAATTGCTTCACTAAATGTTCAATGGACTGCTGTAAATAATCTCAATCAAGTCAATGTAATGGCAGCTAACGTTACTGCAAATGTTGTAGTTAACAGACCTCAAATTACTATTCATAACGATGGATTTGAAAACGGATGGTGGTTAAATCCTGCAATGGCTAATGAAATCATGATGACTGTTGTTCCTGCTAATGGCAGAACAATTGCTCTTGAAGATATTGATGTTAGTCTTCTTGCTATTACTGATGTTAATCCTGCCGGTATCCTTATCCAAACATCTAACCCTGTACCTACAGCAAATCCTAATGAATATACATTCGCATTTGCTCAATTACAACTTCCAAATTCACTTGGTTTGAAAATAGCAGTTAATGCAATTGATGACATAGATGTAAATAATGTGGCTGAACAAACATTCGCCTTAGATTATATGGATCCTGTTGTTACTGCTACTGCTCCAGTTAACCCAGTGGTTAATTATGGTAATGATGTTCAATTAGCATTCTCATTCAATGACCCTCAAGGTCACTTCGTTGATGCTAACTTAGTTCAACATTACTCAGGTGCTTCAGGAATCAATGTTTCAACTCTTGTTGTTACTTTTGATGGTACTGAAATTACTGGTAACGTTAGTAACGGTTCATTTGCATACTTAGCAACAGACTTAACACCTGGTGCTCATACTGCAGTTGCTTCAGTTAGTGACTATGTTGGTAATACTGCATCTGCTACTCTAAACTTCGATGTTGTTGGTGGACCTGCTCCTCTTGTTGACTTTAGCCCTCTTGCTAATGATACATGGTGGATCACTACTGCTAATAACTATGAATTCAATTTAACTGTTGAATCAGGACACGCTGATACTGAGCTTCAATCTGTTGTTGCTAATATCATCCAATTACCAAGCAATGAAGTTATCCAAGGACCTTTCTCTGTTACTATAGATAATGGTACTGGTACTATTAACTTCCATGGTGGTATTGTTACTCCTGGTCAAAATGCAATTAAAGTTGAAGTTGTAGCTGAAAATGATTGGGCAATCCAAACAACATCAAGTCAAACCTATCCAATCGATAATAGCAGACCTGAATTAACTATTGTTAATCCTATGGCTGACTACTCAACAATGGTTGGAAATAGTGTTAATGTTAATATCGTAGCAACAGACAATATGTCAGGCTTGTTATCATCTTCTATCAAAGTTACTTCACTAAATAGTGACTTTGAAGTAGAAGCAAGTGATGATGTTACTCCTGAATCATTCAATCTTGTTGTTACTCCAGATATGGCTGGAACTTATGTAATCGAAGCACAAGCTATTGATATGGCTGGTAATGTAACAACTGTTACAAGAAACTTCGATATCTCTGCTCCTGCTCCAATCATTGTTATCTCAGACCTTGAAGATTCAAATGGTTGGGTTAATACTCAAAATAATAACAATATCACATTCACTGTTGATGGAAATGGTTATAGTTTAGATAGCTCTTCAATCATGGCAAGCGTAGTAGCTGTACCAAGTAATGAAGTTATCTACGAACCATTCGCTATTAATCCAGTGAATAATGAATATGTTGTTAGCGTTCATGGTGGTGTAATACCTACTGATGCAAATGCAATCAAAGTTATTGTAATGGCTTCAAATGTTGCTGGTGGTAATGCTGTTGCTAACCACAGTTATCCAATTGACTCTTACAGTCCAACTCTTGAATTTGTATCTCCTATAGCAAGTGCAACATATACTCAAGCTGAGAATATGTATGTAGATGTTATGATGGAATTATCAGATGTTATGCCAACAGTTAAAGCAATGGCTTCATCAGGTTTAGATATGTTAGAAATGACAGTCTATGATCATAATAATGTAGCTGTTCTTGATACTGTTAAAACTAATGTAGCAAATAGTTATACTTGCCGTGTACCTGTTACTGGTATTGGACAATATCGCATTGAAGCAACCATCTATGATAAAGCTGGAAACAGTACTACTGAGATGATGAACTTCACTGTTGAAATTGATTACTCTACTGTTAACTTAGAATTCACAGCAAAACCTTATATGTATCCTTCACCTCTTAAGAGAGGAGATGCAGGTACTTTCGTAATTCCTACTACTAAAGAAGCTCAAGTTACTATCGAAATCTTCGATTTTGCTGGTAAACTTGTTCGTGAAATGAGCTATAACTCAGTTGGTGGAAACACTAATTCTATGGTTCAATTTGATGGAAGAACTAACGATGGTAAGAAATTACCTCGTGGTGCTTACTTCGCAAGAATCAACGTAGTTGATGGTGCTAAGGAACTTAATAAGGTTGTTAAGATAGCAATTCAATAAATTGGGAGGGGGTACGCCCCCTTCCTCTAATAATTTGGAGGAATAAATGACTAAAAGTGTAAAAATAATGATAATTGTAGCAGTGATGCTTGGTCTTGTTTCCGCTCTTATTGCTGATAATAACCATAATAAACCTTATCTACGAATGGGTTATGGTGCAAAAGGTATGGCAATGGGTGGTACAGGTACTGCTTATATGAATGATATCACAGCTACTTACTGGAATCCTGCTGGTTTAGCAAAGATTGCAGATTATCAAGTAGGAATAGATTACGCAGATGGTTTAAGCGCTGATAGAGCTACAAACTATGCTGGTATGGGAATGAGATTTAAATATGGCTACATGGCTATTAGCTGGTTAAACTCTGGAGTTACTGGAATCGATGGATATGATGATTTTGGTAATTCAACTGGTGATTATGATGTTCAAGATAACAATATTAATTTAAGCTTAGCAACTCGTACTGGAAAATTCCTTTGGGGTTCAAGTATTAAAATGTTATTTGATAATATCAATGATGAATCAAAAAGTGGATTTGGCTTAGACTTTGGTGCTATGTATGAAATGAATGAATATCTTACTTTTGGTGCTCACATCAGAGATTTATATAGTAATTTCGATGAAGTGCAGATACCAATGCAATATAATCTTGGTGTAGCAGTTTTCCCAATGAAGGGATTAACTGTTTCAGGAGATTTAAGACAAGAAGAGAGTTCAGATGAGATCACAGTTCACATGGGTGCAGAATACTGGACAAATGTTGGGACTGATACTGGTATCGGTGCTGGACTTGGAACAATGAGAAACACTTCTGATGCTACATGGGAAGATATGTTATCTCAAATTCAAGCTGGTGTAAGAATTGGTGCTAATGATGGTCAATTCACAGCTGGTTTTGGAATTAGATTTAAAATGATAGAAATGAATTATGGTTATGTTAGAGAAGATTCTGAAGGAATCAACGAAGATAATCATAGATATGGTTTAACATTTAGATTCTAAATATAGACTGTTTTGAGAGGGGGTTCCCCTCTCAAAACTTCTTTTAAACTTTATGATGTAGAGTTTAAAAGAAGTTTTGAAAATATGAAAATAACGTTAAAAAAGGAGATTTCATGAAAACTAAACTTTTTATTGCTTTGGCTCTTTTAAGTTTTTCGGTTCTTTTTGCTCAAATAGGGGTACCATATATTGAGCAGGCACAAAATTTCTTAGATAGAGGATTTTGTTCACAGGCTGAGGCACTAATGGAAAAAGCTATAGCTCAGAGTCCAAATAACTACGAAAATTATTTAGTTATGTTTAAAGTAAAAATGGCTAAAGGGGATATGCAAGCTGCATATGATAACTTAGAAATTTATGTAAATAATGCTTCAGGTATCGACTTTGATTATTACGATAACCTATTAAAACTCATTGAAGATTCTGTAATTAGAATATCAAAAGGACTTCGCCAATATCAAATTGGTTACTTCCCAGAATATTTGAATTCAGAGTACAGTGATTTTGCTCCGATAATTTCACCAGATGGAAACTATTTATATTTTACATCTGCAAGAAAATGTCAAGCCCTAAAAGAGAACATCTTTGTAAGTGAAAAAATTGGTGGTACTTGGGGTAAACCTCAACCTGTAAAAACTCTACTTACTAACAATAATGAATCTTTGAACTCATTCTCAACAGATAGCAAATATGCATATTTATTTGGAAATTATGAAGGTAGAGGCAAAAGTGGAATTTATCGTACTGATTTAGTCCAAACTGCTTTTACAAAACCTGAAAAAATTGAAGCTGTTTCATCAAATTATAGTGAACTCCAACCTTATGTTTTTGAAGATAGAGTAATGTTTTTTACCTCAAATAGACCAGGTTCTATTGGTGGTTATGACCTCTGGGTTTCAGAAAATATTAATGGCTGGCAAGAACCAATTAACCTTGGTAGCGTAATTAATACTATTAATGATGAACAAACTCCATTCGTAAGTTGGGATGGACAGACTTTATTCTTCGCGTCAAACGGTCACTCTTCTTTTGGTGGTTTTGATATATTCAGAGCTAAAAAAAGTGGAAGCTCATGGACTGATTGGGAAGCTCCAATCAACTTAGGTCCAGAAATTAACACTATTTATAATGAAAGACATTATTATAGAGTTGAAGATTCTAACGTAGCTTATATCTCTTCAGATAGAGCTAACGGAAAAGGTGGAGAAGATAATTATAAGGTTGTTATCCTTAATGAAGAATATCTTGATGGCATTAGAGTTTATGGCGAAGTAAAAGATGATAAAGGTCAACCTGTATCTGCTGATATTAATTGGTCTTTCACTTTCAAAGATAAAGATATGGTTAATGTTATCCAATCAAATGCTGATGGTTTCTATAATCTTTATTTACCAAGAATAGACTCTGTGTATATCACAATAACAAAGCCAAACTATCAATCTTATGATAATTCTATACTTTTTGAAAATAGTATTGATGAACTTAACTATGACATAGAAATCTTACTTCTTGAAGAAACTAACTATGTAATCAACAATATATATTTCGATTTTGATAAAGCTGTTTTAAAAGAGGAATCTTTCCCAAGTTTAGATAAATTAGTTAATACAATTATGACTAACAAAGACATAGAAGTTTGTATTATAGGTTATACTGATGATGTAGGAAGTGCTGCTTATAATCAAAAGTTATCTGAAAGAAGAGCAAAAGCTGTTTATCAATATTTAATCGATAATGGAATTGATAAAGAAATCCTTAATTATCGTGGTGAAGGTCAAGATAATCCTATCGCTCCAAACGATACTGATGAAAACAGACAGCTTAACAGAAGAGTTGAATTTAATGTATCAAGAAATAATCAGCTTCTTTATGCACCAGCAAAGACTTCTCCTGAAATGCCAGCAGTCAAAGAGGTGGAGGAAGTCAAAGAAATTAAGCAAGTTAAAGAAGTTGAATCAAAAGAACTTCCAGCTGCTCCAGTTCTTGAAACAGAAGTAGATGCAGAATTGCCAAAAGCAGAAGCAAGTCCTGTTGAAGAAAAAGCAAGTGCACAAGTAGTTCAACTTGAAGAGTTAACAGCTAAAGCAGAAGCTAAGAATGCTAAATTAGAAAAGCTTATTGAAGAAAGTAACAATATTGATGCTCCAACTGAAGTCGAAGTAAAACCATTAGATACTTCTGCCTACATGAGTGATGTTGAAGTAGCAATGGTAAATAATGTATCAAAAAATTCTGGTAAGCCATTCTTTACAGAGTCAGATTCTAATATTATCAAATCTCGAATTCTCAGAATTGCTGAAGAATATCAAATTCAAAAAGAGATGCAAATTGTGTTAGAAAACAAAGAAAATAAAATTAATGTTTCTCATATTAATTTTGCTACTGAATTGAAAAATGATAGTTTTGATCAAGAAATTAAAAATCTCCTTAATGGTTGGTTTATACCTGGCGTTACAGCTAAGAATTATATTCTTGTAGTTGATCCTTTAGAAGCTAAATAGAATAAAAAGAAAACAATATAAAAACCTCTCTGAAAAGAGAGGTTTTCTATATTCTTAAGATTACCATTTATGACTCTCAAAGGGCCTATGGAGAAGTCTCAATCAAAATCCAATAAATAATCGGCATAGTAACAAGCGTGCTTAAACTGCTCTACACGGTGCGATACTATGAACTATAAAATTCACTAATCAATTGATTACCTTCACTAATAATACTTATAACTGATTAACACTTAGACCAGCCACAAGCTTGACATTTTAAACAACCCTCTTCATGATAAACTGTTGAGCCACATTCTGGGCAAGTCTTTATTGAAGTATTAGATTGAGCTTGCTCCTTATTTTCTACCATTGATTCACCTTCAGTATGGAAATTAATCTTAGCAACACCATTTACTTTGGTTAGTTCAGCAAACTTCTGGAGAGCTGTAGCAACAGCATCTGAACAAGAAGTAACTAATTTCCCTTTATTCCACATAGGAGATGGACAGCGAATACCTTTGAGTTGTCTAATAATAGACTCTATATCTATATCAGCTCTAAGCGCCATGGAGATAAGACGAGCTTGTGCTTCTAATTGAGCAGAAGCACAACCACCAACTTTACCCATCTGGATGAACATCTCGCAAGCTCCCTGATTATCAGAATTGATGGTTACATACATGTGTCCGCAACCAGTTTCTATTTTCTGAGTTATCCCACTGGTTATTTCAGGTCTGATTCTTGGTGAACGTTTAATATTTGGAGTCTCTTTTTCTTCGTTAATCTTTTTACCAACATTGAGAACTTGGAATTGACGTGAGCCATCACGATAGACAGTTACACCTTTACAGCCTGTTTCATAAGCTAATTCATAAGCCATTTTTATATCTTCTGGGCTAGCATCGTTCTTGAAGTTAATAGTCTTTGAAACAGCATTATCTGTGTATTCTTGGAAAGCAGCCTGCATTCTGATATGCCATTCAGGTGAGATATCATGAGAAGTTACAAAGACGTCTTTTATCTCTTGGGGAATCTCTTCAATATGACTAAGTCCGCCAGCTTCTGATATCTTTTCCATAAGTTCATCACTAAAAATACCAGCCTCTTCTAATTTACTTTTCAGGTGTTTATTCACATAGATTAACTTTTCTCCGTCCATTACGTATTTAACATATACTAAGGAAAATTGAGGTTCTATACCACTTGATGTATCAGCAATCATAGATATTGTGCCAGTTGGAGCAATAGTTGTTAATGTTGCGTTTCGTAATCCGTTATGTTTTATAGAATTCTTTAACTCTTCCCATTTTAACTTGTTGTCTTTCCTGATCAGTGACCCGTTATCATAAATGCTACCTGTAAAGTTAGGGAAAGAGCCTTGAGTTTTTGCTAAGTCCATAGATCTTACTTTACTGTGATAATCAATAAATTCCATAACTTCTCGCGCCAACTCTACTGCATCATCACTATTATAAGGTATTCCCATTTGGTAGAGCAAGTCAGCCCATCCCATAATACCTAAGCCTATCTTTCGATTTGCTTTAACCATTTTATCTATTTCAGGTAAAGGGAAATTGGATACATTAATCACATCATCCAAGAAATCTACAGCTTCATATATAGTCTCTTTGAGATAATCCCACTGAATACCTTCAGGTGAATAGAAATTATCTAAATTTATTGAACCAAGATTACAAGCTTCATTTGGAAGAAGAGGTTGTTCTCCACAAGGATTTGTTGATTCTATTTCTCCTATATGAGGAGTAGGATTATGTTTATTAATTCTATCTAAGAAGATAATCCCAGGTTCTCCATTTTTATGAGCCTTCTCTACTATTAAAGAAAAGATATCACGTGCCTTAACTGTTTCTTTTACCTGGTGATCATGAGGAGATATAAGAGGGAAATCATCATCATTCTTAACAGCTTTCATGAAATCTTCATTAACCCCAACCGAGATATTGAAATTATTTAATTCACTTGTGTCTTCTTTACATGTAATGAAGTCAATAATTTGAGGATGCTGAACGCTCAAAATAGCCATATTAGCACCTCTTCTGGTACCACCCTGCTTCACAGCATCAGTAGCACTGTTAAAGACTTTTAAGAAGCTGATTGGACCAGAGGACACTCCATTAGTAGAACGGACTCGGGCATTAGTCTCTCGTAATTTACTAAATGAGAATCCTGTTCCACCACCACTTTTATGTATCATAGCAGCATCTTTAATAGTTGTAAATATTCCTTCCATGCTATCTTCTAAAGGAAGAACAAAACATGCTGAAAGCTGTTGTAGGTCATTTCCTGCATTCATTAAAGTCGGAGAATTGGGTAAGAAATTACCTGAATCTAAAAGTTTAAAGTAACGTTGGTATTTCTCTTCATCGCCTTGAGAAATATTAGTAGCTACACGACTAATTAGTCCATTCCAATCTTCAATTGATTCTCCTTTGTCATTCTTTTTGTAGTATCTTTTATCTAATACTACTTTTGCATTATCTGTTAAGATCATTTAAACTCCTATTATATATATTAATTTTAAAACTAATCATCTGATTTTAATCTATGGGTTTTATGAATCCAGTATTCATAGAGATCATCTATTGAACAGACCCAACCATTATTCTTTTTTGCACGTTTTATCAAAGACCAGTATAACCAACTCCACCAAGGGAAATCTATACTGTCAAAAGTGTTATTATGCCATAATACTGAGATATGTGATTGAAATTTCTTGGCTCTATGAATTAATCTTGAGAGTCGATATGAAGCAACAAAAGGATTGATACCCATTCCTGATTTAGAAATGAGAGTTGTATCCATTACTATTAAAGGAATCTCCAAGATTTCAAAAGGCTTGTCGTTTTCTATATCATAAGGATAAAAAGGGAATGAAATCCCAGCTCTGAATCCAATATGCTCCCAATATCCTAAAGAAGAGTCAAACTTTAAATTCATTTTAGCTAAAATATCGAAAGAACTTTGGTACTGAAAAGACAATTTATGAGACCGATAACCCATAGGCTGAGGAAAAAGTTTTTGTAGCTTTTCTAATTCTTTTTTAGTCTCTTTAATATAATATGCTGAATCTGGAGAACCGTGTAAGCCAACATCATAAGATGTAAAAACTGACTTAAGTCCTGCTTTGTAGTCTTCATTAGAAAAATAATTTCTTCTATTATCTTCTGAATTATCTTGAACAAGAATGAAGTTAGTACTTCTAACTTTTAATCTGTTCTCTTTATGCAATATTTTTTGGATATTTCTTACAGGGTTAAATCCTTTTTTTGTTAAGTAATGACCAAAAATCTTATATAGTGAACGGAGAGGGGTTTGACTAATTCTCTCCTTATTGTACTTCATTATTTTTGAGAATTGCTCCTTACTCCACACGTTCCAATAGTCTATATCATGAGACAGGGTCATACAGAAGCTGTTGTCATTTTGCCATCTTGAGCCTCGTTCATAACCTAAAAAACTCAACTCTAATATATTATCCAGAATATCACAATAGGCATCAACTACAGGGACTTCAGCAAAATCCCATTTATACTGCATAGATTTTTTATACTTAAACCTTATCTCAGGGTCAGTATTCTTCTTATTCACATATTCTTTCCAACAGGAAAGAAAGTAAAATCCTGAGGCAATAATATCTTTATTAATTCGTGTAGTTTTTTCACCAACAGAGTAGATACTACCTGGGTCAGAAAAGAAAAATGGAATCTTTTCATTCTTGTAGTTGTTGAACCTAACTTTAAATTGAGGGTAGAATTTATTAGATAGAAAGAAGTCATTTGTTCCTTGATTATACTTAATAGTTAGGGGGTAATTTGTGTTGAGTTTACTTCCATAATAGATATCAACAGGTTTACGTGTCTCACCGTAAAAGAATATCGGATTCAATTGCAAAATAAAGCAATAGGTTTTAAAAACATATTCTGCTTTCTTAACAAATTCTTCTTCGACATCAATAAGAATATTAATTTTTCTAATTTTATTATCTTCCATTATTTCCTTAGTTTATCCAGGTCTAAAAAGAGTAACTGGTTTTTTATCTCTAATGTTTATTATTTTACCATAATTCTTTTAATCGATAAGTACTTTCTGCAAGATATCATCAACGTTTTTGGCAAATTCTATATTCATTCCTTCTTTGATATAATCTGGTAATTCTTCAATACTATCCTGGTTATCAAAAGGTACTAAAACGTGACTAATACCAGCTCTTTTTGCTGCTAATATTTTCTCTCTTAATCCACCGATAGCTAATACCTTACCAAGAAGAGTAATCTCGCCTGTCATTGCTATATCATGCTTGACTTTTTTATTCATCAATAAGGATGCTATTGTTGTAGTTAAGGTTACTCCTGCTGAAGGACCATCTTTAGGAATAGCTCCTGCTGGAAAGTGAATATGCAGAGAATTATCTGTAAATACTGCTGGATCCAAATTATACTTTTCGTAATTAGCATGGAGATAACTTAGGGCAATCTGAGCAGACTCTTGCATTACCTTACCTAGTTGTCCTGTTAATTTAATCACACCTTTTCCTGGCATCTTAATGGCTTCACAGAAAAGAATCTCACCACCATAACTTGTCCAAGCTAATCCAGTAGTTATACCTACTTCAGGTTTTCTATTTTTCATCTCAGCAGAGAATTTCCTAAAACCAAGATAGTCTTTGATATTCTTATCAGTTACTTTTACCAAGTTTACATCACCTTCAGCAACTTTACGAGCAATCTTCCTCATAATAGTTCCGATTGTTCTTTGTAAAGAACGAACTCCAGCTTCTTTAACGTAATATCTGATAATTTCCTGCAAAGCTGATTTTGACATACTAACATGTTGCTTGGTAATTCCGTTGTTTTCAATCTCTCTGGGGACTAAATATCTCTTGGCTATCTCAATTTTTTCTTCTTCTACATAACTTGAGAATTCAATAATCTCCATTCTATCCAGAAGAGGTTGTGGTATAGTGTTAAGAGAATTAGCTGTAGTGATAAACATCACATCAGTCAAGTCATAAGGAAGATTGATATAGTGATCAACAAAAGAGAAATTTTGTTCAGGGTCGAGAACTTCCAATAGGGCAGAGGCAGGGTCACCTCTAAAATCACTTCCCAACTTATCTATTTCATCTAACATAAAGACTGGATTTGAAGAACCTGCTCTTTTTATCTCAGTAAGAATCTTACCAGGCATAGCACCAATATAGGTTCTTCTATGACCTCTAATTTCAGCTTCATCGTGAACACCCCCCAAGGACATTCTAATAAATTTCCTATTTAAAGCCTTGGCAACAGACTTGCCTATAGAAGTCTTTCCAACTCCGGGAGGTCCAACAAAACAGAGGATAGGTCCTTTGATCTCTTGCCTTAACTTTTTAACTGCGATAAATTCTATGATTCTCTCTTTAGCTTTATCTAACCCATAGTGGTCCTTGGTGAGAATTTTATCTATTTTATCTAAATTATAGTTATCTTTTGTTTTTTTGGTCCAAGGTATATTGACTATCCAATCTAAATAGTTACGAATCACACTATATTCACTTGAAGCTGGTTGCATTGTTTTCATTTTAGAAAGCTCATCCTCGGCAGCTTCTAAAACGTAATCAGGTAGATTAGCTTTAGATATTTTCTCTTCCCAGCTCTCAATCTCTATTTCAATTTCGTCACCTTCGCCAAGCTCTTTTCTTATTGCCATCAACTGTTCACGAAGATAATATTTCCTTTGATCTTCTGACATCTCTAATTCAACATTGCTTCTGATACTATTCTCTAATTGAAGCTGTTTTATTAGATCTGCAAGGTATATATTTAACTTTTCTAATCTGAACACCAAATCAAGGGTAGAAAGAATATCTTGTTTTTCCAATATTTTTATATCTGTATTTTCTGCTATCAAATCTGCTACCCTACTTGTTTGCGGAATCTGTTTTATGGATGGGAGAAATTCCTTGCCAGGAAGATTACTCTCGGTTGCAACAGTTTCTAATAGCTCTAAAGCAATTTTTCTTAATGCTTGAATTTTCGGTGTATCATCTGTTCTTTCATTCAATGATTCAACTTCAACCATTAATATAGGGTCGTGCTGAATAATCTTTTCTATTCTAATCCTTGAGTTTCCCTGGAGTAAGATAGAAAGTGACCCGTCTTTATTTCTTACCATTTTTATTATTGATGCCGCTGTACCATATTCATAGACGTCCACTATTGTACTCTCTTGGTTTTCCTTTTGGAGGAAGAGTCCGAGAGATTTATCATGACTTAGTGCGTAATCTACTACTGCTATTTTCTCTGGGTCTGCAACAATCAATGGCATTATCATAAAAGGAAACAACACCAAATTAGGGTTTACCAATACTGGCAATGTCCTTGGAATCTTTTTTTCATCTTGCATAGATAATCCCCTTGTAGCTAAATTTAATTTAGGCTCAAGTTACTTTAAAAGTAGAAGTTTTTTTAATTCATCTCTTTTGTTACTTGAAATTTTAATGAAATATACTCCATTAGCTAATTTTTTTTCTCTTATATTTAATTCCAGGTAGCCACTTTTCATCTCCATGTTGTTATAATTTAATACCTTCTGTCCTCTTAGATTATATAAAGAAATATTCATTGATTCATCTGCTTTTGAATCAGATTTTATTTTAAGTGTCTTACTAGTTGGGTTCGGGTATATAGTTAGCTCAGAATTAGCAATTTCCACATTATTATCATTCTCTACAGGTGGATTTGTGTTGCTCAAAATTGCTATGATTATATTTTTAACCTGTTGAGCTTGGAAGTAGTATAGTGGGAAACCAAAAAAGTAAGTTTCCCAATTAGATTCTGTAGTGCTGTGCATGGCTACACTTGTAGAAAGGTCTTCAGTAGTATAAAAACTATGTTCAGAATTTGGGAAAGTTGTTATCATTGATAAATGACCATCCCATATAGCAGGCATCAGGTCGCTATTGGAATCTAAATTAGAATACATCAAATTGGTAGCTACAGCGGTATTTAAGTATGGTGAATTAACTAACTCAAAAGAGTTTATTCCTAAGAATGTTTCTGCAAAATCTGGTGATATATCGAGTATAGTTTTCCAGCCTGACACAATTAACTTACCTCCTGAGAGAAGATAGTTTCCTAAATCTGACTCATAAACTGCAAAGGAACTAGAGGCTACAGAATCATTGTGCCAAATTAAAACATCATAATCAGACATAACTTCATAGCTGAGTTCTTCTTCGTTTAAATCAATATTACTTACTTCGATGCCAGTAAAAATGTTATTATAAAAGTTATCGATTTCTTCATCACTTGGACTCAATAATGCTCCAATTCCATCAGCACTATCATCAACAATTAAGATGGATTGACTAGGAGTAATAAGCTGAGGTGTAACTGTCATATCAAAACTATCAGTAGGATATGATTCAAACCCTTCAGCATCAGTAATAACAACATAAAAGTGGTATTCCACACCATTTTCTAACCCATTGACAAAATAGCTATTTGTCTCTATTGGTTCTTCATTGACTAAGACCCATTCTGCTTCGCTTACTGCTTTCATATAAACATTATAACCGAGGAAAGCTTCTTCATTAGGGAAGGCTGTCCAATTCAATATCGCTTGAGAATTTCCAGCAAAAACATTATTCAAAGTTAGAGAAATTTCGTTTTTAGCTTCTATTAAATTCCAATTGTCAGGATCAAGGGTAATCTCAGCATTAATATCGTTAACCTCAATAGGTTCACTCATGCTATACCCAGGAGTAAATTGAGTCCTAAGTGAATCAGGACTTTCGCCGACATAAAATGGAATTGTTAAATAAAAGTCAACTCCAGAATCGGAAGTTACATAATTATAAAATTTTACTTGGTTAGTATTTGGATTTCGTAAAACTGCATATTCATAGGAAGGAATTCCTGGAGAATATATCCATTGTTGAAAGAATTGCTCTAAGTCTAATCCTGAAACATCTTCACAGTGAGCTTGAAACTCCTCAGTGATAACATTTCCATTTTGATTATTAGCAAACCAAGACTGAAGCATGGTCCAAAAAGTTGTATCACCTAATTCTAATCTTAACATATGTAGCACAGAAGCTGCTTTTTCGTATGTAGGGGGAGTGAAATAATCAAGATATGCTGGGTCATATATAGTTTGAGGACCAGCAGAATTCTGCCAGTTTTTATAATAGTTTTGGATATTGATATTGACATATTCAATCATGGCATCATAACCAAGAAGATAATTTGCCCAAACTCCTTCTGAATAAGTAGCAAAGCCTTCTGATAACCAAACATCTTTCCAAGTAAATGGAGTTAAACAATCGCCAAACCAATGGTGAGATAACTCATGAGCTACAGTGTACTCTGGATCATCAGGACTACCATCAATATAGGAAACTCCTAAAGTAGTCATAGTTTGATGCTCCATAGCACCATAAGTCTGCATATTAACTAATGCTTGACCATATTTCTCAAAAGGATATTCACCATAAGCATCTGTATAAGCTTGCATCATGTCAGGAACTTGAGCAAAATCCACTAAACAAGCATCATAATAATTACTTTGGACAAAGTGCTGTATAGGAATAACTTCGCCATTCTCTTTAGTAAATGTTTGTTCAATTATCAAATAAGGTGCTAGATGAATTACCGCTAAATATGTAGCCATAGGATTCTCACCTATCCATTCATAACTCTTTGTTCCATCATTATTATTAATAGTCTCTCCCTGTAAACCGTTACAGGCAGCAACCCAATCATCTCGGCAAGTAACATTAAAACTAATTATTGCCTTATCCCATGGGTGGTCATAGCAAGGAAACCAATTTCTTGTAGCATTAGGATCTGATATAGTGAACACCATATTTGTTCTAAAAACCATTCCAATATTATATCCATCTGAACTTAGTTGAGGGTTGCCAGAATAGAAAACTTTAGTAGTAAATTGTTGATTATTTTCCACATTTACAGGTATTGATATTATCCCTCCTGTGTGAGTGAAAGTAGTTGCCTCGCCATCTACAAGCACACTGCTTACATCTAACCCTACAAGATTATACTCAACATATTCCAAATTATCTTCTGCAACAACTACTGTTTCCACTGACCCAGAAATTGATTGATCTTGGTCGTCTATTTCAATATCTATATAATAGCTGATTACATCGAAACCATGTAAGGAATCAATTCGTGTTTGTTGAACAAGTCTATGATGATTATCTAAATCTAATTTTGGATGAGCATAAAGGTTGACTAAACAGACGAAGCTAACTATAATTAATAATATATTTTTCATAAAAAGTACTCCTAAAATTTCTTCAAGCTTATTATATTTTATCTTTATTTCTTGGCAAGTCTTTATTTGCTCAATCTTAAACTCAGACTTTAGAATATTTATGGTCATTTAATAACTCAAAAGCCTCAGATAGGAGTGGTTAAGATGTATTTAGAAAGACAATTTCTTGAAACAAAATGAAACAGATTTATTGGCTATAGGGCATTAAAGTAGAGTAGAGCTCTACTCTACTTAAAATTGGATTAGTTAATATAAAAACAACATAAAACAATTTCAGTCGAAACTATTCATCTAAGTAAGATAAATGAAAAATTATTAATAAAAATAAAATAAATTCATAAATTCTTAACTATTTATATGACATAGTATTAAATAGTTTCATGAGAGGATAGACTTCTCTAATAGTATCTTATTAAATTGTTCTATATTTTAACGTTACTGTAATTTGCTATGGCAATAGGTAAAATTTAGTTACTTGACAAGATAATTCATTAGAATAATTTAAACCTTACCTCTTATGAATGATTAATTGGAGTTTTTAAATTGTCTATCTATTAAGTTAGGTGGATAAATTGTGGATTAAGATATTTATATTATTATCTAAACCATGTTAAAACGTTATTATAGAGGGAATCTATGCTTAAAAAAAACTTATCCACAGATAGTGGATAAGTAGATATAAAATAATTTATAAACACAAAAGGTAGCTATGGATCAAGACATTTGGCAAAACATATTAGATGAATTAGAAGAACATGTTGCAGAACAAAGTTTTAATACTTGGTTTAGTGAAACAAAGTTAGTTAAGTTTGAGGATGAAACTCTCTTTGTCATGACCCCAACAAAAGTAGCATCTGATTTTCTAAACAAAAATTATGCGAATATGATTTCTGAATTGGCTTTTAATCTTTATCAACGAAAATTTGAAATCAAGTTTTTTAATGATGAGTCATCATTAAAGAAAAGACCAAGTCAGAAGACAAAAAAGAGTGGCCTTGGGGAAAACTATGATTTACCACCTCTCAATGAATACTATACTTTTGAACAATTTGTGGTTGGAAAAAATAACAACTTTGCTTATTCAGCAGCTATGGCAGTAGCTGAATCTCCAGGTTCTACCTACAATCCACTTTTTATTTACGGTGAATCAGGAATGGGTAAAACACACCTTATGCAAGCTGTTGGACACTATCTTTTAGAGATTGATAAAGACAAAAACATCTATTACATAAGCTCAGAAGAATTTACTAATCAGATGATTGAGTCAATACGTGGAAATAGTATGTCAACATTTCGTCAGAAGTTTCGTCATGTAGATGTGCTATTAGTTGATGATATTCACTTCTTGGCAAAAAAAGAAGGAACTCAAGAAGAATTCTTCCATACATTTAATGCACTACTCTCCTCAAAAAAACAGATTATTCTTACAAGTGATAGACCACCTAAAGATATTCCAGATTTAGAAAATAGGTTAGTTACTCGCTTTGAATCAGGTTTGCTGGCGGACTTAAAGAATCCTGATTTTGAAACAAGAGTTGCTATCTTGAAGAAAAAGGCTGATAACCAAAATATTGAATTACAAAATGATATTATTGAATTCATTGCCCAAGGAATCAAAAGTTCTGTCCGTGCTCTTGAAGGTTCATTAATAAGAATTTTAGCTTATGCTTCTTATAATAGAGTCAATCCTCTTGATATTAATAAAACTATGGTATTAGATATCTTAGGTGATATGATTACTGATAAACCAAAAGATATTAATATGGATACAATTATTGATAAAGTCTGTAAGTTTTATAGTATAACTCGCAAACAGATTATGGATAAAACCCGAGTAAAGAATATTGCCTTCCCACGCCAGGTTGCCATGTATCTAATAGGTCTTTTAATTCCTCAAATTTCTCTCAAAGAGATTGCCTTATATTTTAATCGCAAAGACCACACTACTGTTCTTCATGCCAAACGCATGATAGAAAATAAATTTAATAAGGATAATGACCTAAGAGTTGATTTAGAATCTCTGATTAAAGAATTAAAGAATTAAAGAATTTAAAAATAAGGGCGTATAGTATATACGCCCCTAATTTTCAATATCCTTCTTATCTTAATTTAAACTCTTTCTTTTGTAAATAATCATATCTTATATTCATACCAGGTTGGTAAATAAGTGCCATGATAGAGTCTTGCCCCTCTTTAAGTGAACTATAATCTGCGAAATCTAATGTACGAATTATAGCTTCAAAAACTCTTATTGCTCCTGAATGATCACAGAGTAAGATTCTTTTTCCTTTATTTGTTTTAAGAAGTTGAATAAAGCTATAGCCAATTCTCCAATCAGCTTCACTTAATGTTTCACCTTCAGGATAGTGATAGAATCTATTCTTTAGCATACTTTTAGCTTTTTTTAGTTTATCAGACTCACTTCCAGTCCACTCATCACCATATATTTTTACAATTTCTTGAAAAATATCATTTTTGAATCTGTGAGTAAGGGCTCCGTATTTTTGAGAATTTAAACCATAAAGTGCTTTAAAATTTATATTAGTATATTCTGCTCCAGATAAGAAGTAACGGGAAGTTTGTTCAGTATTCTCCGATTCACTTCCAAATACAGTTATTGGGTTTTCTTTTGAATAAGCCCAAAAACGATAACCTTCATTTTGTAGAGTATCTACTGCAACCTTAAAATCTAAGCCTAAGTTTTTAGCTGTATCAACACCCTCTTCTTTAAGTGAATTCCCTACAGAATATGAAACTCTCCTATTGTTATGCCAAGAATCCCAATAACCTGAACCTACAAACTCTGGATTACTTCCTCCTGATTCATGAACTGATTTTCCATGTCTGATTAAAATTACTTGAGTTTGATTAAGTGGAACATAGGCATTAGGATATAAAGGCATAGCTTTACCATTTGGTAACCAAATAATTCTCTCTTTCATAATTAAGCCTGACCCATCATCCAGCTGTCTGCCGTCAACTCTTCGAGAGCCATCTTCATTGCTTGCCATATCCATAGCTAAGACAAACTTAGTTCTATAGCGTGTTAACTCAGTACCTCGGGATGGAATGTTTTGAGGACATAAATCATCCCAGAATTGCTCTAAACCAAACTTCTGTCTTATCAATCTTTTAAAACTGTCATTTGTTATTAAGCCATTCCAAGCTAAATAAAACATATCTTTATTTTTTTCGCCAATATCTTTATTATGAGCTAAATTGCGGATAAACTCGTATTTTCTTTTGATGTAAATCTCTGGATTCGTACCAGCTGTTAGTGATGAAATAAAGAAGTAGATGTCTTTGCCTATTGTTCTAAGCTGGTCTATCAATTTGTAATCTATATCGTTTTCCGAAATCTGAAGCTTATCTCCATAGACTACTTTTAAAAAACTAATCCCCTTTTTAACAGAATCTATTGTATAAGCATTATGAAATTCTGCATGCTCTCTTGAATGTAATAGAATCTCGGTATCTGATTCATATAATTTATTAGTTTTGTTATTATCTACCTGTTCCTTTGAACTTGCTTTAGTCAATTTATTATCTTTTGTTTTTGGCATATATTTCTCCTAATTAATTTTTGATAAAATAGTCTAAAAATCCTCGATGTCAAGTTAAACTTGGAGCTTTAATGTCTCTAATTCTTATGACGGGAGTTCCTCAGCCCTAGGCAAGGGACTTCCGACAACTTTGCGTCCGAAGTCCCTTGCCTAGGGCTGAGGAACTCCGATCTCCAACTTTCCTAAGAACAAAATGAAATTGATATAAAAAAAATCTTGACTAATTTTAGCAGTCTGAAAATATGTTTGCTAATAAAGCTAATAAAAAAAATAATATATCAAAATGGAGGTATAAGATGATACTTAAACCTATTGACGATCGTGTAGTGATTAAATTAGATCAAAAACCTACCGAGAAAAAAGTTGGGAATTTATACATTCCTGATAGTGCAAAAGAGAAACCACAGATGGGCGAAATCATCGCTGTTGGTAATGATGAAGAATTACAAGAAATCGTAAAAGTCGGAGATACTGTTCTTTATGCTAAGTATGGTGGAAACGAAGTAGAATTAGATGGTGAGAAATTCTTAATTATTTCTCGTTCTGATATTCTTGCTATCGTGGAGTAATTATGATTGAAGTAAACGACACAAACTTTGCTGAAATCGTAGAAAACTCTGATATCCCTGTATTAGTAGACTTCTGGGCTCCTTGGTGCGGTCCTTGTAAAGCTTTAACTCCTACTATTGAGAAAATTGCTCAAGAATTAGAAGGAAAAATTAAAGTTGTCAAAGTAAATGTTGATGAATCTCCCGCTATTGCCGGTAAATTCTCAATAATGTCAATTCCTACTGTAATTTTGTTCAAAGACGGACAAGTTAAAGAGCAAACTGTAGGATTAGTTAACAAAGATAAACTTCTTAAAAAGATTCAACCATATTTATAGGATTTGATTCCTATGTTAGAACGCCCTCGGAAGAGGGCGTTTTTAATGCTTAAGAAAAGATGTTATCCACGAATTACACTAAAATAGAAAGAAGAATTAGCCACCGATAAACACCGATAAAAAAGAATTTATACCAATAAATCACAAACTACTACAAACTGATTAATTATTTAAAAATAAACATATAAGATATTAGAAAAAAATAGATATAGATATTGACAAATAAATTCTAAAATACTATTTTTGTTTTAAAGTAAATAATTACTTTAAAGAGAAATTTTAAGCAAAAATTAGAAATTATGAAATAGACAATGTTGTTTCTTGTAATGTTATGGTATGTGTTGATAGTTAATGCTCAACAGTGGATAAGCTTTGATAATAATACTGTTGAACCTCTCCTTCTCCCTGCTCACAGTTGTTTCATCTGATGATGTTAACACCACTTTGGATGTAGAAATTACTAGCTATATATATGAAATAATTAGAGTTGATGGTTATAACTATGATGACTATTCAGTTAATTAATATTAGTAATGCTTCTATGATAGATGAAATTCAGTTTGACATTGTCTCTATAACAATAAGATCATATAATGTGTATCGAGCTAATATATCTTCACTATCATCTGTCTGTTGGCTCTCAGCTTAGTGGATGGCAAATAAATGCCCAATAAACCCCTAATAGTCCCCCAATAGACTCGCTGATGTAAAAACCAGATAATGGTTCTACTCAAATAATATAAAAATAATGGGTCATGGAATAACATGGTGTATCATTTAATTAATTAAGGAGAAATGATGAAAAAAATAGCTTTAATATCAGCCTTTACCTTCCTAATAGGCTTAGTTTGGAGCTTAGAGTACGATACCATTTTATCGGTGTCTGAAGAATCTCTCTCTGTTGCCAGTAAGGATTCTACTCTCTATGTAGCTAATTTAGATGGGATCTCAATCTATAATTACAGTAATGAGGCATTAGAGTTAAAAAAATCAATCTATCTTGATTCTTCAGGCTTGTATAATAGGGTATATTCTGCAGGAAACTATCTTATTCATCACAAAACAGATTATGATGGAGATGTTATATTATACGATATCACAGATAGTGAAAACCCGGTTGAAATAACAAATTTAGATATCACTAGTATTAATGATTGCTTTGTTGTTGATAATTATCTGTTGGTAAGAAGAGGCGGTTTATATGTTTATGATACTCAAAATATTGATCTTCCTCCAACACAAATATTAGCTTCTGTAGGGAGAATAATAGCTATTGGAAACAGTCTTTTTACTGTAAGGTATTATACAGATTCTAATAGGTTCGTGTTAGAGGAATATTCTATGAACTTACCTGATAGTGTAGATTTAGTAGATTCTCTTGAGATAAATGATACAAGCTCACATGGAGATATAGCATTTGGAAATGAGAGGATTTTTGTTAGAGAGAATAATTATCTGTATGTGTTTGGTTATTCTAATGGATTAGAATTACTTGAGACCTTTGGTCCTTTACCTGCCTTGGATAATGATGAATTCAATATAAGAACTATTGGAAATGATTCTACTCTTATAAGTGCAGATGGATACTATTGGGATATCAGTGATGTAGATAATATTATTCAATATCAAAGTTGGCGAAATAGTAACCACTATTATTATAAATCAAAAGCAACCATTATTGGGGACTACTACATTAAACCGAACGGAGAGTATGGCTTAGTAATTGTTGATATGAGTGATAATGAAAATGTACAAATAATATATGACATGAATTCCTATTATAACAGTGTAGGAATTGAGATTGTTGGCAATACTCTTTTGGATGTGGCTTACCCCAAATTAAAGATGTTTGATGTAAGCGGTCAAGACAATATTCAACTTTTTCCTGAAGGCGATAATAGAGACTGGAATACTAGGTTTAAAAAATACTTAGCTACTGAGGATAAGTTACTATTGGCTACTGATGAGAACTTGACAATCTTAAATACTGAAAATGGAGTAGCGAATGCTGAGTTCTCTTCGTCAATAGATTTGGGCTCAATAGGTCAAATAGCTACATATGATGATTACTTCTACAATGTAGACGGAGAAAGTCTGCAAATGCAAATTACAGATGTTTCACAGCCTGAAAGTCCTGAAATGTTAGGCTCAGTCAATGTTAATGAAATAATTTATGCTCCGATAAGTTCTTATGTTATTGATCATTATTTATTATTGGTAAATGAATATTTACGCGTCTCGATTTATGATTTAAGTAATCCAACTCAGCCAGAGTATTTAAGCTCATTCTCTTGTAATACTCTGCAGGGAACTCAACACACGGCAAATTATGCCAAGTTTGAAGTGAAAGATAATATTTTATATGCCTCATTTATTAATTATCATGCAGTAAATCATGCTTACTTGTCAGATATTTTTATCTATGATATTACTGATATTGAGAATTGGGCTTTACTGAATACAATAACTTCCGATGTTGCATATAGTAATGACATTGAAGTTGTTGGAGATTATCTCTATAGCGTAAGTAATTTGGGAGTAATTAAAATAAACATGTACCAGATAGATGCATTGGGTAATTATAGCCAAGTTGCTGCTTACAATACTGAAACATTTATCCCAAGTATATCTTCATATTTTAAGGTTCATAACAATAAACTATATCTATCTCGAGAAAGTCTTTTAATCTGCTATGACATAATATATTATACCGAAAATGACAGCTATGAAATTGTGCCGTCTAATAAGATTAACAGCTTCAACTATCCTAATCCTTTCAATCCTGAAACTACGATTTCTTACGATATTACTAAGAAAGGAAATGTTAGGGTAGATATCTATAATCTCAAAGGACAGAAAGTAAAGAGTTTGCTTTCAGAGAAGCAGGAGGCTGGAATGCATAATGTCGTCTGGTATGGAGACAATGATTCTGGTAAGCAAGTAAGTTCAGGAACATATCTGTATCGGGTAAAAATTGGAGATAAGGAAGTTGTAAAGAAGATGTTGTTGATGAAATAAAATTTCTTTCACGATAAAGAGAAAGACAATTTGAAGCCTTGCTATTGCAGGGCTCTATATTCATAGTAACAAGAGTAATTTGATAGATTTATTTGAAAAGTTCCCGAGATTGATTATTACATTCAAAAATCAAGTAAGTTATAAACTAATTATTTTATGAAAACTCAACAAAAATTACATGAGAACCTTGTCATGTTAAGAAAAAAAACAAACTATTTTCTCCCAAATTGACCATTTCCCCAAAAAGTTGACCCTATAAGTATATGAAGGGGAGTTTTATTTATGCGATTATACAATTCAGCGAATCTACATATGAACAAAATTATTTTTATGAATAAATTCATGTACACAAGTAAATTTAGAGAATTTATTTGACAGTAACTTAGCATCGTTAGATAAGGTAAAAAAGATAAATAACAAGAGGCAATACAATGATATTAATTTTTGATACAATAAAGAATGAAGATGCATCTTTCAGATTCAGACAAAGTATGTCAAGAATCTTAAAAGATGATTATAAATACACATTTAAAAGAATATACAGTAATGATTTAAATCTTGATTATTCTAAATACAGTAAATTGATAATCTCAGGTTCAGAGTTGTCTGCATCTACTCAGCATATTGAGCAACAAGAAGTTTTTAGTGTGATAAATGAATTTATTTTTGCAGGCAAACCTGTATTAGGTATTTGTTATGGTCATCAGATGTTAGCACGTCTTCTTGGGGGAGACGAGTGCTGTGTAAAAGCACAAATACCCGAATTTGGCTTCACTAAAGTGAATCTTGTCGATAATCCACTTTTTGCAGGAATAACTTCTTCAGTATTTATGCAGTCACATTTTGATGAAGTAGTTAATCTTGATGATTCATTCAAAATTATAGCTTCTAATGATAATGTTAAAATTCAAGGTTTTCAATGGCAAGACTATCCAGTCTGGGGACTTCAATTCCATCCTGAACTTAATTGGGAAGAGGGAAGTAAGATGTTGGAAAGAAACTTGAAAGAAGATAAGAGAGTTGCAGGTTATGCTAACTATGACTGCAAAGACCCAAATAAAGCAAATCAATCTGAATTAATTATATTGAACTTTTGTAAGTTGGAGGAAAGAAATGTCTAATAAGAGTAGAGAAGAGATAAAAAGTAAGAAGATTAAAGCTATTAGAGAAGACTTAACAGATGATTTAATTAATAAAAACTGGATGGGTATTGGGATAATAATTCTCTTTCTATCAATATCCTTTTTTAAGCTTGGTTTCTTAGGATATGAACCTATTGCTCATGATACTAATCAGTGGCGATATACTGCAAATGAGTCTATTGAATACAACAAGACTCATTCTGATCCAGCTTTGTGGAATAGTAACATCTTCTCTGGAATGCCCAATTACTTAATTAGTTTTCCTACTAAATATCCTTATGTGAATAATGCTATTATGGCGATTAATTCTGTGATTAACTGGAAGCTTTCCTTCCTAATCATAGGTGCCTTAGGAGCTTTCTTCTTACTAAGATATCTCAAAATAGGTGTGATAAGTTCAACTATTATGGGACTCGCCTTTGCGATATCCTCCCACTTCGTAGCCTTGATAGAGATGGGACATAATACCAAGTTTCAAGCTATAATGATTCTTCCTTGGTTATTATATGCTTTTATTTATTTAAAGGAGAAGAGAAACTTGCTAGGTTTAGGTTTTTTCTCAGTAGCAATGATTACCGAGTTACGCTTAAATCACTTACAGATAACTTATTACTTATTTCTCTTTTTAGGAATATTCTGGATTTATGAATTAGTTCTAGCCATTAAGAAAAGAGAATATAAACCATTCGTTATTTTTACTCTATTATTAATTTTAGGAATAGGTATTTCAGCTTTGGCAGTAGCTAATCCTCATCTTTCTAATATGGAATATGCACATTATTCTATAAGAGGAGGAGAAACTGGATTAACTAAAGAATATGCCCAAGGTTGGTCGATGCATCCTCTTGAGTTGGTTTCATTGATTTTTCCTAATTTCTTTGGGGGAATTAATCAAGACTACTGGGGGTGGATGTCTTTTACTCAAGCCTACCACTATACAGGTGTGATTATACTTCTTTTAGCTATATTGGGACTATTTTTATCTAAAGGGAAATATGCTAAAATATTTGGAATTGGTGTCTTAGCCGCTGTTATAATGTCTTTCGGAAAATATTTTCCTCTTTTCTCAAACTTCTTACATGATTATTTACCAGGATTTAATAAATTCAGAGTACCGGCAACTCATTTAGTGATAGCTCAGCTATTACTAATTCCCTTAGCTGCCATTGGGATAAGAGAAATTCTCAAGAAGGTAAATGATGAAACGTTTGCCAAAACTATGAGAATTGGCTTAATAGTTGTGATTACCCTCTTTTTATTTAACTTAGTAGGTGGGAAATCTCTTTTCTCAGGTATGCAATTTACTTCAACAGGGGAGATGGCACAATGGCAACAGTATGCTGGAAATCCTCAACTGCAAAATCATATAGATAATTTGAAAGCAGAGAGATTAAATTTAACAGTAAACTCAGTTCGTAATGGCTTATTTTTCTTAGCCTTAGGCTTTGGATTAATTTTTTTCTACACAAAGAGAATGATAAGAAAAAACATATTTATAATTCTTATAGGTATTTTTATGCTCTCCGATTTAATGTTAGTTAATAGTGCATATTTTAAAACACTATACCCCGGGAAAGAAAACAAAGAGTTGGCTATGAACTCTATTGATAAGTATTTAAATACTACTCAGCCTACTGGAACTTACCGTGTTTTCTCTTTTGATAATATAAATGATGTTTCTTGGTCTGCTCATTTACAAATAATAGGTGGTTACCATGGAGCTAAGCTCCTACGTTACAATGATGTACTTAACAATGCCATGAATCTCAATGTGATTAACATGCTCAATGCAAAATATATTATAACAAAAGAGAATATTGGGCAGACTCCCCTTGTAACTATGAAAAAAGGAAGTGATGTTGTTGGACTTTATCTTAACCCTGATGCTTTAGATAGGGCTTGGTTTGTTCAGGATTTACGAGTTTTAGAGACTAAAGACCAAAGAATTTCTTTTATGAACAGTAATCAGTTTAGACCTCGTAATCTTGCTATTGTGGAGAGTGAATTAGGTTTTACAGGAGATTTAGGACAAGGAGTTGTTGAACAAATTCCGCAAGAAGATTACATGCATAAAGTAGCCTTTTCAGTTAAGAACTTAGATAAAGATGGATTTATGGTTATCAGTGAAGTCTATTATCCTGCTGGTTGGAAAGCTTTTGTTGATGGTGTAGAAACCGAGATATATCCTGTTGACCATATCCTTAGGGGTATAAAAGTTCCAGCAGGAACAAAAGTAGTAGAGATGGTATTTGCTCCAAAGAGCTATTATCTAAGTACTAAACTATCCTTAGCAGGTATATTGATTTCACTTATGATGCTTATTGCAGGAATCTATTTTGATTATTACAGGAAGAGAAAACAAATTGTCTAAACTAAATTCTCATTACTATAGAGATAAGCATCCTGAATTACAAGATGCTTTGCAATCTGGCTTAGGAGATTCGCATCGTATTACTGTAGGAAAAGAGATTCCTAAGGATATAGATGTGCTTATTTTAGCCTATCCAACTGAAGATAAGCTTAATATATCACCTTATCTCAAGTATCTTGTTATTCCCTTTGTGGGTATTCCTGATTCTACCAAGAAGATTATGAAAGATTATCCCCATATCAAAGTCTTAAATATTCACCATAATTCGCGACCAGTTGCTGAGTGGGTTATGGCCTTTCTTCAAGCAGGGCTCAAGCATATTATTCAGGCTGATAGGGAATTTAGGAATCATGATTGGTCTATTAGATATAATAATAATCCTTCTTATCTTTTATACCAAAAAAGAGTTCTTATCTGCGGTTATGGCCATATTGGTAAGTTACTTGAAACTTATTTGCTTCCTTATGAAGTAACTATTGATAAGATTAAAAAAAGTAATATTGATCCTGAAGCAGGAGTTTATTCTTTGGATGATTTAAATAATATTGTTGGCGATTATGATCTTGTTATTGACCTTTTACCTGCAACTGCTGAAACTACAAATATCTTTTCTCACCAAACTTTCAATGCAATGAAGTCCATTTGTTTTTTTATTAATGTTGGACGAGCTTCCACTGTAAATGAAGAAGCTCTCTTCACTGCTCTAAAAGAAAGAAAAATCTTAGGAGCAGCCTTAGATGTTTGGTATAATTACCCTGTTTCGGTAGCAGAAAGAACAAACACCCCTCCTGCTAATTACCCTTTTCATACCTTAGATAATGTTATTATGAGTCCGCATCGAGCAGGTGGATTAGGGATGGAGGAGAATGAAATGTTCAGAGTAAAGGAATTAACTAAATTACTAAAGATGATAGAAGATAATCCAGATTTACCTGGGTTAGATTTAGAAGTTGGGTATTAAGAAGGCTTTTACACTAATTTACACGAATTAAGAGAAGATTATTTGGTTAACTGATTTTAAGAAAAGAATGATGACCTCTTCTGTCGGACGGTGGACCAGCTTGTCCGCTATTATTGAGGCTACAATGATAATCTTAAATCCCTGCCTGTGAGGGGGTAGCTTTCTACTTCGCTAAAGCTATGAAGCAAACTTATTATGGAGAATTTAATGACTGATAACAGACCACTTGCTGAACTAATGAGACCACAGAAAATAGATGATATAATAGGACAGAAACACCTTGTTAATAAGGATTCTATGCTCAGAAAAATGATAGAAAGTGATGATTTAAAATCTATGATTCTCTGGGGACCTCCGGGTTGTGGAAAGACAACTATTGCTAAAATTATCGAAAAATATACCCAAAAAGAGTTTATTCAATTTTCTGCAGTTTTATCTGGTATTAAAGAAGTTAAGCAGGTAATGCAAGAGGCAGAAATGAAGTTCAATCTTACAGGAGAACAGACAATTCTCTTCATTGATGAGATTCATAGATTCAGTAAATCTCAACAAGATGCTTTTCTTCCTTATGTAGAATCAGGGACTATAATTCTCTTAGGAGCTACTACAGAAAACCCTTCTTTTGAAATAATTTCTGCTCTTCTTTCCCGCTCTAGTGTCTTTGTCTTAAACAACCTTGAAGAAGAAGATATAAGAGAAATTATTATCAAAGCTCAAGAATTATATCTTCCAGAATTAAAGCCAGAAGTATTAGAATATCTTATTCAAATAAGTGGGGGAGATGGACGCAAAGCTCTAAATAACTTAGATATGCTTCGTACATATGGTAATCTGGAGAATTTAGAAGTCACTCAAGTAGAGAAGATTCTGCAACAGAAAAGTATGTTCTATGATAAGGGTGGGGAAGAACATTATAATGTAATTTCAGCTTTGCATAAATCTCTTAGAGGAAGTGACCCTCAAGCTGGGCTCTATTGGTTGGCAAGAATGTTAGAAGCTGGTGATGACCCCATGTATATAGTCCGCAGATTAGTAAGGTTTGCCACTGAAGATATTGGTTTGGCAGACCCTAATGCAATAACTCAAGCTATTGCTTGCAAAGAAGCTGTTCACTTTCTCGGTATGCCAGAAGCGAATACTGCTCTATCTCAGCTTGTAGTCTATTTGGCTACTGCTCCTAAAAGTAATGCTGTCTATACTGCCTATAAATCAGCCAGAGACTTAGCTAAGAAAACTTCTAATCTTGGTGTCCCAATGCATATTCGTAACGCTCCTACAAAACTTATGAAAGATCTTGGCTACAACAAAGATTATAAATATTCCCATGACTTTGATTATGGTTATCACTATCAGAAATATTTCCCTGACCTATTAGATGAAATAATCTTCTATACTCCATCTCAGTTTGGTTTTGAAAAAGAGATTATTAAGAGATTAGAATGGTGGGATAAACTCAAAAAGAAACAGTTGGGGGACAATACAGAATAGAACAGTGCCGACGCTAATAAAAAAGATTGACACACATCTCTAATATATTATTATATATTAAACATTTGATAGAGAGGAAATATTATGGAGAAAAATAGAAGATATTTATTTTTGTTATTTTTTTTAGTGTTTAGCTTAAATCTATTTGCTGAAGTTTATCTTAACGAGATTGTTTCATCAAATCAGACTATTATCGCAGATTATTATGGAGAGTATGGCGATTGGATTGAACTTTACAATGGTTATAACTACGATTTTGATTTAACTAATTTTTTCCTTACAGATGATATTGAGGAGTTACATCAGTGGCAATTTCCTTCAATTTCTATTCCTGCTAATGGATTTTTGCTAATCTGGGCAGATAACAATGATGAAGTAGATCCTTCAGGCACTCTTCATACTAACTTTAAAATAGGAAGTGAAGAGACTATCACTCTCTCTTCACCAGATACTTTGATTGTTGATTCAATAACCTTACCGGCGTTGCAATCAGATTATTCTTTTGGACGTTCTTCCGAGTTATCAACTGATTGGTATTATTTTCCCCAACCAACTCCTAATCAAACTAATGCTGGTGGTTATGCTGGTTTCTTAGCTACTCCTGTAGCTTCTCAGTCAGCAGGTTTTTATCCTACACCATTTGATTTGACATTTACTAATATTACTGATGGAGCAGTTCTTTATTATACCTTAGATGGTTCTGAACCAGTTATTGCTGCACCAAATACTTATGTTTATACTCCTAATGAGCTAATTACTATTGAAGATAGAAGCAATGAACCAAATATTTTGTCAGAAATTAGGACAACTGTAGATAATGAGGATGAGCACTGGACTGACCAATGGATTACTCCTTCAGGTTTAGTGAAAAAAGCTACAACTATAAGATGTAAAGTAATGAAACCAAATCATCTTGATAGTGAAGAATTATACCTTACATATTTTGTAGGTAATGAATTTGAAACTTCTTGTGCAGGGATACCAGTAGTCTCACTAATAACTAATCCTCAAGGGTATTTTGACGATTATGAAGGAATCTATGTTCCTGGTAGAGATGGAAACGGAAACCAAATCACTGTATCCACAGATGCTCATTATCAAGAAAACTGGGAAAGAGATACTTTCTTGCAATTATGGGAAGCTGATAGGAATGAAGGATTTACAACTAAGTGCCTTTCTGAAATACATGGTTCTGCCTCAGCAAGATTGATGAGAAAAGGTTTAAGAATGGGGTTTAAAGGAGCTTATAATGATTTAACTTATTCTCTATTTGATTCAGATATAAGCGAAACTTATAATTCAATATTATTACGGGCTTCGGGACAAGATGCCCAACACACTCTTTTCCGTGACGGTGTAGGACAGCTGATTTTTGAAAGACAAGGCTTAGGAACTTCTCCCTTCAAGCCCGCAATACTTTTTATTAATGGCGAATATTGGGGTATTCATAACTTCCGAGAAAGGTCTGATGAAGAGTATGCTGAAAGGTTATACGGAGTAGATATTGATGAGATGGATTTCTTGGAGAATTCAGGTTCTGCTAATCCAGAAGAAAGAGTTGGTACTCGCACTCAATATTCCTCTATTCTAAATTATGTAAAGAATAACGACATAAATATCTCTGAAAACTATCAAGATATTTCGGAAATGATAGATATTCAAAATTATATAAATTATTATATTGCTGAGATATTTGTAGCTAATTCTGATTGGCCATCTTATAATGTACGGATGTGGAGACATAAAACAGAGCTATCAAATCCTGGAGTATATTTTAATCCTGATTCTATAAATCCTTACGAAGACGGAAGATTTAGATGGATGATTTATGATTTAGACCAAGCTTTAGGAAGATTTCATAACTATAATAGTAATACTCTCCAAAGTGCTGGTATAGTAGGAAGCTGGAATGATAATTTTTTCCTTCTTTTTAGAAAATTAATAGGTGCGACAGATGCTAACGGTAATCCTGTAATTGATAGTAATGGACTATATTCTAATGGAAGTGAAGAATTTAGACAAGAATTTATTAACACATTCTGTGATGCTCTAAATACTTATTTATTACCTGAGAGAACTACTGAACTAGTTACTTCTACTCAAAATATCTATTCTCCTTTTATGGCAGAACATATTGAAAGATGGGGTTTCCCAGCAGATGTATCTACTTGGAATTCTTATGTCTCTGGTGTAAATGACTTTCTTAATAATCGTCCTGCAGTTCTTAGAACTCAACTTGCTAATAAATTTAATTTAGATTTAGGCTCAAGTAGTCTTACTATTACCATCAATGATTCACAAATGGGTTTTGTTACACTAAATTCTCTTAATATTGGAGACGACTCCAATTATGAGTCAGCACCATTCACTGGTCAATATTTTAATGGAATTCCTCAGAAAATTACTGCTATAGCTAATCCTGGATATAGGTTTGTCGGATGGAATGGAATTAGAGATAATGAAAATGAACTAACAGTTATCTTATCAGAAAACACTAGCATTACTGCTATTTTTGAAGTGGATAATGGAGAATTCCTTGGTGATTATATGAACCCACCTGCTTGGGATTTGAATAATGGAGTTTATCAAATGCTAAGTTTCTCAGCAGATACTCCAGCAGGTCAATATCCTTCTAATATTAGATTTTTACTTAGCTCAGTAGCTGATCCTAATCTTAGTTCTGACCTTACCACATATTATTCCTCTCCTTATAATATGGAGTCAAAATCTCGCATCAATGGTTTAGATGATGCAGGATTATCCTTTATTAATACAGGCTCATCCGCTGTCAATGGATTAGAAACAACTGGTTATATTGGGGCAACTGTCTTAGCTCTGAATAGTAGTGATGTGTCTGATTTAAAGATTAATTACACTGTAGAAACTTTAGAGCAAAATACACGAGTTTATGGCTTAGCTCTTCTTTATCGAACTGGGATAACAGGAGACTGGCTACCAATAACTTATAATGATGAAAATATAAATTATATTGCTTCCGAAGATGAACATACAACAACTTATTTTAACATTTCTTTGCCAGAAGAATTAGAAAACAATTCTTATTTTCAGCTCTGTTGGAGATATCACTATATTTCTGGAGACAGTGGTTCTCGAGCCATGCTAAGATTGGATGATATCTTGGTCTATAGTGGCAGTTTATCTGATGTTAGTTCTATTAAAATTAATGAAGTAATGTCTGATAATGTCTTATGGGAAGATGAGTTAGCTATTGATGATTTGGGGGAGAGATCAGATTGGATAGAACTTTATAATTCATCCAATGAAGTAGTAAATATGTTAGGTTCATATCTTAGTGATGATGAGGAGAAGCCTGGTCTATGGTTAATACCTGAAATTTCAATCAATCCTAATGACTATTTATTACTTAGAGCTTCTAAAGAGAATAGGCAATCTTCTGGGCAACAACTTCATACTAATTTTAGTATTAAAGCATCAGGGGAATCTATATTCTTCACAAATTCACTCGGCTCAATTGTTGATTTTAGTGAAAATATAGAAATTCCTACTGACAACTCTTACGGAAGAGTTACAGATGCTAACTCGGAGTGGACATTCTTTATGATACCAACACCTAATAGTGAAAACATCCTAACATCTATTTCTGCACCGACTCAAGTTTCTTTACATGTTATAGATAATCAATTACAGATTGAATGGGAAGTTGTAGAAGGGGCTGTTGCTTATAAAATTTATGGGGCTGATACTCCTAATAGTTTAACATGGGATGTAATTATAGAAGATACACAGACTAATAGCTGGAGCTTTGATCTAACAGAATTGCCTGTTAGGAAGTTCTACAAGATAGTAACTGTGCCATAGGCTGATGATAAATTAACTAATAGGGCAATCCTGTGGATGCCCTTTTTTATTTTCTAGCCTAGAGGACGCTCCCAATCTATTAGAAGAGAAGAGATATTACGGATTAGTAAAAAAAAAGCTTGCCTTTTAAATATGGATTTAGAAAACTTACATGTCAAAAACTTATAAAATTTAATATAAAATAAAGGAGATGCTATGTCAGCTACCTTACAGAAAATTCAAGAGTTGAAAGCTCTTGAAGCAAAAGTAGAAAAAATGGGTGGTGATGCTCAAATCGCCAAACAACATGAAAGTGGAAAGTTAACAGCGAGAGAGAGAATTAATCTTTTGTTTGATCAAGGAACTTTTAGAGAAATTGATAAATTTGTTGCTCATCGTTGCACTAATTTCGGAATGCAAAAAGTAGATATTCCGTCTGATGGTGTTATAACAGGTCATGGCTTAGTAAATGGCAGACCTGTATTTGCTTATTCTCAAGATTTTACTGCTCGTGCAGGTTCTCTTGGTGAGATGCATGCTGCTAAAATTACAAAAGTAATGGATATGGCAATGAAATCAGGAGTCCCTGTCGTGGGTATGAATGATTCTGGTGGAGCTAGAATTCAAGAAGGAATAGATGCATTAAAAGGTTATGGCGATATTTTCTTTAGGAACTCTAGAGCTTCTGGTGTTATTCCTCAGATCTCTTGTATAATGGGACCTTGTGCTGGTGGAGCTGTTTATTCTCCTGCCATGACAGACTTTATTTATATGGTTAAAAACTCTTCTTTCATGTTTATTACTGGTCCAGATGTTATTAAAGCTGTTACTGGTGAAATGACTGATAAAGAGAGCTTGGGTGGAGCTATGGCTCATAATGAATCAAGTGGTGTTGCTCATTTCGCTTGTGAAACTGACGAAGCTGCAATTAATAGTATCAAGGAGTTGTTAAGTTTTCTTCCTAATAATAACATGGAAGAAGCACCAATGGTGGCAACTTCAGATGCTCCAAACAGAATTTGTGAAGACTTAAATTCTATTATTCCAGATAATCCAAGCAAACCTTATGATGTTAAGGATATTATTAGAAGTATTGCAGATGATGCTCATTTCTATGAACCACATGAATATTATGCTAAGAATATTGTTATTGGTTTTGTCAGACTTAATGGTCGTTCAGTTGGTATAATTGCTAATCAACCAATGGTTCTTGCTGGCTGTCTTGATATCGATGCATCAGACAAAGCTTCACGCTTTATTAGATTCTGTGATGCTTTTAATATTCCAATTCTCTCTATTGTTGATGTTCCGGGATATCTACCTGGTGTTCATCAAGAGCACAGTGGAATTATCAGACATGGTGCTAAATTACTTTGGGTATATTCTGAAGCTACTGTACCAAAATTAACTTTAGTTACTAGGAAGAATTATGGTGGCTCTTATATTGCTATGAGTTCAAGACATTTAGGTGCAGATATGGTTTTTGCTTGGCCAACTGCTGAAATAGCTGTGATGGGTGCTAAAGGTGCTGCTAATATTATCTATAGAAAAGATATTATGAGTGCAGAAGACCAAAATGCTAAAAGAGCTGAATGTATTAATGAGTATGAAGAGCTTTTTAATAACCCTTATGTAGCTGCTTCTCGTGGTTATGTAGATGCTATTATTGAACCTAAAGAGACTCGTATGAGACTTATCGAAGCCTTAGAAATTCTCTCAACTAAGAGTGAATCACTTCCTCCTAAGAAACACGGTAATTTACCAGTATAAAGAGGTATGAATGAATTCTGAGAAAAAGAAAAAAGTCATAGCTGCTTTAAGCGGTGTGATGCAATATTTAGAAGAAGAACAACAACAGAATATTAGCATGAAGAGTGTTCAAGCTCCTCATAATATTTCTTCTGCATGGACTTCATACGGAAGACAAACTACAATGATGAATGGTCAAATGATGCAACGAAGAGTTGTAAGAAGATAGATTTATTCCCATCTTTAGTGCCGAAGACACGCTAAAAGAGGGGAGGAATGACAAACTTACGAAGTGATGTTTTCTTGTAATCAAGACAGTTGAAACAAGTGAAAAAAGATAAGTTATATATGAAGGATAAAAAAAACCAATATAAATCGGAGGATTTATGATGTTAGATACTCATGGCCTAGTTAAAATGACTGAAATGAAGTATGGACAAGATCGCCCTAAGGCATCAAATCCAATCAAAATTCAAGACCTTTCTTTCCGTGATGGTCATCAATCTCTTTTCGCTACCAGGGGTAGAACTGAAGATTTACTCACTGTTGCCGAAAAAATTGATAAAGCAGGTTTCTATTCAATGGAAGTTTGGGGTGGTGCAACTTTCGATGTAATGCACAGATACCTTAACGAAGACCCTTGGGAAAGGATTAGAACCCTCAAAAAGCATATTAAGAATACAAAATTTTCTATGCTCTTAAGAGGACAGAACTTAGTTGGTTACAGAAACTATGCAGATGATGTAGTTGAAGCTTTTGTTCAGCGAGCATGTGATAATGGAATAGATATTTTTAGAGTATTTGATGCTCTAAATGATTTTAGAAATTTTGAAGTAGCTCATAAAATAATCAAGAAGAACAATAAACATTTCCAAGGAACAATTTGCTATTCTCTTACTGAAATGAGAATGGGTGGAGAAGTTTATAATTTAGATTATTATATCAACAAAGCTAAAGAGTTAGATAAAATGGGTGTTGATTCTATCTGTATCAAAGATATGGCTGGATTAGTTTCTCCTTATGATGCTTATAATTTGATAAAAGCTCTTAAAGAAACAGTAAATGTTCCTATCAATCTTCATACTCATTTCACTTCAGGAATGGGTGATTTAGCCTTATTTAAAGCCATCGAAGCCGGTGTGGATATAATCGATACTTGTATGGCTCCTTTTGCTTACAGAACTTCTCATGCTGCTGTTGAACCTATCGTGGTTTCTCTGCTCGGCACAAATAGAGATACTGGAATGGACATTAAACTTCTTAATGAGATTGATAAAGATATTGAGAAGTTCATTCCTAAATATAAACACTTAGCTAATGATACTAAATTCTCAGTAATTGACCCTGAAGTTATTATTCATCAAACTCCTGGTGGAATGCTTTCAAATTTAGTTAATCAGTTAAGACAAATGGATGCTCTTGATAAGATTGACGAAGTTTTTGAGAAATTACCTCAAGTTCGTAAAGACCTCGGTACTGTACCTTTAGTAACTCCTACCAGTCAAATTGTTGGTATTCAAACTGTAAATAATGTTCTATTTGATGGTTCAGGTGAGAGATATCAAAGATTTACTGAACAAGTAAAAGACCTTTGCTATGGACTTTATGGTCAGACAACTCTACCAATGAATCCTGAAGTTAGGGCAAAAGCTCTAAAAGGTTACCCGCGTGGTGAAAAACCGATTGATGTTCGTCCTGGTGCTATCTTAGAACCAGAATTAGCTGATATTCAAGCTTCTGTAAAAGGACTTGCTAAGGATTTAGATGATGAGTTAATCGTAGCTCTTTATCCTGTAACCGGGAAGAGATTCTTAGAATGGAAGTATGGTTTAAAAGAAGTTCCTGAAGATGTTAAAGCTAAAACAATGGAACAAGTTAAAGCTGAACAAGACTTAGTGAAAAAAGCTCTTTCCGGAGAGTTAACAGCTAAAAAACCTACCCCAGACAAACCTGAGCACTTACGCAAATTCGATGTCTATGTTGATGGTGAATATTTCGAAGTTGAAGTTAATGCTCAAGGTGGACTGAATGCTGTTCCAAGTGGAAGTTATGCTCAAGCTCCTGCTCCTCTTGTAAGACCAGTAGCTCCTCAAGCTAAAACTACTCCACAGCCACTTGCTCAAGCTCCAGTTCAAGCTGTTGCTGGTGGTGAACAGGTAATTAAATCACCAATGCCAGGAATGGTTTCTAACTATAAAGTAGCTGTTGGTGATCATGTTAAAAAAGGCGATACTGTTCTTATTCTTGAAGCTATGAAGATGGAAAATAATATTCCTTCTCCATGCGATGGTGTGATTAAAAGTATTCCTAAAAGTTCTGGCGATAGTGTAGGTAAAGATGAAATACTCATCGTTATCGGACAAGAAGCTTCTGCTCCTAAGCCTGTAGAGCAAACACAGGCTCAAACTCAGGCACAGTCACAAGCTCCTCAATCTGCTCCAGTAGCAGCAACAAATGGAACTCCTGTTAAAGCTCCAATGCCTGGTATGGTAATGACTTATAAAGTGAAAGTTGGTGATCAGGTTAATAAAGGTGATGTTGTCCTTGTTCTTGAAGCTATGAAGATGGAAAATAATATCCCTTCTCCTGTTACTGGAAAAGTTCTTCAAATTACTAAATCATCAGGTGATTCTGTTGGTAAAGATGAAGTTTTAATTGTTATTGGATAATAAATAATATAAATAATAGATATCAAAGCCTCGTTTTGCGAGGCTTTTGTTTTTTTACCCCCTCTATATTACTATAGGGCCAACTTTTTGCCAAATTGGTCTAATATACCATTTTTTTCTTTAAAATTTTTTTCCTAATATAATAAATTATATTAGGTGGCATCATGATTGTTAGTTCTGTAAAAAAAATCCAAACTACTAATTCTCATATGGTTCTATTTAGAGGTTAAGATGACCCTGGAAACTCTCTCAATGAATCATCAGTGTTTTATTGAGAGAGTTTCAAGTGTCTATATATAATGCTTATGTTGGCATTAGAGACTGTTCTGGCTAACTAATTGATAGATAGAATTTTGATATGTTAACAGACTTAGATTATGCACATATTTTATCTCAAAGCTATGTTTTCAAATTTACTTATAGCTTGGAAACGCATGTGGGCATTATCGATCCCAGTGAAGAGTAAGTAATATTGTATTCAATCGTACAAAATGTCAAGAAAACCTAAAGATGTGCAATATTATAGGCTTCTTAAACCCGAATGGTGCAGTAGAGCTTTAGAGAAGAGTGCAGATTCTTTTAGCAAAATAGCTTACAGAATTCAGACGCATATAATATATATATTCGGAAGAATTATGGAAGTTACTTTTGCATAAGAATATAGTGCTATTCTCAAAGATATACTGCATTAATTGGGGTGCGTCACGAGGTGGTGTGTCGTCAACTGGTGAAAATCCAGTCTGGCTAATTTTCTGTTCAACCAGAAGTGAAAAAGACAGGCTTGTTCAGTAATGGCAAGTCTGAAGCTCTTTGAATCGGTAAGTAAGCCGTAGCGAAAGCGAACAGGTAGCTTCGTTAGGCAATTGTAATCGGTTAATCTTTCCCAGAGGATGAAACCTGCTATTTGATAGGAAGTAACAGAAATATGCACTATCAAAGATTACCGGAGTTATAACTGATGGCGTGCTTATAAATGATTGCACACTAAACGTGAGAGAGCCTATTTAATAAGAGATGACAACTCTAAATGGATTTCTATAAGACGGAGTCGAAGTGAAATTCAGTTATTTAGGCAGTCGGAGATGCCCATAGTAGTGATGATATTTGAGACAACATAACTCAAAAGTAGCGAAGGGGCATTACTTCAAAGAAATTTACAAGATAAGGAGAAAGTTGTGATTGGTGAAAATCTAACAAACAAACAAAAAGCTGATTTATCAGCAGAGGAAAGAGTTCGAATTTTTCAACGTAAATTATATTCTAAAGCCAAACAAGAAAAGGATTTTCGTTTTTATGTACTGTATGATAAGTTAACAGTGGGATATTTTCTAAGTGAAGCTTGGAGAAGGGTAAAGTTAAATAATGGGATTGCTGGATATGATAAAAAGAGTTTTTCTGATATTGAAGAAAGTGGAATAACAGACTTTCTTTTTGAGATTCAACAAGAACTAAAAGACGAAACTTATAAACCATCTCCAATACTACGAGTATATATTCCTAAAGCAAATGGTAAAATGAGACCATTAGGTATTCCGACCATAAAAGATAGAGTAGTTCAAATGTGTTGCAAGCTAATAATTGAACCAATCTTTGAAGCAGATTTTGAGGATTGTTCACATGGTTTTAGACCAAAGCGCTCAGCCCATGGAGCTATTAAAGAAATAAAGTCTAACCTTAAAGCTGGAAAAACAGAAGTATACGATGCCGATTTGTCTGGTTATTTCGATAATATTCCACACGATAAACTAATGTATCTTATGGAAAGAAGAATAACAGATAAAAGGATATTAAAGCTAATCAGAATGTGGTTAAAAACACCATATTTTGAAAAGAACAAATTGCACAAGAGTAAAAAGGGAACACCTCAAGGAGGCGTTATTTCCCCTTTACTGGCAAATATATACTTAAATCTTGTTGATAAAGCTGTCAATAGGGAAGATGGATTTTTTCGCTAAAAGAGGCATAAAAATAGTACGTTATGCTGATGACTTTATCTTAATGGGAAAGCAAATACCCCAAGAGTACTTATCGTATTTGCACAGAATACTGGAAAAAATGGAGTTAACAGTTAATCTAGAGAAAACGAAACATTTGAATGCAACAAAAATATCTTTTGATTTTTTGGGTTTTACTTTTAGGTTTGATAAATCATTTTACAACTCGTATGGTTATTACTGGAATGTGATTCCAAGTAAAAAGAGTGTCAAAAAGTTTAAGGCAAATATTAAGAATTGTCTTATGAATAATGGACATTCATCAAACTATACTTTAGTAAAGAAGCTCAATCCAATATTAAGAGGTTGGACTAACTATTTTACAATACCTAAAGTAAGCTACCCTGCTAAGGCTAAAGATAGTGTTAATTCTTATCTCTTTTTTAGTTTAAAGAGGTATTATAAGCGCAAGAGTCAAAGGAGCTGTAAGCTTTATCGTCAAAATGCTCATGATAAGTTAATTAAATATTATGGTTTATATAACTTAGCATATAGGTCTTCTTGACAAACTTGTGAATGCTTAGAATGAACTTTGTCGGTAAGCCGTGTGCGGGAAAACCGCATGCACGGTTTGAAGAGGGGGGCAGGCTACCCTGCCTCTACTCTACTTAAAGGATAAGCTATTGAAGAGAGTAGCTTGAAAGTTGAACAGTCTCTATTAGATGCTTAGAAAAGTATAGAAAATTATTGACATAAGAAGCCCTTAATTCAGGTTAACCAAAATAAAAATATTTAGATAAAGAGGAGAATATTATGGAAAAATTAAACAAAATAGTTGAAAGTATGGATTTTACTTTTATGGCATCAGGCATTAATAGGGTCTCAGCTGCAAACTTCTTAAATGAAAAGGATTCTCTCTTTGTAGATATCAGATGTAGGGAAGAGGTCGAGACAATCTCTCTCAACTTGAAACACCACATGGAATCAATCAATATTCCTTTTAATGAATTTCCTAACAGACTTAATGAACTTCCTAAAGATAGAAGAATAGGGCTTTTTTGCTCAGGTGGTGTTCGTATTGCAATGGCATATCTATATCTCAGAACTGCCGGTTATGAAAACCTAGTGATGATTTCTGGTGGATTAGAAGCAATTGTTCCTGAACTTAAACCAGGTAAGGTTTTTAATAAAGTAAACTTTAATAAATAATACTAAGTAGAGTGCTATTACACTAGGCAATTTATTCTAAGCGTTACTGCTCTTAGGGGCTTCATTTAAAATCGACTCTATTATTGAAAAAAATACCAAAAATTCAGTATGTTGGGGAAGTGTTAGCTTCCCCAATTCTATCTTGCTTAAGATAATCTATTTCCAACTTTTTAATTCATAATATATCATGGCAAGTGCAATAATACAAGCAATTCCATCGGCTATAGGAGTGGCAGCCCATACTCCTTTTAACCCAAAATAATTTGGGAGTATAAATAGTGCAGGTAAGAATATTATAATCTTTCTTAAAAGATTCAAAGTAATCGCCTGTTTAGCTTTACCAATAGCTTGATAATACATAACAGTCATCATGTGCAAGCCGACAAGAGGTATTAAAGCAAGATATATTTTTAAACCACTTGTACCCATTTTTACTAATTCTGGATCACCTTTACTAAACATAGAAACTAAAGTATTTCCAAAAAAGAATACTAACAGAAGTCCCGTAAGAGAAATTAACAGAGAGTAAATATAAGACGCCTTTAGTAAGGAACTAACTCTGTCATGAAGCTTTGCTCCGAAGTTATAACCAATCACCGGTTGGGCTCCCATCATTAGTCCTCTTAGGGGAGTTTCAAACATAACAAAGATACTCTGAATTGCTCCAAAAGCACCAATTGCCATACTACCACCATGGGTTAACAAAGCTCTATTAGAGAAAATAGCTACGAATGTAGTTGCTAAATTCATACTAAATGGAGATAATCCAATTGCTAACATAGGTTTAAAAATATGCCATTTAGGGAATAAATATTTCCTGTAGAGGGTTAAATGTCTGCTCTTACCCTTAGTGAAATGATAGATAACCATAGCCATTGTCACTAATCTCGAAATTGAAGTAGCCATTGCAACACCCTGGACTCCTAAATTAAAGACAAATAGAAAGATAGGGTCAAGAATAATATTCAATACTGTACCAATAATAGCAATTCTCATGGCAAGTTTTGGATTTCCTTCACTTCTAATCACTCCATTTGTACCCATGGCTAAGAAGTCAGTAGTCATGAATGGTAAAAACCATATTAAATAGTTATAGGCATAGGGCATCGTTACATCTGTAGCTCCTACTAAAGTTAAGACAGGTTTCAAGAATGTTATACCTAAAGTCGTGACAATGATACCAGCTAAAATAAAGAGACCAAATACGTTGCCAAGCGTATGCTCTGCTTGATCTTTCTTCCCTTCTCCTAATCTAATTGATATAATTGATGAAGAACCATTCCCAACTAATACAGCAATTGCTATGGAAAGTATAAAAACTGGAAAAGTAATTGTAACTCCAGCTAAAGCATCGGTACCTAAACCTTTGCCAATATATATTCTATCTACAATGTTATATAATGCTTGCACTGATGTAGCTATCACAGCAGGAATTGAATAATTTAAAAGTAATTTCCATGGATTTGTTTTTGTAAATATCTCTTTCATATTTTTCTAACTTCTCTTTTATTTATTTAAATAATATTAACTCTGTAAGTTCTTCAACAGATATCTTAGCTATATCTTTGTCCCAATGAGTCCTGCCAACAAATGTATGAATCAACAGTTCTGAAAGTTGCATTAGGTTATAAGTTTCTCGGACTATACCTTCATCAATGCCTACTTGAAGAATTCTTGCTAAAGATAGTCTAAGTTGAGTCCTATTTTGAAACATTCTTTCTTTTCTTGCTTTTGTCATGAATTTTGTTCTCCTCCCTAATTCATGCAATACTCTGATTACTGCTTCTCTCTTTTCAAAGAATACACTTAGTTTATTAGCTACAAAGAAAATGACTCCCTTAATCTCAGTATTATCTATGTCTATGCTATTTATCTCTTGAATAAAGACTTCTAAACCATGCATAGAAAGTTCATAAAACATTTCATCCTTACTCTTAAAGTAAGTATAGATAGTTCCTTTACCAATTTTACACTTTTTAGCTATATCATCAATTTTTACTTCATGATATCTTTTTGTTCTTATTATATCTTCTAATACATTAAGAATTAATATCTTCTTGTCTAACATTTTATTACCTCTCTTTACAGAACTGACTGGTCAAGTTTAGAATATTCTGTTCATCTGTCAATTCTTAATTTATCATAGATAAGTTTCTCAGGTTTTCATATTTATAAAAAATTTGCACATGTCATGAAAAGTACCAGTTAAAAAACATATTGATAAGCGGAGATTTATGGCTAAAAATTCAAATTTACTTGCTTGGCTTTATTACAAATTCCTATTCTATTATTTGGATTTTAAAGGGAAAATATTATTATATTATCAGTGACAAGTTTTAAAAAGCTTAAGTAAAAAATAAGGAATATATTATGAAAACACAAGTTATTGAAACTATATTAAAACGAAGATCTACCAGAGTTTTTGATGATGCTCAACTCAAAGATACAGAAATCGCAGAGATTATCCAAGCTGGACTTTATGCTCCAAGTGCCCATAATAACCAATCATGGCATTTCACTGTGATTCAAAATAGAGAACTACTAACTAAGTTAAATCATGAGTCCAAGCTGATTGCTCAAAAACACCCAATTGAAGACATTCAGAAAATGGGGAATAATCCTAACTTTAATATTTTCTACAACGCTCCGACAGTGATTTTAGTCTCTGGTGATGAGAAGGGGATGATGGCATCTATTGATTGTGCTGCCGCAACGCAGAATATGCTAATCGCTGCTGAAAGTTTGGATATTGGATCTTGTTGGGTTGGATTTGCTGCTTTTGCTTTTGCTGGAGAAAATGCGGAAAGCCTAAGAACTGAACTCAAAATACCAGCAGATTTTAAACCTTATTTTGCTGTCTTACTAGGGTATAAGAAGAATCCAGATGGGAATGCCCCTAAAAGAAAAGAGAATAAGGTCAATTATATTAAGTAATTATTTAGCGCTTCACTTTTGGGCAACATTGCTACAATTGTCTTTGAACACTCGCTATTCTATATACATCCCTTGAGGCGTAGCTTTAGCGAAGACTTCTGTGTTAATGATGTTGTGTTTCTTTTCTTAATTAGTGAAATTCGTCTTAATTCGTGTTAATTAACGTGTAAGTCTTTCTGTTTTTTAATTTTTTATAAAAAAAACTTCCGAAGTTCATAATCTTTTTTTTAAAGATAAACTCCGGAAGTTTAAATCTATTATTTATTTACCATTTGAAGTTTTTATAAACTTATAGTAATCAGAGTCAGTAGTCATGATAAGAGTATTCTTATCATCCATTGTTTCTTTATAGGTATCCATAGTTTTTAAGAAGTCATAGAACTCTGGATCTCGGTTATAAGCATCAGCATAGATTTTAATTGCTTCAGCGTCAGCACGACCAATTATTTCTTGAGCTTGTTTATAAGCTTGGGATTCAATCAAATCTAACTCGCGTTGCATTTTACCAAGAATCTCAGCTGAATTACCCTGTCCTTCAGAACGATATTTAGCAGCAATTTTTTGACGTTCAGAAATCATCCTTTCATAAACCTTGCGACCAACTTCCTCATTATAGTTAATTCTTTTAACTTTAACATCGATTAAGGTAATTCCGTATTCCTGGCAGAGCTGGGAAGCTAACTGGAATATCTGATCTGCAATTTTAGATCTACCCAGAAGGATATTTTCTTCCATATCGTCATTTGAATAATTTTCTTCAAATTCCTCAGTAAAATTCAAGGTTCTATTGGAATTTCTAACAATTTCAATGAGAGTATTTGAACTAACAACATCGCGAGTTGTTCCGCTAATAATGTCATCAAGACGACCATGGGCAAAAGTCTCACTTCGAACAGTTTGATAGAAAGTAAGAGGATCGGAAATTGACCAACGTGAGAAAGTATCAAGCCAGATATATCTTTTATCTGATGTCGGAATTTGTTTAGGGTCACCATCCCATTCCAAGACTCTCTTTTCGAAGTAATGTACAGTTTGGATAAATGGGATTTTAACATGAAGTCCGGCATTGACTATTGCATCGCCTACTGGGTCACCAAATTGGGTGATAATTGCTTGCTCTCTTTCATCTAAGATAAAGAGTGTATTAAAAATTACGAGAATTAAAACAGCCAATATGATTATGATTTTAGTTAAATTATTGATTCTCATTTTGTCACTCCTTGTCCAAGATTTAGAAGTGGAAGTAAGCCCTTAAGATCATCATCCACAATATATACTTTTTCTATTTTCGGAAGTATTTCCTGCATTGTTTCCAGATATAAACGTTTCTTGGTTACAGTTTTAGCATTTTTGTATTGGTTATAAATCTGAATAAACTTCTTAGCATCACCTGAAGCACGATTCACACGATTGATAGCATAACCTTCTGCCTCTTCAATAGTTCTTTTAGCTTTACCTTTAGCTTCTGGAATAGTCTTATTATAATTTTGCCAAGCATCGTTAAGAATGCGTTCTTTCTCTTGTTTAGCGGAATTCACATCATTAAAGGCAGGCTTGACAGGTCCAGGAGGATTAACATTCTGTAGGTTGACTGTGTATATTTCAATACCTGAATTATACTCATCAAGAGTTTTCTGTAATTCAACTTGAACTTCATCCGCAATCTCTTTACGGCTGAGCACTATGACTTCATCACCACTTCTATCGCCTACTATCTGGCGAGTGAATGATTCTGATAAATCACGAATAGTTTCTTCGATATTACGGATATTAAACAAGAACTTTACAGGGTCTTTGATGCGATATTGCACAATCCATTCAACATCTGCAATATTAAGATCACCAGTGAGCATTAAAGATTCATCATCAAAATCTCGAGTTGAGTAAGTTGACTTCACTCCAGGAGAAACTGTTCTAAAGCCAAATTCTTCCTTAAAGACATGTTTTACTTTTACTTTAGTTAGAACATCCACTCCAAAGGGGATTTTGAAATGAAGACCAGGTTCAGTGGTTTTGACATATTTCCCAAATCGCTGAATAACTCCCATTTCTTCTGGATTAACAGTGTATAAACCGGTAAAGAATAGGATTATAAGGGCAATAATTATCAATGTTAAAGTAATTTTCCTCGGTGAAAGTTTCACAAATTTTTCAGATTTGATTTTAATCTCTTCATAGTTGGGCATAAATCTTCCTTATTTTTATTTTGTAAAATGTAAATTTTTTATATTACTTTATTCAAATAATATAGGCTTGTTTGTTAAATCATTGTGGTTTAGTCATAGGAATACATATTTATTTTAATAGCATTGCCACTTGATAGAAATTATTAACTGAACCAAGAACTTCGTATTTGATGTAATTAGTTTGCACCCATTCCGAAAAAGCTTTAAACTCATGCATAGGAACATTGAATTCATCAAAAAGAATAATATCATCTTTCTTAAGATATGGCGTGATTACATTTAAAACAAAGATTGTAGCACTATAGATGTCAGCATCCATATGGATTATTCTTCTTTTATTAGGTTTATATTCATTTAGAAAGTCATAGATTGTATCTTGAAAAAGTCCTTTATAAAACTTATGTCTTGTATCATCAATCATTGGAATATCATCATCATTGTGCATATCACCTTTTTTAAAAAAGCCCCAGTCTTCAGGTAGGCCAGTAAAAGTATCGAAACCATAGAATCTATTTGAAGTGTCTGTAAGCTTATCCATCCACCATTTAAAAGAGACACCTTTTGATACACCAAATTCTAAATAATCTAATTCTTTACTTAGTTTCTGAGACGAAATAAGATATTCGTATAGTTTGTACCTCTTGGAATAATCAAATTTATTGGTGGGGAAATCTGAAAATGGTATCTTTTTGTTATTATTTATCCAAACAGATAATTTGGACATATTTGCCATGAGTTCTAATTTTGCAGAAGGAAGACATTTCCCAAGATTGAATCTAAAAATTAAGCTTTTAAACAATCTATAATATTTTATAATATTCATAACAATCCTTATCATTATTTTCCTAAGTAAATTGTAGTCGAAATTAGTGTCAAGCAATATTTATATGCCAAAAATATAGTTGTCTATATTGTTAAATATTAGCTCATACTCTCGGCTAAGTTAATTTCTTAGAGGAAACAAGTATTTTCTTTCAATATTTTTCTTACTAACCTTTCTTTTTTGCTTAGCTATTTCTTCAATTATACTCAAAGTATCATTATCAATGTCAATGAGAGCTTTTACTTTGTAGAACATGAAGTCACTATCACTGTTCTCGATATTATGAATAAAGGATAAGTTTTGAGTAGTAGCGACTAAGAAGTAATCATCATCACCATTAGGGTATTGGTCATTAGCATAAATAGCATAGCAACTTGGAGTAATGGGATTATGATTAATATCATGTGTAACAGCATCCCAAGTAATATTTGCATTAGCAGCTTCAATTGTTACTTGAATATTTGCAGGAGGAGCTGGTAATAAGCTTTGGTATGTTCCGTTTAAAGAAACAGTATAATCAGGTTCATTACATGAATCATTGTTAATTATTAACTCTCCTAAATATATTCCAAGATTATCAGGAATAAATCCAACTGCAAGAGAGAAAGTCGCGTTTGGCTCTATGCAGAGATTCATGTTATCATAAATAAGATTAAAAGCAGGTTCATTGCAACTTATCTCATCAATTGTTAAATTTCCATTACCACTATTAGTTAGTATAATTTGACGATAATCATCTTCATTAGATAGATAATTTATGCTAAAATCAAGCTGTTCATCTATATTACTCTCCAAATATGCTTGTTTAAGTATTTCATTAGATACTGCTGCTTCAGCTATTCTATTGTTAGTATATACTGTTTTCACTGCCCAATAATAACTATCATGGTCGAAAGTAGGGAATAAAGAATCACAATAAGTTAATGTCGTAAGCTGTAAAGCTACTTGAACCCAATTTTCTTGATTTTCAGCTTCTGATGATTTGTAACGATATAGATTATAGCTAACCGATGGTAGGCGAGTTCTCTTGGCTTGTTGATGTAATTTTTGCTTTGTTTGCTTGCTTGAAATACTATCTATAGTCCAAGCTGGTTCGCTCCAAGTTATACAAACATTAGAAAAATCTTCAGCAAGGATAGCTGTGACATTATTAGCCGGCAATAACTCTTCAAAAAGAACAATCTCTAGATAATTTTCTTCGCTATCTAATATTTTAAAAGGCAAAACTTGAGTCTCATACCAAGGAGCTGAGATAGATAACTGGTAATATCCAGGAACTAAGTTATAAATGCTAAATTCACCCAGCTGGTTGACCGGAAAAGAACCATAGCCTAAGATATCAATAACAGCATTAGATATTGGCTGATTCTGGAAGTTTTTCACAAGACCCGTAAATTCAGTTTCGCTAAAAGTAAAATTCATTTTTGGGATGGAAGTAGAAGCTATTCCGTTATAGGAAGTATCAGGATTAAGAGTGGCTGAATCATGTCCATAAGTAAGGGAACGATTAACATTAGTCTCTACAGTGTAGAAGTAAGAAGGGTTTTCAGTTATTTCTGAACTATACTCAATCACACCGACAATTAGGTTGTCAATATTATTATAAACAAAAGGAGTAGTTAACTCAATATTAAGCCACCCAGTATCAAGCATATCATCGAAAGTAATAGTTGCAACTTCAGTTAAACCTTGATTAGCAAGCAACCAGTCGTTATTATTACTAAATTCAGTCATTTCAGTATGCCCAAGATAAACTATCCATTGATTAGCCCCAGAGCTTATAAAATCATCAGTAAGATAAAAAGCTAAATTCTCGATGTTTCGACCATTCATATTTATTTCTGATTGGAGATATATAGATTGAGTGTAACTCTTTGCTTTATTATAATATATAGGAAACTTTTGGTAAGAGTTTGCTCCCTGTCCTATACTTAATACTTTTGCAGTTCCGGTTGTGAAAGACCAGATAGGGCAATCAATGGCATCACCATTGGCATTATATGGTATCACTTGCCAGAAGAAAGTTGTGTTTGCTTCTAAATTGCTATAATTATAGGTGCTCGATAGTCCTAAATCTTGATTATTAGTTACATTTGAAGGTGGATAATCAGTTCCAAGATTCAATTTGTAGCCTAAAGTTAAGTCCAAAAAATCATTTTGCCAGACAAGATTATCTGATGTTGCGAGATTAGTTACTTCATTATTAGGGTAAGTGTAGAGAGCAGGTTTAGGTAGTAATGGAGTAATAATCTGCTTCTGAGGAATTAGAAAAGGATAGCCATTATTAATTGTGGGATGGATATTCCAAATATTTTGTGTACCGTTTTCATCTTCCATAACAAAGTCCCAATTTGAATTCATATAAGTGTAGAGATTTGTCATAGCTTGGCTTATCTTTCCTGTTCCACCTGAACTTACTGATAGTCCTGTTGTCTCAATATCCCAAAAAGAGTCTTGCACCTGCGTGTTTTGGGTAAAGCCTACTAAGCCACCAAAATGAAGACCTGTTCCGTTAATTAAACTTCTTGTATAAGTATTAGAAATAGTGGAAGAATTGGCATAGCCTACTAAGCCACCTGCGTAGTTTCCTGAAGAAGTAATTTCTCCGGAAGCATAACTGTTACTGATGGATGAGGAATTAACAGCGTAACCTACTAAACTCCCTACATGGTCAAGACCAATTACTTCACTATTGATTAAACTTATGTTTGAAATAGTAGCTCCATCGATATAACCAAAGATACCTACACAATCTGTGTCAGGTCTGTTAATATATAAGTTTGAGATTAAATATCCATTACCATTATAAGAACCTGTGAAATTATAAGTGGAGTTCCCTAAAGGATTGAAGTATGATTCTTCATAGGATGATGAAGCATCAATATCAGCAATCTGAATAAAGTGTTTATCCCATAGCATTTCGTGATTACTTAAGAACTTTAGGTCTTCAATAGTCGCTATTTGATAGGGAGTTGTTTCTGTGCCTAAACCAGGAAAAGGAGGACGAGTCTTAAAGGTAAAGTTAAGAGTAGTTATTTGGTAATCTGCATCATAGAGAAGGACTGACCAATAGTAATCTGTATAATAATCTAATGGCTCTGTAAAAGTATAGGAAATAGGATTATTTAAAGTACTAAAGGGGATTAAAGTAATTTCAGGATTAGGGTTATCATCACAATAGAGTTCAAAATCTCCAAATTCTTCAATAATCTTTAAGCTGATGGTAGGTGTTACTGAGACATTACTGGCATGATTAGGGATTGAAAGCTTTGAGTAAATATTATTTATCAGAAAGGGATAACCTGAATTAATATGTGAATTTACCAGCCAAATAGAGCTTAAATCCCATCCAGCATTTAGATAAGTAGTAATATTTTTCATTTCAAGACTAGTTTTTCCTGTTCCACCCTGACTTGTAGTTTGACCAGAGCTTTGGACATTCCAGAAAGAGTTTGAAACACTTCCTGAAAAACCTTCACCTACTAATCCACCAATATAATTTGAATTTCCCTGGACGAAGCCAGTAGAATAACAGTTACTACTGGAAGCCCCATAAAGATTACCTGCTAAACCTCCCACTGAAGAACTTCCATGAGCATAACCTGTGGCATAACAGTTGTTAATGGTTGATTGATAAGAGATACCTATCAATCCCCCTACTTTAACAGAGCCAGTCGCGTTTCCAGATGAGTAACAGTTGTTGATAGGACCTGAAGAATATCCTACCAAACCACCAACATGATTGTTTCCAAGCACAGACCCACTTGTATGGCTGTTAATTATTGCGGAGTCAACAGAGCTACCTATCAACCCACCTGCATAATCAATTCCACGCCCATGAATAATTCCTATTGCGTAACAATTGTTGATTATGGTAGAATTATTAATATGGCCAGCTAAAGCTCCAACTCTCATTTGTCCAGTTATGTTAGCTTCTACTAAAGCTATGTTTGAAATATTAGCACCTTCTGTTCTACCAAATAATCCAATATAATCTGTGTAAGGTCTATAAATATATAAATTTGAGATTGTGAATTCATTGCCATTATAAGAACCCGAGAATGAGTTGCTAATGTTAATGCCTATCGGACTAAATCCTGCATTATTATTTAAGTTTAAAGTTGATGAAGCATCAATATCAGCAGTCTGTTCAAAACACTTATTCCATAATGAGAAATCTGAACTGAGAATAATTAAATCAGCTAAATCGTCTATTTGATAAGGATCATCTATTGTACCTGAACCATTGGCAAAATAATAAGCTAAAACAGTTGTTCTTGCTAATGTAAATAACAAAATCAAAATTATTAATTTTCTCATATATACCCATCCCTATAAAATTCTATACACCTAATATCACTTTTCTAAAAATCTTGTCAATAGTTTTATTTTAGAATATAATATTTCCAATTAGAACAAATCAAGTTTATCATTTGTTTTCATCATTTATATAATATTTTGAAATAGATAATCTTATATAGTAGATAATTGGCAGGGAAAAAATATATTAGAAGCAAATAAGTCAATACTTCATATTTCTAATGAAATCGATGGGTATTAATTATTTTTATTGAAACTTGGGTAATTCTTACTTAGTGTTAATAATTTCATGATGTAACTTCTAGGCTAATCTACTAATCTTAATGAATCTTTTCAAAGCTATCTCCTCACAAGTCAGAGATATCTTAGTGGTTAAACCCAAATAATGCAGTATATCTTTGAGAATAGCACTATATTCTTATGCAAAAGTAACTTCCATAATTCTTCCGAATATAAATATTATATGCGTCTGAATTCTGTAAGCTATTTTGCTAAAAGAATCTGCACTCTTCACTTGTGATACGTAGCTTTAGCGAAGTATTACTAAAGCTCTACTGCACCATTCGGGTTAAATATTCTTTATCATTGTCAGCTTTTATCTTAGAATATCTGTATTCTATATAGTTTTTTATGTTCTTTGTGCCTTGTAGTGAAAAGAATTACTCTCCTTGTCAGCAAAGAAAAGCTATATAGAATGCCCACCCCCAAGGAGGGGGCATTCTTAGGTGCTTGCTAATACATATTTTGTTATCCTATTTTAGGACAGTTATTTTTCTCATCTCATTCATACTTTTGGTATTCAGTTGTAAGAAATAAATTCCTGTTGCTACTGACTTATTTTTACTGTTATAGCCATTCCAAGTTAAAGTATGGTTTCCTTTGGTAAAATATTCATTAGCAAGAGTTTTAACTAATTGACCCTTTAGATTATATATCTCAAGGCTAACATTACCAGGTTCATTATTAGTAAAGTTTATAGTTGTTCCAAGTGATTTTGCTTCACTTACAAGTAGTGGATTGGGATATATTTCTAAGATAGTTGATATTTCAGGAGTATCATTAGATACAGCATCTTCCATAAGCACATCGACAAGGGTAAATTCACCCATAGTTATTGTCACAGAGAGAGTAACTGTTTCATAATTTGGATGTGAAAATGCCACGTCATAAGTACCTGGCATATATTCAATAGAATAGTCCCCATTTGTATCAGGAGATGTAGTAAGTTCTTCAATGGTAATTAGTACATCTAAAACATCATAATCAGTGCTACTAAGGGTAACATTACCGGCAAAACCTGAAACTAATTCATTGGTTAATTCTATTGTTAAATATGTATATTCACCATCTATAATTGTTACTTCTTCTTCTACGGATTCATAATATTCATGTGAGAAGATAACATTATAAGTTCCGACTGCATAAGTGAATGAGAAACTCCCATCGCTATCTGGAGCATATTCATCATCACCAATTGTTATTGTTACATCTTCAACATTATATGCTTCATTACTTAGTGAAACTGTTCCGGCAATACCTGATTCAGGAGCAATAATGCCAAGCTGACCATTCCAATTAATGTTTTGTGCCATAATTCGAGTTATTTCAGTTACATTTTCCCAGGTAGAAACTATTTGCTTATTATCATCTATTGTAATATCTGCATGAGCTATACTTCCAGCTGATGACTTCATTAAGACATCTTCATCCCAAAGACTATTTCCCTCACTATCAAATTTAGTAGAATAAAGATAGCTTGTATTTCCATTAATGGACCTTTCATATACAGATATTATTTCATCATCATTAAAAAATAATCCTGTTAGAGTAGTTGAGCCTGCAAGAAGAGGTAGTATGTTTTCTCCATTATTTCCCCACTGAAGCTCATCATTTTGAAGTTTTTGTCCGTGAATCCCTCTTTCATTTTGATTCAGATCAGTAATAACCCAGTTAATATATAGAGCATCATTTTCACTATCATAGGCTAATTTAGGTTCAAAATGTTGGTATGTATTTTGATTTGAAAGATTAAGACCGTTGGTGAAAGATACTGCACCTTCACTACTTACATGCTGAACATAAGCCTCATAATCATTGTCCATATCTCTATCATCATGCCATGCTAGGTACATACCATTGTCGATATCCTTAACTATTGATAAAACTTGAGTCCAACTTGAAATACCACCTGCATTAGACAAGACAGCAGGGTTATCCCATAAAGCATCCCCAGAGCTATTATATTTTTGAGCATAAATATGTCTTGTTGGAGACCATGAAGGGCCACTGTCTTGGTAATACTTCAAGATGAAGTTTCCATCTTCAACAGCTACTGCTTGTGGCCAAGAATAAGATATCACACCTTGGGGATCTTCAAGTATTACTTCATTATCTCCAGTAAGAAGTGTTCCTTCTGGTGACAAGCATTGGAATGAAGCACAACCTTCACCCATCCAAGCAACAAGGATATTATTATCAGATAAGACTGTGACCTTTGGTGCTACATTGAATCCCTCTTGAGAAAGTTCAATACCATCAGCTCCCCAGAGAAATTCTCCACTATTAGATATTTTATAAACAAAAATATCATTGTTGGTATTTCTAACATCTTGGAAAGCTAAAATAGCGTTATTATCATTATCCACAGTCATATCCCAATCTGTTAACCATGTCATTGATTCATGATTACTTATTTCTAAACCAGTTGTTTCCCAGAGTATATTTCCATCAGCATCTAAGTGTTGAAGATAAACATCATATTGACCACCGAATGAGACAAAGTAACCAACGTAAAATGTACCATCAGGTCCATGTTCAATTTTGGGAATCACTTGTTCTGTATCAAGAGTTGAAATTGCTGTATTAATGCTTGCGTCATTACTCCAAGCACCAAACAAGGTAAATGTTAGAGTTAGAAATGTAAAAATTATTATCATCTTTCTCATAATTACTCCTTAATTTTATTTATATGTTCAATTTGAGCAAGATATTCCTTTATTGATAAAGCCTGCATTCAAAAACTATCAAGAATTTCTGTTGCCTTAGAATTATGATTCTTTAATAAATTAACAAAGACCTTAGTCTCCTTTTACGTATAATCGATTCTGTCAATTTTCTTTCAATATTCATTTGCTCTCTTTAGTTTGTTTCTAACTTCTCTTTAGCATATAAGAAGTACTTCATTAATTTGAGTTTGTTGTCAAGTGCTTTTTTACGATATATTGATTTATGTTTGAGGAGACTGTTCAACCATTAAGCCACCTTTTCCAATATCATATCCTTAAACCCAAATAATGCAATAGATCTTTGAGAATAGCACTATATTCTTTTGCAAAAGTAACTTACATAATTCTTCCGAATATATATATTATATGCGTCAGAATTCTGCAAGCTATTTTGCTAAAAGAATTTGCACTCTTCACTTGTGATACGTAGCTTTAGCGAAGTATTACTAAAGCTCTATTGCACCATTTGGGTTAAAGAAGTTTATAACATTGCCATCTTTAGGTTTTCTTGTTATCCAAACGTTTTTTTGTTGGTGAACTTGAACATTGTTTTACGAGGGGGAGAGTAGAGTTTAACTTGATTTTAATTTTCTAATAATTTCTTGTATCCTTTCATCATCACCCTTTAAGTCAAGAGCCTTTTGATAAGATTCAATAGCTTTTTTGGTGTTACCTATAAGCTTATATCCTTCTCCAAGGCTGTCCCAGGCATTCCAAGATTGAGGAAAATATTCACAGATAAGTTGAAATATATTTAAGGCAATTTCTTTATTACCCATTTGTAAGTTTTTATAAGCAAGAAGGTTTAAATCTCTTTCTTTAAAATAGGATAAGTCAGAGCCATTTTCTTTAGCTTGTAGAATTTTTAGTTTTGCTTCTTCAATATTTTCAACTAGAAGCTTCATGAATTCTTTTTTTGTTGGAGGAAGTTCAAGCCCTAAGTCTGATTTATCTGCAAGAATAAAATCATCAGGGATATTATCATTACTTAAAATCTTATCTTTAGCACTATGAAAATCATCTTTCCCTTTTAAACAATCGTTGCAGAAGGCAAGAACAAGTTTTAATGTAAGCTCATAAGCTAAATCTCTTCCTCTCCTATTTCTTATTTGATTTTCAGAAAAGCAATGAGCTTGAAGAACATACTGGGAAGTAAAGGCATTATGAGGAATATCTTTGAATCTAATTTGATGTCTTTTTGAATAAATCAAATTATTATAAAAGTCGCTTGTTCTATTTGCTAAAAATGGTCCATCAATTTCTAAATATTTCAAATCTCTAACCGCGAAATCTGGTCTTATGGGTTGATGATGTTCTTCTAAACTTTGAGGATTTGTATATTCATTATGAAGTCCTATCATTCCCCTAACAGCTAAGTTTTCTTGAGCAAAAATTACGTTAGAAAAAGCCCCTAAGCAGAAACCAATTACTAGTACTTCATCACTTTTGGCATTTTCAAGATTATTGAGGTAACCATATAGATATCTAATATCATTAATATTAGTTCTTAAGCCTATATCATCGAATTCCATTTCTCTCGCCGAAAAGCCTGCTGAGGGAGAAGCTATTACTAAGAATCCATAGCTTGCTAATAATTCGCACATCAAGAAGTTTTCACTTGCTATTTCATTACCACCAGGACTATAGATCACAACTGGAAAAGCTTCAGATATAGCCTTAGCATTCTCCATTGCCAAGGACCTTCTCAAAAATACTTTATCGAAATTTTCTTCACTAACTCCTGCTTTTATATACTTTTCTTTAAGTTCTTTAATAAAATTTTCTTTGCTTTCAGAGGAAGCAAAATTAGTTTCAAACTTTGATATATATTGATAATCAATAAATCTCATCTTCTCCTTAATCGTATCATCTGCTGGGTACCATAAATTTATTTGCATGGGTCTATAAGCTATAGATTGCTCTTGCTCAGGATATGTTCTTGAATAATCATAAGTCTCAATATGTTTGTAACCAACACTGTATTGTCCAGCAGTTGCTTCTCCCCATATATCGCTTTCTAAATATGTAGCACCCAAAGGTAGCATAGTCATTGCTATTAAACTAATTATTAGTAATAAATTCATTATTATCTCCTTAGGTTATTTATAATGCAAGAATTTTGTTATTTTATATCCAGAATCTGTAGAAATTTTGAAGAAGTATAGACCATTACTAAGATTTAACTCCTTGGTTGAAAGCCTGAATTCATTCGTTTTCCGAGATACGGAAAATTGTTTTATCTTTTGCCCCTTAATATTATAAAGATCAATATTAGATATTTCTTCTTCCTTACCAAAATTGATATTGATGTTATTCTGGCTAGGATTAGGATAAACAAGTATGTCAGATAAGTTTTGAACTTCATTATAAACATTGCTAACTATGCTGTCATTCAACCACAAAGTTAAAGGATTGGAAATAGCATCAGCGTTAAGAACATCAGAACCAACAAAAAAGTCTGTATCATTATCATTATCAAAATCTCCTACAGCGATTGGCCATGCTCCCCATTGATAAGAAGCCAAAAGATGTCTGTTAAAATCCCCATTATTCTGAATCCAATAATAAATCTTGCAAGAAGACCATGCTGTAGCGATTAAGTCAACTTGATTATCATTATTCAAGAAAGCAGGTTCCACAGTTACAGCCCCATTTATACTATTTGAGACCAAATGTTTAGTCCAACTTTGGCTTGTCTGACCATCATTTTCCCACCATGAAATTTCATCAGAAGTGAAAGCTGCTCCTATTACATCAGGTAAATTATCATTATTGATATCTGCTATACTAACCCAATGGGCTCTAACAAAGCTTGTAGAATGTTCTTGCTTCTGCCATGTGATTTCATCTGTACCTGAATTATACCAGATTGATATTTCATTATTATCCATTGATGCTCCAATAACATCTAAAAAAGTATCACCATTCATATCATAGACACTTATTGCTTGACAGCCAGGAAAATCATTTGTAACTTCATTTTGAATCCACAGGTTGTTAACTTTCTTCCACCAGAGAATTTTACCTAATCCTGCTGCTGCACAAACAACATCCATATTCCCATCTGAGTCAATATCTTTTGCAATAACTCTATGTGCCCCAGTTATATTATTAGCAATATCCTCTCTTTCGAAATACAGAGTTTCTTCAAAAAAATTAGTGTAGAAAATGCTGACTAATCCATCAATAGCTGATGAAGCAATTACATCTGGATAATTATCACCATTCATATCTTCTGCATATAGATATTGTGGATCAAAATTGCTTGCGACAATATGCTCAATTGGATTATTCCAATCTCCAGTATTTTCAAATAGTATTATCTCATTTGTAGAATTTCTTGATACAAGAATATCTAAATCTTCATCTAAATCAAAATTTATCACAGCTAAGCCAGGATTATCTTGACCAGGTAGTGCGATATTAAAAGGTGAAAAATCTAAAGAAAATAGATTATTTATGAAGCAAATAGTAATGATAATTAGTATCTTCGGCATTCTTATCTCCTTTGTAAAATATTTTGGGTTAACAGATAAAATGATTTATTCTTTGCATATCTATTCCAATATAGAATTTTATTCTAAGTCTTTTTAATTCTTCTCCTATTTCTTTTTTGCTCATTTCTGAATGAAGTAACTGACCAACCTTAGCAAAAAGTAATTCACCAACATTAGCATTATAAGTTATTACTGAAAGATATGGGTCGTTACTCCACAGTGATTTATATAAAGTGTCATCTTTATCATTCATTAAAGAAATAATAAATTCTTCACCATCCACAAATATTTCTAACCAGTTATAATGTTGACTCATAAAAATAGCTGTTGAATTACCTTGAGCAAGAATATCTATGTTTTCAACATTAGGAGCAGGATTAAAAGTCTCAATTATAACATTTACTCCCCTTTCACTTGCCTTGGATAATTCTTCAATAACTTCTTTCCTCTGTAATTGAGCACACATTACAATAATGTTTTTTTTGGCATTTTTAATAATTTCTATCGAGCGTGAATACATCTGACTAATGTTCTCAATAGCGAAAACTCCAGACATTTTCTCTATTTTGGATATCTTTCTTACCTTTTGTTCAACCTTTTTTTTGCTTTCAAGAAATTCACTTTCTCGCCAATCAAGATATGTTTTTATCTCAGTAGGATAATACTCAACTGCTTTTGATGCCTCATTACGAAACACCATGCCTTTTTGAAGCATTACTTCTAAAGCTTTATAAACTTGTGGTTTAGTTTTTTTTAAAATTTTGGATATCTTATAAGCAGATATACCGCCTTCCTTCAAGAGTATTATATAAATATCAGCTTCGATTTCTTTAAATCCAACTTTTAGTAAATTATCTTTCATAAACACCTCTTTCTTATTAGTAGTATTTTTTGTACTACTATTTAATTATGTCAAGAATTTTATAATATTTTTTTGCTAATGTTCAAGTTTAGTGATAAAAAAAAAGCCATTTATTATAGCTTATTAATTGTATTAGAGAAAGTTTTAAGTGTGATTTTACTATTAAGAGTATATTTCTGCTTCTTGCCAAGAATAATTATTTAATCCCTTTCAAGGATATTTGATGAATCACAATATAAATGAAATATTCTCATTTATTCTTATCATTTATACCAGACTTGGTTTTGAGCAAAAAATAAGTTCATTCAAGCAGAATGGGCTAATGAAAAAGCTCAGATATCTATGAATATTGACTAATAAGTTTTTTATTCCCAAAATATATTACAATAATATCTGCTATTCATTAATATCATGTCAATATCATGTCCAGTCCATACTTGGATGTCTCTCAATCAATCACTGGAATTTTATCGAGACACTAACAGAAGACATAAGGAAAAAGCCTAAAGAATCGCCAATATTCTAATGTTTTAGCCTTGAATAATCAATATTTTTTACCAGCTATAGAATATCATCCAAGTTTTTAATTCTTCAATTATCTTTCTGATGTATAGTTTACAAAAATATTATAATATATAAGTATTATAGATTACTCTATATAGCATCAACTATACTTGAGAGAGCATTGATTATCATTATAATCATAACTTCCCTTAATGTCCTCTTTGAAAATAAATATAATTTTGTGATAGCTAAAATGGAGACTGTTCAAGTATCAAACTAGCCTCCCCAAAAGCTTAAGACGTTAGAGACTCAGATCAATAAACAGAACCTCTTCTGGATAGGTAATAAGTTTGGTAATGATATGGAAGCAGGATTTAGCAGCTGAAGATAGAATCTATCCACTTGATAATGCTATTGATACTATGGAGACTAGCTTAGTATTGATACTAGTAAAATGTGATTTAGCAGAAGTAAAGGAGCAAACTTAAAAGATTGCTCCCTGGGTTTCTGAAAAACAAATCAGATACGAAAATGATAAGCATCTAGGAGTTAATGGGGACCATACTCCATTTCCACCTTTTCACTGGTTGTGTAGGACTACGACGGTGGTGGTTTAAAGGTTAAATTTTTGTAGGACAGTTTTCAATAAGTCATAGAAGTCTTGGAGATGATTTTTGTTAACTCCTTCTTCATGAGCGCAGTCATTTCTAATTTCTTTTATTCTTCTGAGCTCTTTACAAATTGAATTATCAAGTAGGTTGTATAAATTGATTTTGTTTGCAAAGTAAAACTGTTTTTTTGCTATTTTCTCGAAATTCTCATAGTTGCCATTATTCACAAGAGTCTTCATATTATTACAAACTTTGTCCCACAATATATTCTCAATATTTATTGACTCTTCAATAACAAAACTACGAGTAAAGGAGCTTTTAGATTTATTTTTAATGTCTGCAATACTTTTGATTAAAGTACTATATTTATCTTCATCTTTTGACTCTATGATAAATGCTAAAGAACTATAATTATCTGGTAAAAGTTTAATTAACTCTTCCTTTTTAAAAGATTCATGATGAAATGTGTTTATTATGATTTTGGTATCTTTATTAGGGTTAAAACTTTTGATTATTTCTGCCATTGCAGGGTAAGCTTGGTTAATATTTTTTATCCCTAAATTTTCAAGCATAACATCGATACATATAAATTGCAGATTTCTGAAAAATAAAAATTCATCATTCTCAGGCAATGAATATCCATCTGTATAATAACATCTAGCTTCCTTTTGAATGTCTAAAAAAACTTTCTTTATTTCTTCAAATTTATCATCAATAAACACTATATCATACATTGTTAACCTCTTTAAAAATTAATTTTACTATTGCTCCTTCTTTAAAGTCCTCAGCTAGTTTTTCATTTTCCCAGATTCCTTCTTCAATAAATCCACTGTGAACATCCATAACAATACTTATCAAATATAGGCCTATTCCCATAGAACTATCATCTTTTCTCCCAGTGATAAAAGCAGATAAGGCAGATTCAAAGCTGATTGTAAATCCTTTACCGTTATCAGCAAAAACTATATGAATTTCATCTCCTTCTCGATAACTCTTTATCATTATTTTTTTATTTTTAATGTTTTGATATTTTAACCAATAAATCGAATTATCGAAGAGGTTGTTAAAGACCCCAAGTATTAAGTTTCTTTTAACAAGTAATTGTTGTTCCTTATCAATATCAATAATAAGCTCAATGTTATCGTAACTTAATCTTGACTTAACATTGAATACAGCTTTTTTTATCAATTCTGAGAGACTAATATTTACTGATTCTTTATCTAACCTTATTGTATCTTTATAGTTTGATACTATATGAAACAAATCATTGTAATGTTCAGACATGAGTTCCCAGTTTTTATCTTTTATACTTTTTTTTATTTCATCTAATAATTTGTCTATCTCATGAATGACAAATGCTAAACCAATCCCTGATTGGGAAGCTGATAAAAAAACATCTTTAGTATTGTTGAAATCTTCTGAAAACTTACTAATAATTGATTTAATGGTATTTTTTGAATTATTGTCTATGCTAGACTTGGCTATTATATCTTTAATTTTATTAATTTCTTGGTCAATATAAGAACGATTAAACTCTTTATTAGCATAAATTTTTCTAATTTTATTTTTATCATCTTTCCATAAAACCCCGATAATATCGATTAAATCATTTAAATCGTTCTGTAATAAACTAAAATGCTTATTATGGATGAATCCTTCTCTATTTGTTTTTTCTTTCAATTCGTGGCTGTCTTTTCTATCTAATATGACCGATGCTAGTATTTGATTTGAACTTATTTTCCCAGCTGGTCTGTTTACTCTCTTCAAATCTAAATCAATAATTTGAGTTCCTGGTTCTCCATAATTAAAAACCCTTAAATTATCCTTATAAACTCTAATCCCACCATTTTCTTTCATGAATTTCTTAATTATTCTTTTATTCTCTTTCGAGAATTGATGCTGTTGTAGCCACAAAGTGTTGTCAAAGTCATAAATGAATCCCTCGAATCTGATTTTCCCAAGGTCTTCGATTTCATCATTGTAATTATTAACTGACAATGTATTATTATCAGATGTGCTTTTACCTAGTATTTTTTCGATAATAATTCTATCATTCTTTAAATCAATTTTTCTTCCAGATACCTTTTCAAAACCTTTCCATGGTTTAAATTGATAGTTAAATTCTTCAATTTTACCTTTTCTAAATTCAATCTGAAAATAAAAGAGAGCATTATCTCTTACCCACTCTGATGTATTTTTTAAATCATTGCTAAAAAAATTATCATCTTCTTTAAATAAAATTTTGAAATCATTTATAACATGAAATAGGGAAATCAATTGTGATAATTCAATTGATAGGTTTTCTTTATCTGTTTTCGTCCATTTGTCTTTCAATTTTTTTATAACAATTCTTGTACCAGTTTTATCACTAGTGAAATAAACAGGTAATATATTTTTTTCAACATTGACATCAAAAGATTGGATTGATTTAGCTTGTTCAAATTTTTCCCAATCTATCTGGAAGTGAACTTCATCTGAGTTCTTTTGTTTGGTGTATATTTCAATTATATTTCCTAGTTTATGACACCCTAATCTTCCTATTCCTTTTTCTCCTATGGGTGTTCTTTTATATTTTGGGGTAAGTTCTGATTTGTCATCATTATTTTTAGAACTTACACCCGGTCTTAGCCAAACATTTTTTATAGTATTATAATCCATACCAAAACCATCATCTTCAATTATCAACTCATCATCATGAATTTCAATATTAACAGTTGATGCATCAGCATCATATGAATTTTTGACCAGTTCAGAAATGGCTATTTTTTTATCGTGAATAAGCTCCTCACCAAGTAGTCTAATTAAGTTAGGTGAAAACTCAAAATTCAATTTATCTGTCATATTATGTCCTTAATTTTATTAGCAATTGTTTTTGATAAAAGAGGTGGAACAGCATTTCCTATTTGTTTAAATTTTGAAGTTCTTGAACCTTCGAAATAATAATCATCAGGGAATGATTGAATTCGAGCTGCCTCTCTTACTGAAATACTGCGACATTGTTTAATATCAGGATGGATATAATGATGGCCATCTTTACTTATATGAGCTACCATTGTATGGCTTGCATTTAAATCATCTGCCACTACTTTATAACGATCGAGAAATGATGATTTATTATTATGTGATTGTAGATAATCTGGAATTTCATGATACTTTATTCTTTTCTTTTCGTTATTCCATGTTTGAATAGCGTATTTGTAAATGTTTAAATCTCTATCATTATTTGGTCTCGCCTCATGGTGAGTCAAAATTTCATCATCATTTCTGATATTAAATGTTTTGAGATATTCATTTGGTTGCAGAGAATACTTGTCTGATGATTGTCCAGGCATTAAAGCATTTAAATCTTCAAAAATATCTTTTACTCGATACATTGAAATATCTATTTTTGGTAATTCCAGTGTAACTTTTTTGTTGAGAGCCCCTATAACTATAACTCTTTTTCTGCTTTGTAAAACACCATATTCTGCAGAATTAAGTATTTCATAATCTACCTCATACCCAATTTGTTTGAAATCATTTATTATTGTTTTAAATAGATCACCTGAACTCATACTTAATAACCCAGGCACATTCTCAAAAACAAATACTGTAGGTTTGAAATGTGTAAGAATTTCTAAGTAATGCTTGTAAAGGTATAGCCTTTCATCATTTATCTTTTGCTTGTTTTGAGCTCTACCAATAAGTGAGTATGCTTGGCAAGGAGGTCCTCCTATTAATACATCTAGAGTTTTGCCATTCAATAACAATTCTATTGTTGTGATTAAATTTGGAAGTGTCTGAGATGAAATCTGTTTGCATAAAATTTTATCTTTTAATGTATTAGGACACATTTCAAAGAGTTTATTTCTATCAAGATTTCCTTTCAGATACTCATTATAAGAGTCCTTTAAATTATTTTTTAATAGATAGTGATAGATGCTTCTAGTTAGTAGTGTGCTACAACAGTCCTTATCCTGCTCAACATAAGCTACTGGTTCAAATCCATTTTGGACAAAACCTTCACTTAAGCCTCCTGCACCTGCGAACAATTCTAAAAAATTTAATTTTTCCTTCATTTCACCACCTAAAACTTTTCTTAACAGATTTATTAAAAAAAAGTATAATCTTATGTCAAGATATATAGTTCTAAAAACTTCTCAAAAAAACTGTCGCACCCATTAGCAAGCGTATTTGCCAACAATTTAAACTTTTTTAATATGCATTATGAGTGAAGATTAATTAAATGAAAAATTAAGAATGAATCCCCCTTCGCTAAAGCTTCGGAGGATAAATATTAATGATGTTTAAAGAGGCAATAATGAAAGAGATTAAAAAAGAAGAGTTAGTTAGTGATTGGAGTGTGTATCCTAACTTCCAGGAGTGGGAGTTTGCTTGTCCATCATCTGGTAAAGCCTATATGCTAAAGCGATTTATGGATAAGCTTCAGAGGGCAAGAACAATAGCAGGAGTTAGCTTTCATATTTCAAGTGGTTATCGTGATGAAGCCTATAATGATTCTTTGCCTAACAGTGTGCCAAATTCAGCTCATATATACGGTTTAGCTTGTGATATATGGTTTGATAGCATGTTAGATAGATTAATGGCATTTGATGCGTTTAGGTTGGGATTAAAAGAATTGGTTCTTTCTTCTATTTCGCCCTTATAAGGCTTACTTTTTGTGGGTATTCCTGTACAGTGTCTTACGAACACTGCTGCCTATAATATGCCATCTTTGCAGGATTTAAGAAACACCCCGTCTGCTTTGCATCCACCCCTCTTGGAAGCATTGTTTTGTCAACAATGAAGCGGGGAATTTAAGAGGTCTCATTCTTCACTTAAAACTCTGTGAAACTCCTGTTAAAACTCTTCTTAACTCCATGGGTTGGCGTAGCTTCAGCGAAGAAACCTGTGTTAAGGGTATTTTCTTCCTAAGAAAAATTCGTAAAATTAGCTTGGGAAGGCGTAGCTTTATGCGAATACTTCTGATTAGATTCTTTTAGATAGATTATTATTATGTAGTATGTTTGTGTGGATAAAGTAAGTAAAGTTGAATTAAGTATTATTGGTCGGGGTGAGAGGATTCGAACCTCCGACACCTGGTTCCCAAAACCAGTGCGCTAACCGGACTGCGCTACACCCCGTCCTATAAAAAAGTTTAGTACTTAGTAACCGCTAAGTACTATTAAAAAAGAAAGCCAACCGAAAGCTGGCTTGTAAGATGATGGTGGGCGCAGAGGGACTTGAACCCCCGACCACTTGCTTGTAAGGCAAGAGCTCTCCCAACTGAGCTATACGCCCGATGTATAAGAAAAATTTAATAATCGGATTAAAAATGATGGTGGGCGCAGAGGGACTTGAACCCCCGACCACTTGCTTGTAAGGCAAGAGCTCTCCCAACTGAGCTATACGCCCATCATTATTAACATAAATCGAATGGTCGGGGTGAGAGGATTCGAACCTCCGACACCTGGTTCCCAAAACCAGTGCGCTAACCGGACTGCGCTACACCCCGTTTCGAATATGTGAAATCATATTTGTAAAATGCAGATTATTTGTCAAGATTCTTTTTAAAATCTTTTAAAAATAATCATCATCTATGTTTATATCTCATTATAAATATTAAAGATAGATAACTAATAATTCTTTAAAAAAGCGAGAAGATTATCAGCTTCTTGGGCAAAATCTTCAGCGATTCTAAGGTTTATCAGAGAGTTTTTCTTATCAATAGTAGTATAATTAAACACTCCTTCCCAAGCTTCTAAAATGAAACAGAAGAGAATTTGGTCTTTAGGCTCGATCTGAATCGTCAAGTCTATCGTTTTATCAAGGAGAGTATTTCTATTAACAATTTGGAAGTTCATCTTGACCTATTTCTTGATTAAGGCTAAATTTAAGACTTCTGAAATTGTAGAGACAGGGGTGATGGTTAATCCATTTTTAATTTCATCACTAATCTCTTCAAGGTCTTTCTCATTTTTTTGAGGAATAAGAACATTGAAGATTCCTTCTCTTTTAGCAGCAATAAGCTTTTCAGGAAGTCCGCCTATAGCCAATACATCTCCAGATAGGGTAATTTCTCCAGTCATGGCGATATCGTATCTTACCGGAATATCACTTAAAACAGAGATGATAGCTGTTGCCATAGTAACCCCTGCAGAAGGACCATCTTTAGGCACAGCACCTTCTGGAATATGGAGATGAATATCATAGTTTTTGTAGAAATCCTGAGGAATCTGATACTCTTCAGCGTGCAGTCTGGCAAAGCTAATTGCGGCTTGAGCAGATTCTTTCATCACATCACCAAGTTGCCCAGTAAGGCTTATTTTCCCTTCACCAGGAAGTTTTACTACTTCTATAGTTAGAGTTTCTCCACCAACAGCAGTCCAGGCTAAGCCGTTAACGACGCCTATTTTGTTAACTTTATTAGTCTCAGAGTGAGAATATTTTTCAACTCCGAGATATTTATGAATATGTTTTTCGGTCAGGCTAATACTCTTTTTAATTTCCCCTTTCAAGTGGTCTTTAATAATTTTTCTTAAGATTTTAGCTATAGTTCTTTCTAAGTTTCTGACACCTGATTCACGAGTATAATATTTGATAATATAGTGAATAATGTCATCACTGAAATTTACTTTTAGCAACTTAGTAAGAGAATGCTCTTCCATTTGGCGTGGGATGAGGTGATTCTTAGCAATATTTGCTTTCTCATATTCAGTATAGCCAGGAAGTTCTATTAACTCCATTCTATCCAAAAGGGGTCGTGGAATAGAGTGGATATTATTAGCTGTGGTAATGAAGACAACCTTAGATAAGTCGTATTCAATATCAATATAGTGGTCACGGAAGTGAGAATTTTGCTCTGGGTCGAGTACTTCAAGTAGGGCAGAAGCAGGGTCACCTCGGAAATCTGAGCTAAGTTTATCTATTTCATCCATCATAATTAGAGGATTAGTTGATTTAGCTTTTTTCATAGAATGGAGAATAATTCCTGGAATTGCTCCGACATAGGTTCTCCTATGACCTCTAATTTCAGCTTCATCTCTGACTCCACCAAGGGAGATTCTAACAAAGTCTCTACCAAGAGAGGCAGCAATTGATTTTCCAAGTGAAGTTTTACCAACTCCAGGAGGTCCAGCAAAGCAGATGATTTGTCCTTTTACACCATTACTAATTTGCATTACGCTTATATATTCTAAAATTCTTTCTTTCACGTCTTTAAGTCCGTAATGGTCACGATTAAGAATCTTCTCTGAAGTCGCAATATCTACATTCACATCATTATTTGCTTCCCAAGGAAGGTCAAGTACCCAAGTAATATAGTTAAGTAAAACAGTATGTTCTTGTGATTGAGGATTTATTCTACTAAGCTTCTTAAATTCTTCATCGATTTTTTCACGGGCAGCATCACTTAGAGGTGTTTCCTTAATTCTCTTTTTTAGATTTATCAAGTCAGCGTCACTATCTTCAGCAATACCAAGCTCTTTATGAATCTGTTTTAGTTGCTCATTAAGGAAATACTCTTTCTGGATTTTATTAAGACTTGATCTTACTTCATTCTCAATATTTTTTTCTAAGCGAATGATTTCAGCTTCTTTATTAATATAGAGGATAAGACTTTTTAGTCCTTTGAGAAAGTCAGTATGCTGGAAAATTGCTTGTTTTGTGCGAGTATTTAAATCTACATAATTCAGACAGAAATAGAAGAGTTCATCTCTATCATCTATCATTTCTACAGCTTGAACAAGCTCATCTGGGATTCTATTATTAAGTTTAACATAGTTTTTAAAAGAAGTTTTTAGATTTCGGAGATAAGCTTCTATGACATCTAATTCTTCAGAACTGATAGTTTTTTCAATAATTTCAACTTCAGCTTTTAAGAAGTTTCCAGCTTGAAAAAATCTTTTCACTTTAACCATTTCAATACCTTCACAGAGAAGCCTTAAGTTTCCATCAGGAAGTGGGAATTCTTGTGAGATCATGGAAAGAGTACCAAAACGGTAAATATCTCTGGATGTTGGGTATTCTTGAAACTCTTCATCATTCTTTTGTGGAATACATAGAATAGTTTGGTTTTTCTCAATTGCATCTTTTGCCGCTTCTAAAGTTTGCTTTCTACCTATTAGAATAGGAACTACAACTTTAGGAACTTGAATCATTTTCCTCAAAGGGATAACATTTAAGATCAATTTATCTTTTTTGGATTTTGTTGCCATAGGCATTCTCCTTAGTACATAATTAGGTTAGTTTCATTATTAAGTATTAAAGAATAGAAATTTTAGTAGGTGAAATTAGTCAAGATTTTATTAAAACTCCTCATAAGCAGAGATACTTATAGAGTGTCCTTCTTCGGTAAAAGCAAGGTCAAACCGCATGTTTAGCTTATCTTCAGAGTTAGTAAGTTTATATCTAAATCCTGTACCATAAGAGTATTTTAAATCAGTTAGATTAATCTCCTCTATATCATGAGCTACTTTACCGGCTTCTAAGAAGAGAACAAAGCCAGCTCTGGTATAGATTCCATAAGTGAAAGGGGAGGTTCTTATCTCAGCTCTTGCAGCAATTCTATGATTATCCATGAACCTTCTTGATGAGTAGCCTCTTAATCTATCTCCTAACTTTGCTAAGCGTTGAAAGGGGACATGTCCATGAGTAATTTTAGCATCTAAGTGGGTTGCTAAAATAAGATTAGGAGAAGTTGAAAAGTAATTCTTTAAATCAATTTCAGTCATAGAAAAGTTATAATCACTAGCCCAGTTTTGGTCATAATCCCGGTAAGATAATCTGTAATAAAGACCTTTAGAAGGGTAGTTGATTTGATTGCGGGTATCAAGTTTTAAGACTGTGCCAATTCCATTAAACCAGCCTCCGTCATTTCCTAAAGTATTTTTCCAATCAATATACTGATTCTCATCTCTCTTAGTTACTTTTAGATTACCTATTTCGGCATTTACACCAATAAATAAATGACTGTAAATTCTTCTATAGAAATCAAATTCAAAGCTATTTTCAATTTCTGTATAATTTGTCTCAGAATTTTTGTCACTATTATTACCAAATTCATAGATATCAGTTGGCCAGCTTCTCATTCGCACAGCGAAAGAGCTAGAGTAATCTTTTTGAAAAGCAAATTGAGCTTTGGTAATATATCTGAACTGGTTTTTGAGAGAGTGCTGAATTACATTAGACCACTGTCCCTCGAAGTTCTCTTTAGTCTTGGCAGTATCATAAATTACTACACCTCCATAGACTAATGAAGTTTCTTCAGCATAAGCTAATAGAGGAAAAAAGAACCAATGTTTTACTTGCTGATAACCATAATCAATCTGAGAAAAGAGGGAAGAGGAAATTAGTAAAAGAAGAATAATAAATCTATATTTCATAAGGTTCTTTTATTTCTCTTTAGCATTATGTAAATTTCTAATAATTTCTTCTACTTTTCTGAAATTTACCTTGCCAGAAGGCATTAATGGTAATTCATCTAATACATAATACTCTTTAGGTACCATTAGACTCGGTAATTCCTTCTTCATATATTTATGGATTTGTTTAGCTTCAATTTCTTTAGTTGTCACTGCTGCAACAATTTCAGCACCTTTCTTAAGGTTAGGTACATCAACAACGCAACATAATGTCTCAGCAGGTAAGATTGATTCTAATACAGATTCAACTTTGGTTAAAGAGACCATTTCTCCACCTATTTTCACAAATCGTCTAAGTCTGCCCCGGTGAGTAATATAACCTTCTTCATCTATAATCCCCATATCTCCAGTATCATACCATCCATCTCTAATTCGCAATGATGTCTCTTCATAGTCATTGTAATAGCCAATGGTTACTAAGTCTCCTTTGACTAAGATTTTCCCCTCAACTCCAGCTTTCACTTCTTTACCCGTTACTCTATCCACGATTTTCACCTTGGTTCCAGGAAGTGGTTTGCCTACAGTTCCAATTTTATTATTTCCATGATAATTGGTACTTATCACAGGACTTGTTTCAGTAGCTCCATAACCTTCAAAAAGTTCAATTTTATGCTTTAGTAAATACTCATCTCTGATTTGGCGAGGAAGCTTGTCTGCTCCTGAGATAGCAATATTAACAGAGGCAAAATCACCAGGCTCAGATTTTTGTAAATAACCATGGTAGAAGGTTGGAGTCCCAACCATTAAGGTAACTTGGTGCTTTTTGATAGATTTACAGACTAACTTATAGTCTAAAGGATTGGCTATAGTAACAGTCTTGCCTCCATAAAGGAGAGGTGTCCAGAATGTTACGGTAATTCCAAAAACATGGAAAAGAGGCAAGTTAGCGAGGAATATTTCATTCTTGATGTCTTTAACTACTGTGGTGAAACCAACAACATTGTGCATTATATTTCTATGACTCAATTGCACAGCTTTAGGGTCTTTTTCTGAACCACTTGTAAAGAGAATTACAGCAACCTCTTCTTTATTCCCTATATGAACAAACTTCTGAATCATTTGTCCAGGAAGTTTAGAAAGTGTCATTCCTCTTACTTTATCTATTAGATTAACTTTTGCTAGGATATCTTCTATGTTGATCATTCCTTCAATAGGTTTAATAGCCAGCTTCTCAAGTAATTTCTCTGTGGTTATTGTCGTCATGAAATTACACTTCTCTTGAGCATATTTTACATTTTGTAGAGCACCAACTGAATAGTTTATCATCACAGGAGTTTTATCTGCCATGAGAAGAGCTAAGGTAGTAACTAAACATCCAAATGATGTAGGAATCATTACTCCAATATTCTTCTCTGGAAATTTCTTATACTTCTCAGAAAGAACTAATGCAGCTAATAAAAGCTTTGCATAAGTTATTGATTTTCCAGCACTAACATCTATTATTGCTATGTCATTGGGGTGCTTCTTAGCCACATCAATGAATCTTTGATGTAATTGCATAATTTATTCTTATTCCTTTATTTAATCTATTTTGTAATATCAGTATCTAATCATTTAAAAAAATAAAGTTGATAGCTGTCAATTGTTTTTTTAAGGGTATGAATATTATAGCCCCAGGTGATTGCACTCCTAATTGGAGTTATACTGCACTATCAGCCTTGAGAATAAAGCTTTGTTTCTATAAAGCACTCCGCCTGCAATGGTGTTTGTCTTAGCTATACCTGCTTATCAGTCTTTATCTAAAGCTAAATTCACTTTTTCATGCATCAACTTCTATGTTAAGGTAATTCTCTTTAGACTTTTTCTTTATTTCCCTATTCTTAGTTCACCATCTTGGAAAATATGCAAGTCGGCTTTACTACTATTACTTTTGAGAATAATTTCATAGGTATTGGGTGAAGTATAAATTTCAGGAACTGCATTATATCCATCAAATGATTCTTTTTTAGTCGTAAATTGAGAGAAGTCACTTATGAAGCGTCCAGTTTGCATAAAATGTTCCTTTTCTTCATAGTAGAGTTTTCGCAGGTATTTCTTCTCCTGACTAAGTGGGTCTGGAATAAACTTCACAAGCTTCCCTCCTACAAAATCATGACTAAACATTACATCACCCCACATTTCAGGATAGTGCATAGCAATCAAGCCTTGCGGACTCCAGACAATATTCATTTCAGGCAAAGGTCTTTTAGTCTCAGGATTAAGCTTTTTCGTGTAGCCATCCTTAGTTTTTTCCAATTGCCAATGAACTCTGGAAAAGTTAATCTTCCATATATCCTTATCAATTGGAGGAGTTTTTTTGTGAGCTGCTTCAGCTAGAGATTCCCAAGGAATAGCAATTTCTACAGACCAAAATTCATCCTTGTCTGAAGGGTCATTGATAGTCCCTTGTAAATGAACAGCAGTTTGCAGTCCTTTGATATCCCAGCTATTAAAAGCGACTTGACCTCTATCTCTATATGGTTTAATGATTAATAAATCCCAAACAGTATTTAGGGTATTTAGTTCTAATTCATAGTAGTCATGAGTATCTCCATCAGGGTCAATAAAAACTTCAAAATCATTATCATGAAAGATAACAGCATCTCGTTGAGTGATAGAAGCCCATAAATCAGACTCTTCTAAATATGCCCCAATATAGAAATAATCATTGTTCCATAGCATCTTTGCTTTGGTAATAAAAGGGGGAATAGCTTTTAAGCTTCCTTCAATATCCACAAATTCTTCTGTCCAAACTGCCTTATTCCAAGATTCTTCATCAAGTTTTCCATCGATAGCAAGTCTCTCTTTAGTTTGGTAGCAGACATAGTTTAGAGGAATATCATCAAGCATAGGAATAGGGAATTTCCTTTCTCCGAAAAGTGTTATTGCTAATAGACATATTAATAAAGTAATTCCATATTTTTTCATCATTATACTCCTTTTTTTAATCTATCCAGGATTCTTCGCTTTACCCCAGACTAATTTCACAAATTCTTTTTTATTCTTCACTATTGACTATTCGTGTTCATCTGTGTTCATTCGTAGATAAAGCTCTTCTTTTTCAGTGTATTCAGTGTTTTCGGTGGCTAAAATCTTCTTCTATCAACATTTTTTCAATAAAGAAGCGTAAGTTAGTTTCCACAAAGCCAATAGAAGTATCCGCTGCACCATAATAGAGGAAGAGGTCGCTATCATCGTTTACGAATCCTTGGTCATCATAATCAAGGGCAATCAAGCCAGTAGGGAAGACAACATTAGGAACTTGTCCGACGCATTCATAGTTTTCTCTTGGTTCGAGGAAGTTATATTTAGAGCGGAAGATTACTTTAGCTGGGTTATCTAAGTCTAAGAAAGTAAATCCTGCTTGATAGATATTGCTTGAAGCGAAATGTGTAGCGACTCCATGGTAGATATGAAGCCAACCGTAGCGAGTCTTGATAGGAACAGGACCAGAGCCGATAAGTTCGTCCCAGTAGTGGGGATTACCAGTCATGACAAGTTGTTGATTATCCCACTTAAGCAGGTCATCAGAATAGGAGAGATAGATAGCAGAACCAGTTTTTGTGCCATTCTCTAAGATACTTTTATTTGGTCTTTCCAAACGAGCAAATCTTCCATTAATTCTTTCTGGGAAGATGACACCATTCCTTACATCAGCATCTGAAACTAATCCTTGAAAGTTAAGGGTTCTCAAATCTTTTGTTGTGAAAAGTCCGAGAAAGCAGCCAGCAGAAGTATCGATAGCAGTCATGAGGTATATTTTGTTATCAAGATAGGTCAAGCGAGGGTCGTAAATATGGTAAATAGTAGACTTTATTTTATCCAATCCAGTAAAAGTAACAGGCTCATTATCGATAGAAAAGTCTTTACCATTATCACTTTCTGCTCTAACTAAAAGACTTTCTCTTCCTCTATTCTGGACTCTCATCAGTAGATAGAATTTATCGTCTATTCTGATAGCTCCCGGATTGAATACAGAGGATACATCAGTAAGTTGGAGTAAATCAGAGCAAATATCTTCTCTAACAATAAGTTCTTCCTTCTTGAATTTATTATTGTTATCTATGTTGCTTGTAGAGTAGTTAATATAAAGTTGGTCATAATAGGCAAGGAATCTTTTAAGATAGATAAGGAAACGATTATAGTCTTTATTTTGGTAAGGAGTCCAGCAATTTTCAGCCAAAGCGATGATTCTTGGGAAAGCCATATATTCGAGTTTGGTAAGTGTTTCTATTCTTTCAGTCCAAATATTTGCTTGCATACCCAACATTCTGTCTGAGTGTAGAGAAGGGTAGTCATAGTTATAAATATCAGCTAGAGAAGATACTCCGAAAGCCCCCATTTCTTCATGATTATGGCTCTGTTTCCAGTCCAAATAGTATGGATGATTTGGGGTAAGAATATAAGTTAATCCTTGAGCTTCAGCCTTAGCAACAGCTTCTTTAGCGTCTCCTCTCCAACACATTAGGATAGCATCAGAAGGACAGCTCGAATCAGCAATTTCATCCCAGCCAATCATTTTTTTCTTATGCTTTTTAAGAATGCTATCTAAATGATTAGTGATGTTAGCTTGTAATTCTCGGAAGGAAGAGAGTTTTTCCTCAGTCACTTTCTGCCGACATAAAGGGCATTCCTCCCATTGTTTTGTTGGGCATTCATCACCACCAATATGAAAATAGGGAGCTGGAAAGAGAGGAATAATCTCTTCTATAAGTTCTTGAAGAAAAGAATAGACTTGAGGCTTGGAAGCACAGAGAATATGATGAGAGACACCCCATTCGTTCCATACTTGACAAGACTCTTGAGAACAGGATAAGTCAGGATAAGCAGCCAGAATAGCTTGAGTATGACCAGGTAAATCAAGCTCTGGAATAACCATAATCCTCTTCTCTTGGGCAAATTTAACAACCTGAACAATCTCTTCTTGACTATAATATCCACCATAAAGGCTTCCATCCTGCTCTGTCCTAACCGAAGCTATTGTCGTGAGTTTAGGATACTTAAAAGACTCTATTCTCCAGCCTTGATCATCACTCAGATGCCAATGAAAGCGATTCAATTTAAGTTCAGCCATTCTCTCAAGCAAGACAAAAATCTCATCAATAGGGAAGAAGTGTCTGCTCACATCCAGATGAAGTCCACGCCACTCATAGGCAGGTGAATCCTCAATTATTAAAGGAAATAATCTGCCTTGATTAAAATAAAGAAGCTGTTTAAGAGTCTGAAGAGCATAAAAGAGCCCTGTTTCTGAAGCAACTTCCAAGCTTATTCTATAATTCTCTATGACTAATTTATAGGACTCCAAGCTATCTTCTGAATTTAGTAAAATGGTTACTTGGCACTCTTTACTGTCTTGCTGGACTTGCGGTGCTTTGCTTAACTCTTTTCTAAACAGAGCTATGAATTGAGCCTCTGCATCGAAGCAAGCCTTGGCTAAGGAGAAATTGAAGGAGTCTTCAGAACTTACTTGCACTTTGGCAGGATAGGGAATAAGGGTTTTAATGTTATTCATTATTTTATCTGCTTGCAATTTAGTTTTATAGTTTTAATTTCAAAAGGTTTAAATTCAAGATGAATTTTTTTATTCACTATTGTTAATTCATGTTCATTTTCTTCTAACATATTGCACTCAAAAGCTTTATAATAAGAATCTTGCATGAATAACTCAGTTTCTTGACTCGAACCCATAGCTTCATAAATTCTCAGAATAATATCATTACCAACTTCGGAAAACTTCACTGTCTGGAGAATTATTCCATCATTGGAGAGACTAAAAAGAGAAGATTGGCTTTCTTGCGGAATGAGGTCACTCTCGAGGAGCACAAGCTTCTGATTTAGGCTATGTGCCTGCTGAATTACATCGCTATTGGCTATATTTCCAGTATGAGGATAAAAAGCATAAGTGAAAGTATGTTTGCCTAAATCTGCTTCCTTATCGACATCAGCTGGACTTCTCAAAAGATTAATTTCAAGACTATCATCCTGTACTGAATGCCCATATTTGCAATCATTCAAGACCGCAAAGCCATGATTATTATCCGAAATATCAATAAAAGAGTGAGCCAGAACTTCAAACTTAGCGTAATCCCAAGAAGTGTTCTTGTGGGTTGGTCGCTCTACTAAACCAAACTGAATCTCGGATGTAGCATTTGTTGCTTTTACAGCAGGAGAAACCCCAACCCGTAACATCTTGTGAGTCTCATTCCAATCTACAATGTTTTCAATTTCTATCAAAGTAGAATCCTTGTAGAGGGAAATGGTTTGCTTAATATCTGAATTTCCAATGCTAAGGCGTTGATGAATAGAGTGTTTAAAGTTGTTGCTGGTAAGCACTTCTCTTTCGATAACTGTGGGAATTTGAGGAGTCGTCTCACGGTAGAAATGGTTAATATCCCAAGCTCCCCAGTTATTAGGTAAATCTTCCCAAAGCTTTAAAGCATTTGCGGGACCAGCTAACAGTTCCTTTTCAGCTATTTTATCCCAAATTGAAATGATTGCTCCAACATCATCAAGTTTTACTATTATTAATTCATTCTCAAGATCAAAATTATTACTGATTAAAGGAGTAACTTCTTGCTGTACAATCTCTAATCTATAGACTTTATAGCCCATGGCAGGAATTCTTGCTTCAAAATATAAATTATTGTTTTGATATTGGCAGGGAATTTCTTCATTATCAGCGTAAATACGATAAGTTTGCTCACATGGGAACTCAATAATTTCCTTTCTAACATGACTTAAGCTGTTGATTATGATAAGATTATCAGTTGATTCACTTTGTGTTAACATTCCGGAAGTAAGGTTTTGTTGAAGCAAGTCTAAACGGTCTAAGTTCTTTTCTGACAAAGAATGAGCATCCTTATAAACCCAGCCTATTGATGAGCCAGGAATAATATCATGGAATTGATTAAGAAGAATATCCTTCCAAATAGCTTGTAGGTAGTTGTTTGTATTTTGCTTTACCAAAACACTTAAAAACTCAATAAGTTGCATCTTCTGTTCTAATTTTCGATTATACTTCTTCATCAAAGCTTGAGTAGTATAAGTGCCTCTATGAAGCTCAAAGTAGAGCTCACCTTGCCAAACAGGAAGTATCTCTTTATCAAGTTGCTGAATTTTTTTGATAAAATCATGAGCTTGAGAGAATTTCACCTTAGGAACACCTTCTAAGTTTTGTTGTCTAATCCCTAATTCAATGTGTTCTTTGGAAGGGCCACCCCCACCGTCACCAATTCCATAGAGATTAAGAAAATCATCTGAAATGTCTGCTTGAGCAAAACGATTTTCTGATTCTATAAAGCTCTGAGGTAAATTACTGAAGTTATAATCATTAGTAGGAAGAAAGTGACAAAGCACTTCTGAACCATCAATTCCTTGCCAACGATAAGTGTGATGCGGGAAGGTATTGGTGTCATTCCAAGAGAGCTTCTGAGAGATAAAAGTATTGACTTTAGACTTCTTTAAAATTTGAGGAAGTGATCCCGTATAACCAAAACAATCTGGTAACCATAAATAATCTATGTTTTTATTAAACTCTTCTTTGAAGAATCTACGTCCGTAAATACACTGCCTAATTAGAGATTCACCTGAGGGGATATTGGTGTCCATCTCTACCCAAGTCGCTCCCTGGCATTCCCACTTTCCTTTTGTAACATTATCTCTTATCTGAGAATATAGTTTTGGATAATCCTCTTTCACAAATTGATATAGTTGGGCTTGAGAAGCTCCAAAGATATATTCTGGATATTCATCAATAAATCTTAAAGCTGTTGAAAATGTCCTAGCACACTTTCTGCGAGTCTCTCTAATAGGCCAGAGCCAGGCTACGTCAATGTGTGCATGTCCAATAGACCAGGCTGTAAGTGAAGATGCTTCAGCTGGAAGAGAGAGGAGTTCATGAGTAATTTTGAGACAAGCATCTTTGTCTCTACCGTCATTCCAGAGATTACATGCTTGGTTCAAACCATAAAGAATTCTCTTTTTTCGTGGTTTTTTATCAGGTAGACCTTCCCAAAGGGAGAAAAGAGTTCTGATATCCATCCATAATTCGTAAGCTTGAGCATCAAATACTACTAAATCAGCTCTTTCCAAGTTATACTCTTTTTTATCTTCGCCAAAGAGTCCATTTGCTCCAGTCTCTATTAATAATTCAATTTCTTCATGACCATTAGAACGCTGGAATAGTGGCACAAAGTATTTTCCAGCTTGTAAGTTCCAATCTATTTTATTAGTTAAGCCTTGATGGGGGCTCCCATCTATGAAGAGACACGCTTCACCTTGAACATCAAGCCAAGCACCAACAAAGGTATTAGTCATGATTGATGGTACTTTACCGGTAAATCTGAACCAGCCACAACCCCAAAGGTCAGCCCATTTCTCGCCAACTTCTATCTTCTTCCATTGGTAATTATTAATTTCAGAGTGAGGAATAGGTTTTTCTGCATCATAGATGTATTCTGCTTTTAACTTTATCGGCTGAGAATAAACGACATCCCCAACACGCTTAATCCAATGTTGGATTCTCTCTTTATAAATCTTTTCATTTACCATAATTTATATTCCTCATTGTTATATTATATTTTTAACACAGAAACACTAATCAATATTTTCCTATCATTGATTATTTGTTAAATCTCTGCTAAGGTCTTTCTTTGTGTAATTCGTGTAATTAGCCTGGGAAGGCGTAGCTTTCTCCTTCGCTAAAGTTTCTGAGAATGTATTAGCGAAGACTCCTGGATAGATTCCTACTTCTCCATAGGAATAACAATTCCTTCTATAATTATATTCTGGAAGAAGATAAATACTCCCAGTGTTGGCAGGGCTGCAATTACTAAGGCTGCATAGCCAACTCCACTAGATGCTCTTTGCATCAACTCATAAATATGAACCATTAAAGTCCACATGGATTGATCTTGGCAAACTAAAAAAGCAAATAAGAAATTTCTATAAGCTGCATTGAAAGCACCTAGGGCTATCACGGCTAAGATCGGCTTACTTAAATAAAGTGTGAATTGCCAGAATAATCGAAATTCACTTGCTCCATCCAAGCTGGCACTTTCATATAATTCTCTTGGAAGACTATCGAAGAAGCCTTTTAACAAGAAGATGAAGTAGCCATCAGCAGCTGCAGGTAAGACTAAAGCCCAGAAGGTATTAAGCAGACTGAGATTTTTCAGCATTAAGAAATTAGGAATCCCCATCACCATAGCAGGGAAGGCCATAGTTAGCATAAAGAGTAAAATAATCTGATAGCTAAATCTTGGTTTAAATCTGCTGAGAGCATAGGCAGCTAATGGGTTCACGGTGATAGCTAAAAAGATAGAAAGCATTACATAAATTGCTGTATTCTGTAATGATCTGGCATCTGATAGCATCTGATCTAAAGCCATAGCATAGTTTCTCCACAAGAATTCTCTTCTAATAGCTGATTTTCTTTCCACAAAACTATAGTAATCTATCTCTTCGGTAGGAAAAGAAATTTCTTCAAAAGTTGAATAATTTGTTTCAAAATAATTATTTAGTTTTGTAATGGAAGTATAGTTTTTTGATAGATAGTCTCTAAATCTATTTGTGATACTTTTTAGATAAATATCTTCAGGTAAAGCCACATTCTGGATAAAGTAAGCTATGTCTTCAACCATTGCTCCACTATCAGGGATTGGGTCCGGAATCGAGATATTGTTAAAATCAGCAAAACTTGTATTCCAAGTTGTATTTAAAGTTGAAATTTCATTATACTTTTCGGCAAGCATAGTTTGGAAATACTTTCTTGCTTCAGGATTAATTTTGAGATGTCGAATGTTCACAACTCTTTTTGTATAATGAATCCATTCTTTTCTAAGAGGATGATTAATGTCAGGTACTATGGAAGGAATAGGGATTTCTGACCATTTTAGGTAATTACTCCCATTGGCTTGATTATAGTTGGTAATATCATCGCCATATTCAGGAATTAGTTCAGAATTAATGAAAGTCCCTTCAGGATTAACATAGTACCTCATCCAGTGAGGGGTTTCTTCTTTAAACTCCCTGAATCTTCCAAGATATCCACTTGTTGAGCTTACGAAGTTTCTCCTATAAATATCTTTTTCTTCTACAACTATTTCCTCCCAACTTTGAGCTCCAGTATTATACTTTTGATTAAAGGCTATTAAACTATTATCATTCTCTTTTCTTAGTTCTTTTCGAAATATTCTTTGAGCATAAGGGTAAATTCCTCTGCCATAATGCTCTCCGACATAGTAATGATAAGGGGTAGGAGGGTTGGCTATAAGGAAGTTATTCCATTCTTCATAGATTTTCTGATTAGCATTTTTTGGTAAAGATACTTCTGAAAAAGATATCCATGAACCAGGATAATTATCCATTAATCTACTGGATTCTTCATTGTATCTACTTTCAATATACTTTTGATAGAGGGCTTGGTCATTATAAATAAAGGCAGGAATTAAGTCTAAACTGCTGCTATCCACATTACTTTTAAAAGAGAATGAAATCATAAGTAGGAAAGGATAAATCATGGTTAAAGCACCTAAAATCAAAACAAAATGAATTGAGTAAGTAAGAAGTCTTGCTCTTTTACTATTTCTACCTACTTTACCTATTATGCTCATTTATCACCACCCTTTGCTGTTCTGAATTCCATTTTGGAGATATATTTTATTTGGAGAATAGTAAAACCCATCATTAATAGACTTAACAACCATGCCATAGTAGTGGCAAGTCCGAATTTTAGATAAAGATAAGCCTTCTCAAAGATTAGCAGATCTGCAACTCTGGTTGCTTCGTTAGGTCCTCCAAAGGTCATAATAAGAATAAAATCACTCGATTGGGCTGCAATAATAAAAGCTGCTATAAACTGGATTATTATCAGACCTTTCAGACTTGGCAATACGATATGTCTAATTTTGGCAAAAAAACCTGCACCGTCAATATCTGCAGCTTCATACATATCATTTGGAATATTCTTTAAGGCTGCTAAATAGATTAAACTCCCAGGTCCCATTCCTGCCCAGATTCCGGGGAGAACTACACACAACATTGCTATGGATTCATCACGAATCCACATGCTTTTTGGTAAGCCAATTGACATTAATATCTGATTTAAAACTCCACTATCACTTGGAGAATAGAGCAGTTTCCAAAGATAGATAACAATGACTCCACTAATCACAGCAGGTAAGTAGTAGATTACCCTATAGATTAGCTTTCCGTGGGAAACTTCTTGTAACAGAATTGCTAAAATAATTGGTGGAAAGAAGCCTAAACCTAAACTTAATGACATATAATAGAGAGTTCTACCCACTGATGCCCACCAAGTAGAATCAAATAGTACTTCAGCCAGGTTACCAACTCCGATAAATTGACTATCTCCTACTAACTTGAAGTCTTGAACTGCCATCAAAGAACCAGATATCATAGGTATATATTTCCACATAAGAATACTTATTACTGCTGGTGCTAATAAGATAGTGATATAGAAAAGATACTTGTTGTTTTTCTTAGTAGTTACTTTTGCTTGAGGAGTTAATATCTTCCAAACTCTCCACAGAGTAAATGCAAATGTAAGCAAAATTAGGGCTGCTATTATCCCTGCAATTCTCTCACGTTTTATCTTTACTTCATCAGGTAAGGTCCCTATCATCTCCTCATTTGTTCTTTGCTGAGCTTCTTCCAAAACCCTAAAAATTCCTTCTCTTCGCTCTTCAGGGGAGTCTCCTAAACTTCCCTTTAAATCGAGTTTGATTAACTCGTCTAAGGGATAGGTCATAAATTCATATACTTTCTGACAATTATCTCCATAAGGCTCAGGCTTTCCTTCACGCATTGCTGTTTCAAATGTCTCTAACCAACCTGCGGGAGCATAGCGCAGATACTCTTCATATCCATATCTTTTAAGGAATACAGGATTCTGCATCCTGCCATAACCATTTTCTATCATTACTTTTAAGCGGATTTTTCTTGCTTCTTCACTATCATAAAATTTTATATAGTTCCAAGCTGCTTGTCTAACTTGCTTAGGGTTTCTATCGCCAAGTCCAGAATTGTTGCTTATTCCAGCCTCAGAAAAAATCCCCATCATCCTACAATTTATCTCACTACCACCTTTACCTGAAGGACCTGCAGGACTTGGGGCAAAGCCATAAAGATTAGGGTCATACTCTCCTGCCATATTTTGCTGGGAAAGATAATCCATTCTCATTCCTATTTTACCATCTTTCCACATATAACCCCAATCACCTTCTCGGATAGCAAAACCATTCTGTATCCTACCTTCCTCATCTTCCCACTCTGAAGTAGTTAGCTCTAAATAGAATTCCATTGCAGTGACACCTGCTTCGCTGGCAAAAGTCGCCTTCCAAATTTCTTTTTCATTATCATATTGGACTGCGTCTCCACCAGCAGCCCATAAAAAAGGTAGCCAGTCATAAGCAGCTTGAGGTCCACTAGCCAAGATAGTACCATAATTTCCATTAGCTGGATCACTTAAGATTTTTGCATATTCCTTAAACTCTTGCCAGTTATGAGGTGCTTGGTTTGGATCTAAACCTGCTCGTTTAAAGACATCTTTACGATACATCAAGACTCTAACTAAAGTCTCATAGGGAAGCATCCAAACTTTTTCTTCTGAATCACCTTTTCTCTTTCTTTTTATTACCTGCCAAACAGGTTTCTCTACTCTTAAATTAAATATTTTAGGATTTTCCTTTGCCATGAATTCATCTAATGGATACAAAAAGTTATTCTGAATATAGGTATCACTCTGTCTAAAATTAACATACATTATATCGGGTGCAACTCCACCAGCAATTGCCATCAAGGGACCTGAATCTAAATCCATACCATCTATTTTGATGCCTGAGAAAGAACGGAGTTCTATATTAGGATACTTTTTTTTAAATGCCTCAATTACAGCAATATTGGCTTTGGTATATGCATCTGTTTTGCGGGGATCTGGGAGCTCAAAAACTTTTAATACAATAGGTTCAGCACTAATCAGTGAAATATCAAATAATAGACTCAGAAGGTTAATCAAAATCAAAAAATATATACCAAATTTTATATACTTCATTACACCTCAAACTTATGTTATTTATGTGATTCTATACGAATACAAAAATACCATTCAAATTTTGTTCCAAGATAAAGAATTATTTATTCAACTGTCAAGATTTTATAATATTAGTTTCTTAACTAGTCTAAACATTACTACTTCATCAGAAAGAGCACACTCGGAACTCTCTCAATTTATAATCGAATTTCTATAGAGTCAATAAAGAAGGCAAAACAGAAGTTATGAATAAGCAAAGTTCAAATTGATAATAAAAGAATGAACATTAAAAGAGACAGAAAAGTATCTTCTAAAAGAGACTGTTTAATCTAACTAATTGATAGATAGAATGTAATTGTGTTAACTAACTCAGTTGATGCATATTTTTAAATTTATAGCAAAGTTTTTCAAATTGACTTATAACTTGTATTCATGCATAAATCTCAGATATTTGGAATAATTCCTCTTAAATCCTGGAAGGATGTAGATATAATAGGCAGGGTTCGTTAGACCCTGTAAAAGAAGTACACCACAAACTTAAGCCCCAGAGGGGCGATTATACATCTTACTGATCAATGTAAATAGAGGGTTAAACTCATTTAACAAGTTTTTTATGTAATAATAAGTACAATAAAAATAAATCTGGCAAATTGAATATTGTCGCCCCTTGAGGCTTCGTTTAAACTATGCCATCACAAGCCAGGGCTGAGATTTCGTTAGTATCTGTAACAGTGTCTTCGAACACTGTCTATTATATCTGCATCCCTCTGGGATTTTTAGGATTTAGCAAGCTTTAGCTTAGACGGACAGAATTTCCACTTTCCGACAGTAAAGGCAATATTACCAATAAACAATAATAGTAAAGTGTCAAGAAAACATAAAGATGTGCAATATTATCGACTTCTTTAAAGATAAACTATAGTAGAAGGTGGATTGATGGTTGAACAGTATCTTCTAAAATATTATAATGATAAGATAAATATTTCTTGACTAAATTTGTTGCAACTACAAATGTATAATAAACATATCTTAGGAGTATATTATGAAACAAATAATAAAATCTAAATCTTTATTTGGCTGGATTATAATGTTCGCAGTATTAATAATTTCTAGTTGTGTACTAGAAATTTCAGAGGTTCATCAACCTGAAACTGGTTATACTAACAACAAAGTAGTTTCGACGATTAGAGCTGATTTTACGCAAACTGGTTCAGCTTATTACATGCTTTCAATTTTAATGCCTGTGGATTGGGAAATTGCTAATAATGAGGTTTACTATAGATTATCAAGTTCAGAGCAAATTTATAGTATCACATACAATGCAACTTATAGTGCTAATATCACTAATGAACAAGAGACTCCTCAGGGTTACTACTGGTGGTCAGGAGTTTCACCAAGCAACTCAGTAGTGGCTGGCGAAAAAGCTGTTGCTTATGTCGTATTCAATACTGGCAATACTGCAGGAAGTTATAATCTCAGATATCATATCGGAGAATCACAAAACCAACAACTATCTAATTTTACTTCAGGTGATAAACCTATTACCCTTACAGTTTTACCACAAACTGCTGTTTTAAGTTCTGGTAGAGTATTCCCTGAACTTAACTCTAACCCGTGGGATGTGCATACTTTTGAAGTAATGTACAATTCACCTAATAGAAATATTCCAACTTCCAGAAAGCTCTATTTGGATGATGTAGCCTATGATCTTGATCTCCTCGCTGGTTCATACCATAATGGAAAATATGGGGTAGATTTTGATTTATTAGAAAAGGGTCTTCATGAATATTACTTCTTGTTTGATAATACTATAAGATACCCAGAAGGAACAGATAACTTAGAATTAACTATCAATGATTATGATGTCTATTCCTTACCTTTAACTGAAACTTTTGAAATAGCAAGTCCTACCTGGAGTAATTGGGAGTTAAATGGTGATTGGCAGATGACTGCACCAGAAGGCTTTAACGGAGACCCAGATACTGCTTATGAAGGAGATATAGCTGTTGGAACTAACTTAGTTTATGATGGTTTTACCACTCCTAATACAAGCTCAATTTTAAAATCTCCTGTTTTCGATGCTCGCGAAGATAATAGTGTCATTCTTAAATATTACCACCATTCTCAAATTAATGCTCAAAGTAATTTAACTATAAAGGTTCAACTTGTAACCCTTGAATTAGAATCAATAATAGAAACAATTTCAGATATCTCTACCTTTGCTTGGGAAGAGAAAACTATAAATATTAGTGATGTAGCTGCCGGACAACTTTTTAGAGTTATATTTGAATTTAATGCAGGTAACCTAGCTTGTGCAGGTACTTCAATAGATTTAGTTTCTTTTACTGAAAGTGCTTTCTATGATGCAGAAATGAAATTCGTGGAAGAATCTTTAGTCGCTAATAAAGGGGAAAGTGTTGAATATCTCTTCACTATAGATAACATTGGGACAGATATTGATCTCTATAATTTAGAAATACCAGGAAGTCCCGAATTTTCTTATTCCCTTCAGCAGTTAGATGACGAAAACAACTGGAATGCAGTTAGTTTTTCAGGAATAGAAGTTGAAGCCAGTCAAAGTGCTATGCTAAAATTAATAGCTACTATTCCAGCAAACACAGAATTAGAATTTGAAGAAATAACCTTTAATCTTGCAAGCACTAATGGAGTTTGGGATACTATAAACTTAACAACCATTGTTCGACCTATGCTACTCGGAAATGATGAATTCGGTTATGTTATGTTTAGCTCTGATTATTCTGATTTAGCTGAATTTGATTGGATTCCTACTAACAATGCTACACTGCTCTCAGAAAGTGATTTTGATACTGTTACAATGTTGCAATTAGGTTTTTACTTTGACTATTATGGCTCAACCTACGATACTATTTATCTAACTCCTTATGGTGGAGTGTCTTTCTTCAATAACAGTAACTACTCAATAGTTGAAAATATCCCTGCCAACGATGGAAAAGATGCTTTAATAGGATTATACTTTGCAGAATTAGGTTTTGGATATGGGGGAGATGCTTATTATGAACAAAGAGCAATCCAAGGCCAAGCAGCCTTTGTTCTTACCTTTGACCAATGTTATACTATAACAAACAGATTTGAAAGCTTTACTGCCCAATTGATTCTTTTCCAGGACGGAAGTATTAAATTTCAATACGGGGACTTACCTCAAGAATATGAAAACGGATATCCTATTGTAGGTATAGAAGATTATAATGGAACTGATGGAATAAATTTCCAAACAAATTATAATGCTCTTAAAGAAAACTATGCTCTCTTATTCTCTTCTGAACTTGTAGCAAATAATCCACAACCTGAAATCTATGCTTCAGCTTTAGTAACAACAAATCTAAGCTGGACCACAAACGGTGATTTTGCTTCCATGAAAGTCTATTTAAGAGAATATGATAATAATTTCGATGAATCAAATCTTGTCTATTCAGGGCTTCCAACTAATACCATACTTAACAACCAGCTCCCCCTAATGAATGAAAACTCTTTCTATTATTGGAGAGTAGTGGGGGTAACTTCTGAGGGCTATGAGTTAGCTTCCAGAAACTATGAATTCTATACTGTCGGTACTGCACTAGCAAGTGGTACAGTAACAGATAGTTATTCTGGCGAACCAATTGAAGGAGTCCTTGTTACTACTATGAACATGGAAGGTGGTGAATTTAAAAATAGCAGGGAATCTGTCTTAACTGATGAAGATGGTTACTGGGAAATAGAATTAATGGCTAATAGTTACTATTTAGAATTCTCTAAAGATGGCTATATCACAAGGTCTTATGTTTATCTGGATGTCTCAAGTGATAATAGTATTGATATAGAGATGAATAGAATTGTAGCTGTAAATCCGAATCCAGAATCTAATGCTTTTAATGTAGACCCAAGTAGCATTCTCAGCTGGACTAATCCGGAAGGTTATAATTACGCTACTGTGGAACTTGCTACTAATGAAGATATGGATAATGCAATAATAATTTATCAAGGTGGTATTACTGATTCTGCATCTTCAAGTAGTATTTTAGCAGGTCACTTCTACTATTGGAGAGTTACCTTATCTGTAGATAATACAAGTAATTTTGCTGTTGGAAACGTGTGGAGGTTTATGACTAGCTATCCTGAAGATGTTCCTATACCTAATTATCAAGCTGAATTCCCTAACTTCTATTTCTATCAAACAACTAAAGCAAATTCAGGATATCTTGTTGCTGGGGGAAACTCCTCTTCTTATAAGCAAGTCCTAAAACTTGATGAAACAGGAAATATAGACTGGCAAAATGATTATACAATGTCCCATAGTATTTTTAAAAAGGCTATTGAACTTAATAGTGGTAACTATTTAGTTATCAGAAAAGAAGATACAGGATACTTATATGGGGAAGAAACTGGAGTTACTGAAATTAACTCGGCAGGTCAAGTTGTTTGGAATAGGAGCTATAAGTATTATCAAAATTCTTCTTACAGTAATGAAGATGTTACAGATGGAATAATTGATTCTGCTGGAAATATTGTAATATGCGGAGCTACAGGATTTGGAGAATGGGATTTCTTATTAACCAAAACAAGCTTTGATGCAGCTTCCCCAATCTGGCAAAGAAAATATGGGAATGAAGCAGCTCAAGAGAAACTCAACAGCATAGTTGAATCTGCAAATAGTGGCTATATATTAGCAGGTTATCGAGCAGGAACAACTACTTCATCAATTGGCAACTCTCGAGTTGTTGTCAAGAAAGTAGATTATAATGGAAATCCTGTTTGGGAATATGAAGAAGGTTTTGGGAATAGTAATGAAGGCTATAGTTCAAGAGCCTTTAAAGCTATCGAATTAACCGATGGTTCTCTTCTAATTGCAGGGAACCTCTTCAACGAATCTTCTCTCTTTGAGCCAAACCAAGCTCTGCTAATAAAACTATCAGCTCAGGGTAACAAATTATGGCATAAGACTTATCCTATCAAAAACTTCGCAAGAGCTTTAGATGTTACTACTGATGCTGATGGAAATATCTACCTGGCTGGTGCTCCAGATGCTATGAAACTCGATAGTAATGGCAATATCAGATGGATATTTGAAGATGATTATGATAATGTAGGTGGTTTCTTCTCAAATATTATGCTAACAAATAACGGTTTCACTATTAGTGGAGGTAATAGAATAGCTATTTTCGGAGATAATACAAGTGGTCCTCTTCAAACTCCTAATAACTTGAATGTTACTATCACTGGTTCTCAAGTTCAGTTAACTTGGGACTCTGTGAGTGGTGCTAATAGTTATGAAATCCAGTCATCTACTGAACCTAATGGTGCTTACAGTTTTGAAGATAATTCTGTTAATAATTCCTGGAATGGGACAATAATTGGAGATAGAAGATTCTTTAAAGTTAAAGCTAAAAATTAAGAATATAAATATATTGAAGATAAGGGTTCTTATTAAGGTAAGAGCCCTTTATTATTAGGCAATATAAAAATACTATTGACACTTCATAACAAGAATTATATATAGTTTATAAAAATAAATGTAATTTTATCTGGTCGGATAAAGATAGGGGTTAACTATGTCGCGTTATGGTGTTATTTTAAAATTGATTAGTCTTATTTTAATTATCTTGTTTTTTATTGCTATTAATATGGATAACAAATCAATACTTGATGAAGAATTAACTGTATATAAGAAGATGAATGAGAATAATACACAAAACCAAGAACAAATTGCAATTAGAGCCGATGAAGAGGGTTTTGAGGCAAATGATGTTATAGTTAGTGAAAACAAATCGGTTCCAATAACTCAAACTTTTGCTAAAATATTTGGTTCATTCTGGATTATAGTTTTGGCAATAATAATAGGAATTACAGGCAGGATTTTAGCCCCAAGAAGGCTTTAGTAAAGAATTTCATTAACAACATTCTGAGGTGATAATGCAAAAAGGTGCAACTAAGTTGATTTTACTTGGCTTATTAAATTGCGTCAACGAATACCCTGAGATGTAATAAAATAGTGAATGAAATATAAGTTCTCCTGATAACTCTCATTAGTTAGAAAAAAAGAATAAATAAATTTAAAAATTATTTGGGAAATGAGCTAAAAGCATTACTATATATATAAATTTAGACTAATTCTAATATTGTTCTTACACTATAGGAAAAAAAGAGGAAAAATGAAAGATTATACTAAAATACTGAGAGATAAAAAAATATCTCCATCTATCCAAAGAATTAAAATTTTAGAGTTTTTGGATAACAATAGAACTCACCCAACAGTAGATGAAATATTTAGTTCCCTAATTCCTATAATTCCTACCTTGTCTAAAATGACTATATACAATACTTTGAAACTTTTTTCTGCTAAAGGTTTAATTAAATCTATTCCTAATAGTGAGAATGTTGGACATTATGACTATAAGGTTACTCCACACTCTCATTTTAAGTGTAGAAAATGCAAAAAAGTTTATGATATTGATGTTGATTTAGGTGTTACTATTGGAACCAATATTGATGGATATCAAGTTGATGAGTATAACCTAATTTTAGAAGGTATTTGTAAGGACTGTAAAAAATAATAAAATATAATAAAATAAAGATAGTTAAGTATTTAGCTAATCATTAAGGAGAGTGGATGAAACCAGTAAAGATTAAAGAAAATGTTTATTGGGTTGGTGGTGTAGATTGGGATTTAAGAAACTTCCATGGCTATCTAACTCAGAGGGGTTCAACCTATAATTCATATTTAATAATTGATGAAAAAATAACTTTAATAGACGGAGTAAAACATTATTTATTTCCAGAGCTAATAGAACGAATTTCAGAGATTGTGGACCCAGCTAAGATTGATTATATCATTCATAATCATGTTGAAATGGACCATTCTGGTTCATTGCCAAAAATGCTTGAAGTTGCTAAAAATGCTCAGATAATAGCATCTCCTAATGGAGAGAAGGGGCTTAAGGCACATTATGGTAATGACTTAGATGTTAAAGTCGTTAAGACAGGTGATATCCTAAATATTGGTAAAAGAGAATTATGTTTTGTTTTAACTCCAATGGTTCATTGGCCTGATAATATGGTTACTTGGAGTGCAGAAGATAAGATTCTCTTTTCAAATGATGCTTTTGGACAACATATTGCATCTTCAGTACATTTTGATGATGAGTATCCAATGAATACTCTCTTTGATGAAGCACAAAAATATTATGCAAACATTGTTCTTCCTTATGGAGCTCAAGTTCAAAAAGCTATGACTACAGTAAAAGAACTTCAGCCAGAAGTTATTGCTCCAAGTCATGGTCTGATTTGGAGAAAGTATATTCCAGAAATCATAAAGAAATATGATAAATGGGCTTCTAATAATGCAGATGAAAAGGCAGTGATAATCTATGATACAATGTGGGGTTCAACCCAAAAAATTGCTCATGCTATTGCTGACGGATTTGAACATAGTAATGTTCCTTTCCAGTTGTTTAACTTGCAGTATAATCATATCTCGGATATTATGACTGAGTTAGTTGAAGCAAAATATATCTGTGTTGGTTCGCCTACCCTTAACAATAACATACTTCCTACAAATGCCAGCTTCTTAACCTACCTAAAAGGTTTGGCTCCTAAGAATAGAGTAGCCTTAGCTTTTGGTTCTTTTGGTTGGGGAGGACAAAGTATAGGATTAGTTCGTGAAGACTTAGAGAAATGTAAATTTAAGATGTGGGATGATATCAAATATCAATATATCCCACCACAAAACTTCTTAGAAGAGGTAACAGATAAAATAATTAATAACCTAAAAGAAGAAAAGGAATAAATGATGATAAAAGAAAGATTAGTTAAAGCAATAAATGAACAGATTAACAGAGAATTGTATTCTGAATATATCTATTTAGATATGGCAACTTATTTTGAAGCTGAAGGATTACCTGGCTTTGCTCAATTCTTTAAAGTGCAAGTTCAAGAAGAGAGATTTCATGCTATGAAATTCTATCAATATTTAGCAGATAGAAATGGAAGAATAATCTTGAAAGAAATTGGTAACCCTCATCATGAATACAAATCACCTTTAGAAGTGTTTGAGAAAGCCTATGCCCATGAACAATATATCACTAATTCTATCAATGAATTAATGTCAGTAGCTATTGAAGAGAAGGATTATGCTACAGTGAGTGTGCTTAATTGGTTTATTGATGAACAAGTTGAAGAAGAAGCTTCTATGAGCGAAATCATCGATAAATTGAAACTTATCGAAGGTTCTGGTCGTGGACACGGCTTAATGATGTTAGATAAAGAATTTGCGGCAAGAGTATATACTCCCCCAACAACAGTATAAAAGCTTATAGCAAAAAAATAAATAAGGAGAAATTTAAAATGGAAAAATATGAATGCTTAGCATGTGGATACATTTATGACCCTGCAGAAAATAATAATGTTTCATTTGAAGATTTACCAGAAGATTGGACATGTCCTCTTTGCGGTGTAGGCAAAGATATGTTTCAAGTAGTTGAATAATTATTATGAGAAAGGGTTGGAAACAACCCTTTCTTTATTTACCAATAACAAAGGAAAATTATGGATAAATATGAATGTGTCGCTTGTGGTTATATCTATGACCCAAAAGAACATAAAGATATAAAATTCTCAACATTACCAGATACTTTCAATTGTCCCAATTGTGGAGCTGAAAAAGAGATGTTTCACAGAGTTTGTATGTTCGACAAAGAAAATTCACCATTTATTTTCCCTAATAAGAGTTAATATTAAATAAATAGAAAAAGATAAACTATAGATAGGAGAAAAGATGCAAAACTTATCAGTTAATGAAGTCATAGAATTTGCTTTAAATATAGAGAGAAATGGCAAAGCCTTTTATGAAAGTGCTTTAGAAAGAAAGAACTTAGAAGATAATGCTCGTGAACTAATCACTATGCTTAGGAATGAGGAAATAGGACATGAGAAATATTTCAAAACCCTAAGAGATTCTGAAGACTTAGCCCAGTTAGTTGATCCTGATGGCTGGGATATGACCTCTTCATATCTTGATTCTATCATTAAAGCTCATATCTTTAATAAAGAAGGAGCATCAATAAAGTTAGCTACAGAAGCCAAAAATACAGCTGAAATAATAAAATTTGCTATGCAGTTTGAAAAAGATACTCTCCTTTATTTCCATACTCTTTATGGTGAAACAAAAGACCCAAAAGCTCAAAAAGCTATTTTTAGTATAATCAAAGAAGAAATGAAACATTTAAAGAAATTACAAGAAATTGAGAAAGAGTTTTAGAGGTATATAATGCCTGAACTTTTTCCCAAAAATGCAGATGCCCCTAATTTTTCTTTACTTAATAGCCATGCAAAGATAACATCTTTATCAGACTTTGAAGGGTCTTGGCTCTTACTCTATTTTTATCCTAAAGATAATACACCAGGGTGCACTGTTGAAGCTAAAGATTTCAGTTTTTATGTGGAAGATTTTAACAAGCTTAATATTCAGGTTGTAGGCGTTAGTAAAGATTCCATTAAGAGTCACTGTAACTTTATTGCAAATCATGAGCTGAGGATAGAGCTTCTAAGTGACCCTGAAGCAGAAGTAATAAAAGCTTACAAAGCATGGGGAGTTAAGAAGAATTATGGTAAAGAATATCAAGGGCTAATCAGGTCAACATTCTTGATAAATCCACAAGGTCAAATAGCAAAATATTGGTCTAATGTGAGAGCTAAAGGCCATGCTGAAAGAGTTTTAAAAGAAGCAAAAGAACTTTTACAAATTAAGTAAAATTAACAAAAGGAGAAATTATGCAAAAAGACTATATGATTATTTTAGTAAATGCTAGAAAAGAAGAAGCAGTTACTGTGCAAAAGATTTTAACTGAATGGGGATGTTATATCAAGACAAGATTAGGACTTCATGGTGGAGTTTTAGATGATTGCTCTCAAAATGGAACTATCTTCTTAGAATTAGCAGGGAATAAAGAAAAACATGAAGAGATGGCAAGAAAGCTTAACTTGCTCAAGGGTGTTTCTGCTAAAATTATTGATATGGAAGTTTAGTTTATTCGAAAGAATAAAGTAACTTGCAGAAGAACTAAAATTTAACCCCTTCCTAAGATAATATTAGGAAGGGGTATTTTTATGTTATTTTTCTTAATTAGTTTCTTTTAACCCAAATAATGCATTAGGATTTCAGTAGTTTCCTTTCACGAGTATTAATATCAACTTTATTTCATCATTTAAACTAAAATAATGCAATATGATTTTTTAGCCTTTTTAAAGGGCTATTCAAACATCATCATTTTAAGTTTTTTTTACTTTTCTATTGTTTCAAATCCTAATATTCAGTTCATATCATCTCTCCAATCTCTACTGCATTGCAATTGAAAGATAATCTCATATCTTTAATTCTTTCAAGTATTTGCAGGAATTTCGTTCTCCTTTTAGGGTTAGACAAACCAATCCGAACAACATCATCCCTACCATCCTTTCCCATTAATGCTGGGACTATCAAATATTCCATCCTCAAAGTTCGTAGTTTCGTCCTTTTGCCTCCAGGCTCTATTACAGTTTTTACAAGTAAGGTTATTAGATTGTGAAAAATTAAGCATATGGTCATTAGTACAGCTTCAGTTGCCCAAAAATTCCTCAAATTGTAGGCTGAAAGTCCAAATCCATCTTTCATATTTTTGATAACATTTTCGTCATTTGCTCTAGGTTTGTAATAGTTCCATACTTCATGTGGAGAAGCTATTTCATCATTAGTTACATAAAGAGAGTGTCTATATTCTTTAAAATATGGTTCATTTTCAAATAATCTAAGTTGTTTTCCTGTTGCTTTTGGACGTCTTTCTATTTCTTGTCGGACAACTATATAACGACGTCCACCTTCCCAATCTTTGCTCTGGTGTGAATAGTAAAACTCATTAACCTCAAGCCCGTCATCAATCTGAGTCCAGTTTTCTAAGTCATAAATTTCTCTTTGGAAATATTGGTGAATAGGAGTAGCTATCACATAATCCATATTATCTCTTTCTAACTGTAAAATAAAATTCTTGCTATAATAACCACTGTCAGCCAGTACTCTTGTGATTTTAACCTCCTTAATAAAAGATATTGTTTGCCTGTAGAACGCTACAATTCCGTTAGCAGAGTTAGTGTTGCCTGATCTATTCCAGAAATTAACTGTGAAACCACTACCTAGAAAAGCAATGTTAGGATTATTGGATGGTCGACCTCGTTTAGATGGGTTATAACCTCTTTTCGCTCCATCTTGCTCTCCATATCTAGTTACAACAGTTGAGTCAAAACGTAAAGTATCTCTTATGATACCCGCTTGTTTGAGTAGAGGTTGTAAAAAAAATCCGTTTATGTTTTGCAACAATGTTTCGTTGAAAATTCTACGGCTGTATTTGTTGAAGTAACGTGTTATACTTGTTGATGATTTTACTAATCGATTAACTCTAAAACAGCGTTCAAATATTCTAAGTCCATTTTCCATGTAATTGATATGAGAAAACTTGGTTCCTCCATTAAGAACTGATATAAAAAGCGATATAATCTTTGAATAGACTCCTGTTGAATTGTTTGATTTTTCTTGAATGGAATAAATCTGAGCGATTAATTCTCGAAAACCAATCTTATCTAAATATCGTGAGATTATCGTTGCTGTACCACCCCATGAAGTAATAAGTTTTGGACTAAATTCAATTTTGACTTGACCCTTTTTTTTACTTTTTTTAAACTGTTTACGTTGCATATTTATCTTCTTCCTTGCCTTTGTTGTTTGTTACATCCAAATCATTGGAAATAGAGATAATATGCAACTATTTTTTTTAAATTAGTTTTTTACTGCATTATTTGGGTTTAACAACTCGTTTGAAGGATTGATTATCAGATGAATAATACATACTTCTCGCATTTTCGAATCTGAAATAATAAGTTCTATCTTTATTTCCTTTAGCTATTTTAATCATATAAGTTCCATTAGTCTTGTTATATGAACACTCTTCATAACTATAAAACTCATTACCAGTTCTGAATTTATCTTTTGTAATTCCAAAAGTCCATACACCACTATTAGCATCATCCCAGTTACCCCAGAAATTCTCTGGCATAATACTCAAATTTGTGTTAATTTTAACCTCATCAGCAAGTTTCTCTAAGATATCTAATTCTTTTCTTAAATCCTCATCTTGGATAGCAGTAGCTTCTTGAGCGAAATGCTGTTTAAATCTCATGAATAAGTCTTTGTAATAGGAGTTAACAGCTAATTTCTGCGAATTTCTTTCCCATCTACTTCTTGGTCTGATGATTTTTGTGTGCTTAGAATTACCATTACCGTATTGCCAATCATCTACGGTTTCCTGAGATTCAATATCAGATTTGTTGTTTATCCAATCATGCATTAAATTGACATAACGTGAGAGTAATACAGCCTTCCTAATACCGTTATCAGTACCTTTTTTTGCTTTGGTAAATTCTATCTTCTCTCTAACGAGTTCAGGAATCCCATTTCTATCTTTGTAGGAGCAAGTTAATTCAATATCTGATTTATTGCCTGTCTTCTTTAACTTGATTAAGATTATTCCACCTCTGGTCTGACCACCTTCAGTCTCTGAAGGGAAGAGGGTATTAACTCTCATTATCTCTCCAGTTGTTTGGTCTGCCTCAGGTGAGCCATATACTGCTTCTATTTGATAATTATCACTCTTAAGATGCAAGGTTAGGTCAAATACTAATGGGGTAACCATGTAATCAAATTGAGTGTCCATTCTCTTCTTGAAATCATTAGCATTATGAACCGAGTAGTAATTAGCTCCAGGAGTTCTTGTGATATACTTGATTAATTCACTATTTAAGTCCACACCAACACCCACAAATGTAGTATAGATTTTATTCTCTGCATTAGCTTTCATCACACCCCATAAAGAGTTTTTATTAGTTACATCTGTGTTTGGCATAGCGTCAGTTAAGAAGATTACTCTGTTGTCATAAGTTTTTGGGTTATACTCTGGTAGTTTGCTATAGAGCTCAGTGGCAGTATTTATACCAGCGTACATATTAGTACCTCCACGAGGAGATATATCACTTATATGTTTTCGAATTGCTTCCATATCAGTTTTCTCAACTAAACTAAAGGGCTTCGCCAAAAATGACTGATTATCAAATAAAACCACAGCAAATCTGTCTCCAGTTTTCAGGTGCTTGGTTAGATCAATGATACACTCTTTAGCTATTTCCATTTTAGACCTATCATCAAAGTCTTCATTATATCTTTTTCTTACACCACCATCATAATAGTATCTATCAAAACTAGAACTCATAGAACCAGAGATATCAAGAACAATTGTTAAATTTAACTTCTTTCTGGCAAAAGAACTTGCTGTAAGATTAGAATTTAAACCAACGCTGAGATAAATTTCTTCCTCATTTGTCAGTGGATGTTTGTTTTTATAGGAAGTGTAGGCAGGCTCAAAGAGATGAGTAGCTTTTTTGGTAATATTATTATCAAAGAAGTAATTATAAAATATTCCTTCGTGAGTAATATCTTCTTCTACTGGCATATAGTTGTTTTTAATGTTTTCTCTAAAATTATTGATATCTTTAGCACCTCCAACTGAGAAGCCTAAGGCATCAGAAGATTCAATTGCTATCCCGTCACTCATTCCCGCTGAGAGCGAAAGCAGTTCTTCAGTAACTACACTTGATGATAAAGAACTATAATTTGGATTAGCTGATGACCTTGATATACTTTTTGCTTGAACTGATGCTCCACTTATAGAAGACATTGTTGATGAAGGAATTCCGCTCATACTCTGACCTGGATATTCTGTATCTTCAATTCCATATTCCCAGTTATCTTCTTTAACTACTTGTGAAGTGTCTATAACTGAACTAAGACCATTAAAGATGGGATCATTGTAAGCTATTGATGAATCTTTGCTTGTCTCTGTGCTAATTTTGATATCAACTTTTACTTCTTTATCTTCTGTGTCTAATGAATCTGTTTGTGACGAATTAGTATAGTTTTTACTCTTGGTACATGCAATTAATAGTACTACAATTAGAAGTAATACTATTGCTAACTTGATTTTTCTCATATAAACCTCATTTCATATTTATTGAAAACACATTTCTGTTGTAAATCGATAATCTCCTATTCCTGGGAGTTTATGGTGTAAAGCAATTTGCCTCAATTCCATAATAAAATTCCTATCAGAAATACTTCCTTCACCAGTAATTTTTACATCTTGGAGTATATCTTTAGAAAAAAATAATGTAAAGTATAGTTTTCCACTAATAGGCTTTTTAAGTTGATATTTGCGATATTTCGCATTGATAAGTGGGTGTAGAATATTCATAGACCAGTCTTCAATCATACGAACCTTTTCTCTGTCGCTTCGCTCGTGATTTTGATTATCATTATGGTAACTTGTATTGTTATCATAATCTGTTAAAAAGTCTAAGATGTCTGATTCTTGTTTTAAGTCTTCATCATCGATAGCTTTTGCTTCTGAGTTGAAGTGAGTTTTAAATCTTTTGAAAACTTCTTGATAGTAAGAATTTACAGATAATCTTGCTGATCTTCGTTCCCAGCTTGTGTTATTAGTTCTTGCTTCAGGAGTCTTCCCATAAAGCCAATCATCAACTTCACCATTTGAGACAGTAATAGTCTTGTTCTCAATCCAATCATGCATTAAGTTAACATAACGGGAAAGCAGAACAGCCTTTCTGATACCATTATCTGTTCCCTTCATATCCTGAGAGAAGTTTATTTTTTCGGAAACAAAATCAGGAATGCCATTTCTATCTTTATAGGAACATCTTAATTCTAAATCAGAATCATTCCCAGTTTTTTTCAATTTAATTAAAATAATACCACCTCGTGTTTTCCCATCCTTAGTTTCGGAAGGGAAGAGGGTATTAATTTTCATAATCTCACCAGTTGCTTGATCTGCTTCAGGAGCTCCGTAAACCTTTTCAATTTCATAATTATTACTCTTTAGATGCAGTGTTAAGTCGAATACTAAAGGAGTAACCATAAAATCAAACTGAGAATCCATTCTTTTTTTGAAATCTTGAGCATTATGAACAGAGTAGTAGTTTGCTCCCGGGGTTTTAGTAATATAGTTGATTAATTCGTTGTTTAGGTCAACACCAACTCCAATAAAGCTTGTGTATATCTTTTTTTCAGCATTATCTTTGATTTGTCTCCAAATAGAGTTTTTATCAGTTACATCAGTGTTTGGCATGGCATCAGTTAAGAAGATAATTCTGTTATCATACTCGTTATTGCTATATTTTGGTAGATTATCATATAGGTCAGAAGCTGCAGAAATTCCAGCATACATATTGGTTGAACCTACTGCAGTGATTTGATCTATATGAGAACGAATTTGCTCCATATTAGTTTTACTGATTAGATTAAATGGTTTAGCTATATGAGATTCATTATTGAAAAGAACAACTGCAAACCTATCATCACCTTGTAAATTTTTAGTTAAGTCTATCATACACTCTTTAGCAATCTCTATTTTATCTCTGTCATCCCAACCTGAGTTATTTCCTGTATTGTCATTATAATATCTATTGAATTTCTCATTCATAGAGCCTGAAATATCTAAGACGATAACTAAGTTCAGTTTCTTTCTCTTAAATGAGCTTGCTTTCAGATTAGAATTAAGTCCCACACTCAAATAGATCTCTTCTTCCTTTGTTATCGGGTGTCTATTCTTGTAGGAAGTATAAGCAGGTTCAAAGAGATGAGTAGCTTTTTTTGTAATATTATTATCAAAGAAATAATCATAAAATATTCCTTCGTGAGTAATATCTTCAACCACGGGCATGTAGTTGTTTTTAATATTTTCCCGGAAATTACCTATATCTTTTGCTCCCCCGACAGAAAAACCTAAATTATCCGTGGCAGATATATTACTTCCTCTAAAACTCCGTAATGAAGAAACTAAATCCTTTGCTGAACCCATTTTGGAAATTGACTCAGACGCAAGGTTACCTAGATCATCGATAGCCATACTATAGCCAAGATTTCCTGAAAAATCAGTCGTCCCTGAACCCAAGTTAGTAGAAACATCGGACATTGTTACACAATTTATCTCCGTAACTTCTAATTCTTCTGAACTGATTTGGTCTAAAGAATCTATTTCATTGTTTTTGATAGTATCATTAATTACTTGTATGGAATCTATATCAGAAACCTCATCACTATTATTACTCTTCATACAACCAACAAAAATTAAAATAAGGAGCAGTGAAATCACTGTAAATCGTAACTTTTTCATACTTAACCTCTCATTAAAGTAATTATATTCAATATATGAAGTTAAATAATATATCGTCAAGAAAAAAATAAAAAAACTCTGAGCAGATTGATGATAATCCATTCAGAGTTTATTATAGTTATAATATTAACTTAGATTTTACAGGTAACTCTAACGCCTTTCAAGGTATCTGAAACTGGGCATCTTGCTTCAATAAGTTCGATTAACTTGGTAACATTCTCTTTTGGAGAAGGAGAATCAATATTTATCTTATATCTAATCTCTTGGTAACCTGTTCTTACATCAGGGTTGATACCAAGGAATCCTTCCGGGTCTAAATCACCTTCAATATCCACATTACATCCTTTTAAATCAACTCCACACTTCTTAGCAAAAGCTGCTGCACATATAGTCATACAGCCACCTAAAGCATTTAGAAGCATTTCCACTGGGTTCATTGCTTTATCAGTTCCTCCTAAATCCTTAGGTTCATCCAAGCCAACTTTAAAATCTCTTGAACTTCCTTCGCTATAGACACCTTTTCCTGACCACTTAACATTGGCTTTAAAAATAGTATTAGCCATGATTTCCTCCATTTCTTTTTTTGCTATATAATAACTAAACAAAGGGAATGGGCAACTAATTTTAGTGATTAGTTTTCAAAAATAAAAAAAATAAATAAAAAAAAGATAAATTTATATGGTTATAAGATTAATAAAGACAAAGAAATAAATATATAGGTAGTCGAAAAGAACTAAATAAAAAAAAAGAAAAAAGAAAAAAAATATTGACAAAAAACCATGTTTTTTTAAATTGATTAAACTTAACTTATACGAAGTTTTGGTCCAGTAACTCAGTGGTAGAGTATCTGCCTTTTAAGTAGAGAGTCGATGGTTCGAGCCCATCCTGGATCACCATTTGACCCCTTCGTCTAGTGGTTAGGACTCAAGATTTTCATTCTTGCAACAGGGGTTCGATTCCCCTAGGGGTCGCCAAGAGAGCTTATCAGCGTGATGAGCTCTCTTTTTTTTATAAAAAAAAGTTGCCATAAATTTAGGGCTAAGTAATGTTGGTATAATAAATAGTGAGGTGTTTATGAATAGGATAAAATTTATATTACTAATAATAGTAGGCTTAATATTGTTAGTAGGCTGTGAAGAAGGTGCAAGTATAAAAATTATAAACCGAACTAATTATAATGTTTATGCAGAAGTTGATGGGGAAGAATTTACTGTTACAGGAAATAGTAGTTATAAAGTAAATGTAGATACTGATGAGAAAATTTTCCTAATTGATGATGGTGTTACTTACAAGAATTTACAGCTTGTGGGAGAGACTTTTCTAATTTGGGATAATTATGACAATATGATTTATAACGAAACAGATGTAAAAGTTACTCCCGGTAAAACATACAATGTTTACTGCACTCCTAACAAAGCATCAGTAAAAGTGATTAACAATTCTGATCATAAGATAACTGAGTTGAAGTATCGCATTAACAAGCAGTTCTCAACAAGTGAATGGTTTGTTATTAGTTATGACCCTCCTTTAGAGAGAGGTGACTTTGCCTATTACCATTTACTTTATCAAACTGAAGAGAATCGCTTTTTCTACAATTTTACAGTGGAATCTGAAGGGGAAGTAATTTATAGTATTGGAGACCAGTTTCAAGGTATTGAGTTGTCTTTAGATGAACAACATTTAATAGTTATTGAAGATGATATCATTGAATAATCCTATTCAACACTGGAGAAAGCCTCAAGTGATACCATTTTTATATCTATAATAAATCACTAATCCTAAGGCAAGCAATAAGAGAATGAAGATTATCCAAGACCAGATATCTTGTTTTTGATTAGATAATTCTTTGATAACTTCTTTGTTAGTTTTAATAAAGTTCTTAGGTACATTTTTATAATCATTTTCGTGTACTAATTTATTTCTGACACTAGCAATGTATCTTATCTTTTTTACTAAATCAGCAGATAATTTAGCTTCTACAGAAGTAAGCTTTGTATGCAAGCCTTTTCCTGAAGCTTGAAACTTCTCAGTAAGTAAAGATTCAATTTTTTTATTGTATTCAATAATTTTCCATTTATTCATCAAATGATATTTCTTCCTTCTCTAATTATGTCAAGGGTTTTCCATTTGCCTTGTTTAAATCTTCGATATAGAACAAGACTAAAGCTTAAGAAAGTAAAGACTAATACCCCCCAGCCGGTAACAGCTGAAAAACCAAATATTTTCAAACAGATGAAAAGGTTCATTACTGCAAGCCAATGCATGATTATGAATGCGAACATAGTCCAATGTGTATCTCCTGCTCCTCTTAATACGCCAACAAAAGCTACTGTTACAGCATCAGCTAAGACATAAACGGTTGCTAATCTTAACATTGCTTTTGCCATGGGAAAGGCTTGGTTAAATGTCTCTGAAGCATCTGCAGGCTTGAAGAAGTTCACCAGAAAATCTGTACTAAAGACATAGAGTAAGAAGATAATCCCAGAATAGACTAATCCGGTTTTTACTCCAGAATAGGCAACTTTTGTAGCACTTTTTATATCTCGTGCCCCTAAATACTTGCCTACTAAACTTGTAACAGCAATTTGGATTCCTATTAAAGGCATAAAGGAAACATAGTCCCAGTTGAACATTATGGTAGAGGCGGTTGCAGCAATTGCTCCTTCGGAATGAAGTAGCAATATCATTGTGGAAAAAGCTGCAAGACTCATAAAGCTCTCAAAGCCTTGTGGTAGTCCATACCATAGTAGTTTCTTCATTATCTCAGGGTTGAATCTAAAGGACTTCATGATCTGGAATTCATTTCTATTCTTCTTAGAAAAATATAAGAAAAATAAAATTAACACTCCCACAAAAGCTCCGATATTTGTTCCTATCGCAGCCCCTCTGATCCCTAAGGCAGGGAAACCAAATTTACCATATATTAATGTATAATTACATATTACGTTAGTAATTAATGAAGCTACTGCGGCAATCATAATAAACTTTGTCTTGCCTAAACCTGAGAAAAAACTACTTAATGATGTCCTCAAAAGTAAGAAAATACTACCCCATAATAGTGTAGAAAAATACTCAACTTGCAAAGGAAGCTGGTTAGGAGGAATATTCATGTATTGAAAAACTACTTTTGATAGGGGAGTTGTAATAAGTAAGATGGGATAAGATATCAAAGCTAATATAATTGCTTGAAATGTTGTTACTGCTGACCTACTTTTAAACCCAGCACCTAAATATTGAGCTACTAAAGCTGTTGAATAGCTGATTAAACCTGTAAAGAATATTGTAAAAGTTGCCAAATATACACCACCACCTAAGGATGCATTCATGTGATCCGGACTTAGCTTAGACAAGAATATCCTATCTGTGAAGGTCATTATTGCATCACATCCCATAGACGCAAACATGGGGAGTGCAACTAATAGCATCTCAATAATACCACCTTTTGGGTGATTGTTTTCGTTCATCTTACTTTCCTAAATATTTATTTTAACTATCTGATGACAGAAAAAAGATTAGGTTATTTTCGGCAAGATATTTGTAGATACAGTTTATTAATTGCTGAACAGACGATGTTAGCCTCTTCAGTCGGACGGTAGCCACTTCAGTCGGAAGGTGGAGATTCTCTCCGCCCCAAGTGAAAGCTTGGAAATTCTTAAAAATCCCAGAGGGATGAAAATATAAAAGACAGTGCTCGAAGACACTGTTAAAGATTTCTAGGAAATCTAAGCCCTACAGGGGCGACAATATTCATTTTGCCATATTATTTTTTTCCCTATACTTATTATTACATAAAAACAACTTGTACAATGAAATTATCCCTCTGTTTACGTGATTACTAAGAGGTATTATCGCCCCTCCGGGGCTTAGGCTTACGGGGGAATTCTTCTACAGGGTCTAACGACCCCTGCCTATTATATCTGCATCCTTTCAGGATTTAAGAGACCTTCCTCCAATATCTAGAATTTAAACCTGTATGAAAACTATAAGTCAATTTAGAAAATAAAAATTATCTTTGTATAAAGTGTGTACTAATTTGAGTTCTTTTAAAATTAAAGTGTTGAATATCAATTCGTTTATTTGAACAGTCTCATTCTTACTATCCATCTTTATTTCAATATTTATATTGACTATGAATTAGTTCAGAGTAATTTTGAATTAGATTTAAACTTATTATGATAGAGGTAAAATAATGAAATTTAAACATGTAATTTTTATATTAGGACTACTATTAATAGCATTTTCTCTTAATGCTAAGGAATCAAGAGGAATGAGTAGCTCAAGATTAAATGATTCGAAGTTTGAAAAATATGGATTTATGGGTATCTATTCTCCGACTAATAGTGGCTTTGGTGTAAGTCTGTATGGTATCCCCCAAAGTACTGAATTCACTGCTCGTTTTTCATATTTCTCTTTATATATGGAAAGAAAAGGAACTTTTAAGGGGGGAGAGTTTGATGATCCTGTTTTAGATTTTTGGCATAAAGAGGATAAAGAAATTTACCGAAAATACTTAATAAATTTAGGTAGTACTCAGTCTATTATTGCCAATAACAAGTTATTCATAGTCTATTTTGCAGGGATAGGATATTATGAAGAGTTCCAACAATATGAATCAATTTATGGTAACTATTGGTATGAGAATAATGAAAATAAGTTAATAGGTGATATCGGTGTTGAGTTAATAGGAAGAATTGGATTCCTAAATTTAGGACTTGGTGCCTCTTATCAAGCACTTTACTATTTATCAGTCGGAGTAGAGTTTTAAATTTATCCAGAATTTAGCTTCTTTACTTCTATATCTATATATCTCTTAAAGCGCTTCAGTTATTGTCTCAATCAAATTTCAATGATTAATTGAGACACTTCCGAGGGCGATAAGGAGATACTCTTATCTGCGATGTAAATACTTACTATAAGTTAAACCCAGACAGTGCAGTAGACCTTTGTGATTAGTACTATATTATTCTGCAAAAGTAACTTACATAATTTCTCCGAATATATATATATTATATGCGTTTTATGGAATCACCCCCTGTGTCCCCCTCAAAGAAGGGGATTTTGCTAAAAGAATTTGCACTCTTCACTTGTGATACGTAGCTTTAGCGAAGTATTACTAAAGTCTATTGCACCATTTGGGTTAAAGAAAAGGGTTATGAACTTAATCATAACCCTCAATATTTTAAAAATTAGTTATTACTTAGTCACCTAAAGTAGCAACCATCACAGCTTTAATAGTGTGCATTCTGTTTTCAGCTTCGTCGAAGACAACTGAGTTTTCAGATTCAAAAACTTCATTAGAAACTTCTTGAGAATCAATACCATATTTTTCAAATACTTCTTTACCAACAGTAGTATTTAAGTCATGGAATGCAGGTAAACAGTGCATGAAGATAGTTTCTTTTTTGCCTGTCATATCCATCATTGCTTTATTTACTTGGTATGGTTTAAGAAGATTAATTCTTTGTTCCCATACTTCAGCAGCTTCACCCATAGATACCCAAACGTCAGTGTAAATAGCATCAGCATCTTTCACACCAGTAGCGATATCTTCAGTAAGAGTAATTTTTGCACCAGTTTCTTTAGCAATTTCATTACATTTAGCAACTAATTCATCGGTTGGGAAGAGGGATTTAGGAGCAACAATTCTGAAGTCCATACCCATTTTAGCAGCACCAATCATTAAAGAGTTACCCATATTATTTCTACCATCACCAACATAAGTGAAAACTACTTCATCAAGAGGTTTTTTGATATGTTCTTGAATAGTAAGTAAATCAGCAAGAATTTGAGTTGGATGATATTCAGTAGTAAGACCATTCCAAACTGGAACACCAGCATATTCAGCTAATTCTTCAACAACAGCTTGTCCGTAGCCTCTATATTCGATACCGTCATACATTCTACCTAATACGCGAGCAGTATCAGCCATTGATTCTTTATGACCAATCTGTGAACCTGATGGTCCTAAATAAGTTACATGAGCACCTTGATCAAAAGCAGCGACTTCAAAAGCACAACGTGTTCTGGTTGATGATTTCTCAAAGATAAGAGCAATGTTTTTACCTTTAAGTCTTGCTTGTTCTGTTCCAGTATATTTAGCTCTTTTTAAATCTCTGGAGAGGTCTAATAAATAGTTGATTTCTTTTGGAGTGAAATCAAGTAATGTGAGGAAATGTCTGTTTCTTAAATTAAAAGCCATAATTAACTCCTTAAATATATATTTTTCTAATTACCAAAAAATAGTAAGTAAATTTTATAGCAAGGAAATTTTTTAGGAAAGCTGAGAATTGATAATTATGAGAAAAAGATAAGTCAGAAGAATTTGTGTAAAACTTGCTTTTAGTAAAAAACGTTATACCTTATTTAATTGAAGACTAAAAGACAAGATGTATATATACCCTATATCTTTTAATAATATTTTTAAAAATAGACCCTATAAATAATCACTAGCGTAATTTTTTAAGATTGCTCAATAAGTGTAACTAAAATTAATGTTAAAAAAAAATTGACATAAAAGATGTTGGTTATTTTACTAACTTTGAGTTTATAATTTATACTAAATCAAGCATGATTATCACTGTTAACTAGTTTGAAACAATGGTAAGCTCTTTATTTGAAGAGGATACATAATATAGATTATCAATAATTCTCTTTTTTAGGTAACTATAATTAGAGATATACGTGGCTGAATTCACCACATTAACCCGTATAAGGATAATATCCTGGAGAAATTATGATTAAAAGATTAATATTCTTTGTACTAGCTAATTTTTGTCTATCATTAACAGCTGGTCTATTAGGCAATCCTGAAGAAACCGTAATTCAAGCTCAATTCTTATGTAATGATAGGATTAGAAATGTAATAGCTGTTGATAACTCACCAGAAAGACATTTTTATGTTTCAACATTTGGTTTAGATAATTTTAATTCATCTGCTACTACCCCCCCCCAAGGCAAAGAAGCAAAGCTTTTTAGATTTAGAGTGAACAATGGAAGACCTTCTTGGTCTATAGAAGATTTAGCTCAAATAAGTATGAAAAATACTCACATTCATTATAACAACGGTGATTCTTGGCAAGTATCAGCTTACAATGATGATGACATATTGGATATCAATAGTGAATTCTCAGATATTGAAGCCCAACAAAGAATTGAAGGAGCAACAGGATTTTGGTCAAGCCCTGTTTTATATAAGGATAATTCAACGATTCACAATAGAATAATCCTCTTAAACAAAAGTGGAAGACTATTTTCTATAAACGCAGACTTTACTGATAGAAACGCTGAAGTAAGTTGGGACTTAAATCTAAGAGATTATGAAAGGAATGACAATAACTCATTTAAAAATGAATACATGTCAACTCCTACGCTTATAGAAGATAAACTTTTTGTATTAGGTATTCACAAATTGTTTATTGTTAATGCTTATAATGGTAGCTTGTTAAATCAAATACAATTAATTCCAGCCGGAGACCAGGATTATTTTGTTTCCCCAATAACATATGATACTTCAGATGAATTACATAGGTTATTATATGCCATTAGCAAAGAAAATAAGGTGTTCAAAATTAATGGTTCAACAGCTAGTGCTTTTCAAATTAACTTTTCGCAACCATTAACAGGTTTAAATAATTCTCTTACATCACCTTTGATTGATAATTCAGGATATATTTATTTTGCAGGATCTAGTGAATTTAGTGTAGGAAATAATCCTAGATTCGATTACATTTCTCAAAATATTAGAACTGTAGAAACAGAATCTAATTCATATTATCAAGTGAATAGTAATCTGACTTCTTCAGGATATAAGGGAACAATCATAGCCGATCAATACAATGGATTATATTTTCTAAATGACAGTTCAATAGATTTTTATTATAAGAATTATACTTTTGATGAATTTGATGGTTCTACAGAGTTTAATCCTGTTGATTTTAATCTACTAATTACTCAAAATACACAAACTGGATATAGATATGTTAATAATCATCCAGCGTTATTAGAACGAGCAGATTTAGCGAGAACAGTTATAGTCTCAATCAATAATCAGTCAGAGCAACCTGATTACTATCCAACTGAAGTCGAAGATATAGGTGTCGACCAATTGCAGATTTCATTTTTTTCTGTAAGCGTCATGGATATTAGTTCATTAGAGAGAGAAGCTCTAGAGACAGATTCATTATTGAGGTACCAGTATTATGATGAATCTGGCTTAGGTAATAGCTCATGGGGAGGTGTTACATCATATTTAACCTACGCAGGAAATCTAAATGTAATGTACCCAAATGAAAATGGACAAATCGTTACATATAACATTCATATGCCAGCCCTACTTGGAGTAGGACCGAGTGCTGAAAGTAATGACCCACTTGCATCTGTAGATCCACCATTAGGATATAGTAAATTTCAAAAAAGTATCGATAATGTTATTAATTATGAAATACAACCTGTTTTTATAGTTAATGGTATTTCTGCAGTTGATTCTATAGCTTACATTTATGTTAATGGTTATTGCAAGGTACCTGAATATGAAATAACTGAGGAAGGGGAACATATATATACTTCTATTTTTAACAACCTACTAAAGGGTCCTAGTTATTCTGTTACATTAATAACTGGGAATGAGTCGATAGGTTATACGCCATATCAATATATGGGTACTAATATTGAAGATGGGGAAGTAACCTTCAATCTTGATAATGTAGACTTATATGTTACTGGTATCAATGAAGTACACTATGTCACAGAGAACAGTTATTGGGATAATATTTATCTTGAAGGTCGCAATTGTACATTAGTAATTGAAGAAGGAGTTACTTGTATAGCTAATAATATTGAAATAGGAGATGAGGCAAAAATACAAATTATGGATGATGCTTTATTAGAAGTAAATCTATCTGTTTGTAAAAGTATTAATGGAGAAGCTACTATTGAAATTGATGAATATGGGGCTAAAACAGGACTGCTAAAGGTTAACCAAAGGATGTTATTATTAGATAACACAAATATCCTTTTAAGAGGTCCAAATTTAAATATACCTTCTTTTGATATCTGTTTTCTAAAAGTTAATAATAATGCGAGTATAGAATTCAAATCCCTAAATTCTGAGATAATGCCTAATGAATCAGCTAAAATTTCCACCATTGAAAATTCTGGAGAAATTGTCATTAATGACTGTGTTTTGATCGAGAATAGCTATAACGATAATTTTTTTTCAGAAAATGGTTCAATATTCATAAATAACAATCAGCAAGGTGTGATTTTTGGGCATTTGAAAATTGGAGGAAATAATCTTTTTGTTTCAATCACAATAAGAAGTACATTCAACATTGGATATGATGGCATGACTAATCCTGAATCAGCTCAACTGACAATTGATAATGCCTCTGTCCGATTCAATGGGATTAATTATACTTATCGGGATTATACTGTATTTGGTACCATTAATGTGCTTGATTCCGGGGAATGCAAAATATATAGTGATACCCAATTGCATTTTAAAGAAGGTTCAAAAATGAATTTGAAAGGAGTTATTGGAAACTCTCGAAAAGGTGCTCAATTAATAGCTGAAGATTTCGGAGTTATCAAGTTTTCACCAGGTGTAGAAATTACTGGTCGTAAGCCTGCTCCGGGTTCTAGTAGCTCCTACTCTTTTGGTGACAGAATAATTACCATGAATAATGGTGATATTAGGGGGACTGACTTTGTAAATCCCAGAAAACTTACTGGTTTGCAAATATCATCTACCCATCCCGACAACTTACGTTGGCAAGGTCTTTCTATTAATAAAGATTATGGTGTTGATGAACATTTTAAACTTAGTAATAGTCAGATTTCTGGAATTGATACGCTTTATGTTAGATATCCTGGTGAAGAACCTATTTTCTCAAATGTAGATTTTAGTAACTGCAAGTATGGAGTATATTCTACAACATCAGACGAATATAGTCAGGATATAGAAATCTCCAATTGTAGCTTTGAAGATTGTGATTATGGTGTTTATCTGGAAGATATAAATCCAAACTCTCCTATATGGTCACTCACAGGACTGGTAAACAATTGTAACTTTGGGAATGAGGATTATATTTCTGGTTTTAACAGATACGGTATTACTCTGAGAGGTACAGAAAATGTGAGTATTAATGCTTGCAACTTCTATCGCAATGGATATGGTATTTTCAATATTCAATCATCTGTTTTAGTGGGTGGACACTATGATGACGATGATATCATACAATCAGACTCTCCCAATTATTTCTATAACAACGAGAAAGCAGGTATTTATTTTGGACAATCAGCAAATTCAGAATCCAAATCACTGGTTTATCAAAATGCTTTTTCAGGTGATTATTCAAACTCAACAGCAAACTCAGGAACAGGAATATGGGCTAATGAATCAGTTGTTGATATTGTTGATAATGTCTTGTCAAAACTCGATGGGCAAGGAATTCTAGTTAAATCCTACAGTTGGAATTCAGAATATGAATATCATGGATTTGCTGAGAATATTTTTGATAACAACAAAGGATGTGAATTAATTGGGGATCCTGCTTCCTTATCCACTAGTGCTCAAGGACACAATCGGTTCATTGATTTTGAATTCCACGATACTGGATTACTTCCTAAAGATCCCTTAGTTAATTTTGATTCATGGGATAAATATATATTAGCTAGTTTAGTAAGTACTCCTACTCGTCCTTCTGATGTAAGAGGTAACTTCTTTGAACAAATACCTTTATATCATCAAGAGAGGTTTTATCCTTCTTATCATTATTTTACATTTGACCAACGAAGTATGGGACCTTTAGAACAAATCATTACAACAGGTATGGACCAATTTTATGAGGGTTTATTTGATGAATCAATCCAGAGTATGAAACATGCGGTTGATGTATATCCGGATTCTACTTTAACAAAACTGGCTATTGACTTCTTGTATTTAGCTACAAGAGCATCAACCCAAGATTACGCTACACTAAGAGCTTATCTTGATTTAAAAATACCCACCGAAACTTTCGCTACCTATATTAAGAAAGAAGAAGTTAAAACTAAGTGCTATGTAAAAGAAGAGGACTATACTACTGCTATTAGTAGGCTTCAGTTAATTCTTGATAATCCTGAAACAGTTGCGGACTCAATTTTTGCCTTAATCGATCAAGCATATTGTTATATGAATCTAGCTGAAGCGGGAAGTAAAGCACTACCAAATATAAGTGTAAAAACTCCTGACTTTGTGAGCTATATGGATTTTCTCTATGATTTATCCTTATTTTCAGAACAAAATGCAGATAATAGTCACTTGATTTCCCCTGTTCTTAACATTGAATCAAACTATCCTAATCCTTTTAATCCAGAAACAACTATAAGCTACTCTATCCCTAAGGATGGTAAGGTTATTGTCTCAGTATATAATCTAAAAGGACAGAAGGTTAAACAGTTATTGAATGACCATCTTATAGCCGGGAGGCACAAGTTGGTCTGGGATGGTAAAAATTCTAGTGGACAAAAAGTTAGTTCTGGACTTTATTTGGTTAAGATTAAACATGATAATACACATAGACTACATAAAATGATGTTAATGAAATAAAAAAACTAAAAGGGGCTTAGGCTTATTACCTAAGCTCCGAATATTTAAAGGAGTTACAATGAAGAACAATATATTATTGTTTATCATAGTTCTTATTGCCTTTCCTCTTCTTTCCATAGAAGTAGGTGGTCATATTATTCATGATACTGTTTGGTATCCACAAGATAATCCTTATATCATAACTTCCTTTCTTTATATAGATAGTGGTGTCACTCTAACTATCATGCCAGGAACTGAAATTTTAGTCTATGGCGGTGTAACTACTGACCCTCATCACTTCGTATGGAGTGGTAATAATTATAACACCCCTCCAGTAGCAAAGATGATAATTGTTAGCGGAACTATCAATGCAGTAGGCACTCCAGAAAACCCAATAATATTTGATAGATATCAAGATGATAGTGTTTTCAAGTGGGGAGGACTATATCTCACTGCTAACGCCCCAATCTCTACTTTTGAATATTGCGAGTTTAAAAATGGTTTTGTTTGTGATTATCAGCCTTCTCAAACTTCATTCGGAACACTTGATTTTGGTAATGGGCTCATTAAAATAAAAAATTCAACCTTTATTGATAATTATATAGCTATAGCATCAGGTAATTTAATGATGGATTTAGTTGTTTATAAATGTGATTTTTATATTAATGAAGTATATGCCCCCCAATTCAATGCTACAAAAGCTATCAATATCGTAACATCAGATGAAAATTCTCCTGAAGAAGATTACAAACTAGTTATTGCTCGTTGTTATTTTACTGGAACTTCGAGTTTTGCTTATATGTTAGGTGATATAAATGTTTTATATCTCTTTAATCATTTTGATAACTTTGATGCAAGAGAAGAGGAAGCCCGAACTATAGACTGGAACTATCCCGCTATTAACAGTTACGGTAATTATGCCTATAATGGTAAAAGAGGCTGGGGGTGTTCATCTGGTGATTCAACTGATGTAGTTTTTGCCAGGAAAAATACTTTAGTAAAGACTGAAGTTGACTTAGATCCTATAAATCTATATTCTGGAGGGTATGGAACAAATTATCTATCTGATAACTATCTATTTGGGAACGTTCAAGTTACTGCTAATACAAGAGACAATAATGAAGCATATATTTATAATAATATAATTGAGACTAATGAACAAGTTAGTAGTGTTATGGATTTTGAAAAAAGTTCATCATTGGCTCCCGACGGGCAAATCAGGGTTTTTAATAATCTAGTGCGACAAACAGCAGATAGTCCTGCAAGAAAAATATTTTACACTTATGATACATCTCCATATATATACAATAATACATTTGTAAATTATTCCAGACTAATTAATGCTTCAGGAAGCTCTGCGTCGATATTTACAAATAACATAATTGATATACAAACTAGCTATGGAGGAAACTCTGGTGGATATATTACCTCATTTTTTAACAACCTTGGGACAATTCCAATTATCGATTACCCATCATATTACTATACAGAAAATCATCTTTACGCAGACCCACTTTTTGCAGATACTTTAAATCATAATTACTCTTTATCTCCTTCATCACCTTGTAGAGATGCTGGAGCTTATCGTCCTGATTTACCAGATTTTGACCTACGCTACCATAAAAGAATCGCTTCAGCAAACGGGAGTAATCCTGATATAGTTGATATTGGAGCCTATGAATATGGTTCAGTCTATATTGGTGGAGTCAGGGGCAATGTCTATGATGCGAGCACTAATCAGCCTTTAGATTGTGTTAAGATTGAGATAATGGATAAACTCCCTGAATTTAGCGACACCTTAGGTAATTACACCTATCATTGTGGAGCAGGTACTTATACTATTAAGGCTAGTCGTTGGGATTACCAGGATCTTATTATCCCTGATGTTACAGTTATGGAAGTCTTAGAGTTAAACTTGGATATCCCCATGCTCCCCCTAAGTGTTCCTAATCATAATGAAGATATCTTGCCAACAAATGAATCAGCTTTTGGATTAAGGAATTACCCTAATCCCTTTAATCCGGAGACTCAGATTAGCTTTATTCTTCCTAAGAAAGCTTATGGTCACCTAGCAGTTTATAATTTGAAAGGGCAGAAAGTAGCAAGTTTATATCAAGGCTTATTGAATAGTGGTTATCATAGCTATGTTTGGGACGGGAAAAACTCACTGTCTGCTAGTGTAAGCTCTGGTATTTATTTTGTTAGGCTTGAAGTTGAGGGAAAATCTCAAACTCACAAAATAGTGTTGATGAAATAGTGTCATATTAATTTGGGCTTAGGCTTATTACCTAAGCTCCGAATATTTAAAGGAGTTACAATGAAGAACAATATATTATTGTTTATCATAGTTCTTATTGCCTTTCCTCTTCTTTCCATAGAAGTAGGTGGTCATATTATTCATGATACTGTTTGGTATCCACAAGATAATCCTTATATCATAACTTCCTTTCTTTATATAGATAGTGGTGTCACTCTTACTATCATGCCAGGAACTGAAATTTTGGGGTCTGGGGGAAATATAGGTATTAGCCATCATTTTGAGTGGGGAGGGCTTAATAACGGCAATGAACCTGTTGCTAAGAAGATAGTTGTTAACGGAACAATCAATGCTATAGGTACTCCTGACAATCCTATCATCTTTGATAAATATCAAGAAGATAGTGACTACAGATGGGGAGGTATATATTTTACAAGCAATGCTCCAATCTCTACCTTTGAGTATTGCGAGCTTAATAATGGAATGTTGTGTGATTATGCACCTAACGAACGTGCTTGGGCAACTCTTGAATTTGGTAATGGACTAATTAATATTAGTGATTGTTTATTTACAGATAACTACATAGCATTTGCCTCTGGTAATCTGATGATGGACTTAGTTGTATATAATTGTAGTTTTTATAGTGACGATGTTTATCCTCCACCATTTGTCTCATGTGTAGCATTAGTCATTGGAACATCAGATGAAAACCCGCCTGAAGAAGATTATGAGCTAGTTATTGCTCGTTGTTATTTCACTGGGACTTCGGATTTTGTTTCTATGTCAGGTGATCAGAATGTTCTATTTCTCTTTAATTATTTTGATGACTTTGATGCAAGAGATGAGGAAGACAGGAGCAAAGATATTAATTATGCTTCTTTTAGTAGTTACGGTAATTATGCCTATAATGGTAAAAGAGGCTGGGGGTGTTCATCTGGTGATTCAACTGATGTAGTTTTTGCCAGGAAAAATACTTTAGCAAAGACAGAAGTTGACTTAGATCCTATAAATCTATATTCTGGAGGGTATGGAACAAATTATCTATCTGATAACTATCTATTTGGGAACGTTCAAGTTACTGCTAATACAAGAGATAATAATAAAGCATATATTTATAATAATATAATTGAGACTAATGAACAAGTTAGTAGTGTTATGGATTTTGAAAAAAGTTCATCATTGGCTCCCGATGGACAAATCAGGGTTTTTAATAATCTAGTACGACAAACAGCAGATACTCCTGCGGGACTATTATTTTACACTTATGATACATCACCATATATCTATAATAATACATTTGTAAACAATTCTTGGCTGATTACTGCTTCAGGAAGCTCTGCGTCGATATTTACAAATAACATAATTGATATACAAACTAGCTATGGAGGAAACTCTGGGGGGTATATTACCTCATTTTTTAATAACCTTGGGACAATTCCAATTATCGATTACCCATCATATTACTATACAGAAAATCATCTTTACGCAGACCCACTTTTTGCAGATACTTTAAATCATAATTACTCTTTATCTCCTTCATCACCTTGTAGAGATGCTGGAGCTTATGGTCCTGATTTACCAGATTTTGACCTACGCTACCATAAAAGAATATTCTCAAGTAACAGTGATATGCCAGCAGTTGTAGATATAGGAGCTTATGAGTATGGTTCAGTCTATATTGGTGGAGTCAGGGGCAATGTCTATGATGCGAGCACTAATCAGCCTTTAGATTGTGTTAAGATAGAGATAATGGGTAAGCTTCCTGAATTTAGTGACACCTTAGGAAATTACACCTATCATTGTGGAGCTGGTACTTATACTATTAAGGCAAGTCGCTGGGATTATCAAGATCTCATTATCTCTGACCTTACAGTTATGGAAGTCTTAGAGTTAAACTTGGATATCCCCATGCTCCCCCTAAGTGTTCCTAACCATGATGAAGATATCTTGCCAACAAATGAATCAGCTTTTGGATTAAGGAATTACCCTAATCCCTTTAATCCGGAGACTCAGATTAGCTTTATTGTCCCCAAAGCAGGTAAAGGTGAGCTTTCAATATTTAACTTGAAGGGTCAGAGAGTCAGAACTCTTTATCATGGTTTGTTAAATAGTGGTTATCATAGTTTCGTGTGGGATGGCAAGAATAATGCTGGTGACTTAACATCTTCTGGTATGTATTTTATCAAAATTGAGGTTGAGGGAAAGTTTCAAACTCATAAAATAGTGCTTATGAAATAAAAGAAAACTAAGTAATTAACTTATGAAATTAATTAAGAAAATCCCAGGAGATAAGTACAGTAATAGATTGTGGGATAGTTCTATTTCCAGCAATAAATTGGTTATCGAGAATATTCTTCCAATAGGCATTGATTTCGAATTGCTTTGTTATCTGAAAGCCAAGATTTAAATCCAATAAAGAAGTCTCATTATAGATAACATTGTTCTTATCTTCTAATCCCAAAAAAGCATCAAAGAAATGATAGGCAATCCCAGCTGTTATGTAATTATCATGATCCATATCCCGGATTATTTCCACGGAATTTGTTAGGTTGGCTTGCGGGGTATAATAGATATCCTTATTATCAAATTCTTGATAGAATTTCATTAAGGAGGCTAAATGAAATTCGTACTTACCATAAGTATGTGAAAAATTAGCTGATATTTTAGTTTTCAAGGCTTGATATTCTTCTTTAGTAGAAGAATCTATTAGTTCCGAGTCAATAGTAGCATTACCGACTTCACAAGTAATATCAAGATTAGCTTGTGAGTAGTTCAAATTGATACCGGTATTATTTTTCTCGTTAAGATAAAAAGGAGCTTGAGCAATTGATTCATTATCATTAGGGTCTGAGCTATATCTATAATCAGTATAGAGATTCTCTTTTTTCAGGGTATATCTATTATCAGTAAATGCTCCGACTTTCCAGTTAGGGCTAAGATTATAGAATATATCTGTATCAGATAGCAGTTGGTAAGGATAGGTAACAATTAGTCTATTGCTTAAATTTAGTCTTTCATAGTGTGAAGAAAGTTGAAAATCCATAAGTTGGTCAATATCAGAGGAAAGGGAGTTAAACTCTTGACTATAAAAATCTTCATTATGGAGGAAATATTCATAGCTAATTTGACCATGCCACTTTTCAATTGATAAATCTTTTGCTAATAATAATTGAATATATTCTCGATTTAAACTTGAGGGTGTAATTCTTTTTATAGTTCCTGAAGAATACTTGAGTCCTAAATCAAGATAGTTATTTGTGAAGTATAGTGATAGGGCTTGACTGCTTTCTTCAAAGATTGTTTGGTTTAGCTGGAAAGCAGGTGATAGTCTGTAGTAAGGACCTTCGTAAGAAATAGAGTTAAAGGCTATATCTAATTTACTGTTCGCAAAGGGAATTATCAGATTAGCAGAACTGTTAGAGGCTAACTCGCTTCCATCATATAAGTCTCCCTTAACGAAGTTCATTCTGAAATCTAAATTATATTTGTCTAAGAATTTGTTTTTCTTTAGAGCTACGAATCCAGCTCCTAAATCATAATCTCCAGTTCCAGCAACAACTTCAATGGCTGTAACAGGTAAATGATAATAATCTTTTGAAAGATTATAAAAGTCACCAGTAATTGACTCAGAGTATAATCTATTGAAATTTTGTATTTTCAAATAAGTAGGGTAGAGGGAAGGTAATTCAGAAAAATTATCTTTCTTAATGAAGTAGTTATCTGAACTTAGTCCAAAAAGATGGCCTTGCACAGACCAGTATAGCTCTTTATTACTATCTCCTGTAAATATTTTGCGCCTTTCAGTCTTGTATTCTTCTACTTTTTCCAGTAAATTTAGATAAGCTGTATAATCAATATCAGGCTTTTGATTTTCTAAGGAATCTAAGATAGCTTCAATTTTGAGGGAATCTTCTCTTGCTTGCTGAGATAGCAGAGAATCTCCAACTACTAAGAGAGAATCTGATTGAGCTGATAGGCAGGTAACAGCTAATAATATTATAATACTAGAAAATACATTTAGTTTCATCAAAGAAATCCTTCTAATTGATTTTTTTTACAATAAAATATTTTAAGATATTTTATACAAGTAAAAAATTAGAAGCTACCAATTTCAAAGAATTCTTCTACTTCAGGTATTCCTGAATTTTTGGCTTCATCTAAGGTCCCAGTGAAAATTAGTTTCCCTTTATTCAAGAAAATAATTCTATCTGCTATTCTATGAATTGAAGCTAATTCGTGGGTAACAATGACCATAGACATATTGAGTTGATTCTTCAAATTGATTATTAGCTTATCTAAAACAGCACTTGTTACTGGATCAAGTCCAGCAGAGGGCTCATCACAGAAGAGTATTTCAGGTTCCAAAGCTAAAGCTCTGGCGAGGGCTGCTCTTTTCTTCATACCGCCAGATAATTCTGAAGGTGTAAGATATACTGCATGGTCCAAATTCACTAAATGTAGCTTTGTCTTGATGATTCTATCTATTATATCCCTTGGTAAATTTGTATGTTGTTCTAAAGGAATAGCTACATTATCATAAACAGTTATAGAATTCAAGAGGGCACCATTTTGGAAAAGCATACCAGTTCTTTTTAGAATCTCATTAAACTGGTCTTCGTCTAAATTAGATACTTCTTCTCCAAAAATTTCTACTTGCCCGGAATTGGGTTGGTACATGCGAAGAATATTCTTGAGAAGAGTTGTCTTACCACAACCACTAGTACCAAGAATAACAGTAACTTCTCCTTTGAACATTTCTACAGAAATGCCATCCAAGACAATTTTATCACCATATTTAGCCACAAGGTTGGTGGTTTTTATTATTATATCTTTTTTCATAATTATAAGTAGATTAAGCTAAATGCTGCATCAGCTAAGATAACAGCAAAGATTGAAGTAACAACTGAGCTGGTTGTCGCTTTACCAACACCCTCCGCTCCTCCGGTAACTTTCATGCCATAGTAAGCACCAATTATTACAATTAACCAAGAAAAGCAGATAGTTTTTATCAAGGTTATGATGATATCTTTTACTGCTAATATATAAATTGAACGCGATACATATACTTCAAGAGCTACATCTAAGAAGCCAACTGAAATCAACAAACCTGCCCCCATGCTGATAAGAATAGAGAAGGCTACTAAGATTGGCATTGTCAAAGTTATAGCATGAAATTTTGGTACTATAACATATTTTACAGGATTTAGAGCCATCATCTTCAGAGCATCAATTTCTTCTGTTACTTTCATAGTTGCAATTTCTGAGGCTATTGCCGAACCACTTCTACCTGCAATAATAATTGCTGTAATAAGAGGTCCCATTTCCCTGACAATAGAAATACTCAGTAAATCAGCAATATAGACATTTGCCCCGAATTTTTGTAATTGGAAGCCTGATTGCAAAGTGAGGATAAAGCCAATAACAAAAGATAAAAGTGCTACAATAGGTAATGCATCTAATCCAATCAGAATTGATTGCTCTGTTACAGAGCCCTTACGTCGTCCTTTTTTGTTTACTAAACCTGAGATACTCCACCAGATAGTATCTGAAGCTAAATATAAGCCATCAACTATTTGATTAATCAGAGAGAGAAAACTATCACCTGCTTTAACAAAAATATTATCAGGTTTTGGTTTAACCGCAGAATTTACACTCGTAGAAGAGAATATTTCAATAGTTCTCATTACAGATGGCTTAACATTTTCTAATGCATCAAGGGTAAGTTTATTTCTATCTAAGAGAGTCTCTAAAAATGATACTCCTGCACCGTCAATCTCTTCAACTTCTTTTAAGTCAAGTTTTGTTAAACCTACTTTGCCAAAGTTCTGTTCATACTCTTTTAGTAACTCGGTAATAGTCGCAATCACTATTTTACCGCTAATAAAGAGAGTCTGGTTTTTTAAATCTATTTTATTCATAATTTTAGAAGAAGTACGATAATCTAATGAATGAACTTGTGTTATAAACAAAATAGTCATTTACATTTTCATCATAATTTACATCAAATCTGAAATCCCAAGAAACGTTTCTGATTAGCTTAATATTAAAGATATTGATAAACTCAAAGGTAGGTTTCTGCTCTCCCTGTAAGGGGATAAGTAAATCAGCAGTAGAAGACCAAGTCATACGAATTTGAGGGATATTAACATTTCCTACAATAGAAGTTGCAATACCTTTAGTGGAGGTATCAGATAATCTATTATAAAGTTTAGTTCCAGAAGAGTTATCTTTGCTGAAAACAAGTACATCTTTATTGTAGGTCTGTAACCAACCTAAACCTGCTCTAAAGTTAACATTACCATATTTACCATTGTTGATTCTATAATTAAGCCCCATATCTTCTTTTAGAGTTAATGGGAACACAGGGTTTTGAAGTTTGATTCTATCTTGAGCATATAGAGAATCGGCGATTGAACCATTTTCATTATAGATTATATAGTTTGATTCTGAGGTGAAATAACTATGTTTTGGTAAAAAGTGAGAGTTAGTATCAAATCTTCCATATATACCGAGTTGGTCCCAAATATTATAGATAAGAGTATTGTTAAATCTGAATTCATCAATGGATATTTTCAAATCTTCCTTAGATGCTTTATTAAAACCAAGCTCCCAGTTAATTCTTCCTTCATAATCTATGTTATCTCTTTGATAGTACATCTTTTTATCAAATTGGCTACTAAGTGTAATATTTTCATCAAAAGTATTTTCCTCTGTTTCATTGTTAGCATTAATATTAAAATTAAGATGGAAAGCATTTTGAGAAGAGTAGTAAGTTTTTAATAGATTTTCTGATTCTTGAGGGTGAATACCAGCACCTAAAAGCTTACCATTAGTGCCATCAGGGTCAACTACGATAGTAAGATTATAGTGTTTACTTGGCTCTAAATCAACAGTTGTAAAATCTATATAAGAAGAGAATGATGCACCGTCGATTGTTATGAAATAACGACCTGGTTGAAGAACCCAAACTCTATTTTCTTCACCTGCTTCATCTGCAGCAGAAAAGTCGAAACCAATTGCTTCATTATTTTCTCCTTCATAAATATCATAAGACATTCTCACACGTGATTTTCCACTATCAATAATATTAATAGTTAAAGAGCTCCATTTAGGCTCAACAATAGTTCTATATTTCTGCTTAATCTCAATAGGGTAGGTTAATTCTCTCTCTTGACCTTGTCCTAAATAGAGAGTATATTTCCCCACAGGTAAAGTTATAACATTTCCCATTTCAATTATTGTCTCAAAAGAAGTTTCATTATTCATAACTAAGACAGATGGAGCATTTGAACTTTTAGACAGATTCGGAACAATTAACTCACCAGTATTTTCACCTTCCACTTCTGTCTCTTCATAATAGTCTCCATATTCCACAACATCAGAATTTAAAAGTGGTATCTGATTTTTGCTCTCATTTCCATTTACGAAATAATCCTTAGCTTTAACTAAGAATTTATCATATTCTTCCGATATGATCTCTGAGAAAGTTTGAACTGTAGAACTCATGTTATCATCTAAGACTGGAACATCTCTGTTAAAACGGTGCACAACAACAATTTGTTGTTTAGATGTCCTTAAGTAGAAATCCATTTTAACATGAGCAGAAACAAACTCACTGCTGTTCACCTGCTCAATATTTCCAACAAAAGTATCTATATAATAATCAGGAATAGTTGTAAAAAAGTCTCTCTGCACATTTTCAAAGAAATTATACCTTGTTGATTTTTGAAGTAGTAATTGGGGAACTGAATTATAGAGTTTATCAGCCCAAAGATTGTTTTCTGAATAAGAAATGGTGTTTATTGAATTTTTCTCTACAATCTGATTTCGCTGATAGGTTCTTGGTATCTGAGTTTCAGTAATCTCTGCACTATAAGGAAAAGGTTTAATCTGCCTTAATTCTTCTTTATCTAAATGAGGTATGTAATCTAAAATATAGTAGTTTATTACTTTATCTTCTCTATTGTTTGAACATCCACTAAAGATGGATGAAACTAAAATCAAAATTAAAATAAATATTAAATAGTTATGTTTTTTCATGTGCTCTCCTAATTATTCCCTCTGATAATTGCTGATGGGTTATCATTAATCTGTTTAGAAAATTCGTTTAGATTCTCCATTGCTTCTCGTGCTGATTCTAAGATATCTAAGATATCTCTTCTTGATCTTATTACAGTGTTATCAACAGTTGACATCATTGATTCTAATCTAATAACTGATGTATTCACACTGGCAACCAAAACATCTAAATCGGCTCCAGCTAAATCTGAAGAAATAGAATCAAGATTTGTAATAATATTGCTAATTGAACTGTTATTTAAAATCTTGTTAACAGCAACTATAGATTGGGTTGCTGCTGTAACCAAAGTGTCTAATTTTGCATCTAATACATTAGTGAATTTAGCAACATCTCCTGAAATTGATTCTAAATTTTTCATCGTTCCTTCTAAAGTAGAACGATTTTCAGAGAGGATTTCGTCTAAATTCCCTATTATGGAAGCAATGTTGTCAATATTATTTTGATCTGCTAATTTATTCAGACTCTTTATCAACTCATCCAATTGCTCTGTAATTGATACTGCTTTGTTAGTAATTGTCCCAAACAATGACTTCTCAACTTCTATATATGATTTTGTAGGTAAGAGCTTAGATTCATTAGTCCCACCTTTAATTTCAATAGAGTTTAGTCCTGTAATACCAACTGGAGAAAGAGAAGCTTTGGCATCACTTTTGATTGGTGTTCCACCTTGAATACTTATAGTTACAACTATTGAAGTAACATCTTTAGGAGAAATAATTATCTCTTCTACTCTACCAACGCCGATTCCTTGATAATTTACCTTACTCCCTACATCTAATCCACCAACAGATTCATTAAGGAAGTTAATATAATAGATATCTCGTTTTTGAGATAAGCTACTTCCTGCAATGATAGCAATTGTGATGATTATTAATGCAAAACCAGTTATCAAGAAGACTCCAAGACGAAATTTTTGAGCTTTATTTGCCATTTATACCTACCTTAACTGTACCTTCTAAGGACATTTTGGTTTTTGTAATAAGAGCCATTAATATTAAAACAAAGCCTGATATTAAAAAAACTACTAAACAGAACTTGTGTGATTTATTCACCATTTTTACCTACCATCATTTTTCCTTCTAATATAATAGTTGCAGTCCCTATAATAGAGATACTTTTATCATTTAATTTCACGAACATTTTACCTCCTCGGGAAGATACTTGTTCAATTTCTAAAAAATCAACTTTCAAATAATCAAACCAATACTCTGAAAGCACTAAAGCTGCGGAACCAGTTACTGGATCTTCAGGAATGCCTTCCCAAGGATCAAAGAATCTCATTTGTACTTTATCTTTTTTTTTATTACTTACTATTAACCCTCTAATATTTGGTATAATTGTACTTAGCTTAGATATTCTCTCAATATCTATTGCTAAATCATTAAGATTTAAAGAATCAGCCACAAATACGGTTAAGTAATGGTTTTCTTTACTAAATAAAATATTGTCTTTAATTGGAAAGGCAAGATATTCTTTGATTTCATTATAGTACTTTAGCTTAGTAGAGTAATCTCTGGGGAATCTCATCTCGATATCATTGCCGTGACGGTAACAAGTTATTTTACCATAATGTGTCTGAAATTCTATGCTTTCTTGTCCAGGTTCAAGATAAGTGAAAAATATTTTACTTGTAGCTAAAGTAGCATGACCACACAAGCTAACTTCTGTTGTTGGGGAAAACCATCTCAAGAGATATTTATCTTTATCATCCTTTAACAAAAAAGCAGTCTCAGAAAATCCAATCTCTTGGGCTATGTTCTGCATTAGCTTATCAGGCAAAGCTTTATCTTGTAGAACAACAGCTGCAGGATTACCTTTAAAAGGCTGATTAGTGAATGAATCAACAAAGTATATTCTCATAAAACAAATAATACAATGATTATCTTTCAAGTCAAGGATTAAGAAAAACCTGTCCAATTTCGTGAACAGGTTTCTTCACAAATTCTTTATTATTCGACTTTAAATGTGGTTGATTTCTTTCCTGATTTATTGCATTCTGCAATAACCTTAACTTCGTCACCTAATTTTAGATCAGGAATGCGAAAAATTAATTCTCCACCATCATTTGTTTCCTGTTTCGATATGAGCTGGCTGATGATTTCTTTTTTATTTACTTCTACCTTTACTAAGAAAATGAAGTGTTTACTTTCATCACTTACTTTATGGGTAAAATCTACCTTGAGTAATTTAGTTTCATTATCAAAACTTGCAGTGACATCTTTTGCAGAATGGGCAAATAGATTTGATATCATAACAAATAGAACACCTATAATAAATATCTTTTTCATATCTTAACTCCTCTTTTTAAACATTTGTGTTTTAATCCATTTCCAATTGAAAGCTATATGTAAAAACGCAAATAGTGCAAAAACTATACCAGCATTCTCATGAATTTCTCCTACAAGCTCATCTCCATTAAGATTAGATGGAATTATAGAATAGATAGTTACACTGATTACAGTTGTTAGAAATGCAATCAAAAGAACAATGTTAATTATTTTCAAAATATTTTGTCTATTCATAAAAGCTCCAGTAAATGTATTTTACTCAAAGAGTAATGTAAATTTAAATATTAGCAACTTTTTATTTAGAAAGAAGAGAAAGAAGAGAAAGATGATGTGATCTGAATAAATAAGAAGGCTCAAGTTCAAGTCAGTTGGAAATTTCATAAATAGGTCACCTCTTTGTAGAATTTTCTGTTAACACTCAATAATCAATCTTTTTGTTCTTGGCAAATCTAAATCCTTCATTATCTGCTTTGTCAAGTACCAATATAGTGGACACCTTTTTTATGTATCCTGAGTCATGTATCTCTTTTGAAAAATGAGACATTTACTCATACTTTTGAGTTCTGTTGTCGACTCCATTTTGCATTCGTAATTTATTCGCATTTTTCAAAAGAAAATACATTCAGCTGTGTATCTGTTCATCATCTGGTAACCTCTTTTAATGATTTGCAAAATCATTTGGAGTAAAATACCCTAAACTTTTGTGAAGTCTCTGAGAGTTATAGATCATTACTGCATCTTTAGTAGCTTTTTTAAGACTTTCCATAGTGCTAAATGTCCGTTTTAATCCAAATTCATGCTTCATTGTACAATTTATCCTTTCAGCAATAGGGTTGTCATAGCATTTGCCATCACCAGTCATACTAATCTTTATACCATGCTGTTTCAGAAGGTTAATAGTCTCATTACTTGTATATTGAGAACCATGATCTGAGTGGTGAATAAGATCGTTAGTATTATTAACATGTTTTAGCTGTCTTTTTAACATCTTTATATGGTTATTAGTCAGCATATTAGAGGAAACTTCATAATCCAATATCTGTCTGGTATGCATATCACTTAGCAAAAACAAATAGTAAAATCCTTTGTCTTTAGAAATATAGGTAATATCAGTTACCCATACTTGATTTTTTCTCTCTACTATCATATTTTTAATCAAATTTGGATATACTTTACTACCATCTGATATTGAAGTTTTGCAATATCTTTTCTTTTTTCGAATTAACATATTCTGGTCTTTAAGAAGGTCATTAAGGTGCTTTTTTCCAATCTTTAGACCATCATTCTCCAGCATTTTCCATAATTTACAAGTGCCAACATAAGGCTGTGTTTCTTTGTACTGTTTCACTTTGGAGAGACACTGCAAGTCATTATGAGCGATGTGGAAGGCACTTTGAAGATATTTATAGTAACCTGACTTTGAAACATTTAATATTGAACACATATGTTTTATTCCTGATCTTTTAAAAGCCTTGATACTAAGATCTTTTGAGACTCTTTGGAGAAACCTGAATTTATGTTTTTTTTTAAATCAATACCTTTCTCTTCAGCCATAAACTTAATATACTTTTCAAGGATTTCGTTTGAGAACTGGCTATCCTCTAAAGCCCGTTTTAACTGCTTATTTTCCTTTTTTAAAAGGTCTGCTTCTCTAGTTTCACGTTCTGTCATAATCATCACCTTTTTCCCTATTTTGTCGTTCATTCCATAACTCGCTAACCATCTACTTATGGTACTTTCTGAAACATTATATATTCTACTAGATTCAGCTTGAGTTAAATCTCCTTGCTCAATCTCGTCAACAATTTTCATTTTAAAGGTTTCACTGTAGATTCTTTGCATTTTCGGTACCGTACTTTTTTTCTTTAACATGTCTTGCTCCTAGTTTAATATTTACTAGTCCACTTATATGGGACGACACACTTTATGTCAGATAGTCTATTGGTGGTTTATTAGGGGTTTATTGGGCATCTATTAGCCATCCACTAAGCTGAAAACCAACAGACACCTGATAGTGAAGATATATAAGTTCAATACATATAATATGATCCTTTAGAAAAGAACTATGGATTAATTAAAAGACATGCTTGCTTAATATTGTTTTAAATTATATTATTAAAGTCTTATTTACAAGCAAAACTTACTCTAATTTTTACCACTATACTTGAACTTGAGCCAATCAGAAGTCCAGCTAAACAATAAAAAAGAGGCGAAGATAATTCGCCTCTTAATTTATAATTCTAACAGGATATTAGTGTTTTGAATCTAAACCTGTAGTTTGTTTTTCTACATGGCCCTTGAATTTATCTCTTCCAAAGTAGTAGGTATGGAGTAATTCATGAGCTTTATGAGAACCTGGTTTTTCTAAGTAATCAGCGTAGATTTTAGTGATTTCAGGGTTATGGTGAGAGCATCTGAATTCAAGGTTTGCATCTTCTTTATAAAGAGCTTCGCCTCTTCTTGCACGGTCAGCAATACTGTTACCGAAAGGTTGTCCACCACCACCAACGCAACCACCTGGGCAAGCCATGATTTCTACGAAGTGATATTCAGTTGAACCTGTTTCTTTGATTTGTTCTTGGATTTTATCCATAACTTTTCTGGCATTACCTAAACCGTTAGCAACAGCTACTTTTACATCACCGAAACCAGGGATAGTAATAACAGCTTCTTTCACGCCTTTAAGTCCGCGAACTGCTTCAATGTTAGGATTTTCTAAGTCTTCACCAGTTACTAAGAAGTAAGCTGAACGGATAGCAGCTTCCATAACACCACCAGTAGCACCAAAGATAGTACCTGCACCAGTGTAGAAACTCATTCCTTCATCAGGTTTAGCTTCAGCAATATTTTTGAAGTCAATACCAGCTTCACGAATCATTCTTAAGAATTCACGTGTTGTAAGAACTATATCAGTATCTTGTAGTCCGTTATGACTAAGCTCAGGTCTTTGTGCTTCAAATTTCTTAGCAGTACAAGGCATGATAGCAACAGATACGATGTCTTTAGGATCTAATCCATGAACTTCTGGATAATAAGTTTTTGATAAAGCACCAAACATTGACATTGGTGATTTAGCAGTAGAAACATAAGGAGTTAAGTCTGGGTAATAAGTTTCAACAAATTTCACCCAACCTGGAGAACATGAAGTAATGACAGGTTTTCCTGTATGTTTTTTTAGATTTTCAACACACTCTGTTCCTTCTTCCATAATGGTAAGGTCAGCAGTGAAGTTTGTATCCATAACTGAATCGAAGCCAAGAGCTCTAAGAGCAGCATACATTTTACCAGGAGTAACAGTACCCATATCCATACCGAATTCATCACCTAATGATGCACGGATAGAAGGAGCTTCTTGAACCACAACATGTTTAGTTGGATCTAAAAGAGCATCCCATACTTTATCAGTATCGTCTTTTTCTCTTAAAGCACCTGTTGGGCAGTAAACTGTACATTGACCACAATTAACACAAGCACTATTACCGATTCCCCAGCTCATTGCTGTATCGACGTGAGCTTCAAAACCACGGTCGGCAAATGTTAAAGCAAAAACTGTTTGTATTTCATTACATACAGTGATACAACGTCCACAATTGATACATTTATTAGTATCTCTCACGATAGAAGGACTTGAATAATCGATAGGTTTCATTTCTAATAATTTAGGAACTTTTTCCATATCAATATCCATAGTGTAAGCTAATTGTTGTAATTCACATTTGCCATTAGCAACACAAGTTGGACATTTAACATCATGATTAGCAAGTACTAATTCTATGATAGTTTTTCTTAATTCTCTTAATTCTTTACTATTAGTATTAACTTTCATTCCTTCAGTTACAGGAGTAGCACATGCTCTTTTAGGAACACCAAAGCCTTCCACATCACATACGCAAATTCCACAAGCTGCTGTAGGAGCTAAGTCAGGGTGCCAGCATAAAGAAGGAATTTTAAAACCTGCTTTCATGGCAGCCTTAATAATTGTTGTACCTTCTGGAACTTCTACAGGAACATTATTGATTGTTAAGTTAATCATTTTCATCTTTACATCTCCAGATCTATTTATTTAATTCTTTTTAAAAAATCATTTCTAAAGTTCAGAATTGAACTCTTGATAGGCATATATGGTGATTGTCCGAGAGCACAGAATGAAGTCTTTAACATTGCTTCTGAAAGCATAATCATACTTTCTAAATCTTCTTCTTTTCCTTCACCATCTCTAATTTTACAGATAATATTATACAACTGTTGTGTTCCTAAACGGCATGGGAAACACTTTCCACAAGATTCATGACGGAAGAAACGAAGAATTGACCAGAGCATTTCGACCATATCAACCTCTTCTCCCATTACCATTATAGCTCCTGAACCTAAAACAGCAGTGTACTCTTTCAAACTCTCATAATCCATTTTTACGTCAAGAAGTTTATCAGATAAAATTACACCAGCAGCTCCGCCAACGAGAGCTCCTTTGAATTTTTTACCTTTTAACATTCCGCCACCGTACTTATTAATAATATCTCTGAGAGTAATACCCATTGGTACTTCGGTAAGACCTGGCATAGCAACATCACCCATTAGAGTGTAAACTTTTGTTCCAGTTGCTCCATTAACACCAAGACTCTTATACCAGCCTGCACCTTTATTAATAATAGTAGGAACATTAGCAATAGTTTCTACATTATTAACTACGGTTGGGGTTTGCCATAAACCTTTAACTCCTGGGAATGGTGGTTTAAAACGAGGATTACCTCTATTACCTTCTAATGATTCGATTAGAGCTGTCTCTTCTCCACATACATAAGCACCAGCACCAACTTTGATATCAAAATCTAAGTTATAGCCGCTATCGAAGATATTTTCTCCAAGAATTCCATAGCTTCTACATTGGTTAATAGCATGTCTTAATCTATCAATACAGAGCTTATATTCACCTCTAATATAGATAAAACCTTTATTTGCTCCGATAGCACGGCAAGCAATCATCATACCTTCAAGAAGTTTATGAGGGTCACCTTCCATGATTAATCTATCTTTGAAAGTACCAGGTTCTCCTTCATCGGCATTAATTACTAAGTGCTTCTCAGGTGAATCTATAGGGGCTGTGAAGCTCCATTTTAAGCCTGTAGGGAAACCTGCTCCACCACGACCTCTTAAGCCTGATTCTTTTACTTCAGCAATAATTTCATCAGGTTTCATTTCTAATAATGCTTTTTCCCAAGCTTCATAACCACCGACACCGATATATTCTTCGATATCTTCAGGATCGATAATACCTGAGTTTTCTAATACATTTCTCTCTTTATAGTTGAAATCATAAGCTTCTACACGAGTAGTTGAGGCTAATAATCTTTGAACTGGTCTTCCTTTAAGAAAATGTTCTTCAACTAATTCAGGGATATCTTCAATAGTAACATTTTCATAGAGAATGTTTTCTGGATATACTTTAAGGCATACACCTTTAGCAAAGAAGCCAAGAGGACCTGTTTCTAAAACATCAATTTCATCTTGGAGGTTTCTTTTAGATAGTTCAGATTTTAAAGCAAGTTCAATCTTTTTTGCACCAGCTTCAATAGAGGTTTCATTAATACCTAATAAGATGTGGCTACGATAGAATTTCATTACTTTTCTCCTTTGATGTCTTTAATAATTTTGACAACTTTCTCTTCAGTAAGGTCACCATAAATATCGTTATTAATCATCATAACAGGAGCATTACCACATACTCCGAGACAAGCACATAATTCTAATGTAAACATACCATCTTCTGTGGTTTCATTTTGTTTAATATTTAAAACTTCTTTCAATTTTCTATAGATGTTATCACATCCTTTTAAATAGCAAGGAGGTGACTCACAGAGTCTAATAATATTACGTCCCCGAGCTTTCATTGAGAACATACCGTAGAAGGTAATCACACCATAGATATGGTTAATTGGGACATTAAGATATTTTGATACAGATAAAACAGCCTCTTCAGTGATATATTGCTGAGGGTGATTATCCTGAATGTCGTGTAAGATATAAATTAAATTATCTTTAGTTGGTTCGTATTTTTTAAATATTTCCTGATACATAAAAAAATCCTTATTAGGTTATTGGTCAGTTGAAATTATGAAATCATTAACAGGGTTGCCGTTAACAATGTGTTCTGCTACAACTCTTTTAACTTTTTCGGCATTCATATTGCCATAAGTAACACTATTTATACCATCAATAATCACATCTACAACTGGTTCCATTGATGATAGACCCTTTTCTCCAGTTTGAGTAACTAAAACATCGTGAAGTTGTCGATTAGCGATTTCATCTAAAAAAGCTTTCATCACTTCACGAGCACCCATTGCTATGCCGGATGTACCCATACCAACAACAACTTTTACTCTGGTTTCACTGTTTCTTAGTTTCATGTCGTTTTGAGCTTTCTCTCTAATTTTTCTTAAATCAGCAAGAGTTTTCATAATACGACCTCCTAATTTTTTATTTGTTACTAAAATTCATCCCAAATTTTCTTAAAGCCAAAATTATATAAATTCCTCAAAACTGTCAAATACTAAATTTCTTATTTGGTAAAAAAATATTTGACATCTATTAAATTACTTGTATTATGTATCCTATAATGGCAAATAATATCTTGTTAATAAAGCTAAAAAATGGAATTTTGTTAATTAGAGATGAACAAATTTAAGTATTTTATTTGGATTAATTTTAGTTTTTTTTCTTGAGGATTTGCCCTTCCTATTGACATTATTATCTAAAAAAAAATTAGTGAAACAATTAATTTATAGGTGAGTGTATGAAAAGAATGAAAAAGACCATAATAGAAAACATAGCAGATGCAATAGATAGATTCCCGAATAATGATGCTTTGACTTGGTTAGATGAAAAGCCAATGAAGTATAAAGAATTGGGGCAGAGGTATCAAGAAATTGCTAATCTTTTAAAGGAACAAGGAATAAGGCATGGTGATAAGGTCGCTATTTTAAGCGAAAACTCACCAAACTGGGGTATTTCTTATTTAGCAATTGTTTCTGTTGGAGCAATTGTAGTTCCTATTCTTACCGAGTTTCATGAAAATGAGATTCATCATATATTAAGGCATTCTGAGGCTAAGGCTATATTTGTCTCAAACAAATTATTCCCAAAATTTGAGACTCTATTTGGAGCTGAAAAGGATATAATTGCTATCCAAATAGAAGATTTTCATATCATAAATCCACCCTCATCTATTAAGAAAATTAAGGCTATGTTGCTGGATAGAAGAGATTCAGTGTTGGATAAGACAGGCATTATTGGAGAAATTGCTGGTTTTAAGAATAAGCAAATTGATGAAAATGACACAGCTGTGATTATTTATACTTCTGGGACAACAGGACAATCCAAGGGGGTAATGCTTAGTCATAAGAACCTGATTACCAATATCAAAGCTTGTTATGATATCCAGCCAATGGATGAGCATGATAGGTTAATTTCCATTCTACCGCTTCCTCACACTTATGAGTGTACTTTAGGATTCCTTTTTCCTTTAATGCACAATTGTAAAATCACTTATCTTAAACGTCCACCAACAGCCAGTGTTCTTCTACCTGCACTTTCTAAAGTTAAACCTACTATTATGTTAACTGTTCCACTTATTATGGAGAAAATATTTAAAAATAAAATACATCCTACTCTTACAGCTAAACCAGTGATGAGATTTCTCTACTCAATTCCTATGATGAAAAAGATTCTTCATAATGTTGCTGGCAAGAAACTTTATAAGACTTTTGGAGGACATCTCAAGTTTTATGGAATCGGCGGGGCTAAAATAGCTTCGGATGTGGAAAAATTTCTACAAGACTGCAATTTCCCTTATTCTATAGGTTATGGGTTAACAGAGACTTCGCCCTTAGTTGCTGGGGCACCACCTGCAAAAACACGCTTTCGCTCAACAGGACCTGTGGTCTTCAATCTTCAATACAAACTTATTAATACTAATCCTCGAACTGGTGAAGGTGAAATAGTTGTTAAAGGTGATTCTGTGATGAAGGGATACTATAAAGATGAAGCAGCAACCAAAGCAGTCTTTACTGAAGATGGATATTTTATGACTGGAGATCTTGGGATTATTAAAAGAGGATTTCTTTATATAAAAGGAAGACTAAAGAATGTAATTGTTGGTCCAAGTGGTGAGAATATTTACCCTGAAGAGATTGAATCTCTTATCAATGAAAATGAATTTGTGGTAGAATCTTTAGTCACAGAGCAAGGTGGAAAACTAACAGCTAACATTCATCTAAATTATGACTACATTGACCAGATTTATGGCTCAAACTCCTTATCAGAGTCTAAACTAAAAAAAGAAATTGTTAAAATATTGCAAAATCTGAAAACAGAAGTCAATAGCAAAGTATCTACTTTCTCCAAGATTTCTAAAGTTCAAGAACAAGCCGAGCCTTTTGAAAAAACACCAACTCAAAAGATTAAGAGATATCTTTATAGATAAATTGAGAATTGAGAACCTGATAATTCCCCTCTGTGGAGGGGGCAGCTTTAGCTGACGGGGTGGTCTTATGAATAAGTTATTGTTTAATGGTTTAATTGTTTAACTGTTTAATTGTTTAATGGTTTAATTGTTTAATGGTTTAATGGTTTAATGGTTTAATGGTTTAATAGTTTAATGGTTTAATGGTTTAATGAGAATTTATAATATTGACCTCTTAAGTCCCGCAGGGATGCCATATAATAGGCAGTGTTCGTAAGACACTGTAATAGTTAGTAAAGAATAATTTAGCCCTACAGGGGCGACATATATTTTAATATTTCATCGTTGATTTGTTTAATAGTTTAATAGAGAATTTATAATATTGACCTCTTAAGTCCCGCAGGGACGCCATATAATAGGCAGTGTTCGTAAGACACTGTAATAGTTAGTAAAGAATAATTTAGCCCTACAGGGGCGACATATATTTTTAATATTTCATTGTTGATTTGTTTTATAGTTTAATTGAGAATTTGGAATGGGTGGCTTCTTAACTGGGAACGTGGGCATCCCTGCCTGCTATCATAGTGCAAACAATGATAATCTTCAATCCTAAGGAAGAAATTAAGGCTCTCTCCAAAGTAGAGTGGGAAATGTGATAAATAATTTTTAAGCCTTCTGTTTTTATTATTGGGGATTCAATATCTATTTAATCCCAAAGGGATGTCATTTGATATACAGGGTTCGTTATACCCTGTATATATTAGCCCAAGATATACCTTAGCCCTTGCTTGTGATGGCATAGTTTAAACGAAGCCTCAAAGGGCGACATTACTATTGATATTGCTGAAGTGGACATCTTCTTTTAGACAAAAAAAAACAAACACATGAACTCAATTATTCCCACTCTACTTGAGAGAGAGCCAAAATTAAGAATTAAGCTCCAACTTGTGAAGGCGTAGCTTTCTACTTCGTTTTCAAGGAAGCTATGTAGAATGCATTAGCGAAGACTCAAGGGATGAAATTTGTCATCTATGAATTTTAGAAACAAATCCCTAAACACTTGCCAAATGTAAAATTACATAAATATGCAATTATGCCTAATCATTTTCATGGGATAATTGAAATTGATTCTTTACCAGAGAGGGCAAAACATCTTTCACCTATAATAGATTAGAGACAGTTCAAGCACTCATTGAAATAATATCTTATATCTTGTAAAATCTATAGATACTGCACATCTTAAGAACTGCTGTTCTCTTCTTACTCTTCTACTACTTCATCAATGGTTCACTATTAGCTTTCAACCTTATGATTAACTATTAGGCACCCAATGGACTAAATGACAAATGATAGTCTTCAGCATACTATTAATCTAGTCGAATTAAATAAACTACACGAATGTAGAGCGTATTAATATACTCTTTTTAAAGAGAATAATTATTACTTCGTCTGCGGGAATACAGATACTTTTATCTCCGAAGCTTAAACTATGGTTTCCAAGGGCTACTCAGCATGATAGAACAGAAATATACTGGTCATACTCTTTAGGTAGTAAATAAAATCGATAAAAAAATGATATTTTTATCAAAATAACTATATAATGCTTCAAATCTTTATATTTGAAGTAATTGTGGTATAAATTATAAAAAAGATTTGACAAATATATAAATATATTAACAATTTGTTTAATAAAGATTTATAGGTGGTTTCAAATGGAGCAGAAAAATCATCCAATACACTTCTTGAAAGGTTTGAAGACGCTATCTCAAGAGAAAATAGAAAAACAATTATTAAAAGAAAAAATTGATTTATATAAATATAAAAGTTCTGAAGATAATGAAGTTTTTTTTGATTTATCTCAAGTTGAATGGGTTAATTTAGATGCTGCTTTTCAACTTTGCTTATTGGTAGAAAAATTTATAAAAAATGATTACAAAGTATATATTGCTCTTCCATTTCAAAATGAAGTTAGTACCGAAAAAAATGATAATTTTAGCGATAACAATTATAAAAGCCCCAGAATCAAAAGATTGAATGCCAAAGCCTATTTAAAAGCAAATCATTTTGATAATGCTGTTCAATGTAATCACATAAAAAATAAAAAAGAAGTTCTTATTTCTGACAATTTCAATTTTTTAAGTGATAAACTTTACCCAAATTACTTCTATAGTGCCTTTACACGAGACTATCTTACTAGTAAGTATTCAGATAACTATTATCGCGACTATATTTTCCCTATGACGTGGATATCAAAAAGCGATGAAGAGTATCAGCCCCTCGTAGATAAAATTGAAAAAGTACTGAGCGAAGAAGCGAGAGGAATGTATCATATTGACATTTTATCATTAAAAAACGTTATCATTTATGAGCTATTAAAGAATGTGAAAGAACATGCTGGTAAAGATACAAAATATGCTCTATTTGCAATTAAATTGACTAAATCAACAGCTATAAGCAAATTTCTAAAATTTAAATCCATTGAAGATAATTTCTTAGAAGGGTTAGTAAAGAGTGATATTAATTCAATCATCGAAATTTATTTCGGTGATACAGGAGACAGTATATGCAACATTCCCCTACTTGAAAAATATGATAAAAATTTCTCAGAGAGTAATGAGTTAAGCGATTACTCTACTCAGAAGAAACTAATAAAATGGAGTTTTGATAAATGGTCCACACAAAAAAATGAACCTTTGAGAGGTACAAAAGGTTTATATAGGATACACAGAATTATAAATAAATATAATGGACTTATTCGTGTAAGGTCAAATTTAGTTGATGCAGGTTTTCAAAAGGGAGGATATTTAATTCCTAAATGGATTGAGGATGACAAAAAAAAGTATTTTCATCCTGGTACATTTATTCAAATCAAATTATGTCCCCATAAAGAAATATTAAAATACAATTTGACAGTTGATGAAAGAAACAAGGTGGCTAAGGATTGGAAGGCAATTTCTTATCTAGTTGATGATAAAAGCATAAACATTGAATATTTTTCAGAATGGTTCAGGGGAGAAATCACTAATAGTAAAAGTGATAATTTTATAATTATTTACTACAGTTATAATCAACTTAAATTCGATGAGGTAAGAATAAAATTTTTTGAATACTCTTTCGTTGAGGTTAGTAAGATGCGTGGTGATAAGGGCATTATTTTATATAATGCAATTACAGTCGGTGAGAGTTATCTTGAGGTAATTATTAATTCAGCAAATGAGAGAATATTAAAGTTAAATGATGATGAGTATCGTCCTGATAATGAGCTGATTTATGACCCAATATTAGTAATTGGAGAAAATAAAAGAATAGGATGGTATGGTGGAAATCAAACCATTATTAAAATCTTAAATGAGATGTATTGCACAAATTCCCCTTTCCCAAAAGAAATTTCTGATTTAGAGAGTTTTAAAAGCCTTAATAAGGAAAATCAAATTGAAATACTTAAATTTTTTCATAATGATAGCTCTTTTTTTACAATCTCTAAAAATAAGTACCTCCAGTTTGATTTTACAAATATTATCTCTTTATATCAAGAAATATTAAAAAATGAAATCAAAAAAAAAGAGAACCTCCATTTTCATAATAAATCTTTAATTTGTAGCCCTAAACTGGTACTTAGTGAAAAATGGATTAATTTTTCAAAAATTCTGAACCAAACTAATGCTCTTGGTTTTGCTTTAACACTGTTTACTCTACTTATGAGAAATAAGTTTATAAGTGATAATAATAAACTACACCTTTTTATAGATCATTCTCAACAGTATAGGTTAGCTACTGAGTTAGCACGCTTGTTAGGCATTAAAGAAAATCGTATTGTTAATCTTTCTGAAGATATTGACAATGAGTTACCAAGAAGAACAAGATTATTCAATGAACATGATGAAGTCCTTATTCTAACAACTATAATAGCATCCACAGAAACTATTAGAAGATTGATAAAACAAGTACGAAGAGATAAAGGAAATATTATTGCAATAGTTTGTGTGCTTAACGAAATGAAGAATAAAGACAATACTAATCTAGAAATTTGGGGTCAGAAAACTCCAATTTATAGCATTCTAACTGATAGTAATTTAAAAACTAAAAAAGAGGATCTTGAATATCATAGAAGGCATGATAATCGCATAAAGTCTTTATATTACACTTTAATAGATAATAGTCAATATGAGATTTTTTCACCATTATACAAACCAAGTAATTTTAAGATTTTAAATTATGGTTTGACAGATGAATTGAAGGTGTTGTTCGAAAAAACAAGCTCTTTTTATTATTATCATTTTGGTAAATATAACGGCAGACACTTCACTTTTTATCTACATAAAGAAAAAATATTAAAAAACGAAGATATCGCTAAAGCAGTTGCAGGAAAAATTAATAAATGGAAAACTGATAATGGTATTCAGGTTACAATTCATATAGTTTTACAAGATAAAAACTATAATCTATTTTCTGATTTCATTAAAAGGTCTCTCATGGACGATAAAACTTATAAAATTATTAGCTTTAATGACATTGTTGGAGAGGTACCTACTATTGATTATATAGTTTTTTTTGACTTTAGTAGTTTAACTGGTAAAACTATAAAGCAGATAATCACATCGAATATATGTGCTCGTAAAATGCTAATTATTACAATATTTTCTCAATTAACAGATGGAGATATTAATTTTTTTAAAAATATCACTCAAATAAAAAGTTCAATAAAAGTGGAAAAGCCTAGGAATCAAGATGTAAAAGATGAAAAGCCCAAGAATCAAAACACACGAGCCCCACAATTGACTTGGGTTTCAATAGATGATTATATTGACATAGAAAGATATATTGATGTTGCATTTGTTTCCTTGTATGATTTACCTGTCAGATTTTATGATTCTATTCAATGTCCAGTATGTCAGCATAGGGATGCTTTGGGGTACTATATGATAAAAAATTCTGAACACCTAAGAGATATTGCGAATAAAAGAAAAAGAAGACTAAAAATTGTTGATTCTAAGGATATTCTACCCATTCCTACTGATCTGTTTGGTGATAGTGAAAACTATCTCGAACATGAGTTATCTAACAAATTGATATGTAGTATGTATTTTTTTAAAAATATGCTTGAAAATTCAGTACTATATACAGAAAGCAGAATAGCATTGTTTAACAAATTGTATCAAATGTTAGATAGTATAGATGCCTTTATAGATAATTCAGATTCAGAAATGTATGCATTTATCTATCTTCTTTCAAGTGAGCTTATATGGTTACAAAAGGAACCATTGATTTTTAGCAATTTTAGATATATTGTTTATAGAATATCAAAAGAAATATCAATTACCCAAATATCTGAACTTGCGAAAAGCTTTTCTTTCGGTATAATAACAGACATAGGTTTAAATTTGGCTTATAGATATAAGTATGCTGCTATATCAGTTTTTAGAGCATCCAATAAGTTCTTTTTCTGCAAAGAAATTTTCAATATAATGAAGTCTTCTTTTTATGATAATAAATTTGCAAATCCTAGTTTATTCCACAATATTTTATTTCATATAAATTCAATACATATAAACGAACATAATACAAGTAAAGTGTATTTTGATGATATTTCAAAGCAACTAAAATTAATAAAAGAGGGAAATTTTAATTTTAAAGATGAGCAACTTGAAGCTCTATACATTATTAAAAAAACTAATGACGAGAAAATTAGAAAATTTGAATTGGACAACTTATCTCAATTAGAAATTTTCATCAAATTAAAGGATGAGGTCTATTGTGAATACAAAACTGAAAAAGATCACCATCCCCCTATCCTATATTGTTTTGACAGCTTACAGCTAAATAAAAGTCAATCTCAATTAATTGATGTTTTAGCAAATGGGAAAAAAGCAAAGAGTTATGTGGAGGTTTTTAAAATTAGACAAGATTTTATGATTTTAAGATATAAGGAATTTAGAACATTTTTAAAGAATGTAATTTTACACATAGATGCATTACTCTCTTTCAAACACAGTGTTCTGCATTCTCGCCCTTTAAAAATATTTTATACAAATTACCTGGAGATTAAACTTAATCTTCAAGAATTTGATAAACTTATAACTGCTGGAAGCAGAGATATACTCAGCATTATTAAGGATGATAATTCATTCAACAAATATATAAAATATTATGATAGAATGAAGTATTTTCTTTTTTATGATAATATAGATAATGGCATGTTATCTTCAGACTTAAAAATGTTTCTAGATTCAATACCAAGTAATTTATTTGATATCGTTAATTCTGTATTCGGGAAATGTAAATTCAAAAATAAATTAGAAATAAACATTGATAAAAATATAGAAGTATTTGTAAGTAAAAGTATTTTACAAAGACATCTAAAGTTAATCTTAGAGAATATTAAGAAGAGGCAAAATGAAAACTATCCAGACATAAAAAAAACAAATAATTTACTTAAATGCGATATCAAAATAGAATGTAATTTAGTGGAAAATTTTGTTAGAATATATGTGGTGTATTCGAATACTGGCAATTATAAATCTTATTCTAATCCTAATGGCAGCTTACATTATTTCAAACAGGATTTACTAAACTTTAATGGTGTTGTAGACCATGGATTCCTTGATAATGTAGACCATAGATTTCTTGATGATGCAGACTATAGATTTCTTGATAATGTAGACCATGGATTTCTTGATAAAGATTATTATTGTGTGAAAATTACTTTGTTAAATTACGGAGGATAATATGTTATCAATTGCACAATTTGACGATGACTTTTTTTGCTTAAAAGAAACTAAAACGAGTATTGATTTAATGACAAAAAGTAATGAACTAAAAGTAACATATAAGTCATATAATAGTTCTTACGAACTAAAAAATGATATTGATAATAATATTTTTCCATATGATTATCTGATTTTGGATGTATATGATAAAATACCTGATTGTAACAATGAAAAAAATATTGTCCAAGTAATTCTTAACAGTTTGAATGTAATGGATAGTAATACAAAGGTGTTACTTTTCACAAAAGGATCTACATCAACTGGAACTGTATATGAATTAAAATTTGATATAAGCACTTATCCAAATTTGTTGACCGAAAATATTTTCCATAAAGACAATATCGATAATATGGTAAATTATCTAATTAATGATTATTTAAAAAATAACATCTCCGAAAAATTTGGTTATTTAAATGAAGATGATTATCTCTTGAAAGCAGAGATAAACTCGATTGGATTCAGTTCTGTGTCATTAGTAATTATGAATATTATCAAAAATAAGAACATTAATGATAAAATATTAGTTGAGAGAATGTCTTCTGGATTTAGTGGTGCTTCTGTTTTTAAGTTACATTATAATAAGAAAGTATCAATTTTAAAAGTATCAAAAGATAAAAAAAAATTAGCTAATGAAATTAGTAATGCCGAAAAATACTATATTGAATTACCCTATCAATTCAAAATTAATATTAGTAATACAGACTATAGTACAAAAGATATTGGTGCGTTTATGATAGAAAATGTTCCAGAAGGAATTACTTTATTCGATTTTTTATTACAAACTATAGATAAAAATAAAGTAGAAGATTTTTTCAATAAACTGTTCACTAACAATAACAGTATGAAATCATTTTATGCTAACAACACAGTTAAAGAAGAGAAATACAAAGCTATTAACGTTAAATTCGATGAAATTCACCGAAGTAAGATAAAACTTGCACTGGTTGAATTGAAACCTTTACTAGTTTGGGATGATAAGAATGGAAATATTTTACTCGATTATCTTAAAAGTAGCATCTTTGATAATATCAGACCTGAAGTTATCACAAAACTGAATAAAATAGTGATTTGTCATGGTGATTTTCATTCTAAAAATATCATGAAAAGCAATGAAAATATCGCTATTATTGATCCAGGGTGTATGAAGGAAGACTTCTGGTGTATGGATATTTGTAGATTATTAGTTAATTTGTTTATTGAAGGTTTTGATTACAAAACAAAAGAATACTATGATATAAATATAATTCATAACCAAGTAGAACTTGCTAAATGTATAATAACTCTCAAGGAACTAGAGAATGGAAGCAAAAATAGTGGTTTTATTTATGCAGTAAACTGGATCATTAGTAATGTTAAAGAGATTTATGGTGAAATGTTCTGTGAATGGGAGTTCCAGCTTGGTCTCTTGAGAGAGTTTATTCAAATTGCTTATAGAGCAAATTCTACGCCTCCAAATAAAAGAGCTATTGCAACCTTGGCTGCATATGAATGCTTGATGAGTGCTAATGAGAATTTGAATAATGAGTAGATGTTCTTTAAAGCTAAAGTTTTTAGTGCTTATGGAGTAATTTAGATAATATAAATATGCAGGTTGTTTTTACAAGGTCATTTTTTGGAATATTGAAGAACTATTGTGGGGCGAAAATAAATAATTTCCAGACCCCCGAACATGTAAATTATAGCATACTAACAATAGTTTAGAATATTTCGCCACTCTAGGGCTGAGTATTTGTGTGGGTTCAGCTAGTAGTTTCTTGTGAGAAATGCCTATCAGATGTCATCTCTTTGAGTCTTCTCTAAAGTCTATCCCACACAAGACAGGATTACGAAATAGATGGGGATCACTATTCGCGTAGGATCAGTAAGCAGAGTTTTGGCGAACACTGACTATTCAATCTCAACCTGGCTTGATTTGAGACTTTTTATTAATCTCTTATTCAAATATCATTTGACATTTTGCCCTAGTAAATGATAATGGAATGAAAGGTTGAAAATAGTGTCGTTTAGACTCTAAAAATGTGATATGAACCACTTCAACATTAATTCAGAAAGATTGGTAAATTTATGGCAAATAAAAAGAATAACGATAGATTACGTGAAATGAAGAATAAAAAAGCCAGGCATGAGTATTTCTTTATAGAAACTTATGAAGCTGGTATTGTGCTTAGTGGTACAGAGATAAAATCAATTAGGCAGGGCAAAGTAAGTTTTAAGGATAGTTTTGCTCGTATTGATAAGCAAGGTGAAGTATGGTTACTCAACTTGCATATATCACCTTATGAGAAGACTGCTTATTTCAATCATGAGGCAACTCGTCCACGTAAATTACTTCTCAACAGGAGAGAGATTAAGAAGATTAATTCAAAAATTATTGAAGGTGGAATGACCTTAATTCCTGCTTCTATATATATAAATGAGAAAAGTCTTTGCAAGGTGGAATTAGCTTTAGCCAAGGGTAAGAAAAACTATGACAAACGGGAAGATATGCAGAAGAAAGATCAGCAACGTGATATTGATAGAGCTAAAAAAATGACATTCTAAGGAAAGTGATGCAAATTAAGAAAATACTTCTTTTATTAATAACATTGTGGGGAATAGCAACTTTATCAGCTAACATAAAAGTTCAGTTTGCTGATAGCGATAATTATTATGTTTTAGAGACTTTTCAACATGAGAATATAAATTATTTCAAACTTAATGACTTTAATTCTCTTGTAGAGGGGCAGATAAAAGAGATTCTTTTAGATGATAGACTTCATTTTTTCATATTTAAAAAAGAGATATCTTTTTGTTTAGAGACTCCTTTTGCTCATGTAGCGAGTTATAATCATCAAACTGACCTATTAGAAGATGAGTATTATAACTTTTATTATCCTTTAATTTATCTTGATGGAGAATATTGTCTTCCTGAACATTTCCTGCAGGAGATTTTTCCTCAAATATTTCCTAACTCAGCAGAATATAGAGATGATTTTCTAATTTTGAACAATAGTAATGAATCATCAATTAAAGTAATCGTACTTGATCCAGGGCATGGGGGAAAAGACCCTGGTGCTGAAGGGGCTAATGGTTTGCAAGAGAAGCATATTGTTCTGTCGATTGCACAAAAATTAAAAGCAAGAATTGAGAGTGAATTTAATGTTAAAGTTCTTCTTACTCGGGAAGATGATTCTTTTGTCTCCTTGAAGGAGAGGACTGAATTTGCTAATGCAAATGATGCTGACCTTTTCATCTCAATTCACACAAATGCAGCTGAAAATAAAAAAGCTCATGGAATAGAAGTGTATTATCTTTCGGAAGCTAAGAATGATGAATCAAGAGCTGCTCAAGCCTTAGAAAACTCTGTGGTTGCTGAGTTTGAGGGTGAAGAAGCCTTACAAGAATATACACAAGCTGATTATGTTATCAGTGATTTAATTCAATCTGCTCAACTAATTGAAAGTATTAATTTAGCATATAAATTTCAGAATAACGCCATTTTAGAAACTGAAGCCTTTGATCGTGGCGTAAAATCTGCTAATTTCTTTGTTTTACGAGGAGCTTATATGCCTTCTGTCTTGGTGGAATTGGGATTTATTTCCAATATTGAAGAGGGTAAAAATTTAAATAGTGAAAGTTATCAAGACAGACTGGTAGAGAGCTTATTTTATGGGATAAAATCTTTTAAATTACATTATGACAGGAATAATAGTTTAGAGTAATGAAAGAGATTCATCCCAAGAGATTAGCTCGCGAACAAAGAATCAAGGCCTTATTAAAAAACAAATCACACACCCATAAGAAAGCACATCCCATTGCTAAAGTTATCAAATATATCTTTGAGGGTGCAGGTTTAGCTGCTTTAGGTTATCGTAATACTCAAAGGATTAAAACAGAGAGACTTGAGGTCAAGCATCCGCAAATTGGCTCAAAATTTAACAACTTCAAGATTATGTTTATTTCTGATTTTCATCTAAATGGCAATCCTGCTATTATCAATCCAATTAAAAGAATTCTAAGCAAGGAGAGGGTTGATCTTTACCTTTTTGGTGGCGATTATCAAGTGAATGCTTTTGGTAATTATGCGGTGATTAAATCATTTTATAGGGATTTACTTAATGTTATAGATACTTCCAAAGTATATGCTGTATTAGGAAATCATGATGAGTATAAGATAGCTGAGATTCTCAATGAACTTGGGGTAAATATGTTACTAAATGAATATATTACACTCAAGAGGGGAGACCAAACTATTACTATCACGGGAATTGAAGATTCAGATAGGTACTTAGCCCATGAATTCCCAGACCTTCCACTCCAACATAATGATTATAGAATTCTTTTAACTCATTCTCCTAACGTCTATAAAGAAGCTCAAAGAAAAGGCTATGACTTACTCTTAGCAGGACATACCCATTCAGGGCAAATCTGCTATCCTGGAGGAGTTCCTATTGTTAGATTCACTAAATTCCCTCATAAATACTCCTATTCTTTCTGGAAATATAAAAATATGAAAGGTTATACTACTGCCGGAGTTGGAAATACCTGGATTAATGTTAGATTTTTCTGTCCTCCTGAAGTTGTGATAATTACACTAAAAAAGACTTGACGTGTAATTACGAGATTTGAATAATGTAATAATTTATTTTAAAAAAAAGGGAGCAGTTTATGTTAAAAATTCCACTTTTGTTGCTAGTATTGTGTATTACCTGTTCATGTTCAACTAATACAGTTGAAGTAGATAAGAAAGTAGATAATCTTACTGCGTTCACGAAACTCTATGGCTATGTTAAACATTTCTATCCTTCGGATGAAGCTCAAGATATTGACTGGGATAGTTTTGCAATTTATGGCTCACAATATGTACTGCCTGCCCGTAATAATGAGGAACTTAGTAAATTATTAAATAATCTTTTTCTACCCATTGTTCCAGATATAAAACTATATACACAAACTAAACCTGAGCTAAACTTAGGTGAAGTTATTTCAGGTCGTAAAACTACTTTTTGGCAATATAATGGATATAACAATACTCAAGGATCTTCTGTTTACAACTCCATAAGAACAAATCGTCCCATCAAGATAGATAAAACAGCTCCTAACAATCCTTTATGGGCAGTCCTGTATCCTCAAATATCCATTTCTAATGATGAAGATACAAAGATTAGATTGTCTTTCAAAATTTGGCAAGCTGATAATGATTCTCTCACAACCTACATGCACATAGTATATAATGGTGACTATGCTGGTGAAGATTTAAATCAAAGTGGCTGGACAGAAAAGAGCTTTGAACTGGAAGGTAAAGCAAATCAGAACGAACCTTTAGGAATATCATTTGTGGATTTTGAACATGTAATGTTAGATGATTTCTTAGTAGAAGATTGGCATAATGGAACTTGGCGTAGAGTATTTTTTTCTGATTTTTCCAAAGAAGAGATTGGGGATTTACCCAGTGATTTTAGTGTAAATATTTCTCCTACTTATGGAGTAAAGAGTAGTAATGTTGATATTCTGATAGATAGCAATATGGATAAGAAGAGAATGTCTATCCAAAAGACAAATTCAGCAGAGAATTACACGCTTGGATTTATTGATAAAATATTTTCTGAAGAACTTCTTTATGGCCAAGTACTGGATAAAGAACTCATTCCAGGTTTAAATTGTTACTTTCCTATGGTGCTACAATGTGATATGAAACACACTTATCCGATAGCTGATAAGACTAAACTTGATGAGTTGAAACAAAAATACTCTGTTTATGATATGCATGACAGAGATAGCCAAGGGGTTTGGTTTGCAGGTATAATAAAGTATTGGAATGAATTGAATTTCTTCTATCCCTACTTCGAATATAATATCTGTGATTGGGATAAAGAATTGCCTCTTAGTCTGGAAAGAACATTAGAAAGCAAGAATTTTTTGGAGTATAGGCAAGCTTTAAGACTCTTGATGTCCAAAACAGAAGATGGGCATGCATTTATAAGTGATAATTCATTAAACACTAAGTTGCCTCCATTTAATACCTACCCTATCAATGGCAAGTGGTTAGTTACTTCTGTTTTAGATGATTCACTGGTTTCGCTTTTAGGAGACGAAGTGGTCAAAATCAATGGAGAAAACTTTAGTAAACTGATGCAAGAAAATAGACCATACTATATCTCTTCTAATCCAGAAACAACTAATCTTAGGCTATTTAGGAATTTTATGAGGACATATCAGGATTCTGTTGCCACTTTTACATTTAAAACCACTAGCGAAAAGAGTGAATTGGAATACACAAAAGAAATACCTTCAGTGGAATATGTATTAAAAAATTTATTAACAAAACCTGAGAAAGTAATCCACTACCCTAATGAAATTGTATATTTAAATACCAATATAATAAACAATAAAGAGTTAGATGAAGTTATGCCAGATTTGTTAAATGCTAAGGGAATTATTTTAGACCTAAGACTTTACCCAAGTATTTCACCGAAACTACTTAGCAACTTACTAACGGAAGCTGATTCTCTTACTGGCTTAGTGATAAAAAGATATATTCAGCCAAAAGAAGAATTACCTAGACTTAATGAAGATGAGCTAGTTTGGGCATTACAACCTGCTGAACCACATATAGGAGCAAAGATTATCGCTCTATGTGGGAGGAGTTCACAGAGTTACTGTGAAGTATACCTTTCTGTCTTGAAACACAATAAATTGGCTACTCTTGTCGGTCAGCCTACTGCAGGAGCTAATGGCAATGTTATCGATACTCCTCTACCTGGAGATCTTAAAGCTTCATGGACAGGAATGTTGGTAAGAAATCCAGATAAAAGTAGGTTTTTTGGTGTTGGAATAATTCCTGACGTAATTGTGGATAAAACTGTTGATGACATTAAGAATGGTAGAGATCCAGAGCTAGAAAAAGCATTAGAATTACTGAGATTAGCTCAAGAATGATGAGTAAAATAAGATAATTAAACCCAAATAGTGCAGAAGAATCTGCACTATTCCCTAAAATTCTACTGCACTACTTGGGTTAAAATGATTATCGCTTAACTTTTATTGGCTGATTCTGTACATGTTTATGTGCAATTCTATTTAGAAAATAGAAGAAACTTAAAAATATTAATAAAAAATTAATAATAAATTACTTGCCTATTTGAACTAACTTCATTAATATGCATTGTCAAATATGATTTAAAGGATGCAAAAATGAATAGAGAAGAGTCGATATTTTTTTCTGATCAGATTGAACATAAACATAAAAGCTTGAGAGATAAATTCTATTACCACTTAGAATATTCGATGATAAAAGATAAAACTACCATTAAAGCTCGTGATATTTATCAGGCTTTAGCCCTTACAATTAAAGATAATTTAATTGAAAAGTGGTTAAGGACAGACTATGAATCCCATAAATGTAATATGAAAACAGTTAATTATCTATCTATGGAATTTTTAGTAGGTCGTTTAATGATGGATTCTTTGAATAGTATGGGAATCTTAGAAGAAGTTAGAGAATTAGTAAAAGAATTAAATTTTTACTTAAGTGATATAGAAGAGTTGGAACCGGATATGGGGCTTGGTTCTGGTGGTTTAGGAAGATTGGCAGCATGTTTCATGGATTCACTTGCTACTCATAATTATCCTGCCATGGGTTATGGTATAAGGTATGAATTTGGTATTTTCAAGCAACTTATTAGGCAGGGATATCAAGTTGAAGAACCTGATAACTGGCTAAGAAATGGTAACCCTTGGGAGATTAAAAGACCTGAAATAACTTATAGAGTTAAATTTGGTGGTAGGGTAGAGCACTATGAGAGAGAAGATGGTAAAATTCTCTATTATTGGGTCGATACAGAAGATATTATGGCAGTTGCATGGGATATTCCCGTCTTAGGTTATCAAACAGATAATGTTAACACTTTGCGATTATGGCAAGCTCAGGCAACTGATGATTTTGATTTTGATTATTTCAATACCGGCGACTATATCAAGGCTGTTGAAAAGAAGAATATCTCGGAAAATATTTCCAAGGTTCTCTATCCAAACGATAATTTCCATTTAGGAAAAGTTCTTAGGCTTAAACAGGAATACTTCTTTGTCTCTGCAACTCTACAAGATATTTTTACTAATTTTAAAAAACATTGCCGTGATTATAATCAAATTCCCGAAAAAGCAGCCATTCAATTAAATGATACACATCCAGCTTTAGCAATTCCAGAATTGATGAGAATCCTAATTGACCAAGAAAGATTAGAATGGGATAAAGCATGGGCAATTACCCAAAAGACTATTGCCTACACTAACCATACTGTTCTACCTGAAGCCTTGGAAAAGTGGGGATATAACTTACTTCAAGAACTTCTCCCACGCCATCTTCAAATTATCCAAGAGATTAATCTTAACCTGCTAAATAGGGTAAACAGCCTCTATCCAGGCAATATCTATAAGCTAAAAGTCATGTCAATAATTGAAGAAGGGGAACAAAAACAAGTTCGCATGGCAAACTTATGTATAGAAGGCTCTCATTCTGTTAATGGTGTAGCTAAACTCCATACAGAAATCATCAAGAATAAGATATTTAAAGATTTCTATGAGCTATATCCTGAAAAGTTTAATAATAAAACAAATGGAATTACCCAACGACGTTGGTTAGATGCTTGCAATAAAGCTCTATCTGAATATATCACTTCTTTAATTGGAGATGCTTGGAAAAAAGATTTATATGAACTTAAGAAACTTGAAGAATATTATGATAATGATGAATGTCTTCAGAAATTGCAAGAAATCAAGTTTCAGAATAAAGAACGGTTAACTAAGAGAATATATAAAATAACAGGAGTTCGTGTCAATCCTAATTCACTTTTCGATGTTCAAGTTAAAAGAATGCATGAGTATAAAAGGCAACTTCTGAATATCTTACATATCATTCACCTTTATAATCAAATTAAAGATAATCCTGGTGCTGATTGGACTCCTCGTACTATCATCTTCTCAGGGAAAGCTGCTCCAAGCTACTATATAGCTAAAAATATCATTAAGTTAATTAATGCTGTGGGAGTTAAAATAAACGCTGATTTGGAAATTAATGACCTCCTTAAAGTTGTCTTTATCCCAAATTACTCAGTCTCCCTTGCCGAAATCATTATTCCTGCTGCTGACCTTTCCGAACAAATTTCTACTGCTGGCTTTGAAGCTTCAGGCACTGGAAATATGAAATTTGCCCTCAATGGTGCACTAACTGTTGGTACACTCGATGGAGCTAATGTCGAAATGAAAGAAGAGTTCGGTGAAGAAAATATCTATATCTTCGGATTGAAAGCTGATGATGTTGTTAAAATGAAACAAGAAGGCTACAGCTCAGAGTATTTCTATAACTCTAACCCTGATTTAAAAAGAGTTATTGATATGATTAAATATGACTACTTTAATCAGAATGAACCTGGGATTTTCCAACCTATCCTTGATACCCTCCTTAAAAATGGGGACTACTTTATGGTCTTAGAAGACTTCAATTCCTATTGCGAAATTAATGATACTATCTCCAATGACTTCAAGAATACCAAATTATGGTATAACAAAGTTTTGCTCAATATTGCCAGAAGTGGGAAATTCTCATCTGATAGAACTATCCATGAATATGTTCATGATATCTGGAAATTACAGCCTATGAAACAAGAACATAGTAATTTGTAAGAAATGTTTAAGAGTTTAAGGGTTTAAGAGTTTAATAGTTTAAGAGTTTAAGGGTTTAAGAGTTTAATAGTTTAATTCCCCTCTTACTAACTGGGAACGTGGGCATCCTGCCCGCATTAACTGGGAGCGTGGACATCCTGCCCGCATTTTTCCCCTATACAGAGGGGTGGCTGCGAAGCAGATGGGGTGTTCTCTTCCTAACTGGGAGCGCCAGCATCCCTGCCGGCATTAACTGGGAACGTGGGCATCCTGCCCGCATTTTTCCCCTATACAGAGGGGTGGCTGCGAAGCAGATGGGGTGTTCTCTTCCTAACTGGGAGCGCCAGCATCCCTGCCGGCATTAACTGGGAACGCCAGCATCCTGCCGGCATTAACTGGGAGCGCCAGCATCCTTGCCCGCATTAACTGGGAACGTGGGCATCCTGCCCGCATTTTTTCCCTCTACAGAGGGATGGCTGCGAAGCAGATGGGGTGTTCTCTTCCTAACTGGGAGCGCCAGCTTCCTGCAGGCATTAACTGGGAACGTGGGCATCCTGCCCGCATTAACTGGGATTATTGACAACCTGTCCGCATTCTTAACTATAAAAGTATCCCCAAAAAATCTCTTAAAGTCTTATTCCGAAGGGCGTTAAAAGATATCTCAAACAAAATCCAATCAATAATTGAGACACTTCCATAGGCGAAACATAGACCCTTTATTACTGCTTAAATTTGCCCTTTTTCAAAATCAAAATTATCCAATTTTTCACTTCACAAAACAAAACAATTGACAACTTTTCCCCCAATTCATAAAGTCTGCTAAATGGAGGATTAATGAATTATTATAATCAAAACGCTAAGCTCTATTTTGAATCAACTTTAGATGTTGATATGAGCAAACTGCAAAATTACTTCCTTTCTCACCTCCCCAAAAGAGGGGAAATTATTGATATTGGCTGTGGATCTGGCAGAGATTCTAAAGCCTTTATAGAAAATGGCTATCATGTTCTTCCTTTAGAACCTGCTCAGGAACTAGCAAATTTAGCTGAGAATTATCTAAACATAAAAGTCTCTACCCAAAAGATTGCAGATATTACGTATGAGGATAGATTTATAACTTAGCATTATTTATCAAAATCTGTCTTGACTTTAAAGTCAGGAAGATTTTTACCACGATACTCAGAATCTAAAATACCTAATTGATATTTTATTGTTTCTCTCATCAATCTTGCTCTATATAAACAGTAGTGATTAAAATCAAAAGAGCTGATATCACTTGGTTTTCTGACATTTGGGAATAGTAGTTTAAGATATGCAGTAGCAATTCTTTTTACAGCTTCTGTATCTCTCGTATCAGATGCCTCAGGAACTATAATCAAATCATCAACTATTGACCTGTATGTCATATCATCTCTTAGCTCATGCATTATTGAACAAAAGTACTCAGAATTAAGTGCCCATCCAGATATTTTTAAGTCATCATTCATTCTTGGAATATTCCAACCTTTAATAAAACCATGAAATCTTTCGATAAGTGCTGATTCGTGAAATACTCTAGGTAGTTCTTCAAACATGTTACTATAACCATCAGAATCCATTGTCTCTTTTTTTATATTACCACTTAAAATAACACCTGCATCGGCTTTTCCTTCATAATTTCCTATTGTAAAAATACCTGATTCAAGATATCCTTTTAAAGCAGCCCTCATCTCATCAACATCTGTAAAAGAGATAGTTTGGACTTCATCTAATGTTATGAAATCATTACCAGATACTAGACCTTCTGAACGCTTGGAAATATCATAAAACATTTTAGCTCTACTCATCACACCACCACTTGAAAGCCAACCAAATCTACTAACTTGACCAAATAGATAAGATTTACCAGTACCCTTTGGTGCTAATTCTATTAAATTCAATCTTTTTTCAATAAATGGTAATAAACGAGTAAGCATAGTTAATTTTTTTTCTTCATTGTTCAAATAGCCTTCAGAATTGTAATCTACTGCACCCAAGATTACATCTATCCACTCAGAGATACTAAATTCTTTTCTAGCATCTTTAAAATATTCTACATCAATTATGTATGGGCAAAAACTTTTGAAAGTCGTTAACTTAATTTTTCCTCTTGAAGAGTTACTTGATCTATTTCCTGAAGAAGTATCTGGCGACCGATAACCTATTTCTAACATACCCCAAGTCTCACGGCCTTTAACTAAATCATTTTTACATAATTCCCAAACATTATCTTCTATTATGGTATCTTTATTTGAAAGACCAAAGTCCGGTAGTGAAAAGGATATCTCTTCTGTTTTTATATCAATATCAACAGAGATCTTTGCAAGGAACTTAACTCTTTCTTTTTCTATTATTACCCTATTCTTTATCGAAGTCCAGTCATCTTTTCGAGGTAAGTAAGTACTCACGAATCGTGCTAACTCATCTGAGTCAAAAAAACCATTTTCATCTTCAAATCTTTTCAAAAGCCAATCTCTCATGAATGATGGTAGACTCAGAGCCGAAAAAAAGTTGCTTTTTTTAAGATCTTTATATACAACCATTTCATCAAAACAATTTCTTAATTTATCACTCATTTAATCACTCCTAAAATAAATTAAAATCTTTATTTTCACTACCAATTTTACTTTTTGTTGTAATAGAGAATTCTTTAATAAAATCATCTCCAGAAAACACCTCGATTGAATAAGTCCCTGCTTTTTTAAGATTAGGTAATACTACTTCATAGTGTTGGACATCGCTTACCGTAGCTAAGTATCGATCTCCTGAAAAATTAATTGAAACATTTTTTAGTGGTATATTGGAGAACAGCTTAATTTTACATCCTTTTTTGAAATCTACAGTAATATCTTCAGACATTAACTCAATATTTAGTTGACCTTTTTTTAATGAAAATTCAATAATTGGAATAACTACTTCTTCAAGAGAAGCTCCTCCATGAACTTCTACATTTGCTGCACGACTACCTTTAAATCTTCCATAGTCAGCTAAACAGAGATATCCATTTTTTTCTGCTGCAAATGGCAAATCATAACCATCAAAATACTTGCAACACCTACCAGAGTGTTCACCTTTTGTTTCAGTTTCATATTTTTCTTCTTTCTTTCGCAACACAGCTAATCTACTAGCTCCATGATCGCTAACAACTAAAATACGTTTATATTTATTAGAACTTAACTTTGTTGCTATTTGATTTACTATTTTTTCAATAATTTCTAATTCTTCAGCAAGATGAATAGGAAGTTCATTTCTAGTGAAATTATATCCCCCTTTTGCCTTGTGTTTTACTTCATCTAAGTCATCTATTTTCTCTTTAAGATCAGTTTTCCAATTATCATAAAAACCTCTATTTAAAGATGTAAGTGTTGGTAATTCAGCTTTACATATTTTGATATCTAATGAAAGATTCTTTAACTCTGATATTCTTGTAATATATGAGAGATATTCTACACCTAAGGCATCCACCCAAAGAAGATAAGTATCTTCTATATTAAACTTTTCAATAGTCGCTTCTCTACTTACCAAACGATGAAATTCTCGTTTTTTTGACAATTCATCGACTATGCTTAGAAAACTGTCTTCTATTTTGTTAAATACTTTTTGTTGTTTGTACTCATCAAAATAACTAGTTAATAAGGTAGAAAGTTCTCCGCAGTTAAATATATATTTTTTCAAATAATAAAACAAGGCTGGGTAAATTTTACTGATTTCTGGTATCATTCCGTATTTACTTACCCAACTAATAATTTCTTGTTTTTCGGTTATAGTGTTGTCAGTAAGTCTCAAAACACTGGATTCATAATTTTTTCTGTTTTCTAAGACAAAGGATGCTATATCAGGTTCAGGATATGAACTGATTAACTCCTTGCGCTCGTCATAATATTTTTGGTAGTTTTCTTCTTCAGTTGATAATTTGGATATCATATTTAAAATTTTCAATCTAAAGTTATCAAACTGAAGAGAATCGTTCAAAACTATTTGAAGATATTCATTAGCAATAGATTTAACTTGCATTTTAAGATAAATATAATAAAGCCAATTTTTATAGCTATTACTTGATATTTTGTTATAGAAATCTGAATGGAGCTTAATGTCGAAATCATAGTTTTCAAACATCTTTTTTGTGGAGTTGTTATTTTCAGATAGATCATTTAAGAAGGCTCTCCACTTAGTTTCTTCTCCACATTCTAATGGGATATTGAATTCAGGCAATAAATGTTTAATTGCTGTATAGGCACTATTTATCAAATTGACTCTTCGTAACGATTTATCAAACTTCATATCACTTTTTAGAAAAAAATTACCAGTTGTCCCGTCCTCTAAAGCTTTCAGAAGAGATTTTATACCATTATACACTTTCAATCCATGATATTTGTCGGTAATAGTGATTGAAAAATCAATAGAAACAGAAGTATCAATATAAAGATGCCTATTGTCAAATCTGATATCATTCTGTAATTCTTTTAAATAGGATGAAACGCCCCTCATAAAAAAAATTACTTTTTTATCAATCAATTGAATATCTTTAGCCTTACTTAATATTCTTATCGTCTCTTTCTCTCCCCTCAACTCAAGTAATTCTCCAAGCCCTAATATTGCAAAATTATTGTTTTTCAGATTATTATTGCCTGACCCTAAAAACTCGAACAACTTGTCAATGTCAGGAAATTTATCATCACCATTACAGAAGTCACTCAGCCTAACAATGTTTAGAGCAAGAAGCTTGATGTTTTCCAGAACGGAAAGGTAATCTTTGTCGCCAGTAACGAAGAAAAAAGGTTCTGTTGATAAAGATTGAAGATAACTGATTATTATGTTTGTATACATTTTATTCTCCGTTATTACTAATAATCTCTATACCTACCATCATATTTTCTTTGACAAGCCTTTTGAGATACTCCTTAAGCTTAGAATCATTCATGTTGTCAATTTTTGATAAAGCCCTATCACTACCACCTGAGAAATACTCAGCCTCAGCAAGCTCTTTAATTTTACTTTTCACAATCGGGTTATCTCTCCAATCGTATGGTTCAATATTTAACTGTTCAAGTGCTTTGCGAACTTCGTCTGTATTAGTAAGAAGGAATTGATATTCTCCAATAACGTCTGTCTTAAATGCTTTATCAAGCTTATCTTGATTGGATAAACTTTCAAATAACCCTGAAGTTTCTAAATATTCAATAGAACTCTCAATCTCGTTATCTTTGGCAATATCTCGATTTAAAATTTCAAAAACCTTTTTTGCTACTTGAAACTCATTTTTATCAACACAACTCAGAATAGGTGTTTTGTTGTACCAAGACCACTCTTTAGGTGTTTTAGAATTTGTTTTATCTTTCCATAGTTTGAACATCTTAGTCTTTTTTTGTTCTTTCCTATATAATATAGCAATTTCTTTTACTTTTGAGTTACTTTCAGTTTTTGATTGACCGAAAATTGTCGTAGGAAGATTATTATAGATAGATCTGATTTCGTTTTCTTCAAAATTATCGAGGTATGGAGAATAAATCTTTTTAAATAAAATTAAACTATCTTGCAATAAATTTTGGATATCTGAGTAGTTTGACTCTAACTCTGAGTTTAATTCTTTAATTTTTTCATATAAGATATTACCTCTTTGATATATGTTTAACAGCGTGTTAATAGTCTTAGTTAAGTTAGGATACATAGAAATTATTGCTTCATGCGAAATTTTAACATAATTTAAAGATTCAATCCATTTATCATAAATTTCTTCAATAGAATTAACTTGAACATTTATCAGAATATTGCTTTTTTTAATTACTCCGTAATAATGTAACAGTTTTCTAACTTCGTCTTCTCCTGTTTTTTTCTCCCACAGGGAAGAGTGTTTGACTTCGAATAATTTGCTAATGTCAGTTAAAATCCTTTGAGATGCACCAATATCATCTGCTAATTCCAATATTCTACCTGCTTCAAATGACTTTAGGAATTTTAGCATTCCATTTTGGCAGTTTTCAATGCTAAGCAATTTCTTTAAGGGAGCAATAATAGTTTGTCGTTCAAGGGCAATTTTACCTATTTGAAGCATAATACTATTTGACTCAATCCCCTCACTCTGGATAAGATCAATAAACTTCTTGACTATGTAGAAAATACCATCATCATCAACTTCTTCAAGACTCCAAACTGGTAGTTTAAGACTTTTGAGTTTTGAAGAAACTATCGCAATTGCTTGATCAATAGATGAGCACGCATTGGGATTAATATCCCATGCAGATTCAGTAAATTCATAAAAAGCTCTTTCTTCTGCTGTCATTTTTACGATATATGTAGGTTTGGGATTCTTGCCTATATAGTTTCCAATCATCTCTGCAAGTTTATCTGGAGTCATAGACTCATGACTACCTATTGAATCTCTATAACGATATGGATCACCCTTATATTCTTTAAGGATAAAGCCAATTAGGAATGCAGATAGATTGCAAGGGGAAAAGCCATAGTAACTTTCAACAAAACTATAAATTTCATCTATTGATACTCTACCCTGTTGGTCAAAAGCTTGGTTTATCAATTCATCAACTGCAGTTTTTATTTTTGAAATATTTGATTGGCTGGTAGCTGGATTTTCCCAATAATCAACTATATTCCATTCTTGAAGCAAGATATTATTCTCTAAACCTTTAACAATTCCACTCGTTTTTTGATCTATACCTGCTAAAGCACTTGCTTTGGGATTAGTTAGTTTTAGTTGATTTTCAGTCAAGTTAGAATTAAAATCAAATATTAATGGAAACTTTTTCATAAGTATAGATTGTAAGACCGTTAAAACACCTTGACCATTACTAACAATTTCACCTTCTTTATTTTCATAAGTATATATGGTAAATTGCCCTTCATAAACTTTGTTCTTCCATTCTTGCTCTAAAACATGGATAGCATTATTCTTATTTTCTAAAGACTCCTTATTATTATTTCCAGAATAATACATAGCCATAGCAGAATAATCAACATATTGCTCAAACAACTCATCTCCTAAAGGAGTGGATAATGCATCAATAAATATGATATTTTTATATCTTTCAACTGTAACTGCTGATTTTATTAATTCTCTTAAATCTCCTGCCTCATCTTTGTCCCTAGCAAAAGCTATTACTGTATTAAATTTCCAATTAATTTTAGTATTGGATAGTTCATTAATTTTTTTATTAAAATCACTTTTTGTTACAAAAGTTAATTTGCCAGTATTTTTTTCTGATTCTAGTCTTAACCGAAGTGCTTGAGATAAAGCCAAAACTGTAGAGAGTTCGCCATCAATAACTAACTTTGCAGTTGTTGTTTGCTTAATTATCTCTTTTTTAAACTTGTCGATTTTATCTTGATCACCTGCTAAAATTGCTACCTTGTATGCATTAATTCCATTCTTTAATGGACTTTGAATTAATATCCCTTTATTTACAAGAGCTTTGGCAATATTTTTTGCATTGCTATCTAAGCCGTTGCTTATACCTTCAAATGCATAACTTAAATTTTGATCAGTCGCTTTAAAAAGTTCTATCTCACCTCTTAGTCGGTAGTCAATAGCTTGCATGATAAGAATAGCTTTTAAGACAACTTTCTCGAATTCAACTAAGGATTGCTGTTGATTATAAGTATCTAAAATTAGCCTAATGTCTTTGTCTAAAAAGTTTCTTCCTTTCTCATAGAAAAAATCCCAAAGTAGATCAATAGTTAATAATTGGTGCTCATGAAGCGGTCCTCTATTTTCAATAAACCACTGAAATGCTTGAACATCTTCTGAGTAATTAGATTTAATAAAATCAAACATACTTCTTTGGTTAGATTTGAAAGCAGTTGCGATATTCTTTAAAGCAAAAGCAGTCATTGGATGTAAGGGTAAGATATCTTTAATAACCTTTTCCTCTTTTATACCAGCTACATTCATGACTCTAACTCTTGATTTTTCTAATCTGTCATTTAATGCTGAAGAATATTGCTTCCACTCTTCAAGAGCTACTTGCTTGATTTTTAAAGCATCCCCTATTAAATTAAAAGCAATATTATCTGGAAGAAATATCTCAACGGGGATAAAACGATCACGAACTATTTTTCCCGACTGGTCTGTTGTTGAAAATAAATGACCTGATTCATGAGTTACAATGATAAGATAGAAGGGAGTGTCATTCACTAATTCAACTATTTTTTGGAAGTCTGATAATGTTTTTCTATTAATTTTAAAATAATCAGAGAATTCATCCCAGATAAATACTATTTTTTTCCCAGTAACTTTTATCACATCTCTCAACCAGTTTTTAAGTCTATCGGCATCTATTGACATAGCCGTAAAACCTTCTTTATCAGCTAACTGAAAAATGTTATTAACTAAACTCGAAATCTCAATATTATTTTTCAGAGCATTAATAACTTCTTCAACTGATGATTGGGAAAATAATGATGCCCATTCTTCTACTTGCAATAAACTATCAAATAGAATTTTATTATGAGGCTTACATAACCAATCTAATATATTTTCTTTTAGTGTATTTTGTCCAAGATATAAGTTATTTTCTACGAGAGATGCTTTTACACTCTCTTGAATAGCCATGAATAGTTTGCGAGGAGAATCAATCCCACCAGAAGCATAACGATATGCAGTTATAACTCCTCGTGATTTATGGCCCTTAAGCTCTTGTAATAAATCTTGTTTATTTTTCAATGATTCATATTTTTCCCAATAAGCATTTAATTCACTTTCTTCAACATCAAGAATTTTCTTCAGGGCGTAAGCACACTGAGATTTTCCAGTACCATAGGCTCCCTCTATCCATAATGATTTTTTAATTCTTCTGTCTAACACACTTTCTAATTTAGTTAACATTTCAATAAATGTTTGATGAGGATAAGTTTGTTTCCAAAAATCTTCTCCAGCAGCCTTTATTGAAGAATCATTTATTTGTGGGAAATATTCTTCATTTATATCAAAATATTCTTTATAAGTCTTATTCATTATAATTTCCTTCCTTGAATAGGTCCAGCACATCATTTGAAGATTTATCTTCAGCAAGTGTTATTTTTTCTAAATCATGAGTAAATGATGCGATAATAAAATCTGGGTATTTAGCTGATAAACCTGTTAAATAAGATTTCATCTCATCATTACTTAATCCGAAAATTCTGGAAGGACTAATTCCATCTCTTTCAATTCCATTATTCATTAGGGTAGAAAGATTGAACTGTTTATAATTATTACATTTTTCAGCAAAAATAAATAAACCGTATAGTACAACTCTTGAATCTGATATTCTACTCTTGGTTCTAGATAAATCACCATCTTCGGTAACGTATCCGAACCGTAGTATTTTACCAAAAGAGTTATTAGTTAATCGTCCGAAAGCATTAATTATGCTTGAAACATTGTTTTTCGTTTGTCCTGTAATTATAAGTAAATCTTTTATCTCGTTTCGTTTATAAATATTATCGATTTCCATATTTCTAACATACCACGCAATTTGGGGATTATTTGATACAAGATTTAAATAGATTAGTCCCAAAGAGGTATCTGAATTCCAGTTTAACTTCTTACATATATCGGTAAAAGGAGTTGTTTCATTGCCTTCAATTAAAGCAGAATCTCTAAGAAAACGTTTAAAGAATGGTTTCTGAACACTTCCTAAGCTATTATTTCTTAAAAAATCTGTTTTTCTCAAGAAAAAATCATGTAACCATTCTTCTTTCGGAGCATGGTTACTAAATGTGTTGAGTGATTTCATTTTCCCTCCCTCAGTACTTGGAATATTTAATGATTGATATGCTAAACATCCTTTTGCAACAGAGTAGCAATCATAACAATGTTTACATCCTTCTACTCGTAATTTTTCTTTATCAAAAGTTATAGCATTATGTTTGCATATTGCAACGCACGTTTTACACTGTGTGCAGTATGCAGATTTTCTGAATGTATATTTAAAAAGTTTGCCAAAACTTGGTAACTTATTTATTATGTGTTCTTCTATTTCGATAGTGTATCCATTGCCGATGCTGCTATATTTACAGCTAAAATATATTATTAGATCATTAAAAAATAGAGTATAATTATCTCCATCTTGAACTATGTCACCTAATACCTTAATCCATTCTTTCCAATCTGTTAATGGGGAAGATATTTTTATGTTTAACCTCCCATTTTTTATTGTTTCAGAATATTTTTGCTCGTTGTTTGTTAAGTATAATCCATTTAGTCGAGCATTCCATCCACCCTTAACTATGTAATCATCATCTGGAATTTCTGGTCTTCCATTACTTCTCTTTATGGCTGTATGATAGCTAATTGTTTCTGATTTATAGTTCTTGTGCTCAACAAAACTTGCTTTACCTCCTCCCATAGGACAACAAATACAACCAACCCGTGAGCTTCCTTTTTTATAGGCTTCATTAATAAACAAATTATTGCTATAAATATATAACCAAATTTCAGCAGATGTCCATTCCAGAATTGAGTTATGACTATATTGCCCTTTTTGTTTCTTTCCATAGTTCTCGTATTCATATTTTGATCTTGTAGAGCTTTCATGAGCTCTTACACCAACAAAGGCTAGTCCAGTATAATCTGATTTACCAGTAATTTCTCTTAATTTCAAAGTTTGGGGTGCACTTTTATGTACACTACAACACCAGCGAAGAGTACGAGACGGTGGACCTAATACCCGCCAAGATTCCTCTGGTGTAAGATGTGAAGACGCAGTGTAGAAGGAAATATTCTCATCTTTACACTCTTTTTCAATATTCTCAATCAATTCATAAGTGTCTGGGAATTCCATCCCTGTATCGCCAAATACTACTACAAAACTTCCTTTGGGTAATGCTTTTTTTACCAAATCGAGCAAGACAGAACTATCTTTACCTCCTGAGTATGCCACATGAAAAAGATCAAGTCTATTCTTATACTTTTCATAAACCTCTAAAATTCTCTTTACAGTTGTCTGTTCAATTATCTCAAGTATGTCTCGATTAGCTTCAATCATAGCCTCTATATCAACTGGACGAAGTTTAACACCTTCCAATTCTGGTTCAATTTTATTTCCATTTTTGTCATGAGGTATATTTATTTTGGGAGCTGAATAAACATCTCCACCTTGCAAAATAGCAACAAGCTTACCTCTATACCAATATCTATTAGATTCTGCCCACATGTATGGAACATCAGATTGTTTTTCATAATTCCAATATTTATCAAATCCAAACAAGTCAAGTTCAGCTGCATAAACAGGTCTTGGTTCTTTTGAATAATCAGTAGGTGAAGAGTTTAGTAATAATCCACCTGTTTCATTATCGTATGTATATGAGTACAAGCTCATCTCCTCTTAGTTTTTTAATTTCACTTTTTTTATTAAGTCATTTATTTTACTATAAGTTCTTTTTCCAATATAACCATTATCATATAAAAAACCTAATACTTCTGTTTTTATTAATTCTATGTTTGACTTACTAATAGCATCTATCATAATCTCATGATAAGATAATGTGCATACTTTCCTTTTTACCACGCCAACATTCATTGAATTATACGCTAAGACATCAAAACTGAATTGTTTACTAAATCGTCGGCAATAACTTTCAAGTAAGAATAGGTTCCACTGAAAACTGCAGTCTGGAAAAGTAGCAAAAACAGTAAATTTTTGCAAAGGTAAATATTGATCTTTAATGAAATAATCAATCGCTTTATCTATGTTATCAATATTAAATTCTACAAATTTATCAGCAACGAAAAGGTTTTTATCAACCCTTACCATTTCGCTGTAACCCGATTCCATAGCCAATGAATAATGAATTTCAGAAGTTAAATCTATCTCTAGTTTAATCAATTCTTGTAAGGAGCATCTATCATGATTACGGCAATAATCTCTCATAATTGACATTGTAGTAATATTATCAGCTTCATAAGAAATTACTTTTCCTTGTCGTATATATTTATCTGCAAATAGAATCTCATATATTCCCATTTGTATTGCTCCATCTGATAAATGAAAATTATCTACTCTCATGCTATCAATTGGTAGCTCGTTTAGTGAAATATAATTTTTGTTTATTATCTCCTTATCAACATAGGCTATGATATGCTCTTTTTCTTCTTCATTAATGATAAATCTTTCTAGATGAGTATAACGTCCTTTAGAGTTTCTAACAAAGAATGGCTCTCTCCCTAAAGCTTCTTTTATATAAGGAAATGGTATAAATGGGAGCCTATTTGAGATTTCATAATCATCTAACAAAACTGTATTTCCCCATATGCGGAGTATTTCATCTTTAATCAATTGAGATTTAGTTCTATTCGAACGTAAAAATATGCAATAATTGGATAAAAACTTATATTCTGGGAAAATAGCTTCTAAGATAATCTGAAGCATTTCACTATCAACAATACTATATTCTATAAAAATATCCGAGTATAATTTATACAGTTCACTATAGTAAATTATTATAATTCCACTATCAATTAGAGAACTTACCTCGTCTTTGAGAAACACAAAAATATCAGAATCTAAATAAAATCTTTTACCTCCATATGAGATTGTCTCTTTAAATATGATAAAATTTAATTCTTCATCATTCAGCATTAACTCACTATGAAATTCTTCTTTGAAGTTTATTCTAAATCGTTTAAATTCTATAAAGTCGATCTTAAATCCTAATTTGTAATATTTTTTTAATATAGCTTTAATATTATTGGTTGTTATAGAACTTATTGTTGCTAAATATTCAGTGTTGGTTTTAGATAAAGTAGTAATATCATTGTCCTTAACAATGATTGGTGTTTTAAGTTCTTGATCCCAAAAGATTTCTATCATCAAAAATACTCCTCAAACTAATTCATTTGAATGTGGGTAAAAGTAAAATTTAACCTACATTAACACATAATACAAATATTTGTGCAATGTCAATTTTATGTCAAGTTTTTTTGTTGTTTATGTGAGAAAATAATAGTGTTAATTTATTCTTTCATCTATTTAAACAGAAAGTCCTTTTATTATTGCTGTCTTCATTATGGTTATTTCGGATGTTTTCAGCTGTTAATTTAGTTAAGATGTCTGGTGTTACTGTTAGGAGAAATCATCCCTCTTAGATACATTTCTGAAAAGAAATGAAGAGGGGAATAATGCGGGCAGGATGCCCACAATCCCAGTTAATAATGCGGGCAGGATGACCACAATCCCAGTTAATAATGCGGGCAGGATGACCACAATCCCAGTTAATAATGCGGGCAGGATGACCACATTCCCAGTTAATAATAGACAATTTAAGTTCTACATTTTACTTTTTTTAAAAAAAAATAAACTTTTTTTGAGAAATTTGACCATTTTGGGAAAAAGTTGGCCCTATATATTTATGAAGGGCTTGCAAGCAAAAGAAAAAAATCAAACAAAAGAGGTAAGACAAATGAAAGTAAAATTTAGATTTGGAATTAAGAGTTATTCTGGAACATTAGATGAGTTAAATTATGCAAATTATGAAGACAGATCAGTAGTTATTGGCAGAATGTTGCCAACAAATAGAGAGATGACAGCACAGAATGAGAACTTGGGAAGTAAATCAAGTAAAATAAGTGACTTCTACTTAGGAACATCTGATGGATATAAGGCTGATTTGAAGGCTTATGCTAAGAAAATGTATAATCTAAAAGCATATAAAAATAAATTAGCAGGGAGTGGATATACAGCCTTTATTAAGATGATGTGGGCAGCTTCTCAGATAGTAACAAATCCTATTGATATAGATTCACTATCAATTGATGATTTGTCTATGGGTTCCTATAATGATATTTCTTCAGTAAAAACCGCTATCGATAAAGGCTTCTTGCCTAAGGTAGATGGTTATGAAGATTATACCAATTCTATCGGAGAATAAGAATTAGAATAAGCAATCTCGGGAAGGTTAATAACCTTCTCGAGATTGTCTTTATTCCTAATGTTGGTGCGGGCTGGAATCCCGCATTCCCAGTTAGACGGGCTGGAATCCTGCAATCCCAGATAGGCGGGCTGGAATCCCGCATTCCCAGTTAGGCGGGCTGGAATCCTGCAATCCCAGTTAGGCGGGCTGGAATCCCGCATTCCCAGTTAGGCGGGTTGGAATCCCGCATTCCCAGTTAGGCGGGCTGGAATCCCGCATTCCCAGTTAGGCGGGCTGGAATCCCGCAATCCCAGTTAGGCGGGCTGGAATTCCGCATTCCCAGTTAGGCGGGCTGGAATCTCGCATTCCCAGTTAGGCGGGCTGGAATCCCGCATTCCCAGTTAGGCGGGCTGGAATCCCGCATTCCCAGTTAGGCGGGTTGGAATCCCGCATTCCCAGTTAGGCGGGCTGGAATCCAGCATTCCCAGTTAGGCGGGCTGGAATCCCGCATTCCCAGTTAGACGGGCTGGAATCCCGCATTCCCAGTTAGACGGGCTGGAATCCCGCAATCCCAGTTAGGAGGGTTGGAATCCTGCATTCCCAGTTAGGCGGGCTGGAATCCCGCATTCCCAGTTAGGCGGGCTGGAATCCTGCAATCCCAGTTAGGCGGGTTGGAATCCCACAATCCCAGTTAGGCGGGCTGGAATCCCGCATTCCCAGTTAGTAAGAGAACACAGCCTGTGTCCCGTCAAAGATGGGGATTGGATAAATATATATATATATATTAGTATATTTATTTATTAGTTGCAATATGAGAGAGATGTATTATCATAGATATGAGATAAATTATAACAAAATATAAGATTTTACTTGACAAAAAAACAGATATTAATATAATGGTATTTAGATAAGATGATATAAAGTCTTAGGAGGTACAGGATTGCCAGACTAATTTGGTAAAATGGTTAGTTAGAAGATAGAGGAGTTCATTATTCTAACTTTTGGTTGTATATTTTTTATTTCTTACAAGTCAGTTTACTTATTAGCTTAGTGCTTAGGTAATTTCAAAAAACAATTTAACTGATAAGTTAGAAATTCAGGTTTTGTAATAATGTATAGCTTAATGTTTGGTGAAGCTTATGTTATTGAAGCTACGATGAAGGGCTTTCAGCATAGAAAGCATAAGGTAGGTAATCTTAGCCCAGTATGGACAAATGAGTTTTTCTGTAAATAACAGATGTTATTATAAGAAGAATTTACCGAGTGGATAAAATGCTATCATACATGCAAGGGAATGTCTTGGTCTTATTAGTCAAACTGGACAATAGAATGGAGTTAAATTTGAAAATAATCTCTGTTGACGTTAGTATAAAAGGGAAGATGTTAGTAATTGAGAGTGCAAGTGAGGGAAGAGTATCTGTAAAAGAAAGTTTAGGGGCAAAATGTCTATATCATCTTATTAACAACGAAGGTCGATCATTTAATCCAGTTTTTTTTAGGAGTATCATAGAAAATGATGTTGAAATTCCTGCTGAAATTCAGGACAATATGAATTTTATTGATAAAGAAGATCAGTTAATTTATCAGTCATTAAGCATATATATTCCAGCAACAGATATTAGGACATTAAGAGAGATTAAGCAAAGGATGGGGAAGATAGAAAATGAGTTATTAAAAGCGGAGGAGAATCATGATCTTTGTAAAAAAGACGAACTTATCTCTGAAAAAGAACAATGTGAGAATTATTTACAAGAAACAATTAATAAAAATGGCACTTTCAAAAATCTAAATACTATTAATCGAAAATCTATAAAGTCAATAAGTAGAGCAATTGATGTTGTTTTAAAAGAGATTTCAGACCAATCAGAAGTCCTTTATAAAATATTAAAAAAGAATATTGTGAAGAACTCTAATCAGATAAAATTTGTGGGTTGGGGGGATGAACCCTTGATTAGTTAAGAAGAAACACCCTTTCAGTCGGACGGTGGAGAGTCTCTCTCCGCCTTCTTTAAGAAACACCCCGTCTGCTTCGCATCCACCCCTCTGAAGAGGGGAATAATGCGGGCAGGATGCCCACGTTCCCAGTTAATAATGCGGGCAGGATGCCCACGTTCCCAGTTAATAATGCCGGCAAGATGCCAGCGCTCCCAGTTAGGAAGAAACGACCCTTTCAGTTGGACGGTGGAGAGTCTCTCTCCGCCTTCTTGAAGAAACACCCCGTCTGCTCAATGTCGTTAAGTTAAGACTAAAAGACAATTTTCTTCCGTCTTTTATGGTAGTTTAGTGATAGTCGAGGCTTATCATTGTCCCGATTAAATTTCCTACCAGGCTTTATTGCAGTGGGTTTCATCATGAAGAGTTTTTGTAGTTTCTCAAATAAATCATTGCTATCTCTTTTATTTGCAAGGATTTCAAAAAAGTGATCTTTGATTACATTGAAGGATACTGATTTGTTAACCTTTAATTTGTACTTATTCTTGGTACTTCTTTCTTCAAGCGTTTCATTAGCATCTCTTGTATATATTGTTTCAAGATTTGATATTAGTATAGTAGCATAAAAATCCTGTCTTACCGATTCTGATGTTTTACCTGTGAAATTCTCTAAGTTAAGACGATTTTTAAGAAGATCAAAATAGGTTTCAACACCCCATCTATTCCAATATAATTGTTCGAACTCCTCTGTGGGATACTTTTCTTCATCTAATAAGGATGTTACTAAAACTTCAACTTCACCATCTGATAAAATTACTTTTATCAGTCTTACTGTTATCTCACTATCTAAGACTTTGGATTTATGTTTATTAAGATATTTAGGTTTCTCTAAAGTTACTACTTTACTTATTTCAGCACTATCAAACATTGCATCGATCTCGTTATATTTCTTTCTTGGACATCTAATCAAAAAATTAACATTAGCCTTTAAGCATTCTGACATTAATTCATAAGATAAATAACCTCTATCATATATAAACAAATCATTCCTTTTTGCATGTTCTAAGTGATTAATTGCAGGATTAATTTCACCTGTACTTTGAGGAATTATTACTGCATCAATAGCAATGTTTTCTAGAACATCATATGCTACAGAAATTATACCTCCAACGTATTCTTTGCATGACCCATATTGAGTTTTGTTAGGAATTACGGTGAAATCCCTTTTAGTCTCCTCACTATAGGGTAAATAAACTTTAGAACCATCGACTGCAATCAATCGCAAATCCATGTATTTTTTTATACTTTCATCTGAATAGAAATTCTCTAGAACAATGTCATGATTCATATCTATATACAATTTATGAGAAATTTTTTTTCTCCCTTGTGTAAATGCACTACTGATCATGGTTCCCCCCTTATCTGATTTATTGTTAAAATATTCATTAAGCCTATTTTGTACGGATTTTACACTCTTATTTAAAATAAGTAAAACATATTCTTTAAAAGTCATCTTACGATTCCTGGTAAAGGATTTGATACCTATTCTGTACTTAATAATCGTTAATGGATTATCTAATTTTTCGATTATTTCTTTATTAATTTTTTTACCATTATAGTATCCTTTTTTATATTATGATACTAAAATATTTCATTAATTATTTTAGGCAAGTCTTAACTTAACGACATTGCCCCGTCTGCTTTGCATCCACCCCTCTGAAGAGGGGAATAATGCGGGCAGGATGCCCACGTTCCCAGTTAATAATGCCGGCAGGATGCCCACGTTCCCAGTTAATAATGCCGGCAAGATGCCAGCGCTCCCAGTTAATAATGCGGGCAGGAACCCACGTTCCTAGTTAATAATGCCGGCAAGATGCCAGCGCTCCCAGTTAGGAAGATGCCATCCCTCCTTAGAGGTGGGATGGCAAGTTTTATTTATTTCATTAAGATTGCTTTCTGAGTTTTTTGGTAATCATCAGTTTCTATTTTGATGAAGTAGATTCCTGATGAAACAGCTCTATTTTGATTATTTTTACCATTCCAAACTATTTTATGATTTCCAGAAGACTGGTAGTCATTAACTAAAGTTTTTACTAATTGACCTTTAAGATTAAAAATCTTTAGTTTTACTTTAGATGCTTTTGCCAGAGTATAAGCAATGTTAGTTTCTGGATTAAATGGATTTGGATAATTTCCCTGTAGAGAAGTAACCAAAGCAACATCATTGTTTTCATTATCAGTACTTATTAGATAATCAAAGCTAACTTCATTGGAGAAGTTACTATAATCTTCTTGATAATTAGCTCTTAGACGATAGGAGTAATATCCCATTTTATTAATCACACAAGTATATTCATTGTTTGTTAACTGACTTACTTGCTCCCATTCTTCAGTATTAAATCTTTTTTCCACTATGAACTGAGTAAATTCATCATCACTATCATCTTCATAATCCCAGCTTAAAGTAAGGACAGAATCTTGAAGTGAATATGTTAGATTCTCAGGTCTATTAAGGTAATTGAGTGCCACATTATTAGTAAGCATAATATTAGAATTGACTCCTGTAATTCTAAAATCATCATTTCTGAAGCCACTAAGCTTATATTCAGCATCGTAGTTATTCAAAGGTAGAAGTGAGATATATTGACCATCTGAATTAGGATTAATGTTGTAATCTGAAATAGAAATATCAACAAGTGAAACATCTTCATTACTGCCAATTAAGGTAACATCTCCAGTGAAAACAAAACTCTCTATAACCGAGCCACCTATAGAAATATCATCAATAAACCAACCGTCTCCAGTTACCATGGAATCTGAAGCAAATCTAAAGCCAAATCTAACAGATTCACCAATATAAGTCTCAGGAATATTAACATTAACTTGAGTCCATTGACTTAAGCTTCCGCAATATCCAGGTCCACCAAGGGCAGGAAGTGACTGTTGGGTATAATTACCATCAGGTGTTAATATGATATTTGCACTGGAACCTTCAATGTTTAAAACTATTTGAGCACCATCATAATTGCTTTCAATATCATATCTGTGCCAGAAATTAAAGCTTGTAGCAGGTGTTACATTAAAATATTGTGTCCATGCTGTAACATCTGCATCATCAGGATAATCATAATTTAGACTAGTAGCTAAGAGATTTGTTCCACTGTGAGCAGTTATAAGATTGCTTGATCCAACTTGCCAAGGAGTAGAATAGGCAATAGGAACATCATCGCCATCAAAATCAATACTTGTCTCAGAGGTGTTCAAAAGTATAATAGATTCTTCTTCTAAAAGAACTTCATCGTCTCTTTCAGCATTGATAACTACTTCTATTGCTTCATATTCAGGAGCTGTAGCAGAGATTAGAGCTTGGAAAACTAGCTGTTGAATAGAATTAGCTTTTACTTTAACATTATTGATAGTATCTGTTGCAAATGTCAAATATGGATTTGAAGTAGAGACAGACACATTATCAAAGAAACCATCAACTAAGGATGTATTATTAATTTCCCAAGCTAAGTATATAGTCTCACCTGCTTCTGGGATAAAGTTATTATTACCAGTTGAAGAATAGTCGTTAATGATAAAGTTGTTTAAATTTAGTGTAGGTTTGTTAATTTTTACATTAATGTCCTTATAGAAGTGGTAGCCAGCATCACCAATAATCTCCATATTCAAAGTAATAATTTCATTATTTTCCAGCTCTTCAATAGATTTAATAATAAAATATTCTCTTGCAGAGACTACTTCATTGTTTGTTAAATCATCAAAAGAAGTATGGTTTTGTAAAATAGCAATTCTCGAATCAGCACAAGTAATAGTTGCTTGTGGATGAGTAAGCGGAGTTAAGGCAGTGTTAGTAAGCTCAATTCCAATCTGAATCTCTTCATTAACTTCATAAATACCATTATTGTTTTCATCCATGATAAAAATATTATAAATGTTAATAGAAGGTTCAACTAAAAGAATAGGTTTAGTAGTAATAAAGAGAGCCATACCATCTTCAAGTTCTTCAGCACCAGCAGGATAATTCTGGTTATAAGTATATTCTAAACCATCAGTTCCTGAAGGAGATTCAATACCGATAGTTGCATAATTACCATGCCAAGGTGTGTAAGAACCTGGGTTACCGTTATCAACATTGTTAAAGACTTGATACTGAATTTTAGCAGTTCCTTGATTAAGTGAAGAAGGATATCTTTGTGGGTTATAGAGAATTAATTGGAAGGTTTCTTCAGCATTACTGTTTGCAGCACCACTAATCATTTGCTCCCACTGGATAACAAAGTAATCTTCTAAATTATCATAATAAGTATAAATCCCAGAATTACTATCCATATGCATATCATCCCAGAAAGGAGCAATCATACCGTTTGGTCCTAAAGCACCTGGTAATCTCCAGTTTCTAAATTCACCATTGCTATTTTCTCCAAAAGAGATAAAGCCATTAGAACAAACTGTTATCTGGTTGTAGCTTTCACCATAAAAGATGAATTGGAAAGGTAGGTTTATTGTGTCAGTAGAGTTAGATCCAACACCATCTCCTTCACCATAAGCTTCAGGGTCATAGATATCTAAAGCTGTTCCTGCTCCACCATTTCCTGGAGCAATTTCAATCCACTCATAGACTGGACATTCAGGATAGTCAATATCATTTGAATCATAGATAACATAACCAAAAGAATCTGGACCTAAAGGAGAGCCATTAGCTGAATTACCAAACTTTAAGCTGAATTCTAATTCTTGGTAGAAGTTAACTTCATTATCTATTTTAAGAATGCATTCTGCAGTCATTCCTGGAAACATATCAATATCAGAAGTGACTTGGAAATCAAAGCTTTGACTTTGCCCATCAGCTAAATTTGTAATTAACATATTGTCAGTCAGAACATTAAAATGACCATTATCAATAATTAATTGAATTGAAGCATTTTCAATTGCAATTTCTGATTGGTTCTTGAGAGTCGCAGTGATAGTTGCTGTTTGATCAGCTTGAAGATTATTCCCTAACATAACAATATTTGTATTTGTGAGTAATAATTGACCATTTTGAATTCTTGCAGTCTGAATTAAACGTTTAGTTTGATTATCACCGTAAGTAAAATCTAAAATCAAGGCTATATCATTATTGTTCAGAGCGTTATTATTGATATGAATAAGAAAATTCTCGTCAAAAAGTGCTGAACTACCAGCTTGAAGGAGAGAAATCTCACTATTAGCCTCAAGAATGTCTATTTGGAAATTATTTATAGTAAGTGTTGCTTGGACATTATTAATGTCAGTGTCAAGCATATTTTCAAGCATAAAGTTTAACTCTATGTTTTCTCCAGCTTCAATATTCTGATTATCATTTCCTGTTGATAGTCCATCATTATCATCATCCACAAGTAGAGAAGTTATTCTAAAATCTGATTCTCCAGTAATCGATAAGGTCTCTTGGAGAGGGTAAAAATTAGGTTTATTTACTGTAATATCATATTCAACTTCCCCTTCTGTTAAGGAAAGTGTAGCTATTCCTTGACTGTTAGTAAGGGTTTTGATGATATTCCCGTTTTGGTCTGTTAAAGTAACGCTTGCTAAATTTACAGGGTTATTGTTTTGATTTTTTACTAATACGATTAATTCATCACTGTCAGCATAAAATTCTGAACTTTCAACAAGAAATTTATTTGGTTCACCAGTATAAACATCAACAGTAGGGTCTCCAATTAAATTACACCAGTGAGTGAACTTTTTTACATCGCTTAAATCTGATTCGCTGTAAACAATATAGGTAGTAACTTTCCCAGTAAGAAGTGCTTCACCCATAGTTCTCTGTCCAATGTTGTAAATTCCGTGGAAAATTCCTCCTGAAAGGCTGTTGTTAAAAGATGTATGAGTGCTGGCTGTTGCCATACCAATTGCAGTAATACCACCCTTAGGAGAAACTTCACTACCTAAATTTACATAGGATTCGGTAGTTGCAGTGGAAGCAAAATTACCTGTAGCACAGGTAATAATAACACCATGATTTATTTTATGAACATTAGTTTGGGAATTACCTGGATTCCAGTTACTCATCCCAATATAGCCACGATAAACAAAGAAATCAATACCATCATTAATAGCTTGATTCATTTCAGAAACGCTTGGACTACCACCGTAAATTTCAGTATAGTTATAATTAGGATTTATTCTCTGACTAATTTGTTTAACGAATTTGCAATGATTCACAGTTGATTCACCTGAAGGCTCAGTATCACCAACCAAGAGCATATTATTGAAATAAGTTTCATCAATAGGATTAGAAATTCGTTCGTAAGATCTCATTTTTCCGTAGTACCTACTTAAGTCTGTTGAACTATTAATAGACATTCTACCAATAAAAATATCACCTATTAAATCATTACCAGCAAGGTGAGTATAAGGATAATCCCCCTCAGCATTGTCTGCATAATACTCATTAAAAGTAGGTATGCTAAAAGAACCACTAACATCTCCAACAAGAACTACAAAATCTGGTCTGAAATCTTCACCATCGTACAAATTTTGGATATAACTCTTTATTCCTGAAGAAGAAGTCGAGCCTATATCGCTTGTTGAAGCAAGAAGAACATTAAATCCCTTTTGTTTTTTATATTTAACGTATTGCTCAAATTTTAGATGAAAGATTGGATCACTATTTTCTTTATAAATAAATAAGATATTGGGATTAGGAGATAATTCATTTTCAGAATGATAATTTAAAATTGTAGCTTGATAAAGTTTATCAAAAGCTAAGGATTTCTCCCTGCTTGAAAGAAGCTCATTTTCACCTGTCTCAGAAGAATTAGTAGATATCTTGAGAGTAATTTTATTATAAATTCTTAGCGTTTTATCTTCTTTATTGTATTGGAATGGAGTTATTGTTATAGGCTTAACTCTAAAATCTCTAAGAATAAAGTTATTCCCTGCTGAAAGTTCACTTCGAGGGAAATAACCTTGATAATTAATTTCTTCTATATTGATGTTGTCGTAAACAAAACCTTCTTTCTGACTAGGAAAGATGTTATTCAATTTAATTTCAGAATATTCTGAATCAACAATTTCATAACTTACTCTTCCCTTGTTAGGAACAGCTATACCAGTACCAAAAATTGGTAAGTAAGGCATACCAACTTCAGTAGTGTATGCCTGAGTAGTTGTATTAACAACACTGTAAGTATTTTTGTCTGTTTTTAATTCATCAATATTATAATTAGGTAGAACAAATTCTACCACAACTTCATTCTCATTTTCACTTACTAATCTAAATCCATCACTAACTGCACCTGTAACAGGTGGTGCTGAAAAAAGACTTAATGATACTAAAAATATCACTAAGCCTAAAATTAATCCTCTCATTAAACCCTATCCTTTTTTTAAGCTTAATTATTTATATCAAAAATCACAAGACCTTCATCGCGAGTTGCGACATAAACTCTATTATCATTATCAATTCTTACATTATTTGTATAACCTGTTGAAGTTTCTCTTTCAATGAATCTTATGTTTGTTGGATCTGAAATATTAAAAACATATAGGTTTCCTCCACCTGAAGCAATAACAGCATAATTGTCATTTACATCTAAGTTTTGAGCATAACCAGTGGTATCATAGTTATACACTTCTATTGGATTGTAAATATCTGTAACATCATATACATATAAACCAGATTGTCTGCATGCTACAAAAGCATAATTACCTCTAACTTCAATTCTCAAAGCTTCCCCAGGAGTATCAAATTCAGTTAAAATATTATAATTAGATCTGTCTGAAACAAAAACTCCTCTTTGACCTGCTGCTGCGAACATGTAGTTGTCTGTTTGTTCAGCCCCATAAATTCTTACAGGATAACGCCATACAAAATCATCACCTAATGCCCCCATTGCTTGTCCAACACTTTCCCAAACGACTTCAGAAATCTTATTATCATTTACATAAAAACCTCTGGCAGTATAATTTTGCCATTCAACAGCATCAGGGTCATCATAAGGATAAAGCTCAATTTGTCTTATACCATAAGTCCCACCAGTAACTGAACCCAATATTTTTAAAGTGTCAATTTGACTGATATCAAGGATTTTGTAGCTATCAGCTTCTTTCTCTTCAGTAACTAATAAGTAATTTAATTCTTCCACTAAATTAATTCTTCTATTTCTACCTAATGTATAAACTGAGCCTTCAAGTCCAACAATTTCAGTATACCAAGTTCTTTCAAATGTATTTTTGTCAATGATGGACATTTGAGAATCATATTCTGCAACTGCAATATAGCTATCTGAATAATCAATACCAATCGCATCACCATTAAGTGGAATACGAGTTACTTCACTTAAAATACTAGCAGATGTTTCAGTTGGGTCACTTGCCTTAGCACATCCCATTATTACAAGTGTTGTTACTATACATAAAAAAATAATTCGTCTCAAGTAGAGCCTCCAAAAGTTAATATTTTACTAATAATATAATTATGCAATTTGTATTCCATAGATGGAATAGTAGTGATAATGATACAGGGAATGCAAATCATTTTCAAATAATTTTCCCTCTAATTTTATCTACCGATAAATCATATTTTTTAAAATGAGCCTGTAAATCATTAATAATCTCTTCAGTGATTTTAGGATTATAAAAGTTAGCTGTTCCTATAGCAACGAGAGAAGCACCAGCGTAGATGAATTCTAAGACATCAAGATAGTTTTCAGCTCCACCCATAGCAAGAATAGGAATATCAATAGCCTGGGCTACTCGATATACATTTGCGATAGCAACTGGTTTAATAGCAGAACCACTGTAACCGCAGATTCTCTTGTTAATTCTGGATTTACCTGTAAGAGGGTCAATCGCCATTCCAAGAAGAGTGTTTATTAAGGCAAGAGAGTCAGCACCAGCTTCCTTTGCTGCTTGAGCGATTTCTACTATATTAGTTACATTTGGAGTAAGCTTGATAATCAACTCTTTATCTGTAAGTTTTCTGAGTTTAGCAGTTAAATCATTCACTACTTTTGCATCCACTCCGAAGGCTATTCCTTCATTCTCTACATTAGGACAGGAAACATTTACTTCATAACCAGCAATGGAATCAATACTTTCTAAGCGAGTAAGAACTTCCATAAATTCTTCCTGAGTTGAGCCAGAGAAGCTAACTATTAGAGGGGTCTTATACTTCTCGTATTTTGGTATACTTTCTTGAATGAATGATTCAACTCCTGGATTTTGCAAACCTATAGAGTTTAATAAACCCCATTCTGTTTCAAAAAGTCGGGGAGAAGGATTACCAGATTTTCTTTCTTTCGTAATAGTTTTTGTAACAATGGCACCTAATTTGTTAAAATCTAAATAATCTGTCATCTCATAACCAAAGGTACCAGATGCGGTTGTAATAGGATTTTTAAATTCTAATTTATTTAACTTAGTTTTCATATTCATAATGCCTACTCCCATATTATTTCGTCAGCATTAAAGACTGGTCCATCTTTGCAAACTCTTTTGTAGAGTGGTTGGTCATCAGCAGATATTACTTGGACAGCACAACCATAACAGACACCAATTCCGCATGCCATATACTCTTCTAAGGAAAGTTCTAAAGGAATATTATACTCTTTTAGGGTGGAAGCAATAGCTTTAAGCATAGGATTGGGACCACAAGAATATGCCATATCAAATTTTTGGTTTTTTAGTATATCTCTTAGATCATATGTAACAAGACCTTTTTCTCCAAGAGAACCATCTTCTGTATAAGCATGATCACAAGGGAATATATCTGTGGCTGTTCTACCTCCGTGAATCCAGGTTATCTGACAATCAACTAATTTATCCTTTAAAAACCGGAGGGGGGGATAGCCCACTCCTCCGGATATTAACAGGACTGTTTTGTGTGTTAATAGGGTAAATCCTTTTCCTAATGGTCCTAATATATCAAGTTCCATATTTTTTGTAGCTTGGCAAAGAATACGTGTTCCTTCTCCTAATATCTTAATAAAAAGGGTGAAGGATGATTCATCAGCATGGTAAAGACTTATCGGAATGCCAAGTCTTTGCCCAGGGACAACTTGTGGCAATTTCACTGTAACGAATTGTCCAGGTTGAAATTCTATATCAAGATTACCTTTGTCAAATTTAAGTAGGTAATAATCATTATTAAGTTTTTTATTTTCTAATAATTTATATTTCATCTTTAATCCTTATTTATTCTCTTAATTATTCCCCAGGTATGGGGAATAAAGATTATCATTGCTTTGCAATGAGGCGGACATGATGTACCTGCTGTGTAAAAATGAAAATCATCTTACTAAAATACATGATATTCATTAAAATCTTGCATTTCTTTTTATGTATAAAAACAGGGAGCTATGGACTGGGGCATCTTGCCACCAGATTATACAGGCTTTCAGAGTCTGTTGTGGAAGCAGAGATGCTTCCACTCCATACAACCCTTGTTCCACCTTCCAACAGAAGAGGTTTTCATTCTTAAGAAGGCGTATGTAATACGCCACTGCAATCGTGAAATTCCTGTAATTAGTGATTAGATTCTGCTTCCCAAGTAATTTTGCCTTCACAAATAGTATATTCTACTTTTCCTTGAAGAGTATGATTAATATAAGGTGTATTAATTGATTTTGAAAGCATGCTATCACGAGTGAATTCAATATTAGCATCTAAATCTATAATATTGATATCAGCAAGATAACCCTCTTCAATTTTTCCAGTTTTTATACCTAAGAATTGTGCAGGTTTTTCACTCATAGCCTTAACAATAGTATTTAAATCTATTTTGTTATTTTTGATTAAATATGTATTTAATGATGCAAAGGCAGTTTCAAATCCATTAATTCCAAAAGGTGCAATATTATATTCCTTTTCTTTTTCGTAATCTGAATGGGGGGCATGATCTGTGGCAATATAATCTATTGTACCATCCTTTAGTGCTTCGATACAAGCTTGTCTATCTTTTTCATGACGAAGTGGGGGTTTAACTTTGGTATTAGTATCGAAACCATAAACAGCATCTTCATTCATTGTAAGGTGATGAGGTGTTACTTCGGTTGTTATAGCAATACCATCAGATTTTGCTTTTCTAACCAAATCAATGCCTTTAGCAGTTGAAATATGAGCTATATGTAGTCTTACTCCAATACTTTCAGCAAGCATAATATCTCGGGCTATAATAATCTCCTCAGCTAACCCTGGTATTCCACCAAGTCCAAGCTGACTTGAAACTCTACCTGCATTAACTAATCCTCCTCCAGCTAAATTATAATCTTCAGCATGAACTATCACAGGTAAATCAAAGTTGTAAGCGTATTTCATGCAGTTTTGGGTTAATTTCGCGCTTTGTACACAGCCACCATCATCAGAAACAGCAACTATACCACCCTCTTTCATTGTAGCATATTCTGAAATCTCTTTGCCTTCTGAGCCTTTGGTCATTGCGCCAATAACTTTTACTTTACACTTTCCAAGGTCAGTAGCTTTCCTTTGAATATATTCAACCGTAGCAATGTTATCAACAACCGGGAAGGTATTTGGCATGGCACAAATAGTAGTGAATCCACCTTTAGCTGCTGCAGCTGTTCCAGTGACGATATCTTCTTTATGAGTCTGGCCAGGGTCTCTTAAATGAGCATGTAGGTCAATAAATCCTGGTAAAACAACTTTTCCTTCTGCATCGATTACTTTATCAGCTGCATCTTCAATAACATCAGCAACTCTAATTATTTTATCATTTTCAATTAATATATCTTTTTGCACAAAATCATCATTAACAAAAGCTTTTCCATTAGTAATTAATATTTTCATCATATCCTCCTATGCCTGTCCACCTAAGATTAAGAATAACAATGCCATTCTGACAGCAACACCATTAGTAACTTGGTCAAGAATTACAGATTGTTTAGAGTCAGCAATTTCAGGTAAAATCTCAATTCCTCGATTCATTGGTCCAGGATGCATAACCAAAGCATCAGGTTTTGCCCATTTCAGAGTTGCTTTAGATAAAGAATAGTATTTTGTGTATTCTTCTAAGCTTGGGAAAAGCCCATCTTTTTGTCTCTCTAATTGCATTCTTAAACCCATGACAGCATCAGCATCTGTAAGCGCTGTTTTCAAATCATATTCAACTTTACATCCATAAATTTCTTCCATTTTACCAGGCATCATTGTTCTCGGAGCACAAACAGTAACTTGAGCTCCTAACTTTTTCATTCCAATAAGATTAGATCTAACAACCCTACTATGAGCAATATCACCAACTATGGTAACTTTCATTCCTTTAAGACTACCTCGTTTCTCCCAAATTGAATAGATATCAAGTAGTGCTTGTGTGGGATGTGCATGACGTCCGTCTCCTCCATTTAGTACTGGCTTGCCAGTATATTTATGAACCATTTGTGGTGAACCTGGATAACTATGTCTAATAATGTATGCATCAATCCCCATTGCATCTAATGTTAGAACAGTATCTTGCAAACTTTCACCTTTGGATAGGGAAGAGGTATTAGCTGAGAAACTAACAACATCAGCACTTAATCTATGGGCTGCTAATTCAAAAGACATTAATGTTCTGGTAGAATTTTCAAAGAAGAGTGTACAGACAGTTTTTCCTCGTAGGGTAGGAATTTTCTTATAAGAGCGAGAATTAATCTCTTTCATTGCTTTAGTGCTTTCAAGGATTTGGAGAATCTCTTCAGCACTATAATCATCTAAGTCGAACATGTTACGGTTAATAAAATTAAACTCGTTTTGCATAGGTACTCCTGTAGTGTGATAGTAAAAAAGGGGAACAGTTGTCTTGCAGTTGTTTTTTGACAAGAGGTAGGTAAAAATTTAAATTTCTAACTAAATTCATGTGTTCTCCTTTCTGCCTCGCTGGGCAAGATTAAAGGTTTTTATTTACTAAAAATATCAAGGGGTAAGATTTGTCAAATAAATAATTGAGGAAAATAAAGAGTGGGCTGGTTAACCCACTCATAATAAGAAATTATTCAGCGTAAAAGTAAATGGCACCTTCATTTTTACCATCATTAATTTCTGAAAAGAAATTCTCGTCCATTTCAACATCAAAATCTGTTGCATTTGCATATTGAGCAGTAATTTTTACCTTGTTATCATCTCCAACTCTAAACTTAGCATAATTATAAATATAACCACCGTAATTAATTAGTTTAGTTTGAGAAAAAACAACAAAGGCAGTAGGATTTCCAACCGACATAGGTGCAAAATATTCCCACACATCAACACCCATTCCACCAATGGCATTAGGAGCACTTTTTTCTTCATTACCTGAGATTAACTTGCATTTACCATATTCAGCAACTACTCTAACTTCTTTACCGGTTTTCAAGGCATCCATTAAATCATCAAAATTCTTTAACTGGCTTGGTTTTGCAATTAACATCATTGATACGATCATTAAAAACACTATTAAAATCACTTTTTTCATCTATCTTCTCCCATAATTTAATTATGGAATAACATTTTATTAACACTGTTAACCTGTCAAATTATTTCTTTCTTTAGCAATAAGAAGATTGATGTATCTTTCTGATGTTTCTCTTTTTTCTTCATACTTTTAGTTCTCTTTATATCTACCACAATTCTTAGCAAGTTGATTATAAGCAATGTTTAGTTCAAGTAAGGAATCAATATAATCTGAATAGGCCTTTTGCCATTGAGATTGGGCATTAAGAAGGTCTGTTAAAGTTGTCATTCCAACTTCATAACTATCGGTCTCAAGTTTAAGATATTCATCAGCTTGACTTAAAGAAGATTTCGCAAGAGAAAGTTTTAGGCTTTTATTATCTACTTCAGTAAGAGATTGATTAATTTGGAGTTTCATCATTTCAGAAGCATTTTCTAAGCGGAAAGTTTCTTCTTTAAATTGAGCTTTAGCTTCTTTGACCTTGTAGATACTCTCCCCCCATTGGAATACAGGTAATGAAAACTGAGCCATAGCATTAGCATTGAAATCATCATGATTTTTGTCATTGAGTTGATAACTAAAATAGTTGTATGACGCTACTATCCCAATTTGTGGTAAGAAATCTGCTCTATTCAGGCTTATTTTCAAGTCAGCAACTTTTTGCTTTAGTTTAAGCATTTGATAATCCATTCTTTGGTCATAATCTTCAGGAGAGAAAGAAGTTAAATTCACTTCATCTGAGATATTTATCAAAGAATCTGCAACCACTATTTTGGTATTGAGTGAAAGACCAATTTGTTGAGCGAGAGCCATTGTAGCCAAATCAAATCCATTTTGAGCTTCTCGGTTTAGTAAAGCAACTTCATTATATTTCACTTTGGCTTGTAAAAGTTGATTCTTATTTACCATCCCTACTTCATAACTATCTTGCACTTTTTGAAGAACTTCAGAAAGCAAATTTAAGTACTTTTGAGTAACTAAAGTTTTTTGGTAAACAGAAACCAATTTCCAATAGGCTTGTTCGGTAGCAAAAAGAACATTCTCCTTAGTAAATTGAAGATTAAGTTTAGAAGCTTTTTCTCCCAGAGAAGCCATTTTGTAAGCAGAAGTTATCTTTCCTCCGGTGAAAATGGGCTGTTTGAGTGATATTCCTGAAGTAAAACCAGCTTTGGGTAAAACTTCTAAATCTTGATCTGGAAAAAGGGCATATTGATTAAAAATTGGAAGCCCATCACTTCCATATACTGGTTGATTAGTTTGTGGATTAATGAATAAATTTGGTTCTAACTGATTAGTATTAGAATTAAAATTATAGGTTGGAAGATATCCACCTTCAAGAGTCATTTCAGTTGATTCAGAGCGTAAGAGGTAGTTAGCAGTTACTTCTAATTTTGGAAGATAATTAGTAAAAAGAGCTTTCTTGGTTTGCAGAGATGCCTGAGCCTTAGAATCACTTTCTTTTATCAACTTATTGTTTCTTAAGGCTAATGCTTGAGCTTGCTTTAGAGATAAGACAATGCTTTCTTCCTGGTCAGAAATAGTATTTATATCAAGAATAGCTTGTGTAATATCTCTCTGATGAGTATCTTGACAATATGAATTAATAGTTACTAAGATGAAGCTACACAACAGTATGAAATTTATTTTACGCATTATTACTCTCCTTTGTAGTCGTGCATTGGTTTGATACTGAAAAAGATAGTATAGAGCAAAGGAAGCAATATTAGAGTAACCAGAGTTCCTACCAATAATCCACACATTATGGTTACTGCAAGGCTTCCAAACATAGGATCTGAGATAAGAGGAATCATTCCTAAAATAGTAGTCAAGGACGCCATCATCACAGGTCTAAATCTTGCTATTGCAGAATCGAAAACGGATTTAAAAGGAAGCTTCCCAGATTTAATATCAAAATCAATAGAATCTATCAAAACAACCCCATTTTTAATCAGCATCCCAGTTAAACCAATTACCCCTACTATTGCCACAAAACCAAACTCTTTACCGGTAATTATTAATCCAGGAATTACTCCTATCATGGCAAATGGTAAGCATAAAAGGATTGCGAACATTTTTGCATAACTGTTAAATAGAGCTATCAGAATTAAGATTATAAGAATGAAAGCAATAGGAGTAAACATAATAATATATTTCATAGCACTTTTCTGGTCATACTGTTCTCCATACCACTCTAAAGAATAACCGGTTGGAAGCTCTATTGCTTCAATCTTAGACTTTATGTCCTTGTAAAGCTCATTAGCATTCGAACCTGGAGCAGGATCACATTGTGCCATAATTGCTCTTGAACCGTTATGTCGTCTTATTACTTCTTCTAAAGATTGAATTGCTATATCATTAGAAACTGAGCTTAAAGGAGAGCTACTCAAGATAGATTTCTTTACTTCATCTAGTGACCTTACTCCTGAAAAGACCAATTTTAGTTCATCTTTATCAATTTCTAAATTTGGCATAATACTCCAAACAGGAACATCTTTCAAGTCTTTAATTCTTGAACCATCAGATTCAACAGCCTTTACTATTATTGGAAGTTGTTTATTCCCTTCATAATAGGTACTTACAGGAGCACCATCTGTTGCCATTAACAGAGAGGTAGCTACTTCAGTTCTGTCTATTCCGACTCTTCTTCCTTTGCGTTGATTATAATCTACTGCAAGAAGTTTACCTTGTGGCTCCCAATCATCTGTTATACTCATAGCATAAGGAGAGTTTCGCATAATATCTTTAGCTTGATCAGCTAGTTGCTTAAGAACTGCCACATCATTACCTTTGAATAAAGCCTCAACAGAATAATGACTATTTACGATTAAATTATATAATCTTACTCTTGCTTTTGCTTCCGGATAGTTTTTTATCAAGTAAGTTTGAATCTGGTCTTTGAGCGAAATCATTGTTTCATAATCTTTGAAATCAACTATTAATTCACCATAACTTTTAGTGTTCTCGGAAATAGTTCTGACTAAATTGTAACGAGTTGGAGTTCCACCTAAACTCATGGTAATGTTAGTAATTCCATCTATACTTTGGAGATAAGTGCTTATCATTTTTAGGTCAGACTCAACTCTTTCAATTTTACGGGTTTCAGGAAGTTTATATTCAATATAGACTTGATTATAGGTGAAATCAGGAAAGAAAGCTTTTTTTACATATTTAAAGGAAAGAGAGAGATTAGAAGCAAAAGTACTGCAATTCCTATTGCTGCTCCCCTTAGTCTAAATGCTCGATTAAGAACCTGTTTAAAAACTCTATACAAGAGAGAATTATTCTCTTTTTTAGCCTTACCATCTTTTCCTTTTTTAGCTGGGAAGAGTTTTCTATCTGCACCTAATGGAATTTGAGTTAAGGCAAAAACCCAACTGAATAAGAGGGTAACTGCCAAAACTATGAAAAGGTCTCGAGTGTATGTTCCAGCTGTATCAGGAGAAAAGAAGATTGGAAGAAATGAAATAATCGCAATCATCGTTGCTCCAAGTAGGGGAAGAGCAGTCTTTTGGGCTGTATTTCTCATAGCCTGTTTTCGCTCGATTCCTCGATTTAAATCTACTAAGATTCCATCTACTACCACAATTGCATTATCTACTAACATTCCCATTGCTACGATAATCGATGCTAGTGAGACTCGCTGTAAAGTACCCCCTAAGACAAATAGAACAACAAAAGATGCGAGAATAGTATAGATAAGTCCTTTACCTATTAATATTCCGCTCTTGAAGCCCATAGTGAAAAGAAGAACAACTATAACAATGAGAATTGATTGAAATAAATTTGACATGAATTGCCAAATTGCTGTATTTACTTTATCAGGTTGATAAAAGATTTTATGAAATTCAATACCAATAGGTAACTCTTGCTTGGTTATCGAAAGTTGTTCTTCTACTCTTTTTCCTAATTCAACAATGTTATCTCCTGCTTCCATAGATATCGAAATTCCAATAGATTCTTTATCATTATAGAACATTTTCTTGCTAACTGGTGTCTTGATTCTTTTCTCTATAGTTGCAATATCCTTTAAAAGGAGCATATCTTGCTCATGTCCCTTGATAACAAGATTCTCAATATCTGTTATGGAATCAAAACTATTACCGATTTCTAATCTGATTCTGCTATCATCATTCTCAAAGTAACCAGCATAAACTACTTTATCCTGTGACTGAACTGTTAGTAAAATTTCAGCAGGTAATACTCCTAAATTAGCCATTTTTGCAGGATGCATTTCAACATAGACTGCGTAATCTTGAACTCCATTGAGCAGAACTCTTCTAACTCCCTCAACTCCTAAAAGGTCACGTTTTATTCTTTCGGCAAAATCCTTCATCTCTTCATAGGAATAATCTTCAGCAGTCATTGCATAAAAAATACCATAAATATCACCAAAATCATCTACGACTACGGGAGAATATGCTCCTGAAGGTAAACTTAAAGATGCTCTTTCTACTTTGCGACGAAGAATATCCCACTTCTGTTCAACTTCAGAATCTTTCACTGTTGTTTCTAAAGTTATCTGAATCTCTGAGTAGTTTGCTAAAGAACGTGATGTTACTTTCTCTATATCACCCATTGTGGCTATCTCATCTTCTATAACTTTAGTTACTTCAAGCTCGACTTGATTAGGATTTGCTCCTGGGTAATAGGTGACTACTACTGCTTTTTTTACTTTAATCTCTGGGTCTTCTAACTTACTAATAAAATAGAAGCTTACTATTCCACCCAAAGAAAGTATTAGAATAAGGAAGTAGACGATTCGCTTGTTGTTAAAAGCAAAATCGGTGAGATTCATAATAAACCTCCATAATTAGTTGGAGTAATTTCTTTTACCGGCTCAACTTCTTGTTTATCTTCAAGCTCATGAACACCCGCTTTTATTATTTTTTCTCCAGCATGAAGTCCATCACTAATCATAACATATCCTCTATCATCGATTCCAATAATACTTATAAGTCTCTTATTTACGATAAATTTACCATCTGAATTTTCACTACATAACCAGACAAAACTTTCACCATTTTCCTGTACTATTGACTCCATAGGAACTTTTATGACTCTCTCATTATCACTTATTTCTAATTCATAAGTGATTTCAACTTCACAATCCATTCCAACAGCTAAATGACTATCAATCTTCACATTATTGCTTAATTTGAAATAGACTCCATAGAGAGAATTAAAATTTGATTTATGTTTAATATTAATCAGCTCTAAAGGCATCTTTTGATTTGGATTAGTCTCTAAGGTTACTGTAAATGAACTAAATTTGTCTCTGTTAACATATACTAAAGCAGGAATATCACACTCAATTTGGAAGTCTTTATCACTTATTAGTGAAATTACTGGGAGCCCTGCTTTGATTATTTCTCCTTCTTCAAAGAAAATATCTTGAATAAAACCTGAATAAGGAGCTTTAAGATTAATATCTGAAAGAGAATTTTCTATATTTTCATATTTTGCGGTAATTTGAGTTAAGCCAGACTTAGCTTTTTCATAATCATTCTCAGAAATATTTCCCTTCTTGTAGAGTGTTTCTATTCGCTCAACTTCATTAGATATCTGTTCGTATTGTGCTTTTACAGCCTCATATTGCAGCTGGTAATCACGAGAGTCAAGCTTAGCAATGATTTCTCCTTCAGCTACGAATTCACCTTCTTCAACAAGAATTTTCTCAATAGGAGCAGTTATTCTAAATGATAAATTTGCTTTTTTCCCTTCAACAACTGTTCCCGCAAAACTACGTACCTCGGTAGTAGTTATTTCTTCTATTTCATATAATTTAACTAATTTACTTTTTACACTGCTCAAATCACTCTTGTTTTCACAGGCTAAAATACTTAAACTAATAACTATTAGTATAAGTATTTTTTTTATCATCATTTCATTGTTCTTCATTAGCATCCTCCTATCTCTGTAAGCCTCTAATTATTAATTTATTAAAAATATTAATTTTCTCTTTGATTATATAATCAGAATCTTCACTATAAATAGATGTTTGTAGTGTCTTTCTAATTATCTCTATAAGAAGTTTTAAATTTATATCATCGATTATTTTACCCTCATCTTGGAATTTCTTGAATAACTCAAAAAACTTTTCTTCTAAACTTGATAAATATTCTTCAATTTGGTTTTTTATATATGGGTATTCAACATAGATTTCATTGACCAGGATTCTTAGCTTTCCGACTGATAATTCCTCTAAAGAATGCATACTCTCAGCAACCAATTGCTCAAAAGAAGGGGATTCTAAATAGAAATTATAAAATTTAGCGAAAGTATTTTCAAAGAAATATATTGCTATTTTTCCAACTAACTCCTCTTTGCTACCAATTATCTTGTAAAGTGTAGCTTTGGCTAAGTTGCAATCCTTAGCTAACTCATCCATATTTAAGTTACTCAATCCTTTACTTAATATGGCTGTCTTAGCTCTATTAAAAACTAACTGAATAATTTCGTTATTTTCTGATTTCATAAATGAACTCCATAACTATTTTGAGTTCAATTTTATAATAGCTTAATTCTCGTCAAGAAAGTTTTTTTTTGGATTAAAAACTATTGAGAGAAGGTGTTAATTATGATACTTTTACAGAGCTTTATTAGCTTGTGTGGTGCTCCATTGTCTCACCTTTGGAGGCGTCTAAATAGATATTTGGATTTATTAAAGACCTAACAAAAAGGTAATAATAGAGCCAAGTAATTTATATTGTTATTAAAGCTCCACAGTCTATCAACGTTAATTTATGGAGGAAGTTATTTTAATTTCTTTTTCTTATCTATTGAAAAGATTGTTTCCTTTAGTATCTATTGCAACAAAACAGGGAAATTTCTCTACTTTGAGCTTGAAAACTGCTTCAGGACCTAAGTCAGGGTAGGCTATTACTTTCGCATCTTGTATAGAAGATGAGAGCAAAGCTCCTGCTCCGCCGATGGCAACTAAATAAACAGCTTTGTTTTTTACTATAGATTCAATTACGTCATTGGATCTTTCACCTTTACCAATCATTCCTTTCAATCCTCTATCCAGCAAGAATGGAGTGTAACTATCCATTCTGTAACTTGTAGTTGGACCTGCTGAGCCTATTACTTCGTTTGGTTTTGGGGGTGTTGGTCCAACATAGAAGACAATGCTATCTTGAAGGGGAAAAGGAGGTGTTTCTCCTTTTTTTATTGCCTCTACTATTCTGAAATGTGCTTGGTCTCTGGCAGTATAAATTGTTCCGGAAAGATAAATTTTATCACCAGCTTTGAGTGATAGGCACTTGTCAATAGTTAAGGGAGTATGAATTTCCATAAAAAGCTCCTTAGAAAGTTAAAGTAAAATGGCGATGAGAGTGACACTGGATATTAACTGCTACTGGAAGAGAAGCTATGTGGCAGGGGAGATATTCAATTTTAACAGCGAGAGCAGTTGTATCACCACCTAATCCTTGCGGTCCAATTTTAGTTTTGTTTATTTCTCTAAGAAGCTCTTGCTCCAAATCTGCCCATTCCTGCTCTGGGTGTGAATCGGTTAACTTCCTGAAGAGAGATTTTTTAGCAAGTATAGCACATGTCTCAAAATTTCCACCTATTCCAACTCCAACGATAATCGGTGGACAAGGGTTACTTTTAGCTAATTTCACTGTCTCTAAGACAAAGTCTTTAACTCCGGAAACACCATCAGCAGGTTTAAGCATTTTTAATCTGCTCATATTTTCAGAACCACCACCTTTAGCAGCAAAAGAAATTTTTAATTTATCTCCAGAATTATAAGTCCAATGAATTATAGCAGGTAGATTATTTTTAGTATTTTTTCTATGAAACAAGGGATCATCTACCATGGACTTGCGGAAATAAAAATCTTGATATGCTCTTCTCACAGCAGAATCTACAGTCTCTTGCAGGGAACCAGAAAAGCTTAGCTCTGAACCTATTTCAATAAAGAAAACTGCTACACCTGTATCTTGGCAAAGAGGTTTTCGTAATTCTTCAGCAACTTTGCCATTAAGAAGAATATCAGTTAAAATCTCTTTAGCTAAGGGATTTTTTTCATTATCAATAGCTCTTTCTAAATTTTGCTTAAGTTCTTTATCTAAAACAATACCTACTTTACCTATTTCGAGATAGAGTGCTTCTTCTACCTCTAAGAGATTTATCTGTTTCATACTTACTTTTTTGCTGCAATAACAGACATTTCAACTAACAATGTTTCTCTTGCTAATCTTGCTTCTACTGTTGCTCGAGCCGGTTCAAAACCAGATTCAACCCACCTATCCCAGACTTCATTCATAGCAGAAAAATCCTTCATATCTCTTAAATAAATAGTAATAGATAATAAATGTCTTTTATCTGAACCGTACTTTTCTAATAAATCATCTATTTTGTCTAAAACACCTTGAGTTTGTTCAGTTATATTGTCAGAATCACCAAAAGTCTGTCCACAAAAATAGAGAGTTTCATTATGTTCTACTACCCGACTCATTCTTCCTGTACCTTCAAATCTATTAATCTTCACTTTTTCTCCCTTTTATATTGTTATATTGAATTTTTTTAAAATTAGTACCATTAAATAATAGAATAAAACCATAATCGATGCTGATAAGGACATAGAAAGATAAAAATTTACTCCCTTTTTTAACAGCATAGGTAATGCCACAAAAAATAATAATGAAGGAATAACTAACCAGAATATAGCTTTAGAGAAATTAATAATCACAGTTAAGTCTTTATTCTCGTAGTACATCCAAAATATCGCAATGAAGGATAATAAAGGGATTGATGCCAAAATACCTGCAATAACTGAGCTTCTTTTTGATACTTCTGATACTATTACAACTAAAATAGCTGTAATAATAACTTTAATTAAGTAATACATCAATTCTCCCTTTATTTATCTGAAAACTATAATTTTCACTGCGTCCAGAAAAGCATTAAAAATTTTGGCAGCTTTCGTTTTTTATTTCTCGGCTTCAATGCCCTCATTTTTAATTAAAGAAGCTTTTTCCACTCTTCTGGAGCAAATCCAACACTTGCCTTATTTCCGCATCTAACTACAGGAGTTACCATGATTTGAGGGTACTTAAAGAGAATATCTTCACCATCATAAGAAGCGTATCTTAATCCTTTATTAAGAAAAGCATCGCTTTCTTTATTTATTAAATTATCTATTCCAATAGCTGAACTCACTTTCTTAATTTCCCCTCGACTCATACCTTTTTGAGTTAAATCTATAAATTGAATCTCAATTTTCCTCTCTTTAAAAAATCTCATAGCTTTCTGAGTCTCTTTGCACTTCTTAGTGCCAAATATTTGAATGATCATTATCTCACTCCTTCTACTAAGAAAAGAATTTTGATAGCATACTTCTGGCAAGAAATTTCTTCTGATATTTAAAAAGTTTCACTTCCTTTTCATTATCATGGGGTTTAACAAATATTCTCAGATAAAATATTTTTAAAATTTATTAGTTTTTTTGTTGACACTGAAAAAATAATAATTATATTAACACTAAATTAACAATCTTTTAATAATTCTTAGGAATTGATGATTTAGATTAAGGTGTAAAAGAATGTTAAGTTATTGTGGAAGGAAGGATAACCATCACAATATATGTCCTTCATTTATGATGTTATAAACGATACTATGTACATTGAAAGGAGTACAATATGAAAAAAGTAGTAATTTTAACATTACTCAGTTTATTTGTTCTTACAAGCGTTTTTGCAACTCAAACAAGAATGAGTGGCTTAGGAAATCCTTACGGACTTATCCAAGATGACACTGATGTATTTATGTTCCCAGCAACTATATTCAATTATAGTGGTGTTGCAGTAGGTGAATTACAACAATTCAGTGGTTCTACTAACTGGTCAATGAGTGCAAACATTCCTATTCTTGAATATAAATTAGGTGTTTACTTAAATCAAGATACTGGAATTGATTTACCTGGTTATGGTACAGATTTAGATATTCCTAAAAGTGTAGAATTCAATTTTGGTTTTATGGATAAGTTTGCTGTAGGTTTTGGAACTTCTGTAGACTATAAAGCTGAAGAAGAGCATACTTATGGTAATAATGAAACAAAAAAAGTTGAACCAAATGCTAATTTCTATTCATTCTTTGGTGGTTATTCAGCAAATAATATGGACTTTGGATTTAGAGTTGAAATGGCTAACGCAGAAGCTGTAGATAATGCAGATGAATATTTTGAAATGGGTCATACTTATTTTGAAGTAAATGGAAGACAAATTTTAAAACCTGCTTATAATATAGAAATTATTGTTAAAGCTGGTTTTTCAATGGATATGACTGAATTCAATTATGAAGAAATTGATGGCACTAAAGTTCGTGACGAAGAAGAGTCAAACACTATGTTAGATTTGGGATTCAGTTTACAAGTTAAACCAGATGATAGAAACAAAATTATCTTTGGTGTAACTCCTGTAATGTACAATCCTCATATTATGAAAATTACTCATTATAATGGTAATGCCTCATCAGAAACTGAAAATGAACTAACTACTCTTTTCTTCCCAGAATATAATCTTGCAGTAGAATCAAAAATCAACTCATGGTTAACTGGTAGATTTGGTGCAAATCAATCTTATTCACACATCACAGATAAGATGAACTATAACAATGATAACATCGATGACACTGAAGATACATATTATGACAAGAATTATTATATGAATTTAGGTTTAACCTTCTCATTTGGTAACTTCTGTGTTGATAGTGTATTGGAACAAGAATTGTTATTTGACGGACCTAATTTCATTGGTGGAAAAGCTAATGGCTTAGCATCTGAAATTTCAGTTAAATATAAATTCTAAAATGTAATCTATAGAAAAATATATTTAGAGTATGGCATTTGCCATACTCTTTTTTTGTTTTATGAATTTCTCTCTCAGGTATGTGGGTATTAGATAGAATTATAATTGATTTCATATAAATAAATGTTCATTGTAAACATACTGTTGGAGGATAATGCGTAAGTTTAGTGCTGGTCGATATTCCAAAACAGAACAATACTATTCATTAATTCAAGAACTAAATAAATGGACTATCAAGGCTTTCTTGAGGCTTTCCTTTACGCATTTTGGAAGTATCTCAAGATAAATCCAATGATTACTTGAGAGCCATCCGAGTATGATACCAGCTTAATACAAGTTTAATACATGCTTAATGCACAATTATTCCCAAGAAAAATCTTCTAAACCAATAATTGAACCATCTGCGTTTTTCTGTGGTTGCCATGAACGAACCATTATTTTTGGATGTTCAATATCATTCAAATCAAACATAAGGAAGAGATAACCTTGGTCTGCGTAATTGGAGGAGTAATAGTATTGGGCAATTTGTATTCCAAAGATTCTTTTATCTTTATGCATCACTTTATCAATAGCGTTATCTGTAAAACGGATATTTATAAATTCTTTATTCTCAAATTGTTTAGATAATCTCTCAATATATTCTTTTTTATTCAATTTTACGTATTTAACAGTTGTTTTATTTAGTTGACCGTAAAGCATATCATTTATCTGATCGGGTTGGCTTTTAACAACTCTTCCAACAATAATCAATGCATCATTTGAAAAAACATTGTTTATAAAAACAGAATCTTTTAAGCAATAAGCTGTTTTATATTGTTCCAAGAAATTAATTATTATAGCCTTTTCTTCATCACTAGCGAAATCTTGATTAATTATATCCTGGCAAGCTTCTTGAGAAAGGGTGAAAGATATTCCGTCAATTTTTTCATCTTTATCAAATATGAAATTTACTCTTTCAGTAAACTCTTCATTGCTAGTGAGAAATTTGAATTTCATTGGAATTGATCTAATAATCTTTGAATCAGCGACTTGGATTTGCTTCAAATTAGTTTTCTGAGGAATGATAAGAGCATCACCATAACCCATTAGAGAATTGAATTCTTTGAACCCCTGACTTGTAACCTACGTTCCCGACATTCATAACGATGAAAGATGTTCTATCTTAAAATATTTCAATAATATAACAGAAATTGCTTGACTTATTATCTCGTTATAAATATATTGTTCGTAACGATGATAAAAGGCAGGATAGTAAAGATGGCAGCAATAATACATCAAAAAGATAAAAAAACAGGGAATATTTATGTTTATGAGTCAATCTCTCATTGGGATAAAAATAAAAAACAATCTAGAGCAGTCCGTAAATGCATAGGCAAAATTGATCCTCAGACTGGTGAGGTTATACCCACTGGTACCTATAACAAAAAGAAATTAGAAAAAGATGCTAATGTTAAACCAGGACCAGTCCCAATAACAAAGTGTCACCGAAGTTTTTATGGTGCTACTTACTTGTTCGATAAAATAGGGGAAATAACTGGAGTTACAGCTGATCTCAAAGCTTGTTTCCCAAATGATTTTAAGCGAATCCTTTCAATAGCCTATTTTCTAATCCTTGAAGAGAATAATTCTCTAAGTAGATTTACTCACTGGCAAAGACTTCATATTCATCCATATGGCAAAGATATAGCATCACAGCGTAGTAGCGAACTTTTCCAATCCCTCGAAGAAGGAGCTCGCATAAACTTTTTTACCAAACAAGGGAAACGTCGTGCCGAAAAGGAATATTGGGCTTTTGATACTACATCTATATCCAGTTATTCAGAAACCCTTAACCAAGTAAAAAAAGGAAGAAATAAAGAAAATGACCGGCTTTCACAGATTAATTTGGCTTTATTGTTTGGTGAAAAATCAGGATTACCCTTCTATTATAGGAAACTACCCGGCAATATCACTGACGTTAAAACAATTAAACAGTTGATGAATGAATTTGACATAATGGGCTACAAAAAAGTCAAAGTTGTTATGGATCGAGGATTCTATAGTAAAACTAACATAGATATGTTATACAAAAACCATCAAAAGTTTATTATGGGGGTTAAATTAGGACTAAAATTTGTTTCTAATATCCTTGAAGAAGAACGAGGGAATTTGGCAATATGGACCAACCTGCAATCACAGTTTGGCACATATGGTATTTGTAGACCAATACAATGGGATTATGAGCAAAAACGTCCTTACATAGGTGATTCTATTAAGGAAAGTAGAAGAGCATACCTGCATATTTTCTATAATCATGAAAAAGCAGCTAAAGACCAAGTAGATATGAATGACTATTTGACCCGTCTGTATAATGATTTAGTAAATAATAACTGCAAAGATTTCCATTTAAAGGATTACTCAAAATATTTTACGGTAAGTGAAACTCCAAAACGTGGACTAAAAGTAATCCCAAATGAAGAGGTAATGAAAGAAACGACAAGAAATTTCGGATATTTTGCTCTTTTATCCAATGAAGTTAAAGACCCTTTTGAAGCTCTATCTATATACAGAAGCAAAGACATAGTAGAAAAAGGTTTTGGTAATCTTAAAGAACGCTTAAATTTTCGAAGACTACAAGTTTCTTCAGAATTATCGCTCAATGGAAAGATATTTGTTGAATTTATTGCTTTGATTTATTTATCTTATGTAAAAAAGAAAATGCAGGATGCAGGATTATTTGACAAGTGGACTTTACAAGGCTTACTAGATGAACTTGATGTTATAGAGCTATTAGAAGTACCTGGGCAAGGACGGATAATCGGAGAGATTACTGAAAAACAGAAAGATCTCTACGAAAAATTGGGTATTAATTATCCCTCGTTATAAATTTCGGGAACGTAGGTTGTAAAGTGCCTTCTCACACTTACTAAATTCTTATGTTTAATAGCATGAAGAATATCTTGAATAACAAGTTTGTTGTTAGGACTAATGCTCTTATTATAAGAAATAACATCTTCTGTGCTGGCTTTATTATTTAAATCCTGCTTGGAGAATTTAACCCGCTTTTCAGCGTATAAGAGATTTATAGGGGAAAAGTTTTTAAAAGTTAAGTCTATAGGTCCATTGAAAGTATGATTAGCATAAGTATAATCAATTTTGAGAAGAATTTCCTTCTGCTTTTCCAGAACAAGTTTACTAATATTAATATATTCCAAACCGTTTGTCCATTTAGAGTATTGACTCCAAGACGAGCCATCATGATAAGAAACTAATAAACCGTTAATTGGTATAGATTTATATTTAGCTTGCATTACAAGCTCAGCAAAGTTAGTTGTTTTATCTGCAACTATGTTAACTAATTCGATATCAATATCTTTTAAGATTCTTTCCATTTCACAAGGAAGAGCTATATGAATCAGTCTTTCTTTATTACCAAAGAAATAGGTCATAGTTTTCTCTTCAGGATGAGATTTTAACAGCATCAATGCCCAATAGTAATTTCGCAAAAAATCAGCTATATTGTCATTAGCTAAAGCGATTTCCCCTTCAAGCAGGAAATTTATGATTTGTGTTTTTCTTTGAGCAAAAATATTCTCTTTATCTTGTTCTGTAATATAACGATATACCTTGAACTTATTTCCTTCTTGTTCTTCAAGTTTCTTTGCTCCATACAGCTCTACATTTGAATAAGTTTTTACTACTCTTTTGCAATACTCATTAACAGAAATACCATTTTCGATAGCAGAATCTTCGAAATCTGTTTCAACCTTAACAATTATCTGGGTAGTTAAATCTGTTAAAGCTAATTTATCGGCTGCTTGAGCTGTTTCTGCAATACCCTTTCCTATTATTAAATTTGGATTACTCTTTTGTATTTCTTTAAGCTGCTTATCTATATTAGTGGCATTAAGGTTTATTAACATTAATAAGAAAACTAAAAATATAGATGTTCTCATTAATCCTCCTTGGAATTACAATTTATATTAATTTTTACCAGTATTGATAATTAGTCAAGAATTATTATCAGGGAGTTGAAATATACATTCCCTTTATCTTCCTCACAGGGGAGATGATGCTATAGAGTGGAAGCATCCTTGCTTGCACATTCTTCTGAGACCAGGGATGGGTATGGAGTGGAAGCATCTTTGCTTCCACAAATCTGATGGCAGGGATGCCATCAGTCCATAGGCATTTTTATGGAGTGGAAGCATCCTTGCTTCCACAAATCTGACGGCAGGGATGCCATCAGTCCATAGGTTTTTTTATGGAGTGGAAGCATCCTTGCTTCCACAAATCTGATGGCAGAGATGCCATCAGTCCATAGGCATTTTTATGGAGTGGAAGCAAGGATGCTTGCACATTCTTCTGAGACCAAAGATGGTCTCAGTCCATAAACATCTCTGCTTTTCCTCTAATTTCCTACTTTTCTGACTCTCCTAAATTAAATCCTTGACTACTATTTTAATAATCTAAATTATGAATAATAATTCACGATTACATTTGAATGAGGAATATATGAAGAAGTTATTTATCTTGTTAATGGTTATACAAGCTTGCTACCTATTTGGGGCACAATTTGATATAGTCTCTGAATTAGAAGAGAATACCATGCACATGGGTTTATATGATTTAGACGATAATCTAAAGTACGATAATCAAAATAATTTGGGTGCTTTAGTAATAATTAACTGCGGTTTGAAAGATGTTCTATTCAACAATATGAATAGTAAAATATCTCAAATCAGTAAAGCTGGTTCCTATTGGCTTGTCCTTAAAGAAAGAGCGAAATATGTTATTTTAGCCAAAGAAGGATTTGCTGATTATCGTTATGACTTCCCTTATCCCTTGAAAAGTGCTAGGGTGTATCAGATGACTATTGATGAAAAAAATAAAGCCGTAGATTCAACAGTTTTAGTTATTACTTCTAATCAAAATAATGCCTCGGTTTATGTGGAAGATAAATTAGTCGGTCAGATAGAAAACAAATTATTTACAATAGAACTACCCCTTGGTAATAATGAAATTGAACTAAGAAAAGCAGGTTTTAAAACTCAGCAAGTAACTCATATTCTTTCTCCTAAAAACAATAGAGTTGTGATTAATTTGCAAGCTTCTCTACCTGTAGTAGTTACTATCAATACTGAACCTGAAGGGGCTAAGGTTTATATTGATAATGTTCTTTTTGGAATAACTCCAAAATCTTCTTTCTTGAATGAAGGAAGTTATCCATTAAGGATTGAAAAAGATTCCTATCAAACTATAAATGAAGTAATTAATGTGAAAGAACCAGAGGTTAGCAAAAACTACACATTGAATGATTTAAGAGCTACTTTAACGATTAATACCTCTCCAAAGGCCATAATTAAATTAAATAGTCAAATTTATGATAAAGTGAAAGAGCTTAAATTACCTGCTTCAGTTGTAGAAATTGAAGTTTCTCAAGCAAAAGCCAAAAGTATAAAACGTGTTAAAATTCTGAAACAAGAAGAGGTCTTTGAAATTGACCTTTTCCCAGAAATTGAAAAAGGAAGTATAAGTGTTGTAACTATTCCATCTACATCTTCCATTGAACTTAATGGTGATGCAGGTGAACACTATTCTGCTATAGGTAGAAAAAGCTTTAATGATATCCCTGTCGGGACTTATGACCTGATTATCTCAAATGAAGGCTATAAAACTTATAAAGAAACAATGGAGCTTACTCCTGATAATACTTTTCAAAAACAGATTTCCCTGGTAGAAGGATCAGATGGCCCTGAAGGTTTTGTCTTTGTTGAGGGAGGCACCTTTCAAATGGGGTCTGCAAATGGGGATAGTGATGAAAAACCTGTACATGGAGTAACTTTATCTGACTTCTATATAGGAAAATATGAAGTTACTCAAGCTGAATGGAAAGAAGTTATGGGTTCGAATTCATCCTATTTTAAGGGTGATATGATTCCTGTTGAGAAAGTAAGCTGGTATGATGCAGTTGAATTCTGTAATAAAAAGTCTATCAAAGATGGCTTAGAACTTGTTTATTCCGGAACAGGTAATAATATAAAATGTGATTTTAGTAAAAATGGATACAGACTTCCTACTGAAGCGGAATGGGAATATGCCGCAAGAGGTGGGAGGAAATCAAGAGGCTATACTTATAGTGGCAGTAATAATATTGGAGAAGTTGCTGAGTATGAAGGTAATAATGATAAATCTACTAAAGCTGTTGGTGGCAAAAAGCCAAATGATCTAGGTATCTATGACATGTCTGGGAATGTCTGGGAATGGTGCTGGGATTGGTATGGCTCTTATTCATCATCTACCCAGACTGATCCTATGGGACTTAATTCGGGCTCTATCCGTGTTAATCGGGGTGGCAGCTGGGGCAGCTGTGCTACTGGTTGCCGAGTAGCTGATCGTGACTACGGTAACCCGACTGTTAGCTACTACTTTATAGGCTTCCGCCTTGCCCGGAGGGCAAATTAGCAATAATGGCGTGAAGAAGTTAATTAGGTGAGGTGAGGTATGGAGTGGAAGCATCCCTGCTTCCACAATAATCTGAGACCAAGGATGCTCTCAGTCCATAAAAATCCTTGCTTCCACAAATCTGATGGCAGTGGTTTTTATGGAGTGGAAGCATCCCTGCTTCCACAAATCTGATGGCAGGGATGCCATCAGTCCATAAGTTTTTTGCTTCCACCTCTTCATGTGTTCACGAATATACGAAAGTTCTTAATAGTAGGAGGAAATAATGGTTTGGTTTTTTGAGGATGAAATTAAGGGATACTACAAAAGTGGTAAATTACCCCACTACGATGATGATGAAGTTTATCAATTTATTACCTTCAGAACTCATGATTCTGTGCCAAAACAGCAAATAGACAAATGGGCTGATAGACTTGGTTTGCATGGAGATGTTGATAAGGATAGCAATGAATATATTCTGCTTCAGAGGAAGATTCTGGAATACGAGGATAATGGATATGGTGAATGTTATCTTAAAAATCAGAAGATTAGTGAAATTGTTGAAGGTGCTTTGAAAAAGTTTGATAAGGAAAGATATGATTTAATCGAATGGGTTATTATGCCCAATCATGTGCACGTACTTATAAAACCTTATGCTGGTTCTAGTTTACCAAAGATTATTCATAGTTGGAAGTCATATACTGCTACTTTGGCAAATCAGATATTGGGCAGAAAAGGAAGCTTTTGGATGAAAGATTATTTTGACCGTTTCATAAGAAGTGAAAAACATTTTGAATATACTGTTAATTACATACGAGAAAATGGAGTAAAGAAGTGAGGCAGGGAATTTTTATGGAGTGGAAGCATCCTTGCTTCCACAAATCTGATGGCAGGGATGCCATCAGTCCTTAGGTTTTTTTATGGAGTGGAAGCATCCTTGCTTCCACAAATCTGATGGCAGGATGCCATCAGTCCTTAGGTTTTTTTATGGAGTGGAAGCATCCTTGCTTCCACAAATCTGATGGCAGAGATGCCATCAGTCAATAGGTTTTTTTATGGAGTGGAAGCATCCTTGCTTCCACAAATCTGATGGCAGGGATGCCATCAGTCCTTAGGTTTTTTTATGGAGTGGAAGCATCCTTGCTTCCACAAATCTGATGGCAGAGATGCCATCAGTCCATAAGTTTTTTGCTTCCACAAATCTGATGGCAGGGATGCCATCAGTCCATAAGCATCCTTGCTTCCACAAGAACAGGCTAAAAAAAAGGAGTCCACAATATTGGAACTTGACAATGAAAACACTAGCAACTCTATTTCGAGAGAAACTTATACTAAAGTAATTTTCTTTCAAAAAATATAGATTAAACCCAAATGGTGCAATAGAGCTTTAGAGAAGAGTGCAAATTCTTTTAGCAAAATAGCTTGCAGAATTCTGAAGCATATAATATATATATTCGGAAGAATTATGTAAGTTACTTTTGCAAAAGAATATAGTGCTATTCTCAAAGATCTATTGCATTATTTGGGTTAAAGATTACTTAAATCACACAGTTTTCTGAAATTACAGTAAGAGCAGGTAAAATAGTTATTTGTCTTTGGGAAATTATCTTTGGCAAGTGGTATGTTATCCTTGATATTAATGCAAAAAGAATACATCTCCTGTGTCTCTTCTGAAATAACCTCATAAAGCTGATTTAACTCTTCTAAACTGAAAGGTTCTCCAATCTCATGATAATCTGTAAGCAAGAAGGTTAAAATAGGAATAATTTGTTCTGTTTCAAGATGAAAAGTATCTCTTGCCCAGAGGGAATAAGCCAACATCTGTTTTCTGTGTTTATCTGCTGAGTAACTCCCTGATTTCCAATCCAAGATATAATAGTTATTATTATGAGGTAAGAAGAAATCTACTTTGCAATAAGCTTTTAGATCGTTAAATCTTGTTTCTCCATAACCACCCGGTTCAATAATCCACTGGTCTTTATTTATAAGGGCATCATTAATTATCCAGTGAAACCTATTACTATTGAACAGATTAGTTATCGCTTGCTTGATTTCAGTAAAGACTTCATCAAGATCGATTTTATTGATTTGCTGATAATATACTTCAGCAAATACTTTACGATTACAATAACTCTTAATAGTATTATAGATATAAGTAAAGAGTTTAACTTTATCTATTGGAGATGAAGTTTTAGTATATCTTATCAAGATATCCCTAATTACATCATGCAGAATATTACCTTTTTCCAAAGGAATAGAGGTCATTTTCTTAAAACTATTTATTACATCTAAGGGAATTTGGCTATCATATTTACCATAATAATTATAGAAATATGCTCTTTTGCAATTTTTAAAAATTTCGTATCTGCTAACAGACCAACCTAAAACTGGAGTAAAGCTATAAGTAGGAAAGGTCTTCATTAATATTTATATTAAACTATTTTTTAGCAATAGCATTCATAAGAAGTTCTAAAAATGAGTAATACCAATTACGGTTTATTTCTTCAGTATTCTCTTCTTCTAAAACAGATTTCCTACGATAAACAGCAGCAGAAGCAACTGCTCTAAGAGCATAGATTATTTGTGAGTAGAGGTAATTGGGGTCTAAGTCCTCTTTAATTGTATTGTCAGCTATACCTTCTTTAATAGCGTCAACGACAATCATATAGCCATCAACATTTATTTTCTGGAATTTTTCCATAAGGGCTGGGTCTATTTTTTCAGGATTAATAGGGCGATAATCTAAGTATTGTTGATGATATAGAATTTCAGAATGATTCTTATAGAATTCATAATATGCTTTACCGAACATTTCAATTTTTGCTAAGCCGGTTTTGGCTTTATTCATCTCTTTGCGTAAGTATTCATAGCGTTCTTGTAAACCTACACAATATACTTCCATGTAAAGATCTTCTTTACTTTTTATATAAGAATAAAGGGTTGCTTTGGTGTAATCAGCTTTCTTTGCAACTTCATTCAAAGTAACATTTTCATAACCATCTTTATAGAACAATTTTTGAGCAACTTCTATAATAAATTCTCTTCTTAATTGATATTCTAATTCTTTTCTTTTATTTCTAAATTCACTCATATATTTACCTTAATTATTTTTTTTTCTCTTAATACCATAATAATTAACTATTATAATTTGTCAAAGAAATAATACCATTGGTAGAGTTTATTTTTTTAGCATTATGCATTTGGGAAGTCTTTCAATGCTATTCAGATCATTGGATTTGCAAATTATAATTTTGACTAATTGACATTAATCATCTCTATATTAATTTTAGCTTGTGGTTTAGACAAGTTACTTGTAAAACTATACTATAAAGTTAGAAAGAGTTCAATAATTGATCTAAGCTCTTAATATTAATTAGAATATTCAGCTTAATATCTACTATTTTTTGGGTATAAAATAGAGGGAGTTAAACTCCCTCTTATATCTATTTTCTCTGCCACAAAGTAACCGAAGCAACTTTTAGCAGCATACTATGTCGATTCTTGTAGATAAGATAAGGTAATTCTTGAGAATTACCAATTTTATAAAATTTATTTTCTAAGATTCTTTCTATTGTAGTTTCTGATTCAACTATTTCTCCATCCTCTCCTCTATAACCGCCCAACCATTTGTCTTGGGAAGAAAAATTATCTGCCCAATCAGCTGTATGAGCTATTAAAAGTAAACCATCTTTATTTAATCTGCTATGAATCATTTCTAAGAATTTTCTTGGGTCATAAATCTTATTAAGCATTACTTCAGATATTATTAAATCGTAAGCTGTATATTTTTCTAAGAGATTAGAAGCATCTCCCTGGTGAAAAGCTACTTTATCAACAATATCGTCCAAATCGAAATTACTCAGATATTTTTCATTATAAACAACATTGTTTCCTTCATCAATTGTAATATAGTGATTGTGTCCTTTTTGTTGCATCTCAACTGCCAGCTTAAAAACTCTTGCAGAAAAGTCAATTCCCTCAACAAAATTGAAATTCTTAGCTAATTCGAAAACAGTTCTTCCTGCTCCACAACCGATTACAGCTGCTTTTTGCTTATTCTTAACTAAAGGTAATACCAAATCAATCAATTGAACTGACAGATTCTTGATATTAAACTTTTCATGCCCCCAGCTTCTTTCACATTCTTCTACAACTGCTGGATCTTCTTCATATATTGAATTAAATGTTGTTACGGGCTCAGCACTTTGAATATATCTAAATCCAGCATGCTGATAGAAATGTCTCCTAAAGGCATATCGAGATTCTGGAATTGCTAAATTTCCTGTGGAAATCCAAGAGCCACCTTTAATTAAATTATGTTGTCCATCATAAGTTGGAACTGTAAAGTCATCATAGAGGGGATGAACCTTGAAGCCTTTTAAAGGATAAATTGGGACTTCTGTCCATTGCCAAACATTACCAATTATGTCAAACAAAGAGTCGAATCTAAACTTGTTTACAGGACAGGAAGAAGCCCAGTAACTTAGATTAATATTTCCTGGAATTACCTCAGCATCTTGAAATGCTGGGACTTGGCAAATTTTATACATTTGATACCATTCATCTTCTGTAGGTAAACGGTAGGTTTTTCCTTCTTTTTTTGATTTCCAATTGCAAAAAGCTTTTGCTTCTAAATAGTTAACCTCAACTGGCCAACTCCATGGCATCTCTATTATATCAGTTAAATTCCTTTGATACCATTTTCCTTCTTTATAAGACCAAAAACGGGGATATTTTGCTTTTGTATAAGTTACCCATCCCCAGCCTTCTTCTGTCCAAAAGTCTTGCTGAGAATAGCCATCCGCTTCAACAAAACTTAAGAACTCTTGATTAGATACAAGAAACTTACTAACTTTCATATTCTTGACTTCAGCTTGATGAGTACCGTACTCATTATCCCAGCCATAATAAGGGTTTTCGTAATCTTTACCAATAGCTACAGAACCACCGAGAACATTAATTATTTCATTTTTAGGTGCTTCTGGGAACTCATGGCAATAAGGGAAATTTGAATTGTGAACTACTTGATCAATAGGAAGTTGTCGAATTAGTACGGACGAAGTTTCTATATGAATTCGCATGTGTTCAATACCCATAATAATCGGCCACCATGGAGATTCCCAATCTATTGGAAGCTCTAAAGGCAAAGTGTCTATTAAGTTACTTACTAAATCTTTAACTTGCTTTCGAAACTTTGTAATTTCTGTTACTTTGGGCCAATCATAATGTGCTTCATTTAGATCATCCCATGACATTTCATCAACACCAATTGCACACATTGATTCTATAGTTGGATTTATACGCTCTTTGATAAGACCAGCAAGCATAAGCTTATTTATGTAAAATGCGGAGGTATGTCCGTAGTAGAAGATAATTGGATGGCGTAGTGGATCAGCTCTTAAGTAGAATGCTTGGTCGTTTTTCAAAGTTTTGTATAGTTCTTCTTCCACCTTGAAAGCATTTATAAAGTAATTTTTTATTTCTTCTTTTTTCGGTATCTCACCAGTATTTCTTAAGTTAAGTGTCTTCAAATTATACATTTTATCTACCTTTCTATTAATTAATAATAACTTTTGGACGGGTAACTCCAGCCCTAATCTGAGTTGCAGGATTCATTAGGCAATTCTTACCAATATTCTGTTTAAGAACTTTAACGAAATCAGACTCAAATCTAAACTTACCAAATCCATTCATTATAATTATTGGATAGGGAATGTCTTCATTGCCGGTTAAAGCAACTCCAATCTCCTTACCAATAAACTCAACTATATCTTTCATTTCTATTCCTGCAATTATTAATCCAGAAATCTTTTGATTTTCTAAATATTTCAAATCAGCAATTGATACTATATTATCAAAAATAATTATCTTATCATTCAAATTAGTATTTTCATTAATGTTTTCAAGATAAATTAATTCACCAAAGTTACTTTTCCCAAAGCCGATAACACCTTGGTATTCAATTGCCTTGTATTCTACCTTAATACTCTTGCCATCTTCAACATCCCGAACCTTGCAATTCAGCTGAGTAGGATAACTAAGAGGATTACGAGAATATTGAATTGTAACTTCACCTTTTTCATAATCTATATTGGTTATATAGCCTGTATTAGGAGATTTAACAATTCTTGGAAATTTGTCTTTATTTAAGTGAACTAAGCACTGTTCCTCAAAAACAAATTCACCTAACTGAACCTTAAGTCTACTTCTGAATATAGCAATCGGTTTATTAAGTAGTTTTGCGACTTGTACTGTAATAGGACGTTCATGGTAATCTTGGCATTCTCTGATAACTATAGACCCTGTGTCATAGTTAATAGTTTTTATGATGCCTCTTACTGGTGAGTGAGCAATATCTACTATTTTCTGATTATATTTGACTAAGTCTCCAACCTTAACTAGTATATTCTTTCTAATATCTACTTTACCATAATGTTTCCCCAATAGTTTCACTAAACTAATAATGAAAATCTTAGGGAAAGAGTGATTATTAACACCAAAAATAGTTTCAGCTGTTAATTCATCATTTACAGATACAAGGATTTCTCCTTGGTAAGGAAGTTTTATATCCTTAGTGAATTCCCCAGACTTTCTAACATAAGTTTTTGCAGAACCTATTATTTTTTGAGACTTTAACTCATCAAAAGTAGCATTAGAATTGAAGTTATATAAGTCTAAAACCTTAACAAGCTTCATATTATCAATTTGCTTGTTAGAGTAGGTAGTAATTATTAGTGGTTTATCAGTCTCAAAAGTAACTTCACCATGAACATCTTTAATTAATGCGTTCTTAGTTAAGTTAATTTTCACTTCTGATCTTTCTTTAACATCAATATGTTTGATTTCATTTATTTTAAGTTTATAGATATCCTCACCGACCACAACAGTCATTACTATTCGATTTTGCTTTCTTGTTGTTATTAGGGGACTTATAACTGTGCCAAGATTTTCATAGCAGTCCTTCATCAGTAAATTAAAAGCCTCTTCTTTGCTTAGCTGACTCAATACTCCTAAATGAGGCGAAATAAAGTGTTTATCACGCCATACTTGGGTAATCCCTTCCACTTGGAATCCTTGCATAATAATATATAAAGCCTGGAGGGGTTTTTCTACATGAGAAATGACTCCACCTGCTCCAATCACTAGATTTATGTCGGAATGATGGAATTTTCTTTTCTCAGCAATTTTTTCTTGGTACATCTGATCATAGAAGGGATCTCTGAATCTAGATTTTACATATTCCAAAAATCCAATCTTAGAGGTATTCAAATGCATATCGTAATGTTGTTCTAATGATAATCTAATGGCAATAATTGCAACAGCCTGTTCAATTGCTATTTCTATATCATTATCAGGAACAAAGCCTGGATTTAGCATCTTATTACCTATGTAGTCCCTAACAAGCTTTTCACTAAAACTAAGAGGTAAAAGCTTTCTTAATTCTTCATAACCTGCCTTAGCAATAACATTTGAGATACTATAACTCATTCCATAGTTTGCACTTACTGTTCGATATAATTTGTCATTTATCACAGAGAATATATCTGTAGTTGCTCCACCAATATCTACTTTTAGTATAGAAGCTGAAATCTTGGTCTTTAGGAGATTCATGACCTTTAATACTGCCAATGGTGTTGGTAAAATACTACCATTTACTAATTGTTTTAGTTGAGCATAGCCTGGAGCATCTTCCATAACACTATTTAGAAATAGTTCGTGGATTTTTTCTGAAACTGGTTCTATGATTTCTAAGTCTAATCTCGGTCTAATATTAGGAAGAATAGAGAGATTATAGTCTGGAGCGAAGAGCTTTTCCATAAAATCTTGTGCTTCTATATTTCCTGCATAGATTAGAGGAATATTTTTCTCTGTAGCGAATTTTGGTGATGGTTTACCGAAGGATAGAATTTCAGCCATTCTTACAACCCCAGTATAAGCACCTCCATCTGTTCCTCCTGAAAAAAGAATTATATCGGGATGAGAGTTATTTATTATGTGCATCTGTTCATAGGTAGAACGTTTATCATTAATTGCTATAGTATTTAATAAAACACCTCCAGCTCCATAGGCTGCTCTTTCAGCGCTCTTTGCTGATTCATAAAGAGTAAGTCCAACAACCAATATCTGTAATCCCCCACCAGCTGAAGAAGTTGTTAAATAAGATACATCAGCAAGGAATTTAAGATTATTCTCATTAGCGTCAGAAGCTAAAAAACTCTCTCCTGATATCTTCTCTAATTTTTTTATAGATTGATAAACACCAATTTTTACATCTTCGTAAGGACTCTCTACAGTAGTAATTGCATTCGATAACCCCTTCAAACAATAGCGCCCTTGTTCACTATTCAAGAAAATAGCTTTTGTTGTTGTACTTCCGATATCAGTAATTACTAATCTATCATTGAGCATCAGTCCCTCCATTATCACAAACTTTTCAAGTATAGATATATTATTGATAACATTTATTTAGTCAACCTTTTCTTCTATTACCTTAGTTTTTCTGTGTAAAAAAAACTATTGTTTTACAATATCAATACTAATATATTGCCATTAATTGATAATCACTTTTGGACGAGTAACCCCTGCTCTAATTTGAGTAGTTGGACTTAACAAGCAATTCTTACCTATATTCTTTTTAATATCTGCGACGAATTCAGGAGAGATCTTAAATCTACCAAATCCATTCATTATAATTATTGGATAGGGAATGTCTTCATTGCCGGTTAAAGCAACTCCAATCTCCTTGCCTATAAATTCAACTATATCTTTCATTTCTATCCCGGCAATGATTAACCCAGAGATCTTTTGATTTTCTAAGTACTTTAAATCGGCAACAGAAATATTTTTATCTAAAACTATTATATTTCCCTCAAATTGGGCACTTGCGTCCAAATCTTGCAGATAAAGTAACTTGCCAAAGTTACTTTTCCCAAAGCCGATTACACCTTGGTATTCGATTGCTTCATATTCTATTGTTATTTTTTTTCTATTTTCCGTATCGATAACTTGGCAATTTAACTGGACTGGATAGTTTACAGGTTTACGGATATATTGAATTGTTACTTCACCTTTCTCGTAATTTATATCTGTAACATATCCTGTATTAGGTGCTCTAACAATTGTATTTGCTCCTCGGGCTAAAGCAACTAAGTTTTCATCCTCAAAAACAAATTCTCCCTTTCTCACTCGTAGATAAGTTCTTAAACTGCTTGGCTTTTTCCTCAATAACTTAGCCACTGGAACCTTCATAGGTTTCTCATGGTAATCTTGATGTTCTCTTACCAATATGGTGCCAGTATCATAGTTTATCATCTTTACTATCCCTCGAACAGGGGAAACAGCAAAATCAATCAAGTTTTGATCATACTTGATAATATCTCCCTCTCGAACTAATAGATTATTCCTTATATCAATTGAACCAAATTTATTTGCTAATAATTTAGCTAAACTCAATATATATATTTTTGGAAAATCATGATTGTTAGTCCCAAAAATTGAATCTGCAGATAACTTCTCTCCTGGTGAGACTTTAATGATACCTTCATATGGGAGCTTAATTTCTTTTGTGAATTTACCTGACTGTTTCTTATATATTTTACCTGTACCTACAATTTTTTGAGATTCAGTTTCATCTAAAATTGTCTGATTATCGAAAGAGTATAGATTTAGAGTTTCTATTAGCTTATGGTTGTTTATTTTACCAGTAGGGTAGCTTGTAATTATCAAAGGTTTGTCAGTTTCAAAACTGGTTATCTCTTCTACATCTTTAATTAGAGCATATTTTGTCAGTTTTATAGTTACTTTTGTTGGCTCTTTAATCTCTATATATTTAATTTCATTAATCATAATGTTATAAATATTTGAACCAACTTCAATGGTCATTACAACTATATTTCCTTTTTGAGTCTCAATCAGCGGATTAATAACAGTCCCCAATGTCTCATAGCATTCACTCATTAAAAGAGAGTAAGCTTGGTCCTCGTCATGTTCAATTAATGAACCCAGATGTGGGGAAATGAAGTGTTTATCTCGCCAGATTTGAGTAATTCCTTCGACTCTAAATCCTTGCATAATTATATATAATGCCTGAAGAGGGTTTCTTACGTGGGAAATGACTCCACCTGCACCAATCACAATACTAATATCTGAATGGTGGAACTGGCTTGCCTCAGCAACTTTTTCTTGGTACATTTGATCGTAGAACGGGTCTCTAAATCTTGATTTGACAAATTCTAAGAAACCAACCTTGTTAGTATTAAGATGCATATCATAATGTTGTTCTAAAGATAATCTTAAAGCTAATATTGCTACTGCTTGTTCAATAGCAATTTCATTATCATTATCTGGAACATACCCTGGATTTAACATCTTATTACCAACATAATTCCTGACAATATTCTCAGTGAATCTGTCTGGTAGAAGTTCTTTTAATGCTTCGTATCCTGCATTTGCAATGACATTTGAGATGCTATAACTCATTCCATAATTTGCACTTACTGTCCTATATAACCTAGAATTTATCACTGAAAAAATGTCAGTTGTTGCTCCTCCAATATCTACCTTCAAAAGTGAAGCTGAATTTTTGGTTTTAAGTAAATCTATCACCTTGAGAACAGAGAGAGGAGTTGGTAGAATATCACTCTCGGTAAGCTGTTTAAGCTTAGAATATCCTGGAGCATCTTCCATCACACTATTTAAGAATAGTTCATGTATCTTTTTTGTTACTGGCTCAAGAAGTTCCTTTTCCATTGTAGGTCTAATATTAGGGAGTAATGATAAATCATAATGATTAGTAAAAAGAGTTTTCATAAAATCTTGAGCTTCGATATTTCCCGCATAAATTAGAGGTATCTTCTTATCAGTAACAAATTTAGGTGAAGGTACTCCGAGAGAGAGAATTTCTGCTAATCTTACTATTCCAGTGAAAGCACCTCCATCTGTTCCTCCTGAAAAAAGAATTATATCTGGGTGGGAATTATTAATCAATTGAAGCTGTTCATAAGTTGATCGTTTATCATTTATCGCTAAAGTATTTAATAGTACTCCGCCAGCACCATAGGCAGCTCTTTCAGCGCTTTTAGCAGAATCAAACAGTGTTAAACCTACTACTAAAATTTGTAATCCACCACCAGCTGAAGAAGTTGTTAAATAAGATACATCAGGGAGGAATTTAAGATTATTCTCATTAGCGTCAGAAGCTAAAAAACTCTCTCCTGATATCTTCTCTAACTTCTTAATAGATTGATAAACACCAATTTTTACATCTTCGTAAGGACTCTCTACAGTAGTAATTGCATTCGATAATCCTTTCAAACAATAGCGCCCTTGTTCACTATTCAAAAAAATAGCTTTTGTTGTCGTACTCCCGATATCAGTAATTACTACTCTATCCTTTAGCATTAAATCCTCCACTTCTTCAATAATTATTTTTTTAGGGTATAATATAATAAATTTGTATCTCGTCAACCTTTTTTTTTAATTAAAGCATTTATATATAAATTAATGATATTTGGTAAAAAAGTATTGACACTTAATAAGAACAAACTATAATTTGATTGACTGAAGTTAGGAGACTATTAATGAATCAATTGATTAATGAGAATTTATTTAGTAATATACCTTGTGGATATGCCTTACAAAAAATAATAAGAGACAGTAAGGGAATACCTAATGATTCTTTGATTTTACAAACAAATCAATTATTCCTTAAGTTCACTGCTTGTTTCCAAGGGGATGTTACAAACACAAAAGCTTCTGATTTCTTCTCTTCAAAATTGGAAAACTATGATTATTGGCAACATGTTTTTGCTAATATTGCTCTTAGAACTTCAGATGGTTTAGCAAATAAAATTGTTAGAATCAATAAGAAACCATACTATATGAATGTTTATTCTCCACAAATTGAATATTCTGTTATTCTTTTCCAAGAATTGCCCACCCAGGATAATAATGAAATTGAATTATCTAACTTCTTTGATATTAACTTAGATTTACTTTGTATCGCTGATTTAGAAGGAAATTTCCTGAAAGTAAATAAATCATGGGAGTCAACATTAGGCTATACTACTGATTATCTTTTAAGTCATAAATTCTTTGAGTTTATCCATCCAGATGACTTAGCAAAAACTTTTGATGCTATAGAAAAATTATCTCAAGATAACGAATTAACTCAGTTTGTAAATAGATATAGGACTAGCAAAGGAGATTATAGATATATAGAGTGGCGCTCTAATCCAATTGGGAATCATATTTATGCTGCTGCTCGTGATGTGACAGTGAGAATGAAATTAGAAAAAAAACAACAAACTGACTTAGAAAAATACAATAGATTGTTTAATAATAACTTCACACTTATCGCTCTAAGCTCTTTTCAAGATAAAAAATTTGTGGATTTAAATTCTGCCTTTTTAAACATATTTAACATGAAAAGAGAAAACTTTATTGGTTATTATAATAACTTCTTAGACAGAGAGATAGTCTTTAATAAAGAAAAAGGCACTGTTGCAGAATTGATAGAAAAGTATGGGGTGATTAGAGACATTGATATCAAAATAAGTAACCATGTCAAGGAACCAATTTACGGCTTATTGTCAGGCGAACTTTTTGAAACTGCTGGTGAAAAATATTACTTAACCTTTATGATTGATATTAGTGAGCAGAAAAAATCCCAAAAGAAACTGCAATACTATTATCAGTTACAAAGTATTCTCAGAGATTTTTCTACTAATTTAATTAATATTGATACTGTTGATATTGATAAATCTATAAATGAAGTTTTAGGAGATATTGGTAAATTCTTTGAGGGAGACAGAACCTATATTTTTGATTATGATATAGAAAAAAAAGAGATGACTAATACTTATGAATGGTGTGGTGAAGGTATTACTTCAGAAATAAAGAATATGCAAAAGGTACCTTTTTCGGTAGCAACACTACTAGTAGATACTCATCTTAGTAAAGAATCACTGGTGCTTGAAGATGTTGCAAGTCTAAATAATATTGAGTTAAAGAAAATTCTTGATCTTCAAGGAGTATTAAGTGTAATAACTACTCCTATTTTCAAAGATGATAAGTGCATAGGTTTTATTGGAGTTGATTTTGTAAAAAAACATAGAACTTTTACTGAAATGGATAAGGAATTATTAGATTTTTTTGTTCAGATATATGTAAATATTATTTCCAGAATCGAGAGTGAAAAGAAGTTTAGAAAGACTAATGAACTTTTAATACATAAAAGTAAGATTGCCGAAGAGTTCGCTCAAAAAGCTTTCTATGCAAGTAAGGCTAAGTCTCAGTTTCTTGCTAATATGAGTCATGAAATACGTACACCATTAAATGGAGTTATTGGTTTTAGCGAGTTGTTACTGACAACCAAACTTAATCAAATTCAGAAGGAGTATGCTGAGAATACTAAAGCATCTGCTCAATCCCTACTTGATATCGTAAATGATATTTTAGACTTTTCCAAAATTGAAGCTGGTAAATTAGAATTAGATATTCTTAAAACTGACCTTGTTGAGTTAATTGAACAAACTGAGAATATTATCAAATATAACGTGGCAAAAAAAGGTTTAGAATTTTTAGTTGAAATATCACCCAAGGTTCCTCGATTTGTTACTATAGATGCAATTCGTCTTAAACAAGTGATAATTAATCTCTTATCAAATGCAGTGAAATTTACAACTGATGGGTATGTGAAATTAAAGGTTAATTTTAATATGTTATCAAGCTTTGAAGGAGAAATCTGCATAGAAGTAAGTGATACTGGTATTGGTATTTCAGAAGAACAAAAAGATAAACTTTTTCATGCTTTTTCTCAAGCAGATACATCAACAACCCGAAAATTTGGAGGAACGGGATTAGGATTGATTATTTCTAATAATTTAATCAAAATGATGGGCGGGACCATTGAATTTGAAAGCAAAGTGAATCAAGGCTCAAGGTTTTACTTCTCTTTTAAAGTAGAATATGAAGATAGTCCTAAATTTAAATATGAGCAAATATCAGATATCAAATCAATTCTGTGTGTTGATGACAATCACCAAAATTTACATATTCTTAAAGATATCCTTTCTAACTGGGGAATTGATACAACCTGTATTGATAATGCTTCAGAAGCTATTGAACTCTTAAAAAATGGAAAAACTTATGATGTAATAATCATTGATTATCTTATGCCTAATATGAATGGTATAGATGCTATAAGAATAATTAGACAGGATTTGAAACTGACTCAAGATAAACAACCAATAATCCTTTTGTATAGCTCGGAAGATGATAAAGCTATTAATACTATTTCGGATGAGCTCAACCTTAGTTTCAGAATATCAAAACCTGTTAAACAAACAGAGCTCTATAGGTATTTAGTAAAAGCTGTGGATAGATTCTATTTTCAAAAAAAGCAAATTGAAGATAAAATACAACAACAAATGGATGTTATAAATTTAACAGAAGCCCCTAAAATTCTTATCGCGGAAGATAATGACTTAAATATGAAGCTAATAACAATCATTATCAACAAGCTAATTCCAAATGCCCTAATTCATAAAGCAGAAAATGGAAGAATTGCCTATAATCTATTTCTTGATAATGATTTCGATTTGATTTTTATGGATTTAACCATGCCCGAAATGGATGGATTAACTGCTACAGAACTTATCAGAGAAAAAGATGCTGAACATAAGATTCCAATTATTGCACTTACTGCTAATGTTGTTAGTGAAGATAAAGAGAAATGTATTGCAATTGGGATGGATGACTTTCTAACTAAGCCAATAATAAAAAAAGAGCTGATAAAGATATTAAAAAAATATTTGGAGAGAGAAAAGCATGGACAAGAATAATAAAGATGAAATTAGTGGATATACTAATCAAAAATCTCTTTTAAGAAATGAATGTGATTTCCTCTTTGAGGATAATCTATCAATAATAATTATTATTGACCCAGAAAATGGTAGAATAATTGATGCTAATAAAAGCGCTGTTGAATTCTATAAATATCCAAAAAAGAAATTGATTAGTATGACAATCTTTGAAATAAATATTCTTCCTCGAGAAGAAATTATAGCTAAATTAAATATGGTGAAAAATAAGAATAAATCTGCTTTTGTTTTCAACCATAAATTAGCAGACGATTCTATTAGAACAGTCAGGGTTCAAAGTAGCAAAATTCATCTAAATGATAGGGATTATATCTTTTCAGTGATTTATGATGATACCGGAATTATTGAACTTGAGAATGAACATTCAATCATCAATAAACAACTCAAAGATTCTTTGATATTCAATCAAAACCTAATCAAAAATGCTTCTGAAGGTATCATTGTTTATGATAGAGATTTACGTTATACTCTTTGGAATAATTTCATGGTAAAAGCAACAGGTGTTCAAGCAAGTCAGGTATTAGGACGGCATACTACTGAAATTTTTAAACAAGGGACATACTCTGAGGTTACTGGTGGTTTAAAAAAAGCTTTGCAGGGAGAGGTGGTTACTCTTGATTCAATTGAATTTATTAACCCTGTAACTAAAGAGAGTGGCTTTACTCGTGAAGTATATTCACCTAACTATGATAGTGATGGGAATATTACAGGTGTTGTTTGTATTGTCAGTGACATCACAAATATCATAAAATATCAAAAATCATTAGCTAAGAAAAATAATGAGTTAAAAGAACTAAATTTGATTTTATCTGAAAAATTGATAGAATTGGAAAAAGCAAAAGAGAAAGCAGAAGAGAGTGATAGATTAAAATCCTCTTTCTTAGCTCATGTGAGTCACGAAATAAGGACTCCGTTAAATTCAATAGTTGGATTTTCTACACTTCTAAAAGATGTCAAAGACCCAAGAGTGATTTCTAAATATATTAATATTATCCAAACAAACAATCTTTTTCTTTTAAATATTATTGGTGATATTCTTACTTACTCTTTAATCGAAACCAACAATATTTCCATTCACCCAATAGAATTTGATCTTATTTATTTCTTAAAAGGAATTTATAACAACTTTAAACAAATTGTTAATGATAAAATTGATTTAAAGTTAGAAATTCTGGATATAACTAATCTGATTATTTACACAGATGAGAATAAGTTAAATCAAATTCTATCAAACTTATTGACTAATTCCTTTAAATTTACTAATGTTGGGACTATTGAATTTGGAATTCACTCGTATGACCATGAAAAAGTAGTTCTTTATGTAAAAGATTCTGGAATCGGAATTGCTGAAGAAAATCAACAAATTATATTTTCGCGTTTTAATAAATTGAATAGCCTAAAACCTGGATCAGGATTAGGACTCTCTATTTGCAGAGCTTTATGTGAGAAAATAAATGGTAAAATACATTTAAAATCAGAACTTAATGAAGGTGCAACGTTTTATGTTGAAATACCTCACAGATATTTGAATCAAGGAGAAGAATATGATAAATAAAAAAGTAGTTTTGGTTGCTGAAGACCAAATGGATAACTTCACTTTAGTACATGCATATATATCAAAATTTTATGATATTATTCATGCAGAAAATGGGGCAGAGGCAATAGAAGAAATAAAGGTAAATGCTGATAAAATTGATGCTATATTGATGGATATTAAAATGCCTCTTATTGATGGTATTGAGGCTACTCACGAGATTAGAAAGCTAAATTTTAAAAAACCTATCATTGCTTTAACTGCTTATGCATATCCTGAAGAAAAAATCATTGCTTTAAACGCTGGATGTGACTACTATTTAACTAAGCCTATTTCGCAGGATACACTTCTTGAAACATTAGAAATGATTCTGTCTACTGAATAGTGCTTACTAATATGGAATACAGAAAGTAGTTACACAGAGTTAAATATTTTTTTTGTTGACATGATTAATAGATATCTGATAATGTATAACATAACCTAAAAAAAGGCTTGTCATCATGAAAGAAATTCGAGAATATTTAACTGAATTGGAAAAAACAAATAACGATATTATTAACCTAAAATTTCATCAGGCTAAGACTTATCAAACGCTTATAGATAGAATTATGCTTAATTGCCAGACTGATATTCATCCAGATGTTTTAATTTATCTAAACAAGATGAAAAGGATTAATAAAATTGGCTATTGGGTTCATGATATCAAAAAAAAGCTCTTCATGGGAACACGGGAGTTGCTTCAATTTATGGGCACCGACCCCAAAAGAGAATTCTTTTCTGAAGAAGAGTTCTTTAATCTAATTCATCAGGATGATGTTGAGAGAATTTACCAAAGCTATAGCAAAGATATTTTAGCCCATGGAGATAGAGCTTCAGCTTATAGAATTATTACACCAAAGTCAGAATTAAAGTATGTTGTTTCAAATTTCTCAACAAAGTATGATGACAAAGGCAATCCTCTCCAAGTTACTGGCGTGATATTTGAAATACCACAATCTGATGATGATTATCCTCAAATGGGATTTGTTAATAAAAATGAAATTATCAGTGCTAACATGGGAGTAGGTTTTTGGGAATATGACCCTGAAAATGAAAGTGAATATTGGTCCTCAAGTCTTTATGATATCATTGAAGCAACTCCTGAGACGTGTCCTCCTGAGATATCATCACTCGAAAAATTAATGGAACCAGGATATCTTTCAGAATCACTAAAAGAAATCAAGGATAAAAATGAACGAAACATTGATTATGAGCTAACTTTTAAAATTATTACTTTGTTGGGAAAAGAAAAAATAATCTTCTCACAAGTTCATCACTTAATCGATATAAAAGGAAATCTAGTTAAAAGATATGGATTAATCTATGATGTTACTAAAATAAAACAATTGCTTATATAATTTTTTCCAAATAAATATTTAATATCAAGTCAATATTTTAAATTAAAAATATATTATTGTATTTCTCAAAATAGTGGTTATATTTTTTAATATAATCAAAGAGAGGTACTATGAGAAAGTTTTTATTGCCTTTACTGTTTATTTTTTTCATATCTCTTTCAGCAAGTGAATATGTATATAATTACTCAGATAATAACAATTTACAAGTAGCATTCTATGGAATTCCGGGTCAAGCAAACATTCAATATCAAGTTCTTCAATACTTATTACCTATAGATGAAGAAGTTCTCTCAATTAGTTTAACTAATGCAGAATATAAAACTCAAGATAAGGAAATTGATATTTTTCCAGGCTATGCTACTATCACAGATGGACAGATTATACTTGCAGACGGAGCCCCTTTAAATTTATTTCCAACAATACAATCCCTCTCTTATCAAAGCTATTACAAGCAAGGTATTCAAATCCTGAGTCTTAAAATCCCTCACCAAGTTTATAACTTCCCTAATAAAAAATTAGATATTCTCAGACAAGGTGAATTTATTATTAGGACTAAGGTCAGGAACAAGGGCTATGAGAAATCAAGTTTCTTAACTAATATAGAAGATTTTACTCATATTACTGAGAATCTTATTGTTGAAGAGAGAGTTAGGAATTCTTACTATTCTTATTATGCAAACCCTTATAATTCAGGAAGAAATAGCTTAGGAGTTGACTCCGCTGAAATGGTAATTATCTCTCCTTCAGGATTACTTACTGAGTGGCAGGTTTATGCCGATTATAGAACAGGATTAGGGGTGACTACTGAAGTTGTAAATATTAGTAATATAACCTCTACATATAGCGGAAGAGACAATGCTGAGAAGTTACGCAACTTTTTAGTAGAAATATACACTGAGTGGAGTAGTAATGAAACACCTCTCAGATTTGTTTTACTAGGAGGGGATCTTAATTCAGTTCCAGGGCGTTTACTCAGAATTAGGGCTGCTTACAATAGTAGCTGGCATAGCAACAATATCTATTCTGATCTCTATTTCGCTGGTTTAGATGGAGATTGGGATAATGACAGTGATAATATTTTTGGTGAAGGAGATTTTTCTCAAGATGCTCAAGCTACAGGAACAAGTGGTGAAGAAGCTGATCTATATGCTGAAATTGCAGTAGGCAGAATACCTGTAGAAACAAGCGATGAATTAGAGAATTGGATTTATAAACAAGAAGATTATACCTCTGCTCAAGTAGCTGATAACTTCTATGAAAAAGTGCTGTTACTTGGAGAATATCTGGGTAGCTCAATTTATGGAGCACCATCAATGAATGAATTGGCAAATAATCTGTCCGAATATTCAATTCAGACTCTCTATGCTCAAAACAGTACTTTTAGTGAAGCTAATCTTACTAATGCTATAAATAATGGTGTTTCTCAAGTTCATCACTTGGGGCATGGTTCAACTACTGCAGTTTTTGCTATAAGTAGTGATGATTTAACAAATAATTTTATTAATCAAGATTATCCCCTAATTTATACACAGGGGTGTCATACTGCAAACCTCTCTACTAACGATTCAATAGGAGAAAGCTTTATATTAAACCAACGTGGGGCTTTTGCCTATATTGGTAATACTTCTTATGGTTTTTACAGCAGTTTTGAGAATCAGGGCCCATCTCAGCTTTTCCATCGTGAGTTTGTAGATGCTTATAGCCAAGAAGAAATTAGTGAGATTGGTTTAGCTTTCAATGATGGTAAGGAAGATTTAGTAGGTATAATAGATCAAACAGGTACCAGACGCTATGTCTATTTTGATAATATAATGTTTGCTGACCCTTCAACTGAGCTTATCAAAGAACTGGAAAGTGTAGCGATTGAGCAGACATCCGACACCTCAATTAAGTTAACTTTCTCAGGCTCTATGGCTAGTGAAGTATTAATCCCTAGTAATTATTCTGTTTATCAAAGAGATGCTGTAGCTACAACTTATCCTGTTACTTCAGTTACTCAAGATAGCAATGATTATTTCCTAAACTTCTCAGCTGATTTACCTGCAGGTATTCCCCTAAGGATTACTATAGAAAATATTAATGACCTTCTTAATCCTACTATTAAATTAGTAAAACCTCTTTATACTATTAAAGAGTCAAGTATAATTACTCCGACGGTTTGGAGAGCAGAAGAAAGCCCAATTTATGTATATAAACATCAGATCATTAATAGCACACTTTCTATAGAAGCTGGAACTGAAGTCAGAATAAATAGTGATAAGAGCTTTTACATCTATTGGGGAGGGGAAATTCAAGTTGAAGGTGATTCTTTAAACTATGTAACTTTTACCTCATACTCCAATGATTCAGCTGAAAGTGATAAATGGACTGAGTTTTATTTCTTTATGGAGCCATCTCCTAATTCATATTTTAATTATGCAATGCTAAAGAATAGTTCAAATGGTATATGGTTGGATAGTCTTAGCACTATTTCACTAGATCATGTTAGGTTCAAAGATATTCAGAATTATGGAATATATGCTGAATATTCAACAATAAATGCGGATTATTTAGAGTTCACAGGTATGACCAATAGTGAAGGTGGAGCTTTTAGAATTATCGGAGGTGAGCAGAATCTTAACCATATTACATCTGCTGAGAATGCTGGCTGGGAATTAATAGTAACAGATTCAGCAGTGTTGAATTTAACGAATAGTATTATCTGGGGGCAATCATCATTTGATAGTGAATACATCACTGTAGATTATTCTCTTCTCCCAGACCTTATAGAAGGTAATTCTAATCTAACTTCTGATCCCGAATTTGTATCAACTACTGATCTAAGATTACAGATTACTTCTCCTGCTATAAACTCAGGGAATAGCTCAGAGATTGACCCAGATAGCACTATCACTGACAGAGGTTATTGGTATTATCATTATCCTAACAACTTTTCTGCTGAAATCATTCCTAACTCATCTCCTAAACTCATAGAATTTAGTAATTTATCCTTAGGTGAGTATGATTCTATTCAGTGGGATTTTGATAATGATGGAGTTTGGGATTCCAGTGAAATTAACCCTGAACATCTATTCTTGGAAACAGGTCTTTTCACTGTCAAAATGCGATTAATAAAAGATAGTTTTCAACAGGATATAATTCTCACCGACCTAATAGACCAAGCACTTAATCCACTTCTCATAAATTTCCCAGTAGAAATCTCCATTAATTCTAATCAAATTGAATTAAGCTGGGATTCAGTTCCCACTAGTGATTTATATCAAATTACTTCAGGTATCGACCTTGACAGTGAGTTTACCTCATTATCAATTCAAGAAGAAAGAACCTACTCAGAAGAGTTAGCTGAGGATAGACTTAACTTCTATCAAGTAATACCTTTAGAGCAGGTTATCAATATAGCTGATTAGATTTCGTATTGACAGCATATCTTTTTATGATTTCCTGACATAAATCACAGAATTAAGGAAGGATAATGAATTATATAATTACAGGAAATACTTACAATAGCAAGTTTATAAATGATTTAGCTAAAAGAGATGATATTACAGCAATGAGTGGGGAAGAATTACTTGGCAGTGATCTTACTTTCTCTTCAGAGGATAAGGTCTATGTACCATCCGAAACATCCCTTAGTATAGTGATGGAGAGAATGGAAGATAAAAGCTATGTTGATGGTATTAATAAACTTAAGAATAAATATTTCTGCCGAGAAGTTTTATCTTCTCTGTATCCTGAATTCTACTTTGCCAAAGCTTCTCTCTCTGAAATAGCAACTTTAGATTTGCAAGGAAAGAAAGTAGTAATTAAACCTCTTAAAGGCTTTTTTGGCACTGGTGTAAGAATTGCTGAACCCAATTGTGATTTAAAAAAACTTGCTGAAGGGATGAAAGAAGAAGTTCAAGCAAGTGCTAAGTTTTTCCCTGAATCTATTCTCACCCAAAACGAATATATTATTGAAGAATACATTACTGGCGATGAATATGCTGTTGATATGTTTTTTGATGAAGCTGGTAACCCTGAGATTATGAACATCTATTTTCACCCAGAACCTATGATTGCAGAATATTTCCACCTCATGTATTATACCAATAAAGAGATTTTTGATAACTATTTAGAGACTTTCACCCATTTCTTTAATGAATTAAATAAGATTATGAAACTTAAGAGTTTTCCCATTCATGCTGAGTTTAAACTCCAAGATGGCATTATGGTACCTATTGAACTCAATCCGATGAGATACGGTGGATTTGGTCTTTCTGACTTAACCTTTAACAGCTTCCAACATCAACCTATAACTGCTTATTTTGATAACAGCCCTGCTAACTGGGATGCTATTTGGGAAATCAGAAAAGAGAATAATTATGCTTGGATTTTAGGTTATAATGGTAAAGATGTTGATATAAACGAATTGCCACCTAACCATGATAAATTTATAGCTCATTTGATAAGTAATAGCTCCCTGATTGATTATGTTAAGTTAGACCACAAAACTAACCCTGTTTTTGCCTTAGCTTATATTTATAATAAGGATTTGAATAAATTAAAAGAGTTACTTAATACCGAGTTTAATAGCTTTTTTGGATAAGTAGGGTTATGGAGTGGAAGCACCCTTGCTTCCACCTGACAACAAGGGTGCAGGCAGTACGGTAGAATATGTTTTTTATCGTAATCGTATGTCGCCCTTTCAGGGCTATCTTCTACCAGGTAATCCTACAAGGGGCTTGCACCCCTTGCTGACAAATGTCATCCCTTCGGGATTTAGGAACAACTCCGTCTGGGGAATACACTGCCACCACTCCGTAGGTAGGGAATTAAGAGGTTGTTGCTTAGCAATGAGGCGGATGTGGACATCTGCACTCCCAGTTAGAAGAAAAAAAGGCTCAAGTTCAAGTCTGGTGGAAGAAAAATAAAAAAAAGGTTGAGAGAATTCATATATATCAATAAGTTACACTAAAAACACTACTAATTGGAGTAACTTATGTCGAATTCTCTCAATGTCCAAATATGTGATTCACTGTTAAACGTGCAAGGTTTTTTTACTGAATCTATAAAGAAAGTGGTTTATAATAAGCAACCTCAGATCCATTTTAACCTTAGAAAACTAGGTCATGCATGCTGTCCTCAATGTGGTATGAGGTTAAAGACACATGATATAAGAACAAGATATTTAAAGCATTCTTCTATCCTTTTAACCCCAGTAATTTTAGTATTAAATTTACGGAGAACAAAATGTCCCGTTTGTGGTATATTGACAGAAAAGCAAGATATAGCAGAAGTAAATAAACAACATACTAAACAGTTTGAAGAAGAGGTATTAGAATATACCAGAGAATTATCAAACAAAGCTACTGCAAAGTTATTAGGCACAACAATAAGTACCGTTTATAGAATAGATAAAATAGGGTTAGAAAACCTAGACAAATCATTAATTAGTAAAACACCTAAAACAACAAAACTAAGCCTTGATGAAACCTCATATAAAAAACATCACAATTATACAACAGTGCTAACTAATCAGGAAGATGGAAAGATAATAGATATATCAAAAGGTAAATCAAAAAACAGTGCTATAGAGTTATTATCTAAATACGATAAACATGGCAAATTTAATCACTTAGATACTATTGCTATTGATTTTAGTCAATCCTACATTTCAGCAGTATCAGACTTTTATGCAGACCACTACATAGTTTTTGACAAGTTCCATTTTAGTAGAATAGTTAATCGAAAAATGGAAATAGTAAGAAGATTAATTCAAAAAGAGCTTCCAGAAGAGGAAAGATACGATATGAAAAAGCATGTAAGATGGTTGATACTAAGGAGGCAAAAGAACTTTTCTCAGCATCATACAAAACGTTTGCAAGAGTTGATGTTAGTTAATCAAGATTTATATAAAGCTTACCTCATAAAAGAAGATTTATTATCGATCTTTGATGAGGAATTAGAAGCAAATGATGCAGAAGAGAGATTCACAGTATGGTGTAGAATGGTTAATGATACAAACTTTATACCATTTAAGCAATTAGCAATTCAAATAAAGAAAAGATTATCTTTGTTACTAAACTAGTTTAAATATAGAGTAAGCAATGCTAAAGCAGAAGCAATTAATAACAAAATAAAAACAATAATCAAGATGGCATATGGCTATAAAGATTTTGATTATTTTCGGTTAAAAGTTCTACAAAGGTGTGGCTATCTTATGGAATAGTTTCCACCAGACTTGAACTTGAGCCGAAAAAAACACCCTGTCAGTGAAATACACTGCCACCCCTCTTTTAACGTGCTTTCAGCACTAAAGAGGGGAGTTAAGAGTTATATTCTCAAGTCTTTTCTCTCTTAATTCGTGTTAATTCGCTTGGATTGGCGTAGCTTTAGCGAAGAAACCTCTTAATTCGTGAAAATTAGTGTAAAAGTCTTCAATTCTTGATTTACTTCATCAAAATCATTTTCTTAGCAGAGCTATATTTTCCACTTCTCATTTTGTATAGATATATTCCCGAAGCTACCTGCTTATTACTATCATCTCTCCCATTCCAAACAATAGTGTGCCTACCAGCATTAAGCTTATCATTAACAAGAGTTTTAACTTTCTGTCCCTTGATATTATAAATATCTAATCTTACCTGACCAGAGTTTGGCACTTGGAAAGAGATATTTGTTTCAGGATTGAAGGGATTTGGATAGTTTTGGAGTAAATTCCCAGTCATTGCTGTTGTTTCATTAGTATCATTATCAACAGCATTGAAGTCTAGTTTCTGAGCATAAATACCACTAGTATTCTGATAACCTTGAAGCCAGACAGCTAAGACTTTATTATCAGTTAAAGAAACTAAATCAAGAGAATATTGAGTAACTCCTGCACTAGTTAATGCTAAGTTATCTTCTGGATAAACCACAGAATTGTCATTTCTGATCAGATTAAGTTTATAAGAATCAATATAATCAATCTCTTCAGCAAAACCAACAAGTAAGTATTCTTCATTCAGCTCTTCCATTGTATTTTCAGCAAAAGGATCACCAATTGTAGATAGTAGAATCCCCTCGTCACCCCACATTTTGTTACCATCATCATTGACTTTTTGGATTCTAACTTCAGTCTCAGTATTATTAGATGTTTGATTCCAAATAATGTTAACACCGTTAGATATCAAGATATTAGAATTCCATGCTCCGACATTAGGTGCTTCACTATGAGAACTTACTCGAACCGGACTATCCCAAAACATTTCATCAGAGTCTGTAATTCCTTGGACATATATTTTATTGTTATCTTCCCAAGTAAAGAAAAGGTTATTCTCAGCATCACAATCAAACTGGTACTCATTACCTAAAAGAATTTGACTACTCTCAGAAACAGTTCCATCATCAGCTATTTTAAATAGATTATAAAGTTGATAACCATTTTTAACAATGCAATAATTATTTATACTTTTATATAATTCGAAATTATCATTTGTCAATTGGTCAATAAGATATGACTCTCCCCATTCAGTACCATTTATAGTTTTAACTCCATAGATAGATGGTTCCACTTCAGTATAATCTGAAACCATCCAACTAACATAAAATTCATTATTATAAGATGACATATTTAATTCTAATAGCACACTTGTTTCTTGCAATGGATAAATCTCTTGTCCGTACTCACTACCTAAAAGTGAGCCATCAGTATCAATAACTCTACTTCTTGCTGCTAATTCAGGGTATTCTGATTGCCAAGCAACACAAATTTGACCTAAATCATTTTGAGCCGAAGCTAGTTGAGATATTTGAACGAATAGATCTTCATCATTAGTAAAATCAGCTATCTCTTCACCATCTTCATCCAACTCCAAACTTCCATCAGCGTTAACAATTTGATACATAACCCTATTAGCCATACCATTTTTACTATCTAACCATACTATTACTGAGCTATCAGAATTTGGTAAGGAGTAAGTTGTGTAGCCATCAGAATTTACAAAGCCTGTAAGGCTATGACTAACTTCTTGATTAGCTACTGAGGTTATGGTGTTTAACTCATTATCAATCACCATCTGACTAAGATCTTTATATCCATCACTTAGATAATCCCAAGCAATAAAAAGATCTTCTGCGTAGCTAAGATAAGGATGAGATGCCCCACCGTGATTTTGAGAAAGTAACAATCCACTTTCATCCGTTTCTAGTACACCATCAGCATTTACCTTATACAATTTAATATTATTTGAAAGCACATCTTCACCATTTTCAATATTAACAATAAATAATTCACCTGAGTCTGTTGTTTCAATATTAGTAATTGGATAGGAAGAATTATAATTAGCTACTAATAGTCCTGATTCATCCCAAACATGATTCAACTCTTGATCTATATTAAAAGCACTTATGCTAAATTCTTCATTTTGATAATCAGCTAAAGTTTGACTTATTACAAATAAATTACCATTAGCATTTGTAATAAACTTGGGATAGCTATAACTAATTTGATTGTCCACAGTAGGAATATATCCAACATTTGTACCTAATTCACCAGTTAATGATATTTTTCTTACAGCTATATTGGTAATAGAATTGTCTGATTCTTTCAAAATAAGATAGTAACTATCAATATTATTGTAAATAATTCTAAGTTCTCTTTTATTATTTTGAGGTTGAACCAAACTAATAGTTTCATTCCACAGGATCTCACCTGTAGCTGAAATTCTTTGAACAGACATACTATATGCATCATCTTCACTATCAACTGTAAGCAAGCCACCATGACCATCAGAGACTATCTGATTATCATAATCAAGATAACCAAGATGTAGGCCATTTTCACTAGTATCCCATTGATTTAAGCCATTAGCATCTAAACTTTGAACTATAGCTTCATAATTACGCCATAAAACAACAGCTCCGCCTATTTCATTAGGAAATAGCTTAACTGTTGCATTCCACTCTCCATTATACTCATCAGAGAGAAAAACGCCCTCATCAGACCATAGTCTATTCCCATCAGCATCAATTTTTTGAGCTCTAAGACTTCTCGGATATGGATAAGCTTCCCAAACAATAATAAAGCATTCATCATTAGTTGCAATTATTTGAGGCTTAGCTTGTCGATTATCAGAATCAGCAATAATAAGAGCTTCTTCTCCCCAAAGAGAATTGCCTTCATTATCAAACTTCATAGCAAGGATATCTCTAACTTCTTTGTTGTTTTCAGACCACACATGAATAATTTCATTATCATCTGTTGTAATAGATGATTGATTCCACTCTAAATCTCCAGCTTGCCTAATTGGCAATGCATTATCCCACATAATTTGACTAAATAAAAAGCTAGCCATTAATAATAAAACTACAGTTACATACAGCTTCATAAATATCCTCCTACTTTAAAATTATTGATATCTTTGTTATACTTAACAATTTGCATTTTTCGTTCCAAATGCGTTAATATCGTTATAATTGTAAAAAGATAAGTATTTATATATAAAAACAAATATAGATATTTAGTAATTTTAAAGATTGAGATTATGTGATTAAAAAAACACTTCCATAGCTTCAAAAAATTACTACAAATTATAACAAAATTTCGTGAAGGGATAACTTAGTATGAATGCTAAGATCGCCTTCGGAAGTGTCTCAAACGATAATTGAAAAATCATTAAGACACTAATAGAGACGGATACAAGGTCTATCTAATTAAAAGGGTTAGGGTAAGCGAAAATCCTAGCTTCCATTGGAGGAAATCCATCATCGTCACGATAATCTCTGTTAAAATCATCTTCTCTTGAACTAGTATTATTCTTATCAGCAATCTTATTAGAAAGACTTTCATCAACTATGGTCATTTCATCCCAATTTAACTCAATATCATTTCTACCATTAGTTATATTAAAAGTAGCTGTTTTTATTACTCCATCTTGGTTTGATATTTTGACAACAGTGGACGAAGTGAATGTTAAGTTTCCGACAATACAAGCCATTTCATCTATACACTCAAACTCATCATTAAAGTATAAGAATGGAAAAGAGAGTTTGTTTGTCTCGGTTATTTCACCTAATTCATTTGTCGAATAATCAGCCAATCCTATATCCATTCTAGAATATTGATAAAGATAACAAGATACTGAATCGTCAAGTCCATTATCGTCATGAAATGTATATATTGCTTGATAAATACCATCTGGAGTCATTCTTTCAGGGACATATATAAGAGAATGACTTCCTGATGGTAATTCTTGATCTAACAAAGTTTCTATTTTATTACCAAAATAATCTTTAATTTCCACTTTTACACTATCAGCTTTAGAAACAGTGAAGTGTAATGTTACTTCAGGTCTCCCAGGAGCAAATTTACTAACAAGTCCTTCATTAAGGGGGTAAATCGTTGTAATATAGGATGGCAGAGGTTCATTATTAGAATTAACTAATTTAATATTCAGTGAAAATGGCCTTTTTGAAGAAGGTGCACTTGATTTATCACAGGAAGCGATCGCTAAGGTAACAAGAATAACTAAAAGTAATACTAAACTCTTTTTCATACTATCTCCGAATGTTTTAATCTTACAATACAGTAAATTAGTTTTCATGAATATTGTCAAGTTTATATTCAAGTGAATAATTATTTGACTTTTAAGTATTTTTGTTTATTATTATTATAAGAACATTTTACTTAGTTTAGAAGGAGTAAACAAAATGGAAGAAAAAGCAGTAGGTTGTGCCAGACCTATAACCAAAACTGAACAAAAACCTCAAGCAAAGAGTGAGGACATCAACACAAAGGAGAAAATAATGGAAGTAGTAAGAGTTGGTCACAAAGCCCCAGATTTCGAAGCACCTGCCTATTATAAAGGCGGTTTCACATCAGTTAAATTATCAGATTTCAAAGGAAAATGGGTAGTATTATGTTTCTACCCTGGCGATTTCACATTCGTCTGAGCAACCGAAGTTTCAGCGGTCGCTGCAAATTATGAAAAACTTCAAGACTTAGGTGCTGAAGTAATCTCAATGAGTGTGGATAGTCAGTTTGTTCATAAAGTATGGAATGATCAAGAATTAAGTAAAATGGCAGAAAGAGATGTTCCTTTCCACATGGCTTCCGATGGAGCAGGTCATGTTGGTTCAATGTACGGTGTTTATGATGAAGCTGCCGGAGTTGAATTCAGAGGAAGATTTATTATTGATCCAGATGGAGTGGTCCAAGCTATGGAAGTCTTGACTCCTCCAGTGGGAAGAAAATTAGAAGAAACTATTAGACAAATTCAAGCATATCAGCATGTCAGAAAAACTAAAGCTGCTGAAGTTTGCCCTGCAGGTTGGGAACCAGGCAAGAAAATACTTAAACCAGGTCCTGGCTTAGTAGGTAATGTCTGGAAAGAGTGGTCTCCTTTAAAAGATCATTAAAATAAATGTTGTTAAACCCGAATGGTGCAGTAGAGCTTTGCAGAAGAGTGCAGATTCTTATCCCCTTTTTTGAGGGGGACACAGGGGGTGCATTAAGGTTTTACAGAATTTATCAGCGTATAAAATATATACTCTGAGAAATTATGTAAAATGCTTTAGCAAATGAATATAGTGCTATTCAAAAGAGCTACTGCATTATTTGGGTTAAAGGGTAGGATAATATCCTACCCTTTATTATATAGATTATTTAAGGATTAATTCTATTTTAATTTATTACTTATATCTAATTTAAGAATTTCATATTTTTCTAAAAGTAGATTGAATTTAGAATCTAACTCAGAGATATTGTTTACTTGCAAAGCACTCTCAAGAAGTTTATAGTCTGCTTTTGGATAATCTCGATAGATATAACGCAAATTAAAATCAACTTTATGAGGTCTATGAATTATATTTAGCAAAATACCCAGATGGCGAACTATGAAAGTGAAATATAGAGGGAATACTTCAGAAAATAAAGCTCTTTTTATTCCCTTTTTGATTTCTAAAATAGTGATGAAATCAGTAGCAGTAGCTATATTAAAGAACTTTTTGACTCTTTGCTCCACCTCAGAGTCTATCGATTGAACTTCTTTTACAAACTTCTCCTTCTCAAACCAGATTTTAGCATAGCCATGTCTGCTATTCTCTAAGAATTTATCTTCTAAACTTTTCTTCATTACTGAGATATCAAAGTAGAAAAGATCAGGCACATCTTTAGCTTGATAAAAAGTTTGAGAAAAGCCATGCCATGTTGGTTCAGGAACTCTAAATTTCCTGATAATTTGGTATGTTTTATCTATGAATTCGTCTAAGCTCCTAAAAGTTTCTTCTACATATTCATCATTAACCACTATTACTAAATCTAAATCAGAGTATTTATCGGCGAACCCAGTAGCGACTGAGCCACCTTCCCAAACAGCTAATACTTCACTCTGCTTGAAGAGGAAGTCATTCAATTCTTTACAAATAATTTCTCTTGTTTTCATATCTACTCCTGAGACTTTATTATAAGATAGTGTCAATTTCTAATATTATTCCATAAGTGTCAATGATTATATTCAGGGTTTAATAAAAATAACAGATTGTATATACATTATTACTTTCTAATAGTCGATTTATCAGGAAATCAAAGATCAGAATTGATAGAAATCAATTAATAGAAGTTAAAAAAATGAGTTAATTAAATTTTATTCTTGCCAATTTATTTATAGATTATAAATGAGGATTATCAATGAAGTGGAGTAAATATGGACAATAAATTTCATAAATTTAAAGAAATTCGCACAAAATTATCAAAAGTGCTAGCACTCATAGTGATAATAGCTTTTATTTTAGGTAAGCAAAAATATGGATTAGATCCTATTACGTCAAGTATCGTTGATGTAGTAGCTCTCTTATTTGTAACAATTGGAACATTAGGTAGAGTTTGGTGTGCTTTTTATATTTCAGGATTTAAAAATAAAAAAGTAGTAACAGATGGACCATACTCAATGAGTAGAAATCCTCTCTACTTATATAGTTTGATTGGAGCAATAGGAATTGGATTAGTATCTCATTCTCTTGCTGTACTTGGCTTTATAGTAATAGGCTTTGGGCTATATTATCCCTTTGTGATTATCGGAGAGGAGAAGAAATTAATTTCCATTTTAGGGAAAGATTATGAAGATTATACCAAACGTGTACCTCGCTTTTTCCCTAACAGGAAATTATTTACCCAACCTATAGATTACACTGTAAAACCTAAAGTATTTTATAAAGATTTACAAGATTGTACTATGTTCATTATTACCTACGGGGCAATTATCATAATTAATGCACTAAAACTTAGTGAAATAATTCCAAGCTATTTCCCTATTTTCTAAGTTATTCTAAGAAAATATCTTTTTCGGGCGTACTAAGTTACGCCCAATTTTATTATAAAAACAATCTTACTTGAAATTTCATCATTATTAATAAGGTGGCTATGATTTGCCGAAAAATAGCTATATTTTTTTTTCATGTGGAGGGAGAGTATATTCTTGAGATATTGCTAACTATCTGCTAATGATAATCTTTATTCAAACTTAAAATACCTATAATAGCTATGAAATTAATTTTTTTAGCAGTCTAATCTAAACTCTGCTAAAATATAATTTGACATAGCTCCTGCTTTGATTATTTTGTCTTTAATTATCTTTGTAGGAGGAGAATATGAATTTTGAAAAATATACCATAAAGTCAAGGGAAGTCGTTAACAATCTTTCCGGATTAGCTAATGAATATTCCCACCAAGAGATTAATGAAATTCATTTGCTTAATAGCTTATTAAAAACAGAAGAGAGTATTGTAATACCGCTATTACAAAAACTAAATATACCTCTCAGGGAATTAATTAGTGGAGCCGAAGACCAACTTAATAAATTACCAAAAATCCAAGGGCAAACCCAGAATTATCTATCTCGAGACTTAAATGATATTTTCTTAGAAGCTGAGAAGCAGGCAAAAAAGCTTCAAGATGACTTTGTAAGCGTAGAACATCTATTTTTAGCTTTAATCTTGAAAGGCAAAAAGAGTGAACAACTATTTAAGAGGTATGGTATCACTTATGATGCTGTAATGCTTGCCTTGAAAGAGGTTCGAGGAAATCAAAGAGTGACAGATGAAAATCCTGAAGTTAAATATCAAGCTTTAGAAAAATATACACGTAATCTGACAAAATTAGCTAAGAATGGTAAGTTAGACCCAGTTATTGGAAGAGATGAAGAGATAAGAAGAGTTATTCAGATACTTTCAAGAAGAAGAAAGAACAATCCAGTTCTCATAGGTGAACCTGGTGTTGGTAAAACAGCAATTGTAGAAGGTTTAGCTAAAAGAATTATTGATAGTGATATACCTGAAAATCTTAAGAATAAAGAGATATTAGAGCTTGATATGGCTGCTCTAATTGCTGGTGCTAAATATAGAGGTGAATTTGAAGATAGACTCAAAGCTGTTTTGAAAGAAGTCGAAAGTAACGAGGGAAAGTTAATCCTCTTTATTGATGAAATTCATACTGTAGTGGGAGCAGGTGCTTCTGAAGGTTCAATGGATGCCTCCAATATGTTAAAGCCTGCTTTGGCAAGAGGTTCTTTACACTGTGTAGGTGCAACAACCCTAAATGAGTATAGGAAATACATAGAAAAAGACCCTGCCTTAGAGAGACGTTTTCAGCCTGTAGTGGTGAAAGAACCAACCGAAACAGATACAATCTCTATTCTGAGGGGAATCAAGGATAAATATGAAATCCATCATGGAGTTCAAATTACTGATAGTGCCTTAGTTTCCGCAGCCTATCTATCTAATCGTTATATTTCAGACAGATTTTTGCCAGATAAAGCTATTGATTTAGTTGATGAAGCTTGCGCTCAACTTAAAATGGAGATTGATTCAATGCCTGTGGAATTAGATGAATTAGCACGTAAGATTAAACAATTAGAGATTGAAAAACTTTCTATGAAAAAAGATAAAGATGAAATTTCTAAAGAAAGAAAACACAAGATTGAAATTGAAATTTCTAATTTGAAAGATAGCCAGAATAATCTTAAAGCAAAGTGGAGTTATGAAAAAGAATTGTTGAATAATTTGAATACTTCTTCAGAGCAGATTGAGCAGATTAAAATAGATATTGAAAGAGCTGAAAGAAATGGAGAACTCAACAAAGCAGCTGAACTTAAGTATGGAAGTCTTCCTAAAAAAATAGCTGAGTTGGAAGAGCACAAAAAGAAACTATTGGATATACCAGCAGATCAAAGAATACTTAAAGAGAATGTTGATGAAGAGATTATTGCTGAAGTTGTTGCTAAATGGACTAATATACCGGTTACTAAATTGCTCACTAATGAGATGTCCAAACTTATCAAAATGGAAGATATTTTATCAAAGAGGGTTATTGGACAAAAAGAGGGTATTACAGCTCTATCTAATGCAATTAGAAGATCAAGAAGTGGAATAGCAGACCAAAACAAACCAATAGGTACTTTTCTCTTTTTAGGTCCTACTGGAGTTGGTAAGACTGAGCTTGCAAAAACTTTAGCAGACTTCCTTTTTGATACCGATAAATCAATTATCAGAGTAGATATGTCTGAGTATATGGAAAAACACTCAGTTGCAAGATTAATAGGTGCACCTCCTGGATATGTGGGTTATGATCAAGGTGGTTACTTAACCGAAGCTGTTAGAAGAAGACCATACTCTGTTATTCTTTTTGATGAAATAGAAAAAGCTCATCCAGATGTCTTTAATATTCTCTTGCAAATATTTGATGATGGAAGGCTTACTGATGGACAGGGGAGAACTATAGATTTTAAGAATACTATAATTATTCTCACTTCTAACATTGGTGCCCAAATGATTTATGATGACACTAATAATAATGGTGAAGAACTGAAAAATAAACTCTTTCCCCTTCTGCATCAATACTTTAAACCAGAATTTATTAATAGGTTAGATGAGATTATTGTTTTCCAAAAACTAAATCAAGAAGAGATTAAGAAGATTGTTGAACTAAACCTTAATATTCTTAAGACAAGACTTCAAGAACAAAGAGTTAAACTTGAATTTACTCCTGCTGTAATTGCTAAGATAGCTGAACAAGGCTATGACCCTCACTTCGGGGCAAGACCTCTAAAAAGGATTATCCAAAGAGAGATCGAAAATAGACTTGCCAGCAAGATTATTGCGGGTGAAGTACAACAGAACAATATAATTACTGTTGATTATCAAGATGGAGAGTATCAGTTTATAAATTGATATTTAGTTTGAGAGACCTTCTTAGCAAGGTCTCTTTTTTACAATAAAAAAAGGAGGATTAGTATTTTTATATTGACATTGACGCAGCAATAGAAAAAATTATAAAAAAAATATCCAAAAAAGGTTAATAAATGAAAAATAAAATAGATAAAGTCAATAATAAAAAGCAATTAGCCAAGAAGAAGAAACCCTTTGTTCAAGACTGGGTAGAGGCAATCCTCTATGCTTTAGTAGTTGCAATGATTATTCGTAATTTTACTTTCCAAAACTTCAAAATACCCTCAGGGTCTATGGAAAACACACTCTTAGTTGGTGATTACTTGGTGGCAAATAAGATGAAGTTTCATTTTACAGACCCCAAAAGAGGTGAGATTGTTACGTTTAGAATGCCAACAGATCCTGATAATCCTAATGATATTGATTTAAGTGATCCGCAAAACTCTATGAATCCATTTGCTAAATATACTGGATATTATAAAGAATTATACGCCCCACTATATATTAATACAGCTAAGTTCTTTGATATACATGCTTGGACTTGGTTTGGAATAACCTATTATGCACCAAAAAATATTGTTAAAAGAGTGATAGGACTTCCTGGAGATACAGTTCAAGTTGTTAATCGTGAGATTTTTATAAATGGAAAAAATATGGGAACTTACCATGGTGTTTATAAAACATATTTTAATTATCCTAAATTACTTAATCAATTTACCAGTCTTTATAATCAAGATAGATCTAATTATATGAGCAATTTTGGTAATAATTCTCCAGAAGCTGTAGCACAATATGTCTATTTTAATTTTAATGGGTTGAGCGAGGATTTGAGCAATGTTAGCTTCAAGGGTGCTGACCAACGATTTCTTAGCTTTATCCATGAATATAATGCAAGTAAAGACACCCCTTATCAAATTTCTTGGGATAATAAAGACATGGGAACTCCTGATAACTTTGGACCAGTAGTTGTGCCTGAAGAGAATTATTTCGTGATGGGTGATAACCGCAATAATAGTTATGATGGTAGATATTGGGGATTCTTATCTCGCGATAATATTAGTGGTACGCCAAGCTTGATTTTCTTCTCAAGAGATGAATCTTCAGTAGATAGAATGCAAGGAAGAGATGCTGTTAATAGATCAGGAAAAATCCGCTGGGATAGGTTATTTAAAATAGTTAAATAGTGAAAAAACAGATAAAGCATTTCTATATTCATTTCCCATTTTGTACAAGTCGTTGTGGATACTGCTCATTTTATACTGAGCAGTTTTCTCATATAAGAAGAGATAATTTTGTTGAAATATTAAAGTCAGAAATAGAAGAGTATAAGATTCTTTATGATTTTTCTCCTGAAACAATCTATTTTGGAGGCGGGACACCTTCACTTTTATTTCCTGATAAATTATCAGAAATAATTAATAGATTAACGAATAAAACAGAGAAATGCGAAATTACAATGGAATGTAATCCTATAACATTGACAGCAAGTTATATTTCAGAGCTTTCTCAGAGTGGTATAAATAGAATTAGTCTGGGAATTCAATCTCTCCATGAGAGTAGTTTGAAATATTTAGGTAGGAAACATACTCCTGAACAGGTAAAACAAGTTGTAACTAATCTCCGCAATCAGGGATTTATGAATATCTCCGGTGATATGATTTATGGGCTTCCTAACCAAACAATTTTAGATGTTAGCAAGGAAATAGAAAATTTTATCAATTTAGATTTAGATCACATTTCAATTTATTGCTTATCTTTAGAGGAAGATAGCTCTTTATATAAGGATTTAAGATTAATAGCAGAAGATGAGATAGTAGCTGAGATGTATCAATTAATCTGTGAAAAATTGGAGTTGTCTGGCTTCAAGCAGTATGAAATCTCCAATTTTGCTAAGGGCAAGAACTATTCTAAACATAATTTAGCTTATTGGGAGCAGAAAGATTATTTAGGATTGGGAGCAGGAGCTTATGGCACAATTGCTAATATGCGTTATAATAATAGTAGTCTTATCAAGTGGGAAGCAGAAATTAAGAATAAAATACTTTCACCAAATAGAGAAGATTTGACAGAAAAAGATAAGTTAAATGAATACATTATGCTTCAACTTAGACTTAATAAGGGAGTGAGTATAGCCCTTCTTAAAGAAAAATACTCTTTTGATATCTGGGAAGCAAAAAAAGAGATTATTACAAAATTTATTGAGTCTAATTTTTTAGAAAAAAAACAAGAAAGATTATGCTTGACTAATAAAAGTAGATTTATATCAAATTATATTATCTCAGAATTAATGGAGGACATGTGAAGAAACTATGGATTGTTCTAATGTACTTAACTAGTATTTTAATTATAAATAGTGAAATATTGATACCAATGGATAATAGTCAGAGTAATCATTTAAGGGCTTATGGTGTGGTTTTTCGAAGTTTGCAAAACCAACAAACTGCTAAATGGCTTTTAAATTACAGAGGTGGTTCTTTTTTATGTGCTGATAGTCAAACTATTATAAATGATTTACATTTGAGTGGTGTCAGTTATGAAAATATTACCGGTAATGATGTAGCCTCCATCTATGCTACTATTAATGAAGAGAATATGGATGTTGTCCTTTTAGAAGTAGAGCCTAAGATAGCCGTATATACTCCACCTAATAAAGTACCGTGGGATGATGCTGTAACTTTAGCATTAACCTATGCAGGAATAGAATATGACACTTTATGGGATGAAGAGGTTATTACTAAAGGGTTAGATGATTATGACTGGGTGCATTTGCATCATGAAGATTTTACAGGTCAGTTTGGTAAGTTTTATGCTTCTTATAGATTTGCAGACTGGTATCAAGAAGAGGTTAGAATTAATGAAGAGATGGCAAGTAATTTGGGTTTTGAAAAGGTTTGGCAACTTAAACATGCAGTAGCTGAAAAAATAAGGGCTTTTGTTGTGAATGGTGGTTTCTTGTTTGCTATGTGTGGAGCTACTGATACTATTGATATTGCTTTAGCTGCTTCAAATGTAGATATCGTTCCTAAAGAGTTTGATGGTGATGGTCTTGACCCAAATTATAAATCAAAGTTAGATTTTAGTCATACCTTTGCATTTGAAAATTTCAAAATAGAGGAAAATCCTATGATTTATGAATATTCAGATATCGATGGTTCAGATTATGCAGCAGTAAGAGGGGCTGATGCTGATTATTTTCAGTTGTTTGATTTCTCGGCTAAATTTGACCCTGTCCCTACTATGCTAACTCAAAATCATGGTTCAATAGTCGATGGTTTTCTCGGAATGACTACTTCCTTTAAAAAGGATTTTATAAAAAAAAGTGTAATAATTTTAGGTGAAATTCCTAATTCAGAAGAGACAAAATATATTCATGGAAACTTAGGAAAGGGTACTTTCACTTTTTATGGTGGCCATGACCCCGAAGATTATCGTCATTTAATAGGTGATCCTGAGACTGTACTGGACTTACATAAGAATTCTCAAGGATATCGTTTAATTCTAAACAATGTACTTTTTCCAGCAGCAGAAAAAAAGAAATTAAAGACATAGGATAGGTTATGAGTAATTACTATAAGAATAGAAGAAGTATAGAAATAAAAGTCGGGTTATTTTTTATCTTTGGAATAGTCATACTGTTTTTAGGGATATTCTTTTTACAAGATTTATTTTATTCAGGAAGTAGGGAGGAGCTTACGATAAAATTTCCTTCTACTGATGGTTTAGACCCTGGAGACAAAGTGAAACTCAATGGTATCTCAATTGGTAAAATAACAGATATCTCATTAGTAGAGGATGGTGTTTTAGTTAAAATACTTCTTCAAGTACCTGATTTTAAGCTTTCAGAAGATTCTTATTTCCTTGCCTCAGAGTCTAGCTTGATGGGTGGGCATCATTTGGAGATAATACCTGGAAAGAGTGATAAAGCACTTGACTTTAATAAACTTCAGATTGGTAAGCAGGGTAATTCAATCTATGGTATGATTAATGAAGCTAAGACTCTAATCGTTGATTTAAGCCAAGTGATCAACAATATTAATCATAACTTAGATATTATTGATTCAACTAAAACCCTGATTCATAATTCAGATAAAGCTGTTCAGAACCTTAATTTAATCCTCACAAATAACAAGGAAGATATTGAATTGATTGTAGCCAATCTACAAAAATCAACTCACACCTTGAATTCTCTTCTGGCTAATAATAAAAGTAATATTGACAGTACCTTAACAAATATTCCAATGACTATAACTAATCTTAATGCTAATCTTTCAGAACTTAAGGAGTTTGTTTCAAAACTAAACATAATGTTTGATAAATATAACGAATCTGATAGTACTGTTAAAAAACTTTTAGAAGAGAAAGAACTATATGAAAAATTGAATAAAACTGTTGATGAAGCAGATAAATTACTAAAAGATATTAAAGAAAACCCCAAGAAATATATAGATTTAAAAATCTTCTAAGGAGGGATACTTGCGTAAAATTTTACTAATAATAGTAATGTTAATTAATGTCATATTTCTCAATGCCCAGTACTTTGGGAGAAATAAGATTCAAGATACAAAAGAAGAGTGGTCTGAGATTAACACGATTCATTTTGATGTCTATTTTCCTAAAGGGAACGATGAATTTGGTAAATTGATAAGTATTCTTGCTGAAGATGCTTATTATTACCTTAGAGAAGATTTTAACACGCCTTTGAAAGGTAGAATTCCACTTATAGTATACCCTTCACAACAAGATTTTATGACTACAAATGTGATAAATCAATTACTTTCAGAAGGCGTAGGTGGTTTTACTGAAAGTTATAAAAACAGGGTTGTGATTCCCTTTAACGGGTCATATAAAGATTTAGAAGATGTTTTAACTCATGAACTGACACATGCTTATATAAATGCATTAGATCATCAAAGTGTTTTAAAAGGGTCTTATGGGTCAACAAACAGTAGATTGCCTTTCTGGTTCACCGAGGGATTACCAGAGTTTTTATCATTAGTTGGTGAAGAAAAATATAATGATATGTTTATCTTGGATCTGGTTATGAATGACAAGCTTCAGCCTTTGGAGCAAGTCGGTGGTTACTTTGCTTATAGACAAGGTGAATCATTTCTTAACTTTATAAAAAGTGAATATGGGCGAGATAAAGTGATGGAACTTTTCTTTGCATTTCGTAATCAGGGCGATCCTGATAAAGTAAGCAATGACCTCTTTGGAATGACCTTTCATAACTTAGAACTGAGTTGGAAGAACTATTTAAAAAGACAGTATTTACCTTATTTAACTGAGATGAAGATGCCATATGAATTCAGTCAAAGATTAACTGACCATGAAAATGAAGGTGGTTCACGTAATTATGGGGGTAAGATTAGTCCTGACGGCTCAGAGTATATTTATTTTACAGATAGAAATTGGAGACAGAGTGTCTGGTTGGGGAAATTTTATGAGCCTGAGAAGAACAATAAGAAGATATTCACAGGAGAAGCTAGCGGGAAATTTGAAGGGTTTAACTATGATAAAAATAACCTTTGCTGGTTTCCTGATGGAGAAAAGTTTGCCTTCGTAGCAAAAACATCGAAGGGTGATAGGATTTATTTTATCAACAAAAAGGGAAAAGTATTAGAAGATATCGAAATTAAAGGTATAAAATCAATTTTTGAATTGGATATCTCAGAAGATGCACAAAAGATTGTATTTTCTGGAGCTTCAGATTTCCAGACAGATATATATATATATGATTTAGTCACAAAAGAGCTTAAACAAATAACTGATGATATTTACTTTAATAGGCAAGCAAGCTTTTCTAAAGACAGCTCTAAAATAGCTTTTTCTTCGGAGAGAGTTATGAATCCAAGAGCAAGAAATGGCTATTTTTCTGGGCTGACTAATCATATATTTATCTATGATATTTTAAGTGAAAGCTTTGAGCAGGTTACTTTTGGTGAGGATAACTATAAATTACCAAAATGGGTAGGTGCAGGAAGCGACTCTCTCTTTGTTTTGAGTGACGAAGCTCTTTCTAATGTGTATTTAATTGATTTGGTAAACAATCAGAAAGCTCAGATAACTAATGTAATTTCTGGAATTTTAGACTATGATATGAGCGAGAATAGATCAAAATTGCTTTTCTCAAATTATCAAGACCGTGGTTGGGACTTATACTATTTCGATTATCCTTTAGATGACTTAGTAATGGAGCCTTATCCAAAGCCTATTTCAGTAGCCTTCAACAATGACCGAGAACTATACTTCAATGAAAGTAGATTTCTCCAGATAGGAAAAACTGAAAGAAAATTTGAAAAGGAAGCTATTGACTTGAGAAACTTTAAGGGAACAATAGTTGATTTTAATAAAGATAGAGCTGCTGAAGACTCAGATAGTTTGGTCTTTCTTAATAACTTCGAAATAGATGATGTCCCTGATTCTCTTAAAAAAGCCCCAACAATTAACGATTATAAAGTGAAATTCCAGTTAGATAATATCTGGGGGGGAGCTGGCTATTCATCTTCTGATGGAGCAATTGGATTTCTTCAAACGAGCTTTAGTGACTTAATGGGAAATCACGGCTTAGGCATCAATATAGGCTTAGCAGGTAAGTTATCTGATTCAAGTTTATCTTTAAGATATCTATATTTACCTTACAGGGTTGATTTCGGTATTGGACTACATTACATTAACTCGGAATCAATATATTTATGGAAAGTCCCTATTAATCATCCACAAATCCCTCAATATGGAGGAACTACCCTTCCGGTTAGAAATAATGAAAAACAAATGGGGATTAGTGTAATGACTAATCTACCAATTAATAAATTTTGGAGAATCGAACTTACTAACTTAGTATATAATTATCAATCAGACTGGGATATATCTTATGATTTAGAAGAAAGTTGGGAAGGAGCAAATACTGAACTCAACAGCTCTTTTACAAAAGAAGAGTTCAACATCTATAGACCAACCTTATCAATAGTTCATGATAATTCCCTCTATGGTCCTACAGGTCCTTTGATGGGCTGGCGTGGAATATACACTATTCAAGCAGACATTGGAACTAAAGAAGAAGAGAGTATAACTAATTACTTTGATATTAGAGGATATAAATTTTTTAATAAACGCTATGCAGTTGCTGGTCGGGTATTAGGAGGCTTCTCACGTGGTAAGGGAGCTTATGAATTTGAGTTAGACTCCTTTCAAGGAGTAAGAGGATATTATGATGACGAAGCTGGAAGAAAGAACAAACTCCTTACTAGTTTAGAACTCAGGTTTCCTTTCTTAGATTATATGGATGTTGCTTTTCCTTTACCAATAATCTTAGGAAATATACGAGGAGCAGTATTTACTGATGTTGGAGTAATCTGGGGCGAGAATGCTTATGATAATGGTAACTACAGCTTTGACGCTATTGAAGATAACAAACTCAAAGATATTAAAATGGGATTTGGATTTGGACCAAGATTTAGTATGGGCTATTTAGTTTTAAAATTCGATTTTGCTTGGGATACAGATTTAGTTGATTGTGGAAAACCAACCTACTTCTTCAGTATTTATGAGGAATTTTAATCTGATTAAGATTTAAGAATTGAGAATGAAAGACAAAGATAAGAAGTATAAGAAAGAAGATTTTATACACAGATAAGACTGAAACTCACGGATAAGAAAATAGAGAAGAAGAGATCAGGTAATAATTGGAGACCTCTTAAACTCCCTCTTGCTTTGCGATTAGCAAAGGTAATGAAGAGGGGTGGCATCAAAGATGACGGGGTGTTTCTTATCTCTTGAAGAATGGAGACTTCTTAAATTCCAACTTGTGAAGGCGTAGCTTTAGCGAAGACACATAGGGCGACATAAATCTAAGGAACAGAGCATAATAACGCATTGATAAACATAATAAAACGGTCACATTATTATGGCTGGATTTCCTAACAAAGGAGCAGTAATGAAAAAGTTAGTATTCTTAACAATAGTTTTAATAAGTAGTATGATAACTTTAGCTAGTGAAACAATAAGTTTTTCGTTAAATAACAGGGAAATTAATGTCACAAGAGAAGAGAAAGGGGTAAGAGTAATTCAAGCAGATAGCTATTATTCTGGTAATAAAGCTGATCCTTCAATACCTATTTTTTCTCACTATTTTGAGATACCTGAATTTACTCAGATAGAATCGGTTACCATTCAAGCTAACAATCTTAAAAATATAACTTTAGATAAGCCACTTCTCCAACAACCTGAGCAGTTTATTATGAGTAAAACTGATAATATCAATACGGAAGCTCAAGTTTATAAGGCTGGACAATTTCCTCAATCATGGTTATTTAATTCTGGGTCAAGTATAGCTGGAAGTAAGAATATTGCTTTTATTGCAGTTTATGCTTGTAGTTATAATCAGGAGGACAATAGTCTTGAAATTCCTAATGATTTTACAATTAAAGTCTCACTTACCTCAGCTCCTAAAGCTAAGACTTTACCTGATTCAAGAATTACCAGAGAAATACAGAAACAACTTAATCTTCCGACTACTCGTGAGTATGAACAAGAAACTTATCTTCTAATCTATCCACAAATTTATGAAACTTCCTATTTACCTCTTATTGATTTAAGGGAAAAACAAGGACTAAATGTTCATACTGCAACCACAGAAATGATTTATAATTTTTATGATGGGATTGATAATGCTGAAAAGATTCGGAACTTCATTATTGATAAATATAATATCTTAGGGGTTGATTATGTTACTTTTGGTGCAGATGTAGAATATATTCCGGAAAGGAGACTATGGGCTTTCGACTGTAATTACGGAATTGAGGATGAAAATAATATACCTGGTGATATTTACTATGCTAATCTTAATGGTGACTGGAATGCTAATCAGAATGACCTTTTTGGTGAAGATGATGATGAACTTGATCTTTTCCCGGAAGTTATCATTGCTAGGTTGCCTGCAAGAAATTCAGATGAAATTGAGTCCATGGTTGATAAACTTATAGCCTATGAAATAGGTTATCATCAAGATCATTCTCAGGGTTTAGGACTCTCATCAAACTTGTGGGAAGAATCTAATAGTGTTTATACACAAGAGTATATTGAAGATATGTATTATCCTGATTATATAAATAATGTAATCCTTAATGAAGAAGCTAATAGTGTAGCAAATGCTCAAACTAATTTTAACCGGAACCCCAATATTATCCAACATACTGGGCACTGTTTTTGGAATGTAATTGCGCTTGGAAGTGGAACAATTAATCCTACATTTGTTGATAATATGACTAATGACTATGCTGGCGTAATGTATTCTATTGGTTGTTGGGCTGCAGCCTTAGACTTTGATGCAATAGCTGAAAAGTTGGTAAGAGTTCCTGAACATGGGCTCTCTTCCTTTGTTGGAAACTCTCGTTACGGATGGGGTGCTCCGTCTGCTGATGGATTTGGTTTTTCAGAATTCTATCAAAAAGAGTTTGCTCGACTACTTTTCTCTCAACAAGTTACCAGTATTGCTATGGCAAATCAATTATCTAAAATTCCTTTTGTAGCATATCAAAATGGCGATTCAGTCTATAAATGGTGTTCTTATCAACTTAATACTATTGGTGACAGCTACTATCATCTTTTTATAGAGGAACCTAAAATTTTTGAAGTTGATTATAGTAATGAGGGAGATAATTATTCTCTTTTTATCACTAATGAGCAGGAACCTGTAGAAGGTGTTGTCGTAACTCTAAATGATGATTACTTTCTTGTTTCAGATAATAATGGATTTGTTAGTTTTATCTCAGAACCTTCCACCTTAATTTCTCTCTATAAAGAAGGCTATCAAATGAGACAGTTGTTGTTAGAAACTAACAATACAAGTTGTATTACAGAATATCAAATACCTGAAATAGTAGCCCCAATGACAGAAAGAACTATTAGCTTTAAAGTCAGAAATAGTTTTGATATTGATCTAAACTGGCAACTAAGAGTGAAAGAGGGAGATACCCTCTTAGGTGAAACTTCTGGTGTTCTAAATGCTGATGTTATCTCAGATTGGACTGAAGTAACATTTGACCAACCTGAATCAAATATCTTAACTTTAGAACTATATTCCAACACTACTAATACTATACTTGATACCAAGTTAATCAATGTAGTTTTAGCTAAACCGGAAGTAGAAATTACTTCCTTCAATCTGGCAAGCTACCCATTGGCAATCAACTTAGAAAACTACTTTAGTTATACTATCAAGAATACTTCAAATTATACTATTAATCAAATATTAACTGAATATAGTTCAGATGAACTTGAATTTCCTTTAATTACTAATCAGAGAATTAGCTTAGAACCTGGTGAAGAAATATCAATTCTCAATGAGGAGTTTGCCTTAATGGAAGAATTTGATTTTGCCACTTTGAAATTAAATTTTACTCTTTCTAATGATTACTGGCAAGAGCAAAGTCAAGAATTTACCTATTATCTTTCTGTTGCAGCTCAAAGCCTTTCTGAAACCTTCGAAGAAGAAGCAACTTGGTTTGAAGAGTCTGCTTGGCAAAGAACAGATTTCTATGCCTATGAGGGAAACTACTCCCTAACTTGTTCTCCAGAGACCTACGGTGAATTTGATTTAGATTTACCTCTTTTGACTTATACTGATGAGATTACACTATCTTTTATGTACAAATATAAGATGCCTATGTATGGACAAGATGGATTTTCCATTTATGTAATCACAGATGATATTCAAGAGAGAATTATTTTCTTAGGTTCTGGTGGAGCTTTAGATAATGAAAGCAAAGACCCAGATGATTTTATTTTTGGTGATTGGGCAGAGTACTCTTTAAATTTAGGTGACTTACTCCTCAATAAACCTGAAATAGGAAGCCAGTTTATTCTAAGGTTTAGCTTCACTTATATTGAGGATTCAAGTATTATTAATGATTATTCCAATATTGATGATTTGGGAGTATTTTTGGATAACATGCAACTTACTCATAATGGGATAGCAGTTACTAATGAGCAAAATGCTGAATCTCTAACAAATCACATTTCCCTCTATCCTAATCCAATAAATAACTCATTATTATCTCTACAACATAATAGCAAGGTTGGTCAACACTATGAAGTTTCTATCTATAATCTAAAAGGTCAAAAGCTTGCTTCTTATAAAAGTACAATAAAAAGTATGGACAAAGAATCTATTCAACTACCAATCTTCCAAAAAAATAGAGATAAACTTACATCAGGTATATATTTCGTGAAATATAAAACGGTTGACACTTCTGTAATGAAAAAAATACTTTTCCTAAAATAAATTAAAAATCTTAGGAGTCCAAAATGGATAACACAAAAAAGATACTTGTCATTAACTGCGGTAGTTCTTCTTTAAAGTATGAAGTATATCTCATGCCAAGCCAAGAGAGTCTTGGAAAAGGTTTAGTAGAAAGAATAGGTGAGAACGAAGGACACATCTGCCAAGAGAGTTCAAAAGGTACCTATGACTTAATTACCCCTATTAAAGATCATCAAGAAGCAATGGAATTAGTTGCTATTGCTTTAACAGATGCAAAATTAGGAATTCTTCAAAACATTAAAGAAATTGAGGGTGTCGGTCATCGTGTTGTTCATGGAGGAGAGGATTATGCTGAATCAGTAATAATCACTGAAGATGTTATTGCTTGCATTGATAAAAATTCAGAATTAGCTCCTCTCCACAATCCTGCTAATTTAACAGGGATTAAGGAAAGTGAAAAACTTCTCCCAGGAGTTAAACAAGTTGCTGTTTTTGATACTGCTTTCCATCAAACTTTACCTCCTGCAGCATATCTCTATGGTATACCTCATGAGTTCTATGATAAGTTTAAGATAAGACGTTATGGCTTTCATGGAACAAGTCATCGCTTTGTAGCTCAAAAAGCCTTAGAAATGTGTAAAAGACATGCCAGTAATACTAATATTATAACTTGTCACTTAGGAAATGGAGCATCTATTACCTCCATAATGAACGGTGAATCAGTGGATACTTCTATGGGATTCACTCCACTTGCGGGACTTCTAATGGGTACCAGAAGTGGTGATATTGACCCATCAATTGTCTTTTTCTTAATGGAAAGAGGATATACTAGCCATGATTTGAACGATATCCTAAATAAAAAGAGTGGTCTATTAGGGTTAACAGGCATTTCTAATGACTTGCGAGATATTGAAGATGCTGCTGAAAAAGGAAATGAAAGAGCAATCGAAGCTTTAGATGTTTATGCTTATCGTGTGCGGAAATATATAGGCTCATACGCTGCTAACTTAGTTAAGGTTGATATCTTGGTCTTTACTGGTGGAGTAGGACAATATGGTGTTAAAATGAGAGAACGAATCTGTAAGAGAATGCAGAATATCGGGGTTCATATTGATATGGAAAAGAATAAAGCAGTGGGTGGAAAACCTGGTGTTATTTCAGAACCATACTCACCTGTTACAATAGTTGTTATGCCTACTAATGAAGAACTTCAGATAGCTACTGACGCTTATGAGTTAATCTTTTAAATTATTATTAGCAAAGTTTTTTTAATCGGATGGCGGAGCATTTCTCCGCCCTTCTTTTTGCTCAATTTCAAGTCTGCTGGTCAAACCCAAATAATGCAGTAGATCTTTTAGAATAGCACTATATTCATTTGCTATAGCATTTTAAATAATTTCTCTGAGTATATATGGCTCTCTTCAAAGTAGAGTGGGAAATATGATAAATAATTATTCAAGACATAAAATATTGGATTATTGTGATTTTCTTGAGGCTTTTCCTCATGAATTATGGAAGTGTCTCAATAAAATTCCAGTGATTGATTGAGAGACATCCGAGTGTGAATTGGATTTGAAACTTAGGATTATAAAATATTGTTTAAAATTTATATGGGATAGAAAATTTGCTGGAGAAGAATAAAACATATCTATTCTCTATCAATAACCAACTGAACGAAGTTAAAAGACCTAGTTAAAAGTATCTATTCTCCAAAAATAATTCCTAACTCTCTTTTAGCATTTTCTTCTGAGTCAGAGGAGTGAACCGCATTAGCTGTTATGGTATCAGCGTAAAGACTCCTGATAGTACCCGTTTCTCTTTTCGCAGGGTCAGTATCCCCATTTAATTGTCTCAGTCTATTAATAGCATTTTCTCTTTCTAATTTTAGAGCAATAGTTATATCAGAAATCATAAAAGCTTTTAAATTAACAAAATAAGACTTACCAATATGTTCTTTGTAGAACTCATTCAGTAGATTCTCATCGAAATGAAAATATTTAATATCTTTAATTTGAAAGTTATCTTTCTCAATTATGGATATTATTTCGCCAATGTTTTTATTTTTCACAGCATTAGGTTTTATCAATAGAAGTGTTGTTTCTGGCATGATAATCTCCGTATAAGATTAAATAAAAAAAAGAGGGCAACAATGTACCCTCTAAAGTTTTATTGCATTCTAAGACTCTAAGAAGTCTAAGGTTGCTACTTTTATTGAAACGTCTCTGTTAAGTACTTGAGACATCTTAACTTTATGATCTAAGATATTTTTCCATACATCTAAAACTTCATTTTGTTTAAATTCAGTTCCGCAGTATTGTTTAAGCATATCGACATAAAAAGTATCTCTGTCGTTCTCAATAAGAGTAATTATATACTTGAATCCTCCACAGGCAAGATCATAATCTTTGTATCTAACATCTATAACACCGTACCCTAATTTTAACAAACTATCAAAATTAATTTTGAAATTCTGAATAGTATTATTATTATTATCAGTCATATACCCTTCTTCTTTTGTTTATTCTAAGATTAACCAATCTTGATCAATTACATTGAAAGATTTTAAATAATTCTCTTTGAGTGATTTTTGGTTTTCAGCAGTTTCAAAATTGATAATTAGTTTTTCAATTTCATCAAGTGATTTAATTCTACTATCAAGTTTAGCTTTAACAAAGTTTAGTTTTTCCCAATTTTCTACTCTTTGAGAAATCTCAGATTTAGCTTGTTGTGTAGGATTTCTCATTTTGTCATGGGATTCTACTGCATTAACTAAATAACTTCTATTATTTGCTATTGTACTAGCGATAACAGTATTATAATTTCTATAGAATTCAAGGTAGATGCCAATATCTTGATATTTGAAATTATCTTTCAGGTAGGATTCAAATGAGAGGAGAAGCTCTCTATTAGAATCTGAAATCAAATCTATATTTAGATCAAATTCATCTGCTGCGAGTTTCTTTTCGAAGTTAGCTATAGCATTATCTCTCTCTTGGGTGAGAGTTGGAAGTTTAGCAATACTTTCATCTAAGAATTTAGCACCTAATTCTAAATATTCACTTCTTGGACCAACTTCATAGAACTCATCAGCCATATTATAGATAATCTGAGCACCAGCAGTTCCAAAAACTTCAGTAGTTGTAGCAACAATTGTAGAATCACTGTTAAGTTTATAAGAGAAGTATTTATCTTCTATCTTACTTAAATCAACAAGGTTAATGTTACTGAATTTCTTAATTTGGTCATAGGTTAGTTGATATTGATTATCAACAGGTTTTAGCCCTTTAACAAAAGTAATTACCTGTATAATATCATTATTATACTTTTCTTCTAAGCCAGGAGTAACAAATTCAATAAGTCTATTTTGGGCTAAATCATAAAATTCAAAGAACTTATCGTTTTCTAAGAAATAACCTAAGTTAGGAAGAACATCATAATCAAAATTAAGTTGAACTAAAGCTAAGTCGTTTAAATATTTATCAAATTCGGATAAATATGCAACTTTAACAAGAGGTCTAACATCGCTTCTCAAAAAGTTAATATAAGCTTTCTTTTTAGTAAAACTCATAAGATTTTTTGCAAAATCTTTTTCAAAATTAACATATTTTAAAAAGTTATTAACTTCAATTGAATATTTTAATTCATTACTATTTAATGCTCCAACTTCACTTAGTTTTAGCTCTTCAATGACTCCTGTTTGATTATAGGCATTCAAGATACTATTAACATTATTTTTCATTTCTCTAATTTTTGGTTGTGCTTTATTAGCTTGAGTAAATGGCACAATAAAAACAATTAAAATACCAACAATCATTACAATCATAAGGTATTCTACTAAAGAAAATGTATGGTCTTTGATTCCTTTAGCCATCATTCCTCCATTTAGAATTTCTATTTTAGCAATTTCACTATCTTAGTCCATTTTGTCAAAGTATTTTTTAATTCTTTTTTAATTCTTTAAAAATATCTTGAAGATAGAAACTTTATGAGATGGTGTAACTAATAATCTACTATAATGATATAAACATTATATGCTGCTGTTATCTATGTTACGACCAGATAGTGCTGTATAGCTTAGATTAGTAAAATCACTTTTACCATAAAGATTATCTTGAGTATTTAGTTTCTCTAAAGCCTAAAAGTGTAATTAACAAAGGTATTTGATTATCTACTTGGAATTGAAATAAAGCTGAATCTTTTTCCTAGGAGTAAGTAGATTCCAACTATAATTGTAGATAGGGCTAAGTTCAGAAAATTATGCTGATTCCCTAAGGAAAGATAGATGGTAATAAAAGCAAGGGTTGGTATTGAATTTAAAATTATGGAAAATAGTGTTTTAAAAACATTCCCTTTAATTAGATGAACTATCAGAGCTAGGAAAATCAAGTGAATAACTACTGTAATTATGGCGTAGTAGATTAGGGCAGTTTCAAAACCAGTGAAATGACCAAGATAAATAGCTAAAGATTTCAAGCTTAAGTTAACTATCATGAAAATCATTTCAATATGAGGTAATTCTAATACATAAGGTAAACTCGATATGGGATTCATTAACATTGTAGTCGCAAGAGGAAAAGCTAAGATAGCAACAATTGGCAGAGCTTCATTCCATTTATCACCTAAGAGAAGTGGGACTAAGTTTATCACATAGATTACTAAAAGAAAGAAGAGAGGGAATGCTAAACGAGTTACGATTTTAAAGAACTTATTTAGTCTTTGATAAATCTCAACTTTATTCAAGAAAGTGAAAGTGGGGAATAGCACTTGGCCGAGAGAATTACAGGCAAGAACAACAGGTTGACCAATTAGCTGATTAGCTAAATAATAAATACCAATAAATACGGGATTGAAGAGGATACCTAAAATTATCACAGGTAAATCATTAATCAAATGGGAAATTAGATTATTAGAAGTGGCTGTTATAAGAAACTTGAAGTTATTTTTGTAGGTTGTCAGAAAGTCTGTTATTAGATTTTTTGTGAATATCTTTTTAACAGTATCCTTCATAAGTTCAGATTCAAAGCTAAGTAATAAGATAAATTCAACAAAGTTACCGAAATAAAAGATTATAATTAGAGAATTAATATCTATTTTTAAGAAATAGAAGAAAACTATCAGGGTGGAATAAACAATTACATTAACAGTTTCAATAATCGATAAGAGCTTGAATCTTAATATTTTTTGGTAATATGACCTAACAGCTATACGCATAATCTCTAAAGAAATGAGTGGGCTTAAGCTTACTAATAAAGAAGAAAGTACTTCACTCTTGTAGTATTTCCCTATCAATGGGGCAAGCAGATTTAAACCTATCAATGAAATCAAGGATGTAAATAAGGAAAACAGAAAAAGTTGTTGGAAAAGAGCTTTGGTATTTTCTTTTTTGACTATTAGAAGGTCTTTGAATCCGATAAATGAAATCCCTGTAAAGATACCCAAAACAAGAGAAAACTCTCGGAAAATCCCCAAATCTTCTTTAGTTATTGCTTTAGCAATTAGCAAAAATACTCCGAAAAGAATTATCTTTCGGAGTAAGGCTGTGAAGAGTGACCACTGAAATGATTTGAGGGTATTTCTTTGCATTTTAGATTATTTGTAGGAGTGAAGTCCTAATCTATTCCCTTCTGTATCATGAAAGATTGCATAATAGCCGTGACCTTCTAAAGATGTTTTGCTTAATTCAACTCTTCCTCCTGCTACTTCAACTCTGAGTAAGATATTATTTAGATCTTCACCTCCTGTAAAATAAGGTAAAAAACCAATTTTAGAGGGTGTTAATCCAGGACCTAAAACTAAAGCACCAGTTGCTCCTTCTGTTTGAAATATCCCCATTTTGTATTCACCAGCTGCTTGTTGTTGGATATCAATTTGAAATATTTCACTATAAAACTTACAGGCTCTATCCATATCAAGAACAGGTATATCATACCAAGCTAATTTTCCAATCATTATTTTCTCCTTATTGAGTTTTTTTTACTTAATTATCTATTATCAAGATACCATTGATTAACATTCTCTTTGAGATACTCGGCTTCTGTGACAGTTACGCCAGCAGGAACAAACTGGATGTTCTCTGCATTATCATTAAAAAGACTTTGGTAGAAGCAGAGAGATGCTAAATATGTACCATGTAATGATGGATGTGAACCATCGGAAACGTATAGATCAATCTCAGAATTATCTTCATAAACATAGTTAAATAGTTGACCTACTGGGATAACATTGGCATCTAACAAGGCACCAGCTTCTAAATAAGCTGAACTTAATCCTGCTATTTGAGCTTGGTCATATTCTCTTGCCCAAGTCATAAAGAAAGTTGTTTGAGCTCCACTTAGGTCAATAAGGCTATCTAATTTACTAGCGTAAGTAAGAAAGGTAGCTGTATCAAAAATAGGTAACTGACTCTGTTCTTGGAGAATCACGACATCCCAGTCCCCGTTTAGAATACTTGCTTGAGTTGTTTGATTTTCAAAATGATTTTGCAAAGTTAGCCCACCACCTGTTATAGACTCAACCTCAATCACCAGATTTTCATCTGTTGACTGAGAAACATTTCTAAACATCTGTTCTATACCACCATTGCTGTAAGAATAACTATTGCCTATAAATAAGAATCTTGTAGGTAAAGGATTATTGACTTCCCAATCGACAATAATTTCGATAGAACCTGTAATGTCATTAATGGTCATTGTGAGATTTACCACCGAGGTTTGTCCAGGAAACACTTCAACATCAGCTTCACCAGAGGCAACTACATAGTCATTAACGTATAATTCAACTTCTAAATGCCAGATTCCGGGGCTTAGATTAGCAATGGTACCATTGGCACTGTTGTCTGCTATAGCTAAAGATTGGGTTATATAGTCATCATCTTTACTAACACTTGCTATTGCTTCAGTAATGGTTACTTCAAGCTCTTGCAAAGGAGATAATGAAATATTAATAGGAATAAATCCTTTATCTTGATTATCATCATCTGCAGATGTAGTTTGTCTGGAGCATGATAATGATAGAAGTATCAGAAGTAAAGTTACTACAATCAAAATCTTTAGCAGTATCTTTTTCAAAACAACTTCCTAGTTCTCATACATTTCTGGTCGGCGATCAGTAAAAGCATTATTATGGTCAGTAACTTTTTTGTCAAAGGCATCAGCAGGATTTATTCTTACAAACTCTATTCCTTCTTCAGTCTTATTAAGAGAGGTTAACACTTCTCCTTTAGTATTTAGGATTTGACTCATTCCTGTAAAATAAAGTTCTTTCTCGCCATTTACTTCAGTACCAATGCGATTAGAAGTAATACTAAAGACTCTGTTCTCTAAAGAGCGAATAGTCATAGCTTTTTGACACCAAGGAAGAACAAGGTTAGATGGGTGAGCAATAATTTGTGCACCACGTAAAGATAAGGTTCTTGCTGCTTCAGGAAATTGCCAGTCAAAGCAAATCATCATCCCTACTTTGACTCCACCCTTAGCTGGGAAAACATTGAGTCCTGAGTCCCCAGGAGTGAAGAATAATTTTTCTTCATAGAAGAGGTGAGTTTTCCGATAAGTAAATATTTCACCGTCGGGGTTAAAGAGTGAACATGAATTATAAAGAACTCCATTAGCATTTTCAGGGAAACCAACAACAAAACTACAGTCAAGCTCACGAGCAAGTCTGATAAAAAGTTTGGCAGTTCTTCCTGTTTTAGCATCTTCAGCAACATTAAAAACTTCTTCTTTAGTTCTGAATACATAACCTGAAGTTGCTAATTCGGGTAAGACTACTAAATCAGCGTCTATACCTGTTAACATATTTTCTAAGTTAGCAAGGTTTTCATCAACTTTAAATAGCTTCGGTTCGAATTGCAAAACACCTATTTTATACATCTAAAACTCCTAATTTTATAATTTCCAAGGTAAGAGATAATCTTTAATCTCTTCATTATAGTATCTATCAGTCATTGTTGCGATAAAATCTCTCACTTTTTCTTCAGGGGAGAAAGTGTCTGTATAATTATCATTTTTATGATTAAGGAAGTGTAGGAATATTTTAGACTGAGTATTGTTATTCTTTAAATCATCTAAATATTTCTTATACAAAATATCCATCGAACGATTGATTATTTGGTTTGCATGTTTAACATTCTCATCAGTATAGATATATTCATAATTGAAATTCTTAAGTTTGAGAAGATATTTAGAGGTCTCTTCATCAAAAGCAATATACTCTTGCTTGTAGCTATTCACAATAACACTTTTTACTAAAGTATCTATTATTTGCGAGTTTGAATTACCAAGAAAGTCAGTGCAATCTTTGGGGAGTTGATCACTGGTGAGAATTTTAAATCTAACTGCATCTTCAATATCTTGTCCGATATAAGCAATTGTGTCTGATATTCTGACAACACAACCTTCCATAGTTGCGGGCATCCAAAAACAATTCTTATCTTGAGTTTTTTTCTCAATATAATCATTTATGTCTGCTTCAGTTTTATCTCTTTGAGGTCGTAAAACAGTATTATGTACTTCTCCATCATGGGAAATTATTCCATCTCTTACTTGGAAGGTAAGATTCATTCCTCTTCCTTTCTTAGCGATATGATCAACAATTTGTAAAGACTCAATATTGTGATGAAAAGAACCAATCCCATGTTCTCTACAAACCCGTGACAAGGCACGTTCTCCATCATGACCAAAAGGGCAATGCCCTAAATCATGACCTAAAGCAATAGCTTCTATAAGCTCTAAATTAAGTCTTAAAGCTTTGCCAATAGTACGTGAAATTTGCGAAACATAAGTTGTATGTAAGTTTCGATTAGTCATTTCCTCATCTATCAAATTAGTAAAAGAAAAGACTTGAGTCTTACCATGATATCTCCGATAAGCTCCACTGTATAGAATACGATCTCTATCTAATGCAAAGTTTGTTCTGATATGCTCTTTTGGTTCTGTCTTAGCTCGGAAAGCATCAGTATCTTTAAATGCATAAGGAGATAAGTTCTCAAATGTGTTCTCTGCAATCTCCTTAAATATATCCTTCTTATTCATATTTACTACCTCACTTAAGGTTAGGTCTGTTTTTCGCTAAATATTACCATTTAATTAACTTTTTTATAAAACATAAATCTTGGTTCAAATCCTTCAGCTCTCTTAACTTCTTCGAAATATGTTTCGATATGACCAGCTTGTTTCTCAAAAGTGAAACCATTCTCAAAAAGAGATTGAAAGTCCTTCCTTTCATTAAATTGCTCAATAATCCATTCTGCATATCCTGGGTGGTCAGTAGCAATTTCTACTCTTCCCCCAGCTTGCAACATAAGATTTAAAGCATCTATAAAAGCTTGATTAATCAAGCGATATTTAAAATGTCTGCGTTTAGGCCAAGGGTCTGGGTGTTGAATGTAAATAACCGGCACTGAGTTCTTAGAAATTACTTTGGTAATCTCCTTATCAACATAGTGATTGAGTAATCTAACATTAATATCCTCTTCTAAATCTAACTTTTTCATTATTGACGTTATTCTATGAGGATTAAGCTCAATACCCACAAAATTAATATCTCTATTCTCACGACATTTTTGGGAAATAAATTCCCCTTTCCCTGAACCAATTTCGATATGAACTGGATTGTTATTAGCAAAGATTTTAGCAAAATCTAAGACAATATTCTCTTCAACATTCAACAAAAATTTATCTTTTCTCTGCTCATAATCAGCAGGTTTTCTTACTGTTCTTCTTCCCAAAATTCAATTTCCTTTCAACTATGTATTATATTACTACTATAAATCATCATCACTATCGTTTTCTGCTTCTATTTCTACTTCCTGTCCAGGCAATTCAAAGAGGAGGAGTCCTATGGCTATAGCTAAACCTACCATTAAAAAGGTATTTATGCCAGTATAAGTGATTGCTTTTAATAAATCAATATTAACAGATTGCTTGTTCATCAAGAATATTCCTGAAAAAGACAAGGTATGAGTGATTATGCCACCCAATATGAATAGTATATTTTTTAATTTAAAACCTTGGACTTTAAAATAGGAAAAGTAGGTAACTCCAATTAATAAGCTGAAATATATGAAGTTAAAGAGATACAAGGAAAAAGTGCTCAAAATATCAATCTGATTACTATCTGAGGTATAAACTACCAAGAATGTAGCTATGCCTGCGACAATAAAACTTAGATATGATAATCTATATTTGTGTAAAATAATATAAAGAACGTTTGGTATCACAAATAAACTTGTCTTTAAAGTAGATGAGATTAGAGATATATCAGTATCTTTACCAGTAATTGCCATGATAAATTTGAACAACAATATTACCAAGACCGGAACAATCAATAGGGCGAGTGTCTGAATGATTGGATTTAGTTTATTCTTCATTTTTTAATTTCCTCTTTTAAAATACTATTTATACCAATTATAGGGGATTAGTGATTTATGGCAAGTTTATTTTTAGAATACTAGCTAACTCTCAACTCTCATCTTTCAATCAAACAATTAAACGATTAAACAATTGAACAATTAAACGATTAAACAATTAAACTCTCATCTCTTTTGATATCTATCTCTTTCGGAGTAAATACAGCCACAATACTGCTGTCTATACATTCCTTCTTCTTTGGATAGTTCAATTCCTTCTTTCCAGTATTCCCTAAAGTCTTGGTAGTAGAATTTAACTCCATATTCTTTAGCGAGGGATTCAGCTATTTCTATCATGAGCTTATGGTTTTGATGTTTGGAATAGAGTAGGGTAGAGGTGAAGGCGTCGAACTTCCCTTTTTTTGCTATGATGGCAGTGTATTTAAGTCTTTCATAGTAACATGAAATACATCTTTTATTCTCTTTAAAGACAGCATTCTGAATAAACCTATCTAAATCATATTCATCTTTTTCTATATAGGTAATATTGTTTTTGCTAACAAATTCTCTTAATGTTTCTAATCTTTTCATATATTCAGTATAGGGATGAATATTGTGATTAAACCAGAAAGCTGTAATATCATGCTCATCTTTTAAATGATTATAAGGAGCGATAAAACATGGTGCACAACAGACATGAATTAATAATTTCATAATACCTCTATTTAAAAACCTTTATTGAATTATCTATTTGGTCAGTAAGAATTAAATCATAATATTTTTCTAAGGCTTTAATGACATTCTCTTCTACTCGATATTCTGGGAAAATTTCCTGTATCTTCTCTACTTTCTCACGAAAATCTTGTCTAATATTAGTTTCTTCATAAGGACAGTTATAAGTTATCTTTGTCAAATTCTTTTTCTCAAAAAGATTAGATATCCAGCCTTCTCTAATGAATATAAGTGGTCTAATGACAGCTAAATTTAGTTTTTTATAAGTTAACAAGGGAGGGAATGACTCGATATTCTGGTGAATTATGAGGTTCATAAAAAAAGTATCAACTGCATCATCTGCATGATGGCCATAAGCTATTTTTTTTATTCCTCTTCGATGAATCTCTTCCCACATAGCATAACGCTTAATCCGAGAACATGAATAACAGATATGGGGGTAATTAATAACTTGTTCCATGTCTATATTCAAAGTTATTAACTCTACACCTAAAATATCACAGAGCTCTTTAATTGGACTAGTATCATATTCACCTGTTTGAACATGAAGTCCAATCACATTATAATGCAAATAAGAATATTTATTGATATACCAAAGTAGATAAAGCAGACTTGCACTATCCTTTCCTCCTGAGAGAGCAACAGCAACAGTCTCATTATCTTCAATAAGTTTATACTTCCTAATTGTTCTTATTATCTTGCTCACAACTCTTTTTATTGATTTATCAAAGCTTAGATTTTCTTGCATTTAGATTCTCTTTTTTGTATTTATGACACAATATCAAGTAGGAGATTGGTGTCAAATAAATTCAGAATCAAGTAAGCTATTGATATAGCCAACTCACGAAAGTCTTTTAACCCAGACAGTGCAGTAAACCTTTGTGATTAGCACTATATTATTCTGCAAAAGTAAAAAAGATGAGTATGTCTAAGAAATATTTAACCCAAATAATGCAATAGATCTTTGAGAATAGCACTATATTCTTTTGCAAAAGTAACTTACATAATTCTTCCGAATATATATATTATATGCGTCAGAATTCTGCAAGCTATTTTGCTAAAAGAATTTGCACTCTTCACTAAAGCTCTATTGCATTATTTGGGTTTAAGCTCACAAATAACAGCTTTTGTTCATTATCTTTTTAGCATTGTTTTAAAGATAAACATTATTTTCTAGAATAATCTTGACAATAATTTACTATAGTTATATTTTAAATTAAATTAACAAAGGAGTTAAAAATGAGAAAACTAAGCACAATTCTTGTAATTGTCATTGTATTGCTTACATTGACTGCATGTGGGAAGAAACCTGAAACAACTGCTAAATCTTTTTTGAATGCTATTGAAAGTAAAGATTTTGAAAAAGCTAAAGAGTACACCACCGAAGAAGGTAAACAACTATTGACTATGGTAGCTTCAATGTCAGAAAGTATGGGAACCGATAAAGATGAGGTCTCTTTTAAGATTATTGATACTGTGGTAAAAGGTGACTCAGCTGTTGTGAAGTATGAAGAAATCAATGCAGGAAAAACAGATTCTAAGAAAATCCAAGAATTACAAATGGTGAAAATTGATGGTGATTGGAAAGTTCATCTTTCTAAGGAAAATGCCGAAAAGTAAGTGTTTTCTTCTGATATTTTTAATTATTATAATTTCTATAGCCATCCTTAGGGGTGCTTTATCAAACAATAATGATAATGATAATGATAATGATAATGTCTCTTCTGGACTCATACAAGAGGATTTACCACCACTTGATAGCCTTTTGTTTGAGTCCGGAGATATTATCCTAAGACAAGGAACATCTTTTGTTTCCTCTTTTATTGCCAGATCATTTCCTGGGTCTCACGAAATGTCTCATTGTGGAATCTTAGTTGAGGATAATGGCATCTGGAAAGTAATTCATAGTATCTCAGGACATATCTCAGAACATGATGGTATTCGTATTGAGACAGCTAAGACCTTTATGCAAAAAGCATTTAAAAACAAGGTCATTTTAGTAAAACCAAAATTTAATATAGATAGAAAACTCATCACCCAACAAGCTTGGAATTATCTCATTTTAAAAGCTGCTTTTGACCATGAATTTAATCTAAGTGATTCAAGCAAGCTTTATTGTTCTGAACTTGTTAGAGCAGTTTACTTAGATGCTGGAAGTGAAGATATTTTTATTTACAAAAAACTTGCAGGAAAGAAGCTTATTGACTTAACAAGCTTTTTTGATGAAAATTATTGGTCTTATCAAATTCAAACTCAATCAAGATAGATTCCTCTCTTAACTGATAAAATTGGTATATTGCTCGCATAATTCATCTCTTAAAGGCTTTGTCAATGGTCTATAAGGCACTCCCTATTACTAAGGAGTACCTTAGCTTAATACTATTCTAATTTACTAACATTTACTTAATTAACACCATTCTTTTGGTTTGAGATAAGCCTGAATCTGTTTTAAGTTTATAAAGATAAATCCCAGAGCTTAGCTTCTTTCCACTATTACTTTCACCATCCCAAGATATAGTATTATAACCTGAACTCATGTTAGGCTGAATAATACTTTTTACTAATTGACCTTTAAGATTATATATTTTGAGATAAACTGTGCTCTTTTCTTTTAACAAAAATCTAATAGTAGTAGAAGGGTTAAAAGGGTTTGGGTAATTAGATAACTCTAAGCTATTGGTGCTATGAGGAGCTTCACTATTTTCATTTTCAACAGGTTCATCAAAGTAATATAGAGCTCTATCAATAAAGAGCTGAGCTTGATTTGTTTTGATGAAATATAATGGTACAGAAGTAACAATAGTTTTAGAGTTTTCATTATTCTTGCTAACTGCAACAATATAATCATCAAAGATATTCTGGGATGCATTATCAGAATCAGATTGATAACTTAAGATATTTTCTGAATTTTCTTCATTATTAGTAGAGAATGCTTCGATATTAAACAATCTTCCATCAAAGTTTGGATATATTTTACTATTTTCTACTTCTAAATCAAGAATATCCCAATACAAAGCTTGGGCTCTGGCAAAACGGGAGGAACTATTATTATCTACTTGGCTAATCCCAAACATATCATAAACTAAATCACCAGGAACAAAGTTTTTAGGGTAGATATTGTCGTTTAAACTTAGAAATCTGAGAGGATCAGAAGCAGATATCAAGAGATTTCCACCTAACTCTAAATACCTTTCTATAGCTTCAATTAGCTGGTAATTTGTCACTGTTGTGAATGAATTTTTGAAGATAATTACAGTCGAATAAATACCAAGTTCTTCTATTCTTAGTTCATCTTGTGCACCTTTAAGAATGAGGTCATAATCGTAATTTTCAAGAATATCAGAATAGAAATCTTCAACAAGAGATTGTGCTGGGTAAAGAAGATTATCTTCTGAGAAGCTAGTAAAATCAAAAATACCAATACCTGAATCAAAGCTAAGATGACGGACTGTAATCAGTTCTGTACTTTCACTTTCATTATCATCTTGATCAAAGGCAATCATCTTATAATTATACCAAACTCCAGTAGCTGTCGTTCCATCAGAATAAGAATTTTCTTGTGAATCAATAACAGCTATTACTGAAAACTCAGTATCCTCAACATTTTTACGATACAATCTATAACCTGAAAGATCTAATTCTTCATTTGGTGACCAAGTAAAATTTATTTGGTTAAAGTCTGGCTCATAGCTGAAATTCTCTACCTGTGAAGGTATATTTTGAGGAGTAATAAATCTGCTTTCTCCAAAACTAAAAGAACCATCTAACTCTGAGTAAAGGGTAATTTGATAGGGAGTATTATTAGTTAAATCAGTTATAGTATAAGATGTTTCTTCAGTAATCAAGGAAAGAGTTTCATAGGTGTTAAGATTTTTAACATCTAATTTATAGGAAACTTCTTCGCTACTAACTTCTTCCCAAGTTGCAATTACTGTAGAACCATCACCTGCATCTTCTACTAGGAAATTATTCGCAGGAGCTGGTAGATTACTTACAGACATTACAACAGATGCTATTAATTTTATGAATTGAGCAGCGTAATCAGGGTTTGTATTTTCGCTGACATCTTCAAATGAATGATAAAAAGGACTAAACTCATATTCAGCGAAAAAGATTGCTGGCATACCATTCACGTGATAAGCCCAGCTATCCGAACCACTGAGAGATGTATTTAAAGTGATTGTATTCATTTCCAGCTCAGTACTATTGCTTAGAGCCAAATTAGTTAAATATTCTGCCCCTGGATAAGCACGAATTGTAAAAGTATAATCTTCTGAACTATGATTAGAAATCATATCACTGTTTATCATTGCTAGTACATCAACATCGTTTTCTGTTAGATATTCTGCATCGTGGAATCCTCCGAATAACCCAAATTCTTCCATAGCAAAAGTCACAAATCGTACAGAATTTTTATTTTGTACATTATGAAGTTTGAAAATTCTGGCAGTTTCTAAAACAGCAGCTACACCACTGGCATTATCATCAGCTCCAGGAGCAAAAGTGTATGCATCATTCATATTAGGCGTGATTATTGAATCATGGTGCCCTCCTACTACAACAAACTTGTCTGGATTAATATTACCTTCCTCAATACACACTACATTATATTGCCATGTACTATAATTGCCAACATAAAAAGAATCAATAGCTACATTTGTGTAGCCAAAACGGACAAACTGAGATGCTATCCATTCAGAAATCTCTCTTCGGTTTGAGAGTAAGGCAAAGCGAGTTTCATAATCTTCTAATTTTTGAATATACCAGGCAACACTATCTGCATTTACAGACGCTAAAACTTCGTCAAGATCGCGATTAATATCATTATTAATATCTGATAATTTAGAATATTGGGTTGACTTATTCTGATAAATCTGTGAACTTACTTTTACAGGAACAAATTTTATTCCACCTTGAGGGAGATAGCTTTTATATCCTGTGTTTGCTTTTTCTAACCTAATCACATCATTAATTAAGATTTCATCTAAGTATGCTTGTGTTTTAAGTGCAATCCCCGGTTTAGCAGAAATAAGAAAGAGAGGGTTTGTTGCATTATCTAAAGTTAAAACTTTGTACTCAATTTTCGCCTTATCAAGATGCGATGTCCTAGCGGGAGAAACTATAACATAATCATCCATTTCAAAACATAGATTTACTTTTAATTCCTCAAGTTTATTAAGCATTGTTGAATTTGCTTTTGTGATTTTTACAATTGGTTGAGAAAAAATAAATGTTGGCATTAGCCCTAATATTAGTAAAATTATCAGCCCTATTTGCTTCTGTTTCATTATACTCTCCTATAGATATATGTTTGATTGAGTCAACATAACAATTATTTAAAAAATAAAACTTGTGTCAAATTATTATTTTGAGATAACTGAACCAAACTAATGCAATAGATCTGTTCAGAGTGTTGACAACGTCAACATCTCTGAGTTTGTGGTCTCTTTTTACAAAAATAGATCATTATCTGCTTTATGTCAGATAGTCTATTGGCGGTTTATTAGGGGTTTATTGGGCATCTATTAGCTATCCACTAAGCTGAAAACCAACAGACACTTGATAATGAAGATATATAAGTTAAATACACGTAATATGATCTTGTAGATAAGAATAATATAGTGCTAATCACAAAGGCCTATTGCACTTTCTTGGTTTAACCACCAGACTTGAACTTGAGCCTAAATCTTTTCAGGAAGACTTATCTAACAGATTAGATAATTTGGATAAGTATAGCGAGGTGAAGTAACAATAGAAAGTTAATATCCCCATTAGCTTAACTTCTGCTATTGCACAATAACCCCCAAAGAAAAAAAAGAGTAAATTATAGAAAAAGACAAATAATACTAAATTTTAGTCTTTTTCTTCTTAGGTTTTGGTAATGGTAATTCTACTACAGAAAGTCTGACTAACTCACTTAACCATTCACTATCTGCAAGCTGCTCTTCTATCAAAAAATAGTTCTTAGCACCAGGATAAGGAGGAGCTTCAACAACATTACCAATAAATTCACGACCAGCTTTTGTGGGCTTAATGTATAATTTATTATCACATATTAAACCAAATATCTTACCATCTGAATAAATTCCATACTCGCCAAACATCTTAATATAAGTAATTTCTCCCGCATCTTCAATTTGCTCAACAATAAATTCTATAACATCTTTATCACTTGCCATTTTTATTTCCTTTTTTACTGGGTTTGCGAGCTTTCAGCTCGTATTGATTAAGTCCCCTCTTTCATTTGCAATAAGCAAATGTATCCAAAGAGGGGTGGCATCTTTGATGACGGGGTGTTTCTTCTCTTCACTGGTCTGCGGGCACCCTTACCCAGATTAATTAACTCCCCTTTCAGCTCTGAAAGAGCGTATGAGAGGAGTGTCCGGTATTTCCGGACGGGGAGAGTATATCACACTATGTCAGTCCGTAAACACTTTATTATTCATCAATATCATCTCTTGTCTGGATAACTTTAGCAATTCCTTTTCTCTTCATCTCCTCTACCGAACCAAGTTTGTTATTATAAAGACCCTTACGCGTAAGTAATTCTTTTTCTGCATTTTTAGGGTCAATATATTTTTTATCAATTACAAGTACTTGTTTATGGAAAATTGGCATCTCCACTACTTGAATATTCCTTGAATCTGTTATTAGAAAGCGAATATCAAATATCCCAATCTTAGATTGAAAATCCAAATAGCCAATAATTAGTCGATATTCATTGACTCCATCAATCTGAATTTTGCAAGTTTCATAGGATTTTATTTTTATCTTGGTTATTGATTTATGGATAATAGCATCTTTACAATATCTTTTCATTGAGCCAAGGTCATTGTTGTTTAATGCTTTCAAAAGAACAGAAATGAATTTGTTTAAGTTCTTAGTAAACTTTGTGGCAGGAAGGGGTTTAAAACAGATAATGTCACTTGTTATCAAATGGAAGAGTTTAATCTCATTAGACAGGGAGTAGATTCTTGATTTGAGATATGATGATTTAATCTTAAAATCCTGAGCTAATTTTGCCAGAGGGACATTTTCATGGTAGTATTTCTTTAGTATCTTTTTGTCTGATGCAGATATAAAATCATAAGCATCAATATCTAACTCCTCATGAATCTTATTCTCTTCAGAGGCGTAGTATTCGCTTAATTCTAATGGATCAACCAAAATCTCTCTATTATTCTTGTTCTTTTTATAAAAGTCCATACAAAGGTTATGAGTAACTGTAAATAACCAACTGTTAACTTTTGAATTATCTATCTTGTCATTGTTTAAATATAACTGAATAGATGCTAATTGGGCGATATCTTCAGCAGTATCTATATCCTTAACATACTTCATAGCTATGTATTTAGCTTTCTCAAAACAAATCTTGATAAGTTCGTCCATAACGCTGTTCCTTTATAACATTATGCAAGAGTTAATATTAAGTCAAAGTAGACATTTTTTAGTCCTTTTTTTTCGTCTATTACTATAGAGAGGTATAAAAAATGAAATTTAAACTTATTTTTCTTATTATTATTTTATTCTGTTGTCCGATATTCAGTCAAGAAAATTATGAAGGATTGAGAGTTGTAACTTGGGAAGAAATTCAAGGACTTGATTATACCATACTATCTGATGAAGGTGATTTAATTATTATCATAGTGGATGGTGAAACTGTTATAATCGATAAGCTATAATACTAATTTTTAAAAGAAAGGAGAAAAAAAAAGGAGAAATTATGAAAAAAAACAAGAAAAGCAAAATTGTTTCTTTGGCGATGTTAATTGTAGTTATAGTGGTGTTTGTAGTTGCTTGTAACAAAAGTAAAACTACCAAAGTGAATGACATTAAAAGATTTAGTTCAAATGATGTTCATGAATATGTTATGGATCAATATTTTAGTAGAGCACAAGTATCGAATATTGATGATGTTTTAAAAAATAATATTGACAGCATATGTACGAATGGTTTATTTGATGAAATCAAATTCCAGACATTCTTTATGAATAACAGCGAACTATTTTATGATAGTAGTTCTATGCAAAAAGTTGTGTCTGATGCTGGTTTACTTTATAATTTTGAAATATCCAATATAGTATATCCATTTTCAGAAGAGTTTAATAAACTATATCACGATATAAATCATGAACATGGTGGTGCAAATTTGCTTAGAAGTAGCCGAGAAGATCGAAAAAATGAATTACTTTACTTGGCTTCAGAAAAAATGAAACCTAAGATGACTACTAAAGAATATGATAAGATTACAGAATACATCAATTTATATTCAAGTGAAAACCAAAATTTTGACGAAATTAGAGCATTGTGTATTGGTGTTATTGAAGATGCAATTTCTGACTATTCTATACTGTTTAAAGAAGTAATGCTTTTTACATACAATAATACCTTCTATCAACCGGATGACCCTGAGCTTAGGATGATGGATTGGGTTGGAAAGTTTACAGATACTGTAAGTATGTGGTTGGCATTAGAACGTACTAAGTATGAATGTCATGATTGTTGTCCATACTTAGGGGGTACATGGGATCATATTGAACATCAATCTTATGCAGCTAGTGAAGCTGGAGGTGCTTCTTTTCATGGGGGAATGGTTGACGTAGCTCTTGACATCGCACAAGATGTAGCTGGATTTAAAAATAAATAGATGGAGTATAAATGAGTAAATTAAGAATATGTCTACTTATAATTATTGTATCAGTAATATGTTATATGAATGCTGAGACTACTATTACTCAACCAAGCAATTTGAATGATGCAAATGCAGGTACAGAGGAAAATCCTATTATAATTGATAATCTAGGAAATCTTCGTTGGTTATCAGTGTCAGAGTTATATTGGGGAAGTGAAGAACTTAAATATTTCTTTGTCCAGACTTCAGATATTGACGCAAGTGAAACTGAGCAATGGAATAATGGTTTAGGATTTAAGCCGATTGGAAATATATTTATTGATGAAATTGATGGGGAAGAGCTTACGGAACACCGTTATTTCTTTAGTGATTATGATGGTGACTATCATACAATTTCAAATTTATATATAAATATTGATCCAAGTGTGAATGTAGCTTGCTCCCTCTTTGGAGATATTAAATCATCTAATATCAAAAATTTAACATTAACAAATATCCTCGTAAATGGAGAGAATGCTGAATTTTCTGCTGGGATGGTTGGAATGGCTTTTTCTTCATCAAACATTATGAACTGTTTTGTGAATGGAACTATTCTTAGTAGTACTACTAGTGGTGGACTTGTAGGATTGATTAGGGACTCAAATATTGCTACTTCTGGATGCAAGATAAGTATTAGTGGTAATTCAACTAATATTGGTGGACTTGTAGGACATTCTAGTAACAATGTTATAGCAAATTGTTATACTATTAATACAATAGAAACATATTCGAGTAATTCTTTTGGAGGATTAATATCTTTTTCAATTAATAACAATATAAGCAATTGTTATACTGCAACAACTTATTCAGGAGTTTTTTATAACATTGGAGCTTTGCTTGGAACTGCTATGAACAGTAACATTGATTCTTGTCTTTGGAATCAATCAACTTCTGGGTTGTCTCAAGCAATTGCTAGCAACACGGATAGTAGCATCAATAATACGAATGGATATAGCACGGAACAGATGAATTCTCAATCCACCTTCGAAAATCTTGGCTGGGATTTCTCAACAATATGGTCAATGAATGAAACTGAGAATAATACGTACCCTTTTTTAACTTGGGAAATAGAAACCACTCCAATAAATGATTATGATATTGAGCCTTTAAAGAATATAATTAGTAACTATCCTAATCCATTTAATCCAACAACTAATATTAGCTTTTCCCTTAAAGATGAATCTTATGTTGAGATAAGCATTTATAATCTAAAAGGTCAAAGAGTTACTTCTTTAGTTAATGGTAGATTAGATTCAGGTAATCATACTGTTGTCTGGAATGGAGATAATGTGAAAGGTGAAAGCGTAAGCTCAGGTATCTATTTCTCGAAATTAAAAACAGATGGTGAAGTCGTGTCTATATGCAAAATGATATTAATGAAATAAAAAAAAATTATGTTAGAAATCAAAGGGTAAACAAATTAGTTTGCCCTTTATTATTTCATTTCAAAGTTCAAAAAAAATACTTTATAATTCTTTTTTGATATCTTCTATGGGGAGTTTCTGAAAAACTGTGTTTTTTAGCAAGGGGGAAGAGTACCCACAATCCATAGTCTCTATTCCATATAACCAAAAAAAATAAAGAACATCTTGACAACTGAGAAGATTAAAATAAAACTGTATAAGTATGAATAAAATAGAAGTATGAATTAGATAAAATATTGATGTAGAGAATTTTACGAAAAGTCTAACCACTGTGAAGGATTACTAACAGTGGTTTTTAATTTATTTTTAAGGGTGTATAGTAATGATAAGTGAAAGAGAAAAAGTCTTAGAAGATGTTGCTAAAAGAGCAGCTTTAGAAACTGGAGTTGCTTTATATGATGTTGAAGAGAAACAGACTAACCATGGCTTAGTAGCATTAATATTTATTACAAAAATTGGTGGAGTATCAGTTGAAGATTGCATCGCTGTCAATCGTTTAGCAGGCTCTGAATTAGAACTATTAGATGTTTATAAGGATAAATATACATTAGAAGTCTCTTCCCCAGGTTTAGAAAGGGAATTAAGATATAAAAAACATTATGCAAGTGCAATAAATGAGCGAGTAAAGGTGAAATATCAAGCCGAAGAAGAGCGTAAAGTGATTCAAGGTGTATTATCTGAAGTTACACCTCAAGCTATTAAAGTAATTACCGAAACTGAAGAAGAGGTGGTAATACCTTTTACTTCAATAAAAAAAGCCAGAACAGTATTTGACTTTTCAGATGAGAAGGAGAGATAAGATGAGTTCCAATATATTAGCAGTATTGAATCAGTTAGCGAGCTTTAAACAGTTAGATAAAGAGATGCTGACAGAGATTATTAAAGAGAGTTTATATTCTACAATATCCAAAAAGCTTTTGCCGGAGAATGAGCTTAAAATTCATCTTGACTTTACAACAAATGATATTTATGCTACATTTAAAAAAAGAGTTGTATTGTTTGATTCTGAATTAGGTGAAATTAGCTTAAATGAAGCTAAGAAACAATTTGGTAAAGGGATAGAACTTGACGATACTGTAGATGTTAAGATGCATTTTCATGAGTTTGGTCCAAAGATAATTAAGAATGCTAAAAAAGCAATTCAAGAGAGAATCAAGAGTGAAGATGCTAATAAGACTTCTCTTCAATTTGAGAATCAGAAAAACACTATTATAACAGGAAAGGTAAAAACTGAAGGTTTTGGTGGTATCAGAGTCGATATTGGCTATACAACAGCTTTACTTCCACCTGAAGAGCAGATTGAAGAAGAATATTATAAACAAGGTGATATTATCAAAGCTTATGTTACAAATATTCGAAGAAAAGAGTCAGGTGTAACTATTATTCTCTCAAGAACTAATCCTGAGTTTGTTAAGAAACTTTTTGAGAACGAGATTCCAGAAATTTTCAATGGTGATATTATAATTAAGAAGATAGTTAGAGAGCCTGGTATCAGAACCAAGGTAGAGGTTTATACAGATAAAGATCATATCGATCCAGCAGGAAGCTGTTTAGGAAATAAAGGATTAAGAATTGATTCAATAAGAAAAGAATTGCATGGTGAGCAAATTGATATTGTTGTTTCAAATACTAATGATGATGAATATATCGCTAACGCAATAGGTAAAGACTTAGTTGAAAGGGTAATAATTTCTGAAAGAGGAAAATTTGCCAGAGTAATTGTTAAAGAGAAAAATAAGAATTTAGCGATAGGAAAGAAAGGAAAAAATGTTAGATTAGCAGCAAAGCTAACTAATTATAATATTGATATATTTACAAAAGAAGAGTTTAATTCAAAGTTAGCTGAAGAGAGAAGAATTACTAATCATGTGTCAGAGTTAGATGGAGTAACACCAAATACAGCTCAAATTCTTAAATCACATGGTTATACTTCTGTTCAAGACATCTACTTAGCAACTGTCGAAGAATTATGTAACTTAGGAAACATCGGAAGAAAGACTGCTGAGAAGCTAAAAGAGTCTGCGGAGGCTTTCTAACCTTGTGTTGTGGACGTCACAAACCCCTTCGAACTTGTGTGGTTTGTAGAAGAAAAAATTACCAAGAAAATCTAATCAGATTCCAAGTTCTTGATAATGAAGTAGTCTATGACCTCAAGAGAAAACTACCTGGTAGAGGATACTATGTTTGTGACAATAACCAATGTATAGAAAACATATCTATATGGAAAACAAAGAAATTAAAGAGGTTGCAGAAAAAACAGAAGAGAAACTAATAAAACTTCTTCAATTTGCCCGGAGAGCAGGTAAATTGAAGTTTGGAATAAGTATGCTCAAAACTTTGAATAAAAAGATAAAAGTGATAATAATAAGTAAAGACATATCGGAAAATAATTTGAAAAAAATTGTTAAATTTAATGATTCGAAAAGTCCCGTAATTCAATTAAAGACTATGAAGAGTATAGGCGAGAGTATAGGTCATGAACCCGTGAGTGTGATTGTAATAACCGATACAGACTTTTCGAATGGGATTTTGAAATTAATAACTCACTAATTGGGAGGAATATTGTCTAATACCAGAGTACATGAACTTGCTAAAGAGTTAAAAATTTCTGCTTCTGCCTTGAGAAAGACTTTAGCCGATTTAGGTATTATCGTAAAGAGCCATATGAGTTTGCTTGACGATGATGTGGCTTCAAAAATAAGAGCTATGTTCAATGATCAGATATCAGCTAACAAGAAGCATGATAAAGAAGATGCTCAAAGACAGCAAAAAGCTCAGGAAGATAAAGCAAGAGAACTAAAGAAAGAGAAAGAAAAAGAGATAAATGAGAAAAGAGAGGAAGCTATAAAGTATGAAAAGAAAGTAGCTCCTATTAAAGAAAAAAGAGAAAGTGAAGATTTCAAGAAAGTTGAGAAATCAACTTCTGATGAGAAAAAAGGACAGGATAACTTTAAACAGTATTCACCAAAGAAAACTGAACCAAAAAGAGAAAACACTTCTCATAGAAAACCTAAAGAAGACCAAAACAAAGACCAAAACAAAGTAGTGCTTCCTATTGCGAGCACTGAAAGTATCTTAGCTCAACTCAAAAAGAAAAGTCAGCCTGCAACTGCAGATAGTTATTATCATGCTGATAATGTTGAAGAAAGAAAAGTAACTCAGCAAAAGAATCAGGCTAGTGATAATCGTGACAGAAGACCAAATAGCTATCGTGGAAATTCAGATAATAGAGGTCCTAATCAAAACAGGGATAGAAATTCTCAAAGTAATTATCGTGGAAATTCTGATAATAGAAAGCCTTTCAATAAAGATGGAGAAAGACCAAATTTTGATAGAAAACCAGGTTTTGCTGGCAAAGATGGTGGAAGGAATTTTGATGCTAAAAAGAGAGATTCTCATAGCATAAAATCAACAGTTGTTGGGGCTAATGATTCTGTAAGTACTGAGTTAACTAAGAAAGCTGATTTTACTAAAAAATTTGGTAAAAACAAGAAATCTTCTAAAGATTTTGGTGATACAAGTAGACACCTTCAAAACAAGATTAAGTCAGCTAAGAAAAGAGATAAGTACACAGATATTCCTGTGGAAATGGATGAATCCCAAATTTCAAAAAATATTAAAATGACTTTAAAGAAGACTAAAAAAGTCAAAAAATATCATAAAGAAGCTCAGCAGAATAAATTACCAGATGATAGTGTTGTAAAAATTAGTGAATTTACATCAGTAAGCGAACTTGCTAACATGTTAGGTGTCGCTCCTACTGAGATTATTGCTAAATTCTTCGCTCTTGGTCAGATGGTTACTATAAATCAAAGATTAGACAAAGATTCATTAGAACTAATGTGTGCTGAATTCGAAATTGAATATGAATTTGAAGATGAAGTTGGCGATGATATTATTTATAAAGATACAGAAGTCTTCGAAGATGCTGAAGAAGTTGACCGTCCTCCAATTGTTACCATTATGGGACATGTTGATCACGGAAAAACATCAATATTAGACTATATTAGACATGAAAACGTTGTTGCTGGTGAATCAGGTGGTATTACTCAACACATAGGTGCTTACCAAATCACTTATAATGATAGAAAGATTACTTTCTTAGATACTCCTGGTCATGAAGCTTTCTCAGCTATGAGAGCACGTGGTGCTAATTTAACTGATATAGCAGTAATAGTCGTAGCTGCGACAGACGGCGTTATGCCTCAAACTATTGAAGCTATTGACCATGCTAAAGCATCTGGTGTTACTTTAATTATTGCTATAAATAAAATTGACTTACCTAATGTTAATATCGATAGAACCATTTCCCAACTTCTTGAAAAAGGTATCTATTTAGAAGGCTATGGTGGAGATGTTCTTTGGACAAAATGCTCTGCTCACACAGGTGAAGGTATTGATGATTTATTAGATTTAATGCTTCTTACAACCGATATGGAAGAATACAAAGCTAAATTAGATGTTCCTGGTGATGGTATTGTTATTGAATCTGAAAAAGATGCAAGTATGGGTACTATTATTACTGTATTACTTCGTCAAGGTTCACTTAAAAAAGGGGATAGCATAATTTGTGGTTCTACCTATGGAAAAGTAAGAAAGTTAGAAGATGAGCGCGGTAAAGAACTTAAGAAATTAGGTGCTTCTGATGTTGCAAGACTCTACGGGCTAAATGACGTTCCTAAAGCTGGTGATATTCTTAATGTTGTTGAATCTGATAAGATTGCAAAATCTATTTCTTCAGAAAGAACAATTATAAGAAGAGAAAGAGAAAATTTCCAGAATAAGGCAAGTCTTCATAATATCTTTGATAGAATTAAAGAGAATGAAACTCTCACTATAGATTTAATAGTAAAGGCTGATACTGATGGTTCTGTGGAAGCATTATGTGATTCTTTCGAAAAGCTATCAACTGATAAAGTCAAAGTGCAGATAATTAGAAAATCTGTAGGTGGTATTAACGAAGCAGATATAAGTTTAGCTTCAGCTTCAAACGCAATTATCATTGGTTTCCATGTGAGAACTAATGGTAAAGCACAGAAACAAGCTGATTTAGATGGAGTGGAAATCAAGCTCTATCATATAATTTACGATGCTATTGAAGAGTTAAGATCAGCTATGGAAGGTATGTTAGCACCTAAACTTGTAGAAAAATCTACTGGTTCTGCTCGCGTAAAAGAAGTATTCAAAATTAAGAAAGTTGGTAATATTGCTGGATGTGCTGTAGAAACAGGCTATATTGAGAATTCAGGAAAAGCTCGTATCTACAGAAACGATGTGATGCTTTATGAAGGCAAGTTATCTTCATTGAAACATTTCTCAAATGATGTCAAAGTTGTTAGAGCTGGTACAGAATGTGGAATTGGTTTTGAAAACTATAATGACCTTAAAGAGGGCGATGTAATAGAATCTTACATTGAAGTTGAAGAAAAGCAGAAGTTGTAATATGCCATCAATAAGAATATTAAGATTACAGAAAGAACTAAAGAAAATGTTCAATACTGTTGTTATATATAACCTTAGAGACGAACGTCTGGGAAGTGTTTACTTCTCAGACGTAGAGGTCTCACCTGATATGCGACAAGCAAAGATATATTTTTATGATAATAGTTCTGATTTATCCCAAGATGAGTTAATCGAATACCTAACTAAGGCTTCAGGACAATTTAAAAAAAATATTGCTGAGGCAAAAATTATGAGGATTATTCCAGATATAAGGTTTTACTACGATAAATCTCAAGACAATTTAAATAAAATTGAATCAATTTTTGATAAGATAAACAGAGAGGAAGATGAATCAGAAGAAGATTGATAGCTTAGAAACACTTTATGAAAAATTATTAGTGATGCTTGATGCCACAAAATCTAAAAATGAAACCTTTGGTATCATAACCCACAATAATCCTGATGGAGATGGTTTAGCTGCTTGTTTGGGATTAAAAAGATTATTTGCTTCTATGAATATTACCCTTGATATTATTCTTCAAGGGGAGTCTTTAGATAAGCTAAGCTTTCTTGATGTAGATAATAATACCAAAAACCTATCAGAAAAGATGCAATATGATAATCTTATAGTAATAGATTGCCATGGCTATGATAGAATTGGAGATGCTAAATTATTAGTTCCTAAAGCAAATAGAGTTTTGATAATTGATCATCATATTATCACAGAATTAATTCCTGGTGCTGATTATTATATTGCTGAGGAAGTTGCTGCTGTTGGTATCATTATTTATAACTTACTAAAAAAAGAGCTTATGAATAGTGACCCAGAGACACAAAATTATTATGCAAGGGCGATATATACTACTATTATAAATGATACAAATAACTTCTTAAATACAAATGTTGATAAAGAAGTGTTTAGAGTCTCAGCGGAATTACTTGATTTTGGACTAGTTCCTGCTGAAGTCACTTTAAAATTCCTCTATGAAAAAGCACCAAGGGAATTTAAAATGATTGGTCAATCCCTTTCTACTATCAAGTTGTTTCATGACAATAAGACTCTACTTTTCTTAACTACACGTGAATTTTTAGATAGCAATGATTTAGATGATTCAGCTACTTCCAAGATGACTCAGTGGGTTAAGGGTGTAAAAGGTGTAGAAGTTGTTCTTTATTATTGGCAGAAGTCATCAAATGAATATAAGTTTAGTATTCGTTCTGAATCACACAATGTTCAGCAAATTGCCAAGATTTTTGGTGGTGGAGGACATGATAAGGCTTCCGGATTCACTGCCATAGGTAATATTGAAGAAATTATTGCTCAAGTATTAAATGAAATTGAATTAAAAATTTATGGATAAACTTGGGATTCTATTAATAAATAAACCTGTAGGAATAACTTCATTTGATATAATTCGCAAACTTAGAAGAGTTATAAATATCAAACAAATTGGACATGCAGGAACCTTAGACCCTTTTGCAGAAGGGCTAATGCAGATTTTAGTAGGAAAAGCGACAAAAATAGCTCAGTACTTGACTAATTATGATAAGAGTTACCGAGTAACTATGCAATTTGGTATCAAAACAGATACTGGTGATGCTACAGGTAAAGTTATTGACCAAGAAGAAATTGAGCAATTTCCTATCGACTCTGAAGATTTGAAAAGAAAAATTGAAAATCTGACTGAACAAATACCTCCTATTTTCTCTGCCATTAAAATTAAAGGACAAAGAGCTTATAAATTAGCAAGAAAAGAGCAAGATGTTTGTCTGGAATCACGTCCAATTAATGTAAGAAATTTTCATGTGCTTGAATATTCTTTTCCATATTTAACATACCAATGTCAAGTTAGTAAGGGAACTTATATCAGAAGCCTTTCAGAACAAATCGCTGAAATCTTTAATACTATCGGAACTACTACAAAATTAAATCGTTTAGCAGTTTCTAATATCAATGTAGAAGATGCGGTGGATTTAAATGATATCACTTCCGAAAACTGGGAAGAATATCTCTTGCCAATAGAGAAATTTTTAGATTGTCCAATAGTACATTTAACTGAAGAAGAGAATAATGATTTTTGGTTTGGACGTTCTATTAAACAAAGCTCAGAAGGCAACTGTGATTTAGTAATCGTGAAATTTGGAGATGAAACCAAAGGTCTTGGGAAAATTTGTAATTCAATACTTCATCCAACAAAGGTCTTTAAGTAATGAAAGGATTTGTATTAACTGTAGGTAATTTTGATGGCGTACATTTAGGGCACTGTAAGTTGTTAAAAAAAACTCAAGAAATAGCTAAGCAATATCATTGTGAGCCTCTAATTGTAACTTATCAAAGTCACCCTAAACATACTTTGGAAGAAGAGCATAAACCTTACCTTCTAACTACGATAAGTCAGAAAATTGATTTATTAAAGAAGTGTGGATTTGAACATATTGAACTTCTAAATTTTACAAAAGAATTTGCCAATACTCCACCATATACATTTTTAAAGGAAGAATTAGTTGATAAATTTCATCCCAAAGCTATAGTCATTGGTTATGATACAAAATTTGGTAGAAATAGAGAAGGTGATTATGATTTCATTCAAAAGCATGAAAAGGAATTTAACTACAAAACCTATCAAGTAGAACCTCTCTCTAAAAATAATGATATCGTTAGTTCTTCTTTAATTCGGGAATATATAAAGTCTGGAGCTCTTTTTAAAGCTGGAGAGTTGTTAGGAAGACATTTCTCCTTTTGGGGGAGAGTAGTCGAAGGAAAGAGATTGGGACGCACTTTAGGTTTCCCTACTATAAACATTAAAGCTTTATCTTCGACTCAACTTACACCGCCTGCTGGAGTTTATTTATCTCAAACCAAAACTCAAGATGGTCTTTACTACAGTCTTACCAATATTGGACATAATCCAACTGTAAGTAATTCTCTTGACCTAAAAATTGAAAGTTATATCTTGGATTTTAATAAAGAAATTTATGGGCAAGTAGTTGAAACATCTTTTCTTAGAAAGATAAGAGAAGAAAAGAAATATTCAGGGATTGAAGAGCTCAAAGAAGCTATTGAGAATGATGTAATGATTTCTAGGAGGATGATTAATGAACTTAAAGAAACTTTATAATATTATGATGATCTTTATTCTTCTCAATGTGATAAAACTATCCTCAATTGAGAGAATTGAAACGAATCAAAATATTTCCAACGATAGAGATTATTCCCTCTCATATTATGAAAATGAAACAGCAATTTCACATTGGTATGGCTCAGAAACATGGGCTGTTAAGTTTGTAGCTAATGATTTTATGATAAATGCTAATTCAATAACTATCACACAAGTAAACATATATTTCCCAACTATACCCCAATCTCCAGTTAATATTAGGGGACTTAGTTATAACGAGAACTCTCAATACGATCCTCTTTTTGGCGATAATGTTTCAGAGCTAAATATCCTTAATCAATCTATAACAGAAACAGGATGGCACCAATTTCCTCTAACTTCAGCTTATACTGGAGAAGGTTTATGGGTAACTGTCGATAATGTTACCAACTTTAGTAATAATTTCATGGCATCTGCTTCAGGCAGTGGAGAAAATAGTTATTATAAAGTTAATAATGGTGGAGATGTATATTTTACCAGTTTGTATGATCTAAATATCTCACAGGAGTTATTATTTTCACTAGATGGTCACTTAAATATCGAGAATGATACTGATAAAGTTGTAATTGAAGAAATTAATATTGAGTATAGCCATGAGGATTTATGGACTTATGATTGTACAATAAGAAATTTCTCAAGTGAGTTTATTTCTTCTGCAGACTTAGAGATTGCTATCCAGCATCCAAATCCCGAAGTTTATCCTGGAAACTCTATTCATCTTACCTTAGATTTGACAGCACAATCTGATATTGCCACAAATGGAGGAGAACCTTTAATGATTCAACTTCCAATTGCTGATTCTCAATATAAGATTGTAAGCTCTCTTAGGAGGGATACAAGCAGTGTTGTTCTAAGTAGTAAAACAAATAGAGTCTGTAATTTTCATGAAGAATCAGATATAGCCTTGGTAATGAACTTTGTTTCTGGCAATCATCAGATAACAGAGAATCTGCTTGGTACTCAACGCCTTTTAGCTCAAAATAATTGGCTAATTTTTAACTATGGAATTGATGGTTCTGATCAACTTTTTTATTCAAATTATGCTTATGATTATTACCAGGATTTTGGGGTAAATTTACTTCCCCTTACTGTTATAAATGGAACAAAGTATTTCAACAGCTTTAACATTGAAGCAATGGAAGAAAATCTTGAGAATAATATTTACTATATACCCAAAGTGTTTGATACCATAAATGAAGGTTTAGAAGAAGATGGTAGTCTTATAACCTATTACAAGGAATTCAATTACGGAGATAGATTTGTCTTTGATACTTTTACTGATAATCTAGCTATTGATGTTTTCATTACACAAAAAACAAAGCACTATTCAGTTGAGGGTGATGAGTTTATCGTTGCAGAAATAAGTGATGTACTCTATGACTTCGATCGTTTAAGCGAAGATGGTAATGCTACTTTTGAATTTACTTATGATGTGGACAATGTTGATAGTTTATTTACAACTACTAATGGAGATAAGTTTGCTAATGCCATTATCTATAGAGAAGATACAAATGAGATAGTGAGCTTTAACAGATATCCTTTAGAGAATAATATATTAGTTTCGAACCAAGATAATGAAGATGTAATTAGTATCCCTACTTTATCAGTTTATCCAAATCCTGTTCAAGCAGGAGCAGTTTTAAATATTACATCTTCCAATAAAAGTGATATTGAATATTACACTTTGTACAATTTAAGAGGTCAAAAAGTTGATAAATTCATTAACAAAAATGAAACTATCAAACTAAGAAAAAATATTTCCAGTGGAATTTACTTTCTTCGTGCTTCATCTTCCTCCAATAAACGTGGACCTCTTGTTAAATTTATGATAATTAAGGAGTAAAATAAATGAATAGAATAAATGTATCTGAACTTGCTAATTATATTAATCAAGAAATAGATAGCTATTTTCTTGTTGTTGAAAAAGATCTTAGGCAAGGGAATAGAGACTTTTTTCTTAGATTAAAATTAGCGGATAATAGTGGTTTTGTGGTCGCTAATATTTGGAAAAATGCCTCTGTAAAATCAGAGATGTTTGAAGTTGGTGAGGTAATTGCTGTGAATGGAATGGTGATTAAGTATAATAAAAACATCCAAATTACTATCAATGATATATTTAATTTAGACGAAAAAGAGTATGATTTAGCTGAATTAGTTCCTTCTACTAAGAAAGATATTACTGAATTGACAGACAGTTTTTTCGAATTTGTTGACTCAATTCAAAATGAATTTCTTGCCCGCCTGTTAAGCGAGATTTTTGGCAATAAACAGATTCTAAATCTCTTCATCAGCTCACCTGCTGCAAAAAGTTGGCATCATAATTATGCTGGTGGACTTTTGGAGCATACCTTAACAGTAACAAAAATTTGTGCTTTTGCAGCTGATTTATATCCTATTGACCGTGATTTGTTGCTTACAGGTGCTATTTTACACGATTTGGGGAAAATTTACGAGTATGATTCTGCCATTGGAATTGATTTCTCAGATGAAGGAAGACTTATTGGCCATTTTGTTATGGTTGATAGAATGATTACTGAAAGTGCAAGTAAAATAGATTTATTTCCTAAAGAATTACTCATGAAGTTAAGACACATGGTGTTAGCTCATCATGGTGAATATGAGAAAGGTTCAGTTAGATTACCACAGACTTTAGAAGCTCATCTTTTACATCTTGCTGATAATATGGATGCTCAAGTAACTGGAGTTAAACAAATTATTGAGGCAAGTTCTGATAATTCTAAGTGGTCTGAATTCGATAAGCTTAATCAAAAGTTCTATTATAAAGGTTAGTTCATGCTTAAAACTTCCGTTTTATTAAGTGGTAGTAAAGGAAACGCTAACTTAATTTTTACTAACGATACCTACATTTTGTTAGATGCAGGTCTTTCCGCTAAAAGAATCTTTGCAGCTATGGATGAAATTGGAGTTGACCCGCGGAAGCTTAATGGAATTGTTATTTCTCACGAACATAGTGACCATGTTAATGGGGCAGGAGTTATTAGCAGAAAACTTAATATTCCTATCTATTTTTCTGAACCAACTTACGCCTATTGCGCTAATAAATTAGGAAAATTAAATATAGCTCCAGTCTATTTTCAGGTTGGTGATAAATTTACCATTAGAGATATTCAGTTAACTTCTTTTAACTCTTCTCATGATGCTATAGATAGTAGCAATTTTCTCTTTGAACAAGTTAATAACAGTAAACAGAAGCTTGCTATAGCAACTGATCTGGGCTTTGCTCCTAAATTATTAATAAATAAGATTAAAGAAGTTACTACTTTAGTTTTAGAGAGTAATCATGATGAAGTCATTCTTCTCAATGGTTCATATCCTTGGGAACTAAAACAAAGAGTAAAAAGTAACAAAGGGCATCTTTCTAACAAGCAGGCTGTGGCTGTTGTAAGTCAAATGATTCATCCTGGATTAAGTAATCTTATTTTGGCTCATCTATCTGAGGTTAATAATACTCCAGAATTAGCTTTAAAAGAGATGAGCTCATATTTAAACGAAATTAAATCAGATATAAAACTATTTATTGCTGATCAACATAGACCTACTCCGATAATTAACGTATAGAGGATAAAATGAGATTTTATATAGAGACCTATGGCTGTCAAATGAATATTGCTGATAGCGAACTAGTTACCACCATTTTAAAGAATAGCGGATATCAAGAAGCTATGACTATCGACGAGGCTGATGTTATAATCTTTAATACATGTTCAGTAAGACAGCATGCAGAGGAGAGGGTATTAGGTAGAATAGCTAATGAGAAATCTCGTAAACGTAGCAAACCGTCTCTCAGAATTGGTGTTATTGGGTGTATGGCTCAAAGACTTCAGGAAGAGCTTATTACTCTCCAAGATGGAATTGATTTTGTGGTGGGAGTAGATCAATATAGTGAAATCCCACATATTCTAACTTCAGATTCAGACAATATTGTTGCTGATTTTAATAAAGAAGAGATATACAACGATATATATCCTACCCGTCAAGGCAAGCTTAATGCTTTTGTTACTATTATGCGAGGATGTAATAATTTTTGCTCTTACTGCATTGTTCCATATACTCGTGGTAGAGAGAGGTCACGCCCAATTTCTGATATTCTAACAGAAGTTAGACAAGCAGGAGATAGAGGCTTTCCAGATATTACACTATTAGGACAAAATGTTAATTCTTATAATTATGAAGGGATTAAGTTTCCTGATTTAATCAGAGAGATTAATAAAATAGAATCTATAAAGAGAATACGTTTTGTAACTTCTCATCCTAAGGACTTATCTGATGAGTTAGTTCTTGCCATGCAGGAATCAGATAAAGTGTGTCCTAATATTCATTTTGCAATGCAGAGTGGGAATACTGAAATTCTTACCAGAATGAACCGAGGCTATACTGCTGAACATTTCTATGGTAGAATTTTGAAGCTAAGAGAGTTAATTCCACATATTGCAATCACTACAGACGTTATAGCAGGTTTCCCTGGCGAAACAGAAGAACAGTTTATGGATACCTTTAATCTTATGAAAAAGATTGAGTTTGATTATGCTTTTATGTATAAATATTCTCCAAGAAAAGGTACTAAGGCTGCTGAATTTACTGATCAAGTCCCAGAGGCTACAAGATTAGAAAGATTGCAAAGACTTATTGAAATGCAACGCGAAATTACCTTGCAAAAATACCAAAAGCAGATTGGTAATGTTGTCGAAGTATTAGTTGAAAACATCTCCAAGAAATCTACTGAAGAAGTTTCAGGTAAAACAGATGATTTCAAAATATGTGTTTTCCCAGGAACTGAAGATTTGATTGGGAAATTTGTGAAAGTTAAAGTTACAGATGCAACAGCAGGAACTCTGATTGGAGTAAGGTATGAGCAAGATTGATTTACAAGATGTATTAGGAAAAGAACCTCAGAAAAAGACAAAAAAGAAGAAGCAAACTCTAATATCTAAGAATACTCTAATTCTATTTATAATACTTTGTATAATCTTTGCTACTACTATCATCATTATAGTTACTAAGCTTGTTGATCTTCCTTTTCAGGCAAATAATCGTAATTTAAATATTGTTGTTCAAGATTCTGTAAATGTAAGTGCAGTAAAAATTGAAAAAGTAAGAAAATCATTCCTTTTGATTCTGCAAAACTCTTTCTGGGACCATTCTAATTATACTGATATTGACTATAGTAACAAGACAATAGGTTTAGCAATTAACAATGTCCTTGGCTATGAAGCCAAGAAACAAGAGTGGTCATATATGATTGCTGATGATGGGATTACTGAAATTGTTTCTGTTACAGGTAAGCTTACTCTTGATAATGTAAGATATCAAGCCATCATTAAGTTTAACATTGTTGATGATTATAGTTATTTCTATGATTTGCAACTAAAAGAAGATATTCGGAAGGCAAGATTCCTTCCCGCAACTCCAAAGCAGAAGAGTCTGTTAATTCAAGCCATGTATAGAGGATAGGAATTAAATTAAGAATTTAACCCAAATAATGCAATAGATCTTTGAGAATAGCACTATATTCTTTTGCAAAAGTAACTTACATAATTCATCCGAATATATATATTATATGCGTCAGAATTCTGCAAGCTATTTTGCTAAAAGAATTTGCACTCTTCTCTAAAGCTCTATTACACCATTTGGGTTTAAAAGAATTAAGAAGAATCTATTTCTCTTTTGTCGGACGGTGGACAGCTTGTCTGCCTTATCCAAAAATAATAAAAATAACCCCAGAGCCGATAATGACATTGTCTGGTTTCTGAACTTTTTACTGAAGAATAAAAACAATAAATAACTAAACCGAGGTATCATGATAGACATAGACAATTATAAATGTGGTTTTGTAGCCATAATTGGTAAGCCTAATGTTGGTAAATCAACTTTAATGAATCATCTAATTGGAACAAAACTTTCAATAATTTCTTCTAAACCACAAACAACAAGACAGAGCCTCAAAGGGTTTTATTCTGATGAAAATAAACAGATAATCTTTGTCGATACTCCAGGTTTTTTAAAACCTCGTTATGAGCTACATAATCGTATGTTAGATATTATTAAGTCTTCCTTAAAAGATTCAGATCTAATTGTCTTCATCACCGACGCAAATCACTTTCCAACAGATTATGATAAAGAGTTGTTAGCTGAGTTGAAATCACTCAGAACTCCAAAAATAGCTTTACTTAACAAAATCGATTTAGTAACTGCAGAAGTTATGGAAGAAAAACTTGGGATACTGAGAACTATATTTGATAGAGCTGAAGGTATTTCTGCTCTTAAGGGAGAAAAAACTAGTGAGTTGTTAGATATATTCGCTGAAATGCTTCCTTACTCTCCTCCTCTTTATGACCCGGAAAACCTCTCTGATTTACCAGTGAGATTCTTTGCTCAAGAGATTATTAGAGAGAAAATATTTTTAAACTATGGTGATGAAATTCCTTATTCAACTGCTGCATTAATTGAAAGCTTTGAAGAAACTGACGAAAAGGTTAATATTTCTGCTACCGTCTGGATTGAAAGAAGCTCTCAAAAACCTATTGTTATTGGAAAAGGTGGTGCTTCTATTAAGAAAGTGAGACTTGATGCTCAAAGAGAATTAAGAGACTTTGTCGGTAAACCAGTTACTATTGAACTCTTCGTGAAAATTAAGAAAAATTGGAGAAAGAACAATAGCTCTTTGAATGAATTAGGCTTTAGGAAATAGACTCAAATTATTACCTCCTACAGTACTCCCAAAGCGCCCTTGGAACTGACTCAATTAAGTTCCAATTAATGAATGAGACACTAATGAAGGCTATAAGGAAGTTCTCAGAATGCTCTATTCTTGTGGTTGAATCTAATCCCATAAACTATGAGATATTGTCATAGCATTTTATGAATCTTGTTGATTAATAATAAATTGATAGCTTGGAAGAACTTTACTGCTAAGCTATCATCAGACTCTAATAATTTGCATAGTTCGTGATAATTAAAAATCAATGTTTCTGTAAGTTCTACAGCTCTGACATCTGCGGAACGATGAAGAGGAATAGTGAAGTTTAATTCACCTATAATATCACCTGAATTAAGGGTGGCAACTGCTTTTCTTTGGCTATCTATATGAATTACCACTTCAACAATTCCATTCTCTATGATAATTAGACTTCTGTCTCTTTCACCTTCTTTAATAATCAGCTCCTGAGGTTGATAAAGTCGTGAAATAGCTATCTTCTCCAATTTTTTTATCTCATTATCAGTAAAATTAAATTTCTTAAGATTTTTCATTACTCTTTTCCTTATTGATTATGAGATAATCTGATTAACTTCTCTGAAAGAGAATCATTAAGAGCTGCATGAATTTTAGCTCTTAAATTATTACTAACTGATGTATTTTCTAAATCTACTGAATGTTGATTGATAACAGTTTGAGTTTCACATTGATAAATAAGAGACCAGTCTTTTTGAAATAGTTTCTCCTCACCAAAAATTTCTCCTTCACTAAGAGACATAACAACTTTACCTGTTTTTTGAGAAATTACATTTACGATTCCTCTTTTTACAACATTTACTATTCCACTTTTTATATTAACAAACTCTTGAGGCGAATACTCATAAGTCTCATTGTGGCAAGGCAAAGACTCAATCTCTTTTTGAGTTAAAAACTTAAATAGATCATTATTGTTTTTTCTGACATAGATATTCATTAAAACTCCTTAATTTTCTTCAAAGTTAAACCCAAGAAGATAAAAGAGATACATAAAGACATAATTATAGCTAAGTTAGCAGTCTCAAACTCATTATTGTGTAATGGGTACTTGGCTGCTAAATAATAATTTCCTCTTTTCTTTAAGTATTTTTTATACTGTTCATCAACCATGTTCTCACTCTGACGGTTGATATATTCATTTCTAATCCTGCTTTCCATAAAATCATTCTTTAAATCAGAAATCAAGCTAACTTGATAAGGGCTCTTGGACTTGCTTAAAAGAGAATCAAATCTACTTAATTCGATACTATATTTATTGTCATGAACGGATTTCAAGGTTAATGATTCAAATAACCATTTTGTTGGAACAAACTCACAAAACTCGGGGACTTCTCTCTGAGGGAAGATTATAACCTTAGGATTCATTTTTGAAAACTGAATAATTGCTCCACCAAAAATAATCATAGGAATTAAAACTAAAGGAAGAGACATGAGTAATCCTCTTTTGTCTGGAACATAAGCTGAAGCACATAAGCCGAAGCTAATACCGGTAAATCCTGAAATTGTTAAAATCATGAAATAGATTGAAAAGTGTCCTTTAAATTGCAATATCCATTGAGCTACTAAAGTGTAGATTATTGTTTGAATCATAGTGAAAGCTAAGAGGGTTAAAATCTTTGCTAAAAGGTAATTAGAAGCTAATAGACCAACTTTTTTTTCGCGTACGATTATCAATTTCTCAGGCTGAATATCATAAAGACTTCCTGACATTCCTAAAAAAATGAAGACTAATATAGATATAAAGTTAAAAATGGGAATGTTAGAATTAGTCCCAAATGAATATTGTGCAGAGTCACTGCTTCTTAATAAAAAAGCGCAGGCAAGACTAAGAATAAAAGGTACAAATAAGAGCATAACAATATTAATTTTGCTGAATATAGTATTAATAATATTTCGACATAAACAAAAATAAAATTGTTTTAAATTATCATTAAAAGAATTTCGCTTCTGATTTCTAAATTCGTGATTATTGCTTTTCTTAGCACTCTTATTGATTAAATCACCAATCAAATATCTTGCTCTTTTTGTCTTCCAATGCTCTTGAGGAAAGAATCTCTTATTCTTTTTACCCCAAGATTCATTAGGATAACCTTTATACTCTATTATGTCAAAAATAAAATCCGCCATCAGCAAATCTCTTTTCTTTAGAATTTCTTCCTTACCAACAATTATCTGTTTAAGCTCATCATCAAAATAAGAAAACACATCTGTAGATTTGCCATAAAATACTACAACTCCCTGTTTATCTAGAAAAAGTAATTTATCAAAGCTGACGAAGATCTTAGGATTAGGTTGATGAATTGTTGTAAGTATCATTTTACCATTATTGGCTAAAACTTTCAGAATAGAGATAATCTGCTCAGAGTCTTTGGAGGATAACCCAGATGTTGGTTCATCTAATATAATTATAGCTGGTTCAAAAATCAATTCTAAGGCAATATTTAATCTTCTTCTTTCTCCTCCACTTAATATTTTCCTCTCTTCATTACCAACAATATGATTCCTTTTATCGTATAAACTAACTTTTCTCAAAACGGAGTCAATCCTGTTTTTTAGAATTAAGCCCTTCATCTTTCCGGAAGAACGAATTTTAGCATAATAAAAAATATTCTGATAAACTGTTAGATTGGCAAAGAGGAGATCACTTTGAGGAACATAACCTACATTTTTAATTATCTGATCAAAGTTGTCTTTAAAATCCAATCCATCGATTGTTATGTCAGTTTCATCAGCAGTCATTTCACCATTAAGAACTTTTAAAAGGGTTGTTTTTCCGCTACCACTTGGTCCCATTATCGCTAATAACTCACCATTATAGAGTGAGAAGTTAACGTCGCTTAAAGCTAAACTTTTGCTATCCTTAAAAGAATGGGTAACCCGATTTACGCTTAATTCATTGAAGTAGATATTACTTGTGATTAATTCTCCAGAAGAAGTTAGCTTGTAACTATTATCCTTCCAACTGATGATATCCTCATTTACTTTTAGTTTGCTTTTTCTGTCGCATCCTATATTGTTTACCAATAATTTATCTGAGAAAGATTCAATCTCTACTTCTCCATTGGTAAGAGTAATGGTAGCAATTGCTTTACCAATCTCTTTCTCTGTAACTATAATTTCATTCCCATAATCTATTAGATAAAGGATGTGAGCTATATTTTTAGCTTTACTCTTTTGTTTAAAGAGATGAATTCCTAAAAATTCAGCATCAGCAGAGATTTTGTCATCCATATAGCATAGTTTGCTATTATGTAGTATATTCCTATATTTTTTATTCTTATTGTCTAATAAATATATATGATTCTGCTTTCGGTAAAATACCCCCTGGGAAATATCTTCAATTTCTATTAATTCTGGTGTTGGATTAGATTTCTGATTAAACAAATTGCCTATTAGTTCATTAGTTACAACGATAAGATTCTTAAGTTGAATTTTTTCACCATCAACTGTGTTAGTCAATAATCCATTACTGCTTTCATTGCTCAACACTATCTTGTAATAGTACTGTTCAGTGATTTTTAGAAAGCATAATTTGTTGTCTTTGTTAATTATATCAACATCACCTCCCTGATTACTCCAGATTAAATAGTTAGCAAACTGTGCTTCATTTAATGAAGATTCAAAAGCATCTTTATCAATTTCAACTTTATCTAATTGACCTTCTAAAAAATCAAAAATTGTATCGTACATGGAAATATTCATCTGTAAGATATCGACAATCTTAACCAAATCCATACATGCACTTACAGACTTATTTATTTTAAAGACAAAAGAATAATAAAAAATATTCAAGAGCAAAACTAATTTATCACTATAACCAAATTCTTGATTAATAATATTTACTGATTGCCGAATAGGATATGGATTATCTGCTAATTCAACCACAATTCTGGGATCATAACTCTCACCGAAAAGATTATTTAACAATTCAGATATTAATCCAGACCTCTTAATGATTAAATTTTCCTTGTAATCTAAATTAAAAAAAAGAGATACTATCGCTTTTAGAATTGTCCTATCTTGAGAAAAATCTCCACTGTTTAACATCCTAAACCTCGCACTTAGTAATTAAAAATAAATTTATTAATGTAATGTTGTTAAGTCAAGTTATTTTATTTACTGGTCTTTGCAGTGTAATTAGCTTAAAGATATATAACATATTGACCACAATCAAAAAGCGAGTATTATAGGGAAATAAATTGTTTGAATGCATAAATATATTCAGCTTTGTGCTTTTCTCTTGACACATCTCATTTTTAATTAAATAATTGTAATATTAAAAAAGCAGGCACATAATGAGAAAAAAAAATATAATAATCAACTCGCTTTTTATTTTATTGTTTATAGGGACAGTTCTGACTATTTTTTCGTTAAGGAATCATGGATGGGATTATGCGAATTTAATGTTTAATTACAAGAATACTATAAGACAGATGGGTAATATGGACATTGATTATCGTTTTGGTATTGCTGATATTAGTTCAGATTTTGATGACTTGTTGACTTCAAATGATTTAAATAATGATTTCAAATCTTACTTGCAAGAAAAAGTGGTTACGGATTCAACAACTAATCTTAGAGGTTTAACTATTTCTGATATTGATGGATATAAGACTAATGATAGTAGCAAAAAAAATAGATTATCTCATTTGTTCTCTTTCTCAAATAATAAAATAAATAACATAGCCAATGTTGATTATGATGATAAAAACTTTACTATTCAGTTAAAACCCCATAAGATGCACTTTGGCCTTTACAGTACTATGATTATTTTCGATTTAATCATTTTTCTGGTACTATTAACTTTAACTTTAAAAAAAAACTCTAAGTATCGTAATTATCTAAGAATGATTTACATAGCATGGTTTCTGAAAATGTTTTTCTCCTTCATGAGCTTGTTTAGCACAGCCTTTATTTTTGTAGGCTTTTGGTCTCATTTATCTGAGATTTTTGTATTAATTATTTTTATTCTAATGTTTTATAAATTATTTGCAACATACCATCCAATATTGCCGTATCTATTAATTTTTGTTACTTTGATAGATTTATGGTATAACTTATTATTATTTTCCTTTATATATTTTGCTGTATGTAGTATCTTGATAATATTTTCAAGAAAAGGAATCAATAAAAAGATCTATTTAATATATCTGTTTTTTATTTTGCTTTATATTAGTTCCATTATAGTAATTTTAATCTCATCAGTATTTCTTGAATCATATATTGGATCTTTTCCTTTTAGGGACAGTGTATATTACTCAGGATTTTTGTTCCCGATGAATTTTTTACGACCGGATTATGGTATACTATTTTCTATAACGACAGGGCCATTATTTCTTTTAGGAATAATTGTGCTTACCTCAATGATATATAGAATGCTGCAAACAGATGCAGTTATTGTTGAAAAAGTGTATTACTGGGTGTTAAAATTATATCTAATATTTTTTTTAATCTCATTGACATTGGGTATTTATTTCCTAAACTACTCCCCTGAACTCCTTCGCACCATAGCCTTAGGTCTAATGACCTTAATATTCTATTATATTATAAGCAAGTATCTCAAGCTTTTTCCCTTTATAAATCCCCTTAGGTTTGATGTTCAAAAGAAGTTAGTAAAGCTTCTTAATGCATCTTACAACCATACTAACCATGCAGAATATAGTAACTTCTTTCTTAGTTTTTTAAAGAAGATACAGCCCAAGGCTAAGATAAGCATTATTTCTAAAGAAGTTATTATTGGAGATGAATTCCCTAAGTTAGAATATTCACGTTTAGAGGAAGTAATAAATTTAAAAGCTGATAATCAGAAATATATCAATCTTGATCTTGAACTTTTGGATGATACTGAGATTGGCAAACTGGTTAAGGATTTTAATAATAGTGCAATGCCCCATCTTCTCTATCCTATCTATAACAATAAGGAAGAACTTCAAGCAGTTATTGCTTTTGGGAAATTTCCTGGAATCTATTGGCAAAAATCTTTGGCTGAAGCTATCTATAAATTGGTGGAAGTCTTTAGTGGTTTTTATCTAAATATCTTAGTTCAAGAGAGATATTTAGAGCAAGGTAAAGCTATTGTTAAAGAACAAGAAGAGAAGGTGTATAATCAGAAGTTAGCTGAACTTAAAACTCAGCAAAATGAAGAGTTGAAAGCTGAGAAAAAACTGATTACTGAGTCTATAGAATATGCAGCTAGAATACAAAAATCATTGGTCCCTCAAGCTCAAGAGCTTGATAGTACTTTTGAAAACTATTTTGTGATATGGCAACAGCGTGATATTGTAGGTGGAGACCTGTACTGGGCTTACAAAATACTTAATAGTGATGATATCCTTTTCTCAGTAATAGATTGTACTGGACATGGTATTCCAGGAGCCTTGATGTCTGTTACTGCTAACTCCTCTTTAGAACGAATCACTAAGGAACATGAATGCTATGAACCTAATCTCATTCTTAATCAAATGCACCAGGGTGTAGGGAATACTCTACACCAAGCTGAGCAGAATACCCAGCAAGATGGAATGGATATGAGTATTATAAAGTATAATAAAAAGAGTAGAAAACTACAATTTGCGGGAGCTAATCATAACTTGATATTAGTCAAAGCTTCTACTCAAGAACTTATAGTAATTAAAGGAGACCGTTATTCCATTGGTGGTTTGAAATGGAAAAATGAGATTAATTTTAACTCTCATGAAATTCAACTTGAAAAAGGAGATACGATTTACCTCTTTAGTGATGGCATAGTAGATCAACCTTATAACAAGTCTGAAAACAGAATACGTAGGTTGGGAACCAAAGATTGGTACAACTTCCTTGTGGAAAATAATCAACAGAGTATGGATAAGATTAAAACAGATATAGAAGAGCTAATTGCAGAAATGATAGAGATATCACCACAGCGTGATGATATTTGCATAGTGGGGATAAGGGGGTAACCTCTAATATGCAAATTTGAAAATAAGCAACTCTCTCTTTTCTCTTGACACATCTCATTTTTAATTAAATAATTGTAATATTTACTAAGCAGGCACATAATGAGAAAAAAATATATAATCAATTCGTTTTTTATTTTATTGTTTATAGGGACAGTTCTGATTATTTTTTCGTTAAGAAATCATGGCTGGAATTATGCGAATGTTTTGGGGAGCGAAATAGGAGATAAATCAATCTATTCTGGTATTTCATTGAGAATAATGTTCAATATCCATGAAAGTGGTACTACTACTGTTTCAAATCTAAAAAAAGGCCTGACTACCAACGAGATAAATAATAGATTTATTGACTATATTGATTCAATAGCAGCGATAGACACTACTATATATAAACAAGAAATACATATAAACAATATTGATGGTTATGAATTTGGGAATGATCGAACAATTATTTCTCAACTTAATTCATTAGTAAGACATGAAGATGTTATTCAGAAAAAAATAGCTTGTATAAATATTGCAAACATTACTCATAACAATGATAATTTTGATGTTCAGCTAAAAAAAATATTTGTGCATCCATATCTGATTTTTCGTCTATTTTTTTTAGATATTTTAATACTATTTATTCTAATGACAATTGCAATAAAAAAACAATCTGAGTACAGATCTCATTTTAGAATAATTTTTCTTCTCTACTTCACAAAAACTATATCTAATTTGATTTTGTTATATACTCAATATAACCCATTTTTAATAATAATCTCGATGATCTTTGCAGGAATTATTTCAATAAGTGTGGTTTTAGCTTTATATGAACGTTTAGCAAGAATTAGTAAGTATATTCCACAGTTATTCCTAATTATTTTAACAGTTAATTTATGGATGAATGTTTCATGGATACCAATAAGTATCTATTTTATGATGATCATTTTAATAATTTTCTTTGAAGTGGGGGTGCGAAAAAAAATATTTTATAAAGATATGTTCCTTTCTCTTATGACTTTCGTAACGATTATTGCAATAAGATTATATATTCAAATCAATATTAATCCAAGGTATTGGATTGAAATATTCACTTACGGTTTCTTTTTTCCATTAAAAAGTTTTTATTTATGGGGATTAGAAATTTACCAATCTATGGATATGCTGATTTATAGCATTTTAATTATCATTATCATTTATAGAATTATGAAAATTAAAAATCAAATTGTTGAAAAAGTATTCATAATACTCTTGAAGACATTCTTAACAATAATGTTAATTATTTCATCAGTAAATTTTCTTTTCCTCGACTACTCCCCTGAACTCCTTCGCACCATAGCCTTAGGTCTAATGACCTTAATATTCTATTATATTATAAGCAAGTATCTCAAGCTTTTTCCCTTTATAAATCCCCTTAGGTTTGATGTTCAAAAGAAGTTAGTAAAGCTTCTTAATGCATCTTACAACCATACTAACCATGCAGAATATAGTAACTTCTTTCTTAGTTTTTTAAAGAAGATACAGCCCAAGGCTAAGATAAGCATTATTTCTAAAGAAGTTATTATTGGAGATGAATTCCCTAAGTTAGAATATTCACGTTTAGAGGAAGTAATAAATTTAAAAGCTGATAATCAGAAATATATCAATCTTGATCTTGAGCTTTTAGATGATACTGAGATTGGCAAACAAGTTGAGGATTTTAATAATTCAGATATGCCTCATCTACTTTATCCTATCTATAACAATAAACAAGAACTTCAGTTAGTTCTTGTCTTCGGTAAATTTCCTGGTATCTATTGGCAGAAATCGTTAGCTGAAGCATTATACAAACTAATAGAAGTATTTAGTGGATTTTATCTTAATTTCTTAGTCCAAGCTAGATTTTTAGAACAAGGGAAGGCTTATGTTAAAGAGCAAGAAGAGAAAATTTACAATCAGAAATTATGGGAAATTCAGACTAAGAAGAACGAGGAGTTAGAGGCAGAAAGACAGCATATCATGAAGTCTATGGAATATGCTTCACTTATTCAAAAATCAATTCTTCCACAATCACATGAAATGGTAGATAATTTCCCAGAGCACTTTATTATTTGGAAACAAAGAGATATAGTTGGAGGAGACTTATATTGGCTTTATCCTATCCCAGAATCGGATGAAGTTATCTTCTCAGTAATTGACTGTACTGGACATGGTATTCCCGGAGCTTTGATGTCTGTTGCTTCTAATTCAGCTTTAGAACAGTTAGTAAAAGAAAACAGTAACTTTAATCCTGGAAAACTTTTAAGAAAACTTCACCAGAGTGTGGGGAATACTCTCCACCAAGCTGAGCAGAATACCCAGCAAGATGGAATGGATATGAGCATTATTAAGTATAATAAAAAGAGGAGAAAATTATATTTTGCGGGAGCAAATCATAACTTGATATTAGTCAAAGCTACTAGTCAAGAATTAATAGTCACTAAGGGAGATCGCTATTCAATAGGGGGCTTGAAATGGAAAAATGAGATTGAATTTAACTCTCATGAAATTCAACTTGAAAAAGGAGATACAATTTATCTCTTCAGTGATGGCATCATAGATCAACCATATAAGAAGTCTGATAATAGAATTCGTAGATTGGGTAGCAAAGACTGGTACAACTTCCTTGTGGAAAATAATCAACAAACTATGGATGAAATTAAGAGTAAAATAGAAGATTTAATAGCTCAAATGATAGAGATTTCACCACAAAGAGATGATATCTGTATTGTGGGGATTAGGGTGAACTGACCTAAGGAGATCAGATGAATATTAATAAAATTATTGAATGGATTATGATAGTCATTGTTGTCATATTGATTCCATTTTCTGTGATAATGAGTCAGAAAGAATATAACATTATTCCCTTATTGTTAACTGATACAAAAATGTTGTCAGGTGCAATTATGAATATATTGGACTCCTATTTAGTTGATGATTACAATGATCCTGAATCACTTAGAGAAAGATTAAATGATGCTACACCAAGAGAAGATAGTAATGGCATATCAAACATTCATGAAAACCAAGTTAAAATTGATAGTAGTAGTACATTTATAGAAGGGTTTAATAAAGGATTTAATGATTATATAACGATTTATCCGAGTGATATTTTGATTAGCAACTTAATCAAAAATATGGATGCTTCAGAACAAAATCATAACTTTAATATTTATCTACAAAAAAAAATTGAGCAAGGTTTTTCTTTGGATCAAGATAAAGCAAGAATAATCAGCATTGATGAAGTACCTTATGAGCTAATTAAAAAAGATATGGCTTTGGGTTTGTATGTTTTGTCTGGTAGTGATCTTAAAAATGAGATAATTGATATATATAAAGATAGAGGTTTTTCCATCCAAAACAAGATGGAAGTAGAATATGATAATCAAATTTTCAGCCTTATTCTCAAAAAGCAAGACTTTCCTTTAAATCTGTTTCTCAGGTTTTTTTTGAAACTATATCTCCCAATCTTAGTTTTTTTGTTTTTGGCATTGAAAAAAAACACAGAAAAACATAATTACTTCAAATTAATAGTTTTCTTGTTATTAGTAAGATTAATAATCTCAATGATCAGTTTAATTTACAGTGGTAATTTAATATTTTATTTTCTTGAAAAATCGCTTATTCCTTTGATTTTAATGATTATAATCTGTACTTTTTTTAGACGAAACTATTATTCTAATAAAACACTGTATATAATTGTCATTACTTTGAACTTGGTTAGTTTTGCTTTACAAATATCATTTCTAATGTATCTAGCAATTATACTGTTTATTTATATTATGATTCAACATGAAAATAGTATAAATAAAAGATTTTACAGGAAAAATTTGTATTACTTTTGTATATATTTCTTGGTTTTATTTATATCTCTTATTCCAGACATTTTCTATGGTACAGCACTAATGCTAACCTCTAATGTACCAAATCCAACTTATATTGAAAAAGGTATTATAAATTTGATATATTTTCTTGCATCTACAAGCTTATTTAATTATACGATATACTGTTTAATCTTCATTTCTTTTATGTATAGATTTGTCAGAATAAAAGTCTCTCTGATTGACAAAATCTTTAAAAATGTTTTAATATTATCTTCGATTCTTCTCTTTTATTTTGGTCTGATAAATATCAATACTTTGTTGAGGGATTATATAAATAATTTCTTAGTTATATTCTTTCTACTTTTTTCTTTCTGGTTTATAATGAAAATTATCAAGATTTTTCCAGTTTTATACCCCATAAGATTTTCATTAAACAAAAAGATAATTCATTTTCTCAATCGATCCTATACATTTTTTGAGAGTGAGAAATATTCTTCTTTTTTTGTATCTTATCTTAAAAGCATAAATAAGAAATATAAGGTTGGTTTCTTAACAGATAAAACCTTCTATGGTGATAATTTCGAGCAGTTTGATTTTGAATATGCCAAAGAACTTATCAATTTATCTCAAGAATCTGTAAAATTTATGAACATGGATATTGAAATTTTGAATGATACATCCATTGGAAGGAAATTACCTGATATTGAACAATTGAATTTGCCCCATCTATTGTATCCTATATATAATGATAATAAAGATATCATTGCTGTAATTATTCTGGGAAAATTTCCAGGTATCAATTGGCAGGAATCTTTAGTTGAAGCAATTTATAAATTAGTTGAAGTCTTTAGTGGTTTTTATCTTAATTTCCTTAATCATGAGAACTACTTAGAACAAGAAAAGCTGATAGTAAAAGAACAAGAGGAAAAACTTTATAATCAAAAAATTGCTGAATTAAAGACCCAGCAAAATGAAGAATTGAAAGCTGAAAAGAAATTGATTACAGAATCCATTGAATATGCAGCTAGAATCCAAAAATCATTGGTTCCGCAAGCTCAAGAGCTTGATAGTGCTTTTGATTATTATTTTGTAATTTGGCAAGAGCGTGATATTGTAGGTGGAGATCTCTATTGGGCGTTACAAATTCCTAACAGTGATAATTTCCTATTTTCAGTAATTGATTGCACGGGGCACGGTATTCCCGGAGCTTTAATGTCAGTAACTGCTAATTCAGCCATAGAGAGAATAACCAAAGAACACCAATGTTATCAACCTAATCTTATTCTAAATCAGCTTCATCAAATAGTTGGAGATAGCCTTCACCAAGCTGAGCAGAATACCCAGCAAGATGGAATGGATATGAGTATTATAAAGTATAATAAAAAGAGTAGAAAACTACAATTTGCGGGAGCTAATCATAACTTGATATTAGTCAAAGCTTCTACTCAAGAACTTATAGTAATTAAAGGAGACCGTTATTCCATTGGTGGTTTGAAATGGAAAAATGAGATTAATTTTACCTCTCATGAAATTCAACTTGAAAAAGGTGATACGATTTACCTCTTTAGTGATGGCATTGTAGATCAACCTTATAAGAAGTCTGAAAACAGAATACGTAGGTTGGGAACCAAAGATTGGTACAACTCCCTTGTGGAAAATAATCAACAGTCTATGGATGAAATTAAGAGTAAAATAGAAGATTTAATAGCTGAAATGATAGAGATTTCACCACAACGTGATGATATTTGTATTGTGGGGATTAGAGTAGAATAAATAAAAAAAATCAAATAATTAACAAAGGATGGAAGATGGAGACAAATTTTAATGTATATGAAGTCTATAAGTTGATGGAGAACAATCAAATCCAGTTTTCCTATAAAGGTCCAATAACGCAGGAAGTGTTAATCTCACTCGGTGACACAATTAAAGAGAAGTTACATCGCGATGACTGCGATGTTAGAGTGGTGCGGAAAGTATTCTCTGTACTTGTAGAAGCTGCTCATAATATTCTGAGATATTCTGGGGAAAAGACAAATTTAAATCAAAGCAGTAAATCTACAGGAATAGGCTTGATAGGAATTGGTAAAACAGAAGCCAATTTGTTTGTTATTTTTTCAGGTAATATTATAACTCCCAAAGATAAAGAGATTATTGAAGAAAAGATTGAATTTATTAATACTCTTAATCGGAAAGATTTGCAGGAAAGCTATAAAAAACAGTTAAAAAAACAACCGGTTTCAGAAGATGGTAGTGCAGGTTTAGGATTATTTGAAGTGGCGAGAAAGTCTGATAGACCTATAGAATACAAATTTTCTCAGTTAGATGATAACAGAATGTTCTTTGAACTAAAAATATTTGTACAAGTGGAGGATTAGAAAATGACAAATTACATCGTTGAAGCAACAAAATATACACCTTACATAGAGTTAGATATTGAAAAAGGCTATCTTAAATTAGATGGTGATACTTATCCAGAGAATTCTTATGATACCTTTAAACCTTTATTGGACAAAATTGATGAATACTTCTTAGATGCTAACAAATCTTTAGCTGTGGAAATAAATATTGAGTTCCTAAATACTTCCAGTAGCAAAATGATGAGAGAACTTGTTTCTAAGTTAGATGAGTATTTTGAAAGTGGTAATAAAATAAGCCTCAAGTGGTTCTATCCTGATGGCGATATTGACCTCCAAGAATCTTGGGAAATGCTTCTTGAAGATGTTCAATTCCCTTACGAAATAGTAGCTATCGAGGACTAATATGGTAAATCCCCCTAATGATGTTTTTGCTGAGGAAAAAGAGTTATTAAAAAAAGCTAAAGCTCTACTCAAAGAAGCTGAAACTCAGACTATACCAGTTTCAGAGTTTGAGGAGTTAGTGAAGTCATATTCATTCTTATTGAAACAGAACAATCAGTTAACAAGATTTAGTGATAAAATTCAAAAAAGAATGAAAGAGACTCTTAATAGACTCTCCCGCTATGTTTCTCCTCAACTCTATCGAAAAATAACTTCAGGTAAAGAATTAGTAGAAATTAATAAAACAAGAAGAGTTAAACTTACCATCTTCTATTCAGATATTAAGGGCTTTTCATGGCATAGCTCTAATATGGAAGGAGAATCTCTATCGGCTATTCTAAACTCTTATCTGGAAGAAATGACAATTATTGTAGCAAAGCACCAAGGTTCTTTAGATAAATATATCGGAGATGCTATTATGGTTTTCTTCGGAGACCCTGTATTTACTAACGACAAAGATCATGCCCAACGCTGTGTTATGATGGCTCTCGAAATGCAACAAAGAATGAAAGAATTGCAAGATTACTGGTTTCAACTTGGTTATTCTGACCCTTTGCACATTAGAATGGGAGTCTCAACAGGTTATGTCTCGGTAGGTAACTTTGGTTCAAGTGAAAGAATGGACTACACTATTATCGGTTCTGCGGTGAATTTGGCTGCCCGTCTTCAAGAAGCAGCAGAAGAAGACCAAATACTCATTTCCCACGAAACTTGGGCTTTAGTAAAAGATGTCGTAGATTGTGATGAACCAGTGTCTTATGAACTTAAAGGTTTCTACCAACCAATCTTGGCTCATTCAGTTAAAGCTCCGATTGCTGAAATAAAAAATAAAAATATTCACACAATCGAAGATAAAAATTCTGAGCTACTTATTAAATTTGATCCTAGTAAAATATCAAAGGGTGATATTATAAAACTTATCCAAGAAAGCAACCCCAAAAAAGATTCTTAATAGCATATGAGGAGGTTATCTATGCTTAAAAGATTACTAATTTCAACAATATTATTTGTTTTGTGTTTTCAAATATTGTGTATAGAAGAAGATAATGAAGACTATAAGCAAAAATACGAAGACCTTAAAGAGGATATGTCTCTTGTTCTGGATAATCAGCAATATATCAAAGATGGTCCTGAGGGTCTTACCCATAATAATTATATTATTGATGAAAAAGGTTATTTTTGGTATATCTATGAAGCAGGTTTGGGTAATTACCAAATTATGCGTTATAATGGGTTTGAGAGTGAGCTGATAAAAACTGTTTACGATAATCTTTTTGTTGATGAGGAAGAGAAGTTTAATTCTATTCAAAAAGCCCATAAAATGGATAATGGCAATATGGTATTCTTGACACCTCAAAACATAATACTTTATTCTAACGGTGAATTTAATCCTTATCCATTTTTTGAGGATGAAAAAATAACAGAAGTATTTGGTCAAAATGATAAATTGGTAGTAATAGGGGAGAAAGGATATTATGTTGTTGAAAATGAAACCCTACTAAATTATAAGACATCAATTGATTTAACAGGTAAGCATTCAGATAAGAAAAAGGAAAAGAATCTGGGAAATTTGTTTTTTGATGTTAGTGATAATACCGCTGTTAGTAAATTTGTAATTACCCGTAACAAAGACCTTCTAATAGCTTCCTTTAATGAAATTGATTGTGGAAATCAAATTTATTATTTATCAAACCCCAGAAGAAATTTTGATAAAATGAATCTACTTACGCCAACTGGTTATGATTATTATCTGAAATTTATTAATCAAACTTCTAATGATTCAATATTTGTCATGACTGATGAAGAATACAATCAATTGATAAATCCAATGGTTGAGCCGAATTTATATGTAGATTCACATGAAAAAATTAAGTTATATTTTAAATATACCAATTATTTATATCAGATTGATAGCAACACTAAAAAATCTACCAGGTTATCCTTAATTCCTGATATAAAAATAGTTGAACTTTTCAACGCAAACAATGAAGAATGGGTCATATATTATGATGATTTTAAAGTGTATGTCAGTACTTATAAGTCATTTATTAATAACGATAAACAAACATTTTATTATGAATGTACTGAAGAAGAATTAGATTTAGGAGGAGCATTTTGTCTCTATTGGGAAGGTGATATTCATAAATTTGTTAATATAGGTAATTTTAAGAACAAAAAAAAAACTAAAATAGGTGATTTAGATAAATATAAGTTTAATTACATAAGATATCTCAAAAGAAATGAAGTCAATGACATAGCAGAGTTATGTGAATTCAATCCTGGATTTAAGGAAAATGGATTAAATGGAATAAAATATTCTGAACAAACGTTAATCTTTATTAGAGAATTGGAAAATTTAGATATTAAAGAGCTATATACTTATAATATTGAAACTGAGAAAGCAATTGTTAAAAAAGTCCGAACATCTTATTCTATCAAAGATGTTAGACTGATTGCCAAGAATAATTCACTCCTTATTTTCTCGAAACTTGCGTTTTTTATGCAATATGACCTTAACTGGCAAAAGGAAAGTTCATTAGAGCAAGAAGGAGTAATAATTTCTTATGATGACAATAATATTGTAATAGCAAATTCAGGAAAAGCTACAATATTATCTTATGTTGATGGTAGGTTTACGGTTAGGGACTCACTTACTAATGTAATTGATCTCTATTTTGATGAAAGCAATGCTAAACTGTATTTTATCGAGGGAAAGATAAATTATAATCAACTTAATAGTTATCATATAGAAACTGGTTTAATAGATTCTCTTTTTTCTTATTCGAATAAATCTAAAAGCTGGAATATTTTTGCTGAAAACGGTTCTAAACTTCTGATTGTTCATGAAGATAGTTACCAATTTATCAATTTAAATTCAAATCCCCTTCAGATTAGCTCAGAATACCATTCTTCTAAACTATTTAATCTTATCAATGAAGAATGTTCATTCTCGAAGGGATTGTTTATTGATATTTCAGGGCTGAACTTCTTAGAAGATCAGTTATTTTTTTTCCAAAAACAGATTCTTTTTAATCTCTTAGATGATACTTATATTGTTGAAGAAGATTGGCTTTCTGCTGCCTCTACAGATAGTTTAACCTATGTTATGTATTATGATTTAGAAGATGATATGTATAATTATAGAGTAAGTGAATATTATGACAGGGCAATTGTCAAAAGAGAAAATGATTTTCTTTATCAATCTAGCCAAAGAATTGAAACAATATTATTAGAAACATCTAATAATGAATACTTTCCCATCATTAATAATCAATTCTTTTATTTTAATAATAATCAATGGAATAAATGTAATTCATATAAAGTCTTGGATTCAATACATTATTTTCTGAGATTTTTGAGGATGTGGGTTACCATGAATATGTCAAATGGAAAACTAAACAAGTCATTGTATAAAAGTACTAGTCAATTGCTATCAATGAATGATAAAAAAATCTCAATTATTGATTATAAAACAGACTTAAATTTCTCTTATCAGAAAAAGCACGGGTTACCTTCAAACATAGATCAGATATTTTTTATGAATAATGACTACTTTGTAAATGATTGGGATGGTGGCTTCTTCAAACTCAACAAATCCTTCCTAAACCCAAATTTAGATATCTCCTGGTTAGAAGTAAATGGTCAGCGTAAAGATTTAAGCAAACCTCTAACTTTCACCAGTAAAGAGAATACCATAGCTTTCCCAGTCGCCATCTTAAACTATATGTACCCAGAAGACTATCCTCTCAAGTATAAGTTAACAGGTTTTGACCAAGATTGGAAGGTAGGGACTTACTCTGGAAAAATAACCTATGAAAACCTTAATCCAGGAAAATACTCTTTTGATGTTCAGGCTTTTCCAACCGACTTTAGTGACATGTCTTGGCCCACAATAGAGTTTAGAATACTTCCTCCTTGGTATAAATCCTGGTGGGCTTACACTGCTTATTTCCTCTTTATATCTTTAGTAATATATCTCATTTTCAAGCAGAGAGTTAAGCAGTATAAGAAAAGACAGGAAGTTTTGGAGAATAAGGTTAATGAGAGGACTCATGAACTTTCTGAGAGAACTCTTGAACTCACAGAAGAACAAAGGAAAATGCGAGAATCTATCGAGTATGCTTCTCTAATTCAACGTTCTATTTTACCACAAGATAGTGAGCTTAAACTTTTATTCCAAGACCATTTTGTGATTTGGAAACCACGTGACATAGTAGGTGGTGATTTCTATTGGCTTTATGAAAATCAAGAAGAAGAGAAAGCTTATTTAGCAGTTATAGATTGTACCGGACATGGTGTCCCAGGTGCTTTACTCTCTATGACAGTAAATTCCCTGCTAAATCATACTATCAAAGATAGAGGAATCACAAGTCCTGCTCAAATTATAGCCTATCTACATCAAGAGATTTGTTCCCTTATGCATCAAAAAGCTGAACGAAGTGTGCAAGATGGCTTTGAAATAGCCTTGGTGAAACTTGATTTTGCAGATAATATTTTGACTTACAGTGGGGCAGGACTGAATATCATACTTCAAGAGCCTAACAAAGAGTTATTCATTATGAAGGGAGACCGCTATAATGTCGGTGGACAGAAACTCTATGCTAATATTAATTTCACAGAAGAGAGTTATAATTACCAACCTAAGACTAAGCTTTTCCTTTATTCAGATGGTATTGTGGATCAACCACGTCCAGATTCTGAACGAATCAAACGCTTAGGCTATAAAGGCTGGATAGATACTCTTGATTCTCTTCAAGGTTTAACCATGAATGAACAAGCAGAAAAGCTAAATGAATTGATAGTTTTGATGTTGAAAGAGCATGAACAAAGGGATGATATCACTATTATAGGAGTGGAGATATGAAGATATCTAAGACAAAGAGTGGGAGAGATAGGGAAATTGGGGGTAATCTTTGTATGGCTTCAACGATGAGATATAAACGTTTCACAGAGGTAAATCTCAGAAATGCCATTCTTTTTATTATTATTCTTTTTATGTTTGTACCTTTGTTTAGTGAGGAAATTGAAGATGATAAAGATGATAAAGATAAACAATTAGAAGAACTAAGAAATTATATTTCTGAAAGTGTTGATGATTTGAAATATATAAAAGATGCTCCTAAAGGGTTAAAATCTAATAACTATGTAATTGATGATAAGGGATATTTTTGGTATATCTATGAAGCTGTTAGCGGACGTTATCAAATTATGCGCTATAATGGTTATGAAAGTGAGATAATGAAAACAGTTAATGATAATTGTTTCAATAACGATAAATCTTATACTGAGAGTGTTTTTACAATGAGCCAAAAAGCCTATCTTTTGCCAGATGGTAAATTTGTTTTTTTTACACCACAAAATATTATACTATATAATAGTAATGAATTTAAAACATATTCACTATTTAGAAAGGACAAAATAGGGACAATATTTACTCAAAATGATAAACTTGTAGTGATAGGCGAAAAAAGTTATTATGTTGTTGAAGATGATGAAGTAATTAGCGTTTCTCCAACAATTCAGTTATCTGATTCAGTACCAAAAATGAATATAATTATTGCCTATGAAGCTAATTTTGAGGAAAATATTGTTTCAAAACGAGATTTTTTACTTACTCGAAATAATGATATTTTATTTTCTAAGACAAGATTCAATGATTGCTATGGATTTTATAAATACAATTCTAATAACAATTTTAGATACATGGAACAATTAATCTCAATTGATGAAGATTATTATGTAAAGCTGATTAATGAATCTTTAGTTGATTCAATCTTCGTCATGAGTAAAGATGAGTATAATGAAATTATAAACCCAATGATAAAGCCAAAATTTATTTCTGATACCCAAGATAACAGCTATCTTTATTTCAAATATACTAACTGTTTCCATAGTATTGATCCAGATTTAAATGAAGCAGAAAAGATTGATTTATCGCAGGATATAAAAATTGTTAATATTTTCATGGATAAAGAAAAAAGAGAGTGGGTAATTTATCATAATGATAAAAACTTATATTTATCGGATTTTGACACCTTTATTAAACAAGGTCTCCCTCTGCATTATTATGAATTTACAGAGCAAGAATCTACTTCAGGTGGTTCATTTTGTTTATACTGGAATGAAAATATCTATAAGTTTATAACGAAAGGAACTCTTAACAATCAAAAGTTTACTAGCTCAGATAAAAGATTATCTGGAAAAGATTATGAAGAGCAATTTAAGCTTGAATATATCCGCTACCTTTGTGGAGATAATCTTACTGAGAATGAAAAGTTTATAGAGTTTAACCCTGGTTTTGAAGAAGATAATTTTAACAATATATATTACTCTGATAATATGTTAATAAAAGATAAATCTAACAGTGAGATTAAGAGAATTAAGGAAATCAAGATTTATGATTTAAAAAATGGAAATGATTTCGTAAAAAAAATAGTAGCTTCAAGTTATATTAGAAACATAAAACTTAATAGAACTAAAAATTTATTAATTTTCTTTTCAGATGAGACACAATTTATGCAGTTAGATAGTCATTTGACTAAAATTGAGCTACCTATTGAATTAAATTCTTCACAGGTGAATCATTTTGCAAACAATATTTTAGTAGCAAATACTTATGGTACTCCTGATATTTGTAGGGTCTACGATTATTTTGAAGAAAAATTTATATTAAGAAGTAAATTATTAAATAATTTTAACAAGGCAGCAGATAAATCTAACAATGCTTTAATTCTAATGGAGAAGAATAAGGATTCAATTCAACTCAATAGATATTATCTGGAAACTGGTGAAATTGATTCACTCCTTTCATTCTCTAATAAAACTAAAAATATTGTATCTGAGAATGCGTATGAAATACTACTATATAATATATTATTAGTTGATGAAGATGGTTACAAATTAGTAGATCTCACTACTAAGAAAGCGTATGTTATATGTGAAGTTAAGTCACAAAAGTTATATCCTTTGGTTAAAGATGATAAATCAGTTTTTGCTCAAATTACAGATAATAAATTGTTTATTGGAACATCAAAAATTCTATATGATTTAATTGAGGATGATTATGAGACAAAAGAAAACTGGATAACTGTTTCTTCCACCGCTAATGTCAGTTATGTTTTTTATAAAGAGGAAGATAATGGGAGCTATATTTACCGAGTTAGTAGATTTAAAAATGGAAACTTAATTAAGCAAGATAGTGATTTTATTCATAAGTCCGAGTTAGAATATGAGTATATTGGATTAGTATGTTCAGATATAGGTTACTATCCGATAATAAATAAAAATATTTACAACTATAATGAAGAAAAATGGAAATTATATTCTGGAGTTAGTGACTACTATACTTATGTAGGAAGCGATGGGAACTTAATACATTTACCCTTATTAGGTATTAAAGATACAACTCATAGATTGTATGTGATGGGCAGTGAGGATCCACTAGTAATTATTGACTATACAACAGGTTTAGAATTTTCTTATAATCACCATCATGGAATTCCTGATAATATTGGTGCATTATATTTAAATAATGATGAACTGTTTATCAGTGATTGGTCTGGCGACCTGCTTAAACTCAACAAATCCCTACTCAACCCAACCCTTGACATCTCCTGGTTAGAAGTAAATGGCAAACGTAAAGATTTTAGTAAACCTCTAACTTTCACCAGCACAGAGAACAATATTACTATCCCTGTAGCCATCTTAAACTATATGTACCCGGAAGAGTATCCAATGAAGTATAAGTTAACAGGTTTTGACCAAGATTGGAAGGTTGGTACTTACTCTGGTAAAATAACCTATGAAAATCTTAATCCCGGAAAATATTCATTTGATATTCAAGCTTTTCCAACCGACTTTAGTGATATGTCTTGGCCTACAATAGAGTTTAGAATACTTCCACCTTGGTATAAATCCTGGTGGGCATATACTTCTTATGCACTATTTCTTGCTTTAGTAATTTATCTAATTTTTAAGCAGAGAGTTAAACAGTATAAAAAGAATCAAGAAGTCTTGGAGAATAAGGTGAATGAGAGGACTCACGAACTTTCAGAGACTACAAATACTCTTAAAATACAAACGGAAGAATTAACATCCAAAACTCTCGAACTCACAGAACAACAGCAAAAGATGAGAGAATCTATCGAGTATGCTTCTCTAATTCAACGTTCTATTTTACCACAAGATAGTGAGCTTAAACTTTTATTCCAAGACCATTTTGTGATTTGGAAACCACGTGACATAGTAGGTGGTGATTTCTATTGGCTTTATGAAAATCAAGAAGAAGAGAAAGCTTATTTAGCAGTTATAGATTGTACCGGACATGGTGTCCCAGGTGCTTTACTCTCTATGACAGTAAATTCCCTGCTAAATCATACTATCAAAGATAGAGGAATCACAAACCCAGCTCAAATTATTGCTTATCTCCACAAAGAGATTTGTTCCCTTATGCATCAAAAAGCTGAACGAAGTGTGCAAGATGGCTTTGAAATAGCCTTGGTGAAACTTGATTTTGCAAATAATATTTTAACTTACAGTGGGGCAGGACTGAATATCGTACTTCAAGAGCCTAACAAAGAGTTATTCATTATGAAGGGAGACCGCTATAATGTCGGTGGACAGAAACTCTATGCTAATATTAATTTCACAGAAGAGAGTTATAATTACCAACCTAAGACTAAGCTTTTCCTCTATTCAGATGGTATTGTAGACCAACCACGTTCAGATTCTGAACGAATCAAACGTTTAGGCTATAAAGGCTGGATAGATACTCTTGATTCTCTTCAAGGTTTAACCATGAATGAACAAGCAGAAAAGCTTAATAAACTGATAGTTTTGATGTTGAATGAGCATGAACAAAGGGATGATATTACTATTATAGGAGTGGAGATATGAAGAGGATAATGAATTTGAACAACAAAGGCACAAGGGCATTAAATGGGAGAAGAGTTTTGCACAAAAAGCCTAATGTTTATGTTTAGCAATGATGTAGAAAATATTCTTCTATTCATATTTGTGTTTATAATCATTCGGCGATTGTAAGTATCCTAAAGAATTACCGATTGTAAGTTGAGTGACTTCCAGGGGCCATTTGCAGGTGATTTAAATAATCAATGATATGTAAGGCTCTATCTCAAGTAGAGGAGGAATAATTTAGTTTATATGTTTGGTTTCTGTCTAAAAGTTGATTTCCACATTAGCAAATTCAAAAAAAAATGTCGGGATTTGAGGGCTAAGATAAATCTTGGGTTCATTTATACAAGTCTAAGGAATCATGGCTAATAAATGACATCCCTTCAGGATAGGCTGTTGACAAACCCTCTATTTTTCAAAAAGACTCAAATAATCAATAGTTTATTATGATATTACTAATTTTTTAAAGTTGCTATATATTTATCCAAACTCTTCTCTGAAATAACACCCCTTTCAGTCGGACGGTGGAGAGTCTCTCCGCCTTCTTAAAGAAACACCTCGTTTGCTTGGCAACCACCCCTCCGTAGAGGGGAATAATGCGGGCAAGATGCCCACGTTCCCAGTTAGGAAGAGAACACATATGCATCATAAGCCAGGGTTGGGATACTTTCAGCATCTGACCCTGGGCTAAATTATTTATCCCCTTTGGGGATATAAGACCTATCCCTTCAGGATTATGTATTATTCAACTAAAAACTACTATCAACAGTACATCCTCATCCGTAAATTAGTGTAATACAATATTAGTGCAAAGTAATGCTAAATATTTTCCACCAGACTTGAACTTGAGCAATATAAAATGGCACGACTGATGCCGTGCCATTTTTAATTTATTATATCATTTTGTCCATGCCTTAGAAAAACCTTTATAATGGGATCCCGAAGTTCATGGGGTCATATGATACTATTTCATTAAAATCATCTTTTTAGTTGAGCTATAGGTACCACTTCTCATTTTATAGAAGTAAATTCCAGAAGCTACGTTCTTGTTGTTATCATCTTTTCCATTCCAAACAACACTATGGTTTCCAGCTGTTTTTCTATCATCAACTAAAGTTTTAACTTTTTGACCTTTAATGTTGAAGATATTAAGAGTAACTAAACCAGGATTTTTAATATTGTAAGAAATAGTTGTTTCAGGGTTAAATGGGTTTGGATAATTACCCATTAAGCTGTTATTAAATTCAACAACATTTAAATCTTCGATATCGGTTAATGCTTCTGCCATGTAAGCTGTTCTTCCAGGGTTTCCACGGTGCATAATCCAAGGAGAGTATGCAGAACGTTTAAGATCTAAAAGGTTCATAGCAGTAATATTTGAAACAGCTAAGTTTAAATTACCATTTCCATCAACATCACCAATAGCAGGTGAGAATTTTAAGTTATCATTAAGGTTGATAGGGAAGTTATTAGCTTCAGAACCGTCTGCTTTGATAGAGTGTAATAATCCACCATTATCACCAATGATAGCACAAATTCCATCTCCATCGAGGTCAGAAAGTAGCATACTACTCTCTATGTAAGAATTCAAGTAAATTGGGAAGTTCGGAAGATTTTCTCCTAAGGAGTCAATTGCGTAGAAGAAACCATCATAAGTGGTAAAGATAAAATCTTTAGAACCATTTCCGTCAAAATCGTAGAATAATATATCTTGTTTGATTGGTTTGTTAACAGTATGCTCAAAAGCAATAGTACCATCATGATTTATTGCTCTAATAATCCCATTAGCAGACACTGTAGCAATAATTTCAGGATAACCATCGTTGTCTACATCAGCTATAGTTGGAGGTGTTTCAGTATTAGTACCTAAACTATAAGGGAAACCAGCAATATTTGCTTGAGTATTATAATCGATAGCTAAAAAATTACCAGCTATTGTTTGTAAGATAATTTCTTTTGTACCGTTTAGGTCAAGGTCTGCAATAGCAGCGTTGAAAACAAAGTTTCCAGCGAAATCAGCAGGATAACCTGCGTGTTCACTTCCATCAGCATTGAAGATGTGAAGTTTACCATTCATTGTGCAAACAACAGCATCAAGACTACCGTCACCGTTAACATCAGCAATCATTGGACTTGCTTTAGTAAGTTGATTATCTAAAGAGATAGGACCAAAAAGGATAGAGCCATCATTATTATAAGCAATAGCTTCTTTATTGTTATTAACAACAAAAAGATTAAGATTTCCATCGTTGTTTAAGTCTCCTGCAGCAACAGGAAGAGCTATTGTAGCTCCTGTTTCAACAGGGAAACCAGCAATTTGTTCTTTATTACTATCTAAAACATTAAGATTACCTAGGAGGTCACCAAAAATAACTTCACCAGCACCATCATTATTGATATCTAAGATCATTGGTGTTGATTGAGCTTGTCCAGTTAAAGGTAATGGCCATTCAGGATAGTTCAAGCTTAATGTAATAGGGAAAGTAATCTCTTTAAAATAAGGAATTTGTTGGTCTTGATTAGATTCGATAAAGAGAGTAAATTCAATTGGAGCAGTGGTGATATCTGAAGTTGTTGTAAAAGAGAAAGGAGCATCATTGTTCCAAACAAAAGTTCCAGCAACAATATTACCAACAGTAGCAGTTGAATCTTCTATTACAACACCTGGATAATCACATCTCAAAGTAATGTTAGTGTTAGAAGAAGTTTCCCATGAGATACCAGTAGATAAATCTTGGTAATTAGTTAATTTAATTTTTAAACTAACAGTTTCACCAGGGTTTGGAATGCCATCATTATCACCAACAAGTTCACTTAATTCTTGATCAACAACAGTAATTTTTGGAACTAAATCATATAAAACAGCAGTATAAGCATTAATTCTACCTGCTCCTAATAAGCCTTCATAACCGGCATTAATATCGTCAATATAATCAGCTGTAGATTCGATTCTTTGTCTAAGAGTAGCAGGAGTTAAGTCAGGATGAACAGCTTTAACTAAGGCTGCAATACCTGCAACTATAGGAGATGCCATAGATGTCCCTTGAGCACTTCCCCAGCCATTATTCTCAATAACAGAAGAGAAAATACCAACACCAGGAGCACTAATATCTATTGGTTCACCATAATCTGAGAAATCTGCTTTAGTATCACCTTGAGTTGTAGCAGCAACATTGAAAGCATTAGGACAATCAGCAGGAGCATCGATATAACCTGCACCGTGAAGTTGATTAGCATTACCCGCAGCAACAACTACGAAAGAACCAAAGTTAGTTGCATAATTAATATAAGTATTTGCATAATTTAAGTTGTATGCTTCACCACCCCAAGAGGCATTTATAATATCTGCACCCATATCAGCGGCATAAGTAATCTGTTGATATCCTGCAGAAATACCGTTAGAATCAGAAGTGTTAGAAGCTCCTTTACAATTAAGCAATCTTGCATTAAAGGCAGGACCAACGGTACCAATACCATTATTACCTTCGGCACTTGCACAACCTGCAACGTGAGTTCCGTGATAATTCTCTACCCAATTTTGCATTGGATTATTATCATTGCTAAAAAAGTCCCAGCCCATTAAGTCATCGGTTTTACCATTATAATCATCATCAGAACCATTACCAGTGAAAGTACCAGCATCCCAATTGATATTAGCCCCAGCACTTTCTTCAGGATTGATCCAGATTAATTCTTTTAAGTCTGGGTGATTCCATTTGATACCAGAATCAGTAATAGCGATGAGAATGTCAGATGTATCTCTGACAAAATCCCAAACTTCATCAGTTTCTGTTTTAACAATGTACCATAACTGATTGTACATGGCATCATTTGGAGTGTATTTAAGATAGTTAATAGTAACATAATCAGCCCATAAAACATTTTCATCTTTTCTGATTGAATTTAAGGCTTGTTCAATTTTATTATTATCTTTGATAGTTATCTTATAAAGACATTGGATGTAAGTTCCATTATCATTCCATTCTTTGTGTTTGATATCAGGGTTATCTTGAACAATCTCAGTTACTTGATAATCATTAGCAAATTTGTTAAAAGATGTCATGTGTGTTTGTACAATGCCATTTTCGTAAGTTACGGGAATGGTTCCATCAATATTTCCAATTGAGTCCATCTTGAAACTTACCATAATATTATTATCTTCAAAAACATCTTTGACAAATTTGTCAGCAGATAAAGATAAAAAGATGGTAAGAATCGTAATTAAAATAATCACTTTCTTCATATTTTCTCCTCTATATAAATTATAATCACTATAAAAACAAATAATGCAGTCGTTTATCACTAATAAAAGAATAATATTTAATTAAAACTATTACACTATATTAAGTAAATAAAAATCCCTATATCTATACAAAAAAATCAGCTATCTTGTGTCAAGTATAAAAGTCATATTATTCATATAAATTAATGAAGTTAATAGAGCTAATACAATAATAATATTTTAAAAAGAAAATTATTTAGCTAATTTACGATTATTTCCTACTGAAATGCAAAAAAGAGGAGAATCTAAATCTCCTCAATATTTAACCCAAATAATGCAATAGAACTTTGAGAATAGTTACTTTATAGCTATAACTCAGTTATTAGCTCTAACATTTCTTTCCAACAATTCTAAAAGTTCTCTTTTATCCACCATATTTTCATATCCTTGAGGAATGCGAATATCCCAGTTCCCATCTGCAAGACCAGGTCTATTCATTCTATAATCTTGGCTAAGCTTTAGAATGTCCTGCATAGGAATAATAGCAGCTATACAGCTTGATGCATAAGCAATAGTTATTAAATCCCAAGAAATAGTATCAGAGTTATGATGAGAATTATTGTTTATTTTCGCAAGTGAATTAGATATATTTTTATTAATCAGGTCATGATTTTCAGCAAATTCCTTCCACCAACCTAAACTCGTATTATTATCATGGGTACCAGTGTAGATAAAAGTATTTTGGGGAAGCTCTAAGTAGTTGAAGCTGTAGTCATCGAGAGCGTAATGAAGAACAATCATACCTGGGAAGTTAAACTTGTTTTTTAGATCAGTAACTTCTTGGGTTAGCATACCAAGGTCTTCAGCAATGATATTTAAGTTAGGTATAGATGTCTTAATATTCTGGAAAAAGTCATATCCTGGACCTTCTTTCCATTCTCCCTGTTTGGCATCAAAAAGCTGAGTAGGAATACTCCAGTAGCGTGTAAATCCAATAAAGTGGTCCAGTCTTACCATATCGCTTATGAGTAAATTATAAGCGATTCTTTCTTTCCACCATCGATAATTTGAAACTTTATTCATTTCCCAGTCATACAAGGGATTTTCCCAAATTTGACCATCATGATTAAAATCATCTGGGGGACAGCCTGAGATGAATTGAGGATTAGCATTATTATCTAAAAGAAAAAATTCTTTATTTGACCAAACATCAGCAGAGTTATAAGAAACATAAATTGGAATATCTCCAATAATTTTAATCTTCTTTTTATTTGCATAGCTTTTTAACTTCATCCACTGCTGAAAGAAGATAAATTGGACAAAATTGTGGTATTTAATTTCACTTTGATATTTAGCTATTAATTCAATTTTATCTTGAGCTGTTGGTTTTTTCTCTTGGTCAATCCACTCGCTCCATGCCCTTCTCTCATTTTTCTCATAAAGTGTAATGAAAAGAGAATAATCTTTTAACCAATGATTTGAACAGAATTTTATATAATCTTCATTATTTTGAGAGAAGTTAAGAAAAGCTTTTTTTAGCAGATTATCTTTTTCTTGCTTGACTTGAAAATAGTCTATTTTCTCATTATATGAAGAAATGTTGCTCAAATCAGAAATATCTAATAATCCTTCTTCAATTAACTTATCATAAGAAATTAAGAGAGGGTTACCTGCAAAAGAGCTTAATGGAGAATAAGGAGAGTTTCCTTTTTCGGGAATAGTTAAGGGGAGTATTTGCCAGTATTCTTGTTTTAGTTCGGCTAAAAAATCAATAAACTTATAAGCTTGATTTCCCAAATCACCTATCCCGTAATCATTTGGTAAGGCGGTGGGGTGGAGTAATATTCCCGAACTTCTATTTAAAATCATCTTTACCTCGATATTCAAATAAGAGAAAATCATCGCTTTGTTCCCAAGATTCGAAGCCCTGGGTATGCATAAAATCAACTCTTGTGTTATTAGGAACAATAATGCTTACGGCTTTGGTATCAAGCTGAATAGCATGAACAAAAACTTTCTTGAGAAGCTTTTGGCTCTGCAATTTTGATTTATAATCAAAGAATGTAATAAAAATATTTTTTTCATTATCTATAACAGTTGAAATCATAGATTCTATGTTGTTATCTCTAATTATTGCAAATGTAGTTGAATTCTCATACAGGCTTTTTAGGTATTCCATCGTAGCATCAAATACCTTCCAACCTTCACAAAGGTAATTACTCATTTCTGCAAGAAATCTGGAACTGATAATAAAGTTAGAAAAATCTTCAAATTCAACATGTTGAAAATCTTCATCACGAAAATTAGGTAAACTTATCTCAAAGTCTTCTTTTTGAATTTCCAGATAAGACCACTGTTTGATTTTAGAAAATCCAATCTTTTCATTAAGAGATATAGATTCAACATTATTAAAGTAGGTGGAGAATTTTAAAGATTTACATTCCTTTTCTATAGCAATCTTAATCAGATAATCTGCTATCTTTTTCCCAACTCCTTTAATCTTCAGGGAGTGATTTTTTCTTAAACCTTCTAACCAAAAGTTTCCATTTCCATGCGAAGCTAATCTTCCGAATCCAAGAAGTTTATTATCTTCAAAAAGTCCAACGAAATAGCTGTTTGAAGCAGTAATCCACTCATCAAAGATAGCTGGAATATAATCTTCACCATCCCAGATTGAATCGCAGATAGAAAGTACTTGTTCCTTATCATCTTTTGTTAACTTTCTGATGTATTCCATTTTAATTCCTTTTTCTTAAGATTGAGATAAAAAAGAAGCTACCTATGATTGTTGTAATAATCCCAACTGGGAGCTCCCCAAAGGGACTGATATGATAAGCAAGGAAATCGCAGAGAATAAGGAAAATTCCCCCGATTAGCATAGTTATAAAATAGTTGTTTCTTAAATTATCTCCACACATCATTCTAACTATATGAGGTATGATTAAGCCAACAAAGCCAATAATACCAGCATAAGAGGTAACAATAGCTATCAAAATAGAAGTGATTACAAAGATTTGCTTTCTTATTTTACCAGTATCTACTCCTAAAGAATGAGCTGTAATATCACCTGTAGAGATGATGTTAAGACTGTTAGATAAGAAATATAGATAGGTTAATAGGAGAATAGATAGAGCAACTAATCCCAGGAAGATATACCATTCAAGGTTAGTAAAAACATGATTTAAGCTTCCCATCAAGGTGCCCATAATAATAGTTATCTGATTTGGGAAAAGGTAAATGTAGAGGGAAATTACTGCTGAACAAATCATGGAAACAATTATTCCTGAGAGGATTAGCTTGACAGTGTTTATCCCAGAGCCAGTCTTGGCAATATACCATACTAAGGTCATAGCTAAAACAGCTCCAAAGAATCCAAACAAAGGCATTAAATAAGTGAAACCCAAGATATAAGCAGTTATGGAAAAAAGAGCAGAACCAGAACTTGTTCCGAGAATATAGGGCTCAGCTAAGGGATTATTCAAGAGCATTTGATAGATGTTTCCTACAGAAGCTAATACTATACCCGTGATTAGGGTGAGTAGGAAACGCGGTAATCTTATGGCAATTAAGATTTCTGTTGATGGGACTTTATAAGTAAGATAAAGAAATGAAACAGCAAAGAAAAGAATTCCTAAGCCGAAATATGTGCTAATTTTGCTGCTTTTTATCATAATTCAAAAACCAAGTATTAAATTTTATAAGTGCTTGACTTGAGCGAGGAACTGTTCGCATTACAGTATCTATATCAATATCCTCAATAGTGTAAATCTTATTATTTTTCACAGCATTTATATCCTGCCAACCTCTTCTCTGAGAAATCTCTTCTTTACTTAAATATGATAATGCTATGATGATATCTGGATTAGCTTGGACTATATCTTCATTTTTAGAAATTAAAAAATCTTGTTTTATATCTCCAAAAATGTTGATTCCCCCCGCTTTTACTATTAAATCACCTATGAAAGACTTGTTTGTTACAGTACCTAAATTAGGTGAAATCTCAAAATAAACTTTAGGGGGATTTACTGGTAAAGATAAGCTTGATTCTATATCTTTAAATTTGTCAATTAGGGCAGTTGATTTATCTTCGAGACCTAATTTGCTGGCTATCAATTTTACGTTTTCATAATAAGAATTTAGCGAATTAGAGTGAATTTTTACTACTTCAATTCCAAAAGGTTGGAGTTTGTCATAAAATTCTTGTTGTTCAAATGCAGCAGTGAAAATTAAGCGAGGTTTAAGAGCAATAACTCTCTCAATATTGATTGTACTAAAATCACCTATTGATTCTAATTCTAACATTGCTGGAGGATAATCACAATACTGAGTCCTGGCAATGATTAAGTCTATTCCACCCAATTCAGCAATAATCTCAGCAACTTCAGGAGAAGTAACTATCACGCCATTTGATTCATTTATTTCCTTTTTTGCACAAGCAGTTAATAATGCAATTAGCAGAATAACAAGTATAAATTTCCATATCCTATTGATTAGCATGAAATATTTCCTCTGTTGAGTGATCATATATTAGTCTAAAGCCTTCAGAATTAACTTTATTTAATATCCATTTCTTGGCATTAACAGTATCTTTTCGACAAACATCGTAGGCAGATGTAATAGCCAGCTTTAAATATGTTGATGAAGGAATAATATCTCCAGCATAGATATACTTTTGCTTATCACTATCAATAATCACAATCTGCATTCCTTCAGAATGTCCAGCTACAAGCTTTAGATAAACTTCATTACATAACTGATAATCACCATCAATTATATTGATTTTTCCCTTTTTTTCTAATAGACTTAAGTTTCTGGTAAAATCATAAGCTGCATTATTCAAATCATCAGGGTGTTTGGCAATTTCCCACTCTGACCTTTGGATATGATAAGTAGCTTGAGGAAGAGTAAGATATTCTTTCCCTAATGAATCTAAACTTACAATTCCACCTGCATGGTCATGATGAAGATGCGTCATGATTACATCTGTAATAGATTCTGGTGAGTAGCCCTCTTCGGCTAATGCTGTTTCTAATGAACGCTGAGAAGGAGAATAAATCTTCATCTCCTTCTCACTCATTTTATTACCTATTCCTGTGTCAACAAGTATTATATTTTCATCAGTTTCAATAAGTAATAGGTTTAGATTTAATCTCATTCTATGTTTTTCATCAACTGAAAGAAATCTTCCCCAGATAGCCCGAGGAAGATTCCCTAAAGAAGCACCGGCATCTGAATAGAAATGACCGGCGTCTAAAATTTTAATAGTAAGCATAGTCTTATTATTCGGTTTCGCTATCCGAATGTTTTTTAGGCTTGCGATATGGTTTTTTTCTTGGTTTATAAACACTTTTGGTGTTATTTGCTGGAGTGGCAGACTTGCTTTGAGGTCGATTGCTTTTTGGTTTATCATTATTTTCTTGATTATGATTATTAGGTCTTCTTGAATGAGGAGCATAAGAACGTTTTCGAATCTTAGTCTGATCATAATCTTTTGGGAAGACTACTATTCTCTTCATTTTACCTTCACCAATTGTAAGCGTGCTTATCTCAGGACGACTTTCAATGAATTTATGGATTACACGGCGAATATTTGGGTCAAGAGGTTCTAAAGTATATGGCTTTTGATTAGATACGACTCTATCTAATATTGGCTCATACTTTCTGATGACTTGTTCAGCTTGTCTCTCTTTATAATTATCAACATCAATGTAAATTCTTTTAGTACCAGTTTCATTTTCAAAAATTCTGTTAATAAGATATTGCATATTATTAAGGAAGCGAGCTTCCTTGCCAATTAAAAAACCTGGGTCAGATGAACCTACTATATGATAATTTAAGGAGTCTTCAGTTTCAGACTCTTCAATATCAACAAATTCGATATTCATTTTTTCTAAAAGATTCTCTAAGAACTTTAATACTTCTTGTTTGATTCCGAATGAGATTATTCTTATCTGTGCTTTCTTGGAACCGATAAATCCTAAAAAACCGCTTTTACCCTCATCTATAACTTCGTATTGCACATCGTTGAGCTTAATCTTTTGCTCACTGCAAAACTCTTCTAATATTTTTTTTATTGAACTACCAGTCAAAACTATAGCTTCCATATTATTGTCCTCTGAATTTCTTGTTAATGAAGTGTTGTTGAATGATTGACAAAATATTAAACACTGTCCAGTATAGTACTAATCCTGAAGGAAGATTGCGGAAGAAGAAAAACATCATGACAGGCATTATATAAGCCATCATTTTTTGACTTTGCATCATGGCTTGTTGTTTTTCATCAATTTCTGGTGAATTATTATTCATCTGTGTGTTTGTCATCATCTTCTGTTGAATAAACATAAATATACCCATTATTATAGGTAGAATGTAGTATGGGTCGGGACTTGATAAATCCTGTAACCAACCGACGAAAGAAGCTCCTCTTAAAGCAATTGAATATCTAAGAGTAGGATATAAAGCAAAGAATATAGGCATCTGAATAATCATAGGCAAACAACCACCGAGGGTGCTAACTCCGTGTTCTTTTTTTACCTTACTCATCTCTTGTTGCATCTTCATAGGATCACTTTTGTACTTCTTCTGAATTGATGTTAAATAAGGTTGTACTCTTTGCATTTTCATACTATTTTCAAAACTCTTGTGGGTTAGTGGATAGAGTATGAGTTTGATTAACGCAGCAAAAATTATAATTACGATACCATAATTTGGAATTACTTTAGCAAGACCTTTCATAATAATTTCAAAAAGTTTAGATAGCCAATGTAGCCAAGTCCAACTTCTTTCGATTACTCTGTCAAAAATGAGTGTTGAATCAAAAGTCTCAATATAGTCTTTATCAACAGGTCCTAAGTAGAAATAATAAGGTTCAAATTCATTTTCAAAGTCTGAATCTTCAACAGATAGTTCAAACGCAGGGCTCATGTTTTCCATTGTTCCAGTAAATCTTTTATCTGCAATAATCTTGTCTGAAAATAGAGAAACAACGAAGTACTTAGATCTTGCTGCAACCCACTTAACATTATCTGTTGAACTTTCAAACTTATTAGATTCTAATTTTGCTAATGTTTCCTTAAAAATTTCATTTGTATCTAAGGCAATCAACTTATAATCTTGAGCTTTATTTTTGAAATACTTTTCAGGATGTGACTCTTTATAGTTGAGATTTTCTGTATCCGCAATTCCAGGAACCTTGATGACGTAATTTTGCTTATAATTCTGTGAGGCAAAGTAGAGATTAAAATCAACTTGATAATTGTCATTTAATATATACTCTTTAGCAAAAATTATTTGTTCATTTACATCTTTCAAATAAAACTTTACGCTTCTTTTAGAAACTTCTTTAAAATAGATTAAATTACTTAAATCTATACCATCAATATCGATTGAACCGAGATTAGATTTTTCTGGAATAAGCTGAACAATATCATCTTCTCCCATTTGAAAATTTTTAACAAACACTTCTGAAATAATAGCTTCTTTTGGTGAAAGTATTATTTTAAGTTTGTCATTTTCTAATACTACAGCTTCTAAATCACTACTTTGAACTATATCATTTTTTCTTAAATTTTTAGTATAAAAGGCTGTGTAAGATTCTTGGTCATTATAAAAAACTTTTGCTCTTAGTTTAGTAACTTGGTCAGGGTCAGTTACTGGAATAATTCCTTGATATAATTGGTCTTCTATGGTTGGTTCATTTCCTTCAAAATTGAATCTAATCTCTCCATCAGTGTAATCACTTAAAATCAAAATACCATCATTTGTGAGGTTTATCACTGGTTTAGTTATTACCTCTTTAGCCTTTTTTACAGTTTCAGTAGTGCTTGCTTTGTTTATTGTTTCTTGCTGTTTTGGGAAGAAGTAGGTGTTAAACAGCCAATATGTTAGAAACATTAATACGATCGCTAATAGGGTCTTCCTATTCAAATTTCCTCCTAAGTTATTTTAATGGATCATGACCACCGGGGTGGTATGGGTGGCATTTTAGAATTCGTTTTACTGACAAGTATAAAGCATAGGAAAAAGAGTATTTTCTGAATGCTTGGGTAGCGTATGTACTACAAGTAGGAGTAAACCTACAAGTAGCTGGGAAAAGTGGGGATAAGTAGTACTTATACATTCGAATAATAAAAATGAATAGTAAATTTACTGACTTAGTAATCTTAGTAATTAATCTGTTCAATTTTCTTAATAGTATAATCAAGGTCACTTACGAGTTCACTCCAAGAGATTTCTGATGAATCTTTAATCGCAATTATGTTAATCATCATCCCACTGATATTTGTGTTCATAACTTGTCTAAGATATGCCTTAATACGGCGTTTAATTCTATTACGGGTAACTGCATTTCCAATTTTTTTAGTAACTGTTATACCAACAGAAAATAAAGAAGATTCTGTGTCTTTACGACACAGAACTAAAAAAAAATTAGAATGAATCTTCTTCTGAATTCTATAAAATTCTAAATATTGTTTCCGATTTTTAATATAATTAAACTGTAAGTCTTTTTCTGCCTTTAGCTCTTCTTGCACTAAGCACCCTTCTACCATTTGCTGTACTCATTCTGAGGCGGAAACCATGTTTGTTTCTTCTCTTTCTGTTATGAGGTTGAAATGTTCTTTTCATCACTATCTCCTTATTTATTAAATATTAATTTTATCTAAATTTTAGTATTTTGTGTAAGTTTGTAAGAGTCGGTTATTGTGTCAATAAAAAATTGAAAATAGTTCTTGTAGAGGATACAAGAATGGATAAATAGAGTAAGGGACAAAGAGCTTTCTCTAAACAGTATTTTATCGTAATTTAACAATAATCAATTCAGCTACAAATAGTATAAGTATGGCAATTAGAAGATATTTCAACAGTTCAAATCTTCCACTTTCTGAAAACAGGTGAGATTCCCAGTTATCTGTGATATTATGATAAGAATCAGAGAAATTGTCTACAGATTTAGTACTTTCTGTTAGTTGTTTATCATCTAAATTAACGGATTGATAGCTGATTTTATCGGCAATATTCTTGATTTTGAAAATACCTAAATCGTTAAAAGTATAGTTGTTGCTGAGTATTTCTTTATCATTGATTTCGGCATTTTTTGCAAGCTCAATACTGTTCCCCAAGTAGTTTGTTGAAATCTCTAAGTTGCTGTTACTTAGTTTTTCGAATATTTTATTCATTAACACAGGATAAATAGTATTTGTAACCAACTCATTGTTATCATCAAAGAAAAAGAGGAATAAATCACTATCTTGAGCCATAAGAGGTTGTTTCCCAGTAGCTAATAGTGTCTTGTTTTTATTTTTAATTTCAGCTTTGATTAGATCATTGAACTTCATTTCATTTAATTGATTTGTGCCAATTCCTGTGAATAGTTCATTATATTGATTAAACCAATCAGGGTATTGATTTCTGATTAAGCCAGTGTTTAATTCAATATTAAAGTTCTTGCTTACAAAGTTCTTAACTGAAGAATCTGAGTTTGGACTCAATATTAATAATGCGCCCTTACCTTCAGAATCAAGCTGATTTAGCAGAGACACAATATTTCCGGCAAATTTATCTAATTTATAGAAGATAAAGATATCTGTAGAAGAAATTAGTTGTTTATTAACATGATTTTGAGGAATAAATCTTATATTTTCAGAAATACCAGCAAAAATATTAATCATTGTCTGGAGGGGGAGAGAGACTCTATTTTCTTCAGTAATGATAGTAATATTTGGATGAAGATTGAAGAAGAAACTGAAGTAAGCACGATTATCTTTAAGATAATATTCGTCTTGAATTTCAATAAAGCCTTTTTGCCATCCACTTTTTTCAATAGGAATTGTGAAATTACCTTGCCAGCTCTTATTTGCTTCAATAGTAACGAATCTATCATAGCTTCTATCATTGTAGTTTAATCTAACTAATCTATCTTTAACGATATCATTACCATAATTATGAATAACAAAATCTAAACTGATCTGTTTAACATTATTATTACTAATTACTTGGGCTGAATTTATAAAAGAGGTAAGGTTATTCCACTCTTGATTCTCATCGATTAAAATATATTTAATAGTATTCATTGAGTCCTGGTAGCTCAGTGTCTCATTACCATCTGTTAAAACATAAAGTTCATGATTAGCTGTTTCGGCAGATTTACTATTCCTGATAGCTCTAACTACGAGAGAATCTAAAGATACCGAACTATATGAAAGTGGAATATTCCTGATTAATGAATCAGCTATTGCTCCTTGCATAAATTTACTGGAAGTGACAAAATTATCTTTAGTATAAATTCTGATGAAATCATTATCAGTTAGTTTAGAGTTAATAGTTCTCAGTTTCTCTTTTAGTAGTTCGAGACGCTGAGTAGCTTTAGAATAGTAGTCCATGCTTAAAGAGTTATCTGCCACAATGGAAATGGTTGTAGGAGCATGATAATTGCTATCTATACCGAGAAAAGTTTTAAATATTGGACGGGCGAATATTATAGTTAAGAGTAAAATAATCAAAGTTCTAATTATCAATAACAGGATATTTTTTATATTAATCTTACTATTTTTCTCTTCTTTACTGGTTACTATGAATTTTAATGAGCTAAAGATAACTCTATCAGGTCTTTTTTTAGCAAAGAAATAGATTAGAATAGGAATTAAAGCGCTTAGACTGGCTATTAGCAATCCAGAGTTGAGAAAGGATAAAGAAAACACTATTTACCTACAGTTACTGAGAAAAGATAATCAGTATTATCCATGGTGAATCCTGCTGATATTGTAGAAATATCAATTCTAAACATACTAATGGTGTAGCCGAATCCCATTGTGTAGTTTATATTATCCATTTCATCAAATTGGTCACTGAACATACCTAATTTTAAACCTAAAGATTGAGTTGTTGCATTTCCAAAATTTAGTGAATATCCATAACCAATGTGATAGGTCTGCTCTTCACTCTTATTTAATCTTCCTTGAGTAGCTAATTGGAATGTTGAGTTTTCATTATAGAAGCCTACTCCAAAAGAAAAGCGTTGTCTAAGATGGTTATCTTTTCTTTCATTCCAGTAAAGCTTTGAAACTACATCTTTAAGTGTTAAACCAACTAAAATAGTGTTATGGTTATAAGTTAAACCAAGATCTGAGGAGTAACCTGTTACGCTATCATCGATAAATTCATCTAATATTAGCTGATTATTCTCTTTTAAGTGCTTATGATAAACTTGTCTTCCATCAATAAGCTTTAGATTGAATCCTAAAGTAAGTTTTGTAAAGTCTTCATCTTGAGCAGCAAAGGATAACACATAAGAATTCATATACAAATCTTGATAAGTCTTTTTTGAGCTATCTTCATATCTCTCAGTTTTATTAACAATTGGTTGATAGGCTACAGCGAATTTTGGCATTGAAACTGTAAAATAAGTGAATTGCTTAGACTTGAGTAGATAACTTGGATTGAGAACACTGCTTAGATTCTTATCATTCATTCGATTGCTTCGGAAAGTTGCTGAAAAATAGGTGCCTTTTCTAAGTGCTAAAAGTGCTGGATTCTCATTAGCAACCCCAAAATCTTCAGCATAAACTTGGTTTATTCCACCTAAAGAAATACCAATAGGGGAGATGTTTCTGGCAGGTAACTGCCAATCGTAGTCTATACTGGGATAAGCAAAAAGGTTTAAAGATAGATAAGTAAAAAGGATAGTCATTACTAATTTGGTAATGATTTTCATTTTAGTTCATTCCTTTTTCTGGAAACAATGAAGTTCACTATTACCATCAAGATAGAAGCTATAAATATTTTTGTTGTTAAACCCGTAGTGACATGGGTGATTGTTGATATTATTAATGACGCAATTACTGGAGCACCAACTAAGAAGTATTTTGCTGCACGGTATTGCCCGAATACTAAGGCTATGATTGTTGAAATAAAGCCAACAATTAACATTGTTATTGGAGCAAAAAAGCCTAAGTAGCCTGCAAAAGTAAAGATACCTCTTCCACCACTAAATAAATTATAGAAAGGGAAGCAATGCCCTAAAATTAGAAAGAACCCATAGATAAATAGCAGATTATCTTCAGCTAAATTAGCTTGGTTCAAAACATTAATTAAAAGATATTTAACTAAATATAGAAATAGATAAATTTTTCCAATATCTATTATTCCAACAATAACACCCATTGTCTTACTAACATTTGAATAGATGTTTTTGGTATCAGAATGACCTGAACCAACTTTAGTAATATTCAGATATTTAAAAGTCTTTGCAAATACCTTTGCTGTAGAGAAAAGACCGCAAATATATGCTAATATTGATATCGATATTGGTATCATTAAATTTCCTAACACACTCATTATAACCCCTTTTTACTGTAATCTCTTGCTCCGAAAATTGCACTACCGATTCGGACTATGTTAGCCCCTTCTTCTATCGCAATTTCAAAATCATGTGTCATACCCATTGATAAATGTTTCATAATTACATTATCTATGTCAAGAGAATTTATATAATCAAAAATTCTTTTTAAATTTCGGAAATATGGTCTGGTGACTTCAGGATTTTCATCAAACAAGCCAATCGTCATCAATCCCATTATCTTGATGTTAGGAAGAAGGGCAACTTGCTTAATCAACTCCAGGACTTCATTTTCACCTGTACCAGATTTACTGTCTTCTTCCGTAGTATTGACTTGGATAAGTATCTCTTGCTTTGTGTTATTTTTCACACAATACTCTGAGAGTTTTTCAGCTGTGGAAAGCTTATCAATTGAATGAATCAAAGCAGGCTTTAATTTCATTAAATGTTTAATTTTGTTACTCTGTAAGTGTCCAATAAAATGGAATTCTTGATACTGTCCCTCTAACAAAGGAAGTTTTTCCTGAGCTTCTTGAATCTTATTCTCACCAATGTATTGAGCTCCTGCCTGCAAGGCTTCCATAATTACATCAGCAGAGTGCGTTTTTGTTACGGTTATTAATTTAATTTCATCTGCTTTTTTATGTATTTTATTACAGGTATATTCTATCTTTTTCATAATGGAATTAAAATTATCTTTAATACTCATTTTCAGTTAACTCCTACAAAATTAGTACTATGTTAAGCATATTAACCCCTATCTTATGTCAATAAAAAAATGAAGCTCAGAATTTATACTTCTTTTGAGATTGCCATTTTAGTAAAGAAGGAAGAATCATAATCAGCATTATGGTTGGCTCAAGTTCAAGTATAGTGGTAAAAAAGAGACTATTGATATAGTATATTAAATTTATAATAGAAAGTTACGAGTTTTAATTTACTGTTTATAGTAAGTTTTGCTTGAAAATAAGACTTTAACCCAGACAGTGCAGTAGACCTTTGTGATTAGCACTATATTATTCTAAAAAAGTAACTTCCATAATTTCTCCGAATATATATATATATTATGCGTTTTATGGAATCACCTCCTGTGTCCCCCTCAAAGAAGGGGATTTTGCTAGAATAATCTGCACTCTTCACTAAAGTTCTACTACACTATCTGGGTTTAACAATATAATTTAAAACAATAGTTAGCAGGCATGTCTTTTAGTTAATGCATTGTTCTTTTCTATAAGATCATATTATGTGTATTGAACTAATATATCTTCACTATCATGTGTCTGTTGGCTCTCAGCTTAGGGGATGGCTTATAGAGGCCTAATAAACCCCTAATAAACACCCAATAGACTATCTGACATAAAACAGATAATATAGGATTAGCTTTGCCAAGAACAAAAAGACTTAACGTCGGATGTTAAGAGAAAATTCTAAAAGATGTGGTTCATTTATGAAATTTCCACCAGACTTGAACTTGAGCCTTATTGTTTTGTCTTCAAGAATTAAGGAAATTACTTTAGTATATTAATTCAAAAGCCCTACTTTCGTAGGGCTTTCATTGTAATTTTTATTATGAATATAACTTTCAATCACTATGAGTTTAGACTAAATGTTTAGTAATCATAACTTTTGAAGTAATATCACAATTTTTATTTTTAGTTTTTAACTCTTGCAAGCAAGATACTATTTCATCATCAATACTTTTCTAACATCTTTAGAATCATTAGATTGTAGAACAAGATAGTAGATCCCTGAACTTACTCTTCTACCATTATTGTCTTTACCATTCCAACTTACATTAGCAGTCTTTCCTGCTTTAGCATAAGTTTTGATTTCTTTAACTAATTGACCTCTAAGGTTATATACTTTCACAGATTGGTTGTTAGAATTTGACTTGAAAGAAATACTTAACGAATCTCTAAAAGGATTAGGATAAGCTGAAATTAAGCCAGTAGTTGATTGAACATCATTATTCTCATTAGGAACAACAAAGTTTAGAGAATAAGTTGGGGTGGAGGTTAATGAATTATTAGAATCCAAAGCTTCAATTCTATAGTTGATTTCATTCTCTCCACTATTATCATACTCAAAATTCCATACTAAACTAAATAAACTACCTTCTGTATTTATGAAATTTTCTGTTTGAGAGATTCCATTAATTTCATACCATAAGGTTACGGTAACTTCATCATTGTCTGGGTCAGTAACAATACAAGTTAATTCTACAGGAAGAGCATCAGATTGAACTGCAACAATTGGTTCAAATTCTACTAGAGGAGCTAAATTAGTATTTGTGTTGGTATAAACAAATTCAAAAGGATCAGCCGCCCCAATCAAAGGATAATTTTCAGAATTACCTGCTTCATCTGCTGAATGGAGATAATATTGGATAATCTGATTTGTCTCAAAAGGACCAATTTCAGCAGTCCAAGTATTATTTTCTCCTAACTCTAAGCTTGTATATTGCCAACTTGTAGCATTAACATCTTTATAATAGACAAGGGTTGAGTCAGGGTAAATCGCTTCACCACTAAGAGCTGAAATACTTGCTTCAATAATGATATTTTCATCATCTACCCCCCCATAGAGTGGGTAGTGTCTGATTGATAAGAGATCACGTTTAGGAATCTCATGAGTTCTACAATGCAAAGCATCGGTTGACTCCCAAGGATTGTAAGTGTTGTTAGTAACTCCATATATTCTATATCCTGGCATGGCATCTTCATAAGTTTGAATAGCTTCATCATCCCAAGAGCTTCCAGTTTGAGGAACAAAAACTCTGTCATTTAAGATAAGGGAATTTGTGTAAGGTTGGTCGTTAGGAGTATAGACTCTAATAACTTCGTATGGATAACCCCAAGAGCAATTTGTTGTAGCAAAATAGTCAGCTACTTCTTCTAATTCATCATACTGACTATGAGAAGTTGCTACTGCCCGAATTAAAACTTTATCAACATCAAGGAATTTACCCCAACAGTCTATGTGGTCGATATAGGTATTATTAGGATCTTGTATGACCATATAATTAGTGATACCCATATATTCTTCCATAGTGGTATTAACTAAATTTTCATTATTTCCATTTTCGGTATATGCAATATGAGAAGCAGCAGCAATACCATAACCATCTGTCATGAAATTACCACCTGTCTGTTCTATATTCATAGCATAATATGGATAATCATACTCTTGAGCGAAAGCTTGTGGGAAGAGATTATCATAAGGTCTAGGACGATTATATTCAAAATTGAGGACACTAATTTCTTCATTTCCATCAATAATCCACCAAGAAGTATAATCTCTGGTCCAATAAGAATCTGTATCAGCAATAATAAAGCTTAAATTATCGTTGTTAACTCCAGCAGAATTGAAACTATTCTGAGCTTGAGTCTGTTCATAGTTACTAGCAACGATGCAAATCACAGGTATTTCTTGGGATAGTAATGCCACAAAACTTGTTGGTATTCCAAGAGGATATCTTATTAATACAGATTCAGCAGGCTCGAATTCCGCAACAGCTCTTACTGGGGTAGTAGGTGGATTAGTTGGAGTGATTCTCTGATTCAAATCCCACATCAGTTTATCTTCATCTGTCCAGACAAAGTCATCAATTAATAATTTTTCAGCAAAAGTAAGCGTACTTGTGCATGTGAATAAAAGTAATAAAAAGTACTTTAATAGTTTGTTCATTTTTTCGTTCCCCTATATAAATAAATCACTTAAATGACATGATAATAAGGGCTTATATAATAAGGACCCTATCTTTCCTGTCATAATACTACACTTTTAAAACAGCTTAGATGTCAAGAGTATTTTTCTGATGAATTTAGTTTTTTTGTTATTTTTAAGGCTCTCTCCAAAGTAGAGTGGGAAATTTGATAAATAATTTAAAAAGGGATTTATTCCTTCTGTTTTTATTTTTGTGAAAATAATATTTATCTAATCCCGAAGGGATGTCATTTAATAGGCAGGGTTCGTTAGACCCTGTATATCCTACGTTCCCGAAATTTATAACGAGGGATAATTAATACCCAATTTTTCGTAGAGATCTTTCTGTTTTTCAGTAATCTCTCCGATTATCCGTCCTTGCCCAGGTACTTCTAATAGCTCTATAACATCAAGTTCATCTAGTAAGCCTTGTAAAGTCCACTTGTCAAATAATCCTGCATCCTGCATTTTCTTTTTTACATAAGATAAATAAATCAAAGCAATAAATTCAACAAATATCTTTCCATTGAGCGATAATTCTGAAGAAACTTGTAGTCTTCGAAAATTTAAGCGTTCTTTAAGATTACCAAAACCTTTTTCTACTATGTCTTTGCTTCTGTATATAGATAGAGCTTCAAAAGGGTCTTTAACTTCATTGGATAAAAGAGCAAAATATCCGAAATTTCTTGTCGTTTCTTTCATTACCTCTTCATTTGGGATTACTTTTAGTCCACGTTTTGGAGTTTCACTTACCGTAAAATATTTTGAGTAATCCTTTAAATGGAAATCTTTGCAGTTATTATTTACTAAATCATTATACAGACGGGTCAAATAGTCATTCATATCTACTTGGTCTTTAGCTGCTTTTTCATGATTATAGAAAATATGCAGGTATGCTCTTCTACTTTCCTTAATAGAATCACCTATGTAAGGACGTTTTTGCTCATAATCCCATTGTATTGGTCTACAAATACCATATGTGCCAAACTGTGATTGCAGGTTGGTCCATATTGCCAAATTCCCTCGTTCTTCTTCAAGGATATTAGAAACAAATTTTAGTCCTAATTTAACCCCCATAATAAACTTTTGATGGTTTTTGTATAACATATCTATGTTAGTTTTACTATAGAATCCTCGATCCATAACAACTTTGACTTTTTTGTAGCCCATTATGTCAAATTCATTCATCAACTGTTTAATTGTTTTAACGTCAGTGATATTGCCGGGTAGTTTCCTATAATAGAAGGGTAATCCTGATTTTTCACCAAACAATAAAGCCAAATTAATCTGTGAAAGCCGGTCATTTTCTTTATTTCTTCCTTTTTTTACTTGGTTAAGGGTTTCTGAATAACTGGATATAGATGTAGTATCAAAAGCCCAATATTCCTTTTCGGCACGACGTTTCCCTTGTTTGGTAAAAAAGTTTATGCGAGCTCCTTCTTCGAGGGATTGGAAAAGTTCGCTACTACGCTGTGATGCTATATCTTTGCCATATGGATGAATATGAAGTCTTTGCCAGTGAGTAAATCTACTTAGAGAATTATTCTCTTCAAGGATTAGAAAATAGGCTATTGAAAGGATTCGCTTAAAATCATTTGGGAAACAAGCTTTGAGATCAGCTGTAACTCCAGTTATTTCCCCTATTTTATCGAACAAGTAAGTAGCACCATAAAAACTTCGGTGACACTTTGTTATTGGGACTGGTCCTGGTTTAACATTAGCATCTTTTTCTAATTTCTTTTTGTTATAGGTACCAGTGGGTATAACCTCACCAGTCTGAGGATCAATTTTGCCTATGCATTTACGGACTGCTCTAGATTGTTTTTTATTTTTATCCCAATGAGAGATTGACTCATAAACATAAATATTCCCTGTTTTTTTATCTTTTTGATGTATTATTGCTGCCATCTTTACTATCCTGCCTTTTATCATCGTTACGAACAATATATTTATAACGAGATAATAAGTCAAGCAATTTCTGTTATATTATTGAAATATTTTAAGATAGAACATCTTTCATCGTTATGAATGTCGGGAACGTAGGGTATATATGAACCAAAGATTTATCTTAGCCCTGGAAGGGCGACATTATTATTGATTTTGCTGATGTGGACATCCACTTTTAGACAAACTAAACACATGAACTAAATTATGCCCACTCTACTTGAGAGAGAGCCATTTTTAATGTTTTTGCAAAAGCATATAGTGCTATTCTCAAAGATCTACTGCATTATTTGGGATTATGGCTTAGTAAAGCTGAGTTAATGAATCTATCATGTTTCTATTTTATGATTTACAGGGAAAAAGAAAACCCCGCTTTGATAACTTGTTTTTTCACTAAGCGGGGTATTAAGCTGTTCTATTTATTAAATATTCTATTTACTTTTTATCTTTGACCAAGCATCCTTAAGGGTCACTGTTCTGTTAAATACAGGTTTATCTGGTCTTGAATACTTAGAATCTAAGAAGAAGTAACCAATTCTCTCAAATTGATAATTAACTCCAGGTTTTGCTTTAGCTAACTCAGGTTCTACAAAGCAATTAGTTATTATCTCTAAAGAGTCTGGATTTAAATAATCTAAGAAAGTTTTACCTTCTTCTTTTTTATTTGGATTTTCTTCTAAGAAAAGAGAATTGTATGCTCTTACTTCCACTTGATGTGCATGTTTAACAGAAGCCCAGTGCATAGTTGCTTTTACTTTTCTACCATCTGGAGCATTACCACCTTTTGTTTCAGGATCATAAATACAGTGTAATTCAATAATATTACCTAAATCATCTTTGATAACATCGGTGCAAGTGATAAAGTATGCATAACGTAGCCTGACTTCTCTACCTTGAGATAATCTAAAGAACTTTTTAGGTGCATCTTCCATAAAGTCATCTTGTTCGATATATAGTTCTCTGGAGAAAGGTATTAATCTTGTTCCATCTTCAGGTCTTTCAGGATTATTGACAGCTTCTAACCATTCTTCCTCATTTTCAGGATAATTAGTTATAACTACCTTTAATGGGTTAATTATTCCCATCATACGGAGAGCATTTTTATTAAGGTCTTGTCTGACATGATACTCTAAAAGAGCCATTTCTACGGTAGATTCTCTTTTGGCTAAGCCAACACCTTCACAGAAGTTACGAATAGCTTGAGGGGTATATCCCCTTCTTCTCATACCACATATAGTAGGCATGCGAGGGTCATCCCAACCATCAACTATCTTTTTATCTACCAATTCTTTAAGTTTTCTTTTACTTGTTACTGTGTGAGTGATATTTAGTCTGGCAAATTCAATTTGTTGTGGATGATATATCTCTAAAGCATCTAAGAACCAATCGTAAAGTGCTCTATTATTCTGGAATTCTAAAGTGCAGAGAGAGTGAGTTATGCCTTCTATTGAATCTTCTAAACCGTGAGCAAAATCATACATGGGATAGATGTGCCATTTATCTCCGGTTTGATGATGATGAGCATGCCGGATTCGATAGATTAAAGGGTCTCTCATTTTCATATTAGAATGAGACATATCAATTTTTGCTCTTAGAGTATAAGCTCCTTCAGGGAAATCACCATTTTTCATTTTTTCTAATAAATCTAAACTTTCTTCAATAGGCCTTTCTCTATCAGGAGATGGTTTCCCTGCTTCAGTAACTGTACCACGATATTCTCTAATTTGGTCTAAGGATAATGAGCAAACGTAAGCTAAGCCTTTTTTGATAAGTTGTTGAGCATATTCATAGAATTTATCAAAATATTGAGAAGCGTAATAGAGACGATCATCCCAATCATAACCTAACCACTTGATATCAGCTTGGATTGAATCAACATATTCTACATCTTCTGTTGTTGGATTGGTATCATCAAAACGAAGATTGGTAAGTCCTTGATAATCTTTAGCTATACCAAAATCAACTACAATGGCTTTGGCATGACCAATATGAAGATATCCATTAGGTTCTGGAGGAAATCGAGTGTGAACTCTTCCACCATATTTCCCGCTTTCTATGTCCTTATCTATAATCTGTCTGATAAAATCTTTTGATTCACTCTTAGTTGTTAGTTCAACTTCTTCATTTGTACTAATCATATATATATTCATCCTTTATCAAATTTGAATAACTAATTTACATGCTAATGAAATTAGTCAAGTCATATTTTGCGAATAACCTATCAAACTTATAATCTCTTTAGTAGCACCTTAATTAGAGTCTCATTGATAATTGGAATTTCTCTGAGAATCTTACAAGAGCTCTTTGAGTGGACTAAATACTGTATAAACAAATAGCTATGTAATCATCAAGTAGCACATTTTCATGTTTTCTTAACATTTTAAAATATATTTTTTTAGAAATATTGCTTTTTTGTCAGTCAGATGTTAGCCTCTTCAGTCGGACGGTTTCTCTTCAGTAGCTTTAGCGAAGGGAGATGGAGATTCCCTCCGCCCCAAGCGAAGCTTGGAAATTCATCAAAACCCAGGGGGATTTAAAAGACCTTATTCCAATATCTGAAATTCAGATATAAATGCAAGTTATAGTCAATTTGAAAAACTTTGCTATAAATTTAAAATGTGACAAACTGAGTTAGTTAACACTACTACATTCTACCTATCATTTAGTTAGATTGAACACTCTCCTCAAAAAGTGATTATGTAGCACTTTTTTATTGACAGAATTTTTAAATTTCTTATAATATAAGATAAATTTCTTAGGAGAATTTATGAATGATAAATATATCATAAGATTAGAAGAAAGCAGTGATTATAAAATAGTAGAGAATCTTACCAGAGAAGCCTTTTGGAATGTAAATGTTCCTGCTTGTGATGAACATTATTTAGTTCATATATTACGTGAATCCAAGGCTTTCATCAAAGACTTAGATTTAGTCATGTTGGTTAATAATGAGATTATTGGTAATATTATGTACACTCAAGCTAAGGTGATTGATGAACAGGAGAAAACCAATGATGTAATTACTTTCGGTCCTGTAAGTATTCTCCCTAAGTATCAGAAATTAGGTTACGGCACTATTCTTATTAATCATTCATTGAAGCTTGCTTACCAACTGGGATATCGTATAGTGATTATATATGGTAATCCAAGTTATTATCAGCGTTTTGGCTTTGTTCCTGGTGAAAATTATGATATTTATAGCAGTGATGGTTATTATAATCCAGCCTTGCAAGTATTAGAACTTCTCCCAGGTTCACTTGCAGATGTTAGTGGTCGCTTTATTGAAGATGAAACATTTCATTTAGATTCTCACCAAGTTGAATTGTTTGATGCTAATTTCCCAGCTAAAGAAAAGAAAAAGTGTGATTCGCAACTGATATTTCAGAGCTTAATCAGTCAATGTAGAAAAAGATAAAAGAGAGGTTTTTAAATTAAGTTTAAATGTTTAGGCTCTTTACGAAAGTGCTCTGTTCTTTTGTTAAAGCAAATTTTCACAAATTCCTTAAAATATTAGTTGACTCAATATATAGCATATAATATTATAAAAAAAAATCTTAGGTGGCATTATGAAATTTCAGTTTAATAACCAGAGAATAGATAATCCTTTTGTTAAGATTTTGCTAGTTGTCTTAGCTGTTGTAATAATAATCTCTGTGTTAGCTATAGTAGGTTTATTTTTTATTCCTCTTGCTATATTAGTAGGGATTATGCTTATATTTGTAACCTTAATTCTTCCAGTTCTTTTATCTTTTGGAGCTGGAAGATGGATGAAAGGAATTAGAGGTAGTGGAGAAATACTTACTGAGATTCGAGATGTTAAAGAATTTACTGGCATATCATTAGCTTTACCTTGTGATGTTGAAATTGAACAGGCTGAAGAGCAAGAAGTAACGATTGAGACTGATGATAATATTTTAGGCTATATCTTAAGTTATGTCCAAGAAGGTATTCTAAATATTAATACAAAAAATATACTTTCACCTTCCAAGAATATTTTAATAATTATTAAAACTAATCAACTTACTGAGTTAAATATCTCAGGAAATGCTAAAACAAAGTTGCTAAAAATAAAAGAAGAAAGACTTAAATTAAAAATATCTGGAGTTGCTAAAGTTGTGGGAAATGGGAAGGTAGATAATTTGGAAGTAATAATTAGTGGGTTAGGTGGAATAGATTTTAAAGAAGTTAAAACTCGTAATACAAAGTTGAAGATTTCTGGTAGTGGAAAAGCTGATTTGAATGTGGAAGAGTCTATAGAAGCTACTATTAATGGGTCAGGAAAAGCAAATGTTTGGGGAAAACCTAAGCATGTCACTAAGAATATTAATGGCTTAGGGAAGATAAATATCTTATAAATTAAGATTTACTGGGAAAGCCTTCACACGAAATACCTCAAATGTAGGGGCGTATTGCATTTGCCTTCTTGTGTGTCCACAGATTATACAGATTAACACTGATTATGAGGAACATCGGTCAGCAGAATACACTGTGCCACCTCATTAGAAAGGAATGAAACCACCCCGATTGGAAATACCCAGCCACCCCTCTAAAGAGAGGGAATGAAGAGACGAAACATTAAAAGTGAGGAAATGATGAAAATAGGAGTAGTTGGAGCAACAGGAGAAGTAGGCAGAATGATGCTTACTTGCTTGCAAGAACAAAATATAGAAATTGATGAATTGCATTTATTTGCATCCCAAAAATCTGCAGGTAAACTAGTAGATTTTAGAGAAAGGAAGATAGAAGTCCAAGAATTGACAGAAGATAAAATGACTCAGAAGTTTGATTATCTTCTCTTTTCAGCAGGTGCTACTGTCTCAAAACAGTATTCCCCAATAGCTGAAAAAGCAGGTAATACTATCATTGATAACTCTTCTGCTTTTAGACAGGACCCAAGAACTCCTTTAGTAATCCCAGAAATAAATGGCTGGCTACTAAATAATTACCAAGGCATTATTGCTAATCCTAATTGTTCTACTATCCAGATGCTTCTTCCACTCTATGCAATTCATAAAGTTAATAGAATAAAGAAAATAGTAGTTTCAACCTATCAATCTGTTTCTGGGTCGGGTTATAAGGGGATTAATTCACTCTTAAATAACAGTGAAGATTCTATTTATCCTCGTCCTATAGAACATAATGTAATTCCTTTAATCGGAGCAATTCTCCCTTCAGGTTATAGTGAAGAAGAGGAGAAAATGAGTTTTGAGACAAAAAAGATATTCTCTGATAATGAAATCAAAGTATCTGCAACATGCGTAAGAGTACCAGTAGTTTACGGTCATTCGGAAAGTGTTTATGTAGAATTAGAAAAAAGCTACACTTTAGAAGAGATTAAGCACTTGTTAAAAGAAGCTGAAAGTGTTAAATACTTAGATGATGATTTTATTACTCCTTTAGAATTAGGTGCTTCAGATTATAGTTTTGTTTGTAGGCTAAGAAGAGGGGTAGATAACCATTCCTTAACATTTTGGAATCTAGCGAATAATATTAGAGTTGGAGCTGCCACTAACGCAGTAAGAATTTTAAAATACTTAATTAACAGGTGAAAGAGATGAATTTAAGCAAAGTAAGAGAAGATTTACATAGAATTCCTGAAATAGGCTTTGATGTTTTTAAAAGTAAAGAATATATTTTAAACCTATTTAGAAATAGACAAGAATTAATAATAAAAGAACTCGATTTTAATGCTTTAATAATGTTCTATAATCAGGGTGGGGAAGAGCCATATTTACTATTTAGAGCAGATATGGATGCTTTACCAATTACTGAAAAGAGTGGATGTGATTTTACCTCAACTCACCTGAAAACAATGCATGCTTGTGGTCATGATATCCATATGACAGTCTTAATTGGTTTAATTGATAGAGTATTAGAAGCACAAATTAAAAAGAATATTATTTTTGTTTTCCAGCCTGGAGAAGAGGGACATGGAGGAGCTTTAAAGATTATTGAATCAAGAGTTCTTGATGGTTACCAGATTGCTGAATGTTATGCTCTACATGTTGCTGGGCATATGCCTGTTGGGACGCTTGCTTGTAAACAGGGAATAATATTTGGAATCCCTCAAGAGTTTGATGTTGAGTTTAAGGGAGTATCAAGTCATATAGCGACTCCACAATTTGGAAAAGATGCTTTGTTAGCTGGAGTTCAATTCTATTCAACTATGAAGCAACTAATTCCCCAATCTATAAATCCTGTTGAACCAACTGTCTTTCAAATAGGCAAGGCTGAAGCAGGCGTAGTGCGTAACTCAATAGCAGACAGATGTTTGTTTCAGGGAACTCATAGAACATTGACTACTCAAAATCGTGATAAAATTAATAAAATAATGCAAAGAGTAGCAGAGAATATTGCTTTAGCACATGACTTAGAGGTTGAAGTAACACTCTTAGGAACTTTTGATCCAGTTGTAAATAATGCAGAACTATTTGCTAAATTTAAAGATGTTATTAGTGAATCTGATTATAAATTTGAAGAGTGTAATTATACAATGACAGGTGAAGATTTTGGCTATTTTACATCCTATTATAAGGGTCTATTGTTCTGGTTAGGTTCAGGAGATATGGAGAACAATCTTCATTCTGATAAATTTTTGCCTAAACCACAGGCAATAGATGTTGGTGTAGATGTTATGTGGAGATTGTTGAATTAAAGATAATCTATCCACTAATTACACAGATTTCACTGATTAAAATATTAAGACAAATTCTTTTTTTTGTGATTTAATTAAGGATAGTGCTTTAGTGTTTAATCTTTCTTGCATTTGTGTGTTATTGGTGTTCATTTGTGGCTAAACCAGTCTTTGTGTTTTGGTTTAAATAAAAATAAAAAATAAATTATATAGAGGGAAAGTAAAAAATGATAAGTTTCGGTAGTGATAATCATTCAGGAGTACACCCTAAGATTTTGGAAGCAATAACTAAGGCAAATGTTAGCTATACACATTCTTATGGTGATGATATTTATACAGAAAAAGCAATTAGTAAGTTTAAAGATATTTTTGGAAATGATATTGATGTCTATTTTGTTCTAACAGGTACAGGGGCGAATGTACTTTCTTTGCAGAACTTCTTAAAGCCTTATGAAGCCGTAATTTGTGCAAAATCTGCCCATATTAATGTGGATGAATGCGGAGCTCCAGAACATTTTACTGGTAGTAAACTAATTAGTGTTGAGACCAGTAATGGTAAGCTAACTCCTAATTTAATAGAAAAGGCAATATTTGGAGTTGGTGATGAGCATCATGTTCAACCCAGAATAATATCTATATCACAAGTTACAGAGTATGGCTCTATTTATACAGCTCAAGAGATAAAAGCCATCGTAGAATTTGCGCATAACAGAGGATTGTTTGTCCATCTTGATGGAGCACGTTTAGCTAATGCTGTAGTTGCTTTAGGATGTAGCTTTGCTGATTTAACTACTCACACCGGGATTGATATCCTCTCTTTTGGAGCAACTAAGAATGGAGCTATGTTAGCAGAGTCAATAGTTTGTTTCCGTCCAGAGTTATCTACTGGAATGAAGTATCTACGCAAAATGGGAATGCAATTATATTCAAAGATGAGATATAGCTCTGTTCAGTGGTTAGCCTATCTAAGTGATAATCTTTGGTATGATAATGCTAAGAATGCTAATGAAATGGCTCGCTATATGTATAATAAACTTTCGGAAATTCAAGAAGTTAAATTAACTCAAGAAATTGAAGCAAATGCTTTATTCGCTCTTTTAAATAAAGATATTATTGAGCCTTTAAGAGATGAATATTACTTTTATACATGGGATGAATTCACAGGTGAGATTAGATTAATGTGTTCTTACGATACTACTCGTCATGATATTGATAAGTTTATTGAATTTTTAAAATCTTTGATAGCTCAGAATAAGTAATGAAAAACTTAATGAAATTTCGATTTGTTTTACTTGTACTGATAACACTAACTACAGGTACTGCAATATTCTTAATGAGAATGGGATATTTAAACATCAATCCGCATGGTTTATGTCCTTATTCTTTTGTTTGCTTTGGTATTCCTACTTGGAGAGCTTTATTTACAAGTAATCCATTTATAATAAGCTCTATTGTAGGTATAAGTATTTTAGTATTAACCCCTTTTCTCGGTAGACTCTTTTGTGGTTGGCTTTGTCCGATTGGTGCTATTCAAGAAGTATTATATAAGCTAACCAATGCTTCACCAAAAGGTAAAGTAAAGCGTGTTATCTCAGATAAATGGCATAACCGACTTAAGAACCTCAAGTATTTTATTTTGCTAATGAATATAATCTTTGCTTACTTTTTAATACAGGGTATATATATGAATGGATGCCCTGTGATTGCCTTTGCCAATATTGGTAATTTTTTAATCATTAGTGCTATAATTCTTTTCATATTTATTGTCGCTTCATTGTTTATTGAGCGATTTGGATGTCGTTATCTTTGCCCTTATGGTGCACTTATGAGTATTCTTTTGAAGTTAAGCAATTTCTTAAAGATACCAAGAGTGATGCTCAAAATTAATAAAGCAATGTGTGTAAACTGTGATCTGTGTTCTGGAAACTGTCCAATGCAGATTGATGTTGATGATAAACCAAAAGTCATAGATAGTGAATGTATTTTATGTCATCGATGCAGAGAGAAATGCCCACGAAAGGGAATTGGTTGTGATTTTTGCAATGCGAGAGAAAAAAATGAAAAAAGTTAAAATAGTAGTAATAGTTTTCTTTTTCTTGATTTTATTGTCTTCTCTAATAGGTAATAAGAGCAATTTGGCAGAAGCTTTCCATATATCAGACTATAAGTGTGTTGGGTGTGAAGCTTGTGTGGATGCTTGTCCGGTTCAGGCTATTTCAATTGTTGGCGGTAAAGCTGTTATAGATCAAGCAAAATGTATTAAGTGTGGTATTTGTGTGGGAGGAAACTTTGCCGACTACACTGGATGTCCAGTTGAAGCTATATCTCCACCTACAGAAGAAGAAGCTAATGAAGAATAGTTTTGCGAGGGAAATATGCAAGAAGCTACAGTGATTCTGGGAGGAGGTGCAGCCTTGGGCTTTGCCCACATTGGGGTTTTGAGAGTCTTGGAAAAAAGCTATAAAATTACCAAAATCATTGGAACTAGTATGGGGGCATTAGTAGGTGGATTATACGCTTCAGGGATGACTCCTGATGAGATGCTAAAGTTTGGGAAAGAGTTTAAATACTTAGATTTTATTAATCCTTTAAATATAGATTTAAAGTTTCAAGGTGTTCTTGATGGAGCTTTCATTGAAAAAAAACTTAATCAACAACTAAAGGATGCTAAAATCGAGGATTTACAGATTAAATATTCAGCAGTAGCTTTTGATTTAAATTCAAAATATACTGTTATTATAAATTCAGGAAACTGTGCTAAAGCTATGCGGGCATCTTCATCTATACCTTACATATTTAACCCTGTAACAATAGGTGACTTTTCTTTAGTTGATGGTGGTGTGGAGTATCCCTTACCCTGCTTAGATCTGTCTGGTAAAGAATTTACTATTGCCGTAAATGTGTTGCCAGCTATTACTAATCGAACTGTTCATTTAAATATGAATATTGATAAAGCTGAAGATAAAAAAAAGAATACTAAAAAATGGTATGAAATTATTATGGAAGCAATAAATTGCAATCAGTCATTTTTAGTACAAGAGAGGCTAAAAGAGTTCACTCCAAATGTTTTTATAAATTGTAATATCAGCACTTATCTACCTGGAGATTTTTTGAAGATAGAAGAAATTGCTGATTTAGGGGAAAAGGTTGCTCTCGAAATTCTTGGCATTTAGTACTTAGATTTAAGATAATAAGATGTTGAATCGTTGAAATAAAAAGTTTGCTTCAACGATTCAACAAATATATGATTAATTCAAAAAGTGCACATTATTATAAGAATAGCATATATTGCTAAACTAATTTTGCACTATTGATTATTATATCTTCCTTAGGCCAATCTCCCATATAGGTGATTCTATTTTGACCAGTGGTTACTTCTTTAATTGTATTCACAACGTCCATTCCTTCAACAACTTTACCAAAAACGCAATATCCCCAATTAGATTTATTTTGATAATCTAAGAAAGTATTATTAGCTACATTGATAAAAAATTGAGAAGTTGCTGAATGAGGGTCATTTGTTCTTGCCATGGCGATGGTGCCAATTTCATTACTTAGCCCATTATCTGCTTCATTTTTAATTGCTTCTCTACCGTTACGATGTTCAGCTGACGGGGTAAATCCACCACCTTGTATCATAAAATTATCAATAACACGATGGAAAACTAAACCATCATAAAATCCTTCTTCTACGTAATCAATAAAGTTCTTAACCGTTTCAGGAGCTTTATCATCCCATAATTCTAAAACTATAATTCCCTTATTAGTATCTATTACTACACTCTTCATAGTCGCCTCCAATCATTAGTTTCAAAGTAATAATTAATCAAAAAACAGGGAAATTCTGTCAATGAAATAAAATACATTTTAAAGAAAAAATATGGTTGTTAGCTTTCAAAAAAAAACTTGTGAATTCAATAATCTTGAATATATAAGAAAAGAAAAATCAATTTGTTAACTCATTTGAGAGTATTACTATAGCTTCTTTAAATAACAAAATTAAAATTCTAATTGACTAATAAATGAATTTTTAAAATATAAATCAAGGAGAATAAATATGAATGTAGAGAAAACTGTTTATCCTGATTATGAGAAAAGTATTATAAATATTACAGCTTCGATTTTACATTATTTCGGTTGTAATCACCGTTATCCTGCTTTAAAAGAACTATCTTCAGAGTATTTAGATAGATTTGACAATATTGTATTCTTAGTTGTTGATGGTTTAGGAGCTGAACTTCTAAAATACCATCTTCCTGAGAATTCATTATTTAGGAAAAATACTGTTTCAACATTAACTTCAGTATTTCCTCCTACAACTTCTGCTGCAATATCTTCATATCTTTCAGGCGTATCCCCCTTAGAACACGGAATCATTGGCTGGACTCTTTATTTTAAAGAGTATTTTAAATTGATTGATTTTTTACCATTAAGTGACGCTACTACAGGTGAACCTTTGAATGATTTTTATTCAGATGTTCATGATAAATTTCACTTTGAATCTATTTTTAAAATCATCCATGAATTAAAACCTGAAATTGAGCAGCATTATGTATCTCCAGATTCTTTGACAAAATCTAAATATACAAAGATGGCATCAGACTCGGCAGAAATTTACTCTTATGCTGATATTCCAACTGCTTTTTCTTATATTGAAGAAACAATCAAAGAAAACTCAGCACAGAAATTATTCTATTGTTATACTGGGGAACCAGATAAATCAATGCACAAGGCAGGAGTATATAATGACCATATTAGAGGCATTATTGAGAAAATCCAAGAGCAAGTGGAAACATTACATAAGCAATTAGTCGGCACTAAATCTTTGATAATTGTTACTGCTGATCACGGAATGATAGAAGTAGAAGATTCAATTTATGTAAATGAAGACAAAAATCTTAAGGATAGCTTGATTCTGCCTACTTTCCCAGAACCTCGTTTTATCTCTTGTTTTGTTCATAAAGACAGACAATCACAATTCTTTGCTTTTGTGAAACAATATGAAGATGATTTTATTCTTATGAGCAAAAATGAGTTTTTGGAAAATGAATTACTCGGTAAAGGTATTCCTCATCCCAGAGTCTTAGATATGCTTGGCGATTATCTACTTATTGCAAAAGGTGTTAAAGCAATTCAAACTAAATACCCTCAATCTAATAGCTCTTTTAAATTTAAAGCTATGCATGCAGGTATAACTGCTAAAGAGATGTTAGTTCCTTTAATATTATTAGATTAAACTGAAAATGAGTCACAAAACTAAATCACTTATATTCGCTTTTCTTGCACTATTTAGTTGGGGAATACATGGTCCAGCTGGAAGGTATCTCGCTGTTCAAGAAATAAATATGTATTTTGTTGCAGTGAGTAGATTTTGGATTGGAACATTTATCTTTTTTCTTTTTCTCGTCTTTAAAGGTGATTTCGGATACACTTTATTTAAGTCTAAATGGAAGGAAATTCTCAAAATCAGCATTGTAGGGATTTGCTTAAATTCTATTTTATATCATCTAACTTTAAAGTATTTGCATGGTACTTTGGTTATGATATTGGAGAATTTAGCTCCAGTGTTTGTTTTATTGATCGTCTATTTTAAAGATAAAATAGTGCCTACCAAAAATCAACTGATTTCCTTAATAGTTGCTATGATTGGATTAATAACTATTGTAGTGGGGAAGAGCAGCTTCCCTGAACTTGGTGATGGTTACACAATAGGAATAATCTTAGGTATTCTCACTGGAATAACTTTTGGTGCTTATATTTACCTTTCTTCAAAGCTTATGATGGGTTCAAACAAAGAACCTTTAACTATTATTCAATTATTATTCTGGATTTTTATCTTAGCATCAGTAATGATGAGTCCGATATATTTTTTCTTGGAAGGAAAATTACCTAGAAGCCAGTCAGAGATATTCTGGTTCTTAGAAATGGGAATCTTTCAATCCGGTGTAGCTTATCTTCTTTGGAATTTTGCCCTAACAGGTTTAAGTGCTAATACTGCAAGTATCTTATTCACTTTTACCGTTTTGTTTACAACAATTAATGAAGTACTATTTTTAAATTTAAAGATAAATCCTACGTTAATTTTTGGTGGATTACTCATTACTATTGCAGGGTATTTGCTAAGTAAAAGACCTTCTAAAAAAATATTATTAAAAAAGATTCCTCAATTATGAAGCTTCTCTATCTCTTTAGTCTGATAAATAATTATACTCTTCCTAACTTCAAAAATTTCTTGGAAAATGCCTGTAAGGGAGAGTATCATATTGTTGTCTTGATGCAGATACAAGAACAAGAATCAACACTTTTAGAATCAATTCACCAATCCGGAGTTAAGATTGAAGAAAAAAGAATCAGTTTTATTGCTCCTAACATAAATGATAAAGTTGCTCCTGTACAGACTGCTGAAAAACTCAAGTTAGCTACAGGAATCTTAGTCTTAGGTGGAAACGCTCATTTTTATCAAAAGATGTATGCAACACCAGAAATTTCTCAAGTAATTTTGGAAAAGTACGAGGCTGGAGTTCCTTACGCAGGGGTTTCAGCAGGTGCAATATTATCACTGAATTATAATTTATTAACTGAGCTTGCTATCAAGCCTCATTTCTCCCAAAAAAAGAGATTTAATGAATTGATAAATAAAATGAAACAGAACAAAGTGAAATATGGCTTTGGTATCGATGATAATATCTCGCTAAAAATTACTGAAAACTGTAAAATTGAGTGTTTTGGTAAAGACTCATTTTATCTATTCACACGAGAAAGCAACAATGAATTCAATTGTAAAATCTTTAAGAATCTAAATGAATGCAATTTAACCCAAATAATGCAGTAGATCTTTTAGAATAGCACTATATTCATTTGCTAAAGCATTTTACATAATTTCTCAGAGTATATGTATTATACGCTGATAAATTCTGTAAAACCTTAATGCACCCCCTGTGTCCCCCTCAAAAAAGGGGATAAGAATCTGCACTCTTCTGAAAAGCTCTACTGCACCATTTGGGTTTAACCCAAATAATGCATTAGGATTTCAGTAGTTTCCTTTCACGAGTATTAATATCAACTTTATTTCATCATTTAAACTAAAATAATGCAATATGATTTTTTAGCCTTTTTAAAGGGCTATTCAAACATCATCATTTTAAGTTTTTTTTACTTTTCTATTGTTTCAAATCCTAATATTCAGTTCATATCATCTCTCCAATCTCTACTGCATTGCAATTGAAAGATAATCTCATATCTTTAATTCTTTCAAGTATTTGCAGGAATTTCGTTCTCCTTTTAGGGTTAGACAAACCAATCCGAACAACATCATCCCTACCATCCTTTCCCATTAATGCTGGGACTATCAAATATTCCATCCTCAAAGTTCGTAGTTTCGTCCTTTTGCCTCCAGGCTCTATTACAGTTTTTACAAGTAAGGTTATTAGATTGTGAAAAATTAAGCATATGGTCATTAGTACAGCTTCAGTTGCCCAAAAATTCCTCAAATTGTAGGCTGAAAGTCCAAATCCATCTTTCATATTTTTGATAACATTTTCGTCATTTGCTCTAGGTTTGTAATAGTTCCATACTTCATGTGGAGAAGCTATTTCATCATTAGTTACATAAAGAGAGTGTCTATATTCTTTAAAATATGGTTCATTTTCAAATAATCTAAGTTGTTTTCCTGTTGCTTTTGGACGTCTTTCTATTTCTTGTCGGACAACTATATAACGACGTCCACCTTCCCAATCTTTGCTCTGGTGTGAATAGTAAAACTCATTAACCTCAAGCCCGTCATCAATCTGAGTCCAGTTTTCTAAGTCATAAATTTCTCTTTGGAAATATTGGTGAATAGGAGTAGCTATCACATAATCCATATTATCTCTTTCTAACTGTAAAATAAAATTCTTGCTATAATAACCACTGTCAGCCAGTACTCTTGTGATTTTAACCTCCTTAATAAAAGATATTGTTTGCCTGTAGAACGCTACAATTCCGTTAGCAGAGTTAGTGTTGCCTGATCTATTCCAGAAATTAACTGTGAAACCACTACCTAGAAAAGCAATGTTAGGATTATTGGATGGTCGACCTCGTTTAGATGGGTTATAACCTCTTTTCGCTCCATCTTGCTCTCCATATCTAGTTACAACAGTTGAGTCAAAACGTAAAGTATCTCTTATGATACCCGCTTGTTTGAGTAGAGGTTGTAAAAAAAATCCGTTTATGTTTTGCAACAATGTTTCGTTGAAAATTCTACGGCTGTATTTGTTGAAGTAACGTGTTATACTTGTTGATGATTTTACTAATCGATTAACTCTAAAACAGCGTTCAAATATTCTAAGTCCATTTTCCATGTAATTGATATGAGAAAACTTGGTTCCTCCATTAAGAACTGATATAAAAAGCGATATAATCTTTGAATAGACTCCTGTTGAATTGTTTGATTTTTCTTGAATGGAATAAATCTGAGCGATTAATTCTCGAAAACCAATCTTATCTAAATATCGTGAGATTATCGTTGCTGTACCACCCCATGAAGTAATAAGTTTTGGACTAAATTCAATTTTGACTTGACCCTTTTTTTTACTTTTTTTAAACTGTTTACGTTGCATATTTATCTTCTTCCTTGCCTTTGTTGTTTGTTACATCCAAATCATTGGAAATAGAGATAATATGCAACTATTTTTTTTAAATTAGTTTTTTACTGCATTATTTGGGGTGCGTCACGAGGTGGTGTGCCGTCAACTGGTGAAAATCCAGTCTGGCTAATTTTCTGTTCAACCAGAAGTGAAAAAGACAGGCTTGTTCAGTAATGGCAAGTCTGAAGCTCTTTGAATCGGTAAGTAAGCTGTAGCGAAAGCGAACAGGTAGCTTCGTTAGGCAATTGTAATCGGTTAATCTTTCCCAGAGGATGAAACCTGCTATTTGATAGGAAGTAACAGAAATATGCACTATCAAAGATTACCGGAGTTATAACTGATGGCGTGCTTATAAATGATTGCACACTAAACGTGAGAGAGCCTATTTAATAAGAGATGACAACTCTAAATGGATTTCTATAAGACGGAGTCGAAGTGAAATTCAGTTATTTAGGCAGTCGGAGATGCCCATAGTAGTGATGATATTTGAGACAACATAACTCAAAAGTAGCGAAGGGGCATTACTTCAAAGAAATTTACAAGATAAGGAGAAAGTTGTGATTGGTGAAAATCTAACAAACAAACAAAAAGCTGATTTATCAGCAGAGGAAAGAGTTCGAATTTTTCAACGTAAATTATATTCTAAAGCCAAACAAGAAAAGGATTTTCGTTTTTATGTACTGTATGATAAGTTAACAGTGGGATATTTTCTAAGTGAAGCTTGGAGAAGGGTAAAGTTAAATAATGGGATTGCTGGATATGATAAAAAGAGTTTTTCTGATATTGAAGAAAGTGGAATAACAGACTTTCTTTTTGAGATTCAACAAGAACTAAAAGACGAAACTTATAAACCATCTCCAATACTACGAGTATATATTCCTAAAGCAAATGGTAAAATGAGACCATTAGGTATTCCGACCATAAAAGATAGAGTAGTTCAAATGTGTTGCAAGCTAATAATTGAACCAATCTTTGAAGCAGATTTTGAGGATTGTTCACATGGTTTTAGACCAAAGCGCTCAGCCCATGGAGCTATTAAAGAAATAAAGTCTAACCTTAAAGCTGGAAAAACAGAAGTATACGATGCCGATTTGTCTGGTTATTTCGATAATATTCCACACGATAAACTAATGTATCTTATGGAAAGAAGAATAACAGATAAAAGGATATTAAAGCTAATCAGAATGTGGTTAAAAACACCATATTTTGAAAAGAACAAATTGCACAAGAGTAAAAAGGGAACACCTCAAGGAGGCGTTATTTCCCCTTTACTGGCAAATATATACTTAAATCTTGTTGATAAAGCTGTCAATAGGGAAGATGGATTTTTTCGCTAAAAGAGGCATAAAAATAGTACGTTATGCTGATGACTTTATCTTAATGGGAAAGCAAATACCCCAAGAGTACTTATCGTATTTGCACAGAATACTGGAAAAAATGGAGTTAACAGTTAATCTAGAGAAAACGAAACATTTGAATGCAACAAAAATATCTTTTGATTTTTTGGGTTTTACTTTTAGGTTTGATAAATCATTTTACAACTCGTATGGTTATTACTGGAATGTGATTCCAAGTAAAAAGAGTGTCAAAAAGTTTAAGGCAAATATTAAGAATTGTCTTATGAATAATGGACATTCATCAAACTATACTTTAGTAAAGAAGCTCAATCCAATATTAAGAGGTTGGACTAACTATTTTACAATACCTAAAGTAAGCTACCCTGCTAAGGCTAAAGATAGTGTTAATTCTTATCTCTTTTTTAGTTTAAAGAGGTATTATAAGCGCAAGAGTCAAAGGAGCTGTAAGCTTTATCGTCAAAACGCTCATGATAAGTTAATTAAATATTATGGTTTATATAACTTAGCATATAGGTCTTCTTGACAAACTTGTGAATGCTTAGAATGAACTTTGTCGGTAAGCCGTGTGCGGGAAAACCGCATGCACGGTTTGAAGAGGGGGGCAGGCTACTCTGCCTCTACTCTACTTTAACTATTGATAGGATGATGTAGAGTAAAGGTAATTGTGTAAAAAGTATAAAGATGCAAAGGAAAAATTATTAGGATTATAGAATCTAAACCACAAACAAGACACCTTTTATTAAAAAAACAATTTCTCTATGATTGTTCTTGACAAGCTTTTCCAAAAATAGTAATCAATAAGGCTCAAGTTCAAGTCTGGTGGAAAATTCATGAATAAACCACATCTTTTAGAATTTTCTGTTAACATCCAACATTAAGTCTTTTTGTTCTTGGCAAATCTATTCCTACATTATCTGCTTTATGTCAGAAAGTCTATTGGGTGTTTATTAGGGGTTTATATGGCATCTATTAGCCATCCACTAAGCTGAGAGCCTACAGACACATGATAGTGAAGATATATTAATTCAATACACATAATATGATCTTGTAGAAAAGAACAATGCATTATCTAAAGTACATACTTGCTTACTAGTGTTTTAAAATATATTATTAGTATCTTATTTACAAGCAAAACTTACTATAAACAGTAAGTTTAAATTCGTAACTTTCTATTATACAATGAATGTACGATAATAAAAGTCTCTTTTTTACCACTATACTTGAACTTGAGCCTATTATTTTCGATATTTATTCAACATTCGTTTAATCTCGGTGCTCTTAATTGGCTTAACAATAAAATCATCCATACCAACTTTCATAGCTTTGTCCTTAACTTCATCAATAACATTACCTGATACTGCTATGATAGGAGTTTTGATTCCTTTTTCACGAATCATTTTAGTAAGTTCAAAACCTGTTACTTCAGGCATTTGTATATCCATAAAGATATAATCATAATTTATGTTATCTATTAACTTGAGGCATTCACGCCAATTAGAAGCTATATCTACTTCAATTTTTGATTTCTTTAGAATAGCAGTTATTACTTTCTGATTAATAAGATTATCCTCAACAACTAAAGACTTAGTATTAGGCTCAAAGGAATCAGTAATTTTATCAGTTTCTCTAGTTGATTCCTTAATCTCATCATTACTAAGAGGAAGATTTAACTCAAAATAGAATACCGAACCTGGATATTTTGAATTTGGGGGTAGGTCAGGATTTGGACTAATGAGTATAATTTCACTTTGCAGCAAATAAGAAAGTTGTTGTGCGATAGACAAACCTAAACCTGTTCCTGCTATTTTCTTTGATAGCGAGCCATCAACTTGTTCAAAAGCTTCAAAGATAGACTTCTTCTTAGCTTCAGGAATTCCTAAACCTGTATCTGCTATTGAAATCTTTAACTTAATCGAAGAGCTATCTTTTTCTAATTCTTTTATGGAAAAGACAATTTTGTCTGAAAGAGTATATTTTAGGCTATTTCCCAGCAGGTTAATCAAAATTTTCTGTAAAGCCATTTCATCAGTATAAACAAGTAGCTTCTTATAAGAAAGCTTATCGTAAATAAAATCTAATCCCTTAATTCTTGCTTGAACACTATATAGATTAGCCATTTTATCAAACAATTGGATTAAATCAAAGCTGTCTGAAGATAGTAACAGCTTATTTGATGATATTTTTGAAAAGTCTAACACTTGATTAATGAGGCTATATAATATATCACTGGATTGTTGAATTACTTCAACATATTCTTGTTGCTCTGGAGTAAGTTTTGTGTCATGGAGGAGTTCTGAGACAGAAATTACACCATTTAATGGTGTTCTTAGTTCATGTGAAATACTTGCTAAAAAATTATCTTTTGCCCGGTTAGCAATCTCGGCAACTTCTTTTTGAGCTTTTAACTCTGATGCATATTTATTCTTTTCTTTTAAATTCTTTACAAAAGCATTGAACCACATCTGTAATTCGCCAATTTCATCAATAGTGGTTATCTGAATTTCAGAATCTAAATCATATCTATTTTTAGTAATATCAACAAAAGCTTCTGTGAGTTCCTTAACTGGGAATAAAACAAGTTTTGCAAAAAGATAAAAAATAATCAGACTGAAGACAATGATGGTCAGTAATCCAATTAGAGTAATTTTTAAAGAATCAAATTGAGTGTACCAAAGATATTTATTACTAATAAAAGTAAAAAACTTTAAGCCATAATCTTCTAAATTATACTTTAAAAGAAGAGCCTTATTACCATCAAAATAAATTCTATCAAAATTATGTAATCTATCTTTGCTAATATCATTTATTGCTTTAAAATCAGAACCAATTAATTCTTTATTAGGAGCTGAGATGATATTGCCATTAGTATCAACAACAAAACTGGAAAACTTTTGAGAAAAATCTCCGGAAAAGTTCTTAGCTATATTATCTATAGAATAGTGAACAACTATTAAACCAATATAGTTCTCACTCATTGTGGCTTGATCAAAATAAGTTAGTCGTTTAGAAGCTATAAGAGAGTATTTTTCAGGGTAGTCGAAATTCCTTTTAACGCCATGCCAATGTATATCTGAATTACTAGCTTCATTTTCTTCTAAAATTTTTGAGAAATCTGTGAAAGGGGTTTCATCATTTTTTATCAGACTTTTTCCAAAATGATAACGGTTTAAGCTTCTTGAAAAAATATCAATAGATTCAATGCCTTCTAAGTTGATAAATCCAGCTAATGTATAGCCAATATTTGCTTGAATTTTTAGCTTTTCGTAGATTGTAAGAGTATCATTCTCTTCTTTCAAACTCAAAATTACATCTTCAACATTTGAGATGTTATTTATCAGATTCTCAACTGTTGATAATTGCAAAGATGTATATTCTGCTTTTTGTTTTATTAATTCAAAAACATTCTCTTTCAAATGATTCATCATTGATTTATTTGAACCATAAATTGCCCAAATCATTAGAACAAGTAAAGGTAATATTCCGAAAAAGATAAATATCGAAACAAATCTTAGAATTATTGAATGACTGAATTTTCTCTTATTTCTCATGACTAATATTATTCCGTTACTACTATAACGCTCACAGTAATGGATTCAATTGGCTCTTTTTTTAGTAATTTATAAGCAGTTTCAATTCCTTTGTATCCTTGAACATCAGCTTGTTGGTCAATAGTTACAGAGACAGCGCCTGACTGAAGATGAGGCTTTATTTCTTCTATGTTATCAAATGCTGCGACTTTAACATCTTTGATTTTATTTTCTTGCAGGAATTGAACTACTCCTAAAGCCATCATATCATTTGAACAAAATACTAAGTCAATATTACTATTTTCATTCCACATATTTTGAAAAACTTCGTATGCTTCATCAATTTTCCAATCTGCGCTTTTACTTGAAATTACAGTGATATTTTTATTTTCCTCAAATGCCTTCATAGCACCTTTTTTTCTATCAATCCCATTTTGTGCGCTTTTAATTCCTTCTAAAATTACCGCATTGCTTTTTTGGGAGACATTTTCACTAATATATTTAGCCGAAAGATATGCTCCTTCCTCATTATCTACACTAATGAAAGGAACATCTTTTAGATTGAATTTCTTTGCTGCATCTTTATCAAGTTCATTATCAATATTAACGATAACAATTCCTTGTTGCTGAGCTCTCGCTAAAATAGGAACTAATTCGATTGAACTAGCAGGTGCAATTACAATTGCATCTACTTTATCTTTAATTAATTTTCTAATGATATCAATCTGTTGAGCAATAGCAGTTTCTTGAGAACCAGTCTTAACAATAAGCTGAATTCCTAAATCTTTTTCTGCTTCACGCGCACCTCTCTCCATAGTTATGAAGAAGGGGTTAGTGAGTGTTTTCATTACAAGAGCAATTTGATATTTGTCTTGTTGTGGACTCTCATTTAGTTGAACTTGATCATTTCTGTCTTTTTTCTTACAAACAGTTAATGATAATAAAAGTACAAAAAAAACTAATAATTTCAAAATTTTCATATCTGCTCCTTAATTCTTTTTTAAAAGTTTCTCAATAGCTTTATCTAATCTAAGGACTTCAAAGTCTTTGTAAGCAACCCAAGCAAGTATTTCTTCAAGGTCTTGAACATTACAGTTGGTTACTTCATCTGTTTGATCATCACTGATTCTATGAAATCCAATCACTATTAATGCTTCTCCATTAATACTAGCTCTGATAATTCTATCTTTTACATTCTCAGAGGTATATTCAGTTTGATAAGCAAAGTATCCAAGGTCAAATCTATTTAATGGTAGATGCATCTCTTTGTCAATACTATTCCTAATATTTTTATAAACACTCTTTATAATTTCATAATCTCTTTCAGTAGCATGACCAGCAGGCAAGGCAAAACTTACCAAATTAATGCCATGATCAGAGAAGTTGTTAATATCCTGAATAATTTGATAGTGAGCTTCTTCATCATTTAACTCAGCAAGTTCGAAATGATTTACTGTATGCCCTCCAATTTCCCAATTATTATTATATTGCTCTAAAACTTGCTCCCACGAGACTCGCCCATAATTTCCAATCATACCACTGTTAAGGAAAGTTGTTGCTTCATAACCATATTCTTGGAAAAGTGGGAAACCATTCTCAAAAGCATTCAGATGTCCATCATCAAAGGTGAAACAGATTATTGGCTTGATTCGCTCTTGACTGAAGCTATCACAGCTAATAAATAATAGGCTTAATGTGGAAAGAATGGATAGGTAGATTAAACTTTGTTTGAAGACCATAACTTATAATATCCTGATTGTGTTGAGTATAGATGTACTGTGTGTATAATCCTACATCCCATATTGGATGAAGTTCGTAATTAACTAATAATGATATTTCTCTTTGAATTGTGTTTTGATAACTAATAAATTTATAGGCTGGGGATATTTCATACTTAGCGAATAAAATATTAACAAGGCTATTGATTTCATAGATTTTATTTTTATCCCAATTCTCTACTTCATAATAAAAACTAAACTGTGGTTCAAGAAATGATGATAGTTTAAATCTACTTTCAATAAAATCTTTAAAAATATTAGCCTTTTCATTAGAATCTTTTCTATAATAATCAATATAGGAAAAGTGTAACATATTTTGAATAAAGAATTTATTTGATTCCCAGTTAATCAAGTTATTAAAATTATAAGCTTTTGCATTGAATCTGTTATCTCGGGAAATAAGTAAAAAACTTTGTTGAGCATTTACTTGTTTTCCTTTAATTAAAAGGTCAATACTAAAAAGTCCAGTATTAAAATCATTGCCTCCTGCCCGATATTCTAAAGCAAAACTATCCGAAATTCTTTGTTTTACCACAGCACCATTGAATCTATAGTCAGTAATGAAATTCTGGTCATTCCGAATATCATTTAGAACATTCTTATATATTCTATTAGAACTTCCTAAACCAATTCGGTCAAACTCCCAAGAAAAACTAAACTGAGTATTATATATATAACCAACTTTCGCTGAATAAAGATAGAGCTTCTTATCAAAAAGTTCTGGGTAATATCTTATTTCTGCTGAAGTCATAATTTTGTCATTTAAAGTTTTACTAAGATTAAGATACCAATTATGATAGGATTTATATTCAAAATCTTTATTCTCATTGTTTAGATAATAATAACCACCTACATACGAGCTTAAACCCATATCAACATCTAACAACTGTTGAGCAAGTAATATACATGTATTACAGAATAAAAGAAGTCCTAATAGAACAAAATATCTTTTCATTGTTGCATTTTCTCCCTATTGAATTTAAATTAAAGATTGATGATGATATTGTCAAGTTCTGTTTTAATAAAATTATTGACTAAATAACCACAACTTGTAACGTGATAAAAATAATAAATTATATACTCAAGAGTGTATAATCAAAAAGTGAGCTGTAAATGAGAATTAGAATATTATTATTACTGTTTGTTAGTGTTATTAATTTATCAAGTCAAGATATCTTACAGTTATCGAATAGATTTTATCAAATTTCAGAGGAATATGATGCTATTGGAGCTTCTTATTGCTTGCTTTATAATCAGCAAGTGTATAATTTTAATTATGGTTGGAAAGATTATGATAGGCAATTAAGGATAAATGATGATACTAAATTTAGGATAGCATCAATATCTAAAGTAATTACTGCTCTTTCAGCAATGAAGTTAGTTGAAGAAGGATTGTTAGAATTAGATGCTGATGTTTCAAATTATCTTGGATTTAATCTGCGTAATCCTAATTTTCCTAATAACATTATTACCCTAAGGCATCTTTTAACTCATACTTCGGGCTTAAGAGATAGTAATGCCTATAATAACTTTCTGTCAGATTCTTATTCTCTGAATCCGCCTGCTATTTCTGAGTTATTACTCTCGGATGGCGATTATTTTAATTCATCACTTTGGACTCCTTTTTATGCTCCGGGAGTTTCGCTTGCTTGGGATTATTCTAATCTTTCTGCAGGAGTTGTTGCCACAATTGTTGAAGCAGTTTCTGAACAGCACTTCACCTCTTACTGTGAAGATAACATTTTTACACCTCTTGGAATAGAAGCTTGTTGGAATAACTATTCAGCCTTAAGCGATATTAATGACTTAGCTGTTCTCTATCGTTATGTTGGAGGAGTACCTACCCCTCAAGCAGATAACTATCAAGGTATTTACCCTTCTGAAATTGATTTAGAGCAAATCCCATTAGGGTGGAATGGATTGATATATTCACCTCAAGGTGGGTTAAGAATAAGTACTTTAGACTTAATGAAGATAGTTAAGATGATCTTGAACCGAGGAGACTATGAAGGTGTCCAAATACTTTCAGAAGCTACTATTACACAGATGGAAGAGCTAAACTGGAGTGGTTCTGGTTTAGGTGGTTTCTTCACGGAGATGGGTTTACAGCTTCAACGAACTTATGACTTATTTAATGATGAACTATTCTATGGACATGCAGGTGAGGCTTATGGATTAATCAGTGATGCATATTATAATTTGGAGAGAGAGATCGCTATAGTTTTTCTTACGAATGGTGCTAATTTTGGATATGGAGATGTTTTTTATGATTTCGAAGAAGCGATTTTCAATGCAAGCAAAGAGTGGTTGGATGCTGTTTCTAATGCTAACGATGCTGAACTAATTCAGGATATAGTTATTTATCCAAATGTAATTAATTCTTTATCAGAGAAGATAACTATTAGAAGTGATGAAAGGATTAACAATATTTCTCTCTATAATATAAAAGGACAATTAGTTAACAAGCAGATAAATCCTCCTAATGAAGTAACTTTTTATCAATCAAATTTACCTAGTGGTTTCTATATTCTTAAGATAGATACTGATAGAAGGACAGAACATAAGAAGCTGATAATAAAAAAATAAGATTTGTTATTTTGTTATATGAAGTTAACTTATGAGTAAAAATATATGAAACAATCTTGGAGTAATAATGAATAAGTTAATTATAAAGATAGAGGGAATGTCCTGCAGTTCTTGTTCTGCATCAATAGAAAGGGCACTAATAAAGACGCAGGGTATCGCTGAAACTAATGTAAATTACCCAGCTGGAAAGGCTTTTGTGACTTATAATCCTAATCAGATAACTCTTGCGGAGATTGAGCAAGTTGTTACAAATACTGGTTATGAAGTTATTGAATCTATAAATCCAGAAAGTTCTTTATCACAAATCAATACAGTTAAATTAAATGTTACTGGTATGTCTTGTGCGAGCTGTTCTTCAGCAGTTGAAAGAGCTCTAAAGAAAGCTCCAGGGGTAACCGCTGTTAATGTTAATTTAGCCTCAGAAATTGCTACAATTGAAATTGACACAACTTATACCAATTCTAATTCTTTAAAAGAAGTCATTGTTAATGCTGGTTATGGTGTACTAGAAGAAAAAACAATAGATAGTGATGAAGAGCATCTTCAAGACGCCAAGAGAAGAATGATAGTGATTTGGGCAGTGACTATTCCTATCATGTTATTAATGTTTCCTATGATGTTTTTTGGTATAATGTGGCCAAATCACCTAACTCACAACATTGCAGTAATAATCTTAGCATCCAGTGGACTATTCACTGTAGGCTCAAAAACTTTTAAATCTGCTTTTAAATCAGTTATTCATGGTTCAGCAAATATGGATGTTCTGATAACTTTGGGCACAGGAGCTGCTTTTCTTACGGGAATTCTCCATTTCTTTATGGATATTACCAGCTTTGCAGGTGTTTCAGCAATGATTATGGCATTTCATCTTACTGGAAGATATATCGAAGTAAAAGCTAAAGGGAGAGCTTCCCAAGCAATCAAGAAACTATTAGAGTTAGGTGCTAAGACTGCAATAATTGAGAAAGATGGTGAGGAGAAAAAAGTTGCTGTTGAAGCTTTAAGACTTGGTGATATTATGTTAGTAAAACCAGGAACCAAAATACCTACTGATGGAGAGATTATTTCAGGAACAACAACTATAGATGAATCTATGGCAACAGGCGAGTCTTTACCTGTTAAGAAACAGCCGGGAAGCAAAGTTTTAGGAGCTTCAATAAATCAGAATGGATTTGTTAAAGTAAAAGTTGAGAAGATAGGGAAGGATACTTTTCTTTCACAAATAATAAAAATGGTTGAAGAAGCTCAAGGATCAAAAGTTCCTATTCAAGAGTTTGCTGATAAAGTCACAGCCTTCTTTGTGCCAATAGTAATTATCTTAGCTAGTATAGCTTTTGCAAGTTGGATGATTTTCCCAGAAACTTTACAGTCTGTAACATCATGGGCTGCAAACTACTTAGCATGGGTTAATCCTGAAGCAAGCACGTTAACTCAAGCAATCTTCGCAACAGTGGCAGTATTAGTAATTGCCTGTCCTTGTGCTCTTGGATTAGCTACTCCGACAGCATTGATGGTTGGAAGTGGTATGGGGGCTGAGAATGGTATTCTGATTAGGAATGGGGCTGCAATTCAAGCAATGAAAGATGTTAAGGTGATTGTTTTTGATAAAACTGGGACTATTACAAAAGGTAAACCAGAAGTAACAGATATTATGTCAGTTGATAGAAATAAGCAAGAGTTAATTACCCTGGCAGGAAGCTTAGAGGCAAAGTCAGACCATCCTCTCGGAATAGCAATTATTGAATATCTTGAAGAAGATCAGCTAAAAGTTAGTGAAGTATCCAATTTCTTCTCACACTCAGGAAAAGGCTTGATTGGAAACATTGACTCTCAAGAGATTGTTCTGGGAAATAAAAAACTTATGAAAGACTATAATATTGATTTTTCGGCTTATGAACATAAGATAGATGAATTGGAGAGTGAAGCTAAAACAGTCATTCTTTTAGGAAAGGCAGGCATTTTTCAAGGTTTCATAGCTGTTGCAGATGCTATCAAGGAAGATTCTCTTGAGGCTATAAATAGCTTGCACAAATTAGGATTTAAAACTGCTATGATAAGCGGAGATAATAAGAAGACTGCTCAAGCAATTGCAAATAAAGTTAACATTGATTTTGTTGTAGCTGAAGTTTTGCCAGACCAAAAAGTTCAGCAAATCAAAGCTTTCCAAAAGGAACATGGATTAGTGGCAATGGTCGGAGATGGAATAAATGATGCTCCAGCTTTAAAGCAAGCAAATGTTGGTATTGCTCTTGGTACTGGGACTGATATTGCTATTGAATCAGCAGATATTACTATTGTTAAGGGTAGCTTGATTAGTGTTGTTCAAGCTGTTAAACTTTCTCAAGAAACTTTTAAAAAGATTAAGCAAAATCTTTTCTGGGCATTTGCTTATAATTTGATAGCTATTCCTTTGGCTTTTACAGGAATGCTTCACCCAGTTATTGCAGAAATTGCCATGGCAACAAGCTCAATTACAGTAGTTACTAACTCTAATATGCTTAGGCGTAAAAGTATAAAGTAGTTTTTTTTAACTAAATCATAGTAGAATAATAGGATATAGTATTAATTAATATCTAACAATATAATAAGTTAAGAACAGGGTGTTTTCAATTATCCAGATTTGGGAAAGTTTGTCTTAGCTAACTTAATTCTTATTGACAAAATATTGATTCCCAGTAAGTTGAAAAGAAAAAAGACTGGAGAATAGAATGAATTATAAGAAAAAACTGTTAATTAGTTTATTATTAGTTTTAATTACTTTAACAGTGTTATTTGCAGAAGAGCACAAACAACATTGTGGTAAACATTTCCCAATTTCTGAAGAAGCGACTTCAAGTGAGAGTATTTGTGGTACTATTCAGATTGCTGAAAATCAACTTCAATTAGTAGAAGACTCAACCCAGGTGGTTTTTAATCTAATCATTCCTGAAAATCTTGAAATTGACCTTGAAAAGATAGAAATTGGCAAAAAGTATATTTTTTCAGGAAAAAGTAGTAAGAGTGGCTTTGTTGTTGAAAAATTTACTATTTATGAGACAAAGCAAGCAGGTGGAAATCATTTTGTAGATTCTCATAAGTGTATTGCTTGTAGATTATGTGTTAATCAATGTCCTGAGGGAGCTATCTCTATGGTTAATGGTAAAGCAGTAATTGACCAGGAGAAGTGTATTGATTGCGGTATTTGTGTAAATGGTAATGGGCGTTTTAAAGGATGCCCAGTAAAGGCAATTCAACAAAAGTAGGAGTATTAATGAAAAAAAGGATAGTAACAATAGTCATATTATTTAGTATTATTTTAACTCTTTTCGCTGTATATCAAATTAATGCAATTAGATGTAACAATTGTGGAAGATGTATAAATACTTGTGATGAAGATGCAATATACTACGATTCTAATCTTCATAAGTATCAGATTAATCCAGAATTATGTGAAGATTGTGGCGATTGTGCAGATGTCTGTCTTCGTAATGCAATATCCCAGGTACCTGTAAGCAACGAATTAGATGAAGTTGCTCCAGTAACTATTGATGTTAATGTTTTTCCAAACCCTACAGCTACTAAGGCTGTATTTAAGATAAGCTCTGAAGAGAAATCTAATGTCGGTGAATTAGAGATATATAACATTAAAGGTCAGAAAATCAAAACACTTCAAATTAATGAAAGTACTAAGGCTGCTGGTTGGGATTTGACAGATAATTCAGGAAATAGAGTTCCTTCTGGAAACTATTTATATAAATATTCAACAGCTGATAAAGAGATTTCAAAACTATTAACAGTAATAAAATAGGTAAATAATGAATAAAAAGCTATTATCAATATTAATAATAGCAATCATAGTTATAGGGTTTCTCTTTGCTTCCGAAGTAATTGGGAACCCTTTTGTTGTTAAATATGATTGCGTTGGTTGTGGTGATTGTGTTGAAGCATGTCCAGTTCAGGCTATTGAAGTTATTAATGGGAAAGCAGTAATAGACAATGAAAAATGTATAAACTGCAATATTTGTGTAGGTACATGTACTTATGATGCAATTAAGGGAACACAGCAATGAAGAAAATAATAATCTATCTACTTATCTCAATTACTTTATTATCACTAATAGCATGCAAGAAACCTACTGAAAAAGAGTATAACATTGATAAAAGTTCTTGTACCAGCTGTGGAGAGTGTATAGCTGTCTGTCCAAAGGATGCTATCGAATATAACCTTGAAGGTAAAGCAGTAATTGACCAAAGCAAATGTGTCAGCTGTGGAGAGTGTATAGCTGTATGCCCAGAAGGAGCGATATATTAATGAAAAAGAATCTTATAATTATATTTTTAATTTTTACTGCAGTTTATTGTAGTGCTACATTCTGGAACCAATCCCGTTTTTCATTTTATAAATCACATGATACAGAAGTTTACGGAGCTGAAAATAACTTTTTATCTGAATTTATGTATGATAGATTAAATATTCAGATTCAAATGAATACTCTATATTCCGAAGAAGCTTTTGATGATCCCAATTCTTATATTACCAACGAGCTAAGAACTTTATCAACTTATCACTTGGCTGAAAATAGTAAATTTCTTATTGGATATAATCTTGATTATTATGACTACGATAAAACAAAAAATAATTTTATTATCGATGGTATCTACTTAACTACTCAGCCTTTAGTGAAAAATTATCTTTATCTTTACACCCAAAACGAATGGGAAAGTGTATCTTTCTTAGCTGGGGTAAGGGGAAGAAGAACAGGTATTGATTACCAATTTGATATCTCTGACGCTATCAATTCAGCTGAAGCTGAACATTATGATGAATTTTACAAAGATATAGCTTTAGCATACCAGTTTAATTCTGATTTTTTAATCTATTCTACTTATGAAAATAAAACATTCTACAACTCAGTTAATTCATTTGTTGACCCTTATAGAAATCATGATTATACTCATTACGGTTTAGGAGTAAATTATACTTCTAACAGTTTCTTAGGTGGAAGAATAAGTGAAGACTTTCAATATTTAAACAAAGAGTCTCAACAATATCAATCATATCAAAGACATAATTTTATTAATAAGCTACGTTATAATTATTTCTTAAATCCTTATATTAGCTCTTTTATAAGCTATTTTTCACAATTCAGTTATGATAAAGAAGATAAAGAATTTTATCGTTTAGCCAACTATGCAAGAGCTCAGCTTAGGTTTAATATTCCATCATACAATTATAAAGCTTTTGTTATTGCAGGAAGCAGTATCAGTTTTGAAAATCTTAGTAGAATCTATTTTGCTTATGTTGAATATCCTCTATCAAACTCTTTCTCACTATCTCTTGAAGATAGATATAGCCATAATGTTTATAACACAATTATTGCAAGTATGGATTATAAGATTAATAATAACTTTTTAGTATATATTGAAAATAATTATGTCCAATCACTCAGAAAAATTGATAATTTTGAGTTTGAGAATACTTATGATTTTAAAAACACCTTCACTTTAGGAACAAGGATGTTATTTAGATGATAAAGACATTAATAGAAGGTTTTACATTAGGTTTCTCTACTGGAACTATCTGCTTAGTCAGTTGCACACCTATCTATTTACCTTACCTTATATCTGAAAATAGAAGCTTTTCCAAAAATATCTGGAAAGTTCTGGAAATATCCTTGGGACGCTTTTTTTCTTATATTGTGTTTGGACTGTTTGCTGGATGGATAGGAAGTAATATAGCCACGATAAATAGAGATTTATTCACTGCTATCGCCTACATTTTACTATCTGCATTCCTTATTTTGAGTGCTATTAGAACCAAGAAAAAGCAAGGTAAATGTCATATTCCAGCAGTTGCTAAAATAACTTCGAGTGCCTTCCTTTTGGGCGTATTTACTGGGATTAATTTCTGCCCATCTTTCTTAATAGCTCTCTCGAAAGCTGTTGACTTAGCTGGTCCAATCTCAGGAGCTCTTCTCTTTTTAGGTTTCTTTCTCGGGACTTCTATTTTTCTGATTCCCTTAGCATTTTCAGGTTTCTTGGCTTATATAAAGCATTTAAAGTATATTGCCCAAATTGCTTCAATTGCTATAGCTGTCTGGTTCCTTTTCTCAGCTGGAATGAAACTTAGTGCAGTCTATAAAGACTCTCAGGCTTACTATATGGATCCTGCAGAAGAACAATACGCAATGACCCTTCTTGCTTCTAAAGATAATCAAGATTATTATGCTATTTTGGCAGACTCCTTGTTTAGTATGAAAAGAGATAAATTTTCCTATATCACAGTTAAATCTGCAATCATTAATGCTGAAAATATTAAAGATAAAAATACAATATATTTATTAGATTCTGATTTAATGAAAAGTCTAAGCTCTGAAGAGCTATCAAGTATTCATTACTATGAAATCGAAGCTGATTATCCTATTGAGAAAATTATTCACTTTCTTAACAACTCAGTTATGAAGCTTAATCCTGAAGATAAAATCCATTTCTCTTTCAAGATAAATCATTAGTTATTTAAAAATGATAATAAAAAAAGTTACCTCTTTTGTTATTCTAAGAACTATATTGATACTTTTATCTGTGACTTAAATTATAAATTTAATATTTTTTTAAATTTATAACTGCTTAATAATTAATCAAAAAGCAAATTATAACTTCAGAAAATAAAAATTAGTTAAAAAATATATTGACACGAAAACTGCTTTTTGAGATATTGCTATTACATATTTCGAACGGAGAATTAGTCCTAATTGGTAAGGCAGCGGTCTTGAAAACCGCCGGGCTTCGCCCTTGGGGGTTCGAGTCCCTCATTCTCCGCCATTCTTGAACGGAGAGGTGGCCGAGCGGCTTAAGGCGTGCGCCTGCTAAGCGTATGTAGGCTAATCCCCTACCGAGGGTTCAAATCCCTCCTTCTCCGCCATGCTTAAAATAAAAAATTTATAAAATAGTGTTGGGCTGTCGTCAAGTGGTAAGACACATGGTTTTGGTCCATGCATTCCCGGGTTCGAATCCTGGCAGCCCAACCATCACTATTTTATAAATTTTTCTTTTTATATGCTGGGGTATAGTCTAATGGTAGGACAGCAGTCTCTGGCTCTGTGTGTCGGGGTTCGATTCCCTGTACCCCAGCCATTATTCCTCTTCTGCTGGACGGTGGACGTCTTCTTCCGCCATTAGCTGAAAGTTTAAAAAGGAAGTATTTCTTTAGAACTATACTTCGTATCCACCTACTTAAAAGAGAGCCAATTCAAATTTATCTCAAATTTCTTAATTTCCTATCGGAAAATATTCTATACCAAAATATCATGCTTTTTGATAGAATTATATAATGATGTCTGTTTTGCGTCCATAAGTGACTCAATGAATTTCCGATGTTTAATTGTGACAGTTACCAGTGTGCTTACCAAAAGGAATAACCCAACTTCTGAAAAGCTCTCTCCAAAGTAGAGTGGGTCTTAGATGAAAAGAACAAAATCTATAGGAAGTAAATTTCTGAAAATGTGAGATGAAGCCTCTTCTGTCGGAGGGTGGATAGTTTCTCCGCTTTCCCAGTTATTAGTAGGCTTTTCAGACTGTAGAAATTATGGAGTGGAAGCATCCTTGCTTCCACACAAATCTGACAGCAGGGATGCTGTCAGTCCATAAGTATTTGCTTCCACACAAATCTGACAGCAGGGATGCTGTCAGTCCATAAGTGTTTGCTTCCACAAATCTGACAGCAGGGATTATATGGAGTGGAAGCATCATTGCTTCCACACAAATCTGACAGCAGGGATGCTGTCAGTCCATAAGTGTTTGCTTTCACAAGTCTGGCAGCAGGAATTATATGGAGTGGAAGCATCATTGCTTCCACACAAATCTGACAGCAGGGATGCTGCCAGTCCATAAGTATTTGCTTCCACACAAAAATCTGACAGAGGGATGCCCGTTTTTCCAGTTATTAGCAGGCTTTCTCGAGCCTGTGCAGACGTGGTCTAATTTGTTAACTTTTATGACAATATTTACCATGTTAAATACTCTACATCAGAGAGCTATTTTTTTGTTCATATCCATAATATATTTAATTAAAAATCTTTACTTGGTGGACACATATTATCCACTATACCTGCACTTGTGCTCAAAAAAACATAGTTACATTTAATCAATAATTAATAAAATCATTGCATTGAATTTATAAATAAATCCAGAATTAACTGATAATTTAGCCTTTATCTAATTTATTTTACAAATAGGAATATTTAACTGATGAAAATAATAAGAAAATTAACTAATGATGATTATTTTAAAATAATCTTATAAAAAGCAAAAAAAGAATTGACAAAACAAGATAATATAATCACCTATAATATGAAAATATCTATAGGAGGAAAAATGAGAAAGTTTTCCATTTTTGTTATACTAATGTCACTAACTACTGGTATGCTATTTTCATTAACAGGTTTTAGCGAATCACCTGTTTTCGAAATTAGTGATGAAACTTTACCAGTAACGCTTTCATCATTTATGGCAAGTCCTAACGTAAGCAATGATGCAATTTCTATCAGTTGGACGAGTCAAAGTGAATCAAATTTAATCGGTTACCACATCCACAGGGCAGAGACTGCTGATTTAGCAACTGCTATAATCATAACACCTAATATCATCTCAGCTCATAATACTAGTTTAACCACAAACTACTCCTACCAAGATGAAGAAGTTGAATCCGAGACCACCTACTACTACTGGCTTCAATCTCTGGAGTATGGAGCAAATAATTTCTATGGCCCTGTATCTGGTAAATTATCAGATAACAATGATGTGCCAAACCTTCCTAATAAAACAGAATTAATTTCTATTTATCCTAATCCATTTTCTGGAAATATTGCTACAAATATAGATGTTAGAGTTAAAGAGAATGAGACAAGTCAACTCTCTATCTATAATCTTAAAGGACAATTAGTCAGAACTGAGAATTTAACAGTCGGGGAACATACTATTATTTGGAATGGCTTAGACAATTCAGGAAAAAGATGTTCTAATGGCATTTATTTCGTGCAAATGAAATCGGACAGCTATAGAAAAACTACAAAAGTTCTGTTAGTGAAATAGGGGGAAACATGAAAAAATATTATATTATAACTTTAATAATCTTAGCTGTAGCTTGTCTTTTTTCAGCTGCCCCTGTTGTCTCTAATGTTGCTGTTAGCCCAGAAACTGGTAGAGTAGTAATAAATTATGATTTAGCTGCTGATGGTCAGTGCCAAGTTATGGTTCTTGTTTCTGCTGATGAAGGGGCTAACTATAACATCTATCCTTCTGAACTATCAGGTCATGTTGGTGATAGTGTTACACCTGGAAATGATAAAGAAATTATCTGGCATCCTGCTTCTGATAATGTAGAAGTTGGAGACCAATACAAACTTAAAGTTATTGCCAGAGATAATCCTATAATACCAACAAATCCTCTTAGTGCAGAAGAGTTTGTATCTTTTATAAAAATCACAGGTGGAACTTTCAACAATGGTACTGCAGATGTAACTATAAGTGATTTCTATATGTCTAAGTATGAAGTTACTCAGGCTGAGTATCAAGCAGTTATGGGTTCTAATCCAGCTCAATATTATGGTGTTGGAAATGATTATCCAGTCTATTATGTAACTTGGTTTGATGCTGTAAAATATTGTAATATTCGCTCACTACAAGAAGGATTAAACCCTTGCTATAATTATAATAATGAAGGGACAGGTCCTAATGACTGGTCATCAGGTTGGAATGATGATTCAAATCATACCAATTTTGCTTTTGACATATCTGCTAACGGTTACAGACTTCCTACTGAAATGGAATGGATGTATGCAGCTAAGGGTGGTAATCAAGAACCGGCAACAGGATATAATCAATATGCCGGTACAAATGTAGAAGCTGAGCTTACTAACTATGCTTGGTATGACTCTAATTCAGGTTGGGTTACTCATACTGTAGGCACTAAAGAACCTAACCAATTAGGCCTTTATGACATGTCCGGAAATGTTTGGGAATGGTGTTGGGATATTTATGGATCTTATTCTTCATCTGCCCAGACTGATCCAGTGGGACCTGCTACGGGGTCTCCCCGTGTGCAACGAGGTGGTAGCTGGGGCAACTTTGCCGTCAACTGTCGTGTGGCTATTCGTACCTACAACAATCCCTCCGTCAGCAGCCTCATAGGCTTTCGCCTTGCCCGTAGTACTCCTGTTGTAGCTCCTCAAGTTGTATCAGACCCTGTAATCTCTCCAGCAGGTGGTAGTTTTGATGAAGCTCAAACTATCACAATTACTTGTGAAACAGAAGATGTTGATATTTATTATAGCTTAGATGGGACCGATCCTGATCAAACTTCAACTCTATATCTATCTCCATTTAACCTTGCTTCTTCTGCTACTGTTAAAGCCAAAGCTTATAAAGAGGATTGGCAAGAATCTGAGATTGTTAGTGAAATTTATGAAATAAATATTATATCAGCTCCAGAAGGCTTTGTTTTAGTGGAAGGTGGGACTTTCACTATGGGAAGAACTACAGGATCTGGATATTCAAACGAACTCCCCACTCATCAGGTAACTCTCTCCTCTTTTTATATTGGAAAATATGAAGTAACTCAAGCTGAATATCAAGCTGTTATGGGAAGTAATCCTTCTTATTACTCTGGTTCAGATAAACCTGTAGAAAAAGTTACTTGGTATAATGCAGTTGAATATTGTAATGCCAGGAGTATTCAAGAAGGTTTGACGCCATGTTATAATACTAATACTTGGGCATGTGATTTTTCTGCTAATGGTTACAGGTTACCAACTGAAGCTGAATGGGAATACGCAGCCAGAGGTGGGACTAATGATCCTGATTATCTTTATTCAGGTTCTGATGATATCAATAGTGTGGCTTGGTATTCCTCTAATTCAGGTTCTACTACTCATAATGTTGGTACAAAAGAACCTAAACAATTAGGACTTTATGACATGTCGGGAAATGTATGGGAATGGTGTAATGATTGGTATGGTTCTTATTCTTCATCTGCACAGACTGATCCAGTGGGACCTGCTACGGGGTTTTCCCGTGTGCTACGAGGTGGTAGCTGGTACGGCGATGCCAGCAGCTGTCGTGTGGCTCGTCGTAGCCACGTCAATCCCTCCAGCAGCAGCAACGTCAGAGGCTTTCGCCTTGCCCGTAGTACTCCTGTGGTAGCTCCTCAAGTTGTATCAGACCCTGTAATCTCTCCAGCAGGTGGTAGTTTCGATGAAGCTCAGACTATCACAATTACTTGTGAGACAGAAGATGTTGATATTTATTATAGCTTAGATGGGACCGATCCTGATCAAACTTCAACTCTATATCTATCTCCATTTAACCTTGCTTCTTCTGCTACTGTTAAAGCCAGAGCCTATAAAGAGGACTGGCAAGAATCTCAAATCGCAAGTGCTGACTATGTGATTAATAGTGATTTTGTTCTGGTGGAGGGAAGGACCTTCCACAATGGTACTGCTGATGTAACTATAAGTGATTTCTATATGTCTAAGTATGAAGTTACTCAGGCTGAGTTTCAAGCAGTTATGGGTTCTAATCCATCATATTTTCCAGGTTCAGATACACCTGTTGAAAAAGTATCTTGGTTTGATGCTGTAAAATATTGTAATATTCGGTCACTACAAGAAGGATTAACCCCTTGCTATAATTATAATAATGAAGGGACAGATCCTAATGACTGGTCCATAGGTTGGAATGATAGAAATAATCATACAAATTTTGCATTTAACATATCTGCTAACGGTTACAGACTTCCTACTGAAATGGAATGGATGTATGCAGCTAAGGGTGGTAACCAGCAAGCTGCTAGTGGTTATAATCAATATTCAGGAACTAATGTTGAAGCTGAGCTTACTAACTATGCTTGGTATTCTGCTAATTCAGGTTCTACTACTCATAATGTCGGTACAAAAGAACCTAACCAATTAGGGATTTATGATATGTCCGGAAATGTTTTGGAATGGTGTTGGGATATTTATGGATCTTATTCTTCATCTGCCCAGACTGATCCAGTGGGACCTGCTACGGGCTCTTTCCGTGTGCTTCGCGGTGGCAGCTGGTACTACAGTGCTACTTATTGCCGGGTCGCTTATCGTCGCAGCTACTTCCCGACTGAACTCGGCAGCGCTATGGGCTTCCGCCTTGCCCGCAGTTCAAATTAGTTTTTTGAGCTATGATCTTGCAATGCAAGAGTGAAAAATTAAAAGTGAAAAGTGAAAAATAAAGTGCGAGGGTGGGCGAAATTAAAAAAGCCCACCCAAGCACGACCATAACTGGGAATGCGGGTATCCTTACCCGCGACCAGCAAAAAGTATGGAGTGGAAGTATCTTAAGTCGCGGGATTCCAGCCCGCGGTTATGGGATAGTCAAACTTCATAGTTAGTTTATTTGTTTGTTTTAATGGTAGTTAAAATTTCTAGAGTTTTGACAATTCAATTTGGTAAATTAAAAGTGTAACTGTAATATTTTATTAAAATTTTAAAAGAAGTTAACTGTTCATATACCAACATCGTAACCGCGGGATAGAATGCCACGACCCTATGGACTGAGACCATCTCTGGTCTCAGGTGGAAGTAAGGATACTTCCACTCCATACCATATCCACCCCTCTTAGAGACATTTGCTAAGGCAAATGAAGAGGGGAATTAACCCCCCATCTGCTTTACTGCCTACTTGGAATAAAGAGGATAAAAAAATAAAAAAAAATGAAAGATTTGACCATTTTGGGAAAAACTTGGTCCTATAGTATTATGAAGAGAAAAAAAGGAGAAGAACTAATTCTTCTCCAGTTAAATAATATCTTTAAAATTTATTCTTTTACAAGTGATTCAACCCAGGTGTTAATTGTTTCATCTAATTCATAAGAGAAGCCTAACTGCTCATAAGCTAACTTACCTTCTTTATCAATTACGCAAAGATAAGGTATTGAATTAATCCCATAAGCGTTAGCGACATCTTCATTCCCAAAGAGTAATTTCATTCTGAAACTATTATCAGAGAAATATTTTTTAGCTTTTTCAGGATTATTTTCCATGATATTTATGGAAAATACTTGAACACCCTTTGGCATTTGCTCCTTCATCCAAGTACTTAGACTTGGTAAAGCCATACGACATGGACCGCACCAAGTAGCCCAAAAATCAAGTACAAGCACATTACCTTTTAAATCACTAAGTGTTATCTTTTCCCCATTTACATCTTCTAATTCCCAATCTGGGGCAATTCTATCTAATCTTCCCTTGAGAACTTCTGTTTTACGTTTATCGCTTTTGTTATCCCAAATTTTTTTTGCCTTCTTCTCAATTTTAGCCCAGTGTTTATTATCACTTAATTTTTTAAAGTCATCATCTTTCTTTAGCATAGGATAATTAATCTTTTCATCATCAATCAATTCTTCTAAAATTTCAAAACCATTATCATAATCATCAAAACTGAAATATATTTGCATTAATCCATAATTTAAAGGTGAGTCCTCATCTATTTCTGGGTTATCTTTTAAGAATTTTTTTAATGCCTTTTTATCTTTAGAGCTCAATATATAATCTAATAATTGATTATTATACATGTTTAAACTATCAGAAGATGAAGCTTGTTGGTTCTCAATATAGAAACTAATCACCTTTGGGAATAGCTTTTGGAAGAGCTTAACATCTTTTTCTGCCACTATAAATGCACTAATATCTCTCCAGTAAGAAGTTATAAACTGAGAATCTTGTAGAGAGCTGATTAGTTCTTTTGCTTTTGAGTTCTTACCTTGTGATTTTAAGACATTAAAATCGACAAAAATAAGAAATGAGTCATTTGGGAATTTCTCAAATCCTTGATGAAACAACTTTAGGTCCTGTTTTACTTCATCATCTTCTAAGAGTAGAGGATTTGTTTTGGAAATGTTTAGAATTTTAGCTGAAATAATCCTATAACTCCAATAAAAATCAGGATGGTTTTGAATTAAATCTCTACTCAATTGATATGCTGTTTTATCATCTTGAAGTCTTGCCCAAAGATATCCAGCCGTGGCATCATTTTCATTTGATTTATAATAATCACGATAATAGTTAAGACAAGCTTCCTTATCAATCTTCTCCCAATTAGTTTGAATGAGTCTATGATCTTCAGTAGTTTCAGCAATTTGTAAGAATTTGTTAAATACACTTTTTAACTCAATGTCATTTGTTGTACTATTTAATTGAACAAGGAATGATTCCTCAAAAGTTCCCCAAGCTGATAGGGTAAAAACTAGAAAAACTAGTAGCAATAATTGTTTTCTTTTCATATTTCTTCCTTTATGCGCTTTGTATTTTCCAATATGGAATCTTAAAAATTTTGCAAGTAGTTATAACCAAGGAGGGCATACTAAATGAAGCCCTCCATCCAAATTAACTATAGTTTTATCTTTCTCTTGTTATTTTTATGTTATTTAACATATTTCGGAACATAAATATGTTCTGAATTAGCTTTATACTCTTCATAGAGATGTTGATATGTTTCCAAAAGACTTTTTAATGAAGTTATATCTTTGCTTGAAACAGTGATTCTTTCTGGTTCGTAGAACCATTTTAGGGCAATTTTAATCTGACCTTCATCAAGCATTTCTTTAAGATTACTCATGTTTAGCTCTGCTTCAGCATCAGATAAATCAAAAGGTATGATTTTGGTGGTAGAAAGATTATATTCACTGATTTTTAGATTACCTTTCTTAAGGAAGAACTCATAACTCGGACTAGTGAATTTCACTGTTTCTAATTCAGGTTCTTTTTGAGAAGGGTAAAACTCAATGAAGGCTTGTGGTTGTTCATAACCATCGATGATAATCTTCAGTTTGAGAGGGTTAGTTTTAGAAAGATAAACTTTTTTGCTACTTTCAATTGATAAGTTAGTTTTACTTTCAAGCTCTTTAAGATAAGTATAATATTTGTCTAAATAAGTATCATTTTCCTTCTTAACTCTCTTCATGTATTTAATTTTTGATTCTTCTATATGTTGCCTAAAAGTACTTATTTCATAATTACTGTGGATACTATTGTAAGCAAAATCATAGTCGTGGAGATTTCCTTTCACAGATAGGGAGTCTAAAGAAAAGACAGCCATTTTAGTCTTATCGTCAATCTTCATATCAAGCTCGTTCAGAATTGTAATATCTTCATCCCGTAATTGTTGACTTCTTGCTTTATTAACACTACTGTCAGCAGCTTTAAAAAAGCCATTATTGTAATTTTCTATTGCTTCTTTAAGATTTCTATTTCTCACATCACCCTGATCAAACTCTTGAGTAGTTTTAGTTTGTTGAGTGTTTTCTTTAGTACAAGCAATCAAACTGATTAAAAAAACTATCACTAACACTAATGCTGCTGTTTTTCTCATTTTTAAGCTCCTTATCTTATTCATTATTTGTATTTTAGCCATTATCAATGTAAATAGATTTGTCCAATATTAATATGCATAAAAAATATTGAAATAATTCTACTAATCTTTCAAAAATTAATTTATTAGTAAGAGTTTTATCTGTCAATCAAAAAAAATAAAAATAATAAAATAATTGTAAAAGCTTGTAACATTAGGATTTTCATTATTTAGCTATTCAATATCTAATATTGATGCTTGAGTGATGTTCAACTCGATTTTTTTAAACTTGCACATCGACAAATTCAATCTATTATTTATCAAATGATAGATAAAAAACGATAAATATGGAGATTTGATGGTTAATAAAGTTGCAACTGCAATCTATGAGGTATATTTAAGTATAGCCCCATTTCTATTAATAGGATTAACTTTTGCAGGAATCCTGCATATATTTATAGGAACAGAGTTTATAACCAAATATCTTGGAAAAAAAGGATTTTGGTCATCTGTAAAAGCAGCTATGTTGGGAGTTCCTATGCCTTTATGTTCTTGTGGGGTTATACCAACAGCATTTCAGTTAAAGAAGAGTGGAGCTTCATCTGGGGCGACTGTCTCTTTTCTAATTTCTACTCCCCAAACAGGTATTGATAATATAGTGCCAACTTATGCTATGTTAGGTCCAATTTTTGCTATATTTAAGCCATTGTATGCTCTTATTTCAGGAGTAATAGGTGGAGTTGTTACTGACATGTTTATGCAAAATGATAAGGAAATAACAGCACCTATGCAAGCAAATAAATGTACTTCAGCTTGTTGCTCAAGCAATAAGCCAGGGCATGAAACATTGAAAAAGAATAGATTTGCTGATTTCTTTAACTATGCTTATATAGAATTTCTTGATGATTTAGCTCCCCAATTAGTGGTTGGAATAGTTCTAGCTGGATTAATTTCAATAATTCCTAATAGTCTTTTTTCATATGTTGAGGGAAACTATTTACTTCAAATATTGATAGTTTTACTAATTGCTACACCGCTCTATGTATGTGATACAAGCTCTTTACCAATAGCCTTAGCACTGTTTTCTCGTGGACTACTTCCAGGAGCAATTTTTGTTTTCTTAGTTGTTGGTCCAGCGACAAATGTTGCAACAATAACTTTGATTGCTAAGAGCATGGGAAAAAAGATAATCTTGATTTATCTTTCAGTAATTACTTTTACTGGGGTTATCGGTGGTATATTAGTAAATTATATTTATGAATTAACTAATTATCCGCTACCATTAACTATTGATGGTGTTTCTCATCATGAAGAATATTCTTGGTGGGTTATCGTTTTAACAATAATTTTTACAGTATTCTTTGGTCTTTCATTAATAAAATATCTAAAATCTAAATTAACTTAACAACAATAAAGAGGTAATTATGAAAAATGTCCAAAATTTTAAAGTCGCTAATATGAATTGCAAGCACTGTGTTAACACTATTGATAAAGCTTTAAGAGCTATAAAAGAGATTGATGATGTAAGCTTCAATCTTGAAGAAAAAATAGTAACAGTTTACGGAAATGTATCTCAAGAAGCCATTATTAGCACTATCACAGATGCTGGTTATAATGTTGTAAAATAATCTGCATTTCAAGAAAAACTTATATTAAAGTCAAATAGTGCAGTGGAACTTTTACGAATAGCACTATATTCTTTCTTGTTAATGTGAAGCTTCATTCGAAGACTCCTTAAAGTCTACTGCACTATATGGATGAAGTATTTCTAAATCAATCAAAAAGTTATAAATATTCAAAAATAAAAGAAAATGATTATGGTTTATCTATGATATAAGATAACAATATGAAAAATTCTCTCTAATTATCTCAAAGATGAACAAAATTAACAAAAGCATAATGATGATAATAATTTAAAGAGAAAATATAATTTGACATTATGAAACAGATTTCATATTATGGAAAATAATGAGAGATAGGATAACTAAGCAAATCAATATTTACTAAAAAAAATTGTGTAAAATTAAGATTATAGCTTATACTTTCATCAAATAATAAGATTATTAAGCAAATTTTATAAAATCTAAATAATCGGGGTGGATAGTGAGAAAAAAAATATTGTATATCGATGTGCCCTTTTATGGTATTCATGGTGGAGATAAAAATAGATCTAATTTCTTATGGAAAATTTTAAAAGAGAATTTTGAAGCAGATCTACTATTGCTGCATGATGGTAAATCTACAGTAACAATAAATGATCATAATTGCGATAATAATACCTATTTTCTCGAAGTACTTCCTGAAAAATTAAGCAAATCTGATGCTATTTATGAATTTTCTAAAGCAGAAATTTCCAAGTTTGCTAATATCCTGAGAACAAATCAATATGACATTGTTTTCCTCAGATTTATATCTCCAGGAGCTTTGGCAATTGAAGCCAACAAAGTGATTCCTGAAGCTCAGATTATAGTTGATGTAGATATGCTTTTTTCAAGAATTGCTGCTATGAATTGGGCTGATAACCCCAGATTTAGAAACAAATATTTCTATTTCGAAAAGAAGAAATTAGAGAAATTTGAAGCATCTTTTTTTAAAAACAATTTTATCTTTTTATTTACAAATGACTATGAAAGAGATTTAATAATTCAAAAATTAAAGTTAGAACATAGATCAAGATATTTCAGTATTTTACCCAATATGTTTAAGCAAATAACTTCAACTAATGTTAGTGAATTAGATGAAGGTAAGTATATTTTAATATTTGGCACAATGAATTCAGTGGCTAATCAAGATGGATTCAAATTTTTTGTAACTGAGATTTATCCTTATATTCGACCTCGGTTAGTTGAACTGGGATTTAAGATTTTAGTAGTGGGTAAAAATCCATTAGCTTGGCAATATGAGTATCAAGACGATACTTTGAATATAATTGGGCCAGTAGATGATATCAATAGTTACATAAAAAATGCACAGTTAATTTTCTTACCATTAAGAATAGCTTCCGGAACACGAACAAGAATTTTAGAAGCAGCAGCATTAAAAAAGCCAATATTGACTTCAACCATAGGAGCAGAAGGTTTTAACTTCTCTTCAGATGAGATTATGATTGAAGATGATGCTGATAGGATTATTTCTATACTACAGGATTTTCTTCAGAAACCAGAAGAATTCAATGATATGGGTGAGAAATTGTATAACAAATGCATGCAAAACTATGAAGAGAGTGTTGTAGAAAAACAGTTGCTTAGTTATGCTCAAGATAATTATAAATACGAAGTTAGCAACCTTACAGGAGAAAAGATGAAAGTAAATGCCGGGAAAAGAATTTGCATTGTTACAAATAGGTTTTACCCTGAAGTTGGTGGAGCTGAGACTAATATTTACTACCAAGCAAGAATGTTAGCAGAATCAAATGATGTTACAGTAATATGTCCCAAGAGAATAGATAAACCCTACTTAGAAGTTATTGATGGAATTACTGTTTACCGTCTAAAGGATTTTTATAATAAAAAGAAAATATATCCAAACAAAGCTGCAAAAACACTTTGTTTTGATGTATTTGGTTTAATCTATTTTGGTAACTACGATGTAGTTCAAGTATTTCCTGCTATAAATCCTAACAATATGATAGCCTTTTTTGCTGCAAAATTATCAAAAACACCTATTGTTTTAGCATCATTTGATTATTTAGATTATGCTTCTATAATTAAGAAAGAAGGAACTATCAATCCTAATATCTTGAGATTCCATAAACCTAACGCAAAACAGGTCTATTTCTTAAAGCGATTTGATTATATTTTTGCTATTTCAAATAAAGAAATTGAGTTTTATAAAAAATACAATAAAAATGTTGAGTATTCTCCAGTACCAATTCTCTTAGAGGAATATAAGGGAGAAAAAGCTAACCCAAGACAAAAATATGGAGTTGCAAATTCAGATTTTGTTTATTTAGTTCTCGGTAGAATCTGTAATGTCAAAGGACAAGATATTGCTCTAAGAGCTTTTAATCAAGTAAGCAAAGAAGTCCCAAAAGCAAAATTAGTTTTTGTAGGAAGATTTGACTATGAACCAGAATTCTATGATGAAATGCAAAAATATATCAGAAAAAATGATCTTTCTGACAAAGTAATTTTTACAGGTATGGTGGAAAGAGATGAGGTGTTAGGCTGGTTAAAATACTCTGATATTCATGTTATTCCAGTAAGATTTATGAATTCTGGTGCAGTAGTTGTTGAATCATGGATTAGCGAAACACCTGTCATTCAGAGTGATGTTGTTGATCCTAACTTGGTAGTAGAAGGTGAGAATGGTTATTTATTCCCAAGAGAAGATTCAAAGACTTGTGCTGTTAAAATGATAAAGGCTTATCATGAAAGAGCTTTACTGGGTCAATTTGCTCAGAAAGGTAAGGAATTAGTTGAAAAGAAATATACTTATCAATATCTAACTAATCTATACTTGCGTGTGTATGATAGTTTGAATAAGAGATAACCTATGAAAGCTTTATTCTATCATTCCATATTTGGTTATGTTGGTGGTATAGAACGATATATTCACCAAGTAGGCTCTCTTTTCAAGAAAGAGAACTGGACTCTTTATGGACTGTTTGAAGAAAAAGTTGATAATGTTGGTAATTTTGGAGATATTTTTGAAGATGTCTTCTTTGGTAATGATAACAATATAGATTCTATTATTAAAGAAATTTATGCTCTTGATATTGAAGTTGTATTTATTCATAAAAGTAATAATATTAATTTGTTATCAGCATTAAATAAAAATTTCTATACTATAATGACAATTCATGATCATGATTATTATTGTTTTAGAAAACATAAGTATTTTCCAATAAAAAGGAAGAATTGTATTCTTCCTATGAATAAATTTTATTGTTCTATCTGCTCTCTTTTAGTCAAAAGAGATAGGACAAAAAAACTTGGATTTTCTATCATTAATGCTCAAGAGAAGATTGCCTTAACTAATGAAGTAAAAGATGCTGATGTAACAATTGTACTCTCAAAGTATATGATGCGTAATTTAGATATGAATAGATGGGATATGGATACTGTTTACAGAATCTATCCAATTCATGAAGTAAAGGAGATAAAAAAAGAGATAAAGAAGAAGGAGTATCATCGTAACTATCTCTATGTCGGGCAATTGATCAGAGGCAAAGGTGTAGATATTCTAATCGAAGCTTGTAGGCAACTGAAACATGAATATTCCCTCAAAATTGTTGGAAATGGTAATGATTATGAGTATTTAGATAAGCTTATTAGAATGTATGGCTTAAGTAAAAGAATAGAACTTGTCGGTTGGGTGGATGATGTTGATGAATATTATTCAGAAGCAGATTTGGTTATTGTCCCGTCCCGATGGCAAGAACCATTTGGACTTATTGGAATAGAAGCTTTTAGTAGAATGGTACCTGTAGTTGCTTTCAATATTGGTGGTATTTCTGAATGGTTACATCACAAAGAGAATGGATTTTTAGTAAAAAATAAAAGTAGTGCTGGACTGGTTGAAGCCTTAGAGTATATTGAGGAAAATCAGCAAGTATTAGAAAAATGGGGTAGAGCTGGTTATGATTATGTAAAGGCTAACTATTGCGAATCATGCTTTTTAACCTCTATAAAAAATATACTAAAACAAGCAAAGGTGAAATTTTAATGTCTGAACAAGAATACAAACAGATAATAGTTAATAAGTATGAAAAAAATAAGCTTAATCCACTAGTAAAGGGAATAAGTTTTATGATTTCAAAACTATTACAGCTACTGTTTATAATTCTAATTTTGATTATTATTACCATTCCAACTTATCTAATTCTTTTTTGTAGAAAGATGTTCATGGGGATTCCTATGTTTGAATCAACAACTTTATTAGTGCGAAATTCAAGGCTCTTGAAAATGAACTTTTTTAACTTGAAAGGAAACTTATTAAAATACAGCTCTCTAATTTTTGAAATATTCATAGGCAATATTAATTTTGTTGGAAATAGCTTTCTCTACCAAAATATTTCAGATATTGAGAGTCTAAACTTAATTAGTAAGTATGGTCACCCAGGCATATTTAATCTTTGGTTTATCAGAGAAAGTACCAAAATAGCTCATGAGGGATTGAAAATCACAGAGTTAGAATACTTAGCTACAAAAAGCTTTAAACGTGACTTATCTATTATTATAAAAACTTTCCCAGCTCTAATGTATAGAAGTTCAGAAAATAATTATCATGAAAAACTAAATATTTTTGATCTTGAATTTGATAACATTACTATGAAGCAAGGAATAGATATTATTGAAGAAACTATTGATTCTAACAAAAAAAAGACATTCTTTTTTGTAAATCCTGATTGTTTGAATAAATTATATAAAGATAAAGAGTACTTTTCTATATTGGAAAAGGCAGATTATGTTTTTCCAGATGGGATTGGAATAAGTATTGCTTGCAATATTTTAAAAACACCTCTTCTTGAAAATGTGAATGGAACTGATATGCTTCCTTATTTGTGTGAGCTTAGTGAAAAAAAGAACTATTCAATGTTTCTTTTCGGGGCTAAACCAACAGTTGCAGAAAAAATGAAAAAAAAGCTTGAAGAAAAATTTCCAAAACTTAAAGTTGTCGGGACACGAAATGGCTACTTTGATTGGAATAAGGATAGTGACAAAATTGTTGCTGAAATAAATGCTTCTCAAGCTAATATTTTGTTAGTAGCTTTTGGGGTGCCTCTACAAGAAAAGTGGATTAATGAGAACTTGCCTAAACTGAAGAGTCAAGTCTTAATGGGTGTTGGAGGCTTGTTTGATTTTTATTCAGGTGAGATGAATAGAGCCCCTAAATGGATGCGGGAAATAGGATTAGAATGGCTTTTCCGGTTAATGAAAGAGCCAAAAAGAATGTGGAAACGATATATTATAGGAAATCCACTATTTATCTATCGTGTTTATAAATGGAAAAATAAAAAAATCAGGTAATATTATGGATAAGAGAATCAGGGAACAGAGAATTGAAAGATTGATGAAGATGACACAAAAGAAAAATAAATCATCAATTTCATTTAAAATAGCATTGTGGGATTATACAATAAAATCAGTGATTCTGTTTAAAAAATTCTTGGATATTGTTATTTCTTTAATTTTGATCATAATATTGTCACCAGTATTTATTATTACAGCAATCTTTATTTATATTGAAGATCCTGGACCAGTTTTTTATATTGCTCCAAGAGTAGGAAAAGATGGTAAACATTTTGGATTCATTAAATTTAGATCAATGGTAATGAATGCTGACAAGATTAAAGATAAATTATTAGATCAAAATGAATCTAAAGCAGGAGTAATCTTCAAAATGAAAAAAGACCCTCGGGTAACCAAAACAGGTCGATTTATCAGAAGATTTAGTATTGATGAACTTCCACAACTTTTTAATGTTTTAAAAGCAGATATGAGCCTGGTTGGGCCGAGACCACCATTACCTCGTGAGGTTGCTGAATACACTCTTTTAGATAGAAAGAGATTGCATGTGATGCCAGGTATTACATGTTTATGGCAAGTTAAGGGAAGGAGTGATATCCCTTTTGATGAGCAAGTTCAATTGGATATGCAGTACATAAAATCAAGTAGTTTTTGGAAAGATATAAAAATTTTATTAATGACCATACCAGCTGTTATCAGCGGTAAGGGAGCATATTAACTATAATTTAATGGGGGAACAATGGAATTAAATTTTGAAATGAAAGAAAATGTTGGAGTTGTTAAAGTAAGCGGTAGATTAGATGCCTATAATTCAACAGAATTTAAGGATAGTTTCACAAAATATACTGAGCAAACAGTAAACTTTGTATTAGACTTAAGCGGATTAGATTTTTTAGACAGTACAGGCTTAGGAAGCTTGGTTGCTTGCTTGAAAGCTATTTCTGAAAAAGATGGTGATATTAGAATTGCCAACATGTCAGAAAAACCAAGAATGGTTTTCGAAATCACAAGAGCATACAAAATTTTTGAAATATTCGATGATGTTGATATGGCTGTAATGAGTTATGAGGCTGATTAATCTCGAGGTCTACAATGAAATGTCTAATTTACACCAGAGTTGAAGAACAATTATGGAGTCAGGATTGTTTTCATAAAACAAATCCCTACTTGCTAAAAATTGTCAATAAACCACTATTAGAGTACTTGATTGATTTCTGCTCTACTTTACAGATAAGTGAGATTAGAATTGTTAGTAATAATGCTACTAATGAGCTAAGCGATTACTTTAAGGATGGTAAAAAATGGGGTGTTGAAATTAGCTATAATATTGCTAAGCCTGAAGATTCCTTAAAACGTGTTGTTTTAAAGAATTATTCTTTCTGCAAGGGAGAAGATGTTTTAATTTTCTCTGATTATTTCTTTTTAGAATATGATATTAATGCTGTTAAAGAAAGTAAAAACGAAATAATTCATTATCTCAGGACTGCAAAAAGCAGATATATTCAAATCTTAGCGAAGGACTCATCTGTAAAAGAAATTGATGAGGCTACGCCATTCACTGATAATCAATATTTATCTTTTAACAGGCTTTCCAGTGTTACAGATTATTTTAACCTATCTATGGATATTTTAAGCAATAAATGTTGCCATTATGTTTTACCAGGCTATAGTTCTGAACCAAGAACATACCTTGGAATGAATGTATCATATCCAAAATCTGTAACAATTGACTCACCTGTTATGATTGGAAATAGTGTCAGGATTGGAGAGATGGTTGGTATTGGTAAAAACAGTATCATTGGTGATAATATAATTATTGGCTCTCTTTCAAATATCTCAAATAGTATTATTTATAGTGATTCATTTGTTGGAAGTGACCTTGAAATTGATAACAAAATAATATATCATAATAAGTTGATTTCCGGAAAAACGGGACATGTGATAATAATGGATGATGATTATCTGATTTCCGGTATTAACAAAGAGAAAAAAATTGGAAAACTGCAGATAGCTATCCATTTCCTCATAGCCCTTATCCAGATGATTCTCCAAACAATCCCATTTTTATTAATTTCACCTTTCCTCTTAATACTACATAAAAAGTATAATTTAACGCAAGTTTGCTATCTTTCGAAAGATAAAAAGACAGAAAGGATATTTAGCATTGATAATGCTAGGAAACATCCTTTTATTAAATTCATTAAGAAATTCTCTTTAGATAAATACCCTTATCTTTTTTATGTTTTCACTGGTAAAATGCTCCTCGTTGGTAATAAATTATTTACTATGACCCGAAAACACAAAGACATCTTATCTGACCTACCTTATTATAAGCCTGGCGTTTATAGCTACTGGGAAAGTTTAAATCAAGGTTTTAGTTCAGAAGAAGAAATTCATGAACTATATTACATTAATCATAACACTTTTTGGAGTAATATTTATATATACTGCAAAATTAATTTTTTAAGGTTATTCTGGTAAACATATGCATTTAATTTTAATTGGTGGAGGAACAAGCTCAGGCAAAACAACGATTGCTAAACAGATCACTAATCAGCTAAACAATCAAAATGTTTATACCTTTTCGCATGATAATTATTACTATGACTTAGCTAACTTGTCTCCTCAAGAGATAAAAAAGATTAATTTCGATCATCCAGATGCTATTGATAGCATGAGATTAATTTCTGATGTAAAAAGAATCCTAAACAAAGAAGAAATATATATTCCAGATTATGATTTTATTACGCATAGAAGAATTCAAGGTGAATTTATTCATAACAGCTTTGATGTTATAATCTTAGAAGGTATATTTGCTCTTTATTTCCCAGAGTTAATCAAATTAGCTTCCCTTAAAGTATTTGTCGATACTGATGCTGATTTGAGATTAGCTCGGAGAATAGATAGGGATATTAATGAAAGAGGGTTCACTATCAATGAGGTTCTCAATCAATATATTGAAACTGTTAAACCCATGCATGATATCTTCATTGAAGGGACTAAGAAACAGGCAGATATTATTATTCCTGGAGAAAAGAAGTTTGACAGAGTATTAATTATGATAAACGGCTACCTAAAAGAATTACTGGGGTAAAAAAATGGGAAAATATACTCTTACTGGCTCGAAAGAATTTGATAACCTAATAGATGAACAACTTAAGTTGGTCACTGAAGAAATTCTTAAATTAATCCCTGAGCAAGACATAGCAGCCATCCTTTTGGGGGGAGGTTATGGTCGTGGGGAAGGTGGAGTCTTGATAGAAAACAATAAGGAGTATCTCTATAACGATTATGATCTTTTTGTTATTTTAAAAAATATCAGCTATTTCAGAAAGAAAGAGTATCAAAATAAGATTCACTATATTCATGAAAAATTTACACCTCTCTTTAAAATAGATGTTGATGTAGGTCCCCTCCAAACCGTTAATGCTATTTCTAAAGCTCCTCATTGGATGATGTGGTACGAACTTAAAAATGGGCATAAAGTTCTTTGGGGTAACCAATTGATAAAGAACTATTTCCCAGATTATCAACATGAAAAAATGCCAATTATGGAAGCCTATCGCCTCCTTTTAAATCGCGGCGTTGGCTTATTATTGTGTAAGAAACATTTCGAGACCTATGACGAGATTGAATCTCAAGAGTTTGTTTTAAGAAATATTAGGAAAGCTCAATTGGCAATGGGAGATGCATTTTTAATAAAAAAAGGAAAGTTCCACTATTCTTACAAAAAGAGGAGTGAAATATTTTCACAATTAGGAAAAGAAGAAGATTTATTAAAATTAGGGATATTTAATTATTATAAAATAGCTTATGAATTTAAAGAAAGACCTCATAGTGCTATTCTCTCTAAAGAACATTACCTTAAAGAATACCAGGAAACTTTAACCACTTATGAACGTCTATACAATTGGATTTTTAATGATGAATTTAATGATAAGTTAAATGTAAATAAATATAAAATTACCATTCATGATGTTTTCTCTGAAAATGCGAAACTATCTGAGATAATAAAAAATGTTTGCAAGAATGTTAGAAACGACTATTATAGTCTAAGAAATAATAAGTTAACGATGCATCCTCGCTATAAATTGTTTATGGTTTTGCCATACTTTTTGTTTGATAATCAGGAAATTAATTGTCAAAATATACTATATTGTCATAATGGTAATTCCAAAGTTGAAATGTTAGGGTGTTTTGTTAAATTATGGGGAAAAAATAATTAGGATAACAAATAAATGTTAAATGAAAATCAAGTTGAAGAGATAGATCAGCAAAAATCAGAGTCTGAACAAGAAGAGAAATCTCCTTTAGTCATAGATAAAAGAGTATTATTAATTTCTTTTAAATCTAAGATTAAATGGATTATTGCTATTACTATTTCTTTCATGCTATTAGTTTCAATAATTGTTTCTATAAAAATTAAACCATTGTGGAGAGCTAATTGCAGAGTTATTAGGATGCAAAAAAATATCTCAACACCTACTGATATGCCTTATCTTTATAACGCTTTTGATATAAACACTATCTTAGAAACTGCTCGTTCACGGCCAATTATTCTTTCGATTATGAGAAAATTGGATATGCAAGGTTACGAACCTGAAGAAGTCGGAAGAATGATAGAAGTTCAGAGAGGTAATCGATCTAATGTTTTAAATTTTAGTGTTACAGATGGAGATCCTGAACGAGCTGTAGAAATGGCAAATATTCTTGGAGAAACCTTTATTGAAACTTCTACAATGCTACAAAATGCCAGTGCAGACAGTGTCTATAACTATTACTATCAAGAGAGAATTAATAGCTTAACAAAAATTTCAGAATTAGAAAAAGAGATTTTAGATTTTCAAACTAAGCATGATGTGATATCAATTGATGCAGAGCGTGACCAATTATATGAAAAACTTAAACTTGTAGAAGTTCGAAAAATTGAAACTTTGATAAAAATTGATGAGATGAGGGTAAAAATAGCCGATTTAGAGCAGAAAATGGGGTCACTCCCTCAAGAAGTTATGATGACTTGGACATTTACTAATACTGATGAAAAGAAGCTTATTTTGCTTAAGAAAGAATTAGAATTGTTAATGACTCGTTATACTACTAAGAACCCAAAAGTGCAAAATCTTCAAGCAGAGATTGATACTTTAGAGAAAAAGATAGCTGACCCATTTAGAATTCCAGAACCTCCAGATAATACAAGCTGGGGACCTAATGGCTTAATTCAAACTTATGAAGTTGATAAAACACGGTATGAGGGTGAGTTGAAAGCAGCAAGAGCTAATCTAATTGGATATGAAAATGAAATAAAAACCATAAAAACAAATCTAATCCAGTTCAATAGAATCAACGACTCACATTTGGAACTTCAAAGACAATTAGAGCTCAGTAAAGATGTTTTACGAATTATTGAGGGTAGAATTGCTGAATCACGAATGGCTTTAGACACTAATACTAATGATTTCCAGTTATTTGAACCTGCCGTACTTCCTAAATATCCTGTTAATATCAGCAAGAAGATTATTGTTTTGGGCTCTGGAATATTTATTGGATTTATTTTAGTAGTATTCTTCCTTGGTAAAGAGCTGTTTGATTTCAGAGTTAAATCAAAACTTGATTATGAAAAATACATAGGAATTCCTCTACTTGGTCAAGTACCTGCTGAAGAGGGAGCTAATGCTAATAAGTTCTATGCTAACTTGCAATTCATGCTTGATAATCTTTTTGATATAATTAAAGGGGTTCCTAAGCCTCCTATTGTTACTATTGGTAGTGTTAATCCAGAAACAGGTAAGTCGTTCATTATGAATGAATTCAGTAAAATGTTAGGCTCAACTTCCAAAGTGCTTATTATTGAATGTGTAAAAGATTTATCGATTGAAATTGAAGATTTTGAGATAAATACTTACTTAGACGATGATAAATCTTTTGAAGTCAAAGAGATCTCTACTAATATAAATAAGTGTTACTTCTGGACTGGTGAGCAAATATTCAAAAAAATGTACAAAACAAGCGATTTTCATAAGCTATATGGTCTATTTATGGACTATGATTACATTTTATGGGAAATGTTCCCTTCAAGTTATAATATTCAGCTTTTCCATGCAGTAACTAAATCTGCTGATGCTAATATTTTAGTAGGTCGATTCAGGTATTCTCCAAAAACTGATATATTTAATTTAGTCAACTACCTAAGGGAAAAAGATGTCCAAAAAGTATATGGAATCCTTAATAACATCCCAAAAGAATATTATGTGGAGACATTGTAGGTTATTATGAAAAAAATAAATTATATATTATTATTACTTCTTATTTTTGCATTAAGCTGTAGCAAAGAGCCTTATATAGAGGAAAATATTGATGTGCCAGGTGAATATTTAGAGGAGTCTGCTGTTGCTACACAGGAAGATCAACAGACAATAGATGAGCTAAATAAGTTGCAAAAAGTCAAAATGCCTACTTATCTAATTGGTCCTGATGATAAATTTCATGCTTATGTGTATAATGAGCAAGATTTGAATACTAAAGAACTAATCGTAAAGAGAGATGGTACTATTACTTTCCCTCTTATTGGTGAGGTCAAAGTAGAAGGCTTAACCTTAGAAGAGGCAACAAATCTAATTGAAGAAAAGTTAAAAGATTATCTTTCTTTCCCGGAAGTAACTATTGTTCCCTATGAAATCAATAGCGGAACAGTTACTATCTTAGGTAAAGTAACTTACCCTCAGCAATATCAGATTACTGGTGAAATGAGGATTTTAGATTTGATAGCTAAAGCTGGAGGTTTAGCCTTAGGTTATTTTCAGAATAATTCAATTGAGCTTGCAGATTTAGAAAGGTCTTTTATAGTGAGAGATAACAAAGTACTTCCTATCAATTTTCATGCTTTGATAAAAGAAGGGAAAATGCTGAATAATATTCCTCTTATGGGAGGAGATTATCTTTATCTTCCTTCGGCTATCAATAGAGAAGTCTATGTGGTAGGTGAAGTTTTGGAACAAGGTCACTTTGCTTTTAAAGAGAATATGACACTTGGGCAGGTTATTGCTTATTCACAAGGATTAAAACCTTCTGCAAAGACTTCTTCTGTCTATTTAGTTCGTGGAAATCTTAAGCATCCACGACTCTTCAAAATTAATTTAGATGCAATCTATAAAGGGAAAATAATGGATTTTAGATTGAAACCTAATGATATCATATATGTTCCTAAAACACCTATTGCAAGTTGGAACTTAGTCTTGGAACAAATTTTACCAAGTTTACAAGCTGTTCAAACAGGTTATTTATTACAAAATATAATCAACGATACTAATAATTAAGTTTCATGACTGAAGCATTAAGTGCATTTAAATACATAATATTCTTTGCTGTCATGCTTTTGGGAGTACCCTTAGGGTACTCTTTTGCATTAAAAAATGACAAAGTAGAAAGAGCTATTTTCTTTCTAATGGTTTTTTTTACTGCAAAAATGGAGGATATCAATTTTGTTTCCAGGGAAACAGAAAGATTAACTTCAAAAGGCTTCGAAATAGGTATGGTAGATATCTGTACCATGATTATTTTTCTTATTGTCCTTCATAAAAAAGGAAGTACTGGTAGAATTCCCAAAGGAGCTCAATGGTATTTCGTCTATTTCGGATTAAGTATCATTTCAATAATTAACGCAGATTTTTTTCTATTTTCAATGTTTGAAGTTTGGAAAATGATTAGAATGTATTTTTATTTTTGGACCGTATATAATTATATTGATACAGATAAAAAATATTTTGATTTTCTAAAAGGTGTTGCAGCTATAACCATCTTTGTTTTTTATGAAGTAATTAAACAGAAATACTTAGAGGGGAAATTCCAGACAGCTGGTCCTTTTCCTCATCAAAACTCTTTAGTTATGTATATGATTATATTTGGCTCAATCGCTTTTTCTTATTTGATAAACAAAAAAGATTTAACCATGGATAAACTTGTTGTATGGTTGATGATTTTTGGAATGGCTTCAGTGACAATTATATCAACTCTTTCCAGGGCTGGGTTAGCACTTTATGGCTTTGCGATTATTATAGTTTTAGGACTATCATTTCTTAATGGATTTAATCCCAAAAAGATTGTTATCACATTTCTGCTAATCATTATGAGTTTAGGTGTGCTGGCTAAAGCTTGGGATTCAATTACAGAAAGATTTAGAACCGCTCCAGAAGAGTCTGCTTTGGTCAGGGTTGCCTTAGCTCAAGCAGCTGTCAAAATGGCAAAAGATAAAAGTCTGGGATATATGGGGGTTGGTTTAAATAATTTTGGTCGCGCAATTAATCCACCTTATCCATATAGCTCACATATTGAAATGCATGATACAGAGGATGAAGAAGAAAAGAACGGTTTGGTCGAAACTATCTATTTAATGATTGCAGCTGAAGCAGGTTGGCACACGCTGATTGCCTTTTTTGTCTTTTTATTCTATTATTATTTCTTAAACCTTGTAAATGTCTTTAGGTACAAGGGGAGTGACCTTCAATTTATGTCAATTGGCTTGACGGGTGGGCTACTGGCAATATATATTGAATCAGGTTTAGAATGGGTATTGAAACAAACAAATAACTTTTATCAATTAATGCTAATATTTGCCTTAATAGCCACTATGGATAGATTATATCACATTAAGGTAGCAAGAGGAGAGATGCGATGAGAACACCGCAAGAAGAGCAACAGAAGGACTTAAAACAAATTGGAAGCAGTAAATTTAGTGAAAATCTAAATATTGAACAGAGAAATCAATTAAAATCTTTGTTGAAGAAGATGCTTCCACCTGTTCCATCAGTTGGCATTATTGATATTAGGTTTTCCTTCTGGTTTTTCAGACAATGGTATGTTGTCTTTATTTTTGGTAGAGATACCAGGGAAGGGTTTAAATCCCTTGATAAAGGTGATGTTGATAGATCGTTAAGCATTGTTGCTAAAGCGACTACTTACATAATTATGATGATTTCCATATTAATAATGTTATTGTTCTTACTCTATGCATTGAAGAGTGTTGTAGGTATAGATATTTTTCCAGATAAACATCTTTCTGATTTCTTCCCCTGGAACAAATAATTTTGGAGATATTAATGAAATATAATAAAACGATTGTAACAGCTTGTGATAGTAATTATATCTGGGGTGCATATATATTGATTGCTTCTTTAAGTTACTTTCAAGTTAAGAGTTACAAAAAAGTACTTGGTATTATTCTTAACAAAGAAGAGCAAGAACTGCTTACGCAATTTCCTGACACTGAGGTAGTCAATAGTAATAGAGAAACTGATAGAAGTGTTTGTTTAATGAAACCTCATGCGATTTTTTCTGCTGAAACTGAAATTATTGCTTGGATGGATTCAGATTGTATTGTTACTGGAGATGTTACCGACTTTTTAAATGTAAAAGATGATGAAATACAAATTAGATTCCGTTCTTTCGATGAAAATGCAGGTGTATATCGTAACTATTATGGTAAAGATGATGAGCTTGGATTAATTCCAGGCAAGGTACTAAATACTTGGAGAGAAGATGTTAATGATTTAGATGCACCGCAAATATCTACAGTATGTGAGACAAACTGCTTTGTAGTCAAGAAGGATAGTTTAGATTTTATTGAACTATGGAAAGAGCACATGGAGAAGGTAATAGTGGATAATAAGCTCCAAGTTTATGACAAAAACAGTATTGGATATTTTATGACCGATGAATCTGCTTTGAATTCACTCATGGCTTTTTCCAGCAAAGCTCCAAAAATCAAGGAATATCAGTTCGATAAAGATTATAACAGATTATTAGTCCATTTTGGGTTAAATCCGAAACCTTGGATACATTGGACTAAACGTGGATTACTTCATTATGATTTAACAATGGAAATCATTGAATGGTGTAAAATGAATGGATATAAAACTCCACCTATTCCTCCTTCTTTTGAAAAAAGAAATAAAACAACTGAGATTATAAGAGCAAATATTCGAAGTAGCTATAATAATTTAAAGTATAGAGTATCTTCAACTCTTCACGGTTATCATAGGAAAATAAGAAGCTAAATATGAAAATAATGATAATTTCGAATTATTTTCCACCTCACTTCAAGGGAGGATACGAGTTATCTTGCCAAGAAGTTACTAACTATTTTTTTTCTTTAGGAGAAAATATTTTAGTTCTTTGTGGTAATTATCTACATCAATTACCTGATAATAATCCTTATCCTGTGATTAGAGAATTAGCATATATAGATTATCTAAGTGAAGATTACTGGAACAAGAGTAGTGTGGAAAAAGGAAATTATTTAATTACTAACAAATATCTTGATGAATTTAATCCAGATTTTGTATATTTTTGGAATCAGCAATATATTTCGCTTGCTCCATATTGGGCAGTAAAAAAGAGAAATATCCCTTGTTTGTTTGATATTGGTGATGTATGGCCTTTGAAGTATTACCGAAAAGGATTAAAGGCAAAAATCAAATCTTGGATAAAAAGAGTGCTTCCTAATTTTTTAGACGCCAAAATGGTGATTGATCCTGTGGTTGTTCTGTCTGACTGGATGAAACCCGTGTTTCAGGAAAAATTTATGTCCAAAACTATTTATACTATTACTCGCGGGGTTTTAGTTAAAGAAGATGTCGATCATAATTATGACTTCGAAAACATTAAACTAATGTTTGCAAGTAGAATTGAACCACTAAAAGGTTTGGAATTGATAATAAACATATTACCAAAGCTCTTAGATTTCAAGTGGACTTTAGACGTTTATGGTGAAGGGGAAGATGAATATATAGAGAAGATTAATTCTCTGATAGCTGAATATTCTCTAAAGGATAGAGTGTTTTTGAAAGGGAAACTATTTCCTTTAGATGATGCATATCGAACCCATGATATATTTCTATTTCCAACTCTTGCTATGGAAGGTTTTGGCAGAGTAGCTATTGAGGCTATGTCTTATGGACTCCCAGTTCTAACTATCAATAAATATGGTCCAAATGATATAGTAGAAAATGGCTATAATGGATATAAGTGCCCTTCTGATGACCTTCTATGCTGGGAAAATAATTTAAAACTTTTATTGTCAGATCACTCACTCTTGATTAAAATGTCAAATAATGCCTTGCAAACAGTTAGAGATAAATATGATATAAATCTAATTAATAAACAAAGATATGATATAATAAAAGAAATTTTCAACTCAAAAATGAGGTAATAATGATTAAAATAATGAAATTAGTGAATTTGATATTTCTAATAGCCTTAATAACTGCCTGTACTCCTTATAAGAAGTCAATCTTTATACCTGAAGGAGTCTTTGAAGAGAAAGTGCTTTTGCGTTCTGAGCCAACCGAAGCTGTAATTTACATTAATGGAAAGGAAATAGGGGAGACACCCTTTAGAACATCTCTCTTTTATTCTGAAGATAGATTAATCAATATTAAAGCGGTTCCTATTTATCCAAATCAATTCACGCAAAACATCTTCGTTAGAGTTCCTCCTATTCCTAAAACAATGACAATCTATATGAATGAAAAACCAAAATTTGTTTTTGAAACTAAAGATGATAATATCAAACCACCTGCAAAGAGACCTCCAACAGAAGTAGTTAAGTATGATACACTCTATGTTGATAGAATTTCATATTACACAACACCAACTATCTATTTTGATTTTGATAAAGTTGATATAAAACCTTCAGATGCCGCAAAACTTAGAAATCTTGCCCAATTCTTAAAGACGAATCCAGAAGTATATTTAGATATTTTAGGTGCTGCTGATGTTAGGGGTGGGGATAAGTATAATGTAACTCTTTCTCTAAATAGAAGTAGAGCTGTTGCTGATTTCTTAGCAAAATCAGGAATACCTCATGATAGGATGTACACTCGCGGTGTTGGGCGAACCTATATATATGATGATCAAGAAAACCCAATGTCCTATCAAGAGAGTAGAACAGCAATTTTTAATTTATATATGAATAAAGCAGACTTTGATAAAATGAAAAAAGAATATGAGGATATGAATAACTAATGGAAGAGCATAACTTAAACTTAAGAAAAAGAATGATCGTTAATACCTTATCTAACTATGGTAAGTTAGTTATTGGGATGATGATAACTATATTCTTAACAAGAGTACTTTTTTTAGGACTCAGTCGCTCTGATTATGGATTCTGGGCATTATTATGGTCAATTTTTGGTTATTCTCTTTTATTGGATTTTGGCTTCGGTGCATCAATTCAAAAATATACTTCCGAAAGTGTGGTGACCAGAGATTGGAACAAATTCAATAGAATTGTAAGCACTGTATTTTTTAATTATTCTTTTGTATCACTGATTATAATGTTTGTCTCAGTAGTATTAGCTTTCAATATCCAACATATATTCTCTTTTGATGATACTAATATTGAATATTACAAGAGGGCATTATTAGTCTTTGGAATCGGTACTTCCATAGTTTTCCCTATTGGATTTTTTACAGAAATATTAAGAGGAATGCAAGCTTTACATCTAAGAAATATTGTCGAAATAATTGTTTCTATCTTGAATTTTTCAGGTATGATTCTTATAGTTTATTTCTTTAAATTAGAAAAGCCTTTAGTTTGGATGGCAATAGTTGCTATAGGAACCAACTTCATCTCCAGTATTTTGATGGGATTTATTTCACATAAACTGATTCCTGAGCTAAGAATTAGATGGCGTTATTATGATAGAAAGATGCTGAAATCTGTAATGGGATTCTCCATGTATGCCTATTTAATAACTTTTACTAATCTAATAATCTTCAAAACAGACCAATTAGTTATATCAATATTTGGTTCAGTTGCATTAGTCTCGATCTATCAAATATCTTCGAGATTAGCAGAGACATTTAGAACATTTTCAAAGCAATTCTTGGATAATTTAGGTCCAGTTTCCGCAACCCTTTTTGCTGCAGGTAACAAGAGTAAAATGGCTGAAATAATGATTCAATCAACACGCTTAATGGGCTTTATTTCTACTCTATTCTTAGTACCTCTTTTAGTTTTTGTAAAACCTCTATTGAAGATTTGGTTAGAACTGGAAGATATTACTGGGGTAATAGTTGCAGTTATTTTGTTAATATCTATGTATGTTCTCCTATTCTATCGCTCTACCTCTGTTTATATGTTGTTGATGGCTAATGAACAGAAAAAGCTTACCAAGATAGCATTGATTGAGTGTATTGCTAACCTGCTTCTTAGTGTCTTCTTAATTCACTATTTAAGACCAATCACAGCCTATTTTGGTTATACTTTACCAGTTAATGGTGAGATTATTGGAGTTGCTCTCGGAACCTTGATACCTAACATTATCTTAGCAATAACTTTCAATCTACCTATCGCTGTAAAATTTTGCGAAACTTCACTTTGGAATTTCCTTAAAATTTCAATTCTTAAAACTAAAATAGCTGCTTTAGCCTATTTAGCAGTGGCAGTATCACTCTATATCCTCATTGAACCAGTTAATATTTGGATTATCTTGCTTAGCTCTACTATCTCTGTTATTATTTATGTAGCAATATTTTATTTAATTGGCTTTGAAGGATGGGAGAAGAAGCAAATTAAAGATTTTCTTGCCACTAAACTAAAATTGAGAAAAGTGTAATTTAGTAAATTAGATATTATTGAATATTAACTTCGAAAGGGAAATTATGAAAATTTTTAAACCAGAAATTTTAGGTGTAATAGCTATATCTATTGCAGCTATAGCTTGGGGGTTAGATGGCATTGCCCTAACTCCAAATCTCTATAATTTAGATGTACCATTTGTTGTATTTGTACTTCATTTGATTCCTACATTAATCATGACTCCCATCTTTATAGGTTATTGGAAGAATTTCTTTAACTATAAATTTAGTGATGTTGCAAGTCTTTGGACTCTTTCTTTTTTTGGAGGTGCTTTAGGAACAATATCAATAGTAAAAGCACTATTTTTAGTAAGATTTGATCATCTCTCTGTGATTGTAATATTACAAAAGCTTCAACCACTTTTTGCTATCATTTTAGCAATGCTCTTTCTGAAAGAGAAACCCAGCAAGAGGTTCTGGATTTGGGCTTTAATTGCTATGTTAGGTGGTTATTTTCTAACTTTCGAATTTCATCTACCTAATTTTTCTAAACAAGGAAATTTAATTCAAGCTTCTTTATATTCATTATTAGCAGCATTTTCTTTTGGTGCAGGAACTGTTTTTAGTAAAAGATCTTTATCCAGTTTGAATTTTAAAGAAGTTACCTATTTTAGATATTTCTTTACTGCCTTATTTGTTGGAAGCTTTGTCGCATTTACAGGAAGGATGGGATACTTTCAAGTAGCTACTAAGATAAATTGGTTCTATTTCTTCCTCATCTCTTTAACAGCTGGAGTTGGATCAATATTATTATATAATTATGGATTAAAAAGAGTGAAAGCTATCGTATCAACCATTGCTGAACTTCTTTTCCCAATCTCATCAATAGTCTTTGATTACCTAATTAACGGGAATACTTTATCAACAGTACAACTTGTTAGTGCTGGCGTAATGGTTATAGCTATAATTAATATTAGCAATAGACATTCTTAATGTTTGATTAACAGTGAAGAATGTCTCTATGTAAGTTTCTAAGAAACTTATACCACATTCAATGTTGCAAAGTTTTTCATTCTAAATCCTAAGTCTTCATAATACTATAGGGCCAACTTTTCCTCTAAATGGTCAAATCCAAGGAAAATATTCTGGTTCAAGTCAAGAATAGTGGTATAAAAGAGACTTTTATTATATTATATTCATTTTATAATAGAAAGTTACGAATTTAATTTTCTGTTTATAGTAAGTTTTGCTTGTAAACAAGACTTTAACCCAGACAGTGCAGTAGACCTTTGTGATTAGCACTATATTATTCTGCAAAAGTAACTTCCATAATTTCTCCGAATATATATATTATATGCGTTTTATGGAATCACCCCCTGTGTCCCCCTCAAAGAAGGGGATTTTGCTAGAATAATCTGCACTCTTCACTAAAGTTCTATTACACTATCTGGGATTAACAATATAATTTAAAACAATAGTAAGCAAACATGTCTTTTAGTTAATCCATTTTTCTTTTCTAAAGGATCATATTGTGTGTATTTAACTTATATATCTTCACTATCATGTGTCTGTTGATTCTCAGCTTAGTGGATGGCTAATAGATATCCAATAAACACCTAATAAACCACCAACTGACTATCTGAAGAAAAGCAGATAATGAAGGATTTAGATTTACCAAGAACAAAAAGACTGAATGTTGGATGTTAACAGAAAATTCTACAAAGATGTGGTTTATTTATGAAATTTCTACCAGACTTGAACTTGAACCTAATGTTTTTAGAACCAAAAATCTTATCAGAGAGTGTTCAGATAACTGTACTCTTTCATTAGCCAACCATACTTGAGAGAGCCTTTTGTTTTTATTACACTTGAACAATAATTATTGACTAAAAAAAAGTGGTCAAATAATTGGTATTGACTATTATTTGATAAAGAAAAAATAATGATAAATGGAGGACCAATGTTAGATAAGAAAAGAGTACAAGAAGTTCTTGATATGGTAAGACCTTCTTTACAGGCAGATGGTGGTGATTGCGAATTAGTTAATATTCGTGAAGATAATGTAATTGAAGTTAGATTACAGGGTGCTTGTGGAAGCTGTCCTATGGCGACTTTGACACTAAAAGCTGGTATTGAAAGAGTTCTAAAAGATGAGATACCTGAAGTGAAAGAAGTAGTTCAAGTAAGATAAATAAATTAATATAAGATGTTTTATTTTTGAAATTCAAGAGTAAAGCATCTTTTTTTCTTGGAGTAATAAATTATGAGATATAGGGATTTGAATTTAGAAATTATTAGAATAGTTGAATTTATTAAAGATATTTTAAAGCAAAGTGGTCAAACAAAGCTGATTATTGGCTTATCTGGCGGTATCGATTCAGCTCTATCTGCAACTTTAGCAGTAAAAGCAATTGGAAAAGAGAATGTAATAGGTGTAATGCTTCCTTATAAGGATAGCTCACAGTCAAGTTATGATGATGCCAAAAAAGTGGCAGATTTTCTTGATATAGAACACCATAAAGTTGATATTACTCCGATGGTAGATGCTTATTTTTCCAATTACGATAGCAATGCCGATTCATTAAGAAGAGGTAATTGTATGGCAAGAATGAGAATGATTACTCTTTATGATTTCTCAGCCAAGTATGGTGGCTTGGTAGTTGGTACTGGCAATAAATCTGAACTATTAACGGGTTATTGCACTCAATATGGAGATTCTGCTTGTGCATTTGAACCCTTAGGTCATCTCTATAAAAGCGAAGTGTGGGAAATGTCCAGAATGTTAGGAGTTCCTGAAGTTGTAATCAATAAAAAGCCTACAGCTGATTTATGGTCAGACCAAACAGATGAAGAGGAAATGGGTATCTCTTATCAGCAATTAGATGAAATATTATTTTTAAAATATGAACTTAAGTTGTCTAATGAGCAAATTATCAAGCAAGGAATTACTTCACAAGATTTATCAATAGTGGAAAAACTATATAATAAATCTAAATTCAAAAGAGTTATGCCCCCAGTATTAGAGGAGATAGATTGAGTTTATTAAGTAAGAATAGATGTAAGCTTTGCAAAGAAGAAAAAGCTGTAAGAGAATGTGCTCGTATCGGAAAAAACATCTGTTGGCATTGTTGCAATAGCATGCGTTTTGATATGAAATGTCCTGCAACATGTGCTTATCATTTGCCTCAGACAGAAAGTTTAGAATTTAATATCAAGGCTGATTCAATAGAAGAAGCAAATGATTTAGTTTTAAGATTATTCGATATATGGACAATGAAGATTCATCCTGAAATTGGAGAACTATCTCCACTGGAATTATCTTTAACAGAAGAGGGAAGAGAAACTTTAGAAAAATACTTTTCCAAAATAAGATTCTTAGATACTTTGCCAATTAACAAGATGAGACAGAAATTACACTTATCAAAGATTGAAATTCCTACTATTAATACTTTTGAAACATTTGCTATCAATGTAATGAATCTTATAACTGAAAAAGATTGGGACAATTTTCTACAGCATTATTACCATCAAGAAGAACTCCAATCAGAAGAAAATAAAACCCTCTTTCTTAAAAGAAATAAAAAGTTCACTGCATTCAAAAAAATAAAACACTTCTCTCTTGTCAGTTCGTCCTTAAACAAAGAGGCTAAAGAGGCTCTGGTTCATTTTGATATCAATAGAAAAGCTGACATTACTCTGAATGTTATTCAAGTGGGGGAACAGTGGAAGCTAAAAAGTCGTATAATAGGTGATCCGCAGTTATTTTATGGGGAAGACACAGCTATTAAACATATTGCGACTATGTTAAGTAAAAATGAAATGGAAGCGGTCTTCAATCTATGTCAGCGCTATAGTACTATTTATCCAGATTCTGCTGATATTGAATACTATTGGGGACTGTATCATTCTATTAGTCAAAACATTAAAGAAGCTAAAAAACACTTCGAAATCTCTTTTATCCTCGATCCAGCTTTTGCTGAACCTCTCTATAATATTGGGTTTATCCACCAAGTTGAAAAGAAAAATGAGCTTGCCCGAAAGATTTATGATAGAGTTTTAGAATTAGACCCAACAGAAGTTAAAACTATCAATAACTTAGCAATTCTGCATATTGAAAAACAAGAGTGGAAGCAAGCCTTAAGGTACTTAGAAAAGTGTATTGAAATTAATCCTGATTACGATATTGCCCAAAAGAACTATGATATTGTTAAAAGACAGCTTAAAGAGGATGGAACAGAGGTCTAATGGATCTTAAATATCTCAGAAAAGCCATAGAATTAGCTGAAAATGCCAGAGGTAAATGCTCTCCTAATCCCTTTGTTGGTTGTGTAATCACCAAGAACGGAAAGATAATCGGAGAGGGTTTTACTCAGCCTTGGGGAAAAGACCATGCTGAAGTCCAAGCTCTAAAGCAGGCAGGTGAATTAGCTCAAGGAGCAGATTTATATGTTACCTTAGAACCATGTTCGCATTATGGCAAGACTCCTCCTTGTGCTTTAGCAATAAAACAAGCTGGCATTAAGAGAGTCTTTATTGGAATTAAAGACCCTAATCCCTTAGTTTCTGGTAAAGGGATAGCTATACTGGAAGAAGCTGGTATTGAAGTAAAGTATAATCTTTTGACGTCTGAGATTACTCATCAATTAGAATATTTCCTAACTTATATTCAAAAAGATAGACCTTTTGTGTTTATCAAAAGTGCAGTTTCTTTGGATGGTAAAATTGCAGATGATTCAGGTAACTCTAAATGGATAACAAATGATAAGTCTCGGGAAAGAGTTCATCAATTACGAGCCGAAGCAGATGCTGTTATAACAGGTGTTTCAACAGTAAACAGAGATGATGCCATGTTTAATGTACGGCTTGATGGCTATACTGGGAAAAACCCACTTAGAATAGTATTAGATTATGATTTAGAGATAAATTTAGCTTCTAAATTGGTTCAATCCTCACCAGTGATTAAAACAATAATCTATACTTCAATAGATAATTTAAAATCAGATAGAGCTAAAAAACTAACAGAGTTTAATATTTCAATCAGAAGTGCTCAGAGTATTGGTAAAAACTTTATTCTCAAGAATATCTTAAAAGAATTAAAAGAAGAATACATTTCTGTTCTAATGGTTGAAGCAGGTCCAAACTTAGCCTCCTCATTTGTTAGAGAAGAGTTGGTGGATAAACTCTATTACTTTGTAGCACCTTCCCTAATAGGTGGAAATAATTCTTCCTTTAGTGATATAGGAGTTAATGATATCTCCCACAAGAAAGTTCTGAATCTCTACTCTACAGAAGTTATCGAAGGAGATATTCTACTAATCTATTATTTTTCGGAATATAAGAATAAGTAGTATTGTCACTTATTAGTGAATTTTTTAAGAATACTAATCAAATAATTTAAAGGAAAGACGAAAAAAATAAAAAATATCCTTGACAGAAGATTATAGCTTTATAGATAATTATTTACAAAATAATTAATTATAATTATAGGAGTTATTTATGAAGCATGGTTATATCTTTATAATTCTGATTACATTGCCAGTTTATCTTTTTTGTCAGCTAGCACCAGCTGGCTTAGGAACTATGGAAAGCCCTTATCTTATTGAGTCTTTAGATAATCTTTATTATGTCAGTATTTATACTAACAATTATTTGAATGGGAAATATTTTAAGCAAACTGAAGATATTGATGCTCAAAATACTCAAACTTTTTATAATGGTGCTGGTTTCTATCCAATTGGTGGTTTCTCTGAACCATTCCAAGGATTCTACGATGGACAAGGACACACTATTGATAATCTCTACATTAATAGAAATTCAGCCTATATAGGACTCTTTGGTAAAGCTCAAGGGGCTGAGATTTCAAACCTTAATCTGAAGAATATAAATTTTTCTGGAGAGAGATTTATGGGAGGGATTGTAGGTTATGCTATAGGAGTATCAATTTATAACTCTTCCTCTGAAGGGATAATAAATGCCAACACAGGATATTATGCTTACTGTGGTGGAATTGTCGGAACATGTGTAGATTCTTCGGAGATTATTAACTGTTATTCAAAAACTACGATTACAGCTTCCTCGAGAATTGGAGGAATAACAGGCTTTATTGAAAGTGATACAATAATCCAAAACTGCTTTTATAGTGGAGATTTAACTGCAAATAACTATATTGGTGGAATGGTAGGATTCATGTATAATCAAAATGATACTTCAATTATTAACTGCTATTCTGTTGCGAACATCTCATATGTCGATGCATCTTATTGTGGTATGCTTGTGGGAAAAAATGAATCCTTAAACATAAGCTCCTGTATTTATGAAGAAAATAATGTTTTACCAGGAATAGGTAACGGAAGTGGAATAACAAATTTTGATAGCACAAGTTTTCAAGGCTTTTCTCCAACCCAAATGTTAGACCCTGCAACATATATAAATAAAGGATGGGACTTTGCAACAACTTGGTTTTTAGATGATACGAGTTTAAATAATGGATATCCTTATCTTTATTGGCAACAAGAAAATCCTTACTCTCTATTCGTTATAAACGATGGAAATAGTCAAAATCTTTCAGCTCCGGAAATTAACCTAGAACTTGATTTTGATTCAGAACTCCCGCTTGGTACTCAAATAATGGTTACTAAACATAGCTCTGAGAACACTCCTATGAATGGTTTGACAATTTCTCAACAAGCTTTAGCAAGTGAATTCTGGAGAATTAAAACAACATACACTAATCCAATAGCTTATGATTTAAGTCTTAATCTCACTGATATAGAGCTACCTGCAAATCTGGAGCAAGTAAAAATTTTGAAAAGAGAAGATGAAAACAGTGATTGGGTTAATGTGATTGATTTAGGAGCACAGTTACTATGGCAAGAGAAAAGCATTACTATTTCTGGATTAACTTCCTTTTCTGATTTCATTCCTGTAATTGAGGAAGCAACTTTACCAGTTGAATTATCATCATTCTCAGTAGATTTAAGTAGTAATGATAGTGTTAATCTCCAATGGGAAGTTGAATCAGAATCTAATTTAGTTGGCTATTACATATTATATAACAATATAAATGATCTATCAACTGCACAAATAATTCCCAGCTTAGTTCATGCTATAAACACTTCTCAGTATCATTGTTATAATTTTGTTCATCATCTCTCTGCAAATGATATTGATATATTCTATTGGTTGAAAAGTGTAGAGTTAGGTAATCAAGAAGAAATCTATGGTCCAGTGCATTTATATCTTGATAACAACCCAAATTCAACTCCTCCATTTATTCCCAGAAATCAGCTCTTTGCACCCTATCCAAATCCTTTTAATCCAACTACAACAATTAGTTTTTCAGTAGAGAAACCACAATTTGTCGAAATAGATATCTATAATGTTAAAGGACAATTAATAAGGAATATGCTCTCTAAGTTTATTACTCAAACAAATAAAAAACATAGTTTAGTATGGGATGGAAAAGATAATAAAAGTCAAAATGTTAGTTCAGATATATATTTTATCAAAATGCAGTTTGAAAGAGAATCAATTATTAGGAAATTATTAATGATTAAATAGAGAATCTAATCCATCTTCTTCAGTGTTATCAAAGAAATAATTACTCACTATTTCACATTGAGGATAATAATGCTTAATGATTCGTTCATAATTCCAACCTGCATAGGATTTTAAATATCCTCCAGATTGGCAGAAACCTATGCCATGGCCATATCCCTTGCCTTCGATAATTAGGTTGTTTCCGCTTGCTTTAATAATCGCTAAAGTTGAGGGAATACCTCCTAAAATAACTCTGATTTTATCTTGAGAGCTTATCGTTTTTTTTCCTGAAGCAGTATTGAAGGTAATTTTGCTGATTCTTCCAGAATCATCTCTGGCATCTACATTGGCTGAATAAACTTTGGAAAACTTTCCTTTACTCGCTATTTTGCTAAATGAAACTGTTCTTTTCCACTGGTAACTTTCTCGTATCCAATTGGGTAACTTCTTAAAATTAGGATATACTTTAGCTGGATCTGTTTTTATCCAATCAGCTACAGTCTGATAATTACTCATCTTTTTTCCCTTGAGATAATCAACATCAGCTTTGTCAGTTAGGTAAGGATAACCCTTTCCACCCCAAACTTGTTCCACATTAGCGAGATATCCTCCACCATAGCTATTGAAGGGCGTAAAAGCAATTTCTCCTTTGTAAGTAACTAACATATAAGCTGTAGCATTAGTTGCATCAATGACATTCTGGGGGACTTTTTTCTTAGTATTAAATACTTGAGAATAGGTGTCTGCCCGTAAATCCCAAGGATAATTGCTATTCTTCATTGACATATATATCGCATAAGTTCTGGCAATAACTGCTTGAGATTTAAGAGCTTCAGCAGGTGCTCCAGTGCCAATCTCACTCACAACAACAAATCTTGTGTATGATTCTAAATTCATTAAATTCATCACAGCTATTTGCCCTTTATGCTCGCGTAAATGAATATCACCAGAGAATTGTTGTTTGCTATCTCCTAATAGTGCAAAATTCCCAGTTAAAGAAAGCTCAAACTTATATGCTTCATCAGTAAAAGATTTGCTATCTAAAGTAATTTTTACTTTTCCCTTAGATTGTTTACTAATGAGTATTTTTTTACTATGATACTCATCTCCATTGATGAAAATCAATCCATCTGTATTTAAAGTGATTTTATCATCTAATTTAACTAAGACTTTGAGATAAACTTCATTTCCTATTGTCATGTAAGCTGGTAATAGGGCAAAGAGAAGCAGAAAAATCAGCAAAAAGCTTATTCGTTTTATCATAAAAAAGTCCTTTATCTATTGATGTATAACATTTAACAGAATTAGCTTATTGTTGTCAAGAAATCTGTTAGGAAGGTGCTCTAAAAAAAAGAAGGGCGTATTAATACGCCCAACATTCGATAAAATCTGGTTAAAATTATTATTTAGAATTCTATCCGATCTCAGCTCCAGTCTTAACATTCTTATCTGCTAAGAGTACTGAAAGATTTTCTCCATCATCAGCCGCAAGAATCATACCTTGAGAAAGTACACCTTTTATTTTACGTGGTTTCAGATTGAGCAACATTACAACTTTTTTTCCTACTATATCTTCAGGAGAGTATGCTTTAGCAAGGCCTGCAATAAGCTCTATCTCTTTACCACCGATATCAGCAGTAATTTGGAGCAGTTTATCAGTCTTTTTAACCTTCTCGGCAGTTAAAATTTTAGCAATTCTAATATCTAATTTGAGGAAATCATCAAATTCTATTTCTGCTTTAATTTCTTTGAACTTAGGTTTTTCTTCTTCTTGATTAGCCTTAGCATTTTCTTCTAGAAGCTGTAACTGCTCATCAATTTGCTTGTCTTCTATTTTATGGAAGATTTGTTTGATATTATCTAACTTTAGAGGATATGGTGAAGATTTTATCTCTTCCCAAAGTGGTTTTTCTCTCAAGCCCATAATGTCTCTAAGTTGAAGCATGAAGTTTGGAAGAATTGGAGTCATAACTATAGAAATAACACGCAATATTTCGCAACAGGTATAAATAGTTTCTTGTACAGAATCTTTATTATCTTTGATAGCTTTCCATGGTTCTCTTTCATCAAAGTATCTGTTACCAAGTCTGGCAATATCCATTATTGCTTTAACTGCTTTACGAACCTGATAGCTCTTGTAGTAGTTATCTACTTCTTGAGTAAGCTGAGCAACTTGGTCTAAAGTATTTTGAGAAACGTCATTAAGTTGGCTTGGTTTATCTACTAATCCATCAAAGTGTTTTTTTGCGAAAGTAAAGACTCTATTTCCTAAATTACCAAGGACATTATTTAACTCTGTATTAATTTTGTTTTGGAAGTCTTTCCATAAGAAATCATTATCTTGCTTTTCTGGAGCATTTACAGCAAGTACATAGCGGAGATACTCTCCATCGAAGTATTTGATAAACTCATCGACCCAGATAGCCCAGTTGCGACTGGTGGAGATTTTCTGCCCTTCCAAATTAAGGTATTCGTTAGCTGGAACATCGTGAGGAAGAACATAGTTTTCATTTTGTCCCATTACAAAAGATGGCCACATAATAGTATGAAAAGGAATATTATCCTTACCAATAAAGTGAATAAGTTTTGTTTTCTGGTCTAACCAGTAATCTTTCCATAATTCTGGTTTACCAAGCTTTTCAGCCCATTCAACAGTTGAAGATATATAGCCAATAGGAGCGTCAAACCAAACATAGAGAACTTTACCTAAAGCTTCTTCAAGAGGTACAGGAACCCCCCAATTAATATCACGGGTAATAGCTCTTTCGATTAGTCCTTCATTAAGCCAACTAAGAATAAAGTTACGGACATTTTCTTTCCAATAAGTTTTTGTATCTAACCAGTCTTTAAGCTGTGTAGTGAACTTAGGTAAATCTAAATACCACTGTTTAGTATCCCTAATAACAGGGGTAGAACCGGATACTTTGCTAATTGGATTAATGAGAGTGATAGAATCAATTAGCTTACCGCAAGCATCGCATTGATCTCCTCTGGCACCATCAGCTCCGCAATGGGGGCAAGTACCTTCAACATATCTATCAGGTAAGAAGCGAGATTCTTTTTCATCATAAAATTGCTGAGTAATTTTGCTATTGATATATCCATTAGCTAGTAATTCACTAAAGAATTGTTGTGAAAGCTCATAATGAGGTTTGCGAGAAGTACCTGAGAAGTTATCAAAATCAATATGAAGACCATCAAAACTATCTTTAATTGATTTATGGTATCTATTAACAATATCTTGTGGAGAAACTCCTTCTTTTTCAGCTTTGATGGAAATAGGTGCACCATGTTCATCTGTTCCACAGATATAGATAACATCTTCTTCTTTTAATCTTAAATATCTTACGAAAATATCAGCAGGTAGGTAAGCTCCTGCCACATGCCCTATATGCAATTTACCATTTGCATAAGGCAAAGCACTTGTGACTATATATTTACTCATTTATAATATCTCCATTAATTTATATAATTTTTATGTAATTTATTTAGTAATTGATCAATATTTTGAGTGGAAACTATTAGGTTAATCCCCACAGCATTCTTCTTTATGTCTTTAATCTCAGTATCTAAGGATTTTACTTCTTTGATTAGAGCCATTAAGAAGTCAATATCATTAATAATCCTATGGCCAATTATTGATATTGACTGCACCTCACAATCTTCTATAATGTGATAAGCTTTTAAACAGGTTAAAGTATCTTCATAATATTCTTTTTCAACAATAATAGTATTATTACCATTTATGGTAAAGTCATAGATATCAATGTTGGCATTATTAATAGCCTGAAGAAGTTGAATTGAATCAGCTTCTACAATAAATCTGCGTAGTCCGGTTTTCTGGGCTAAAGAGGTAATCTTTTTTTCTTCCATAGTAAGTGTTTCCTTGATAATAAAAGTTCCGGTATTAAAGGTAAATGAAGATTTAACTTCTAAAGGTATATCATATTTTTTGGCGAATTCTACAGCTCTGGGGTGAATAACTTTCGCTCCCCCATAAGCCATTTCCAATACGGTATCATAGCTAATTTCAGAAAGTTTTACAAAACTTGTGACTATGCGAGGATCAGCACTATATATGCCATCAACATCTGTGAAAATTTCACACTTTTCAGCATTAAGATAGGCTGCGAGAGCAACAGCTGATGTATCAGAACCACCTCTTCCTAGAGTTGTTACCTCTTTTTCTCTACTCACTCCTTGAAATCCAGCCACAATAACTACTTTGTGCTTAACTAACTCTTCTCTGATTCTAAAGGCTGTTACATCTATGATTCGAGCATTGCCATGATGTGAATCAGTAATTATCCCAGATTGAGAACCAGTAAAAGATATTGAGATAATCCCAAATTCTTGCAAGGCAATTGAAAGCAAGGACATGCTTATTCTCTCCCCAGCGGTGAGTAACATGTCAAGTTCTCTTTTACACGGTTTCTTGCTCAGTTGATATGCCATATCTGTTAATTCATCAGTCGTATGCCCCATAGCTGAAACTACTATAACATACCGACAGTCACTTTCCATTTCTTGATTTAATCTTTTGGCAATATTACGTATTTGCTCAATACTACCAACTGATGTACCACCAAATTTTTTAACTATTATTCTCATTTATACCTCAGCTTTGTATAAGAAGTAAAGTCCAACTAAGGAGAAAATTACATTAGGAGCCCATGCTGCAACAAGTGGTGAAAGAACTTCACTATATCCTAAGCTTCTGGAAATCTCTAAAGTAATTAAAAAGATAAAGCAGACCATTAGACCTAACATAAAGATATAGCCTCTATTTTTGCTTCTTGTAGAACTGGAAACAATTGGAAAAGAGAAGAAGAGGATTATCAGGTTGGCTAACGGGAATGAAATTTTCATATATAAATCAACTAACTCCTTAGAGTAGTTGTCATTAAGTTTCTTCAATCTGTTTATATAAGCACTTAATTCTCGGTAGTTCATAGATAAAGTAGGTTTGCCTGACCTGATAAATTCTAAGGGAGTAACTGTCATTACTTTACCTTTATACTCTTTATCATATTTATAACTACTGAGAGTTCCATTATCAAATTCACGCTGGTAAAGTTGATTATATTTCCACTCATCACTGTCCCAACTTGCAGAAGAAGCTTCGCCTCGATAAGTGATAGAAGAAAAATCAGGTGATACTATAGTTTTATCTATAACTTTCATTTCTTCAGAGTGACCATTAAAAAAGGCAACAAAGTTATGGGTATCATCACCCTCTTTGAAGAAAATCTTAGTTCTTAACATTTTATCTTTCATATCACCCTTTTTAATCTCTACTTGGTAGAGTATCTGTCGTCTCTCTTCAGCTTTTGGGAGAACTACATCTCCAAACCAACCGATAACAATACTAACTAAAAGTCCTATAAATATCAGAGGAAGAAGCATTCTCTTGATACTTATTCCTGCAGCTCTAATGGCAATAGATTCATTATATTTAGCCAGATTATTCATTAAAAATAGTCCAGTAAGAAGCATAATGACTGGTGATGTTAAGGTTAGTAGATAGGGAAGCCTTAAGACATAATAAAAGGCTGCTTGATTGAGTGTAGCTCCATACTTTAACATTTTGGAAAGCTGGTCAATAATATCAATAACAATAAAGAGAACTGATGAAGCTAAGAACATAACTACAAATGTTTTTAAGAATTCCTTAATCAAATATTTATCTAAAGTTCTCATTTTTGTTTCCTATGGAATAAATTCTTTATTTCTAATCTACTGAAATCTAAGAATGACCGTTCGAATTTAGCAGTGTAGGTTAAAATTACAGCAGTAATGAAAAAGACAATATTTGAAATCCACATTGAGAGCCAAGGATTTAACATCCCCTTATCAGCTAATCTTTCACCACCGATAAGAGAGACATAATAGATTAAGAAGATAAGTGAGCTAACCGAAAATGAAGTTCCTATTCCGCTAGACTTAGTCATAATTCCTATAGGAATTCCCATTAAAGCAAAGACTAAGCAAGCAAAAGCTAAGGCGTATTTTTTGTGATATTCAACTTGAAAACTTCTTATCCTCTCTTGAGAATAGGTTGACTCTTGATTATTTACATTAATCTTGCTTTTATTAGCGCTTATTTTCTGAGAGATAATTCTATCGTCAGGTTTAGCTTTAAGCTCAGTTTGTAACTTCTCAATCTCTTGTTCAATTCTTTCATTATGTTCTGCATATCTAATAATACTCTTTCTATCTTCATTGATAGCTGCTACTAACTGCTCAGAGCTCATCTCCCTATCAGAACGAAATTCACGTTCACCTATCTCAATTTTATCATCTATACCGAAAATATTCAAAGTAAATTCACTAAAAGAAGTAATGGAGTATTTGCTTGCATCTTTGGCATCTCGCTCATGCATCTCGCCATCATAGAGTATGGCTTTCAGACTTGAGCCAGTATCAATAGGGATTAAAACCCCTCTATTTGCTACTATCGTCTTGGGGAATTGAGTATTGCTTCTATCATAAATAATGATTCCTTTCATCTCCTCTTCAGTTGTTGATTCCACAATGACAGTATATTTCCCAAAATCAATATATTCTCCTGGAGTAATTATTTTCATTGGTTTTTGCATGGAGACTTGCATTCTTAAATTACTAAATTTATGATTAGTGTCAGGTAAAATTTTATTATTAAAATAGACCATAAATATAGACAAAAGTAAGGCTAAAAAGTATATTGGTCTAACTAACTTAAAGATATTAATCCCACCAGATTTAATGGCAATAATCTCACTATCAACACTTAATCTACCGAAAGCCAGAATTGTAGCCATAAGGACAGACATTGGTATAGAGAGAGCTAAGAGGAAGGGGAGAGCTAAGGAGAAGATATTGATAACTGTAAGAAAGTCTAAATCTTTCTCTATAATTAGATTAAGGAGATTAATTATCTCATCTAACAAGAGGACAAATGTAATAGTCACCAAGGTTACTACAAAAGGGGAAAGCAACTCTTTCATAAGATACTTTTGCAGAATCTTCGAACGAGAATACATTACTATAATGAGAATAATTACTAAACCAAATAGTATTTCATTAAGATAATGAGCCACATATGGAATTTGCATTAATCTATCATTAAGGATTCTTATATAGTTAGCGAAAAACTCTAATACATTCATCTATTTACCATTCCTAAAAACTCTTCTTCATTTAATATAGTCACACTTTTTAATTCTTGTGCTTTGTCAAGTTTTGAACCAGGATTAGCTCCAATTATCAAATAATCTAAATTCTTACTTACGCTTGAGAGAATTTTTCCACCATTAGCTTTGATTAAATCCTGAATCTCTTTTCTGCTGTAATTATCCAGTGTACCTGTTACTAAAAAACTCTTATTTTCTAAGAGATTAGATTTGGTCTCAGCTTGCTGATATTCAAAATTTAAACCTAAGTCTCTTAATTCCTCAATTAGATTAATATTCTTTGGCTCATGAAAGAAATCATATACTGAGCCTGCTATTTTTTCTCCGATCTCAGGAATAGCCTCTAACTCAACACTATCAGCTTGTTTGAGCTTATCAAGATTAAGAAAGTGTTGAGCTAATATCGAAGCAATTTTTGCACCAACAAATCTGATACCCAAGGCAAATATAAGCTTATCTAAGTTTTGTTCTTTAGACTTCTCTATAGCTTTTTTTAGATTATCTACTGATTTTTGTCCAAAACCTTCAAAACTTTTTATCTTTTCATAGTCTAATCTATAGATATCTGCAATAGTTTTAATTAACTCTTTTTCTATTAATAAACTTACCACCGCTTCGCCTAAACCTTCAATATCCATGGTATCGCGGGAGCTGAAATGCTCAATACTTTTTTGAATTTTGGCTGGACATGAAATATTAATACAATATCTTATTGCCTCTTCTGGAGCTTTTTCTAAAAGACTATTGCATACTGGGCAATTTTCAGGGAAGGTTACCTTCTTGGCATCTTTCATTCTTTTTTCAATATTTACACTCAATATCTTAGGAATAATCTCACCTGATTTAATTATCCTAACGGTGTCAGAATAATGAATATCTAATCGCTCTAACTCATCAGCATTATGAAGAGTAGCATGGCTAACGGTTGTTCCAGCAAGATAAACAGCTTCTAAGATTGCCCTTGGTGTAACTGCTCCAGTTCTCCCAACTTGAAACTGAACATCTAATAGTTTTGTCTCTTTTTCTTCTGCTTTAAACTTATAGGCAATTGCCCATTTAGGTGATTTTAAGGTATAACCTAATTCCTTTTGAAGCTCTTTCTTGTTTATTTTTAAGACAATTCCATCTATTTCGTAATCTAATTTTGCTCTTTCTTTATCCCATTTCTCACAATAGTTCTTAATATCAGCCAGAGAGCTTGCCTTACCATAATGTTGATTTACTGAAAAACCCTCCTTCTTGAGAAATTTTAATAAATCATCCTGAGCTAAATCCAAATCCGATTCATGTGCTCCCAAAGCGTAGATAAAGGAAGATAATTTCCGTTTTCTAACTTCGCCGCTATCTTTTAGTTTAATTGTTCCAGCAGCAGCATTTCTGGGGTTAGCAAATAGCTTTTGATTTTTCTCCTCTCTCTCTCTATTAATTCTCATAAATTCAGGAAGAGAAAGATATACTTCGCCCCGAACTTCTAAGCTCTTCTGATAAGAGATTTCTTGAGGTATATCGGCAATAGTCAAGGTGTTAGATGTGATTACTTCTCCCTTGAATCCATCACCGCGCGTAGTGGCATATTCTAATTTGCCATGATCATAAAAGAGATTTATACTAAAACCATCTATCTTTTGCTCCATTACTATCTCGAAATCATATTTTGGGAAAGCTGAATAAATCTTTTGAAAGAAAGAGAACACCTCATCTAAGGAATAAGCATTAGATAGACTATACATCCTCTCAATATGAGTAATTGTCTCACCGTCTTGAAGTAAATCATTACCAACTTTTGTTAATACTTTACCAGCCTCAGCAAATTGTGGGTACTGCTCTAACAACTCCTTTAATCTTATAACTAATGTGTCATATTCAAAGTCAGTAATCTCAGGGTCATTATCATGATAGTAAAGATTATTGTGATATTCTATCTCTTCTTTCAGCATTTTTATTTCTTTTTCTACTTGCTTTATATTTGCCATAGCCTTCTAAACCTTATATTTTTTTGCATTTTCTCAACTTTTATATTATTTGTCAATAATTATGTTTAATGAGAGATTATAGCATGTTATAAGACTCTTCAAGTATTTAGCCACTCTGCCCAGTAGCATATAATTAAAGAAGTCAATAGTATTACACATCGCCAGGTTTTCTTGATATTTATTATAATTGCTTGTTGCTATTTTTTCCTCTTCTGTCGGACGGTGGAGATTTTCTCCGCCATCTTCTCTCATAAAAACTTTTCTGTCGGAGGATGAACTTTTGAAAGCAAGCTATTTCTTAGATTGAAGTTCTATTACACTATCTGGGTTAAATTTTGAGAGCTAACACATAATACGTAAAAAAGTTATACTTTGACTAACAAAATTAAATCTTAAATGAACAAAAGTTCATAAATAATAGAAGAAATCAATGACCGTACATAGATATAGTTAACAAATAGAAAAACTGTTTTTTTTAACTATTGTATTGCCTATTAGCTGGTATAAAAGTCAAAAAAAAGGTAATATCTCACCAGATTATTATTTTGAATACTTAAAAAAAGATGAAAAAATAATTTGGTTATGAACAATAGTTTATTATAATAATAAAAAAAATATTTAAAGGAGTTTTATTATGCCAAACGGAGATAAAACAGGACCAGATGGAAAAGGCCCTAAAACAGGCAGGGGTTTAGGAAAAGCTGTAGGTAATGAAAAAGGTAGAGGATTAGGTCAAGCTAATCAAGTCAATCGTGGACTTTTTCATGGCACAAACAAGGGACCTTCTCATGGTGCTGGTAGTGGAAGAAGAAATGGAAATAGATAATTTTGGAAAGCTGTATAGGAGGAGTTAACTCTCTGCTCATCTACTTGGGTTAAATAAAGAAAAAATTATGAATAAGGAAAAGAAATTGGAAAATTATAAAGTTGCATTTGCCAGCAATGACGGCAATCAATATAATGATGAACATTTTGGAGATTCAGACTATTATCATATATATGAAATTAATGAAGATTCAGCTATATTTATTAAGACGATTGAGAATAATACTAAAAACATCCTTGAGGAAGTTCACGCTGATCCTAACAAAGCTAAAGGTGTCTCTCTTATGTTGAAGAATGAGGGTGTTAAAATTCTTGCTTCGAGTGTTTTTGGACCGAATATCAAAAGAATCAAGCAACAATTTGTGTGTATAATATTTAGAAATCATACTCTTCTTGAGAGTATTGAAACAATTAGAGCAAATTATTTACAAATTAATGAAGAATGGAATAAAGGCATAAATAGAAGCCACTTAATCTATTAATAGATAGTGAGAATAATGAACCAAGATAGCGTATTAGACCTTTGTGATTAGCACTATATTGATCTTCAATCTTCACGAAAGTTCTAGTGTACTATCTGGGATAAACAGATTATAAATATTAGAATAGAGGGAAAAAATGGAAAAATATGATGTACTTGTCATTGGAGGAGGACCTGCAGCGGTCACCCTCGCAAAAATATTAGGTAATAAAATGAAAATGGCGATTATACGTCCAGAAGACTATAGTATGATTTATTGTGCAATGCCTTATGCTGTTGAAGGTATTGTAAATATTGAAAAGACCTTCAAGAAAGATTCAATAGTTACAGATGCAGGAGCAGATTTAATTAGATCTACAGTCAAAAAGGTAGATTTCTCCACCAAACAAGTAGAGATTGAAGATGGAACATCATACAAATATGATAAATTAATAATTGCTACTGGAGCTGTACCATTCATTCCGCCAATTCCTGGGGCTAATTTAGAAGGTGTTACAGGTTTTAAAACCGAGAAAAATATGCGATTAGTTATGGAAAATATTGCAAATGGTATAGAACATGCTGTGGTTGTTGGAGCTGGTGCAATTGGAATTGAGTTGGCTTTATCTCTTAACAAAAGAGGATTAACTGTTGACTTAGTGGATATGGCAAGCACTTTACTAGCAAATCTATTAGATGCTGAAATGTCTGAATTAATCTATGAAGAAGTTATTCGAGAAGGAATAAATATTCATCTAAATGCTAAGGTGGAAGAACTAGCTGGGAAAAAATATGTCCAGCAAGTGAAGCTTAGTAATGGTCAGATTATTCATTTTGATACAATTGAAAGTTGTAACATCACCAATGTAGAGGCTTTCAAGGGAATGGTTATTTTTGCGACAGGTATGAAAGCAGAGCTTTCTCTTTTTGAGAACACTCCATTAGAAACAGGTAGAGATGGTATAATAGTTGATGAAAAAATGAGGACAAATCTTGAAGATGTTTATGCTGTAGGAGATTGTACGCAATTCTACAGTGGAATTACTTCTACAACTATTTCCGGAAAGTTAGCAACTAATGCTGTTCCCATGGCAAAAATTTTAGGCTATAATCTTTTAGGTCATAAAAGAACATATAAAGGCTTTTATAATGGAGCAGCTACTAAAGCAGGAAAATATTTCGTAGGGGGAACAGGTCTCTCTGAGAAATTAGCCAAAGATGCTAACTATGAAACAGTGTGTAGTTATAGTGAAGTTACTACAAAGTTTCCCATCATGCCTGGAGCTCAGCAAATTCACTTGAAATTAATTGTTGAAAAAAATACCAAGATGCTTTTAGGTGCTCAAATAATAAGCCAAGAACCAGTCACTGATAAAATTGATATTTTAACTTTAGCTATTCAGAATAACTTAACTATCGAAGAGCTTGTTGATCTTAGTTATTCTTCTCAGCCTTACCAAAGTTATTATCCTGCAGCAAACTTAATTGTTCTTGCTTCTGAAGAAGCACTTAAGAAAATTGGATAACACTTAGCAATTCTCTTCGCCCGACGGTCTCCTAACTGACGGGAGTTGCTCACGGAGTAGCGACTTCCGACAATTCTTCGCCCGAAGTCCCTTGTTGTCTTCGACTGAGGAACTCCGGTCTCCTAACTGACGGGAGTTGCTCACAGAGTAGCGACTTCCGACAACTCTTCGCCCGAAGTCCCTTGTCTTCGACTGAGGAACTCCGGTCTCCTAACCTTCTTGGTTAGCTAAGGTCCTTTTAACCCCCTTTGAAAGTGTCTCGATAAATTTCTAACAGTTAATTGAGACACATCCAAAGGCGAATAGGAAGTGATGAAGCCCCTGAAAGGGCTATTTGCTTTGATAAACTTCAAATTTAAGAAAAATATTACATTGACAAATTAATCATCATCTTTGAGATAAAAATCAAAAAAATTAAATTCCTAGAGGGGAGTAAAAATATGAGTTTTGTTCATTTACATGTCCACAGCGAGTATTCTTGGTTGGATGGAGCTTGTTATACAGAAAAATTATTAGATTTAGCAGTAAAACACCAGATGCCAGCTTTAGCAATTACAGATCGTAACAGCATTGCAGGAGCTATCCATTTTAGTGAGAAAGCCAAGGAAGTAGGGATTAAGCCAATAATTGGTTTGGAGATCGAAGTATTAAATGATGTTTCTGATGGTAGAGCTTTTTCAGTAATTCTTTTAGCCAAAAACTTAGCTGGATTTTATAACCTGAGTAGTCTAATAACTTTAGCTTATGAATATGATTCTCAAATGCCCAGAATAACAAAGACTCAACTAAGTCAACACTACACAGGGTTAATTTGTCTATCTTTTAGTGTGGTTGGTGAGCTATCTACTCTATTATTAGAAGATAGGGAAGAGGAAGCCCGAAAAGTATCTGATTGGTATCAAGACATCTTTGGAGATGATTATTATTACGAGATACATAATCATGGCTTACCAAAAGAAGCTATTGCCATGAATAAATTATTAGATTTAGCTAAAAAAAGTGGTATTCCTTCCGTGTTAGCTAATGATTGCCATTATTTATCAGAAGGTGATTCTATTGCAATTGATGCTTTGAACTCAATTCGTAATGGTATAGATTTTGCTAATCCAGATGCAAAACGTTTTGCTTGTAATGAATATTATTTTAAAAGTCCAGTAGAAATGGCTTCTTTATTTCACTTTTCTCAAGAGCTAATTTCCAATAGTATGAAGATAGCAGATAAGATAGAACTTGATTTAACAGATCTTTCTTTGAATACACATAATTCAGCAACACTCAATAAAATTATTCAAGCAAATGATGATTATTCTCTAAAGGGTAGTCTGAAAGTAACTTCCAGAGACCTGCACTTACAGCTTTCATTACCTAAAGAAAAAATTCAAGATTATATTACCCAGCTAAAAAGTAATCTCATGAACTACATTCTTATGCCCTGTACAGAATACATTCACTGGACTATTCATGAGGTAAACATTGAAGTATTAAAAGTACTTGCTGTTAAAAAGACAGGCATATCTAATAATACTTTTCTTTCCTCACAAGCAAAAGAAATTACTGAAAAATTGGTAAGTACTTGGAAAGAATCAAGCCAATCAAGCAATACTTATGTTTTTATACCGGAACTTATTTCACTGCCTTTAGTTACAAATTCCAAGGGGAATATAAGATGTCAGTTTGCTCAAGAAAGTCTAAATAAAATGGGGTTTATGACTATGGAAATATCTGAGTTGTGATAATGGGAATAAATGTTGAAAACTCACAAAATGGTGCTTATGAAATAATATCATAGCAAATTGTGGGTGTAAATTCTTTTCAAGCTAACTAATTGAGAGACTGTTCAAAATAAATAGCAGAAGACAATCCCTGAATGGGATAGAAGAAAATTAAATAAAGAATATGTATTAAAAAGTTAATATAATCTATCCTTATTTTTATTATGAAGAATGAGAGTGTACTTAACTTAAAATAAAAATTATAACATTCTCCTTTGAGAGTGTTAAATCTAACTAATTGATAGATTGAATGTTGTTGTGTTAACTAACTCTGTTTGTGCACATTTTAAATTTATAGCTAAATTTTTCAAATTGACTTATAACTTGCATTCATGTCTAAATCTCAGATACTGGAATAAGGCTTCTTAAATCCTGGAAGGATACTGATATAATAGGCAGGGTTCGTTAGACCCTGCACAAGGTGTCCCCCACAAACCTAAGCCCCGTAGGGGTGATAATACCTCTTACTAATCATGTAAATAGAGGGTTAAGCTCATTTTACAAGTTTTTTTATGTAATAATAAGTACAATAAAAATAAATCTGGTAAAATGAATATTGTCGCCCCTTGAGGCTTCGTTTAAACTATGCCATCACAAGCCAGGGCTGAGATTTCATTAGTATCTGTAACAGTGTCTTCGAGCACTGTCTATTATATCTGCATCCCTCTGGGATTTTTAAGAGTTTCCAAGTTTCGCTTGGGGCGGAGATAATCTCATCCGTCCGACTGAAGAGGCTAACATCTGACTGAAAAGGCAATATTACTAACAAAAAACATTAGAAAATGTCAAGAAAACCTTAAGATGGGCAATAATATCGTCTTCTTTAGGATAAGCTCTTGGGGAGGATGGCTTGACGATTGAACATTCTCCTTTCATGAAATCAAACAAAAACTACAATTTTCTTGACATCTAAATAACAAATAATAATTGCTTAAGATACTAAATTAAAAGGTAAGATAACATGTTAAAAGATAAAAGGATAGTATTAGTTGTTTCAGGTGGAATAGCAGCTTATAAAGCAATAGATTTAGCCAGCAGATTAAAAAAACTTGGGGCAAAGGTTAGAACTATCTTAACTAAAAGTGCCTTAGAGTTTGTGGGTGAGATTAATTTTCGAGCTATAACGGGAGAGCCTACTTATATTAATCAATTTGACTTAGCAGAGCCTATAGCCCATATTACCTTGTCTGATTGGGCAGATATAATGGTGATAGCACCTGCAACAGCTAATATAATTGGTAAATTTGCAAATGGTATTGGGGATGATTTAGCAACTTCAACTATGTTAGCTTTCCATAAACCAATCTTGCTTGTCCCAGCTATGAATGTTAATATGTATCATAATTCTGCTGTTCAAGACAATCTTGAAAGTCTTAAGAAACGGGGGACTTATGTTATGATACCAGAGAAAGGAATGCTTGCCTGTGGTTATGAGGGAAGAGGGAAGTACCCACCTAATGAAGAAGTTATTCCTGCAATAATTAGTTGTCTTAATTATAAACAAGACTTAAGTTGCAAATATTTAATAACAATGGGTGCTTCTCAAGAAGATATAGATCCAATGAGATTTATTACTAATCACTCCTCAGGTAAAATGGGAAATGCTTTAGCGCGAGCTACTTATTTAAGAGGAGGGGAAGTAGCTCTTATTCATAGTAGAATTAGTGAATCGCTTCCTTATTATATTGAAAATGTTCACCAAGCTTTATCAGCTGAAGAGATGTTCTTACAGGTTAAAGAAGAGTCTGTAAAATCTCAAGTAGTTATTATGTGTGCTGCTGTAGCAGATTATACACCGGTAATGAAGAAAGAACAGAAAATAAAGAAAAGTGAAGACATGAATCTGCCATTAAAGCGAACACAGGATATCTTGAAATATTTAGGTGAGAAAAAGAAAGTGGGTCAGATATTAGTTGGTTTTGCAGCTGAATCAGAGAACATAATAGAAAATGCTCAAGCCAAACTAAAGAAGAAAAACTTAGATTTAATCATAGCAAATGATATTGCCGTTTCGCAAAGTGATGATAGTATAGCCTATCTGATTACTTCTCATTCTGTTCAAGAATTTAAAGGGACTAAATTCGAATTAGCTAACAAGATTATTGACACAATTCAAGCAATAAAAAAAGATGTTAATAAATATTAATTGATGATTTATCTAAAACAGCAAGGGTATAACTATGGAACATAAAGCAATAATAATAACTGGGGCTAATGGAGCTATTGGGTCTTTTCTTACAGAAGAGTATCTCAAGAAAGGTTTTTATGTTCTTGCTTTAATTCATAAACATGTGGATAGGATTTCTCCTTTAAGGGAAATCTACCATGATAAATTTGAAGTTAAGGAGTGCGATTTAGCTAATTATGCAGAGGTAAAAGAGCTTTTTCTTGATTTTGAAAAGAACAACTCTTTTATCCCAGCTAAGCTGATTCATACCCCTGCTTTAAGAAGTAGTGATTTTGTTACTCTAAGTGAAACTGACCCTAAGAAATGGTATTCAATAATCGAAATGAATATCTTCTCTATTTATAATCTTCTTCATAATTTATTGCCTTTCTATCAAGAGAATAAAGAGGGGAGAGTAGTTGTAATAGGCTCAAATATTAGCCGAACTGGTTTGAAGTATGGTTCTGCTTATGCTGTTTCTAAAGGTGCACTTGCTAATTTGGCACGTACTATAGCCTTAGAGTATGGTAAAGATAATATCATGATAAATATTTTATCTCCAGGAGCGGTGAAAGCTGACCAATCGCATTTTTCGCAGGAATATCAACAGTTCAGACAAAATTATTTTGAGAAGGAGTTGCAAGATACCCCTTTGCAGAAGTTGGTTGAACCTATTGATATATTTAATGCTTGTGAATTTCTATTGTCAGACAATAATCACTTATTATCAGGAGAAGAAATCTTTATTACAGGTGGAAAATTATAGTTATTATGAGTGAAATAGATTTATTAAAAAAAAGTTCTTATCATTATGATTTACCAGAAGAGTTAATTGCTCAATACCCTTTGAGTAAGCGAAGTAGTTCAAAACTATTAGTGCTGAATAAGCAAAATGGGGAAGTTAGTCATAAACAATTCTCAAATATAGTGGATTATTTTAAAAAAGGTGATGTATTGGTTGTAAATTCAACAAAAGTTATTCCGGCACGACTAATAGGGACTAAAGAATCTGGAGCAAAAATCGAAATCTTCTTGCTTAGTCATGTTGTAAACGACACATGGAGATGCTTAGTTAAGCCAGGTAGGAAGTGTCCATTAGGAACAACTATTACAGTTAATGATAAATTTTCAGGAACAATTAAAGACTTTGGTTTAGAGGGCTCACGCTTAATTGAATTCAAATATGAAGGAAACTTTTGGTCAGCTCTTAGTGAAGCTGGCAATATTCCTCTTCCTCCATATATAAAGAGAGATGCAGAGCTTGCTGATACATCAAGTTATCAAACTATATACGCTAAATTTAAAGGTTCTGTTGCTGCTCCTACAGCAGGATTACACTTCACTGAGCAAGTATTTGAAGACCTGCGGAATAAAGGAGTGGAGATAGCAGAAGTGTTACTTCATGTTGGTTTGGGAACCTTTAGACCTGTAAAAACAGACAATATTGAAGAACACGCGATGCACTCAGAATATTGTAGTATTAGTGAAGAGACAGCTAGTGTAATAAATGCAGCAAAAGAGCAGGGGAGAAGAGTAATAGCAGTTGGAACAACTTCAACTCGTACTTTGGAGAGTTTTGCTAAGAATAATAGAGTAGAATCAGGAGATAAATGGACAAGTATTTTTATCTATCCTGGTAAAAAGTTTCAAATCATAGACGCAATGATAACAAATTTTCACATGCCAGAATCAACTCTAATTATGATGATTTCAGCTTTCGCTGGCTATGAGAATGTGATTAATGCTTACCAAATTGCTGTAGAGAAAAAATATAGATTTTTTAGCTATGGTGATGCAATGTTAATTATATAAGGAGAAATTTTGATAATTGATGAACATCCATTATTTGATGAGATAATCCATAAGAATAAATTAAATAGTACTTCAACTTATGCTCTTTCTTTAATCAAAGATAATATGATAAAAGGAAATTTTGTCATTATTGCTGATGAACAATCTGCTGGAAGTGGTAGGAAAAAGAATTTATGGCACTCTCCTTTAGGGGGCTTGTGGTTCAGTCTTGGACTTTACAATGTTATTCAAGATTCTTCTATTACTCTTTTAATGGCTGTGTTAATTCATCAAACTATCATTGATATATACCCCTCTCTTAAGAATCATCTAAAAATTAAATGGCCAAATGATATTATGTTGGAGGATAGGAAGGTTTGTGGTATTCTTACCTCTTACTACTCATGGGCAAAATATCTTATCTGTGGAATTGGAATTGATACAAATATCTCAGAAATGCCATTGGAACTATCCAATATAGCTGTTTCATTAAAAGATTATCTAAATATAGAAATTAATAACTCTTTCTTAATGAAGGCATTTTTAGACAAGCTATATCTACAATTGCCTGTTTTTGTAGAACATGGTTTTCAAGAATATCAAAATTATTATAATCAATTTGACTATCTAAAAGATAGATTCATATCTTTAGATACTGAATTCCAAATCTTTCGAGGTAGAGTACTTAAAATCAATAAGAAAGGTGCTTTGATTCTTGAATTAGATGAGAATATTATTCAACCTTTCTATTCTGGAAGCGTTGTTGAAATTGATTAATTTAAAAAAAAATAAAGAAAAGTATTGACTTATAATAGAAAGTAAATTTTTTTTAATAAAAGAATATTATCGTGGAGGATATATGAGAAAACTCATTGTACTAATATTGAGTGCATTTCTATTTGCCTGTAGTATGAATGTCAGTTCATTTGATGATCTGGAAAAACCTGAAAAAGTGGATGGAGCTCTTAAAGTGGCTATTCTTCCACTCGAGAAACTGGATAATCAAAGTGGATATATCAAAAAAATTATGGAGGTTAGAGACCTTCAACTTGTTTTTGATTTAACATCAGAGTTTATATTGATTGATTCAGAAACAATTGCAAAAGTTTATGATGATTATGGCGATATCGCAGTAGATGAATTGGATAAAGAAGAAATCTTAGATATTGGTAAAGAATTAGGTGCTGATTTAGTTATTACCATGACTATAGAGGAGATTAGAAACCCTCAGTTTAAGTTAATCTATAACCTTTTCTCAATGCGTACTGGCAATGTTGCTGCTGGAAGAGCAAATGTTGTTAAAAATGCAGAATTAAGAATCGCTACTTTAAACGAAGAATTTATGGGTAAAATTGATGACTTCGTTACTACAGAAATGTTGACTCTGATTGAAATTGCTAAACAAGCATATAACACAAGAAGATATGATGTTGCTCAAGAATCTTTTGAGAATATTAAACAAATTGATCCTTCACTTGATGAACCTTATTACTACCTTGGATTAATTAACTTACAAGAAGAAAAGTATGATGATGCTCTCTCTTATTTTGATTATCTTGTCGAAAAAGACACTACTGGGAATATTGATTATTTTGATAAGCAAGCTCAAGTTTACCTCAGACAAGGTATGTATAGAGAAGCTACTGTTCCTACTAGAAAAATCGTTGAAATTAGAGATACTAAAGATGATTGGTTAAAATTAGCTGATCTCTATGCTCGAATCAATGACCTTAATAATATGGGTGGTGCTGTTTTAAAAGCTATTGAAAAAGATAGTACCGATTCAGAAGCTATTTATCGCTACGCTAACGTTCTTTATGATATGCAAAATTATCAAGATGCTATTCCTTATTTAGAAAAAGCAGTTGAACTCTTCCCTGAAGATGATATTATTGTCTCTAACTTAGTTTCAGCTTATCAGCAAACTGGACAAATAGCTCAAGCTATTGAAAATTATGAAGCTATTGTTAAAAAAGATAAAAATAATATTAATGCTCGCTTAAATCTTGCAAATATGTACCTCTCTGCAGCTAAAGATGCTGAAAAAGAAGGAAAAACAAAAACTGCTTCAAGCTATAAACAAAAAGCTACTAAAGAATATAATGCTGTTGTGAAAATTGATAACACCAATGGCGTTGTTTATACCCGTTTAGCTAACCTCTATCTTGAAGAAAAAGATTATGCTAAAGCTACTACCAATGTTGATAAAGCTATGATATTCAGTGCTAATAACTATGCGCCATTCTTATTATCAGCTCAAATCAAACAAACATTAGGCTTAGAAAAATTCCAAGCTGCTGCTAAATTTAACTCTGAAATTCCTAAAGCTACCGGTTCTAAAGCTGAATCTTTAGCTAACCAAAGAGATCAAGCTAAAGAAGAAGCAAGCCAACTTTATAGACAAGCCGAAGAAAATCTTAAACAAGCTAACAAAGTAACTAACCAACCTAAGGTTCAAAATATTGTTGAATCTCGTTTAGCAAGACTTAGAGAATTAAACGAAAGATTAGAAACAAGTTTCTAATCTGAAAAAAATATATCTGTAATAGCCCTGTAAAACAGGGCTTTACTTTTTTACTCAAAGATGCTTGCCACTTTCCTGAAATCTTAAACCCAAATGGTGCAATAGAGCTTTAGAGAAGATTGCAAATTCTTTTAGCAAAATAGCTTGCAGAATTCTGACGCATATAATATATATATTCGGAAGAATTATGGAAGTTTCTTTTGCAAAAGAATATAGTGTTGTTCTCAAAGATCTATTGCATTATTTGGGTTAAATCCCCAAAATTGTGCTATACACTCTATATATAAATCCCAAAATATCTTAGTCACGGTATGGCGGAGGCTGTTGACAAACCCTCTATTTTTCGAAAAGGTTAGAATAATCTGGATTATTCGCCAAAGTGTGCCTAGTAACAAATCAAGAAATCTAAATATGTGATATTATTGACTTCTTTAAGGATAAACTATTTGGCAGGGTGGCTGGATAGTTGAACAGTCTCAATAATGTGAAGTTATTAAAGAATTTTTATTTCTTGACAATCTTATCTATCTCAAATTTATAGAATTAGAGAAAAATAATTTAATAATTTTGGAGAATCTTATGAAAAAAGGTACATATTTCGGCTTTGGATGTTTAACTTCTATAATAATATTGATTGCTGTATTTGGAAGTATTATTTTCGGAATATCAGCAATATCGTCTAAGGACTTAGTTAATATAAAAGAAAATTCATTATTGTCAGTTTCTATAAGCGGTCCGATAGCCGAGTATTCACGTTTCTCTAATGATAATTTTTTTAATGACCAAAACACGGTTTTCGACATAATTGATGCTATCAAAAAAGCAAAAACAGACCCTAATATTGATGGACTACTCTTGAAACCTGAATTAGCAATAATGGGATATGCATCTCTTAATGAAGTTATTAATGCAATTGAAGACTTTAAGAGCTCAGGTAAAATGGTTATTGCTTATTTAACAATGGCTTCTAATACAGATATGTTATTAGCCTCTACTGCCCATGAGATAACTATTTCAGCAAGTTCTTCTGCTGGGATTTTTTTAAAAGGTTTTGGAGTGGATATGGCATATTACAAAAATATGTTTGATAAGTTGGGTGTAAAAATGCATGTAATTAGTGCAGGTAAATACAAAGATTATGGCACTCAATATTCACATGACTCAATGTCTGAAGAGACAAAAGAAAACTTAAATAGAGTATTAAAATCAAGATTTGAACAATATGTTAATCAATTATCTCAGCAACTTAATGTTTCATCAATTGTAGTAGAAAGTATTATTAACAATGAAAAATTTATGTTCTTAGCTCCAGATGAAACAATTATGACAAGTATAGTAGATAAGAAAGCATTTGAAAATGAATTCTTAAAAGAAGAGGAAAAAAGATTCAAAAATATTATTGAATACAAAAAATACCTCTTAGGATATAAATCCAAAATCAATAAAAAATTATACGATAAAATTGCAGTTTTATATCTCAACGGCAGTATTATGCCTTTAGAGAGCGACTTTTCAGTACTCACTTCTAAATGGATAGAAGATGCAGTGGAAGACATTTTAAAAGATAAATCAATCAAGGCTTGTGTATTAAGAGTTAACAGCCCAGGTGGAAGTGCTTTAGAATCTGAAGAAATTTTACAAAGTTTAAAACGACTTAAAGAAAAAATGCCAGTAGTTGTATCAATGGGTGATGTCGCTGCTTCAGGTGGCTACATGATAAGTATGGCAAGTGATAAAATATTTGCTGATCCTTACACAATAACCGGTTCCATAGGCGTTGTTCAAATGGTTCCAGATGCAAAAATGCTCCAAGATAAAATTGGCATTAAACATGAAAAGCTAGAATATGGCAAAAAAAGCACTTGGCTAAATACTTTGAACGGTGTATCAGACCAACAATTAGAAGCCCTTAAGGGTTCTGCTGATGTTGTCTATAAATCCTTCAAAACAATTGTAAAGACAGGTAGAGAAAGTAAGTTTGAAACTCTTGATGAAGTAGAAAAAGTAGCCCAAGGACAAATTTGGGATGCTCTATCTGCTAAAGAGAATGGCTTGATTGATGAAGTTGGTTCACTTAAAGATGCTATAACTGAGGCATCACGATTAGCTAATGTGCAAGAATATGTTAGAGAAAATTTCCCAGTAAGAAAAGACTTCTTTCAGTATCTTATTACTGAAAGGTTTGACATTTCTGGATTGAAAAGTATGATACTAAAAAGTACCTCTGAAAGTCTCTATCAACAAAAATTGATGTTAGATAATTTTGAACAACACCATATCCAGACTATTCTTCCAGTAGAATTTGAAAAGTAGGAGAGATGTAATTCTGTTAAAAGGATTGCAATGAATTTAGAAATAGTTGTAAATGTTACTCCTTTAGAAAAAAGGATAGCAGTATTAGAAAATGGTAAACTCTTAGAGTTTATTGTTGAAAAACCTAACACTTCCAATATTGTAGGTAATATTTATAAAGGAATTGTTAAAGATGTCCTCCCGGGAATGGGAGCAGCTTTTATTGACCTCGGTTTAGAGAGAACAGCCTTTCTTCACTATAGTGATATAATTGTAGATTATTTAGATGAAGTGGAAGGTGATGGAAAAGTCACTAATAAATCTAATGACTCTTCCAAAATTGGAAAGTATCTTCATTCAGGTCAAGAGATAATAGTTCAAGTTCAGAAAGGACCAATTAATAAAAAAGGTGCTCGTTTAACAGGACAGATCTCTATTCCAGGTAAGTTTTTAGTCTTTTTCCCAAATAAAACTAAAGTCTCTGTATCCAGAAAAATTCAATCATTTAAAGAGAAAAAAAGAATTAAAACTTTTCTTTACGATTTAAAAGACAAAGACCACGGACTCATTGTGCGTACCGAGGCTGAAGGGTGTACAGATGAAGAGCTTACTGCAGAATATAAAGCCTTGACCAAGAGTTGGAGAGTTATAGAAAAGCAAATTAAATATGCTAAGCCTCCAGTATGTATCTTCGATGAGAATAAAATTCAGAATACACTTATTCGTGATTTATTCCGAGATGAAGTTAGTAGAGTAGTTATAGATGATCTTGACTTTCTCAAAGAAATTAAGAGCGAAATATCTGACATTGCTCCAGACCTTCTAAATAGAATAGAGTGGTATAATGAAGATACCCCGGTATTTGATGCTTTTGGAATTGAAAAGAAGATAAAATCTATATTTAATTCTAAATCATATTTACCAAGCGGGGGAAATATCCAAATCGACCAAACAGAAGCCTTGGTAGCTATTGACGTTAACACAGGTTCTTTCACAGGTAAATCAAAATATGAAGATACCATCACTAAAACTAACAAAGAAGCTGCTAAAGAAGTTGCTCGTCAGATTAGACTTCGTGACTTGTCAGGTATCATTATTATCGACTTCATTGATATGAATGATGATAAGAGTAGGGAAGATGTTTTAGATGTCTTAAAGCGTGAACTAAAGAAAGACAGAGCAAGAAATAAGGCATATCCTTTTGGACCTTTAGGTTTAGTTCAGATTACCAGAAAAAGAATTAGACCTTCAATAATATCTTCTTATTCAGAATCATGTCCATATTGCTTTGGAACAGGTAGAATACTTTCTTGTGATGCTGTTTTAGTTAATATTAGTCGTTGGCTAAATAGGGCTGAATATTTTATTAAAGAAGACCTAATCCGGGTGGAAGTTCATCCTGATATTAGAGCTTTTATCTTAGATCATCCTGATTATATATATTCAAATTACAAATTCAAGGTTGAGTTTGTTAGTAATGATAAATTACACCGACATGATTTCCGTGTATATAAGGGAAAAGATAAAGAAGATATTACTGATCAATATAGTGCTTGACAAAATTTACAGAAATAAATTTATAGCTAAAGAACTTATTTTATAAGAAATAAAGGAGAAAAAATGTACGCAATAGTCCATTTTAAAGGATATCAGTTTAAGGTTGAAAAAGATGCTATCGTAAAAGTGCCTTACCTTGCTGATCAAAATGCTGGCGATATAGTTAGCATAGACGAAGTACTTGTCCTTAGGGATGAGAATGATATTACATTTGGAACACCAAATGTTAATGGTGCAGTTGTTACTGCAGAAGTTTTAGGTCATAAAAAAGATAAGAAAATCATTGTCTTTAAGAAAAAAAGAAGACAAGGCTATAAAAAGAAAAATGGCCATAGACAGAATTTCACCGAAATTAAAATTCAAGAGATTAAAAGATAGGAGGAAAACATGGCTCATAAGAAAGCAGGCGGATCGAGTAGAAACGGAAGAGATAGTAATCCTCAATATCTCGGTGTAAAAAAATATGGAAATGAATTTGTTATCTCAGGAAATATTATTGTAAGACAAAGAGGAACAAAATTCCATCCTGGTATTGGAACAGGTATCGGTAAAGATCATACTATCTTTGCAGTTACTGAAGGTAAAGTTCAATTTGTTACAAAAAGAAATGGCAGAAAATATATCAATATAGTTCCTGCATAAAATAATATTAAAATAATATTTTGAGGTCTAACTTTTTTTGAAAAGTAGACCTCTTTTTTTGCACAAAAATTAGTATTTAGTGATAATTTCAAAAAAAACAACTTTTTCAACAATTTGTTAATTTACTGTTAAATAACTGTTTAGAAGTATTATTTTAAGATTATTTTTCTGTAAGCTTGACAAGTCCATTGTAAAACCTTTTAATGCCACCTGTGATTAATTTTATGTAATATTACTGTTATTAACAAAAAAACATAAGAATAAATAGAGTTCGGGAGGAACAATGGCTAGCAAACCTAGTGCGAAGTATTACAGTAATTTGCAAGATATGTCTAAGATTAGAGCTCTTGCAGAAACTGTAGTTAATAACTCAAAAGTTAGAAAAGTAACCATTGCTGAAGCTTATGAATTAGCAAAAAAGCAACCTGGAGTATCAGAAACTGATTTTTTAATCTATCCAGATTACGCAGAAAATATGGGTTTACCCAAAGATGCTAAGATTCTTAATGATTGCCATGGGAAGATTATTGGCAGAACTGCAAAAGCAAGAAAATTCTATCACAGATTACCTATTTCAGAAAAAAACAAAGTTGAAGGTGATTTAAGAGAAGCAATTTTTGATATGCAACAGCAGACTTTAATCAAAGGTGAAGCTATTATAGGTTTAGACAAAGATTTGATGATAAAGGCTACCTATGTTACTACAGAATCTGATGCTGCGAATATGTTTAATTGGTTAACTAATTTTACACCTTATGATTACTTAGAAAAAGACTACAAAAACAGTAAAGAACTTCCTATTCAAGATATCATAGTTATTGCTTATAATGAATGGAAAAGCACTGACCCTTACTATCATAATGTGGGTGCACCTCAATTGGCTTTAGTTGATGAAAAAGAGAATGTTATCTTTAATTTTGGTATGAAATACTTTGGAGAGAGAAAGAAAGGAACATTGACTTTGGCTTGGACGTCAGGTATGAGATTGGGTATGGCTGCTTGTCATGGTGGTATTAAAGAGATTGATTTCACTACTTGTAATGAGGAAAAATATCATGAATTAGGCAAGAGATCAATAGCCTTCTATGGTTTATCAGGAACTGGTAAATCTTCTCATACTAACAGTGCAGATAATGCAGGAACGCTACCTAAAGGTTTTGGTAAGGTAGTTCTTCATGATGATGCATTCCAAATTGATATTGAAGAACAGGTTTGTCGTGTTTGGGAACCAAGTTTATTTGATAAAACAGATAGTAGAAATCCAGATCATGAAGATTGGAAATATTGCTTGTCATTAATGAATCATGCTATTATTGATATAGATGGAGTGAGAACTCCAGTTGGTTTAGACCTTAGAAATTCTAATGGTAGAGCTTTGTTTGATAGAGATTTGTTAGGGACATGGGTCAACAAGTGTAGTTTCCCAGCTGCATTAGCTTGGTTGATGAAAGATACTATACTTCCTCCAGTAATCAGATTCACAAATAAGCATCTTGCTGTTTCAATGGGTACAGCTTTAATGACTAAAAGAAACAGAGCTGAAAATGTGACAGAAGAAGAATTAAATAAGTTAGTATTTGAACCATTTGCAAATCCATTCCGTGTGTATGAGTTATGGAAGGATGTAAAAGCATTTATCAATGTTATTGAAGGTGGAGCTGATGTTTATTGTTTCAATTCAATAGGTTATTGGAAATCCTCTGATGAAGACTTAGAAAAGATACCTTTAGCAACATCTTTAACTCTTCAAACTGGTATTCTCATGGATCAAATAGAATGGGAAGATTGGCCTTTGTTAAATGGAGCACAAATACCTACTAAAGAATCTATTGAAAAGATTCTCCCTGGTTATTATGATAGATATGACCCGCAGAAAAGAGAAAATTATGAACAATATAAATCTGTAGTAGCTGATAGATTTAAACAGAGAATCGACTTTATCCGTAAGTCTGATGTTAATACAAAATCAGAGTTATTAGCTGATCTTCTTAAGTCATTAAAAGTTCATTTATAAGAATTATATGAAGTTATTAGAAGGCTGAGTAATCTCAGCCTTTTGATATTTAAAAGGATTTATTATGGATTTAAATTGGGAACGTTCATACCCTTATTTCAAAATTTCTAAAGAAGAGATAATAGATATTTTTCCTAACTTTAAAAATGATAATATCATAGACCTAAAATTGATACAAATGGGATGTAGAAATAGTAATTATGAAGTTATCACTACTAAGGGAAAATACCTTTTAAGAATAACTTCAGATGACTCTCCTCTTATTCAAAACGAAATTGCTATGAACAATCAACTCGCAAAAATAATAAATTTACCTAAAATTTTAGTTTATCGAAAAAGAGAGAATAGATATTTTCTTATTTATGAATTTATTGAAGGAGAAAATTTTTCTCAATATCTAAGTAGAAATAAAATAACCAAGAATGAAGTTGTAGAAATTGCTGAAATTATTGCTAAGATTCATTCCCTTATTCCAGAAGATATTAAATTGATAAAAGAGATGGATTTACCTCCATTTGAAAGATGGTTTGATTATTTTCTGAGTAACAAAAAGACCCTAAGCATCTTAGGAGAGAAGAGAAGAAAAACAATCAGTAATTATATTAGAAATAATTCAGAGCTATTAGCTCAAATATCAGAATATAGAAGTTTTATTCACTCTGATTTTAGACCTGCTAATATGTTAATTAATACTGCAAAAGTTATCTATATTGTAGATTGGGAGTATTGCACATTTGGTCATTCTTTAGCTGATATTGGTCAATTCTTTCGTTATCGTGAGTGTTTTAATGAGCACGATAGAAAGTTGTTCGCGATAGTTTATAATAATTTTGCAAGACAAAAAATACCAGCTAATTGGTATTCCTTGAGTAGGTTAAGAGATTTAATTAACCCCTTGCAGATGTTAGGAAGTGTAGAAAAAAAACTACAACAAGAAGTAGATTTACTGAAGGTCGTTGATGACATACTTACAGACTTACATAGCAGTTAAGGTCACTATTCAGTAATAGTAAAAAAAAGAGAAATAACCTAAGTTATTCCTCTTCTTCTTGGAGAGAGTAGTGTTTAGTTATTTATTTCATTTTACAATTAGCTTTAAGTTTATCTATTTGAGCTTCAGTCAGCTCTTTATAAATATTTTCCATTACAGTAATTTTAGAAAGTGCAATTTGTTCTTTAATTTTATAGATATCTTTAGTAACCTTAGTTGCTTTCTTGAAATCTTGGCTTCTCATTGCAGCTCTTTTATCAATGAGAAGATTCTCAATCTCGGCCTGTCTAGTATTGGTTATTTTTTTGAATTCGACTTGTAAATTTTTGATGTTATCTATTTGTGTTGTGGTTAATTCTAACTCTTCTGACATGGCAAGAATCATTCTCCCTACTTCCATTTTTCTCATATTGTTACCATCTTTATGGTGATTCATACCCATTTCCTTTCCCATACCTCTGGAAGCTCTATGATGATAATTATCTCCCATCATTTTATGGTCTCTGTTCATCATACTATGTCTTCCATATCCAAAATCATCATTTCCTTCAACCTTCATTGGCTGAGCTATCAAGGTGCCTACCACTAATGCCATAATGGCTAATACTAACATTGATTTCTTTAACATTTTTATCTCCTTTTGTTAAGTTATCATTTTCTTTATTCATCTCTTAAGACTTATTATATTCCAAAACCCTGCACATTGTTTTTATTTTTTTAGAAAAAAGAAGCTTTATATACAAATTTCTATTGACACGTTTTTTTAATAATAGTAATTAAGATTTACAAAAATATAAAAAGGTCAAGTAATAGGAGATATTTATGAAAAGATATTTGTTATTAGTTATTATTTCAATGCTTTTAGTTAATATGTTGGCTCTTGGTTCATTAGAAGAGTATGTAGTAGATAGTATTATAGCTGAAGATGGCTCTTTAAATGAACTTATAAAAGTTCCTGGAGGAAAACCACCTAAAGATTATGTAAGAAAAGATATTGTTGACATTCAAACTCTCAAAACTCAGCGGAATGTTGTTATAATCGATGATATGCCAGCTTTTGATTGGAGCTATGGTTGTTCAGCAACTTCAGCTGCTATGATTGCATCCTATTATGACAGAAATGGTTTCCCTAACTTGTACACTGGTCCTGCAAATGGTGGGGTAATGCCTTTAAATAATTCAATTTGGGGAGAAGGAGAATGTCCTCTAAGTGCTACACATCAGGGTATAGACGGTCTTGTTTCTCGTGGGCATGTTGATGATTATTGGATTGAATCTGAATCTACTAACCCAGACCCTTATATTACTGGAGGCTGGACTCAACATACATATGCAGATTGTACTGGTGATTTTATGGGTACAAGTCAATCTTATTGGAATAATAGTGACGGAATGACTACTTTTTGGACAAATTCAGCAGGCATTCCTCTCTATAATGTTTCCTGGGGTGAAAGCAGTGAAACTCCTCAAAAGGACGGAGCTTTTGGTTTTCGCCAGTTTATAGAATCTCGTGGATATGAGGTATCAACTTGTTATAATCAGATGATATTCGGTTATGAAGGAAACACATTAGGCTTTACTTTCGAGCAATTTATGGCAGAAATAGATGCTAACCGCCCTGTGATGATTCATGTTACCGGACATTCTATGGTTGCTTTTGGTTATAATTCCTCTGACCAAACAATTTATATAAAAAACACTTGGGACTATTCAACAGATACAATGACCTGGGCGGGAGCATATTATGGGATGACTCACTATGGTGTTTCTGTAGTATATCCAGACAATGTTAATAATGGTGATATTGAGGTTAGTTTTAATATGGCAGATGGTTATGGCGATGGTTGGAAAACTATCAATGGGATAAATTATCTAGCATTTAAAGGTGCTACAATAACCTTAAATTCTGGTTTTACAGGAATTAAAACATATTATTTAGCTCCTGGGGATTACAGTTATACTTATCATGAAAATGATGGATATGGATTAGAAAATACTTGGACAGTAAAACTCAATGATAATACTGTACTTAGTAGTGGTCAAGGTACTACTAACAATGACAATGGGACAGCATCACAAACTTACTACTTTACAGTACCATCTCCAACTATTGCTTACTCAAATCCATTACCACCAGATCAAATAACAATCCAAAGAAATTGGAATAATTCTCGTATAAGTTGGCTACCTGTTACCTTAGATGTAAATGGAGTAAATATTTCTGAATCTAATGTTAAGTATCGAATAGACATGAGTAGAGATCCTAATTTCTTGAGCGGAGTACTTCAGACTATTACAAGTGGCACATCTTATACTCATTACTATGCCCTTAATTATGAAAAATACTTCTATCGTGTGATAGCTTATATTGAAGATTAGATTAGATATTATGAATAATATTAAAGGGCGTAACTAATACGCCCTTTTTAATGTCTTTTAATAAACAACTTTTTTTCTAATAATTTATTTAAAACTATATTTATAGCCAACTCTAATATCTACAGCTTGGAAACCTTTATCTCCAGGAGCTAATTTAAATTCAAATATTTGATTGCGGTTAGGAAGTACTATGTCTGTTCCTTCAGGTAAATTTGAACTATGGAAAAATATTGATTTATAAGGTGAATTCTCTTTGCGAGAATCAGTTATCCATAATCCTTCATTGATAGAATCTAATACTCTAAAAAAGCCAAAATTCTTCTCTTTATTATAAGTATAACACACTCCTCTGACATAAGAGCCTAAGGTCCCCCAAGGTTCTTTGTTAAGAGGAACTCCATATTCATCTTGTACAGGCAATAGATCTGGGACTAAGAAACCTGAAACAAAGATGTCTGCTTCATTTTTTATCAGATATGATACATTCTTAAATCCTAAAACATCGACTCTACAACCTTTATTCTGCAAGGCTCTAATGACTTGAAGGAAATCTCCATCTCCTGTTACTAATAATACATAATCTAAATGATTAGATTGAAGTAAAGCATCTACAGCTAAGTCTAAATCAGCATTTGCTTTCGCGTAGCGATGACCTAGTTCATCAAAGAAAAACCTCACCGACTTAACAATAACTTTATAACCGTAATCACGTAAATTTGCATGAAAATTAAGTGAATGCCGACGATACTCAGCATCGTTTTTTGCTCGTTCTTCATCATATGCTAAGTAAGCATTTAAGCGAACAGCAGTTCCATGGTTACGACATGCAAACTCACGAAGAACGTCATAAGCTATACCGTATCCGCCATTTTGGGCAATATTGGCTACATCAACATAGATACCTACTTTCTGGAATCCGGTCCTTTCCATAAAATCTCCTTTTATAATTATATTTCAATTTAAAGAAAGTGGAATAAAACTGTCAATAACAAAAAAATACAATAATGAATTGACAAAGTTTCTATTAGCTTTTTCTTAGGATAAAGTGATAAAGGAGAAGATACTTGTGAAAAGTACAGAATATAAATCGATAAAACTTGAAAATGATTTCTTATTAGCAAAAATATTATTTTGGTTGCAGTTTACTTTTTTTGGGGGCTGGAATGGAATCCAAATTCTACTTCAACCTCAGGACCTATCTGTTTTCGTAGCAGAAAGAGGGGTTTTGGATAATTTCTTCTTTACAATGTCTTATGCTTGGAAGAATATTCCTTTAATATATCTCATCTTAGTTGCTCTTGCTGTATTTTGGAATTATCGTGCCGTTTCACTTGATCTACAATATATAAACTCTTTCAAGAAAAGAGATGATATCGGTGTAATACCATATACAGAAAAAGATAATATTGCTATATTCATAACAACAATTAATATTGTTATCTGGGTGCTTTCTCTTTCATTTCTTTATTTGCTTCCCTATTGGAACATGAATTTTTTAACAGACTTATTTTATAATATTTCTGGACTTGATAAAATTAAAGAACCTCTCTTTATCTTAATAATTATCTTAACAGCAAGTGTCAACTTAATGCTAAGAATACAACTGCTTCTTTTTTACGAAGGGGGTACAGAGTATTCTGCAGTTTCAAAATTCTTTGAAGCCCTTAGAACGATGAAGACTTATTATATTAAAGTTTTTTTAATAATTTTGTTAGCTACAACTCTATCGTCACTGATCTATAAACAATTGATTTTAGATTTAGTATTAAAAATTAGAATGGCTGTATCAGGTGACTACTTAGTTAATTTTCACTTGATGGTGAATAGGGTTGATGTCTTAAGTGCCATACCTTCAATAATTTTATTATTTTTAGTTAGTTGTTTATTCTTCTCACCCTTAGTGATCTATATTTATCGTAAGCTTGTCAAATATCAATATGATTTTTACAAGCAACAATTTATAAAACAGAAAATGAAAAAAGATATTGACGAGAATTATGAATCAATCATAATTAGTGAAATAGAAAATTGATTTGGAGGAAACAAATGAAAAAAATAATGATTATTACCCTATTAATTGCTCTTTTGTTAATTGTAGGTTGTTCAACTACAAAGAAAGTTGATCGTGTAGCTGCTGATACAGTCATAGATTTAAGTGGTAGATGGAATGATACTGATTCTCGTTTAGTGTCTGAGGAGATAGTGAAAGATGTAGTTTCTCAGAACTGGTTGATGAATTTTGTTGCCGAAAGATCTGAAAAACCAGTGGTTACAGTAGGAACTATCAAGAATCTTACTTCAGAGCATATTCAAACAGATACTTTTATCAAAGATATTCAAAGAGAACTTATCAATTCAGGAAAAGTTAGATTTGTTGCCAGTAAGGATGAAAGAGCTGAAGTTAGACAAGAGAGATTAGAACAACAGTCTTATGCATCTGAAGAGACAACAAAAAGATTAGCTGAGGAGTTAGGCGCTGATTTTGTGCTTCAAGGTTCAATCAAATCTATAACTGATGCTGCCAATGGACAAAGAGTCATCTTCTATCAAGTTAATCTTCAGTTAGTTAATACTGAAACAAATGAAACAGTGTGGATTGGTGAAAAGAAACATAAAAAAACAGTTACTCAGAATAGAGTGAAATTATAATTTTAGGGTAGGTAGCTTTCAAAGTTACCTACTCCTATTTTACTTATAAAACAATTCAGGAGTTTTAATGAATAAATTAAAAAGTATAGTTCTTTTATTCATCTTGTTTTCAATGATTGCTTGTTCAAATATCAGAACACGAGATGCTTATAAAGAGAGTTTACTTTCAAATGTCCAAAATAGAAACTTTCCTGGAGCTATCAAAATTATTGAAGATACTAAAGAGAAGAGTTTTTCAGAAAAAGATAGAGTATTATATTACCTTTACAGGGGTGTTTTACTCCATTACAATAAAGAGTATATTGAGAGTAATTCTTCTTTAGATAATGCTGAAGCAGCTATTGAGGAAAATTACACAAAATCTATTAGCAGAGCAGCCTCTTCTATGTTGCTTAATGATAATTCTTTTGCTTATTCTGGGGAAGATTATGAAGATATATATATTAATATATTTAAAGCTCTTAACTATATAAATCTTAATCAAAAAGAATCAGCATTTGTTGAAGTGAGAAAGGTAAACATTAAACTTAATCTTCTGGAAGATAAATACAAAGAGTATGCAGATGAACTTAACGATTCTGATGATAGTAAAATAAAGGTCAATGTAAAAAGTATTCAATTTAATAATTCTGCTTTAGCAAGGTTTTTGAGCATGTTGCTTTATCGTGCAGATAATCAATTTGATGATGTTAGGATTGATAATAGATACCTTGAAGAAGCCTTTAAATTACAAGCACATATCTATAATTTTTCTAAACCTGCTCTTCAGGGTTTCTCAGATTTAAAACATGGACATGCTAAACTCAATTTTGTTGGTTTTACAGGATTAGCTCCAGAAAAACATCCCCTTACTTACCGTGTTGCTACTGCCGAAGATATGGTCATCGTCTTTGTTGAAGATGGGAAAGAGGTAGATGGACAACAATTTATTTTTCCTGGAGTTTCAGCTGGTTATTATTTTAAATTTTCAGTTCCACAAATGAAAGAAAAGAAGAGTGAAATTGCCAAAATTACTGTTGAAGTAAATGATAAAAAAATCGGAGAATTAGAAAAAATTGAAGATATAAATCGGATAGCGAAAGAAACATTTCAAATTAAGGCTAACATGGCTTATATAAGAGCTATTACCCGAACTGTAATAAAGGGAATAGCTTCGATATTAGCACAAAAAGAGATGGAAAAGAGAACAGGAGAATTTGGTGGTTTTCTAACTAAGCTTGGAACTGCAGCATTAACTGAAGCGAGTGAGGCAGCAGATCTTAGGTCATGTTTTATTTTCCCAGGATTTGCTTATGTTGGTGATTTTGATATAACTCCTGGTGTGTATAATATAAAAGTGAATTTTATTGATAAATTTAATACAGTACTATATTCTGAATATTTTAATGAATATCAAGTAAATGATAATAAGATAAATTTAATTGAATCTTATTATTTTAAATAGGAGAGAGAAATGAAAAAAATTATATATTTGTTACTTATTGTCTTATTTCTAATTGGATGTTCTTCTAATTCAATAGTTAAACCTGGTGAAAAGCCAGAATGGATTGATAATCCTAAAATGAAATATCCTGAAGGTATGTATCTTGCAGCTGTTGGCTATGGCTCTACCAGAAGGTCTGCAGAAGCAGATGCGATGGGTTCTGTTGCAAGAATTTTTAAGACAGATGTTAAGGCAAACAGTAAATATTCAGAGAGATGGTCAGATTTAGAATCTACTAAACAAGAAAATGAAAGCTCTTTATTTGCTGAAAATACTAAAGATATATTTATAAGTGCTGAACAAGACTTAATAAATATCGAAATTGGTGAAAGCTACACTGATAATCTTGGAAAAGTCTATGCCTTAGCTTTCATTCATAGGAGTAGAACTGCAGATATTTATGATGAAAAAATAATTCAGACTAATGAGATGATTGATTTTTATATGGCAAAATATGATTCTGCTTCAGATAATGTTCGCAAATATGCTTATCTTGGTGTTGCTTCAATCTTCGCTTTTCAAAACCAAACTTTGTTAGATCAATTAGCTATCATTTCACCTATGGAATATGAAATAGTTGGTGTAGAAAATAGATACCCTAAGATTAATTCACTAATGAGAGAGCTTGCTGTTAAGATAAGTTTCTCAATTGATGTAAAAAATGATGAAAATGATATTATTGCTAATACTATCAAAGAGATTATTAATGAAATGAACTTTAATATTGTTAATTCAGATGCTATGCTCAGGGTTGATAGCGAGATTAGTTATCAAGATGTTGACTTAGACAGAAAAGAGGAGTTCGTTAAATTTGAATTTGATTTGAGTATAAAAGATAGAAGTGATAACACAATTCTTTCTATAAATGAAAAGGGAAGGACTGGGGGTATTAATAGAGCTGAAGCAGTTTCCAAATCTAAATCAAGTATTGTCGCTTCTCTTAAAAAGAAATTACAAATCAGGATTGAAAAATATTTCGATAGCCTTGCCAAATAAAAAGTAATTCAAAAAAATTATTGCTATTGTTGATATATTGCTTAGAAATTAATCTGCAAATTCGTGGAATAACATAAGGCTTAAGTTCAAATCTGGTGAAAGAGGAACGTATAACATAAGATTTAGTTAATAACGTAATGCATAAAATATCCCTGACTTGTGGGGCGTAGCTATAGCGAAGACTCAAAGGGATTAATAGATTAGCCTGGGGTAAATCCTCAAAGGAATTGCAACCCCAGGTACTTTATGATAAACAAAGACTAACCCTGAAAGGGTTGAATTAAATCTTATATATAAACGACTTATTGTATATGCTATTTATCCTTTTACAACCTTTACAGGGATACAGAGTGTTGACCTCCATAAATAGACCCCAATTTTGTTAACTTTTTACGACAATATTTATCATGTTACCCACTCTACTTGAGAGAGCTATTTCTCTTTCAGCACATAATATGTAGATCTACCAGAACCTTTTCGAACTAAAAGCTCTTCTTCAGTTATTGCAGCTAATAAATCTGTTGCCTTAGTGGTTTTATAACCAAAAACATCCATAGCTTCTTTACGAGTTATAGTTTTGTTGTCTAATAGGTACAGCAAAATGTCTTGTTTTTCAATTTCTAATCGACCGTAATCAACCGTAATCGACCGTAATCGTTCACTTTAGCCGGTAATCGTCCGGTAATTGACTGTTTTTATTCACAGCAGTATTATTGTTTTCTTTAACAGAACGATATAACTTTACTTCAAAGAAATCGTTCTTCTCGATTATGTTCGGGGGAGTTAATTTCATTGATTCACAAGCTTCAATAATTCTATTAATTCCCGTACCCCATTTTTCAATGAAGTCTAATTTATGCATTACTTTCGCTATAACCTTATTTCTTATTTTACTTCTTCCATCAAATATATCTTCATATCTAATATTTGGAGGTAGAGCTCTAGGAGATAATATTCTGATATAAGAATCAAAGATACTCACTTTAATATCTCTTCCTGAATTAGTGTAATCTCTATGAATCAATGCATTTAGCAAAGCTTCTCTAATAGCATCTAAAGGAATTTCATGGATATCAACTCTTTGACGTCCAGTTATTTCAATACCAACAATGATATGATTAAGTCTGAAGTTAGAAGCTTATATGGCGAGTGGTAAATAAACTATTATAAGATAATGCAAAGGAACTAATATTGGAAAGTATCTTAAAAATTATTTGACATAATCAGACCTATTTGATGATATACTTATAGATAATTCCTTTTACCACTTTAAAGATAATGATATCAATGAAATATCTCGCTCAAGTTCATCTTAAGTGGAGGAATAACCTTAATTTATTTAGTTAAAGTGTTAAAATTCATTAATATACGTTATTGTAGTAATTGATTATAGTTAATATGTTCGATAAATGCTTAGTTAATCAGCATCAGAGTCACTATGCTTCCGCCAGACTTGAACTTGAGTTAGAAAAACTATCGGTTCTAATGCTAACAAGAATGTGGTAGATCTTTTTTTGTTTATGAAGATGTTTAATCAATCTTCGAAAGCTGTCTAACTTAGGAAAATTAGAATAATCCAAGATCAGATTGATGATGTTTATGTTAATTTGGATAAGATAATATGATTATTGAAGTTCATTTTCTTCTAAGTCAGAAAGTGAGCTCATCTAAGTAAGTATCAATATAACATCAATTGAGAATTATAATCTTTAACTTCTTCCCACAAAGACTCAAGCTTACATCTATCGTATAAAATCTCATTTAAGAAATCTTGCCAGATATGGGGAGAATTATTAAAAGATATTGCTCCATTATAATCATCAAATGAAACACTTGTTAGAAATTCCAATAATCTTTCTAAAGCTTCTGGTGAATTAACTCGTGCATATTTGATTTGAGTTCGTAATGCCTGAAAACATTGACCAAACATTATAGAATATCGTAGAGGTAAACCATAATGGTTGATTAAATTGAATGCATCAGAATTTTTGTCTAAATTAATTTCCATACCAAAATTTGAGTTGTTACTGAAAGAAACTCTCTTCCATAGTTCAAATGGTTTTTGTGAAATTTTTAAATTAAGTTCAGAAAAGGCCTTGTAAAAATCACTAAGATCATTTTTAAAATTGAAATTTGTTGCTTTCTCAACTCTATTACATTCTAGACAACAAGGTACCAAATTTTTTGGATGAAGAGCAAATTGTGGATATATACTTTTGGGAATTATATGTTCTAAATCAGCTGTTATTTTTTCATTTATTTTACCTGATTGTTCCAAAACCTGACCGCAAAACTGACATCGATAAATATCTTGTTGTATGTAGTATTCGGAAATAAAGATGTCTCTTACATTTCTTTTGTTTTCTTTTTTTTTTGTAAAAGTAGTATATCCTTCCAGAAGAGAATCACCAAGTTCTTTGCAACCTTTCTCATAGTCAGTTTTTGTTAATTCTTTATAAACGAAAGCAAAATCCGTTGAATATCCAAATTTATTGTAATCATTCCAAAAAGCTGAAATCACTTCATTCGCAATACTATCTGAGTATGTGTTTGAAGACTTAAACTTATCTAATATTTCAATATTGAATTGAGGTAGGCTGAACTTCTTATCTTGCAAAATTCTTGCACCTATTACTTTGCTCAATTTCTTTAATCGCTGTTCTTATCTTCCAACGCCATTCGCCGGGACCAACTTCTCTTAATAAAAGATTAAGATCATCAGATTTGTTATCTTGAAAGGCTTTCTTTATCTTTTCATCAATTTCACTTTGAGATCGTTTTCCAATATCAGATTCCATTTGGAAAAGTGCTTTTCCAATATCCACCACATTTACACCATAAGTATTAATAGGAGTAGGATAAACTATAGTTCCACTCTCCCGATTCTCAAAACGATGAATTTCATCTTTTTTGGCATCCGTGACCAACATTGCTGAATGAGTTGCTATAAATATATCGTGTTTACAGTTTTTCAATGTTTCAGTTAGCAAATACAAGAATTCAGTTTTCCAATATTCGTTAAAATGAGTTTCAGGTTCATCTAATAATACCAAATATCTTTCATCTGTATTTTGTAACATTGAAATCAAAGCAAAACGATTTAACAATGCGTGTTCTCCATCGCTCAAAAAATCATCCGGATATTTATCTGCCTTTTCTTCTTCGCCGTAAGAGTATATAAAACCACAATCATTGAATATCAACTCTTCTTCATAATTTTTATTTTCATAATATTGATTAATTTTGTCTAATAATTGAACAAACTCTTCAGCTTTAGATGTTTTAATTGGTAACTCTTTAACTTGCCAAAAATGTCTAATCAGGTTGTTTCCATTAGTATCTTTCTGTGATGATTTTATCGAATAATATGGTTTTGGAAGAAAACCGTCTTTTATAAAATCTGAGAATTCATTCTTTTCTTCATCATCTATAAATGCTTGATTGGAATCAATCCAAATAATTTTAGGGATAATCACTTGTTTTTCAACTCTATTTGAAACGAGTTCAAAAATAATTTCCCAACTTTTGTTGTTTTGCATATTTCCGGTAAGTATTAGTATTGGTAGAAGCCATTTGGATTTTTTTACATCAATATCCAAAATCTTATCCGTGTTTAAATGACTTTTTCTTTGAGTAGCTCCAGTATAAAATCTTACAACTCTATCCCAAGATTTTTTCTTCTTCTCTTCTACTGAAGGCATTTTTCCAATATCATTCACTAAATTAGTAAATACTACCTGATTATCTTCTTTAATCGAATATTCAAGTGCAGTTTTAGTTTCTTGTTCCTTTATGTCTTCTTTTAGATTGTGGGTCGCAATTTGAAACATTGCATCTAAAAAAGAGCTTTTCCCAGAACCATTTCTACCCACCAATAAAGATAAGGTTAACTCATTCTGCTTGTAATTTGTAAACTCAATTTTAAATTGCTGAAAATTAGCAAAATCATTTATATAAATATCTCTTATCATAACTCATAACCTCCATCAAAAAGTGGATGGAAAATTCTATTTGTTTGATATAGTTCAAACAACGTATCTTTGTATTTATCCTGTTTTTGTGTGCTATAAAGAAGACCATAAGACTTTAATAATTTTATTGTTCTAACTATATCTGATAAATCTTCTTTTTTATTGTTTTTATGCAAAAAAGTCTTTTCTTCATTCCCAAACAACCAATAATCGCAGATGTTTTGATAGATCCTCTTTTCTCTTTCATTTAATAAACCAATAATTTCACTAAAGAACTTTTCGGGTTTTATGAAATCATTAAAGCTCACTTCTGTATCGTTTACAGATGGTTCTGTTTCAGAACTAATAATCTTCAATGCATTATCTTCTATTTTTAATCTTTTGTGTTCATAAAGAATTTTTAGTTTTTTAATAATTTCATTATAGTCATCAAACTTCTCTAAACTATCATTCAAGTTTAATACATCAAGCATCCACAGTATTTCATCTTGTTCTGTAATTAAATTAGTTTGATAAAGCTCTTTCAAAACTAAAACATCTTCAGGAATTGTCTCTTCCTCAGTTTCAGGTTCAATTTCAAACCATTTTTTATCACTTTTATTAATAGATTTATCTTCACTTTCTTCTTCTGATTGCCCTTTAACGAGATGATTATCCAAATCAGAATTTAATTGTTTATACTCTTTTTGAATACTTTCTAAGTTTACTTTCAAAGCAGCTCGTATTTTTTGAATGTTCTCTGGTTTTCTATCTTTTATTTCATAAGGCAACTCTATCACATAATTATCTTTTTGAAGCTCTTTTCGTTTATAAGTTTGTAAGAGGTTTTCTTTTCCCAATTGTTGCAAGAAATCATCAAAAGAGGTAAATGTTTTACTTAAAAACGGTGTTAACGAAAAATCGCTTTTAATCCTTATAATTGGTATTTCATCATCTTTATTTAGTTCTTTTGCTTTGTCTTCACTTATCCAGTCAATACCTTTTCCAACGATTAAGACTAATGATTCAAGTTTTATTAAACCTTTCAAACTATGATTTATAAGAAATTTTCGTAAATTCACAGCTTCATTATTAATTCTGGAAATAATTGATTCAGGGAAAAGACCAATAAAATAACTATCTTTTGAAGCGTGTAAAAAGAAAGATGTTAAAAAAAGTAATTCAGGAGCAGTTTTTCCAGTTTTTGAGCCTAATATATCTTCTGTTCTTTTCGCATTCCATTCGCTTGGTTTTGTATGTTGTCCACCCATTGGAGGATCAAAGAAAATTATTCCATCCTTGAATTCCGGTGTTTCTAATGAATCTCCCCGTTTTAAGTTATCTATTGATACACTATTTAATAAAAGATTTGCTTTAGCAATTTCTAACATATCCTCGCTGATTTCCTGACCAAATGCATTTTCATCAAATCCTATAAGTGAACTTCCAAGTCCCAAGGCCCAATCAATAAAAGGCTTCTCATTTCTAAGTAACTTCGCAATTTTCTGAACAATTCTTATAGTATTTGAGTCAGTTCTAATTCTATCACGTTCAGATATTTTTGCAGATTCTTCATAATTCTCCATTAGTTCAATGTACTGTGGATAATCCCATTCTTCAATATCAAATTTCTTTTTAAGGACTTCTGATACGGTTTGATTGGCTGCTTTATTTTTAACAGCTTCGGTTATTAGTTTTGAAGACGAAATCAAAATTTGATAATAAGTTTTGGTCTTGTGTTCTTCTGTCCAATATTCTTTAAAATCCTTTTTACTCATCTTCACCATCCAAGTGTGCTGTTAATCTTCCTTCAAAAGCTGCTTGTAGCAATGCTTGAAACTGTTGTTTTTCTAACTCTAAAGCTTCTTGAAGGGATTTTATCATCTTTTTATTCGAATCAAAAATTTGCTTGAATTTTAATTGTTCTTCTTCTGATACGACAATAATCTTTGCATTCAAATAATCATTTCTATTTATTCCCGGAACACCAGCAGTTCTTATATATTGTTCTTTAGGAATTTGACTCATTGCCATATACAAAAATTCCCAAATAAACTTCTCCTTTAGCGTAACAAAAAAAGTAGTGTCAATAGGGTAACAAGATTTTTCAGTTAGGTGTAAGTCTCCGCAAGAGCCTTTTCTTCCTACAATAATAGTTTGATCTTCAACAACATAATTATCGTGGAAACCAACAATACCATTTGAGCCATAAACTGGGAAATTTCCTGAAGCAACTCTATCATCTTTTTTCAGTGCCTTGCCATAATTCAACTCAATATTCTTTGAAAGTGGTTCCAATTTTAACTTCTTCTCATTCCTCACCGGATCGCCAAACATTTCATAAAAAGCAGCTTCGACAAGTTTTTCACAGAGTTTAATTGCTTCTTCTCTTTCCTTGATAATCTTGTGAGCGTGATCAAGGATTTTTACAATGAGTTTTTGAGATTTGGGATTCTTTGGATACTGAACAATAATTTTCTTTGCATTAGTGGCAGATATTTCTGGGAAAACAGCACCCGAAGCAAGATGTTTAATTTTATCTACATTTTTCATCAAATAATAATAAAGATATTCAGGTATAATACTCTTCTTACATACAAAATTTTTAAATCCTTGATTTGTAGATAATTCTTTTTTACTAATTGCAACATACCCGATTGGAGCTCTTGATGTAAACAGCACTGTCCCTATAGGTAAAATTTTAGCACTTGATTTATTTAAACCTAAATTACTAATATTTCTTTCTCCTCTTTCAATATACATATCTTTGTAATCTGAAAGGTCTTTTGGAGTTATCCAACCAATTTCCCCATTCCAATACTTATCAATTTTGGTTGAAGGAGTTCCTCCACTTATAACATCACATAATGAACCTGCATTTTCTTCTTCCCACCCTCTCGGTAGCTTACTCATCTTTACCTCCCAAAAGTTTTTGCAGACTTCTGAGTTCATTCATAATTTTATTCTCAATTTCAAGCAGTTTTTCTACATATTCATGAGGAGTATATGGAAAGGAAACTGTTTCATATTCAATTGCTTTATAGGTAGTAGGCAAAAGGGAATAAGCATTATCAATAATTTCTTTTTTCTCAACAACAAAAGATTTATCAGAGACTTCTTTATTTGTGAATTTTTGTAGAATGTCAGGGATATCGTTTTCAGAAATTCTATTTCTTTTATCATCAAGAGAAAAACCATCATTTTCCATTGTGTAAAACCAAGTTTTTTTTGTTTCTCCACCTTTTATAAATATCAGAACAGCAGTAGCAACTCCGGCATAAGGCTTAAATACTCCGGAAGGAAGAGAAATAACAGCTTGCAATTCACATTGATTAACTAAAATCTTTCTTAAATCCACAAAAGCCTTACTAGCAGTAGAAAGAACTCCGGCAGGAACAATAACACCAGTTCTTCCACCACTATCCAACATATTATAAATTTTATTCACAAAGAGTAATTCAGTTTTAGTAGTTTTTAAACTAAGGTCATCGTTAATATCACCTTTATCAATACTACCTTTAAAAGGTGGATTAGCGAGAATAAGCGTATATTTGTTGTCTTCATTGAATTTCTTGCTGAGTGTATCTTTACGGTCAATATTCGGATTTGAAATACCATGTAACATCAAATTCATTAGTCCAATTCTTACCATTGTGGAATCAAAATCAAAACCAGTAAATGTTGTTGAACGTAAACGTTCCCAAACATTTTTATCTGTGATTAAATCTCCTTTTGTTCCTACTTCTTCTCCATTAATATCTTTCATTATAAAATTCTTTGAAGTGTGGTTCGTTAAAATCTGTTGATATGCAGCAAGTAAAAAACCACCTGTACCACAAGCTGGGTCACAAATCAAATCGTTAATTTGTGGATCTAATAATTTTACAATCATTTGAATTATATGTCTTGGTGTTCTAAACTGCCCATTCTTCCCAGATGCTGCAATTTCGTTAAGGAGATACTCATACATATCACCTTGAGTATCCTGAAATTGTTGACCATTCTGAACATCTGTTTCAATTTCTTTGTAGATTCGCTCAATTGTATCTATAGCATCAGTCAATAAAGAAGCTTTTGGGATGATGAAAACTGCATTTTTCATATGATGAGTAAAAAGTGATTCACTTCCATTAAGTTCTTTTAGATATGGAAACACATTATTTTGGATGTGATTAAGACGTTCATTACCATCAGGTATTTGCTTAAAATAGCTCCATCTCAATGTTGCTTTATCAATTTTGTCTTTACGATTAGGTAATACTATCTCCCCTTCAAAGATTGAGGAATAGTCTTCACCAGTCCATTTCGCATCTTCTACTCTTTTTATATCTGCTTCATCCAATCTTCTCATAAATAAGAGGTATGAGATTTGCTCAACTGCCATTAATGGATTGGATATTCCACCGCTCCAAAATTTGTTCCATAATTTATCTATTTCAGATTTAATTGAACTTGATAACATTTTTTTTCCTATGCTGATATATTTTCTGTAAATTTGAGAATTTCTTCTCTTTGATTTTTGTCAAATAAACCTAGTATACCTCTTGGGTGAATCTGTGTAAAAGGAGCATTTGTAAAATCTTGTTTCGTTATTTTGTGGTTATCGATAATAAATTTTTTGAGTATTTGCATAAATTGGATTTGTGCAGTATTAAAATTATAATGTTTAGCTATAAACTCATCAATAGCTTTTGAAACTATAGCTTCGGTTGTAAGAAGTGCTTCTATTCCAAGAATGTGCTTCATAAACTGGACAAACTTTGCTCTTCTGTTTCTGTATATTTTTTGAAGTTTGCTTTCAGTGATTTCCAGATTTGTGGATTCTAATTTATCTGCAAGTTCATAAATTTCATCCTCTGTAAGGTCTTTATGCTTTAGCAACTTCTGCAAAGTAACGTCAGAATTAACCATTTCGATTATTCGTCTTTCCATTAATTTTTTATACTTTTCTACAGAAAGTTGTTCATGTTCTGCACCAAACTCAATGTATTCTTTTATTACAAGTCTGTCCAAAATATCGAGTTCTTCAATTTCATCAGTTCCTTTTTTTCTAAATTTCATCAGAGGTGATATTTTGTTTATTGTTTCTTCCAATTCTAAAGTAGAAGATTTGGAAAGTTTGTTTTCATATAGAATACTGTTAATCAATTCTTTATGTTCAGAGACAGTATTAATGGTCATTGGCAATTTTTGTATGTTATGAAGTATCTTCTGTTCATAAAATTCTTTTTCTTCTACTTTATTGTTCATTTTGCTAAATGAGTAATTTAAAACATCATTTTCAAAAGACATTGCTTTAAAATCACAAGATGAAAGTGCTTTCATAATTGGAGCAATGTTGTTGGTTAGGAAATCGATTTTATCAATATCAATTTCGTTCCAGAAATTTTGAGAATTAAGCTTAGCAAAATTTTCTTTATTATCTTTAATAATAATCGATCCTTTTGGGAGTTGTTCAATTAATGCTTGAAGTTTATCTTTTTCGTTTTGTATCAAATTATCATTTTTTTTACTAATTGCTGTAGTAAGTAAATTTAATCTTGTATTAAACAACTTTACTGGTAAAGGTAACTGAATTTTAACTTCTTTACCTTTTGCTTTTATTTTGAAGTAATCAAAGTTATCCCAACAATCTATAATTAGGAATTTTGATTTTTCAGTGCACCATTCTTTCGGTTTTGATGGATCAAGAACTCGTGATCCCCTGCCAATCATCTGCCAAAATTTTGTGTAAGAGAATACAGGTTTTGCAAATACAAGGTTAACTGCTTCACGAACATCAACTCCAGTATCAAGCATATCAACACTTATTGCAACACGGGGAAAGTTTGAATTCTTGAACTTGTCTAAAAGTCCACCTTTTCCATAAACACCTTTTTTCTCCGAGACAAGTACTTCGGCGATTTTTCCTTTATATTCAGGATAGAATGTATTAAAGATTTCTTCCATTCTATATGCATGTGCTTTTGATATACAAAACATTATTGTTTTTCCTGGTAACACACCATTTGGATCTTTAACACATTCCTCCATAAACTGTTTTACGATCAGTTCATTTGTTCCTTTATTGCTAACTTTTTTCTCAATATCAGAACCATCATAATTAATCGAATCAATATTTTTTCCTTCTGCTAACAATTTATCAATTTGCTTATCTAAAATAGTTTCGTGATTTATACCATCTTTTTGGTATAAAGAACGTATTTTTAGAACCTCAAAATCGCATAAATATGGAGGAACATTTTCTACAGCTTCTTGAAAAGAATATGCAAAAGTAGGCAAGCCTTTTTCACAACTAAATAGTTCAAAAGTATTATGATTAATTCTATCAGTTGGAGTCGCCGTTAAACCTAATTGAATGGCATTAAAATAATTAAAGATCTGTTTGTATGTGTTATAAATTGAGCGATGGCTTTCATCAGCAACTACAATATCAAAGTAATGAGAAGAAAATCTACATTCATCTTTTTGGAGTTCATTCAGAATGGTTTGGTATGTAACCACATAAATTCTACGTCCAGTAACAAGTTCTTTTTCATTCTTTTGAGGCCAAATTGTTGTGTGTGGAAGATATTCTTGAAAAGCATCAACAGCTTGTTCCTGCAAAGCAACTCTATCTACTAAGAATAAGATCTTTTGAACCCGATTTGCCCTCATTAATAAATCTAATAATCCTATACAAGTTCTGGTTTTTCCTGTTCCAGTTGCCATAACTAAAAGAAATTTTGATTTTGCATTTTCTATTTCTTCTGTAACAGAACGAATTGCTTGCATCTGGTAAGGTCTTCCGCTAATCTCAGACTTTATACTAATTTGATTAAAATTAATTCTATTTTTTATTAGAAATTGTTTTCTTTCTAAGTCTTCTTGGGTTGGAAATCCAAGTACTTTCTTGGGAGGTGAGATTTCAGATTCCCAACAATAGATTTCATATCCGTTAGTATAAAATATTATTGGGATTTCTCTATTGGATTTTTCAGATAAAAGTTTAGCATAATCGTATGCTTGCTGTTTACCTACTTGAGCGTATAAAATTGTTTTCTTTGCCTCCACAATAGCTAATGGATAATTATCATTTCCTAATAGAATATAATCTGCAAAATTTTTCTGATAAGAATCAGGTCTTTCGTTTAATAAAACATCATCCTTAATATAATACTCTTTTACTACTTTGGTTTTATCATCAACGTTCCAACCAGCTTTAAGCAAGGCCTTATCTATCAATTCTATCCTTGTTTGCTTTTCTAACATTTCTATTACTTCCAAAGATTGATTTTAACATTCTGTTAAGTTTATTATTTACATATTATATAGGTGTAAATTTTAGGCAAGAAAAAAATAAAAAATCTTTAATGACTAACTCCTAATTCACCTTATTCTCTTCTTTCACTTTTCATTACTCACTGGACTGCATCTTATCTTTGCTCTAATTAATCTATTTATCATCTATCAACCCAACTTAATAGAGCTCTAAAATCCCCTGACCAATTAATATTATAACATAATTTCATATTTTTGCTTTCATTATTTTACTCATTAAATAAGCTCCTAAATGCTTGACTTTTTTACATCAGGTTAGAAGGATGATTACATTTAAATTTATTAGATCTAAATGTCAATATTAGGTTTGCAACTTTTCTAATGGGATTAGAAAGAAAACATTCTATGTTATTGATTAGCGGTCATTAAATAAATGGTGTCCCCGATGCGATTTGAACGCACGGCCTTTTGTTCCGGAGACAAACACTCTATCCAGCTGAGCTACGGGGACATTACATTCTTAATATTTATGAGTGGTATATTTGTCAAGAACTATCAGTTATTCATATCTGAATAAGCTTATCCTTATGTATTCCGTTAGTGTCTCGATAAATTTCCAGTGATTTATCGAGAGACATCCGAGTGCGGACTGGGCATGACACTAAGTGCCACAAAGTATAAAAGTAAGTTTTTTTGCTAACAAAGGAATTATTTAACATTAAACATAAATCCTTAAACCTTAAACATCTTCATATGCTTTCATTAACCAACTCTTCCTGAGAGAGCCAATAAATCAGGTATAATGAATATTGTCGCCCTCCAAGGCTGATATTTCGTTAGTATTAGTAACAGTGTTTTCGAGAATTGGCTGTTAGAGCTACCTCCCTGAGCCTTAATAATTAGATGATATAAAATAAAAATTGACATATTTATTATTAATTAGTAAGATGGATATGCTATGATAAATAATGGAGAAGATGATGAACAGACACAAAGGACATATTTCCAGAAGAAAAGTAGATAAAAAGATATCAAGAAAAAATATAAGAAAAAGTACTATTATGGAAGATATCTTTAAATCTGTTCTTTTGTCTGCATTTATTACAATTTTGTTATTAATGGCAACTCTCGGTTATTATATTTTTACAAGAAATATCAAGTATTCATTGTTGATGCTGGAAGAAGAAACTAAGTCAGTAACTACAGAAACTGAGCACTATTTCAAAGATATCATCTCAATAGTTGATATTTTAACCTATTCTCCATGTTTATATGAAGCAAGTTCATCAGAAGAGAAAAAAGAACTTCTTGAAAGTATGATTTATGATATTGAGATTCATAATTCCAGTATAAATAGCATATTCATTGGATATGCCGATAGTACTCTTCTAATAAATCCAAGTATTTTCTCCAAGACTTATAGCTATCGAGATTCTGAATGGTTTAAGAATGCTATTCAATCATCCGTGAGAAGTTATTCTGTAAGAGATTTTTCCTCAGAAGTAGATGATAGTACCAAGTTTATCCTTAGTAAAGCTTTTGCTCAAGATGAGATTAAAAGAGGAGTTATTGGGGTAGATTGTAATTTAGATTCTGTTTATAAGCAATTTAATAGAGAATCATCCTTTAAATCTAAAACAGTTATATTAGCTAATAGCAAAGAGCAAATTGTTCTAGGAAACAAGCCTTCTGCTATTGATATGAAGATTTTAGATGGTCATCCAGAAATCTTTAATTCAATAAAGACTACATTTGATATTGAACATGATAACCAAAAGTATCTCGTATTTGCTCACCAATTGTCTGATAGCGATTGGTATGTTATATCTACTGTTAATTACTCTGATATCACAGGTCCAATATTACCTCGTTTTCTTATCCTTCTAATAGTTCTAATTATAATTACAATTCTTGTTTCAAAAATCTATGCAGATGTCTTAGGTAAAACCATAGCGAAGCCAGTCATTGAAGTTAGTTCAGCTCTGCAAAGTTTAGCTAAGGGAAATCGAAATATAAAACCTATAGATTCTTACCCCAAAAACGAAATTGGAGTCATGGCTAAAAGTTTTAATACCTTTCTGAGAAATACTGAACTTCTGAAAGCAGATATCAATGAGTTAACAGAGACAAAGGCTGATTTATCCTACTCTTTATCTTTACTTAATGCTTCTTTAGAATCCACAGATGATGGGATTTTGATTATAAATAACCAAGGCTTTATTACTAAATGGAATCAAAGGTTTTTAGAGATATGGAATGTTTCTGAGAAGGAAATTGATTCAAGACTTGATGCAAAATTACTCCCAAATATTCAAAATAAAATAGTGAATGTAGATGAATTCTTCCAAACTATTTCTCAGGTTAGTGAGGCACCTGAAAGAGTTAGTTTTGATATAATCGAGTTTAAGAATGGAACAATAATAGAGCGGTATTCTTATCCTCAACAAGTTGAAGATCAGATTGTGGGCAGAGTGTGGCGTTATCGTGATATAACTAAACTCAGAGAGTCTGAAAGTTTGCTAAAAGACAGTGAAGAGAAACATAGAGTTATGTTTACTAAAACTGTTGATGCTTATTGTATTATTGATAATGGTGTCTTTACTGATGTTAATCAAGCTGCTCAGGAGATTTTAGGTTCGCCAAAAGATTGGTTAGTCGGAAAAACTCCTATTGATATATCTCCAATTTATCAACCAGATGGTAAACTATCTTCAGAAATTGCTAAAGAACACATTAGAATTGCTTATGAGACTGGGAAACATACTTTTAATTGGGTTCATCTGCGTTATGATGGAACGGAATTCCCAGCTGAAATAACCTTAATAAAAATAAGGCTCAAGGAAAAGGACCTACTTCTTGCTATCTGGAAAGACGTAACTCAAGAAAGAGAGATAGCCCGTAAACTTGAGATAAGTGAACAAAATTTCCGCCATTTCTTTGAAACTATGGAAGACATGATATTTATAAGTGATTATCATGGAAATATCAAATACACTAACGATATTGTACAAAGGAAATTGGGTTATTCTTTTGAAGAACTAACCTCTTTGACAATTCTTGACCTTCATGAAAATACTATTAATATTACCTTAAAAGAGGTTATGGCTTATTTAATCAATGGAAATGGTGTTGATTGTCCTTTGCCTATTAAGACAAAAGATGATAGATTGATTCCTGTAGAGACAAGAACTTGGTTAGGAAAATGGAATGATGAAGACTCCCTATTTGCTGTAAGTAAAGATTTGTCTAAAGAAAGAGAAGCCGAAATTAAGTTTAATAAAATATTTGAAAACAATCCAGCTTTGATGGCTCTTTCAAGTTATCCTGAGAGACGTTTTATAGATGTTAATCATAGCTTTTGCAAAACTTTAGGGTTTGTCAAAGAGGATGTGATAGGGAAAACTACAAAGGAACTTCAATTAACTATGGAGTTTGCAAAGTTAGATAGAGCTTCAGCTAAGTTGATCAATGAGGGTACTTTTACTAATGTTCAGATGAAAGTAATATCAAAAAATGGTAAAATAATGGAAGGATTATTCTCAGGTGAGTTAATCGAAAGTAATGGAAAAAAGTTCTTCTTAACTGTTATGACAGATATTACTAACATGAAGAAATTAGATAAAAAACTTAGAGAATCAGAAAGAAAATATCGATTACTTTTTGAGAATATGACAACAGGCTTTGCCTTACATGAAATGATTTATAATGCTGAAGGAAAGCCAATTGATTATAGATTTTTAGATGTTAATCCTGCATTTGAGAATTTTACAAATCTGAAAGCAAAAGATCTCATTGGTAAAACTGTCAAAGAAGTACTACCCAATACAGAAGATTATTGGATTGATAATTATGGGGAGGTTGCAAAGACTGGTGAATCATTGAACTATGAACAGTATTCACAAGAATTTGGAAAATATTTTGAGGTTAAAGCTTTCTCTCCAGAACCTAACAAGTTTGCAACAATATTCTCTGATACTACTGCACGGGTAAAAGCTCTTAAGGATTTGGAAAAAGAGAAAGAAGTAGCTCAAACAGCAACAAAGGCAAAATCTGAGTTTTTGGCTAATATGAGTCATGAGATTAGAACACCATTAAACGGAGTTATAGGGTTTACAGATCTCTTGCTAAGTACAGATTTAACTGAAGGGCAGAAGCAATTTGCAGTAAATGCTAATGTCTCTGGTAAAGCCCTGCTTGGTATTATTAGTGATATCTTGGATTTCTCCAAGATTGAAGCAGGTAAAATGGAACTAGATATAGTTAACTCATCAATAACTGAAATCATGGAACAAGCAATTGATATAGTTAAATTCTCTGCTTGTAAGAAAGGATTAGATGTTATTCTAAATATACCTATTGACTTCCCAGAACGAGCTATGGTTGACCCTTTGAGACTAAAGCAGATACTTCTCAATCTTCTTAATAATGCAGTGAAATTTACTAAGGAAGGTGAGATAGAGCTTATTGCTAAATTTACTCCATATGATAAAAATTCAGGTAGATTCATTTTTAGCGTTAAAGATACAGGTATTGGTATATCCGAAAAAGCATCTCAAAGGCTATTTAAAGCATTCTCACAAGCTGATGGCTCAATAACTAGAAAATATGGTGGTACTGGGCTTGGTTTAGTAATCTCAAACTATTTTGCCTCACAAATGGGCACTCATATTGATTTTGTTAGTGAAGATGGAAAAGGTAGTGAATTTTATTTTGCTATAGATACTGAGTATGTAGAAAAATCTAAGGATAGAAGTGATATTCTCAAAGGTAATAGAGTTTTAGTAGCTGATCAGAATTCGAATTTTGTTAAAGCTGTTAAATTAAGATTAGAATATTGGGGTATTGAGGTTTCTTGTACATCAAAGATTGATGAAATAGTAGATTTACTAACCAAAAATTACTTCAATGCTGTAATAATTGATGAAAGAATAATTGGCAAAACTGATTTTCATGACATTAATCAATTACTTTCCAAATCTGAAAAAACTAAAAAGACTTCAATCATTATTACTTATTGCCCTAATGACAATGTTGAGATAATTAACGTTTCCAAAGGCATTAATGCTGATCATATAATGACAAGACCATTGATGATTAATGATTTATTTGGATGCTTAAGGAGCATTTGTAATAATGATAGTGTTTCTAATGTTAAAGTTAAACCTGGTAAACATTTAATAAATCAAATTAAATCAGATAGACAGTATAAAGTCTTAATTGCCGAAGACGTGGAAATGAATATGGTGTTAATTAAGACGCTGATAAAAAAGATTATTCCTAATGTAGAAATTAGTGAGGCGCGAAATGGAATGGAAGCTGTTAATATTTATAAACAGGAATCACCTGATCTAATTTTGATGGATATTCAAATGCCTGAGTTGGATGGATTAGGAGCCACAAAAGCAATAAAAAAAATAGAAAAGAATATTGATAGAATTACTCCTATCATTGCTCTTACTGCTGGAGCTTTTTCAGATGACAAAGAGAAATGTTTTGCTGCAGGAATGGTTGATTTCTTAACTAAACCAATTAATGTGAAAGAGCTTACCTTAATATTGGAGAAATATCTAAAGTAAGAGATTCAAGTTGTTTATCGTTAAAGTATAAATTTAATCTGGCTTTTATTATTAAGTCTAAATCAGATTTACTAAAGGTCTTATATCTTCTCTTTTAATGACATCTAATGAGTAGCTTCCAGAATAGAGACATTTCCCTTTATCTAAAACTATTAGATGTTCACACAGTTCTGAGAATGATAAGAAATCGTGAGTAATAACGCAAGTGGAAGCTATAACTTGAGAATGGAGATTATCAATAAGTTTAACAATCCCTTTTGTTGTTACTGGGTCTAAGCCCGTTGTAGGTTCATCATAGATTAGGTATTCTGGTTCCATGCTAATTGCTCTTGCTAAGGCAACTCTTCGCTTCATACCCCCAGACAATTCAGCTGGATATTTACTGCCGATATTTGGTAAATTAACCTTCTCCAATAGGTTGGCTACTTTATCTTCAATATCTTTCTCTTTCAAATTGGAATGTTCAAAAAGAGGAAAAGCAATATTTTGATAAACATCCATTGAATCAAATAGAGCTCCAGATTGAAATAACATACCTACTTTCTTACGAAGAGAATAAACTTCTGAATTACTGGAATAATCTATTAACTTATCATCAAGCATGATGCTTCCAGTAAAATTGCGAAATAATCCAATTATGGATTTAATGAGAACAGTTTTACCACTTCCACTATGACCTAAAATAACAGTAAATTTTCCTCTCGGAATCTCAATATTGATATTCTCTAAAACTTTATTCTCTTCAAAACCAATGTTAAAATCTTTAACTATAATCAATTATTTCTACCTTTATTCCCTCTTTGTATAGTCCTATAGGCTTAACTTTTATCCTCTGTTTCTTCTTCAGATTCTTTCCTTGATAATAAATTCTGATAAAGTGGTCAGATATTGAAGTCCAATGATCACCAATTTTCTCTTCAACAATTGCTGTTAACTCAAACTTATTTCTAATTAAATTATCAATGTACTTATGAGTTAAATTCTTTGATAGATCAATAAGCTTATTTGTTCTCTCTTTCTTAATAGTGCCATTTATTTGATTTTTCATTAAAAAAGCAGGAGTACCTTTTCTCCGAGAATAAGTAAAGACATGGAGATATGTAATAGGTAAGGAGGTTAAGAAATCATAAGTTTCTTGGAATAACTCCTCTGTTTCACCAGGGAAACCAACGATTACATCAATACCAAAGGCAGCATTAGGGAAAATAGAAATAATCTTGCTGATTGTTTGTCTAAATTCTGGAGTATCATAATGGCGTTTCATAGCTTTTAAAATAGTGTTAGAACCACTTTGCAAGGGAATATGGAAATGTGGAGTAATCTTCTTACTCTTCTTAAAGAAAGCAAGCAGGTCAGCAGTAAATAACTGTGGCTCTATAGAGCTAAGTCTAATGTTATCTAAACCTTCAATGGCTTCAATATCCTCTAATAAATTAGCAAGGAGATAATTATCATAAAGGTCTTTTCCATAAAGTCCCATATTTATACCACCCAAAACTACTTCATGATAGTCATTATCCACTAAAATCTTAATCTGCTCAAGTACATCATCTCTCTTTCTGCTCCGAGAAGTTCCTCTAGCATAGGGTATTGCACAATAAGTACAAAAGAAATCACAGCCATCTTGAATTTTCACAAAAGCACGTGACCTATCGTACATTTCAGTAGCTTTCATTTCACTAAACTTTTTGTACTTCATAATATCCTCAAAGCTATCTTGCTTAGAACAGTAAAGATCATAAATGATATTCTTGTGTTGATTATCTACAACAATATCAATATCTCCCAAAGATTTAATCTCTGCTAAGTTCCTTTGCACATAGCATCCGGTAATTATAAGTACGATATTCGGATTAGTCTCTTTTCGCTTCAACACTTTTCTAATAGCATTACGACTCTTAAAGTCTGTTCTATTAGTTACAGTACATGAATTTACAACATAAACATCAGCTTCTTCTTCATAAGATACATGCTGAAAACCATGTTCTTCAAATTGAGCAATAATTCCTGCTGATTCGTATTGATTAATTTTACAACCAAAAGTTGCAACTGCAATTTTATTCATAATAGTCTTTTAAGAATTGGTAGATAACTTTGCCATAATATTTATGTTCTTGCTTTAGAACCTTATGAGCAATAATCTCAGGGCTTTTTGAACGGTGAATTCTGATTCTTTTTTGAAAGATAATATTTCCTTGGTCATACTCGCCATTTACTTGGTGAATAGTTATACCAGAGAATTTCTCTTTATAGTCATAAACTTTCTGATGAACATTCATTCCGTACATCCCTTTACCTCCAAATTTTGGAAGTAAAGCTGGGTGAATATTTAGAATTGGTACTCTTATGGAATTAATAAAATCGCTTTCTAATAACTTCATAAATCCTGCTAAGACAATTAAATCAATATTATTAGCTTGAACATATTCAGCAAGTGTATTTTGATAGGTGATAATCTCTTTGCATCCAATAAATTGATGAGATATGTTAAATTGTTCGCACCTTTCTATAATTGGAGCTCTTTTATTGGTGACAATAACCGCTGAAATATCAATAGGTATCTTTTTCTTCTTTAAGTAATTGGCTATTGCTACAAAGTTAGAACCCCGACTTTTCCCTGAAGTCAAAATTACAATTTTATATCTTCTCAAGTTAGAACTCCTCTGGTATAAAAAGAAAATCCCCCTCTGATATTCTCATAATCAAGGGGGATAAATTTATTTATTTCTCTTTAATATCAATTTTAATACTTAGTTCTTCTAATTGCTTTGCATCTACTTTGGAAGGAGCTTGGCTCATTAAGTCCACAGCTTTCAATGTTTTAGGAAAAGCTATTACATCTCTTATGGATTCAGCTCCTGTCATTATCATTACAAGTCTGTCAATACCAGGGGCAATTCCACCATGAGGCGGAGTACCATATTTTAGGGCTTTAACAAAGAAACCGAATCTCTTTTCAATCTCTTCATCATTAAATCCTGCAAGATTAAATATTTTCTGTTGAATATCTGCAAGATGACAACGAATAGAGCCTGATGAAAGCTCCATTCCGTTACATACTAAATCATAAAGCTGACCATGAATATCACCGATTTTGCTTGGGTCATCAAAATAACTGAGATGTTCTTCTTTAGGCATAGTGAACATATGATGCATTGTTTCCCAAATCTGTTTATCTTCATTAAATTCAAACATTGGGAAATCTGTAATCCAGCAGAAGTTAAAGTCTTTAGGATTATAAAGATTTAACTCTTTTCCGAAATGATTTCTTAATCCTGCAAGAACTTTAAAAACAACACTATTTTTATCAGCTCCAAAGAGAATTAAATCACCAGCTTTAGCTTTTGTGTTTGTTAAAATAGCCTGAGTCTCGTCATCTGACAAAAATTTAGTAATACCTGCATCAAGACCTGATTCTGTTACTTTACAGAAAGGTAGTCCTTGAGCTCCGAGATGCTTGGCAATATCAGTTAATCCATCAATCATTTTTCTGGAATAAGAAGCACAACCTGGCGCAACAATACATCTTACTGAACCTTTATTCTCAAAAGCATTTTGGAATACTTTGAAATCTGAAGTAGCTAAGATATCAGAAAGATTTGTTATTTCCATGCCAAATCTAAGGTCAGGTTTATCACAGCCGAATCTATCCATTGCTTCTTGATAAGGTATTTTCTTAAATGGTATGTCTATATCGACATTGATACTTTCTTTAAAAATATATTTGAATAATTCTTCATTAATCTCAAAAATCTCATCTTGAGTTACGAAACTCATTTCCATATCTAACTGGGTAAATTCTGGTTGTCTGTCAGCTCTTAAATCTTCATCTCTGAAACATCTTGCTATTTGAAAATATCTATCAAAGCCAGATATCATCAAAAGTTGTTTATAAATTTGTGGAGATTGAGGAAGGGCAAAGAAATTTCCAGGATGAACTCTACTTGGAACAAGATAGTCTCTTGCACCTTCAGGGGTACTTTTCATTAAAATAGGAGTCTCGATTTCAAAGAATCCACGACTACTAAGAAACTCTCTTATTTTCCAGACAATCTTATGCCTAAGAATAATATTTTTATTTAAAACTTTTCTTCTTAAATCTAAAAATCTATATTCTAAGCGTAAATCTTCGTCAGCTACTTGGTTCTCATTAACTTGCACAGGAAGAGGTTCTGAAACATTCAGAAGGTCTAACTCTTCAGCTATAATCTCAATCTCACCAGTTTCTAAGTTTGAGTTTGGATTATCTCTCTTTGCTACTTCACCAGTTACGCTAATGACAAATTCATTTCTTAGTTTATGAGCTTTATCAATCACCTTCGAATTTTCTGGGTTGAAAACTATCTGAATAACTCCAGAATGGTCTCTTAAATCTACAAAGATTAATCCACCTAAATCTCTTCTCCGATGAACCCAACCCATTAGGGTTACTTTTTCACCATTATTGCTTATATCTAAGTCAGTTGCAAAATGACTTCTTCTTTTTCCTGCTAATAAATCGAGCATCTATTACTCCCATTAATTTATGTTTAGAGACACTTTAATAATCTCTAATATATCTTCAAGATTTTTTTCTTAGTTTTCTAATATTTCTTGATACATAATGAAATACCTTCCAAGAATTAATAAACCTATCAATTCTTAATGAGCTATGTTCATTAGATATCCTCTGGAAATAGTTAACCTGACTTTGATGATTAAACCCATATCCTCCAAAAAGATAATCGATTTGACTATTAACTTTTTGAAAAACTTCCTCACTGATACCTAAGTCATTATGAGGTAAAGAACATATTTTATAATTTAAATTAAATCTTTTGCTTATATCAATAGCACTCTCTACTATCCGTTGCTCCTGTTCTTGAACAGTCATATTTTTTAAGTTGAGATGATCGCGAGTATGTCCTCCGAAATAATAACCCGAGCTAATCATCTCTAATATTTGTGGAGAAGTTAGATATGGTTCTTTTTCTTGCAGATACTCGTTAAAATCAATGTTACAGATAGTTAGTAAGGACTCAACAAATCTCTCATCACCATTATTGATAGCTAATAATCTATCTTCAATTTCAGTTATCTTACATTCTAACATATAGGATAGCTGCTGGTGAGTTATTGGACTTAGGTAGCCTAATTTTGAAACTAAAAGAGAGATTTTCGCCCTATAAAACATAGCTTTATTGTCGATAAAGTTATTATTTAGGAAGAAAAAGGCAGGTATTGAAAACTCTTTTAAAATAGGGAAAATTACCTTGTAACACTCATAAAATCCATCATCAAAAGATAATATGACTCCCCCTCTATTAGCTTTGATATCGGCTAAATCTAATATTCTGTACTTCTTTACAAGTACTTCTATATCCTTACGAAATGTAGCAATATTCTTATATGAATATAGATTTTCAACTAAAGGATTTCTCTCATTACTTACTAAATGATAATAGATAGGGATTATTTTCATGTAGCTATACTTTTTATGATAGAATTACTGTCAAGTTTTTTGAAAATGTAAAAAAACATTCTTTAAATCTTTATGAAAATAAAACTTGACTTTATACATTGATATTTGTAATAATAGTTTTTTTCTGGAGGTAGATTATGAAAAAGAGATTGTTAGTAGCGACTGGTGGTGGCGATTGTCCCGGTTTAAATGCAGTTATCAGAGCCATAGTAAAAAGGTCAAAGCAAGAGAGTGATGATTGGGAAGTGGTAGGTAGTATTGATGCCTTTAATGGAATATTACAAGATCCTATGAAGCTTATGGAATTAACTTCAGAAGTTGTAGCTGGTATTCATGTTAAAGGTGGTACCTTAATCGGTACAACTAATAAAGGTGGTCCTTTTGCCTGGCCTGTTAAGGATATTAAAGGAAATATTACAACTATAGATAGGTCTAATGATTTAATTAATAGAATCCAATATGAAGGTTTCGATGCAGTAATAAATATAGGTGGAGATGGTTCACAGCGAATTTCACAGAAACTATTTGAAAAAGGATGTCCCATTATTGGTATTCCCAAAACAATTGATAACGATTTATCTTTTACTGATTTTACCTTTGGTTTTCAGACCGCTGTAGAAATAGCTACTGATGCAATTGATAAATTAGTTACTACTGCTGCATCTCATCACAGAATATTTGTGCTTGAAGTAATGGGTAGGTATGCTGGTTGGATAGCGCTACACGCTGCTATTGCTGGAGGAGCAGAAGTATGCCTAATCCCAGAAATACCTTACGATTTAGAGAAGATTAAAGAGAGTTTGAATAAAAGAATTAAAACTGGTCCTGGTTTTGCAGTAATAATCATTGCTGAAGGTGCTAAACCAATTGGTGGCGAGATGGCTAATGAAGGATTTAAAAGTGTTGACTCTCATGAAATTCACTTAAAAGGTGCAGGAGAGAGATTGGTACAAGAGATTAATGACTTAGATTTAGGGGTCGAAACTCGTTTATTAGTTTTAGGGCACTTACAAAGAGGTGGTATTCCTAACTCTTTCGATAGAATCTTAGCAGCCCAATTTGGAGTAAAGGCTTTTGAAATGGTCTTAAATAAGCAATTTGGCGAAATGGTTTGTTATACTCATCCTAATTTAACCACAGTAAAAATAAAAAAAGCAATTAAAGAGTATAATCTCATTGATTTAAATAGCGATATTGTTGCTACTGCGAGAGGTTTAGATATAAATTTAGGAGATTAAGCATTTGATTATAAGAATTCATAATCCTGAAGAATAATCTTCAAAAGCGATTATTTTAGGGGACACAGAACTTATTTGCTTTAACAATAAGAGCTAACAATAAGAAATTTCTGATAATGAGCTTGACAGAACATATAGCTTTCTCTTATTATAATAAAAGATATTTATCTTTATCAAAGAATTATAATTCATAGGAGATACTGTGAAAACAAAACTATCTATATTATTATGTTTATTATTAATGACTACTTCTTTAGTAGCTGAAGTTATTTTTTATGATGATTTTAATCGTTCTAATGGAGAGGTGGGAAATAATTGGACTAATGTTGGTCCTGGCGTAAATGCTGAGATTGAAAACGGGGTCATGAAAATAGAAGCTGGCTTTAATCGTGGGATAAATAGGACTTTTGCTACTATTCAGAGTGGTATTTATTATATTCAATATGATTGGAAGTTCTCTGAAAGTGATTGGTTTGTTTCATCATTTCCAAGCGATATTCCTGTTCAACTTCTTTGGGAATATACGGGAGCTATTTATACCGATGCTACAGGTTACTTTAATAACTCTACACTTATTGGAAATAGGGTTAATAATACATGGATAAATGTTAGATGGAAAGTTAATTTAGATAATAATCAGTATTCTATCTGGTTGGATGATAGTTTAGTTCTGGAAAATTATGTTAGCAACACAATTAGCCTTTTTAATAGTTTTAATTTTCGTACTTCGAATGGTTCCTTCGGTACTCAATATGTAGATAATTTTTTAGTTTTTGACAACACTGCTCCTCAAATTCCAACTGGTTTATCAGCTTCTGCAAGTGTGAATGAGATAACTATAAATTGGAATGAACTGGAAAACACAGATTTCATTACTTATAGAATTTATAGAAGCCTTACGAGTCCAGCAACTAATTTAGTAGCAGAAGTATCTGGAGACGAAACTCAATATATTGACAGAAGCGTAAATGCTAATACAGATTATTATTATAGAATTAAAGCCGTTTCCTTGAATACAGTTGAAAGTGCTTTTTCTCAGGAAATTAGTAGTCATTTATCACCTCTACCTGTTCTAACTCCAGACAGTTTTGAATTAAATATTGGTGTAGCTAATCCTAATGAAATAATTAACTTTTCTCTACAAAATAGTGGAGCTTATCAGCTTAATTATAGTCTATCAGGGACAGATGAACTTGCTCCTGAAAATCAGTTAATGGAGATATCTGGATTTGTTCCTATGGGTACTCATAATGGCCATACTTATTACAGAAGTAATTCTACAATGTCTTGGCAATCTGCTAAGCTACTTTGCGAACAGGAAGGTGGACACCTTGTTACCATCTCAAACCTTGCAGAGAATACCTTTGTATATGAAAACTCAAGTCCATCCAGTTGGTTAGGCTTCACTGATGAAAATAGTGAAGGTAATTGGCAATGGATAACTGGTGAACCCGTTAATTTTACTTACTGGTTACCTAACGAACCTAATAACTCCAATAATGAAGATTATGCGCAAATGGGGCATACTTCTCCTTATTACAAGTGGAATGATAATGCTAATGATACTAATAATAACTCTCATGCCATTCTTGAATTTGATTTTCTTTTCCCTCCTTCTATTTTAGTGTTTAGTCAGAATTCAGGTATTTTAGAAGCTGGTGATTTTAATGATTTCAACATAAGTGTAGATGGCTCTAATTTGGAAGATGGAAGTTATGAAACTTCAATCAGATTAGAAGTGGAGGCTATTGCTGAAGCATTTTATTATCCTGTTACTATTAATGTTGATTTTAATCCGCCTTTGCAAGTAACGGGACTTGTTACAGATAGCAATAATACTAATGCTAATCAAATTGGTATTAGTTGGAATGCTAATGCCACAAGTGACCAAGTATCTGCTTATCGAATCTTTCGAATGGGACGGCATGAAACAGACTGGACTATGCTGGGAGAAGTATCTGCTTCGCAACTATCTTATATTGATAATCAATTTACACCACTTGATACAACTTATGTATATTATGCTGTTCAAGCTGAAGATTGGGTAGGTAATGTTAGTGAATTGTCAGAAACTATCATAGCTTCTTTAGAACGCTATTTAGCTCCTGAGAATCTTCAGATTGTTAATCTTGATGACCGTGATATTCAACTTACTTGGACTCCTGTTACTCAAACCATTGCAGGAGTTGCTGGTACACCGAGTTGTTATATTATTTATAAAAGTCAAAACCCTAGTCCTTTATCAGATTTTGACTTTTTGGCTGTCTCTTTAACTGCAAATTATACCCATGAATGGGCTCTCTATTTTCAACCAGCTGACAGGTTGTATTATATAGTTACTGCCTATGGTGGTGATATGCAGAGATTAAATCGAGTCCTATCTAAGAAAGAAGTTTGGAAAAAAAGTGAATTTGAAGAAAAAATAAGAGTATTTAGAATACAGGATTAAGAATGTAGAACTTGCAGAACTGAAAATGCTTGTATGATTGCCGGCGATATTACTTAATATGATGGTTGCTAATACAGATTAACCTACTTTTCTTGTGCAGAAAGCGTATTGAACAGGAGGTTATGGTAAATTTCTCTTAACTATGATTTTTTCAAATCTCTTCCACAGATAGGTAGATTATCATATATAGATTATCCTAAGGTAAAATTTTAAAATATTTATATTGACAAATATTTATTTACTTCTATATGTAAATTATAGTAAATCATTCCTAATTTATCGGAGGAGTAAATGAAAAAATATATGATATATTTGTTTTTATTCATCACTATTGCAATTTATTGTGAAGGAGTTTTACCTGAAGGCGAGGGAACCATAGAATCACCATTTTTAATCGAAACTTTAGATAATCTTCGCTACATTTCCGAGAATAGTGACATGTGGTCAGGTTATAGTTATCTTCAAACAGCCGATATAGATGCAAGTGCATCAATAAATTGGAATTTAGGAAAAGGATTCAAACCTCTTGGTGAAGCTTATCATCAAGAGGTTTGGGGTGGAGACGGTTTTTATACAGTCTATTATTATACTCCTTTTGATTCAACTTATGATGGGGGTGGCTACTCAATATCAAACTTATATATTAACCATTTAGTTCCTGATTACTCATGGGGACCTGAAAGCACTTATATTGGCTTTGTATCAAATCAGTTTTCTGGTTCATTAAAGAATATTAACTTAATAGACATCACTGTTAATGGGGGCGACCATGTTGGAGGATTAGTCTCTTACACTGAGGGGTATATTAATAATTGTTCTGTTACTGGGACTGTAACAGGATATTCTCTAAATATAGGTGGCTTGGTTGGTGAGTCTAATGACGCTTTAATAGTAAATAGTAATTTTTCTGGAGATGTAACAGGTTACAAATATACCAGCTCTTTAATAGGACAATGTACTAACTCAATAATTAGGAACTGTAATACAAGCGGGAGTGTAACCGCGCATTTCTCATGCTCAGGTTTAGTTACTTATATTTCCGATGGAAATGAAATTGAAGATTGTGCCGTTGATGTTCAGATTTATTGCGATAGTGACAATGATTATGACGATAAATCTGCTGGTTTCTTTGATGCTCTGCATAATCTAATCCCAAGTTCAAGTTTCAGTGCTGGTTCTAACACTAGTGATTATTCCACAGTTTCAAATACCTTTTATAGTTCAAATTCAAGTGTTAATAATGTTCACCGGAATGTGTTCGGAAAGTTGTCTGAAGTGGAATTCCAGCAGTGGTTAGACAATGATAAAGTTTTTGACCCAGATGATTATTTCAGCTATAGTAATGGTAGCTATATTATAAATACTGAAGAGGAATTTAAGAAGCTTAACTATTTTTATTCTCGTTCAGATTTAGAGTTTATCTTAGGAAGTGATATAACTTTGGGAGAAGAAAGTACTTCACCAATTCTTATGTTTAATAGTAATTTGGATGGGAATGGTCATACTATTTCAGGTTTAGACATAGATGCAGGACAAAGTCAGTTAGGTTTATTCGGATTGATTGAAATTGATGGTGTAATAGAAAACCTTAATCTGGATAATTTCCAAATATGGGGTGATGATTTTATAGGTTGTATGGCTGGAATCTGCAAAGGAGAAATAACAGATTGTCAAGTGGATGGATCACTTTATTGTGGCGATAGTTGTGGCTTATTAGTTGGTTACCTTGATTATTATGGTAAAATAATACGTTCTACCACCTATGGTAATATAGATGGACACGATAAGTTAGGTGGGATTGTAGGAGAAGTCACTATCTGGCGCAGTCAGCTGGATATTTCCTCATGCAACTCTTATGTTTCGATTGAAGGTAATGATTATCTTGGTGGGATAATCGGAAGATACGGGGTTGCTCTTGATTGCTTTTTTGATGGAGAAATTGAGGGCAATGATTATGTGGGAGGTATTATTGGGAACAGTATAAATACTGGTTCTATTACTAGTGGATGTGAAAGTCATGGAATAATACAGGGTAATGCTACGGTAGGTGGCATTTCAGGTAATGCTCATGTGATAAACTGTATGTCTGATGCCAATGTAAATGGAGAGGATAAGGTCGGAGGAATCTCTGGAGAAAGTAGATTTATTGAATCTTCTTATTACTTGGGAGAAGTTAGTGGAAATACTTATGTTGGGGGAATAGTAGGTTTAATTTCACTAAGTGGTGACTCAAGAGTGGAAAAATGTTTTTCTGATGGAGTAATCAAGGGTAGAGTATATGTCGGAGGAATTGCTGGGTATGCTAGTGAACCGAATTATAATCTTTATTCAACTATCAAAGATTGTTACTCAAAATCAGTAATTACATTCTATAATCCATCAACTTTATCTTACCAATATATAGGTGGTATAATAGGAAAAGCAGAGAGTGTAATCATTGACAATTGTTATACTACTTCTTTAATAATACTTGCTACTGGAACAGAAATAGGTGGTTTTTCAGGGGAAGTTAATAATATTCTGGGGACACGTAACTCCTTCTGGTCATCTGAATTGGCTGGGATTGATTATAGTGCTTCTGGAACAGATATTACCATTAATCAATTACAAACTCAAAGTACTTTTACTGATTCTGGATGGGATTTTGAAACTACATGGTTCTTAGATTTAGAGCAAAATGATGGTTATCCAATCATAAGAAATGTTCATTATACAGATAATACTGATGATGAGTTAAACCAAACTGTTGAACAAGTGACTTCCATGAAATCAGCTTACCCAAATCCATTCAACCCTGAAACTAATATTGACTTCTATGTGGAGAAGGACGATGTTGCATCTTTGGTAATTTATAATCTTAAAGGACAGGTCGTAAAAAAGTTTTCTTCATTTGGTCATGGACAGCATAAAGTCGTCTGGAATGGGAAAAATGATGATAATAGATTGGTAAGCTCAGGAATATATCTCTATAGATTGAAAGGAAAGACTTCTAATATAATGAAAAAAGTTACCTTAATGAAATAGATTTGTTAGCGAATATCAGGTAAATCTATATAATATATAATATCAGTAATAGATGTTTATGAAACGATTCAAAGGATATTGATAGCAAAATGTGTTATTTTTTTGATTCCATTTTTATTATTATTGGTCTCTATTGGGTATCTATTAGGCGTATATTAGAATTCTATTAGCAATATTAATAGTAGATGCTCAAGTAAGGCAAAGCTAAGCATCAAGAATGAAGATATTGTGAAAAGAAGAGAAGCTCAATTTTCTTTAGTTATTCATAATTTTATGGAATGCATGGCTTTTCATTTAGCTTAGCGGTACTTCCTGAAGTGTAAATACCTATAGTATTAATCATTTTATTTCTTAACCTCAATTTTCCCTATTAAGTATTTCCCTTAAAGAGGAGTAGTAATCATTTCTTATTCATCTATCAATAAAATCTATTGACACAATCACTATCAAGAAAAAATATAATTATCTTGAATAAAAATTTTATTTTTGAGGAGTTAAATACCTATGAAAACAATATTTGTAAAAGATATAAAGAACTATCTCGGTCAAGAGATTCATCTTCGGGGATGGGTAAGAAATATTAGAAAAAGTGGAAAATTAATGTTCATCATTTTCCGTGATGGAACTGGAACAATCCAAACTGTTGTCTATAAACCTAATATTGGAGAAGAAAAATTTGAGCTTTCTAAGACTTTAACTATTGAGTCTTCAGTAGAAATATGGGGAACTCCTAAAGAGCATCCAAACAAGCCAGGTGTCTATGAGTTAGATGTTACAGATTTAAAAGCTGTATGTATTTCACCTGAATATCCAATTAGTAAGAAAGAACACGGTCCTGATTTCTTATTATCAAATCGACATTTGTGGATCAGAGCACCAAAACAATGGGCTAATTTGAAAGTTAGACATACTGTTTATCATGCTGTGAGCGAATACCTTAATAATAACTCTTTCACTCGATTTGATTCACCTATTTTGACACCTAATCCTTGTGAAGGTTCAACTACTTTGTTTGAAGTAGAATATTTTGACCAAGGCTCAGCTTATCTTTCTCAGTCTGGGCAACTTTACTTGGAACCTGCAATTATGACTTTAGGAAGAGTTTATGATTTCGGTCCTGTATTTAGAGCTGAAAAATCCAAAACAAGAAAGCACTTAACTGAGTTCTGGATGATGGATGCAGAAGCAGCTTTTGTGGAACATAAAGAGAATATGGAGATTCAAGAAGGATTAATAAGACACGTCATTAGAACAGTCTTAGAAAAATGTCAAAAAGAATTGGAGATATTAGAAAGAGATGTTGAGCAACTTAAAAAGGCTGATGCTCCATTCAAGGTAATGACTCATTATGAAGCAATAGAGTTTTTACAAAGTAAAGGCTGTGAAATTTCTCATGGTGAAGACTTTGGAGCTAATGAAGAAGCATTATTAACTGAAGGAAGTGATGTAGCTTTATTCATAGAAAAATGGCCTAAGAAAATCAAAGCATTTTATATGAAACAAGATCCGGAAAATCCTGATTTAGTTTTAGGCTCAGACTTAATAGCTCCTGAAGGATTTGGAGAGATTATTGGTGGTTCTCAACGTGAAGATGATTATGATGTTCTTCTTGCCAGAATGGAAGAAGAAAAATTAGATATAAGTACCTATGAATGGTATTTAGATATGCGAAAGTATGGTTCTGTTCCTCATAGTGGATTTGGTATCGGTTTAGAGAGATTAGTTCAGTGGATGACAGGAACTAAACATATCAGAGAAGTGATACCATTCCCAAGAATGATTTACAGAATCTATCCGTAAATTACTGATTAATAGATAAATTGTTAAGAGAAAAAAACTTGACTCAAAGGTTAGGATTGACATATTAAAGATATTAATAGACAAGAAGCTAATGTTTTAGACAGCTATGATTCGAAGCTAAAAGATAAATTGTTGGAATTAAGTTTTTATACAGCTTGTGCCGGTACAATTTCGATTGCTGAATCACTGATTCCTAAGCCATTTCCTTTTCTTAAAATAGGTTTATCAAATATTGTCATAATGCTGTTAATTATGAAAAGAAAAGAATTAATGGCAGTCTTAGTACTCTTAGGAAAGATAACATTGTCAGGTCTATTTGTAGGTTCTCTACTGATGCCTACTACTTTAATAGCCTTAGGTAGTGGTTTTGCATCACTCATAATAATGATTTTGCTAAGTAGAGTTAAATTTGGTCTGAGTTGGGTTGGGATAAGTATTTTAGCAGCAACAGTCCATAATATAATGCAGTTAGTTATTGTTAGGACTATTTTAATATATTCAAATTCCTTATTCGAGTTAATACCGATATTACTGCTATTAGGGATTGGAACCGGGACAGTTACGGGAATTATTGCTATTTCTATAACTCAAAGATTATCACGGAGCTTTAATGAAGAAAAAAAATAAGAATATTGAGAAACATAAGTTTGTCAGATTAGTTCTAATTTACTTCTCAATACTATGCGTGTTGGCAATAGGAGTGTCCTATGGAGTTTACTATATATTTAAGATAAACGCTAGCAACTTACCATCTCCCTCAGAGTTAGTTAATTATGATATCTCGCTTCCTTCAAAGGTTTATGACTGCAGAGGAGAGCTAATTCATACATTTGCTACTGAGCAAAGAGCACTCATAGAGTATAATGATTTACCTCAACACCTAAAAGATGCTATAACATCTACAGAGGACGGGAACTTCTATACGCATTTTGGAATAGATATTTTTGGAACTCTTAGAGCAGCCATAACAAATTTGAAAAGAGGTTCTGCGTCCCAGGGTGCTTCTACTCTAACTCAACAACTGGCAAGAAATCTTTTTTTAAGCCATGAACGTTCATGGATAAGAAAGATAAAAGAAGCAATGGTTACTTTACTGATTGAAAAAGAGTTCTCTAAAGAAGAGATTATGGAAATCTATTTCAATAAAGTTTATATCGGTGAAGGTGTTTATGGGGTTGGAAGAGCTTCGCTGTATTATTTTGGTAAAAAAGTAGAAGAACTGTCGATAGCAGAAGCAGCAACTTTAGTTGGTATGTTACAAAGACCAAACTACTTCAATCCTCGAAAAAGAGTTGAAAGAACAAGAGAGAGAAGAAATTTAGTCCTTTACAGAATGTATCAGACTAATAAGATTTCTAAAAAAGAATATCAAAGAGAAAAAGCAACTCCTTTAGTTTGTGTTGAACGTCAATTCGATGAATTAAACTCTTTTTACCTCTATTACATTGGCAATGAATTAGTTAAAAAATATGGGAAAAAAGCTCTTTATGAAGATGGATTATCAATTCATTTAACTTTGGACTGGGATTTAACAGAGTATGCAGATACTTTGCTTAATAATCAACTAACAAAAATTGAAAGAGAAAAGGGTTATGAAATTAAATATTCTGACTATGACCCTGATGTTACTGATATAAAAACTCCTTATATTCAAGGAGGAATATTATTACTTGATGCTAAAACTGGTCATGTAAAAACAATGTTAGGTGGTAGGAATTTTAAGCATTCTAAGCTTAACAGAATAATGCAATCACGTCGTCAAGTAGGTTCTTCTATCAAACCAATTCTCTATACTTCAGCTTTGGAAAACGGTTATACTGCTTCGACTGTTATTAGAGATGATGATTTTAAGATTAGAATGTTCGGTTGGGATAAGATTCCTCATTTAGAGGATGCTCCAGACTCATTATTGGCTGACTCTACCTATGTAGATTCTTTAAAAAAATTAGAGAAAAAATATCTCTACTCACCTTCCAATTATACAAAAACTAAAGGTGGTTACATAACCCTGAGAAAGGCAATCAAAAATTCTTTCAACATTTATGCAGTAAAAACTATGTATGATGTTGGGAAAGTAAAGATAGCTAAAAAGGCTGAAATGTTTGGGATAAAAGTTCCCCCTTATTACTCATCTGCACTTGGTACACCTGAATTAAAGCCTATTGATATGATTACTGCTTTTACAGCCTTTCCTAACCAAGGAAGAAGAGTAAAACCTATTTTCATAGATCGGGTTTATGACAAATATGGGAACTTATTAGAATCATCTACAACTGAAACAATTCAGGTATGTGAACCTGATGTTGCTTATATTATGTCGGATTTGATGAAGTCTGTTACAAGACCAGGTGGTACAGCAGGCTCTTCCTTTAGTAGTCCAGAGAATAAAGCAATTTATCCATGGGAATCTGCTGGTAAAACAGGTACTACAGATGATTATAAGGATGCTTGGTTTATTGGTATGAATGGTAAGTATGTTATAGGAATTTGGGCTGGTTTTGATAACTATTCAGTATTAAGTGGAGATTCTTTAACTGTAAAATTTGATACTTTAGGACATAAAATAGATGGAATTGGTCACGGTGTTGGTGGTGGTTATGCTTGTGCTCCGATAGCAAGTAGAATCTTATCTAGATTGATAGTAAATGATAATGGTGGAAATATGCCTCCAGCAGATGACCCTCGATATTCTTTTAAGAAACCTGATAGTATTGTTGAGGCTTATGTTGACCCTGTAACTGGTTTTAGAATATGGGATAAGAGCCAAGGAATAAAAGAAGTATTCTCAACAAACTTCCCTTTACCTCAGTTCCAAATACCTGGTTTAAAGTATAATTTCCCTCCACGCTATAGATACGATGACCCCAGTCCTATGATTGTAGATGAACTAAACAATTAGGAGCATTCAATGCTAACAACAATAATCGTTTACACAACATTGATTGCAGGATTTCTCTATTTTTTATTAGCTGCAACTTACTCATGGTCTTTTAACCATTTAAAGAGGAAAAGAAGTTTTAAAAAAAGATTAGTGTCTGTGATCATTGCCTGCCGGAATGAAGAGGAAACCCTGCCACGATTATTGACCTTGTTAGTTAATCAAACTTATCCTCAAGACTTATATGAGGTTATTGTTGCCAATGATGATTCTGATGATAAATCTGAAGACATACTCAGAAAATTCTCAGAAAAATTCAAAGTAATAAATTACTTCAATGTAAAGGATAGAAATTTAGCAGTAAGTCCTAAGAAAAATGCCTTATCACAGGCAATTACAAGATCAAAAGGAGAGATATTACTTCTTACAGATGCAGACTGTTTTCCTAAAAGTACATGGATAGAATCAATGGTACAAGGTTTTGCTGATGATGTATCTATGCTTGCTGGCTATTCATCGACTGAGATAGACTGGAAAAAAGCTTCATTTGTTCAGAAGTTTGAACATATAGATTTACTTTGTCTTTATATAGGCTTGGCTGGTGGCTTTGCAATGGGAAAACAATTTACAGCTATTGGTCAGAATTTAGCTTATACCAGAGCTGCTTATGAGCAAGTAGGAGGATTCTCCAAGATAAATCACTTGGTTTCCGGGGATGACTGTAATTTTCTACAACTATTAAGAAAAGAGGGATTGAAGATAAAATTCAATTTTGATGAAGATAGTTTTGTAAAAACCAAACCTATCCTTAGTTGGAGGAAATTATTCAACCAACATAGCCGTTGGTTCTCTAATCTAAAATTAATGTTTAGGCTAAATACTGAGTTTTTTCTAATCTTAACCGCCTTATTCATCTATTATGTAGGAATTGTGATAACTTTATTCATTGATTGGCGAATATTCTTGTTTGCTCTTGCTTTGAAGTTTATCGGCGAAGTTCAAATGTTTTATTTCTCATACCCAGTATTTAAAGTCCATAGAAGATTAATTTGGTTCTATCCTGTTTGGATGGTTATTCAAACAATATTTAATATTTTGACAATATTTATAGGTCAATTTAATTGGTTTATATGGCATGGAAAAAAGCAAAAAATTGCAAAAAGGAATAATGATGAAGTACTTGATAGTTGATGATTTAGATTTTAATTTCTCAAATGTTTCCCCTCTTCGTTCTCAGCTGGAAATTAGAGCGGGTATCTTGAAGTTAAGGCAGAAAATTGAAGGTTATTTGGGAATAGAAGAAGTTAACCTAATTATTGATAAAAAAATTGAAGAATTATATACAGAAAGATTTAATGATAAGAATATTAATAAATTACCGCAAGGGGATATTTGTTTCCTAAATGGTAGAATAAAGATAAATGAAGAGATAGCAGATATTATTATGAATCAGAAAGTTAACTCTGTTATTCAAAATAAAGAAAATTGCATAATATCTGTAAAACTAACAAATCAAAAATCAATCTATTGTGATAGTCACGACTTTCTTAAAATGGATTTTTCTTATCTCCCTAAGCAAATTGAAGATATCCAATTGTGGAAAACAATAGATGAAATCATTTTAGCTAATGGAAAACTAATACAAGAAGATTACACAGATTTTTTCTATGATAAAGATAACTATTCTGAAACTGAGCAGGGTGTAACAATAATTAATCCTTATAATGTCTGGATTGGTGAAGGAGCTGTTCTGAAACATGGAGCAGTTTTAGATGCTTCACAAGGACCAATTATAATTGATGAAGATGCTATCATTGGAATTAACACTTCTATTGAAGGACCAGCTTATATTGGCAAGAAGACACAGTTACAAGCCTCCACTTTAATCCGTGGGGGGACATCAATAGGAAAAGGATGTGATATTGGTGGGGAGATAGTAGCTTCAATCATCCAAGGATTCGCTTCAAAACCTTTTAAAGGAACTCTTCATAAGTGCTATGTTGGTGAATGGACAAAATTTGAAGCAGGAATAACTATAGATTCTGATTTCTTTGACTCAGAACGAGTTACTATAATTAGAGATTATTCCCTTTCATTTCTTTTTAGTAATAGCTCAGCTGAGAATATTTGTCAATATCAAGAGATACGAAAATCAAAATTAGAAGCTATGAAGTTTGACAAAAATATTAGCTTCAGTAAAATAGAACACAAGCTTCTAAAACAATATTTAAATGAGGAAATTTAATGACAAAATATATAGAGATTGAATTTAGATCAGGTAAGATAGCCTATATTAAAGTTGATCATGAATTAGAACTTAGACCTGATGATTCAATTATTATTGAAGTCGAACGTGGTATCGATTTTTGTAACATCCTAAGTACCCATGTACCTGAAGAACAAGTCCAAAAACTTAAAAGTGAATATAAAGAATATCAATATGTCAGAATGGTGGAAGAACATGATTTAAAAGCCTTAGATATTATTCAAAACAAAGAAGACAAAGCAAGTGCTACTTTCTTAGAAATTCTTGCTAAATATGAATTTGATATGAAGTTAATTAGTACTGTATATCAATATGATGGTAACAAGTTAACTTTCAATTTTACAGCTGATGGAAGAATTGATTTTAGGCTATTTGTTCGCGAGTTAGCGAATATCTTCAAAACAAGAATAGAACTTCACCAAACAACCGGAAGAGATGAAGCTAAACTTCTTGGTGGCTATGGAATGTGTGGCAAAGTATATTGCTGTGCTTCATTTATGAGAAAATTTAATCAAGTTACAATTAAAATGGCTAAAGACCAGAACTTAGCTGGCAATTTATCAAAAATATCTGGTCCTTGTGGAAGATTGTTATGTTGTCTTCAATTTGAAGAAGACTATTATGAAGAGATAGCTAAAGATTTTCCTGTTATTGGTACTAAAGCTCTTTTAAACAAACAGATGTGGTATGTCTTTAAAAATGATTATTACAATAAGAAAGTATATCTCTCAGCAGAAGACCAATCTATGGATATAATTAGTTTGGATGATTTTAAAAAACAAGCAAAAATAAAGTATGTGCCAGATGACGATGACATCAGTTCAATCCCCGGAAGTTATTAATTTCTTAGACTTAACTCCTACACAAGTTTATCAAACTATTAAGGAATTAGGTCAAAGCAAATTTCGAGCTACTCAAGTTTTAGATTGGGTCTATGGAAAACAAGTTTATGATTTCCAAGAAATGTTAAACTTATCAAAAGATTTGAGGACCCTGCTCAAGCAAAGATTTAGGTTATTCTTACCTAAAGTTATTGAATCATTCAAATCTGAAGATGGTTCTGTAAAATTCTTATTAGAACTATGGGATAATTCTCGGATAGAGATGATTCTTATGCCTTCTGAAAAGAGTGCAACTCTCTGCATTTCCTCTCAAGTTGGATGTGCCAGAAAATGCAAATTCTGTGCAACAGGTAAGTTAGGTTTAACTCGTAATCTTCTTACTTCTGAGATTGTTGGTCAATTGCTTCTTGCCAGAAAATACATAAAAAATAGAAAATTAACTAATGTAGTATTTATGGGTATGGGCGAACCTCTTGATAACTATGATAATGTTATCCATGCAGTTAGAATATTTACAGATGAGAGTGCTATAAACCTAAGTTCGCGAAAAATTACCATCTCAACTTGTGGAGTGATTCCCAAAATAAATCTGTTAGCAAATGAAGATGTGAAAGTAAAATTAGCTGTTTCCCTTAATGCTGTACTCGATGCTAAAAGAGATTCAATAATGCCAATTAACAAAATCTTTCCATTAGCTGAGTTGAAGAAAGCACTATTGGATTTTAGACATAAAACCTCTTATAAAATTACTTTCGAATATGTTATGATTAAGAATTTTAATATAGGTAATGATGATGTTCGTGCACTGTTGAAATTTTTAGGAGACCAATCCTGCAAATTAAATCTAATTGCTTGGAATCCAGTGCTTGGACTTGACTATGAGGCACCAAACCAGAATGAAATTGAAGAGTTTAAAGCAAAGCTATCTCAACTACAATGTCCTATTATTCAACGTGATAGTAGAGGTAATGATATAAATGGTGCGTGTGGTCAGTTAGCTGGGAAAATTTGAACATAGAATAAAGAAGATAAGGATGGAGAAAATGGAAGATATTAAAAATATTGCTATCCAAATATTAGGAATTACAGACCCTAAACCCTGTAAATGTGGGGGAGAACATCAAGTATGTCTCAATTGTAGAGTATGTAGGGCGAATGAAGAAGATCAATTAGCTACTGATTATGATCACTTAGCTCAGTATATTGACCATACAATCTTGAAACCAGAAGCTACAGAAGCGGCAGTAAAGACTCTGTGCCAAGAAGCTGATTTCTATCTTACCAAGTCTGTTTGCGTTAACCCTTCTTATGTCAAATTAGCTCATGGGCAACTAACAAAGGTTTTAACTTGCTCTGTAGTTGGTTTCCCTCTATCGAATTCGGTAACAAATACTATAATTGCAGAAACAAAACAAGCAATTCAGGATGGTGCTAAAGAAATAGATATGGTAATTAAAGTTTCCTGGCTTAAAGATAAAGATTATCAAAGTGTATTAAGCGAAATATCTGCAATTTCTCAAGTTTGTAGTGAACATGGTGCAATTCTTAAAGTGATATTTGAAAACTGCCTTTTAACAAAGGAAGAAATAATTATTTCTGCAATCTTATCTAAAAAAGCCGGAGCAGAATTCATAAAAACATCCACAGGATTTAATAAGAGTGGAGCAATATTAGAAGACGTTGCACTTATGAGAAAAGTAGTAGGACCAAAATTGGGTGTTAAGGCTGCAGGTGGAATAAGAGACCGTGTTACTGCAAAGGCTATGCTCAAAGCTGGAGCTAATAGAATAGGTGCAAGTGCTACTGTTGAAATCTTAAAGGAAGAATATGAAGATTAATGTTGCTGGATATAATATAGATAAAAGTTTAATAGACAAATTAGATAAGGTAAAAGCTACTCCAGAAGTTATATCTGCTGCTTATGCCAGAATAAGTAGAAGTAAAAAGAATGTAACATCACTGAGAAAAGAAGCCTTATCTGAAGTTGAAAAAGCCAGAAAATCTAATAGTAATATCATCTTTGAGATGGGACATAGTTCGATTGCTGAACATGTGGTATTTAATCTTGATTTCTTGGATGTTTCACGTTATTTAACAGAGTTTATCCAGAAGTCTCGTCTTGCTTCTTTTACAGAAAAATCACAGCGATATGTTACTTTAACATCAGCTTATTATATACCTACAGAGCTAAGTGATGAAGCAAGAGAAGAGTATATATCTTTAATGGAATATCTTTTCTCAAGCTATGAAGAGATGTTTCAGATAGCCAAAAACCAGCTTATTAAAGAGGGCTTCTCAGGCACTCAAAGAGAATTAGAAGGCAAGGCTAAAGAAGATGCTCGTTATATCTTGCCACTATCAACGCAAACTCAAATGGGTGTTACTATTAATGCTAGAAGTTTAGAGCGTTTATTAAGAAGATTAGACGGCTGTGGATTGTCTGAAGGGAAAGAGTTGAAAGAGTTGATAGTTAGTCAAGTAAAAGACATTGCTCCTTCTGTTATCAAATATACTGATGCTGAAGTCTATGAGAAACTTAGAGATAATATACTAGAACTTCCAACTATAGAAAATAAGTTTCATTGGCAACTTAACAGCCATACACTAAATCCTGATCTGAAAATTCTGGCATATTATATTTTTGAGAACTGTGGTGAATCTTTGGATAGTATAGAAAAATATCTTAGCTCCTTATCTTATCATGAGTTAAAAGCAATGTTTAACTCTATTTTCGAAAATATGAAAGCTTATCATTTACCAATAAAAGCTTTTGAGGTTGCTGATTTTGAATTCCAATTCGATATCTCTGCAAGCTGTTTTGCTCAACTCAAACGTCATAGAATGGCAACAATAATTAAATCCCAATATGATGTGAATAATGGTTTTGTAATACCTCCTCAACTTAAATTCTTAAAGCAAACAAAAAGATTCCAAGATGCTTATGATAAAATATCTAAATTATATTCTAAGATAGATGCTAACATTGCCCCTTATTTACTTACAAATGCACATAGAGTAAAAGTAGTTATGAAAGCTAATCTGCGTGAACTTTATCACTTTAGCAGGCTTAGGAGTGATAGTCATGCTCAATGGGAAATACAAGAACTTTCTGATTTCTTAATCTCTAAGATTCAAGAAGTAGCTCCCTTATCTGCTTCCTTGATGATGGGTAAAGATAAGTTTAATAAGACTATCATAAAATAAAAATTAAAACAATAACTAAGAATGCGGATGTTATATCCGCATTCTTACTTTAAAGACTAGGGTACTATCTCAGATTAACAAGTAATTTATTTAGCTCAAGCTCATGTATAGTGGTAAAAAAGAGACTTTTATTCAAATATATTCATTGTATAGTAGAAAGTTACGAGTTTTAATTTACTGTTTATAGTAAATTTTGATTGAAAATAAGACTCTAATAATAGAGTTTATAACAATAGTTAGCTGGCGTGTCCTTTAGTTAATGCATTGTTCTTTTATACAAGATCATATTATGTGTATTGAACTAATATATCTTCACTATCATGTGTCTGTTGGCACTCAGCTTAGTGGATGGCTTATAGATGCCTAATAAACCCCTAATAAACCCCTAATAAACACCCAATAGACTTTCTGGCATAAAGCAGATAATGTAGGATTAGCTTTGCCAAGAACAAAAAGACTTAATGTTGGATGTTAACTGGAAATTCTAAAAGATGTGGTTTATTTATGAAATTTCTACAAGACATGAACTTGAGCCATTTATTTTGTATAAATAGTACATCTTCTAACATTTTCCTAAATTTATATCAAAAAGATAATTTGCTATATCAATATGATATATAAAAAAAGATAGAAATTAAAGAAAATTCATGCTATAAACTTATAAGATTAAGTATAACAATACCATACAATAAATTGAAAAGTTTGGAACAGTGGATGCAATTAAGTAGTTACAAGAAAAATAAAGTTCGGAGGAAAAAATGAAAAAGTTTTTAATAATTACTGTGTTAATGGCGTTCTCTTTAAGCTTCATTCTTGCTCAAGAAAAAATCGAAGCTATTGAAATTCAGATGGATAACTTTGAAGAGAAAATGGAAATAGTGACTGAGCATATGGAAGATTTGGCTGAGAAATTATCAGAAGAAGAAAATGGTCCTATAGTAATAAATCTTACTAACAATAACACTAACACTAAGGTTTATCTTGGTGTTTTTCCAAAAGATTTAACATTAGAAGATGTTCGTGAACTTAATTACGATTTAAATTATGGTGTTCTAATTTCTGGAGTAGTTTCAGGAAGCTCAGCAAGCAGACAAAAGATATTTGCTAATGACATTATTTACGAGATAGATGGTAGAAAAGTTACTAATAATAAAGCATTTACTGAAATTTTAAAATCTTACAATCCTGGTGATGTAGCAGTATTTAAAATTTTCAGTGCAGGTAAACATATAGAAAAGAAATATACTTTTGAAGCAAAACCAAAATCAAAAGATACCGATGTAAAAATTGAAATTTCTGAAGAGAAAGAAGATGTAGATTGGAACTCTGTTGCTATCAACTGGATTCCACGCTACTATCAATTCGATGATATTGATGATATAAATGGTTTAGCTCAACAGTTGGGTTTCGAAGAAATTGATGATAAAGGCATATTTATGAATGGTTTTGGCTTTAGAATTCATGCTGGTAAAGGATTCTACATTGGTGGAGAGTGGAACTGGTTTGAAACTAACAAGAAAATTAATCAGGAAATATCAACAGTTAGTTTAATTCCTGGTACTGAACCAGAAGTTTATTCAGATAGAAGCCGAGATAATGTGATTAGAAATATGAAATACTCTAACTCTTTTGGTGGTATTACTTTAGATAAAAGAATTTATTTCACAAAATACTTCCAACCTGGAATTGGTTTCTTACTTGGAGCAGGAAGTCAAAAATTTGATTTCTCGCAGTCTAAAGGTGATTACGACTGGACTGACTTCAATAATGACTTTAACGAAATTGGTAACAACTATATGGCAATGACCAGAGATTTCATAGTTTTCCAACCAAGAGCAGATTTATATGTTCCAATCCTTTCCTGGGTAGGTATTAGAGGTGAAGTTGCCTATATGCTTGGATACAGTCCTGAATCAGGATGGAAAGGCAGTGATTACGGAATTATCAATTCACCAAGTACCAAATGTGACGGTTTAACCTTCTCTGTTGGTCCTTGGATAGAATTTTAAAATAAATTAGACAAGTCGTATTAGTATATATCCTTCCACGCCCAATCCAACCCCGGATTGGGCTTCCCTTTAAAAAAAAATATTTTTTACTTGTCAATTATTTTGTTTTATATATAAATAGTATCAAGAGGTAAAATGATGTTCGAGAGCTTAGGAAATTATATCTTAAAAGGTGTAATTACATTTACACTATTAGTCTTGTCTTCTTACGAAGGTAATGACGCAACCTTTAAGGCTTTGCAGATAAATTATCTCGAAGGCGCGATTGGAATTGAAGTTCAATTAGAGAGTGCTTTTGAAAATGATTTTGAAGAGATATTTAAAACAGGTAAAAGTATTGATATCTGGTTTAATACTTCTGTAAGCAGTCAAGGGATTGTGTTAGAAGAACAAGACTTCAGTCATAATGTTACCTATGATCCACTTCTTGATAGTTATTTACTTATTAAAGGTTCAACAAATGAATCTCTTGTTTGTGAAGATTATCAATGTTTGGTAAAAGAACTCTCTACGATAAAATGGCATTTCAGACAACTTCGGAGTGTCTCAGATTATGATTTTTCAATCAATGCTCATTTGGAGAAAATCTATTTTGAACAGATGGATAAAGAATTTAATCTAATGCTTTTGTGGAAAAACAAGTCACCTCGGTTGAAAGAGAGGATTAAAGTAAATACTAATAATTGATTTTGGAAGGTTTAATGAAATATCGTCCGGGGATAAGATCCTATTTTATTATCACTTTTGTTGTAGTTTTTGGACTAAGTATATATCTAATAAATAACTACTTTGTGAATCAACAAGAGAGAATTAAGGGGTCATTTAATAATATTGATGCCAAACCATTTGTAGAAAATTTAAGATTAGAGACAGCTCAAGATTCAGTATTAGCTACTAATCTTCTCAATAATATTAATAGCTTGAAAGCTCTTACTGGAACAACATTGATAGAAGTAAAAAGTTATTCTTGGCTAATAATTTTTACTATTGCAATTGTAGCTTTTGCTTTTTTTATTTTAATCATAATGAAATTCAGCAAACCGATTATTGAACTTCAAAAAGCTACTGAATTGATCCAAAAAGGATTTTACGATATTACACTACCTGAAAATGGTATAAGGGAACTTAGAGACCTAAAAAGGTCCTTTAATACTATGTCTAAGGAGCTAATCAATACCCAAGATAAGTTAGTAGAGTCTGAAAAACAGGCAATCTGGAAAGACTTGTCTCGCGCTTTGGCACATGAGATTAAGAATCCACTAACACCTATTCAGCTAACTCTGCAAAGATTAGAAGAAAAATATACTGATAAAGAAAAATTTTATGATTATTTTCCTCAAGCAACTGAAGTAATACATAATGAGATTCAGAACCTTTTGTCCATATCCAGGAATTTTTCAACTTTTGCAAAACTAGTACTTCCTGAAAAGAGTGTTTTTTCTCCTCAAAAGATATTAGATAGCATTATTGATTCATATAGTTCTGATTATATAATAAATAAGAATTATCAATCTGATAAATCAGTTATTTTTGATCAAGATCATTTTTATCAGATAATCACCAATCTTCTCCAAAATGCTATTGATGCCAGTAAGCGTGGTACACCTATTGAGGTAACTATAAAAGAGGACCATAAGCTGTTAATCATCTGTATTGAAGACCATGGTATTGGTATAGCAAGAGAAGATATTAGTAGGATTTATAATCCTTATTTTACTAAAAAGCCAAATGGAAGTGGGATTGGATTAGCTTTGGTGAAAAAGTTCATTGAAGCTAACGGAAGTACAATATTTGTGAACAGCCAAGAGGGTATTGGTACAAAATTTAGGTTCTCTATGGAGATTTTTAATGAAAATTCTGATAACAGATGATGAAATAAATATAGTTAAATTATTGAAAGAGATTTTCGAAGAGGAACACCATGAGGTTGAAATTGCTTATAATGGACAACAAGCTATAGATAAATATAAGTCATTCTCTCCAGATATAACATTTTTAGATGTTAAAATGCCAGTTTTGGATGGGGTTGGTGCTTTAGAAAAGATTAAGCAGATTAACCCTGATGCTACCCTTGTTATGATTTCAGGTCATAGCAATATACCAATAGCTGTAAAATCTATCAAAGGTGGAGCTTATGACTTTTTGGAAAAACCTTTATCTCTTCCTCTAATTAAAGTGACCCTTAACAAGGCTATTCAACATATAAGAATGAACAACAGAGTTGCTAACTTGCAAAGCAATTTAGATTCTAAATACCAGATGATAGGCAATTCACCTGCTATGAAGCAGCTTAATAATCTGATAGATAGAGTAGCTAATACTAATTCAAAAGTCCTTATTCAAGGTGAAAGTGGAACTGGGAAAGAGCTGGTAGCATGGTCAATTCATACAAAAAGTTCTCGGGCTGAGGGTAGTTTTATCAGGTTTAACTCGGCAGCAATTCCAAATGAATTAGTAGAGAGTGAACTGTTTGGTTTTGAGAAGGGAGCTTTTACAGGTGCTCAGAATTCTAAGAAGGGCAAGATTGAAGAAGCTGATGGAGGAACCCTATTTTTAGATGAAATAGGGGATATGAGTATGACAGCTCAAGCCAAGATCTTAAGAGTCATTCAAGAAGGTGAATTTGAAAGAGTTGGCTCTAATAAACCAATAAAAGTTGATGCTCGAATCATTGCTGCAACACATAAGAACTTAGAACAATTAATTTCTGAAGGGAAATTTAGAGAAGACCTTTTTTATAGGCTTAATGTTATTCCATTAAGAGTCCCTCCTCTCAGGGAAAGAAGAGAAGATATTGAAGTCCTGATTAAATATTTTACAAATTTAAATTCTCAAGAGATGAAAATCAAGCCTAAGAAATTCACGAAAGAGACTTTAGACTATTTTAGAAGCCTTTCTTTTCCTGGTAATGTCAGAGAATTAAAGAACCTTATTGAGAGATTATTTATTGTTGCTGAAGAAGAAGAAATTGATCTTTCCTTAGTGAAGAATTTTCATAATCCTCATTCTACAATAGATAATTTCTGGGATGAGACAATTAGTTTTGCAGAGAAGAAAACACAGTTTGAAAAGAGATATTTAGAGAATCAATTAAAAAAACATGCATGTAATATTTCTAAAACTTCACAAGCATTAGGTTTACAGCAGAGTAATCTCTCAAGAAAGGTTAAAGAACTAAATATCACTCTCGAATAAAGTAAAGCATTACTTAACAAAATATAAATATTTCATGCATAATTAAACTACTAAAATCTACTTGACAATGTCTTTATATGTTGCCACTTTGACATAGAGGTACTTGTCTAATGAAGAAGTTTTATTATCCAATAATTTTGTTGTTAAGTGTGTTTTCTTTATATTCTAATGAGCTTACAGATTCTCTTAAAGTAGAAATTGATTCATTGCCTTTCTCTTATTTGAAAGGTGATAAAATATGGGATTTAGCATTATTGCAAGGTAATGAATTAAATCAGCCTGAAGAGGCGATAAAAAATTATATCAGAGCGACAGATATATTTGTAGAATTAGATTCACTTGCAAGTGCTATCAAGACCAATAGTTCAGTAATGATTATGGCTTTTAATTATCCTGAATATTTTAATTATTCTAAGCAAGCATTTAAGAGACATTTAACATTTTTAGATAATCCAAAACTAAATAAGTATAAAACTACTTTGCTTACAAATATTCAACTGCATCTACAAAACGCTTACTTTCTTAAAGAAATGGAGCATCTTCAAGAGGGATTAACTATTACTGAGAAGTATTTTGAAGATAAACTAAATGACTCTATAAAAATAGATTTTGCTCAGCTCCAGATTTTTCTTACATATCATTATTACGGGGAAGAGAAAGCAATAGAAAAAGCTATGGAAGTCTATGAAGCTATTGAGAAAGGAAACTATGAGCTAAATTTTGGTAAGAAGAATAGTATGAGAATTAAAATTCTGTCTGTTATGCAGAACTACTACTTTTACCGAGGTGAAATTAAGCAATCCAATCAGCTATTAGATCAGGCAAAAGCTATTGCATTTGATGTTTATACCAACCATGCTGATAGTTTAACTACAATAGAAAAGATTAATTATAGATCTGATATAGCTCAAATTATGACTTTGAAGACTGATAATATTGAAATCAAAGAAGAAAATTTAAATATCATAGAGAATGGTTATCTTGAAGTTAATCAGTTTGCTAAGTCTTTTGATAAAGATAGAGAAATAAATAACTACACCAAGATTGCTCATGCCTATGATGTTATTCATTCTGGAAAACATCCTAAGATAAAATTCTATTTAGATAAGGCAGAAAATGGATTAGAATTAGTTAATAACTCACTTTACAAAACTAACTTCTATCTAACAAAAGCAAGGTATTTATTGAATATAAAAAATTATAAGAAAGCAGATCTTTGCTTTCAAGAAGTTGAAAAATTCATTGATAAAGCTAATCAATCATGGATAAAATTCAACTATATTTTAGAACGTTCCAGATACTATTTTGAACTGGATCAGCCTAAAATAGGTTATGATATGGTTACGGATTTTTATACTAATATCGATAAAGATTTCTCTAACAATATTGCTAAGAAAACTGCTGAACTGAATAATCTAATAGAAACGCAAGAATTACAAAACGATAAGATTAGATTGGAGAAGGAGTTAGAAATCAAGAATCTGAAAAGCAGTAAAGATAATTTAGTAACTACAATGATTGGTGCTTTTTTAGGATTTACTAGCTTACTTTTGATTAATAATGTTAGGTTAAATAAAAAGCTGAAGCATTCTTTAACCAAGCAGGGAGAAAAATTAAAAAAAGAAATATTTATAAGTCAAAAAAGAGCTGAAGAGTTAATAGTAACTGAAAAATTATCTACCACAGGGCAAATAGCTTCTTCAATAGCCCATGAAATTAAAAACCCATTAACTAATATTATTACTGCTTCAAAACTACTGAAAAATGCAAGTAACCAAGAAGATATTGATAAATACTATGAAATCTGTGAAAGAAATTCTTGGTTAGCTATTGATAAAGTGAACTCTCTATTAGAATATGCAAAACAAAAAAAGATGAACTTCCAAGATTGTTCTCTTAAAACAGTTCTCAAAGAAGCCTATAGTCTTTCCAAAGGTTCATTAGAAGAAAATGATATTCAACTTAATCTAATTTATCAAACTCATGATGATGTAGTAGAAATAGATAAAAAAGAGATTACAGGGGTGGTTGTTAATCTTATTCTTAATTCAGTTCAGGCAATGATGGAAAAGCAAGATGATAAGCAGATTGATCTAATATTGAGTGAAGATAATAGTGATTTTGTTATTGAAGTTTCTGACAATGGCTCTGGAATACCTTCTGAGATTTTATCCAAAGTCTTCAATCCTTTCTTTACTACAAAAGAGACTGGTACAGGACTTGGATTGAATTATGCCCAAAAGGTACTTATAGAACACTATGGTAAAATTGATATTAAATCTGAAGTTAATAAAGGAACTCAAGTATTTATCAGAATTCCTAAAAGAGCTAAATCTCTAACATAAGGCTCTCTCCAAAGTAGAGTGAGCATAGTTTAGTTCATCTGTTTGCTTTTGTCTAAATGTGGATGTCCACATCAGCAAAATCAATCATAATGTCGCTCTTTGGGCTTAGTTTAAACTATGCCCACCCTACTTTGGAGATAGCCAAAAAATAGACTAAAAGCTCAGAGATGATGACTATATCAACACTCTGGCTTCATTGGAGCTGAGAGAATTAGAGGTAAGGACTATTTAATATTGATAAATTTCAATAACTTGGATTCTTGATCAGCATCTACTTTGATCAGATAAACACCGGAAGCCAAGTCTGATATCCCATTCCAGGTTAGTTGATGATTCCCTATTTCCAATGGTTGATGTTTTGAAATCTGCGCAACTTTTTGACCCTTAATATTATAAACAGCAAGAGATACTGTTGACTTCTTGGTTAAATCAAAGCTAATGTTTGCAACTCCTCTGCTAAGCGTTGAGTTTAGAGGATTTGGATATATATTTAGGTTCTTCATAACACTTTCTGAATCAATAACATCATTACTATTAGGGGTACCCACAGCAAGATGAACATCTAAAACTGAGTTTGCTTCTATGGTAGCCTTCACATAGACAATCAACTTATCTTCAAGCTCAACTACTTGATAAGGAATCCCATTAAATGCTGATATTTCTCCGTGATCAGGGTTAATCATTTCAAATTTAATCAGTAAATCATCAAAGGCAATATCATGCATATTTACTATTTCAGCGCTATTTTCATAGACAGTTCCATTATTAGGGGATTCATAATTTATTTGAAAATTCTGTCCTGAAGAACCAGCAGAAACTGATGCAAGGGGCTGTAAAACGCCATTATTGACTTTTATTACTCTATATTTTCTATTACCATCACAGGTTGCTCCTGTCTGTAAATCATAAGGTGCTTGGTTAATATTTCCCTGATCATAATGGATATGACCACTTAAAGCCATATCAACACCTAAGTTATAGAGATTAATTTGATCTGAAAAATCAAAGTGATAGAAGAGTACTTTAGTATCTTCATCTGTGGAAACTTCTGAATTTAACCAATTCATTTGATTATAAGTAAAGCTCTCATCTCCAAATATGTTTGGTAAGTAATTATCATAGTTTATATAACTTTCCATACCAATAAATTTGATTCCATCATAATCAAAAGAGTAATTTTGAGTACGATATGGATAGACACCATTAGGATTCTCCAAAATATCCCAGCCAAAGAATTTATACCAGTTGCTTCTGGAACTTCCGTCAGGCATAGGAGTTCCTTGCCATCCACCAATGTCATGGTTACCAGAGACTAAATAGACAGGAACTTCTAACATTCCTAAAAGATTTTTTGCTATTGAATAATAACGAGCATCTAAATAATCCTCTAATTCACCTTCATTGACTATATCGCCAGTGAAAAGAACAAATTTTGGATTAAGAATATTTATATCTTCTATTACAGTGAGAAAATCCTCAACCTCTGTCATATCATTATAATAGTTATTATCATGAGAAAATAGATGGGTTGGAAGGTGAGTATCAGTAATATGAACAAAATACCAATCATCTTCAGGAATTTGTTCAATTTTTACAGCATTTTTAACTTCATCAACTTCTAAAGAAGGAGCATCAACAACTAAATCAAATAACTCGAAAAATGCTGGCACAGGGGTTTCTACCGTAATAATATGCCAATTCCTTACAGAATCGTAATTAGTACTTACTATGTCTAACTCTTGCTGATAATCTTCATATTTTATTGATACCTCCCATCCACTTGTAGTTTCGGGAGCTGATGCCCATATCTCAAAAGTTTCATTAGGGTGAGTAATTGTAGGAATTGAGAGTATAGGTCTTTGAACTGTTGTTAAAATATCTCCTTGCTCAGTTGATGCTATTGAAATATTCAAATCACCAAAGCTAAAAGATTCTACATCTTCATTATTTATACTACAATCAAAGGCAAAGAAAGATGTATTTCCCATTCCTACAGGGTTAAAAGATAAATTGAAGAGTGTTGAAGCTGTTGTGGATGTAGCTGAACCTGAATAGTCTATAGTTATAGTGTTTGATGTTGAAGAAAAGTTGCAAGCAGTCAGTATCGATGAATTATAATCTAATCCTGTAAATTCTACCATGTTGTTATTATAGGAAAGTTCTATATGGAAAGAATTAATCTCTAACTCGCCTTGATTAAATATTTTTAAGGGAATATAGAACTCCTCAGCTTGATTAACAAAAATATCATCAGTGGCTATAGTGATAGGCATTTCTCCAACAACAATATCATTCATGCTCCTTGGATTTAAATAATAATCCCCATAGGAATAACTAACTACTCCTGTGATGGAACTTAAAACACTACCAACAATAGCGTCAAAATTATTTGCCATTAAACTTATACAACCAGTTCCGACTAAACCACTCCCAGTTCCATCATTAATCTTAAGATTTCCGTATTGGTCATAAGATTCAGTTATTTGAGCATTCTGAATAGTAACTAAAACCCCTTCATAAGCTTCCATGTTTCTTAATTGACCAGTAGTTATCATAGTTGGCACAAGAGCATTCCCACTTGATAATATGTTAACATTAGAAACGCCGTAGAGTTCTGTAAATCCATAATATTCTGAAACTTCACCAGTCACAGATACTTCATCACCAACATTTAAAGAATAATTATGATATACATAGATTCCTTTCCAAGCACCACCTTCAGGCATACTGATAAAAAAGCGACTATTGCTAAAATTATCAGCTGTTACAATACCAGTTACAGTAACTGTTTGATCTTCATAAGGTGAAGGATAAGTATTATCATATCCCGCGTTTGTTGTGTATTGCAAATCATATATGGTAAGTCCAAATATATTTGAACTGATAAGTAATAGTAAAAGCGTTATAATTTTAGACATAGGATTCTCCATTTTTTTTGCATTAAAACATTATTATTGAAATTGGTCAATAAATATTATCCAAAAGTCTGAAAATCATTTTCAGACCTACATTTATTTCCTAACTACTATAAAAGCTCAAAGATGCTTAACTAACTACCATTGAGTATCTTCTTCCTAACTTATTCTATAGGTATGAAAAGAATATTTCTCAATGATCTAATGTCTTTTTAGAATCTTTTTATTAGTGCTTTTGTTGATTAGTTATTGCTTCTTGATTCACCCTCGTAAGTCACTCAATTTACCGTTGGAATTTTATAGTGACAGTATAAAGAGGGAAGCAAGCATGGTTAAAGAAGTAATTAGAATTTCTTTTTGTAAGAGTGACAATATGGGAGACTTCCCTTGTTCTCATAATAATCTTGGTGATAGTTTTCTGCTATGTAAAAAGTCTCAGCTGCTTCTAATTTAGTAACAACATCATAACCTTTACTTTTTAAGATATCTATCAATTTTTGTGCTATTAGCTTTTCTTCTTCTGATGAGTAGAAGATAACAGATCTATATTGTTCTCCAATATCAGGACCTTGTCTATCGACTTGGGTTGGATCATGAATTTCAAAGAAGTATTTAGTTAACTCCTCGTAAGATATCTCTTCAGGATTATATACTACTTCTGTTGTTTCAATATGTCCAGTGCTACCTCGAACTACTTCATAATATCCTGGATTAACGGTATTACCTCCCATAAATCCAACACTTGTGGAAATTACTCCATCAAGCTGTTGAAGATAGTACTCAACTCCCCAGAAACAACCACCAGCAAAATAAGCCTTAGCTTCAGAAACTCTTTCTTTAAAATCTAAAGATATTGAATTTACACAATGTCTTACATTTTTATCAGTGAAACCTTCACCTGTAAATACATGACCAAGGTGCCCACCGCAATTAGCACATACTATTTCTGTTCTTCTTCCATCTGCATCAGGAACCTCTTTTACTCTACCTGGAAGAGCATCATCGAAGCTTGGCCAACCACAACTTGATTTAAACTTATCAGATGAATCAAATAACTCACTTCCACACTTCTTACAATGATATGTTCCATCTTCAAAATGCTCAACATATTCACCGGTGAATGGTGCTTCGGTTCCCTTTTGTTCTATCACATACTTTTCCATACTGGTTAATTTATTATCATTCTTGCTATACATTATTATTGCTCCTATCATAATGAGTAATATTAAAAAAAACTTTTTCATAATTACCTCACTTTTTATTTAATAATATATTGTAATAATTATAAAATGCCAATAATTAACAAAAATGAAAATTTAAATCAAGTCATGTAACATTAAATTTATCATTTGCTTTTAATCAACAAATCAATATAATTTAAGTAATACAATTTTACAAAGATGATTTTGTAAAATTATAATGAAAAAATAAAAAAATAGAAAGATAAAAAATAATGGAGGTAGGAAATGACAAGATGGCATAATGGTATTGATGGTATAACTTCAGTTGCAAGTCAACCAAAACACTCAATAGAGGATTTCTTTAAAGTAAAGAATTACCAACCGAAGACAGAAGAAGAAAGGCAAGTGTTTGAAGAGTTTTCTCTCATAACAAACAGTATGGCTATCTTAATTCATATTGCAAATGCAGATAGACTAATTAATAATGAAGAAAAAAATCAGATTATTAATGATATAATTTTCCAGATGGAGCAAAGACCTTACGAATTCACAAAGCTTTCAGAAAAGTTCGGTAACAATGAAAAAGAGATAATCCTGAATATCTATAATAAAATTTTAGAAGATTATAAGGCTAATAAAGTTAACTTAGATAAAATTGTGGATGATATCTGTTTATTCTACCGTAACAATCCTGAAAAACGCTTTTATTTGATTCGCTTAAGTTATTATTGTGCATTTTCTGATAATAATTTTGATCCAGCTGAGAAAGAAGCTATTCAAAATATTGCAGAAAAAATGCAAGTCCCAAATGAAGACTTAAAACGAATCGAAGAGGAAGTTAAACAGGAAATAATGCATAAATAGCCCAAGAATAGAAATAATAAGGCAATCTAAACTTTATTTCATTAATATACATTTTTTGATTAGAGTTTCCTTGTCTGTTTTTAGCTGATAAAGATAGATTCCAGAAGCTACATTCTCATTATGGGCATTTTTACCGTCCCAAGTTATCTCATGTTGACCTGCTTGGAAATTACCAAAAGCTCTTACTTTTTGACCTCTTAAATTATATATAGCAAAATTAGCTTGCTTACCAGCTTTCACATAAAATTTTATTGTGGTTGATGGATTGAAAGGATTAGGGAAGGCATTACTTAGAGAAATTGGAGAAATTTCATTTACTTCATTTGCTGTATCTAATTGGAAATTAGCAGTTAAAACGGAATTACTATCTAAAGATATCGTGAGAAATCCTGTAGTATCGGCATGCTCTGACCAATGGCTAAATGTATAACCACTACGAGCTACTGCCTCTACAGTAATAGGAAGGGAAGGAAAATAGTAACCTGTCCAAGGAAAGATAAGGTCATTGTGGTCAGCTAAAAGAGGATCTAAGTTTATAGAATTAATGACTAAAAATCCTTGGTCTTGAGAATTTACATCTAAGGTAATCGTTCTAAGACTGTCTAATTCAAAGCGATCTTTAAGGTGTTGGTAGAGATAAGTAGGACGGTATTGCAAGAAATCAGAGATAACTTGGGAATGAGCTTGCCAATCTTCATAGCTTTGAGGACGAGAGTATCTATGGATATGTTCACTGATTTCATCACTGATACCATTTTGGTAATTATTAAGGATTTCAGATGTCCTTTCATACTTGAAAGTTGTGTTCAGATAGTCACAAAACTTATTAATAAACTTAGTTTCATAGTCAGGATTAGTCAGTAGCCTACGTAAAATTAGGGTACTCCACTGTTGGTAATATTCAGTTGTTGTAACTCTTAGTAAAGTATTATCAGACACTGGATCATCAGTACCAGACAAACCAAGACCTAAATCAACATCATAAAACAACCATCTCCATCTACCATCGTGTCCTAAGGGAGCATCAGGATTAAAAGTATCAGTTCTTAAACGCCAATATTTCATATTATTTGCTGGCCAGTCTGCATTTCCTGAGAATATCTCAGCAATTTGGTAGTCAGTGAAGTTATCAATATCAATTCGTGTTTCAAGGTAATTATATTCAGCTTGATCTATAGTTTCATGATTTTCCAAGAAAGATATTAGGTCTTGATAATTGCTATTATCACCTTCGTCAGCAAGAGCGTTTTTTTCTAAAAGGTCTAAATTATCTTCATCAACGCCATAAACACGAGCAAGATATTTATTATCAAACCGTTCTCTCATATTATGAATACCCCAATATTCTCCATTAATATAGACGATTACAGGCTGATAAGCTTGGGTATCAATGGAAAAATCTTCCACAATTTTATGCATGATTGGGTCACGTAGATAAAAGCGGGTACAGTCATTTCCGGCATTTCTTAATATCAATCTTTTGAAACTATTATCAGCTAAATCAGGGAAAAAATTATAATCGAAAGTGGACTGTCCGTATTCACTACGAGCATATAGTCTAAGAGATTTAATTATATTTGATCTGCTCCAGCCACCGTGAATACGTATTCCAATATTTTGGCTGAGAACAGGATATGTACTACTAACATCAAAATACTCCATATAGGCAATTTTCTCTGTTTCGCTTCCACTTCTGTGATAGTTTGCAGGTACTCCTCCATTAGCAGTAGCAGTAGGATTATCTTCTCGCCAAGAATCAAAATCTATACCTGCTACATAGATTCCGTCATAATAATCAAATAAATTGTCTTCAGAAAGAGAAATGCTTATCAAAGGAAGAGAATAAGGATTAGAATCAGAATTTAAAACATAATAGCTGTGAGTGATAGTATCTGAAGGTTGGCACCCATTTTTAAATGCTTTTGCCTTAACAACTATCCCTTTTTTTACTGGTGTGTCAGGAGCATAGAAGTTAACATTATGGAAAGTTGTAGATATTTGACTTAACTTATCAGCTTCTATTGACCTATCAAATATTTCGATAGGAGAATTGTAGATGGTTGAAGTGAAATTAGAAGTTAGGAATTCACCAAAGTTTGTGCCAAGTTGAGGATAACTATTCTTGTAGAAATAAGAAGTCCCTGTTAGGTTATTGATATCAGGCTCTGAACCATCTAAGGTATAAACTATAGTAGTAGTAGAATCTTCGTGGCTAAGAATTAAATCAAAATTACTAAGATAAAAACCACCTGGTACGGAGAAATTTACTGTGTTTAAGTGGTCACCTACTGGTGGTTGGGGGAGACTTGCATCGTCTTGCCAAAGTAGATAAGGATATCCTTCATTATAATCAGAAGCAAATCCCCAAATATTTTCTATATCCCAGCCTGCTTCCATATAAGTACTAAGATTCTTCATCTCCAATGTAGTTATTCCCTCACCTGCTGATTCTTCAGTACAATTAGAAGTTTCAATATCCCAAAAACTATTGTTAACTACAGCTTGATTTCTTCCAACTAAGCCGTTTATGTATTCTTCAGTTGAAGCAGATACTTGCCCTATTGAAAAACAATTTTCAACTATGCTATTGTTTCTATTTCTTCCTATCAGACCTCCGACTCTTTCAGCACCACTTGCATAACCTAATGCATAGCAATTAATAATAGTAGCACTTTCATCATTTAGCCCTACTAACCCTCCTACATTATCCCCTTCATTAAAGACATGACAAGCAGAATAGGAGGATGTGATAGAGGCAAATTCATTATTCTTTCCAGCTAATCCACCTACATTGTTATCAATACCACTAACTATTCCTCGAGAATAGCAGTTTTCTATACTACTGTAATTATCATTAACTCCTACCAAAGCACCAACAGCTTTATAACCAGAAATATTGACGTTAGTAAGCCCTATATTTTTGATAAGACATTCGTTTCCTGATAACCAACCAAAGAGTCCAATCCCTTCATTATCAGGTCGATTTATGTATAAATTCTCTATATAGTGATTCTGTCCATCAAATGTACCAGTAAAAGGTAAGTCTTCAGTGCCAATTGGTTTCCATCCTTGGTTATTATCCCATTCTTCAATTTCTTCTTCCTGAGTTACAATAATATTATTTTCTAAAATAAAGTGTTTATCCCAATTTGTGTCGTTTGTACTAAGCCAATTCATATTTGATAGGTTATTTATCACATAAGGATTAGTTAGGCTTCCATCACCGTTAGCTGGAGGAACAATTGTCTGACCTAAGATGTAACAAGAATAAAATAGAAGGCATAAAACTACAAGACCTCTTTTCATTATTACCTCTCCCATTAGTTTATATTAATTACTACCTACTTCTACAATTAATCTAATGAAGAATAGTTTGTCAATATTTATTTCAATTTTATAGATTTTCATGGTAATTTCAATTAAAAAAAGTCTTGACTTATAACAGACTTAACTTCAAAATATAAATAGGGAGTAATTATTATGAGTTCAAAGAATGAAACAGAAGTAAAACGTCTGAATGGTTATCTTTACAAAGTAACACCAGTTAAAGATGCCGAGGGAAATGTCTTAAATCATTTATTATGACCATTAATGGTTGAGTTCAAACCTCCGGATATATTGCAGGTTATAGTTGGAGCATCATTGTTGGCTATACCAATGGCATTTACAGCAGAAGCTTGGGAATTAGGTGTTGAATTACCTCATAAGAATGTAATATTCTTAGGAGCTTTGTCCTTGTTTTTTGTTGCCTTATTTGTTTACTTTAACTTTTATCGCAATTACTTGAAGCGAAATAAAGTCCATTATGTAGTAAGAGTACTTGCTACATATTTGATTGCTTTTGCTGTAGTAGCGTTACTTCTAACTATTTTAGGAAAAGGTCCATGGGGCTCAGATAATCTCTTAGCCCTAAAACGAATTATAATTGTGGCTTTCCCTGCCTCAATGAGTGCAACTGTAAGTGATGTGATAAAATAAAGCACTTGCCAGATGTGCAGAAATAACTATATTAATTAAAACATTAATGGAGAATTAGAATGAACAAAAAATTACTATATTTTCTAATGCTTGTTATTCTTATAGGATTAGTAGCTTGCTCTGATGATAACTCAACTTCTCCTGAGGCTGATTATCAAAATTTAAATATTCCAGATGGATTTAACTGGACTAATTTAGAATATGTTAAATTAAATATCTCACTCGAAGATACTGATTTAACAGGTAAAAATTTAGTTGTAGTCCGTCATAATAGTAAGGTTTTAGTTAGAAAGTTTATGACTGACGGAAACTTAAATGTAAATGTTAACTCTGTTAAAGGTTATGATAATTTGATAGTAGAAGTTCCAGCTTTTAATTTTTCCCAGGAAATCTCAACTTCCATTAAAGAACACAATATCATAGTCTCAAGTGAAGATATTCAGAGATTTACATACGAATCTAATATTGACCCCTATTTTGCTTCTGAACTTAATGATGATGAATCAAATTTTGTGACCATTAATAATATCGATCCAAATATGATTCAAACCTTTATGACCAGTAATAATATTTACATTCCAACAGAAGTACCTCAAGCTAATACAGGTTGGCATAAATATAAGTTCAATCCTGATGGTGAGGGAGAGGTTAGAAGAGTAACAGATGGTCTAAATAATCATCTCATATTAGGAAGTGATTGGGTTGTAATGCAGACTTTAGATGTTGGAGATTTTAATTATTTTAACGAAAACTTAGAAGGCGCTAAAACTGCCAATACTGTTGCTATTGATCAATGTCCTTTTAGGGCATATATCACTAACACTTACATCTTTTTAGATGAAAACATGAACTATATCAGTTTCTTCCCATGGTCACCATGGTCATATACTGATACAAATAGATTCTTTTCAGATAGAACAAACAATAATTTAGGTAATGCTAAGTATTTAGTTATTATAGGGCAGTATAATGGTTATCAAGGCAATGTAAGATTAGATAACTGGTTAGTTACTCTTTATGATACAGAAATAACTTCAGTAGATTCAGATGGTGATGGAGTTGTTAACTCTGAAGACTTAGAACCAGGAAATCCTAACATAGCTGGTGAGGTTATTGTACCAGGTGGATTTATAATGTATGAAGATTTATGGCCAGACAAAGGTGATTATGACTTCAATGACCTCTATATTTATGTAACAGATTCAAAGTTCAAAGTTAATGGTGATAATAAGATAGTTTATTATGATTTATATGTTAAGGTAATGAAGGCTGGAGCAAGTCTTCACAATGGCTTGGGTTTGAGATTTATCGATGCAGTAACTTCTGGAGGAGCTACTACTTATAATACTATTGAGAGTGGAAATATGTTGAACTCAATAGTTGCCTATTCACTTCCAACAAATTGGTCTAATGGGCAAGGTAACGGTGATTGGTCAACAATGACTTACCTTGATAAATTTGCTTCTAACACAGCAGTTTTAATTCATGATATTGGAGCAATGAATCTAACTCAAGGTGATGATATGTCAATAAGAATATATTTTGACCCAAATGAAGAACAACCTGAGAACCCTATTCCTGATTTCTTTTTATTCAGAAGTACAAGTCGGGATTTAGAAGTTCATCTTGCTGGATATCCACCAACAGAATATGCAAATATGGGTAATTTTGGTACAGGTGATGATGCTTCATTAACCTATCCAGGTAACTGGTATAAAACAGATGATAACTATCCATGGGCTCTTTATTTTTCAACTGATAACTGGGTGCCAGCTGTTAAGGAAAACATTCCGATATTTAGAGCTTATCCTGATTTCGCAGGTTGGGTAACTTCTGGGGGAGAGCAGAATCAAAATTGGATAAATAACTATGTTCCTTCCTTAACAGAGAATCCTTGGAGTGATTGATAAGTAAGGATTTAGTTATAGGAAAAGAATAAGTAATATAATTAAGCAACATAAATTAAAATCACAGAGTCTTTAGATTCTGTGATTTTTTTTACGCTTTAATATGCTTTTATTCGTAAAATTTGTGTAATCGTTGATATACCCCTTAATACTAAAACTCAAAATCTATCTGTCGTAAAGCTTCAAAAAGAATTATTGCTACACTATTGGAAAGATTTATTGATCTTATTTCTCCAGTCATAGGTATAGTAATATTATCTTCTTTGTTTTGGAAAAGTATATCCTCAGGTATTCCTCTTGATTCAGGTCCAAAAACAAAAGCATCACCTTGTTGATAATCTACTTTAGTGTAAATCCTATCTGTTTTTGTTGTGCAATAATAGACGTTTATATCTGGATATTTTGCTAAAAAATCTTCTAAAGAGTCATGGATAGTAAGATTGAGTTTATGCCAATAATCTAATCCTGCTCTTTTGACTAATTTATCATTAAGTAAAAATCTCATTGGTTTAATAATATGTAATTCTAAATCAGCACCAACACAAATTCTTCCAATATTTCCAGTATTACTAGGAATTTCAGGTTGATATAAGACTACTTTAAATTTTTTCTTCATTAAAATTTCTCTTTATATGTTTTCCAGAAGTCCAACCATTCCGATAAGTATTTGGCTACAACTTTCTGATTAATTTTATTATTCATCACGATGTTAGGATAATCAATAATCCTATGTCCTTGGCTTTTAGGAGCTACCTCAAGAATTGGATACCAATTAGTTGCTTTGACAATTGAGGATTGAGTCTCAGGTCTAAGTAACCAGAGAAGAAAGACTTCTGCCTTTTTATTATTTTTGCATCTGTAAGTGATAGCAGCAGAATGAATAAGTTTATAAGTTCCCTCAGCCATATATGTGAAATTCATTGTTTGAGGATAGCCTGATTCATAGCCTTCAACAACTTTAGTTACTGGATAGAAAATGAATTTGTCATCATAATCCCAGAATTTATCGAAAGCTTCTTTTTCATCATCAACAATTAAGAAAATACTACCACGAATCCGATTCCAACAGGCAGCATAGCCATGGAACTTGAAAACACCTTCAATATTATTGAAGAGAGCTCTTCCAATCTCGGTTCCTAATGCATCAGGTATTATTACTTTGTCAAAATATTCTTCGTCTTGCAAAACACCAAAACTAATTGGTAATTCACTTTGATTAGAACTCTTTTTAATTAAGGCAAGATAAGAGTATTGATATGGAACAAATCTCTTTTGCTTGTCAAAACGGTTGTTAGATCTTACTTTAGAAAAATACAAGTCATCAAGAGAACGAAAAATATCTAAGCTATCTAACTCTGTTTGAAAGACATTGGAAAGACCAAGAACAATATCAGGGTAATCTCTAAAACTACTCTCAGCTAATTTATCAATAATCTGCTTCTTTGTTCCTCCATTTTCCCATTTTAGTAAAGTATTACTTTTGGCTAAGAATTTCTGGGTTAAAGAATCAATAAGATTTAGTTCAAAGAAATCTTCTGTGGCTAAAACATGTAATGTATCATTGATAACTATCTCTTTGCACTCGTTATCATTAATTTCGATTTGCTCTTCAATATTCTTTGATTTGCAACTGATTAAGAGTATAACAACTCCAAATAAAATAAAATTAAAGTAAAGCAATTTTTTCATATTTAGACTCCAAACAAAATCCAGGCAACAAAGAAATCTAACACAAGAATCATAATAGATGAATGTACTACTGTATTAGTTGTAGAGATTCCTACTCCTTCAGAACCATTTGCTGTTCTATCGCCTTGGAAACAGGCTATGGAAGTTATAGTTACCCCAAAAGCGAAGGCTTTAATCAATCCACCATTCACATCACTCATTGTGAAGTAGTTTTGCATGTTTGAAAAAAAAGTGTAGAAAGATATATTATACTTTAATACAGAAAAGAAGTAACCAGACATTATACCTACTAACATAGAAAATATAGTCAATAAGGGTACCATAATAGCTCCTGCAACAACTCTTGGCATATAGATGAAGTTAAATGGGCTTATTGCCATAGACTCCAAAGCATCTACCTGTTCGGTAACTTTCATTGTTCCGATTTCAGCTGTTAAGGCAGCTCCTATTTTTCCTGTTAATACTAAAGCTGTAAGCACAGGAGCTAGTTCAATAACTACTGATTTTTCAACTAAGACTCCAAGATAGCTAAGAGGTATTCTACCTTTTGTTTGATAAATTGCCTGTAAAGCTGTAACGAAACCTGTAAAAACTGAAGTAATGATAATTAACCATAATGAATCAAGACCTATTTTTTTACATATCCTTAGGAAATAGTATCTTCTCTTAAAGATAAAAGGAATCTCTTTTATTACTTTTCCATTAAATATTAGATATGAGCCTAATTTTGCTAAAAGATTCATATTTACACTTCAGTTGTATTTCTTTCTAAATTTCTAAATGCTGTTAAATGAGGAATAAATACTAATTTAGCAGTTCCAACAGCTCCGTGTCTGTTCTTACCTATAATAACCTCAGCAATACCCTTATCTGCTGAGTCTTCATTGTAATATTCATCACGATAGATAAACATTACCATATCAGCATCCTGCTCGATAGCTCCTGATTCACGTAAATCAGCTAATCTTGGCCGTTTATCCTCTCGTGATTCTAAACCACGATTAAGCTGAGAGAGGGCTATTACAGGAACTCCTAACTCTTTTGCCAAAATCTTTAAAGACCTTGATATCTCAGCAATTTCCTGTTGTCTATTATCCTTAAATCTTTGTGAAGACATTAACTGAAGATAATCTATCAATACTAAATCCAAGCCTTTGACTTCAGATTTTAATCTGCGAAGTTTAGCTCTAATTTCTAAAGGTGAATTAGTACCAGTATCATCAATGAAGAGCTTCTTCTCCGAGAGCATCATACCATAGTTGGTAATTCTCAACATCTTCTCGTCAGTCATACCAAAGCCTTTTAATATAGCATCCATTGGTACTTCAGAGGCGGCAGAAAGCATTCTTTTTAGTAATTCATCATCTTCCATCTCCATCGTGAAGATAGCAACTTTCTTGTTATGATGAGTGATAGCATTAAAGGCTATATTTAAGGCTAAGGCTGTTTTTCCCATCGCAGGACGTGCTGCCAGAATAATCAATTGACCAGGTTTGAAACCACCTGTCTTTCTGTCTAAATCTGTAAAACCAGTTGATACACCAATTACTGAAGTGTGTGAAGTGGCTACTTCATTTATGTTTTGCAGAGTTTGACCCATAATGGAAGCTATGTCCTTGAAATAGTTTCCACTTCTTTTATTGGTCACATTATATATCATCTGCTCAGCATTATCAACAATATCTTCTACATCCTCTTCAGCAGTATAACACTTTTCTATGATGTTATTTGAAGTTACTATTAATTCCCTTAACAGAGCCTTTTCTTTAACAATCTTTAAGTGATATGAGATGTTAGCTGTAGAAAGTACAAAGTCAGACACTTTATTAAGATAGTCAGTCCCACCAACTTTTTCAATTAAGTTGTTGGGTTGTAATCTTGCGGAAAGTGTAACTAAATCGATTTCAATACTATCACGATATAGTTCTTTCATGGCTTGGTAAATTATCTTATGGGCAGTTCTATAGAAATAATTATCTTCTAACTCAGAAATTGCTGTGGAAGCTGCTACATTATCCAACATCATGGCACTTAATACAGCAGCCTCAGCATTTACATCATAGGGCAGAATTCTATCGGTTGATTGACTCATTTTTTTACCTTAAACCTCTTTTACTTTTTAGAATATCTGCAACACATTTGGGCACTAATGTTTCCACGTCACCACCTACCGAAGCAATATTTCTAACCATACTTGATGAGAGATATAGGTATTCAAAACGAGGAACCAAGAAGATTGTTTCAATCTCACTGCTAAGCTTCTTATTCATAAGGGCTAATTGAAGCTCATATTCAAAATCTGAAACAGCTCTTAAACCACGTATCATAATATTCGTACCTAATTTTTTGGCAAAATCTACTACTAAGCCTTCAAAAGATTCTGCTCTGGCATTCGGAATATCAATGAGAGCTTCTTGGCATAATTTAGTTCTTTCTTCTAAACTAAAGAAAGTCTCCTTATAGTTATCTTTAGCAATAGCCATGACAACTTCATCAAACATTTCCGCAGCTTTAGTAACAATGTTTATATGACCAAGTGTAATAGGGTCGAAAGTACCTGGATAGATGGCTATTTTTTTCTTAATCATCTATTCAATGCAGCCTTTCTGATTATCTCTAATTCTTCAACTTCTTTAGGAATATCTTCAGATAAAACCTTATAGCCAGTTTCAGTAACCAAGATATCATCTTCTATTCTTACTCCAATTGATTCTTCTGGAATATAAAGCCCAGGCTCAACAGTAATGACCATTCCAGCTTCTAAGACAGAATTCCTTGCTCCCACATCATGTGTATCTAAGCCTAAATGATGACCTATTGAATGCATATAATACTTCCTGAACTCACTATCTTCTTTAATAAGTCCTAATTTGTGGCAAGATTTAGTGATTAATTCATTGGTCCTTTCATTTAACTCTTGCATAGTAGCACCAGGTTTAATCATTGCGATTATCTCTTTCTGAGTGTTTAACACTTCTTGATAAACTTCTCTTGCTCTTGGAGTGAACTTTTCACCAATAGGGAAGGTTCTGGTAATATCTGCACTATAACCATAACATGAAGCTCCTACATCACAGAGTACCATAGCATTCTCTTCTATCTCTGTGTCATTATCAATATAATGTAAAGTTGTAGCATTTTTTCCATTTGCAATTATAGGAGTAAATCCCCAAAACCTAAAACCATTAGACAGCATTTCATTATATAACATAGCTTCTAACTCAAATTCAAACATACCAGCTTCTGCAAAATTGAAAATAACATCTAAACCTTCACCTGTAATATCAATAGCTTTTTGCATTTGTTCTAATTCGAATTCATCTTTTATTTGTCTCAAAGGTCGAACAAGGTTAATGAAGTCAGCTACAGCAAGACTTGGAATTCTATTCTTTAAATCTTTAATATATGATAACCTAAGATCAAGAGCTTTATTTAAATCTCCTACGTGGTAATTAACATATACTTTTGTGATACTTAAAGAAGTTAATGTAGCAACAATGTTTTCATCAAATTGATCAAGAAACTTAACATTACTAATAGTAGAAATCTCTGTAGCCTCTTCAGGGTACATCTTAGCACCATCCCACACTATTCTTTCAGGAATATTTCTTTCAATATAAAGTGATTGAGACAGCTTATCAGCAAATTTAGTAATTAATAATCTGGAATTTGGTATTTCTAATCCAGTAAAATAGAGAAAGTTTTTATCTTGTTCAAAGCGATTTACTTCATGAGTAGAATCATTACTAAAGAGGATTACTGCTTCATTGTTCTTCATCTGTTCAGCTAATTTTTCAAATCTTTTTGGTATAAAATCACGAATTTCCATAGTGTACCTCCAATAGTACAATTTATATATATATTTTATTTAATAACTAATTTTCCATATTCTCCGTCATAACCTGGAGGAGAAAACTCAAATCTTTCATTTTTTATTGCGATAATTGCATTCAATGTTTCTTTAGGAATAAATTTGTCAAGAAGTTCTCTTATTTCTATTTCATCTGTTAGCCATAATCTTATTTCAGAGGAAAAATGTCTAATTATTTCTTCATAAATTTTACTTACTTTGGGAGAAGTAATACTTTTCAAATTAAGAGAATTAGCAATAACTTCAACTAAAGGTATCAAATGAATAGATTTTCTTTTTAAGGGGATAATTCTCTCATCTTTTAACTGCTTAACTCTATCAGAAACACCTAAAGTCATTTTTTTATGGCAAATAGGACAAATCAAATCATCAGAACTTTTAGCTTCAATCATAAATTGCTCTTTGTTAGGATGCCTTTTGGCTGAATGCCCTGTTCTAAAATAGCGTCCTTCCGCAGGATTAAACTCTGCTGTTAGTATTACTTTGTTATCTCTAATTGATTTAATGATTGAACTATAAGAGATATCTTCAACATCAAGAATAGTGAATTCTCTTCCAACTCTGTTGAGGGCAGAGCTATGACAATCACTATTAGAAATAAAAGTCAGATTAGCTATTTTAGGTATCTGTTCTAATTGCTCAGGATCTGCGCTTAATCCAGTCTCGACAGCGTGAATATTAGATAGAAAAGAGCCATAAAACTCTTCTATATCACTTAACATATTTTTGCAACCCATTACACCATCTGGAGTCATAATGTGAGCTGGAATAATCTCTATCTCAGGATGAATAGAAACAATTTCATTAAGTCTTTCTATCATTTGTCCTTGATTCTCTGAAACAATAAAGGGTCTGCCGATAGTATTCTTTTGTTGCCATTTATCCATAAGCAAAGCACATTTTTTTACTGATTGGAAGTCTGGGAAAAGAATTATATGATGAGCAATAATCTTATTTTTATACTTGTCTAATTTAACAGTTAAAATTACTTCAGTTTGTAACAAAAAAGAAGATGAGTCTTCTAAGTTAAGTTTATAGAGTCCATTACCATTGTCAATAAGTGTGTTTTCCAACTCAAGATATCTTTGTGGTAAAAGCACATCTCCTGTTCCAAAAACATCTATTCCTTTCTTTTTCATTGTCGAGGATATATCTTCAAGAAGAATTGTTCCTACACCACCAGCGTATCCAGAATGCGAATGTAAATCTACAGCTAATTTCATTTATTCAGTGTTCTCCAATTTTGTAAAAAAAAGCAAAAACTTTTGATTAATCAAAAAGTTTTTGCTTAATATGTCAATAACAAATTTATTTAATTTAGTATTTTATAATTTCATACTTATTAGTTTTGTTTAATCTGTTAATAATACCAGTTTTATTGACATAATGTCCAGCTCCTAAAATAATAAACCCGTTTTTATTCTCTGCTAACAAAGATTCAATTTTTTCAGTCATATTAACGTCTCTCTCTCCGAAAAGAGTTGCCATATATTTAGCCTCTTCTTCAGTTTCAGCCGAGGTAAGCATTTCATTCATTGCAAATGCATCACCGGATTGCCAAATCGTAGCTAAAGAATCTAACATAACTTGAAAGTCTTTCGATTCTTTTAAGGTACTATAGAGCATACCTTCAGCAATCTCTTCATCAGCAAAAAGCAAGTTAAGTTGACTGTCTAATGACTCAAATTCAACAATAGTTTTACCGTCTTCTTTTGCTTTTTTAAGGTAATGCATGTCTATTCCATACTCTGCATTTAGTCCTGCTAATTGTGCTTCCATTTCTGAGATAGACATAGTGATAATACCTGGTTTTAAATTCCCAAAACTATCAATACTCAGTCCTTTCTCTTGTAGATAAGAACTTAACAATTCTTTTGTTTTAGGGCTGATATGATCAATTAATTTTGAACCGTCAGTATAAGACATATACTGAATCAAAGACTTCGTCATAGCTGTACTATCAATATTAAGCATATCAATTTCAACACCTAAAAGGTCACTATTTTGATAAGCTGATTCGATAACAGCAGGCAGAGGGTAAAAGTCAGCTTTACCAAAATGCATTGAACCTAATAAGTAAACGCTGCTGTCATTATCTGACACTTTCCAAAACATCATCTCACCACCAGCTAATGGATCTTTTGTATTGCTACTACAAGCTATCATTAAAATTAACGTAAGGCCAATAAAAAGCAAACTTCTAATTTTCATATTTCTTCCTTCTTCTTCCTTTTATATAATTATATTTGGCTCAAGTTCAAGTAATGTTTAAAAAAAAGAGATTTTTATTATAGTATATTCATTTTATAATAGAAAGTTACGAGTTTAAACCCAAATAATGCAATAGAGCTTTAGTGAAGAGTGCAAATTCTTTTAGCAAAATAGCTTGCAGAATTCTGACGCATATAATATATATATTCGGAAGAATTATGTAAGTTACTTTTGCAAAAGAATATAGTGCTATTCTCAAAGATCTATTGCATTATTTGGGTTAAATTTACTGTAGAGTATATTTTGCTTGTAAATAAGACTCTAATAATATAATTCAAAACAATAGTAAGCAAGCATGCCCCTTAGAAAAGGTATTGTTCTTTTCGACAAGATCATATTATGTGTATTGAACTTATATATCTTCACTATCATGTTTCTGTTGGCTCTCAGCTTAGTGGATGGCTTATAGATGCCTAATAAACCCCTAATAAACACCCAATAGACTATCTGACATAAATCAGATAATGTAGGATTAGATTTCCCAAGAAAAAAAAGACTTCATGTTGGATGTTAACAGAAAATTCTACAAGATGTGGTTTATTTATAAAATTTCCACCAGACTTGAACTTGAGCCTTATATTTAAGTATAAAAAAATGGCAACAAAAGTTGCCATTTGTATATCAATTTTTAGTTATACTGATTAATCATTTAAGAGCTCGTTAAACATAAGTGTTAACTCAGAACGATTCATGAAAGATAATGGGAAACCGAATGCATAACATTTGTTTTGAGGAGTTATTTTACCAATAGCTAATGGTACTTCATTAAATTGGTTATAAATCTCTTCTGTAGTTGGAGCATAGTTATTAGTAGGGTCAATATCTTTAATCTTTGCTCTATAAATAACCTTAGTTAAATAATCTTCAGGGGTTGCATAATTATCAGAGAAATAAGCCAAATCAGATAACCCCTGTCTTTGTGTAAGGATTAGATTATGTGATTCTTCTAAATTGAGGTTTAGAACAGGAAGATTACTAAGCGAAGCAATTTCATTTGTTGGAGTTGCTCCGATAAAGTAAGGTTTTGGAGGAGATTGTTGTAAGAATACAAGTGAATTCGATACAAAATTAATTCCAAAATAATTTCTGAACATATTTCTATTACGGTTTATCATCTCATCGTTAATTGATTTTAAGTTACCAGCTGCACTTATAAGAATGTTTCCACCACTGTTTAAATATAACTTTAAAGCATCATAATCACTACCAAAGTAAGTTGTACCTGCAACCTCTTCACGGTAGATAACAGTTTTATATCTTTGTAAGTCTGAATAAGCTAAATTACAAGCATTTGCTGATAATCCAATAGTTGCATTAATATCGCTTCTATCAAAGTAATCAACTCCTGAGAAATCGCTTAATACTTCATGGTAAACAGAATCAGCATAAACCTGAGTTTGACTCCAAGTAGGGAAAGTAGAAGCTTCAAAAACCATTATGCCATTTCTATTTGCCTTTGCAATAGGGTCTATAAGATTAAACTCTAAAACAGCAGGAGTAGGATCATATTCATATTGTAAGTCAACAGCACTAATCTCTAATTTGTGCATACCTGAGTCTAAATTACCAATATCTAATCCTTTAGCGATTGACCATACACTATTTTTAGGAACTCTTAACCATTGTGTTCCATCTTCATGAGTTACTGTATTATTTGGATCTTGGGATAAAGCGTAAAAGTCAAATGGAGCATCATCGAATCTAATATCAAAAGCAACGATTTCAGAATAGTAATCTTTATCATCAGCTTCATTAAGTACACGACCTACTTCTGTATCATAAGGACTATCAGAGTAAGTAATAGCACCTGAACTAGAAGTTGGAGGAGTACCGTATTGGCCATAATATCCCCATTTTGCATAAACTTTTAAGTTTGTTGAATTAACTGCAGTAAAATTTCCTTCAGTGTCAGTAAAGAAGTTAGTTGCATAGATTACAGGTATTGGACCATCTTTAAAAATGTAAGGATAATTCTCTTGGTCTTCAGAATCTACATAATCTTTATAATGATTATCACCAAGCGCATAGACTTTTTCCGGATAAATCATAGTATTAGGATGGAATCCTTCTTTTACTGCAAATTCAATATTTGATTCATTAGATTTAACCCCAGCATAGTTGTAGGCATGAGCAGTGACTCTAGTAAAAGTAAGTTGAGAAGCGTCTGGCTCTGTACTTTCAAAATCAGGAGTTAAGGCAGGTTCAGAATTTTTTGTAAGTATGATTTCGCGTGAAGTAGTAACGAACCAACCGGTTTCTTCGATTAATTCGGCAGTATCAGTTGAATCAGCATCTTCGTCATAAACATATTTTCCTACTTTATATTCAAAATAATCAGCACCAGGAACACCAAGTGGATCACCAGGAACTGTACTCATTGAGAAAGTAATATAAAGTCCAGTACCAACTTGTTTTCCGTTAGGATTTCCTCTTGATGTAGAAAGAATACAAGTTGGAATAGATGATATTGTTTTAAAAGATTTCTTAGCAATATTACTTACAGTGCCTCTATTATCAATAGCTATAACTTCAAAGCTACTAATTTTAATAGTAGGTTCTCCATTTTCATTTGATGGGAAATTTACTGTAGCATATTGCTCTTGTGACCATATTGTTTTTTTAGCAAGGTCAGAGGTTAAAGGGATACTTTCATCAGCACCTTCTTTATAATGAACTACCCAGCCTACTAATTCTTCACCTTCATAAGTAATAGATTCAATTTCACCAATATCATCAATTACAGAGTTTCCTGGAGTAGCAATAGGATTTCCATTTTCATCTAATATTCTATATGCTATTCCGGTAATAGTTCCATCAATATCGTTAGCATTCCAATAAATTTTTTGCTGGAAAACTAAACTATCTAAATCAGATGCGGCTTCTTCATTTTCTGCACCTTCCCAAGAAGTAATTCTTATAACGGGTGCATTATTGCTTTTATAATCACCATCAACTCCACATGCTGTAAGAGCTAAAAGAACTGCAATAGTTCCTAAAAGCAAACTCATTTTTAAAGCTTTACGCATTAACATCCTCCCAAGGTCATTAATTATTATCATTTTAAAGTTAATTTTTCAAGTTTGTTTTATTTAGTCAATATATTTATTTAAAATTAGTATTTTTTTTTGATTTTAATAGATTTTTAAACAGTTCATAGGTTGTTACAGAGCCAATTCCTCCAGGAACAGGGGTAATCGCTTGTACATGGTCGAACACTGCTTGATAATCAACATCTCCTACATAGTTAGCGTTACCTGAAGAATCAATTACTTCATTGATACCTACATCGATAACAATACAATCTTTTTTTAGAAAATCTTGAGTAACAAAGTTTGCTTTACCTATAGCAGCTATTAAGATATCTGCTCTTTGGGTAACTTCTTTGATATTATTTGTTCTACTATGACAGACAGTAACAGTAGCATTACCAGTTTTATCTTTTCTTAACAACATATTAGCGAGAGGTTTACCTACAATAGCACTTCTGCCTAATACAACAATATTTTTCCCTGTGGTTTCGATGTTATAATAGTCCATCATAGTTAAGCAAGCAGTTGCAGTGCAAGGAAACAATCCCTCTTGTTCTAAAAGAAGTTTTCCTAAATTCTCTGGGTGAAATCCATCAACATCTTTATTTGCTTTAATCAAAGAATTAATTTCAGACTCATCAATTTGCTCAGGAAGAGGCTTTTGCAGCATAATACCAGCAACTGAATTATCATTATTAAAACTTTCAATCAAAGAAACTAAATCATGTTGAGTAGTTGTTTCATCTAAAGTTATTAAATCAACTTCTACTCCCAATTTCTTACCTTGATTTAAAATATTTTGAACATAGAATGCTGATGCAGGGTCTTCACCGAGTCTAATAACCTTCATTATAAGAGGCTCAGTTAGACTTGCGATCTCTGCTTTTAGTTCTTTATATTTATCTTTTATCAAAGGTTTAGCTTTAAGAATTTTCTCCATCAAAGCATCTCCTTATTCTTATTATATTTTTTGCTTGATTAGATTTATCATCAATGTCTATTAATACACCGTTAATTTCTAATCCTTTTTGAGAAACCTTATAGGGGCGATGGATACCATCTTTGATAGCATCCAAGATTATATTCTTTTGAACACCAATAACAGATTCATGTCCGCCAGTCATGCCAGCATCGGTAAGATAAGCTGTGCCATGAGACAAAATCTGTTCATCAGCAGTCTGAATATGGGTGTGGGTTCCAATCATAGCAGATACTCTACCATTCAGGAACCAGCCCATAGCTTTCTTTTCGGCAGTAGCTTCGGCATGAAAGTCGACAAAAATAACATTATCCTCAAGTGGATAATCAGCTAATAGGTTATCGATTGTTTCAAAAGGAGAATCTGCTGCTGGCATAAAGCTTTGTCCAGCTAAGTTAACGATTAATAGATTTTTCTCTTGGATTTTTACATTTATGAAATCCATGCCTATCTTTGGCTTGGGATAATTCAAAGGTTTACAGATTCTGCTCTCTTGCTCTAAGTAGCTTAGTGAATCAGCTTTGTCCCATAAGTGATTTCCACTTGTCGCGTAATCAACACCGTAGGAAAATGCTATTTTGGCACATTTTTCGCTAATACCACGACCATCAGCAAGATTTTCAAAATTAGCAATACAGATATCTACGGAAAACTCATTTTTGAGAAATTTCAGATTTCGTTTTAAAACTTCTCTTCCAGGTTTTCCATAGATATCACCTAAGAATAATATTTTCATAAATCTATTTTGCAACAGCTATTTGTCTTGTTTCTCTAATTACTGTTACTTTAATTGTTCCAGGATATTGAACTTCTTTTTCAATTTTACTAGCTATATCTTGAGCTATAAAAGCAGCGCTTTCATCGTTAACATTAGTAGGTTCAACAATGATTCTTAATTCTCTACCTGCTTGAATTGCATAAGATTTATTAACACCTTCGATAGAACCAGCAATTTCTTCAAGTTTAGAAAGTCTTTGCATATAAGATTCTAACATCTCTCTTCTGGCTCCTGGTCTTGCACCAGAAATAGCATCAGAAGCTTGTACTAAGGCAGCATAAACGGTATCAGGAGCTACATCTTCATGATGAGCTTCAATTGCGTTGATAACAGTTTTACACTCGCCATTCTTTCTGGCAATATTAGCACCTATAACAGCATGAGAACCATCAAATTCATGGTCAATTGCTTTACCAATATCATGGAGTAAACCAGCTCTACGTGCCATCTCTTGATTAAGACCTAACTCAGCAGCCATAATACCACTAATCCAAGCTGTTTCTATAGAGTGCTGAAGCACGTTTTGTCCATAACTAGTACGATATTTTAATCTTCCTAAGATTTTAATAATATTAGGAGAAATATTGTGAACATTCGCTTCTAAGAAAGCTTTTTCACCAACTTTAACTAAGTGCTCATCCATTTCTTTGCCAGTTTTTTCAATAACTTCTTCAATTCTTCCTGGATGAATTCTACCATCTGAGATTAATTTTTCTAATGAGAGTCTGGCAATTTCTCTTCTAATCGGGTCAAAACATGATAAAACAACAGCTTCTGGAGTATCGTCGATTATTAAATCAACTCCTGAAGCTTTTTCGAAGGAACGAATATTTCTACCTTCACGACCAATGATTCTTCCTTTCATTTCATCTGAAGGAAGAGATACTACGGAAACTGTAGATTCTGATACATAATCAACAGCCATTCTTTGGATAGCAGTTGCTAAAATTTCAGCTGATTTTGCAGTTGCATCAGATTTAAGTTGTTCAATAGTTTGTCTAATTTCACCAGCAGTATGTTTTTTAGCAGTAGAAATTAATTCTGTTTTAAGTTTATTAAGAGCTTCTTCGTGAGTCATTCCCGCAATCTCTTCTAATTTCTTTTGTTGATCATCAATTAGATTTTCGATTTCTTCAGCTCTTTTATCTAAAACTTCTTCAAATTTACGATTCTTCTTTTCTAATTGTGTTAGATTGGTCTCTTTTTTCTCTAAAGATTCTAATCTTCTATCTAAAGATGCAAGTCGATCATTAGATGCTTTTTCTAATTTACGAAGTTCTTTTTGGCGGTCTTTAATTTCGTCTTCCAACACTTTCTTTTGTTGGAACCACTCTTCTTTACCTTCTAATATTTTCTCTTTTTTAAGAGATTTTGCTTTCTCTTGTGCTTCTTCAATGATTTTTTCAGCAATAACCTTTTGGTTACTGATTAGACTAAAAGCTTTTTTTCTGAGGACTAAATATAAGATCCCCATTACAAGCATTCCAACAATAATTCCTATGGCAATATAAATTATATTATCCATTAAATCCTCTCTTTATCTATATTCTATCCTCTCTTGAGGATCTCTTCTCTCCTAATTAAGCAAAAAAATATTCCGCAATACCGTGACCGATATTGAAACCGAGAACTATGTTCAAGGTGGGTGTCTACCTTATCGATTTTACCGATCCGTGACAAAGACGGCTTGAGTGCTATCAATGGCTCGACTCCCTTATTAATGGCAGTTCTTCTTCAATGTAGGAACACAAATATCGCAGAATAAAATTATTCATCTAAAAAGGAATCAATATCAATAGTATCCATCTGGTTATTAAACTGAGATAATTGATCTTGAATAGTAATCATTTGATCAGTCATTTTCAGCATACAATAGAGTAGAAACTTGTCGAGGTCTAAGCTTTTGTATTCGAAAGACATTTCTCTCAAGAATTTTTTTAAATCAGATATTGTTCTCTCCAATTTATCAGGGTCATCAGTTTTAACGCTGAAGTGCTTACCTAATAATTCAAATTGGATTTCTTTCATAGCAATATTTGGCAATCTACAGGTTTTCAATATCAGAAAGGTTCAAATCTGGGAACATATCTGAAAGTTTAGTGTCAATTTCATCTGCAGTACTACCAATATTATCAAGAGCAGATTGAAGTTCACTAATTTTAGTTTCTAAATTAGCTCTTATAGCTCTTAACTCTTCAAGTGATAGATTTAAATCTTTAATTGTATCTTCATGAGTCATAATTTGAAGTTCTTTACTTTCTAAAGTATCATTAAGATTAGTAATGTTATTTTTTTGTTCTTCCACAATTTGATCTAATTTAGCAATAGTTTCTAAATTATTATTATTATCAGCTTCTAAAGCACGGTATTTTTCAATAAGCTTTTGAATTTTCTGATTTATATTATTCATGTTCACTTGATTCATTTCTTTTACCTCATTTCAATATTATAATTTTTTTCTAAGCTCTGAATAGCTTTTTTCATTAATTGTTCAACAAAATTATCTGTCAATGTTTTATTTTCAGAATTTAAAGTTAAACTGAATGTTAAGCTTCGTTTGCCTTGAGGGGTATTTTTCCCTTTATATTCATCAATAAGTGAGACGTTTTTCACAACTGATTTATTTACAAGCTCTATAGTTGTAATAATGTCAGCTACTTTAACATCAGAATTGACATTAAAAGACAGGTCTCTTATCACATTTGGGAATTTATTAATTTCTTGGAAATTTCTTTCTGAGAAATCAATAATCTCATAAATTTGGGTTAGGTCAACATCTAAAATATAGACATCTTGCTTTAATTCTACAGTATCGATATCAAAGCTTCTAGCGATTTTAGGGTCAATTTGCCCTATAGAGCCAAGCTTTAATTTTTTGTAGAAGATATCTAAGGAGTGATTTTCTGTATAGTAATTCTCTAAGGACGGTTCATAGTTAACAGTTAGATTTGTTTCAGCGAACAAGTCTTCTGCAATACCTTTAATATCGTAGAAATCGCATTTTGAAGATTTGTCTTTCCAGTAATTATCAAATCTATTTCCAGTGAGTAGGACAGTAAGGAATTTCTTCTCTGTAGTAGTCTTATCATTGTTGTTTAGAATAATTTTGTTAAGTTCAAAAATTCTTACATCTTTATTTCCTCTGTTTATATTGTATTCTGCACAATTTAAAACATTAGATATTAAAGTAGTACGCATTGCTCTTAAAACATTGCTTTGAGGGTTTTTTAACTCAACTAAGCGTCTTCTATAATCATCTTGGGAAATCTTTAATTTGCTTAAGTTATCTGGGTCGAAAAGAGTCAAGTTTATAACTTCATAGAGTCCTGCTTTTACCATCAAATCTTTTATTTTTCGTTCTAATCTAAAGATTTTATGATTCATGATTCCTTGAGGAACTGTTTTAACAGGGATATTATTATAACCATGAAGTCTGACTATCTCTTCAATTAAGTCAATCTCTCTTAGCAAGTCACCTCTAAAATGAGGAATTTTGTATTTGAGTTTTTCATTTGTTTCTAATAGTAATTCTAAGCCTAAAGATTTAAGATAAGCCTTAATCTCAGGTAATGGAATACTCGCTCCAAGAAGTAATTCAACTCTTGCTGGTCTAAGTTCCACTTCAATATTAGCAGAATCAGGGTTAGGATATTCATCAAGATGACCTGCTTGAAGCTGTCCTCCAGCTATTTGTAAAATTAAGTCGATAGCTCTTTCATTGGTAAATTTTGGTGATTCTGGAGACAAGCCTCTTTCGAATCTATAAGAGGAATCTGAGAAAATTTTATGTCTTTGAGAAGTTCTTCTAACTGTAGCGTAGTTAAAACAAGCTGATTCAATAACAATATTTTTAGTATTAGAAGTAATTTCGGAATTAGCTCCCCCCATTACACCAGCTAAACCAACTGCTTTTTCTGCATCAGCAATGACTAAATCATCCTTAGAAAGCTGATAAGATTCACCATTCAAGGCAGGGAATTTCTCACCTTCTAAGGCATCTCTGACAATAATCTGCTGACCAGCTAATTTATCATAATCGAAAGCATGAATAGGGTGTCCAGTTTCCATTAGAATAAAATTGGTAATATCTACAATGTTATTTATTGGTCTTAGTCCAACAGCAACTAATCTTTTCTTTAACCATTCAGGAGACTCTTTAACTTCAACGTTTTTTATTACTGATGCAATATATCTATAACATTTGTCTTTGTTTTGAATCTCTAATTTTAAAGAATCATTAACATCATTAATGCTTTCCCACTTTTTTGTTTGAGGAAGATGTAATTCTTTATGATAAAGTGCTGATAAGTCCCTTGCTACACCAAGGATACCTAATAAATCAGGTCTATTAGGGGTGATTTCTACATCATAAACTATATCATTAAAATCTAAATAACTTGCTATATCTTGACCAATTGTAGCATTAGGTGATAACTCCATTATTCCTTCATGATCTTCAGAAATGCCCAACTCTTTAGCTGAACAGATCATTCCATGAGAAGCTACACCTTTCAATTTGGCTTTTTTAATCTTAAACTCTCCACCTATTACTGAACCTACTGGAGCAAAAGCTACTTTCAAACCTGCACGGCAATTAGGAGCTCCGCAGACAACCAGTAAGGTTTCTGCTGAACCATCATTTACTATACAAACTTGAAGGTGGTCTGAGCCTTCTAATTTCTCGGCTGATAATACTTCAGCTACTTTAAACTGCTTCAAATCTTCACCAATATGTTCAATTGCTTCTACTTCGATTCCTGCAAAGGTAAGGTGGTCTTCTAATACTTTAGGGTCTACATCTAAATTAACATAATCTTGTAACCATTTATAACTTATCTTCATAATTTCCTCAATAAACCCTATCTATATTGTTTTAAAAATCTTAAATCATTTTCAAAGAGTATTCTCAAATCCGGTATATTATATTTGAGCATGGTAATACGATCAATACCTAAGCCAAAAGCATAGCCAGTGTATTTTTCTGAATCGATACCTACAGCTTCTAAAACTGCAGGATCTACCATTCCAGCGCCTCCCATCTCTAACCAACCACTATTTTTACAGATTCTACATCCGCTTCCACCACAATTTACACAAGAGATATCAATCTCTGCACTTGGTTCTGTGAAAGGAAAGAAATGAGGTCTGATTCTTGATTTTATATTTTTACCAAACATTGTCTGAACAAAAATATTCAAAGTGTCTTTTAAATCAGCGAAAGAGATGTTTTCATCAACTACCAATGCTTCTACTTGGTGAAAAACTGGTGAGTGTGAGGCATCCATTTTATCGTTTCTATAACAACGACCAGGAGCAATAATTCTGATTGGTGGCTGATGATTTTCCATTGTTCTTATTTGAACTGTGGAAGTCTGGGTCCTCAAAAGTATATTATCTTCTACATAAAAAGTATCTGCTAAGTTACGGGAAGGATGGTCTTTGGGTGTATTTAGAGCGTCAAAGTTGTGAAACTCATCCTCAACATCATAACCATCTGCTATTTCGAATCCCATACTAAGAAAGGTGCCCTCCACTTCTCTCCAAATTTTAGTGAGAGGATGCAGTCCACCTTGAACAGTCTTTCTTCCCGGCATTGTTAGATCAATGCGGGAAGATTCAACTTGTTCTTTATATATTAGTTCATCGATATATTGAGTTCTTATATCGATTAAATTTTGCAGATAATTCTTTGCTTCATTTACTAATTGCCCAAATTCTCGGCGTTCATCAGGAGCAACTTCTTTGATATTCTTCATTAAAGAGTTTAATTCACTCTTCTTTCCGACTATTCTCGATTTTGCATTTAATAATTCAGGTTTTGTAATAATTGAATTTAGTTCTGATTCAGCCTCGGCTATTATCTGCTGTAGCTTTTCTTTCATTTAAGCTTCCATGTTCTTCTTTGCGATATCCACTAATTGGGTGAAAGCTTCTTGGTCGTGCCATGCTAAATTAGCTAACACTTTTCTATTAACTGAAATCTCTGCTTTGTGAAGAGCATTGATAAATTTGCTATATGAGATACCTTCGTTGCGACATGCAGCATTGATTCTAGTAATCCATAATCTGCGGAAGTTTCTTTTCTTCTGCTTTCTATCTCTATATGCGTAACCCCAACCTTTCTCTACTGTTTGTGCTGCGATTCTATATAGTCTATGTCTTGAACCTCTATATCCTTTAGCCAGTTTTAACTTTGTCTTTTTTCTTAGCCTTGAAGCTACTAAATTTTTCGATCTTGCCATTTTTAAACTCCTTTTTTTACATCATGCCACAAAGCATTTTCTTTACTCTTGGTTCATCACACGCTCTGACTATCTCAGAATCTCTTAAATGTCTTTTCAATTTTGGACTTTTCTTAGTTTTAATATGAGCAGACTTCGCATGATGTCTTTTAATTTTACCACTTCCGGTAACCTTAAATCTTTTTGCAGCAGCTCTGTGGGTTTTAATTTTAGGCATTATTCCTCCATTTTATATTATTCATTTACATCAACTTCTAACTCTGTTTCAGCTTCATCATCATCAGTCTTGTCTAATAAATCAATAAGCTTCTCAATATCTTTTTTAGGAGATAGAGTCATAGACATTATTCTACTTTCTGAGCGAATTGGTTGATCTATATCAACTATAGGTTTCAGCTCTTGCATTAATTTTAGTAGAAGCTCTTCTCCTATTTCCTTATGAGCCATTTGACGACCCTTAAATCTTACAGTAAATTTTACCTTATCATGTTGAAGCAAGAATTTTATTGCATTCTTTTTCTTGAATTTATAGTCATGTTCTTCAGTGTTTGGTCCGAATTTTACTTCTTTTACCTGAACTTCTTGTCTATTCTTTCTTGCTTCACGAGCTTTTCGCTCTTTTTGGTAATAGTATTTACTAAAATCCATTATTTTACATACCGGAGGATTTGCTGATGGAGAAATCTCCACTAAATCCAAAGCGGCTTGTTCAGCTATTTCTCTAGCTCTAACAATACTTACAACGCCAACTTGCTTGCCTTCAGCATCAATTAATCTTACTTCTCTTGCAGAAATTTGTTCATTAATAGCTTCTTTTGGCACTACTTCTTTAGTCTTGGCGCTTCCTTTTCTTATCCTTATTATAAGAAACCTCCATTTTATTTAGGTTTTCGGTTTAACAAAAAAAGGGCGGATTCGAAAATCCGCCCTTATCTATTATTAATATTTATACTTCATAAGTATTATTCTATCTTGGACCTACACAATATCTACAAGGGCAGAATCGTTAGGTAGATGCTTACACATCTTTCATATTTATGTTATTTTCTTTTATATCGTTGAGACGTCAAGTTTTTTTTTATATTTTTTATATTTTTGTTTGTGAAGTATGGAGTGGACTTAGTTTGAAGTAAAAATGATAAGAGCAATAAATGATATTTAAATCCTGCAAAAGTATATTTAAAAGCATATTATCAAGTATTCAAATCTCTTTTAGATTGCCATTCGAAGCGCCCTTGGAAGTCTCTCAAATGATCATCGAAAAAGCATCAAGACACTAATGAAGTTGCTATTAAGATAATTTGAATATCATCTATATTCTGAAAAAGTATTGAATACTTGCTGATTTGACTTTTTAACAACACCTCGTCAGCTTTGCAGTCACCCCTAATCCTGAGTACTTTTTATCAATTATATTTGAACGTGAACCATTTATGCTCTATTAAGCATTAATAATTTTAATTTTTCCTTTGACAAATTGACAGTATCGAATTATAATAACATATTAAATAACTTTAGGAGGAAAAATGAAGTTAAATAGAGAGTTTATTGAAAAATTGCCTAAGACTGATCTTCATGTTCATTTGGATGGTTCTGTCAGAGTGGATACAATATTAGATTTAGCTAAGAAGAATAAAATAAAATTACCAACTATGGATAGAGAAAAGCTTCTTTCCATGATATCATGTGGAGATGAGTGTAAAAGTTTAGAGGAATATCTTCAAGGTTTTCATATAACAAATTTGGTATTACAGAATGAAGAAGGTTTAGAAAGAGCAGCCTTTGAATTAGCAGAAGATTCAGCAAAAGAGAATGTCAGATATATTGAAGTTCGTTATTCTCCAATTTTACATACCAATGAGGGCTTAAAGTTAACTGAAATTTCAGATGCGGTATTAAGAGGCTTACGAAAAGCAGAATTGAAGTATAATATCAAGACAGCAGTAATAATTTGTGGTATAAGGAATATAAATCCAGCAACTTCCCTTCGTTTATCTGAGTTAGCAGTAGCTTATAAAAATAAAGGCGTGATAGGATTTGACTTAGCAGGTGCAGAATATAATTATCCAGCAAAAGACCATGAAGAAGCTTTTAGATTGGCTCTTAGTAATAATCTGAATATCACAATTCATGCAGGAGAGGCTTATGGTCCTGATAGTATTCACCAAGCTTTGCATTATTGTGGAACACATAGAATAGGACATGGTACCAGATTAATAGAAGATGGTGACTTGTTAAATTATGTTAATGATCATAGAATACCTTTAGAAATCTGTTTTAAAAGTAATTACCATACTAAAGCTGTGCCTTCTTTAGATGTTCATCCTTTTGGCTTCTATCTTGATTATGGATTAAGAGTTACTTTAAATACAGATAACAGAACAGTTTCTAACACTACTGTAACTGATGAGTTTATGTTTGTAATTGATAAATTGAAGCTTTCTTACAAAGATGTAAAAAACATCATTATTAATGGCTTTAAGTCTGCTTTTATCTCCTACAGTGAAAGAGTAAAAATGCTAAATTCTGCTCTTGCTGAAATGGAAAAATTAGAAGAAGAATTCTTTAACAAACCTCAGGATGTTGACGGAAATTTGAAACAAATATAGTGATTTCACTAAAAGGAAATAATCTAAATAAAAGATAATTAAAAATTCATTAATAAATCGGAGGACATTGAATGTTTATAGCCAGAGGCGGAATGTTAATGTATGTATTGTTACTAGCATCAATAGTAACAATCGCAGTAATAATAGAAAGATTTATTGTAATTTACAAGGCTAAGAAGCGAGATGAAGAGTTTGCAAATGAACTGGAAACTTTAACAAAACTATCAGATATTATAGAATTTGTTGATAGTAGTATAATAGAATCACCTTTAGCAAATACTTTGAAAAGAGGAGTTGAGTATCTTCCTTATGGAGAAAAAGATGCTAATGAAGAGATGGAAAACAAGGCTAAAGTTGAGATAAAATTCTTAGAAAAACATATTGGTGTGCTTTCGACTCTTTCTGCTATAGCTCCTCTAATCGGTTTTCTTGGTACTGCTTCTGGTATGGTAAAAGTATTTATGAATATCGGAATTTCAAAAGGTGGGGTAGATATCAGTATGTTGGCTAATGGTATCTGGGAAGCTATGTTAACAACTATTGGTGGATTAGTAGTAGGAATTATTGCCCTAATTTTCAATAACTATTTTGTATCTTCAATTGAAAGTATTGCAGGTAAAATTGAAGAGGCAGGTCATCATTTGATTCTTAAATATCGGGAAGATAACAGGAAGTAAAACATGAAAATAGATGTAAAAAAGAAAAAGATAACTTCAACAGTTTTAATATCAATGACCGACGTTGTCTTTCTTTTAATCATATTTCTGCTACTTTCATCTAACTTTGTAAATATTAACTCTATTGGAGTAAACTTACCTCAATCTATTAGTAGCAGTAAACTTCCTACAGGTGATGTTATCAAAGTTATTATTACTAAGGATAATGAAATCTGCCTGGATAATAAAGATAAAATCTATAGTAAAGTTGATTTTGTTGATGAAATGAGAACAAGGTTAATTCGTGAGCCTGAATCAAAAGTTGAAATCTGGGTTGATGAAGAAGTCCAGTGGAAAAATATCGTCCCGGTTCATGATATGGTAACAGAAGTGGGAGCTAAAAGAATCTCCTACCCAACTCGTTATAGTGTTGATTAATCATGAAAAAAAGTTTTTTAATTCCTCTAATAATTTCCTTGTTACTCCATGGGTTACTTTTCCTATATAGTATCGATATACCTGATTATCAAGCTCCTGAAATTAAAGAATTAGCTATTGAGGTGGAAAAAGTAGAAGAAGTTAAGCCGGAATTTGAAGCAGTTAAACAAACGAAAACAGCCCAGATTGAAAAAAAAGAGGCAAGTTCAATTCCTATTGATCAGTTTATAAAGCCAAGAATTGAGAGTGAAATTAATTCTAATGCAGATGAAGACTATTCCTTTAATCTCTTTGATGAAGATGATAGTGATAGATTTCATGATAGAACTCATACCGCTTCTACTTATGCTCAAAGAGATAGAGATATTTTAGCTCCAAATTCTCATATCATAAATTATGATGTCCATGATATTCATGAATCTCTGGGCGATAAAGATCCTATCAAAATTGATACCAAGAAATTCAGTAAAACTAAACAAGATACTATTTTTATCTCTTTTACTGGAACTAATGACTTTTTCAAAGATACCAATTATGGGGGGGATGACTCATTAATCCGTTCACTTTTTGCAGGAAAAGAGTTTGACCCAACTAAAAAGGTTTCCCAAAAGTGTAAAGTTTATTTCGAAATTAGAGATGGAAAAATTGGTGGTTCTTTAAAAAATTTGGAAGGAAATAGCGAATTAGCTATCTGGGTTATAGAAATTTTGCAAGATGCTGATAAGGATGGAAAACTTAAAGCTATGAGCTCTGGAGTCTATGTTCTTGAATATCAGAATAAATTAGTTGATATAAATCAAGATTAAATTAAAATTAGTAATTAAAAAAAAATGTGGTATTGCTTCGCAATGATTAATAATAAGAAAAATATTGCCACGGCTAGCACTGATAAACACGAATAAGAAGGAAGATAAGAATCTTCCAATGATATTCGTTTAAGCTACACCTACCTATGCTAATCTCACGAGTTACTTTGTGGTTGAATCGAGGATTTGTTTAATTGTTGAAGGGTAGGTTCGAAACCCTCTTCGGTCGGACGAGTTGTCTTTGGAAGCTTGCTACTTCGCTAAGCTATGTATAATTTATTAGCGAAGGGAGATGGACATCTTGCCCTTATCATTGCAGAAAGCAATGATAATCTTAACTGGGAAAGCGGGTATCTTGCCCGCATCATTGCAGAAAGCAATGATTATCTTAACTGGGAAAGCGAGTATCTTACCCGCATCATTGCAGAAAGCAATGATAATCTTAACTGGGAAAGCGGGTATCTTGCCCGCATCATTGCAGAAAGCCAATGATAATCTTAACTGGGAAAGCGGGTATCTTGCCCGTATCATTGCGGAAAACAATGATAATCTTAACTGGGAAAGCGGGTATCTTGCCCGCATCATTGCAGAAAGCAATGATAATCTTAACTGGGAAAGCGGGTATTTTGCCCGCATCATTGCAGAAAGCAATAATAATCTTAACTGGGAAAGCGGGTATCTTGCCCGCATCATTGCAGAAAGCAATGATAATCTTAACTGGGAAAGCGGGTATTTTGCCCGCATCATTGCAGAAAGCAATAATAATCTTAACTGGGAAAGCGGGTATCTTGCCCGCATCATTGCAGAAAGCAATGATTATCTTAAATCCCGAAAAGTGATGGGGAAGCTTTTAGGCTAAGACCCAAGGGATGAAACCTCGAGTAGAGGATGCCCATAAAAATCGGTCAAATTAATTAGGACTGGACACTCTTGAAGAAACCACCCCGTCAGTGAAATACACTGCCACCCCTCCGCGGAGGGGAATGAACAGAAGGTCGAATTATGATTCGCCCTTACGAACAAAAACCATGAGGATATGATGAAAAACAGAATAATAACTATAAGCAATATACAGGATGCCCGAGAAATCCTCCAACAAATCGGAGTTTCATCTCAAGGAGTTGAAGTTATGGCACCCAAAGCTATTGGACGTTCTCTTCTTCTCTACAATGTTGAGACAGGAGCAGCCAATATAATGAAGCAAGAAGCTTTGATAATCGGAGCTGATCTTGCCATGAGTAAGGGAATAGTGGAAGGGGATAAGAAGCAATCTAATCTTTTATTTATGGGTGGAGCAAACAAAATATTAGCTCTCATTACCAGGATGAGGCATTATACTAGTATGGGACTTCCTGAAATAAGGGAGCAACTCTCTACTTTTCGTAAGCAATTACTTTACTGGAGCTTAGAAGATAAGGGAAGAGACTTTAAACCAGAGATTATGGGTATTTTAAATGTTACTCCTGATTCCTTTTCCGATGGTAATCAACATTTTGAAGTAACAAAAGCTCTTTCTCATGCTCTTCAAATGGTAAAGGATGGTGCTTCAATTATTGATATAGGGGGAGAGTCAACACGACCAGGTTCACCTCGAGTATCTTTAGAACAAGAACTCCAGAGAGTAATACCAGTAATCAAAGCCATAAGAAAAGAGAGCAATGTTACTATTTCTATTGATACTTATAAGGCTGAAGTAGCGAGAAAATCCTTAGAAGCTGGAGCAAGTTTTATTAATGATATTACTGCCTTACAGGGCGATAAGAACATGATAGAAGTGCTAAAAGAATTCCCTCTAAGTAGAATATGCTTAATGCACATGCAGGGAAAGCCTGAAACCATGCAAGAAAATCCTCTTTATTCTAATGTCATAAATGATATTATTAATTTTTTTGCAGAAAGAATCTCTTTTTGCCAAAAACATAATATCAGCTTAGATAGAATTGTCTTAGATCCTGGAATTGGTTTTGGGAAAAGTTTAAACCATAATTTAGCTATCTTGAAAAGAATTGATGAGTTTCATATTTTAGGTTGTAAAATTCTTCTTGGTTCATCCCGTAAATCATTTATCAATATGATTAGTCCGGCAAGTCCCCAAGATAGGGAAGGGGGGACTATGGCAACAACAGCTCTTGCTTACGAAAGAAAAATTGATATTGTCCGTGTACATAATGTTAAGGATAATGCACAGTTAATTCAAGTGTTATCAGCAATAAATGCAACAAAATTTGAGATTTAATGATGGAAAGACCTTTGATCATAGGAATTACAGGAAGCATAGCTTGTGGAAAGTCTGAATTTGTAAAACTATTGGAAACTTCAGGTTTTCATGTATATTCTACAGATAAAATTGGGCATGATGTTCTATTTATAGATGAGGTTAAAGAGCAATTAGTTGATAAGTTTGGTAGCCTTATTCTGAGTTCAGATAATAGTATCGATAGAACAAAACTCAGTAAATTTGTCTTTCAAGATAAAACAAAATTAGAGTATCTAAATTCTGTCACTCATCCTCAAATATTTAATTTAATGAATAATTTAGTAGATAATAGCCAATCTAAGTATATCTTCTTTGAAGTGCCTCTGCTTTTTGAAGCAAAATTAGAAAACAGTTTTGACTTCATTATTACTATATCTGCTAAGCCTGAGTCTCAACTTCTAAGACTAATGAAAAGAGATAACTTATCCAAAGAGGAAGCACTTAACAAAATCTCAAGTCAACTTCCAAGTCCAATTAAAGAAGAAAAAGCTGATTATGTGATAAGTAACAATAGTGTTTTAGAAGATTTAAAGCTTCAGCTGTCTTCACTCTTAGAAATCCTACCTACTATTAAATCCAAAACAATAAAGCAATTTTAGGAATCCCTTAATGATAGAAATTATTACCACTATAAATACGAAAACTATTACCTCAGATCTGATTCAAGCTATGTTAGAAGCTGGTTCAACTATTTTTCGGATAAATATGTCGCACACTGAAATAAGTTCTGCTATCAAAGTAGTTAAACTGATAAGAAAATTAGCAGAAAGTTCAAAATTAGAAACAAGGATTATGATTGATATCCCAGGACCTGAAGTGAGAATAGCTAACCTAAGAACTAATCATAACCTATCTGCATCTTCTTCCACGAATATCTATTTTGAGCCTAAAAAAGTTGATTATTACTTTTCCTCAACAATAAAAAAAGACATTATCCAAACAGGTGATAGATTCTACCTCCAAGATGGAGATTTTTCTGGTTCTATTACTGATATCAATCAAGACTACTTAACCCTGACTATTGATAATAATAACATTCTTAGACCTAATTGCCATTTCTCTATCCCTGGTAAATCTCTCCACCAAGAATTTCTCTCAAGCCAAGATAAGGAGATTATCCGAGAAACAGCTCAACTCAAGCCTGATTTCTTTGCCCTTTCTTTTGTAAATTCTCAGCAAGATATTCAAGAATTCCAAGATTATTATACTTCATTGGAGATTAACCATAAAGCTCTTATTCTGAGCAAATTCGAAACTGCCAAATCACTTGCGAACATTGAAAGCATTATCAAGAAATCTGATTACCTCTATATCGCCAGAGGTGATTTAGGTATAGAAGTATCAATTCCACTTATACCCACTCTCCAAAAGCAAATAAGCAGGAAATGCCAAGAACTAAGGAAACCTTTCTTTGTAGCTACCCAGATGATGGAGTCTATGGTCGCAAAAACTTCACCAACCAGAGCTGAAATATCTGATGTTGCTAATGCTATTTTTGATGGTGCTTCCGGAGTTACCCTATCTGATGAAACAGCTATCGGCAAACATCCTATTGAAGCTATTCGATGGATGAAGATGATTATTGAGGCTAATGAAGGAGAAGCTACTTCATCTTTGAAACAATACTCTCATTGATACTGGGCGAACTTTCTAAATTATACTCAAAATTATCTCCTCCCCAGAAAATATGAATTTCACCAGGTGTCCAACTTCTTCACGTGCCAAAACAAACAGATCATCAATCCCATCTGCATTAAAATCTAAGGTTGCCATCCATTTGCCATATTCACTATTTCTCCATGGTCCTTCAAAAGTATTCATTATCGCCATATTGCTTTGGGCAAAGGCATTCAGAGATAAAAGCAATATTAGAGTAACACAGCAATATTTTAATAAATTCATTGATCCTCCTATGAGGTTAATAACTTTACTATTTAAATTATAATCTTAAGATATGATTTACGATTTTAGATGTCAATATTTATTACCAACTTTTTATAAAATTGTAACCGAGACTGTTCAACCATCAATCCACCCTCTCCAATAGCTTATCCTTAAAGATGTTAATATTGTACAACTTCATGTTTTCTTGACATTTTATAATGATTGTATATTGGTAACAAAGCCTTTTAACTGTGAATGCGGATGACCACATCCGCGTCCAAGCGAAAGCTTGGAAATTCTTAAAAATCCCAGAGGGATGAAAATATAATAGACAGTGCTCGTTAGACACTGTTAAAGATTTCTAGGAAATCTAAGCCCTAAAGGGGCGACAATATTCATTTTGCCATATTAATTTTTTTACTATACTTATTATTACATAAAAACAACTTGTACAATGAAATTATCCCTCTGTTTACATGATTACTAAGAGGTATTATCGCCCCTCCGGGGCTTAGGCTACGGGGGAATTCTTCTACAGGGTCTAACGAACCCTGCCTATTATGTCAGCATCCTTTGGGTCTTCGCCTAAAAGCTTCGCCCTCACAAGTCAGGATTTAAGAGGCCTTCTTCCAATATCCAGAATTTAAACCTGAATGAAAACTATAAGTCAATTTTGAAAATAAAAATTATCTTTGTATAAAGTGTGTACTATTTTGAGTCCTTTTAAAATTAAAGTGTTGAATATCAATTCGTTTATTTGAACAGTCTCTTGTAATCACACCATCTTAAAATCTGTGTTAATCTGTGTAATCAGTGGTGAAGAAAAAAGCCCCGCTACAGCGAGACTTTTATTATTATTCATTTTTATCTTTTCATTTTTAGTTCTTGCGAAGCAAGATACTATTTGCTAAGTACCATTTTCTTAACAGAACTATATGTTTCTGTTCTCAAACTGTAAAAATAAATTCCTGAAGCAACTTTGTTACCATGTTTATCTTGCCCCTTCCAGATATATTCTTGTTTTCCACTAGAAATATTATCAATGCATTTGATCACTTGTCCTCTTAGATTATAGATTTGGAAGGTGGCTGTTTCTCCATCTTTAACATAGAATTCAAATCTTGTTTCAGGATTGAAGGGGTTTGGATAGTTATTATTAAGATTAGTAATTGTATATACAGGTTCGATAACATCTTCTCCTTCACCTATCATTAGAGAGATTGGACCGAAGTATTCTACAAATCCATTCATTTCATTTGATTGTAACCAGTAGTAATAGGTAACATTCATCTCCACTTCTTCATCAGTATAAGAATATTGAGCTCCTGTTGAATTATTCTGTGCTTGAATATAAACTGGATTAATTCTCATTGCAGAGTTTATTTCATCTAATTCACTTCTATAAATATTATATCCAATAAGATTTGATTCAGATGCTGTCTGCCACATTACATTTGAACAATTAGTACTTGTTAGTATAGCAGTGAATGAAGTAAGCTCGACAGGTAAAGTATCATCTAAGCCAGGACTATCAGTAATTACAGGGTTACTTTCACCGGATAGGAGTATTGGTTCAGTCCCAATGTTAGATTGATTATCTTCTACATTGACATCATTAATAGTAGGAGAAGAATCAACTAAATAGATAGCACCACCTTGGTCATGAGGAGCTGGTCCATCTGCATTACCACCACTAATTATCAATCCATCTAAGATAGTGAAGGCTGAGATATTCTGCGAATAGAGAACATGGTAGCTATTATCATCATTAATCCCAGGTTGTCCAATATCTCCAGTTAGGAATACTAAATACTCATCAGAATTACGTGAATCCAAAGTACTATTTTCTGCTGTTGACGCCTCTGCAGGGAAACCTCCATAAATTTGTTTATCACTCTCTAAAATGAATGCTTGTGCTCTTAAATCACCTTCCATACCAGGTATATTCTCAGTTGGATAGTATGTTCCCTCTGCTATCCAAACTTGTTCTGCATCAGAATCTAATGCTCCCTGCAAGGAAGAAGTTGCATTCTCCCATGATGATCCATCAGCACTTCCTGAAGCTACACTCTTAACATAGATGATGCCATTAGCGTCTGCTTGCAAAGTTACTTGATAGAAATGTTCATAAGGGCCCATATCTACTATTGATTCAATGATGCGAGGATTTCCCAGGATATCAGTAGAGACTGTTACTGGACTTGATGTATAAGTATTAGAACCAATATTAAGTAAAGGAGAAGTGATTCTTAAGCGCCAATCACCGGCTTCAGAATTATAAAAATTAGGTCCATTAACTGCATCATTATCGCTATTTAGATTATAATTTCCTATCCCTGTATATCCTCCTTGGACACCACAATAGGTTAATGCCATGGATGTTCCACCGATTTGACTAGCACCTGTGTTACCCCATACAATAGTATTATATGCTTTTGTCTTGGTTGAATTTGTCCCATAATTGCCTATACCTGAACCAGTTCCAGCTGTTTTATTATTTGCAATAACGCAGTTTATGATAGAATGACCTGGTGAAGACCAAGAACAGCAAACTCCTCCACCTCTAGCAGAACTTTCCACTGAATAATTATCTGTTACGATTGAATTGATTAGTTTACCACCATTGTGAAGCTTTACACCACCTGCATCGCCTGCATCTGAACTTTGAGCTACTGTTCTGTTTCTTGAAATTACACAGTCCCATAGTTCTCCACCAGAAAAAGTAATTGCTCCAGCAGCATTTACAGCTTGATTATAGATAATACGGCAATTCTTTAGATAAGCATAAGATGATGTTAAATGAGCTCCACCACCATCATGATATGGTTTACCAGATACTTTCTTATTAGCATTCCCACCACTGATAGTGAAACCATCAACAATAGTTTTAGTATATACATTATAATAGTAAATCACATTATAGGAGTTTTCTGTGTTTTTGATTAGAGAGTGATTATAAGTTTCCCACTGGGAATAATCATCATCATTATTAAGGTCTCCAGAAAGAATAGTCTCATTACTTTGACCAATCCAATAATTTATTCTTTGCTCTATTGCTGTCTCATTTCCGGCGAAACCTCCATATAAATCAATGCCATTTTTGATTACAAAGGTCTTTGTTCTGTTTAAAACAGCTGTTCCTGAGCCTTTAGGATTATAGTCACTTGGTATATATTTACCTTTTGCTACCCAGACTTGATCTCCATTTGAAGCTATGTTTATGGCAGTTTGAACTTCATTGTACGCACTTGCCCAAGTTAAACCATTGGTATTATCTCCCGTCTTAGAGACATAATATACTGTTGAAAATAGTCCTGTTACTTGCACTAATAATACTAAAAGAATGATCATTTTTTCTTTACACATCTTTACTCCTTTGTAATTCATAGTTTTTAATTATTTGAATAATCTCTCGATATTCCTCTGGATCAAAGACAAAATTGTTTATTTCATCATCTTTAGTTATAATTGTAATAGCCCATTGGTTGCCATTAAAACTCAACTTTCCGATTTTTTGGGAATCTTCGAGACTTCTTTTAAAATCGACGATTAATTTTTTTCCATGTTTCATATTTTACTATTAAGCAAATCAGATACCATAATTTCCAATAAACATAAAGCAATGTTTTATAATCTTTTACAAATCAAGGAAATATTTTTTTTCTCTGAAATCTCATCCTGATATACCGAAAACGGCATATGTTTTTTCCCGTTTTCGGGATTTTATGATTAATTATCTTGACGAACTTTTACTATTATTTTAAATCTATACCTAAGATAAATCCCCTTCTATGAGGGTGGGAACAGGAAGTGTTTCAATACCTTTTCTGTAAGATTGCATGTACTCTTGCGTGTGAAACACCTTATAAAAATATAATGTGGTCGAATAATAATTTTTAGGAGCATTAAAGTGGATAACGTAAAAAAAGATTTTAACAAAAAGATTACTGAGTTTTATGAAGATTTGGTGATAGGTAATAAAAGCTCTCTACCTCGGGAGCAAGTAGTTAGAAAATGTTATGATATCTTTAATTGCTATCTAACGCTTTGTGCCAACAATTATAAGCCAACTAAGGTTTCCCAAGTATATTTCTTAGAATCAGCAACTATTGAATCTAATATAACTACCGAACCTCCTTCTGATGAGCTCTTGGAATCAATCATCAATGCTGGATTAATAATTTCTGATGTAGATAAGGTTCTAGAGATTTTAACCTCTTACATGGTTCAATCTGTTTATTATTTCAATGACTCAACTGAAAAATTAATTAGTAAGATTCTTTATATTATTGATAATTATAATCCTAACAACAGCATACCTTTAGCATATTGTCAAATTCTTACTCATTACTCATCAAAACGACTACAAGAGAAGGATGAAGAGATATATAAAAGATTTACTAATTATATTGCTCTGGATAATTCTGAAAAGACTAAAGCATTCTACTATTTGAGTTTAGGATATTATAAATTTTCCAGAGGTAACTTTTTCGAATCAATCTATTATATGAATAAAATAATCTCTAATGAAACAATTAGAAAAGATAAAAGACTTTATTATAGGGCAAATCACACCCTCGGTATATCCTATGCCGCAAATTCAATGCTAGAACAAGCAATTAAATTTATTGATATCTGTCTTTGCGAAGATTCACCTTTAGATAAGATTCATCTAAGGTTTACCAAAGCAAGAATGCTAAGTCAGTTAAAATGTTATTCGCAAGCGATAGCTATCTTAGATGAGATTAAATCTATGAGTCAAGATAAACAACTTCTACAAAGAGTTTTAGTAGAGAGCTTCATGATAGCTGTAATGAATGAAGAAATAAGACAATCTGAAGTATTTTTTGCTCAATTGGATAATGATACAATACAAACTATTCCAAGTCTATTTCTCTATTCCTATTATCTATCCATAGGGAATATTGAAGATATAAATCTTGCGGAAATTGAGTCTAAAATGAATGAGATAATTGATCAGAAGCGTGAATATTACCAAGAATATCTATTCTTTTTGATTGAATACTATGCTAAATTAAATGATGGTGAGAAAGTTACTGAGTATTTTAAACTATATAGAAAAGTATCGAATAACATCTCTGTGCACAAAAAAGAAACAGAAATGAACTATTATCATAATTTGTTAGCTTCTTATGAAAAAATATCTTATGACGAAACAGTAAAAAAAGAGTTGTCTTCTGAATCTATATCCCAAAAAATCGAAAATACTATTATTGGAAATTCTCCTGAATTGAATAGAATTAAACAAGAGTGCTTAAACGTAGCTGATGCAACCTTCAGTAATGTGCTATTGACTGGCGAAACCGGGACTGGAAAAGAACTTCTGGCTAAATACATCCACTATAAAAGCAATAGAAATAACCAAAACTTTTGCGAGTTCAACTTGACTTCTATTACCCCGACTCTCATTGAAAGTGAGCTTTTCGGTTACAAGAAAGGGGCTTTCACTGGTGCTGAAAAAGATAAATTAGGGATTCTGAACATTGTTGATAAAGGAACCCTCTTCTTAGATGAAATATCAGAAATCTCACTCGATATTCAGACTAAGCTCTTGAAAGTTCTGGAAGACAAAGAGTTTTATCCTTTAGGTTCAACTACTCCAGTAAAATCTGATTTTAGAATTATTAGTGCTTCCAATAAAGATTTACTTAAATTAACTCGCGAAAATAAATTTCGAATTGACCTCTTCTATCGTCTCTGTAACTATGAAATTAAACTCCCTCCTCTCAGAGATAGAAGTCAAGATATTCCCCTTTTAGCAGAATACTTCCTCTCCAGTTACTGCCAAAAACTTAATATCTCTATGCCAATTATTGATCAAGATTTTGAAGCTAAATTAGTTAAATATAACTTCCCTGGTAATATTCGAGAACTAAAAAATATTATGCAAAGGATTGCTATTTCTCTCGCCAATAATGAAGATATAAATGTTGTTTTAACGAATTACCTAAATTTACAAAATGAGACTCTTCATTCAAATAAAGATAATTTCAACTTAGAAAAAGTTACCCGAGATACTATCAAAGAAGCACTTCTTAAAACTAACGGAGTACAACTGCAAGCTGCTAAACTACTTGGAATAACAGCTAACTCTATAGCACGTAAAATTGCCAAATATGGACTTTATGAATATTGCAAGTAGGATTGTCAGAGGATGGTTAGAAATTATACATTAAAATCAAAAGATAAATAATGTTAATACATAAGACAGAATCTTTAGGATTTCCATCAGTCTAAGATAATTTCTTGCTGAGAGAGAAAATTCTTGACACCAATCACCACTTTAACCTTTTTGAATGCAGTGCCCCCGTAGCTCAGTAGGATAGAGCAGTTCCCTCCTAAGGAAAAGGTCAGCCGTTCGAATCGGCTCGGGGGTGCCATTTCAGTGAAAAATGAAAAGTTAAAAGTGAAAAATTAGCTGGGAACGTGGACATCCTGCCCGTACCAAGCAGGAAGTATGGAGTGGAAGTATCCTTACTTCCACCACACAAATCTGACAGCAGGATGCTGTCAGTCCATAACTGGGATTACGAATAACCACATCCACAAAAAAAGTGACAACAACATTGCCACTTTGAAAAAGCGTTCAAACCATTAAAACTTAAAAAAGCTTATGAATTGCGTAAGTATAGCACTTCTAAGGTAAATAAAGAAATAGCTCATGTCGTAAGCCATTATCCTTAATTCTTTGATTTATGGATAAGTTCTCTCACAAGTGAAGACTACATCATTCTCAAATTCATGGTTAAGTCTTATCTAACATAGAAGCTTCTATTAGTGGAAGTATACCATAACTTACTGTAATGCAATAAAAAGGTGCAATAAGATGCTTAATAATTTCCACTATACTTGAACTTGAGCCAGAAGCAGTATCCCATAACAAACACATATTGTTTCACAAGTAGATATTATTACAATCAAAATCAATCTTTCTAATAATTCTCTTGACATATATAAATAAGCTGTATTATATAGTCTTAGTTATCATTATAGTGTTCTATATGATTATACTATATTAGGCAGGGCACTATTTAGTAATAACATGTTAACGTATATTGGAATATTTTTTACACTAGTAAGAGGGGTTATAAGCATCTCAAGCAGGCTTTCTTTACTCTTCTTGATAGAAAATTGTTCTAATAAGATAAGAATTCAGCGAGGAACCATGAAAAGAGTAATTATCATACTCACCTTATTATATTCAGCTGCTTTATTATCGCAAAATGTCACTAGTCCCATGGCTATTTTAACGCTTGTAGATTCTATAACCTTAAAGAATTATCCTAATATTGAAAAGAAAATCAACTATCCTCCTGATTGTACAGTTATTAGAGTATTTAAGCAGGAGAGAGAGTGCGAGATATGGTCAAAAGATTCATCACAAGATAGTCTGTCTTTAATCTTAACTCTCCCTATTTGTTCCATGGACTTTGAGCCAGGACCTAAGTTGAAGGCAGGAGATTCTAAAACACCTGAGGGATTTTATTATGGGGATTTTGCCTACTATAGTAGTTTATGGTTTATGTGGGTAGACCTTAATAATGTTGAAAAATCAGGAGAAGTGGGAAAAGGTTCAGCTTTTAGAATTTGCCTCAATTACCCAAATCAAATTGACCAAAGACACACTGCTATGGCAGGTTTTAGCGATACTGGTGGTGCAATATGTGTCCATGGAAATTGTGTTTCAATAGGTTGTGTATCTTTTCTTAACAAGAATTTTATACCAGTTTATGCTTTGTCCAGACATCATAATTCATCAAAATACGGCAAAATTCAATATCATATTTTTCCTTTCAGATCAGCTAGAAAAACAGAGAGTGAAGTTACTGAATACAGCAAGAACTTCATTCATCATAATGAATATTCTCCTGATAAATTAATAAGTTTTTGGAAGAATCTAGCCTTTGGTGAAAAATTATTCGAAAGATATAAAAAACCATTATCAATAATAACTTATAGAAGATATTTACAAGAAGATGATTTATCAGAAACCATTAAAACAGTTAAAGAATTCTTGAAAGAAAAGGGGTTTTATTCATCTGAGATTAACTGCACTTTTGATTCTGTCTTAAAATCTGCTGTAATTCAGTATCAAAATGAAAATAATATGACCTCTGATGGTCTTATAGGCAACAATACTCTTAACCAAATGAGAAAAGATGGCTTGGAAGAATTTTCTCTTGAATATATTTTCAAGGTAGATAAATAGAGGTAGATTTCACTCTCAGAATTAAGTCATGACTGAGCAAGGAAAATACTTGACAATTGAATAAATATTGAAAATAGTTAAGAAAAAATCAAGGAGACCATAATGATGGAAGGTAAATTAATGGTATTGTCTTTTATAATTATCTCGATTTGTTGCTTATCCATTAGTCTTATTGCCGAAAAAAGTCATAGTAGGAATAAAAAAACAAGGAATAATATTACTGGAAAAAGTGGATTATTGAAAATTACAATTGATTCACGGTTAGAGCTATTGGCAATAATCCAATACCTTTCAGGAAGCAAGATGGTCAGTTATACTGGGGATTATGCTAAGGCAGTAGATGCTTGGTTCATTGAATATAAAGATCATCCTGTAATTCGAACCATGAAGAATATGGAATCTGCAGGGTATTCTTATGATCTTCCTGTGAGTAGTTTTTTACTGTTTGATGACTATACATGTAAGAAAAAAATCTTTAACTGGGTACCTTCTTCAAAAGAAATGAATCTTGAGAGAATAAGAGTAATCTCTCAAAAAGCAGCCTTGGATGATTTCTATAATATGGTTGGTCAGTTTGCCCAAATGACTGATTTTCTTGGTTTTTTTTCTTCTCAAGAAGAATATTATCAAAAGTTAGTAAGCGATGCTGAAGATTATTTAAACAAATATCCCGATATGATAGCTCACATGGTAAACTGGTATGGCTATAGTTATCAATCATACACTCTTGTTATTTCCCCACTTGTAATTGGTGGTTACGGTCCATCTGTACTGGACCAAGAAGATGGAGTACATACTTATTGTGTGGTTAGTATAGATTTTAGTAGGATGTCAGAACGGGATATTAATCAAGTATCCAGTTGGTTTTTTCATGAATTCTCACATTCCTTCATCAACCCATTGGTTGAAGAACACTGGGATATCTTTAAAATGATTGAAGCAAAATTTGAACATATTGCCGATAAAATGGAGAAGCAAGCATACGACTCGTGGTGGATAACTGTTGCAGAACACTTTGTTCGTGCGAGTGATATCCGTCTTTCAGAGTTGTATTATAGTTTTTATAACTCCAACATTTTGGCAGGGCAAGAAAGTCAAGGATTCATCTTTATAACTTCAGCTTATAAAGGAATTCTGAATTATGAAGAAGCTCATTTAGACAGAGGAATAAATTATGCTAATTATTTCCCTACCCTGGCACAATATTTTGTTGATAAAACAGTCATTTCTGATAAAGAATTGGATAATCTCCAACAATTCCAAGGACCCATAAATAGTGTGTTTGCAGGTGAAGATATTCTGGTAATTTATCCTGATCCAAATCGAGTCGAAGGAGTTGAAGAAAATGTAATACCTACAGTTGTTTGGTTGCAAAAAAATATGGGTTATGAAGCAGTAACTGATAAAATAGCTATAGAAATGGACCTCAGTCAACGGAATCTTTGCATTTACGGTGCATGGGAGAATAATTTAATTTTAGACAAATTTAAGAAAAACATTCCATTTGAAATTTATCCTGACAAAATCTTAGCAGATAAAAAATATATGGGTAAAAACCTTAGAATTGCTCTATGCTTACCCAATCCATTGAATCTTAGAAAAGGTATGTGTATTTACACTGCACAAACTATAATAGCTATGAAGAATGCCAATGCAATTTATCACGGTCCAGAAGATTGGTATGTATCAAATACTAATCTTAAAATACTTGCTTCAGGTAACTTCAGAAATAAGAATGGAGATTGGACCTTTTAAGATTTTGTAAATAAATTATAAAGGCTCAAGTACAACTTAAACTGAGGAATAACCTTGATTTATTTAGTTAAAGTATTCAAATTCTTTAATATACCTCATTGTAGTAAATGTTAATAGTTAAAATGTCTAATAAACCTTAGATAATTAGCATTAAAGACAATATCTTCCACCAGGCTTAAACTTGAGCTTAATTTTATTGACAATATTATTTCTGTTAACAAAATTGAATTTATTAAAAATCAAAATAATTAAAAGGACAAACTAATGAATTTCAGAATAATCTATTTACCCCCATTTAAAGCAATATCATCTGGAGTTGACGAAAACTTCGATTTCTCTGAAAATGGTAAATTAGGAAAATTTGACAAATTTTTCTCAGGACTTGAAGTTACTCCTAGAGATAATTTTATACCTAGAGATTTTCTCTTTTACGATGAAAAAAATCAAGGATTTGTTTGGTGGTGGGCTTTAATCGAAGGACAAGATACTTCTTCTTATGAAGTAGTTGATTTCGATGGTGGTTATTATCTAACCTATCACTATCAAGATGGGGATGATAAAGAAAATGAAAGATTATATAATGAAGCTTTAAAGTATATAAATGAATCAGAAGTGCTTGAACTAGATATTAGAGAAAATCATTACCCAATGGGACACGTTATTACTCCTCCTGAAATATCTGAAAAACTTGCATTTGCTCAAATGGAGACATTTATTCCGGTTAAGGTTAAGTAGGGGAGAGGATATCTTATATTGTAGTCAATTTGATAAAATATATAAAAGGAGCAAATCATCAAAACTGCCGATATTCCAGTTGTAAAATTCTCAGAAAATACTATTAAAAAATAGGTTTCTATGTTTATTTATTACAAGATTCAAGAAATTTAAAATTTTCTACATTGGTAAAGGACAAGGAAACAGAGTTTTTCAGCATGTTAGAGGAGCAATAGATAATCCGGTAGATGCTGACAAAATTAAGTTAATAAAGGAAATTAAGCAAGAATCTTCTGTTAGACATTATATTATAAGGCATGGTCTAGAAAATGCAGAACTTGCCTTTGAGATTGAATCTACATTAATAGATTTATTTACTAACCAAAACTTCGTGATTTAGCTAACATTACTAATATTTTAGCTGGTCATAATGCTGAAGCAAGAGGAATAAAAACTGTAGAAGAAATTGAAGCTTTATATTCAGCTGATCCGATAGAAATAAAAGATATCAAACACATTTCTTGATAATAAACATAAACAAGACTTATTCTACTAGTGAAAGTATTTATGAAGCTTCAAGAAAATACTGGAAATTAGATATAAGAAATGCTGAAAAAGTAGATTATGTCTTAGCAGAATATAGAGGTATTATTAGAGCAATATTTAAGCCACTCAAATGGTTAAGATATGAGAAACAGAAAAGAGTCTATTTTGAAGGAGAAAAGATTGCTGATGAATACATAAACACCTTATATCTTAATAAAAGTTTAGATTTCAAAACTAAAGGAACCCAGAATCCGCTAAGGTATGTTTGGGTAAGAAAATAGGTGTTAATTTTGGATAAATATAAAGTATAATTTTAATTTAATGACATAGAGGGATTTAACAATGATTAACAATAATGAAATACTTATATACAAAAGTAATGATGGAAGCTCTGATATCTCAGTGAGATTAGAGAATGAAACTGTTTGGTTAACCATAGACCAAATGGCAGAACTCTTTGATAAAAGTCGTTCTACTATCAACGAACATATTCTAAATATCTATAAAGAAGAAGAGCTATTGAAAGAAGATACAATAAGAAAAATCGGAAATTCCGATTTTTCTACTAAACCAACTAATTTCTATAACTTAGATGTTATTATTTCAGTAGGTTATAGAGTTAAATCAGTCCAAGGAACTCGTTTTAGGCAATGGGCAACTAAAGAACATGTGAGTATATAGTTAAAATAGATTTAACATAAATGTTATATCTTTGAACTGAATTCTTTTTTTGCAAGTATTAATCAAGAATAGACATTGCTTCTAAATGAAGGCGATTTTTTATATTTTGCCTTCGAAAAGAACCAATAAGGATTAACTATGAATCTACAAGACTTTTTTATAATCATAACGGATATGCTAGAATGAAGGATTTAAAAGAAAATAAGTTCCATACTAGAGTCATTACAAAAGCTGGAGAAGAAAACATAATTGAAAAGATTAAGCTAGGGCTGTACAAGCTTGTAGACTCTGAGTGGGATGGAAATAGTTCTTTTATTGACATTGTTCTTGAAGCTTTGAAAAATTATGTAGTAGAAAATCAGATTTAAATAGACTTTATAAAGTTGCTAAAGATTGTAAGATTGATAAAGTTATTGAACCATACATTTAAGCAATAGTGATTGAATGATGGAATGAATATATCAGATTCTTGATATTTATATAATATTAAATAAGCTAATTCACATTTATCTTGACATCTTTGCTATTGCTAGACTATCTTAACTTAAACTAACTTTTAATTTGGAGTAGATATGGATATTGATTCGAATAGTTTATCACATCAAGAAGATTTCTCCGAAGTTCTCAAGCATATTCGGCAATCTCGTCAGATGATTTTTTCTCATATAAATACAGGTTTGATTGATCTTTACGGCACATTGGAGAAATAATTAGCTATAAAGTTAGCTCACAAGCTTGGGGAAAAAGCGTTGTCCAAGATTTAGCAGCTTACATAGCTAAGCAAGATCCAGAATTAAAAGGTTTTAGTGATAAAAATCTTTGGAGAATGAAGCAGTTTTATGAAACCTATCAGGGGGATAAAAAACTCTCAGCACTGGTGAGACAATTACCCTAGACACATAATACTATCATTCTTTCTAGATGTAAATCAACAGAAGAAAGAGAATATTATTTGAAATTATGCATTAAGGAACATTATTCATCTAGAGAGCTGGAATGTCAAATTAGTGCTTCTCATTTTGAACGAACCATGATGGGTAATAGAAAACTCTCAGCAGTGCTGAGAGAAATGCATCCAAACATCGATAATACATTGAAAGACAATTATGTGTTAGAGTTTTTGGGTTTGCCAAAACTACATAGTGAAAATAATTTGCAAACAGCATTGATTCAGAAAATGAAAGAATTTATTCTTGAGTTGGGACGAGACTTCATTTTTATAGGTCAAGAATATCGTTTACAAGTAGGCAACCAAGATTTCTTCATAGACTTACTTTTCTTTCATCGTGGCTTGTCTGCTTTAGTAGCATTTGAACTAAAAATAGGAAAATTTACTCCTAAAGATTTGGGACAGCTAAGTTTTTATCTTGAAGTTTTAGATCGAGATGTAAAGAAAAAACATGAAAATCCAAGCATTGGTATCTTGCTTTGTCGTGATAAAGATGAAGAAGTAGTAGAATATGCTCTTTCACGTAATTTATCTCCCACTATGGTTGCTCAATATGAGTTGCAATTACCAAATAAAAAACTGATACAGGCTAAACTACAAGAATTAAATGATGATGGGTACTGGGAATAAATATATCCTAACTTCCTGCGAGAACAGAGGGCTTAAAAGACCTGAAATTATTGAAAAGAATGACTTCTTTGAAGTGAAACTATTTGAACCAAAAGAAGATTCTTTAGTTAATAATAAAAAATTATTGAATCTCCACGGTCGATTACGGACGATTAGAAAATGAAAAGCAAATTACAGTTAAATCCCCTAAGTCTTTAAACTCACATTTTTAAAGCATTGACTTGTATAGATATTTGATTCAAAATGATATTAGTATAAGGGCCGAGTAATTAGTTTCGATTTAGAAAATATCTCTTTACAAGATATTCAATTACTAAATATTGGTTCTAAGTGAAGGTGATTTTCGCATATTTACCTTCAAAACGAACCAGAAGGGGAAATCTATGAATGTGCAAGACTTCTTTTGTAAGCATAATGGCTATGCCAGAATGAACGATTTGAAAAAGAATGGATTTCACACCAGAGTTATTGCTAAAGCTCTGAATGATAACATTATTGAAAAGATTAAACCAGGACTTTATAAGCTAGTAGATTATAAGTGGGATGAGGACTCTAGCTTTGTTGATATTACTAAAGTAAGCTCTAAGGCAGTAATCTGTCTAAATTCCGCACTACATTACTACAATCTCTCAACAATAAATCCTAATCTCGTTCATGTTTCTGTTCCAAATAATACAGCAAGATTTTCTCTTGATTACCCTCCAGTAAAACTGTTCTATTTCTCTGATACAATATATCCACTAGAAATAATAGAGATTAAAGAGGCCAATGGTTCTTTCAAGATTTACTCGATAGAGAAAACAATCTGTGATGTTTTTAGATATCGTAAAAGAATAGGAGAAGATCTTGCTCTTGAAGCTCTGAAAAATTATATGAGAAGAAAAGAATCAGATCTAAACAGGTTATATAAAGTAGCAAAAGAATGTAAGATTGCTAAAGTTATTGAACCCTACATTAAAGCAATGGTGATTGAATGATGATAAAGAATATTGAAGCATCCATAAGAGCTAGGCTCTTAGCGATAGCAAAAAAAAGTAATCGTGATTTTAATGCAGTTTTATTGCAATACTTTCAAGAAAGATTCTTATTCAGATTATCAATCTCAGAGTTTAAAGAAAATTTTGTTCTGAAAGGTGCAATGTTATTCAGGATTTACAAAATGCCTGCATCTAGGCCTACCGTAGATATAGACTTCCTTGGACAAAATACAGATAATTCAATAGAAAACTTAACTAAGCTAATGAGAGGTATTATAACAATTGAATGCCCAGATGGTGTTACATTTGATAAAGATTCAATAAGCTCAGAGATAATTAAAGCAAAAGATGATTATCCTGGGATCAGAATGTTTTGCATAGCGTTCCTTGGAACAGCTAAGATAAGACTACATTTTGATATTGGTTTTGGAGATGAAGTAATACCTAGACCAGCCTTAATGGATTTTCCAGTGCTACTTGAAAACTCTCCAATTCCAGAGATTGTAGCCTATTCACCTGAATCAGCTATTGCTGAAAAATTTCAAGTAATTGTTTCTTTAAGATTATACACTAGTAGGTTAAAAGATTTCTTTGACATCTACTATATGTCACAAAACTACAAATTCTCTTCAGAAAGCTTAAGAGAGGCAATAGAAACTACTTTTAAGAACAGAGATACTGATATTAACAATAAGAACCTTATTTTTACAGAAGATTTCAAAAATGACTTCAACAAAGCACAGCAATGGAATGCTTTCCTAAATAGAATTGACTCAGAGGGAACTATATCTTTCCGTGAATGTGTTAATTATATAGAAATGTTCTTAGATCCAATCCTGGCTAATGCATTAGATAACCATGTTTGGGATAAGGATATGTTAAGATGGTATATAGCGAATAATATAGGATTAAAATAATATATTATAATTTTAATCTGCCAAATTTTATTAAGTAATAAAACGTTTAGAATTCCTTATTTACTTAATAAAATAAAAAATCTCCTGATACAGAAATAACGTTAAATATCAAATAGATTAGGTTTTGTATGGATATACCGTTAAATCATCGATACTTTTTAACGTGTATTGATCATGTAAAAGCTGATTGATAAAGTCTTTTTTAATCTTCCAAACATACATATGAGGATATCTATATATTGCATCACTTGGATAAATGCTTCTTGTAGATTCAATATAGGTTTCTAACCAAACCACAACATTTCCTTTATCATCAATATATTCTGTGGGATTCTGAATGTTAGGAAAAAGTCCTAAGTAATTAAAATATGCCGATGGATAGTATATACAGTTGCTGTTGTTTAAACAATAAAGTCCGCCCGTCTCTACAAAAAGCTCTATAAGATTGTTATCACAATAACCATCTAGTACAACATCTGAAAACAAATCATATGAAGTGCAATTATAACTGCGAGCAGGATACATTCGATCAAATGAGTCTTTCTTTTGTAGAAATTTATGCATTTTGTAGACAACATCTGTCTTGGTAGAAAAGGTGCTTGCATAAAAAGAAATAATTATTTCATCGTTTCCTTCATACTTGATTATTAATGATCTTAACCATTCTTTGGTATGTTTTTCTTCTACCAATTTATCCAAATTGCTATTATGAATGAGTTTGTGTTCATTCATTAGTTTATTCTTATGTAGGAAGATAAATGGATCATCACCATTTATACACAATCTAATTAGGTGATTTATATTAACATCTTTTAGTTCTCCATTTGAAATTAATTTCTGGATCACATTTAAATATGTACTAGGCAACTTGTCTTTTGTAATTAATGATCCATTAGAACGAATAGAAAAAAAATTATAATACTCTAATTCAATACTACCAGTTAGGTTTAACTGAATGAGTTTATCTATATAATCTACTTTTATTCCCGATAGGTTTGAGAGATATTCTAGCTTCTGACGAGGAATTCTTTCAGAACCTACAAATAACTTTCCCCCTTGCTTGGAAGGTCTAGATTTTATTGGTAATTTTACTGGATCAAGTGAGGGTATTACAGTTTGTTGATAAGGATCTATAAATATCAATTCAATATCAGGTAAACCTGATTTATTCTTGGCTATTTTATAAACCATGTATGCCAAAAACTGTAGTTCAATATTATTACATACTATCATACTATCAATTATATCTTTTATATTTCTAAAACCATTTTGTGTTTTTGAAGTATATACTTGGAAGACTTTTAGTAGCATTTCTTTTTGTAAATAAGAGAACAAACACCATTCCTTTTGTAAAATGCTACACAAGCTAGGATTTTTTACAAGCAGTAGATAAATCCCTTTTAAAGCAATATCTACAAAACCTGCTTGCCTGCACTCAATTCTATTTATCAAATACAAAAAGAAAATCTCACTGAATGAATCAGATAAATTAATATAATTATATTTAAATATCTTACTTATAGAATTTTGTTGTAGTGGAATTGAAACATCATCAGTTATCCACTTAACATATGTTGTACACAACATACCAAAGTTCTCTACTAATAGTGATTGTTTTGTACTTATTGCCTTACAGATTACATTCAGACATCTTGAATCATAATATTTCATATCCAACAACTCACTTGCTTCAGCCCATAAATAATCTTCATCAACAAACTCTATAAGAGGAAGTAAAGCTTTATCAAAAGTGTAATATTCTCCGTACTCACATTTGTTTATTTGGTTAATCAGTTTCTTAGCAAAGTAAAGAGTTTTGGTGGGATAGCATTTTTTTACTAATCTAATTATACTATCAAAGTTATATAAAAAAATAGTTTTAGTTTCAAAATACTTACTGTAATCATCTACTAAAGATTCAAGTGTTTCGAAGCTAGTAATAGTATCATCAGTTACTTGGAACTCTTTAGTTTTGCTGGAGGAATCAATTCTTTGGATCTCTAATTCAACGGGTGAATGTCGTTTTATCTCCTTTAAATCTAGTTCATTAAGTTTTGATAACATAATGTTCCTGAAATCTATCAATAAATCTCTATCATAGTCTCGTTGCCACTGCATTGTACCAATAACAAAATTCCAGATATCATATAACAAATCAGATTCAACTTCATTACTTTCGATATAACTAATAAATGCCTTTATAATGGAATGAGAATCACTAAAATATTGATCTGTATTCCTGAGATAAGCATCTAAATATTTTGGTCCTTTTATAATTTTAGCATGGATAATATTTTCTAACATTTCATAATAATCTCTATTATCTCCTTTTTCTTTACAAATTTCGTTAATTACATGTAAATTTCGGACAAGTTCTTGTTTAATAGGTATTTTAAAATTATTCATATACCCAAGCCAAGATGTCAAGTTGCTTAAAGAATAATCTTTATACTCTAAAAATCCAATAAAAGTTGAAAAGTATCTTTTTGTTACATCTTGGGCATTAAATGAAAGACCTAGTCTTTTAATCAAGTCAATACAAATAAAGAAATTTTCACTCTTTGCAATTATAGGTTGATCCCATATAAAACCATTTTTTCCAATAATGGAATTGAAATTCTCATTTAAAAAATCAATTTCACCACATTGATGTAGAAACTCACATAAATGCTCAAAGAATATGCTTATTTTATTTCTTTTTATATGAACCAGAATCATTTCTTTAATATAAGTGATAAAGTTACATTGATCATAATAGTTAAAGAACTCAACAAAGGATAACATGTATTCAAATAATAATTTTATAATCTCGAATTTATCTTGAAATGTTATACTATTTTCACTAAGAGCGATATCAATTAGTATATTTATGTTTCTTCTATATTCATCAAAGATGCTATCAGGTATTTTTTTATAATTTAGAGTATATGAGATTCTACCCAAATTAATTAAAGATGTAAAGTACCTGCTAATACTTTGCATTTCACTACTTATAATTTGTTGTTTATAATTAAGATAAGTAACTAGAACTAAAGTATCATCTGTGTAATATCTATATCCGAGTAGAAAGGCGTGGATAGCAATATAAAACAAGTTACTTGGATTGTAGCCTTCTTCTAACTTGATCTTTTTTAAACTATGAATTAGCTTTCTTTCATATAATGTGAATTTCTTATTCCTTTTTAAAATATTCAGAGTGATTAAACATAGCATGGATAGCTTGTAGTCTGTTTCTTCATAGTTATAATAAATATGTAGGATAACAATATAAGCTTTTTTTTCCTGTTTCTCAATTAATAATCTTAGTAAGCACTGCGTTAAACATGATTCAGAACAAGGTATCAACTTTATAGTTTTTCGAAAATCTTTTAAGGTATGATGTTGTAATGATGTCTTTAAAAATCCTTGATTAAACAGATAAGAGCATTTAGTTAACTCTTTAGGAAACTTAAACAAATAATCAAAACCTATAAAACCGATAATTTTTCCCCAATCTTGACATAGTTTTTCCACATCTTCATCCAAGAAATGGCTTCGATTGTTCTCACCGTACAAACCTAATTTATCTGCTATTAGTGTGAATATTCTATCAATATTTTCATTGATTTTCCACATGAAGAAAATATCTTGAGCTCTTTGAATATGATCTCTGTTATAGATACAAACAATTTTATCAAATAAATGAAATATTCCTTCAAGTGTCCATAGTTTTTGATGAATAACATTAATCTCACACTCAAGAACATTATCAATCCTATTTAACTCAAAAAGTGATGAGGTCTCTGTACTTTGTATATTATTACTAAACTGATCAATTGTTATTCCTGAAGTTAAACAATTCATAAGTAATGAACTATCTCTTTGCTTTATTGATTCTTCCAAAGCTATCTTATGAACCCTCTCTAACTCACTTAATGGACGTCTATAAGTTACCGCTTCTAAAACATAGTCGTCAGTAAGAATTTTAGGAATCTCACATAGTTTATTACCTAATGTTTTTAACCTTATTAGCTCAGAATGTTTATATTTTGTATAATCCATACTGGAACTATAAAATTTATATAAATCATCGGATACTCGCTCTAGTATAGGTTTGTATGATTCAAGATAAGTAGTTAAAAAAACTCGAAAATCATTATGTAACATTGTATAGTTTGAGCTTGATGAGATTAGTAATGGGAATAACTTGTTTAAAATTAACTCCCAGTTAGTCAATGATATGCTATGATATACTAAAACTCCTTGAGCAATTAGAGAATTAACAGGAACATTTGTTAGAATCAGTAAGCTTGCAAAATATTTATCAATTTCTGGATAAACTTTGTTAAAATCATTAAATACATTAGTCCAAATTTGATCGTAGTATGACAATATTTCAGATCCTAGTTTTCTAGATTTGAGAATTTCTTTAAGATTTGTAGAATCATCCATTTTTGTAATTTCTTCAATAGCATATATTATTGAAAGAGTATTTCCTTGTGTTATTTCTTGTAATATTTTAACAATTGTATCAAGTTGTTGCCCTTCAAAATTAGTTTTTGCTTCTACTTGTAGTCTAATATCTTTGTCAATAATAGGTTCTACTTGAATTTTTTTTACTCCATCATAATCATGTTTAAGCCATGAAGGATACCTATCATATACTTGGGTAGGTTGTCCACTAATCAAAAATTTTATCTCAGATGGAATTTTATTTGGGTCGGGCAATGTATTCAATAAAGTTAACTGTAGATTACTCCTAGCTGCATGATCAATTCCATCTATACTAATTACAACTTTAGACTTGTTTATTGAAGCAATTATAATACACAATCTTAAGACTTCTGCTCTTAAATCATTGATCTCAAGAAAATCATTTTGAATTGGTACAGAATATTCAGCAAGTTTTCCTCTTAACAAAAATCTTAGTTGATTCAACATCTCGCCCCAGAAAAATTCAGGTTTAACTGTTAATCCCGAATCAATAGGTAATTCATTCATTTCTGGAGTTAATGGCTTAAATAAATAGTACTTCAATGTAATTATACTATCAGATGTATTAGCAATTTTACTTATTATTGAAGATTTACCTGTGCCTGGAGAACCTTCTAAAAAAACTACTGAGTTATTATCATCAAATAGTTCAGCTTCAATTTCCTTTATTAAATCAATTCTCGATTCAAAAAAAGGAGTAGGTGTTGGTATGTGAAAACAGTCAAGACGATTGTTTGATGAAATACTTAAAGATTCCCAAACTGAGTCACGGGTTATTTTTTTATCACCCATTCGAGTTGTTGACCAAATCCTGAGCTGACTGTCTAACCTACTCAGTACTTGTTTTGCAAAATGAGTATTAATTTTGAATGTTCTTTTTAACTTATTAACTAATATAGACTCAAGTTCTTCCAGAGATGATTTGTCATGTTGAATGTTAAAACAAGAAATGAATTGTTTCTTTTGATTGATATCTAATTCTTCTAGCTGTTCTAAGAAATATGAAGAACCATCAATAGCCTCTATATCTTTTAAATTCCAGTTGCTCTTTGATTTAACTTTTTCTATATCATTATAAAATGATTTCAATGATGGTTTATCTAAATGTTTCCTGTCTCCTAATGGTTTGTTTGTATACAAAACTACATCAGCATTAATAAGATTTTTAGAGGTTTCTAACCAGGCAAGTGATAACTTTTTAATCAAGGAAACATTCTTATCTCCTGGTGGAATAATCAATCTATTAAAAGAAAGTTTTGAATCAGTAATAGTGTGTTTTACTTGATAGAATGTGTGTTTACCATCCTCTTTTAAAACACAGACATCATCGATCCCTTGGTATGCATTATACTGAATGGATACCCATTCAATATGGTTATCTGGGTTCAGCATATCAATAACCTTATCTAACCCTACTGAACTTTCGTACCAGTATGGGTCATGTTTTCCAGGAAAATCATTATCCATGTGTCCTCCCAAAAGCAATAATTATATTAAAACAAGTTTTTCATATGTGATGTCATTTTTTTACTTTATCAAATAGTTTTCTACTAATTATAAATTCAAGATTTATGTTAATTTCTGTTTTTATTCAAATATCAAACAGAGGATATTAAGACTTTCCCCATTGGATTAGTTTTGTTAATCATTAAACACGTACAGGATAAATATAAGCTAATCAAATATTTAAACAATAATCACTGATAAATTTGGAACAATCGATCTTACCTGAGTCCACTAATTACAGTTATCATTCTTGTATGTTAAAAATCCCTATCTTTGTATCATTAATATCATTAAGCATTAATTTTAAAATTTTTAGTCTTAATTCATCTAATTCGGGAAGAGTGCTTAGAATCAAATCTATATCTTTATCATATAAACAATCTTTGTCACTGCCAAGTACTGGATTATTGAACCTGTAGTTTTTTTTCAGCAACAAATCAAGTTTGTTTGTATTTTCAATAAAACTTGCTCCTTGAAAATAAATATGGCATATTTGTATAAGAGATCCGAACTCATTAAGCTCACTTTGGTAACTTAGCATTTCATCGATTAAGTTATTCTCTTCAGAATGAGTATCTACAACATACGACTTTAGTTCATGCTCTTTGATCAAAATATTCAACTTTAACTTACTTACAGTTCCCTCAATCTTTAGAAATGTTGTATTAAATTTCTCAAATAGTTCCATTTTTCTATCAAGAATATGTTTATTATATAACATGATTTGTTGTTGTTCCCAATACTCTTGGTTTCTTTTTAATTGATAATGCATAACAGAGAAAGATACAATTAGCGAGATAAGTCCAGGTATTATGAAACCAATCATGATTCGTTTAATTTTTATCAGTTTTATTTTCACATTTTCTTTTATCACTTATTCTCCTTTGAATTTGATTTCATTCATCATTAAAAACTTAACTCTTTAATTAGACTAGTATTATAATTTTAACACTAATACTAATAATTTTTATGTACATCAAAGGCTCAAGTTAAAGTCTGGTGGAAAAAATTAAAGTCAATAAAACTTATCCATTCAGAATTAAGTCTTATCTAGAATAAAAACTTCTATTTCTTCTACACTATACGCACTAACTTACTGTAGTGCAGTAATAAAGTACAACATAATGCTTAATTATTTCCACCAGACTTGAACATGAACCAAATCTAATATATATGTCTACATATCATTAGAAATAATAATACCATATATATCTTCATCTCAAAATCCTGTCAAACAAAATAATATCTAATTCACAAATAATTGATTATTCTTCCAAATACCGCCACCTCTTGTGTCATGCAACCGTCATGCAAGCAAAACAATATGAAGATAAATTAATAAATAATAATACTATAGATAATGTGAGTTAAATCCTAAGGAAAAGGATCCGCATTCAATCGCTTCGGAGTACCCCTACTTAAACTAAAAATTAAAAATGAAAAGTGAAAAAAGAAATTCTAAGATAAGAGAATTTACTTAAATTAAAAATGAATAATTAAAAAATAATAATGAATATCATCCGTCTTCCCTCTTATAAAGAGGATTCCCTCTTCATAATCTAACAAGGGTTGTTTCACATTCACTTCACCATTACTTTTCTACTGAACCTTAGCCTAATAGAGAACCAATCAACCCCCAATATAGGACTAATAGAGTGAAAAAGATAAAGTGAAGTAAAGATGGATAAATGAAAATGGAAAAAAATTAGTCTTTTTTTCTCAAAGTTGACCAATTTTGCAAAAAGTTGGCCCTATATATATATGAAGGATAAAAAAAATCATGAAAAAAGGAGAAAAGAAATATGAAAGTAAAATGCAGATTAGGAATCAAGAGTTACTCAGGTCAATTAGATGGATTAGTTTATGCGAATTTTGCTTCAAGAGGAGTGATTATAGGAAAGATGCCATCAGTCGGAAGAGAAGCTACTGAGCAAAATGTTTTAATTGCTAATAGATCTCGGATGATAGCAAATATTTATCAAAGTGTATCGCCTGCTTATAAGCAGGATTTAGAGCTTTATACCTATAAGATGTATAATCTTGAAGAGTACCAAGAACGAATATCAGGAAATAAGTATTCTACATTCTGTAAGCTGATTTGGGCAGCCTGTAAACACGCCCAAAATCCTCTTGATTTAGAAAGTCTAATCACAAATGGACTCACGCTTGATAACTGTTCTCAGATTAAATCTATAAAAGTTGCAGTTGAAAATGGTCTTCTTCCTGAGGTGCTTGGCTATGAAGAACTATTAGCTGAGATTGTAAGTGATTAAATATAGAGCTAATCGCTGATTTCTAATACATTAGTTAGGTTCTTGTTTAAGTTTGGTGCAAAATCAACCTTCAATAATATCACTGAAGGGGATTGAATATGCTATCCCAGGGTCTCAATTCTATGAAGCTTTAGCGAAGACTCCTGTATAGATTAAATCTTGTTGGTTCATATATACAGAGTCTAACGAAGCCTGTTTATCAAATGACAGCCCTTAAGTCTTCGTTAAAGCTACGCCTCACATGCTGGGATATAAGAGGCATTATTCTGATATTAGAGATATAGTAATGTAAGCAACCTAAAGGTCAATTTCAAAAATGTAGGATAATATATAAAAAGTGTGCACTAATTATACCATATGAAAAAACAAAGCACTATTTATCAGCCTTTTAATTTGAACAGTCTCTTTTGCTGGAAGAATAATTTATTTCTACTTGACTGAATGAATCAGTTTTTATATACTTGAAAAAATATATTATCCATTTTTTTAAACATATTAAATGGTTTTTATAAAAGATGAAACATTCTAACTTTAAACTGAAAGAGAGGATAACATGTCTAAATTTATAAAGAAGCATAAACATGAAATCGGAGTGTCACCTGATGAGCTATTGTTCATTGGTAAGAAGAAGATTGATAATGTTTTACTGAGAATAATTGATTTTGATACTACAAATATGGAAGAGCTTCGTTTAGAAAAGGTAAAGGATGTTTTAAAATATCAGAATAAAGATTCTGTTACTTGGTTCAATGTTGATGGACTTGATAATCAGAAGGTAATGCAGGAGATAGCTCAGGTTTTTCAATTAGATAAAATAATTTTGTCTAATGTAATGAATACAGGGAGTAGACCAAAGCTTGAAGAGCATGCAAACTGTATATTTTTATCTATTAAGATGCTTCAGCTGGAAAAGGATTCAGGTGAATTGTCAGTTGAAAACTTAAGCTTAGTCATTACAAAATCTGTTTTAATTTCTTTTCAAGAAAGGAAGGGAGATGTTTTTGAGCCAGTTCGAGAACGGATAAGAAATCAGAAGAGGTTGATTCGTTCATCGGGCACAGATTACCTTGCTTTTGCTTTATTGGATATTGTCGTGGATAATTATATTTATGCCATCAGTATGCTGGGTGATAAGATAGAAGAACTTGAAGATAGTCTTTTTAAAGATCCACCCAAGGGGGTAATCGATAGTATAAATCATTATAAGCAGGAGCTTAATTTTTTGCGTCGAAATATAAAACCTGCTCATGATATGATTCTTGCTTTAGTTAAATTAGAGTCTGATTTAATAGCTGATTCTACGCAAGTTCATTTAAACGAACTTCTTGCTAATATAAACTTAGCTAATGATTATTCTGAGAGTTATCGTGAAATTCTAACTGATCAGCTGAATATCTATCATACCACTATAAGTAGTAAATTGAATGATATAATGAAATTCTTAACTATTTTTTCGGTTATCTTTATTCCACTAACATTTTTAGCAGGTATTTATGGGACAAATTTTGATTATCTCCCTGAACTTCACTATCGCTACTCTTATTTCATCATGTGGGGTATAATGCTTCTTATGGCGATTGGAATGCTGATCTATTTTAAATTTAAAAAGTGGCTTTAATGAGAAAACAAATCTTAACTGCGCTACTAATATTTTTGCTTTATTCAAGTCTGTTAGCTCAAGAGAATAATAAGATAAAAGATTTGAAATTTACAGGAGTGGAGAGTATTTCAGAAGCAAAGTTAAAGAAAATGCTTATTTTACAAGAAAAATCTTTTTGGAAAAAGCTCATCTTTTGGTCTGAAGATAATTATTACTATGCAGCAGACTTAATTTCTGATGAAGAAGTAATCAAGAATTTCTACCAAAAGGAAGGATTTTTAGATGTTGAGGTGCAGTCAAATATAACAGAATTAGCTGATGAAGAGGCAGTTGAAATTGAATTTATTATACAGGAGAATAGAGCTGTATTAGTAGAGCAGATAACTTATAATCTGCAGGTCACAGATCCTCAAGAAAGTAATAAACTTAAACCTTTATTGCATACCTTTGCTCAAGATTTAGTTTTAAAAAAGGGTCGTAGATTTAGGGATGAAGACTTGCTATTAGTTCAAAGAAAGTTAGGAAGTTGGTTAGTTGAACAGGGTTATGCTTACCAAGAAGTTACCTATAATCTAAATTTAAGCAAAGATATAAATCGGGTGGGTATTGATTTTGTGTTAAAGACAGGACCAGTCTGTTACTTTGGTTCAGCAACATTCAAAGGTGTGGAAGAAGTTCCTAAAGCAATTTTAGAAAAACAGTTAAACCCTCCTGGGCAAATTTATAATGAGCTATATCTCAAAACTTTACAAAGAAAATTACAAGCTTTAGGAATGTTTCAATATGTAACAGTGCAAGGTCTTTTGGATAAAGAAAATGATAAAAGTATTCCAATTCAGATAAATGTGAAAGAAGCTTCTCGGTTAAGTTTCAAATATGGAATAGGTTATGGACAAGAAGATAAATTTAGGACATCCATTACAGTAACAAAGTTAGGTTTTTTAGGGGGGATTAGACGTGCTGTATTATATGCTAAATACTCATCCTTAGAGCCCTATAATTTATCTTTGAAACTAACTCAACCTGCTATTATTCAGCCAAATGATGCTTTAACTCTAAATCCTTTTGCTCGGAAAGAAGATGAAAAAAGTTATACCCGTTCCAGAATTGGTTCTTTTGTTACTTATCAAATTGGCTTAAGCTCTTATGTAAGTTCTTATCTTAATTATGGTTTGGAATGGGATAACTTAAAAACTGCTTCTCCAAGCTTGGAAGATGATCTTATAGCTGAAGGAAAGGGAGACTATCATCAATCCTCAGCTTCAATTGCTTTAGTTTTTGATAATTCAAAACCTATGTTTTCCCCTCAAAGTGGTTGGTATTTTTCTTCTGCTTTCACTTGGGTGGGAATGGGCTTTAATAGTGATTATCACTACACATTGACATCTTCTGAAATTAGAAAATATACTCTTCTTTACAAAGATTTAATTTTAGCAACACGATTAGAGGGAGGCTTTATGAAATCCCTCAGAGCTGCAGAAGTAACTCCAATAGCAGATAGATTTAATGCTGGTGGTTCTACTTCTATTCGAGGCTGGGCAAGATATGATTTAGGACCAAAGAGTGAAGATAATCTATCCTTAGGTGGTAATAGCTTATTAGAAAGTAGTATTGAACTTAGATACCCGATTTGGAATATAGTATCTGGAGTTTTCTTTTGTGATGCAGGTAATATTTGGTCAGGTACTTATGACCATGCTATTAATGATTTAGAGTATGCTGGAGGTGGGGGATTAAGAGTAAAGACTCCAATAGGACCAATCCGTTTTGATATTGCTTTTCCGCTCTCTGAGTCATCTAAGGGTTGGCAGTATTATTTAAATATTGGAGAGGCATTTTAATGCAAAAAAGAAATAAAAAAGTAATCCTAATTTTTTGCCTTAGCTTAACAATCATAATTCTTCTACCCATAATAGCTTATTTTGCAAGCCAATCATCATACTTTCTCGATTTTACCCGTAAGTCAATTATTACACAAGTAAATAAACAGATTAATGGACGCATAGATATAGCTGATTTAGAAGGTAATATCTTTCAACAGCTAACTCTGAGCAATATCTCACTTTTTTTAAATGAAGATGAAGTAATATCCTTAAATGAGCTAAAATTAAACTATGACTTGAGAGGAATTTTACAGAAGAAGATAATAATATCATCGGTTTTAATTTCAGATTTAAAGATCAAATTACATCAAGATGAGGAAGGAGTCTGGGATTTAACAAAGCTTGCTAAAACTCAAAAGTATAGTGTGATAGACTCTACTAATATAGATAAAAGTGCTTCTGCTTGGCAGGTTGAATTGGTAAGTTTTATTTTATCTAACGCAAAAGTAGATATCTCAGGTGTAAATTTACCTGAACAATATCCTCAAGAAATATTAATTTCTCAAATTAATAGTCAAGCAAGTTTAGGGCAAGAAGTGAATTGGTTAGTTAGTAATACCCAAATAGCAATTCAACCTCAAAATATTACCCTTTCCCTGAAAGATTTAAAAGGTAATAATAAATTGGCTTTTTCTTTAGCTCAGTTAGACATTTCATCTCCCAAATCACTTATTCACTTATCTGGAGATATGGGTAATAATCCTTATCGTCATGCCAGTCTTAATTTCAAAGCTAATCCAATAGACTTATCTGAAGTTAAAATATGGCTTCCCGACTTTCCTTTAGAAGGAAATCCTACTTTAATAGGAGAAGTTGAGCTTGTAGGGGATTCACTTAGTACACAAGTTACTGTTAATTTAGACGAGCAAGTCATTAAACTAAAAGCAGAACTCCCTAATTTTAATAATCCTCTTACTTCAAATCTTGATTTAACTTGGGAAAAAATAGACATTGCTAAGTGGAAAAATGGTCTTCCAGTTTCAGCATTGACTGGAAACCTCATTGCTTCTATTGATGGTGAAAGCTGGCGTGAAATAGATTCTCAGGTTATTCTAAGACTTAGTGAATCAGATTATAACACTTACAAGATTCATTCCTTTGACTTAAAAGCAAATGGTTCTCCAGCTCATCTTAATAGCACTATTCAAGCTTATAGCGAGTTTGGTCAACTATCTGTTAAAGCAGAAGTTGATAGTCTTTTAGGAGAGATTTCTTATGCTATGTCTGGTTATATTCAAGATTTAGATCTTCATAAAATAGCTCCAAATTTACCATATCAAGCAGAAATAAACTCTAACTTTAATCTTGTGGGGAGTGGGAAAGACCCAGATTTCCTTGATGCCGATGTAAGCTTTGATCTCTCAGGTTCTTATCTGGCAAACAAGCTTGTTGATAAACTAAAGATTCAGGGAGAATATCACCAAGGAAAGTATGATCTAAAAGCAATGAAGCTTTCTTACGATGGTTTAGAAGTTGATTTTGCAGGAAAAGGTGATATTTATAATGATAATAGTGTAAGTTACAAGATTCAAGTGAATTCATTGCCCCAGATACTAACAGAAATTCAGCCAGATTTATCACTAAAAGGTTTTATTAATGGTTCAGTAAAGGGAAGGCTTGAGGATATTAAAGCAAATGTCTCAATAGATTTGCAGGATGTAGAGTTTAAAAAATACAAGATTGCTTCTTTAAAAGGGAAATCAAATATTAATGTCTTAGATAAAATACCTATAGCTGATTTTACAGGTTCTCTAACAGATATAAATCTTGAAAACTTCCCTCTTGATTCCATCTTGGTGATTAGTAAGTATAGTCCAGAAAAAGTATTTTTAAAATTAGATGTTAATCAATCTGACACCTTAGGAGTCAGCTTAAAAGGAGATATTTATCTTGCTCAACAGCAGGCATATTTCTCCGAACTAAAGATTAATGCCTTAGGACAAAATTGGGAAAATAAAGCAGATACATTGAAAATAAAATTTGACCCTAAGCACCTTGCTTTACATAACTTAGAATTAGAATCCAACAAGCAAGTGATAAGTGCTGATTTCACTTTAGATTCAGAAGATAGCTATGATATTAGCGTAAAGTTTGATTCATTGGCAGTTTGGCCTCTGCGTTATCTTAATCCTCAACTTGAAACAATCAATGGGCAACTAAGTCTTGATATATCAGGAAGCGGTAAGTTTGAAGAACCACAATTGGATTTAACTTGGTATTTGAATAATCTTTCATGGGAAAAAGTAAAAATCAATAAAATGATGGGTCACCTAAACTATCAAAATGATTTGGCTCAGATGAATTTAGAAATAAACAGAATAAAAGAAGAGCTTATCTCTCTATCAGGTTATCTACCATTTCATGCAAATATTAGTAATAAAGAATTTGAATTGCTGAGGGATGAACAAGTAAAACTTGATTTACAGGTTACTCCACTGGATTTAACTAATCTAAATGATTTTATTGGTTCAGGTAAAGAACTTAGTGGTACATTAAATTTATCAGGGAAAATTGAAAATACTTTGAATAACCCTCAAATGAAAGCAAAGTTAATGCTTAGTAATGTTGACTTCAAGCTTCCTGCTTGGGGAATTGACTATCGAAATATAAATGTTGATTTTCAAGCTAATCAAAACATGTTGGAGTTAAAAGAACTTTCTCTAATTTCAGGTAAAAAAGGTTATTTAAAAGTAAATGGTTCTACTATTTTAAATTTGAAAGAAACTCAATTAGATTCTCTCAAGCTCGCTTTGGATGCAAAAAACTGGCAAGTACTTAAAAATAGAGATATGGATTTACTGGTTGATTCAAAAATAAAAATTGCTGGAAATAGCCAGTATCCAACCTTCTCAGGATATCTTAATGTCCAACGAGCTAGCCTCTATCTACCTGCTTTATTAGGAAATGATAAGACCAAGGTGAACTTAACTACTCCACTTCTTCTTGCTAATTCTTCAACAAGTAATGTAGCAGAAATTACTGATTCAAATGAAGCTAAAAAGTCTTCTCAGATACTAAAGAACTTGCGGGGAAGTATGAAAATATCATTTCCTCACAATACTTGGCTGACATCTAAAGAAATGAATTTAGAATTGGGGGGAGAAATTGAGATTATTAAGAACAGTCCAGATTTTTCCTTATCCGGTAACATAATGGTTGTTAGAGGTAATTACACCATTTATGGACGTAAATTCACTATAAGTAGTGGTAATATCTATTTCCAGGGAGAGAGTGATATGAACCCTGAAATAGATTTAATTGCTGACTATGTTTTAAGAAATTCTGCTGGTGAAAAAGTCACACTTTCTCTCAAGATTAGCGGAAGGTTACAAGAACCAGTTCTACAATTTTACATAGATGGCCAAGAGATTTCTGAAGGTGACGGCCTTTCTTATATCATTTTTGGGAAAAGTACAGCTGAATTATCTTCTGGAGAAAAGAGTCAAATTTCAAGCTCTAATGATAGTAATTTAGCTACAAAAATCATTATGAGTCAAATAAGCTCACGAGTTTCAAGTGTAATCCAAAACAAACTCAATTTAGATGTTGTTGAATTTAATGGCGATGATAACTGGAGACAAGCTCAGATTGTTTTAGGCAAATACATTACTAATAATCTTTTCCTCAGCTATGAACAAGAATTCTCTTTTGGAAGCGAAGATGAAATTGCACCAGAAGAAATAACTCTTGAATATGAATTTAGCAGAAGGTTTTCTTTGCAAGCTACTCAGAGTGGTGATAAGACCTCTGGTATAGATTTTATTTGGAAATATCAGAAATAGTTCTTTAGTTTTATTGATATTTTGATGGAGTGGTAATCAGAAAGTTACCTCATATCTTTAATAATCATAGGTGAAGAGACAAGGTAGGTATTTCTCCTTATAAATACTCATCCTATTAACAAAAATAAATGTTGCTTTTTTCAATTGAAATTATACTATATCTACATACATTCTTAATCTAAGAATTATAATTGTCAAAGCGGAATGATTCAAGTTGATATTCGAGAAAGCAACTTTTCTGAAATTTCATTATAAAAAATATTAACAAATATTTTAAAAAAATATCTTTGCTGGTATTCCTTATCTTTGCTGTAAGTGATATCAGGTAAATAAGGAGAATAAAATGGCAAATATGAATACTGAATATATGGGCTTAAAGCTCAAAAATCCATTAATAGTTGGTGCAAGTAGTCTAACAAGTAATTTGAAAACTATCAAAGAGATAGAAACTTCAGGAGCAGGAGCTCTAGTTACAAAATCTTTATTTGAGGAACAGATACAATTAGAGCGTTATCGTGATGAATTGGAAAATGAAAAAGCTAATGAGAGACACGCTGAAATGATAACAGTGTTTCCTGAATTAGAACACATTGGTCCTAAAGAACATCTTTACTGGTTGAAACGTACAAAAGAGACAGTTGATATTCCTGTTATAGGTAGTTTGAACGCAGTAAATAGAGAAACTTGGCTGGAATATGCTCTTCGCATGGTAGATACTGGGATAGATGGTTTGGAATTGAACTTCTATTCTGTGCCGAAAGATTTTGCTAAATCAGCTAATTCTATTGAAGAAGAACAAATCAAATTACTCAAGGAATTAACTTCTCAGATTAAAATACCAATTTCTGTTAAGCTAAGTAGTGATTACACAAATCCACTAAATGTTATCAAAAGAATGAGCGAAACAGGCATTGAAGGAATAGTTATCTTTAACAGATTTTTCCAACCTGATATTGATATAGAAAAAATGAAAAATATCTTTCCTTTTAATTTAAGTAAATCCCAGGATAATCGACATACTCTTCGCTATACTGGACTTTTATCAGGTCAAATTAACACAGCTATCTGCTCCAGTGGTGGTATTCACACATCTGCTGATGTAATCAAGATGGTTTTAGCTGGTGCTAATGCTGTTCAAATGGTGTCTGCCTTATACAAGAATGGTATCAACCATATAACAAATGTTTTGAATGAAGTAGAAGCTTGGATGAATAAAAAGGGATTTAATTCTCTAACAGATTTTCAAGGTAAAATGAATAAATTGAACAGTAATGACCCTTGGGCTTATACAAGAGCTCAATATGCTAAACTTCTAATGAAACCTGAACTTCTCCGCAGAGATGTAACAGAGTTATAAAGCCAATTATTGAAATAAGAAGAGTTGCCTTTTTTAGAAAAGGCAACTCTTTTGAGTAATGACAAAGTCAACAGCTCTGAGTTATTAGTCTGTTTTTATTAGAAAAGATTGCTAAAAGATTTATTCAAACTCAAGCCAGAACATTCCCTTCTTCATTTGCTTTAGCAAATGTTGATGCTTCGTTGAAAACTATGTTCTCACTGGTCGTGATTTTGAAGATTTACTACTGTCTGACAGAAGAAGAGTTTGGATTAAGATTAGTTATTGACAAGTAAGTGCTTGAAAAGAAATTTGTTTAAAGAAATAATAAGATAAAGTAGGAGAATTTAATGGAAGATACATTTAATCAGTCAGTTATCAATAAACTGAAGGAGGCTTCTAATGAAGCTCGTGGCAGTATTCTAAAAATGACAAGCTTAGCTAAATCAGGACACCCAGGTGGTTCAATGTCCACAATAGACATATTAATGTCAGTTTATGAATTAGCTAATATAAATCCTCAAAATTATAAAAGTGAGAACCGTGATATAATAGTTGTAAGCAATGGTCATATATCACCAGCAGTATATTCTTCATTAGCTTATAAAGGATTCTTTGCTATTGAAGATGCTATTTCTCAATTTAGATTAGCTGCTAGTATCTTTGAAGGACATATTGAAAGAACTGTACCGGGAGTCGAATGGGGAACAGGTAACTTAGGTCAAGGTTTATCCGCTGCTTGTGGTTTTGCTCTTTCAGCAAAACTAAAAGGAATTGAAAATCATACTTATGTTTTTATGGGTGATGGAGAGCAACAAAAAGGTCAGATAAGTGAAGCCAGAAGATTTGCTGTAAAATATGGATTAAATAATATTACCGTAATAGTTGATTATAATAAACTACAAATTTCTGGAGATATAACAGATGTAATGCCTCAGGATATAAGAGATAATTTCCTTTCAGATGGTTGGGAGGTTATTGAAATAGATGGACATAACTTCACTGATATAAGTAATGCTTTATATGATGCTAAAGAAAATGAAGCACCAGTGATGATTCTCGCAAACACAATTATGGGAAAGGGTGTTTCTTTTATGGAAAACAAAGCAGGTTTTCATGGTGCTCCCTTGAGTAATGAGCAATTAAAAGAAGCATTAAAAGAACTTAAGATAAAAGATGATTTAGAAGAATTATCAGAGTTAAGAAAAAAGTTTATTGCTCAATCTCATCCTCAAATAAATGATTTCAATCCTGATTTAATAGAAGGTAAGTATCGAGTTTATGACAAGGCTACTGACAATCGTTCTGCCTGGGGAAATGCTTTAGTTGATTTAGAAAATGCCAACAAAGATTCTAAAACTCCTCTTCTTGTGTTTGATTGTGATTTAGCAGGAAGTGTAAAAACAGCTGATTTCGCTAAAATTGCACCTGAAAGATTTATCCAATCAGGCATTATGGAACATAACACCTCGGTAGTTGCTGGTGTTTTATCTACTTGTAATTTTCAAACTTTCTGGGCTGATTTTGGTGTCTTTGGTATTGATGAAGTATATAACATGCATCGCTTAACAGATATTAATCAAGGAAATCTCAAAGTAGTAGTTACTCACGTTGGATTAGATGTGGGTGAAGATGGAAAAACTCATCAATGCATAGATTATATTGGTGCGATGAGAAATATTTTTGGCTTCAAGGTTATCGTTCCTGCTGATCCAAATCAGACAGATAGAGCAGTGCGTTACATGGGAACAAATCCTGGTAACATAGTTATTGCAATGGGTAGGTCAAAGTTAGCTCCGATTAATAAAGAGAATGGTGAAATATTCTTTGATGAAAGTTATAAGTTTGAGTTTGGGAAAGCAGATAAATTTAGAAATGGAGATAAAGGTGCAATCATAGTTACCGGAACTTTAGCTAATACTGCAATTAATGTTGCAGATTCCTTAAGGAAAAAAGGCATTACCTTACAAGTTTGGAACATGGCATCACCATTAAATATTGATGTTTTAGCATTGAAAGAAGCTACTAAGACAGGGGTGATTTTCACAATTGAAGACCATAATGTCAATTCAGGTTTAGGTTTATCAGTAGCAGAAGCAATGGTTGAAAATCAGCTTAGTGGAAAATTAGTAAAATTTGGGGTAGGAAATTATGCATTCTCCGGAAGCTCAGATGATGTCTTTAGACTATGCGGATTAGATGAAGTTGGTTTAGAAGGTAAAATTTTAGATGAAATTTGATTATAAATTAGTAAGTAAAGTTGTTGTTATAATAGCAACAACTTTACTTCTTATAAACTGTGGAACTGATAAAGTTGTTAGCAATGACTTGATTTTAACAGAATATAATGAGGATGCAGTAAAAGTAGTAACATGGAACTTGAAAGAATTTCCCCAAAGTGATAATACTATAAATGAATTACAACATCTCATTCCTGAGTTAAATGCAGATGTAATAGCTGTTCAGGAAGTTGCTAATACTGAAGAATTTTCTCTTTTAGATAGCTATCTTAATGATTATAGTGTCTCCTTCTCAGAAAGTTATATATATGATGAAAATGATGAAGAAAGTTATTATAATCCAATTTTAGGTTATATCTATAACAATGACCGTGTAACTGTTAACAATAGCTATCAGATATTTTCTAATGATAGTAGATTATTTCCTCGTGAACCCTATATTTTAGAGATTACCTGGAGAAATATTGACTTTGTTTTGATTAATAACCATCTCAAGGCTGGGGGAGATAATCAGATAAATGAATCTTATGAATGGGATGAAGAAACAAGACGCAGAGATGCTTTAAATGCTTTGCATATTTATATTAATGATCATTTTTATAATGAAAATGTAATTCTCATGGGTGATTTCAATGACCAGTTTCATGAGCCTTTAGAAACAAATGTCTTTACAGCTTTTCTTAGTGATGATAATTTTGTTTTTGCAGATTATGAGATGAGTTTGGATAGTGATGATTTTTCTTATCCGAATTGGCCATCTCATCTTGATCATATAATAATAAATCAGAATTTGATTGATGCCTTTGCAGGTCCCTTGTCCAATTGTTATACTATAAAGTATGATAAAGTGATGAGTGATTATTTTAATAGTATTTCAGACCACAGACCAGTGGCAATAGAGATTGATTATAGTAATAGTAAGTGAAGGTTAATAAGTTAACATTGAAGTAGTTGTACCATAGCCCGACTCATTTATATGATTTAACTTAAGATATTACAAATTAGGTGCTTTGTAAAGAGATAGAAGATTTATTCAGGACTAATAAAATGGAGAGAAGTATGAGTAAAAAAATATTGATTGTGGATGATGACCAATTATTACGTGATGTTGTAGGACAGTATTTATCTAAAAATGGTTATGATGTCGTAATACCTAATTCTGCATTAGAAGCTTTAGAAATATTCAACACTGGAGAATTCTCCCTTGCAATAATTGATTTAGTAATGCCAGATATTGGTGGTATTGAACTAATGGAATCACTTATTTCTAAAGACCCAAATTTAAAGATAGTAATCATGACCGGGTACCCAACTGTTGATAGTGCTTATAAAGCAATGGTTGACGGTGTTTTTGAATATATTATAAAGCCTTTTAGAATGAAAGAATTATTAGAGGTTGCCCAAAAATTAATTGGATAACATGAAATTACTTGTAAAAACATACAAAATTGCTGATTTACCAGAGAGTGAACTAATAACTAATGTTTTTCTCAAACCAGAATTTCTGAATCTATTAACTAAATTTTTTAATTTAGATGTTAAATATTTAGTTGTAAAGAATCTTCAATTACAAGAAATTGTAGCAGTTTCAGTTTCTATAGAAAAAAAAATATTAGGAATTCCATCTTTAATCAATCCTAAAATCCTTTATTATCAACCTGTTGAGATTTTTGCATCAGTGAGGAAAAATCAAAATGAAAATAATCTCCAACAGTTAGAGATATTCCAAAAAATATCAGAATATTATCATAAATATTATTTCAAAATTGAAAAGAATCTTCCACCAGAAATTGAAGATATTAGAGGCTTCCTCTGGTCTGGATTATCTGCAACTCCTTTTTATACTTATAGACTAAATCTTAATGATTACAGCTCTGAATATTTTTTTAGAAAGCAAAGGGCAGCTCTTCGTAAAGCTCAGAACCTTAGCTATGAATTTACCCAAGATATTGACATAGATAGTTTCATGGAATTAGTTCAAGGGACAAAAGAAAGGCAGGAATGGAATTTTGATTATAAAGATGAAGTTTTAAGAAAGTATCTAAATGAACTTATAGAATTAGACTTTGTTAAACAATTTAGTATAAAAAATCAAGAAGGAACAATTGTTTCAACTATGTTCTGTCAAATGGATAAAATAAACAAGATTGCTTATGCTTGGTTCACCTCCACAGATGTTAATGAACTCTCTAACGGAGTCTCTACACTTTTATTTCACTCAATCTCAGAATACTTAAAAACAGAATATGAAACATTTGATTTATGCGGAGCAAATACAGAAACAATAGCTCGCTTCAAAGCCTCTCTTGGCGCTCATTTAAAAGTATTTTATAGAATTAAACTTTAATTATTGACTTAAATATTATTCTCAATATAATTTGTTTAAATACTAAACATAAACAAGAATAGAGGATATATGAGAAAAATTGTTATAATTGAGGGAGGTTCTTCTTCTGAAAGAGAAGTTTCCTTAAATAGTTCAAATGAAATCTTTAAAGCACTTAATACAAACTATTATGAATGTCAAAAAATTGATCTAATAAACTACGAAAATATTGAAGAATTTCTTCAAAAAATAAGAGAAGAAGACCCCTTTATAATTTTTAATGCTCTCCATGGTGGTGATGGAGAAAATGGTAACATTCAAGCACTATTCGAGATGGCACAACTTCCTTTTACTGGTTCTGGTTCTTTAGCAAGTAAAATTGCCATGGATAAATACCTATCTAAATTAGTAGCTAAAGATCTTAACATACCAATTCCTCAAGGAATTCTAATTGATAAAAACAGCTCATTAATTAATTTAACTATTGATTTCCAAACTCCTTATATTGTTAAACCTAATAGTGGTGGTTCTTCAGTTGGTATATCAAAAGTTGAGAATAAAGAAGATTTAGAAGAAGCTGTGAAATTTGCTTTTAATTTCGATGATAAAGTTATAATAGAAGAATTTATCCCCGGAAAGGAAATTACAGTAACAATTTTAGGTAATCAAACCTATCCTGCTATTGAGATTAGACCAAGGACAGGTTGGTATGATTATAAGAATAAATACACTAAAGGTAATACAGAATACATTTGTCCTGCAGAAATCTCAGAAGAAGATAGTAGCAAAGTGCAAGAAATGGCTTATAATTTCTTCAAGAGAATATCTGGTAAAGTTTATGGAAGAGTTGATTTTAGATTCGATGGCAATGAGTTTTATTTTCTTGAAGCTAACACTCTTCCAGGAATGACATCGTTAAGTCTTACTCCTATGGCTGTAAAAAGCAAAGGAATTGATTTTAAAACACTACTTACAAAAATTATTGAGTTATCTCTCTCTCGGGAGGAGTTATGAAGAGAATAATAGTATTTTTCCTATTTTTTGTTTTTATTGCAGTCATTTTTGCTAACAATGCTTACGACGTAAGGCTTTCGTGCACTCAGCCAATTTTGAATATTCTCAAAGTTAGCTATTTTGATCCAGCAGAGCCTTATTCCCAACCCACACTTTTTTGTTTAACTACAACTATTCCCCCAAAGCACGATAATGATAATAACGAGTATGCATCATATCAATTAGAAATTAATTTCTTCTGGAATGGTAGTAGATTAACTGGAACAACCTTAGAACCAGTAGATTATTCAAGTGTTTCGAATGAATTTAACAGAATGTTTACTGTAACTAATCGAGACTTAATTACCTCTTCTGATAATAATTATTTTGAAGCTGATGGTAATTTCTCCTTTGAAGATATTATTGATAGTAATAGTCAATTCAAAGATTTTATTTTAGAGACAGGTAGATTCCCTGATGGAAACTATAGAATTGATATCACCCTTACTCCTACAGATACTAATTTATATGATGGTGATGAAGCAAGTGTGAACTTCTCAGTAAGAGGAATTCAGTCTGTTCGGATAATTTCTCCTGGTGTTTCTGCAGGTTCAACAAATATTCCAACAATATTTAAACCTGTAATATTTAATTGGACTACTTCTGGATATAATAATGATTTTGTAGTGGAAATAAAAGAATTTGATCATGTTTATGAATTGGACCCTTCAAATATTGAATATAATGGTCGTGTAGTTGAACTTGAGGAAATATCAAAAAATACTATATATAATCCATCATATAGTTTTCAGGATAACAAATATTATGCTTGGAGAGCTAAAGTAAGATTTATTGGTGAAGAATCACTTAACCAGGATGATTATGAACAGTTCATCTCAAGTCAATATAGTGTATTTGCTTTTGGAGATGCTCCTAATGTCGAAGTCCCTAATGCTTTTGAAGCAGAGTTACTAAACAGTCTACAAAATCTTAATATTGTTGAAATAAACACTTTGTTAGAAGCTGGATATTTACCTAAAGATGGGATAGAGCTAAATGGTAAAACATATTATGGTAAAGAGGTTATTGATATGCTTAGAGAATTATTTATGACCTATACAATTGAAGTTAGTGTTGAGTAGGGGGATAATATGAAAAGAATATTAGTAGTTTTCTTGTTAATTTTTACTTATCTTTTAATGGCTGAAGAGATAGCTATCTTTTCAAAGATACAGGGTGGAATCTTTACTGAACAAGATACCCTAAAAAATTTTCATAAAGTAGGAGATGTAATTGAAAACAATAGCATAATCTATTCTCAAGAAGATTCTTATGCATTAGTTCATTACAAATTTACTAATGGAACTTTAAGAATATTTCCTAATTCAGCTGTCAATATAGTTAGTATAGATAGCTTAAACACTAAAGTATCTCTTTCTAAGGGCAGGATACTTAATGACTTAAAAGAAAAAATTAAAGGATCTTATACTGTTGAAACTAACTCAACTGTTGCCTCTGTTCGTGGGACTGCTTTTGAAGTGTTTTTAACTGAAGAAGGAACAGATATAAATGTGGTTGAGGGAAATGTTGACGTGTTAAATAAGATATCAGGTCAAAGCCACAGCTTGGGAGCTAATCAGAGATTAATTTCTCGAAATAGTGGAGAGTTAGTTGAACTTACACTTGAAGGTAACCCAATTTCTCCAAGAGAAGAAGGCTCTGAAGAGATAGAAGAAGCTCCTGGAGATGGTGAACAAAGTGGCGTTTCTGATTCTGATTTACCTAATCTTGCTACCAGTTCGCTTCCTGCAAAGCCTATTTCTATTACTCCAGTTATTACTACACCAGTAATCACTAATCCAGACAAAGCAGAAAATGAAGATGTCACCAAGGAACAAGTTAGTGTCAATACCAAAAAAGATGGAATGGAAGTGAAAGAAGATAGCTCCTCACCATATCCAATTGCGGTAGTTCTAAAAGTAAAAGGTAATTTGCTTTTGATTAGAAATAAACAAGAGTTGGAGTGTCCTGTAGGCACTTTGTTAGAGAATGAGGATAAGTTAAGAACAGATGATAACTCCTTAGCATTAGTTAAATTTGTTGATAATAGTAGTCAGATTAGAGTTTTCTCTAATAGTGAAGTGACTATAAATGTTGAAAAAGATAAAGAGATATTGAATAAAAGTTTGAAATTAGATGGCGGTTCAATTCTCTCTAATGTTAACAAAAAAATAGTAGGAAAGTATTCTGTTTCAACAACATCAACTATTGCTTCGGTGAGGGGTACAGAATTCTTAGTAGAATTGAAAGATGGGATTACTCGCGTTATCGGTTTCTCTGGCAAAGTCGAAGTGGAGAATAAGAAATCTGGAGAAAAAAGCTTAGTTACTAAAGGAAATACTGTTACTTCAACTGAAGATGGTACTGTTGATCGCCAAGAGACAAATGATGTCCCTGCAGATGTTAATGAAGAGTTGCAATCAATAGAGTATGAAAATACTATGAAAATCAAATTTGAAAACGAAGATGGTTCAATAAAAACAATTATCTTAGAGTATTAGGAGGTTATGATGAAAAAAATTATACTATTCGTTCTTTTAGTAGTATGTGTAGCGCTATATTCTGAGATCACTATTGACCATACTGAGCCTTATGTAGGCTATAAAGATTCGAATTTAAAACTGGAAATAACTATTGAAGGTAACTGGCAAGATGTAACAGAATTAATGATTTACTACCGTGAGAGGGGAGAGGTTGCTTACAACTCGATAAGCGTAGCCCCTCAAACAAGTCAAAATGGAGATTTTAATGTTTCAATTCCTGTTTCAAAATTTGCCAGAGGATTAGAGTATTATATTGAAGTTAGTACAGAAGATGCGGAAGTTGTAACATATCCTGAAAGCCAACCAAATTTAAATCCTGTAATTGTACAAATTATTGAAAATGCGTTGAATACAGATTTCGTAATTTTAAATGAATTAAAGGATATTGAAGTAGGTTCTACATTTTCATTATCAGTCTCACTTTTTAATGTTCAAGATAAAATCGACTATACAAGTATCAAATTTTATAAAGATGGTGATGAGGTAACAAAAGACTTAATCATCACTCCAACTCTTTTAGTATATAACATTGAAAAAATTGATAAGAACTTTAGCTTTCAGATAACTGCTCAAAGCCTCACTGGAGAAAAGATGGATTCCGGAGAACATAGTGTAGAGCTAAAGTTTAAAATGTTCACTTATGAGTTACCATATAATCTTAGGGGTAGTGTAAATTACAAGGGGAATACTAATAAATTCTCATATGATGATTCTACACTTCAAGGAAGTGAGCAATCAACCAATAGTCATAGTGCTATCTTAAACATCAGTGGGAATAATAGATACTCTCGACTTAATTCCAGAATATATTTATCTTCATTGGAAGATTCAAACAAGCAATCAGTAAATCGTTATTCTTTTGATATAGGTTTTCCTCATGCTGATTTATATTTAGGTGATAAGTCTCCATACCTCTCAGAATTTACCCTCAACAGTACTAATGTGAGAGGTTTCGGTAGTAAGTTGAATTTTAAATACTTCTTACTTGAAGGATATTGGGGAAATAGTGCACGGGAGATTTCAACTAAGGAAGTTGCTGGAGTTTATCAACCTGGTACATTTAAGAGAGAAACTGGGGCAATTAGATTAGCCTTAGGAAATCAAAATGCTTTCCAAATTGGACTTAACTTAGTTAAAAACAAGGATAGAATATCTTCTTTAAGTTATTCTGATTACTATATTCCTTTTGATGAGGTAGCGAAAGATGATATAAATGAGAGCGATAAACAAATTATCAATCCAATAGATAATATCGTTTTCAGTACAGATTTGAAACTAACTACGCCACAAAAATTGTTTAATTTTGGGGCTGAATTTGCGATGAGTGCTTATAATTCAAATATCATTGATGGGGCAATCTCTCAAGAAGAATTAGAGAATGATATTGGCGAAGATATGCCATTTGACCCTGAATCATTAGATGGTTTCTTTGTGATTAATAAAAATACAGAACCATTGAGCATAACTACTGCAAATCTTGCTTATAGAATTTACACCAGTACTTATATTTCTGGTAATTTAATAAGTCTAAATTACTCACAAGTTGGAAGTGCTTTTAATTCTCTCTCAGCAAGAAACGTAAATTCTGATACTAAAGAATTAACAATTTCAGATAATATGAACTTTCATAATATAATATTTTTAGATTTTTCATTTAACAGGGTGGTTGATAACTTATCAGAAAACTTAGCAACTACTAATGAATATAGTAACTATAGGGTAAATTCGATATTCCGTAAAGAGAAGTTTCCTATGTTAAGATTTAGTTTCAACAAAGGAAGAACAAGTATAGAAAATAATGACGAAATTGCTATTTCTGATGATTTTGATGAATCTCAAGAGTTTAGAACAACAGCTTATGGTGCTGGAATTGGCTATAATTTTGACATCATTCCAATAATACCTTTTAGTTTAGATTTTGATTATCAGAATAGTCTTGATGAAGATGATTTGCGGGAAGCATATGAATTTGAAAACAATAGCTATTATTTTAGATACCGTTCGAAAATGACTGTTATTCCACTATCAACAGAAGTTGGGTTTAATTTAACAAGCTCAACTGGTTATACACAAATAATTGTTCCTGCAAAAGAAGATAGTTATTATCAACAGAAAGAAGAGTGGGAAAGATCATCACTAAGATTAAAATTAAAATACGAATTAGTTGATTCAAAGCTTATACCTTTCTTTGATTATAGATTTAGTAACAATGAAAATGAGTTAGATAATGATTTGAATAATAGTTATTCAGCCACATCTTTTGGATTAAACTATTATCCATTCAAGTTAACATCTATATCTTCAAGTCTTACTTTTAAAGAAAAAAGTTACGAAATTGAAGGAGCAGATTACTCTGCAGTTAATTGGTATCTTAATATAGTACAAAAATTCTAATCAAAATGAAAGTTGTTAAATATAAGTTTTTTATTGTTGCTGTTATTGTTTTTTTTATAACAATATTTAGCTCATTCACTAACTTATTTATTCAATTAGAAGCGAAAATATATGACCTCTTTATGCAACAAAGAGGTCATATTGCTCTAACTAATAAAGTCAGTATTGTGGCAATTGATGAAGAGACAATGAATACTCTAAATATGCAATGGCCTCTGCCTCGAAGTCTTTATATTCAAGCAATTGAAAATATCAAGAAGGCTGGGGGGGAGGTAATAGTATTTGATATTCAATTTCCAGAAACTGCTCAACTTTCTCTGATAGGTGAAGAAAATAGACAATTAGTAGAAGAGGTCAATCAAAGATTAGAGCAATACGACAAAGAATTAGGCTTAATTTCCAATAAGAATAATGTTATTCATGCCTGTAAAATTGAAAGAGAAGTTAATAGAAATTTTTTACTTCTTCCTAATCAAAGAATTATGGAGGCAAATCCAAAATTAGGATTAGTTTCTAATTTTACAGATAAAGATAACTCTCTACGTAAGTATCAAATAATGGATGAATTAAATAATAAGGACTACTACTCATTATCATTAAAAGCTTTTGCTCTTTATCAAAACAGTCCGATAGTTGTTAATAAAGATAAAAAGTTTGTCTTGTGCGCTGATCAAAAGCTCCCTTATTTTTTGAATTATCTTATGCATATTAATTATCGTAATGTCGCAGGTTCTTTTACAGGTGATAAATCTATAAATTCCGTAAGTCCCTATTTTTCCTTTATAGATTTGATTGATTTGAATTCAGGTCTGAGTTCTGAAGAGATTGATTTCTTTTCAGATATTGAAATTGATGAAGAATTAAGAGCTAAGTTTGAAAGTTTTGGAATTAGTACTGATGAAGTTACAAAGACTAATTTAGAAAAGATGATTGAAAAACAAGTGTTTAAGGATAAAATCGTTTTGTTGGGTTCAGTTTTGAAAGAGCATCATGATAGCTTTCATACACCTTTTGGAGTTATGCCAGGAGTTGAAGTACATGCTAATTTCTTAGATTCACTAATAGCAGATGATTTGTTAGTTCATATAAACCAATACCTTTTTCTTATTATTATTTTTATTTTGATACTTGTTTTTAGTTATCTTTGTCAAAAATATAGTGCTTATAAAACTTTAGGACTATTACTCTTGATTTTAGTATTGCATTATGTAATAGCACTTATAGGACTAAAATACTTTAATTTAATAATTCCCAAGCTGGAAATTACAATCTCACTTATACTAATTTATCTTTATAATTTAGTTGTTAAATATCTTGAAGAAGCTAAGGCAAAACGGGAAATAAAATCTGCATTCCAGCATTATATGGCTCCTGAATTGGTAGAAGAATTAATTTCTGACCCTAAACAATTACAATATGGTGGGGCTACAAAGGAGATATCTGTGCTTTTTTCAGATATTCGTTCTTTCACAACCTTCACAGAATCACATCCTATGGAAGAAACTGTTGCTATGCTAAGAGAATATTTAACTGAGATGACTAAAATAGTAATAGATAATAAAGGTATAATAGATAAATTTGTAGGTGATGAAATTATGGCACTTTTTGGAACTCCGATAAAAGATGAGAATCATGCTTATAACGCTTGTAAGACAGCTATGGTAATGAGAGAAAGACTTAATCAAATGCAAGAAAAGTGGAAAAGTGAAGGAAAAGATATTATAGAAATTGGAATAGGTGTTAATTCGGGATTAGCTGTTGTTGGTAATTTGGGTTCTGAACAGGTCTTTGATTATACTGCAATCGGAGATAACATTAATCTTGGAGCAAGATTAGAAGCTTCAAATAAAAAGTATCCAAGTGAAAATAAAATCATCATCTCAGAATTTACATTAAATTACATAAAAGATAGGGCAGAAGTCGCCTTTATTTGTAATGAGAATGTTAAAGGAAAAAATGTTGGAGTAGATATTTATCACTTGCTTAAGTTGAAGTAGAATAATAAAAATTCAATTCTTTAAGCTTGACATTAATAATTAGATAATGATATTAAATACTATGAAAAATAATTTTTGGAGGATATATGCAGAAGATTTCAGTTGATGAATTACAAGGTTTTATGGTAGAAGTATTTACAAAGCTGGGAGTTCCTTCTGAGGAAGCAGAAATATGTGCTGAAGTCTTAATTGAATCTGACTTGCGAGGCATAGAGTCTCATGGTATCGGACGGTGCAAGATGTACTATGATAGAATTAAAGCAGGTATTCAATTTCCAACAACAAAGATAGATGTAATCAGAGATAAATATGCAACTGCGGTATGGGATGGAAATCATGGTATGGGACACGTTATATCTTATAGAGCTATGCAAAAAGCCATCGAAAAAGCAAAGCAATATGGTATTGGTTGCGTAGTGGTAAGAAATTCAACTCATTATGGTATTGCAGGATATTATGCATCTATGGCTATCAAAGAAGATATGATAGGTATGACATTTACTAATGCAAGACCTTCTATTGCACCAACTAATGGAATAGATCCAATGTTGGGAACTAATCCAATCTGCTTTGGTGCACCTTCTAATTTAGAATATCCCTTCTTATTTGATGGGGCAACTTCAATCTCTCAAAGAGGGAAAATTGAAGTCTTAGATAGAGAAGGTAAAGAAACCCCTATTGGTTGGGCAATTGATAGAGAAGGAAAACCATTTACTGACACTAAGCAACTCCTCAAAGATTTAGTATCTAAACAAGCAGCTATGTTGCCGATAGGGGGAGCTGATGAAGAAACAGGTTCTCATAAAGGTTACAGTCTTGGAGTAATGGTTGAAATACTCTGTGCAGCTCTTCAGAATGGTTCATATCTGCAAGGTTTGCATGGTTTTGATGAGCAGGGAAATCAAGTACCTTATAAATTAGGGCATTTCTTTTTAGCAATTAATATTGATTTTTTCACGGAAATTGATGATTTTAAGAAGATTACAGGCGATATAATGAAAACTCTTCAAGCTTCAGCTGTAGCTCCTAATAAAGACAGAATTTGGATTGCTGGGGAAAAAGAGTATTATAAGGGAAAAGAAGTTCGTTCTGAGGGCGTTCCTATTACACCAGCACTCTTAAATAATATTAAAATAATGAAAAAAGAGTTAGGTATAAAACTATTAGATCTATAAAAAAGAGCTTAGAAATAGTTTTACTTGACTAAATTTAGTTTTAGTATAAAGTTTAAAAATACAAAATAACACTTTAGGGAGATGGTATGAAAAAGGTAATTATATTTTTTTTGATTTTGTTACCTCTTGTTCTTATGGCACAAGAGATTGGTGAAGATGTTTCTCAAGGTACTGAGTTTCAAATGGGTGGTTCTGTAGGAGCTACAACAATTAATGGCGAAACTTATACAAGAATTAGACTTAATCCTGAGCTTTCATTTTGGAAGTTTGGAGTTGGCTTAGATATTGACTTTTTGATAACTGGCGAAGGTGATATCAGAGAAGAAGATTGGGATGAATGGCAAGATTACATCAATAAGATACTCTATCTTAGATATGCTCATCGTGGAGAACCCTTTTATGCTTTAGTTGGAAGTTTCCCTTCTTATACTTTAGCAAATGGTCTGATTATTAATGGTTACACTAATATGTTAAACTATCCTGATCAAAAGAAGATAGGTGGCTATATGGGATTCAATACTGATTTGAGTGGTTTTGGAATGGAAATGTTTGCTGCTGATTTTAGGAAGATGGATATTTTTGCCACTAGAGCTCATTTCAAACCTATGAACATATCCAATTTCCCTATTTTAGAGAACTTTGACTTAGGTGTATCTTTCGCACATGATAGAAATCAATATTTAAGATTTGAAGATTCCGATAATGATAATGTCCCTGATATTTTTGATGATTACCCAAATAATGAGAATTTTGCAGTTGATACTGACGGAGATGGTATTCCCGATGGGATGGACCTTGATGCCGATAACGATAACTTGTTAGATGATAATGGTGAAGACTGGTGGGATGCTTTACCAGGTTACTTACAAGATGATTCTGTAGTTTTAAAAAAGAAAAGAGAGTATAACAAAGAGGAAAAAGTAACTATTGTTGGTACAGACTATATGTTACCTATTATTGATCAGGAATACTTCAAATTTTATCATTATGCAGAATATGCTAAAATAATAGATTATGGTCAAGGATTTATTTTTCCTGGATTTGGTTCTAAAGTTGCTATATTTGACTTAAAACTTGAAGGTAGAAGATTTGAGGATGAATTTATTCCTGGATTCTTTGATTACCTATATGATGACCAAAGAGCTTATGTTTTCGGAGACTCAATATATACTAAAACTTCTATATTAGATAACGTGAATGCTTCAACTGGTTGGTATGGTTCTGCTACAACAAATATTGCAAATTTAATCTATTTTGATTTAGCTTATCAAGATATGTATGGTAAAGATGTTAGTACTGGTAAATCACTTTGGGTGGGATTAAGAGCAGATACTAATATGATTCCTAAAATAAAAGAAGCTTCAATAGTTTATTCTCAAACAAATAAAAGTTATATCAATTTCAAACAGTTTAGAAATGAAAACGCTACTGTTACAGGTAAGATAAGTTATGAATTAGGTGGTAATTCTTACTTAGTTGGAAACTATCAAGAAAGATATTCTGATACTGACGGAAATGGGAAAATTGAAGGTGAAGAAGAAATAGACAAAACATTCAGCTTCACTGTTGAATTTAAATTCTAAATTAACGAAAAATGGATATATATCTAATAATAATAAATTCTTTGATATTGCTTGCAGTAATCTTTCTGCTTGTGAATAAAAACAAGCAGAAAACTACTCAAGTGGTTGATAAAGGTAATGAAACAAATAATTATCGGATTTCAGAAAAAGAGAACAATCTTCTTTTTCGTTTACATCTACCGGCAATTAGAATAAGTTTGGAAGGATTGATAGAAGAGTATAATTACAAAGCTAAAGAATTAATACCTAATATAGAAATAGGGAAAACCTCAGAAGCTGACTTAATTATATCTTCCTATGAACCGCAACTCCCTTTTAAAGAAGCTTTTGTAAAACGTGAAATAATAACCAAGAAGTTTATTTTATCTCAAAGACAGTATGAGATGAAGATAATTCCTATCTATCATCATAGTAATATTGATGGATTTTATGAAATTTTTACAGAAATTACCGAACTTGAGGAGTTAAGAAAAGCTAGAGAGCAGCGCTCTAAATTAGAAACTATAGGTCATTTGTCTATGGGAATGGCTCATGACTTTAATAATATTTTACAAGTCATTGTTGGAAATGCAGAACTCTGTTTAGATTATGGTGCAAGTAATGATGTTTATATTGAAAATATTGAAACTATAATTCAAGCAGCTAACAAGGCTTCATCATTAACAAAACAATTACTTATCTTTACTAGAAAGCAAGAAGTAGAATATATTGAAATGGATGTAAATGATTCCTTAGTCTATATGCGTAAAATGATATCAAGATTAATCGGAGAAAATATTGCTATCGACTTAAAACTTTCTTCAATCCCTATCAAAATTAAAGCAGATGAAATACAATTCGAGCAAATAATTCTTAATTTATGCTTGAATGCCCGTGATGCCATGGAAAATGGTGGTACTATAAAAATATCTACTGAAGAGATTGAAGTCAAAGAAGGTGACTTTGCCTCAAATATTGAAAGAAGAGCAGGGAAATATTTGAAGCTATCTGTTGCTGATACTGGAGTTGGTATTTCTCCTGAACATATTGAAAAGATTTTTGAACCCTTCTTTACCACTAAGAAACAAGGAAAGGGAACTGGTTTAGGTCTATCAAATGTACAAGGTATTGTTAAACAATATAATGGATTTGTAGATATCGAAAGTAATATAGGTTTTGGAACTGTGTTTAAGGTTTATTTACCTATTTATCAAGAGAGTTTAGTTAGCAATTTACTCGAAGCAAAACAGGAAAAGAAGAAGATCTATGGACAGCAGGAGAAAGTACTTTTGATAGAAGATGATACTCTTATTTGTAATGTTGTTCTAAAGATATTAAGAAAGAACAATTTTTCTGTCATTGCTTGTAAGGATATTACTTCTGCTTCAGAAATTATCAAAGAAAAGCTAAATAGCTTGGATTTAATCATTTCTGATTTAATTCTTCCTGATGGAGATGGATACTCACTATACAAATCTCTAAAAAGTATTAATAGTAATGTGCCTTTTATTATAACTAGTGGCTATTCTAAAGAAAAAGAAGAGCTTAAGAAATTAGCAAGTGAAGGCATATTGTTTTTACGAAAACCATTTTCATCTTCAGATTTGTTAAGTGCTGTAAATACAACCTTAAGAAATGAGCAAGATAAAAGTTAGTAATGTTAATCAAATATGGGGAAGCCAATTGAATAATAAAAAGCTCTTAATAATGCTACTGCTAAGTATTTTTTTGTTTCCTGTATGGGCTCTTCAGAACATTGAAGAGAGAATTATCAAAGCTGAAAAATCTAATTCACCTGATACGACTCTATTTAACTTATATGAGCAAGGATATGATAAATTCAAGGTAAGCGATCCTGTAAAATCTATTGCATATATGAAGAAGCATGCTATTCTAAGTGAGAAAACAGGTGATATAAATGTGAAATATCACAAATACGTAAGAATTGGCCAGATATATCATCAATTAGGATTATATAATTTAGCCTTGGAATATCTCTTAGATGCTAGTAGTTATTTCTTTAAAACGGACGATGAAGGTAGTTTAGCCTGGCTTTATTCAGATATTGGTAATGTCTATTTTGCCCTCTATCAATATGATATTGCAGAGCCTTATTATCAACAAGGACTGCACGCTATGCAAAAGCTCAATGATAAATATGGCGAGTCAGTTATGCATAACAACATAGCATTATGTCAGTTATCCACGGGGAAAACTGATGAATCTTTTCAAAATCTTGAAATAGCTCTCAAATTAAGACAAGAGATAGAGAATACTTATGCTATTTATCATTCGAAATATTTAATTGCTAAAAATTATACTATAGTTGGTAATCATGATAAGGGTTTCGAGCTATATCATGAAATTTGGGACAAATACCTTCATGATGATATGCTTCCTGAAGAAGCTAAAATGCTAAGGGCATCTGCAGGATTAGCTATTTTTGGTTATTATAGACATGAAGGGAATCTTGAGAAAGCAGAAAAATATCTAAATAACGCTATTGAAATTATCAGAAGTGTGGGAGATGCATATTCATTAGGAAGTGCTCTTGCTCAAAAAGCACAGTTCTATGTTGAGCAAGATAAGAATCATGAAGCTTTGGAGATATTTTCCGACATCTTTGAATATGCCATCCAACATGGTTTTACTAGTAATGCTCATTTTTATGCAAACTGGTTAGTACGACTGAATTTTAGAGAAAAAAATATGAAAGAAGTTGAAAAATATTACAATATTTATACGACTCTCACCGATACTCTTTTAACTCAAAGATCATCAGAAAATTTAGTGAAACTCCACTCAATTGTTCAAAATTATATCAAAGAAGTGGAGAATGCTCATCTTAGAGAAGAACAGATTTATTATAATAGATTATTGATTATTAGTTCAATCTCTTTGATAATTATTTTGATATTAATCTTCTGGACTTATCTTAAAGACAAAAGAAATTTAGTTAAAATAAGAAAACTTGCTAATGCTTCATCAGAAGGAATAGTTATTCATGACAGAGGAATAATCATTGATTACAATAATCAGTTTAAAAAGATGTTTCTAAATAATAAGAATAATTTGATTCACAAAAATTTGTTAGATTTTTCTCTTGAAAAAGACAAAGCTGATATGCAAAAGCTACTAAGCTCTAATGAAAAGAGTGAATTAGAGGTCGAAATGATGTCTTCTTCTGACAATTTAATTGATGTTAAAATTACTTCAAGGCCATATATTTACCGAAAAAAAGAGGTACGAGTTGCTGTTATTCAAGATATTACTAAGATAAATGAATATATCAAATCACTTATTGCAGTACAAAAAGAATTAAAAGTATTGAATGCTACTAAAGATAGATTATTTTCCATCATAGCCCATGATTTGAAAAATCCTTTTAATGCCATCATAGGTTTTACAAATCTGATGAAAGATTCTTGGCAAGAATTAGACCGAGTAGAAATGGATGAAATGATTAATATGATCAATGAGTCATCAATATCAGCCCACTCTTTACTCGAAAATCTCTTAGATTGGGCTAGAATTCAAACTGATCAGTTTAGTTATCATCCAACAAACTTTCCTTTGATTAATGTTATTGATGAAGTATTGATACTCTTAACTGCGTCCCTTAAACTCAAGCAAATTGAAGTTGTGGTTAGTTGTGATGATGATATAATCATTTATGCTGATAATAGAATGCTTTCCACAATAATCAGAAATCTTTTAACAAATGCTATTAAATTTACTCATCTTGAAGGGGAAATCAAAATTCATGCTATTCAAAATAATCACTCAACTATTCTGACTATTGAAGATAATGGAATTGGGATGTCTAAAGATTATATTGATAACATTTTTAATATTGATTCTCTGAAAAGTAATAAGGGGACCAGTGATGAGAAAGGGACAGGCTTAGGATTAGTTCTATGTAAGGATTTAATTGAATATCATCAAGGTATGATTGAAATTGAGAGTGTTATTGATAAAGGAAGTAAGATAATTATTAATTTCCCCAAAGAAAATATGGAGAAAATATAAAAATTCCTTGTCAAGAAAACAAGCCAAAATAAATTTTCACCAAGTCGGGATGTAGCGCAGTCCGGGTAGCGTTCCTGAATGGGGTTCAGGCGGTCGCTGGTTCAAATCCAGTCATCCCGACCAATAATCAATTAAAAAGTACTTGACGAATTTATAAGAATTTACTTTTTATAGAATATATATAAGGGAAGATATATATACTAATACGACTTCTGTTTTGTTAATTTAATTTTTTAAAAATATATATGATAAATAGGAGTCAACATGAAAAAATTAACTATTAACGGATTAAGTAAAACTTACTCCAATGGTACTCATGCATTAAAGGAAGTTAATTTAGAAATTAATCAGGGTATGTTTGGTCTATTAGGACCTAATGGTGCAGGAAAATCAACATTAATGAGAACAATTGCTACTCTTCAATCAAATGACGCAGGTAATATCAAAGTTGATGATATTGATATACAGCAGAATATGAATGAAATCAAAAAGAAGTTAGGATTTCTCCCTCAAAACTTCGATTTTTATCCAAACCTTTCAGCTTGGGATACTCTTAATTATTATGCGGTTTTGAAAGGGATTACTAACAATACTGAAAGGAAAAACTTAGTTACTGAATGGTTAGTAAAGGTAAATCTTTATGATCAAAGAAAGAAAAGAGTTGGTGGATTTTCTGGTGGTATGAAACAGCGTTTAGGTATTGCTCAAGCTTTGATAGCCAATCCAGAGTTAGTTATTGTTGATGAACCAACTGCTGGTTTAGACCCAAAAGAGAGAAATCATTTTCATAATATTCTTTCGGAAATTGGAGAAGATAAGATCGTGATTCTTTCTACCCATATTGTTGATGATGTAAGTGATCTATGCACTGATATGGCAATAATTAATTTTGGGCAAGTTATTCTTCAAGGCTCGCCATTAACTGAAACTGATAAGTTAAGAGGCAAAATTTGGCGAAAGCTCATTAAAAAAGACGAATTAGATTGGTATTCTAGTGAATTCGAAGTGATCTCATCTCACCTTTACATGGGAGATATTAGAATAATAGTGCATTCTGATTATAAGTTATCAGGCTTTGAAGTAAAAGAACCTGATTTAGAAGATGTTTATTTTAAAACAATACCTCATCAAGGCGTTAAAGCCGGAGGTCAATAATGTTTCTAAGTCTATTATCTTATGAATATAAATATCTTCTTCGCAGAGCTTCTACATATATTTATGCCTTAATATTCTTCAGCTTAGGTTTTCTTCTAATGAATGCTTTTGCAGGGGCTTTTACCGGAATTAGAGTTCAAACTATGAATAGTGGTGCTGAGCAGAGCTTTACGAATAGTTCAATTAATATCATGATGATTTCTTCAGGCTTGAATCTATTACTGATTCTCTTTATTGGTGGCTATTTAAGTGATATCCTGCTTAAAGATTTTAGTCATAATTCATTTCAATTAGTTTATACAAAACAGATTAATAAGACAAAACTATTGCTTGCCAGATTATTTGTGGGTATTACCACAGTAATTGGTATTTTCTTTTTTTTACAGTTTGGATTAATGCTTGCTCAGTTTTCTCCTTGGTTAGAAGCTAAGCAATTTCAACCATTTAATGCTCTCTACTATCTTAATCCCTTTTTCAAAATATCTGTAACAAATATTTTTATTGCCTCTGCCTTCTATACTTTAGTTGCAATTATAAGCAAGAAAAAGCTATATGTTAATATGTCTGCCATTTTGATGTATCTTGTTTATACAGCAGTCATGGCCTTCAACAGTAAATTAGAGCTAAAAGAAATTTCTGCTTTATTCGATATGTTCGGACTTTCAACAATAGTTATGATGACCGAAAATTGGACTATTGCTCAAAGGAATACCGAGTTATTACCATTTTCTTCCTATTTTATGTATAATAGATTGCTCTGGTTAGGAATTGCTCTGCTAATTTATTTGTTTTCATTTAGATTATACCAATTCAGATATCCTTTAGAAAGAAGTAGCAAGAAATCTAAAAAAAATGAAATAACTGAAAAACCAACTTATATTCATTATGGACTTATTTCCATCAAATGGAATTTTTTAACATACTTCAAACAATTTTATCACTATTTTAAAATAGAATTCAAGATATTAACAAGATCTGTCATATTCAAAGTTTTCAGTGTTGTTTTTATACTATTTGTATTTAGCTCACTCTCAAATTACAGTGTTATCTATGATACAGCAGTACATCCAGTAACTTACATCATTACTGAAAATTTAAAAGGTATAGTTCTTGCTTTTGCAGTACTTTTTATTGCTGTTTTCAGCAGTGAATTAGTTTGGAAATCTCGTTCTGCCAATTGTGATTTCTTTGAAGATAGTGCTCCTCTAAGAAATAGCATAAGAGCCATATCCCATGTATCTACCCTAATTTTATCAATATCCATTTTGTGGGTAATAGGAAGCATTATAGGAATGGGCTATCAAGTCTTTTATGGCTATTATAATATTGATTTATCACTTTATCTAATCTATGGTGGAATGTTAATTTTACCAGTGATGATGTATTCTGCTATTTCAATTTTAATTCAGAACATTATGCCTAATCGGATGGCAGGAATAATCTTTTTCTTTGGTTTCTTCACATTAGTAGAATATCTTCCCTACATGGGATTAGAACATCCCCTTTATCAAATGTTTTATATCCCAGGGGTTACCTATTCTGACATGAATGGATTTGGAAGCTTTTTACCTAAATACTTTACTTATATAATCTATTGGTTAAGTTTCTCTCTAATCTTGTTTATTTTTGGTATTAGATTATACCGTACTGGAACAAGCCAAGGTTTGAATGAAAGATGGAAAAAACTTTTTCATAGTTGGACAATAGGCGAACAAGTGGCTCTGGCAATAATGATGATATTTTTTATCACAAGTGGGAGCTATATTTTTTATAACACCAATGTGTTAAACACCTATAGAACTAAAAAAGAGAGTAGGGAATTAAGTGTAAATTATGAAAAAGAGTATAAGTATCTGAATAATCTTATTCAGCCACGAGTTACTGATGTCGATGTAAATGTCCAAATATATCCTGAAAAATTAGAATTAGGTGTTTCCGGAGAGCTAAAATTACAGAATAAAAGAGATGTCGTAATTGATACACTTCTCTTTTTTGCTAACAAGAGCAAGGATAATTTTGAATTCAAAATCAGTGTAGATTATGATTTACTGAAAAATGATGAAGATTTTAATCTCTATCTTCTAAAGCTTAAGAACCCACTTTTACCTGGTGATACTTTAACTTTTACCTTCTCAGATTATTATGAACATCAAGGTTATGAAGTTGATACGCAAATTTGTAAAAATGGAACTTTCTTTAATAGTAGCTCTTTTCTTCCTGAATTTGGTTATGTAGATTATCATGAGCTTAGGTCAAATGAAATCAGGAAGAAATATAATCTTCCACCTAAGGAGAGAATGGCAGAGAGGGATGATCTTGAGGCAAGACAAAATCATTATATTTCTAAAGATTCAGACTGGGTGAACTTTTCTGCAACCGTCGGGACAAGTGGCGATCAAATTGCTGTAGCTCCAGGTTATCTGATTGATTCTTGGGAAATTGAGGGTAGAAAGCAATTCCGTTATGAAATGGACCACCCTATTCTTAAATTTTTCTCTTTTTCCTCGGCTCGATATGAGATTAAAAAAGATACTTGGGTCTCTGATTCTGGGAAAGAGGTTGCACTCGAAATCTATTATAACAAAGGACATGAATACAATTTAGCTTCGATGATGAAAGCTTTGAAGATGGGGTTAACCTATTATTCTACCAACTACATGGAGTATCCTCATAGGCAGATGAGAATCTTAGAATTCCCACGTTATGCTACATTTGCTCAATCATTCCCTAATACTGTGCCATATTCAGAAGGCATTGGCTTCATAGCCAGGGTTGATAGTAAAGAGAAGCAAGATTATCCATTCTTTGTTACTGCTCATGAACTTGCTCATCAATGGTGGGCTCATGTTGTGATTGGAGCTGATGTGCAGGGAGCTGTTCTTATGAGTGAAGCTTTAGCTCAATATTCTGCGCTTTCTGTTATGGAAGAAGAATATGGTGAAATCAAACTTGGTGATTTCTTAAAGCACGAATTGCATTCCTATGTAACGGGCAGAAGTTCAGAAAGTTCAAAAGAGATGCCTCTCTCTAAAGTCGAAAACCAACAATATATTCACTATAACAAGGGTTCTGTAGTGATGATGGGACTTAAGAAATATATTGGTGAAGATAGAGTTAATAGAGCTTTGAAAGCTGTTGTAGATAAGTATGGCTATCAAGAACCTCCTTATATTAATTCAAAAGAGTTTTTGGATGAAATATATGCTGAAGTTCCTGATTCTTTGCAATATCTGACTCATGAGATGTTTGAAGATATCATTTTATATAGCAATCAGATTAAAGAAGCTGAAGCAAGTAAAGATGATGATGGCTATAAGGTAGATCTATTATTGGATTGCTATAAAATTCAAGCAGACTCTATTGGAAATGAAATTGAAATTCCTTTAGATGATTGGATTGAAGTCTTAGTATTCTCTGAACAATATGTGAATGGAGAAAAGCAAAAAGTAATAGCTAACCCTGATAATCGATGGTTCAAACTTACAAGTGGAGAGAATAGAATTTCTTTAAGAGTCACAGATGAACCAATAGAGGCAGGTGTCGATCCTCTCTATAAGCTATTGGATAAAAATGTATTTGATAATTCCAAACAGATTAAAAACATAAAGGAAAAAGTATGAATAAATTAATATTAAGCATCTTGCTTTCGGTTTTAGCAATAACTTTGTACAGTGAAAAGATAACAGATGAGTTATGGTTGAAAGCAGTTCAACTAAAGAGCGAATCTATGAATGTTTATCCCTCTCAGACTCAATATATCTCTGAAACTAAAGATAAAAAAGGTAATGTCGACCAAGAAGAGAAGATTATTATATCGCACAAAGAAGATGATGGAAAGATTATAAATTCTCTTGTGGAAGCTTCTAATAGTCAAGGTCTAATGACAAACGAGGATGAATCTGTGAAGAGATATCTAAGTATGGATGTTCTATCAGAAGACAAAGGTATTTTCTCTGCTGAAACATCTGAAGAATTTAATATTGAAAGAATCCCTAATGAATTGTTAGATGGAAAAGACTATGCTAAGTATAAGATTTATATGCTATCTAAAACTGATGATGAAAATGTTGAAAGTGAGGGATTTATCTGGTTAGATTCAAATTCTGGAGTACCTTTTAAAATGACTTTAGATGTAGATCCTCATAAAATGGCAGTTAAAAGTCTTAGAGTAAATACTTATTATTCTTTATCTGACTCAGGATTTTTACAAACGGATAAAATTATTACTGATGTAGTCATTAGTATTCTAATCAAAAAAATGTATATAACTCAGACAATACTCAGAGAAAATTATCAAAAGCTGAATTAACTAATATTTAATTCAAAAAATTAAAAGCTTGTCAAAATCAGACAAGCTTTTTATTTTGGAAATATAAATTACTTCGGAGTAAAATTATGAACTTTATTATTCTTGATACTGAAACTACTGGATTTGGACAAAATGATAGGATTATTCAATTAGCTTATCTTGTGTATGATGGTATGAATTTAGAAGCTTTTGAGACATTTTGCTCAACCGAGCAAACAATTTCTTTCTCAGCTATGGCTGTTCATCATATCACTCCAGAAATGATTCAAGACAAACCCAGACTGATCGATACTGAAATATATAAATTTTTAGAAGAATTAAATACAGAAGATAATTATCTTGTTATTCATAATGCTCCATTTGATCTTCCAATGTTGGCAAAAGAGGGTTTTCACAATAAAATGAAATTGATTGATACCCTGAAAGTTACTAAGCATCTTGCTCCTAATTTAGAATCACATGCCATGCAATATCTTCGCTATCACAGAGGTCTATATAAAGAGGAAGCTGAAATAGAAAAATTACTTAACCTGCAAATTAAAGCTCACGATGCAATGGGGGATATTGTAGTTTTGTTTCTACTATTGAGGAGATTATTAGATGGTCGAACTCCTGACCAATTAGTCGAACTTACCCAAAAACCAAATTTAATGAATAAGTTAAGATTTGGAAAGTATAGAGGGCAGTTAATTTCAGATATTGTTAAAACAGACCCTCAATACCTTGAATGGATGGTCACTAAGCTAACAGACTTAGATCCTGATGTCAAATACACTATCGAATACTTTATTAATAAATAGTCTTGGAAGTGCATTAAATCATAGAAAAACTGTAAAAACTAAATTTAAAAGGGCGATCATTGATTGCCTTTTTTTTTAAACCCAAATGGTGCAATAGACTTTAGTGAAGAGTGCAGATTATTCTAACAAAATCCCCTTCTTTGAGGGGGACACAGGGGGTGATTCCATAAAACGCATATAATATATATATTCAGAGAAATTATGGAAGTTACTTTTGCAGAATAATATAGTGCTAATCACAAAGGTCTAATGCACTGCCTGGGTTAAAACTTATTTTCAGATTTTACTTTGTTTTAAGTGCTATCTTAAACCGTTAAAAGAAGTCTCACAATAATATTCTGATGATTAGTTGGGTGACATATTGAGGCGATACAGGTATCCTTACATTAACATATTTGGATTGGGAAAAAAGATATATAAGCTTAGTTTTCAACAAGAAATGGTACATATTTCGACTATTTTATCATTAAAATGATGATTAAAATGATTTAAAATGTAGTAAATACATATTTTATATATACTGAACATAAGTTCAATTAAAAATGATAAATAGTTTTCAACAAATCATCAAAAAATGAACTAAAATAAACACTTAATATGTTTCAAAAAAATATAATATATCTTTGAGAAAGCTAATAATGCAAAATAGCAGGGTTTAAGAAGTAAATGGAGTACTAATGATAATAAATTAAAATAAAAAATAAATAATATAATTTGGTTTTGAACATAAGTCTATTATATTGTTCCAGCAAATATACTTTTAAAGGAGTTTGATTATGCCAAATGGTGATAAAACAGGTCCTAAGGGAAAAGGCCCACAAACAGGTAAGGGTCTTGGAAAAGCAGTAGGTAATGAAAATGGAAGAGGTGCTGCTCCAGCTGCTCCAAAAAATGGAGGAGTTAACAGAGGAAACAATTCTGGTAATATTAAAAAGGGCGGTAAGAAATAATATCTTATCATAGTTTATGATGGGTACTCTAAAGGGTACCCATTTTATTTTGCATTTTAAAAGTTGTTTTAGGGGAAATAATATTTTTTTAATATCCAATTATCAACATTTCTATTTAAATAGCAGGGTATTATCATAAACTCAAATGTGATTTATATTGACAATAAGTGAAGTATAATAAATTATGAAGAAAATAACAAAGTGGAGCTTGCTAAATTGAGTAAAATTGCAATATTAACTCGTGATGGGAAATTTTATGGACAGACACGTAAGCCTTGGGTCTCAGCAGATTTAAATAAAATAGAGAGACTACTTAGAGAATCTGGATATGAACCTGAAGTATTAACATATCATCAAGTTTTTAACTGTGATATTGACTTATCAGGTATTCCTGTTTTTTATACTTTTAGTCAGAAGAATAATCTACGACATTACATTGGAGATGTTATCCATTATCTTTATATGAAAGACTATAATTTAATCCCCGAACTACCGCTCTTGCTATGTCATGAAGATAAAGGCTATCAGGAGATTTTAAAAAAAAAACTTGGAATAAATTCACTTAATAGCCTATATTTCTCCTCGAGTGATGACATTGCTGATTATGATATTAACTATCCAGTAGTATTAAAAACAATTGATGGATCTAATGGGAATGGTGTCTTTTTAATCAAATCTCATGCAGAGCTACTTAAAACTTTGCATAAATGGGAAAAGGTAAGCTTTTCAGATAAACTCGATTTGCTTAGAAGGGCTCATTTACGTTTCAAAAAATTTAAAGAGTATCCTAATTTCTGTAATCGGGCAGACGCTCTTCAATATGAAAAACACATAAAACCGGAAAGAAGCTTTATCTTGCAACCATTTGTTCCTAATTTAAAATATGATTATCGTGTTCTGGTTCTATTTGATCAACTTTGGGTTACGCGACGTTGGAATAGAGATAATGACTTTAGAGCTTCAGGGGCTAAGAAGTTTGATTGCAATTTTACTGCTGAGCCTGCATTGTTAGAATTTGGGATGTCAATTTTTAAAAAGTTTGATACACCTTCACTATCTATAGATGTTGCTTTTGATGGTAAAGATTATCACTTAATCGAGTTTCAGGCACAACACTTTGGGGTTAATGTCATTGTTAAGAACAAGGGTTATTACTATAAGGAAAAGAATGAATGGAAATTTAAAGAAGTAAAGCCTGATTTTGAGAAAACTGTTGCACAGTGCTTGGCGTCGTATCTAAAAAGTAAGAATTATTAGAGAATTTTAATATTCAGTTTATCTTATATTGTAGCACCCCCTGTTTCCCCCTCTTGGAGGGGGATTAACTCAAGTAAAGTAAATGAACTGCACCGCCTGTTTCCCTCTCTGAGTGGGATTTAACCCAAATAATACAGTAGAACTGCACCGCCTGTACACCTTTAAAGAAAAGGGTTTTGTTAGAAAATCTGCACTCTTCTCTAAAGCTCTATTGCACCATTTGGGTTTAATAGGACAAATAATATTCTTATATTTTTGGTAAGTATGGTTTCAAGACTTCAGGAATCTCAAAAGTTCCATCTTCATTTTGGTAATTTTCTAAAATAGCAATAATAGTTCTTGGAGTTGCTAAACCTGAACCATTCAAGGTATGAACGAATTGAACTTTACCTTCATTATCTCTAAATCTTATCGAAGCACGACGAGCTTGGAAGTCAACAAAATTAGACACAGAAGAAACTTCAAGATATTTGTCAGCACCTGGAGCCCAGACTTCTAAATCATATGTCATTGCAGAAGCAAAACTAGTGTCACCTGTGCAAAGTCTTAGTACACGATAGGGGAGATTCAAAGCTTTTAATATATCTTCAGCATCATTAACCATCTCATCTAAGACTTTCCATGATTCATCAGGATGAACAAATCTTACCATCTCAACTTTATTAAACTGATGAAGTCTTTGCAAACCACGAGTATCTTTTCCATAAGAACCAGCTTCTCTTCTGAAACAATTAGAAAAACCTACAAACTTTTTAGGCAAGTCTTCGTTCTTCAATATCTCATCTGCATAAAAGTTTGTTATAGGTACTTCAGCTGTAGGAATTAGATACATATCATCTTCAGAAATACAATACATATCATCTTTAAGCTTTGGAAGCTGACCAGTTCCTTGCATAGAAGTAGGATTAACGATAGAAGGTACCATAATCTCTTGATAACCATGATGAATTAAGTGATAATCTAACATAAAGTTAATCAAAGCTCTTTCTAATCTTGCTCCCATACCGGTATGAATTGGAAAACCACTACCAGATATTTTAGCTCCACGTTCTAAGTCTAAAAGTCCATTTTTATCAGCAATCTCAACATGATCAGCAGGTTTGAAAGAGAAATTTCTCTTAGCTCCCCATTCTCTAATAGTCTGATTATCATCTTCAGACTTACCAATAGGAACATTTTCATGTGGCATATTCGGTACCCAAAGAATAGCTTCATTAAGAGCATTTTCAGCATCGGTAAGAATATTCTTAAGCTCTTTAATCTCTTGAGCAACACTTCCCATCTGAGCTAGTAGTTCTGATGCATCTTCTTTATTCTTTTTCTTAAGACCAATCTCTTTAGAAACCTTGTTCTGGTCGGCTTTCTTTTGGTCAAAATTGAACTGAGCTATTCTTTTAGCTTCATCTAATTCTAATATTCTATCTATATTAGCTTTTTCATTCTTATTTCTTACAGCTTCTTTAACAAGCTCTGCATTTTCTCTTATAAATTTTAAATCTAACATTTTAATCCTCTATCTCTATAATTTACTTGCAATTTTAACCATTTCTAAGTAAGAACTTACTTTCAAAGAGGCACCACCAATTAAGCCACCATCAATATTCGGTTGCCTTACGAGAGCTTCAATATTATCAGGTTTCATACTACCACCATAGAGAATATGAATAGTCTCAGCAGTGTCTTTGCCAAATTCTAAGGTTAACCACTCTCTTATCATAGCATGAACTTCTTCTGCCATTTCAGGAGTAGCTGTTTTACCTGTTCCTATTGCCCATACAGGTTCATAAGCTATAACAACTTCAGGATGCTTATTTAAGTCTATACCAGCAAAACAGCCTTTAAGCTGAGACAGAATAACTTCTTTTGTTATACCTGTTTCTCTTTGTTCTAAAGTCTCGCCAATACAAACTATGGGTCGTATATAATTTTCAAAAAGCTTAATTAACTTAGTTTTAATAAGCTCATTGGATTCTTGGTGATATTCTCTTCTTTCTGAGTGCCCTATAATGACAAAATCACTCTTGATAGAAGCCAACATTTGAGCTGAAACTTCGCCTGTAAATGCTCCCGAATCTTGAGAACTTACATCCTGAGCCCCTATTTGAAGTTGACTCCCTTTTGCTAATTCTTTTAACTTTTCAACAAATAAGAAGGCTGGAGCAATCATCATCTCTACATTATTAATTTTAATAGCTTGGATCTGAGGAAGTAATTCTTGAACAAATCCTGTAGCTTCATCATAGTTATGATTCATTTTCCAATTTCCGGCAACGATAATCTTTCTCATGATAACCTCTAATAATATTATTTTATTCATATAAAATATAGGTCAATTTCTTGACAAGAAAAATTTAATAATTGATTGATTGATATGCTTGGAGACTGGTCAAATATCGAGCAACTTTTTCCAAGAGCTTATCCTTAAAGAGGTCAACAATATTGCACATTTTCAGATTTATCTGATATTCTAAAAATTTTGAATAGTGATAGTATTCCCTCTTCGCTGTGAGTGAGGATGTCCACATTCACTTCCAATCAAGAAGCTAGGACATTCTAAAAAAAATCATATTAGTTAGAGATTTTGTCAACATTATCAGCTCTCCTCATCTTTATTATTTATTTGTTTTTATGATCTATCCTGTTTCTATCATTGTAGCTATATTGTAAATTTTAGAGTGCAATTATTTTTTAATATTTTCTGAGAACTGGCATAAAATTTAAAAAAGTGGCACCTATATATAAGTGAAGGGTGTTTAATACGGGGTTATGAAATATCATTTGACAGAAAAATCATATCATCAAAATAGCAAAATAATTAATGAAGTGGAGTAATAATGGGCTATCTATTAATCTTATTCACAATAATTTTGTTTTCTACATTAGAAGTAACAGGAAAGCTAATTGGGGCAGATATATCACCATTTGCCATAACCTTATATAGGTTTTTAATAGGTGGGGTATTCATGCTACCTTTCGCTTATAAGCAACAAAAAGAGAAAAAGAGGAATCTATCAGGGCAGGAGCTTTTTAAGCTTTCTGTACCAGGCTTCATTAATGTCTCAATCTCTATGCTGTTTTTACAATTGGCAGTGCATTATGGAGAAGCAAATATAAGTGCAATATTGATAAGCTCAAATTCAGTGTTTGTAGCTATATTCTCATTTCTAATTCTAAAAGAGAAACTATCAATCTATAAAATTATGGGATTAATAATAGGCTTTGTTGGAATTACTATTATTATTATGAATCATCATTCATCAAGTCAGACTGCAATTAATGCTCCTTTAGGAGTATTGTTTGCCTGTATAGCTTCCGTATCATTTGGTTTCTATACTGTAATCTCTAAAAAGTATATTAAAGAGTATGGTAATGTTCTTACTAATTCAATCTCATTTTTAGGGGGAGCTCTTCTCCTATCAATTATCTCTTTAATAGCCGGTTTTGATATCAGTATGGATATGACACCTAAGAATATACTATTTATAAGTTATCTTGGTATATTCGTCTCTGGTATTGCTTATCTAACTTATTTTGCAGGTTTGAAGAAAGTAGCAACAGTAGTTGGCTCTTCTTTCTTTTTCCTTAAACCAGCAATAGCTTCTCTATTAGCCTATTTAATCTTTAGAGAAACTTTAACTACTTGGCAAATTGTGGGTATTGGTATAGTAATTATAGGGGTAAATTTAGAAGTTATCAGAGATATAATAAATAAGAAAAAGCCCAATAATCAAAGATTAAAGGGCTAAATTTATGTATTATAGATACTATTTCATGAGTATCATTTTCTCTAAATAGCTCTTATTACCTATATTCATTTTAGTGAAATAGATACCAGAAGGTAAGTTCTTATTATTGTTATCCATAGCATTCCAAACTAAAGTATGGTTACCTTTGCTTTGTCTTCCTAAATTAAACTCTTTAATTCGTTGACCTTTGATATTATAAATTTCGATAAGAACATTTTCATCATTATTAAGATAGTAATCTATGGTTGTTGACGGGTTAAAAGGATTAGGGTAGATTGAAGTAATACCTTGAACTTCTGGAATTTCAATAGTATCTCCAGTTTCTTCAATATTAACTTCTACTCTAACAGCTCCAAAGACTTGATTATATCCATCATAACCACTACTCATTAACCAGTAATAGTATTCTCCCGAAGAATTTATAGCTTCATCTAAGAATTTATAGGTATGGATTTGAGAATAATTCTGAGATTCAACAAAGCCAATATTGAGGGCAGAATCTAAATCTACATTATTACTTTTGAGAATGGTATAACCTATGATACTTGATTCAGATTGAGTTGTCCAAATTATTTGAACCTTGCCTGTTTGATAAACTTGAGCAGTAAATGAGGATAGTGTTACTGGCAAAGTTTCATCTTCTCCAATACCAATTCTGTAAGTAGCTTTTTCTCCTTTATTACTTTGAGGGAATTCAACAGTATATGTAGCTTCTCTTGGATTTGAGGTAATATTATATGAGTTTGCTGTAAATGCAGTTGAACCGAGATATAGGATTGGTTGGTCACCAGTAGTTTGCCAATCATGATTTTCATCCTCGGTTGCATTCCAGTAGAAAGTAATTTCTCTTTGGCGATCACTTGCTAAGACTGAATTTACAGAACCTTGAATATTCCATTCTCTTTTGACGTAGAGAGGATAGTAGTCATAAGCAGAAGTTGAAACTGAGAAATTATCAATTGAAAATGCTCCGGTAGATATATCTAAATATCGTACGTCAGAAGAATTTAATCCACTTATTGAAGTAGAAGAGCTATGAGTTAATTGTCCATTTGTTTCTATGAGTGTTCCATTAATAGTTAAACTTTGGGAGAAAGTAACACCATTTGGATTATTAACCTCAACATCGTATAAAGAAGAAACGCCTGATGTATAGATAAAATTACTATTACCCAAGAAGGAGATTTTTGAACCAGTTTCACCTCTAATAGATGCAGATTGTCCGATAATTAGATTACCTGAGATATCTAAATCACCTTGAATTATTAAATCATCTCCATCACTGTTTTCTATGAATAGAGTATCACCTTGAGGAATTGTGATTTTAGCATTATTTTGAATAGTAGTATTAGTAATATACCAATCGTTGTTAAGGGTAACATTGTTATTAGAACTTATAGTAATACTGTTTGCATTAGTGTGATCAGGATAAGTAACAGCTGATATCCAGTTAGATAAATTCTGAGAATAATCCCATAACGATGAACTGCTAAAATTACCAGATTCTTTAGTTCTGAAGTGAAAATTAGTTAGTGGACTATTTTGTAAAGTTGGGTAAGAAGCTGTAATTGTCCAAACACTATTAAAGTCCCAATTATTGAAATTTGCTTCTGAGCTAAAGTTGCTGGTAGGCATTCCAGTTCCACCTGCGGAAGTAGCAAAACCTGAAGTAGTAGTATCCCAATATGAATCTTCTACTGAACCATAAGCATTTGTTCCTCCTAAGGCAGGAGGTAAATATCCAGAAGAAACACCAACTATTCCTCCAATACCACCTTGATAGTTTCCAGGAGAAATATTTCTTACAACTTGTCCAGTTGCATAGCTTCTAAAGATAGCTCCTCCTATTGAACATCCTGCAAGACCACCAACTCTATCTCCACCAGTTACATTACCATAGGCGTAACTATCTTGAGTTGTTCCATTTTCATTGCAGCCTACTAAGCCACCATACTTGATATTATATGGGTTGAAATATGCTTCTTCGATTTCATCAAAAGGATTTGCAGCAGTATTGTAAGGATGGGTTGCTGATACTGTTACATTAGCATAGCTGAACCTAATAATTGGAATTCGCTGTTTTCTATCGCTATTGTTAGCTCCTACTAAACCACCTGTTGAACCAAATCCATTTACTACTGCTGTTCCTTCAACCCCATTTGGTTTGGCAAAACAATTTTCTATATAGGCAATGTGAGTTCTGGTAGGTGATGTGTAAGGAAGATATACTCTTCCAACTAAAGAACCTGTAGCTCTTCGACCTGAAACATTTGGATTTAATAATCCTAAATCTTTAATATAAACATTATAATTTGTACCAGAAGAAGACGTTTGGTTGCTTCCATTGCTAACAAGACCAAATAATCCTACAAAATCTTCTCCATCAGAAGGATAAACAGTATTGGCTACTGGGGAAGCTTTTCTATCAATATAGAGATTGTAGATATTATGATGATTACCATTAAATCTACCATAGAAAGGTGTTGTACTATTCCCGATAGGTTTCCAACCTTTTATTGCCTCCCACATTTTTGTCCAGTTTCCACTAATAAAAGCAGTCCCTGAATTATGTGCTGTAGTACAATAATAGGCATATCCATCAATATACTTCACAATATTACCTACTTCATAATCAGTATTGTTTTGATAATTATTTAATGAAGCAGGATTGGTAGCTTCTAAGTTTAGATCATTTAAAAGATTATAAGTAGCACCTAAATTATCTCTTACATTCCATAAATCGAGTATAGTCGTTATATCTAAACTTAAAATGGACACAGGCAACATCATTAATACTAAAAGAATTATGACTGCTCTTGAAAATTTTAAGTGTATACTTTCCATATTTTCTCCAATATTTTTTTATATAATATAACAATATTGATTATAATTACAAAAAAAATATATAGATTACTAACCAGAATAAATAATCAGGATAATATTTGACTTAAATATCAATATTAAAAAAGTAACTTTAAAGGAATTTAAAATATGTTAATATACTCAATAACTAATGAAATAGAGCTTACAACCATCCCTAAGTGGGCAGAATGGATAGAATTAAGAGTTGATTTATCACCTACTCTTTTAAATCATCTGTCTGAATTAACATGTTATCAAGTAATCATTACTGAGCGTTGGAATAGGGAAGGAGGTAAGAGCAGTAAAAGTTTATCAGAAAAACTCGATTTTTTCAATTCTCTTTCTACTCAGAAAAATCTTTATTTTGATTTAGAAATAGACTTGTTAGATGATAATATAGAAAAACATATTGATTTTCAGAAGTATATTCTATCATATCATAGTTTTCAGTCATTAGAATTATCAGTTATGAAGGATAAACTTAGCAAAGCTCTATCATTAAATCCCTTTATTGTTAAAATAGCTCAGACTTGCTCATCTTTATTAGAAGTTAAAGAACTATACCAAGTAATTAGAGGTTTTGGAGGAAAAGTACTCTGGGTGGTCATGGGTGAATATGGTAAATTACAACGTTTACTACATCCTTATTTAAAATCACTGGGGACTTTTGTTGCTTATGATGGAAGAGAGACAGTTGCTGGGCAACTCAATCTTTCAGATGTTGAAAAATATCAACACTTACTCTCCTCAAAGCTCTTTAAATGGGGAGGGATTATTGGAGGGAAGCAAGTATTTAGTTCTTTAGGCATAGATTTTTATAATAATTATTTTAAAGAGAATGATATGGAAGCTTGCTATCTTCCTATTAATTTAAAAGAGGTTGATTTAAGTGATTTCTTTGACCTTATTGAAAATAATGAATTTTTACAAGAAACTTGTTACGGCTTCTCACTTACAATGCCCTTTAAACAAAGTATTCCATACTTGTTTAATCATTTTCAAATCAGCAATTTACTTATTTATGGTAAAGCCATAAGCTTTTATAATACAGATTTCGATGCATTAGAAAAAATTAAACAAGCATTTAATGAATTGTCAATTAAGAAGGTTTTAGTCTATGGAACAGGAAGCATGGCAGAAATGGCATTGGAGATATTCTCTAATTATGATATTTACCTTACAGGAAGAAACAAAAATAAATTAGTAGAATTTCAGAATAGAAGAAAAAATATAGAAATCATTGACCAAATATCTCCTGAAATATATTTTGATTTATTAATAAATACTTCGCCAATTGGTATGAAAGGTGAAAGTTTTTCTCAGGAAACTGGGATAAGTAAATTCAAATATGTGATAGATTTACCATATTCAATTTCAGAAATTCCTCTTCAAAAAGAAGTTGAAAAGGGGAAGTATATTTCGGGAAGAGTCTTTTGGGTATATCAAAGTGAAAGGCAATTGCAATTATTTAAAGAAAGAATAGAAAATGACTAAAAACAAAGTTTTACAGAATAAAGAAGTAGGTTACAGCATTAAGAATATTAATGTTGGGGAAGATTTTCTTTTAATCGCCGGACCTTGTAGTATAGAAGGTTATGAAATGGCTATAGAGAGTGCCCAGGCTATAATAAAAAGTGGGGCTAATATCTTCCGAGGAGGTTCATTTAAGCCAAGAACTTCTCCTTACTCTTTTCAAGGTCTCCAGCAAGAAGCTCTGGACATCCTGAAAAGAATTGAAAAAGAAATATATGCACCAGTAGTTACTGAGATTTTAGACCCTCGTCATATTAACAATAATTTAGATTATGTGGACATAATTCAAATCGGCTCAAGGAGTATGCACAATTTTCCTCTACTAAAAGAGGTGGGAATGATAGATAAACCTGTTATTCTAAAACGGGGATTCCAAGCAACAATTGAAGAGTGGGTTCATAGTGCTGAATATATTTATAAAGAGGGTAATCATAAGATTATTCTTTGTGAAAGAGGTATCAGAACTTTTGAAACTTATACGAGAAATACATTAGATTTGAGTGCAGTTCCTATCATGAAGCAATTAACAGGGCTTCCTGTGATCGTAGATCCAACTCACGCTACTGGAAAAAAAAATTTGATTCTACCCATGTGCAAAGCAGCTATAGCTGCTGGAGCAGATGGCTTAATGGTAGAAGTTCATCCAAATCCTCCTCAAGCACTAAGTGATCCTGACCAACAACTCAATTTTGATGAATTTGCCTTTTTGATGAAAGAGTTAAAATCAATCATAGACTTTTTCAAGTAGGTCCTAATGGCTTGGATTGAAGATTATCAGAAGAGAATTAGTTATCAAGATAGTATTAACTTCCTAGCTGCTTTAAGTGAAAAAGAATATTTTATTATTACAGATAATAACTTAGAAAAGCTTTACCAGAAAAGACTTTTTCCCACAAATAACTATTTTAGTATTGAAGCAGGTGAAGCTTCAAAAACAATGGAAACAATTAATGAAATTCTGGAAATACTGTTAGAGAATAATTATTCTCGAAATGTTATTATTATTGGATTTGGTGGGGGAGTGGTTTGTGATATTGCCGGCTTCGTATCTGCTATTTATAAACGTGGATGTGCTTTAGCCTTGCTCCCTTCAAGCCTAATAGCAATGGTGGATGCTAGCATTGGGGGCAAGAATGGGGTTAATTCTCTTAATTTTAAAAATCAATTTGGAACTATAAAGCAAGCTGATTACATAAACTTCGATTTAAATTTATTGAAAACTTTACCTCTGAGTGAAATTGCTAACGGAATGGCTGAAATTATAAAACACGGCCTTATCTATTCTCTTTCTTATTATGAAAAAGTTAGGAGTTATGACATAAGTCGTGACGACAAATCTATGACTCAACTTTCTGAGATAATCAAGGAGTCAATTGCAATAAAACTCACTTTTGTAAGTGGCGATGAAAATGATAGAGAACAGCGTAGGTTTTTGAATTTTGGTCATACCTTAGGTCATGCAATAGAAAAGAATCATAATATAGGACATGGAAAAGCAGTTTTATGGGGTATGATACAAGCAATAAAGTTATCTTTCAAACTAAGAATGATTTCAGAGGAACAGTTCAGAGAATTGAAAGCAGATTTAGACAGACTTAACATAGTAAGTAACAATCTAATAAACTGGGATGAAATATCAAGAGCTCTGTTAAGTGATAAGAAGAGGAAAAGTGAGAACGTTACTTTTATTCTCTTGAAAGGAGTTGGTAATCCTCTTGTTAAAGAAATCGAATTAGATGTTATTAAGCAAGTTGTGATGACTGATGATGAAAATTTACTCAGGAATAGTTAATGCTCCTGCTTCAAAAAGCAGTTCTCTTCGAGCTCTTATTTGCTGTTCTCTTACTGAGAATATTAAGACTTTTATAATCAATAATATTTCCTTTTGTGATGATGTTCTAACAGGTGTTAAGTTATTTAGTGAGCTGAGAGGGTTAACCGCTAATTTTGAAGGAAATAATCTAATTTTAACTAGTAATCAGAATAAGATAAAAACAACAGATTCAATCACTATAAACACTGGTGAATCAGGTTTTTTAGCACGGGTTATGGTCAGCTTAGGAACATGTTTCTCTGGGAATATTAATCTAACAGGCGTTGGAACATTGATGAAACGAGAGTTGGGAATTGAAGAGTTTGCTGAAAAAGTTGGATTATATGCGACAAAATCAACTCTTCCTGTAACGATAAGAGGTAATGTTAAGGCTGGTAACTTCATACTTAAAGAGAATAATTCATCACAGTTTCTTTCAGGTTTATTATTCACATTACCATTATTGCCAGAGGATTCTTTGGTAATAATCGATGAGTTAGTTAGTAAACCTTATATGTTTCTTACTTTAAGCTATTTAGAGCGTTCAGGAATAAACTTCTCATGGATTGATAATCAAAGACTGTTAATTAAGGGTAACCAACACTATAATGTTAAGGACTTAACTCCAGAATCTGACTGGTCTTCACTAAGCTTTATTATAGCTTTGGGTGTTATGAATGGGAATATTACTATAACTAATATTATTGATGCTCCTATTTTGCCAGATAGAACAATACTAAATCTACTGGATGAAATTGGTGGTCTTTATTCTTTTATTGACTCTAAAACTTTAACAGTCAAAGAATCAAAAATTAGTGGGTTTAACTTTGATTTTACTTCTAATCCAGATTTAGCTCCAGTTTTAGTTGCTCTCTCTCTTTCAGCGACTTCACCATCTAAATTTAAAAATTGCTACAGATTGAAAAATAAAGAATCTGATAGACTGCACTCTTTGATAGAAATGTTGAAAGTTCTAAATGCAAAATACATCTATCAAGATGATACTTTAACCGTCTATCCCTCAGAAGTGTCTGGTGGGCTTGTGAAGACTTTTGATGACCATAGAATTGCTATGTCTGCTCTCATTCTTAATGCTGTAAGCAGTGAGATGATAAGTGTAGATAATTATGAGTGTATTAATAAATCATATCCAGATTTTCTTAACGATTTGAAAATATTAGGAGTAAAAATATGAACAGTTTTGGTAGATTATTTCGTGTTGAGATTTTTGGGGAATCTCACGGAAGTGAAATAGGAGTAATTATTGATGGAGTTCCGCCAGGTTTAGTTATAAATCAAGAATATTTAACTAACTTTTTACAACGCCGAAGACCATTATTGAAAGGAACAACACCACGTAGAGAAGCTGATATACCAGACTTCAAAAGTGGATTAAAAAATAATGTTACCACAGGTGCTCCCCTGTTAATTACTTTCGCTAATGCTAATGTAAATTCTACTAATTATGAGCAAGTTAAAGATATTCCACGCCCCAATCATAGTGATTTTGTAGCTAACAAAAAGTATTTTGGATTCAATGAAATCAAAGGTGGAGGACATTTCTCAGGCAGATTAACCTTAGGATTAGTGGTTGCTGGTTTTATCGCTAAGCAGATTATTAACAATATTCAAATCGAAGCAAAAGTTTATAAAGTTGGTGGCAAGAAAGATTATCAAGAACTTTTACAAGATGCTATTGAAAATAAAGATTCTCTTGGAGCTGAGATTAGATGCTATGCAAAGAATTTACCAGTAGGATTAGGAGAACCTTTCTTTGATTCTGTTGAGTCATTACTCTCTCATGCTATTTTTAGTATTCCGGGAGTAAAATCAATAAAATTTGGTTTAGAAAAGTCTCCATCTCTCTCTCTGGGAAGTGAATATAATGATATAATTATTGATGAAAATGGAAAAACTAAGACAAACAACTCTGGAGGGATAGTAGGAGGTATTACTAATGGTAACAACTTAGAATTCTCCATAGAGGTTAAACCAACTGCAAGTATTGGAAAAAAACAAGAGAGTTTTAGTCTCAAAGAGCAAAAAATAGTTGAATTTAATATACCTGGAAGACATGATGTTTGTTTTGCTTTAAGAGTTCCCGTAATTGTGGAAGCAGTTACCGCAATTGTGTTAACTGATTTATATTTACAAAGACAGACTATAGAGAGGGAATATGAGCTTAAATAGAATTAGAAAAGAAATAGATAATATTGATAGAGAATTAATTAAACTTCTGAGCCAAAGAATGAGCTTAGCTATAGAATCAAAGAAATTTAAGCAGAAGATTGAGGACATTAGCCGGGAAGAGGAGATATATTCTAATTTAAGACTACTTGCTCAAGAATATGATTTAGATTACAGATATATAAGAAATATCTATGAAATAATTTTTAGAGAGGGGAAAAAGAGACAAAAAAATGAGGAATCAATAAAAAATATTGACAGTATATAAAGATATTGTATTATTTGAAAATTGAAAATTTGAGAGGAGTAAAGAATGCAGAATAAGAAACAAATTAATTTGAAATTAGATGAAAAAATTGGAGAAGGGGTTTATTCGAATTTAGTAGTAATCTCGCATAACCAATCTGAATTTATTATAGATTTTGGAAGATTGCTTCCAGGATTGCAAGATGCTAAAATCCTGAGCAGAATTATTAAAACGCCTCAACATGCTAAACAATTTCTAAACACTTTAAAAAATAATATTGAGAATTATGAAAAGCAGTACGGTGAAATAGTAGTTAAAGGCTTACCTGAAGCAAATAAATCCATAGGTTTTACAAATAATAAGCAAGACTGATGAGTAATATCACACTGTTTGTAAAGTGATTAGATGGTCAACTACTGTTTTTTTATAATGATTATTAGTTAGAAAGAAAAAAAATGAGAAATAAATTAAAATACTTGACTTATTAACAAGAGAATAAGATATTGTATTGATTTTTAAAAAAATGTTAAATAAAATTTTATTAATACATGAGGGAGTTATCGATGAGAAATTCAACATTTAACAGAATCTTGATAGCATTTTTCTTAATTGCTACTGCATATTTTGTATATGTGATGTTCGATAATGGCTCACCTCTAAATTTCGCCAATAAGAAATTAAACTTAGGGTTGGATTTAGCTGGTGGTTCATATTTTGTTTTAGAAGTAGATACTTCTGAATTAACTGGAGCATCTGAAATTGAGAAAGCTTTAGATTCAAATATTGAAGTTATTCGAAACCGTGTGGATAAATTCGGGCTTACTGAGCCAGTTATCCAAAAGAAAGGAACTAAACAGATTATTGTGCAATTGCCTGGTATTAAAGATCCAGCAAGAGCAAAAAAACTTCTTGGTCAAACTGCTCTTTTAGAATTTAAATTAGTAGCAAATAACTTCAGAAGTGAAAAAGCAATTAGTGAAATTGATAAGTATTTCGCTAAGAACAAACTTGCAGAAATTAAAGCTATCAGCGAAAAAGCAAATGTTCCTGATCCTACTGAAGAACAGGCTAAGAAGCCTTTCTCTACTTTTATTGCTACTAACGGATTTGTTCGTCCTGAATTCTTAGAATTCTTGAGACCTTACACAGATTCATTATTTGTTCAAAAGAAAGTATTAACTGGTAACCACCAATTAGCTTTAATGAAAGCTGATGATGAAATGAAAGCTGCTCGTGGAGTTCCTTTTGTGATTCTTAGTGCTAAAGCTGAGTTAGATGGTTCTGTGCTTAAAGAAGCAAGTTGGAGATTTGATACAACTTCTTCTACTCAACTTAAAAGTTCAAATTCTCCTGAAATTAACTTAGAATTTGATAGAACTGGTGCAGATTTATTTGCTAAAGTTACCGGTGATAATGTTGGTAGACAGTTAGCTATTGTTTTAGATAATATTGTATATTCAGCTCCAAACATCCAAGGTAGAATCCCTGGAGGAAGAGCTGTAATTACAGGTTCTTTCTCAGTAACAGAAGCAGAAGACCTTACTAATATTCTTAATAATGGTTCTTTGAAAGCTCCTTTAAAAATTGCTCAAGAAAGTACAGTAGGTCCTTCACTTGGTAAGGATAGTATTGAAAAAGGTAAAATGGCTGGTATTATTGGTTTATCAGTTATCTTTATATTTATGTTAGTTTATTACAAAGCATCAGGATTCTATGCAAATGTTGCTTTAATATTCAATATTTTATTTATCTTAGGCATGCTTACAATGTTTGGTGCTGCTTTAACAATGCCTGGTATCGCAGGTATTATTCTTACAATAGGTATGGCTGTTGATGCTAATGTACTTATTTTTGAGAGAATTAAAGAAGAGCTTAAGGTCGGTAAATCTGTTAACTCAGCTATTGAAGCAGGTTTTGATAGAGCTGTTATTACAATTACAGATGCTAATATAACAACATTAATTGCTGCTGTGGTTCTTTATAGTTTCGGAAGTGGAGCTATTAGAGGATTTGCTGTTACCTTAATGATAGGTATTATTGGATCAATGTTCTCTGCAATTGTTTTAGTAAAGTCTTTGTTTAATACCTTTGTCATTGGTAAGAAAAAAGAAAAACTTAGTATCTAAGGGAGAAATAAATGGAAAAATTTAACTTTATATATAACCGTAAAATAACATATATTATTTCAACCATATTAGTTATTATAAGTATTGCTGCCTTACTAATTAAAGGTCCTAATTGGAGTATTGATTTCACAGGTGGACAACAGATTATGGTCAAGATTGACCCTATTAATCCTGATTTGGAAGCAGTAAGTGTTGATGAAATCAGGACTGCTTTGGAAACAAATGGAATTAAAGACGCTGTAATTCAAAAACTTACTTATAAAATTGATGGAGATAATGAAGAATCAACCCAAAATGCAAAATCTGCTCTTTTCTTAATTAAAACAAGAGAAGCTGAAGAAATTGAAGGTAGTGATCAAGGTTTAGGTCAATCAGATATCTTAAATGCAATTAATACAAATATCAAAGAATATAAAATCGATGATAAAGCTACTAACATAGAAGTTGTTTCTGGTTCTATCGGTAAGGAATTAAAAAGTAAAGCATTTAACTCAGTTATCATTGCTTTAATCTTAATGGTTATCTATATCGGAATTAGATTCCAATTCAATTTTGGTATTGCAGCTATTATTGCTCTTTTCCATGATGTTATAATTGTTCTTGGTGTCTTCTGTATTTTTGGCTTAGATTTATCTGCTGCTATTATAGCTGCTATTTTGTCTATCGTTGGTTATTCAATAAACGACACTATTGTGGTATTTGATAGAATCAGAGAAGACTTAAGAAAACGTAAATCAAGTCAAGATTTAGATTCTGTATTTAATATTGCTATTAATAGAACTATTAGCAGAACAATTATTACTTCTTTAACAACTTTGTTTGCAGCTGTTTCACTATACGTGTTTGCAGGTATAGTTATTAGAGATTTTGCCTTAGCAATAATTTTAGGTACTATTATTGGTACTTACTCATCAATCTTTGTGGCAAGTCCTATTGTTCTTGATTACTTCCACTCTAAACATAATGATTCAAATGTGTTTAGTAGAATCTTAAAAAAGAACTAAATAAAAAAACATTATTATTTATTTATAAATAATTATAATATTAAGAGCTAAGATTTTCTTAGCTCTTTTATTTTATTAAAACTTTGGTTAGAAATAACCAGAACTATTGCATAGATTTTTGCCAAATTAAGCAAAACTTTTAGGTTATCATAACAAATGAGAGGTTAAGAGAATGAGAACAGAAGTATGTGAAAATTCATTAAAATTTCAATCTCAATAATTATTACAATAGTAGTTAATAAATCTTAGTAATAACAATCACATCGTGCTTGGATGTCTCTCAATAAATCACTGGAATTTTATCGAGACACTAACAGAATACATGTGGAAAAGCCTAAATAACACTCCAAAATTCCTTGGTTTGTATCTTGAGATACTTGTAAAATTGTCCAGTTTTTGAATATTGGTCAATCAGAAAATTAACAATAATTTCTGATAGTCTGTTTACAAAAAAAAATTAATGTAGATAAGGTAATGATTACTCTATCTATTACCTCTAAAACTTGAGATTGCATATTTTTAACAGATATTTCCACCGTTAAATGAGCTACTTAATAAGAAATCTAATTCTTATTTTGAGATTAAAATTATAAAAATGATGATAATCAATATGGATATTAAGTGATTAGTAATTTTTATTGACTAAATAACTACTTTTTAAAGTTTTAGCTTAAACCCAAATAATGCAATAGATCTTTGAGAATAGCACTATATTCTTTTGCAAAAGTAACTTACATAATTCTTCCGAATATATATATTATATGCGTCAGAATTCTGCAAGCTATTTTGCTAAAAGAATTTGCACTCTTCTCTAAAGCTCTATTGCACCATTTAGCTTAAAAGAAAGGAAGTAAAGAAATGGATTCACTGAAGAATTTATATAAAATTGGCTATGGACCTTCAAGTAGTCATACTATGGGACCAAGTAATGCAGCACTCAGATTCAAAGAAGCTAACAGTGAAGCAGCAAAGATTATTGTTACCTTGTATGGTAGCTTGGCTGCTACCGGTAAAGGACATCTTACTGATAAAGCGATTATTGCTATTATAGAACCTATTGAATGCCAAATAAAATGGCATCCAGAAGAATTTCTTGCTCATCATCCTAATGGGTTGAAGTTTCAAGCTTATGATATTGCTGGTAAGCTTCTCAATGAAGAAGTTGTTTATAGTATCGGTGGAGGAGCACTTTACTATGAAGGTGAGATTATTAAATGTGATTCATTTTATCAATTCTCTCAGATGGAAGAGATTATTAACTATTGTCAGAAATCAGGAAAAACATTTTGGGAATATGTTTTTGAAAATGAAGATTCAAGCCTTGCTGATTATTTAGCAAATGTATGGAAAATAATGAAAAATGCAATAGAAAGAGGTTTAGTTACTGAAGGTGTTTTGCCAGGTGGTTTGGGAGTAGCTCGAAAAGCATATCAATACTATCGAAAAGCACAAATAATGGGAAAGCAATATAAGCAATCAGGTTTCTTATATGCTTTTGCTCTTGCAGTTGCAGAAGAAAATGCTTCAGCAGGGAAGGTAGTGACTGCTCCAACTTGTGGTTCTTCAGGAGTCTTACCAGGAATTCTCTATTTCCTTCATCAAGATATGAATTTAAGAGATGATGAAATTATTAAAGCTCTTGCAACTGCAGGTTTAGTGGGCAACCTAGTGAAACACAACGCATCAATATCAGGAGCTGAAGTAGGTTGCCAGGGTGAGATAGGTACTGCTTGCTCTATGGCAGCAGCAGCTGCAACTCAATTAATGGGTGGTTCTATAAGGCAAATCGAGTATGCTGCTGAAATAGGTTTAGAGCATAATTTAGGATTAACTTGTGATCCAATATGTGGCTTGGTTCAGATTCCCTGTATTGAAAGAAATGCTTTTGCGGTTAGATCAGCAATGTCAGCGTCTATATATGCGCTCTTTTCGGATGGGACTCATTTTGTAAAATTCGATGAGGTAGTAAGAGTTATGAAACAAACTGGTCATGATATTCCTTCATTGTATAAAGAAACATCTGGAGGAGGTTTAGCCTTAGAATTTAGTAAAAGAGAAGCTGTTCATCTACCTTAAACTGCATAAGCACTGATTCAAGTACTAGAATCATTAGCCAAGAATGTCTAAATAGGTTGTTCACTTATGGTTATGTATTCAGAAACGGGAACTAATTTATATCCGATTTTCTGTGCCTCAGTGATAAAATACTGAAGATTATCTCTTCTCTCTAAAGAACTGGCGTGTGTAATAACTAAGATATCTCTATTTGCTTCAAAGTATTTTTTCATTTTTACTAAATAATTTTCAACAGTTTCTTTTGTTGGATTAGGGACGTCTAAGAAGATATCACGCTTGGCTGAAGGCACACCAAATTCTTGGGCAAGAGCGAAGGCTACACTTTTAGAAGTCGTTGCAGAATCAATAAAATAGAGATTATTTGTTTGGCACCACTCCAATATTGCAGACATAACTTCAGGAGATTCAGTAGCTTTACTACCCATGTGGTTGTTAACTCCAGAAATATATGGAAGCTGTGCATGGAATTCATTCATTTTATTGATAATTGTTATAGCATCATCTTCACTATTAATAACTACTTCGCCAGCATTGATTTTACTATTTTGAGGTTCTAAAGGTGCATGAAGCAGTAACTCTCTATTGTCATATTGAAAATATTCCATAACAAATTCAGAGTAGGAAAGATTTGGTAGTATAGCAAAAGATACTTCTTTTGGTAATTCCCCGAATTTTACTAATAGTGAATCTAACATAAAGTTGTTATAATTCCCAAAATCATCTATAATAATACTCAATCTTGGATTAGTATAGTCTTTATCAAGTACCTCAATATTTAAAGTGTCTGAAAGAATATTATTATCATGATAGATAAGAGGATCAAGAATAACATTTTCCTTGACTTCTTCAGTTTTCTTCTTATCATTACAAGCAGAAAATGAGAGGAACATAACAAACAACATCAAATATAGAACTACTTTTCTTTTCTTTCCCATTTTACCCTATCTCCAATAATTATATAGTTTTTTTTACAAAATCCAGCGTTTACTTCTAAAACAAATCTACTCAAAATACTACTAATGATACTCTTTTCAGAAAAAGGTGTCGTGTCTTCAGCTAAATCTACTATAGTCCCATCTTCAGCTATGAATATTAGATCAAGAGGTATATGGGTGTTCTTCATCCAAAAATTCATTGGTTGGATATAAGAATAAATAAACAACATACCCTCATTTTCAGCCATGGAGTCACGGTACATTAAACCTTGCATCATCTCAGAATTAGATTCAGCAAGCTCCAATTTAACATAAAGAGAATCATGCATTTCAGAAGGTAAAATCCATAAATCACCTTCATGTTGAAAATCAAGATTATGCAAGATCTCTTCAGAATTTAAAGAAGTCCAACTTAGGCAATAAAAAAGAAAGATTACTAATAAATATTTTATCAAGTTATTCAGTTTCATCTACACTCGGAATGCTTTGTTGCTGGGTTGAATTTAACTTTATCTGAGCTTTGCTATTATCACTTTGCTCAATTTTTTTACCAAGAAAATGAATTCCGACAATAACTGCAATTAAAACTATAATTAGGATTATTATTTTATTTAACTGTTCTCTTAATGCTCTCTTTCGAGCAGTTTCTCTAAGTTCATCTTGCCAACTCATTTTTTACCTCTCATTTATTTTCACAAACTTTAATTTTAGACAAAAAAGTTGTCAATAAAAGTTTTTTTTTAACAATTTTTTTTACTTAATTTTCTTGTCAACTATTTATGTTTTTTTACCTATAAAAAAATGAAAATATGTCTTAAATTTGTTAGTAAAGAAAAGTGCATAAAACCCTGATAAATAAAGGATAAAAGATAATTTAGATACCCATATAAAAAAAGTTAAAAAAAGGTGAGAAATCTGTTGACAAAAAACATCATTCTTGATAAATTGTTAATAGTTAATTTGAAGGATGATTTGTAACTTTTTTCAAGATATATTACAAATTTAACGGTAGAGGATTTTTATTTAATAATCCATGCTAATGATATTCTAACTTATTGAAAATCAACTAATTGAGGTTTAGTATGTCAAATCAAGATTACACAGCTAAAAATATTCAGGTATTAGAAGGATTGGAAGCTGTAAGAAAAAGACCTGCAATGTATATTGGAGGAACAAGTGAAAGAGGACTTCATCATTTAGTTTATGAAGTTGTGGATAATAGTATTGATGAGGCTTTAGCCGGTTATTGTGATATTATAAATGTAATAATCCACAAAGATGGCTCTGTGGAAGTTCAAGATAATGGTAGAGGAATCCCAGTAGATATTCACAAAGATTTAGGAATTCCGGCAGCAGAAGTTGTTATGACAGTTCTTCATGCAGGAGGTAAATTTAATAATGATTCTTACAAAGTTTCAGGCGGTTTGCACGGTGTTGGTGTTTCATGTGTTAATGCTCTTTCTGAATATTTGGAAACAAGAATCTATAAAAATGGGAAGATATATTCTCAAAAATATTCAAAGGGAATACCTCAGACTAAGTTAGATATCATTGGTGATACTGACAAAAACGGTACTACTATAATCTTTAGACCAGACGCAACTATTTTTGAAACTGTTAAATTTAGTTTTGACTACCTTAGCTCAAGACTGAGAGAGTTAGCTTTTTTAAATCGTGGTGTTAGAATAACTCTGACTGATGAAGAAACCGAGAGAACTCATGATTTCAAATATGAAGGTGGTATAAACGAGTTTGTCCAATATTTAAATAAAAATAAAAAACCAATTTTTAAAGATCCTGTCTATGTATTTGGTGCTAAGGACGATATGGAATTCGAACTCTCGATTCAATATAATGAAGGCTATCAAGAAAATATTTATTCCTATGCTAATAACATAAATACTATAGAAGGTGGAACTCATTTATCTGGGTTAAAATCAGCATTAACAAGAGCTGTCAATGTTTATTCTAAAGATAATAACTTCCTTAAGAATGAAAAAGTTGTACCTACAGGAAATGATATTAGAGAAGGGTTAACATGTGTTATTAGTGTGAAGCTTAGTGACCCACAGTTTGAAGGACAAACTAAAACAAAGCTTCAGAATTCTGAAGTAGAAGGAATAATCAACTCAATTGTTTATGAAAAGTTATTAGAATTTTTTGAAGAAAATCCAAATGAAGCTAAAGCAATTTGTAACAAATCTATTATGGCATCTCGTGCCAGAGAAGCTGCAAGAAGAGCTCGTGATTTAACCAGAAGAAAATCAGTATTAGAATCAGGCTCATTACCTGGAAAATTGGCAGATTGTACTAGTAAAATACCTGAAGAATCGGAAATATTCTTAGTCGAAGGTGACTCTGCGGGTGGTTCTGCTAAGCAAGGTAGAGATAGACAGTATCAAGCTATTCTGCCATTATGGGGAAAGATGCTAAACACAGAAAAAGCTCGTATTGATAAAGTTCTTAATAATGATAAAATTCAACCAGTTATTTTAGCTCTTGGAGCTGGAATAGCAGATGACTTTGACGTTACAAAGCTTCGTTATGGTAAGATTATTATTATGGCGGATGCTGATATTGATGGTGCTCATATCGCAACTCTTTTACTTACATTCTTCTATCGATATATGCAACCACTGATTGAACACGGAAAAGTGTTTATTGCTCAGCCTCCTCTATTTATGTTGAGAAAAGGTACTAAGAAGAATTATGTATATACTGAAGCAGAAAGAGATAGAGTTTTGGAAGAGATGGGTACAAAAGGTGTTTATATTCAAAGATATAAAGGTCTTGGTGAAATGAATCCCGACCAGTTATGGGAAACAACCTTAGATCCAGAAAATAGATTATTAGTTCAAATCAAGATAGATGATGCTGTAGAAGCTGATAGATTATTCTCTATTCTAATGGGCGATGAAGTAGAACCTCGTAGAGATTTTATCCAAGAAAATGCTAAATATGTTAAAAACTTAGATATCTAACTAAGGAGAATTATTAATGGAATCAAATAAACAAGAAAATATAATTGTTAGGCAGATTGAAGAAGAATTAAAAACTTCATATATGGCTTATTCAATGAGTGTTATTGTCTCTCGTGCTTTACCTGATGTTAGAGATGGTTTAAAGCCTTCTCAGAGAAGAATACTCTTTGCAATGAATGAATTAAATTTAGTCCCTGGTGGTCATTTTAGGAAATGTGCCAAAATCGCTGGTGATACATCAGGTAACTATCATCCACATGGTGAACAAGTTGTGTATCCTACTTTAGTGAGATTAGCTCAAGATTGGAACCTTAGATATCCCCTTATAAATGGACAAGGAAACTTTGGCTCAATTGATGGTGATCCACCAGCAGCTATGCGTTATACAGAAGCAAGATTACATAAAACAGCTGTTGACTTAATGATTGATTTAGATAAAGATACTGTAAACTATAAAAGTAACTATGATGAAACAAGAAAAGAGCCGGAAGTTTTTCCAAGTAGATTACCTAATTTACTAATTAATGGGTCTTCAGGTATTGCTGTTGGTATGGCAACTAACATGGCACCCCATAATTTAGCAGAAGTTTGTGATGCTATTGTTGAAACAGTTGATAACCCAGATATTACAGCTCTTGAATTGATGCAAATTATTCCAGGACCAGATTTCCCAACAGGTGGAGCAGTCGTAGGTCGCGCTGGTATCAAAGAATATTTTGAGACTGGTAGAGGTAAATTGATTGTTAGGGGAAAGGCAGATATTCATACAGATAAGAAGACTGGTCAAGAATCAATTATCATTTCTGAAATTCCTTATATGCTTAATAAAACTTTGCTTATAGAAAAAATTGCCAGTTTAGTCAAAGATAAGAGAATAGAAGGTATCAGCGATATTCGTGACGAATCAGGTAGAGATGGTATGCGTCTTGTTATTGTAGTTAAGAAAAACTATGATGCCAATATTGTGGTTAACAAACTTTATTCCTTCTCACAACTTCAATCAACTTTTGGTGTAATAAATTTAGCTCTCAGAGATGGTATTCCTGAAGTTCTATCAATGAAAAGTTTGATAGAAAATTTCATATCTTTTAGACATAGAGTAATTATTCGTAGAACTAAGTATGAATTAGCACAAACTGAAGCCCGTCTTCACATCTTGGAAGGACTCAGGATAGCTTTAGATAATATTGATGAAATTATAAAAACTATTAGAGCTTCTGAAGATACTCAAAGTGCTCGTGAAAACTTAATGAATCAATTTGGTTTAAGTGAAATTCAAGCAAAAGCAATCTTAGATATGCGTTTACAAAAGCTCACTGGTTTAGAAAGAGATAAAATTGAAAATGAATTCAAAGAACTTAGCGAGTTAAGAGATAAATTAATGGCGATTTTAGATAATAGAGACTTGCAAATGAATATTATCAAAGAAGAAACCTTAGAAATGAAGGAAAAGTATGCTGATCCTCGTAGAACACAAATCATTGATGGTGATTTAACTATTGATGTTGAAGATTTGATTCCTGAAGAGGATGTTGTTGTTGTTATTACCAAAGAAGGTTATATCAAACGAATGCCTACTGACCTATATAAATCCCAAGGTAGAGGGGGAAGAGGGTTGTCAGGTTCTAATTTGAAAGAGACTGATTTTATTCAAAACATCTTCACTGCATCCACTCATGCCTATATTCTATTCTTTACAGATTTCGGAAAATGTTACTGGTTGAAGGTTTATCAAATTCCTTCTGTTGGAAGACAGGCTCGTGGTAAAGCTATGGTTAATCTTATTAACATTGATAAAGAAGAAAACATCAAAGCTATTGTTGCTGTTAGAGAATTTGACAGCACTAAATTCATTGTTATGGCTACTAAAAATGGTTTAATTAAGAAAACTTCCTTGGATGCTTACTCCCGCCCTCGCACAAATGGTATTATAGCAATCAAGTTAGTTGATGGTGATGAATTACTTGAAGCAAAACTGACTGATGGAAGTAATGATATTATATTAGCAACCCATAATGGATATTGTAATAGATTCTCAGAAGTTAGTGCTCGTCCGCTGGGAAGAAATTCTCAAGGTGTGACTGGTATAAAACTTAGAGAAGATGATTTTGTGGTTTCCATGATAGTTGTAGCAGTTAATTCTGAAGATACAGTCTTATCTATTAGTGAAAATGGCTATGGCAAAAGAACTGACTTATCACAGTATAAAGTTACTAACAGAGGAACTAAAGGATTTATAACCCTCAAAACAACAATGAGAAATGGTTATTTAGTGAAACTATTACACTTGACTGATGATGATGATTTAATGATTACAACTAAAGGTGGTATGATTATCCGACAATCAGGTGATTCAATCTCTTCAATAGGTAGAAATACTCAAGGTGTAAGACTTATTAGCTTGTTAAAAGATGATAAAGTCTTTGATGCAACTAAAATTAAGAAAGAGATGGATGACGAAGAAATTGAAAATATCGAAGAAAAGATTGAAGATAATAACGAACAGGTTGAAAAATAATGCTTGACATTTATTATTTGATTTTTATTTATCAAATAAAGAATGATTGGAGGATTCCGTGTTATTACAAAAACACTTTGTAACTCGCCAAAAAATGGTTGATGAAGCTCTTGCAGAGTACTTCATTACTGAAGAGAAGAATGAACAATATCTGAATGAGGCTATTCGATATTCTCTCCTTACAGAAGGAACAAGATTGAGGCCAATCTTACTATTTGCTGTTTATGAGATGCTCAAAGGGAGAAAAAGTACTAAGTCTCTTGAGAAAGTTATGCCTGTGGCAATAGCTCTTGAGATGGTTTATACTGCTTCATTAGTTCATGATGATCTTCCTAGTTTGAATAATTCAAAAACCAGAAGAGGTCAGCCTAGTAATCATGTAAAATATGACCCAGCTACTGCTATTTTAGTTGGTGATGCATTAATCACAAAGGCTTTTGAAGTTTTAACTAAACTTAAGAATAAAGACCACGCTTTGCAGTGTATAAATATCTTAGCAAAAGCTATTTCAACAAGCGGTATGATTGGTGGTCAAACTGTAGATTTAGAATCTTCCAACAAAAGTGTTAAAATTAATGTTCTCAAGTATATACATTTGAAAAAAACAGGAGCTTTGCTTCAAGCAGCTACAGATATGGCATGTGCATTATGTGGGGCAGAAGAAAATGTAATGATTACTCTTGGTAATTATGCCTTAAATTTAGGTTTATCATACCAGATCATTGATGATATCTTGGATGATATTGGAGCATTAGAAATATTAGGTAAAGAATCAGAAGACAGAGTTGGAACTAAGACTAATTATGCAACGCTTCTTGGTGTTGAAATTGCCAAGAAAAGTGCAGAAAAACTACTTTCTGATTCATTTAAAATGATTAAGAACTTCGATAATAATGATATTTTGATAGAGTTGATTAATATTGTTAAAGAGAGATTACCTTAAATTATGAATATTATTGATATCCATACGCATTTACTTCCTAATGTTGATGATGGCTCTGATTCTATAGATAGAACTATTGAACATTTACAAAAAATTTCTGAATTAGGGGTTGAGAAGGTTTTTCTCACCCCTCATTATATGTTAGGAAAATATGCTAACACAAAAGCTGAAGTTGAAAAACAGTTTCAACTCCTTAAACAAGAAGTTAGCAAATACATGATATCTACTGAACTTGTCTTAGGTGCTGAAGTTTATTGTGAGGACGTTATTTTAGAGCAAATTAAAAAAGAAAATTTGACTTTAGGAAGCTCTAATTATGTCCTATTTGAAACATCCTTAAATGATGTAAGTGATAACTCCAAAAAATTTATTTATGAACTCCAAATGAATAGATTTAGACCAATTCTAGCTCATCCAGAAAGATACAGTTATGTTCACGCACATCCAAACATTGTAAAAGAATTCATGAATAGGGATGTTTTGGTCCAAATAAATGCTTCAAGTTTATTAGGTTATCATGGAAAAAAAGTCAAAGAGATTGCCTGGAAATTAATACATAAAGGTTACGCTCATTTTGTAGCCTCAGATGATCATTGTCGGCATTCTGATTATATCTTGAAAAAGGCTTTTTATAAAGTTGCTGACAAGATTGATGAGAGAACTGCTAATCTACTTTTCTATGAAAATCCTTTAAAAGTCTTTAGAAATGAGGATGTTACAGTTTTTTATGTTGAGGTTAATGGAGTCGGTGCAACTAAACACAGAAAACATAGACCTTGGTGGAAGAAAATCTTATCATTTGTGACTAATTAAATGAAGAAAAATGTTTTAATAACTAACCTAAATAGTAAAATTGGGTTGGAACTATGTAATAAGATTAGCAATCGAAGTTATAATATATTTGCTTTTTATCAAGAAGGGGTTGACCCAAATAGATATGTTGATTTAAAAGATAAAATTTCTCTTATTCCTTTATCAATAAGCAATACACTCATACTAAGAAAACATCTCTCCTTGAATCATTATGATACCATTATTCATATTCCTGATTTTCACAACAATTTTAATAGGAGCAGAAAAGCTTTGCGGATTGCAAATGTCTTTTCAACCCAGCAAATTATTGAAAACTGCTTGATAAATAACACAAAACTTATTTATTGCTCTTCAGTTGCTATTTACGGTAATTCTCCTTTTGAATTGCCAAGCCATGACAGAACCGAAAAGATAGTTTTTGGTCATCGAGCTAAAATGGTAGCTGAAATAGAATCATTGATTGAACAAAATAGGCTAAAAGGTTTAAAATCTATTATTCTTCGTCCAGCAATTTTATATGGTAATAATTGTTGTGTTTTTTTTAAAACTTTAGTTAGGTTGATTAAATATAAACTCTTACCAAAAGTAAATGAAAGAATATATGTTCATCTCTGTAGTATTGACTTATTAGTGGATATTTTGGAGCAGGCAATCAGTAATGATAAAGCTCTTGGTAAAAATTATAATGTAGCAGATTATGAACCTATAATCTTAAAAGAATTAATTGATTATATTAGCAACAGAGTAAATAAAAAAAAGTACACAACTATTTTTCAGTTAAATCTATATATAGGTAGGAATTTAGCAAATTTATTTTACAGATTAAGTTTTGTTTTTGCTGGAAATTTTTTAGAAAGATTGACACACAATTGGTTTTATGATATTGAAGATTTAACTAGAGATTTTAACGTCCATAAAGTAAATACATTTATGGCAATCTCAGAAATATTAGATTGATTGGTATGTTTTTGCTATGAGAAAATATCAAAAATCTTTATTTTTCGGTATTTTTATCGGAGTGTTATTTGTCTCAATCTGGGCATATTTTATAGATTTTAGCAAGTTTCAAGAACATGTGAAGAACTTAAAAATTAATTTTTTACTTCTAAGTATGCTATCTTACACTTTAGCTTATTTTATAAGATCTGTTCGCTGGAATAGACTTCTTAATCCTCTCAAGAAATTGTCCCTAAAACAGACCTATTTATGGTCACTTAGTGGAAATTTTATTAACTATCTTATTCCTATTAGGGCAGGAGAGGCAGCTAAAGCTATAATGATAAAAAAAAGTACTAATACCCCAATATCCTTAGTGTTACCTTCAATATTTATAGATAAATTCTTTGATACAATTGGAATATTCATTATTCTTGTTATGATTCCCATTTTAGATATTGCTATGGTCCCGATATTGCAGTGGTTGATTATAGTACTTTTAGTAATTTTTATTATTGGAATAATGGTGCTTATCAGTGCCATTGTAGCTGAAGAAAAGTTAATTATCTGGTTAAAGAAAATATTCTTCTTTGTTCCTGAAAAGTATCAAGACAAAGTATTTTCCATGATTGAGATGTTTGTAGAGGGAACAGCTCTTTTCAAGAACCACCATAAAATATTTTTAGAAGTAATTATTTTAACAATTATAGGAATTGTTCTTGACGGATTATATTTCTATTTAATGTTTAAAGCATTCGGATTTAATTCGATTCATATTGCAATGATATTCTTTGGTTATACTCTATTGAACCTTTCATATATTCTACCTCAGCCTCCTGGGCAGTTAGGGAGTAATGAAATCTTAATGAGTTTAATCTTTGTCTCTGGTATGGGAATGAACTATGCAGATGCAGGTTCTTTGATTGCAGTTGCTCACCTTCTAACTGGAAGTTTAGTAACTTTATTAGGAATATTATCATTAAGTATGATCGGTGTTAGAATAGTAGATTTAATTGATAGGAGTAAAAATGAGTAGTTCTAATGTAGAATTAATTGATAAATTAAAGAGTATAAAACTCGAGATTGTTACAGAATTAAAAAAGGTAATTGTAGGACAAGATGAAGTAGTTGAAAAGATCTTGATTGCTCTTTTTGCAAATGGGCATATTCTCTTGGAAGGTGTTCCAGGATTAGCTAAGACATTATTGATTTCCAGTTTAGCAAAAGTGATGAATCTTGAATTTAGTAGAATTCAATTCACTCCGGACTTAATGCCTTCAGATATCACAGGTACAGACATTCTCTCTGAGAATAAGAGTGATGGAAAAAGATATTTTGAATATATTAAAGGACCAATTTTTGCTAATATAATTTTAGCTGATGAGATAAATAGAACTCCTCCAAAAACACAAGCAGCTTTACTACAGGCAATGCAGGAATATGAAATTACCAATGGCAATGAAACTTATAAATTAGATAGACCTTTTCTTGTATTAGCTACTCAGAATCCGATTGAACAAGAAGGTACATATCCTTTACCTGAAGCTCAATTAGATAGATTTATGTTCAATATTATCATAGATTATCCATCTTATGAAGATGAGTTAGAGATTGTTAAGGTAACAACTAATACACAAACCCAAGTTATAAAACCTATTATTAGTGGTGAAGATATCTTAGCTATTCAGAGGGCAATTTTGGATATTCCTGTAAGTGAACATGTTTATGAATATGCAGTTAAGTTAGTCAGGAAAACAAGACCTAACTCTGAAGTGAGTGTTAAGGAAATCTCAGAGCTCATTAGTTGGGGTGCTGGTCCGAGAGCATCTCAGTATTTAGTTATTGCTGCAAAAGCAAGAGCAGCTCTTTTAGGCAGGTTAACCCCTTCTGAAGATGATATTAAATATGTTGCACCTTTAGTTTTGAGACATAGAGTTTTACCATCATTCGCAGCAGACGCAGAGGGAATCAAATCAATAGATATTATTAATAAGCTTCTTAAATAATATGAAGAAAATAACTATCATCTCTCTATTATGTATCTATGCTCTTTGCCTGAATGCTAATTTCTATAAATACATTTGGGATACAGGCAGGGATATAGATGTTAGTGGAGAAATTGTTGAGCAAAACAATAATATTCTCACAGTTGGGAGTAATAACAAGTTATTTGTTTATTCGATGTTTGATATTTATAATTTTACCCTAAATGGAGCTTATACTTTTAATGATGAGATTAATGATATTGAAGTCCTAACTTCTAAGAAAGTTGCTGTTGCACTTAACACTATTGTTTCCTCAAAAAGAAGCATTGATTCTTTAGTCACAAGTGGAAGAAATATCGAAGTAAGAGCTTATTACGGTAATCAGATTGTACAAGATGGAACCCTGTTATACTTGTCTCATGAGGATAATGGCTTAGCGATTTATGACATGGGGACAAATCTCTCTAATAATATAATTAGCACTTATCATAATGATTGGGGTTTGAATTCTATCACTGTACATTGGCCGCTTCTTTATGCAGGAAATGCCCACGGAGTAGCTACAGTTAACTTATCGAATATAAATCATCCCATGCCTTTTGGACAAAATTATAATGTGTTTAAATGTGATAAAGTTGAAGTCTATGATGACCTATTATTCGCAGTTTCTAACAGGACTCTTAATATCTTAGATATCTCTACACCTGGTAAAATAAAAGAGAAAGATGTATTATATTTTCCTTATTCTATCAGAAATATCAAAATTCAAGGAAGTGAATTATTTGTTATTCTTGGTGAGGGTGGATTAGAAGTATATAAAATAAATTCGGATAGTACTATTAGTCACGCAACATCTTATAATGATGGCTATTATCTTAATGATATTGCTTTTTACCAAGATTATCTCTTTATCTTAAGTAAAAATAAGAAACTTAGGATATTTCAATATAGATAATTTAGTAGTAATTACTATCTAAGAGCATAGATTAAAGCTGTAGTAAGTTTTAAGATATCAGAATCACTCTTTTCTAATATATGAGCAAGTTTCTGGGATATCTCCCACAAAACAACAACCCCAATATGATGATGTTCTTTGATTATTTTAACAAAATTATCATGATTAATAGAGAATAATTTGCAGTCAGTAATTGCTTTTGCAGTAGCTGTTCTCAGCTGTTTACCTAACAATCCAACTTCTCCAAAAAAAGGAAAATCTTCAGCTTTAAGCCTAATAAGAGTCTTATCGATATTACTTTGATTATCTATGAAAGATGTTTTCTTGGAAATAGCTATTTCACCTTCAAATAATAAGAAAAGTTCGTTACCAGAGCTATCCTCTTGAAAAATAACTTCATCAGCTTTATAAGATACTAATTTAAGTGAGTTTGATATGATATCTAATTCTTCTGAAGATAATCCAGAAAACAGCTTAACATTTTTTAGGAAACCTTTATCATTCATTCTTGCCTCACAGTACTATAGCTGTATCATTCGCATCAATTATGTAATCATCATCAGGTTTAATTTTTACATTATCATTTTGATTAATAAAATTGATTTTCTTATGAGACTGTTGGAACTGTTGTTTGATAAACAAGTCGATGCTTGAAGTGTTATCTGACAGAATATCATCAATAGAAAACTCAGGTTGAATAGTAACAATACCTAATAGAATTAATTTTTTTTCTTCTTTCAAGTAAGAAAATAATTCTCTAAATGTTTTTCCAACAAATTCTTCAGGAATATGGTATTCTTTGAAACCGTTTTTTTCGTTTCCTCTGATTAGGGTTTGAATAAAGTTTGGAATTGTGGGGTGCAAAGTGGAATTTGCTAAAATATCTCCACCTATATCTTCATATATAACTACATTCTGAATTTTATCACGTTGAATAGTAGGTAGGTATTTCTCATGTCTAAGTTGCAGGTTAATTTGTCCTTTTACCTTTAAGAAACTTATATTATGAGCAGCAATAATAGTTCTTTCATCTGAAGGAACAGAGTCTTGACAGCTTTCATCAAAGAGAATTAGTATGCGATTCGCATCTTTAATATTAGCTCTATTCAATATATCTTGATTTGTAAAATCACCTCTGATAAACTTGATATCAATTTGTTCATATTGATTTCTAATAGTGGAGACACTATTTTCATCTAATTCGTTTATAAGTACTACCGTAACAGGGTTTTCATTAACATGCTCAACTAAGAACTTTAAAATTCTTTTTGCACTGTTATTCCAACCGCAAATAACAACATGGTTTCGTAGCTTAATTTTATTCAAACCTTTCCTCTCTTTAATCTTCTGATCAATAAAATTACTGGCTATATAAGCAGTGAATGTTGAAAAAAGAACAAATCCTGAAATAATTATAATTATTCCGATAACCCTTCCAGCGATAGTTACAGGAAAAAAATCTCCATAACCAACCGAAGTTATAGTTACTATGGTCCACCAGATAGCGTCGAAAAATGATTTAATATTCACATTAGAATTTCCAGTTTTAGGCTCGAAAACTATGATTAACATTGCTCCTATCAAAATTAAACCAACTATTAAGGATATAATTTTGAAAAGCTCAATGAGCTTTCTATTGCTAATAGCAAATTTCAAGAAACTATTTTTTCGTCGCATTCTACCTCATACTTGAATAATATAGTAATAATTTACAACAAATTACAGAAAAAACAATTTTAAATCAAAGAATTCATTTCTAATATTTTTTTCAGATTCTCTCGGTTATCGATAATCATATGTTTATTAACTATGGATAGTCTGATTTTCTCTTCTAAATCACATTCTCTAACAAAATTAAAAAAATTAGATTCATGATTCTCAGTATCATTGATTATAACAAAAATCTTAACTTTGGGAAGAGCTAATTTGGTTAAAATTAAGCATTTATATAGTTTCTCATCTTTTAAAATAGCATGGGGGAGGATAAGAATTGAATCCTCCCTCAGCCATTTAAATAATTCAGTGTAATTATCAAAATTCTTGGTAAACCAAGCATGCTCAGATGCTACATATTCATATTTTAAAGTCAGTATTATTGCCATTAAACTAACCTACAAAAACACTTCCACCGATAAATTCTCTTAAAATAGAATTATTAGGAACAAGTTTTTCAGGAATATCTTTTATAAAACTTAGAAGAACTAATAATCTCTGAGCCTCTGTGTAATTTGGAGAACCTTCAGGTATTTTCTTTAATTCTTTATAGGCATGACTCTTTAGACAGCCAAGTTCGTAGGTTAATCCACTGTTAAAGATATAATCTGCATTTTCCTGATATGGGAAAATATTCTTATTCTCACCATCTCGAACAGATTGCCAGCGGGAAAGTGTTTCATTAGCACTATAACCACGGTAGTAGTAATCTCTTACTGACCTTCTAAGTTTTCGACAATCTGTAGTTGGAATTCTATTATGATTATCAATATTAAGTTGATTTAAAGCGGTAACATAGACTTTTACTTTCTTATCTTCAGGAATCTGAGCAGTTAACTCTGGATTTAATCCGTGGATGCCTTCCATAACAATAACATTTTCAGAGTTTAGCTTAACTATTTTTCCACTTTTTTCAGATAGTCCTCTCCCAAAATTATACTTAGGTAATTCTACTTCTTTACCAGCTAATAAATCTTGGAGATGCTTGTTTAGAAGCTCTAAGTCTAAAGCATGAATTGACTCAAAATCAAACTCGCCATTTGGCAATATTGGTGTTTTATCTCTACTTAAAAAATAGTCATCTAATCCTATAACTATAGGTTTTAGTCCTGAGACTAATAATTGAACAGCTAATCTATGAGAGAATGTTGTTTTTCCTGAAGAGGAAGGTCCTGCGATTAAAATTATCTTTTTATTTGTTTGAGCAATCTCTTCTGCTATATTAGCTATTTTCTTTTCATGTAAAGCTTCCTCATGTAATATAAAATTTCCAATTTCATAATTATCAATGAGTTTATTTATATCTATAATGTTATGAACTTTCAGATTATTTAACCACTTGTCATGAAGCTGATGAGCTTTGAAAACTTTATGAGAAAACTGAATATTTTCTCGCATTGTAAATGAGCCTCTTTGAGGGAATCTCAAAATTAGACCTGGTTTCTGATAATCAACCTTGAATACTGGTACATTCTTGGTGTTATCTGCTAAGGGACGTGAATAGAAATCATAATATTCTCCACATTTGTAAAGACTAATTTCACGATCAGAGTAATAATCTAAATTCTTTATTAAGTCAACTCTACCTTCTCTATGCAAAATACCTTTAGCTTGTTCCCAAGTGAATTTCAATTTATCAATCCAAAGTCTCTTTTTTACTATTTTCTCCATTTCTTCTTGGATTAAAGAAACATAGTTTTCAGCTGAATCTTCTAATCCAAAGAGTTCGCAGAAAACACCGTCATCTATTGAGTGTTCAACAACTAATTGGACTTTATCTGCAAAAAGATTATAAATAGCTTTTGTGAGAATAAAGATTGCTGAATCCTGATAAATTCTTTTCCCTTCAATATGGTTATATGTAATACAATTAATTTTGCAGTTCTTTGAAACAACAAAATTATCATTTTGGTAGCGTTTGTTATTTATTTTAAAAGACAGTATATCATCGTAATTTTCAATAAATCCATTAACAATTCCGCGAATTGGACTTGAGGTTTCAATTTGAATATCTTTAACACTTACATCATCTTTATAAAGCTCTATATTAATCATATAATCCTCCAATTTATAAAATATCATAGTTTATTTAAGCGAATGCAATTTTAAAATATAGTTAAATTGGTGGCAAGAAATATTTTTAAATTATTTAATTTGATGCCCATAGATTCATTAATATTACTGGCTTTTAGTTCTTTGTTAAAATCAAGGCTATTGTGTATAATTTGGATTAATAGCTTGATTATTAATTGGAAATTCCTTGAAAGGCTAAAGGACGCACAATAAGAAAACTGAAGTAATAGTGAATATTTCTAGTTACTTTTACCTACTTTATTTGAAATGCTACAATTTTAAATATTATTTTATTGACTACATTAGAAAAATAAAATTATTGTCTTAGATAATGACAAAAATATAATTTTCATGGAGGAAAAGTGAAAAAAATAATAACATTAATGGTGCTAATTTTAAGTCTATCAATTGGGATAGCTAATGCTACTAATCTTGCTTATGTCAATGTTGAAAGAATAATGGTTGAGGCTGATGATGTACAGGAAGCTAAGAGTATCTTTGATTCAGAGAGCCAAGCTTGGAGAACCGAAATCGAAAGCATGCAACAAGAGTTAGAAGCTATGACAGCTCAATATGAGAATAAAAAACTTATTCTTAATGAGCAAGGTAAAAAAGATGCAGAAGCTAAAATTAAGACTAAAGAAGAAGCATTAAATAGAAAAATGCAACAATATTTTGGTCAAGATGGTACCGCTGCTACAAGAAATGCTGAGCTATTAGAACCAATCTTAGATAGAATAAACGAAGTAATTCAAGCAATAGCCATTGATGATAATTATGATATGGTATTAGATATTACTGCTGGAAATGTTCTTTATGCCAAAGATTATATGGATATCACTGAAAAAGTTATAGCCAGATTAAATAGTGGCGAAACTAATTCAGATAAAACAAATACAACTGATAGTGGAAAAAAATAGATAACAAATGAAAACTTTTACTATAGAATTAAAAATTGAAGATATTGTCACTCAAGCAAAGGGTGAATACATTTCAAGGTTTGAAACAACTTTGAAAGCGGTTGCCGAACTTGATGATGCTAATTCATCTTCAGTCTGCTTTTATGAAAATGAAGCCTATGTTAACAAGTTAAAAGATTGTAAAGCTGGTTTAATTATTGTGAGTTCAGACTTCGATAACTCTCTAAATCAATTTTCGAATTTACTAAAAGTAGATAAACCTTATTTTACTTTTATGGTATTGGTAAAACTTTGGTTAGAGATGAATAAGCAAACAAAGGAACGAAAAATATCTGAAAAAGCTTCCATCTCTGCTTCTGCCAATATTGGAGAAAATGTCCATATTGGTGATTTTGTTGTTATTGAAGACAATGTGAAGATAGGAAACGACACTACAATAGAAGCAAACTGCGTAATTAAAGAGAGCACTACTATTGGACACAATTGTTACTTATATCCTAACTGTACTATATATGATAATATGGAATTAGGAAATGGAGTAATTCTTCATGCAGGTGCTGTAATTGGTGCTGATGGATTTGGTTACATTCTCTATAACGATGTTCAAGAGAAAGTACCTCAAATCGGTAATGTTATTATAAAAGATAATGTTGAGATTGGTGCTAATACATGTATTGATAGAGGAACAATTGGTTCAACAATAATTGACAAAAATACTAAATTAGATAACTTAGTTCAAATAGGGCATAATGTTAGAATTGGCGAAAATACAATTATCTGCTCCCAAGTTGGTATTGCTGGATCTACTCTTGTAGGTGATATGGTATATCTTGCAGGACAAGTGGGAGTTGCTGATCATGTTAAGATTGGAAATAGAGTTTTAGCTGGGGCTAAATCAGGTATCCATAGTACTATTCAAGATGATATGAAAATATTAGGTTATCCTGCTCGTGATGTTGCTCTACAGAGACGAATCATGGCAGCAGAAACTAAGTTACCTGATATGTTCAAAAGCTATTTGAAAACTAAGAAGAAAGAGAATAAAGAGTAAATAATATGAGTGATTTTAAAAAAACTATAGCAGGAAGTATCAGTTATACTGGTATTGGATTACATTCAGGAATAATTTCAACAATAACTTTTAAACCGGCTGGTAGTGATGATGGGATATGTTTTGTTCGAGTTGATATGCCAGGGAAACCTGTTATTCCAGCTGATATTGACCATGTTATTGATATTTCACGTGGGACAACAATAGGTATCAAAGATGCATCAGTAGGAACAATTGAACACGTTCTTGCTGCTGTTAAAGGTATGGATATTGACAATATAATCATTGAAATCGATGGTCCAGAAGCTCCCGTAGCTGATGGTTCAGCTTATCCTTTTATCCTACTTATCAAGCAAGTTGGAGTAAAGCAACAAGATTCAGTTAGGGAATATTTTGAATTTGATAAACCTATCAATTTCTCGGCTCCGGAAGACAATGTTGATATCGTAATTGTACCTTCAAATGAACTTAAAGTTACTTTCTTGATAGATTATCATCATCCTTATTTAGGGACTCAATACACCTGGTTACCTAATATGTCTTACTTTGAAGAAGAATTCTCTAAAGCAAGAACTTTTTGTTTTATCAATGAGATTCTTTATCTTAAAGAGAAGAATCTTATCAAGGGAGGTTCTTTGGAAAACGCTGTTGTTATAGGTGAGCCTAATATGACAGCAGAAGAATTAAGTAATTTGAAAGATACTTTTAACTATCATAAAGACATTGAAGTAACTTCTGAAGGAATTCTTAATACAAGTTCTTTAAGATATTATAATGAATTCGTAAGACACAAAGTATTAGATGTTATTGGGGATATTGCTCTTTTAGGGATGCCAATAAAAGGACATATTTTGGCAGCTCGTTCTGGTCATAAAACTAATGTTGAACTGGTAAAAAAGTTACGTTCTATCCAAAGAAAGAATGAACTACAAAAAATGTTCCAAAAGAAAAGAACAGAAGATATTGTCTTTGATATCAATGCAATTCAGAAGATACTTCCACATAGATATCCTTTCTTGTTTGTTGATAAAATCATTGAATTTATTCCTGGAAAGCTAATAGTAGGTATCAAGAATGTTACAATGAATGAACCATTTTTCCAAGGGCATTTCCCTGAACACCCTGTCATGCCTGGTGTGATTATTGTTGAAGCTATGGCTCAGACAGGAGGTATTATGCTTTTGAATCAGCTTAATGACCCTGAAAATTATGTTGCTTACTTTGCCTCTATCGATAATGTGAAGTTCAGAAAACCTGTATTACCAGGAGATATTCTTAGGTTCGAAATGAAAGTAATTTCATTAAAAGCAACTATTACCAAAATGCATGGTGATGCTTATGTTGGTTCAACTAAAGTTTGTGAAGGCGATTTTCTCGCTAAATTGATGAAGAAGTAGGGAGGAATTATAATGATACATCCAACAGCAATTATTAAGCAAGGTGCTAAAATTGGAGAAAATTGCGTAATAGGCCCTTATTGCGTTGTTTCAGAAAATGTTGTGTTGGGGGATAATAATCATCTTCAATCTCATGTAGTAATAGATGGTAATACTACTATTGGAGATAATAATCAATTTTATCCTTTTGCATGTATCGGCACTAAACCTCAAGATCTTAAATACACGGGTGAGCCTACAAGAGTGAATATTGGAAGCAATAATACTATCAGAGAATATGTAACTATTAATGCTTCTAATGGTTTAGATGAGGATACTAATGTAGGAGATGATAATCTCATTATGTCTTATGTTCATATTGCTCATAACTGTCAAATAGGAAGCCATGTTATTATCTCAAGCGCTACAACATTTGCCGGACATGTTCATGTTTTAGATCATGCTATTGTGAGTGGGATGTGTGCTGCAAATCAATTTGTGAAGATTGGTAGATATGCTTTTGTGGGAGGTGCTTCTCAAATTAAGAAAGATATTCCACCTTTTACTCGTGGGCAAGGGAGTGATTATCATCTAGGTGGTATCAATAGTGTAGGCTTACAAAGACGTGGTTTCTCTAATGAAGATATTGCTGAAATAAAAGAGATTTTCAGAATTTTTTATCGTTCAGGACTTAATGTCTCTCAAGCTATCGCTCAAAGTGAAGCTTTAGAATACTTAACTGATTATCAACGTGAGTTTATCGACTTTGCTAAATCTTCTGAAAGAGGAATTGTTTTAAATAGTAAAGAAACTTCTGATTAGAGTAAAAAAATATTGACATAAAATAGAAGATTTGTTTTTTTGAAACTGTAATTGGGGCATTAGCTCAGCTGGGAGAGCGCTACACTGGCAGTGTAGAGGTCAGCGGTTCGATCCCGCTATGCTCCACCAGTCTTCGAAATGAACAGTGTGTGAATGAGAAGACTGACACGGTGTAGCATCTTTAGATGCGAAGACGGTCAAAGAGATAAATGATAGTTTTGTTCATTACTACGCCTTGGCAGGTCGGATTAAAGACTTAATTCTATATTTTTTGAATTAGGAATGTATTTAGCATGGAATTGAAGATCATTGTTTGGTTTAAAATTTGATATAGAAGGATGTTATGTTTGGCTCAAGTTCAAGTCTGGTGGAAATTTTATAAATAAACCACATCTTTTAGAATTTTCTGTTAACATCCGACATTAAGTCTTTTTGTTCTTGGCAAAGCTAATATTACATTATCTGCTTTATGCCAGATAGTCTATTGGGTGTTTATTAGGTGTTTATTAGGCATCTATTAGCTATCCACTAAGCTGAGAACCAACAGACACATGATAGTGAAGATATATTAGTTCAATATACATAATATGATCTTATAGAAAAGAACAATGAATTAACTAAAGGACATGCCTGCTAACTATTGTTATAAATTCTATTATTAGAGTCTTATTTTCAAGCAAAACTTACTATAAACAGTAAATTATAACTCGTAACTTCCTACTATACAATGAATATACTATAATAAAAAGTCTCTTTTTTACCACTATACTTGAACTTGAACCTTATGTTTAATGTTTATATACTGAAGAGTTTATCTAATGAAAACAAATATTATACAGGTTATACATCAGACTTAAAAAAACGAATCCAGAAACACAATAATGGTGAAGTACAATCTACATCAAAATTCAAGCCTTGGGAAATAAACTGTTATTTTGCTTTTAATACCAAGGAGAAAGCCCTGTCTTTTGAATCATATCTTAAAACACATTCTGGCAGAGCATTCTCCAGTAAGCACTTTTGATAATTATAATTATTTCTTCAATAACTTAACAATCTCTTCTTCCATACTTTTTGGTTTAGTGGAAGAAGCATATCTTTCTACAACATTACCTTCTTTATCTATGAGAAATTTAGTAAAATTCCATTTGATTGCATCACCTGGAAAGCCTGATTGTTGTGCTTTTAGAAATACATAGAGAGGATGAGCATCATTACCATTTACATCTATTTTACTAAACATAGGAAAAGATACACCATAATTCAAAGTACAAAACTCTTTTATATCTTCATTACTTCCGGGTTCTTGATTAGCAAATTGATTACTTGGGAAGCCAAGAATTACTAAACCATCTTTATCATATTTTTGATAAAGCTCTTGCAATCCTTCATATTGAGGAGTAAATCCGCACTTGCTGGCTACATTTACTACAATAACGACTTTTCCTTTATATTCTGACATAGATATCTCTTTTCCATTAATGTCAGTAGCTGAAAAGTCATAAAATCCCTTTTCACTAGCTGTAATATTAATCTCTTCTTCTTTTGAATCTGCTTTAGCAAATAGTCCCATTACAGCTCCTAACATTACTACTATAAGAATTATATATTTTAACATTTTAGTTACCTCTTATTTTTTTTTGATAGTATAAGGAAAAGATACTTTTATGCTACAATTATTTGTGTTATGCTAAGTATTATTATGTAAGCCTAAGCGTCACTTCTCCATCGTCCTACAGAAGAGTCTTTTTTGATATTCCTAAAATATAGAAACCTCAGTAACGGTAGTAAATTCCTCTAAAAACTTCATTCCTAAAACAGAATTGCCTTTGTCGTTAAGTCTGGGACTATAAACAGAGATAGCATAATTACCGGGATGAACAGCAATAATACCACCGCCTACACCACTTTTTCCAGGTAAGCCGATTTTGTAGGAGAATAGACCTGCCTGATCGTAAAATCCACATGTTTGCATAATAGCATTTATTCTTTTAGATTGACTTACGGTAATTACTCGTTCACCGGTTAGTAATTTCCCACGATTAGCAAAGAGGATAAAAGCGTTGCATAAGTCTTTACAGCTAAGCTCTAATGAGCAAATAGTGAAATAGAAATTCATTACATCATCAATATTATTCTTAATATTATTATGGGCTTTCATAAAGTTTGCTAAAGCGTAATTTCTAAAGCCAGTCGCTTTTTCTGATTGAGCAATTTTGCAGTTATAGGCAATATTCTTATTATTGGTTAATCTTCTAACAAATCCTAAAAAGTTGTCGTCAGGTTTATTTAGATGGTCGAGCAGTATATCACATACAACTATAGCTCCAGCATTGATAAAAGGGTTTCGAGGTATTCCATTTTCATATTCTAACTGGACTACTGAATTGAAAGGATTACCAGAAGGTTCCATATTTACTCTTTCCCAGAGCTTATCTTTTTCAAATTCTAAAGCCAAGGTAAGAGTTAGTACTTTTACTATACTCTGAACAGAAAATATTTGTTCATTATCACCTAAATGAAAGTTATCTCCTTCAACTGTTAGCAGATGTACTGCAAAAGCATCAGGATTAACTTTCGCTAATTCAGGGATATAATCTGCAACTTTCCCCTTAATGGACTCATTCTTAATCATTTCATAAACTGTATTTAATGCTTCTTGATAACTCATTCTTACCTCTTTCTAATCTTACCAAAATTATGCAATAGTCATTTAACGGTTAGCTGCTTCTTTGGCAAGTTTTTTGTTCAGCTGGGAATTAAGTTTCACAAAAACATGAGAAAGGAAATTAGGATATTTTGAAGTCACTTGAAAAGTTATTAGATTCGCAAGAAAAGAACTAATGAAGAAAAAGAGTGATTAAACCCAAATAATGCAATAGATCTTTGAGAATAGCACTATATTATTCTGCAAAAGTAACTTCCATAATTTCTCCGAAGATATATATTTATATGCGTTTTATGGAATCACCCCCTGTGTCCCCCTCAAAGAAGGGGATTTTGCTATAATAATCTGCACTCTTCAATAAAGTTCTACACACTGTCTGGGTTAAATTAATTTTAGTTGGAATATTAGCTTTTGCAATTAGCTTTTATAGGTGGCTTATATCTTGCATAATAATTAAGAAGATGAATGTTATAGGGAAAAATATAGACACAAAAGAGATAAAAAAAAATATTGTAATAAATATCAAAAGGAAGGATGATATATGAAGAGGATTATACTTATAGGACTGGCAATATTGGCTTGTTATGGATTAATAGCAGTTCCGGCAGCTCCTTTTTTAACGACTTATACACAAGAAGATGGCTCAACCTTAGAGATTTATGTCAGAGGTGATGAAAGATTAAATTGGTCAGAAACATCAGATGGATATACTCTCTTGAACAGAAACAAAAGTAAATACTATGCAATAAAAGATCAAGATGGTGATTTAGTTGTTTCAGATATTAAGGCTAATGACCCAGAAAATAGAACAATTTCAGAGAAAAATTTTCTAAACTCTCTACCAAAGTATCTTAAATATAGCCAAGCACAAGTAAATTTAGCAAATGAAATAAGAAGCAATAATAGATTAGGTGGATTTCCTACAACTGGTGAGAATAATATGATTCTTATTTTAGCTAACTTTTCCGATACATATACTACTTATTCTCAGATGAATTTCAATAATATGATGAATCAAAACAACTACAGTGGTGTAGGAAGTTTTAAGCAATATTATTTAGAAGTTTCTTATGGTCAGCTAACTGTTAACACTACAGTAATTGGTTGGGTAAATGTTCCTAACAATCATGATTACTATGGACCTGAATCACGTTGGGCTGAATTTGCTCGTGATGCTGTTTACGCAGCTGACCCATTAGTTGATTACTCTCAATTTGATAATGATGGAGATGGTAGGGTTGATGGTGTTGCTATCTATCACCAAGGTCAAGGTCAAGAAATTACTGGTGATACAAGTGATATTTGGTCACATAGTTTCTCATTGACTGGAGGCGGATATTATGTAACTTTAGATGGAGTTCAGATATCTGATTACACTATGCAAGCCGAAAAACAATATTGGTCAATGGCTGGAATAGGAGTCATTTGTCATGAGTTTGGTCATAATCTTGGAGCTCCAGATTTTTATGATACTAACTACCAGACCAGTGGTAACCAAGATGGAACAGGTGAGTGGGACATCATGGGCTCTGGTGCCTATAATGGTGGGGGAGATAGACCTGCACACCATAATATGTGGACCAAGAAATTCTACGGTTGGGTTCAACCTCAAGAACTCTATTATGATGGTAACATATCTATACCATCTAGTACAACTAATCCTGTAGCCTATTATTTCACTACTCCTGTTAATGGTGAGTATATGCTTTTAGAAAACGTGCAGCAAACAGGCTTCAATGCTTCTGTGCCAGGAAATGGATTGTTAGTATATCATGCAGATGAAAACTGGATTTTGTCTCACTTAAATCAGAATAATATTAATACCACATCTCACCAAGGTTTATATATAGTAGCTGCTGGAGGCTCAACCAATAGTGGAAGTGCTCTATTCCCAACTTATTCTGCAACTGCATTAACCGACAATAGCTATCCTTCAATTCCTTCTTGGGGGAACTATGATATTTCGAAGGGACTTACTAATATCACAAAAACAGGTGGAGTTGTTAGTTTTAACTTCTTCGATAATAGTGCTTATTCGCCACAAGTAACCTTTACCAACTTGATGAATAATCAGTATTTTGGCATAGGTGATGAGATTAATTTAGATTTGGAGATTTATACTTCTATTTCTGAAATTAATATAGATATGGTTGAAATCTATGTTAATGGCATTACTCAACAAGTGCATCTTGCTGAACCATACGATTATTCTCTTACAGCAACTGTGGAACACAGCCAAAATAATAATACAGGCCTTAATGAAATTAAGGTAAGAATTTTTACCAATTTTCAAGATTATGATAGTTACTACTATTTCAATGTTGTCGGTGATGAGCCTCGTTTTTTAGACCAGTTTGAAGATTACTCAGACTTTGCTATAAGCTTTGGTGAATGGGAACTAATTGATAATGATAATCAAGAGACAGCTTATTTACCATATTATGATTATCCTAACCAGATTACTCAGAAAGCATTTATGATTTTTAATCCTAATGAGACAACTCCTTTTATTAGAGAGATTGATGCTTATTCAGGTGAAAAGATGGCAGTAGCATTTTCGAACTCTACAGAAGTAGCTAATGATGATTGGTTAATCTCTCCCGAAGCAGATCTTGCTGTGGTGATTGATGAATTCCCAAGAGAGATGATTCTGAATTTGAAAGTTTTAGGTACTCATGAAGATGGGGAACTATTTAATGTCTTATATTCATCTGTAACTACAAACTTTGAAGAGTTTATACCTCTAAATGATACTCCCATTGAAGCTCAAGAAGATTGGACAGACCTTTCTTTCAATTTACCAGCAGGAGATTTAGTAAAAGTAGCTGTGCAAGTTGTCTCAACAGGTGGTATGTATGTAATGGTTGATGATATTTCAATTTTTGAAAGAATGGCTGTAAGCAATCAAGATAATGAGATTAATGTTGTGAATCCAATTAGTGCTTCTAACTATCCAAACCCATTCAATCCAGAAACTACCATTAGCTTTGATATGCCACAAGCAGGTAAAGCTAATGTGCAAATATATAATTTACGTGGTCAGTTAGTGAAGACTTTGCTTAATAATCAAGTCTCAGCTGGAACACAGAACATTATCTGGAATGGAAGAGATAGTAAAAATAACTCAGTTGCAAGTGGTGTCTATTTTTATAGAATAAAAACTGCTAATGAGACTATTCAGAAGAAGATGGTGCTACAGAAATAAAGACCACAAACACTATCAATAAAGAAAATTATTTAGGCCTCGTTAACGCGAGGCTTTTTTATGCTGAATGTATTAGCAAAGGAGAAAGAAATAACAATTTACTCAGTAAAAGAAGTAGCTTCCTTAACAAAGCTTAAATTCTAATCTTCTAATATCCTCGGAATCTCCCTTGGTATTCTGCTTAAAATCTCATAATTAACCTGCTGGCTTATTTCACTAAAAGAGTCCACAGTGATAATGTGATTTTTTTGTTCACCAACTATAACAACTTCATCACCTACATTTGCACTAAAAAGATGTGTTATATCTGCAATAATCATGTTCATATTAACTAAACCAATAATATTACATGGAACTCCATTAATCAAAACCCTTCCATTATTACTTAAAGATCTGCTGTAACCATTGGAATATCCAATAGGAACAATAGCTATTGTCTTAGCTTCAAAAGCTACATAAGATGTTCCATAGCTGATAAATTCTCCTATTTTAACTTCTTTGATAGTCATTATTTTAGATTTCCAACAGATAACTCTCTTCAAAGGGTCATGCTTGTTAATTCTTGTACTCATAAAACTTAAAAATGTCTCTTTGCTAGACCAAAAGCCATATTGCATAATACCAACTCGAATTAAATCAAACCTTGCTTCAGGATAGCTTATTGCTCCTGCAGAACAAGCTATATGACAATATTCTGGGTTAATCCCTAATTCAATAAGCTCGCTTTTATAGTGCTTTAACTTCTTAATTTGACTTTTAACTCTTACATGATTAGCGATACTATCTGGTCCAGCTAAATGTGAACATAGGCCTTTAACTTCAAAATAATCTGAATTTTTTCTTATTAATTTGACAGCTTTAAGAAAATCATTATGACTAAAGCCTGTTCTATTCAAACCAGTCTCTACTTCTATATGAATCTTAGCCTTGAGATTCAACTCTTGGGCACAATTTAAGGCATTGATAAGTCTTTGCATCTCGAAAACAAAGAACTCATAACCATCATGAATCGCCTCTTTTAAATCATCAGGATCTATCCACCCCATAATCATGATATCTGTTTCTGCTTTTACTATTTTTCTGACTCTTCTTGCTTCATTAAAATTGAATGTTGAGAAGTGATTTATTCCACAAGACTCGACAACAGGTACAAACTCTTCAATGCCATGACCATAAGCATTTGCTTTTACTACTGATGATATCCTTACTTTATTCTTAAAATGTTTCTGTAAAAAATTGATATTATTCTTAATTGCACTACTACTTAAATATATTTTTGTTGAATAACTCATAATTCCTTAATTAGTATTTTTTGGGTTAATAGATTGGATTCAATTTCGACATTATATTTTTCAACTTTTTAATCAAATCAAAGATAATATTGTTAATAGTATATAATATAATATTATAACTAAGATTTGTAAATTAAAGTCATTGTAATTCTTGAGACATAGCTGTCAAGGAATTCTTGAGAATATGGATGTTTTGAACAAAAAAATAAGTTAGGTTTTTCTGTCTTGGATCGTGAAAAGTAGTTTTATATAACCTAATTTCTTAGTTCAATGAGTGTTTGTTAATATAATAAAGGGCAATCCCTTAGGACTGCCCTTTCAATCCATCTTAATTATTTATTCATTCGGGAGGGAGTAGACCACGACTCTCTCCTAGCATTAATATGAATATGAGCTTTATTCGTAAGCAACTCTTCTACCTCTGTCATTTCCACTTTGCCTTTCAGGGCTATTAATTCATTTATTTGGCGCAATACTGCATTATCTACATTTTCGTAAGCTTTTACCCCATAAAGCATAAAACTCCTGGAATTACCAATATTGCTGTGTAAATAAGTTAAATCAAAAGTATGAGCTAAATAGTAATAATCGCTATCATTTTGCGAAGTATTATCTCGGTAACTTAGGATATATAATGTTTGGTGCGATTCATCTCGAGAAGTAATACTATTAACACCATCCCAATTTAACAAAGCACTATTACCATCCATAACAATCTGTAAATTTTCTGGATTTTCAAGAGCATCTATAGAATTAAATACAAAAACTTCGATAAGGTTGGAAGGTTCAGATTCTTCTTCATCAAATACTGCTGTAACATAGTAGCTGTAAGTTTGCCCAGAAACAATATCCGTATCAATAAAATATTCTTCTGAGACATCTGTCTCGTTTATTTGTATATTATCTCTATATACATTATAACCTTCAAAAACCATATCAGTAATCTGAGTTTGCTCCCAGTATAAATTGACAGCTGATGGTGAAATACGTGAATGAAGATTCATAGGTGGTATCAATGTTTGCTGTTCATAACATTCCCAAGTCAGATGAGGATAATCATTTGCAACAAAAGTCCAAATATCTTCGCTACCATTTGCACTTTCATCGACAAAATCCCATCCTGCATCGGTATAAGTAGAAAGTGTTTTCATCTCTTGGGTTGTTTTTCCTATTCCTCCAACACTAGTGGTTTGCCCCGATGTATTTATATCCCAGAAAGAGTTTATTACTGATAATGAATTTTCATAAGCATAACCAACCAAACCACCTTGATTATTATCCCCGCTAACAAACATTGTTGAATAGCAGTTATTGATAATTGAAGAATTAGCGTAAATAGCACCTCCAATTAAACCTCCAAGATAATCACTTCCATAAATAGAACCACTAGCATAGCTATTACTTATAGTAGATGAATATGATATTCTTCCAACAATTCCACCTGCTCTGCTATCGCATATAACATTCCCAGAAAAACTACATCCCATAATTGTTGAAGAATCCCCTAAATAACCAACTGTCCCACCAGCCCAAAAAGAGGTGCTCTGAACTAAGCCTGTAGCACTGCAGTAACTAAAGTTAGAAGAATGTTCTGAGATGCCAGCAATAGCTCCAACTCCTCTATTTCCAGTTATATCTACATCGACAATGCTGATATTGGAGATATTTGCATGATCGGTAATACCGAACAAGCCAATAAAGAAGGTTTCAGGTCTATTGATATAAAGATTTGATATTGTGAAATCTTGTCCATTATAAGAACCAGTAAAATAGCTATAATCATTATAATCAGTTAAGTAACCAATAGGACTAAACCCAGCACCATCATCTAACTCTGTAGTAGATGAAGCATCAATATCAGCAATTTGTAGATAATGCTTATCCAAGTAATAATCATCCGAACTAATCCTAATCAAATCTGTTATTGAGCTTACTAAATAAGGATTATCTTCTGAACCTAATCCATCCATCTCAGGTCTTGTTTTAAAAGTAAAATTAAGAGTTATATCGTTATAATAAATATCAGATAAATCAACTTTCCAATAGTAAGTTGTTGAATATTCTAATGAATCTGTAAAAGTATAAGAGATTGGATTTGAAGCAGGAGCATCCATAATCATTGCATTAATAAGATCTGGAGAAGTTCCGAAATGGAGCTGGAAATAGGTAATTATATCATCATCTACTTCAAAACTAATTGTAGGAGTAAGACCAATATTGATAGCCTTGTCTGTAATTAAATTATTGGTAATTAGACTCCCCAAGAATAAGGGATAATTAGAATTAATACCATAAAGAGTAACCCAAGTATTTTCGAAATCCCAACCCGCCTCAATAAATGTATTCATATCTGTCATCTCATCAGATGTTTTTCCTGTTCCAACAGCACTTGAGCTTTGTCCAGAAGTTTCAACATCCCAAAATGAGTTATTTACATTACTATTATAATCAGTGCCAACTAAGCCTCCAACTGAAGAGCTCCCACTTACAAATGCCGTTGAATAGCTGTTGGTAATTGTTGAAGAAGAACTTGTGCCAACTAAACCACCAACATAACTTGTTCCTCGAACATCTCCTCTGGCATAAGTCTCGCTGATAATTGAATTAGAAGAATAGCCTACTAAGCCTCCGACTTTTTCATTACCAATTATTTCTACATTAATCAAGCCAAGATTAGAGATTTCAGCATTATTGACAAAACCGAACAAGCCAATATAATTTGTACTTGGTCTGTTAATATAGAGATTGGATATATTATAGCCTTGACCATTATAAGAACCTGTAAAATTGATACTATAATTGCCAATCTGACTCAATCCCTGACCATTATTGAACGAATGAACACATGTTGCATCGATATTATCTGTTTGCACAAAGTGCTTATCCCAGAAATAATTATCAGAACTAATCCTGATTAAATCATCAATGGTTTGAACTATATAGGGGTTTGTTTCTGTTCCTGTACCATAAAGAATTGCTTGGGTTCGAAAAGAGAAACTAAAGGTGGAAATTACATTGTTAGAATCATATAAGGCTATGGTCCAATAATAGTCTGTAGAATGCTCTAAAGACTCTGTAAAAGTATAGGTTATAGGATTAGTTATTGGACTATAATCTATCAAAGAGTTTTCAGGAGTGGGTTCAGACCCGAAATAGAGTTCATAATATTGATAAATAGGATTTACTTCAACATTTATGGTTGGGGTGAGAGAAATATTGATTGAATGATTTGGAATCTCATTATTTAATATATAATTATTGAGAAAAACAGGATACCCTGAATTTAAATTCTCTGAAATAGCCCAAGTTTCATCGAAATCCCAACCTGCATTAAGATAGGTGTCAACACTTTTCATTTGCGATGTTGTTTTACCGTTTCCTCCAGCACTAGTAGTTTGTCCGGAGGTCTCGATATCCCAGAAAGAACTACTTGATGAGTATTTGCTATTATCGTTGGTTCCAACTAATCCTCCAATACTTGAACCTGTTCCATTAACAGCTCCTGTAGCATAACTATTGTTGATGTTTGTATATCTAATGTAACCACTCAATCCTCCAACATTTGAATTTCCATTCACAGCTCCTTTTGCATAGCAAATGTTGCAATTTAAACAAAAAGCATAACCAGTTAGCCCTCCAACATTATTGAGCCCACTCACAGCTCCTGTAGCATAGCTACTATTTATGGTTGTCCGAGTAGAACAACCAACTAAACCTCCGACATGAAATAGTCCACTCACTATCCCTGTAGCATAACTATTGTTAACAGTAGCATTATGAGTAGAATAAAAATAACCAATTAAGCCTCCGACATAACGTTCTCCACCAACGGTTCCTGTGGCATAATTATTGCTGATTGTAGGGTTATAATAATAGGAAGATGAAGAAGAACCCATTAATCCTCCGATATAATTATTACCACTAACCGTTGCTGAAGCTAAATTGTTTTTGATTCTGGGGTAATAATAAGAAGAGGAAGAAGAACCAATTAAGCCTCCAACATAATCTTCACCATTAATGGTTCCTGTGATATAATTATTGCTGATTGAAGGGCTATTACCTGAAGAAGAACAAAAAGAAGAACCAATTAAGCCCCCAACATTGTTGTATCCAATTATATCAATATTTTGCAAACGCAGATTGGAGATATTTGCATTCTGAATTTTACCGAACAAACCAATATAATCATTGTTTGGTCTATTAATATAGAGATTTGAGATTGTGTAATTTTGTCCATTATAAGAACCAGTAAAATTGATAATATTATTACCAATGGGACTAAAGCCTGCCCCTTCAGTTAATTGCATAGTTGCTGAAGCATCGATATCAGTTGTTTGAAGGAAGTGCTTATCCCATAATTGATTAATATAACTCAAACATATAAGATTATCGAGACTATTGATTAAGTATGGATCATCAACTGTTCCTTCCTCTTGAAAAGGAGTAGCAAAAGAATAAATATTAGTCTCAATTATATAATCTGTATCAGCATTAGATGCTACTACTTTCCAATAATAAACTTTTGCATTTTCTAATGGATTCAAAGAGTAGGAAGATACTAATTCTCCATCAACAACTAATGAAGATTCAATATTGTTAATAACATCATCTTTATTATCTGAAAAATATACATGTATATAATCAGTATTTTCTCCGTATGACCAGACTAGTTCAGGAATTAAGCCATCAATGAGTGTGTTATCTGCTGGTGAGGTGATCAATGGGATTTCTGGGAAAAAAGCAGTTTCATAACCAAATTTTGTATTAGGAAAGCTATTACGGAGATATCCTGAAGGAGGATTTATGAATTCATAATTGACTGTATCACTATGCTTTTCAATGCTTTGAGAATTTGTTGTTGAAGTACAGAAGAATTCATCACCTGATGCTGTCCAACCTGTTGAATTAGCTTCAAATGCAACTAATAGATTTTGAGTGTTGTTATAAGTAAATGGGGAATCAAGCTGAATATTTATCCAACCTTCGATTGCAGGAACAGTAACAGGTCCATCATAAACTAATATCAACTGATCTTGAGCAACCCAATCGTTAGTATTGCTAAATTGGTCTAAGTTTGTATGAGCCATCCATATTTGGATATTATCTTCAGTCCAACTAGAATTACCATTATAGTAGTAAGCGATATCAGAAATGGTTATACAATCTATGTTTATCCACTCTTTAAGATAGATAGTTTGTGAAATTGTAAAGCCATAATAGGGCTCCATAGGTAGTCCTTGACTAGTTAATGTCCCATCTCCAATCTCAATAGTTTCTTGTGCAAATACACTTGCAATCGCTGAAGTAATAAGTAAAAGAATCAGCATGATTTTTTTCATAATTTCCTCCTAAATTCTTGCTTAGAGGAGATGCTGAGTGGATAATCATAAGCTCAACAAACTCTTCTCTCATTTTTATTAATGTTCTTTATGTGCTTAATGCCTATTGGAAAGTTCAATAGTAGCATGTTAATATCATTACATCACTTATTATACAACTGTAACAATTTATTAGAAAATGAATAATAATGTCAAGCAGAATTATCGGCACATTCTACTATAGTTTATCCTTAACGAAGTCTATAATAATGCACATCTTCTTGTTTCTTGACTTTTTTTTAATGATTGTATATTGGTAATAAAGCCTCTTCACTGGGAATGCGGATGACCACATCCGCTTCCAAGCGATAGCTTGGAACTTCATAAAAATCCCAAAGAGATGACATATAATAGGGGGGCTCGCAAGACACTCCATATAATACTAGCAAAAGTGAGCCCTATAAGGGCGAAATATCTAAATCAAATACGAATTTATGTCCAGATATAACATTCATCATAATATTGTTTATACTTTTTCAAGAAATAGATTAGTTCATTTTGAAAAGAGACTTTGTGATGGTGGTTTTCTTGGTTACAAAGTATCTTATAACATCATAACTTTGCTGATGATTTATTGAAAATGCACCGTAACCTTCTTGCCAAGAAAAGAGGTTTAACCCAAATAGTGCAGTAGACTTTTGTTAGAAATATCTGAACTCTTCACAAAAATCTACTACACAGCATGGATTTAAGTTTTAGATTAGATAATTTTCATTAAATCTCCCATAAAAACCGAAGTATTGGCAAGATTTAACAAATCCACATTTTTCTGCACTTTTATAAGAGCCAATGTTATCTGTTCCGCAATGCCATCCAACTTTATGATAACCCAGTTTATCTGCCAATTTAAGCATTGCTTGGATAGTAATTGTAGCATAACCTTGTCTTCTGTAGTCTTTATCTGTGTGAATACCAATCTCACATTCATCTTGGAAAGCGCAATCTGCTAAGCTCCAGCTTACGACAATATCCTTATGGATTATAGCGATTCCAAAACCATATTTCTGAAAATTCTTATAATCACCCCAGTTGTTAATCAACCAAGCTTTAATATGGGGCATATTTCTATAATGTTTGTGATTATCAATGACAGATTTACTTATTTCTAACAACTTCATATCTTGAGGTAAAAGATATTCCATGGTTTTGAAAGCAGTTAAATCTCTAATATAATGATATCTTTTTTCCTTAAACATAGAACGATTATGAAAGAGGTTCCTTATATTATCTTCCCAATTACTATCACAATAAAGAGTGAATTCCTGGTAATTCTGTTCTTGTCCTCGAGGTAGATAGTAGTTATTAATCCAATCTGTAAATCTTGTGAGGTCAGAATTCAGTTCACCCCCAATTACGTCTCCTTCAGGAGTGGTGATAATTCCGTAAGCCGGATTATCAGTATCATCAACAAATATTTCACCAGGATTAAAACCTGCAATTACTGCTTTAACACTAAGCTCCCAGTTTACATTTGCAAAGAGGTGGTTAGCTTTGTGTAAGTTATTGATATTTAATTTCTTCATAATTCACCTTCAATTTTTCCGTAGTGTGGAGTCCACATACTGAGAGTAATCTCTTCTGGATTTGTTTCAATTCCATATTTTCTGAAATATTTACAGATATTCTTAACATCACGTAGAAGCAAGTCATAAGCATAGACATTTATGGAAGGATTTACTGCTTGGGGGAAGTCTATGATGTAAGCTTGTCCTAAATGATAAAGAATATTGTAGGGAGAAAGGTCTCCGTGGACAATATTATTTCTAAGCATGATTTCGATGGTCTTAAGTATATTTTGAAAGACATCTTTGGCATCTTCTTTTGTAAGTTGTGAATCTTTCAGTAAAGATGAGCATACATCTTCTTGACCTAGGAACTCCATAATGATAGCATCATCGGTATAGGCAATTGGTTTTGGAACAGGAACTCCCAGAGAATGTAGAGTCTCTAAAGAATTAAACTCATTACTTACCCAGCTTGATCTTTCTGCTTGCTGTCCAATCTTAGTCTTATTTCGCATAGCTCGAAGTAATCTTTGGTCCCATACTCTGCCAATGTGATAGATATTATCTCTTTTAAAGTTACGAAACTTCTTCTCCCGATAAAGTTTGATAGCCAGATAGTCAAAGCTCATATTTTGATAAGCTCGAGCACAAAGTACCGTAGCTTCTTTTCCTTGTTTCACAACTCTAATGATATCAGTTATGATTTTAGCATCATAGAAATCAACACATGAATCTCCATACCTCATCATATCCGTTTTCATTATATTAGTTGAATTATAGTATTTATAGAAGATTGATTCTAATAGCTTTTTCCTCTCTGAATCGGCTGATATCAGACTATCTTTATTGAAAATATGTCCAATTTCACTCATAAATCCCTGACAACAAACACAAGTGTAGAAGTCTAAGACCTCCATCTCTTCATTGTCCAAATCATAATCATCAATGATAAAATCAACATAATCAGTATCGCTATTTTGAGATAAGAGTGCCATTCTTGTTAGAGCAAGGTGAAAGAGCTTATCACCAAAACATAGCTCATCAATATCGACAATTCCGGTTAATTTACCATCCTCAATCATTACATTTTTGCTAGTTAAATCATCAAAAAAGGGTTTAGCTTTTATTTTTGCAAAATAGTTATCAAATTTGGATAACTTAGATAGTAAGAGGTTTGAGAAAATCAAATCAAAACTATGCGCCTCTTCAATTCTTCCTTTTGCTTTCATTATTGCTTGATAGATAATCTGTTTCCAACTTGTGTTTCCAGACAGCTTTTCATCAAAATACTTACTTGCATATCCATAATAATCATTTGGTTGAAGCTGAGACACTAAGTTCTGAATACTTACAATATCTCGAGCTATTTTTAGTTTCTCACGACCAGTCAATTTATCATAGACATAGGTCAAATCGAGTCCTCTAAACTTCTCAATAATCATATAAGGATGATTTAAATCAGTATTATAATGATATAATTTTGGAATAGGTAAATCTAAATTAGATAGATAATTATTCCAATAGATGCCACCCTTGATTAAATCTTTAGTATCTTCACTCCCAATCCTGATAACTAGTTCATTCCTATTATCAAATATGACATTGAAAACATGGTGACAAAGCCCGGTCTCAAGTCTCTTGATTTCCTTGATCTTCTCACTGTAGTGTATTCCTATATATTTCTCTGCTAATTCTATATAGCTTGTATTCACTTTTCCTCCATAGGTTAAAGTCTTCCTCTTTTTGGGGATTTTTTTTGTTTAATTTTCTTGTTATTATCACTAATTCTCTCGCAAATCCGACTTCCAATCTTCCACTAATTTCTGTTTTTTTCATGTTTCCTCCAATTTTTAGTTTTTCAGGATATTAAAAAAAGCCTTTGAAACTTTCGTCCCAAAGGCTCTTCTAAAAAACAAACTTTGGGATCAGACACCTGTCCAATCCCAAGAAATATCTATTTCATTTTTATCTTATTCAAATATAATTCTCTGCTTATGTTAAATATTGGTTGAGATCAGACTTATGTTAAATTCATATCCTTTTTTTCGTTTCTGTAACTCATATTTTCCTCCAATAATTTTATTTTAATTTTCTCAAAATTCGAATATTAATCGAATCATTTCAATAATTGTAAATTGCAATTATTGTGTCAAGCAGAATTATCGCCATTTATGAAGAGAAGTTTTGCCATATCCACTTTGAAGACATTATTTACTAAACTATAGATACTATCTTTTTTATTAAAATCAAAATTTAAGGCAATGAACATTTCCTTTTGATATTAATGAGGTTCTACTCCTTATTCGCGTAGGGAAGTCTCTCAAATTGTTATCGGATTTGTATTGAGTTAGTTGAAGGGGAGATATTACCTACTAATAATTATGGGTAGAAGGGGAAACAAAAACAGGAAAAAGAATAAAAAAAAGAATAAAGTTCTTGACATAAAACTTAAAATAGGAATTATTAAACTATGAGTATATAAAAAAGAATATAAATAAAGGAGCCAATATGAATTTACATGAATTAAAAGCTCTCCTTAACGGATACGGAGAGTTAAGGTATCAAATCAACAGTAATTCTTTAATAGTGATGTCAAATGGCAGTCTTGTCAGAAATTCCTCCACAGAAAACAAGGGATTTTCTGCTCGAATTCTCAAAGGAGGAGCTTGGGGTTTTGCTTCAACTTCTCAATTAAACCAAGAAAATGTCAAAAAAATTATAGGACAAGCAGAAAAAAATGCTCAATTTTTATTTGAAAAGCAAGCACAAGCAGATCTACTTTTACCATCAAGGCCAATAATTTTAGAAAGAGATCTTTCTACTCGTAAATCACGGTTATCATCAAAAGAGAAGATTGAATTAGTTAGTGAAATCAATAATCAAATCCGAGCTAAATATAAGGATTTAACAACTGTTACTTTAATGATAAATGAAGAAAAAGTGGAGAAGAACGTTGTAACTTGGGATGGTACTGATTTCAGAACAGTAATCCCGCGTGCTCATTTGGGATGCAATTTCATGATCCGAAATGGTAATGAAATGATTACTGAATCTTGCCGAATAGGAGGATTAGGAGAATTTGAAGACTACTTTGCTAAGGTTGATGAATTTTATGAGAAATTCGCTCAAGCTTATGAACACCTTATAAATAAGAAGTCGGCAGTATTTGCTGAATCAGGCTTGCATGATGTGATTCTAGATTCTCAGTTAGCCGGTATTCTTGCCCATGAAGCAATTGGACATACCACTGAAGCTGATATTGTACGAGGTGGATCAATTATGGAAGAAATGATGGGTAAGCAGGTAGCTTCAGATATTGTAAATCTTATTGATGTAGCTCATACTTATGATGGTGAACTTTGCCCTAGACCTGTCTTTGTTGATGATGAAGGAGTAGAACCAATTACTGCTAATATTATCGAAGATGGTATTTTAAAGACTTTTATGCATAACAAATGCTCTGCTTTAAGCTACGGAGTTGCTCCAACTGGTAATGCGAGAGCCAGTCAATATAGTGATGAACCTATAATCAGGATGAGAAATACTATGATTGTCCCAGGCAATGATAAACTTGAGGATATGATTAAATCTATCAAGGATGGATATTATCTAATTATGCCAAACAATGGTGAAGCGGACAAGACTTCAGAATTTATGTTTGGTATCGTGAGAGGTTATCAAATTAAAAATGGTAAAGTGGCAAAAGCTATTAAAGAGACTACCATCTCAGGAGTCGCAGTTAAATTACTAAAGACAATCACTGCTATTTCAGATGATCTTACTTGGTCTGGCGGTGGTACATGTGGAAAGAAACAAGGAATCGCTGTCGGAATGGGTGGTCCTGCTATTAAATGTAAAGTAAATATTGGAGGTAAATAATGGATGAAAAAGATACAACAAAAAATAATGATATGAGGATTAGAAATGATAACAAAGGCTTAATTTGCCTTTTATCTTATTTTCAATCTTTAAATTATTGGACTATAGGAATATAACTAATCTGTTTAGAAAGGGGTAATATATGAAAAGAGGATTAGTAATCTTGGTCTTGCAGATAAGCATAAAAATATTTGCATGTACAGGTATTTTTGTTACGAATGAGAATGTTAAAATATTTGGTTTAAACGAAGACTTCTATAATTATAATACTTATTATGCAACAGTTCCAGCCAGTGGAACAAACTATGGATTATTAGGTTTTGGACATTCAAACAGCATTCAAGCCATAATCAATGAAGAGGGTTTATGTTATGACGGATATGGAGCTCCTCATCAGGATTTACAGAATCCCAATAACTTACCTGTTAATAATAATTTTGTTTTTGACGCTTTAAGAACGTGTAGTAGTGTTTCTGAAGTTGAAGAACTTTTTAATCAGTATTACCACCCTTGGTTAAGTGATGGACAGGCCTTTTTTGTTGATAGGTTTGGTAATTCTGCCATCTTTGAGGGGGAAGAGATTATTCATAAAACTGGTTTATATCAGATATGTACAAATTTCTATCAATCCAATCCTGAGAGTGGAATACCTTATGGTTTTTATCCCTGCTGGAGGTATGATTTTATCGAAGATGAGGTCGCAAATATTGAAAATTATTCAGTGGAGTTAATTACCAGTTTGCTTGATAGTGTTCACGTGGAAAATCAAGTCTGCCCAAATGGGCTAAATTCAACCCTTTATTCATTGGTTATTGATTTGAATAGTTTAAATGTTCATGTTTATAATCTTCATGATTATTCATCTTCCTTGATATTAAATATTGATGAAGAACTCTCCAAACCTGCCCAGAATATCTCATTAGCTCAACTATTCACAACAAGTGTAGTTCAAAATGATATTCCTCATCTTCTTTCAAACATCGAATGTTACCCTAATCCTTTTACACCCAAAAATCAAGCAAAATCACAGGGAATAAGGTTAAAATATCACTTGGAAGATAATTGTAAGGTCTCAATCAATATCTATGATATTAGAGGTAGATTAGTTAAGAAAATTTCAGAGAGTGAAAATAAAGCTGGTGATAACATAGCAATTTGGGATGGAAAAAATGATTATAAAGATAATGTCCCCAGTGGTTTATATCTTTATAAAATCAGCACCCCTAATCAGCAAGAATCAGGAAAAATAATGATAATAAAATAAAAAGAGGTACAAAATGAATACTAATAAAATAGCCAAATTAAACCTAGATAAATTATTAGAATTAGGGGCTGAAAAAGCTTCAGTAACAGTTAATAGAAATTTTAGATCAGAATTACAAAAAGAGTTTAATGGCATTGATTTGTTTCGCGATGTTGATGCAATTGAAATTGAATTACGTGTCATCAATAATCATAAAGAAGGAATCCATGCTTATGCCTATTCTGGCAAGAGTGATATTGAAATCAATGCTAAGAAAGTTATGAAAATAGCTTCTGAATCAAAAGAAGATAAAGCCTTTGGGATGGCAGAAAATCAACAGTTCCAGAATAAATACGGGATTGATTCTCCTCAACCGGATAAAATGTATGACCTCCTGGCAGACTTTGATCAAGAAAGACAAAAATTATATCCTCAAATTACAGATACAACTTCCATCGTCTTTAATAGGGAAGAGGTCTGTTATTTGAACAATCTCAATTCTAAAATAGAGTACAGCAATGGTTATTACGAAATTCTGTCTTTGCTGTCAGCTACTCAAGATAGTAAACATTCATCAATTAACTTTGTAGTAGAATCATCTACTGAGCTTCCAAAATCAATTTTTGGGATTAAGAATTTCAAACTAAAATATGATGATGTTATCAGACAAATGGAACAAGAAGAGTTTAAAGACAAATTCGTGGGAGATATCATTCTTAATCCACTGTCTCTTGCTAGCATGTTAGGTAATTTAAGTGGAGAAATAGAAGGACTATCCTTAGTTGAAAAGACTTCTCTTTTCCAAGATAAGCTTAACTCCCAAGTTTTAGATGAAAAATTATCAATCATTGGCTCTCCGGATTATCCTAATTTGGTCAATAAAAATATATTTAACAGAGAAGGTTACCTAAATAGAGAAGATTTTATTATCGAAAAAGGAATTTTGAAAAACTTCATCGTTTCTGAATATGTTGCTAATCGTAGCGATTTCAAAATAAATACCTTAGCTAATGGGAATATGATTATTGCCCCAGGTAGTGAGAAATTGGAAGATATCATTAACTCTACCCAAAAAGGGATCTTGATTAATAGACTTTCCTTCGGAAGACCTAATAAAAATAAAGATTTCTCAGCAGTAGTAAAAACCTCTTACTATATTGAAAATGGAGAAATTAAATATCCTATTAATGAAGTCATGATCTCTGATAATATAATCCGTATGCTGAATAATATTCAAGCAATATCACAAGAAAGAGATGGTTCCATGGGTTCAATAATGCTCCCTTGGATGAAAATATCTGGAGTTAATATTTCAGGTAAGTAGTAAGCAAGATAAGACATATTCTAACTGGAATGCGGGTTTTCCTACCCGCGTCCAGCACATAAGTGCTGGACTTCTTAAGATTACCACGCACATCAGTGTGTGGTGTGGGCAGGGATGCCCGTGTTCCCAGTTAATTACGGGCAGGAAAACCCGCATTCCGACCATGGGCTATAGCTTCTTGTCAGTTTTCAGTTTAATAATTCAACATTTCAACATTTCAACAAAAGCATAATTCGTGTATCTCGTCTTAATCAAAGTTCATCTCTGTGAAGAATTTCTTTCTTTTTGGTGTATTCAGTGTTTTCGGTGGCTATTCTTACCCTTGTGAAAAAAAATAACATTTGACACGAAAAGCCTATTTATTATTTATAAAGAAATCCAATAATAAATTGAGAAGAAGTGAGCAAAAATAAATGATAGATAATTTTCACCATAAGAAAAAGTGGGGACAGCACTTTTTAAAAGACAATAATATTGTTAGAAAAATAGTTGCTGAATCTGAGATTACCAAAGAAGATAAGGTTTGGGAAATTGGTCCTGGAAAAGGGATATTAACCCAAGAGATTTTAGCTGTAACATCTAAATTAACACTATTTGAAATAGACCCGGAAGTAATTGAAATAATTCAAGAGAAGTTTGGAAATGAATTAGAAATACATGCAGGTGATGTTATCAAAATAGATTGGAAGCCATTACTTACCGAACCAATAAAGATCGTAGCTAATATACCTTATCAGATAACTTCTCCATTATTATATAAAATCTGTAGGAATAGTGATAATATTAAGAGTGTCACACTTATGGTACAGAAAGAATTTGCAGATAGATTAAAAGCTAAACCAAATACTAAAGAGTATGCAGCACTAACCTTAAAAACACAGTTCTTCTACAATGTAAAACAACTATTCAAAGTCCCTGCTCATCTCTTTTTCCCTCCACCGCGAGTTGATTCAGCAGTTATTCATTTGACTCTGAGAGAAGATATTCCTGATATAGAAAATTTAGAACTTTTTAATAAATTAGTAGATGTAGCTTTCTCAATGCGAAGAAAGACCCTGAGAAATAACTTAAAAGCATTTCTGGGAGCAGATAACCTTAGTAAATTAGAAGAGTCTAAACTAATTGATTTATCCAGACGAGGAGAAACTTTAAGTGAAGAAGAGTACCTTAATCTCTATTCTTACCTTAATGATATTCTTAAATTTAAACTCTGAAGCATACTTCAATTCTGATTATCACGAGTACAATAATAATCATCAATTGAATTATCAGTTCAAATATAATAAGAATTTCAGTAAGTTCAATGTTAGCTTTACTAATAAACTCCAGAAATCTAATAACAAGATTTTTGACCAGGTTACTTCCTTAAATGATTTCAATACCCAAATCAGTACAAGCATTAACAGACTTAATCATGGGCTCTTATTAACTTATAAAAAGAAATATGACCATTATCCTCAATACCAATTAGCAGGAGATATTACCGCTAATCAATATTTTACAGGATATTTTGTGGATATAAATCTGACAGATAGTCTCTCTACTTCTGCTCAATTTGAGTATGCTATAAGTGAAGAAGAAAATCCTAATATAAGCAATAAGAATTATACTAATGAAGGCTATATTACTAATGTTAATACTAATTATGGCTTTAGAGCTTTAGAAAATAATTTTAGCTTGAACATTATGTATGATAACGATAATCGAACAAGAAATTATAAAAATCAACTTAATGCTATACTTAATCATAATTTAGACAATGAGAGCATTTATCTAAATAATCAGATTTTATACCAAATTTCTCAGGATGATATTTTCAAATTAGAGGGAAATGTTTATAAACAAACTGATACGCAAAAGAGAGATAACTTCCAAATTATTAGTCAATTAGCAAATAATTCTGGTGATAAATTTTCTGGTATGATAGAAAGTGTATTTAAAAAAAATAATAATCGCCTAAACAATTCTAATAATAAAACTAGTAAAGACGAGAGTTTAGATTTAACTGCTAATTTTGATTATCAGCTCTTTGAAAAGATGGGGTTCTTTACTGAAAATAATTTTAGCTATTCTAATAAAAGCTTCTCTGAAGAGTCTAATAATAGAGAAAGTGATACTCAAAAGATTAAAGTGGGTGTTGTCTTCAATAGTACTATTCTTGATTCTATATCTGTAAGTCAATCTATTGAGAAGGTTACTACTAATTTCCCTAAAGCCGAGAGAGGTTTTGATAATGATTATGTTTCTGAAATCACCAGAATAGATTTCCGGAAGATGTTTTCAGATATCATAAATATTGATAACCATCTTATCTATAGCAAAATTCAAGAAGTCTATATAAACAGTAAGTATTCAGCAGGTAATAATATCAAAACGAGTTACAGTTACTACCCCAATATAGATATTTTATTAGGGGATAATCTTCTAATCTCTCAGTTATATACTATAAGAATAGATTATGATGATTATGTTTATGATAGTTTAACTAACAGTGATGCAAGCTATACTCTTTATGATAGATTCTATCGTCAAGTCTCTGCTGAATATAAAATAAGATATGATAACTCTCCTGTTAGGACAAAACTAAATGCTTCCATCTGGAAAAGACCGCGAGATGTTATTTCTATGAGGAATAATGTTAACCTAATTTTAGGATATAAGTATTTTGCCAACGAAACAGGTGATAAAAAAAGTAATGTCTATGATATTACAGGTGAAAATAAAAAACACGATTTATATCTTTTTACTGAGAAAAATATAGGGTCAATTAACCTGTCAGCAAAGCCTAAAGCAAGCTGGGGTAACGCTGAAACATATGAAATTGAATCTTCATTTACTTACAATCAGACTGAAGATACTAAACTCACTATTAGCTTCAAACCAAAATATGAAGTGGATAACCAAGAGTTCGTTTATACTATTGATACCCTGATAGGAATTAGGTTCTAACTGCTTGTTCAGGGTCATTCTCTAAGAATGATATCACTTTCCTTTTCTTATATTAAAATATTAATTATTAGTTATTAAAAAATATTAAAAATAAGCTTGACTTAATTTAATATCTCTAAAAGATTGAGCAAATTCGAGGTAAAGCAATGAAAGATAAAATTATAATTAAAGGTGCGTGTGAACACAACCTAAAATGTATTGATTTAGAGATAAAGAGAGATCAATTAGTAGTCGTAACAGGTGTATCTGGTTCTGGAAAATCTTCTTTAGCCTTTGATACTCTCTATGCTGAAGGTCAAAGAAGATATGTCGAATCCTTATCTTCTTATGCTCGACAATTCTTAGGTCAAATGGAAAAACCTAAAATAGACTACATCGAAGGGTTAAGTCCAGCCATTTCAATCGAACAAAAATCTGCAAGTAAAAATCCCCGTTCTACGGTAGGTACAGTCACTGAAATTTATGATTATCTTAGAGTTCTTTATGCTAGAATAGGAAAACAACACTGCCCTCAATGTGGTGATTTAGTAAGTTCTTTGACAATAGACCAAATTGTTGATCATATCATGTCTAATCCAGAAAAAACTAAACTTCAGATTTTAGCTCCCCTAGTTCATAATCGTAAGGGAACACACTCATCAGAATTAGAAATGATTAAATCAGAAGGTTTTACCAGAGTTAAAATAAATGGTGTGGTACGTGAGTTAGAAGAAGAGATTGTCCTTGATAAAAAGAGTAAACATACTATTGATGTAGTTGTTGATAGAATAGTCATTAAAGAAGATGCACGAAGTAGAATTACTGATTCTGTTGAGACTGCTTTGAAACTCTCTGAAGGAAAAGTCAAGATAGATTATGTTTCGGAGGAGAGAGAAGAAATTCTTTCTGAATCAAATGCTTGCGCTCGTTGTGGAATTGGTTTTGAAGAGTTATCACCTCAAAGTTTTTCTTTTAACAGTCCCATTGGGGCATGTCCAACCTGTAAAGGTCTGGGTTATACTTTAGAGATAGACCCTGATTTGATAGTTACTAATCCTGAATTATCTATCTATCACGGAGCTATAGCACCTTATGGTGATTTATCAAAAAGTAAATCTCATACTAAAAATACTATTATGCAACTTGCTAAAGAGTTTGAATTCAATATTAAAACTCCATGGAAAGACTTACCCAAAAAAATACAAGATTTAGTTCTTTATGGCTCAAAAGGTAAAAAATTCAAAATTGAGTGGAAAACAAAGAGTTCTTCTGGTGAATATGAAACTTCCTTTGAAGGTGTTATAAAAGTATTAGAAAGAAGAATGCGAGAGACAACATCAGAAGCTGCCAAGAGATACTATTCCCAATACATTAGTAATAAGCCATGCCCAACATGTAATGGAAACAAACTGAAACCAGCTAGTTTATCTGTTTTAGTGCAAGATTTAAGCATTGTTGATATCACAGAAAAGAGTGTTGAGGATGCTTATGACTTTTTTACTCATTTGGAGCTTTTAGGGAATGATAGGATTATCGCCCATGAAGTTTTAAAAGAAATCGTAAATAGACTTAGTTTTTTGATGAGTGTTGGACTCCATTACTTAACCTTAGATAGGAGAGCACCTACTCTTTCAGGTGGCGAGTCTCAGAGAATTAGATTAGCAAGCCAAATTGGCTCTCAGTTAGTTGGTGTTATGTATATCTTAGATGAACCAAGTATTGGTCTCCATCAGCGAGATAATGACAGACTAATAGAAATGCTAAAACATTTACGTGATTTAGGCAACACGGTCATTGTAGTTGAGCATGATGAAGATACTATTAGGGAAGCTGACGAAATTATAGATTTTGGTCCTAAAGCAGGAGTGTATGGTGGAGAAGTTGTTGCTCAAGGTTCACTCGAGGATATCTTGAAATCAGCAAACTCGCTTACTGCAAAATATTTAAGAGGTGAATTGAAAATAGAAGTTCCTAACAAGAGATTGAAGATAGATAAACAACTTCTGGAAATTAAAGGAGCTAATCATAATAATCTTAAAAATGTTGATGTAGATATACCTTTAGGTATGTTAGTTTGCGTTACTGGTGTTTCAGGTTCTGGTAAATCTTCATTAATTAATCAAACTCTTTCTCCTTATCTTCATAATCACTTTTTTAAAGCAAAAACACCTTGGGGAAAAGTAGATTCTATTACAGGTTTAGAAAATATTGATAAAATTATTACTATTGACCAACAACCAATTGGTAGAACTCCTCGCTCAAATCCAATAACTTATATTAAAGGATTCGATGCTATAAGAAAACTGTTTTCTGAATTACCTGCTTCTAAGATTAGAGGATATAGCCAAGGAAGGTTTTCTTTTAATGTTAAGGGTGGACGCTGTGAAAATTGCGGTGGAGCTGGTGTTAACTTGATAGAAATGCATTTCATGGCAGATATCTATGTTACTTGTGAAGTGTGTAAAGGAAAACGTTTTAATAGCGAAACTTTACAAATAAAATATAAAGGAAAGAATATTTCTCAGGTTCTTGATATGGATGTCCAAGAAGCCTATGAATTCTTTGAAAAGGTTCCTTCTATTGCTAGTAAACTCAAGACTCTATTAGATGTTGGTATGGATTATATCAAGCTTGGTCAGCCTTCTACAACTCTTTCAGGGGGAGAAGCACAGAGAATCAAATTAGCTAAAGAACTTAGTAAAAGGTCAACAGGCAAAACTCTTTACCTCTTAGATGAACCAACTACTGGTTTGCACTTTGATGATGTTCAAAAACTCCTTAAAGTACTCAAGAAGTTAGTAGCAATGGGTAATTCTGTAGTGATCATAGAACATAACATGGATGTTATTAAAACTGCAGATTATATAATTGATGTTGGCCCAGAAGGAGGAGAAAACGGTGGTAAAATTATTGCTAAGGGAAGCCCAGAAGAAGTAGCTGAAGTAGCAGAATCATATACTGGTAAATATCTTAAGCCTTATCTAAATAGATAGTTAAGCTTGGTTTATTTCCAACTTCTTCCACTTATTATATTCCCTGAGAAGCATTGTAAATGTTACTACAAAGGCAAGGATATCTGCCATAGGGAAGGTGATAAGAACTCCAAAGAATTCATAATAATAGCTCATAATATAAAATATTGGTATAAAGAATAATATTTGCCTTGAAAGTGAGAGAATTAATGCTTCAGTAGCATGTCCAAGAGCTTGGAAGATTGTTGAGCCGATGATTTGAAATCCTAAGAGAGGAAATAAAATAGTCATCCTTCTAATAGCGTAGATACCAACTTCAGTAACATGATCATCTGAAGTGAACCACCTCATCAAGAATCTAGGAAATATCTGTATTATAAGAAAAGCTATAACTGAGATTGATGTTGCCCAAGTGAAGGCTAATCTAATGGCTTTTTTAGCCAGATCTAAACGATGAGCTCCATAATTATACCCAAGGACAGGTTGTAAGCCTTGTCCGATACCAAACATTGGCATAAAGAATAAGGAAAATAATCTGTTAATAATACCATAAACAGCTATATAGACACCTGTAGGATCAAAATAACCGAGTTTATTATTAATTATTACAACAATGAAGCTACCCGCTACTTGGCGAGAGAAAGCAGATAAACCAACACTAAACATCTCTTTCTGAATTTTAAAAATAGGTTTCATGAATTTAAGATTGATGCGGAAGTAACTTTTCCCTTTAGTAAAATGATAGATAAGGTAGAAAACAACTAAACCTTGAGCAATTACTGTAGCCAGAGCAGCCCCTTGGATACCCATTTTGAATCCAAAGATAAAAATAGGGTCCAAAATTATATTTAATACAGCTGATAGAATCATATTAGACATGGCTATTTTTGCGTGACCTTCTGCTCTTAGTACATTATTACTCATCATAGCAAACATGAAAAGCCCTGCTCCAAAAACAATAATTCTATAGTAGCTTAAAGAGTAGGGAAGAATTGCTTCAGTAGCCCCAAACAGAGTAAGAATTTCTTTAGGGAAAATTAGTCCTGGTAACATAACCAAAATAGTGAAAAGAATTACAGAGAATATCTGATTACCAAAAGTACTATTAGCTTTTTCAAAATCTTTTGCTCCTAAAGCACGGGATATAATAGAAGCTCCACCCATACCGAACATCTGACCGAAGCCCATAACAATGAGTTGAATTGGGAAGACAATAGATAATCCGGCAATACCATTAGGTCCTACACCTTGGCCAATGAAGATGGTATCTACTATATTGTATAAAGCCATAACTAACATGCCAATAGTCGCTGGGAATGTTAGTTTTAATAATAATCTTGATATATTTTTATCTGCTAATCTATGTTCTTTTTCCACTTAATCCCCTATTTATAATAATCATTGAAGTAGTTTTTTTAGAGTGTTCATAATTTGACAAGTAAAATTTTATAATTAAAAAAGTAATATGAAAAAAATAATTATTCATTCTTGACAGTTAATCAACTTAAAGAAAAGTGGATTTGATTTGTACAATTGAGTAAAAAAAACAATTACGTATGTGATTAAATATTAGCCTAGTACAAAAATTCAATAAAAAATTAAAGGGAGACTATGATCTACTTTAAAGAAATGGCACTGAACAGAGAGCTTCAGTCAGCCTTGGAGACAATTAACTTTGTCAATCCTACTCCAATTCAGGAGAAGACTATTCCATTCATTCTTGAGAATAGCCAGGATTTAATTGCGTTAGCTCAAACAGGAACAGGAAAGACAGCTGCTTTTGGACTACCTTTGTTAAACATGTTAGATACAAGCTCAAAGGCTGTTCAAGCATTTATCCTTTGTCCTACAAGAGAGCTTTGTTTACAGATTACAAGAGACTTGATGAGTTTTGCTTCAAATATGAGTGGAGTCAATATTGTAGCTGTTTATGGTGGTGCGAGTATTTCAAATCAGTTAAGAGATTTGAGAAAGGGAGCCAATATAGTGGTGGGGACACCAGGTCGTGTCAATGACTTTGTGAAACGTGGAAATTTAAATGTTTCTAATGTAAAATGGTTAGTTTTAGATGAAGCTGATGAAATGCTTAATATGGGATTCAAAGAAGAATTAGATTCTATTCTTGCTAATACTCCAAATGAAAAGCAAACTTTACTTTTTTCAGCAACTATGCCAAGAGAAATTCAACAGATATCCAAGAACTATATGCATGAACCTCATGAAATATCAGTAGGGTCAAAAAATAGTGGAGCTGAAACTGTTTCTCACCATGTCTATACTGTACGAGCAAGAGATAAGTATCTTGCTTTAAAACGAGTAGCAGATATGAACCCAAATATCTATGGAATAGTATTCTGTAGAACTAAGAAAGAGACTCAAGAGATAGCTGAAAAGCTTCAATTTGATGGTTATAATGCAGATTCTCTACACGGAGATTTATCTCAAGGTGTGAGAGAGAGTGTTATGAGCAAGTTTAGAAATAAACATATTCAGATGTTGGTTGCTACTGATGTGGCAGCTCGTGGTATTGATATCGATGATTTAACGCATGTGATAAATTATGGTTTACCAGACGAAGATGATGTTTATATCCACAGAAGTGGAAGAACTGGAAGAGCTGGAAAAACAGGTGTTTCTATCAGTATTGTACATAGTAAAGATGGTAGAAAACTTAAATTTATTGAGAGAAGGTTAGGACAACCTTTAGAATATAAAGAGCTTCCTTCGGGCCGTGAGATTTGTCAAAGACAACTTTTTAATCTAATAGATAATGTTGAAACTGTTGAAGTTAATGATGAAGAGATTGATCCATTCATGGATGTAATTTTCAAGAAGTTAGCTTGGTTAGAAAGAGAAGATTTGATTAAGCATTTTGTAGCTGTTGAATTTAATAAATTCTTAGATTATTATAAAGATGCTGGTGATATAAATTATCATAAAGAACATGACGACTTCGATTCTCACTTAGGTGGTAGAAGAGGGGGAGACAGGGATTATAGATCACGTGAACGAGGCAGTCGAGGTGGTGACAGAGGCGGAAGAGGTAGGACAAGAAAAGCTGAACAGGGATTCACAAGATTCTTTATGAATATTGGTGGAGCTCAAGATTTAACTCCTCCAAAACTTATTGGAATTCTGAATGATTTAAAAGTAGCTCCACGCCTAAATATTGGTAAAATTGATATAAAAGAAGGTTTCTCTTTCTTTGAAGTTGAGTCAATTTATGAGCAAGCTTTGATGCAGAAATTTACTAAAGGTGTTAAATACGGAAGAAGTAATGTTCGTATCGAAATAGCTAAATAATTAATTAATCTTCAAAACTTTTGAAGTAAAAGACTCTTCTGAAGTTTGAATTTTAATAAAATAGATTCCGTTAGGGGTTGAAGAATTTGGTTTCCAAACCAACTCTTCATTCCCTTTTTTTTGACTTGTAGAAAAATCATCAATTAATTGACCTTTGAGATTATATACTTTTCCAGAAGTCATCTTACCTTTTGAAGAGCTAATAGTGACTTCTTGTCCGAACGGATTTGGGTAGGTAATTAGAAAAGGAGCTGTTTCAATTTCATTATGGTCAATCGATACAGCTTGAAAATCTTGCAGATAATAAACTCCACTATTTGTACAAGCAAGGACTGTTGACATATCAAGCAAGCTATTATTGCATAATCTATTTACTATTTTGTTCTCTAAACCACTGCTAAAATCAAAGAATGAACCATTGTAATAGCCAGTGATTCTTTCCCAGTCTTCAGGAACGGCAGTTGGATAATGTGAGAGGAATATTGTTCCAGCAGAATCTACTGCTATATCACTATAATTTGGATAATTATTAATCTGTTCCCAGCTAATCCCGAGGTCTGAACTAAGCCAAAATCCAGAGTTCTCATCTTCATTAATTATACCATATAAGTTACCATCATGACTGTTATATTCACTTTTCTTAACTGGGAATGGAGAAGCTTTTCTCCATCCTTTTTTAGAATAGAAATATAAAATTGAAGGTGTATTACCATACTCTTCACTTACTGTGAAATAGCCATTATTATCATATCGCCAAGCTACAGCTTCCCCTTGAGCCTCCATTATGTAGGGTACTTGAAGATAAGGCTGAGATAAAGCTTGAGGTATGGACATATTTTTTCTTTCCCACATGTACATATTCTGATAATTTTTAATTAAAATAAAGTTACCATCTGGTGATATATCTCCTCCAGTAGCACCTTGATTAACCACTTCATCGACAGGAATTTCGACTATTCCAACATAAGTTGCTACTTGAGTTTCTTCTGTTAAGTTGTAGTTAAGAGAAAATATTTTATCATTATAGGCAGTATCTCCTGAGTGTCTTTTAGTTATAATGTAAAAATTCTGACTTCTTTGGTCAAAAAGCAAGGTTTCAGAATCATAGTTTTCACTATTAGGATAGACAAAAGAAATTGTATGTGATGCTGTTAATTCAACAGCTGTAGGAGTTTGAGTTGGAGAAACTTCTGGTTCAGGAACGATATATATATACTTTATATCATTACTTAACTGATTATCTCCAGTATCTGCAATAAAAATAACTGCTTGTCCTGTCGCTGGGTCTTTACCTATGGCGATATCTTCCCAATCACGATTTGTCGCACCGTTAATAGTGTAAATACCGAGATGTTGACCTAATTCATTCATGGCATAGAGAACATTACCGCCACCAGAATCATTATGAGTCCAAAGTACTCCAGGGTTATTTCTACTTGCAACTAATCCTGAAGCTTCATTAATCTCATTAGATTGAACTGTACCAAAATTCTGTCGATTAGCGAAGAGTCCAGTATCTCCTGTTAATTTGTGATAGAATCCTTCATTTGTAGCTGCAAACTGATAGGAAGCTGACTCTGTAACGTCAGTTACCTCCTTGGCATAAAATTCTGCTGGTCTTTGCCACTCATTTGCTTGATTGATTTGAAAATTGTTATCGCTACTGAAATATATATTCTGTGTATAAATCCCTGTATTAAGAAACTTAGGATTAATATACCAATCAACTAAATCAATATTACCATAGTCATCAAGGGTGTAGAGTCCATCACTATAAGAACCTGAACCAAAAATAACAAATCTATCATTAGTGTTTTCAGCAACTCCTAAAGCTTCTAATCCAGAGTAGGAATAGAGATTGTCTTCTCCGTTCGCAAAAACTCTGACTCCCTCAGAAGTAGAATAATATATATTTCCATTAGAAAATGAACTATATACATGAGAGGTGTTGCTAGCGTCATCGAGTAGATTTACCCACTCATAACTATAAGAATTTATAGTAAATAGCATCAAAACAACGATTAATATATTTTTCATAATATCTCCCTTCATTACCTTCTAATTAAATAATACTGAACTAACCCTTTTTAGGCAAGCTATTTTTTCCTTATTTAGTCATTATGAACTCTCAATACTCACAATTAAAAATTAAAGTAATTTTTCTTGACAACTGGAAGCAAAGTCAAAATAATAATACAAAATGAATTAGGAGTGCTATTTTGAAGATTTTATTAACTAATGATGATGGGTATTCCTCTAAAGGGATAACTCTACTATTTGATACTTTAACAGAATTAGGCTTTGACACTTATTTAGTGGCACCTGAAACTGAAAAGAGTGGAGCTTCTCACTCAATTACTTTACATAAGGATTTGATTGCTTCAAAAATAAAAGATAAAGTGTATAGTGTTAGTGGAACACCAGCAGATTGTGTTATTTATGCAATTAATCAAGTAGCTGATGATTTTGATTTAGTGGTATCTGGTATCAATGCAGGGCAAAATATGGGTGAAGACATCTTCTATTCAGGTACTGTCGCTGCCGCAACAGAAGCTTGTTTCTTAGGATATCCTGCCTTAGCTTTTTCAATGTGTGCCTATAAAGATCAATTATACGAAACAGGAGTAGAAGTTGTTGTTAAGGTTATCTCTTTAAAACTGCATGAAGAACTGAAGAAAAACGAGTTATTGAATATTAATGTTCCGAATATTCCTTATGATGATATTAAAGGTTTTAAAGTTACTAAAATAGGGGAGAGACGTTATAAGAACTTTATTCATTTTGTTGAGCAATCTGAAGATAGAAGTGTATATCGAGTAGGTGGGGATGTTCCTGAATGTGTTCATGATGTACAAAGTGATTATCATGCTATAGCAAATAATTATGTTTCTATTACTCATTTACTTAGAAAATCAGACTGTCATTTCAATTTAAAAGAATTAGATAGAATAAATAGCTATGAGATTTGAAGACCAAAGAGAAGCATTAATATCTGAATTACAAGGAATGGGAATAGAAGATGAGTTAGTTATCTCAGCTTTTCGGACTATTCATCGTGAGGATTTTATTTTACCACATGTTAAAGAGTTTGCTTATAGAAACCAAGCTCTTCCAATTGAAGATGGTCAAACAATTTCCCAGCCTTATATTATTGCTTTAATGATGCAAGAGTTAGATCTTACTCCTGGCGATGTCGTTTTAGAAATTGGTACTGGTTCAGGATATCAAACCTCTCTTCTCGCAACAATAGTTTCTACAGTATGTACGATAGAAAGGCATCAGAATCTCACTCAGAAAGCTAAGCAAACTATTGCCAAATATAATTTTAAGAATATCTTCTATAGAGTGGGAGATGGTACTAAAGGTTGGATAAATAGCTATCCACCACTGAAAGAATTTGATAAAATAGTAGTTTGTGCTGGAGCACCAAATGTCTCTGAAGCTCTACTGAATCAGTTAAAAGTAGGCGGAAAATTAGTTATTCCTGTTGGAAGTCTTGAACAACAACGATTAAAAACTATTATAAAAACAGAAACAGGTTTCGAAGAAATAGAGAGCGTAGCCTGTAGTTTTGTACCATTATTGGGAGAATTAGGATGGGAAGAAAAGTAGATATCATTTTAGAGTTTTTTGTGATGTGTTGGAAGTGGTTCAAAAAGAAAAGAGATGCCTTAATCAGTCTTACTGAAAGTGAGAAGCAACTACTTTATTTTAGTGTATTCAGTTCTCTTAGTAAGTCACAGATTAAAACAATAAATAGTATTATTTTTGAGAGAACTTTCAAGAGTAATGAAATAATCTACCAAATTGGACATCCAAATATCGTGATGTATTTTATTTTAGAGGGTGAAGTAGATTTATATGATTCAGAAAATTCTGAATCTCCTGATATGACAATTTCTGAGGGGGGATTAGTAGGTTCTATTGAAATATTTACCGGGAGCACTCGTGCCAGTACAGCAGTTGCCAAAACTAAATGTAAAATGTTAGCTATGTCGAAATATGATTTCAGAAATATGATTAAAAATAATCCTAAAATAGGTTCAAAAATTCTATATGCTTTTTGTGAAAAATACTCCAGCTCACTCTATACAAAAATAGTTGAGGAAAAGGGAAATGCAGAAAAAAAATAATAGACTGATATTTAATATCTTTTTACTACTCTTACTTGGAGTTTCTGCTGTATTCTATTGGAATATTCTTTCAACAGTTGTTGCGGGTATCATCTTTGCCTTTATCCTAAACCCTGCTGTTAGCTATATCGAAAGTTATGGTGTAGGTAGAACCATCTCCATTATTGCAATTTACTTTATTATTGCTCTAAGTATTGTGATAACTATGATTTTTGTTGTTCCCAAAGTTCTTTCTCAAGGAGAAAGTATTTTCTCTTATATTAACAGTTCAGAGGTGGTGCAAAAAGCTATGGGAACAAGTCCTGTAGATGAAGTGCAAAATATTCAAGATGACAAAAATGTTATAAATATTTATTTAAACTACGACCATGAACAAGAGAAAATTGTTCTTAATCACCAAGGTAAGGTGATAACTCCAACTGATAGTACCCTAAATAAAAATATTTTACCTGAAGCTCAAGCTATTCTGCCAGAAGTTACTTACACCGATTCACTTTCCCAAGAATCATTAAAGAAGTTTATGGAAATACCTATTCTTTCCCAGATAACGAATTATATTGAATACATTGATGAGAAAATTACTTTTATTGATATTACTGATGAAATCAAAAAAGTTAGTAAGAACCTCAAAGATCAAATTATTGAAGTTCCTAAAATCGTTATATCTAACGTTTCTAAAATAGTCTCAACATTCGCCTTTGTTTTTATGATTCCATTTATCAGTTTCTTTATTCTTAAAGATAAAAACCTTTTTTCTAAAATGTTTAATACTTTTATTCCTAATAGATTTTTCGAATTATATATTACCATTACCCATAAAATTAGTGAATTAGTCAGTAGCTTTCTACGCGCACTTCTCATTGAAATAATCATAGTAGGGGTTCTTACTGCGATAGTGCTTTCAATTATTGGAGTAAATTACTCAATCTTGATTGGTTTACTTGCAGGTTTAGCTAATATGGTGCCTTATTTTGGTCCATTCTTTGGGGTTGTCTTTGCCATTAGCTCTGTTATCCTTACCGGACAAGATTTATCTATGATAATTTATGTTATCTTTGGAATGTGGGGGGTACAAGTATTGGATAACAACATAGTTTATCCCATTGTGATAGGCAAAAGTACGAATATTCATCCACTTTATGTATTCTTAACAGTTGTTGCTGGGGGGTATTTGTTTGGCGTTTTGGGTATGATTTTATCTGTTCCTATCGTGTATATTGTTTCAGAAATATCTAAAGAACTTTACTCAAGTTTGAAGAAGTATGATATTATATAATTAATAAAAATAAGAATGTGGGGGAATTGCTATATCCGTCCTAAGAGACTCGATCAGTTCATTGAAGTAAGACTATCCAGTAACCACTGTAATTAGTCTCTCAATCAAATTCCGATGATTAATAGTGTGATTTACAAGGGCGCTTCATACGAAGATTAAAAGTGAAACCGAGACTATTTAGAATATAGAACCTACGCCAAGTGTTAGAATCGTAACAACAAATCCAGCAATAGTTACTCCTGCTAATGCACAAAGTAAGGATTTCCAAAACTTTAGTCCAAAGATATAGGCTGCCAAAGAACCAGTCCATGCTCCTGTAACTGGTAGCGGTATTGCTACGAAAAGAGTTAAACCAATTTCTTCATAGCGTTCAATAACCTTGCTCTTACTTCTTGTACGAGCAAAAATCTTAGTTAAAAGTTTTCTGGTAAAAGACCATTTGTTCAACAAATTTGTAATTTTCTCCATGAAGAGTAGAACAAAAGGAATTGGTATCATGTTTCCAAGAATAGCATAAATTAACGATTCCCACCAAGTCATACCAAGAAGCCCTATTGCAACAGGAATAGCTCCTCTCAACTCAACAATAGGTAATGTTGAAATTAATATTACAATAAGTGGTTTAGGTATTCCTTGTTGTTGTAGATATAGGGTAATATCTTTGCCTATCTCTAATGCCGACAACGAAGAGAAGATTACAACTAAGCTTAATATCAAGAAGATCTTTTTTATATTCATAGTTATTGGTCCTTTGATCATGATATTCCCATTACTTTTCAGCTAATAATCATGTCAATAATTTTATTGACATTATAACGATGGTTTAATAAATTGGAAGTAAGGAAAAAATATGAGAAAAAATATAAATTTAACTGAGGGCAACATATTAAAGAATTTGATTTTATTATCTCTTCCCATTATGCTATCAAATTTTATGGGGACTTTGTATAATTTAGTCGATACTTACTGGTTGGGTAAAATTGCTTCAGGGGCTAAAGAGGCTGTTGCTGTTACTGGAATGACTTTTCCTCTTAGCTTTTTTATTATGTCCTTTGCAGCTGGTTTCACAGTCGCAGGAACTGCCATAGTTTCTAAATTTAAAGGTATGAATGATAGCAAGAAAATAAAATTAGCAATTGGTCAATTTGTTCCTTTAATACTTGGATTTGCTTTAATTTTGGTAATTATCACTAATACCCTGATACCTACTTTTTTAAAATTACTGCAAACACCTCCTGAAATTATCAATGATGCACATACTTACATTACTTACATTCTCTATGGTATGATTGCGATGATGTTTTTTATGGTATATCAAAGTATCACTACTGCCTTTGGGGATAGTTTTACTCCCATGGTGGTACAAGTAATTACCGTAACCCTTAATTTAATCTTAGACCCACTAATGATTTTTGGAATAGCCTTTTTTCCCAAGATGGGAATAAAAGGTGCAGCCATAGCTACTTTAATAAGTAGAGTTATAGCCTCAATTATAGCATTTATTATTTTTACCAAGAAATACAAAGATTTAATACCTTCTTGGCGAGACATGATACCTAAAAAAAGCGTCTTAGTAAATATTTTCCAAATAGGGCTTCCTGCCTCGATAGGCCAATCAACTACTTCTTTTGGATTCCTAATTGTTCAAGGATTAGTTAATTCATTCGGGACTACAGTAATATCGGCAAATTCTATAGGAAATAGAATGGTAGGTATATTTATGCTTCCAGCAATGGGTATTGGAAGTGCTTTATCCTCCTTTATAGGACAAAACTTAGGAGCTAAAAAAGAGGGAAGAGCAGTAAAAAGTGTTCATTATGCTATGTTTTTAGTGATGGCAATAATGACAGTCGGCTGTATCTTTATCTACTATTATGGTAGTGAATTAGTTAGATTCTTTGTTGATGAAGCAAGTGTAATAGAAGTCGGTGAGAGAATGTTCAAAATTTCAGCTTATGCAACTTGGATTTTTGGCATTCTAATGGTATTCATGGGAGTCTTTAACGGAGCAGGTCATTCAAGATCCACTATGGCTTTCAATGTAAGTAGATTATGGATATTTAGAATACCTATCGCTTATATTTTTTCAGGATATTTTATAGGTAAAGAATTGTATTTCTTTTCTTTCTTAACAGAACAAATAAACTATTTAGGGAATCTTTTAGCCCCTTATCAATATGAAGCACTTTGGTGGGCTATGGTGGTAAGTAACACTGCAGGTGTGATTATTGCTTTCTCAATCTATATGAAGGGGAGTTGGAAGATTTCAAAGGCAGGATGGTAGAATAAAGTTTGACATTTTTCCTAATCTAATTAAATTTGGTATAAGGGTGAGAAACATTACTGATTAAATCTTTTGAGGAGATTAAAAATGAAAAGAACTTGTTTAATAACGCTAATGTTAGTGTTAATGACTCTATTGAGTGCTCAATTAAAATTTGGTGCTAATGGTACTAATTTTATGGCAAGTAATTGGTCGCCTAATGATTGGACATGGAATCCAAACAATTATTCTCTGTTAAATCCAAATAATTATACTATGAGCCATAGTATGTCTTTCTCAACAGCATACAGCTCAGGTCTTTCACTCTATCAATCACGTTACACAAACCACATCAGTTATCAGGTAAATGATAAATTGAATATTAATGTAGATTTGCATCTTACTAATTTTGGTACAGCTAATGTTAGTAAAGGTTTTAATATTGAATCTAATGATGATAATTCTACTAATATAGTACCTGATTTTTCTATTAATTATAGACCAACAGAAAATACATCTATAAACTTTATCTATCGTGGGGCATCTGGAAATCCATATTTTAGAAGAAATAATATTTGGAGGGACTAATTTTGGGGCTTGAACCGTTAATCATAACATTCTTGATAATGTTAGGGATGTCTTTTGGAAGTTTTTTTAATGTAGTAATTTATCGTCTGCCTATTAATAAGTCATTAATGCCATCTTCTCGGTGTCCAAAATGTGATTATGCCATTCCTTTTTGGTTGAATGTACCTATCTTTAGTTGGATTTTCCTTAAAGGAAAGTGCAAAAACTGTGGGGCAAAAATAAGCTGGCAATATGTCATTGTTGAATTTCTAACTCCATTGATTTATCTTTTAGTATATTGGCGTTTCGGAGCTGGAAATCCTGTGCTTCTTTTTAAATATCTAATTTTCTTTAGCTATGGAATAATCATAACATTCATTGATATTTATCACATGCGGATACCTTTTAAATTATCCATTCCACTTAACATATTAGGATTAATTTCACTATTTATCCCTGGCAATGATGTCAGCTTGATTAGAGGTTTAACCGGAGGAGCAGGCTCTTTTGTATTCTTTGTTTTGATTATGATGGCTTATTATTATATTAGAGGTAGAGAAGGTTTAGGCTTCGGTGATGTCTTATTGATTTCTGCAATAGGATTTTTTACTGGTGTTTTAAATCTTATAATGATAGTAGCTATTGCAAGTTTTCTTGGATTAATAACTATGTCTCTTTTCATGAAATATAGTAAGCATAAACTCTTTCCTTTTGGACCATTCTTGGTAATTGCTTCTTGGTTTTATTTAGTTTGGGGATATAAGTTGTTTGATATGTATTGGGCTTATATCAATCTATATAGCTAAATTATAAATATGGATAAACTGCTAATAAAATTCAATAATCTGATTGAAAAAAATCCCGTAAAGGCCATTCATTTTGTAAAAAAAGCTATTAATGATAATCCTGGTAATTTTGATTATTTAGAGGCTTTAGGAAGGTATCTTAGTAGTATAAAAGAAGATAAAGAAGGAATAAAGTACCTTCAACGAGCTGATAAAATATCTGAATTGGCACCAAATTCAATATTCATTTTGGCTATATCGCTGATGAGAACAGAGCAATATCAGTTGGCAATAAAACAGTTTGATAAAGTAAATAGTATTTATCCAGAAGCTTTTTATAATACCGCTTTGTGTTATGTTAGAATTAACAAGATTGAAGATGCTATTCTTTCAGCGAGAAACTTGCTTACAGTAGATATTCTTAAAAAAGAAGCCATGAATTTAATTATTGATATTTACTCTTTCGTAAACGATAATGAAAAAGTCAGAAGTGAATTAGAAAACTACAGAAAGCTATTTGGAGAAGATAGCTATTATCATCTAATGTTAGGAAATGAATGTTTTAAAAAAAATAATTTTATGGAAAGTGCTTATCATTACTCTAAAATTAGTGGTGATGAAATTAAGCATGACCAATATTATCAAAATTATGCTCGTTCACTTAGTTCAATAAAATACTACCAAAGAGCTGCTAAGATTTATCAAGAAATTATTGCTGAGGGTTATTCTCAAGAGAAAATAATCTTTGATTATGCTGAAGTCCTTTATCAATTAGGTAGTTATCAAGATATTATTGATGTTATAAATAAATATCATTCTGTAATTTTAAACAAATCTTTAGCAAAAGATATTATATCAAAAGCTTATTATAAATTGAATTTAGAATAAAAAACTTGACATAAAAATATTTAATATAAATATTAGGTTAAGTTGTGTATGAGTAAACTAAATTGTACAAGGTTTTTTCTTAAAAAAAAATTTAGTTATAATACCAAACTAACCAAAATACCAATAAACAAAAATAACAATAATTTGTATCGAACCAAATAATTGATGTAAATTTTTACAGGAGATAATATATGTTTAGACAAGTTGGTCGTTTAACACCAGAAGATATGAAGGAATTACGACTAAAAGTAGTTGAAATCTTTGAACAAATAGAAAAAAAGAAATTGACTTCGGCTACGAGAAGAATTAATCTTATAGCTAATACAGCTAACTACTTTGTAAGAGAAGAGTTAGGAAAGCTATTGGCTGATTGCGAAGATAAAGAATCTATGGATGAAATATGCCATAAAATGCTAAAACATAAAATATATGGAATTAGAGCAACTGCCCTCTTTTATTTCTATTATAAAGATACTACCAATGCCGAAGAAGTTATTGTTGTTTTAGATAAATATTATGATAAAGTACCATGGGAAGCAGAAACTATTGCCCTCAATATGTGGAAAAAACATCCAAAAACAATGAAGAAATACATGCCTCAATGGCAAAAAGACAAGGATGAAGTGAAAAGATCACTCTCTTTGCACGGAATGGAGAATATCGCCTCCAGTGACCCTAAATTCATTATGTCTTTTATTGGAAATATGATTGATGACGAATCTTTGGAAGTTCAAAAGAAAATTACCCATATTCTAACTCAAGTCGGTCGTTCCAAACCTAATAAATGCTATCCAGTCGTTAAAGAGTGGCTTCATGATGCTGATGATAAAAGAATAAAGACAATTTGGGTGAGTATGAAAAAGCTTGCGAATATTATTACTCAGCAAAGCAACCGAGATAAATCTGCGGAGTTTGTTAAAGTAACTACCCGTACTGTTAAAGAATGGAAAAAAGATTCCAATCCTAATGTCTCCGTCATGGGTGGCAAATTGGCTCAAATTTTAAAAATTAAGTAGGGCAATCATCGTGTTTTAATAGATAAGATATGACAGAATAACAGCTTATTCTGTCATATTTTATTTAATGGTATAATTAGAATTAATAAAATCACAAAGGAAGAAAAATGAGTAGTGAATGGTTAAACTTAGGTAAAAGCTTAGAGGACTATTTAGAGAGAATATTACTATTGGGGTTATCCAATGAAAAAATCAGAGTAACTGATTTGGCATTAAAACTTGGTGTAAAAAAGCCATCAGTAGTTTCTGCTCTAAGAAAACTTGCCGAAGAAGAATTAATTGTTTATGAAAAATATAAAGAAATAACTTTAACAGATAAGGGGAGAGAGTTCGCTGGAAAGATTTACAGAAGACACTTGACTCTTACAAGATTTTTTAATGAAGTACTCGGAATTGAACATAGCCAAGCAGATGCAGATGCCTGCTTAGTTGAACATGATATCAGTTTAGAAACTTTTAACAGAATGTTTGCCTTTGTAGAGTTTGTTGAAAGAACTCCTGAAGCGAGAGAGTTAGTAGAAAAATTCAAAAAGAAATTATAGAGGGAGAAATTAGATGTCTGCCAATTTGAAGAATATTGTTGCCAAGTATGATAATACGAAAGGGGCATTAATCCCCATCCTTCAAGAAGTTCAACGGGCTGAAGGATATCTTTCACGGGAAACTATTAAAATTATTTCTGACCTTACTAAGATAAGTGTAGCAGAAATTTATGGTGTAGCTACATTCTATTCCATGTTTAGACTAAAACCTCAAGGAAAATATACAATTAGAATCTGTAAGGGTACAGCTTGCCATGTTTCAGGTGCTAAGACAATTCTTGAAGCTCTAAAAGAAAGCTTGAATCTTTCTGGAGATGAAGATACTACTCATGATAACCTATTCACTATTTTAGAAGTAGCTTGCTTAGGTTGCTGTTCCTTAGCTCCTGTTATCATGATAGAAGATAAAACTTATGGAAAATTGACCTCAGCAAAGATACCAGAAATCATCGAAGCTTTTAAAAGAGAGGTTCATAATGGCTAAAACTCAGATTAAAGTGGGAATGGCATCTTGTGGTTTGGCAGCAGGTGCTCAAGTAATTTATGATGAAGCTAAAAGGATTATAGATACTGAAAAATATGATTTTGAATTAAAACATACAGCTTGTAATGGTATGTGTCATGCTGAACCTCTAATCGAAGTTGTTACAGAAGATGGCACAGATTCAGTTTATGGTAATTTAGAGGTCAGTGATTTAACTTCAATCTTTGAAGTACTGCTTAAATCAGAAATTAATCATCCAACATTAGTTTATTCCAACAAAATAGATGCTCCTGAAAACTACTTATTAGAGTCTCAAACTCGGATTGTCTTGCGCAATTGTGGCGTAATCGACCCAGTACTTATCGATGAATATATAGCTCATGAAGGTTACTCAGCTCTCAAAAAAGCAATTACTTTAACAGGTGAAGAGATTATTACCACTATTACTGAGTCAGGACTCAGAGGTCGTGGTGGAGCTGGTTTTCCTACAGGTTTAAAATGGAGATTTGCCTATAATAATAAGAGTGATAAGAAATATGTTATTTGTAATGCTGATGAGGGAGACCCAGGTGCTTTTATGGATAGGTCTGTCTTGGAAGGTGACCCTCATGCCATTATTGAAGGGATGATTATTGGAGCTTATGCCATAGGTGCTGATGAAGGTTACTTATATGTCAGAGCTGAATATCCACTTGCAATTAAACATTTGAACATAGCAATTAGGCAAGCTGAAGAAAAAGGTTTCCTTGGGAATAATATTCTTGGAACCAATTTTTCTTTCCATCTTCATATTAAGGAAGGTGCTGGTGCTTTTGTATGTGGCGAAGAGACTGCTCTCATGGCTTCTGTGGAAGGTAAACGTGGGATGCCAAACTTACGTCCACCATTCCCTGCTGAATCAGGTTTATGGCAATATCCTACAAACATCAATAACGTAGAGACTTGGGCAAATATTACTTGGATTATACTAAATGGAGCAGAGGAGTTTGCTAAGTTAGGAACTGAAAAATCGAAAGGAACAAAAGTCTTTGCTCTTGCTGGTAAAATAAGAAATTCAGGCTTGATAGAAGTGCCTATGGGGATAACCTTACAAGATGTTATCTATAAAGTTGGTGGAGGAATGAAGACAGATTCTCCTTTTAAAGCAGTTCAACTTGGTGGTCCATCAGGTGGTTGTGTACCAGCTTCACTCTTAGATACTATAGTTGATTATGATTCTATTAGTCAAACTGGAGCTATCATGGGCTCAGGTGGTATGGTTGTCATGGATTATGATACCTGTATGGTTGATGTAGCTAAGTTCTTCTTAAACTTCACCCAAAATGAATCTTGTGGTAAATGTACATTCTGTCGGATTGGTACTAAGAGAATGTTAGAGATTTTAGAGAAGATAACTTCAGGTAAAGGTGAAGAAAAAGATATTGAAATCTTAGAAACACTTTCTGAAAAGATTATTACTACTTCTTTATGTGGCTTAGGTCAAACTGCTCCAAATCCAGTTCTAACAACCTTAAGATATTTCCGTGATGAATATGAAGCTCATATAATAGATAAAAAATGTCCTGCTCATGTATGTACAGATTTGCTAACCTATCATGTTTTGAAAGATAAGTGTATCGGTTGTACTGCTTGTGCTCGGGTCTGTCCAGTAAATTGTATAAGTGGAGAGGTAAAGAAAGTTCATCTAATTGACCAAGATAGCTGTATCAAGTGTGGTTCTTGTTATAAAGCATGTAAGTTCTCAGCTATAGAGATTAGGTAGGAGAAATAATGATAAAAATTAAACTTAATAATAAAGAAATATTAGCCCCAGAGGGTTCAACAATATTAGATGTAGCAAGAAAAGAAGGCTTTGAAATACCAACACTATGCCATGATGAAGAATTAAAGCCTTATGGCTCTTGTTGGGTTTGTGCTGTTAAAGTAGAAGGACGAAAGGGATTTGTTACTTCTTGTGGCACAACTATCTCGGAAGGAATGGTGATTGATACTGAAGGTGTTGAAGTAAAAAAGGCTCGTAAAATGGCTTTAGAACTTCTTTTATCTGATCATTATGCTGATTGTGAAGCTCCTTGTAAAACAGCATGTCCTGCTCATATTGATGTTCAATCCTATGTTTCTTTAATTGCTAACAAGCAATATCATGAAGCTGTTAAGGTAATTAAAGATAAATTACCTATGCCTTTATCGATAGGGAGAGTATGTCCAGCATTTTGTGAAGAAGATTGCCGTAGGCAAGTAATAGATGAATCAATTGCTATACGTCAGTTAAAGAGATTTGCAGCTGACTATGACGCTCAAGACTATTGGAACTATGTTCCTGAAAGAGAAGAAAATAAGAATAAAAAGATAGCTATTATAGGAGGAGGTCCTTCAGGGTTATCATGTGGTTATTATCTCTCTAATGAAGGATATCAAGTTAAGGTGTTTGAATCCATGCCAAAAGCTGGTGGCTGGTTACGTTATGGAATACCTGAATATCGTTTACCCAAAGAGATATTAGATACAGAGATTGAGATTATGTGTGCTAACGGCATGGAAATTCAGTGTAATTGTAAGGTCGGCAAAGATATTACTTTTAAGCAATTAAGAGAAGAATATGATGCTGTTTATGTAGCTAATGGTGCATCTGAAGCAGTTGCTATGCCAGTACCTGGCTCAAACCTCAAGGGATGCTATCTGGGTGTTGATTTTCTCAAAGAGTGTGCTTTAGATAATCCTCCTGAACTTGGCAAAAAAGTTGCTGTTATTGGAGGGGGGAATACTGCTATTGATTGTGTCCGTACAGCGGTAAGGTTAGGGGCTAAAGCTTCTATTATTTATCGTAGAGCTAAAGAACAGATGCCTGCTGAAGCCTTTGAAATAGAAGCTGCAGAGCATGAAGGTGTAGAATTTAGATTACTTACTAATCCTGTTGAATACTTTGGTGAAAATGGTAGATTAAAACAAATCAAATTAGAAAAGATGGTTCTTGGTGAACCTGATGCTTCAGGAAGAAGATCACCAAAAGCAACTGGAGTCTTTGAAGTTGTAGATTTTGATTCTGTTATTGCCGCAATATCCCAGAAACCTCAACTTGATTTTATGTTGGGTCAAGATAATTTCATTGATGGAAAAGAACTTCCTTTTACCCGTTGGAATACTCTTAATTCTGCTGAAACAACTATGTACACTGGACTCGGAAATGTTTTCGCTGGAGGAGATGTAAGAAGAGGGCCTGCCACAGCTGTTGAAGCCATTGCTGATGGTAAGATTGCGAGTGAAACTATTGCCAAATTCTTACGTGGTGAAGATATTACTCAGAATAAATATATATTTAACTCAGTTAAGGCTAATAAAATAAAAGATATTAAGAGAGAATTATATGCTGATGTGGAAGAAGTTCCACGTGCAAAAATGCCTGAAATTAAGGTCTCTGAAGCTAAATCAACTTTTAAGGAAGTTGAGACTGGCTTTGCAGAAGAAGATGCAATAAATGAAGCAAAACGCTGTTTAGAATGCGGTTGTCAGGTTAATGAAACATGTGTTTTACGTAAGTATGCTTCAGAATATGATGTAACGCAGGACATATTTGTCGGAAGTAAGAATGAGCATCCTATTGATGATTCACATCAATTTATCTTACGTGATGCAAATAAGTGTGTGAATTGCGGACGTTGTGTACGTACATGTGCCGAAATTCAAGGTGCAGGAGTTTTAGGATACATTTATCGTGGATTCAAAACTTTAGTTGCTCCTGAATTTGGGGAAAGTCTTAACAATACCAGCTGTGAATCTTGTGGAAAGTGTATAGCTGTCTGTCCAACAGGTGCTTTACTTCCTAAGAATCTTAATTATAAGCTAAATCCATTAGAGAATAGAAAAGTAATTCAATCTTGTGGTATGTGTGGTACTGGCTGTGATATTTTAGTAGATATTCATACTGATCAAGTAACAAGTATTACAACACCAGCCGAGACTCCTGCTGAGTTCTTACCTATGCAGTATGATTTAGCTTCTTCTTTTAATGGAAGAAATATCTGTTATAAAGGTCGCTTTGGCTGGCAGAAGATAGAAGCGAAACCAACTAAGCCTTTGCAGAAGATAGATGGTCAATGGCAAGAATTAGATTATATTCAACTTCAAGCAATTCTTAAAGATAAGCTAAAAGCAGGATTTAATACTATTCTTTCGCCAAACTTATCAATCGAAGAGATGTTACTTGGTAAAGAAATAGCTGATTACCAAAAACAAGCAATCAGCTGGTTACAAGAGCTTGATAGTTTTCATGCAGAACTATTAAAGAAGAGTTATACTTTAGTAGATAAAAATAAAATTGTTGAAGCTGAAAATTACATTGTGATTGGCGAGATTTCTCAGACCTTGCGAACTTTACTTAGATTGGAGCAACGTAAGGGTAAAAGTCTCACATTAGTAAATTATCCAGCTGTTGATTTTGTTAAATATGCTGATTATAACTATCTAAATATAAAAGAGTTAGCTGGAAAAGTTAAAGCAAAATCTATATTCATATATGATATTTTTAATGTGGAGTTAGAAGTAGCTTATGGCATCTATAAAATAGCTATGGAACTCTTAGACTTTGCCAATGGAAGCTATATTTATCCTATCTCAAAATGGAATAATATTAGAACAACTGCTCTCCTCGATTTAAGACATAATCATAGCACTAATACTAACACTGATATCTATTATGGAGATTTACCTTTAGAATTTAAAAAAGATAGATTTACTATCCTAATCAGCGATAGCTTTGATAAGAATGCAGATGTAGATATCTTTATCCCTAAACCATCTTACTTAGAGATAGAAGCTGTTGCTTTTGCTGATGATATGAGGGTGAAAGTGTTTAGTAATGCGAAAGGAAGTATCCTTCATGATATGTTAGTTAATACTTTAGTTGAAGCTCAAATTATCCCTGTAAGTATGGCTGAGATGTCAAATTGGAACAACCGAGCTGACCACTTCATACAAAATATTGAATTTGATGATCAGCATATTTCTATTGAAGAAACTGAGAAGGTTCATCAAATTATTACCTATAAAGATATCCTCGTAAAGAGGTAAAGAATATTATTACAGATAAATGCCTGTAGAAGGCAGGCATTTATCTCCTTTTATCTGTATTCCCAGTATGCAGACTAAGCATTACAGCTAAATATTCATAATTTTATATATTAAGTTATTTTTAAATCTCTACATTCTATCTATCTTTTACCTTGCACTAAAAATAATCATTGACTAAATCTAATCTTTTTCACATTTTATCTTGTAATAAATAAAAAAGTACTTATTATAGAATTATAATTTAAATATTAAATAAAGAAGAAAGGGGCTTATGAAGAACATCATATTAAAACAAGCTATGATGAATAAGGTATTATACGCATTAATACCTTCAATCATATTATCAGTTTTTCTATTTGGCTGGCGTTCATTGCTAGTCATCCTATTTACTAATACGATAGCTTTTTTGACAGAATATCTCTTTGTTAGAAAGAAACCCATGGGTAAAGTCTCGATGGCAGTCTTTGTAACAGGAACCTTATTAGCTATGACTTTACCTCCAACTATACCACTTTGGATTGCAGGAGTAGGAGCTGTAATTGCTGTAGCTTTTGGTAAAATGGTATTTGGTGGATTTGGGATGAATATCTTTAATCCTGCCATTGTGGGGAGAACATTTATCTATGTTTCATTTCCACAACAAATGACCATTGATTGGATAAAGCCATTTACTAAATTACCTGGTGGATTTGTTAATTATACGAATAGTATTGATATGCAAACATCAGCTACTATTTTAAGCTCATCGAAATTGGGTCAAACAACAGATTACACTATGTGGAGTGCTTTTTGGGGTACTATTCCTGGCTCTCTTGGAGAGACTTCAGCTATTTTAATTTTAATTGGTGCAATATACCTAATTATCACTAAGACAGCTAAATGGCAACCAATGATAGCTACATTAGCCTCGCTTTATCTATTCAATATAGCCTTCTACGGTTTTAGTGATGCTATTTATTTCCTTTTGAGCGGTGGAGCTCTATTCGGTATAGTTTATATGGTTACTGATCCAGTTTCCCAAGCCAAGACCAAGTATGGCTTATGGATATATGGGATTTTGATAGGTTTCCTAACTGTATTTATAAGAAGATATTCTCTTTTTAGTGAAGGCTTTATGTTTGCCATTCTCTTAGCTAATACTTTTATGCCGATTATAGAATTCTATTTGAATCCTAAGAAGAAGGGGGCTAAGTAAATGGCGAAAGAAAGAAAATTATTTAGAGAAACTTCTGTATATCCTATTATTTTTATGGTTTTGATAACTATCGTCTTTGTAGGAGTTCTTTCTGTTTTTTACAATAGCCAGAAGAGTAGAATTGATGATAATCAGCAAATTCTCTATTATCGCAGAATTTTGGAGATTTTTAATGATAAAATTACTGAAGTAGATTTTTACCAAATACAGGATTCTGAAGTCTTAGCAAATCGAGATAAATATCTTCATGCTTACCAAATTGAAGGTGAGAAGGGAGCAAGAAATTATTTCAAAGTTGTTGATAATGGAAGTGTTGTTGGCTATTGCTTTGATATTATTGGAGCTGGACTTTGGGGAACAATGAAAGCTGTTGTTGGTTTTGAACCAAACTTAGAAACTTTGATAGATTTTAATGTCTATGAACAAGTAGAAACTCCTGGTTTAGGTGGTAGGATTAGTGAACCTGCTGATAAGTTGAATCTTAGAGCTGATCTTAAAGACTCTGCATTTCTTAATCAGGGTGAGATTACCAAGTATAAGTTGATTTCTGAAGGTTCAACTCCTGCAAATAGTAAGGAAATTAGGCAGATAACAGGAGCTACTATTACTAGTTCAAGTTTTTTAAAGATGTTAGATAATGAGATGGCTATGATAATTCCCCTCTTTAAAGCAGAAATGGCAAAAGGAGAATAGAAATGACCAAAAAACAGATATTTATAAATAGTGCTTTTACAGAGAATTCAATCTGGAAACAGGTCTTAGGAATCTGTTCTTCCTTAGCAGTTACTAATTTACTTTTAAATAGTTTAGTGATGGGACTCGGCGTTATATTTGCTATAGGTTTAGCCAGTTTCTCTATATCATTAATTAGGGATTACACGCCACGTTCAGTGAGAATGATGGTTCAGATTCTTATAATTGCTGCCTTTGTGATAATCGTAGATATATTTTTAAAAGCATATTATCCAGCGATTAGTAAAAGCTTAGGACCTTATGTCGGATTAATTATTACCAACTGCATTTTGATGGGTAGAGCAGAAGCTTTTGCTTCCAAGAATCCTCCTATTGAATCATTTGTTGATGGTGTAGGTGCTGGTGTTGGTTACACAATAGTATTGTTATTGATAGCATTTGTAAGAGAATTATTTGGTCAAGGCACTCTTTTTGGAGTTCGTGTTCTTGGCGATTGGTGGGTTAACTGGTCAATTATGGTGATGGCTCCTTCAGCCTTCTTCCTTCTTGCAATGCTAATCTGGATTATTAATACTAAATTCTATAACAAAAAACAATAAGGAGTAAATAATGGAAATTAGTCCTTGGGTTTTATTCTGGGCATCAATATTTACCAGTAATATATTGCTTACTAATTTTTTGGGAATGTGTTCTTATCTTTCAGTTTCGAGGGAAGTAGAGTCTTCATTTGGACTTGGTACAGCTGTCTTTTTTGTAACAACGGCTACTACGGCTATTAATTGGGCTGTTTATCATCTAATCATAGTACCAGCTGATATTGTTTATTTGCAGTATATTATCTTCATTATTGTTATTGCTGCCTTTGTTCAGCTAACTGAGATAATTGTAGAGAGATTCTCACCTGTTTTATATTATTCCCTTGGTATCTTTTTACCTTTAATAACTGTAAATTGTGCTATTCTGGGTATAAGTTTGTTTATGATTATCAGAGACTATTCCTTCATACAATCAGTAGGATTTGGTGCTGGTTCAGGTTTAGGCTGGTTACTTGCAATAATGCTCTTGGCAGGAATCAGAACAAGGTTAAGAGAAAAATTTATTCCTACAGGTTTGCAAGGTGCAGGGATGAGTCTATTAATTACCGGAATAATGGCTTTGGCATTCATCGGATTCTCCGGTATAGTTAACGTTCAGTAGGGAGCTTTATGAACTATCTAAAAATTATTAATGAAATACTAATTTTAGCAGGGATAAGTGGTGTCTTATCCACTTTAATTGTCGTAGCAAAAGCTATTTTGCAGAATTATGGAGATTGCGAAATTGATATTAATGGTAAAAGGAAACTTACTGTCAAAGGCGGTAGCTCTCTCTTAACTTCTTTAGCTGAAGAGAGTATATTTGTTCCGTCAGCATGTGGTGGTAGAGGCTCATGTGGAGCTTGTAAGTGTAAGGTTATTGAAGGAGGAGGACCAGTTCTTCCAACTGAAAAGCCTTTCTTTACAGCAAAAGAATTAGCAGATAATAATCGTTTGGCTTGCCAAGTTAAAGTAAAGAATAATATTAGAATTGAGATACCTGAAGAGATTTTTAATATTAGGAAGTTCAAAGCAAAAGTAGCAAAGATTGAAGATTATACTTATGATATTAAGGGAATTACTTTTGATTTAGTCTCACCAAATGAGATTGATTTCAAAGCAGGGCAATATGTTCAGTTGCGTTCTCCTAAATATGGGAAAGTAAGAGAATCTGTTACCAGGGCTTACTCTATCTCTTCCAAACCAAGCCTCGAAAATCAACTTCAACTTATCATTAGAAAAGTTCCTGAAGGAATCTGTACAACTTGGGTACATGAGTTTCTTAAAGAGGGACAAGATGTTGAAATTACTGGACCTTATGGAGATTTCTTTATTAGGGATACGCAAGCAGATATTATCTTTGTTGCTGGTGGCTCAGGTAAGGCTCCAATTAAATCTATGTTAGAAGATCTATCGGAAAAAGGCTGTGAAAGAAAGATGAGTTACTTCTTTGGAGCAAGAACTACTAAAGACCTATATCTGACTGAATATATAGATTCTTTTAGTAAAGTTTTCCCTGATTTTACTTATTATCCAATTCTCTCACATGCTGAACCACAAGAAAACTGGCAAGGGAAAACAGGCTTTGTTATGCCTCATTTCCCAGATGCTATCCGTGACCCTAAAAATACTGAGGCTTACCTTTGTGGCTCTCCGGGAATGATAGCTGCTGTTACTAAAAGTCTGAAGGAATTAGGCATACCTGAAGATAAAATATATTATGACTCTTTTGCTTAGGAGAAAAAAATGAAATTAAGTCCTACAGATAAAATTATACAAGATAAAATGAAACCTGGCATATTAACAGCTGATGGGTTTCTTGGTAATGATAAAAGAAGTTTTAGAGATATTATTGCTGAAGATATGAAAGTTGTTAATACTTTTGATAGAACCCTTGAGAATATTGCTGAAAGAATGCAGTATTTAATGGAGAAGTCTTTTCTCTCCTATGATAGCTCAATTATTGTTGACGGGAAATATGAAGTAGAATACAACTCTTATCGTGGAGTTCTATTAAGTCCTTTCCCACAAGCAGGAAGGTTCGGTAAAGCTACAGTAAAAGTAACTAATATGAAGAACCATTATACTGTCGTCTGGACTCCTCTACATGTCCATTTTATTCGTGATTATGGCTTCTTTGAAGGTAAAGGCTCTAAATTTAGAATTGAACCAGAAATCTTATATAAAGCAATCTTTGATTAATAGATTTGGGAAAACTATGGACTGAAGGCATCTTGCCCTCAGGAGGAAGCAGGGATGCTTCCTCTCCATATATAGGTAAAGGCTCTAAATTTAGAATTGAACCAGAAATCTTATATAAAGCAATCTTTGATTAATAGATGTTGGAAAACTATGGACTGAAGGCATCTTGCCCTCAGGAGGAAGCAGGGATGCTTCCTCTCCATATAAAGGAAAAGGCTCTAAATTTAGAATTGAACCAGAAATCTTATATAAAGCTATTTTTGATTAATAGATATTGGAAAACTATGGACTGAAGGCATCTTGCCCTCAGGAGGAAGCAGGGATGCTTCCTCTCCATATATAGGTATAGGCTCTAAATTTAGAATTGAACCAGAAATCTTATATAAAGCAATCTTTGATTAATAGAAATTGGAAAACTATGGACTGAAGGCATCTTGCCTTCAGGAGGAAGCAGGGATGCTTCCTCTCCATATATAGGTAAAGGCTCTGAATTTAGAATTGATCCAGAAATCTTATATAAAGCTATTTTTGATTAATAGATGTTGGAAAACTATGGACTGAAGGCATCTTGCCCTCAGGAAGAAGCAGGGATGCTTCCTCTCCATATATAAGGTAAAGGCTCTAAATTTAGAATTGAACCAGAAATCTTATATAAAGTATAAAGCAATCTTTGATTAATAGATGTTGGAAAACTATGGACTGAAGGCATCTTGCCCTCAGGAGGAAGCAGGGATGCTTCCTCTCCATATAAAGGGAAAGGCTGGACTTATGAAATTAACTACCACGCAGTTGCGTGGTACGGGCAGGGATACCCGCCTTCCCAGTTAGTTAGGGTTGGCATCGAAGATGATGAGGTGTTAAGTCAAGCACAATAAAAGAGGTAACCATGTTTCATAATCGAATCAGAAATTACAGTCTCTCGAAGCCCATATCAGGAGACTATATCCTATATTGGATGCAACAGAGTCAGCGAGTCTCTTACAATCATGCCTTAGAATATGCTATCCAGCATGCCAATCAACTTAAGCTTCCACTCTTAGTTCTATTTGTCTTTGACATTAACTTTCCCCAAGCAAATCAAAGGCACTTTAACTTCATGATTGAAGGTCTAAAAGAAGTAGAAAAGGAACTGAAAAAAAAGAATATTAGAATAATATTTCGCTTAGGAAACATGGTAGAAGAAGTTGTGAAAATAGCCCGTGATTCTCTTATGCTTGTTAGTGATTATGGCTATCTAAGAATACAAGGTGAATGGCGTGCTCAGGTAGCTAAACTACTTACAAAACCCTTCTATTGTCTTGAAAGTGACATAGTAGTCCCTGTTGAGATTGCTTCTGATAAACAAGAGTATATGGCGAGAACTATCAGACCTAAAATTCAGAAGAAGTTGGAAGAATATCTAATTCCCTTTCAAACATCGAAATATGAAGGTTCTTTTCTGAGTAAAATCAAATCACTAAATCCAGATGATATCCTTGATTTAGTAGATGATACAGTAAAAGCTGTAAATACTTTTCAAGGTGGTTATATTCCGGCTCTGGCTAAATTAGAAGATTTTCTAAGCAATAAACTCCAGAATTACCATCTTCATAATAAAGATTTAGTGAATTCTAACTATTCAGAACTTAGTCCTTATCTCCATTTTGGGCAAATTTCTGTCCTGGAAATAGTAGAGAAAGTTAAGCTCTCAATTGCAAGTATAGAAGCTAAGAATGCTTTCTTAGAGCAACTAATAATTAGAAGAGAATTAGCCATAAACTTCTGCTATTATAATTCTAACTATGATAATTTCGACTATATAAACCCCCATTGGGCAGCAGAAACTTTAGACTTTCATACCTTGGATAAACGTGATTATTTATATGATTTAGAAGCATTAGAGAATGCTGATACTCATGACCAAGCTTGGAATGCTGCCCAAAGACAAATGGTCAATACAGGCTATATGCATAATTATATGAGAATGTACTGGGGAAAGAAGATTATTGAATGGACTATCTCGCCCCGAGAAGCTTACTATAATATGCTCTATTTAAACAATAAATATGAACTTGATGGCAGAGATCCTAATGCCTTTACAGGGTTTGCTTGGTGCTTCGGAAATCATGATACTGCTTGGAAAGAGAGAGATATCTTTGGAAAGGTAAGATATATGAATTATCAAGGACTTAAAAGAAAGTTTGATATCGAGCAATATACTGCAAAAAATAGTTTTTATAGATAATTTAATACGCTTTTATATGGCCTCTGTAAGTCACACAATAAATCATTGAATTTTAAATGAGACACTAATGGAGGTTCTTTCAAGGGCGTAAGAAAATAGTTTGTAAGAAATAATTTAGCCCTACAGGGGTGACATATATTTTTAAATGTTTAATTGTTTAAATGTTTAAATGTTTAATTGTTTAATTGAGAATTTAGAATGGGTGTCTTCTTAACTGGGAACACGGGTATCTTGCCCGCACCAAGCTTGACAGAGCTTGGCTTATCTTAACTCCCCTCTTAAACCCAGAGGGTTGGTGCAAGAAGGGTGCCTCGCAAGAGGTGGTGTGTTTTCTAACTGGTGTAGATGGCAGTTTAAATTGGTACACAAATGGCAGTTTAATCTGGTACAGTTTCCTATACAAAAAAATAGAGAAATCTATGAAACATTATGAAAAGAGTCCAAGTGTATCACGCAATAAGAAATAAGAGTATTAAGAAAACAGGCTCAAGTTCAAGTTTGGGTTTAACCACCAAGCTTGAAATTGAGCCATATTTACTATTAGATTAAAGGGCAATCACATGGGATTGCCCTTAATATGGTATAATTTAATTATCTTAGCTTATCATCTAATCTGCATTAATAATTCTTTCAGCTTCTGATTTATCATCTGAATAAGTAAAAGCATCTAAAATTTCATAATTGTTTTGTGGGTCAATACAACCTGGGTAGCTAATACCAAGAGCAGTGATTTTATCATCAGCGAAACTGAAACAATCTATTATTCTCACAATTTGATTAACTTTAAAGTTATGTTTTTTGGCAGCTGTTCTAATAACACGCATCTGATCATCGCTAAAACTTTCAGCTTGAATTCTACTAATTAAATTAGAAAAATCACTGTCAGACATACTAATTTTGCCATTAGATGGTGCTTGTACTTCTTCTGTCTCGGTTTGAGTAGTTTGAGTATCTAATCCACTAATATTTATGTTAACAGTACTTGTAGTAGATTCAGTTTGCTGGTTATTATTAGTTTCTGGTGCAGTGAGAGTAGAATTTTCTGGTAGTAAAGCTAATAGGGAATATATCTCATCAATAATATTATTAGCTCTTTTTCCATCTAATTTATTAAGTTTAGAATTATACTTATCTTGCAATACTTCCAATTTAGCTACTATTTTATTAATTACGTCTCCGGAGTTAGTTACTGTTGTGGTGGTGGTTGAATTATCATCACCAGTAACTGTCATAGAAAAGCCCTCTTCGGTAGCACTAAAGTTGAATCCTTGTGCTAATAAACTAAAAGAACATAAAACTAATGCTAACATAATGGTAAACTTTCTCATATTAATTTCTCCAATTTTTTTTATTATGTACTTAAATCAAGATACTAAAATCACAAAATGATTGACTTTGGTCAAGCAATATTTTTTAATTATATTATCATTTTGCAGAAATAATTATTAATAGGAGATGATATGACTAAAAAGATTGAGACAATAACAGATTATATCTTATCTCTTCCTGAAGAAAGAAGGATAGTAATCGAGAAATTAAGAGAAGTGATAAAAAATAATATTCCAAATGGCTTTGAAGAAGTGTTGAGTTATGGCTCAATAGGTATTGTCATTCCCCACAAAATATATCCTCAGGGCTATCATGTTGACCCTACTCAACCTTTACCTTTTATAAGTATTTCAAATAGGAAAAATTACATAACTTTTAGTCATTGGGGTTTGTACATCAATAGGGAAATTCTGCAATGGTTCAAAGATGAATATGCTAAAGAGGCTAAGTATAAGCTAAGTATGGGCAAATCTTGTGTAAATCTTAAAAGAATGGATGATATTCCCTTTGACTTGATAGGAGAATTGTGCGGGAAGATTAGTGTTGATGACTTCATCAAAATGTATGAAGGGGTTTTTGTTAAACCCAAATAATGCAGTAAAAAACTAATTTAAAAAAAAAATAGTTGCATATTATCTCTATTTCCAATGATTTGGATGTAACAAACAACAAAGGCAAGGAAGAAGATAAATATGCAACGTAAACAGTTTAAAAAAAGTAAAAAAAAGGGTCAAGTCAAAATTGAATTTAGTCCAAAACTTATTACTTCATGGGGTGGTACAGCAACGATAATCTCACGATATTTAGATAAGATTGGTTTTCGAGAATTAATCGCTCAGATTTATTCCATTCAAGAAAAATCAAACAATTCAACAGGAGTCTATTCAAAGATTATATCGCTTTTTATATCAGTTCTTAATGGAGGAACCAAGTTTTCTCATATCAATTACATGGAAAATGGACTTAGAATATTTGAACGCTGTTTTAGAGTTAATCGATTAGTAAAATCATCAACAAGTATAACACGTTACTTCAACAAATACAGCCGTAGAATTTTCAACGAAACATTGTTGCAAAACATAAACGGATTTTTTTTACAACCTCTACTCAAACAAGCGGGTATCATAAGAGATACTTTACGTTTTGACTCAACTGTTGTAACTAGATATGGAGAGCAAGATGGAGCGAAAAGAGGTTATAACCCATCTAAACGAGGTCGACCATCCAATAATCCTAACATTGCTTTTCTAGGTAGTGGTTTCACAGTTAATTTCTGGAATAGATCAGGCAACACTAACTCTGCTAACGGAATTGTAGCGTTCTACAGGCAAACAATATCTTTTATTAAGGAGGTTAAAATCACAAGAGTACTGGCTGACAGTGGTTATTATAGCAAGAATTTTATTTTACAGTTAGAAAGAGATAATATGGATTATGTGATAGCTACTCCTATTCACCAATATTTCCAAAGAGAAATTTATGACTTAGAAAACTGGACTCAGATTGATGACGGGCTTGAGGTTAATGAGTTTTACTATTCACACCAGAGCAAAGATTGGGAAGGTGGACGTCGTTATATAGTTGTCCGACAAGAAATAGAAAGACGTCCAAAAGCAACAGGAAAACAACTTAGATTATTTGAAAATGAACCATATTTTAAAGAATATAGACACTCTCTTTATGTAACTAATGATGAAATAGCTTCTCCACATGAAGTATGGAACTATTACAAACCTAGAGCAAATGACGAAAATGTTATCAAAAATATGAAAGATGGATTTGGACTTTCAGCCTACAATTTGAGGAATTTTTGGGCAACTGAAGCTGTACTAATGACCATATGCTTAATTTTTCACAATCTAATAACCTTACTTGTAAAAACTGTAATAGAGCCTGGAGGCAAAAGGACGAAACTACGAACTTTGAGGATGGAATATTTGATAGTCCCAGCATTAATGGGAAAGGATGGTAGGGATGATGTTGTTCGGATTGGTTTGTCTAACCCTAAAAGGAGAACGAAATTCCTGCAAATACTTGAAAGAATTAAAGATATGAGATTATCTTTCAATTGCAATGCAGTAGAGATTGGAGAGATGATATGAACTGAATATTAGGATTTGAAACAATAGAAAAGTAAAAAAAACTTAAAATGATGATGTTTGAATAGCCCTTTAAAAAGGCTAAAAAATCATATTGCATTATTTTAGTTTAAATGATGAAATAAAGTTGATATTAATACTCGTGAAAGGAAACTACTGAAATCCTAATGCATTATTTGGGTTAAAAAGAAATAGGAGAATAGGGAGATAGCTATAACGGTAATGTGGATGTAAAGATGCAGCCACTCCAAGAGACTACTCAAATTATATGACTAATAAATAGTGCTTTGATTTTTCAAATGGTATAATTAGTGCACACTTGTTATATATTATCCTACAATTTTGAAATGACATCAAGGTTGCTTACATTACTATATCTCAAAATCCGAATAATGCATCTTATATCCACAGGGATGCCATATATTAGGGAGTGCTCTCAAGACACTCCAAAGAATGTTTGTAAAAGTGAGCCCTAGCTTGTGATGGCTTCGTTTAAACTATGCCATCACAAGCCAAGGCTTATATTTCGTTGTTATTCGTAACAGTGTCTTGCGAACACTGCCTGTTAAATGACATCCCTTCGGGATTCAGACTGCTGACAAAGTCAACATCTCTGAGTTTTTAGTCTCTTTTTAGCAAAAAGAGATCGTTGATAGATATATCCAATTTCTTCTCTGTGAAGTAGTAAGAACCCCCTCTGCTTCGCATCCACCCCTCTTGGAGACATTTGCTAATGCAAATGAAGAGGGGAATCAATCTTGCGGTAGTTTGAATAATTAACACACCATAAGAAATATTTATATTTTTTTTTGATAAAGTGGAACAAAAATGAAAAAAGTTGACCCTATATATTTATAGAGGGATTAGAATTTGGTAATTATTTTGGACTATACATCAGACTTAATCATAAAGAAAAAATATCCATTAAATGATAACGAATTTTCTTGCCATAAATGACTAAAATAATTCTATGGCACTAAAATAATATTATAGAGGTGAATGATGAATATTTCACATCGTGTTGATTCTATGCAAGCTTCTCCAATCAGGAAATTCTTGCCATATTCCGATGCAGCAAAAGCAAGAGGAATAAAAATTTATCATTTAAATATTGGACAGCCTGATATTGAAACTCCACAAGAGATGATGGATGTTTATCACAATTTTAGTGATAAGATTTTAAGTTATGGTCCTTCACAAGGCTTAACATCATACCGTAAAGCACTGGTTACTTATTATCGTAATAATGGAATAAATGTTACTGAAAACGATATTATCGTAACAACTGCCGGCTCAGAAGCTATTATCTTTGCTATGATAGCTACCTGTAACCCTGGTGATGAGATTTTAGTTCCTGAACCTTTCTATACAAACTATAATGGCTTTGCTTCTATTGCTGGAGTTAAGTTAAATCCAATTACAACTTACGCTGAAACAGGTTTTGCTTTACCAAGTAGAGAAGAAATCGAAAAGCTAATTACTCCAAATACTAAAGCCTTTATGATTTGTAATCCAGGTAATCCAACAGGGAAAGTATATTCTCGAGAAACTGTAGAAATGGTAGCAAGTATCGCTAAAGAAAAAGGGCTATATGTCATTTCTGATGAAGTATATCGCGAGTTTGTCTATGATGGACTTAAAGCTACAAGTATTATGGAAATTGAAGGTATGGAAGAAAATGCTATCTTAGTAGATTCAATCTCTAAAAGATATAGTGCTTGTGGGGCAAGAATTGGTTGCATAATCTCACAAAATAAAGCATTAATGTCTGCAGTACTTAAATTAGCTCAAGCCCGTCTTTGCCCTCCTACTATTGACCAGAAAGCTGGGGAAGCTTGTGTTTACTTGGATGAACATTATATTAATGATATCAAAGAAGAGTATTGCAAGAGAAGAGATATAGTCTTTAATGAATTACAAACAATCGATGGGGTAGTTTGTGTAAAACCTGAAGGTGCTTTTTATATTGTAGCTAAATTACCTATTGAAAATGCTGAAGAATTCACCCAATGGATGTTAGAAGAGTATAGTGTAGATAATGAGACAGTTATGTTTGCTCCTGCAACTGGTTTCTATGCGACTCCTAATATGGGACTTAACGAAGTTAGATTCGCTTATATCTTAAATGAAAATGATCTCAGAAAAGCAATGTCAATCTTTAAAAGTGGTTTAGCTGAATATAAGAAACTTGCTAAATAATAAATAATGAGTATAATATATTTATAGAGTGGGGGACTTATGAAGTCCCCTTATTTATATATTTAATAATAATTTAAGAATTAATTAATACCTTAATAATGTAATAAATAACAGGAGGAAAGATGAATAACAATTTCAAGACCTTGAAGAGTTTTACAAATCTATTTGAAGCTGAATTAGTTAAAGAGCTTTTAGAAGAAAATAATTTTACCGTTAACTTATTAAACGAATATACTGCTTCAAATTTACCGGGAATTGCTGGAAATGACTTTATGATGATTGAACTTCAGGTGATAGAAGAAGAGTTTGCTGAAGCTGAAGAGTTTATTGAAGATATTGGAGATTCATATATCACCGATAGAATGCTAACCGAAACAGGTGCTAAATTGGACGGACACTTCTTGTTAACTTCAGGTAAACATAGTGATCAATATTTTGAAAAAATTAAAATAATCCAAAACCCAGAAAAGTGTTCTACTATCTGCAAGGCATTAGCTGAAAGATTTGCAGACATCGATGTTGATATTGTTATTGGACCTGCCTATGGAGCAATAGTTCTTGGATTTGAAGTAGCTAAATATCTCAAGAAGCAATTCGCCTTCACTCAACGTTCTGATGGGAAAATGTCTTTCCGCTCAGGTTTTGATATAAAAGCAGGAATGAAAGCTCTAATCATAGAAGATGTTACTACTACAGGTGGTTCAATCTTTGAAGTAATGGAACTGCTTAAAGAAAAAGGAATGCAGTGTATAGGTGTGGGATTACTAGTTGATAGATCTAATGGAACTATTGATTTTGGAGTGCCTCTTGAAGCCATGCTGACTGTTGATGCTAAAAGCTGGGAGGCTGAAGAATGTCCTTTATGTAAACAAAATATCCCCTTAACAAAACCGGGAAGGAGTGATAAATAGTGAAAATAATTGGTATCTCTACAGGAGACCCTACCGGGATTGGTCCTGAAGTTACTGCTAAGAGTCTACGCTATCATAAATTATTGCCAGATTTAGCTGTTGTTGTTTATGGTAAATTCATTCATTCTCAAAATGGTCATCAACCTATTCAAATAGCTAACATTGAAGAGGTAAAAGAGGGTGGAAAACTTTATCATCTCGAGATTGATAATCCTGAACTTGATTTAGGAGAGCCTTCAGCTAAAAGTGGCGAAGTAGTAATTGCTATTTTGGATAGATTGATATCTGATATAAAGAGTAAGAAATTAAATGCAGTGGTTACTGCTCCGGTTTCTAAAAAACATATTCACGATGCAGGTTATGACTTCATTGGTCATACTGAATACTTACAAAGGAAATTAGAAGTAGATAATGTGGCAATGACCTTTTGGAGCGATGATCTCAAATTAGGTCTATTGACAACTCATCTCCCTCTTCATGAATTGGAAAAAGTACTTACCCCTGAGTATTGTGAAGCAAAGTTGAAACTTATCTATACTGAAGTAAATAAACTTATGAAGAAGCCTAAGATAGCCCTGCTTGCCAAAAATCCTCACGCTGGAGAAAATGGTGCCTTTGGTAATACTGATGAGATGTTCATAAAGCTTCTTACTAAAATAAAAAAAGAAAATATTCACATTGATGGACCCTTTCCAGCTGATACTTTCTTTTCCTATAATCGTCAAGAATATGATTTCGTAATTTCTGCCTATCATGATCAAGGATTGATTCCTTTTAAAATGTTGGCTGGCGGAAAAGGAGTAAATGTTACCTTGGGACTTCCTGTTTATAGAGCTTCGGCAGAACATGGCACAGCTTTTGATATTGCCAAAGAAGATAAAGCTGATTATTCTTCGATGCAAAGTGCTTTATTTTGGGTAGAAGGTAAGCTCTCAAAACACTTACAGCAAACGAAAGAATATGGAGAGTTTAGTAACTTCTATGATAATTATATGGCTCATGTTAACTACGATCAATGGGTTGCCAAGATCAATGTATGGGTCGAGCAATACAGTAAAATAAACCCCAAAAAAATATATGAAATTGCTTGTGGAACTGGAGAGATTTCTAAAAGAATGGTTAAAGATGGAAGGCAAGTAATTGGAGGTGATATATCTGATATAATGCTTCATCTTGCGTCTAAGAAAAATCATGATTTACATCTTATCAGGCATGATATGTTAGACCCTTTACCTGTAGAAAATATAGATTTAGCACTCTGTTTATTCGATAGTATTAACTATCTCTTAGAAGAGAAACTTGTGTTAAATCTTTTCCAAAATGTTAGGTCTGCTTTAAGTTCAGAAGGGATATTCATATTTGATATTTCTACAATCTATAATAGTGAAGAAAACTTAGATGGCTTCATAAATTATGAAGAGTATTCTAATTATAAAGTCTTGCATACAAGTGATTGGGACCCTGAAAATGAAATGCAAAAGTCTTACTTAGATATCTTTAAGAAAAATAAGAGTGTCTATCAAAACTTTTCTGAGACTCATTATCAGAAAATCTATCCTGTCAGAAAGATAAGAGCTCTATTAGAAGATTCTGCTTTAGAAATAGTTGCTATCTATAATGGTACAGATAACTTAAATCTTCTTAACTACTATCCTGAAGATTTAGATGAAAGATTTGCTCGTATTTATTTTATTGTTAAAAAATAAGCATGAATTCTCTGATTACCAACGAATTAGAATTATATAGAGAATATAAAACATTATGTGGAGTAGATGAAGCCGGACGTGGTCCTTTGGCTGGTCCGGTTGTCTGCTCGGCTGTAATATTCGATATTCAAGAACTTATTCAGATAACAAATCCTGAAGTTGATTATCTAATAACCAACTTAAATGATTCAAAAGCTATCTCTGAGAAGAAAAGAGAAAAACTCTATCCTTATATCATAAAATATGCAAAAGCTTATTCAATAGTCCAAATTGAGCCTGTGGAGATTGATAAGCTCAATATACTTAATGCTACCATGGAAGGGATGGATAGTGCTTTAGAATCACTTGCTATGGAGTGGGATATTGCTCTCATTGATGGCAATAAACTTCCACCTCGTAATCGGGGAAAAGCTAAGTTTGTGATTAAAGGTGATTCTAACTACTTTTCTATTGCAGGTGCTTCTGTCTTAGCCAAGGTTACTCGAGACAGAATAATGCAAAAACTACATCTTGAATTCCCTCACTATAATTGGTTAAAAAATAAAGGATATCCTACTAAGGAGCATGTTCAAGCAATAAATATGTATGGTGTATGTAAACATCATAGGTTGTCTTATGCCCCTTGCACTCAAATAACAATACCAGGTTTGGAAGTTTAAACTCCAAACACCCAACTAGCAATAGAGAAATAAATTACAACACCTAAAATGTCAGAAATAGAAGTAATTAGCGGGGCAGAAGCAGTTGCAGGGTCTAATTTAAACTTAGTAAAGACAAAGGGAAGAGATAAGCCGATAAGACTACCTGCCATCACTGTAAGGACCATGGTCGAAGTTACTACCAAAATAATTTGCGGAGCTCGGTAAGATGCTATTAATCCTACACCAAGAGCCATAGTTAAACCAAGAAGAAGGGAGACTAAAAACTCTTTACCTATAAGATAAAACCAATCTTTCATTTCCACATCACCAGTAGCCAGAGAACGAATCATTAAGGTTGCAGATTGTGCACCTGCGTTACCACCACTACCTATCAATAGAGGTAGAAAGAAGATTAAGGAAACAACTTTTTGGATAATATTATCAAACTGGGCTATGGCAGCACCAGAAAAAACATTCATAAAAACTAAGGCAAAAAGCCACATAATTCTTCTTTTATAGAGGAATCCAATAGTGGCATTTAAAGGGTCTTCCACAGCATCTTGCATCGCACCAAAACGATGAAAGTCTTCAGTAGTCTCTTCTTCAACCAAGTCCATAATATCATCAAAAGTAACGATACCAATAAGGGTGCCTTCTTTATCTACAACAGGGAGAGCAACTTTATCGTAGTCTTGAAAAACACTAATAGCTTCTTCTTCATCATCAAATGCAGATAAAGCTATGAACTTATTGTCCATTAAGTCTTCAACTTTATCATTGGGGGAAGCTAGTATCAACTCTCGAATTTTCAAATCATCAATCAATTTCCAGTCCTTATCAACAATATAAATAACATTGAGGGTCTCAGAATCTTGTCCATACCTTCTAATGTGCTCTAAAGCTTGAGAAACTGTCATATGAGATTTAATAGCTATAAATTCAGGTGTCATAAGACGCCCAATACTATCTTCAGGATAACCCAAGAGGGTTGTTGCTATTTTGCGTTCTGCTGGTGTAAGAAGTTGAATTAAGCGCTGAGTAACGACACCTGGTAACTCTTCCAGAATTGCTGTTCTATCATCTGGATCAAGGTCATTGAGAAGGTCAGATAGTTTATTAGCATTAGAAGCTAATCTTTCAATGATTAACTCTTGTTTGTATAAGGGTAACTCTTGGAAAGTCTCTTTGGCAAGTTCACGTGGTAACAACCTAAAAATAATTATATCTTCAGGTTCAGAAAATTCATCAATAATTTCTGCAAGATCAACAAAATTCATATCAGCAATTAAACGCCTGATAGTCATCCACTTCTTTTCTTCAATTAATTCCTCAAACAACTTGATGGTCTCTTGCATATTTTTACTCTCCATCTTTTTTGTCACACTATTTAATGTCGAAGTTGTGTCAAACAAAAATATATTGAAACTATTAAGATAAATGAAAAGAGGACAGATATCCATGCTGGACAAGATAATATTACCATTAAACCCAAATAATGCAGTAGAACTTTTAGAATAGCACTATATTCATTTGCTAAAGCATTTTACATAATTTCTCAGAGTATGTGTATTATACGCTGATAAATTCTGTAAAACCTTAATGCACCCCCTGTGTCCCCCTCAAAAAAAGGGATAAGAATCTGCACTCTTCTGAAAAGCTCTACTGCACCATTCGGGTTAAACCAAAAACATACAATAGAGATTTAGAGTAAACAATCAATATAAAAAATAATAAGATAAATTATTATTAACAATTACTTGAACTTGAAGATTCTGTTTAAACTGACTTAGTAAAGATTTATCTTGACTGTTTCCCTCTGCCTATTAAAATTCCATAAGAAAGATAATGATGAGGTAAATATGAGAAATACTATTTTGATAACAATGTTATTCTTAGTTATATCGCTAGCAGCTTACCAGATAAATAATTATGAAATAGCCTTTATCGACAGCTCACGAGATGAAAGAGAAATAAATACAAGGATATACTATCCTCTAACAGAAAATAAGAATGATAGAGATGAGACCTTTCCAAAAATTATCTTTGGTCATGGTTGGTTGATGTCACCAACGAATTATACTCAGTTAGCTGAATTTTACGCAAGTGCAGGATATATTGTTGCTCTACCTTATACTGAAAGTGGATTACTTCCAAATCATAATGAATTTGCTTTAGATTTAATCTTTATTGTAAATGCACTTGACTCAGAGAGCAATAATGAAGATTCTCCTATTTATCATCAAGTAAATAATAAATCCATTGTCTCAGGTCATTCTATGGGAGGTGGAACTTCTATTTTAGCTGCCTCTCAAAGTAATGTGTTTGACGCAGTAGTGAACTTTGCTGCAGCTGAAACTTCTCCTTCAGCTATAGACATTGCTGGAGATATCCAAATTCCAACTCTGCTTTTTGCAGGTTCAAATGACAATATTACTCCCCCAAGTAGTAACCAGGAACCCATGTACCAAAATATTTCTGCTGATTATAAATGTATAGTTACATTATCAGATGAGAGTCATCTTGGGATTACTGATAATGATACAGCTTATGAACTTTCTTTACCTTTTATCAGATATGCCTTAACAAATAATGATGAGGATAAAAGTGAGTTTGAAAGTTTATTATATGCCTATTCAACCAGTAATCAAATTACTTATCTTCTTTATTCGAATCCTGTATCAAACTTCTATAATACTGATGAATTAAATCAAGTAATTATCACAAACTCACCCAATCCCTTCAATCCAAATACTTCAATCAGTTTCAAATTTGACAATCTTGAAGTTGAATCAAGTATAGAAATTTATAATCTAAAAGGACAAAAAATTAGAAGTATGACCATACCTGAACAGAAAAGTAATTTTTATAACTTAACATGGGATGCTACTGATCAAAATAATCAAGCTGTATCAAGTGGAATTTATCTTTACCGGTTAATCAGTAGTCAAGGTAAAGTTCTTGGTCAAGCAAAAATGATGCTAATCAAATAATCTAATTCTTTAATAATCTTTCTATTTTATCTTTATCAAAACCAACTACCGGTCTGTTATTTATCCAAAGCTGAGGAACACCCATTTGCCCTGATTTTTTTACCATATCCCGCATGGCTCTCTCATCTTTAGATACATCTATCTCTTTATATCTGATTTGCTTCTCTTTTAAGTAACTTTTAACTTTTCTACACCAACTACAAGTAGGAGTAGTGAATACTATTACTGACAATCTTTTTTCCATTCTTTTCTCCACCATTAATTATAATAATAGATATTAATTCAAAAAAGCTATTTGGCAAATTATGAAAGTAGATTCTGAGCTTTTAGTTTATCCCTATTGCATTATTTGGTTTTATAATCACTTTTCAGCAATCATGATATAACTTAAAGGAATTCTGCCATCTTCAGGATTTAGATAGCCTCTTCCTAAGGCTATATCATCAGGATACTCATTAAATTTCTTAATGATAAATCCCTGATCAGCTAAAATGTTTACTAAATCAGAAATAGTATAAGTAAATTCATAACTCGTTGGAGATTTATATTTTTTTCCTCCGTAATAATCTATACCTTGATCATCTGTGAAAATTTCAGTATTGAAGTATTTGTATTTTGCTTCTAAAATCCCTTCAAATTCATCGTCATAAGGGAATACATCACCAAAAGGATGATGCTCATATATGAATATTTTTCCATGTGCTCTCAGTAGTTTATAAGCAATCTCAAAGTATCTACTCTTATCAGGAATCCAAGCTAAAGCACCAACTGTAATATAAACTAAATCAAATTTTCCAAAATATTCTTCACTAATTTCTAAGACATCAGTTCTGACAAATTTGCAATCTATGGAGAATTCTTTAGCACGATTGATAGCTTCTTCTATTGCTACATCACAAATATCAAAACCACAGCAAAGTTCTGCTCCTAATCTTTTAAGAGACATTAACTCTATACCATTATTACAAGAAAGATGGGCAATATTTTTTCCTTCAATACCAACCTTATTTAGTTCTGCCAATTCATGGTCTTTTTGGAAGATGAAGTTTGAATCTGCAAACATATCATTCCATTTCTTATCCATAGCCTTTTTATGAAAAGGCATTGCCTGATTCCAAGCTTCTCGATTTGATTCAGTATATTTCTTATAATCTATCATTTTTACCTCTTGATTATGAATAGTTAATCTTCTTACAAACAATTTTTAAAATACTCTTTTATGTCAATTATTAATCATCTAAATACAACCTTTTTTCACTCAACAAGACATTTTCCTTGACTATACCAATACAATTACTGATATATGTAATTAATATGAAAAATTTTTAAAAAAGGAGAGAAAATGAAAAAAATCATTTATTTGTTTAGTATTGTCTTTCTGTTAGTTAGTATGATTGGTTGTGGTGATGATGATAGTAATGGGAGTGGTGGAAGTTCATCAACAACAGGTGTTGATTTTAGTTCCGACGATGCTTTTAATGCTTTAGATTCCTATTTTGTCATTAGTAATTTTGATGATAGTTTTGGGATAATTATTGCTACAAAAAGTAATGTTACATCAAGTGAGTTAATTATTAATGGTAACACTATTAATATTAATGATTATTGGTTAGATTTCTCAGAAATCGAGGAAAGTTTTGCTTATGGATTGGTGATTGATGAAGCTATGTTACCTGAAACTGTAATTTTTGAACCAGGTGTAGAACTTGACATTCACTTCAATCTTAATGGAACTACTTTTAATAATGTTTTAACTATTCCTTTTGAACCAAATGTTCAAGAAGTAACTTTAGACTTAGAGAGTGATTTTACTGTTAACTGGACAATAAATCAAAGCCCACAAGTTCAAGTTGTTGATTTGCAAGGTGAAAGCTACTTCTGGGATGAAGAAGATGAAGGATTCTGGCTTGATGCAGAAGTAAGTGGAGCAACAAGAAGTTACACTTTCTCCAAGAGTAATTACTCAGATTATATTTTAACTGGTTTGAGCTGGTACGAATACGGTGTTCAAGCTATTAATTATAACTTATCAGGAAAGAATATCATGGTTTTATCTTCTGAGAATTATATTGAAGATTTCAATTTCAAAAATATCAACACCAACGAAAAGATACTTAAAACAACTAATCTTGTTAAATCATTAGTAAAATAGAATTGTTTATAGCTTTTAGATAAAGGAGAAGTATCTATACTAGATAATTCTCCTTTTATCATAAGGTTACAAACTGATTTTATATTGAAAAGTATTTTAATTCAGTAAAAAAAAGTTTAATATTTGAGGTAAATGTGAAAAAGTTTATTGCACTAATAGTTAAGGATTTTAAAATACAATATAAAAGCCCTCTAATGCTGATATTCTCACTGGGCTTTCCGCTTATGTATCTATTTCTGTTTGGTTTTATGGAAAAATCTTCAGCTAATAATCTTAAAATTTGGGTTGATAAAGATTTAGCTTATGAATTCGAGAATCAAGAACAACAAAGTTTTGAATATTTAGATGAGTTTATTCCTGTTAATATTCATTATGCAGAAAGAGAGGAGTTACTTAGAGATTTTGATAAGGGTCAAATGCCAGTTATATATTACTTAAATAATGGTGAAAAAACACTTTACCTGAATATGAACAAGAATAACTCTGCTTTTGTCTATAATATATTACGAAGTAAATTCTATCCAATCGAGACTAAACATTTTAATATAAAAAAGAAATTTAGTATGAATTATGCACTTTTATCTATGGTGTTCAATTTCTTGCTTCTTTTCTCATCCTTAAATTATGGTTCTGCATTAATGAACTTAGAGATTAAGAAGCATAATATTCTGATTTTATTAAAATCAGGAATTAGTAAGGGCGAGCTAATAATTAGTAAGCTTTTGGGAGTATTTACTATGCAAATTGTTACTTTCATTATTTTTTATACTGTAGCAATTCTAACAAAACAGCTATCGTTCAATTTAGCAATGATATGGTATCTACCCTTTATTATAATTCCTACAGGGATGATGGGTATATTTATCTCATCAGTTACTGCCAATGAAGGGCTGAAGGCTATTCTTCCCATGCTTTTCTGGCTTCCTTCGATATTCTTCGGCGTTATTAAAGAAAACATCTCACCTTTAACAAGCTTCGTATTAAAATTAAATCCTATAATTTTGATTTCTGAGTTGATAGAACAAATAATTCGAAATGATGTGTCATATCAGCTTTTATTTATTATTTCGGGTACCACAATAGTTTTTTTCTTTTTAAGTATTTTCTTTATGAAGAGAACAATTATTAAGTCAATGTAAGTTAAGGAGAAATAATGAGTTTATATAAATTTGAACAAGTAACTAAATCATACAAAAAACATAATGCTTTAGATGAGTTTTCATGGGAAGTTGAAGAAGGGAAAATACAGGCTTTACTTGGTCACAATGGAGCTGGGAAAACAACTGCTTTTATGATTGCTAATAAGATCATCCCTTTCAATAGTGGAGAGGTTCTATTTAGAAATAAAGCTCTTAGCAAGATGAGTAAATCTGAAGTAAAAAAAGTTGCTTTTCTAACTGAGAAATTGAAACTCTATGATGAACTTAATGTCAGTGAGACTCTATCTTTCTTTGCTGATATCTATGGAATTAAAAACAAAAAGAAAAGAATCAAAGATTTAATAGAGCAGTTTGAGCTATCTGAATTTTTGAAAAAAAAGATATCTAAGCTTTCGACAGGTATGTATAAGAAGACTTTGATATGCACAAATTTTCTAAATGAGCCAGAAATTCTATTTCTTGATGAACCTTTTGCTGGATTAGATCCAGTTATTGTTAAGGATATTTCTACTATCCTCAAAGATTATATGAAGAGTGGGGATAAGACTATTATCCTTTCATCACATAACTTACATGAGATTGAAGCAGTCTCGGAACTGATAACCATAATGAAGGATGGAAAGATAGTTGTGTCTGATACTTTAAAAAGATTAATGGAAAGATATCAGATTGATAAAAGCTTTAATATCTCATACTTGGAAAACTCACAAGAAAAAAGTATTCTTGTCTCTGATGAAAGAGAATTATACAAGAAATTAAAAGAATTGGAGCATTTACACATTCTGTCAATTTCTGAAAATAAGATTTCTTTAGATCATATCTATAATCAAATATATACAGATAAGAGCTGAAGTGATTTAGATAATAAAATAATGAAATAGTATTACTTGACTTATCATATTTATAGCTTATAATATCTTATAAGATTATTATATCTCTGAAGGAAGTATGATGAAATGTTTTAAAGTAATACTATTTTTACTTTTATTAGTTTGTATTCAAAGCCTTGAATCTGTAAATAAAGATAATTTTGAATTTACTTTTAGATGGGGGCAAGGCGGGTTTAATGATAGTCGTTCTGAAATAGGGAAATTGGGTGGTGGACAGCTTGCTGTTGATTTTCAATATCTACCTTTACCTCTTGCGATATCTCTGACAGGAGAATATTATACTAATAGTCCAGGTCCTACTCACTGGTATGAAATTTCAGACTTTACAGCTATAAACATATTTTATATCAATAGACCTTTTATTCCTGATAGATTTAAACTCTTTGCCGGAGGGGGATTTGGTGTATTACAAGTCCCAGAGGAAGGATACTTAGACAAGCATAACAAAAACTGGCTCTTCGATATTGAAGCTGGATTAAGTTATAGAATAGTCTGGAAATTCGGAGCTTATGGAGCTTATAAATATCTGTATTCAAGAAAAGAAGAGAATAAGGAATATGTTATTGATTTTCATGAACACATTTTTATGATTGGCATCCTGCTTAGTTTTAAACTATAACAGCTCTTTTCAATTTTCCTTAAGTCTTATAATTTCTAATCAGAAAAATAATTCAAATAACTTCTAATCTCTTTTTTATGGTGTCCACTAATAACAATTTGATGATTGCCTACAATTTTATCCTGCCAACGATTAGTTTCGTTTATCTTAATTATCGCTTGTGTTCGGCATATTTTTTTATTTCCCATATTAGATGTTAATACTTCACCTTCCATAATGAAGTGCTGAGAAAGAGACTTCCCAATGCGTATTATTGTTACCTTCCCTAATGGGATATTACCGCAAATAGCTAAGCTAAGATCTGATTCCATGTGGCTATCCAAAGTAATATTAGTATTATGAGCTAAGAAAATGGTGGGAACTGTGCAATGAGCTAATTGAATAGTGTTCTTTTTAATATTTATATCTGAGATGTTAGCCATCCAAGGGGATTTTTTAGTTATTAGTTTGGTTAAATATAAGGTGAATAGGGCTTGAGTATCACCTTCGCAACCTGCAATTATCCCTATATCATTAAGTTCTGCTAGTGCTAAACAGGCGGTAACTTTGAAAGGTAACAAGTCAAAACACTTGATGGTAACAGCTGTTAAGTGATATTTTTTTACAATTTCATGAAGGGCGTAATATAACATAGCTGATTTTTCTAATTCTTCAATCTTTATATTAGACAGATTATATTTCACTCTCCATTCTGTTAAAATTGGTTCAATCAACTGCTTGTCAGTGTCTCTATAGATTGTCATAAGCTCAGTTAGTCTAATTTTGATAGGATTAATCTCCAACTCATTTGGGAAAGGTTGAGCCTGTGAATTTATTAACCATTCAGAAATTCCACCTACAATTCCAAACTTGGCTTTAGTAATGGCTTCATGAATCTTTGCGTATTCTTCTATAACATTAATTTGAGCTAAAATTTCTTGTAAATAAAGCTTAATATCTCGCTTATCTTGAGAAATTGATAGATAAAGCATATTGATTTTATTTTCCGAATAGAATGATTTAATTTCATAGCATGCTGGAAGAGAATTATCGTTCTCAAAGGCTACTAATAAGACTTTTTCTTTAGTATTGTTAACAATATCTTGAGCAATAGCTTCAATACCTCCTGTAAGTATGTAGATAATAGTAAAGTCAGAAGAGAAATTAGCTATTTTCTGAGCTGAGAAAATGAGCTCTGATGCTTTTCCAAAAACACTCTCGTATTTCTGCTGAGCTACTTCTAATGGCATTAATGGGGAATATAGAACTATCTTGCTTAACATTTTTCCCTCCTAACTATTTGTTATCCTATTAATTTGTGCATAATCCATTCTAAGGGTCCTTTTTTTTTATATTTTAACCAAACGACTGTGAATAGCATTGTTAAAAGACTGAAGCCTAAGGCGTAAATTACTGAAAACTCAATAGAATAATTTCCTATTTTATCTGGATTAATCATTTCAATGATTCCCATCCCAACAATTACATGAGCGACATAAAAGGTTAAAGCTAATTGTCCTGTCTGCTTTAAAATATGGATTACTTTATTATCTTTGAATTTATAACCTAGCAAAATACAAGCTGAGATTATGGTAAAAGCAATGGAAATTCCGCTTATCATATAAATAGGTAAGGGAGGCATAGGATTAGTTCCTAATACTTCTTTTAGCTCAGTTGTAGTTTTTATATCTCCATTTGCTAAAAGGAGTATTAAAAGAAATGAAAAAAGCTGTAGGGAAATGAAAGTAATTATAGAGTATGTTAAACATCTTTTAACAAATTTGACTTTATGGAGATCTTGCTTTCCTAACCAATAACCCATTAGCATGAAAGATGACCAAGGAACAACAGGATGAAAACCGTTATAGAACAGGTTTCTGATAAAACCTGGAATAGTCCAAAAATCATGATAGTTCAAAGTTATGAAATCCCAGCCTGTTTCATAGTTAATAAATATCATCAGCAAGGGATAGATAAATATTAAGCTTAAGGCTGTTGTTATGATGGTTTTGTTACTGCTTTTTATCAAGAGAAGAGTGATTAACATATATATTCCGTAGAAATGAAGAATATCAGCTGGCCAAATAACAATGTAAGAAATACCAAGAATGAAGAGAAGTAAGGCTCTTTTAACTAACTTTTTTCTGACTAAGTTGAGTTTATGAGCCTTCTGTTCCAAAATTGAGCTTTTAGTCATAAAGGCAATCCCAATACCAGCTAATACTACGAAGGTAGCTGCTGCTTTACCTTCAAGAATACCAGCAAAGCTCTTTGCCCAAGTAGCTCCTTCTGTTCCAAGAACTATTTTAAAATTCACTATTATCATCCCAAATACAGCCAAAGCTCTGGCAACATCAAGACCAATAATTCTCTCTTTCATCTTTACCTCCTTTGTCATTAATATCTTAACACCACCCACAACTATAGATTATCATAAAAAAATGACTCCTAATTTGTCAATTGATTATTTTATTAAGCTCAAGTTCAAGTCTGATAGAAATAATATAGGTCAATGTTAATTTTCATTACTGTGTTATTCTTCGAATATCCCCGCTGAGGATTTACGACTTATCTCTACAGATTTAAATCTTATTTAGCAAAAAAATTCTATTTATTGTGCACTATAAACTCTAACTTACTGTAATGCAATAATAAGGTGCAAAGAAATGTAGAATAATTTCCACCAGACTTGAATAAATAGCTAAGAGTCTCTAATCCTTAGGAATAGAATTTTATAAATTAAATATTGTTTAAATCTATTTTATAACTATTCTATTATCTGAGGTGTTTAATCAATGAAAGAGATACATAGGAAAAATAATTCTTTAGGGGGGGATTATAATAAGTTTACGCTTAGATTTGTAGATAAAGAATTGCAAGAAAAGTTTCATGAAGCTAATATTGAAGCATTTCTTCGAAACGGAAGAGTAGCGCTTATTGTCTCAGTATTTATCTATGTACTCTTTGGATTCACAGATTATTTCGTAATAAATGATATCTTTTCAGAAGCGCTCTTATTAAGATTATCCATAGGTCTTCTCTTGGGAATTGGTAGTTTTATATTCTCCTTTTTTAAATTCTTTGATAAGTTTGGTGAAAAAATAATCGGATTTACTGTTTTAGTGTCCGGGCTCTCCATTCTATATATGATTATTGTTAGTAACAGTGATTTAAAGATGTATTACTACTTTGGGTTCTATATCGTTGTCTTAGTATCTAATGTTTTCTTCAGACAATCTTTTATAAATTGTCTATTAGGTTCAATTCTCTTTAGTATAGCCTTCGAATATACGACTTTTATTACATTAGGATTCAATTCTTTATATATGCTCAATCATTGGTATTTTTATTCAGCTTTAATCATGTTGCTGGTTAATTCATACTCCTCAGAACTGCACAGGATTAACGAATTCTTATTGCGAAGACAAGTAGAAAAGCAGAATCATATACTTATCAGTACTAATGAGGAATTAGATCATTTGGTTGCTGAAAAAACAGAAGAACTTCAAAATGCTTATCAAAAAGAGAAAAAAGCTAATTTATTACAACAAACATTTTTAAAGAATATTTCTCATCAGATTAGAACACCTTTAAACTGTATCATAGGTCTTTCAGAAAGCTGTCTTGCAAGTAATAATCTTGAGTGTAGTGACATGGATATTAAGCAAATTAATGAAAGTGGTAAAGACCTTTTGAGAATGATTGACGATATTACACTTTACTCTAAGATTGAAGCTGAATCTTTGACAATCAATAAATCTACTTTTAATATAGATTCTATTTTGGAAAAGATAAAGAAGTATTTTCAGGAGATTAACAAACGACAAATAAAGCTAAATATTTATGCTCCTAAAGACAATAGCTATTATATCTATTCTGATTTTGATAAGTTAATGATTATCTTGAAAAGTCTTCTGTCAGATGCATATAATAGAACTAATGAGGGAGAGGTTAACTTAACTGTTTCTGTTATTAACAAGTCTAATATTGTGTTCAAAATTTATGATACAGGTAAGAATCTGGATAAATCATATATACAAAAAATATTATCAGTGAAGTGGTTAGAAGAGAATAAAAATATCCATTCTGATGAGTTTGGTTTATCTTTGATTAATAAACTTTGCAGTTACTTTGGTAAGGGTTTAAATATTAGCAATAATGAAATGCAAGGGAATATAATTAGTTTTGATGTAAACACTCCTGTGAAGATAAAAGATTTAAAAGAAGACGTCGAAACTAAGGTTGTTACAAAAAGCATTGAAGGTATTAAGGTTTTAGTTGTTGAAGATGTTACTATTAACTACTCTATTATTAAGAGAATCTTAGAAAAGGTTGGAGTAATAGTTGAAAGAGCTGTTGATGGATTAGAAGCTGTTGCAAAGGCTTCTGAAAGAGAATATGATGCTATCTTGATGGATATTCAAATGCCTAACATGAATGGTATTGATGCAACAAAAGAGATTCGCTCTAAAGGAATAAACGTTCCCATTATTGCTCAAACTGCTAACATCTTAGCTGAAGATAAACATATCTGTATTGAAGCTGGTTGTAACGACTATATTGGAAAACCAATAAACGCAATAGAGTTAATAGGAGTAGTTACTGAAAATGTAAATGCAAATTAATTCTAAGTCACATCTTTAATCATCTTTATTGCTTTTTTCAAAAATAAAATCTTCTACTTCTACTTCTGCATCTCTGGCAATAACAGGACATTTCGCTTTCAGCAAAAAGAAAATATCTCTCTCTTCAGTAGAGAGTGCTTCATAATTGCCTTGACCTTTAGCAATAACAATATCTGCGGTGTTGAATAGATCAATAAATTCCTTATTACAATCCTTAATAATTGCTCCCGGAGAAGTCACTCCCGAGGATATTATCTTTGCATAATTATGAATACCAATTTGCATTGCTTCTTTCATAGTAACATCATTTAACACAGGAATTTCCCGGGTTGCAAAAATAACATCTGCTTTTAGTTGTTCTATCAGAATCTTATCAAAAACAGCTTCGCCACAGTTATCGCCTATATAGAGGATTGTTTGTGCTGATTTTAATTTAGCATAAAATTGATCAAAGTGCCATATTTTGAATTTGTGATTTATGGCATCTTCAATATCACTTTTTAAATCAAAGACTCTATCAACTCCTAAATCAATGACATTTCCTGCACATGCTATTTTAATAGCTAAAGATAGTCTCTCTTTCACATTTTCTACTGCAAGAACCTTCTTGTGATATTCAGGATAAATCTCTAAAGCTTGAGCAATGTTTTTTTGTTTTATATTTTTATAAGGGTCAGTTAAACCTATGACTTCGGAGACTATTTTATAGATAATTCCACCAGTTTCAGGAGGAGTATTTTCTAAAGGGATGTCCTTTATTACACTGGCAACCTCATCTAATATCTTCTTGAGTTTTACTTGGTCTGTAGTTGCTATTTTGCCTGCTTTTAGCGCTTGATTCATGAAACAGGGGATACAATCTAAAAATGTTTTCATTAAATTAAATTACCTCTTTTCGATTGTTATATTATAAATCATGTTAGGATTGCTTTTTATTTAGTCATGGTATTTTTTGTAATTACTTTTATTTAATTATTGATAAAAAAATGGCGGAGATGTAGAGATTCGAACTCTAGATAAGCTTGCACCTATACACGGTTTCCAACCGTGCTCCTTAAACCGCTCGGACACATCTCCAGCACGTTAAGTCAAATTATTTACATTAATTATTATGTCAATAAAAAAGGAAAATCATCCTATAAATATAGTTAAGTTAAACACGCAATATCTTAATATTTAATCAACTAAACGATAGAGATAATTAATTAAATCTAAATCAAAGCCGTTAGCCGAGGTTATAATATCCTCTTTATCAATTAGGAAAATCACAGGGTAATTATCTAAAGAAATATCTTCTGTTATAATTCTGGGACCTTTTTGATAGAAGAAACTGTCCTCATATAGGTTAACTAATCCAGGAACTAATCTGTTTTGTGAGTAAACAAGGACATTAACATCCTTCTTTCTTAAATCAGGGAGTTTATTAATTACTTGTTCTAACATTCTTTCCTGGGGCTCATTTCCTTCTTGGTTGAGTACAAGTACTAGTGTTTTTTGCTCTGAAAGATTATTATTAGCAAGAAGATTGTTAAGCTTGGATTTAGTAATATCTGACCAAGCTATATTGTTTTCACTCGCTGTTTTGGGTGTGATAAAGTTTAATTCTAATCTCTCTGTTGATAAATCAACTGGCTTTATGATAAGGTTAGCATCCCCATTCATATTCCTGACGTATCCTTCAATATAGTTTTGCTTACCAGGTGTTTGGTAGTAGGTAATTAAATATCTGCCTTCTTTTTCCTCAAAATCAAACCACGTATTAACTAATTCTCCATTTTCAGAGTTTGAGGCAAGTAAGAAGTTGCTATATGGCTCTGGAATTTGTGCCTTATCATCGACAGTGATAAGAATTTCAAATTCTTTTTGGACAGGGTCTTGCGCAGGTGGATTATCATTATTTTCAATAACTTCATCTATGTCTATATTAACCCATTTTTTTCCATCATAATACTCTAAGAATCCTTGCCACCTAAGAGGAACTCCCGAAGTCTGTAATAAAGAGGTAAGTAAATAAATCTGCTGATTCTTACTAAGATACTTTTTATTAAGGAGTTGAGTGGGGGTTAGGCTTCCACCAAAATAGCTCCAAGTAGGGTTCTCATCTAAAATGATATTCTCTCTAAGCCATTGCTGAACATTTTTAACAGTTTTCTTAATGCTTTTGTCTCTAAATTCTTTAGTAATAAGAGATAAATCACCTTGCCAGCCAGTTTCAGGGAAAGGATTTCCTCCAAAAGGTGTTTTCATAACATTGTTTCTGAATAAATCATAATCATAAGTATCTTTATAGAATATTCTACTCTCTACTAAAGATAAGAGAAGGTTCTCAATAGCAGTAGTATCAGATAATTCAATCAAATCTTTAATATCCTTGTCGATAATTAAATCAATCATAATTTTTCTACTTAGTTCAGGGCTAGAATACTTAGATATTTTAGCATCAATATATAGCCAGTTATCTGCATTTCCTGCTAACTCTTGACACTTACTAAGGTAATCTTCACGTATTTTTTGATATTCTTCTTTATCCTCTTTATTCTTAGGAAGAGGATAATTACCAAGAAATTGGAGGGTTTTCTGATTATGTAGGAGGCGAGTCTCTCTTTTCTTATTCGCAAGGTCAGTTAGATTTTGCAAATATTTTTTATTAGCTTCTGTTACTCCAAAATCTCTTTTAGCAGAAGAATCTAATGGGAAATTATAGACAAGATTTTCATCAATAATATTGTCTTTAGAAATTGTTATGATGATAGAATTTTGACCATTAAGCGTATTAATGAAGCCATGTCCTGTTTTACTTAAATGATTAGCAGTTACAAAGAGAGAAGTTTGTCCAAAGACTACTTCAGCCTGTCCTTTCTCATCACTTTTAGTACTATAAAGTTGGAATAATCCCCCAAAAGTAGTCGCATAATAGTAGATGTCAGCATTGGCAACAGGATTATCATCTTGATCAATGACGGTAACAAAGGTTTTGACAGTGTTCCCGTAAACATCAGTAATGTTAAGTTTAGTGTCATAAACAGATTGTTCAAAAGAAAGTGGAGAGTTAAAACTTCCATAAATTTCAGTAGTAATTAGGGGAGCTTTTCTTGCTCTATCAATTTCCCATGATGATTTTCTATAAGCTTCTGGATAGGCTTCAGGGACAATTTTCCAACCTTGAGGAGTCCATACTTCTGTCCAAACATGATTACTATCAGTGAAAGACCAATAAGGGGCAGAAGCTGGTCGGCAAGGAATACCAACTGAACGGAAAATAGCCATCTGTAAAATCATCATCTCTTCACATCTTCCGTAGCCTCTTTTAATAGATGTTAGAGGGGCTTGATCTCTGCCAGAAGTCTGCTTGAAGTATATTCCTTCTTGGTAAAAGAGGTCAGCTAACAAAATAGCTTCATTTATAGTAGATACCTTCGAAACTTCTGGATAAAGTGCATCATAGAATTCTTTTCGCCATGCTTCAAAAGGTTCTTGAGAAACTCTTAAGGGGAGTACAAAATGTTGAAAATATTCTTCAGGAACTTCAGATACATAGGATAGGTCTATAGCTTTAAGGGAATAAGTTAAGTGCTCATCAAGGTAATCTGAAGTAACAACAGCTAAATCATTATCACTCATGTGGCTCATGATAAAATCAGCATAATATGATTTTATGCCTGTTAAAGAATCTAAATATGTATGTAGCTCATTAGCATTTATTCCAGAATAACGGTTGATTCTTTCGGTAATAGAATCACTCGCTAAAAGATTGGTAGCTATTAATATAATAAAGAGTGGTATTAATAATTTCTGTTTCATAATTCCTCAATGTTGGTATTTTAGATTTTCTTATACATTTACTATTCCAAGAAAGCAATTATTGTAAGCTAGCAAATAATTATATTTACTTTATCTGTGTTTTTTAATAATTTATCATTCTTGAAACTTGTCCTTAGCTTTTATTTTTCTGTTGTATTCTTTGTCACATTCTCACTTTATATCTTTATCAAAAATTCTCTGCTTTACTTTTACTCTACTTAAGTTTCCCAGAAGAATATGCCTTGTAATCTCGATAGGAAAAAACAGAAGCAGTTGCAAAGAAACAGAAAGACATAAAAAAAGCTCCATAAATACCAAGATAATTTTTAGCCAAAATACCTAATACGGGAGCGAAAAGTCCTCTTATTCCAGTAATTGTGATATGAAGACTTTGGTACATGGATGCATCTTCATTGCCTGCAAAATGAATAGAGCTCATATTCCAAGCCATATTAACTCCTGACATAGCAAAACCATAGATCAAGAAAGTAAAATAGATTGCTATTAGACTATACACTACATTAGTAAACAAACCAGTTATTATTAATAAAAGAGGGAATAGGGCAATAGCACCGAAGGAGTAAGAGGCAAATTTAAAAGGATGGAAATTATCATGTAATCTACCAAAAATAGGTGATAGAATCAAGAATCCTATTTGAGCTAAAATACCTTTGGAGATGAAAGAATGTGTATAATTTAGGTTGAGGTTATCTACCATAAAGATGGGTATTACTGGGGCGAGAGAAAGGAAACCAAAACCGTAGAGAGTAAAATCGCGTTGGAAGTGTGCATAAGGCTTGTTTGTTTTAAGTAGCTGAAAAGCTCTTCTAAGGGGGGTAAGGAAAAATTCTTTCTTAGGCATTTTCTTTTGATAAGTTACTTTATTATCATCAATTTTAATAAAACTTAAAACTGAAGCTGAAATAAATCCAGCTAAAGATACAAAGATAAAAATTAGCTTTAGGTTAGCTTCTGATGAGTCTAAGTATCTACCTGATATCCAGGCAAATATCATACTCATTAAGGAAGCAATGCTCATTGTATAACCAAAGACTTTTGATCTGTCGTGCGGTAAGTTGCTTTGATATATTGAATTAGATGCAGGAGATAGAATTCCATTAAAGAATGATACTAACCCAAAAATCAAAAGATAAATATTCATAGACGTAACAAAATAAGCTAGTAGAAGTGAAAGTCTACCTAATATAGCCACAGCCCAAAAGAACTTTGCTTTATTGCTACTTTGTTCTAAAATCTTTCCCCACCAGATAGATAGAAAGTTAGTTACAGGCCACATCATTGTTAAAACCATTAATTGCCAATCTAAAGCATTAAAAGCCTTCCTCGCAATAATGTCTTGAATTCCGGTAAAACCATTAAAAACTCCATTAAATAGAGCTGATAACATAAGCATAGATACCGTAGTACGATAAACATTTTTTCTATTCATTTTATTTTCCTCTAAGGTCAACTATCTAAAGGAGAAAAATATGGCAATATAAATTTTATAAAAAAATCCCCTCAAAGAGGGGAATAATGAGATGTGTTAAATCCCCCTCGAGGAGAGGGATAAAAAGTTGCAATTCTTATAAAGGTAATACTTTTTTCCCATGGGCTTCATTTACAACTTGAGCTATGGCTTCATACATTGCTAAAGCTCCACAAAGAATACCTTCATAACCAGCTATAGTATGAATTAGATGACTTCCTGTGAAGTTAGCTAGAGCGAGCAACATAAATAAAACTAAAAGAGTTCCAAAGACCATTTTAGATACTAAAACAGATTTGAAAGTTCCAATAAACATGCCTAAAGTAAAGATTCCCCATAGCAATAGGTATAATCCTAAAGAGAGGGGAGAATGAGCTTCTCCTAACCCCATTTTAGGTAATACCCAAATTAAAACTAATGATAACCAAAAGAATCCGTAGGCAACAAAGGCGACTGTTCCAAAAGTTTTGTTGTTCTTAAATTCCAAAATTCCCGCAATAATCTGAGCAAAACCACCAATAGTCAAGCCCATGGCCATAATAACCACATCAAGAGGAAAGAATCCGGCATTATGAATATTTAATAAAATAGTAGTCATTCCAAAGCCTATTAAGCCAATTGGAGCCGGGTTTGCTTTAAACGTTTGTTCCAAAGTTTCTCCCAAATATTTATTTTGAAAATCCAGAAAGTTATGATTGCTAAATTTGTCAAAATAATAATTAACAAAAAAAAATAATGAGGAAAAATTCCTTTATTTAAACATAGATAAACACAATTAAACCCTTGGTAGAAAAATTATTATTGACAATTAGCAGAAGTTAATTAAATTGTCTTTAAATTAATAATAATCAGAGGAGAATAATATGTCTGAACTAAAAAAGAATCCTTTAATGACAGGGGAAAGATACTCAAAATTTGAGGCAATTCCTTTTGATCAATTTAAAACAGAACACTTTATGCCAGCAATTGATTGGGCTTTAGAAATAGCCCGAAAAGAGTTTAAAGAATTTATAGATAGTCCTGAAACACCAACTTTTAAGAATACTATAGAAGATGAAACTGGGGTAGAGCTTGATTATATTACTGGCATCTATTTTAATCTTCTAAGCTGTAATGCTGATAAAGATTTTTCTGCCTTAGCAGGTGAAATATCTCAAAAATTAGCTGAATTTGGTAATGAAACAATGATGAATCCAAAAATGTTTGAAAAACTTAAATACGTTTATGATCATCAAAGTGAAGAAAATTTAAATCCAGAACAAACAAGATTGTTAGAGAAAATTTATAAATCATTTATTCGTAATGGTGCTCTTTTACCAGAAGATAAAAAGAAAGAATTGATGAAAATCAACATGGAAATGTCTAAATTAGGTCCTCAATATTCTCAAAATATCTTAAACTCAACAAATAAATTTGAATACATTGTAGAAGATGAAGCTGAATTAGAAGGTCTTCCAGCTAATGCTAAAGCTCAAGCTGCTTTTATTGCAAAACAGAAAGGTCACGAGGGCAAGTGGTTATTCATTCTTCAACCATCGATATTTATGCCAATACTTCAATATGCTAAAAACAGAGAATTAAGAGAAAAATTTAGCAAAGCATGGGGTTCAAGGGCTTTCAGAGATGAATTTGACAATCAAGAATTAGTTAAACAAATTGCTACATTAAGATACAAAAGAGCTCAATTATTAGGCTATGCTACTCACGCAGACTTCACTTTGGAAGAGAGAATGGCTGAGAATCCTAAAACAGTACATGAATTTTTAGATAAGATACTTAATATTGCTTTACCTGCTGCAAAAAAAGAAGTTAAAGAAATTGAAGAGTTAGCTAAAGAGGATGGTATTGAACAGCTTATGCCTTGGGATTCATCTTATTATTCAGAAATTCTTAAGAAGAAAAAATTTGATTTTGATTCAGAAGAATTAAGACCTTACTTTAAAGCAGAAAATGTTATCAATGGTATTTTCACAGTTGCTAACAAACTTTATGGCTTAAAATTTACTGAGCATAATGATATTCCTAAATATCATCAAGATGTTAGAGTTTTTGAAGTTACTCAAGAAGAAGATGGAAGATATATGGGACTTTTCTATGTTGACTTATATCCAAGAGATACAAAAAGAGCTGGAGCCTGGATGACTGGTTACCGTTCTCAAGGTTTTCAACAAGGAGAAGTTAAAAGACCATTCATTTCTATCGTAGGTTCTTTAACACCTCCTTCAGAAGATAAGCCTTCACTTTTATCTTTAGATGAAGTTACTACAATCTTCCACGAATTCGGTCATGCTTTACACGGACTTCTTTCAGATGTTCATTACAAATCATTAGCAAGTCCTAACGTATATTGGGATTTTGTTGAACTTCCATCTCAAGTTATGGAAAACTGGGTTTTAGAAATGGAAACACTTAAACTGTTTGCTCATCATTATGAAACTGGTGAACTTATTCCTGAAGAGTTAGTTAATAAAGTTAAAAAAGCTGAAACTTTCAACAAAGGTATGTTCAATGTTAGACAAGTTTCATTAGGTCTGATTGATATGGCTTGGCATTCTGCTGATCCTTCAAATGTTGAAGATGTAGCTAAGTTTGAACAGGAAGTTACTGAAAAAACAAGACTCTACCCAAGAGTTGATTGCGTTAATACTTCATGCTCATTCTCTCATATCTTCCATGGTGGATATTCATCAGGCTACTACTCATACAAATGGGCTGAAGTTCTTGATGCTGATGCTTTTGCTAAGTTTAAAGAAGATGGTATCTTCAATAAAGAAACAGCTAAATCATTTAGAGAAAATATTTTATCTAAAGGAAACTCTCAACACCCAATGGAGTTATTTATAAAGTTCAGAGGTAGAAAACCAGATCCAGATGCTATGCTCAGAAGAGATGGCTTAATAAAATAGTTAATAAATATAAAACTTATAGATAAGGGTTCTCTTGGTAGAACCCTTTCTTTTGTTATCCCAAGTTGTGCTTTTCACAAAGGGCTTCTGCATTATTTGGGATTATCCAGATTATTAAAAAAAACGGCTCAAGTTCAAGTCGGGTGGAAATTTCATAAATTGGTCACCTCTTTGTAGAATTTTGTTAACACCCAATAATCAATCTTTTTATTCTTGGCAAATCTAAATCCTTTATTATCTGCTTGATGTCAGATAGTCTATTGGCGGTTTATTAGGGGTTTATTGGGTATCTATTAGCCATCCACTAAGCTGAAAACCAAGAGACACCTGATAGTGAAGATATATAAGTTCAATACATATAATATGATCCTTTAGAAAAGAACTATGGATTAATTAAACCCAAATGGTGCAATAGACTTTAGTGAAGAGTGCAAATTCTTTTAGCAAAATAGCTTGCAGAATTCTGACGCATATAATATATATATTCGGAAGAATTATGTAAGTTACTTTTGCAAAAGAATATAGTGCTATTCTCAAAGATCTATTGCATTATTTGGGTTAAAAGACATGCTTGCTTAATATTGTTTTAAATTATATTATTAAAGTATTATTTACAAGCAAAACTTACTCTAAATAGTAAATTTAAACTCGTAACTTTCTCTAATACAATGAATATACTATAATAAAAGTCTCTTTTTTACCACTATACTTGAACTTGAGCCAAAAAAACAAAGGATTGCTCAGGACAATCCTTTGTCGTTAGGTTTTGTAAAGTGTTATATTATCTATGCGTATGCATCTTCTTCGTGTATTGATTTATCAAGTCCTTCACCTTCATGTTCTTCACAAACTCTTACAATGGTAATTTTATTTATTATCCATAGCATAGCATAAGTGAAGATATATGCGTAGATTGCTGTACCTGTAGCAGTGACTAACTGTTTGAAGAAGAAAGCTGAGTTTCCGTTTAGTAGTCCATCAGCTCCGGCGGGATTGAGAGTTGAACTTGCAAAAACTCCAAGAAGTACTGTACCAATAAATCCACCCATACCATGAACACCCCAAACATCGAGAGCATCGTCCCATTTGAGTCTATTCTTAAGGGCAACAGCATAATAGCAACCTAGACCAGCTAGGATACCAATGAGAGCTGCAGCCCAAGCAGGAACAAAACCTGCAGCTGGAGTGATAGTAGCCAAACCGGCAACAGCACCTGTCATAAGTCCAACGAATTTAGGTTTCTTTTCACGAGACCATTCGATGATTAACCAAGTAATAGTAGCGAAAGAAGCTGCTATATCTGTGTTAACAAAGGCTTGAGCAGTAATATGATCAACTCTAAGTTCGCTTCCGGCATTGAATCCATACCAACCGAACCAAAGAAGACCAGTACCAATGGCAACCAAAGGAATACTATTAGGTTTTGAGTTTCTATCTTTTCTTTCACCAACAAAGATAACCGATGCTAAAGCTGCGAAACCAGCAGTAATGTGTACTACGATACCACCTGCAAAGTCTCTAACACCCCATTGAGCTAAGATACCATTACCCCAGATCATATGAACAAATGGGTAATAGACAAAGATTTGCCAAAATACCAAGAAGAGTAGATATGCCTTGAAAGATACTCTACCTGTAAATGCTCCGGTAATTAAGGCTGGTGTAATGATAGCAAACATCATTTGATAGGAAAAGAAAACAAATTCTGGGATAGTACCATCTCCGAAGGGAGAAAGGAGGTCAACTCCCATGAGAAAACTCTTATCGAAGTTTCCGATAATTGCTCCTGAACCACTAAAACAGAGGGAATACCCGAAGGCATACCAGAGGATTGTTGTTACACCTAATGATACAAAGCTTTGCATCATTATACCAAGAATATTTCGTTTAGAAGCTAAGCCACCATAGAAAAAAGCTAATCCTGGTGTCATCAGCATTACTAAACTTGTTGCAACCAGCATAAATCCGGTTGAGCCGTCTGAGAACATTATAGTTCCTCCATTAATTTACTCATAAATGTAATAAGACCTTTATACGTTAATATAAAAACAACTATATTCTAATTAGTAGTTTAACTTTACTTCCTAATTGCGAACTGTGGCTGGAAGTAAATTACCCCACACTAATAGAACAAGTCTATTCAATCTTAGCACACTTCTGAGAGTCTTGTATCTCCACTTTGCGTACTTTGGCGTGAAGATACAAAACTTAAACCTCAAATAATTTACTTGCATAAAAAGTCAAATTATTTATTTCTGACATTGTTAGGTTTTGTATAAATGAATAAAGAGGATTAATGGATTTACAACATATGAAAATGCAGATTTTGGAATTAGGATTACTGATTCTATCTGCTTATGTATTTGGATTATTTGCGAAGAAATTCAAGATTGGTGAAGTGATTGGACAAATCTTTGGCGGGATAATTGTCGGTCCTCATTTTTTAGAATTGATTCACAGATTATTAGAAAAATATAATCATTTACATAGCATAAGTTTTTTCAAACCAATCTATCATTTTTACAATTCAGAGTTTGCTGAGTATGGACAAGTATTAGAAAGTTATCATTTTTTTGTATTTCTTTTCTTAGGATTGATAGCTTTTTCACTGGGAGAGGAACTACACCGTGATCGTTTAAGGAAAGTTGGAATAAAAGCAGTTTTTATATGTCTAATTCAAGGAATGTTAACATTTCTTCTCTTAGCTACAGGATTTCGCTTTATTTTTCACTTCTCTTGGATTAACTCCCTCTTAATTGGCTCTATAGGTATTGCTACTGCTCCTGCTTTAACCTTTATTCTCATGTCAAAATTGAAAATTACAGGCTCCTTGAAGAATCTACTGGCTAATATTGTAGTCTTAGATGATATACTGGAAGTAATTTTCTTTTCAATTTTCTTAGGTATAGGTGTGGCAAAGCAAAAAGGAGAACATCTATCTTTTGGACATTTGACATATCATGTTACAAAGGAATTAGTTTTAGCATCATTCATAGGATTGGTAATATTCCTAATTTTTAAATTATCTATAAAAGAGAGGAGTAAAAATGATTCTTCTTATCATAAGATTGAAGATAGCTCATTTTTATCTACTGTTCTGTCTGAACATCCTACTCCTTCAGTAGAGATTTTAATAATTATGATTGGAATAATCGCTATAGGAATATCCGTAGCTATTCATTTCAATTTACCATTCTTGATTACCGCTATTGTCGCAGGTTTCTTAATCTCTAACTTCCATAATAATGCAATTTTTGATTCTTTAAAGATTGAAAATGTTATGCCTATTTTTAACTTACTTTTCTTTGCAATAATTGGAGCAAGTGTCAGAATTGATTCTTTTGATGCTAATTCTCTAAAATTTGCTTTAGCCTATGTTGTTCTCCGAACTGCGGGTAAGTTGATAGGAAACTGGATGGGGGCTAAAGTTACCAAGCAAGACAAAAAGATTGTGGCAGCTTTACCTAAATTAATGCTTCCCCAAGCAGGTATGGCAGCTGTAGAGACTATTTTAGTAGCCACACTTCTCAGTAAGAGTGGGGGATTTGTGATATTTAACACAATTATTCCTGCTTTAATAGTTTTTGAATTAGGTGGTGCTTACCTGTCTGAAAGAACACTGATTAAGTGGAGAAACTGGACAGTAGGTGAAGACAAAGCTGTCAAATCTACTACTCCTGATTCCGATTTTACCTTAGCTGGTATGATTGAAGATAGAGTGTTTGAAATGATGGCTTCTACAAAAGAAGAGGCAATCTTCGAACTCTCACAATTAATGGTCAAGCATGGTTTAATTAATGAAACAGCTGATATCACTTTCTCAATATCAGAGCGTGAGAAACTAAGTAGCACTGGAATTGGTAAGGGTGTTGCTATTCCTCATTGCAGAATCTCAGGAATAGACACTCCTAAGATTGCCTGTGGTTTATTGCATAAATCATTAGATTGGGGTTCTCCTGATGGTGAAAAAGTTAACCTTCTCTTCTTGATTTTATCTCCTGAAGAGAGACCAGGATATCACCTCAAGGCAATTAGAACCATTGGTGCAACTATTTCCAAAAACAATGATCTTTATCATGTCTTTAGAAATGGATTATTGAATAATGATATTGAAGATATCTATGAAACAATACAAGTATAGCATGAATTTAATGCCTGTATAGTACTTTTAGTAAACTCAGAAGATGAACTATAAATCCCCTTAAGGGATTAGAGATGTTGACCTTGTCAACATCTCTGACTTTTTTGTCTCTTTTTACAAAAAAGTTCGCTAATAGATTTATTCAGGGTTAAATACATTGCAGCGAAGAGTTTGCATAAATATATAGCGACTTTAAAAAATTAGTAATATCCCTAAAAATATTGAATATTTGTGCATTTTTGACAAATAGGAGGTTTGCAACAGCCTGCATAATCTTCGAATATCCCGGAAGTGGATTAATCACCGTCTGGTAGCTTTACCGAAGACACCCGTTAATTTTTGTGAATGTCTTTCTCTTCCATTTTTCACTTTTAGCTTTTCATTTTTAATTATTGCATAGCAAGACCCTATTTCATCAGAACCATTTTACCACTTATAACATCACCTGTAGTTTTGATTTTATAGAGATAAATCCCAGAACTTACCTGTTTATCTTGATTATTATAGCCTTTCCAAATTACCTTTTGATTTCCCTCAGCTTGAACTTCATTAACTAAGGTCTTTACTAACTGACCTCTTAGGTTATAAACTTCCACTTTAACAGGACCTGCTTTTGGTAGATTATAAGAGATGGTAGTTTCAGGATTAAAAGGATTAGGATAGTTTGTCGCTCTTAAAGTAATAGGCGATACCTCTTCAGAACTATTAGGAACAAAATAGCTCAGGTCTATCAAGTCACAATAAACACCAGGAGTATTGTTAGTATTATTCTCTACTCTGCTAACAAAAACAGTATTATCGTCAACAACACTTATAACAGGCCTATACTGACTTTCCAAATTCAGAGGCAAGACAAATCCATTTTCATATTGATCACTGTAACCCATAAAGCTGATTGTCTTTAGATTGACTCTCTTACTCCCTTGCTCACCTTGAGAGTAGGCAATTACAAACTTATTATTTAACTTTTTTATATCAAAATTACCGCTAACATTATCAGCAATATCTATCTGCCATAATTCTGCAAAATAATTATCCAAGTCATAGCATGACATGGTAAGGTTGTTATTATAGTTCTGAATAAAATAGAATTTATCTCCAATAACAAATTCTTTTTTACAAACATCAGAATTAGAAGGAATAGTGTTAGTTTGATAAGCAAGTACATTCTCTGGATCCAAAAATACTATACGATACAAGTTATCAGTAAGATAAGAGACGATTAAATTAAAACCGTAAGTATTTACCTGTAGGTCACTTCCATGATAATCATTAAAAGTATAGAACTCTACGCCTAGGGGGTCCCAATCAGTTGCAACACTACCATCGTCATTTAGTTTTAGAACTCGCAAATTACCATTAGGACTGAAAATTATATAATTCCCATTTATACCCTTAGGAAAATTAATGTTTAGATCACTTACGGGTGATTCCTGCAAGATATTATTCTCTATTCTATGAAATTGAGGATCATAATCAGAATTTACATAGACAAACCAACCATTTCCATTCGTTGCATTTACTATTGATGGAAGATAAGAGTGGGCATTGACCAAAGAATATGTATTGATAAGACCGTCTTCCGAAAGTAATTTAGCTTTCTGAAATTTAGTGATTCCTTCCACGCTTGTATAGTGAAGGAGTCCATTATTCTGGGAAAATTCATGAAATTTATAATCTCTTATTCTTGAAAGAACTGTTTCAGAAAGCAAGTCTCCACCCTGATCTAAGTCAGTCTCTATAAGAGTTAGATCAGGATCATAATCATGCTTATATTTCATCACAAGATGATTATTTTCTTGCCATAAAAAAGAATGAATAGTATCTATTTTATTATTATAATTTTTATATATTTGATAACTACTTATTGTTGCTTCTGAATCTTCCAAGTTATCACAAGGATAAGAATATTGTTTATAAGCTTTATAAGTTCCAAAATCAATACTATGTAGCAGTGAAACACTATTATTCTGTGAAAGAAGAATTCGTTCAGATGAGTGTACACCTACCGAAGTATCATTTAGTTGTGTGTACTCAGATGTGTACTCCTCTGAATCAGTATTATATGTGATGACTGAAAGAGTGACCCTGTTAACCCCTAACCAATAATGTTTATAAACTGATGCCATCGCCATTTTAAATGTATTAGAGGAAAAAGTTGCATCAACACTTCTGATTTGATCATAAACTGCCTCCATCGATAAAGCACTAAAAGGACAATCCCAAATATTTGTTGTAGAAATAACATTTCCAAACTCATCATATTTAATAATCTTTATAACTGCACCATTCATAGAAACTGCTAAAAATTGCTCATTTGAAATTTTATAAGCACCCATTAATCTCCCAGAGGATTGCGTAGGGATACTTGTTAAACTGTTTTCAACTTCGCTAAAAATAAAGAGTCCTGAATTTACATATTGGAGAGTAAAGGGACCTGTACTATTTAAGGCAAACACAGTAGTTGTATCATTAAGTTCGATAATTTTACCTGTATCAGTGCGAGGCAATTCCCCAGTAGTTGCTCCCACCCAATCACCATAGTCGGTTTCAGTTTGATAGATTACCCCATCCTTATAGATTGAAAGCATATCCGTAGCTTCATTTGGGATTACCCACATTAAAGTCACACCATCTTGGGTGGAAAGTCCATTAAGAGACCTGATATAAGTACCTTCATAAACTACAACCGGAGTTGAGATTTGAGGAGTTCCAGTAGAAAAATCAATTTGATAATGAATAATCTTCTCATCATTATCATCAAAACTATAATTTATAGCTAAGTTGATTTGCGTTTCTGTTGACATAAGAGCAGATTCATTTATAGTATAATCTGCAAAATTTGATATAGATATAGCTATAGGGTTTGTCCACTCTTCAATACCATCTTCATCAAATTTTTGAACCTTAAGATTATCAGCTTCTCTCCAGCTAAGAAGATATTTATCATCATCACATTTTATTACCTTAAGAACTTGTTCAAAATTATACCCACTTCCTAAACAAAGAGGCTCATCTAAAGTTGGAGCGCCAACATCAGTGAATTTATTTAAAAATACCTGGTCATCGATTTCGTAGAATAATATAGACCCAGTTGATATTTCCCCTCTCAAGAGTATTTTTGTGTTATTAGATTGATACAAACATGCTGAATTATCCCATAAAGTTTGTGCTATCAACACATTGACACAGCTTAACATAATTACTAATATAAGCAAAGAAATCCTTCTCATTTCATCCCCTATAAATATAAAATCTACTTATCTAATTTATGCATATTATGTTCCTAATTCACTTAATATTAATTGGTTTACTTATTGGTAGTATTGAATTACATTATTTCCTGTTAAGCCCAAATAAACCCAGAAAGTACATTAATTTCAATTTTCTGAGTATAAGCAAAAAAGCCTTCCGTAAGGAAGGCTTAAATTTATGGCTCCGAAAGAGGGATTTGAACCCCCGACCTAATGGTTAACAGCCATCCGCTCTACCGCTGAGCTATTTCGGAATAAAAGATCAAGTAAGTGGCTCTCCGAAGAGAGCCTAATTTATGGCTCCGAAAGAGGGATTTGAACCCCCGACCTAATGGTTAACAGCCATCCGCTCTACCGCTGAGCTATTTCGGAATATCTTCATCAATCATTGTTTTTTCATATAATAAAAAAGCGGTTTTTGTGTCAAGACAATTTTAAATAAATTTCTCTTAAATAATGAATGATATCAATCAAATTATTATAATTCAATTAATTATCTTAGAAAAATAATTTTAGTCCTGCTTTCAATTCTGTTTGATTTATCTGATCTTGTAGGTAATTATTAGAATTTTTATTGAGTAAATTAGTAATTTCTGACCAAAATGAGACCTTATTATTTAGCTGATAATTAGCATAAGCATTGATAATATGGGAATCATCAAGTTTATTCTCATAATCATCACGAGCTTTGCTTTCCAAGATATAATCAGCACCTACTGATAATTTCTTGAAGTTAAAGGCAAGAGAGTTTGTGATTCTAAATTCTGGAACAAATGGTAAGAATTCACTATTAAAGTTTTTGTAGTCTATTAATTCACCTTTAGAGGAAATATTAAGACTCTTACTTTGATATGTAGCTTTAGCATAATGAGAAGTTTTCCAATAACTATCAAAATTAATACCTTCAGTCAGGGTCTCAAATCTGTAGATAGGTTCGTTAACGACATACAAGTAATGACTACCGATAGTCCAAGTAAGGTATTTGAAGTAGGATAATTCGACAAAGGCATTTCCTGGGACTAAGTAATCAGTTTTTATATTATCATAGGTTCCATAAAGGTGTTTCTGAAACTCTTTATAATATGATTGTTGGACAGAATATGGCTTATTGGTAAGTTTCAAGCTTAGATTATGATAATTAAGATAGTAGTTTAGATAAGGTGCTATAATAGCCTTATCTTGAGTAATTCCACTCCATAAACCTAAACCCAAATAGTTCTCGTAATAGGCTTGAATTTGAGTATTTATCGCTTTATGGTTATTAGCGAATTTAATATCAGTAAAGAAGCTGTTAAGAGGTTCAAGTTCTAATTCTGAAAATAGATTCCAGTAGTCTCTATCTTTATTTATTAAAGTTACAGAACTTTTTTCAAATTGTCCCTTAAACAAGACTTTATTAATGAAGTTGACTTCTGAATTATTAAGTGAATAAGAGAGTGAAATATTTTTAGTTTCATTATCAGAGGATAGAAGAGAAGTTTTTTTATGACTATCTAAGTACTCTGCAGAAAGTTCAAAATTATGTTTGTCAAATGAATAAGTGTTTCCTAATGAGAAAATGCTTATCTTTCTTTCGCCTTTATCCTGTCTATGAAGATAATTGAGATTTAGGGTGTACTCATTAAGAAACAGGTTATTAGTAACTTCAAACAAATCATGAGTTCCGCTATTTAGATTAAGATAATTAGTTAATCTGCCTTCTGGGAATAAGAAGAAATCGCCATTTAGAGGATTTCCATGATATGAGTAGTTGAATTTTAGCAGGGAATCAGGTCTTTCATCTCTGAGGTACTTGATAGGTAAAAGCTCTAATTCTGTTTGAAGGTCGGCTTTTGTTTCAACAATTATAGGTTCTCTTTCACTTTCAAGGATATCTTGAGCAGTAGCAATCACTGAAACAAAGGCAAAAAGTATAATTATTATATATTTCATCATGACCTACTTAAAGAGCTTGTTGCGAAGGTAGTCGGTTTGCCAGTCAGGGAGGGAACCGTGATAAGAATCAAAGTTTTGGAGAGCTTTATCTTTATAACCGAGGTAATGTTGGGAGAGAATCAGATAGTAGATCGCTTTAGTATTTAGCTCTGTGAAATCAGGGAAGAGGTAGATGACTCTCATCATGTTGAGAGCACACTCTTCATAATTTTGCTTAGTAAAAGAATCAAGACCGAGGAGGTAGAAGGCAAGTCCGGCAATTCTGTCATCTGAAGAATCTGACTTGTTTGAAAGATACTCTAAGTCAGCTTCCTGCTTATTCTTGAGCTTCCATTCATTATAGAGGAGTTGTCCATAATCTTTGGAAAGTCCCTGAGCAAGGGTCATAAATCTTTGGTAAGAAGTTTCAAAAGAAGCATTATTAGTAGCTACTTTTAATTCTAAACTTTTGAACCAAGTATCCATTTCGTTGGAAATAAGCAGAGCATCATCCAATACTTGAATTGCTTTGCTTGTATCTTTACGAGTTAAGAAGGCATCAGACCAAGCTGAGAAAAGTTCAGCATCCTTATGCCATTGAGTTAAGTTTGCATAGAGTGAATCAGCTTTTTCAAACTCATTCTTCTTAGTATAAGCTAAAGCAAGGGTTTGATTTATAACTTTATTCTGCTTGTCTTGAGGGTAATCATTAAGAAGAGATTCAGCTGTTTTTATAACATCATCCCACTGTTCAGTTTCATTTTCATAGAGGAGAGTAATTTGGGTAAGGGTTTGAGAAATTCTGTTATCATTAATTTTGTTAGCTAAGGTAGCTAAGTCAGAGCGATAATCTCTACCTTTGTGGTTAAGGACAGTCCACTTAATACCTAAGAGAGAATTTTTAAGTTCTTTTGCATCAGGGTTATTGTTAAGGATATCAGCATAAGTGTCAAATGCTGTTTTATACTGTTTTAAGTTATAGTAAGAATCTGCTAAATTTAGTTTAACATAATTAGTTTTAGTGCTTACTGGGTAAGTTAATAAGAACTCTTGAAAGAGAGTAATTGCATCATTAAATCTCTTACCATTGAGGGCAGAGTTTCCCGCTAAAATTAGATAATCTTCTGAGGTTGAAGAGAAGTTAGATAGTGACCTAAAAACCCGTTCGGCTTGAGCAAAGTCACCCTTGAGGTAATAAGTCCAGCCTAATCTACTTGTAATTAAAGATACATTTTCAGCTGAAACAGCTTGGGCAGATGAGATATTATAGTGTTCAATAGCTTTATCATAATCTTTTAAATTATAGTAAATATTTCCCTTAATTAAGTTAACTCTGAAGTCATAAAGAGGACTTTCAGGAATATTATTTAATGCATTGAAAGCTATTTGCCATTCCCCGAGTAGGTAGTTAACTTCAGCAATTCTCATCCATACAGATATCTGGTCAGTAGCTTTAGGTAGAGACATTTGAAACCAATCTAAGGCTACTTCAAGATTATTATTAATAGTATTTATTTCACCAAGATAGAAATAAGCAGTAGAGATATGTTTATAATTTGGGAACTTTTTGGATAAGTCCAAAAGTGCATTATTTGCTTCAGTGAAAACACTTGAGTCAAAGTATGTTAAACCTATTTTGTAGAGAACTTCATCATAATAGCGTCCTTTAGGATAAAGTTCTTTGTAGTAATTAAATAAAGAAATAGCTCTGCTTTTTTGAGAAGTTAAGAAGTAGATATCACCAATCAAGAAGAGTAATTTTTCAGTGGTATCACTATCAATTTTGAGATTATTAGCCTGGAGAAGCCATTCTAAAGCTGGGGCATAATCTTCATTCAAATAATTTATAAAACCTTTTAAGAAATAAGCATTTCCAAGATATTGGCTATCTGGATGTTGTTTAATAAAATCAGTTAACTGTCTGGCATAATTAAGATTATTAGTTTTAATCTTTTCAATGTTACTACTTGTCCCTAATGGTACTGCAATGGAAGAATTAATCATTTCAAAGAAACTCAATTCTTGGATTTTGGGGTTATCAGAAGAGCCAGCTAACTCTTCAAAAATTGCTTTAGCTAATTGGACATCTCCTTTAGCTTTATAGGCTAAAGCAATATGAAATTGCTTTATGTCAGTAGTTGGCTGAATAGTTTTTAATATTTCAAGAGCATTATCATATCTTTGTAATTTATAGTAGGCTTGACCTATAATTATTGCGTAATCACTGTATAGTCTCGAATATTGGGGAATCTCATATTTTGCATCTTTGACAATAGTTGAATAATCTAATTTTTGATAAAGATAGTCAAGCCATTCTAAGACAATTTGATTAGTAAATTCATCTTGATAAGTATAATAAGTGGAATCTAAGACACTTTTTGCTTGAATAATATCATTTTGTTTGAGTTTTATTTGAAAGTTAAGGTAATTGATCATAGAAGAATGTTCTGTCTCATTTGCTTTGTTTAGATTATTTTCAGCAATGGCGAGATTTCCTCTTTCAAGGGCTATTCTGCCTTTCCAATAATAAGCTTCACCACGCCTACTATGAGTAGAATAGTTTTCTAAAAATTTATCAGCATAATTCTCAGATTCAACGTATTCGTCTAAAAAAAACTTTGTTTGAATTAAAGCGAGAATTATCAAGGGCTTGATCTCTTGATCACTATTATTTTCTAATTTGAGAAGTTTGGAGTCTGCTTCAGGAAATTTATTTTGTAAGAAATCAATCATTGCTTCATAATAATCTGCTTTAAGCAAAAAATCACTATTAGGATATTTTTCTTTAAATCGTTCAATTTCCTGTTGAGCAAAAGTTAAATTATCACGTTGATATAACTCCTCAATAAATCTAAATTCTCTTTTCTCATTAGCAAAAATCGAACAAACAATAATGAGCGATAATGCTATAATCAGTACCTTTTTCATAGATTCTCCACTATAATTTTTATGGTTAGTTAGTAAAAATATTTATTAATCATTAATTTTTTATTACCGATTTCTTGCTGCTAAGTGTCAAGAGAAAAATAGTAATTACCCTTTATTTCTTAAATAGTCTGCTCAACTATCAATTTTCCCTCCATGATTGAAGAGCTTCCATTAGTCTCTCAATTAATTCTCAGTGAATTATTGAGACACATACCAGAGTCCTTTGATAGGTTAGAATGAATAGTTATAGATTTAAAAGAATTAATTTAGCTATAATTTTGTTAGCTATTACTAACCCGTTTTCACAAGTATAATAGAATTTATTCTATTATACAAAACTGAAGATAAAACTGAACATGGATAGCAGAATATGATTTTCTTGAGTTAATAGTTAATTTTATAGTTTTTTTTAAGTTTTTTATCTCAGATTTGACCAATTTTGAAAATACTTGGACCTATAATATATAGAAGGGGTAAAAATATATTTCGAAAGAATCTTGTGATGATGATTTAAGTTCTATTTTTTATAATTTTTATATTTAGAATCAGTTTGAGAATAGTCCCAAAACATAGCGATAAATAGCGGTAAAACCCTAAAAGTTAAATATCATTTGACAATTTCACTATTCATACAGAATTGGCTTATATTAATGTTTTTAAAAAGGTTGAAAAAATGAGAGATGTGTTAGTCGCCATAGTGGGCAGACCTAATGTGGGTAAATCTACCCTGTTCAATAGATTGTGTAAACAGAGAAAAGCAATTATAGATTTTGAAGAAGGAATTACCAGAGATCGAAAATATGCTGATGTAGAGTGGGATGGAAAGAAGTTTAGAATTGTAGATACAGGCGGATTAGTCTTTAATTCTACAGATAAAATGGATGATCATATAAGATTGCAAGCTGAAATAGCGATTCAAGAGGCTGACTATATTCTCTTTTTAGTTGATGGAATGACAGGAATTACAGATTTTGATCACAGAATTGCTAAATTATTGAATCCAATGCGTGATAAGACAATGGTCGTTGTTAATAAAGTTGATAATGAAAAGATTGAGATGGATATTTATGACTTTATGCAATTAGGATTTGGAGTACCATTTCCCATAGCTGCAAATTCAGGTAGAAACTCAGGTAACTTTATGGATGAGTTATTAACAAGGATTCCTGCTCGTGATGTAGATGATTTTGAAGAGTTACTTGATACAAGTATTAAAGTTGCCATAGTAGGAAAGCCAAATGTTGGTAAATCATCTATTACAAATAGGTTAATAGGTCAAGACACCGTAATCGTCACAGATATTCCTGGCACAACCAGAGATGCTATAGATTCAAAACTTACCTATCATGGACAAGAGCTTACTATTATAGATACTGCTGGATTGAGGAAGAAGACAAGGGTAAAATATGGGGTAGAGTACTTTAGTGCTATGAGAACAATAGATACTATTGATAGAGCTGATGTTATTCTACTTATAGTTTCAGCAGAAGAAGAAATCTCTACTCAAGAGAAAAAGATTGCTTCATATATTAAGAGACATTATAAAAATGTGATTATAGTTGTTAATAAATGGGATTTACCTGAAAAAGATAATCATACACATAAAGAATTTACCACTAAAATTTTGGAGGACTTACAGTTTATAAAATACGCTCCAGTTCTCTTTATTTCAGCCTTAACCGGTCAAAGAGTCAATAAGATTTTAGATTTAATTCTTAGTGTTAAGGAAGAGAGTGAAAGAAGAGTACCAACTTCTCAGTTGAATGATTTTGTAAAAAAAGTTATTGAAAGAAGGCCTCCAAGTCATAAAACAGGTGCTTTATTAAAAATATATTATATAACACAGCCTGATACTGACCCACCAACTTTTATTTTCTTCTGTAATAGTCCAAGAAAGATATCTGAAGATTATAAACGATTCTTGCATAACCAAATAAGAAAAGTTTTTAAATTTGAAGGGGCAACTATTAAATTAGTGTTTAAAGGAAAGGATGTAAATGAATCTGACGTTATATATTAGTATAGCTTATCTTTTAGCTTATTTGATAGGAGGAATTCCTACCAGTTTTATTGCGGGTAAGCTGAAGGGTATTGATATAACTAAGCATGGAAGTGGTAATTCCGGAGCAACAAATGCTCTAAGAGTGTTAGGAACAAAAATCGGTGTAACTGTTATGTTGTTAGATGCTTTTAAGGGCATTGTAGCAATACTTGTTGGTCGCTGGATATTGTCCCTGTTAAGTATAGAAGTAACTCAAATCTATGATATCACTTTGGGTGTAACTGCAATTTTAGGTCATGTATTTTCTATCTATTTGAAGTTTAAGGGTGGAAAAGGTGTTGCTACAGCTGCTGGGGTTTATGGGCTCTTATCTCCAATTACTCTTCTGATTGCTTTAGCTGCTTTCATAATAGTTGTTGCAGTAACTCGTTATGTGTCTTTAGGTTCAATCATAGCAGCAATTGTATTAGTTATTAGTCAATTAGTAATGAATTATTTATCTAATTTTGAACAATTATCAATTTTAATTCTTACCATCTTTGTAGCTCTGTTTATTATATTAAAGCATAAGCAAAATATAAGCAGATTAATTAAGGGTAATGAGAATAAATTGGTATTAAAAAAGAAATAATTATTAAATAAAAAAAACAATATGTGTCATATTAACACAATAGCAATAAAAAAACTTTTGTAGGAGAATTATAAATGTGTGGAATTATTGGAGTTTTCAATCATGAGAAGGCAGCAGATTTAGCAGCCTTAGGAATGTTTGCTGAACAGCATAGAGGGCAAGAAAGCTGTGGAATGGCGGTTTCTGATGGAAAGGTGTTTACCCTTCGTAAGAAGATGGGATTGGTAAAGCAGGTGTTTCCCCCAGAAGTACTTTCATCTTTGAAAGGCAAATTGGCGATAGGTCATGTTAGATATCCGACTAAAGGTTCGGCAACAGCTTATAATTCTCAACCGCATACAGTAGAATCACTCTATGGTGCAACTTATGCTTTAGCAAGTAATGGTGACGTTGTTAACTATTTTGAAGTAAAAGAAGAGTTAGAGAAGAAAGGTGTCTATTTTAAAAGTCAAAATGACGGAGAATTAATACTAAAATATATAATTTATCAGATTCAAAACGAAGGACTAAGTATTGTTGATGCTATCAAAGCTATGATGAAGAAAATCAAAGGGGCTTTTTCAACAGTCTTAGCAACTCCTGATAAGATGTATATGATTAGAGATCCTTATGCAATAAGACCGATGGTATGGGGAAAGATGGCTGATGGAACAGTTGTCGTTGCTTCAGAATCATGTGCTCTTGATATTCTTGGAGTGGAGAATAGATTAGAAGTTCCTCCTGCTGGAATCATTCAGGTAAGTGAGCGTGGCATAAAAATGTTCGACAATGACCCTAATGAATATAGATTGTATAAAGAAGATAAACATTGTATTTTCGAGTTAATTTATTTTTCTCGTCCTGATAGTTTTCACTTTAATGAGAATGTGTATGAGGTCAGAAAGAAAATAGGAGCAGCCTTAGCAAGGAAAGATGATATTGAACCAGATGTTGTTGTTCCAGTGCCTGATTCATCAAATTTCATGGCAGTTGGGTATGCCAATGAAAAGAAAAGTTATTTTAGCATGGGCTTGTTAAGAAATCATTATGTTGGTAGAACATTCATCAAGCCAGAGCAAACTATCAGAGATGAATCTGTTTCACAGAAGTTTTCTACATTGCCTAACTTCTTTACTGGTAAGAAAGTTGTACTAATTGATGATTCAATAGTTCGTGGAACCACAATTAAAAAGATTGTTAATATGATTAAAAAAGCTGGAGCTGCTGAAGTTCATCTTAGAATAGGTTCACCTGCAGTTAAATTCCCTTGTTATTATGGTATAGATACTCCAAATCAAACAGAGTTGATTGCCAATATAAAGAGTTTAGATGAGATTAGAGACTTTGCAGGAGCAGATTCTCTTAAATATATAGATATTGATGATTTATTAGCTTGTGTTGGAGAAAAAGATAAATTCTGTCATGCCTGTTTCTCAGGTAGTTACCCTATAAAGTAAGGTTAAGTATGGATATAGATATTAAAAGATTTGATAAGTTTGCTGAAGAAGCTTCCAGAAAAAAAATAGCAGTATTGGGTGATATAATGATTGATCACTATATCATTGGAAATGTATCAAGAATATCTGCTGAAGCACCTGTTCCAATTTTAGAGAGTTTGACTGATGAATACCGTTTAGGTGGGGCAGCCAATGTAGCCTTAAATATTTCTACCTTAGATGCCAAAACTTACTTAATTGGTGTGATTGGAGATGATAGTAATAGTGAAATCCTAATGTCTTTACTTAAGAAGAGGAATATAGATTCTTCTTTAATCGTAAAAGATAAGGAAAGGCCAACAACTATAAAATCGAGAATTACTTCTAAGAAACAGCAAATTGTCAGAGTAGATAGAGAAGTTACCACAGAAATCAATTCTGCTATCGAAGAACAGATTATAAATAACTTTAAAAAAATAGTAAAAGATATTGATGCTCTTATAATTGAGGATTATAATAAAGGCTTGTTAACTGAAAAAGTTATCACCCAGGTTATAAAAATTGCTCGGGAAAATGATATAATTATTAGTGTTGACCCTAAAGTTGATAACTTCTTCACTTATAAAGGTGTAACAGTCTTTAAGCCAAACTTGTTAGAATTATCTAAGAACATGAATAAGAAAATCAACAATGACAAGGATTTACAAGCTATTGCTTGGGATTTATTCACGCAAATTAAAGCTAAATACTTAATAGTTACTTTAGGTGAAAAAGGGATGCTAATCTTTGAACAAGACAGAAATATATTCTCTTTACCAACTTATGCAAGAGAAGTTTTTGATGTATCTGGAGCTGGAGATACTGTAATCAGCACTCTTACATTAGCAATGACTTTATCAGAGTCAATTCTGGAATCAGCAATTATAGCTAATCATGCTGCTGGTGTAGTTTGTGGAAAACAAGGTACTTCACCAACCTCTTGGGAAGAAATACGGGAATCCATAGAACAGGAATCTGAATGAAGATAGTCGATAGAATTAAAAGTTGGTGTGAGATTGAAAAAATAGCAAGAGACCTCCAGACACAAAATAAAAAAATTGTCTTTACTAATGGCTGTTTTGATATTATTCACTTTGGTCATGTTAGTTATTTAGAAGAAGCAAAATCTTGCGGAGATATTCTCATTGTTGGTTTAAATAGTAATGATTCTGTAAGCAGATTAAAGGGTCCAAGTCGCCCAATAAATAGTCAATTAGAGAGAGCTTTTGTTCTTTGTGCTTTAAAACCTGTGGATTATGTTGTTATTTTTGAGCAGGATACACCTTATGATTTGATCAAAGTTGTATCACCAAATATACTGGTCAAAGGTGGAGACTGGAGAGCTGAACAAATTGTAGGTTCTGATATCGTTCTAAAAAATGGGGGAGAAGTGAAGAGTTTATTGTTCCAGGATGGGTTTTCGACCACAAACTTAATTGAAAAGATTACGGAGGAAAGTAATGGCAGTAGATAATACTCAAATTGGTGTAGTTAAAAAGTATGAGAATGGTATAGCTACTGTTCTTATGGATGTGCAAGGTGGTTGTTCCAGTTGCGGAATGCACGGAGTGTGTGGGACTAATAATTCTTGTACTGAACATATTATTAAAACAGATATCGAACTCCAAGCTGGTGACAAGGTAATCATTTATATAGACCCATCAAAACGTATCTATTCTGCTCTTTTGCTCTTTATTTTTCCTATAGTAAATTTAGTAATTTTCTATTATCTTGCTTCAATGTTTCTTAGTGAAAGCTATGCAATAATTTTTGGTTTTGTGGGATTAGTTATAGCATTCATTATTAACAGAATAATTGATAGAATTTGGGGAAAGAAGATAACTTATATTATAGCTTCTAAGTATGAAGAGGATGCAAATCAATGAAGATAATTCTTAATGAAATGGTCTTTTACGGTTATCATGGTGTCCAAGATGCAGAACGTACTTTGGGACAGAGATTTATCGTAACAATCACTCTTATTACTGATGATGCGAAAGATAGATTCATAAATAAATTAGAAGATACTGTTGATTATACTAAGGTATATGATGTTATTAAAAGTATTATGGAATTAGATAAACATCTCCTATTAGAAAATTGTGCAAATAAGATATTAGATACGCTATTAGAGAGATTTAAATTAGTAGAATCTGCTACCATCAGTATTAAAAAACCTTCTGTCCCGATACAAGGACACCTAAATTTTTCCGAAATTGAAATGACACGAGGTCGCTAATGGAGGTAATTCTCTCCCTTGGAACTAATCTCGGTGATAGAAAGTTAAATTTGATTAAAGCCTTGAATGAACTTTCTCTTTACTGTGCAATTACAAAGAAAAGCAGTGTTTATGAAACTGCACCATGGGGGAAAATAGACCAAGCTTATTTCCTAAATCAAGTAATAGTTGCTGAGACAGATTTGTCTCCACAAACACTAATGCTAAAACTTTTAGAAATTGAAACAAAATTAGGTAGAGTGAGAACTGAGAAATGGGGTTCACGCCTTATTGACATTGACATCCTCTACTATGAAAGTAAAATCATAGATCAAGAAAACCTCAAGATTCCACACCCTCTAATCCAAGAGAGGATTTTTGTATTGGAACCTTTGAAAGAGATTTATCCCAGAAAAATAGACCCTCGTTACAATTTAACAGTAGAGGAGCTCTTTAATAAAATATTTACAGGAGATACCATGAACAAGGTAGGAGCTATCGTTCTTGCAGCCGGTAAAGGGACAAGAATGAAATCAAATAAACCAAAAGTAACATTTAATTTAGCAGGTAAATCATTAGTGGAGAGAGTAGTCGAAACTGCATCAAAATTAGACTCAAGTCTTACTTGCGTGATTGTTGGTTATATGAAAGAGAAAGTAATTGAATTGGTAGAGAAATATGATAATATAGCCTTTGCAGAACAAAAAGAACAATTAGGTACCGGTCATGCGGTTAAAATAGCCAAAGATATATTCAAAGACTTTGATGGTGATATCTTTATTCTTTGTGGTGATGTTCCACTTACAACACCTGAAACACTAGATGGTTTACTCCAAGCCCACCGTAAACATAATGCCGCTTGTACAGTTCTTACTCATGTAATTGATGACCCTGCACGTTATGGTCGAATAATTAGAGATGCAGAAAATAATATTGATAGTATTGTTGAATATAAAGATGCAAACGAAGAACAGAGAAAAATTCGCGAAATCAATACAGGCATATATTGTTTTAAAAAAGATAAATTGTTCTCAGCTTTAGAAGATATTACTAACGATAATGCTCAAAATGAGTATTATCTTCCTGATACTCTAAAAATTTTAAATAGTAGAAATGAAATTGTCGCTGGACATATTCTTAATAACTTTGTTGAAGCTGCAGGTATAAATTCTCAAGAACAATTAGCTCAGTTAGAGACTGAATATTATAATAAAATAAAACTACATTGGTTAAATAATGGTGTTACTATCGAAAACCCAGCTAGTGTGCTTATCGGCGAAAATGTTCAAATAGGTAAAGATGTAGAAATTGGAGCTAACTGTGTTATCAAGGGTAATACTATCATTAAAGAGAATTCCAAAATAGGGATTAATTGCTTATTAGTCAATTGTGAAATTGATGAGAATTCACAACTCAAGGGTTATAATATTATTATTGAAAAAAAATTACAAGCAAACGCTGTCTTGGATTATAATAAATCCTACTTTGCTGGGAGTAACTAATGGTTGATGATTATCTCTATTCCCCTTGGAGACTTAATTACATTCTATCTGAAAAAGAAAAAGGATGTATATTCTGCATTAAGCCAGGGCAAAATGATGATGCTAAAAATGGAATTCTGTATAGAAGCAGTCACTGCTTTGTTATCCAAAATCTATACCCTTACAACAATGGGCACATTATGGTAGTCCCTTATCGTCATGTTGCTTCTCTATATGAATTAAACTCTGATGAACTGAACAATCTGTTCTCAATCGTGAGAATTTCTGAAGAAATTTTGAAAGAATGTTACCATTGTGAAGGAATGAATATCGGGATAAATGAAGGTAGTGTTGCAGGAGCTGGTATAGCTGAACATATTCATGTTCATTTAGTTCCACGTTGGCTTGGTGATGTTAATTTTATGACAGTAGTTGGTGGTAAAAGAGTTATCCCTGAGGCTTTTGAAGTAACTTATAGAAAACTAAAAGAACAGTTTGACAAATTTGAAGGGTAAAATATTTTGTCACTTAGGCTAAAAGTAATTTTTGCAATAATTGGTACTGTAGCAATAACTTTTATAATCATTGTTTTAATTAATATCTATACTAATGATAAAAGTGTAAAAGAAGAGATTGATGACCGTGAGTTATCAGTTAAAATTCTTAATGGTTGTGGAGTACCAGGTTTGGCAAGAGATTATGAAGCCTATCTAAAAGATATGTATAACGGATATGAAAACACCTTTTTTAAGTTTTCAGAACCCTCAAATACAAGAAAAAGTATTTATAACAAGAGTATAATAGTTGTTTCTCAGGAGTTAGATACACTTCAAACTCCAAACAACTTAGAAGTTTTGATAGAGCGAACAGGCATTGAGAATTGGACTTATGCCATCGATAAAGTTGAACTGCCAGATTATCAATTTTTGATAATTATCGGTAGAGATTTCCAAAATATCATGAAATAAGAGAGATATATTATGCAAGGTAGAGAACTTGTTGAAAAATTAGTAGAATGGGCTGCAATTAGAAAAGGCGAAAATATTAAGTTTTATGACTTAAAGGGTAAAACTTCTTATACAGATTTCGTTGTGTTAGTAGAGGGTAGTTCTGAATTACACCTTAATGCAATCGCTGATAATATAGTTGATGAATGTAAGGCAAACAAAATACATGTACGTGGAAAAGAAGGAATGAAAAGTACATCTTGGATTCTTTTAGACTTTGTAGATGTTATTATTCATATACTTACACCAAGTACAAGAGAGTTTTACAAATTAGATGACCTCTTCGAAAAACTTCAAAATAATGAAAAAATAGTCACAGAGGATGAGGATATCGATGATTAAAGATATTATTAGAGGTATTATTGTAACAGCTTTAGAGATACTAAACTTGGAAAATAATGATAAGTTTAATATTGAAGTGCCTAATAATTCTGGACATGGTGATTATGCAACTAATGTTGCTATGGTTTTATCAAAACTTAATAAGAAAAAACCACTTGTATTAGCAGAGCTGATTAAGGCTCAATTAGAAAAAGAGAAAAATTTTTCCAAAATAGAGATTGCAGGTCCAGGATTTATTAATATAACAATAAATTTGTCTCTTTACCAGGATTTAGTGTATGAAATTCTTAAAGTTAAAGAAGATTATGGTACTTCTGAGCATGGTAAAGGTAAAAGAGTACTTTTAGAATTTGTTTCGGCAAACCCTACAGGTCCCCTCAATATTGTAAGTGCTCGAGCTGCTACTTATGGTGATACTCTCTATCGTATTCTTACTAAGGTAGGTTATGACGCCAAAAGAGAATTCTATATTAATGATGCCGGTAATCAAGTTGATATCTTAGCAGAATCGCTTGAATTACGTTTACGCGAAGCTCGGGGGGAGAATATCGGAGAATTTCCTATGGAAGCTTACCATGGTGATTATTTAATCAGAATGGCGCAAGAACTAAACGCTACTGAGGGTAGTCGTCTTTTAATGCTTCCAGAAAGAGACAGAATAGAAAACTTAAAAGATTATGCTTTAAGTGTTATTCACGAGATGCAGGTTGAAAGCCTTTCTAAATTAGATGTTGATTTTGACAACTGGGTATCAGAAAAGAAATTAAGAGAACAAGGTATTGTTGAGGAAGTATTAAGTTTCTTAGCAGAAGCAGAATGCACTTATGAAAAAGATGATGCAATCTGGTTTAGTTCAACTAAATTCGGTGATGACAAAGACCGTGTGTTGATGAAAGCTGATGGTACTATTACCTATTTTGTTCCTGATTTGGCTTATCACCTAACTAAATATCAAAGAGGTTTTGATTATATTATAGATGTTTTAGGCCCTGATCATCACGGTTATGTTCCAAGACTTAAAGCTGCTATTGAAGCTCTTAAATATGACAAGAATAAATTGGAAATAGTATTCTTACAACAGATTAATCTTTTTGACGAAGGTGAGAAAGTTAAGATGTCGAAAAGACTTGGTAAGATAGTTACCATGGATGATTTAGTTGCAGAAGTTGGTAAAGATGTAGCCAGATTCTTTTTTATTGATAGAAGAACTAACGCCCATTTGAATTTTGATATGGATTTAGCTACTAAAGAGAGTGAAGAAAATCCAGTATATTATATTCAATATGCTCATGCTCGTATTAATAGTATAATCAAGAAAGCTCGGAAAGATCATGATATTAGAATAGGAAAACCTTCTCGCACTGCTCTTTCAAATCTAAAAGAGGAAGAAGAAGTCACAATAATGAAGAAAATGATTGATTTTCCACAACTTCTTGTTGATGTTGCTGATACACGTGAACCTCATAGATTAGCTAACTATGTCTTTGAATTAGCTGGGATGGTACACAAATTTTATGGTAAACATAAAGTAATTGACCTTAGTGATTTAGAAACTACTAAAGGTCGTCTTTTCCTCATGACAGCGGTCAAAAGTGTTATTGCTATTACTTTAAACTTACTCGGTGTTAGTGCGCCAGAGAAGATGAAAAGCAAAACAAATACTGCAAAAAAAGGAAAAAATATAGATAATGATGAAGTTGCTTCTAAGGATAAGAAAACTCCTAAAAAAGTAAAATCTACAAGCCCAAAAAGTGAAAAGGGAAACTCAAAAGATATTGCAACTAAGAAATCAAAGTTGAAGAGTGAACCCAAACAAACTAAAAAAACTGAGAAATTAGATACTGAGACAAGTAAGAAAAGTTCTTCAAAGAAAGCTATTACAGAAGAACCTACAAAAAAAACTACATCTAAAAAAGATTCAAAACAGTCTATAGATAAAGAAAAGAAAGCTAAAGCAAAGACTGCTCCAAAAGAGAAAGCAGAGGCAAAACCAAAGAAAACTAACAAGAAAAATGAAGAAGGTACAGCTAAAGCTAAAAGTGCTTCCAAAAAGAAAGCTACTACTAAATAGAAATATAAAAATAGACTAAAAAATATGTAACTATCAACTTAATCCCTCGTTTAACAGCGTGGGATTAAATTTATAAGGAGAAACATGAAGATTCTTATATTGTCTGATACTCACAATAACATTAATTTGTTTGAAAAAATATTGTCAAAGAACAAATCAGATATGTTGTTCCATTTAGGTGACTACTATGAGGATTCTGATAAGGCTGGTTTTTTCAAGTTTTGTCCAACTCTTTATAGGGTTCCTGGAATATATCATCCAGGATATAGAGATGGGTCTTTATCTGCCATAGAAAGTCTTGAATTATTTGGGTTTAAGATTAAGCTTGTTCATAATATTGATGATATAAACTTTGATAATGTTGCTGATAGTATTATCTTCTATGGACATAGCCATGTGCATAAAGTACAAAAATATAAGTCAAATATCCTAATTAATCCTGGTCATTTAAAGAATAGAGAAGATAGAAATCAACTTGCCTCATATTTGATTATGCAGGCATCTGATACAGAATTAATTATCGAATGGTATCAAGTAGAGATTGGATTAGTAAAAAACTATAAAATTTATAAAAACAAAGACAATAAACTGGAGTTAAAGATATGATTGATACACAATTTATTCCTAAAAGCGAGAATAGCTATGATTTAAAACCGTTGCTAAATGAGATAAGAAAAATTATAGTCGGTCAAGATTATATGGTTGAAAGGATTCTAATTGGACTATTAGCTGATGGTCATATTCTTATAGAAGGTGTCCCCGGATTAGCTAAAACTTTAACTGTAAGCACAATTGCCCAAGCTCTTGATGTAGAGTTTAAAAGAATTCAGTTCACTCCAGATTTACTACCAGCTGATATCACAGGAACTCTTATTTATAATCAAAAAACTTCTGACTTCACTGCTAAAAAGGGACCACTTTTTGCTAATTTCATTTTAGCAGATGAGATAAATAGAGCTCCTTCAAAAGTTCAATCTGCCCTTTTAGAAGCAATGCAAGAGAAACAGGTAACTCTTGGTGACGAGACTTATCAACTGCCTAAACCTTTTTTAGTAATGGCAACACAAAATCCCTTAGAACAAGAAGGAACTTATCCTTTACCTGAAGCACAATTAGATAGATTTATGCTTAAACTTAAAGTTCTTTATCCCTCAAAACAAGAAGAAAAAGAAATTCTCAAGAGAATGGTAAAAACTACTATTTTTGAAATTAGTTCTATATTTAAGCCTGAAGATATAATTAAGATGAGAAAAGAAGTAGAATCTATATATATGGATGATAAACTCTATGACTATATTGTAGATATTGTCTTTGCTACTAGAACTCCTGCTGCCTATAGAAATCTGAAAGAATTAGAAAACTATATTGATTTTGGCGCTTCTCCTCGTGCCTCGATTTGTTTAGCTAAAGCAGCAAAAGCTCATGCTTATTTAGAAAACAGAAGTTATGTGATACCTGATGATATAAAAGCTATTAGTAAGGATGTTCTCAGACACAGAATAATTCTTTCATATGAAGCTGAGGCTGAACAATTTGATAGTGATATGATTATAAGTAAAATCTTTGATGAGGTTGAAGTACCATAGTATGGAAACAAAAGATATTATCAAAAAGATCAAGAAGATTGAGATTTCTACTAAGAATATTGTAGAAGAACTTTTCGCTGGTGAGTATCATTCCCTTTTTAAAGGACAAGGGTTAGAGTTCTCAGAGGTTAGAGAATATACTCCTGGAGATAACTACAAATTAATAGATTGGAATGTTACCGCTCGTAACCAAAAGCCTTTTATTAAAACTTTTGAAGAGACTCGTGAATTGAATGTTCTCTTTTTAGTAGATTGTAGTGCTTCTAACATTTTTGGTACAAGAAATCAATTGAAGTCTGAATATATTGCTGAGATAACTGCTGTTCTTTCCTTCTCAGCATTGATGAATCAAGATTTATGTGGACTCCTCATGTTCTCTAATGAAATTGAGAAATATGTTCCACCTCGGAAGGGTAAAAAAAGTGCCTTGCAGATGCTAAGAGAAATACTTTTCTATGAAGCTAAAGAGTTAGGAACTGATATTGCAAAAGCAATAAAATTTATTTCAAAAGTTATTAAGAAAAGAAGTATCATTTTCCTAATCTCTGATTTTCAAGATTCAGGCTATTTAGATGCTTTAAAACATTTAAGGAACAAGCACGATGTTATTGCTATCAAAGTTACTGACCCAGCAGAAACAAACATTCCCGCAATGGGGATAGTTCATTTACTTGATCCCGAAACCGGTGAAGATTTTGTTGTTAATACAAATAACTCATCTTTCCAGAGAAATTACCAAGTTGAAGCCAATAAATGGGAATTAGAAACTTTAAATATAATGAAAGAGTGCCAAGTTGATATGCTTAATCTTAACACTGAACAATCTTATGTTAAGGAATTACAGAAATTTTTTAACATGAGATTAAAAAGAAAAAGATGAGGAGAGACTACTAATGAAGAAATATTTTGTGCTCTCATTCATGATATTATTATTCTCCACACTTTTTAGCTGGGAACAGGAAAATAAGATACCCTCACCTCTTAAAGTGTTATATCCTTTTTCCATCGAAGTAAATTTTGATAAATCATTTAACTTAATCAAGGCTGAAATCCCATCTGTACCTAATCTTATTAAGCAAGATGAAGAGAAGTGGAGCGTAACCCTTACTGATTCATTAGTTTTAACTATGATGGCTCTTCAAACTGGTCAAGTTGAAGTTCCTCCTATTCAAATAATCACTTATGATGAGTTAGGAGCTGATACTATCTATACCCAAGCCTTTGAAGTTACTGTTACTGCTGTAACAGACTCAACATCTCAATTAATGGATATTAAGTCAATTAGTGGAGCAAAAGCTCCTATCTTATTAGAATCAGAATTCAGGTGGATTTATAAATTACTAAAATACTTAGTTTTAGTATTAGTCATGTTAATAGTCTTTTGGCTAATTTACAAGTATTTTGAAGTAATTAAAAGCCTCTTCATCAAAAGTAAACTTTCTGAAGCCTCAATTAATAAGTTACCTTGGGAATTTGCTCTTGATGAAATGAAACTCATAAAAAAGAATATGTTGATTATTAGCGGAAAAGAGTATCTTTTCTCAATCGAAATATCACTCCTTATCAGAAGATTTTTAGAAAAGTATTATAAATTTCCTGCTGCTGAAAGAACAACCTATGAATTAAAAGAAGAGTTCGCAAAGCAAAATATAGCAAACAGTGATAAGATAATTAGTATTCTCAAGAGATTGGATGAAGTGAAATATACTAAAGGCAAGATTGTTACTGATTTTAGTTCTGAAGACATCTTCTCTTGGTTTGAAGAGTTAGTTCTTAATATTAAAGAATATGAAGAAAACCTTGTGCGTGAAGGGGAGGGCAAATGATAAGATTCCAGAATCCTTATATGCTTCTCTTTTTGCTCTTAATTCCTCTTTATATTTATATTCAGATATGGTTCAAGAAAAGATTTAGTAATAAAATCCTTTTCTCAAGAACTAATATTATTCTTAAAGCTTCAGGAAATAAAAGAAAGAGTTATTCTGCAATAGATGTATTACGCTATATTGCCTTATTTCTGATGATTTTTGCCTTGTCCGAACCCGAGATAGAGAGTCAAAATAAAGTGTCTGCAACTTGGGAAAGAAGTGATACTGATATTGTTATTTGTCTTGATGTGAGTGGCTCAATGCTCATGGAAACAATGAACAATAAACTAATTTCCCATGTATATTCAAACAGATTGAGAGATGCTAAATTAGTTATAGAAAATTTTGTTAACAAACTCAGAGGACAGCAGGTATCATTAATAACTTTTTCGAATTCAGCTCAGATATTAACACCACTATCTGATGATTACTCCATGGTTATTGATAAAGCTAAAAGTATTGAAATTGATCGCAATAAGCAATCATTGACAGCAATTGGAATGGGAATAGCATTATCTTCTGCTGTGTTAAAAGATTCACCAGCAAAATCTAAATTCGTTATCTTAATCACAGATGGGGTAAATAATACAGGAATCTATCAACCTGTTGAAGCTACTGAAACCTTTGCCGTTCCTTTTGACTTAAAAATCTATCCTATTGGCTTTAATGCCTCAAGAACAGGTAGTCTCACAGGAGCTGATGTCGATGTTGAAACCCTAAACAAAATAGCTCAATTGACTGGTAGTGGTAAAGCAGAACTTGCAAATTCAAGCGAGGCTTTGGAAAGAATCATTAACAATATAGGAAAGTCTGAAAATATTAATGAAGAAAAAGAACTTCCAAGTGCCTATTATCCTATTCATCAATTATTTATCGTTTTAGCATTTATCCTTCTTTTAATAGAATTTTATTTAAGGAAAATTAGATATTATGAAGTACAATAGATTTATGTATGAAATTAGTAGAAGTGCATTTTACCTTACCTTTTATCTTGAAGTATGGAGGGTTAAATGATTTGGGGAAATATCTATTGGAGAAGTTTAGTTTTTCTGCTTGCTCCTATTTTAATGCTTAGTGCAATAGCAATTATTTTTGTTACGAATAAACAGAGAAAAAAAAGTTTCCTTAAGTTCTCTTCAGAAAGATTTTTTTCTTTTTGGAACCAAGGATTTATTCCTTTTTATTGGAATCTAAGAACTTTTCTCTTTGCTCTTGCCTTAGTTATGTTAATAATTGCCATAGCTAATCCAAAATGGGGTAAGAAAGAGACTGATTATGCTAGGTCTGGGATAGATATAGTCTATCTATTAGATGTCTCAAAAAGCATGGATATTAACGATATATCACCCTCAAGGCTACATCGGTCTTTATCTCTCTTGGGTATTCTTTCAGAAAGACTGTCTGGAGATAGAATAGCCTTAATAACCTTTGCCGGAGATACAAATACTGTATTTTCTTTTACTGATAATATTAAAATTGCTAACTCTATGATGAACTTGGTAAATACTGAAGATGTAAAAGTCATGGGGACTAATATTCCTTTAGCTTTGTTGGAAACAAATAAATTAATAGAGCGAGCAGCAAAAAAGAATGCAGTAGTTTTTCTTTTTAGCGATGGAGAGAATTTAGAACAGGGTGAATCTCAGATAATGGAGCAGATAGAAAGTCTTAAACAGAGAGGAGTAAGGCTCTATTCTATCGGAGTAGGGACACCTAAAGGGCAATTCTTAAAAGACAATACTGATGTTACTTCTCGTCTTAATGAAGGATTACTTACCAAAATTGCAGAAGAAACAGGTGGTTCATATATAGGTTTAAATAAAGATGCTAATGCCTTGCAGGAGTTAGAGAAAGTTATTCAAGAATATGATAAGAATCGTTATTCATCAAATAATCCTCTCTTCTATAAAGAACAGTTTTGGTTACCACTTTCTTTAGCGATTCTATTACTCTTGATTGAAACATTTATTCCCTACATAAGAAAATTCAAACTAAAAAGATATATTGAGAGTTAGTTATGAAAAGATTAATATTTATCATAATTATAAGTTTATTATTTATTGAAGTATATGGATTAAGCACCATTAGTAAGAACAATAAGGCTGTTAAAGCTATACAAGATACTTTACTATATCGAGCTGAAGAAGAGCTAGAAGCAGGATTGGAGAAGAATCCAGAAAATCCAACTTTGAACTATAATTATGGTGTTGTGAAACTCAGACAATTTGAAGAAAATAAAGATAAAACAGGCTTAGAATCTGCTGTTAAAAGTTTTGAGAAAGCTAAAGTTGATACTACAACAAGTAATCTACAAGCAACCTATTATAATCAAGCAAATGCTTATTATCATCTTCAAGATTACCCTAATGCTATTCATAATTATCAGTTTTCTGCCACTTATTTAGATTCAACAAATGTTGATCCAGATTTGCTCTATAATTATGCTAATTCGCTTTATAAATTTGCAGAAGCTAATCCAGAATATGATTCTTTATATACTATGGCTCAGAATATTTATAAATCAACATCAGGAATGGTAGATAGCCAACAAAAACAGAAGATTTGGCATAATCTCGGTAATAGTGCTTTCAAGCAAGAGCAATATCAAGAAGCAGTTAACTATTATGTCCAAGCTCTGAGATTAGATCCTGAATCAGAAGACACACGGGTTAATTACGAGATTGCAGTTAGAAAGTTAGCTGAACAAAAAGCTCAGAATCAGAAACAACAACAAGATCAACAAGAAAAACAAGAAAACTCCCAAGATCAGCAACAAGAACAAGAAAAACAGCAAGAGCAACAAAAACAAGAAGAAGAAGCTAAAGAGAAGCAAGAGCAGTATGATGAACTAAGTGAAGAAGAAAAAGAGAAATTAGAGGCTGAAAAGAAACTTGATGCTTTACTTCAACAACAATCTCGTCCTGAACAAGATGATGATAAGCCTACAATTAGACAGCAGAAACCTACAGGAAGATATTGGTAGTGTGGAGGACTAATATGTTAAATTCATTTCAAAAGTTCAAGCATCAATTGCTTATTTTATTAGGAATAATCTGTTTAATATTTTTGCCACAGCAAATTCATGCAACAGAAATAGAAGTTACATCTTCGGTTTCAGCAGATAAAATAGGTATTGAAGACTCTTTTTTTTATACTATTACTGTGGCAACAGAGTCGAATAAAGAATTAAACGTTGAAGTAAATTTCAATAATTTCCCAGCAGATTATCTAAGACCAAGCATCTCAAATTCAATGTCAACATCATTCATCAATGGTAGAATGTCATCCTCAAAATCTCAAGCTCATAAATATACAGTATATCCTCGTTCAGAAGGTGTTTTAAATATTCCCCAAGTTGAGGTTATAGTAAATGGCAAAAAATATCTTACTCAAAGTCATAAAATAGAAGTTGTAGAAGGAAGTTTACGTCCCAAAACTCAAAATAGAAGAAATTACTCTCCATTCAGCTCATTATTTGATGACCCGTGGGAAGACCAAGCTCGAACTCAAAAAAACAATAGCTCTTTTGTAGAAGTTGAAGTGAATCGTGATTCTATTTATGTGGGGCAAAATGTCATAGCAAAATACACTTATTATACTCAGAGTAATAACTACAATATTAGTTATGATATGCAAGCATCAGATGGATATGGTATTGAAAGCAGTGGAACAGAAAAAGAAAACTGGGAAAGAGTAAAATATAAAGGTAAAAATTATCTCAGAAGAGAGATAACTACCCTAAACATATCTGCTCAACAATCAGGAATTTTAACTTTACCAGTAATTGTAGTTAATGAAAGTGCTTTCCTAAGAAGTAATAGTTACAAGAGCCCTGCTAAAAAATTAGTAGTAAAAGAGCTACCTAAGAAAGGAAAAGCTATCGATTTCTCAAATGCAATAGGGGAATTTTCTCTAAATTCTGAACTTGCTCAATCTATAATGTTCGAAAATCAGCAAAATCAGCTAATCTTAACAATCACTGGAAGAGGTAATTTTCCTAAGATACTCTATCCTCAAGTTGATGCTGTAGATGGATTAGAGATATTGAAACCAAAGGCAACTTTAAATCTTGATGAAGGTGATGCTGGTACCCTTATACTAACTTACGATATCATACCTTCAGAATCTGGCAAATTTAAAATTCCTACAGTAAGTTTTAATTATTTTGACGATGTTCTAAGTGAGTATCAAACCCTATATACTACAAGCAATTTATTGACAGTAAAAAATACAGACAGTACAATAGATAATTCAAATAATAAGAATTATAATGTCTTTTTTACCAGGAATAAACCCTATCTTAGTAATATAACTAAAGAGTATTTATTAATTAATAAAACTTCCTATTGGATATCTTTAACTATTCTTATTCTTGCAATTATTGCTAATTCTATTTTCTTTAGAATAAAGAAGAAGAGAATGAATAATGTTAGCTATATGAGAAAAAAGGAAGCTATAGCTATTCTCAAAAAAGCAATAAATGAGTCTGAGAAGTTAGTTCAAAACAATGACCTAAGTTTTTATACAAATGCTCAGAATAATTTGCTAAAGTTTGTTGCTAAAATTACTAAAGCTTCTCTTCAAATGTCTCAACAAGAGCTTATGAAAGAATTAGAAAAAAGCAGCGTGAATAACGTTACTGTTGCAAAAATAAATTCATTTCTTACCTACTGCGAGCAGATAAAATATCGTCCAAATTTCCAGAGCAACGAAAATATTCAAAATGATTTCCGGAAATTCCAAGATATCTATAATGAAATAATAAATATTCAAGGATAATGGTTATGTTTATAAATCTATTTAGTTCAAAGTCTTTTAAATCAGGAGCAATGTTTGTTTTGTTAGTCATTAGCTCATTTGTTTTCACTGAGCATCTTCAAGCAAATGAAATTAATCTACTCTTTAAACAAGCAAATAATTTTCTTCAAGAAGGTAACTATTACGATGCGATAAAAATATACCATGAGTTAGAAAAGGAATCTAATGACCCTAATCTTTTCTATAACATAGGTAATTGCTATGCTCAAATCGATGAACCTGGATATGCTGTATTATATTATAAACGAGCTCTCTTGGTCGATAGTAGTAACTCAACAATCCGTGAGGCTTTGGAACAAGTTGAATCTACAGTCATTAGTGCTAATTTAGCTGAGAGTTCTTTTACCAATAGATTACTTTTTAATATTTATAATTGGCTTAGTATAAATCGCTTAGCTACTTTTGTATTTTTGCTAATATTAAGTTTAGGTATGCTTATTTATCTATTCCTTGCTCAGAAAGTTGCTATTTCAATTTTTGCCAAAAGATTCTATATTACCCTCAACATCTTCTTATTAATATTAGCTCTTGCTATTTCTATTAGCAAGTTTACTAACTATATAAGAAACAATGAAGTAGTTCTTGTAAGTAAAAACACTATTATTAATAAAGATGAAGGTGGAAGAATTTTTTCAACTAATAAAAAACTTCAAGCAGGAATAACTCTAAAATATCTAAACTCTTTAGAAGATAGAAAACCAGGATATTCACTTGTAGCACTTCCAAATGGTGAAAAAATAGCTATTAAGAATGATAGTTTTAGAAAAGTATCTCCTGATCCTCTTTAATTTTTTTCCCCGAAATAAAAAATCCCTGAAGGATTAAGTAAAACTTATTCCCTCAGGGATTTTTATTAGTCTTGTATATTCTATTTATTCATATATGCCATTATTTAGTGACACTAATATAATCACATATTTCTTATTCAATAATCACTTTTAGTATAGCACAAGATACTATTTAGATAAGACAGCTTTTGTAGTTTGAGTGAAATCATTAGAAATAATTCTGAAGAAATAAGTACCTGAACTACATTCTCTATTATCATCATTTCTTCCGTTCCAAGTAACAGAATGATATTGCTCACCTGCTTTATTTCCTAAACTTGAACTATGAATTCTTTGACCAATTATGTTATATACTTCAAATTTAACATTGGAGTCACTTTGAAGATAAAATCTGATTTTTGTATGAGGATTAAATGGGTTTGGGTAAATTGATTTAATTCCTGCTACTTTCTCATAAACAATGTCTTCTACATCTTGTCCTATTGAACCAATAGTTACAATTGCTGGTCCATGTATCTCACTAATATTGCTCAATTCTTGACTCTCTAACCAGTAGTAATATGTTGTATTTTCTTCAATCTCTTCATCGATATATGAGTATGATTGATATTCTGAACCATTAGTAGGGTTAATAGGATTTAAATTGATTTTAACACTTGAATTTAAGTTATCAGTTTCGTTTCTGTAGATGTTAAAGCCTAACAATCCAGTCTCTGAGTGAGTTGCCCAATTTATTTGAGCAAAATTATCTACTGTTGTGATAGCTGTGAATGAAGCCAATTCAACAGGAAGTGTTATTGGGTCATAAGTATATGTGACTGTTGCTGTAGCTAAAGCTTTTGATAATAATACAACATCTACATTACCACCACTACTTACAGAGTATTCACTTTCTGTATCAACATTCATATCTATTGAGCCGTTTCCTATAAAAGATGCAAGACTGCTTGTGAATGAAAAGTCAGAAAAGTCACCATCTGTCTGATCTTCAAAAGTTCTACCTGAAGGTCCTGCATAATCTACAAGACCATCATAACCATCATAATCATAATAGGTATTATTAGTTCTTGTGTTATATTCTTCATCAGGAATACCATTAGGTAAATTAGACCAGATTGCTAAGCATAAACCTCTAACTCTTACATTGCTTGCTTCAACATTAAGATTCTCAACATATAGATCTTGGTTAATGTCATATTGAATTGTTAAATCTACCCTGGTTAGTGTTCCCATACTTGAATCGAATTGGGGTATAGATACAGTAGCTAGAGAAGCTCCTGACCAATCTAAATTTTCATAAACTGGAGTTACACCTGATTGATATCTGGTGTAAGAAACTGTTTCCGCAAAACTCCATACATAAACTAATGCAATCACAAATACTAATACAATCTTTTTCATCTTTATCTCCTTAATCCTTATAATTTTATTATTAAAAGAAAGTTTGTACTCTGCCAGTTAAAAATTAACTTTTAGAGGTTTTATTAAATTCTAAAAAGGCTTATAATTACGACCTAAACAAGCTCAAAATTTTCAGTAATTAAGAAATATACTATTTACTAAAGGTAAATCTTGTTGAAAAATAAAACTTAACTGTTTATTGTTTCGTCAAATATCTATAGTTTAAGAAACTAATTTTGTGAGAAATATCTAATACTAAATCAAGTGTTAATGATTTAGAGATTGAGGTAAATACCCACTTACAAATCATATTTTTATAATCAAATAAGTTTACAAATAATAATATTAATAATTAAAATCAATTTAACTTCTTCAAATAATAAAATTAATGCCCATCATTCTGCAATTTAATACTTTTTCTTTCAATAATTTAACTTTATATAGTTTATTAAATAATAATCGTTTTATTTGTATAAACAAATATTTTTATAATGAAATGTTTGAACTAATCACTGAACGAAATGGATATATACTTTTCAAAATATAAATGTAAATATCAATTTTATTCATGAATAGTTTTATATGATTACTATGTAGTGCAAAATATAATTAAAATAGCAATATCTGTATATATATGATAATTATATAATTCTTTACTAATTAGTAAATAAAAATACATGGTCAATTACATATAATTAAAGAAAACTGTAATCTATACAAGTTTAGGTTAAAAATCAATATATAGTAATAGAATCATCATATAACTACATTTTAAGATTGAGAATCTTATCTAAGATTTTTTTTGAGTAGTACTATTGCATCATTTGAGGTAAAATTGAAAGCAAGTGGAAAAGAGTAACCCTCCTGATTTCAGGAGGGTTATTTTTATTTTTTCATTAGCTTAAAAGCTATTTCATTAGAGTGCATTTGTGTATTTTATTAACACCGTCATTAGATAATCTAAAGAAATAAATGCCAGAAGCGACTGCTCTTCCATTATCATCATTACCATTCCAAGTAATAGTATGACTACCCGACTTCAAATTTTCATTCACAAGACTCTTAACAAGCTGACCTTTGAGGTTAAAGACATTCATTGATACATAACTGTCTTTAGAAATTTGGAAGCTTATTTGAGTTTCAGGATTGAACGGATTAGGATAGTTACCATTGATAGTTGTAAGAGGCGCAACATCTTCTTGAGCATTCTCAGTAACAATGTCTGAAACTGTAGCTTCAGAGTAGAGGGTAACTTCTGTTTGGAGATTCCTATAAACAGAAACTACAGCCCAACGATATTCACCATTAGGAAGTTCAGAAATATCATCTGAGAGAGAAGTTTCTGTGACGAGTGTATCGATGGTAACCCATAGTTGAGGTTGATTAACTTCATCAGCATTCAAGGCATATAGATTATATCCTACTAAACCAAAGGTATCACTTGGAGCATCCCAGCTAAGCAAGATATTGTTACCGTCAATATTGATTACAGGATTAAGTGCAGGGTAAGCAAGAACAAGGCTATATCCAAGAGGTTCTGACATGGCTGATAGGTCATCTGTATAGATAGAATTAACGCTGAGAATAAAATCTCCATTTGCTTGGTCAGCAAAAAGATATTCGTTTTCTTCAACAGTAGCAATTAATTCATAATTATTAAAGACTTGATAACCAACTAAGCCAAATGTATCAACTGGTTCATTCCAGATTAAAGTAATGTCATTTCCTGTAACTTCTACAGCAAGGTCTGTAGCAGGCATAGCATTGATAACATTTACATCATCTATAGCAATAATTTTATCAGCTTGGATTGCAGAATTATAGTTAGCAATAATCTCATAAGAATAAATACCATTTGATAGATTCTCATCTAAATAGGAAGTAGTCATGGCATCGAGCACAACTTCAATACTATTAGTTCCACCGTCAAGACTTCTAATCAAAGTAATATTATCTAAACTATAAAGGTCAATAGGGGATTCCCAAGTTAGGTTAATATCATTTTCTGTAACTTCAGCACTTGCATTCATTACAGGGTATGTTCTGATAAGTTCATAGTTTAGTATATCACTGAAATCAGAATCTACATCACCATAATTAGTTCTTACTTGGAAATCATAGTTTCCATTAACCAAGTTTAATTCATAGTGAGTATCTGAAGTTGTAGCTAAGAATTCAGAATTGCTAAAGATATCGAAACCTATAAGACTATATTCAGTTCCAGTAAAGTCCCAAGTTAAGTTAACTATTTCATTAGCAGAGATAGCTAAATTACTTGGAGAAACAGGAATAATGAAGTTTATATCTTCTGAGACAACATCTATAACTGCTCCATTTAGATAAACTGATTTTATTGTGTAATGATAAAGACCATTTTCAGGAAGAGTATTATTAAATCCTGTAGCTCCACTATAAAGGTTCATAATGAACACATCATTTCTGAAAACTTTATAATGTTGGAATCCAAACATATCAACTGGTTCATCCCAGGTAACAGCAACATTATTGCCATCAATAGTTGTTGTTAAATTGGTTATAGGGTGTGCCTGAATATTAGAAACCTGAATAGCATTAGTTATTGGGTTATCAATATTATCATTATAATAGGTCATAACTTGATAGCTATAATTACCATTCATCAAGTCAATATCTGTGAAAACATTTTCTTGAGTAGTCGCTATTTCATCATTATTTCTATACACCTTGTAAGATGTTATCAAGCCAGTATCAACTGGGTAATCCCAACTTAGTATTAAATCTCCATCAAGTAAAGTTGAAGTAAGATTTGTTACCATTTGAGGAAGTAATATCTGGAAGTTAACAGGTGATGATTCTTCAGATGAACCAAAATCAAAATTAGCCCTAACTGTGAAATCATATATTCCATTAGATAAATTAGATTCAGAATAATAATTTGTATCAGTGTTTATAAGTTCTTCACCATTCTTATAGACAGTATAATCAACTAATCTACCCCAAGGACTTAAGTCTTCCCAAGTGATGTTGATGTTATTATCTGTAGCTTGATATGTTGAAATTTGAGGAGTATGAATCATCATAATATCAACATAAGCAGGGTTGCTTAATTCAGAGAATTGATGATTATATATAGCTCTTATGGTATAAGTATATTGAGCATTGGCAAGGTTTTGGTCTATGTATTCTTCTTGAGATACATCACTAAGATAAGCAATTTCTTCACCATTTCTATTGATGATCAAGCCAGTCTCATTGTTATTTGGATTCTCCCAAGTAAGGATAACATCGTTCTCATTAGAAACAGTTGCAATTAAATTATTAGGAGTATCAGCTGATTCAATGTTAACAACCACACTGTTAGATGGAGAAGATATACCTTCAGGATAAACAGCTTTCACATAATAAGTATAAGAACCGTTTGGAAGGTTGTTATCCCAGTATGAGTTTTCTTCACTTGTAGTTAGCTCAATATTATCTTTAAATATTGTATAACTTATGACATTGTCAGCAGGAATATCCCAAGTTAAATGAACATTAGTAACATTTTCCACAAATACCTGTAAGTTACTTGGAGCGAAGAGGTCAGGAAGAACATTCACATTAACGTTAACATGGTTAGATTCTACAGATATTCCAGCATCATAAACTGCTTTGAGATAATATTCATAATCACCATTTTCTAAGTTAGTATCTGTCCAAGAAGTAGTGCTTGGATTATTTACAACTGTAGCGATAGCATTATTTCTGTAGATGAAATAACCAACGAAAGCTCTAACATTAGCGCTGGTGGCAGGTAATTCCCAAGTAAGAGTAACGTCACTTTCTTCCACATTTGCAGAAAGAGTAGTTACTGGATATGTTACTTCTACAAAGAAATCAATACTATTAGTTGGTAGAGATTCTCCACTTGTATAATTAGCTGTAACTTGGTAAGAATAACTTCCATTAGCTAAGAATGAATCATTATACCAAGTTAGGCTTGTAGTATCAATAAGTTCGTTGTTACGATAAATGTTATATCCCAAAAGGCTTCTATCTAATTCAGCAGGAGCATTCCAGCTAATGCTAACTTCATCACCTGTAAGTGTTCCAGTAAGTTCAGTTGCTGGATAGAGAACTTCGATGTTAACATACACTTCATTTGAAGCTTGTGAATCTCCACTGGTGTATTCAGCTTTAACACTATAAATGTAGTCACCATTAGCTAAAGAAGTATCAGTATAAGTGAGTTCAGTCAAAGAAACTAAAAGCTCTCCATCTCTGAACAATTTGTAACCGATAAAGTTTCTATACATTGAATCAGGTTGGTCCCAATTGAGAGTAACGCTATCTTCCATTACACTATAGGTAAGATTATTTGGAGCATAAAGTACTTCAACAAAGGCTTCAACACTATTAGAAGGAGCAGATTCACCAGAATTATAAACAGCAGTAACATAATATGAATAAGTTCCATTTGCTAAAGCTGTATCTGAATAAGTTAATTCTTCTGAGTTCCCAACAATCTCACCATCTCTATAGATATTATAAGATAATAGTGCTCGTGGTGAGTTAACTGGTAAGTCCCAAGCTAAATCAACTACATCAGCAGTAACTTGTGCTGTAAGATTAGTAACAGGATAAGTAATCTCAACCATAAAGTCTAAGCTTTCAGAAGCGATTGAAGAGCCTGTATTATAATTAGCAAGAAGATAGTATTGATAATCACCATTAGCTAAAGCTGAATCTAATAAATTAAGCTCAGTCTGGTTAGCATATAGTTCATTATTTCTATAAAGAGAATAGGAAATAACAGAATTACCAGCAAGTGAATCATTTTCCCAAGCAAGACTAATTTCTGTATCTGTTAGACTACCAGTGAAGTGAACCACAGGGTAAAGGACTTCAACGATAACTGAGGCAAATAGAGCTTCAGAAGTACCTGTTGAATAATTAGCCTCTAATTTATATTCATAATTGTTGTTGATAAGATTAAGGTCATTATATGAAGTAGCTGATACATCTGAGAAGATAAGTTCATTGTCACGATAGAGATTATAGCCTAAGAAAGCTCTACTTGAAGTAGGAGCTGCTTCCCAAGTTATAAGCACGTTATTACCATCAACAAGACAAGTTAAGTCTTGAGGAGAGTAGAGAACTTCAACTAAAGCAGAAACAGCTTGAGAAAGTTCAGAGCTTCCTGTAGAATAATTTACTGCAACCTGGTATTCATATATACCGTTTGCTAACATTTCATCCATATAACTTAGTTCTGCTATATTCCCAACATTTGCTCCGTCTCTATAGATTGTAAAATCTATTATTGAAGCACCACTCATAACATTGGTTTCCCAAGTAAGATGAGCATCATCCTCACTAATATCTAAAGCTAAGTTAAAAGCTGGGTAGAGAACTTCTACTAAGACAGAAGTAGTTACTTCGATTGATTCTCCACTTGTATAAACAGCTTTTACTGAGTAGTTATAAGTGTTATTATATAGATCACTATCAGTATAGGTGGTCTCAGTAATATTAGCAATCTCTTCATTATCTCTTAGGACTCTATAGCTTAAAAGAGCTCTTGCTGAAGTAGCAGGAATATCCCAAGTGAGAGTAACATTGCTTTCTTCAACATTAGAAACTAAGTTTTGGATAGGGTAGAGGACTTCAACAAAGGCTTCAACACTATTAGAAGGAGCAGATTCACCAGAAGTATAAACAGCAGTAACATAATATGAATAAGTTCCATTTGCTAAAGCTGTATCTGAATAAGTTAATTCTTCTGAGTTTCCAACAATCTCACCATCTCTATAGATGTTATAAGATAATAGTGCTCGTGGTGAGTTAACTGGTAAGTCCCAAGCTAAATCAACTACATCAGCAGTAACTTGTGCTGTAAGATTAGTAACAGGATAAGTAATCTCAACCATAAAGTCTAAGCTTTCAGAAGCAATTGAAGAGCCTGTATTATAATTAGCAACAAGATAGTATTGATAATCACCATTAGCTAAAGCTGAATCTAAGAAATTAAGCTCAGTCTGGTTAGCATATAGTTCATTATTTCTATAAAGAGAATAGGAAATAACAGAATTACCAGCAAGTGAATCATTTTCCCAAGCAAGACTAATTTCTGTATCTGTTAGACTACCAGTGAAGTTAACCACAGGGTAAAGGACTTCAACGATAACTGAGGCAAATAGAGCTTCAGAAGTACCTGTTGAATAATTAGCCTCTAATTTATATTCATAATTGTTGTTGATAAGATTAAGGTCATTATATGAAGTAGCTGATACATCTGAGAAGATAAGTTCATTGTCACGATAGAGATTATAGCCTAAGAAAGCTCTACTTGAAGTAGGAGCTGCTTCCCAAGTTATAAGCACGTTATTACCATCAACAAGACAAGTTAAGTCTTGAGGAGAGTAGAGAACTTCAACTAAAGCAGAAACAGCTTGAGAAAGTTCAGAGCTTCCTGTTAGATAATTTACGGCAATTTGATAATCATAAATGCCATTAGCTAAAGCTTCATCAAAGAAGTTTAGCTCAGTAACATTGCCAATACTCTCTTCATTTCTGAAAATGGTGTAATCTACTATTGAATTACCAGCCAAAGCATTAGCTTCCCAGGTTAGATAAACATCGTCTTCACTAATATCTAAAGCTAAGTTAAACGCTGGATAGAGGACTTCAATGTTAGTAGTTACTGAATTTGAAGCTTGGGAATCGCCAGAACTATATTCAGCTGTTACATAATAAGTATATTCACCATTAACTAAGTCATTATCTGTGTAAGTAAGCTCAGTTAGTGAAGTCAAAAGCTGATTATCTCTATATAACTTATAACCAATAAAGTCTCTGTACATTGAATTTGGTTGCTCCCAATTAAGAGTAACATTATTTCCAATAATATCATAAGTAAGATTATTTGGAGCATAAAGCAATTCTATAGTTACATTAACACTAGTAGGAGCAGATGCTTCCTCTAAACTATTTATAGCTTTAACTTGATACTCATAAGTCCCATTAGGAAGATTCATATCAGTGTATGATAATTCTTCCACAAAATCAAGCATTGTGTCATCTCTTGAAATTTCATATCCCATAATATCTGAAGCAAAAGGATGGTTTTGCCAGCTAAGCGTAACATTATTATTCTCAAGTGAATAAGCTAAGTTATTCACCGGATAAAGTACATTTATTATTGCTGTTGCAGATTCACTCATTTCTGAAAGACCATTAGCATATACTGCTATTACAGCAATGTTATAAGTCCCATTAGCTATAGATTCAGATTGGTAAGAGTTTTCTTCCATTATGGCTATTTGGTTATTGTCAATAAAGATTTGATATTCTATTATACTTGAACCTGCTAAAGGGTTATTTTCCCATGTAGCTGTGAAAGTATTGTTATCTACATCTACAAGCAAATCTGTTATTGGATAGTGAATCTCAATAAGACTATTCTCAGTTTCAGTTGGAGCAGATTGACCACTTTCGTAGTTACTGGTGATAGTATAAGAATATTCATCATTAACTAAATTATTATCACTGTAAGAAGTCTCAGTTACTTGAGCAATCACTTCATTATTACGATAGACATTATAATTCAAAATACCAGTTGCATCAGAAGGAGTTCCCCAATTAAGTACAACATTATTTCCATTTGTAGTACTTGTGAAATTAAGAGGTGTATATTTAACTTCTACAAGTGCATCAACAACGTTTGATGCTTCTGCATCTCCATTGGTATAAACAGCCACAATATAAATTGAGTAAGTACCATTCAGAAGATCTGTGAGAGTATAAGAAGTGTTATTAATCTCAGCTTGGAATAAGTCCCCATTAACGAATAGTTTATAGCTGGAAAGAGCTCTACTTGAAATAGCAGGAGCATTCCAGTTTAGTTCGATAGAGTCATCCACAACATTAGCTACTAATCCAGTTGCCGGATAGGTAACACTAACTTCTGAAGTAACACTTTCTGAGAGTATTGAATCTCCAGAGTCAGAGTTGTTAGTAGTAATTATATGGTAAGTATAGAAGCCATTAGCTAAGTTATTATCACTATATATAAAATCTGTTGTCTGACCAATAAATACATTGTTTCTAAATATCTTGAAGATAGGAGAACCAACTTCATCATAAACCCAAGTTAACGTGATATCATCTTCCGAAACTTCAGAAGTTAATTCTGAAACTGGGTATGGATATTCGATTTGAATAGTTTCACCAACTATTGCTTCTGCTACTCCAGTACTATAAACAGCTATCACACTATAAGTATATTCACCATCTTCGACAGCTAAATCTGTATAAGATAATGCACTTGTATTGGCGAGATTTTCTCCATTTCTTAGAATATCAAAGCTCTCTATTGTTTCTCCACTATAACTATTTGCATTCCAAGTCAGAACTACATTATTTCTGTTCTGAACAGTTGTAGTAAGGTTTTCTGCTGGATACTGATTGATTAAATCAATGCTTACTGTATTGGATGGTACAGAAGATTCATTAGTATAATGAACAATGATATAGTAATCATAAGTGCCATTAATAAGAGCTGAATCGGTGTAAGCTTCAGCAGTAGTAGTTGCTAATGATTGACCATTTTTGAAAAGCTCATAACTAACTAAACTTCTTACATTATCAGCATAAATAGGTCTTTCCCAGGTTAAAGTAATATTATTGTTTTCAATTACATGGTCTATGCTTTCAATCGGATAAGGGAATTCTAAGTTAAAAGAAATAGTTTCAGATGCTTCTGAAAAACCGGTTTCATATTCTGCGATTACTGAATATTCATAATGACCATTAATTAAATCAACATCTTCATATCTAGTTTCTGAAGTAGTTACATATTCACTACCATTGCGATAAAGATGATATTGCACTAAAGCTCTTGAAAGTGAACCTGCCTCCCAAGTAATAGTGGCATTATGTCCTTCTATAGAATATGCTAAATTTTGAGGAGCATAAAATACTTCTATGAAAGCTTCATCTTCTACTAACACTGACAGACCTGAAGTATATTCAGCTGCAATTGCAAAAGTGTATGTCCCATTTTCAATACCACTTACAATATAAGAAGTTAAGGCTGTATCCTCAATATCATTAAGTAATTCACCGTCTTGATATATTTTATATCTTAAAAGTCCTCGAGATGCTCCACCTTGAATAGCAGGAATATCCCAAGTAAGTTCAACATTGCTTCCATCAACGTTTGCAATAAAATTTCTTGGTGGATAAGGATAATCAATCACCACATTCTCAGCTTCGGAAAAATCTGATTCTATGCCATCATAGATAGCAGTAACTTGATAGTTATAACTACCGTTAGCTAAGTTATAATCAAAGAAGCTGGGGTTTGCTGTATTATAAACAGAAGCAACTATAATCCCATTTCTATAAACTTTATATTGTTCAAGGAGGCTGGCAGCTGAAGGATAAGACCAAGTTAATTGGACACTAACTTGATTAACTATAGTACTTTGCAGATTTATTGGACTCTCTAAAACCATAACTTCAACTGAAGCACTTAGTGATGGTCCAGAAGTATCTTCTCCATTTACAGTTTTTATGGTGTAGGTATAACTACCATTTGCTAGTTCTTCATCATAATAATCGTTGATTGTTTCATCGTCTATCTCAGTTAAAATTACATTATTTCTATAAATTTCATAACCTGTAACAAAAGGTGTGTCTGGAGCCGTCCATTCGAGATGAACATTGTTACCATCATACAATGTAGCGGTTAAATTACTTGGAGGAGCTAATTGACCAATTGTTATGTTAAGAACAGAGGAAGGGGCTGATTCTACTCCTTCATAAACAGCAGTTACTCGGAAAGTATAAGCACCCTCTTCTAAGGTAAGTGTTGTTTCAGCTTCAACAGTATCAGAAAACCAAACTCCATTACGATAAAGTTTATATGAATCTGGAGTATAATCTCCTGCAAGGGGAGAATTTTCCCATCTTATCCATGCTGTATAGGGGGAGAGTAAGCTATATTGTAGGTTGCTTGGAGGGTAGATTATCTGAATCTGAACAAAAGCGGTATTTGAATATTCGGATAAACCACTATTATAAATAGCTTTAATTGCATAGCTATGAATTCCATTGGTTACATTACCATCTGTGTAATTGGTAACACTTGGACTAAATGATTGAGCAAGTTCGCTTCCGTCTTTATAAATCTTGTAGCCTTGAAGGTCACGTTGGTATCCTTCTGGAGCATCCCAGTCTAAAATTACAGCATTATCATCATTAACAAGAGCTGTTAAATTTTGAGGTGGGTTCAAAGGAGTTTCTCCACTTGGAAGATTGATAGCATCTAAATAGACTGTATCATCTGCAAAAACGACTGAACCATCTTTTATATAAGACCATTTGAATTGATAGATACCTGGTTCAAGAGCATAAGAGGCGTATTCCCAGTTTGAAGTTCCATTCCATTCATCTTGTGCTACTCCGTTGATGTAGAAGATAGCTGCATCACATTGTCCTTCTGTAGGATATTCACATGATGGCTTTATGTAGAAGCTAATCTCATCAGCCACAGGAACTGAAATATCAATTAGAATTGAAGAACTTTGGTTATGATCGATTGCTTGAGGTCTCGCTGATTGAGTGCCGTCATAGGATTCATTACTTGAAATAGTCCAACCGGCATTACCTTGGAAATACCAGTTATTATTTGCAAAACCATCTTCGAAGGATTCATCATATTCATCTATATCTTCAGGAATAATATTAATGAGCATCTTCTGATTATTTACGCTTATAGTATGACCATCTACAACAAGGTCAGTCAAATTAGTGGTATAATGTTGATAAGTTCCTAAACTTGTTACAAAAGTATAATCGTTGTCTGCGTTTAAACCATCAATAACAATGAAGTAGTTTCTATCTACATCTTCTGCATAGCATTGATATAAGACAGGTCTTCCTAAGGATAGCTGTTGGTTTATCATTTGACGCCATGTGTAGAAAGAAGAAACTGCTAAATCATGAAGTTCTATTGAACTTGAATAACTAAAATTGTCTACCAAAGATGTCATTATATCTTCGATATTTGCAGTTGAATAATCAGTTTCCCAGTTGGATTGTATTCCGTAGCCAACAGTGCTTATTAAAGTAGCTGTTTGTGATCTATAAAGAGTGTTAGACATTCTGGACCAATTAAAGCTAGTTGCTAACGATTGGTTTATTACTCCAATATCATCATCAGTATAAGATGCAGTCCCTACACCTGCATCTGGGTAATTCCAAAATTTCATAATCTTTGCTACTGATAAAGCACCTGTTCCAGCATCTGCACCACTTGTGCCGATATTTGGACAGAAGTTGTTCCATGGTGAAATCGTATTCCACTCTGATTGAATCATTGGGTCAACTTGACCGAACAAAGAACTTGTAAAAGTTACTAACAAGATTAGTAATAATACTAAAAAACTTTTATTCATACATCCTCCATATTAATTTATTATATAATTATTCATATTATGCAATTATAATTCCCATATATAGAATTTTATTATATAATGTACTTTATCTAATATAAATGTCTGCTATAACTATGTGATAAAAGATTAAAGGAATGTCTTGAATATTTTCTAAATAGAAGTATATATTGATCTATAAAACAAAATATCTATGTTACATTGAAGAAATAAAATTAGATTTTTCTATTAATTTAATAAAAAAAATGGGTAAATAAAAAGAATAGATAATTTTCTTGAATTATATTGAAATTGAAGTTTTTCATCTGCTTCCCTATAAGGTGTTGCACTAACAATGCCCTCACAAATTATGCAAGGGCATTTAAGAGGTCTTTTTATTTTAAACTTTTCGTTCTAGGAGGCAAAACCCTATTTCATCAAGATCATTTTCTTACTTGAAGTATATCTTCCACTTTTCATTTTGTAGAGATAAACTCCTGAAGCAACGCTATTACCATTATCATCTCTACCATTCCAAACAATATTGTGTTGTCCTGCATCTTGATGTCCATTCACAAGAGATTTAACTTTCTGTCCTCTAATATTATAGATATCAAGAGTTACTATTCCACTTGTTGGGATGTTAAAAGAGATAGTCGTTTCAGGGTTGAAAGGATTAGGATAATTTCCATTTAAGGATGTTGTCGCAGTAACATCATTAGAAACGTTATCTACTATATGATTAATTAAAATACTATTTGATGGTTCAGTGTATTGCCCATCTTCGAAACGACCAACAATCCAGAGGTCAGAATTTCCGGTGTCTAAACCTAAACCAAAGATATCGAAAGTGGGCAAGCTAGTATCAAAGTGAGCATAGTTAAGTGTTTCAGGACTACTTTCATGAGCCCAAACAACAGAATATCCCACGAAATTAGAAGTGCTTTGTTCAAAAACATCTATTGAACAAGGTGTCCAGTAAAGATGACTAGATTGGATGAAAAGGTTTCTTGGTTCTAACAAAACGTTCTCTGTAAAATAATTAACTTCTAAATTAGGAGATAGGTTGAGCATTTTATTAAGATTAAAATCTCCACTATATTGTGTATCTGTTGCTAAAAAGTCAGAATAATCATTAGTTACCGTTTTAACACATAGGGGAGCAGGATTACCAGTGTACTCAAGCCAAGCTGAGATTTCCATATCCCAAGGAGAATCTAATATTTTTCTAACCATTTTTGATGTAACAAGATCAGAATTTAATGGTTGATCATGAGCTTCGTTAACTACCACGCAGGTATTAGAATAAAGATGATATTCATTATCTATAAAAGAAACTTGATGATTCATGAAATTAACAGAACCAAGAGCATCGTTATCAAGATAGAGATATTCTTCATCAAAAATAACATTCTCCCAACCATTAACACCATATTTCTGATAACCGACTAACATAATGTCATTATTATCATTTTCATATACTAATTGTTTTACTTGATCTGTATAGAATTCATCTTTAAGTAAAGGTAAAACATCATTTCCATTAATATTGATATAGTCATAAGTTCTGAAGGTAAAAGGTCTTGGTTCAGCAGTAAATACTAAGTCTATAGATTCAGAAACATTCTCATCATTTAAAGAGACGATATTAAGTTCATCAAAAGGACCATAATAGCAGTAGCCTGAATGCCAAGCCGTACCTTGATCAATTGAACCTGTAATTGTGAAATCTATAGGCTCAGTAAAAGTGAGTTCTAGAGGTTCTTCAATAGATGTAAGAACATGATCAGTTACTTCTGAAGTATTTAAATCTCTGATATGAATAATATAATCAGCAATTTCAGTAAAATCTGAAGTGATATTTAAAGTGAGAGTATAATCTGTAATCTCAGAAGCAAGGGGAAGATATTCAACAGTTCCTAAACTTGCATTATCGTTAGAATCAGTAATAGATGCATCTATCTCATTTGTGTCAGTAGTTCCCCAGAAATTATTCTTAGCTAATATAGTAATTTCACTATTTAGATTATTTAAAACGATACTATTGTTATTGTTATTAACATCAATATTATTTTGAATAGTATTTAAACCATAGGCATAAGGATGATTCATCTCAGGTGCACCAATTACAGGTTGAGCCCCAACAGTGATGAATATCCCACCGTAATTACCCGATATCAAGTTTCCAGCAATATAAGGCGTTGCTCCAGCTCCGTAGCACATAATACCTGCTCCGGAATTCATATTTCCTTCAATAAAGTTATTGGTGATCTCATTATCATATAAGGTTCCTGAGCAGTTGTAGAAATAGACACCTGTGTAATTTTCAGTAATAACATTATTAAAAATCTGAGCATTAATTCCACCACAAGAGAACATATCAACACTGGTGATTCCTTGGAAATTATTATTATGGATGTAATTTTCTGTAATTGTTGGAGTTACAGATGCATTGTCAGACTGAATACTTATCTGGATAGCACCTCTAAACTGAGTTCCAGTTCCATTTTCAGTAATTTCATTATTGACAACAGTTACTGCACTTGATTCTGCAATTAAAATTGCACTCTTTACGCTATAAGCAATGTAATTTCTCTCAATAAGAATATCAGGAGGATTAGCATTACCGATAGCAAAAATATGAATAGCTTCATCATTATATTCGAAATGAGAATCTGTGATTGTTACTGGTGAATTGATTGAATTAATAGCATTCTCAGCATTCTTCATAAAGCAATAAACAAAAACACTTGGCTCTGTTCCTTCATCTTCTAAACGAATACCTTGGTGAGAAATATCATTATTATCAGTGCTTGATTTAAAAGTAATAATATTGTCTTCACTACCTATTGCAGAAATTCTTCCTTCAGCAGTGATTTGAAAATCACCTAAAAAGAGAACTTCAACACCAGCTTCAATAGTTAAAAGGGCATTGGCAGGGACTGTTATGTCCCCTGTTACAGTATAAGGGCTATTTGCTTGTGTCCAAACTCCACTTTGATTTCCGCTCACATCAAGAGCTTGTAAGCTAAGTAACATAATCAAAAAAGTCAAAATTCCTACAATCTTTTTCATTACACATCTCCCATTTTTTTTACCCAGATGCACGTAATAGTTTCTTATGTGACCTCATTAAGTTATTGGCACATTGCTGTGTCTTATCCATCACAAAGTTCTACTATATTATTTGGGTTTAAGTATAAGTCTTTCGTACCAATTATAATTTGAAGGTAAATTTTGTAAATTTATTTTTTTTAAACCTCTTAATTGCTTCTTGAATAACATCTCAAAAGAGTAATCTAACTTTCACACTCCTCTATATATTATAGGGGCAAATATTCTTAAAATTGGTCAAATCTGAGAAAAAAAAACTAAAAAAAACTGTAAAATTAAAAATTAATTCAAGAAAATCAGACTCCACTATCTATGTTCAGATTCATCTTCAGTTTTGTATAATAGAATAAATTCTATTATACTTGTCAAAACGTGTTAGGAATGGCTAACAAAATTATGACTAAATCATTGCTTTCAAATCTTTAACTATTAACCTTATAATGTTAAAGGACTCTTGTATCTCTCTCAATAAATCACTGAGAATTTATTGAGTGACTAATGGAAGCTCTTCAATCATAGAAAAGATTCTACTCTTTTTTCTTAAATATAATTAAAAAACTTGACTTCTAAACATAAACTATTATTATGTGAATATAAGTGATTTTATTCTTGCAATTGTGTCCTCAATTAATGGGGGTGCCACGGTTTCGACAGGGGTAAGTGAGCTTGGTGATGCATGTCGAGAATCTTATCTGACTCGTTAAACATGATGGAATTAAATTTAAATGCAAACGAAAATTACGCTTTAGCTGCTTAAGACCGGCTACGCCCTCCTGAACCTGGTCGTTCGGTGATGGATAGGGTGTCATACTGAATGACTAGATTGAGGCCATGTAGATAACCTCTTTCGAAACTCATCTGCTGGCATCGAATGATTTTTGATTGCCTTGTAATTCGATGTGAGAACATAAGACAACTAAACATGTAGATTTGCTTTGTAAGCTATCTTTGGACGCGGGTTCGACTCCCGCCACCTCCACCATACTTCGAAATGAACGAAGTGAATATAGAAGAGGTCTCAGATTTATATTGTGAGGTTCATTCATTACTACGCCTAGGCAGGGCAATTTATGGTTGATAGTAAACGTTTAGTTGCTAATATAGATTTCATTTTATATACAATCATTTTCCAAAGTCAGAAAAAAAAGGATAAAATATGAATACTTTTGAAACAAAAGAAACTGATGAAATAATTATCGATGTTAATGAGGAAGAAGATTATGGAACTCCAACTATTTATGATATTTCAAGCTATGGTGTTGATTATGATGTAGAAGGTTTAGTAAAAAAATTAAAACGTGGGGATATCTTTATTCCTCCATTTCAAAGGGATTATGTTTGGAATCAAGTAGAAGCATCACGGCTAGTTGAATCATTGTTACTTGGTTTACCTGTTCCAGGAATTTTTCTTGCAAAGGAAGGTGACTCAAATAAAATGTCAGTTATTGATGGTCAGCAAAGGTTAAAATCTTTATTGTTTTTTTATGAAGGTTTTTTTAATCCTAAAGTTGGTGATTCTAGGAAAAAAGTTTTTAAGTTAAAAAATGTTCAAGATAAATTTGAAAATTATACATATGAAGAACTCGAAGAAGATGATAGAATCAAGTTAGATAACTCAATACTCCATGCTACGATAATTAAACAAGAAAGTCCAAAAGATGACAATACAAGTATTTATCATGTGTTTGAAAGGCTTAATACTGGAGGTAGAAAACTCACTGCACAAGAAATTAGAGCTGCGATTTATGTTGGGAATCTAAACAAATTGATAGGCACTCTAAATGAGCATCGTGCTTGGCGTGAATTATTTGGAAAAATTAATATACGCTTAAAAGACCAAGAAATGATACTTCGTTTTTTTGCTATTTTTTCTTCATTAGAAAGCTATAAAAAACCTCTTAAGGATTTTTTAAATAAGTATAATGCTACGAACAGGAATATTACTGAAGAAAAATGCAAAGACTTAGCAGATATTTTTAAAAAAACGACAGACATAGTTTTAGAGAACTTTGGTAAGTCAGCTTTTAGACCAGATAAAGTTTTTAATGCTGCAGCTTTTGAAGTTTTAACTGTTACAATTGCTAGAAGAATAAATGAAAATATTGATTATGGGGCAATGGCAAAGGATATCGACAACTTTTACTCAGATCAAACTTTTATTGATTTAATTACTCGAGCAACATCAGACGATAGAGTTGTTGAAGAAAGACATAAGTTATTTAATGAATTCGTAGATAAGTATGTTCAATAATACTGAATTAAAAAGGCAATATTCTAGAATAGAATCTTTAATAAGCCAAGCAAGAAAAATGGAACCAGATGATGAATTACGTGCCCATTTGACAAAATACATATGTGTCCTTTGTTCTGGATTTATCGAAAACTCGATGTATCATATTTTTAGTGATATAGCAGATAAATTATGCTCTCCATCTGAAGTATTGACTTATGCTAAAATCCAATTATCAACAATTCAAAATCCGAACAGTGAAAAGATTCGGAAGGTTGTTAAATCCTTTAGTAATGATTGGCATGAACGGATATCTGTTTATTTACAAAATGAAGATCGAGCTTCTGCAGTTAACTATATTCTTAAGGACAGACATAATATTGCACATGGAAGAGACTCTGACATTACTATTGGCAAGTTAGAAGGTTATTTAAAGAAGACAGTTGAAGTTTTGGAGTTCATCGAAAATGGATTTTCTATATAACACGATATTTCCATTCTAACTAAGTTAGAAATAATTTTAGACTCTTGACTACTAAAGTTTAATAATATTATAATCAAGGGTTTCTACAATGTAGGGAAATAAGCATCAACAGCTCAGGTGATTGAATATTGATTTCTTAAGGAATAAAGATTAGTTACCTTAAATAAGGTTGAAAATATGAAACTAAATGAAAAAATAAAAATCCTCAAAAGTGAAGATGACTTAAAATTCATAAGGAAGCTTAAATTTAATAATATGGATGAATTAATAGACACAAATGGGTTATAAAGGGAAAGATAGGTAATATCAATATAGATTTACTGGTAGGTATAAATAGATGTGATGATTATATCGATTGGATAGATGCATTGGATAAGTTGCATAAAGTGTATATATTTGAAGAAACTTCTTTTAAAAAATATCTTAAAGACATAAATGATGATTTTCCTAATGTTGTTAAATTTCATAATGAATACTATATTGATGGTAATGGCAGACATAGATTGACCATTGCAAAATGTTTAGGGATAAAACAGGTCACTTGCTTTATATATTCTTAGAAAATTTTCAATAATATCTTTTACAAATTTAAGAGTGGTTGAATACTGGTTGCTAATGAGTAACATTTGCTTATTCTCCAAATTACAAGTGTTTGTTTGGTAACTTTACACAAATGGAATAAGTTCCAAAATTTATTTAAATCACAAACAGGGCTAGATAGTTATCTACTAAGTCCTGTTGATTATTGCTTAAAAAGTCCGACAACCGTCCCGCCACCTCCACCAATAATCGGGACGATTCTTGTTTTTTTTTTTGATAAATAATTTATCATTGGATTAAACGAAATGAGGTTATATGTATCGTGATTATATTTTATTCGTAGGGGCGAAATATCTTTCGCCCAAATAAATTGTTTCCCATTTTGGGCGAAAAATGTTTCGCCCCTACATAAGGCATTTTCAGGTTATGAAAAATCAAAAATACAATCCTGAAATACATCATAGAAAATCTATCAGATTAAAGGGATATGATTATTCTCAATCTGGTTTCTATTTTATTACCTTGTGTATCAACAATAGGGAGCACCTGTTTGGTGAAATCATTAATAATGAAATGATATTGAATGATGCCGGGATTAATGCTGTTAAATTTTGGAATGAAATACCGCAACATTTCACACATGTGAGATTACATGAATTCATAATTATGCCAAATCATCTCCATGGGATAATTGAAATCGTAGGGGAAAAATATCTTTCGCCTAAAAATGATAGGGCAAAAAAATGATAGGGCAAAAAATGTTTTGCCCCTACCATTATGTTCTCAAACCATTGGCTCTATTGTGCGTGGTTTTAAAATTGGCTTTACAAAATGGATTCACATAAATCAACCAATAAAATATCCTCTTGGAACTTCTCCATGGCAAAGAAATTATTGGGAACATATAATCAGAACCGAAAATGAATTTAAAAAAATATCAAATTATATTATTAATAACCCTCTTTGTTGGGATAATGATAAATTAAATGGGGGAGAAGGGAATGTTATCCTAGAATCTGAAACAGGTTATTATCATGAAACCTGGATGGTTTAATTGTAGGGGCGAAAAATCTTTCGTCCAAATTGATCATTTATTATAGTGAAAGCCATCAATCGTATATAAGTTCATCTTTATTTTCGCATAAAAAAAGGAAGTCCTTCAGTTAAGAACTTCCATAGTTATGAAAAAATAAAAGTTTACTTTATCTTAGTTTCAAAATACATCATAGCAGCAATCTGCCATTCCTGAAAATCTGAGCTCATATAATAAAATATACTACTATGTTTTCTAAGCTCATGAAGTTCATCCTCTGATAGTTTTTCTCCAAATACTAAATAAACTTTATTCTTGTCTAAAAAGGTCTCTGGAGATACCATTAATGAATGTTTGCTAATATTTATAGCTGAATCTATTGAAGCTTGAGAAAATTGGTCTGAAGCTCTCAAGTCATAGACGATTAATTGATTCTTATAGTAATCAAGCAAGTTAAAAGATTCAGAAGCTGTAATATTCTCTTTTTTCAAATCAAGATGCTTTTCAGGTTTTTTAATCAAACCTTCTGCTATTAAATCCAGAGTATAAGGCTTAAAATCTCCTTGCAAGTGAAACTTTATTTTTAAAGAATCAAAAATACAGAGCATATCATAAGAAATCGATAAAGAGAAGTACTTACTTTGCTTAGGGGAAATTTCATTGATAAACTTATCAATAACTTTAATCCCTCAGCTACCTTCTATTTTTTCAATATTAATCAGGGAATCTGTCTGATTTTCTACTTGCAAAGTATATTTATCATCCTCTTTATCCACTAAATGAAGTCTGAAAGGCATTTTCTCATCAGCTAATATTCCTAATGAAAATACAAAGACTATGAAAAAGATAAAGGAAGATTTCACTCTTAGAAGTTTTCCACTTTATCAAAAATGTAAGGTGAGTAAGGTCCCATAACAATAGTTCCAGCAGTATTATAGCCTAAATCCCAACTTGTTAAATAAGTAGGGAAGAGGGTTGTTTCTGAAGTGATATAAGCAACTCCTGGAATAGATGCAGTACATTCTGTGCCACTTGTAGCTCCAGCAAAATGATTATCATTCCAGTTAAACTCAAGTCCACATCCTGGTTTTAAAGTAAGATCGTCTTCACTTATTTGGTCAAAATCTTCTGGACTTTCCCAAGCTCCAACATAAGTAGTAGGATTAGGAATTGCGTATATTTCATCTTTAAGCTGACCATTGTCTTCAAAAACACGATATATACGTTGTCTATAAGGACTAGTTAATTGATTAGCGTAAGCTTGTTCTACATAAAGCCAATATCCATTATCTGTAGAAAGATGGTCCCAGATTCTAACCATCTTCAATCTAACATCAACATGATAAGGATCAGTTGAGGTTTCAGCTTGTTCTGCACTAGAGAAAGAACCAGTCATGTAATCAATTAATAATTCAAGACTACCTGTTTCTTCTTGAGAAAAACTAATGTTTTCAATATCCTCAATATTGATTTCAACCATTGAACCATCTCTTTTGTTAATTATCATATTAGCACAAAAAAGATTTGTGAATAGTACTATTGTAACTAAAATTGTGATAAATTTCTTCATTATATTCTCCTATTTTAATACTATCATTTTTTTTACTATTGATTTGTTCTCATGAGTTAGAGAGTAGAAATATACTCCGCTAGCTACTTTTTTATTAGAATCATTTATACCATTCCAAACATATTCATGTCTTCCAGATTCTAAGATTTTGTTTACTAATTCTTTAACCTTTTGCCCTTTTAAATTATAAATTTCCAATTTAGTTCTACCTCTGTCATTAAGTTCAAAAGAAATTGTAGTTCTTGGATTAAAAGGGTTGGGGTAGTTCTTTAAATATTTGACAGGAATTTTGTTGACTATATCAGTCAAATCTTCAATAGCTACATTTTCTGAAAAAGTAATGTTAGCAATTTCAGAAAGGTCAAAATTATAACTTTCATCATGTGTCTGAATTGTTAGTGTTTCAGCAAAAATATTCGAAACAATAAGCACTATTAACAAAAAAAAGTATCTTTTCATTAATCCTCCAATTTGTGCAATAAAAAATATTAACACTGTTAAGTCAAGAATTTTTTTATCCAAATTAATTGTTTGCGCATTCTTTCTTGACAAAAATCACTTGTGACCTTTAATAAATTATCATAGGAATTTTAGAAGAAGAATTAAGACTCATATCAGGGAATTTGATACATTGAATGCAATCTTACAAGTTATTCGTATAGAGCTGTTCTTTCAGGTCTCGAAAAGGATGAAGATATTACTGCTCTTTAAGAGACTAAATTGCCTGATAATGGTCATAAAAAACATTTTAAATTTTGAAACTAAATCGGAGGTGATCTATAATTTGGCATGAAAAGAGACAATGTGACATTCTAATTCATGAGTTGTTTAATATAACTTCTAAGAAGAAGAAATGGCTTGTTATTGTTTTTTGTTTACTTGTTGTAACCGTGACAACAATTTCTTGTGAGGAGAATAATAGTTCTCAAGAGAAAGAAGTCCATGCTGATAGCACTATTGATTATTCAAGTTTTGATACTCTGAGATATAATATAAGCTATGATAATCTTATAATTAAAATAGAGAATTTCAGAAGACAACAAGCTAAACTTTATAGAGAAGCAGATAATGAAGCTTTAAGGAAAGAGATTATTGAAGTATGTCAAGATTCACTTTTTGACTACATGGTAATGGAGGTTTTCCCCGCTTGGTATGGAACGCAATGGGATTTTAATGGTATTACTCAAGTTCCTAAGAAGGGAGAATATCCAATTGTGGAAAATAATGGGAATGATGTGAATCGGATAGCTTGTGGCTATTTCGTAACTATGACAATGCATGGTGTTGGATTTAAAATCGAACGCTATAAAGTTGCTTGGAAAAACCCTGAGGGAATAGTCAAAAACTTAGCAAAAAGTGAAAGTATGTTTTATTTAAAGAACTATAGAATTGAAGATTTAAAAGCACAATTGAAGAAAAGAGGCAAAGGTCTCTATGTTGTAGGTTTAGGTCCAATTGGACATGTTGGCTTCTTAGTCTATGACGGTAAAGAGTACTATAGATTTGTCCACTCATCTTATGATGTACCACCTAATAGTGTAACTTCCGATACATTTACTTCTGACAATCCCTTAACAAGGGCAAATGATTTGATAATAGGAAAAACATTTTCCTCAAAGATGATTGAAAAATGGTTGTTAGGTGAGAATTTTGAACTTATTAATTAGTGTTCTATCTAGTAAAGAACTTTAACTTATTTTTTCTAGTTTTTAAATCTTGTATGTATATATATATTGGAGTGAATATGAAAACAAAAGTAATTATTATGTTGTCATTATTATTTGTTTTGTGCAAGTTCTCAATCTTGTGCGCAAGTGATGATAAAAAAGAGTATAGTATGGACTTACTTATCCAAGAGTTTTGTCCGGAATCTGGTACTGGAATGTACCTCTATTCAGCACCATTTGGGTTTAAATAACAAGCGTTATCACGTTAATATAAACCATGGTGTCAAAATTATTAATAATAATCCATCTAGGTTTAGGGGTAGATTTGGCAATCTCAACTTGTTAGAAGATGGAATCGTTATATATGTGTATCAGAACATTAGTTAGAACTACTTCTATATTGGCGATAATAATAAACAAAATAAATTAACCAAATAATACTAATAAATGATATGATAATTATGTTTTCAAGTGAGGATATCTGGTTACTACCATTAATTATGGATATAATAAGTTCGAGTGAAAATAGAAAATTTACTATGAATAATAAAAATTTGAATTTTATTATCCCACTTATCACTTGTAACCCATGAGCGAGATAAATCAAGCCAAATGATAAAATATACACACCAACTAATTTTAAGATGAATATTAGGTTATTCATATTATTTCCCTTTTATACATAATTTTAAAAAGTCTATTAGATTCATAACACTAAGAAATTAATGTTATCACTATGGTTCAAATCTATTGATATTATTAACTCATACTAAAGACAATTTCGTAATATATTTGTTTTTGTCAATAGATTTTTAAAAATAAGTATTTTTAATAATAAGTGTTTGAGTAGAATAAGTACAGTGTAACAATGTTTCTTCTTAAAATGTAAAAAGTACTTGACAAATTGTGAGATAGCTCAAAAAAATATTTATATTGGCTTTACGAAACTATATTCTAACAATGTATTAATACAATGGAGGTAGAGAAAATGAGAAGAAAGAGAAAAGTGATTCCTTTGTTATTGTTTTCTATTGCACTAATTACATCTTGTTCAGTAGGAAAAGAAACGCAAACTACAAAAGAAAAAATACAAGTCACACAGATGGAGTCTTTACCTGTTCTTAGATACCCTAGAGGAATTCCTGGAGTAGATGATTTAGGAACAGATGGACAAATTCTATTTCACTATAATAATGATAGCTTACTTGTAAAGATGGAAAATGTTAAAGAGCATTATGGAGAAATTAACACCTATTATGGCAAAGAAAAACGCAAATTATTAATGGTTCCTCCTCATATAAAATCTTTGTTAGGAGAATACAGATACTTAAATAAAAGTGTATGCTACATTGATGGGATTAATAAGTCAGATGGAGCAGGATATGTTAACATACACGGGTATAGATTATTTGATAATGCTACTCAAGCGACAAATCTAACAATGAAAGAATACGATACTATTGCAAGTATGAGATTGCTTCCAGAGTTTCCCGTTGATAGGAGCAATGTAGAATCAATCTCTTTCAAATATACTGAAACTGACTTCACCGATGCCCAAAATTCAACATTTTATAAAATAAAATTTAAACAAAAAGGATATAAATTGGACTCTTCTGTTCCTCAAACTTATGAAAAAAATACATCAAGTTCTGATTCACTTCAGATAGGGTGCAATATTCCTTTCCCAGCTTATGTACCTAAAGGAGGAAACTACTCTCAAATTGATTCACTCCATGCAGAATCAAGATATTGGTTTGCTCAACCAGAATGGTGGTTTTCTAATGATGAAATGCATAACAAGGGAGAGAATAGCATCTATTGGCATGATAATGGTTCTCCATGGTTTAATGCTGTTCATCGTTACTATGATGAAAAGACTAACACTCTCTATTTGTGGGATACAAGATTGCAGTGGTTTAAACCCTAGGAAGCTGAGGTTGATTTGAATTTATCAAAGGGCTAAAATCAGTTAAGTTGAAGATAAAGCTCGATATATTCAGATATTATATCATATTCTTGAATATTCAGATTTATTTAAACTCAAGCAAGATTGATTCCCTTCTTCATTTTCATAGAAAATGTCTCTAAGAGGGGTAGATGCGAAGCAGATGGGTTGTTAATTCCCCTCTTCATTTTCATAGAAAATGTCTCTAAGAGGGGTGGATGCGAAGCAGGCGGGGTGTTCTTAATACATAGCAGAGAAGAGTTTTGATGAATATTTAGCGAATATAAAAAATATTACTTATTTTCTTCCACCAGTCTTGAACTTGATCCAAAAAGAATGAGGATTGACAATTTAATCTATACAAAGATGTTGCTCCAATTGTACTATTAATAATTGGAGCAACATATTAACAATATTTTTGCACAGTCTGTACTACCATTCCGTTATAATATCCATCATTTTGGTCATGATGTATATAAAACTTTGCAGAAATAATCTATAAATCTTGTGACAAATTATACTATTTTAGAAGTAACATCTTACCATTGAAGTTTTTGTTAGACATGTGCAGTCTATAGAAGTAGATTCCAGAAGAGACATATTTACCATCTTGATTTATGCTATCCCATACGATTGTATGATTTCCTTCAAGATAGTACTCCTTATTAAATGACTTTACTTTTTGTCCTTTAATATTATATATATCTAACGATACATCTCCTGGCTTCCCAATGTAAAAGCTAATCGATGTTGATGGATTGAAAGGATTTGGATAGTTACCATAAAGTATCGAAGGTTTAGGTGCAATATCATCAAATGTATTTTCGGTTGGAAAGTAATATATATTCCAAGAAGCAAGAGTATAAAACTCATCATCATAAACTTGTATACTATAATTAACTGTATCATTTTCAGTAATATTGACACCACAACTAATTTTATCATAAGCTATTGGTACATTATCACGATACCAGACAATACTCAAATCTTTATCGTGATCATGAATTTCTACTTCTAAAGTATCACTGAGTGAGTTAATAGCTATAGTTTCACCTTCATGAGAAATTAACTCTATTACAGGTGCAATATTTGTGGTATATTCATAAGGACCAATATCAATTACTATCTCTCCATCACCTAATCCATCTAAGAATCTTTCAGTATCATTTAGGTCATTATTTAAGCCAATAATCGAATAATCAAATGAATTTAGACCTGCATCAATGCCTGGAGAGTTTTCCTGTAATCTGTAGTTGTTCTCATCTTCATTTCTATATATTGGTTCATTGCAAATATTTTGATATGAAGTCCAATAGAATGCTTCTCCAGATATATACATACCTGAAGGGGGGAATATATTTTTAGTTATTGTTGTAAAACCGGAAACTGCACTAATACTTAAGGAGTCATGATAGCATATATTATTGATGAAGTAATTATTCTCACCTCTCATTTTAATGCTAAAAGAGTTGTTATCAATAAATAAATTGTTTGAAATTATTGTATTCCCACTCATTATAGAAGATGAATTAGTATTTTCTATTGAACCACTGCAATTTTTGATAATTGAGTTAGTTACTACAATTTCTGAAGCAGGTGCATCAATTGATCCTATTGTATTATGTATTAAGCAATTGTTAACTTTTACGTTGCTTTGATAAGCTCTAAACAAAGAACCTGAACTTGTAAAATTACAGTTATTGAGAGTAATTGATGAGTTCCTCAGGTTGAATAGCTTTGTGTAAACAGAAATTTCCATCGGGTCATAATTATTATAAAAGGAACAATCGTTAAAAACTACGGTATCGTTATTAAACAAAAAGAAAACACCTTTGTTATTCCATGGAGTACCATCATGTTCTGCATCTAACTTAGTAAAAATACAATTTGAAAACTCTGTAGTTGCATTAGGATGAAATATAAGACCATTCCAGAATCTACTCTGACCAAATGTAATAGGTTTATCTTTAGTACCAACAGCTATTAATGTTCCATTAATAAGAATATCCACTTCATGCCCGAAATTTATTGTTACTCCTGGTTCAATGATTAACTCATCATTAGTATCTATAATAAGATCTTCCGCTATTGTATAAGGAGAATTTTCTATAGTTAATACTCCGTTAAAGAAAGTGCTATTGATAACTGAACCATCTGAGTCAGGTTCTGAAACTTCAACAATCCATTCTTTCTCAACACTATTCACTCCATCTGAGATAACTACTTTGACTTTATGAGTCCCCAATTCTTGAATAAAGATTTCACAGAAAGAACTATCTCCTGGATAAACCTGAATATCTACATACCACTGATAAGACAAGTTGTCATTTTCAAAATCATCAACAATGACAGAAAAACATTTACTAATATTGTTAAGCATACTAATTTTTCGTGTTGTTGGACTAGCTGAAATTATACTTGGAAAGAAATTATGTTGAGTTCCAAACATTTCATTAAAACTTTTCTTCACGAGTTTATTATTGCTTGTCATAATCACTTTATCGCCATAGTTATCCATCTCTACAATATGATATGGGCTAAGATAAGTACTAATCAAAGATGGGCTAGAGTAATCATTGTCAATAAATTCATATAGTAAAACTTCATTCCAAGCCTCATCAATAAAGATTAAATATTCATCGAGTTCAATGAAATCTTGATAATACCTAGCGTCAGAATTATGATTTGGAATAGTCGCTATTTCAGTAATTGAAGTCTCATCTACCTCAAGTATTACAATCTCTTCATAATTATCATTTGCATAGAGGTAATCTCCAAAGAATTTAAGATATCTATAATTTCTGGAGTTTCTATTAAAAGTACTAATTACTGAATAGTCACCATCAACTTCCTGGATGATATCAATAGAACCTGAGTTGCTTGCATAATAGAAACCATCCTTTTCTTCTATGTCATATAAAGGAGAGATATTATCATCATATATATAATTTGCATAGTCGTAAGTTGTAAAATCGTCGTAGGGATAATTTGAAAAATTAAAAGGTTGATAATTTGCACCTCCACTACTTGTCTCAAGAAATGCAATATCGTCAAAATAGAATGCTTGATAATTATAATCCCACAAGTCCCAATTATTTATCCACACATAATCTGAGGGATTGGAAACATCTAAAGCAGATAAACCTCTAAATGACATAGTATAGACTAGCATATTATTTATATAGTCTAACTGGCTTACATATTGAGTATTCTGAGTTCCACCCGGATAGATAAAGTCATTGTTATAATATGATTCTTGCTCTAATGAATCAAAATTATAGCAGGAAATATAGTTTCCTCCTCCTATTGCAAAATTATCAGGAGAATACATTTCTAATGACTTGGGATAATTACAATATGTAAAATCTTCATAAATATCTTCTTCTAGTACTATTTTATTGATAGTTGAGTTTGCAACAGCGTAGAGTATATTACCATCTAAATGGAAAAGACTGGATTTTGAGTGACTATTTGGACTATAATTATGATTAGGAGATAAAAAACTTGTAAATGAATATTCTAACATTGGATTAACTGGATTATCAATATTAAATATACAAATTGATTGAGTAGTTGAAATCACTAATTTACCATCACTTATCTTGACATTAGCTTTCTTTGCAGACCAAAGTTCAGGTTCATTTATAACAGTCAATAGTTGATATTGGTGATCATAGATCTTGAAATAAGGACCATGAGGGATATCAATAGCTGTATCTAAGTTAGAGCCTTGATAAACAACAATAACATCTTCATTGTGTGTTATGTCTAATTCACTATTACTGAAGTTTGTATAGTTTTCTACTCCACCTATTATACTAATATTAGCTGGGTTAGATACATTTACTACAACTAAATTGCTCTCCCTTCCTGCTCCTACTAAAACATGATCTCCGACTAACTCAATTTTATTAGCATGTGAGTAAGCGAATGACATTGAAACGTAGTCATACTCATTCCCATTCTCACTATATGGATAACTATAAAGGTGATCATCGCTCAAGATAAATATTGCTTCACTACCTATATCAATGTCATCAACACTTCCCATAGTAATGTCAAATATCTCATCAATTGAAATTGTATTATCAGATATTGAGTATGAAAACACTTTTACAACAGTATCTTGCTTAGTAACTAATAAGCTATCTGAGAAGTAAATACTCTGAAAAGTATCTTCTAGCTCTAGACTCTGGACAATTTCTATACTTTGAGTGTTAGGTCCATTATTGCTGTCTGATATCAATTTTATTTGATTATCATATACTGGAACAATAAATAAATCACTTTCTGAATGATAGTATAAGTTTTTTAATCCAAGAACTTCAAATCCCTGGACTTTATGACTGAATGAAAAAAGAGAACTAATAAAAAATGAAACTATAGCCAATGAAAACAATTTTGTCATATTATCTCCTTACTATTTTTATTTATTTAATTTAAAATTTACATTATATAATAAGCCAATATATTCATTTTAGCAGATATGTCAATATAAATATTTTATATAAGTTTACAAACTACAATTGCTAAGTCAAAAGAAGAGAGGGATTAACAACCCATCTGCCTCCTCACAATTCCTCTTAGTTACATTGCTATTACAATGAATAAGGAAAACAGTATTGCTTGAATTTGAAAATTATTTTAGGGATTACTTTTTTGTAAAAAAGAATAAAAAATAAGAGATGTTGCTGAAATATATATTAACGGTAGTCCTATTTAATTTTGTGATTAAACCCAAATAATGCAATAGATCTTTGAGAATAACACTATATTCTTTTGCAAAAGTAACTTCCATAATTCTTCCGAATATATATATATTATATGCGTCAGAATTCTGCAAGCTACTTTTGCTAAAAGAATTTGCAATCTTCTCTAAAGCTCTATTGCACCATTTGGGTTAAATCTTATATTAGTAATTTGTCATATAGAAAGTATAAGTATCATCAATTCGAAATTTGTGAAAGAATGGTCATCTTTTTTTTAATAAATGAAGTGAAGTCGTTTTATAAGATGTACCAAAACTTTTAAAGCTGGATGGTTTAATTTAGGAACGAATAATTATTAACCCTAAAATAGATAAATCAATCTATCTATTAATTTATTAATTTATTAATTTATTTTCTGATATAAATATATCAAACATTCTTAACGATAAATGATATTCCAAGTGATATTAAGTAATAAGTTGAATCTAAGCCTTCTCCTTATTCCATGTAGAACTTAGCATAAACTAAACCTGCTACAACACTGAAAAGAATTACACTAAGAAATACTAAGGAATAAGCGAATAAAGTCTTTAATGTTCTTGTGAATATATTCCCTTCAAAAAACTTTCCTAAAGCCCAAATAGGGTAGACTATACCAATTAATCCAGCAAATTGCATGATATTGTAGTGTAAGATACTTTCTAATACGCCAAAAATAGTGTATATAATCATTACATAAGCAGAAATGTAGGAAAAAGCAACCAAACATTCAAAAAAGTTGTAACCTCTATTTCTAAAAATAACCTTTAACCAAAAAGCAGCTAAAATAGCCATAAGTAAATTTACATAGCCATAATTATTTTCAACCCACATTAAAATTTTAGGACCTATATCTGAGTCATTAACATTGGCTTTGATAATAGCACTATCAAAGGTGAAATAGTGGGAAACAAGAGTGTATAGTAAAGAACACATAAACAAGAAAGTTATTGGCTTTACCAGTATTGTTCTATCCGTCTTAATGTATGACCTTATTGCTTTACCCGGTCTGATCGTTAATTCTTTTATAGTGTAGATAATACCTCTATTAAGATTTAAAACTTCTGCTAAACTAAAGAAGAAGAATTCTTTATCTATACGAGGAATCTTAGTTGGGAATCCACAGTTAGAACAGTAATTATTCTTAATTGTGCTCCCACATTTATGACAATGCATATAAATCTCCATTTTTTAAGTTTTAAATTTTACATAAATTGAGATTAAATCAAGTTTGTAAAGTATTAATTTATCTATATAACTTAACTCATCTTTTGTGCATGAGGTAACTAAAGGTTAAACAAGAAATTAAGTTCTATGAAATACCAATATAATAATATTAGAGAAGGAAATCTGAATGGTTTAGGAGTAGGGGCAAAACATCCTTCGCCCAGAAATGATTATTTATTATAATTTAAAAAAAATATTGACATATATTAATTATTAGAGTTTATATAGATGATATGATTTTATTTATTTTAAATAAAGAGAATGTATGGCAATACACCCCTACAGTATACGGGTTAAAAGAATGATAAATGTTAAAAGATTAAATTGGGATTATAATGTGTAATAGAAAATACAATCCCGAAATTCATCATAGACGATCAATCAGATTAAAAGAATATGATTATTCCCAGCCTGGTTTCTATTTTATTACCCTTTGCATTAAAAACAGAGAACATCTATTTGGTGAGATTAATAATGATAAAATGTTGCTGAATGATGTTGGTAAGATCATTATGCAAGAATGGGAGAAAACACCACAAATAAGGAATAATGTTAAATTAGGTGAATTTATCATAATGCCTAATCATTTTCATGCAATCCTTCAAATCGAATACAAAATAAACACATCCTCTGATAAGATAGATAAATTCCAATCACCTTCCCAAACCATTGGTTCAATAATTCGAGGTTTTAAAGGCGCAACAACATTAAGAATAAATCAAAAACTACCAGCCCATGATTATGGTAGGGGCGTATTGCCATACGCCCAAAAAAGCAATAATTCTATCTGGCAAAGCAATTATTGGGAACGCATTATCAGAACCGAAATAGAATATAACAAAATATCGAATTATATTATTAATAATCCTCTTTGTTGGGATAATGATAAATTAAATGGGGGAGAAGGGAATGCAGTTTTAGAAGATGAAATAGGTTATACTCAAGAAATCTGGATGGTTTAAACCTTTCTCCCCTACAAAGCAGATTTGTTACCTACTATTCTATGTCAATCACATCCTTCTTCAAGAAAAATTGATAATAACCATTAACAAAAGGGATTTGCTCATCAGAAAGTGTGAAATTAATAGACCAACAACAAATAACTTCATCAAGTAAATTATCAGTTAACTTAATCTCTTCATTAGAGCAATTGAGTGAATAGCGTCCATTTTCACTTTCATTAAAGGAATTATCTTTAAAATCAAAGTTAATATTCCCCTTACACTTAAATTGCAACATTTCTTTAGAAACTGAGATATTAAGAGTTTCGCTACTATAAATATTCTTATACTCCTGCTCAGCAGTTGAGAAAAAGATAGTTCTAAAAGAATTATCTTTCATATAATCGTCAATAAGGTCTTTTGTTAACCAATTTAACTCATTAATTTTTGCAAAGCTACCGGTTGAATTGCTATACTTTTTGTAAAGGGCAATATACTCTTGAGAAGTGTAATGATCAAGCATTACTCTAGTAAGAAGTCCAGCTACAGGATAGCTTAAAGAAGGGTGTTCAGCTCGAAACATTGCTACATCATAGTAGTCTGTATAATTTACCATTCCTGTATCAATCAAAAACTTCCCAGCTTCCATAAGGGCTTGAGTTGAGTGTCCACCCCGACCACCAATAGCCACTGCTAATCCTTCTTGAAGAAAAGTATGGGTATAAAGTTCGTTAGACTTAAGATAGTAGTTGATGAGGAAATGAGTAACTTCATGAAAGTGGGCTGGATAGGTTGAGATTACGTAGTCTTGATTTAAGAGAAGAATACCACGGGTCTTATAAGAAGTTAAGTCTTCAATAGTATCTAAATCAGGACAATAGAAGTAGTCTAATTTTTTTACTCCAAGGGAGTCTAACTCATGATTTTGTTGAGGAAAATAAGAAAAGAAGGATTCTATTCTCTTATCTAAAATTTGCATTGCTTCTGGTGGTATTGGCCAATCTTTAGGAAAATGATAGGTAAGATACTCTGAATCAAAATGCTCCCAGGAGCGTGTAAAGTAATCAACACGACTCACTACCTTATTTCCTGAGATATAAAATTCATATCCTCTTTGACCATTAACTTCTGAATAATTATGATAATATGAGTCTTCAACTTCAACCAAAGGGTGACTAACTTGTAGCTGAGGATTCTGGTTTGCATAATCTTTTAACGCTATATTACCGATAAGAAATTTATTATAAGGGATATTGTAGCAGATGCCGTGTTTGTTAGAATTATTAAGAGTAGTAGCAGTTAGAAAATCAGTGATTGAATCAGGGTTATCCCACACTTGAGCAGATATATTTAAGGTATTACTATTACTTTCTGAAGCTGTTTCCGCTAAGCAAAATAGAATCGTACACAAGATAAATATAGATGCAATAAAACGCTTTAACATAGTCACTCCCTTCGAATATTAAGTGCTCAATTTTGCAGGTTGTTGATAAGCCTAATATTTCAACAACTAATTAAATAAAGATTATAATTAACAAATGATTTAGAAAACTAATACTCTAAAAAATTAATATATTATAAGTAATCTTTGAGTAGATAGAACTGTCAAGAATTAAATATCTTAAGGTTTTCTTGACATTTTACTATGATTGATTATTGGTAATATTGCCTCTTCTGTCGGAAGGTGGAAATTCTGTCTTTCCAAGCTAAAGATAGCTAATTCCTAATAATCCTCTCTCTTCAATAGCTTATCCTTACAGAAGTCTATAAATTTGTACATCCTAAGATCAGCTGTAGCTTTCTTACTCTTCTACTACTTCATCAATGATTCACTATTAGCATTCAGCTTAGTTATTATCTAATAAATGCCCAATAGACCCCCAATAGAGCCACAATGGACCAAATGAAATTCTACCTGAGTCTTTGATAAACAGTCTCTTTCTACAAGACTTGAACAGGAGATTCTTTTTTATTAACAGCAATTTATGATAATGATGTTGAAAACTATGTTAATATTTAAAAAGGAAATAAAATGGATTAAAATCACAAGTCCATAAATATGGATGTATTTATGTCTAATCGTTTCTCTAAAGCAATCAAGAAGAGACCAGCAGATTATGTCTATCAGCTTCCCAAATGATAACAAATGGGGAAAGGTGACCCAATATATAAGAAAAAGGTCAAGAGTTTAGATTAGTTTTTTAGGCTCAAGTTCAACTTAAGTGGAAAAATAATCCAAATTTATATAGTTAAAGTGTTCAAATTCTTTAACATACGTTATTATAGTAATTGTTTATAGTTAATATGTTCAATAAACCCTTTATTAATCAGCATTAGAGACAATATGCTTCCACCAGACTTGAACTTGAGCCGTTTTTTAAGTAGGGTATGCTAAGTATTTTTGCAACTAATCAAATTATTAGCCTTATCCAAGTCTACTAAATCATCTTTTTTTAAATCTGAGTAATTTGGTATAACTGATGATAATAAAATTCAGAAATTATTTGCTTGACAAGGATTTACGAATTCTATTTTTTTTTAATTACTAGGTTTTTTGGGAGGAAATAGTGAAGAGATTGTGTTTATCATTGTTATTATTATTAATTTGTTTTACTTTGTTTGCCCAAGATTGGGATATTTGGGATAGTGTAAGAAACTCATCCTATGATTCAAGTGGTCAAATCACATTTCGTTATGAAGCACCTGCAAGTAATGGTACATCAGTTTTTTATTATGATACTGGTTCTACATCTGATAATGTTACTATGCAATATCTGAACGACAATACTTATCAAACTCAAATTTATGGAAATGCTGATAATGATTTAGATTATCGAATGAGATTTGAGACTAATAGTTCGATATATCTGATGCCGAAGAAAGTATCAGACACATTTCCTCAATCTTTAGGAAACCTAAGCAATTTGACTACTGATCCTATAGGTGATATGTCTGCCGGTTCTTACAATAATTTGGATATTAGTGCAGATTACTTCGCCTATTCAGATAATAAGCTTCATTATTGTATGGAGAACTATAACACCAGTACTGGTTTTCCAACAGATTCTGGTGGTTGGTTCCCAAGTCGTTATTATATGTATGTTGCTGAGTTTAAATTTCCAGGTGATCCAAGTGGTGAGACTTATGCAATGGTCTATGTTGATATTGACATCGCTTTTATAGTTGATCTTCAGTCTGGATTATACAGAATAACAGGCTCAACTATCTCTTTAGATTCTATTACAAGGCTCTCTGGGATAGAAATAAATGTATCAAATTCAGCCTTGAAGATGACTTGTAACTTGAATGATCTACCTACATGGGTTTGGCCTAATAGCTATAATGCTCTACAGTTAAAATCAACTACTGGTTATATTACTACAAATCAAGATACTTATATTACTGATCAAACGAAATACTCTTACCTTTTCTTATATGATAAAACCTTAAGTCCTTTTGAGAATCAATTACCTCTTCTTTCAGATGTTAATTATTCTCTTTCAGGAGATGATACAACAATCGAATTGGATTACCTTGATGTAAATGAGAATTTTCCTTTAGTAGCTCAAGTGGAGTTAGATAATGGTCCTACTTTTAACTTTACTGCTCAGTCTCATGATTTCAGCAATAGTGTACGGTATGTAACAAACGTGAATGAATCATGGCAAACAGGGGTTATTAGATTTAGTGATAATGGGGAAGACTTCGTTGAGTATGATATCAATAGAAGTGGAATTAACAACTTTGATGTTCTAGTAGATAAGGCTATAAATGGTTATTTAAGTTGGGATTATCAGTCAGAAGATAGAGATTTTGCTTATTTTAGAATTTATAGAAATGGTAGTGAAATAGAGAATATTTATGATTCAGGGATAAGAGAATTTTATGATCACAATCTCACACCTGATAATTATGATTATTATATGAGAGTTTATTATGCTGAAGGATTATCTTCTTCATCAGAAAGTAAAAGTATTGAAATCCTTGCAGCTAATGAAGACTTTGATAGTGGTGAATTGGCTTCAGACTGGACTACTTCCGGAGATAGTCCTTGGTTCTTCGACGATTCAATTCTCTGTCAGGGAGCTTACTCTTTTTCTTCAGGGGATATTGATGATAATCAGATAAGTTCACTGAGTTTTGCTACAAATTTCACCAATTCGGGAGAAATAGTTTTTTGGAAAAAAGTCTCCAGTGAAGCAAACTATGATAAATTGATCTTCTATATTGATGATGTTGAGCAAGGAGCCTGGTCAGGAGATATTGATTGGTCTCAAGAAAGCTATCAAGTTACTTACGGCAACCATATTCTTAGATGGTCTTACTCAAAGGATGTTTCTCTAAGTAGTGATTCCGATTGTGCCTGGATAGATTATGTGAGTTATCCAAACATCGGTTTAACTGTTCCAGCTATAAGTTTAAACCCAACTTCTATTGATTTTGGAGAGACTTTTCTTAATTATAGTAATACAGACTTTTTTACGATAAAGAATGCCGGATATGCCGAATTGACAGGTTCTATGTCAAGTCCAACAGCTTTTAGTATCTCAAGTTTTGAGGTAAGAGGGGAAATGAGCTGGAAAGATATTACTTCAAATTTTGCAGAGAGTAGAGAACTAAGAAATAGTCTAAATTTCTCAATTAGTCCTAATGATAGTCTAATTATTCAAGTTGAATTCACCCCAATATCAGTAATGACTTACAACGAAGTAATGACTATAAATTCCAATGACCCAGATAATCCATCTGTTGAAATCCAATTACAAGGAGTGAGTTTAAGTCCTCCTCAGATGGCAACTAATCCAGAGTCTATTAATATTAATCTAAACGTGGGTGATAGTTCCATAGAAAGTTTCAGATTAAGCAATCAAGGTGGCAGTCCACTTAATTACAATCTGTCAATTTTGGGGCAATCCCGTAATAGTGGTGGTCCTGACCTTTTCGGATACTCTTGGATTGATAGTGACACCCCTGGTTATGAAGATTTATATAATTGGACCGATATCAGCTCAATAGGAACTGAAATAATCTCTAATGGTGATTATGATAACTCATCAAGCACAGCAGATGATTCCTACAAAGAAATTGCATTACCATTTGATTTCCCATTTTATGGGAATATGAAAAATTCAATTAAAATATCTTCAAACGGTTACTTAACCTTTGGCGAAAATGCAACAGCTTATAATAGTAGTCAGATACCTGCTCCAAATAACAATATTTCTGAAATTATTGCTCCCCTGTTTACCGACTTGAAACCACTGGGATTAGTTGAAGATGTAGATTGGGGGCAGATTTATTACTACTATGACGAAGCATTGGAAAGAATGATTATTGAGTATTATCAAGTTGCGAGATATGTAAGCTCTAATCCTCAAAATTTTGAAACTTTCCAGGTTATATTATCTGCTAATGGAGATATTGTATTTTTATATAATGATATGTCTGATCAAACTGGCAGTAATATTGGTATCCAAAACGCAGCAGGTGACGATGGTTTATCAATAGCTTATAATACAGAATATGTAGGGAATGGTTTAGCTGTGGAGATTAGTGTCAGACCCGAATGGTTATCTTTGGATCAAATGTCTGGTTCAATTGCAGCCATGGATTATCATGACAGAACTTTAACTTTTGATACTTCGATGCTTTCTCCTGGTAATTACTTCCGAACAATTGAAATCACGGGGAATGATCCTGTGAATCAGGTAGATTATATTTTTGTAACGCTCCAGGTTAATCTTACATCTATTGGTATTCCTGAAAATGTAGTAATTATGAAGAATAATGGGAATATAGTATTGTCCTGGAGTCCGGTAGAGTATGCAGTGGAGTATTCTATATATTCTTCAGTTGATCCTGAATTAGCGAAAGCTGACTGGACACTTGAGACGACAGTTTCTACTGAAAGCTGGCAAGAATCTGTTGGAGAGGATATTAAATTCTACTATATCACTGCTCAGGGTGGAAGTAGGACTAAAATAAAATAAATAAAAAGTAACTTAATAATTAATTATTTATCAATATTTTACAAAATTAATACATCAACAAAGATGTATCTGACTAAGAGATGATTATTATCAATAAAGATAAAGCCTCCTTTCCAGGGGGCTTTTCTTTCAATCTATTACTTCTATTTTGCTAAAATTATTTTTTTAGTTATTGAGTTGTTGTTTTGTTTAATTTGATAAAGATATAGACCAGAAGGGCATTTTCTCTCATTATTGCTTTCACCGTTCCAAATGATAGTGTGTTCTCCAGAGTTTGAAAACTCCGATATAAGAGTTTTTACTAATTGACCTTTTATATTATAAACTTGAACTGATGTTATGCCATCTTCAGGAAGTATGTAATTTATAGTTGTTTCGGGGTTAAATGGATTTGGAAAAGCACTTGCTTCTATAGTTGGGAAAAATCCTTCCATTTCATAATCTTCATTGGGAACCATACCATCCAGAGGATAAATTTGTCCAGAAGAAGAATAAACATAAAGCCCGTTAGTTTTAAGGAATATTATTGTATCAGTCCCATCAATTTGATAGATTCCTTTTATGGGTGCAATGCTCTGATTGTTATAAACTGAAGTTGTGAATGAAGCTCCATAATCGACACTCTTGAATATTTGGTAATTATCACAAGCGTAAAGCACGCCAGGGTTCAGAGTATCAATATTTAAACAACTTAGTCCATAACCACTGAATCCGCTTAAAACAGTCCAGTTGTATCCGTCATCGGTAGATTTCATTATTTTCCAACAATTATTTATTTCAGAATAGCAATTAGCATAGATTAAGCCATTTCCAGGAAAAATGAAGTCTTTGTTTCCATTCAAAGCGATGTGTTCATACCAATCCATACCATTTGTACTATCTACTAATGTAGTTGTTAGACCATGATCATTAGATCTATAAAGGTAGCCATCATCTTTAGCAAAGTACATGATGTTATTATCATCAGGATGAACATCTTTTAATAGCATGTTTGTTAGAGCTACATGGTTTGAATCAAGGATTTTTCCCCATGTTTTACCAAAATCTTCAGTTTGATAGATAAACTGGTCATTAGCTGGACCACCATATTCATGCTCGTATGAAATATAGATAATCTCTTCACAATCTTTGATAATATTATGAATATAGTTTCTTGGTGATGTTACAAATTGTTCTGGAAAGAAAATATAATCTTCAGTGAATTGATTAATATCATTAGTTGTCGCTCTATAGATAAAATCATAGTAACTAATTGGTTCATCATAATATCTTTTTATAAGAAGAAGTAAATCGTCATTTTGATCTTTAACAAAACTTCGAGTACCATAAGAGCGAAAATTGTATTGATTATAATAGTAACCAGGGATTGAATAACAATTAATCATCTCACTAATATAAGGTAATTCTTCATCAAAAGAGATGTTCAACTTATCAAGCTTAGCCTCCCAATTACCAATTTGATTCTCATATTCACAGTAGGCTACGTATATTTCCAAAGAACCACTATTATCTATAACTGGAAAAATCTTAGAATAATTCTTAATCGCAAAGATGTAATTCGTAATTAACAATATAGAAATAATTACTGCAAGCTTATATTTCATCATTCCTCCCAAAACTAATCTCATCAAAAACTATGACAATTATTCCTTTTAGAAAAGTCACTGTCAAGAAAATTTTACATAATAATAAATATTTTTTAGGATTAGTAAAGAAGAAGTTTCAAAATGAACATACTTAAATAATTATTTATTTATGAGGAACAGGTTTTGACCCTTCCCACACTACCCGCTGAAAGCTCAGAGGATCAGTATTGCCTTCTGAATTAATTAGTAGCACTTTTGATTTATCATTCAAACTTAGCTTATCTTTTAATTCTGATAACTTTGGATTTGACATGATATGTTTAAGAGTAGCTAAGGTTACAGCGCCAGATTCTCCACTAACTATGAATGGATCACCTTTAAGAGGTACAGCATACATCCGCATTCCTTCAGCAGCGATGTAGTCTGGAACTGAGATAAACATATCAGAAGATTCTGCGAGAACATTCCAAGCTATGGGACTTGGATCTCCACAGGCTAACCCTGCCATAATAGTATTAAGATTTCCAGCAAAATTATGAGGTTTATTATCGGCTATTTTCATACTTTGATATAGGCAGGCAGCTTCTTCTGGTTCAACCACTATAGATATTGGTGATTTATCTTTTAAAATTGCATGATAGTGTCCTATGATTGCCGCTGCTAAAGCTCCTACTCCTGCTTGAACAAAAATATGAGTAGGATACAAGACCCCTTGTGCAGAGAATTGCTCTTGAATCTCGGAAACTATAGTTGTATAGCCTTGCATAATCCAAGTAGGAATCTCTTCATATCCGTCCCAGGAAGTATCTGAGATAACTTCCCAGCCATTTTTATTAGCATCAATATTCACTTGCTTAACTGCATCGTCGTAATTTCCATCAACTACCTTGACGTGTGCTCCATAACTTCTAATTGCTTCTATCCTAGGTTGAGAAGTATCCTTATGCACATAGATAACAGATTTATGACCCAGCTTATCTGCAGCCCAAGCAACACCACGTCCATGATTCCCATCAGTAGCAGTTGCAAAAGTAATCACTCCAGTTTTTGATCTAACATTATCAGAGTTTATCTCTTCATAAGTTAGTTCATGTGTCACGCCTAATAGCTTTTTTATAAAACGATAAATAGCATAAGAACCACCTAACACCTTAAATGAATTTAAACTCAATCGACAAGATTCATCTTTAACCCAGATACCTTTTACACCAATATATTTTGCCATTTTTCGCAAACTTTTTAAAGGTGTCATTTCGAATCCTGGAATCCCATCATGAAAGTCTCTTGCTAAAATACTTACTTCAGGGGGAAATAGTCTATTTGAACACTCATTTTGTTTATAATTTTGGTGGGTATTCACTACCCATTTGATTCTATCCATTTTTATCTCCAGTTATTAATCTAAAACTTATTTAAAAGGCTTTATTTGAACATGCAATAATATTTAACACTTAGTTTTATATTCTTTAAATTCCCACCAAAATATATGCATAGTTCATTATGTCAAACAAATTTATTCTACATTATCCCAAATTAAAGAGTCTGTGAATAATCATAAGATGCATAATTTTACTTAAAAGTATTTATTTTTTGGTAATAAATATTTTTCCTCTTATATTTTAAGAATATGGTTTCATTAGCCAATGCATGATAGAAGTTAATGTTACACAAAGCGTGAATTTTAAACCTTGCTTGTATTAAGAATAACTATCTATTAGAATAATAATAAAATGGAGTTAAAATGAAGAAGATAATTTTATCAATTATTCTTGTTAGCTTTTTAATAACCTTGGGTGCTCAAGAGTGGATTTTAGATTTTGATGAGGCTCAAGTGAAGGCGGTAGAACAAGACAAAAATATATTACTTGTCTTTCAGGGTTCTGATTGGTGCGTTCCTTGTATGAAATTAGAGAAAAACATCTGGGAATCTGATGAGTTCATTAAATATTCTCAAGAAAATCTCATATTAGTAAAGGCAGACTTCCCTAAGAAAAAGAGTAATAAATTATCAAAGGCTCAAATGGATAAAAATGAAGCACTATTTGAAAAATATAATACACCTGGAAGTTTTCCTTTTGTAGTTGTCTTTGATAAAAGAGCTAAGATTTTGGGAACAACAGGATATAAAGACGTCACTCCTCAAGATTATATAGCTCATTTAAATACCTTTATTCCTCAAAAGGAAAAAGCTCAAAAAGTTTTTAAGAGAGAGCTAAAACTAATGGGTTCTATATTTGATATTACTGTTACTGAGGAGTCTTCTAAACAAGCAGATATCTATATTGATATGGCTATTGCCGAAATTTCCAGGATAGAAAAGCTTATTTCATCTTGGGATAAGGACTCACAAACTTCCAAAATAAATATGAATGCTGGTATTAAGCCGGTAAAAGTAGATAAAGAACTTTTTGATTTAATCAAACGCTCTATGGCGATTTCTCACCTTACCAATGGAGCATTTGATATCAGTTATGCTTCCATGGATAATGTATGGAAATATGATGGCAGTATGAAGGAGATTCCCAGTGAAGAAGAGATAAAAGCTTCGATAGCAAAAGTGGGCTATCAGAACATTATTTTGGATGAAGAAGAAGGGACTGTATATTTGAAACTAAACGGTATGAAAATTGGCTTTGGTGGTATTGGTAAAGGTTATGCAGCTGATAAAGCTAAAAAACTTCTGATTTCTAAAGGTGTTAAGTCTGGAATAATTAATGCTTCTGGTGACATGAATACTTGGGGTAAACAGCCAAATGGGGAAGAGTGGCAGATTGCTATTACCAATCCACTTAATAAAGAAAAAGGGTATGGACTTTTTCCAATAAGTAATGGAGCTGTTGTAACTTCAGGGGACTATGAGAAGTTCGTTATATTTAATAATAAAAAATACTCACACATTATCGATCCAAGAACAGGTTACCCGGCAAATGGAATTATAAGTGCAACTGTTTTTGCACCATCAGCTGAGTTTGCAGATGCCCTGGCAACATCAATTATTGTTATGGGAACTGAAGTAGGATTAGATAGAGTTAATCAACTCCCAGATGTAGAATGTATATTAATAGATGAGAATGGTAATATTCATAAATCAAAAAATATAAAGGTCAATGAAAAATGAAATTAAAAATACTTAGTTTACTTCTAATCTCAATTATAACTTTATTTCTATTATCTTCCTGTACTGCGGTTAAAAGCTATCAAAAAATAAATCTCAATGACCCAGACATGGAGTTATCTGAAAGGCATGCAAAGAAGTTCGAGACCACTGCTCAAGTTTATAGAGAGGGTGCTTCAGGAGCTAATGGTGGTAAGTCGGGAGGTGGTTGTGGTTGTAACTAAGAAATTCTTACTAAATATCCTACTCTTGACTATCATTTTTTTAGGATTTGCTCAGAACAAAGCATCAAACGTGAGTAGCTCTGTTTACAAGAAACGAGTTTTAGACAATATTGAAATCGATATTTTAAGCTCTTATTATACTCAAGACGGAGATAATGCAGCAGTTACCGGGGGGATAGGAACAGAAAAATTAGATGATGGTGCTTTTAATATTAATATTGCAATTCCTTTAAATGCTGATGGGGTGTTAACTATAGATGGGACTGTTTCTGCTTATACATCTGCTTCTTCCAGTAACTTAAATCCATTCTCTGGTGCTTCTTCAGGTGGAGATGACGAAGACGATGATAAAGATAATTCATCAAAGGTAACAGGAAGTCCTTGGGTTGAGTCATCAGGAGCTTCTAAACAAGATGTTTGGGTGAATGGCAATATTGGCTATAGTCATTCTTCAGATGATAGGAATAATATTTGGGGAGCTAATGTAAATTTTGCTAATGAATATGATTATTCTTCTTTAGGATTTGGGGCAAGCTTTGCCAGACTATTCAACGACCAAAATACTGAGCTTGGTATTAAAGGTAATATCTATCTTGATATGTGGAGACCAGAATACCCTACAGAAATAGCTGAATATGTTCACTATAATGGAAATTTCTCAGCAGGATATTTTCAGGATATTGATATCTTCGATAATGATGGGAATGTTGTTACTGGCTCTAATGGCTGGAGTCCTATAACTAATACTTTGATAGATGATAAAGGAAGAGACTCTTATTCTTTATCTTTAAGTCTTTCTCAAATGCTAAGTATGAACTCACAGATTTCTCTATTTTTTGATCTCGTATCGCAAAAGGGTTGGTTGGCTAACCCCATGCAGAGAGTATATTTTAAAGACAAAGATAACTTCTATATAGGTAACGCTTCAGATATTCCAAACTATACGACTACTTCTAATAGGGAAGTATTTCAGTTAGCAGATGATATTGAAAGATTGCCAGATAATAGGTTAAAAGTACCAATGGGGATGCGATTTAATTATTATATCAATGAGTATTTTGTTTTAAGAAATTACTATAGATATTATGCTGATGATTGGGGATTGGTTTCTCATACTGCCGACATTGAAGTCCCTGTGAAAGTAAGTCAAAGTTTTACTCTTTATCCATCTTACAGATATTATACTCAAACTGAAGCTAAATATTTTGCAGGCTATGAAGAACATTTATCTACGGAAGAGTTTTATACTTCTGATTTTGATTTGTCAAAGTTTTACTCTTCTCAGTTTGGTTTTGGGATACAGTATAATGATTTACTTTCAAAAACTAATTTCTGGATGCTTGGTTTGAAAAACATCAATCTGAACTATAGCTATAATAAAAGAAATACTGGCTTAGAATTTCATATCATCTCCTTAGGGACAAAATTTATGGTAAAGTAAAACTAAAAAATATAGGATTAGATTACTGATATTTGATATAAAACACAGACTTGTAGAGCAATTAAACATTTGCAAATCTGTGTTTATTTAATGTAAGCTTTTCAAAAAATCTTTACAAAAAATTAACAGATTTGAGAGTGATTTATAGATAATTAATAGATAATCAATAGATAATCAAAACAATAAATAAAATTTATTACAAAGGAATAATAATGAAAGTAATAGCAATTAACGGAAGTCCAAGAGCAAATGGTAATACATATCATGCCATAAAAGAAGTATTTAAAGAATTAGAAAAAGAGAATATTGAAACAGAAATTATCCATATAGGAAAAGAAAAGATTAGTGGATGTATGGGGTGTGGGGCTTGTTATAAAACAAAAGATGATAAGTGTATAATTACAGATGATAATTTGAATATATGGATAGAGAAACTAAAAGAAGCTGATGGCATAATATTTGGTTCACCAGTTTTCTATGCAGGTATGAATGGTACTATGAAATCATTTATGGATAGATTATTCTATGTTGCAGGAGCTAATGGAATTTTCAGGCATAAGGTTGGTGCAGCTCTTGTAGCAGTGAGAAGATCAGGAGGGATTCCTACTTTTAATCAATTAAATATATTCATGACTTATTCCGAGATGGTACTTGCTACTTCCAACTACTGGAATGTCATTCATGGTACTATGCCCAAGGATGCTGAACAAGATGCTGAGGGTAATCAAATTATGCAGGTATTAGGGAAGAATATGGCTTGGCTCTTAAAAACTATATCTGAATCTAAGATTGAAAAACCGGCTAAAGTCAAGAAAGTAATGACTAATTTTATTAGATAGGGTAGAGTTTTAGTTTTGATGTTTATACTGAGCAAGAATTTAGACTTATTCCTGCTCAGTATAATAGTTCAATAAGATATTTGAACAGGTATATATATCAAAAAATAAGACATATAAAAGAGATAAAATACTATTAAAATAGTTTCTTCTAATTAACAAGATTACTCTAAAATGCTCTTATGTTATGGTATTTTGCAACTTATAACAAATCAACAACATACTTAAAAAGATGTAACTACTATAAGTAATTAATAGCTATTGTGTGCTTTAATTATCTTCTGAAAGAAAAATAATCATCATGTAAATTATTAGAATGATATCATAGAGAGGTGCAAAATTAACTTAGCTTTTTGATTCTTATAGATTATAGTATTACTAAAGTGAAAATCATGATTATTAAATAGAAATATCTCTAGTGAGCACTCTAAGTAATATTATAATCATAATTTAGATATTGTAAATCAAAGTATTTATCTATGATATATAATTTCTGGAAATTTTACTTTACAAAATAAAATATGGAATTTATTGTGAATATATAGGGTTTTAATGATGTTTTAACTTCGTAAACCAGTAAAATGTGAAGATTAATAAATAAGAATTTGTTTTTATATTAGAGATTATGATTATGTTTGAATGCAATGGAGTAATATGGTGAATAATGATTTTGTAGGGGAATTAAATAACTATCTGAAAGCAAGAGATAAAGATAATTTTCTAAAGAGGTATAATGAGATAATTAAAGACCTTTCACCTAATAGTGCAGAGTATGTAGATTTAAAATTGGTGAGAATAACTTATGAGTTTCTGTTTGTAGGTGATTTTGAAAAAATGTTTGCTGATATCAATAAGCTTGAGCCCTTAATCTTTGCAAATGCTTCTGATATAAATAAGATTAAATTTTTAGTTAATAAGGGAATAGTTCTAGGTAGATTAAAAAGATTTGATGAAGCAATTGCAGTATATAATCAATCTTTAGAATATTGTGATAATGACGATATGGTCATTTATAAAATTGATATATTAACAAATATGGGCGTAATATTTTTTAGAAAAAGTGAACCTAATAAATCTTTAAAATATTATCTTAAAGCCTATGATTTGAACAAAAAATTCAATTGCCAAATCAAGGTAACCACGATTTTAGTGAATATTGGAGTAATTTATCTAAACTTAGCAGAATATGATAAAGCGATATATTATTTTGAATTATGTCTGAAAACAATTCCGAGCTCGCGAGAATATACTAAGTTATCAATTTTCTTCAATTTGATAATATCTTATTCATTTGTTGGAGACTATGAAAGCTCAAATAAAATGATTGAGCTGAGTCAAGCTATTAGTAGTGATTTTAGCCAGAATGATGAGCTCTCATTTCATAAAGCATTAGCTATTTACTATTCTAATAAAAAAGAACTAACAAATGCGATTGAAGAATACAATATTGTTTTAAGCAGATTAAAAGGTATTGCTTATGCTAAGGAAAGAGTGATTTATAGGACTGAGATAGGTTTGCTATATTTAGAAATGCAGAATTATGATGAATATAGTAAAATAATTGAATCTATTGATAGTGATGCCCAACTTGAAAATTTTGCAACTGAAAACAGTGAATTCTTATCCTTAAAAGTTTCATACTATAGCTACGTAAAAGATTTTGAAAAAGCACTTAAATACTCTCAGTTAATAAACGGAATTAAGACTAAGGAGCATATAGCATTAGAGAAGCAATATAACCACGACTTAACGCTTCCAATTGATCCTCAGTGTAAGAATATTAGTCTTGATGCCTATGATGAAAAGATATCAGAGCTTGAAAATACTAATAAAGAACTCATTGAAAAAGAGAAACTCTTGATTGAATCATTAAATGAATTAAGAAAAGAAGCAAATGTTAGAGAGAAACTCATTTCGATTATAAGTCATGATTTAAGAGCCCCTTTAGGTAATATTATTCTGTTGTTAGAGATGCTTGAAGATTTTAAAGATGAAAATGAAAGGAAGGAAATTGTAGCTGAAGTTATTGAGGGTATGAAACAAGCTTTCTCATTAACAAATGAACTTGTTGATTGGGCTAAAGAGATTATAGCAGTTAAGCAATCTTCTCTATCCTATTTAAATGTGAGGGATATTCTATTAGATATTGAGCAATTATTTAAACAACAACTACAAGCAAAAAATATAGTAATTATAAATAATCTTAGTACAGAAGAATTAATTTTTTCTCATAAAGCTTCTATCAAGACTTGTTTTAGAAATATTGTTCAAAATGCTATTAAGTATTCAGAGCCATATTCAAGAATTGAAGTTAATCAAGAAGTAAATTCTGACAGTGTAACTTACTCTGTTAAAGACTATGGTAAGGGACTTACAACTGAGGAATTGAAAGGGCTTTTTGACGTCAGTAAGATTTCAACATTAGGAACTTCTGCTGAAGAAGGTATTGGTATAGGACTCTTGCTTGTAAAGGAGCTGATAGTCAAAAGTGAAGGGAGCATCAAATGTACTTCTAATATAGGAGAAGGAACAACATTTAGCATGACATTTCCTATCGAACCGAATTTAACCCATATAATCCAGTAGAACTTCATGATATAACTATCTTGGTTTAACAGTTATATATGGCTCTTGTCCAAGTCTGGTGGTAATATTGTGACTTAAATTATAGCATATTAAATGTTTAGAGAAAGTTACAAGATTAGATTTACTGTTTAGAGTAATTTTAACTTGTAAATAAGATTCATATAATACAACTTTGAACAATAGTTAGCAAGCTGGTCTTTTAGTTAATGCATTGCTTTTATTACATATTATGAGTATAGAACTTATATATCTTCACTATCATGGGTCTGTTAGCTCTCAGCTTAATGGATGGCTTATAGATGCCCAATAAACCCCTAATAGTCTCAAAATGGACTAATGGACATAAAGCAGATAATAAAGGATTTTATTTGTCAAGAACTAAAAAGATTGAATGTTGAACGATAACGGAATATACTACAACGATGTTGTTTATTTATGAAATATTCACCAGACTTGAACTTGTACCATTTCTTTTCAAAACCCACTCTACTTGAAAGAGAGCCATAAAGATTTAAGAAAGAAGCAAAATAACAAAATATCTTCAGAGAAAAATAAAACACAATTGAGATTATTAAATATGGAGCGGGTAATGGGGATTGAACCCACGACCCCAACGTTGGGAACGTTGTGCTCTACCACTGAGCTACACCCGCTCGTAAGAAAAAAACTGAAAAAAGCCGACTGATGTCGGCTAAAAATGGAGCGGGAAATGGGGTTCGAACCCACGACCCCAACGTTGGCAACGTTGTGCTCTACCACTGAGCTACTCCCGCTCGAGAGTAAAAATATATGGTACCAGAGACCGGACTTGAACCGGTACGGTATTGCTACCGAGGGATTTTAAGTCCCTTGTGTCTACCATTTCCACCACTCCGGCATTATAATTACTGATATAATTTAGTAATGATAATATTGTATGAAAGACTTGAATTAAATTAAGAATGGAGCGGGAAATGGGGTTCGAACCCACGACCCCAACGTTGGCAACGTTGTGCTCTACCACTGAGCTACTCCCGCTCGAGAGTAAAATATATATGGTACCAGAGACCGGACTTGAACCGGTACGGTATTGCTACCGAGGGATTTTAAGTCCCTTGTGTCTACCATTTCCACCACTCCGGCATATAATATTTAAAAAAAATGGAGGCGACACCCAGATTCGAACTGGGGATGGAGATTTTGCAGACCTCTGCCTTACCACTTGGCGATGTCGCCTTAATTTAATTCATAAACACACTATAACTGTTTTAATGGTTATGGAGCGGGAAATGGGGTTCGAACCCACGACCCCAACGTTGGCAACGTTGTGCTCTACCACTGAGCTACTCCCGCACGACCATGTGAGAATATAAATATTATCGACCTGTTTTTTTGTCAATATCTTTTTTTTCTATTTTTATTTCTGATGTTCATTAAATCCAAAGCATTTATTAGATTATCAATAAGTTAACTTTATGTAAATTTACAATAAAAAGTAACTTGAATATTAATTAATTTAGAAGGAAAGTCTTGTAATATAAAGTTTTTTCGACTTTGGTATTTAGTATATACATACGCAAAAACTATTAGAATTGAAAATTATCTTAAAGGTTATGGTTATTTAACCCAAATGGTGCAATAGAGCTATTCTCAAAGCTCTATTGCATTATTTGGGTTTAAAGATTTATCAATTCTAACAAATCACTATTTGTGATATATAGGAATATAGAAAGCAAATTTGGATATGATAGTGATAAATCTATTGAAATGTTTTAAAATTTTATAGCAATTATGGCAAAATTATCAGCAAAAATAAAAAAAAGATTGACTAAAAAGTGAATAAGGTTCATTTTAGTTAAGTTTATCGAAAATAAAACTAATAATGGAGTATTTATGAAAAAAAGTTTAATTACACTTGTCTTTTTAACCTTGCTTGTTGGTTTATGTGCGAATGGAATTAGTCTAAATAGTATCGGACCTAAAGCTGGTGCTATGGGTGGTGCTTTTGTTGGTCAAGCTGATGATGCTACAGCAGTTTACTGGAATCCAGCTGGTTTAATTGGTCAAAGAGCTTCTTTTACAGGCTCAATGGTTGATGTTTCATTATTCCCGACTTATAAAAACGATAGCTATGGTATAGATGCAGAAGCTGACAATGTTCGCTTTATATCTCCTCATATTTTTGCTAATTATTCAAAAGATAAATTTGCTTGGGGTTTTGGTTTTTACGTTCCTCATGCTTTAGGCGTCGAATGGGATGGTAAAGATTTTCTTGCTCTCAATGGACCACAGAATTTTGAAGCAGCTCCTGGATTAGTAATGAATAATAATTCTTATGGTAAAGAGTTTGAATGGAAATCTCAAATATCAATGATTACTGTTAGCTCATCTGCTGCTTATCAGGTAACTGATAAATTCAATGTAGGAATTTCTGTAAACATTCATCATGGTTCAATGGAGTTAAAAAGAGGTGAAAATAGAGTAAATAATTTTACAAATGCTATGGAAGCAGACACCCAAGGAATGTTAGATACTCAATATAGTGAAGAAGTCACTGGTTCTGGAACTAGTTTTAGTTTTGGTCTTAAATATAGTCCAGTTGAAAGTTTTTCTTTAGGAATATCTTATAGATCTCCTTCTATAGTCGCTTTTTCAGGTGATGCAGAATTTACCCGTATGCCATACGTTACTGAAGATGGAAATTTAATTGAAACATCTCATGACCTATATGTTAGAAGAGATTTCGAAATTCCTTTCTGGATAGGTTTAGGAACATCTTGGAAGGCTAGTGACAAATGGACTTTTAACCTTGATGGTCAGTTAACTCGCTGGTCAACTTATGATAAGCTAGTGTCTGAAATTGTTATGGAAGAAGGAACTGAAAATGTAATCACACACATGGAATGGGAAGATGCAATCCAAATAAGAGTCGGTACTGAATATCAAGCTACAGAGTGTTTAGCTTTAAGAGCTGGTTATTTCTATGACCCTGCCCCTGCTCCAGATGAAACAGTTAACATTTTATTCCCATCTTCAACAAACCATAATGCTACTTTAGGTGGTGGTTATACCTGGAATAACTTCACTCTTGATTTAGCTCTTGAGTATTACTTTGGAGAAGAAAGAGAAATTGAAGCAGCAACTCATAATATGCCAGGAACACACCAAATGGATATCTTTGCTTATATATTAGGCTTAACATACACATTTTAAATAAACTTAACTAATTATAATAATATCCTGTTTTGAGCAGGTAGAAGAGCTTTGTTAATCGAAGCTCTTCCTTTTTTCAACTATTCTGAAGATAATTTGGAAGCTCAATATAGTAGTTACAATAAATTACTTGACTAATCTAAGCTAATAAAAAATATCACACTTATGAGGTAATAATGCTTGATATTGATAATCAAACTAAGATTAACATAGCTGAGGATAGACTTGAGAGTATTTATAAAAGTCTATTAAGCCTTGAATCTAAAGAAGAAAAAGACATATCTTTACTTCTTGTAGATCAAGGAAGGATTAGAGAGTATAACAAGAAGTTTAGAGGAAAAGACTCTGAAACTGATGTAATCTCTTTTGCTTCTGATTTAGCATTTTTGCCTATTTATGGCGATATAGTTATTGACCTATCTGTTGCTGACAAACAGAGAGGTAAGAAAAGTTTAAATTATGAAGTTGCTGTCTTATTTATTCATGGTATGCTTCATTTGTTAGGTTATGATCACTTATCAGTTAAAGATAAGTTGCTCATGGAGAATAAAGAGAAAAAATATATAAATTTACTTGAAAAGGAGATGTTTTAATAGTGGACGACTCGCTTCCATATCTGACTTTACTGTTGTTGTTAGTGTTATCAGCTTTTTTTTCTGGCTCAGAGACTGCATTTTTCTCGATTAATAAATTACAGATTAAGAAATTAGAAAGTAATAAAGATAGTACTTCTAAAAGAATCTTAAAATTATTACGTAATCCAACTTATTTATTAATATTGATTTTGCTCAGCAACACTTTAATCAATATTGCTGTTTCTTCAATTTCAACAATTTTGGCAATAGAATTAAACAAAACTTATCATTGGTTTGCTAATAGTACCAGTCCCATTTTGATTGCTATTCAAATTATTCTTACAACAATAGCTCTGCTATCTATGGGAGAAATCATTCCAAAATTGTTTGCTTTTGGAAATAGTGAAAGATTTGCAGGCTTTGCAAGTGTTTTCTTGTTACCCTTAAGCTTCATTCTATATCCTTTACTTAAACCAATTGAGATTGTTATAAATCTCATTTCTAAAAAGAATGTAATTTCTAATAGAGAAAGTTACAAGATTACCTCAGAAGACTTCAAGAATTTAGTTAAATCTGAGTCAGTTGATCATCCATTGCAAGAAAATGAAAAAGAAATAATTGCAGGTATTTTTAGGTTCTCAAGTACAGAGGTAAGAGAAATTATCATGCCACGAGTGGACATAGTAGCTGTTGAAGAGAATGAATCAATTGAAGATTTGAAAGATAAAATTAGAGAGTTCGGCTACTCAAGAATCCCTGTATATAGTGAAAATATTGATAATATAACTGGTATCATCAATGTGAAAGATCTCATCCTGAATAATGGTTATAGTACTATCAAAGAGTTAAAGAGGCCAGCCTTTTTTATCACAGAAAATACCAAAATTCAAGTTCTCTTTAATCATTTTCAAGCTAATAAGATGCAGATTGCTATAGTTGTTGATGAATATGGTGGAACTGCAGGATTAGTTACTTTAGAAGACATTTTGGAAGAATTAGTTGGTGATATCTTAGATGAGTATGATGCTGATGAACCTAAAGAAATTGACGAGATTTCAGAAAATATTTTTATTCTTTCTGGAAAATTAAGTATTTCAGAAATAAATGAAAAGTTTTGCTTAGATATAGATTCAGAAGAGTATGATAATTTAGCAGATTACTTACTTTCAGAGTTTAATCATATTCCAAGTGAAGGAGAGACCTTCACTATTGATAATTTAGCGAAATTCACTATTACTTCGATCAATGGACAGAGAATAGAGTTTGTGAAATTAAATATACTTAATCAGGTTGAAAACTATGAATAAATATAAAAATATTTTTGGGACATTACTTATATTATGGTTTATAACAAGCATTATAACAAGTATTCTCCCTTCAAAAAGCCTTCCTATTGATTACATCTTTGGGCATGATAAGCTCTTACATGCAATAAAATTTATCTTCTTCTCAGTGATACTTTATAATTTTTTACACTACACAGAATGGACTTATACAAAAAAACTGTTAATATATATTCCTCTTCAATTTTATCCTATTATTGATGAAGCTATACAAATTAAGATTCCAAGTAGATCATATAGTGCTTATGATGTATTGGCAAACTATATTGGTGTTTTAATTGGAGTAATATTGTCAGTAATAATCAGAGTATATGTTCACAGAAAAAGAGTTATTTGATGAAATTAAAAAATATTTCAAGTGCTGATACCCAGAATTGGAGAAATGTCGAACAACTGATTTATGATGTTATGAAATTACATGATTTTGAAGAGATAAGATTATCTTTCTTGCAAGATAGAGATATTCTTAAAAACTGCTTACAGAAAGAATTCTTCTCACATGAGGATGAACAAAATTTACAAAATAATGTGATTGATTTAGCATTAATCGAAAATCTCAGTCTCCGTCCAGAGGGAACTATTAATTTATTATCCAATTTTCTTAATGATTTTAATAATACAAAAACATTTAAATATTATTATTTAGGTAATATGATAAGGATAGTAGATAATGAAGTTGAGGAGACTTATAGACTTGGAGCGGAAATTTACGGAGATGCAACTATTGTCTCTGATATTACAGTAGTTGATACTGCTTTGAAAATTTTAAATTCATTCGGACTAAAGACAACAGTAGTCGAAATCAATTCCTTTGGTTGCGAAAAATGTACACTTAATCTGCCTGAAGCTATGAAAAATAAATGGAATGATGATTCTCAAGAAAAGGATGTTAGCAAAAAATTACCTGCAAATTATTACCAAGATTCTCTTAGTAATCTAAATTATTGCGATAACTGCCAAGAAAGGCTACACAAGATTAGACATTTCTTATCAAATTTGATGATAAAATACAATTATAATCCAGACTTAAAGCGTACCTATAATTATTATAATGGAATGGTGTTCAATCTCTATGTAAAACATGGTGATGAAGATATATTAGTAGGTGGTGGAGGTAGATATGACCATCTGACTCGATTTGTTACAGGGAAAGAAATACCTTCTACTGGTTTTGACTTGAACTTAGATATTATTTATGATTTAATCAAAAAAAATAACTTGTTCCCAGAGAATAATTTTGAGTTTAGAGTTTTTATTTGTTCTGAATCAGAAGACCTTCTTTTAAATGAGATGCAGATTCTTCAAGAACTACATAAAAAGATGATTTATACAATTCAAGGTAAAGTAAATTCAGATAGTCGAGAAGCCTTAGAAACTGCTAAACTCTCTAATTGCTCTGTGTTGATTTATATCGACAATCAATCACTATATAATGGTAAAATTGAAATACATAATATGCAAAAACAATATAGCTATCATATCTCCTTAGAATCAATTATTGATGAGATAGAAGTAATAAGAAAAAGTAGTAAACAGTTGCTCTTTCTATGAAAATAATTAATGCTACCCTCTGTTATATTCAGAAAAATGACCAAACTTTGATGTTGCATAGAGTAAAGAAAGAAAACGATATTCATCAAGATAAATGGAATGGACTTGGTGGAAAAGTTGAAGCTGGAGAATCACCAGAAGAGTGTTTGCTTCGTGAGATAAAAGAAGAGAGTGGATTAACTCTCTTAGACTATAGGTTAGTAGGTCTATTGACATTTCCTAATTTCGATGGATTTAATGATTGGCAAGTTTTTCTCTATCAAGCATCAGACTTCACAGGTAATTTGATAGATTCTCATGAAGGTAAATTAGAATGGATTTCCACTGATAAATTGTTAGAACTAAATTTGTGGGAAGGGGACAAATATTTTATAAAATGGATGTTAGAAAAGCGATTCTTCTCAGCTAAATTTAATTACCACAACAAGAAGCTTATTGATTATTCTGTTAAATTCTATTAGAATAAATGAAAAAATGCTTTATCATTCTCTTCATTATTGCGATAAATTCCCTGATTGGAAAAGAAGTAACATATTGGTTTACTGAGTATTCTTCTCCAAAAACAACTCAAATATCCCTTTCAAATAATAATTTAATTCATTACTCTGAAAAGATTACTGCTGATTCTTTAGCTTTTGTGAGAAATCTTGATTATGAAATTGACTACGCCCAAGGAATGATAACCCCTATCTCAGACTTAATCAAAAATCAGCAACAATTAAAGATTGATTATAAAGTAATTCCTCAAGAGTTTCTCGAACCTCTTTTTCTTTACAAAATTGAATTAGCGCCTGATTCTACTTATATTGTAAAAAAACGCAATACTAAACAACTTTTTACCGAGAATAATAAGCTTTTAATTAACGGCTCTAAGACTTTCGCAATCTCTTTTTCAGATAAGAAAGATTTTGATATCAATCAATCATTATACTTGAAATTATCTGGGGAAATAGCTTCTAATCTCTTTGTTGAAGCCCAGCTATCAGATAGTAATTCACCTATCTCGGTTGAAGGTAGTTCCAGAGAACTTAGCTCATTAGACAGAGTTTTTATCTCTCTTTTTAATGACAATTTTGAATTATCGTTTGGAGATTTATCTCACCAGATTATTAACACATCCTATATTAATTATTTAGCTCAGTTTGATGGTCTAAAATTAGGACTATATCAAAATAAGAATAGCATCTATTCAGGTAATTTTGCTATTCAAAATTCCTTTTGGGGAGCATTGGCTGTCTCGCAAGGCAAAAATGGTGCTTATAAATTCTCTTGTATTGAAGGTAAGCAAGGTCCCTATTATATCTACTACTCTGAATCAAACGAGTTTATAAGCATAATAGCTAATTCTGAAGTAGTATTTATCGATGGAGTTAAATCAACAAGAGGTATTGATTATTACATTGATTATAGTGATGGCTCTATTACTTTTGAAAAATTAGTAACTTCTGAAACAGAAATATATATTACTTTTGAATATAGTGATGAGAAGTATAGAAATAATATCTATCTTGCCTCTACAAGCTATAAGATTACTGATTATTTAAATATCGATTTTAATGCTATTCATCGTGAAGATGATAGTGATAAACCATTGGAGGATATTCATACTGAAGAAGACTTATTAGCTTTTGAAGAAGCTGGTGATAGCACTGTGTATGCTAATGGTGTCTATGAAGTAGAGATAGGAGAAGGTAATTATATTGCTGAAACTAATTCTGATGGAGATTTAATATACACATATGTAGGGTTAGATACTACAGGTAATTACAATATTTATTTTTCTCATGTTGGCGTAGGGGAGGGTAGCTACATTGAATTCTCACCTAATAAATATCAATATGTTGGAATGAATAATGGTGATTATGATCCAATACGTAAATTAACACCACCCCAAAGACTTAGCAATTACGATATATTGGTTAGATTTGGTCTGGAATCATTCTATATGGAAATAGAGACTCTTCTTTCAGAATATGACAAGAATACTTTATCTGATAAAGAGGACTCTGATAATCAAGGTCTTATATCTAAGATTTCACTTAACATTAATCATGAAGAAGAAGCTTGGGAAACAACAAATCAGCTATCTTTTGAGAATAAATCCAAACATTTAACTTCTTTCGTAGATTTAGAAAACCCTTTGGAATTGAGTTATGGTGGTATCGCAAGCAGTTATGACTCTTTGAAATCACAAAGTTTGAGAATTGATAGTGATTTTTCTATAAAGCGTTATTTTCGGTTCGCATTCCTTTATAAACAACAAGACCTTCCAAGCCTTTTAGAAAGTGATTTGATTACTTCCAATATTAATTTTAGAGAACAATTATACACTCCAAGTTTTAGTTATCAATTTACTAATAGAGAGATTTCTTATGATATTGAAGGGCAAGATAGTTATTCCTACACTAATCACTATTTTGTTGTTGGTAAGAAGATTGTTTATCTAGGAGGTAAATTCGAACTCACTAAAGAAAAAAGTGAAGATAAACTCACAGAAGAGCAGAAATTGGGCTCTAAGTATTATAAATATAAATATTCTCTAAACAGCTATGATTTGAATAATTTTAATTTTTCAACTTCTTATTCCCATGATAAGAAGCAAAGTTTTGAGCAAAGAGCTTGGAAAGATAAAAGCTTTACTCAAACTTCTACAAATGACCTTTTGATAAGTTTTGAAAATCACAATACAAATATTGAATATACATTTCGAAAAGTGGATAGTAAGCAAGACTCTGAAGAAGATAACATATATAATATGATTAAGATTAATTCTACTCATTCAATGTTTAATAATGGCTGGGATATCAACTATAATTATAAAATAAATAATCTTGAATTTTATCCTAAAGTAAGAGAACTCCAGTATATTGGTGAAGGGGTTGGAGATTATGATTCATTAGGTGTCTATCAAGACGATGGTGATTTTGATTGGCTCTATGTTAACTCTGGAGTGCCTGAACTCTCTACTGAGCTTAATTTTGGATTGAATAGTTATATTCGTCTGAATCGTTTTACTGATACTTTTTTCTGGAAAAATATCTCAGCTGAACTAAGAAATCTCCTTACAGAGGATTCAAAAACTACTGAAAAATTAAAACTGTATCTTCTCAATCCGGATGTATTGATGAATCCTGAAACGACCTTATATGGTAGAAATAATACTCAAACAAATTTAACATATAATTCTGATAATCGGAAGTTTAATTATAAGTTTTCTTTAGAGTGGGATAATGTTTTAGATAATAGATACCAGGATGAAAACAAAACTAAGATTAGAATCATTGATAATGAAGTGATGCTGAGAAAACTGAAGTTTGGAAATTTAGGGGCTCAGTTTACTTATAGAGAAGAAGAGGATACACGTTATAACTCTCAGATTAACGATTATTCAACAGGATTAAAATACCAAAATAGTTTCTTGCAAAGTTATATTTATAATGGAAATATGGAGTTCAAATTGGAAAATGGGAAAAGTAATGATAACGATGATGATTACAATTTAAAAGTGTATTCTTTAAATAATGTCATTACTGCTAATTTTACAAACAAGTATCTTATTCAATTTAATAGTGACCTTATCTACACGCTTAGGGACGGATCATCATATTTAGTCTTCATACCTGAGAAGAGGGAAGGTTTCGGGACTAAATGGAATATCTCTGCAAAGTATTCCTATAATCAATACATAACTTTCAATTTATCTTACTTCGGCAATAAATATCCTGAAGAAAAAATAGAAAACAATTTAAATATCGAAATAAAGGCAGAATTCTAAATATGGACATGTTACAACCTTATGGATTGCTCATTATCTTACCTGCTATATTTTTAGCAGGTCTTATTGATTCTATGGCAGGTGGAGGTGGCTTAATCTCTATACCTGCATATCTTGCAGCGGGATTACCCCCTCATTTTGCTTTAGGAAATAATAAATTTTCTTCTGCAAACGGAACCATTTTCACTACAATAAGATTCTTTAGAAATAATCTTATTGATACCAAAGTAGCTCTGTTTAGTGCTGTTTTTGCTCTAATAGGCTCATTTCTGGGAACAAAAACTGTCCTCTACTTGTCTCCAAATTTCTTAAATCTACTACTAATTATTGCTCTACCTGTAATTGCAGTAATTCTGATAATGAATAAGAAGTTGGGTAAGGTGAATAATTCTCATACTATTAGTCTTAAAAAGAAATTAATTACTGCTGTGATAGCTGGCTTAGGAATTGGTTTCTATGATGGTTTTTTTGGTCCTGGTACAGGTTCATTTTTAATATTAATTTACACTTCAGTATTAAGTTATGATTTTGTTGTTGCAAATGCTAATGCCAAAGTAGTTAATTTAGCTTCAAATCTTGCTGCTGTGGTTACTTTTATAGCAAGTGGAAAAGTTAATTATGAAATTGCTATTCCTGCAGCAATATGTGGTATATTAGGTAATCTTACAGGGTCGCATCTTGTAATTAAGAAAGGTAATAATTTCATTAAACCTGTTTTTATTTTTGTGGTTATATTGCTGTTAATTAAAGTTATTTTAGATCAATTTCAATAAATATCTAACGAAGAATTAGCAAAATTACATATAAATATTTTTTAATAAGTGGTGAGGAATAGAAATGAGAATTAGTATTAGAGGGGTGTCCTGTTCTGGAAAGACAACATTGGCAAAAAGAATATCTGAAGAGCTAAATATCCCACATATTGAATTAGATGAGTTGAATTGGTTACCAGGATGGAAAGAAAGAGATTTGAGTGAGTTTCTTCACTTAGTTGAAAAGAATCTTAATTGCGAGTCATGGGTAATAGATGGTAACTATAGTAAGGTGTATAATCAGTTAAACATTAACTTTGATTATCAAGTTTGGTTAGATTACTCATTTATGAAGATATTATTTAGATATTTCAAACGAACTTTTGATAGGGTATTTTTTCAAAGAAAGATTTGTAATGGAAATACTGAAAATCTGAAAGCAGTATTTTCTTCAGATAGCCTTTTTATATGGATACTCAAAACTTATAAGAAAAGAAAAAGAGAGTTAAATGAGTTAGAAAAATTAGGGAAAGAGAATCTCATTATAATTAGAAAAGAGAAAGATATTACTAAGATGATTTCAATGTTTAAAAAGACTTCATTTTAGTAATAATTTGATAATCAGCAATCACTTTCTGATACTCTGAAGTAATGTTATAGCTATTCATAGATATATTCTCAGGTCTATAAATCATATCACCCTCAATATATGTTTTTGCTGTTAAATGAAGTTCTTGTACTCCACAATAGTTAAGAAACTCATCTCTGTTTTGGGGATTTACACCTGAGCCAGCCATGATTGCAATTCTATTCTTGGCTTGCATAACTAATTTCTTGATTTCATGTTTTCCCTCAATAGCCTTAGTTTTATGCCCTGAAGTTAGAAGGCGAGAAACTCCTGACTTAATAATATCTTCTAAAGCTTGATAGGGCTCTCTGGTTAAATCAAAGGCACGATGAAAAGTAATCGACATTGGCTTTGCTAAGTTACATAATTCTGTGGTTCGCTCTATATCAACATCTCCATTTGCTAAGAGAATCCCGAAAACAACACAATCAGCTCCAATTTCTTTAGCTATCTTAATATCTTCCTTCATAACAGAAAACTCAGCATCAGAATAGCAGAAATCTCCTCCTCGTGGGCGAATCATAACAGAGAGGTCAATATCAATTTTCTCTCTGATTAATCTAATCATACCGTAAGATGGTGTTGTTCCTCCTTCAGACAAATTAGCACATAACTCAACTCTATCAGCTCCAGCTTCTTGAGCAATGATAGCAGATTCTACGGAATCAAGGCAAATCTCTAAAGTAAACATAACTTATCTATACCATTTCCTTAAATTATAAGCATCATCCATAAACTGCAAATCTAAACGACAGGAGTAGGAGAAAATATCACAAAGATTATCAAGTTGTGCCTGCGAAAGATCTTTACTGTAGATGTTAACATAGTTTTTTACTAACTCAGTCTGTTCTATAAATTCTTCGGAAACATAAGTATCAATCCAGGCTTGATAGGAATTGTTCTTAACACTTTTCAAAGCAATGTTCTTGCCATTTTCTAAATATACCCAGAAACAGGGAAGGAGAGCAGTCAGTCCCTCTAAAAAAGTTGAAGAGGAAATAGTTGCAATTAAATAAGATGAATAAGCTAAGCAAGCAGGTTGCATTAAATCAGATGAATTTACATTATATTCATAGAAAAGCTTTTCTTGAAAGATATGTTCTAATTCATAGGACTCAACAGATAATCTTGAGAATATTTTACTTATCTCTTCTGTTGGAGCTTTGCTGGCAAGAATATTCATTGCTTGAGCATATTTTTTAATATAAATACTATCTTGTTGAAGATAGTATTGAAACACTTCCAGAGAAAGAGAGCCATTAGCTAAATCTTGTGAGAACTGATGATTTAGATGCATCTTTATAATTTCAGAAGCTTTTTCCCAAAGGATATCACTTGTTTTCATTAAAATTCTCCTATTTCCAAAGCTTATAGAAGTGATTAACTGGACTTTTTCCTTTTCCTAACTGATAGAATGCTCCATCAGAAATTGCTTCCGTAATATATACTTTGGCTAATTTGACTGCCTCTAAAATATCTTTCCCTTGCCCTAAGTAAGAAGCAATTGCGGATGATAGAGTACAGCCTGTTCCATGGTTATTGATAGTGTCAATTCTGACTGACTCCAACCAAATAACTTCATGCTTATTATTTATAAATAGATCAGGAAGAATATTGTCTTTAAAAAAACTACCTTTAAGAATAACATTTTGGCAACCAAAAGAAAGAAGCTTTTTCCCTGCTTCAAGCATTTCAGCTCTATTAGTAATTTTCATATTGGTTAAGTCTTCAGCTTCGCTTAGGTTAGGAGTGATGATTAATGCGAGGGGAAAGAGGTAATTTATCAAGGCTTCAATAGCATTGTCTTCTAGTAGCTTATCTCCTGATTTAGCTACCATTACCGGATCTAATACTATTGTAGTGATATTATAATCTCTTAATGATTGTGCTACAGTTTTAATAACTTCTGGACTACTAAGCATCCCAATTTTAATGGCATCTGCTCCAATATCTGAGAGAACAGCATCAATTTGTTGCTTAACAAATTCAGGAGTAACTGGGTATATACCTGTTACTCCCAGAGTATTTTGAGCAGTTAAGGCTGCAATTACACTCATTCCATAACATCTTAGGGCTGAAAATGTTTTTAAATCTGCTTGAATACCTGCTCCACCACCACTGTCTGAACCAGCGATTGTTAATAATTTTGTATATTCTTTCATAATCATCTCCTTTTATTAAATTTTGCACAAAGTAGGGCGTATTACCATACGCCCTAGAACTTCGTGATAATTTAGATTAACTCGTTTTAATTCGTGTGAAGTCCTTTCTATGTTAATTTTCAATTCTCAGTTCTTTCAGAATATCTTCACTTGCCTTTCTTGGTGATTCTGCTGAACAGATAGCAGAAACAACAGCTATTCCATCAGCACCTGCTTCAATAATTTTCTTGGCATTCTGCAAGTTGATCCCACCAATGGCTACTAATTTATGAGAAGAAAATCTTTTTATTTCTCTAATTCCTTCTAAACCAAGAGGTTTAGCAGTATCAGTTTTAGTATTAGTTGAGAAAACAGGGCTAATGCCAAGATAATCAACATCTAAAGACTCTGCATCTCTTGCATCTTGAACTGTCTCAACCGATAATCCAATTATAGCATCTTTACCTAAAATTTGACGAGCAACAGAATAGGGAAGATCAGACTGCCCGATATGGAGTCCTTCAGCATTAACAGCCAGAGCAATATCTAATCTATCATTAATTATGAGAGGGATATTGTACTTCTTTGTGAGTTTTGCTACTTTATAGGCAATCTCATAGAATTCTTGGGAAGAGCAACTCTTTTCTCTAAGTTGAACAATTGAGACTCCACCCTGAATAGCCTCTTCAATTACAAAAAGTAAATCTCTATTCAAGGTGAGTTCTCTGTCTGTAACTAGGTACAAACTATAATCTACATTTAACTTACTCATGGTACTTTAGATATTCTGAAACTTCTTCTTGAGTAAGGTTATATAATTTATCTATGAAATTCATTTGCAATGAAGCAGGACCCTTAGAATTTTTCACTGCTAGTTCACCACAAATTCCCATCACTGCCATTGCATTAGCACATGCCTCTAAATAGTTATGATTAACTGCACAGAAGGCACCAGTTAAGGCAGTAGCTGTACAACCTAATCCTGTAACTTTTGGCATCATTAAATCACCATTTTCTATAAAAATAGTTTTATCTCCGTCAGTGATGATATCTGTTTTACCGCTAACTACAACGACACATTTATATTGCTTGGAGAGATTTTGAGCTGCTATCAAAGCACTATCTGAAGAGTGATTACTATCAACTCCTTTTGTTTGAATATTAGCATCAACTAAAGCCATGATTTCAGAAGCATTTCCTCTGATTACACTTGGTGTTGTTATAGCCAGAAGTTCTTTTACAGTATTAGTTCTATATTTTGTAGCACCAACTCCTACAGGGTCGATAATTATTGGTATTTTCCGTAATCCTGCAGTTTGAATTGCAATTTTCATTGCTTCAATCCAATGCTCACTAAGAGTACCGATATTTATAACTACTGCAGAGGCTATGGTCGCCATATCTGCTACCTCTTCGATAGCGTGAGCCATTACTGGAGAAGCTCCAATTGAAAGTAGGGCATTTGCTGTATTATTCATTACCACAAAATTGGTAATATTATGGACAAGGGGCGATTTTTCTCTAATTTGCTCTATATCTTTCCATACATTAAGATTCATCTTGACTCCTTTGAATTACACTTATATTATTTAATTGCCTTAATTGCTACATAATCACCACAATCAAAGCCAGGAATTGGATCTTCAGCTATTTCATCAGAATAAGCAGGGTGTTTAGTTAATGTTTGGGCAAATTCTAAATCAGAGAATCCAGCATTTTCCAGCATACGAATCTTTTCAGGAGTAGATCTCCAATTAGATTCATTAATAAAGGAGATTGGATAAGCATTTGGTGCTTTTGCTTCATCAAAATATTTATGTTCCCATGTACCTATCTCTTTAGCTAAGTTATAAAGAATTCCGTAGCTTGACTCTTTAGGGACATCAACTACAAGTATCATGCCACCTGGTTTTAGAGCTTTATAGGCTTTATCAATTGCTTTTTGCAAATCTGTGATATAACTTGGTGTTCCGTTGAACATAACTGTGTCATAAAGTTCAGTACCAAAATCAGTATCTTCAGCAGTACCAATAGTTACTTTTAATCCTCTTTTAGCAGCTATTTCAGCCATTCCTTCTGCAGGCTCAATACCTTCAGTAATAACGATATTATACTCTTTCTTTAGAATAGCTTCGAATAATCCACTTCCACAACCTATGGAAAGGGAACGTCCGGGATTATCTAAGAAGTGAGCAACTAAAGCTACTTCAGAAGCTAAAACATTAACATTCTTTAAAAACCACTCATCATATTTTGAGGCATATTGATCAAATGCTCTTTCTATCATATTATTTTTCCACCTATATTAGAATTTAATATAAGGAAAATTTGCTTGCGTATTTTGTCAAGAAGGGATTGGCATAATATGGAACATTCTTAAAAGCAGATAGTGCAGTATCGTTTTGAGAATGACTTTTCAAATACCCCTAAAGGACACTCATAAGTGTCTCAATAAGAAATCGGATTTTGAAGGAGAGACTAATTAAAGCCCTTTAAGCGAGTCTAAGAAGAGATTTGACTTTTTATTAGTAAGATATAATAAATCAATAAATTAAGGTGATTTTAATAACCAAAAAATGGGTCACTTACCATTTTCTTTCTCTTAATTCCCAAGCTTTTCAATTGTTTTTTTACCCCTTTTATCATTGCAGGAGAGCCTGAAATATAGTAATAAGCACTGTTATGGAAAGTTAAAGCATATTCTTCTAAACTTTTCATAAGATGCTCTTTAACAGAGAAATAACGTATAGATATATTAGTGTTCTTGGAAGCAATAAAATTAATCTCATCTTTGTATAAATAGATGTCATTGGAGATATAAAGAAGTTTGCTAGGAAAGTCTGTTTGGTCTTCAAGCTTTTGAAGTAGAGCACGTGCCGGAGCAAAACCAACTCCACCTACAATGATAACTATTGGGGCAGGATTTATGGGTAGTTTAAACCAACCAAAAGGACCAATAAGGGTCATTTTATCACCAATATCAAAATTAATCAGAGCTTGCTTGTAGTTACTTATATTCTTTCCAGTTCGTGTAATTATTCTTAAAAAACCTTCTTCTGGAGTAGATGCAACACTGAATGCCCGAAAGGACTTGCCTGTAAACTTGGCTTTGCGGATTATAAAGGCACCATGTTCTCCAGCTTCCCAGTTATAACCTTTATCAATCTTAAAGTCGAATTGCCAATAATCTAAAGCAATATTCTCTTTCTTTAGAAGAGTAATCTTACTTTTCTTAAAAATACCTTTGAAATCACTTATTTTCATTACATACTCCTATTTTCACATTATAATCAGAAAGAGGAATATCCAAAATTTTAATATAAAAACTATGATTAGATATTTAATTTGACAAATTGGACTAATCCGTTAAATTGGTTAGATAAATAAAAAAAGTGGTGTAAAATATGTTTGAAAAATTATTAAAGAAGATTTTTGGTGATAAACACGAGAAATTCTTAAAGACAATATACCCAATAATCAATGAAATTAATGATAGATACTCTGAGTTAGAGAGCTTATCTGATGAAGAATTGAGAGCAAGAATTATTGAAATTAAAAGTAATTTTAAAGCTCAACTTGAACCTGAATTTGAGAATTTAGAAAAACTCAGGAAAGAGTATATTACTGAAATAAATGAAGTTAAGAAAGATAAATTAAGCAATGAATTAGATCAAGTTAAAGAAGACCTTAAAGTAGAGGTCCAAAAATTACTTGATGATAATTTGGTAGAAGTTTTTGCTATAATCAAGGACACTTGTCGTAGATTGATGGGACATGAATATTTAGTTAGAGGAAACCCTGCTACTTGGAACATGATTCCTTACGATGTTCAAATGATTGGTGGTATAATTTTACATCGTGGTAATATAGCTGAGATGGCAACAGGTGAAGGTAAAACATTAGTTGCTACCTTACCACTGTTCCTAAATGCTTTGATAGGAAAAGGAGCTCATCTGGTTACCGTAAATGAATACTTAGCGCAACGTGATGCTGAGTGGATGAGTCCTATTTTTGAATTTCATGGAATGAAAGTAGGTTGTATTGTCAATGGTATGTCCTTTGAAGATAAGAAAAAGATTTATCGCTATGATGTAACCTATGGTATGAATAGTGAATTCGGATTTGATTATCTCAGAGATAATATGGCTGTTCACTCTGATCAATTAGTGCAAAGAGACTTTTATTATGCTATTGTCGATGAGGTAGATAGTATTCTTATTGATGAAGCAAGAACACCCTTAATCATTTCTGGTTCTGTAGATGATGACAAGAATTTCTATCAAGAACTAAGACCTTATATAGAAAAGTTAGTTACTCTTCAAAGTAATTTAGTGAGAGAATTAAACACCAAAGTAAAAACTCTGCTCGATGACCCAAATTCTGATTCAAATGAAATTGGCAAATTGCTTCTTTTAATGAAATTAGCTGCACCTAAAAACAAGGCTTTTTCCAAATACATGAAAGAGGGAGACCTTAAAAAATTATGTAATGATATGGAAGGCGTCTATCTACGTGATAAAAAGATGCATGAGCTTAATGCTGAATTATATTTTAGTATTGATGAAAAAGCTAATACAGTAGAACTTAGTGAATTAGGTCAAGAAGTTATTAATGATTATGAACAAGATTTGTTTATAGCCTCAACTTTAGATGAACTCTTAGATGCTGTTGATAACGAGGAAAACATTACAGTTGAAGACAGATTGAAAAGAAAAGATAAAGTAACTCGAGAATTCATGGATAAGAGTGAAAAGCAACATGACATCAAGCAATTATTAAAAGCTTATTCCCTTTTTGAGAAAGAGAAAGAATATGTGGTTATGGATAATCAAGTTCAAATTGTAGATGAGTTTACTGGACGTCTAATGCCAGGAAGAAGGTTCAGTGATGGACTTCATCAAGCTTTAGAAGCAAAGGAGAGAGTTAAAATCCAGAAAGCTTCTCAAACTTTGGCTACTATAACTTTACAGAACTATTTTAGAATGTTTGATAAATTAGCTGGTATGACAGGTACTGCTGTTACAGAAGAGAATGAATTCTTAGAGATTTATAATCTCCCTGTGGTAGAGATACCAACTAATGTTCCGATTACCAGGTTAGACCATGATGACTTTATATATCTAACTAAAAATGAGAAGTACAAAGCTATCATAAGAGAAATTATCTATTGGCATGAGAAAGAAAAACCTGTTTTAGTTGGTACTACCAGTGTTGAAGTTTCTGAAACTCTTAGCCGAATGCTTAGATTAAATAAAATACCTCACAATATTCTAAATGCAAAGAATCATGAGAAAGAAGCTGAAATTATTGCTGGTGCAGGTTCTGCTGGAGCAGTAACTATTGCTACTAACATGGCTGGTAGAGGTACTGATATTAAACTTACAGATGGTGTTATTACTCAAAAACATGATGATTATTTAAATGCTAATAATGATGTCTCCAAAGATTTACCTTTTGGGGGACCTATTGATGGACTTCATGTAATAGGTTCTGAAAGACATGAGAGTCGAAGAATCGACAGGCAGTTGCGAGGTAGAGCAGGACGTCAAGGAGACCCTGGTACTTCCAGATTCTATTTATCCTTGGAAGATGACTTAATGCGTCTTTTTGGCTCAGATAGAATTGCCCCAATGATGATGAAATTAGGTGCTAAAGAAGATGATCCAATAGTTCACCCTTGGATGACTAATGCCGTTTCTAAGGCACAAAAAAGAGTTGAAGAACATAACTTCGAAATTAGAAAAAGATTAATTAAATATGATGAAGTGATGACTGCTCAAAGAGAGATTATTTATCAATATAGAAATAATGTTCTCAAGGGATATGATTTAAAGAATGAAATTTTAAATATGATTACAGATACTATCAACAATGTGATTGATAGAATAGTAGAAAGTAAAACTTTTGTAGAAGTTCATGAGGTAGAAGAAGTCTGCAAATGGATAAAAATAAATCTCGGTGTTCCAACAGATTATGAAAAAATAATGAATCCTGATTTGGATGTTGCCCAGTTACGCAATATTCTTGAAGAAAGACTATTCAGAGCTTATGATCAAAAAGAAGCAATTGTAGGAGTAGAAAATCAAAGAGAATTAGAAAGAAGATCATTGTTAGAAGTTGTTGATACTAATTGGAGAGAGCACCTTAGAGAGATGGATTTACTCCAAGAAGGTATAAGTTTGCGTGCTTACGGAAACAAAGATCCACTGATAGAATACAAAAAAGAGAGTTTCTATGTATTTGAAGATATGATTTACCGTATTCAAGAAGAAGTAACTCAAAAAGTGTTCACCAGAGTTTTAGTTAATCAAGCAAATATAGAAGATGTTTTAGATAGGATTAAGACTATGCACAATGAAGTAAATGTTTTCAATAACAGTGCACCAGTAATTGAACAGCAATCTAAACCACAGATGCCCAAAATGAATACTCCTCAAGCTCAGACAAAGACACAACCAATAGTCACTGCTGATAAAGTTGGAAGGAATGACCCTTGTCCATGCGGTAGCGGGAAAAAATATAAGAAATGCTGTGGAAAAAATTTAATGGAAGATGAATGATAAAAAAAGATATAGATAATTTAAAACAAAAACTCTCAGGTAAGCACTCTGAAGATTTTATGAAAAGTCTTAGTGATGAAGAATTGAAAGCTTTGCTTGATGTATTTGAGCAACAAGATGATAAAATTAAGCCATATTATAGAAATTTAGATATAGTGGAAGCACAGGCAATATCAGTTGATGCTTATGGTTACATGCTAAGTATGTATAATATAGGTTCTTTGGATGAGACTAGTATGGAAAAAGCAATACAAATCTGCTTACATTTATTCTATATTACTCAAGAACAGGTAACAAAAAGTAAATTAGATAAAATAATTACTATGATTAACTTCGCAGATTTTAATCAAAATAATATGAAAGAGTTTATTGATACACTTATTAATGAAAATAAGTATCAAATGAATTCTCAAAAAATTAAACATTAGGGGAAGTATGTCTAAAAGTTTGATAATTGTGGAATCTCCGGCTAAAGCAAAAACTATAAGTAAGTTCTTAGATAATAAATTTAATATTGTTGCCTCAATGGGACATATCCGTGATTTACCTAAAAAAACATTAGGTATTGATTTAGATAATAATTATACTGCAAAATATGTGAGTGATAGAACAAAAACTAAGATAATTAAAGAGTTAAGAGACCGTGCAAAAGATGCTCCAGAGATATATCTGGCAAGTGACCATGATCGCGAAGGGGAAGCCATAGCTTGGCATCTTACTGAACTCTTAAAGAAGGAAATTAAAGGGAAACCGATTCATAGGATTACTTTTAATGAAATTACTAAAAAAGCTATTGTGGAATCTATTAAACATCCTGGTGATATTGATATTGACAAAGTGAATGCACAGCAAGCTAGAAGATTGTTAGACAGAATTGTGGGTTATAAAGTTAGTCCAATTCTATGGAAGGTAATCGCTAAAGACCTCAGTGCTGGTAGAGTTCAATCTGTAGCTTTAAGACTTGTCTGTGAGAAGGAAGAGGAAATTAATGCTTTTGTTCCTGAAGAGTATTGGAAAATTTATGCAAATTTCTGGAAAGATAATCATCAGCCTTTTAAAAGTGAGTTAAATAAACTTGATGGGAAAAAAGCTAAAATTAGCAATAAAGAAGAGGCAGATAAAGTTCTTGCTGATTTAAAAAACTCCCAAGCTCAACTGAATGATATAAAAAAGAGCAAAAGAAAGGTTGAACCTCCTACTCCTTATATAACCTCTACTCTGCAACAAGATGCTTCAAGAATCTCAGGTTTTAGTCCTAAAAGAACAATGAAAATTGCTCAAGAACTCTATGAAGGTATTTCTATTGGAGGAGAGCAATCAGGTTTGATTACCTACATGAGAACAGACTCTTTAAGAATATCTACAGAAGCTCAAGATGCATGTAGAGCACTTATTACAGAGAGATTTGGTGCACAAAAGCTAAATCCCAAAGTTCGTAATTATAACAATAAAAATAAAGCACAAGATGCTCATGAAGCTATAAGACCAACAGATGTCCAGAAAACTCCAGAATCTATAAAAGATTATCTCTCTGCTGAACAATATAGAGTTTATAGCTTAATTTGGGGACGTTTCGTAGCTACACAGATGATTCCCATGGAAGTTGAGAATGTTCAGGTATTTGTTGAAGTCGGTAATGCTGAATTTTTAACAAAGGGCTCAACAATTCTTGATAAAGGATTCTCTTTAGCTTATTCTTATGTATCTACTTCAATGGGTGAGTTGATAGATAAAGCTTATAAGATCAGTGATGAATTAGAAAAGAGTGATATTACTTCTGAACAGAAATTTACTCAACCTCCTGCTCGTTTCTCTGAAGCTTCTCTTATAAAAGAATTAGAAGCAAAAGAAATTGGAAGACCATCAACTTATTCTTCAATTATATCTACTATAACAGATAGAAAATATGTAGAGCTTATTGAAAAATATCTACATCCTACTGATTTAGGAATAAAGGTAAATACTTTTTTAACAGCTAATTTTGATTCTACTTTCAATGTTTTATTTACTGCAGATATGGAAAAGAAATTAGATAGTATTGAAGATGGAAATACTGTTTTAGAAAAAGTATTAGATGAATATTATCAAGAACTTAAAAAAATGATTGATAAAGTTGACTTGTCTAAAGAAAAAGAGAACTATTTAGAGCATACTGATATACCTTGCGAGAAGTGTAAGGAGGGGCATTACGTTGTTAGAATTGGTAAACAAGGAGAGTTCTTAGGTTGCTCAGATTACCCTAACTGTAAAGATATCAAGAACTTTAAACGTGATAAAGATGGAAAAATTATAATTGTTGAGGAAGAACACTTGGATGAGAATTGTCCAGAATGTGGAAAGCCATTATTAGTTAAAAGTGGTAGATTCGGAAAATTCATTGCTTGCTCTGATTATCCTAAGTGTAAATTCACTAAACCTATAGACTTAGGAATTAAATGTCCTGATTGTGAAACTGGTATGATTACTGAAAAGAGAACAAAGAAAGGAAAAACTTTCTATAGCTGTACAAATTATCCTGACTGTAAGTTTTCAACATGGAATAAGCCAGTAAAAGTATCATGTCCAAATTGCCAGAATTATTATATGGAAGAGAAATATTCAAAAGATAAAGGAAAACACTTAGTATGTCCTAAGTGCGGTCAGGAAGTCTTCTAATGCTTCTTACTAATAATATTCGTAGTAGCCTAACAATAATCTTATCACATAAAATAAGAACCCTTTTGACCTTGTTAGGCTTGATCATAGGAGTGCTTGCTGTTGTGTCAATTTTCTCAGCTGTGGATGGAGTAAAAGCTGCTATTAGTACCAGTGTCGGGAAGATGGGGTGGGATAACTCATTTACCATAACAACGAAAACTGGACAAAATGAAAATGATTACAATCGGTGGTGGGCTATAAGGCAAAGTAAAAGACAAGCTAAACCAATCAACTTAAATGATTTCAAAACGTTAAAAAATGAGTTGAAAGTAGAACACATATATGCAATGGTTTCTACAACACTTCAAAGCAGTAAGTATGGTCGATGGATTCAAGTCAAAGCAACTAATGTGGATTATTTTTCATTCAAAGAATATAAAATTATTCAAGGTAGGAACTTTAACAGTTTAGATGAAAAAAGGGAAGCAAATGTTTGTTTGATTGGTAGTAATTTTTGGGAAGACAACCTAAAATCTGATGCTAATATAGTAGGTGAAAAATTAACCTTAGGTGAGCATAGATACACAGTAATTGGTGTTATTGGAGATATTGCAGGGGAAGAAAACAATTTTGATTTTAATCAATGGCAAAGACGTTGGGATTTGAGATCAATTTTTATACCACTTTCAACAGGTACTAAGTATTATTCAGTTAATCAAGAAGTTCAAGAAATTTATGTAAAATCAGAAAATGCCAATGATTTCATTTATAATAAGAGTAAAGCACGTCAGTTGTTATTAATTAATCATGATATGACAGAATCTTTTGAATTCGCAGCAGAATCTGAAGAGATACTTAAGTTTACTCAACAGTTAAATGATATGTTGGGTAAATGGAATACTATTCTCATGGCAATTGCTTCTGTATCCCTTTTTGTGGGAGGTATTGGGCTATTCAGTACCCTTTTAATCTCTATTAGTGAAAGAATGAATGAAATAGGTATTAGAAAAAGCATAGGTGCTTCAGAATTTGATATCTTTTCACTCCTCATCGCAGAAGCAATTATTCTCACATTAATTGGGGCGACAATAGGAATTTCTATAGCAAAGCTTATAGTGATGCTATTGTCAAATGCTATGAATGTACCTTTGATCTTGCCTTTTAAAGGTGTGCTCGTAGGTTTAGGTTTCGCTCTCTTAATAGGTCTCTTGTCTGGAATCTATCCAGCTTATAAAGCTTCGAAAGTAAATCCTATAGAAGCTGTTTATTATTTTGATTAAACGAGGTTGTTATGGCTACAAAAAAAACTATTACTAAATCTTCTCCAAAAAAGAAGAGTCCTGCAAAGAAAAAGGCAAAGAAGAAAAACAACAAGAAACAAACTTCAAGAAGATTCGGTTACTCAACTCTGATTATAATTAGCATTGCTGTGCTTATCTTCTTCTACATGAATAGAAATGATAAAGTTGATATAATGAATCAAATTGAAAATCAACAATCTGATCATGTGGTTCAAATAGAAGTTGTAAAAGAAGAAGTAACAACTAATGGAAAAAAAGCCCTTGATGGAGAGAAATTATCTTTCTATTATCCTTCTTCTAATCTATCCAATGGCGGAATTGTTGAACATTTTGCTTATAGTCTCGACTACAATGAAGATTATGAACAATCTGACTGGGTATTCTACGAATTAACTAAAAATGAAGTTCTAAATAAAAAGGTTCCAAGAAAAGATAAATTTGCAAAAGACCCAACTACTTCGATAACATCTGCTTTACCTGATGATTATTATAAAAGTGGATACGATCGAGGACATTTGTGTCCTGCTGCTGATAATAGATGGGATCAACAAGCCATGGATGAAAGTTTCTACATGAGTAATATGTCACCTCAAGACCCTGATTTAAATCGAAAAATCTGGGCTGATTTAGAAGAAAAAGTTAGAGAATGGGCTATTGAAAATGAGAAAGTCTATGTCGCTACCGGTCCTATCACTGCGGATGGTTTTAAAAAGAAGATAGGGAAGAGTGAGGTTTCAGTACCATATTATTTTTATAAAGTAGTTGCTGATTTAACAGGTGATGAAATCAAGGGTGTTGGTTTTATCTTTGTAAATGGGGAAAACAATGGAGAATTAAAGAATTTTGCATTTCCTATTGATTTGATTGAGGAAAGGACAAAGATTGATTTCTTTCCTAATTTAGATGATAAAATAGAAAAGCAAATTGAAACAGATTTTGAAATAGAGGATTGGTTTAAATGATAAAAAAAGCAGTTATTCTCTTGAGTGGAGGAATGGATAGCTTAGTTACAACTTCAATTGCTTGTCATGAAAATGATGAGCTCTACTTTCTTCATGCTAATTATGGACAAAAAACCGAAACTAAAGAACAAGAATGTTTTGATAATATGGTGCAATATTATCATCCCAAGGGCGTTCTCAATGTTGATCTTACTTATTTAAAACAGATTGGTGGAACCAGTTTGATTGATTCAGATAAAGCAATTAAAGATCACGATATAGAAAATGCTCACCAAGTTCCAGATACTTATGTTCCATTTAGGAATGGAAATTTAATAGTAATTGCTACTTCATGGGCAGAAGTTATAGGAGCTCAAAGTATTTACATTGGAGCTGTTGAAGAAGATAGTTCAGGTTATCCAGATTGCCGAGAATCTTTTTATCAAGCCTTAAATAAGGCTATTGATTTAGGTACAAAAGATGAAACAAAAATTGAGATTAAAACTCCAATCATCCATAAAACTAAGGCAGAAATCATAGAAATTGGAAAAGTACTAAATGCTCCTTTTGAATTCTCATGGAGCTGTTATCGTAACAATGACATCGCTTGCGGTACTTGCGATTCTTGCTTCTTAAGATTAAAAGCTTTCAAAGAAGCAGGATTAAAAGACCCAATAAAATATCAAAATGATATTAACTAAAGATCAATCTAAAAAAAGTAAGTGGAGCGGTGGAACTACCACTGAATTATTTATCTCTCCACAAGGAAGTTCTTATCAAGAGAGAAATTTTGATATTAGAATTAGCTCAGCAACAGTGGATATAGAAGAATCTGATTTTACTAAACTTCCAAATTATAACAGAGCTCTAATGATACTCTCAGGAGAACTGGAGATTATACATCAAGGTGAATATACAAAAAAACTTACTCAATATGAATGTGATTATTTTGAAGGTGCTTGGGATACCTCAGCCAAGGGTAAAGTAACAGATTTTAACCTTATGACCTCTAAATCTTTGCAGGGTAGATTAAACTACCTAAAGCTTGATGTTAGTAGCGAATACGAATTACATAGATCAGTAAATGACAAACTTGTAGCTTTATTTCTAATTAGTGGTAAGCTTCTAAGCAAAAAAGATAAGCAACTTATAAAACACGGTGATTTAATAATCTTGCAAAACCAAGATGATCGTATAGATTTATTGGTCTTAGAGCAGAGTCAAATTATTCAGATTAAAGTATCATAAAAAAAAAGAGAAGCCTAAGCTTCTCTTTCAATATATGAATATAAATTAGAAATCAAACTTCTCTGCAGGTATTTCAGAATTAAATTTGATTTCTTTATAAGTCATGGTATTAATAGGAGTGCCATCAATCAAAGTAGTGACTACCTTCATTGGACAGATGACTAACCCATTAGGTTGATAATCTTCAAAGCTACTTTTAACTCTAAGCATACCTTGAGCTGATTCCATATTCTCTATTGAGAATGCAGGTAAATTAGTCTCTTTGTTAATCCATAATTTCATGTTTTTTTCTTTAAACTCTAAATTCAATACTTGGTATTCAACTTCATCAATTAATTCATCTTGAAGATATCCGATTTTTAACTTGGAAACATCGTTTAACCAACCAAAGTATGAGAAGTTTATTTGATCTATTATTGAAGTTAACTGTGATTGATCTAATGGGACATTTCTTCCAGGAACCATTTGCACACCTTCGCCGTTACTAATAATGGTAGCAACCTTTCCCATTGGTGAATTAATACTATCAGAGATTTTATCAGGGAAAATAATATGAGTTGTTTTATCCATCTTAAGATCACCCATTGGTGTGGCAGATGTTATTACACTTGAGGTAGATAAAGAAGTAATTTGTTTTTTACTCTTTGCTTTGTTTAAGAACTTAAAGAATATTTCTTTTCCTTTCGCATAATCAAGTACTTCACCTTTTAGAGACTCTTTAATGGAAATATCAATTTCTTCAACCTTTCCTATACTTGCTACATCATCAATGAATTCATCCTTGTTGCCTACGAAAAGATAGACCAATTCATCAGGTTTGAGATATTTCTTAGCTACTCTAAAGATATCATCAACAGTAACATCTTCAATTTTGTCTTTAATAATGTTTGAAATATTTCTATCATAACCAAAGTAGTCACAATTCTTAATTGCTGAAAGTGTGTATTCAGGTTTTTCATATTTAAAAACAAAAGAATTAAAATAAGAATCTTTAGCATACTCCAATTCTTCTTTAGTAACTTTTTCTTGAGTTATAATTCTAACTTCTTCTACTAAAGCTTGAGCTACTTTCAGAGTGTTCTCTGTAGCAGTTGGTGCGGTAAGATAGAAAGCACCTGGATCAGCAAAAGAGGCATACAAGAAAGCAGATGGAGAATAAGAATAACCCTTTTCAACTCTAACTGATTTAAATACACGACTATTAAAACCACCACCAATGATAGTATTTAGTAATTCCATAGCAGGATAATCTTCATCTTTAATGAGCAAGTTTGATATATGACCAATCATAACCCATGTTTGAGATGCATCTGGCTTATTAATAACAAAAACTTTACTCTTAATATTAGGGTTTGGTTCAGGAATTGTTATATTCTTATACTCTAAAGGTGATGACCAAGTTGCAAAATGATACTCTAAAAGACGGGTCATTTCAGCAATGTCAAAATCACCACTAACTGTAAGAGTTATATTCTTTGGGTAATAATATTCTGAATAGAATGCTTGCACATCTTCAAGAGTGATATTATTAATTGAATAAATTTCTTCTTGATTAACAAGAGGATAATCTTGTCCGTAAATAATCTTTCTAAATTCTCTGAAAGTAAGAGAAGTAATATCATCATTTCTACGATAAATACTTGAAAGAGTTCTAGTTTTTAAGGTTTCAAATTCGTCAGCATCAAAAGTAGGATTTGTTAAGATATCAGCAAAGATATTCATAGCTAAATCTGTATCTTCAGATAAATAATTCATTTCAACTTTTGAATGTCTCGAAGTTGTATAACTATAAAGAGATATCCCATTATCATTTAAGATATCTTTTAACTCTTCAGCAGAGTATTTCTTAGAACTAAAAGAAATACTGTTGCTCGCTAACTCTGCTAAACCAATTTTATCAGCAGGGTCAGTTATGCTTCCGCTATGAGCTTGTGCATCAATATTAATTATTGGTATTTTGTTATCAACAAGGAAATAAACTTTCATTCCATTGCTTAAAGTAGCAGTTTGAACATCTGGAATTTTAACATCATTTAAAGGGGGATATTTTAACTTATCAACTGGTCTTAATTTGTTAGAAGAACAGCCAGATAGCAATACAATTGTTATTATCAATAATAAGATTATTCTTTTCATAATTATTCACCTGCCTTTTCTAATACACCAATAACTCTATTACTGGGGATAAGATATTGATTAGCTGCTTCTTTAATATCTCTACTCTTTAATGAATCAATTTTGTCTAATTTAGTAAAGAAATCTGTGTAATCACCTGTAATGCAATCTATAAGTCCTATTTGAATAGGGAGATAAATTCCACTATCTAAACCGGAAAGATAATCTTTTTTAGATCTTTTTCTGTAAGAAACAACATCCTTTTCTGAAATGTCTTGTGACATGAAGTTAGCAATAACACTATCAAGCTCTGTTATACAAGCATCTACATCTACTCCGCTGTTAGGAGCAAGCATTATATTAAACAGATGAGGATATTTTGTTCCAGGAAGTCCAGGAAATGCATAGGCATATTGAGCTAATTTCTTTTCATAAACTAATGACTTGATTAATGGAGAAGTAGACCCTTGACCTAAGATAGCTGCAAGAGCTTCGATAGCTTCATAATCAGAACTTGATGCTTCAGGAATATGATAACTTACTAACAAAATTGGACTTGCATCGTATTCTACAGTAAATCTTTTTTCTGCAGTTTGTTGTGGTTCTTCAATTGTTAAAGGGAGTGATTTTTCTCTGGCAGGGATTCTTGAAAGATACTCATTGGCAAATTCTGTAACTTTTTCCTCATTAAAATCTCCATAGAGGACAAAGGTTAGATTCTGAGCACCATAATACTTATTGAAATAGTCATTAACATCTTGACGAGTAATATTTTCTATATCTTCTTTTTCACCAATAGTAGTATACTTATAAGGATGTACTTCGAAAGCTGTGTTCATCATTTTCTTCATGAGTTTACCTTGAGGACTATTAACTTCTCTCATTAATCTTTCATCTAAGATAACTTGTCTTTCTTTGTAGAATTCTCTAAAAATAGGGTCTGAAAATCTTTCAGTTTCCATGGTAAACCATAATTCTAACTTATTAGATGGTAAACTGACTTGATACATAGTGAAATCTTGAGATGTAGCAGCATTGAAGTTACTCCCACCGTTTTGAGTATAGATGCTGGAAAATTCATTATTTACAACATATTTAGAAGCTTGAATTTCCAAAGCATCTAATTCTTCCTTATATTTAGTAACTAATTCTTCATTACCAGTTTTTTTAGCTTCGAGTAATTTAGCAAAAACTGCATCCTCTTGGTCTAATATAGCTTTTTCTAATTCGTAGTTACTGGTACCAATTGTGCTTGTACCCTTGAATGCTAAATGTTCTAAAAAATGGGAAATACCTGTGATTCCAGGAACTTCATTAACGCCACCAACATTTGCTATTGTGGCACAATGCACGATTGGAGCTGAATCATCTTCTAATAGTAGAAGTTTTGCTCCGTTTGTCAGATTAATCTCTTTAATCTGGCTACCTAAGTTTTCAAACTCAATAGCTGAGAGTGAAATAACTCCAATAATCAAGAGGAATAAAAAATTTCTCTTCATTTTGTTGTCTCCTTTTTATTTTTCTAATTTGTGAATTAATTTGGCTGCTTGCATTAAATCTTTTACAACAAAATCAGGTTTTACTGAATATTGCTCTCTGTTTAAGAAAGTTTTTTGACCTTCTCCAGTAAGTACTAAAATAGTTCTTAGATTAAAGTTACTCCCTAATTGAATATCTGAAATTTTATCTCCTATAACAAATGAATTTCCAGTTTTAAAGTTATTTACTGCATAATACTGTTTTAGTAAACCAATACCAGGTTTTCTATCCTCATGTGCTATATTATAGGGCTCAACTACTCCTTTTGGGTGATAAGGTGAGATTAAGATGTCATCAATAAAAGCATTTTCTTTAGCAAGTTCAGCAATCATCTTATCGTGAACCTTCTCAATATCGGTTAGTGTAAAATATCCCCTCGCCACACCTGATTGGTTAGTTATAATAACAACTTTATAGTTCATTGTATTAAACATGTGAATTGCTTTGGCAGTATTAGGGAAAAGAGTGAAATTATCTGGATTGCTAATATAGCCTTCATTATCAATATTTATTGTACCATCTCTATCCAAGAATACTACTTTGTCCATTATTTCCTCGCTTCAAATGGGAATTTTAGAACATCACTTAGTTTGTTATTAGTTAGAATAACTTTATATTCCCAGAATTCATTGGACCTACTATAGTCGAAAGTAAGATTCCAGCAATGTAAGTCTCTTTTTAAAGATAGATTATGTGATAGTATTTCGTCAGTTAGGATATTAACTCTGTTAGAATATCCTAAATGCCAATTAGATGTTAAATTCATATCTAAAGCTATATTTAAATTATTTGATTGTGGGTCTAAATAATCTTTTTTGAATGATAAAGCATGAGTGAAAGAAAGTGACCAGTTTTTTCTTTCAGAGGAGGATTCGTAATAATCCCAGTCTAACTCAGCATATTTTATTGTATCTTTTAGAGTCCTTTGACCAGTTTTGAGTGGGTTTTGAGGCTTAGGGAAATAATTAAAGTATCTGAAATTGCCTGAAAGTGAAAGTGATTGATTAAATCTCCAGTTTTCTAATTTTAGATTCCCCCAAGTCCTATCATAAAAATCATGATTAAAAGAAATAGAATTATTATAACTAAAATCAATGTTTCTATAATTAACAGAGTTAGGACTTAGTTTTAAACTATGGCTAATTTGAGACATTTTATGGCTTTCTTTTTCTAAATCATAGCTAAAAGAACTATTCATCGTAAGAAGGTTGTTAAGTTTTTTTTCAGACTCAGTTAGCTTGTCATAATATTTTATTTGCCAGATTTGACCTAAACTAAAGTTGAGACTTCTTTTTCGCGAACCACTTGCTAAGCTGATTCCTGAAAAAGAATAGAATTTATCATTTTGAGAAAAGTCAGGTGTATAAGCGAAGCTAACACGAGGTGTAAGAACATGTCTAACAGCTCTTAATGTAGAATTATTGAATCTTTTTAATCCATATAATTTAGTTGAACCTGAGGTATTGAATGAGAATGAATGACCTCTGGAAAAACCATTTTCCTTTTGCGTTCTATCAAACCAAGCCTCTCTGAAATTCATTGATTGGGAAATTGAGAAATAAGGTGATAGGTTAGGGCTAAAATTGAAAGAGAAATTGTGTAAAGCTCCTGCATTGTGTTGATTAAGAACAATCTCATTGCCCAAAGAATCTGTATAAGATTCATTGCTCCAAAGTAAGTCTGACAAGGAAGAATCCTTATCTCTTATAGTACCTGAATGACTGGCAGTCAAGTTATAGCTATAGGACAGAGATTTCCACCAAGAGTCTTTTACATCGTTATTAGATAATCCTATTAACTCATAAATTGGGGTTGTGGATTCAGTGTATCTAATACTTGGCAAGGTAATAGTCTTAGTGTCTGTGACAAAGTTCTCACTATAATAGCCAGAGACATTGAAAGTTGAATTATCAAATCCTTTTGAATATGTAGCAGAAGAGGAGATTGATTCAGTAAGCCTATCATCAATATTAGTACTGTTATCCCAGATTACTTCGCTAGTAGCATAGTTTATATTTGCAATAAAAGATGAATTGTTTTTAAGTGTGTGTCTATGGTTAGCTTGTAGTGACCAATCAGTAGCAGTATTATTGTTAAAATCTCTTTTGCGGTAATTGAAATTCATTCCACCATTAAAAACATACCTCAAAATATATCTGTTAGTAATATTAAAGTTCCATCCTTTTTTTTCAAAAAAGTCAAAGGCTATTTTATTCTCAAAATAATCTTTATAAGCATAATAGTAAGCTATATTTTTCAAATACTTACCTTCGCTGTTGTTCCAACCTGGTTGAGGTATTAGAAAACCGCTATTTCTTCCTCTTTCTATACTGAAGGCTGCAAAAGGTAGAGCCATTACAGGGAAATGGTTAACATAATAAACAATGGGACGTCCGGCAATAGTATCATTAAGGAAGATTCTCAATTTTTTTGATTTAATATAAAAATGAGGGTTTATATCATCGCAGGTAGTAAAAATACCATCATCAATGTCATAAACTTTATCATCTATTTTTCTAATTTGAGAGCCATAGATAAAACCTTGTTCCATTGAACCGGCAGCATTCTCTAAAATACCTCTTTTGCTATCAACATCCATTTTTATATCTTTACTTAGGAATACTTGACCACTCTGTTTTATCATTGCATCTCCAGTAGAAAATGCTGTTTTATTTTCTAAATTAAGATGAAGAGAATCTGCTTCAATGAAAATATCCTGGTAAGTAATTTTAGCATTTCCAGCAAGAGAAATAGTTTCTTCAGTTAGGTTAAAGGAACTTCTTTTACCTGAATATTGCAAAGAATCAGATTGTGAAAAATCTTCATATCTGTTAGCACCTGATAAGCTGTCTATAACAGTACTAAGAGTGTCTATAGCAGGAGCTTGAATAATACTTTCATTATTCATTTCAGCTATCTTCACTTCACTGTTTTGACTAAGTAAAAACAGAGGAATCCAAAGGATTAAAGATATTATGATTAATTTTTTATAAGTTCGTAGTTTATAATATTTCATTGAGAGTAATTTTATTAAGTATTAAAAAAATGTCAAGCAAGTTGAGAGACAAAATAGCAGGAATGAAAGTTCATTAGATTTAAATCATAGTACATTATCGGTTAGCATGCGATTGTCTTAATTTTACTCTTTTATCAACTCTATAGGATTGAGTCTTTTAATTCTGTATATTGGAAAGAGAGAACTTAAAATTGAAAAAGTAAAAGAGAAGGAAGAAACATAGATAAAATCAGATACTTGGATAGAAATAGGAAGGGTGGGGAAGAGGTGAGAAATATTTGCAGGCATAGTTATTACATTGAAATGAATCTGGATTTGAAGAAGAATAATAGCTAAGCAATTACCGACAAAGACGCCTATAATACCTAAAATAATACCTTGATTCAGAAAGATAGTCATTATATCTTTTTTACTGAAGCCAAGAGTAGATAGAATTCCAATCTCTCTTTTTTTGTTTGAGACTTTTTTCAAAAAACTACCAGTTAGATTAAATGAAGATAGAATTATAATTAAGCCAAGAATAAAAGACATAATGGTCTTTTCTAATTTTTGGGCATTATAGAGATTACTGTTTTTATCGCTCCAAGAGTTTACAGCATTGTTTTCTAATACTGCTTGAATCTCTTTCTTATAAGAGTTTGCTTTAGAAAAATCATTGGTGTAAATATTTATTTTGTTATATAAACGATTACTTTTTGAGAAGCTTTTTAGGTTAATATCAGCTACATAAACTATGCTTGATTCTAACTCTGGAATTAGATTTGAATAAATTCCCTGAATGGTAAAGGTCTCTGAAAGGGGGAGTCTCCCAAAGGAACTAAAATTATCTTTATTCAAAGAGATTACAGTTATTTTATCTCCAAGATTAATGCCATATCTTCTACTTAACTCGTATCCTATAAAGGCACCATCTTTCTTAAAGAAGTCAATATTATTGTGACCAGAAATCAAGCCAGATTCCCGTTGTATGGTGTTTGAGTAAACTATCTTGTTAAGAATATCATTATTTTCTTGGAATTTTTCTAAATTAATACCAATAAATTTTGATAGAATTGTTTCATTTTTATGGATTATAACTAAATCTTCTTCATTAACAAAATTTATATATTTTACAAAGTCAAAAGATTCTAATGTTTTAGTTATATTTTCTAAATTATCATCATCATTTAAGTTAAGTTCCATTTCCGGAGAAGAGCTTATAATTCTCTTAATAATAACATCTCTCATTCCGTTCATGACTGTTAGTATTAATAATAAAGCTGAAACTCCTATAATAATACCAATAAGGCTTAGCCAGTGTGAACCGGCTAAGCATGATTTTTTACCTTTAATATATCTTTTACTTATAAAAGTACATTTGTTCATTATTAACTATTCAGGTTTCATGGTTGGAAAAAGAATAACTTCCTTAATAGAAGAGTTATTAGTTAGTAACATAATTAATCTATCTATTCCGATACCTAATCCACCCATTGGAGGCATTCCGTATTCAATTGCTTCTAAGAAGTCTTCATCTACTACGTTAGCTTCATCATCACCCATCTCGCGTAGCTTTGCTTGTTCTTCTAATCTTCTGCGTTGATCAAGAGGGTCATTGAGCTCAGAGAAGGCGTTCCCATATTCTGCACCACAGATAAATAACTCAAATCTTTCTACGAATTTAGGGTTATCTGTTCTCATTTTTGCTAAAGGAGAAACTTCAGTTGGGAAGTCAGTAACAAAAGTTGGTTGAATTAACTTAGGTTCAACGAAATGTTCAAACAACTCTTCTAATAATTTACCAGGTCCAACATTAGCTGGAATTTCGAGTTTGTGGTCTTTCATGAAAGCAGCCATTTTATCATAATCTAAATCATGAGCTGAGAAACCAGAATATTCTTCTACTAAATCTGCCATTGATGCTCTCCTAAAGGCAGTTCCTACATTAATTTCATGATTATTAAAAGTGAAAGTTGATTTATTAAAGACATTTTTAGCTATAGCTTGGAAGATGCCTTCAGTAATATCCATCATCCCTTCTAAGTCAGAATAAGCTTGATAAAGTTCAATTAAGGTAAATTCAGGATTATGAGTTCTATCCATTCCTTCATTACGGAAATTCTTACCAATTTCATAGACTCTTTCGAAACCACCTACTATTAATCTTTTTAGGTATAATTCTGTTGCAATTCTAAGATATAAATCCATATCCAAAGTGTTATGATGGGTAACGAAAGGACGAGCATTTGCACCACCATAAAGAGGTTGCATCACAGGAGTTTCTACTTCAATAAAGTCTAAAGAATTAAGGTAATCTCTGATTGCCTGAATAATTTTAGAGCGTTGAATAAAAGTCTCTTTTCTATCAGGATTCAAGAGTAAATCCAAGTATCTTTTTCTATAGCGAAGCTCAATATCTGAGAATTCATCATATCTGACTACTTGACCATCTACTTCTTTTTCTTTAACAGTAGGAGTTGGTCTAAGGTTTTTTGTCAAAAGAGTAATATTTGAAGCTTTAACAGAGTATTCTCCAGTTTGAGTTATGAAACAAGTACCAGTTACTTGAACAAAATCACCCATATCGCATAACTTGAAAAGTTCATAGTTATCTTCACCAAGTTCATCTTTTTTTACAAAGATTTGGATTTTACCACTAATGTCAGCTAAATTACCAAATCCTATTTTACCTTGGCGTCTCATTGCTATCAAACGACCTACGATAATAACTTCATTACTATCTGCAATAAATTTATCTCTGTTTTCCCAGAGTTGGTTAATTTTATGTGTACGTTGAGATTTTACTGGATAAGGATTTATTCCTTTGTCTATAATCTTCTGTAATTTTTCTCTTCTTAATTTAAGGATTTGTGTCGTATTATCCACATCTGCCTCCGTATAGATTTAATTTTTATTATATTAAGAAAGCGGGTTTTACAACCCGCTTTCCATATTTATATTATTTACTAATTTGTCAATTATAATTGATTGAATGGGTTATCTTCAGGGACTTCAGGTGCATCTTGAGCCCATTTTTTCCATTCTGCAGGTTTTCCACCGCGTCTTGGTTTACCCTTAAAATTAGGTTTTCTCTCTTCTTGCTGAGGTAATGATTCAGGAGCTGGTTGATCTTTAAGTTCCAAAGAAATTCTTTTAGAATCTGTATCAATTGAAGTAACTCTAAGTTCAATCTCATCACCAGAATTTAATGTCATAGTCATAGGCATTCTAGAGCGAGGTAATAAACCAGTAATACCATCAGTAATAGTAACAAAAGCACCGAAGTTAGTGTTATTTTCAACAGTACCGTTGATTAATTCTCCAACTGTAACTTTTTCTTCAATATTATCCCATGGATTTTCAATTAATGCTTTTAAAGAAAGATTAATTTTCTTCTCTTCTTGATCTAATTTAAAGATTTGAGCAGAAACAATATCACCTTCTCTTAAAACTTCTTTTGGATGACGGATATTTTTTCCCCATGCCATTTCAGAAATAGGGATAAGACCTTCAACACCAGGAATAATTTCAACAAAAGCACCAAAGTTGTGGAGTCTAAGAACCTTACACTCTACAATAGTACCTGTTTCTAATTCTTTCATAGCTATGTTTAGAGGATTTTCCTGTAAAGCTTTCATAGAAAGTGAGAGTTTTTCTCCATTAATAGAGAGAATTTTAACTTCAATTTCTGAACCAACAGTTAAAACATCAGATGGCTTGTTAATATGTGCCCAAGCAATCTCTGAAACATGAAGAAGACCTTCGATTCCACCAAGATCAACAAATGCACCAAAATCAGTTAATCTTCTGATAACACCAGTAACAACTTTCCCGGCTTCTAAAGTGGCAAGAGCCTCTTCTTTCATAGTTTTAGCTTCGTCTTGTAGGAGTCTTTTTCTGGAAACGATAATGTTGCGACCGTTGTCTTCATATTCTGTAACTAAGAAAGTGAAGTTGTTGTTAAGATAGTGTGAATCTTCTTCTAACATAATATCCATTTGAGATTTAGGGCAGAAAGCTCTAACACCAAGAACATCAACGCTATATCCACCATTAACAACTTTGAATACTTTACCTTCAACAGGTATTTTTTCATCAAAAGCGTTTCTGATTTGAGTTTTGTCTGCGAATTGCTTTCTTAAGCTTTTAGAAACTTTAATTCCATCGTCATTAAATTCAACAATAAAGCCTCTTAATAAATCGCCAACTTGGTATTTTAACTTGCCATTTTTATCTTTATAATCAGCAATTTCAGCAAAAGCATCGTATTTGCCATTCATGTTAATAAAGATAGATGTATCTGTGATGTTAATAATTTCGCCTTCAACTACATCACCCATTTTAGGGTCTGTAGTATTATTGAAGGATTCCTCTAATAATTTTGCATAATTTTCGTTTTCATGTGAAACCATAGACAAAGCTCCTATATTTAATATATATTTTAGTATTTAACTAACACTCTAATAAGATTTAGAACCATTTCTTTACTCACTGTTAGATTGTCCAGTAATTTATTAAATTATTTTATTTTTAAATATATTTGATAGTACCCAAGTTGTCTAAAGCCTTGCTATGAGTACAAAAACTTGTTTAAATTATTATAAAAAAAGTATTTAGTAATATTAAAAAAAAAATATGTCAGAATATTATTTCTTCTCGAAGATAAAACAAAAAAGTAGAAAGAAAGAGTTAAATAATTCCGAGGAGTTTTTTTCTATTCTCTTTACGATGGCATTCTAATAGTTGGTAGATTTCCTTTTGGGGAGCAAAATAACTCTTATTTAGGAGGGAATTTCTAAAGTCTTCTTCTGCATCACTTTCAAGAATTATAAGTTTCTCATTATTATTGAGCTTAATCTGATAAATCTCGGGGAATTTATCTTCTGAGAGAAGTCCTAATAAAGAAAGTCTATCTAAAGATTTTACACTAAAATTATCCCATTCCGGACCAATATACTCTAATTTATCACCGACAATTTTTCCAAGTAGGATTCTACCATAACGAAAAGCTGTAATTTCATTGTCATTAATTAGAAGCAATCCAAGTGATATTCCTTGATTATTTAGAGGTAGATTGCGAAGTTTCCCCGCTGAAATCCAGTTTAGGTCATTCATGAAATTCTGATATTTTGATTTATCATATTCATTATTCTCTTTGATGAAATTCAATACCAATTCCATAACTTCCCCTAAAGTGTCATAAACAATGGGAGTGTCTTCATAATAATGAAGGAATAGAGAAAAAAAACAGTCACGATTTGGATAAAAATCAGTAAATACGATTTTATTAGTGAAAGACTTAGAGATTGAAAGTTGTTTAATCAATCTTTATCTCCACCATTTGATAAATGATCTATAGAATACTCGTTTAAGAGTTGGAATATCCATTAACATATTTGTATAAGAAGCATTTGCTAATGGGCAATGACATTCTTTTTTATGAATAGATAATCTTTCTAATGCCATTTCAGGTGAATTCCATATTTTTCTGAAGTTATAATTATTATCTACAAGATTTCCTAAAGATTTTGCTTTTATGCAACAGGACCATACATCTCCGTCAGGTGAAATTTGGCAAGATGCTATGCCTGAATAGCAAGGAATGATTTGGGTTTCGTCTCTAAGTATCTTTTTTACTAAATCATAATATTCGATTCTAAAAGCCATAGTTATCTTTTGAAAACCTGTATATTGGGTATTCTTTATTCGATGAATAAGATAATCTATCGCAGATTTGTATTTAATCATATTAGGGGTAATTTTAGAATTCATGGTATCTAATTCATGTCTCTCTTCAGCAATTTCTGTAATATAGGAATCAGGGTTAAAATCCATTAATTCTCTGGCTATATTACTGAAGTTCCCGACATTGAAGTTAGAAATAACAGTATGAATTCCTACAGATAAGTTTTTGATATTAAGTCTTTTTAATTCTTTAAATGTTCTAATAACTTTTTCATAGTTTCCCGGAACGTTTCTTATTTTATCATGCTCATTACCAATGCCATCAATCGATAAATTAATGACTACCTGACTTTTCTTGCAATGCTTTGTTATTGCTTGTACACTTTCGATTATTTTTTTTGTTAGTATTCCGTTTGTGGGTATATTAATAATTTTTGGCTTAGAAACATCATATATCGTTGTAACAATCTCAACTATCTCTTTTCTTAAAAAAGGTTCACCACCACTGAAAGTAATCCAATAAGGTGCATGCCCAATTTTTTTAAAGATTTTACGATACTCAGCTACTGTTAATTGCTTACTTTTCTTTTTCCAAATATTACATGTTGAGCAACGAGAATTACAATCATAAAGTAAACTTACAGTATAGTTCATAGGCAATAAATGAGGAATACCTACAGATTTAAATAATTTATACCCAAGAATTTTTGGTAATAATGATAACATGAAAATCAACCTTTTCTGAGATTTTTAGTTGAGTTAATTATTTCCCAAGTAAAGGGGTTCTTTTTTTTGATATAATAATCGAATAATCCTAACAATCTTGCATACATTTCTACAAACATAACTGCAAAAATTTTCATTATGTCTTGTGGTTTTTCAATAATTTCATCAATCAAGAGAGAAAGAAGAATTGATTTCTGCTGAGAGACAACTTTATAATTATGTTTCTTAATGAGCCAAAGATGACCAGTTTCGATTCTTTTTCGTTGTTTTACAAAGCCAGAAATTTCTTCAGGTCCTTTGTTATGTATTATTGCATCAGGAAGATATACTTTAGTAAGCTTCTTTTCATTAATCAAAGCTTCAATACTTGCTTCATCAACGGCACTTTCGGCTGGAATTGAATCAAACACTCTTCTAAAGGCAATCATCTCGCCTAATTTTGGAGTTTTAAGTGCCATCTTATGGTGTAATTTCCAAAGTAAATTTACTGCATATCCACTAAAAGTTATACTTGAGTTTACTGGAACAGGTCTTCCTCCAGTCATACCAACGTTTGGATCTAAGAAAGGTAAGATTAATTTTCTGATAGTACCCTTGGCAGGGAGAGTATCACCACTCTCAATTATTAATAATTCATTTGTGCTATGCTTGAGAAAAAGATTTATAGCACTGGATTTACCTCTTCTCTCTTTTTCGGTGATTAATTTAACTCTTTTATCGTGCTTTTCATAAAAGTCAACAATTTCATTTGTTCCATCAGTTGAAGCACTTGACACAACAATAATTTCACTAATTTCAACATCAGCGTAAGTCTCTGCTGTAATAAGCTCTAAAAGGTTACCTATATTTTGAGCTTCGTTATAAACTATTACACCGATACTACATTTTAGTTTATTCATTGAAGTTTTCTTTAGCCTTCTTATATATTGAATCTAAAATACCGTTGATAAATTTTCCTGAATTCTCTGTGGAAAACTTCTTAGCAATCTCAATAGCTTCATTGATGATAATAGCAGGATGAACTCTTTTAAAAACAATCTCATAAGTAGCCATTCTAATAATATTCTTATCAACTAATGCTAATCTACTGAATTCCCAGTTTTCACTTTGAGATTTTATCATCTCATCAATTTCATCTAAGTTAACTAATGTATTCTTAATTAAATCCAAAGCAAACTCATAGACTGAAGACCCAGTTTTTATATGTTCTTCTGAACACAATCCATCAAGTTGTTCCATGTAGTGATTTAGAGCTGCATAAGCATCAATACTGCTATTTTTGTCCGGAAAATCTATCGAATATAATACTTGTAAGGTGATCTCTCTACCTTTTCTCCGCATTCCCATAATTGTTTATTCTATATCCTTTGAAATAAATTTGTCATTTCGATTGCTGTTAAAGCACTATCCCAGCCTTTATTACCGGCTTTAGTTCCCGCTCTTTCAATCGCTTGTTCTATTGAATCAGTCGTTAATATACCAAATATTACTGGGATTTCTGTTTCTAAACCAACAACTCCGACTCCTTTAGCAACTTCATTGCTCACATACTCGAAGTGAGGTGTAGCACCTCTTATTACTGCTCCCAGACAAATTACTGCACTATAGACATTTGTCTTGGCTAATCTTTTAGCTGTAAGAGGTATCTCAAAAGCACCTGGTACCCAGACCACAGTGATATCTTTATCAGAAGCCCCATGACGGGTTAAACAGTCTATGGCTCCTGCTAGTAACTTACTTGAAATAAATTCATTGAATCTACTCACTACTATGCAGAATGTAGCATCCTGAACAGTTAATTCACCTTGAATAGTATTGTACATCTCTTCTCCATTTGATATCAAAATTATAATTAATTTAATTAATTTGAGAGGTTTAATCTGTCAAGATAAATTGGTAATTATCTATTTGTTAGGCTAATTTCAGTTTTAAAACTTTTCTTTCCGATACCTAAGTTATTGCAAATAAACTAGTAATTTGCACATCATAGAGACTCATGTGCTTTTTCTTCAGTTGATTATGCAATTCTGCCATTATACTGAATATCTACCTCTGTGATTTTATCTATAATTTCTTCATTTTCAAATAATTTTCGGCTCTCTTCAAAGTAGAGTGGGAAATGTGATAAATAATTTTTAATCCTTCTGTTTTTATTATTGGGGATTCAATATCTATTTAATCCCAAGGGGATGTCATTTAATAGGCAGGGTTCGTTAGACCCTGTATATATTAACCCAAGATATACCTTAGCCTTTGCTTGTGATGGCGTAGTTTAAACGAAGACACAAAGGGCGACATTACTATTGATATTGCTGAAGTGGGCATCCTCATTTAAACAAAAAAACAAACACATGAACTCAATTATGCCCACTTCACTTGAGAGAGCAGTTTTGAATGTTTCCTCCTGTAGGTAATAACTGACCATCAGATTGAATCTCAGGGCAGTATTTACTTACTACAGCATCACAAACTCCTACAATTTGATAAATCTATTTGGGTAAATAGCGCTCTGTGGTCTTAAGCTTCTTTAGCTATCCGTAAAAGACTATGTCTTTCTAATCATGCTAATCCAAAATTGATATTAATCTCTAAGTCTCTATTTAAGTCTATTAAAGGAAGTGTTATATTTACTTTCTTAATAAATCTAATATGTTTTCCTAGAGCTTCGGTGCTTGCAACTGCATAATAGTTTTTCATTCCACCACTGGTGGGAATGTGTGATAATTCTTCATAATTAGTGGCTATTTATTGATAATATGCTTCTGCTATTAGCGGAGTCATGTTAAAATCTGTGCTTAACATCTGAACTATTGAACTTTTACTTGACTTACTTTTTAAACTCTGTATTCTTAGATCGTCATTGTCTGACAGCTTGTTCATATTTTCTCCTTTGTAGAATAATAGATTTAATTGATAAATTTCTCATAGAGTCATATGAACAAAACATTAAATAGTATCGTATTAATTTGGGCTTCGGTTTTTCCGAAGCCCATAACCTAAGGAGTTAAAATGAACAAGTATATATTACTTTTAGTCACATTATTAATCTTTTTACCTCTTATCTCAGTAGAAGTAGGTGGTCATATTACTGAGAACACTGTTTGGTATCCTCAAGATAATCCTTATATCATAACTTCCTTTCTCTATATAGACAGTGATGTAACTCTTACTATTATGCCTGGAACTGAAATTTTAGTCTATGGAGGAGTTACTACTGATCCACATCATTTCGTATGGAGTGGCAACAATTATAGCACTCCTCCAGTAGCAAAAATGATAATTGTAGACGGGACTATTAATGCAGTAGGAATTCCTGATAATCCTATCATTTTTGATAAATATCAAGAAGATAGTGAATATCGCTGGGGAGGGATATATCTTACTGTTAATGCTCCTATCTCTACTTTTGAATATTGCGAATTTAATAATGGATTTGTATGTGAATATGAACCTTTTGAAAATGCTTTTTGTACACTTGATTTTGGCAATGGACTCATTAATATAAAAAATTCAACCTTTATTGATAACTATATAGCTTTAGGATCTGGTAATTTAATGATGGATTTAGTTGTGTATAAATGTAGCTTTTATACTAATGATGTTTATGTTCCCCCCTTCAACTCTTCAAAAGTAATCAGCATAGTAACATCAGATGAAAACCATCCAGCTGAAGATTATGAATTAGTTATTGCTCGTTGCTACTTTACTGGTAATTCAGAATTTGTTTCTTTAAGTGGTGACCTGAAAGTTCTATTTCTCTTTAATTATTTAGATAACTTTAACTCAAGAACAGAACAGGGCAGAACTATAGATAATAATTATGCTTCTGTTAGCTCTTATGGTAATTACGCCTTTAATGGTAAGAGAGGATGGGGATGTTCTTCTTCTGACTCAACAGATGTAGCTTATGCACGCAGGAATAAGTTAGAAAAGACTATTACCAATTCTGATCCCTTGAAACTTTATGTTGCAGGGCGTGGAACAAATTATGTGTCGGATAACTATCTGCTGGGATATACTCAAGTTACGGCGACAGCAACAGAGGGAAACGATTCATACATCTATAATAATATAATTGAGACTACATATCCTGGCTCTAGCACTCTGGAATTTGAACGGCTATCTACTTCTTCCACAGGAGGGCAAATCAGGTTTTTTAACAATTTGGTTCGGTATACAGGGACTACTCCTCCAGGTCCTCAATTAGTAACAACCAGATACACTTCCCCATTTGTATATAACAACACTTTTGTTAATTATGCCACAATGCTTAGTTGCATTGGAGATTGTCAGACAATCTTTACAAATAATATTATTGGTGTCTATTATAGTTATGGTGGTAACTCTTTTGGATACATCACTAGCTTGATTAATAACTGTTCTGTTCTTCCTATCATGGATTTACCTGAATACTATTACATAGAAAATCATCTCTACTCAGACCCACTTTTTGCCGATACACTTAATGGTGATTATTCTTTATCTGCTTCCTCTCCTTGTCGAGATGCCGGTGCTTACCGTCCTGATTTACCAGATTTTGACATAGGCTACCATAAAAGAATATTCTCAAATAACAGTTATATGCCAGCAGTAGTAGATATAGGAGCTTATGAGTATGGTTCTGCCTATATAGGTGGAATCAGGGGTAATGTCTATGATGCGAGCACTAATCAGCCTTTAGATTGTGTTAAGATAGAGATAATGGATAAGCTTCCTGAATTTAGTGACACCTTAGGAAATTACACCTATCATTGTGGAGCTGGTACTTATACTATTAAGGCAAGTCGCTGGGATTATCAAGATCTTATTATCTCTGATGTTACAGTTATGGAAGTCTTAGAGTTAAACTTGGATATCCCCATGCTCCCCCTAAGTGTTCCTAATCATGATGAAGATATCTTGCCAACAAATGAATCAGCTTTTGGATTAAGGAATTACCCTAATCCCTTTAATCCAGAGACTCAGATTAGCTTTATTGTCCCCAAAGCAGGTAAAGGTGAGCTTTCTATATTTAACTTGAAGGGTCAGAGAGTCAGAACTCTTTATCATGGTTTGTTAAATAGTGGTTATCATAGTTTCGTGTGGGATGGCAAGAATAATGCTGGTGACTTAACATCTTCTGGTATGTATTTTATCAAAATTGAGGTTGAGGGAAAGTTTCAAACTCATAAAATAGTGCTTATGAAATAGTATCATATTAATTTGGGCTTCGGTTTTTCCGAAGCCCATAACCTCAGGAGTTAAAATGAACAAGTATATATTACTTTTAGTCACATTATTAATCTTTTTACCTCTTATCTCAGTAGAAATAGGTGGTCATATTACTGAGAACACTGTTTGGTGTCCTCAAGATAATCCTTATATCATAACTTCCTTTCTTTATATAGATAGTGGTGTCACTCTTACTATTATGCCTGGAACTCAAATTTTGGGGTCTGGGGGAAATATAGGTATTAGCCATCATTTTGAGTGGGGAGGGCTTAATAACGACAATGAACCTGTTGCTAAGATGATAATAGTTAACGGAACAATCAATGCTATTGGTACTCCTGACAATCCTATCATCTTCGATAAATATCAAGAAGATAGTGAATATCGCTGGGGTGGGATATATCTCACAAGCAACGCGCCTATTTCCAACTTTGAGTATTGCGAGTTCAATAATGGAATGTTGTGTGATTATGAGTCTGGAAATCGAAAATATGCAACTCTTGATTTTGCTAATGGCCTAATCAATGTTAGTAACAGTTTATTTAATGACAATTATGTGGCATTATCAACTAACAATCTTATGATGGATTTAGTTATATATAAATGTAGCTTTTATACTAATGATGTTTATTTGCCACCATTTGTCACTCCAGAATCAATAGATATAGGAACTTCAGTGGAAAACCCACCTAATGAAGATTATGATCTTGTTATTGCTCGCTGTTACTTTACTGGTAATGCAAGTTCTATTTATTTAATCGGCGCTGTGAAAGCCTTATTTCTCTTCAGTGTTTATGACAATCTTGTTTCAAAAGAAGAACCTGACAAAACTATAGAATGGGACTATGCTTCTGTTAGCAGTTATGGTAATTACGCTTACAATGGAACAATAGGCTGGGGATGTTGGTCTTCAGACTCAACAGACGTAGCTTTTGCCCGGAAAAATACGTTAGTTAATACTTATATTGCCAATTACCCAATGAATTTAGATTCTGGAGGATTTGGAACAAATTATGTTTCTGATAACTATCTGTTGGGAAAAACTCAAGTTACGGCGACAGCAATAGAGGGTAATAATTCATACATCTATAATAATATAATTGAAACTACATATCCTGGTTCTAGCACTCTGGAATTTGAACGGCTATCTGCTTCTTCCACAGGAGGGCAAATCAGGTTTTTTAACAATTTGGTTCGGTATACAGGGACTACTCCTCCAGCTCCTCAATTAGTAACAACCAGATACACTTCTCCATTTATTTATAACAACACTTTTATTAATTATCATACATTGATTAATGGGTTTGGAGATAGTCAGACAGTTTTTACAAACAATATCATTGATGTCAGTTATAATTATGGAGGTAATTCTTCAGGATATGTTACTAGCTTTATTAACAACTGTTCTGTTCTTCCTATCATGGATTTACCTGAATACTATTACATAGAAAATCATCTCTACTCAGACCCACTTTTTGCCGATACACTTAATGGTGATTATTCTTTATCTGCTTCCTCACCTTGCCGAGATGCAGGTGCTTACCGTCCTGATTTACCAGATTTTGACATAGGCTACCATAAAAGAATATTCTCAAGTAACAGTGATATGCCAGCAGTAGTAGATATAGGAGCTTATGAGTATGGTTCTGCCTATATAGGTGGAATCAGGGGTAATGTCTATGATGCGAGCACTAATCAGCCTTTAGATTGTGTTAAGATAGAGATAATGGATAAGCTTCCTGAATTTAGTGACACCTTAGGAAATTACACCTATCATTGTGGAGCTGGTACTTATACTATTAAGGTAAGTCGTTGGGATTATCAAGATCTTATTATCTCTGATGTTACAGTTATGGAAGTCTTAGAGTTAAACTTGGATATCCCCATGCTCCCCCTAAGTGTTCCTAATCATGATGAAGATATCTTGCCAACAAATGAATCAGCTTTTGGATTAAGGAATTACCCTAATCCCTTTAATCCGGAGACTCAGATTAGCTTTATTGTCCCCAAAGCAGGTAAAGGTGAGCTTTCAATATTTAACTTGAAGGGTCAGAGAGTCAGAACTCTTTATCATGGTTTGTTAAATAGTGGTTATCATAGTTTCGTGTGGGATGGCAAGAATAATGCTGGTGACTTAACATCTTCTGGTATGTATTTTATCAAAATTGAGGTTGAGGGAAAGTTTCAAACTCATAAAATAGTGCTTATGAAATAGTATCGTATTAATTTGGGCTTCGGTTTTTCCGAAGCCCATAACCTCAGGAGTTAAAATGAACAAGTATATATTACTTTTAGTCACATTATTAATCTTTTTACCTCTTATCTCAGTAGAAATAGGTGGTCATATTACTGAGAACACTGTTTGGTGTCCTCAAGATAATCCTTATATCATAACTTCCTTTCTTTATATAGATAGTGGTGTCACTCTTACTATTATGCCTGGAACTCAAATTTTGGGGTCTGGGGGAAATATAGGTATTAGCCATCATTTTGAGTGGGGAGGGCTTAATAACGACAATGAACCTGTTGCTAAGATGATAATAGTTAACGGAACAATCAATGCTATTGGTACTCCTGACAATCCTATCATCTTCGATAAATATCAAGAAGATAGTGAATATCGCTGGGGTGGGATATATCTCACAAGCAACGCGCCTATTTCCAACTTTGAGTATTGCGAGTTCAATAATGGAATGTTGTGTGATTATGAGTCTGGAAATCGAAAATATGCAACTCTTGATTTTGCTAATGGCCTAATCAATGTTAGTAACAGTTTATTTAATGACAATTATGTGGCATTATCAACTAACAATCTTATGATGGATTTAGTTATATATAAATGTAACTTTTATACTAATGATGTTTATTTACAACCATTTATCACCCCAGAATCAATAGATATAGGAACTTCAGCGGAAAACCCACCTGCTGAAGATTATGATCTTATTATTGCTCGCTGTTATTTTACTGGTAATGCAAGTTCTATTTATTTAATAGGAGCCATAAAAGTCTATTACCTCTTCAACTTTTTTGATAACTTTGATGCAAGAGAAGAGGAAGCCAGAAATATAGAATGGGACTATCCCGCTATTAACAGTTACGGTAATTATGCCTATAATGGTAGAAGAGGCTGGGGTTGTTCATCGGGTGATTCAACTGATGTAGTTTTTGCTAGGAAAAATACTTTAGTAAAGACAGAAGTTGACTTAGATCCTATAAATCTATATTCTGGAGGGTATGGAACAAATTATCTATCTGATAACTATCTATTTGGAAATGTTCAAGTTACTGCTAATACAAGAGATAATAATAAAGCATATATTTATAATAATATAATTGAGACTAATGAACAAGTTAGTAGTGTTATGGATTTTGAAAAAAGTTCATCATTGGCTCCCGATGGACAAATCAGGGTTTTTAATAATCTAGTGCGACAAACAGCAGATAGTCCTGCAAGAAAAATATTTTACACTTATGATACATCTCCATATATATACAATAATACATTTGTAAATTATTCCAGACTAATTAATGCTTCAGGAAGCTCTGCGTCGATATTTACAAATAACATAATTGATATACAAACTAGCTATGGAGGAAACTCTGGGGGGTATATTACCTCATTTTTTAATAACCTTGGGACAATTCCAATTATCGATTACCCATCATATTACTATACAGAAAATCATCTTTACGCAGACCCACTTTTTGCAGATACTTTAAATCATAATTACTCTTTATCTCCTTTATCACCTTGTAGAGATGCTGGAGCTTATGGTCCTGATTTACCAGATTTTGACCTACGCTACCATAAAAGAATATTCTCAAGTAACAGTGATATGCCAGCAGTTGTAGATATAGGAGCTTATGAGTATGGTTCAGTCTATATTGGTGGAGTCAGGGGCAATGTCTATGATGCGAGCACTAATCAGCCTTTAGATTGTGTTAAGATAGAGATAATGGATAAGCTTCCTGAATTTAGTGACACCTTAGGAAATTACACCTATCATTGTGGAGCTGGTACTTATACTATTAAGGCAAGTCGCTGGGATTATCAAGATCTCATTATCTCTGACCTTACAGTTATGGAAGTCTTAGAGTTAAACTTGGATATCCCCATGCTCCCCCTAAGTGTTCCTAATCATAATGAAGATATCTTGCCAACAAATGAATCAGCTTTTGGATTAAGGAATTACCCTAATCCCTTTAATCCGGAGACTCAGATTAGCTTTATTGTCCCCAAAGCAGGTAAAGGTGAGCTTTCAATATTTAACTTGAAGGGTCAGAGAGTCAGAACTCTTTATCATGGTTTGTTAAATAGTGGTTATCATAGTTTCGTGTGGGATGGCAAGAATAATGCTGGTGACTTAACATCTTCTGGTATGTATTTTATCAAAATTGAGGTTGAGGGAAAGTTTCAAACTCATAAAATAGTGCTTATGAAATAAAAAAAAGCTCAAGTTCAAGTCTGGTGGAAATAATATTGGAAAATGAGAATATAGCTCTTAGTTAGATAATTAAGGTCGTGAAAAGTGCTTTCAAAGGAAACTCAACAGAAGTTCAATGATTAATTGAGACACTTCCATACGCCCTTTAGGTGGCCATATACCTACATTTTCAGATGGGCTTTTATATTTTATTTTTGATAGAAAATGTTAATTATTTATCTTTTTATGTTGAATAATATAACCTACACCAACCAAAGCTGGAAGAACAGAATTAATGAAGAAAATTATTAAGGCTGCTGTCACCGCTGAAGTATTAGTAATACCATATTGAGCAAGTACTTTAATAGCGAAATATTCCCTTAACCCTAAACCTGAGAAAGTTATTGGGATAACATTAGAAGATAATATTAAGGTAGTTGAAATACAGCTCTGAATAAAAGTAATTCCAGTAAAAGATTTTAAAATTAACCAATATTGAATAACGCTTAGAGGTATATAGATCATTTGACTCAGGATAATTTTTGGGAAAATTTTCTTTAGAACAGGAATATGGACTCTAAACCTTGGGATTAAATAGATTATCAACAGTAGTATTAGAGGTGAAAAAGTAACAATAAAAAAAATTAATAATCTTAAAGACATATCCAAATTCTTAAAGTAAAAAATAGTAGCAATAGAAGCATAGAAGAGGTTGCCCCAAGTTTGAAAGAATTTCTCGATAAGAACAGAAACAAAAGTTGCTTTTTTAGAGTTCTTTATGAAGTACATTTTGCCATAAGTCGCATGTCCACCTGGCAAAACAAAGCCCAAGGAAACACCTATAAGATAGCTCTTGATAATGTCATAAGTCGTTGGTTTATACTTGGGGTTTATCGATAAGGCGTAGTACCAATTTAACCCTTGAGTGATATGTTTTAAAATAGATGTTACAAGAAGAATGAAGATTGTAAAGATTGAGAGTTGGGTAAGATTGACCCAAAACATTTGAACATCGATTTTAGAATATATAAATATTAAAATAATTAGAGATATTACTATCTTAATAATAAAACTAAAGCGTTTTTTTACTTTTTCCATTTAGCCTCTTTAAAAGAACCAATTATTGAAAAATAAAGCATAAAATAAGGGTAAAGAATAGCAAGAAAGATATCCTCAAATTTGAAAGGCTCTTTATGTTTCCAGCAACTAAACAAATAAAAACTAAGATTACTTAACCAGAATAACAGAAACAGAGATGGTTTAAAAATTGAGAGTATCGGTACTGACAGATAATAGCAGATTATTAAAATTAAGCCCATTTGATAAAGTGGGGAAGAGAGGGAAAATTTACCATAATGCCTAAGATTTTGATGATAGGCTTGTTCTGGAGTAAAATGCCTTGCTCTTTCAATAACTTTTATATCTGAATTATAAGCAATTGAGTATTTAGTTTTTCTCACTAAATTAAGCATCTGCTTATCATCTCCTGAGGGAAAGTTTTTGATTTTAGAATAACCTCCAACTTGCTCTATCACACTTCTTCTAACAGCTAAATTAGCACCACTGCAAGAAAAAGCATAGCCAATCCCACAAGAAGCAGCAAAGATTCCTGAAGATATTATTCTCTTATAACGTCTCAAGTGTGTGATATTGTCTCCTCTGATATAACCTATAACAAGTCCTCTGTTTTCAGTAAAGTACTTATTATATGACTCTAACCAATTAGATGGAAGTGTAGTATCTGCATCAGTGAAGACAATAATTTCATTTTTAGCAATATCTAAAGCTGATTGAAGTCCAGCTTTTTTTCCTTGGAAATCTGAGTACTTCTTATCGGTTTTAATAGCATTTACAATGCTATGTTGTGCTGAGAATGAAGATATAATTTCCCAAGTAGAATCTGTAGAATTATCATCTACTAAGATGACTTCAAAATCCTGTTTGGGATAATTCAAAGCAATTATGCTATTGAGTAGAGCTTTAATCATTTTCTCTTCATTATGAGCAACAACAACAAGAGAAAAACTGTGTTGTTTGGGAGCATGATTAGGATATTTTCTTAAAGCAACTACTCCTAAAAGAAAATGTAATAATAAGATGATAAAGTAAATTATCCAAATTGTGGTCATTATTGATTAAAATCTTGTTTGGTAACTAAAAACAATTTCAGACGATGATGAACTATTTCTTGGTTTAATTAGTTCGTAACTAAGTTTAAACCGATGACTATATAATAAAGAAAAATCAATTGCTTGTTTTAGTCTATAAGTATCTGTTATTGAGCCTTCTAACCAAGAAGCTGTAGCTGTTTCAAAATTTTCTGGACCAATTTCATTTTCATAGTTGAGAGAATAAACATTTCCTTCACTACCTTGTCTCATGTAAGAAGCATCTATTATCCAATCCAAGCGATTGTTAAAAAAGGATAACTGAGTCTCAAAGCTGTATTTTAAAAGATTTGCTCCATCAGCAAAACCAAGAGGTTGGTCGTCATTTGATGCTTTACTATAGATGTGTTTATGAGTGTAAATCCATGGTCTTATTGCAGTAAATTCAGCGCCGATATTCTTTAGGGAGAATTGGGGAGAGGTGTATAAATTCTCTTGCATTATACCAGTCTGGAAAGCATATTTATTCCCCCACCAACTCGTAAACAACTTACTTTTTGAAAGTTCATCAAAGATAATATTTGTATATAAGTGAAGACTTTTAATTGGAGAATATTCAAAACCTGAAAATATAAGAATATTATCACGATCTGCTTGGTTATGTTCAGTAATTCTCCAAAATCCTAGAGGTAAGAAGTAGTTATAATCTATACCTCTATTACCGTAAAAAATCTCTTCCCCAACAAATATAAAGAATTTCTTGTTAGGTCTCCAACCAAATCTATGAAGAGCCAGGTATTTATCAGAAGCTTCTTCTTTATGTATTGTTCCAGGCTCATCCCAAGAAGTATTAATGCTATCAGAAATTAGTGAAGCATGAGCAAAATCTAGGGAGAAATCTCCAAACTTATAATGATAATTCAGATAGGCATAGTTATTTGTTTTTTGATCATTTAAGATAATACTTCCGCCTATATTACTCCCAATATCAAGCTTTCCTCTATTAAGAGAGATATAGCCAAAATCAGGAAATTCATACTTAATTTCTCCCTGGATTTTATCAATATAAATCCTATCAGTATCTGTTTGTACCCAAGAGTTGATAAGATGGTTTGTATTAGAATAATCATTGTTGGAAGTAGTATGACCTTTCCACCACTTACCGGCAAGATAAAAATTTTCATAATTAGCTTTTACTTCAAATCCATAGTAAGGGAAAAAATACTTTTCTGAATCTTGATTTTGATAAAATTCACTTCCTCCTAAAACATGCCCTTCGACTGATTTTCCTTGTTTTTGGTAATACAAAAGTGATTGCTTTTTCTTTTGAGCAGTGAAGTAGTTGAACAAAGTATTTTTAAACTTTGCATAAGATTGAAGAGGAAAATCATAGGAGTCATCTTCCTGTAACGTTGAATATTCAGTCTGATAACTTTCTGAAGTGAAACTCTTTGTATAATAAGAGCTAACTTTTTTACTACTAAAGTCATCAAAAGCCCAGCTTGAAAAAATGGAAAACAAAGAGATAAGAACTAATATTTTTTTTAGCATTATAATCTTCCTTCTTTACTAATGGTTGCTTCAATTGCCTCTATTGAAGTATTAAGCTCATTAGCAATGTCTTGAGGCTTCCAACCACTATTAAACAATTTAATAATGATTTTTTCTTTAGTTTTACTGTTTTCCACAACACCTTTAGCTAATTTGTTTTCTAAAGCTCTTAATTCAAAATTGGAACTCTCCAATTTTCCACTAAGCTCTTTGATAATAAATTTTCTTTTAATATTTTGAACAAACTGAATAACTATAATAACTAATGCTATAATTAGATACAAATACAAAAATTTATTTGAAGTAGATTGAGCATTATTTGTTTTACTGTTCTCTTCATTATTACTATCGTCTTTAGATGTATTTTCTTCTTCAGTTTCTTCTATTTTATTAACATTCTGTGCAACTTGAAGCGAATCTTCGTTATTGAAATATTCTTGAATATCTTTCTTATTACTTTCATTTACTGAATTATCTATTTCTACTTTTATCAAAAAATCAGGTTTTACTTCTTCTTGAGGATATCTATTCTTGTTTAAATTATCAATATAAGCTTGGGCTGTTAGGAAAAACTCAGATTTTGAATCTATTTTTTTGAAATATTCTATTGCTATTGTTTTCATCTGTTTCTTAGCATATAATCTTCCTAAATATAAGTTCACTAAGGGAACTGATGAGTATTTATCGGAAAATGCAACTATCTCTGTCTTACTTTTATTCAATGGAAACTTCTGAGCTTTGAACAGGATTGTTGCTAAACCTTTTTGCATATCTGTATGATAATCTTTATCGTAAATATCGAAAACAATTATATAGTTCTTGCTTTCTTGAAAATAATTATAAGAAGTAACTTCAATCGGATAAATAAATTCTAAAGCTACTTGAGCAGATGTATTCCCGTCGGTAAGTACAATATTATTGATATTGTCAGACTGCTCTACTGGTAATTGAATTTTACCATTATTTAGTGAGTTTAACATGATAGAAAGCTTATTATCTTCCTCTTTGACACTATAATCAACCTTACCTGTAAATTCAAAAACGACTCTGGTAATACACCCGAAATCGCCTACTCGCATATCTAAAAAGTGTGATTCTGCCCATACTAATGATATCATTAGGATAAGTAAAGATGATAACAAATACTTCTTCATATAGTCTCCTTAAAGAGTTTGCACTTAAATTTTATAATTTTCTTATTTTAGTCAAGAAATTTATCTACCAAACTTTTATTGGATATTTAACTATCTTCTCGAAGTTGAAATTTCTCCATACATCAAAACAATCTTGAGATAATCTATCCTTTGCTTTCTCTGTAAAAGCTCCAGTATGAGGGGTCATGATTATCTTAGAATTATCCTCCCAACCTTCACATTGCCAAGGTTCTGATTCCATAACATCTATGCCTGCACCTAAAATCTTTCCATTATCAATACCTTTGGTTACTGCATCTATATCAACAACACCACCTCTGGCAACGTTCAATAAGAATATTCCATCAATAAAATTCAAACTTTGCTCATCAAAATAGTGCTCAGTTTGCTTATATAATGGACAATGGTAAGTCACTACATTTGCCCAAGCTAACCCTTCTTCATAATCAATAGGGAGAATACCTGAACCAATCCAAGGTTCAGCTTCAATATAAGGGTCAACAAACTTAACTTGCCCCCCACATGATTTCACAAAGTTAGCAACTAATGAACCTACCCTACCTAAACCAACTACTAACATTTTTATATCAGAAATTTCTAAATTAGATTTTATATCTTCTCGCCATTTGTTCGTTAATACACTATTATTATGTGCTTTAAGATTCTTTATTAAGGCAAAAAGCAAACCAATCGTATGTTCAAAAGCTGATTGAACATTAGCTTTAGGAGTGTTTTGCACAATGATATCATACTCTTTTGCTTTAGTAACATCAATATTATCATAACCAGAACCAGCTCTAATAATACATTTCAAATTAGGAAATCTCTTGTAATGTGATTCTGTGATTACACTCTTGGTTCTCAATATTATAGTTTCAATGTCCTCAGAAAACAGTAAATTATCTTGAGTAAAATATTCATTATATCCATGTTCTGTGACTATTTGCCAGAATAAATCCGGCATGATATCCATTACTAATGTATTTTTAACTATCATTATAAACCTCAAAATTTCTTTTATATTACAAGAAAAAAAATGAAGATTTTAGACAAGGATTATTTTGTTTAAATTAAGAATCATGAATAAAAAAAATGGTCATATTATTAGGAATGGGATAGAGAACTTAGACTGCAAAGTCTTAAACCATGATAGTGCAGTAGACTTTCGTGAAGAGTGCAGATTAGTATTGTGCTAATCACAAAGGTCTAATACACTATCTTGGTTGCCACCCCTTTCAGTTCCTTGGAGCTTTAAGACAGGATAGGTTTCATTCAATAATACCCCCAACCAGCAGTATCCTCTCTGATGGCAGGGAGACTTAACAACGTATTGAACAATATCAGCAAAGTAAGATACTATTTTATTAAGACTATTTTTTTAGATGATGTAATATTGTTATTTATTAACTTGATAAAATAGATTCCCGAAGCTACTTCTCGGTTATTATTATCTTTTCCACTCCAGACAATCTCATTATTACCAAGTTTGAACTTAGAGGGCTGGAAAGATTTAATTAACTGCCCTTTAATATTATAAATTGAGAGTTTGGTATTAATAGTAGATTTTAGATTAAAGCTTATTGTGGTTTCAGGGTTAAAGGGATTAGGATAATTAGCTAAATTATCAGTTTGAAGAACTTCTATGTCATTATTAGAAACAACAGTAAGATAGTCTGTGGTAGTGTACTTTTCATAATAATAAGATTCATCAATTAATGAGTAACGATATGTATCACGTCTAATTTCATTTAAATTCTCATCATTTGATATTTCTGAATATCTTACTTTAAAGTACATGTAATCTTCAACTTCATAATCTTCAGTTTCAATTAAAATGTTATTTTCATCATATATATAGTAATAAACCAGAAAATATGAATCAGTTGGGTCACCCACAGTTATAGAGTATATATTTCCAGCTTCATTGTAGGTATATGAAGTTTGACTAATTAAATTATCAGCACTATCTTCGTAATATCGATATACTTTTTGGAATGTTAATCTATAATTATCATCATATTCGTAGATGATGTAGTTACTAGAATGATCTGGAAAATATTCGCTGTTGCCATCAAAATGATCTATCCTTATTAAAAGACCATCATCATTATAAGAATAATTGTCGATAGCATAAATATTTCCATTATCAGTTGCCATGGTAATATAGTCGATAAGATTATTATCATTGTAATAGTAGGTATGGACATCTGTACTCATCAGAATCTCATACTCTTCATAAGACTCTAAAGTTGCTGTAATTAACTGATTGTTCTCATATTGATAAACCCATCTGGAGTAGAGTATAAGCTGACCACCAGCATGTTGGTTATAATTTTCAGTTGATGATAGTTTACCATCAGTAGTATAATAATTATTCTTTCTGCTAATAGGTTCAAAAACAGCTTCTTCCTGCAAATCATTAGTCCTGTAAAAGGAACTAATAACATTTGGCTTATAAATAAGTTCTCTAAATGAATTTAAATACTCAGATGGGAATGTTTCATCTTGAAGAAATATTTGATAGTTAGTTTTAATATTCTCAAGATTAGGGACTAAAGGGTTAGCGCATAAAGTTATGCTAATCAATAAAATCACAATAAGTAGAATTAATTTCTTTTGACCAGACATTTTTCCTCCTGAAAAAGATTATTTCTATAATCAATATAACAGAGATAAGAATATGTTGTCAAGGATAAAATGTGAATTAATTTTATTTTATTCTCATAACTTTCTTGGTAAAAGTCTTACCACTGTTTATAAACTTGAGTATATAGATTCCATTAGTTAGCTTATTATTAGATTTATTTGTTGAATCCCAGATTAGAGTTTCACCCTTGCTTGGTTGGAAAACCATTTTATCAACTAATTGACCTTTAAGATTAAATATTTTAATTCTATATTCATCTTGAGTGTCAATTAAGATATTAAGCTTATCAAGAAAAGGGTTAGGGTATAAAGAGATATTGGTAATCACTTCTGGAATATCAGGATTATCATCGATTTCAGTAGATGGAATATTAGACGTAATTTCAGAACTGTCATCAGCATATACTACTTCAATCCAATAGTAGTGTTCTGGATATGAAGCATAGGTGTCAAAATATTGAAACTGTGTTTGATTGTTGTTAGCTACTAAAACTGATGAAATTTGACGAGCATTAGTAAAATTTTGATTAAGCCCACGGTAAATGTTAAATTTAGTAATTTGCTCATCAGTTTGAACAGTCCAATTCAAGATAAACTGATTTGCATCGAGAGTCTCGACAAACTTTTTTATAAAGATAGTTTTGAGTATTGGTTCAATATTATGAGTGAGAACTTCACCAAATGGTGTGAATTCTAACAATTGATTCCTATCTATAGTATTGTTTAAATTTTCACCTGTTTTAACTGCTACAAAGTGATTAGGATAAACTTGATAACTTAAGTTATAGGATGTCCCAATAATTCTTGAAGAACGGTATGCAAAAGTAGAAATACCATCTGAAAAAATAAAATTAACAATAGAACTGTTATTAAACTTTAAAATGTATTCCATATCTATATTTCCAATTTGCTTATTATTGAAAGCATAACGAAAAGCTGATGGGATATCATCAGGATATTGCAAAATATAGTACATAAGATAATGGAATATTACTTCGCTATCAATGAAAGAACTTGAATGAGAAAAATCACCTTCCCATTGAGATGGATGTTCAAGAAACCATTCTTGACCGAGAAAATTAATTAACTCACTTTTCACACTATTAAAAATATAGCCATTATGCATAAAAGTATAAGTGCGATTATTGGCATTAAAGATAAAAGGATGATTACCATTTCCACCTGTTCCACTACGGGCATGGGTAAGAACTCTGCTGATGTCAGGATTGCCATAAAGTACTGAAATTGCTTCATAAAGTGGCTCATTTAAGTCTAATTCGTTGAAGTAGTTACCCAAACCTGTTTTATACCACATATAATCTCTATCTATTATCAGATTATCTCTTTTATAAGCAAGAACTCCATAACCATCTCGATTCCCAGAGCTTTGATTAGCTTGTGATTTAAAGTTCTCGAAAAAATCAAAAGGGTCATCAAAATCACCTGAACTACTTGGAAGAGTGAGAAAGGGGTAGTTGTCTATGCTTTGTAGCATGAACATATCACAAGCCAATATTGGTAGTGCTAGTAAAGTTAATATTATTATAGTCAAGTGTGTTTTTTTCATTATTATAAGAATTTTGGGTTGGTTTTTATAGTCAAGAAGAATATTTTAAAATTAAACCCAAATAATGCAATAGATCTTTGAGAATAGCACTATATTCTTTTGCAAAAGTAACTTACATAATTCTTCCGAATATATATATTATATGCGTCAGAATTCTGCTAGCTATTTTGCTAAAAGAATTTGCACTCTTCACTAAAGTCTATTGCACCATTTGGGTTAAATCATACAGTAAAATTTCATGAAATTCTAAATATATAAATATGAGAAATGACTAAATAAGTCGGCTAACCACTATTAATAGAATAGCCGACTTAAATCTAAATAATTATTTTAGTCTAATTCACTTATATACTTCTCAGCGTAAAAAGCAGCAATTGCTCCATCGCTACAGGCTGTAATAACTTGGCGAAGTGGAGTATTTCTTAAATCGCCAACTGCATAAACTCCAGAAATGTTTGTTTCCATGAATTCATTAGTAATAACAAAGCCTGATTTATCTAAGTTTATATTTTCTTTTAAAAGCTCATTATTAGGTAGAATTCCTACATAAACGAAAACACCATCCACAGCCAAATCTTGCTTTTCATTTGTTTTAATATTTTTCAAAACAACATTTTTAACAAAATTATCACCTTGAACTTCTTCAACAACTGAATCCCAGATGAACTCCATTTTCTCATTTTTAAAGGCTCTGTCTTGTATTGATTTCACAGCTCTCAGTTCATCTCTTCTGTGAATTACATATACTTTTGAAGCAAACTTGGTAAGAAACATTCCTTCTTCAACAGCTGAATCACCTCCACCGATGACAGCTACTACTTTATTACGATATAAAGCACCATCACAAGTAGCACAGTAAGAAACACCTTTACCGGTAAATTCTTTTTCTCCAGGGCAATTTAAATAGCGTGGTTGAGCCCCTGTTGCTATTATGATAGTTTTAGTAAGATACTCATTATCTTCTGTATATACTCTCTTATATCCATCTTTACTCTCGAAATCTATTTTAATAATCTCTTCTTCAACAAACTCAGGTCCAAATTTATCTGCTTGTTGTTTAATTCTATCAGAAAGTTCAAAACCACTTAATACTTCAGGAATACCAGGGTAGTTCTCAACTTCAAAAGTTACATTGATTTGACCACCTATTAATGATTTTTCAAAGACACCAGTTTTTAGATTTCCTCTTGCTGCATAAATTGCTGCACTTAGCCCGGCAGGGCCTCCACCAACTATGATAACATCATAAGATTTCATTAAATCCTCCATCTTATTTAATAATTTTATTAATTATAATCTATTTGCACGCAAAAGCAAGTAGTTTAATAGCTGAAAAAGCATAATTCTGTGAATTATGCTTTTTCTCTGCTAATTTCTATGCTATCTATTATCAATTATTAATCAATTATATTTATAGCAATATAAGAAATAATATTATTTTTATTCTTTGTTGCTACTCGAAGCAATATTCTTTTAATGTTGTCTTCTGTGTCGAGGGATTTCTTAATTTCAGCTTCGAATTCCTCTACATTATTTACTTCAACATTATTCACTTCAAGAATCACATCACCCACTTGTAAGGTGGTAGAACTTGCTTGAGATGCAGGGGCAATAGATTGCACTACAACACCTTTATCAACAATATTATTAAATTTTTGAGCAAATTCACTATCTCTTTCAGTAACTAAAATGCCTACATTTTCTTTGTTTTGCTTAGATAATTTGTTTTGATTTTTACTAAATTCTGGATGTTCACTGAGTGTTGCTGTTATAGTCTTGTTCTTCTTATTTCTGATGATTGAAATTTCAACAGGTGAGTCTATAGGACTATGAGCTATTTCAGTTCTGAACTTATGGATATTGTGAATTTTAGTACCATTTAAGGCTTTAATGATGTCGCCTTTTTTTAATCCAGCTTTAGAAGCAGGAGTATCATCTTCAACATTTGTTACTAATACACCAGCTAATTCATTCAAATCAAAGTTAATTTTTAAATCTTCATTAATCTCTTGAGGCATTATCCCTAAATAAGCTCTGCGAACATAACCATACTCAAGAATATCTGAAGATACTTTTCTGGCTAAATCTACTGGAATTGCGAAGCCTATACCAACATTTCCTCCACTTGTGCTTGTTATAGCAGCATTGATACCAATGACTTTACCATCTATATCTAAAAGAGGTCCGCCACTATTTCCAGGATTTATCGCTGCATCAGTTTGAACATAATCTTGGAAAATAGGGGAGTTGTTACCGAAATTCATTCCAGCTCTTCCTAAAGCTGAAATAACACCAACTGTAACTGTTCTATCTAAACCTGAATCACCGAAAGGATTTCCAATTGCTATAGCCCATTCACCAATCTCAAGAGTGGATGAATTACCAAAAGGGAGTACCGTAATTTTCTCATTTTCTGGTACTTCTATTTTAATAACAGCTAAGTCAGTTGCTTGATCTAAACCAACTATTTCAGCTTCAACACTATTTTTGTCAGCTAATGTAACTGTAATGGTGCCTTTTTCTCCCAATTCAACAACATGATTATTGGTAAGAATATAAGCTATATCTTTATCATTATCATAGTTAAAGATGAAACCACTACCAAGTGATACATAAGGTCTTACTCTTGGTTGCTGAGGAAAGAAGAATTTAAAAAAGTCATCATTTTGAAATGGGCTTCTGTATTGATTTGATATTGTCCCTTCAACTTTTATCTGCACAACAGCATCTCTACTTTGTTTAACGATATCAACAAAAGGACTCTTCTCTTTAGCAACAAGGGATACACTAACCACTAACATCATTAATATAAGGGTAAAATACTTATTGATTTTTAACATTTTTTTACTCCACAGATTTTTTAAAGTATAACGTGAAGATTAAAACAAGTTACATCACTTTTTTTGATGAGCATCAATAATATAGCAATTTACATCATCTAAGAGTAAGACTGATTCACTTTTTGGAACAGTAATAAAAACTCTACCGAATTCAGAATTAATCATTAGAAAATCAGCAACTAAGCTGTATGTTTGCCATTTAGTATCGACGGTAATAGTCCTATAGTATTTCGAAACAATTTTACCATTCTCTGAGAATGTTAGAAAATGGACAACGATTGGTAATTTACGTAATACTGATTTTGCAGAGAATCTAATACCGTAAATATTTCTATGATTAGTACTAAAGGGTTTGGTTACTACTTGAATGTCACGAGATGGTTGTGTTATCTTAAGGCAATTTTGACCATTAAAACTTCTTGTTGTATCAATAGAAACTTTGTCCTGAGAGACTTTATCGATTATCCAGCCAGGAAGAGTGTTATTAATATTTTCTTGGTACGTTTCAAAATCTCCATTTTCAATAAGATTTTCAGATAGCCTTTTTGAAAAATTTTCTTCTCTTAGCTTCACAAAACGAGAACAAGAAAATAACATAAATGATAAGACAAGAATCACTAAACTTTTTTTGGTCATTTCATAAATCCTTTTTCAACTAAATATTTCTGTATCAAAGCAATTGATACTGAGTTAATTACAAGATTTGAACCACCATAACTAATAAATGGTAGAGGAACTCCTGTTGTAGGCACTATTCCTATATTCATTCCAATATTTACAAAGATCTGAAACAATATGAATGCAAATATACCTACTGTAGCTATCTTACGCTCAAGAACATATATTTTGTCAATAGATTTTATTATTTTTAATAATAAATAGAAAAAAAGAGACAAAAGAAGAAGAGAAAACATAAATCCTAACTCTTCTCCAAAAACAGAAAAAATAAAATCAGTATGATGTTCAGGGAGAAAATCTAAATTTTTCTGAGTACCATGTAAAAATCCTTTACCCCATAAACCTCCAGAGCCAACAGCAATTTTTGATTGTATTACTTGATAACCTGCTCCCAGAGGGTCACGTGTTGGGTCAATAAAGGTTAAGATTCTATTTATTTGATATGGTTTTAGAATTTGCCAAAAAATTAAACTTCCAAATAGATTTACCAAAAATGAAACAGCCTGCATAACCCAATGGAATTTTAGTTTAAAAAGCAAAATACTGAAGACTAAGATAAATATTATTGATGAATAGGGAGAAAAAATAACTAAAGAAATTGATATTATGGGAGCGATAAGAATAAGAAGATAGATTAATGGTACATTAGCAGCCATAAGCATGGCAAAAAGAGAAACCCAAAAAACTAAAGTAGTTCCAAAATCTGGCTCAATCATAATCAAGAAAATTGGAATAATAGCTAAACCGAATCCTAATAATATCTTACGTGAATCTCCTTGATGTGGTTTAGCTAAAAACTTGCTTATGACTAAAATGGTCATTATTTTTGAAATTTCAGAAGGTTGAAGAGAAAAACCACCTAATTGAATCCATCTATTTGAACCATTTATTTCCGGAGTAAACAAAACAAGCATAAGCAAAATTATCGAAAGAATATAACCTGGTATTATTAAAGCATCAATTATGAAATAGGGAATTTTTTGAATAGCAAAAAAAAGTGGAATCACAAACAAAAAGAATACAAGTTGCTTGATATAGTAGTTGTTTATCTGGGTAAATTCTCCATAAGATGTAATCGATGCAGTGTATATAATTATAATTCCTATAGAAACTAATAAAAACCAAGCTAAGAAGAGACCTAAATCAAAGTTTTTAATCTTTAACATTCAAATTCCCTTTATATTCGTAATAGAAATCAAATATTTTTCCAGCAATAGGTGCTGCAACACTACCTCCACCACCAGCTTCTTGAACAAAAACAGAAACTGCTATTTTAGAATCTTTATCATATCCCGCAAACCAAGCATGAGTATCTCTATCTTTTCTATGCTCAGCTGAGCCTGTTTTTCCATAGATATTACGATTAGCTCTATTTATGGAATGTGCAGTTCCGTCACCTTGAGTAACAACTTTTCTTAAACCTTCTTGAATAACTATTAAGTTATCTTCTCTAAAAGGAAGCTTTACTTTTAAATTCTCCATGAAATAATCAATTGTAAGTACAGAATCACCTCTTACTGCCTGTTTTAATAAGTGGGGCTTACTCCATATACCATCATTAGCAATTCCTGAATAGAGAGCACAAATCTGAAGTGGAGTCATAAACATTTCACCTTGTCCAATAGATAGATTAACCATATGACCTCTAATTGAAGCATATTTTCCGTATCTATCTCTGTACCATTCAGTAGTAGGGAAGAAGCCTTTAGCCTCATCTGGAATATCAATTCCAGTCTTCTCACTAAGCATTGAATCCTTAACAAAATAGCAAAAATCATCCATGTCAATTCTAAAGGAAAGATCATAGAAATAGACATCACAAGATACTTTTAAGGCATCAATAACGTTAAGACTACCATGTCCATATTTATTCCAACATTTGACATACCGATTACCAACTTGCATACCTCCATCACAGTAACTTAATTTAGTCCAACGGTTTACTATGTTGTTTTCCAATCCATATCCTGCACTAACAACCTTAAAAACAGAGCCTGGAGGATAAACAGCCTTACTAACTCTGTCTAAAAATGGCTTTGTAGTATCTGCTTTTATCGAATCCCACATTGTGGTTGGAATTCTTGACATAAAAATGTTTTGATCAAATTCAGGACGCGATATATAAGCTAATACCTCACCTGTTTCATAATCCATTACAACTACTGCTCCTCTTAAGGCAGGGGGGAAATTATCATCAATAAATTTTTGTAGTTCCAAGTCGATTGTAAGATTTATATCCATCCCATGAATAGGGGGGATGTTAATATTATCACGATTTTGAGAAATACCATTAAATAGATCTAAATTACGTCCTTTAGCATCAACAAGATTTAACTTAACTCCATCAACTCCCTTAAGAATTGATTCATATTGCTTTTCTATGCCTGTTTTTCCTAAGAAGCTATTATAATGATATCCTAAATCCTTTAATGTCGCATACTCTTGTTGATTAATTCTACCAATATAACCTGTAAAGTGATTAGGGTAGTGATATCTTCTTGTATTGCTAATTGAGAACCTAAGTTCTGGGAAATAATTGAAGTACTCTGCAAACTTAGCTACTTGCTGTTTATTTAGATTATCAACAAAGATATTCTCTTGAAATTTTCGAAATCTACTTTCATAAATAAAATTATCAAAATCAGATGTAGTAATATCTAAACAGGAAGAAAGGAAGGATTTAAGAGAATCTTCATTAGTTATAAATCCAGGTATTATTGCAAGATGAATAGCAGGATAATTCTGGGCTATTGGTTCTCCATTACGATCAAATATTTCTCCTCTATTGGCTTCTAATCTACTTTTTTTTACATAATTATTTTTTGCATAATCACTATATTTTTCTCCATCAACTATTTGAAGTTTTGCTAAGGAGATGATTAATGTACTAAATCCTACAAGAAGAATTAACTTAAGTATCTGTGATATTGTCAATTTATTCATCTGAATAGTCTATTCTGAGCATCTTAATAAAATCTAAGATTCCTATAATGATTATGGAGAAGATAGTATTTAAAATAGTGCTGATAATAAAATCTAATATTAGACTAATGAATGTTTGACGATATGTAATCGCAGCAAAGAAAAAATAAATAGTATAAAAGACTGCATTACAAAGAGATATTAAAACTAATTTATTAGCAAATATATGCAAATCTAAATGATCTCTTATAACTGTAACTAAATAAGATATGACCATAAATGACAAGGTGAATGTACCAAATAACAAGGGATTGCTACTGTCTAATGATAACCCTAAAAGAAAAAAAAGAGTCGTATGATAATTTATATTTAGGTAAAAATGACTAAATATCAAAAGAGGAACTAAGATATTAGGAATATAACTTAAAAGTACTATTTCATTTAAAGTTAGAACTTGATAAAATAGTCCAAATATTGATAAAAGTGTTAGAAGAATAAAATTCATTACTCTTTCCTAATAATACAGAACGGGGTAAGCTCATCTCCTTGACCCTGAGGATTATCTTTCATAATCTTCTCAACTAATTTCTTTTCTACATTCTTAGATGCCCCAATTGCCCAGCTTCCTCCAATGTCATTAATATCCATAATTACGCAGTCAATACCGGTAGATTGAAAGATTTTATCTGTAACTTTTTGAGGGTCTTTAGGTCCTTTAATCACGCATTTGTCGTAGGGTGGCACGGGGGAGGTTGTTGCAGCATCGATTAGAGCAGCTTGCATACCAGCTACTCTGTAGAACATTCCTTTGATACCGAATAGTTTCGTAATCGCTCCTATTGCTGCAGCAAATATAATTCTTAAACTTCCTGTTTCATCAATAGCACATTGCATACTCTCTGGTGCTCTTAGTCCGACACCATAGGGGACTTTAGCAACAAATTTCCAGAGGAAATTGGCTAACCATCCAATTTTAAGTTCACTAACAGGAATAGCTCTTCCTTGTGTAATAGCAACAGGTGATTCGCTCAAAGTAACTATATCACCCTTCTGATATAGAGGTTTTACATATTCATTCATTAAATCTATAATATCATCTTGCGGAGATAAAATTCTGGTCTTAATTGGTATTCTGAGATACCTTACTTTATCGATCACAACAACAGGTTCATATTTATTCATTTCTTGTTTTCCTTTTAATAATAAAGACAGTTGTAAGATTATTTATCTGTGTAAAAGAACTTACAAAAGACTCTAAATAAAGCTGATTTTCTGCCATAAAAACTGAATCAACAACTCCAACAGGAGCATAATAATTAGTGAAAATCTCTGATAGATTTGAAGTATAAAGAGTATCACCGACATTTATATCAGAATTTTTTTCTATAAAGCTCATTTTAAGTGTGCCTTGATAATCAGCATTTAGAATTCCTTGAACATTTTTTTTATTCATAACTGAGAATTTAGCATTAAAATTTACTATTGGCAGCACAAGGGAATGGGTAGGAGCAACACTTATTACTTTTCCAACTATTCCATATTGGCTTATAACCGCATCATTTATCTCAATATGATGTCTTTTCCCTTTATCTAACATAAGTACTTTGGAATAAACAGGATACGTGTTAGATAATACCTTAGCACTGACAATTTCTAAACTGTTAAATAGAGAATCAGATTCTGAAAACCATCGATCTTTTAAATCTAATTCTGCTCTCTTTCTGATTAACTCAGATTTTAATAAACTAATATTTATTTTCTGTTCATATAATTCTCGGGTAAGTTTATCAATTTCAGCCTCTTTTTTTTTAAGAGATTGAAAATAGTTCATTGATTTTGAATATGGATATAGAATATAAGAAGAAAAGAAATTAGCTTTGTTTATCTTATTCTCTTGATTTCCAATAACTAATATAATCGATACTAACAATAGAATCAATCTTAAAAGTGAGAATCTTTTCACAGTAATTAGTCTTCAATTTTCTTAATCAATACTTCTCTGTAAGTGTCTAAATTATCTAATATTTTACCGGAACCTTTTACAACACAAGTTAGAGGGTCAGGAACAACATGTACCGGCAAATCAACTGTTTTTTGAATCTTAGTATCTAATCCTCTTAACAATGCCCCACCACCGGTTAAGAAAACACCTCTTTCAGCAATATCTGAAGCTAATTCAGGAGCAGTCTTCTCAAACAATTTCTTTATTGCATCAATCATTATATCAACTGTATCACTGATAGCCTCTCTAATCTCATCAGAAGTAATTTCAACGGTTACAGGATAGCCACTAACTATGTCTCTACCGGCAACATGCATAGTCAATTCTTCTTTAAGAGGTACACATGAACCTATTCTCTTCTTTATGTCTTCAGCAGTTTGAATGCCGACATGAAGATTATTTTTCTTTCTAAGATGGTTAATAATATCTCTATCTATTGAATCTCCACCAACTCTAATAGAGTTATGAACTACAATATGCGAAAGTGAAATTACAGCAATTTCTGAAGTACCACCGCCGATATCCATGACTAAATTTCCATATGGTTTATGAATCATGAGGTCAGCTCCAATAGCAGCAGCTATAGGTTCAGAGACTAAATATACTTCTCGAGAACCAGCATGTAAGGCACTATCTCTCACAGCTCTTTTTTCAACTTCTGTAATTCCAGAAGGAACACATACTATAACTCTCGGTCTAATATGAAATTTATTTTTCTGTGCTCTAAGAATTAAATTTCTAAGCATTATTTCGGTAACTTGGAAATCAGCAATCACACCATCTTTGAGTGGCTTAATCACAGTAACTTCAGCTGGGTTTCTTCCCAGCATTTCTTTGGCATCTGCACCAATTGCTAATACTTTTTTAGTATCTGTAGATAGTGAAACAACAGATGGCTCATTAATTACGATACCTGAATTTTTTTTATATACTAAGGTATTTGCGGTACCTAAGTCAATAGCAATATCATTTGATATTTTGCTAAACAATCTTTGTAATAACATATTATCTCCAAAATTATAATTATATCAGAGGTTTTTAACTGATTATTCTTGAATTCGATTTACTTCTGCTTGAGATTTTCTAATATAATCAGGTTCAAGTTTTGAGTTAAAATCAAAATCAAAAGAAGGATTAATATCTTCAATTTCAATAATAGAAAATATTGATTCTGCTTTTGCTTGATTTTTCTCTATCAGAGGATTAATTTCAATATCTGAATTCTTTTCAAGGAATTCATGGTAAGTTAAAATACCTGTACCAACTGCAATAGTTGGATTTTTAATAAGTTGTATTACATCTTTGGGATTAATACACATCGGGGCAATAATCTCTTCTAAATTAGAGCTATAGAGAGCAACATAGACTTCTTTCATTTTTGCATCTTGCATAACTAAGATATCTTTACCGCAGTTATAATAGTTCATAGCAACTATTTTAAGTGAGCTGATAGGAATTATAGGTAATTGATGAGCATAAGCAATACCTTTAGCGGTAGAAAGCCCTATTCGTAATCCTGTAAACGAACCAGGACCTATAGCAATAGCGATAGCATCTATATTTTCTGTTGAAAGATTACACAGACTTAATGCCCGATCAATCTCGGGCATTAAAGTCTCTGAATGAGTAATCTTTATGTTAAAGTAACTAGAAAAAAGTAGTTCACTTTTTTTCATTAAGGCAATACTGCCCGAGCTATTTGAAGTATCAATAGCAAGAGTAATCATTATTTATTTCCTTAAATAATCTTTGGGAGTAGAATTATCATCTCTAATCCAACGATCATCGATTCTTGTTTTTATAGGTGAGTTTTGTTTGAAGTGATTAGCAATTGCATCTCTCAAATTAAGCTCGTTGCGAGAAATATTTTCTTCCTGAACTTTTGTCAAGAGAGTTAATCCTGCATTACCTTCCATTAAGAAGTCAGTAGTTGCAACAGTATAGATTTTGTCTGGGTCCCACTCTTCACCACCAATAATTAATTCAGTGATTCTATCGAAATTTTCACGAGTTCTGCTAAATCTAACTTTAGCACCGGAACAAATCATTCCAGCTCTTGAGCCTTCGATACGAGTTTCAATAATCTGTTTAAGGAATCTACCATCACATTCAAAGGATATTAATTGGTTATCAAAAGGCATAACTGCGAAGATATCTCTGTAAGTAACAGGACCTGCACCAATCTCTGCTCTGATACCACCAAGATTAAGGAAAGAAAAATCAGCATTTGTTTGAAGTCTCATAGCATCAGCAACAGTATTACCCATTGGTGATTGAGCTTCTACATTTTGTCTATGAAGATGTGTTTCAGCAACGCCAATCACATCATCCATTCCTTTTTCCGCTAATTTTCTATTTGCTTCAATTACTTCATTAATCTCTGGATCTAAAGGGAACTCATCCTCAAACATGGTTATCATTAATCCATTTGATAATGAAGGTAATTCATAACCTGAAAGAGTCTTAGTTTCTTTGTCTATCTTGAGAGTAATCCAACCTAAGTTCGAACCAAAAGCATAACCTTGAATAGCCATACCTTGAGTTACAGGGTCAATCCATGGTTCTGCAAAACCTTTGTGCATGTGACCACCAACTAAGAGATCGATCCCAGGAACAAAGTGAAGTATCTCTTGTGAATCCCAGCCATAATATCTTTTCTTTTGTTCCATTGAATCATTAACAAATCTCTTTTCATAACTTGCTGCTGGGTCATAAGGGAGTCCCATGTGACCTAAGACAATTATAATATCAGCACCAGCATCTTTAACAATAGGGATATATTTATTTAAGGATTCAATTTCATCTAAGAAGTCAATACCTTTGATATTTTCTGGGAAACTCATTAATTTAGTATCAATGGTTGTTACTCCGATTATACCGATGTTAACTCCCATTTTTTTAACAATGACATAAGGTTGTACATAATCTACTAATTTACCAGTTTCTTTATCAACGATATTGCAGGAAAGAATAGGAAAATTAGCCATTTTAAGTGTTTCAACAATTTCTTTTTCTTTGATATCATATTCATGGTTACCGATGGTTAAAGCGTCATAACCAATCATATTATAATACTCAATAACAGCTTCACCGTTAGTAACAGTTCCTATCGGTTTTCCTTGCCAGAAGTCACCAGCATCAAGCAGAAGATTAGCTCTTTCATCACTTGCCAGACTTCTCACATATTTAATCAGAGTTGCATGAGAGGCTCCTCCTCCTAATTTTGGTGGGAATTCTGGATTCATAAAGGTAGCTTCATCGCGAGAAATACCACCATGAACATCATTACTAAACATAATATCTAATCTCAAATCTTCAGCGTTAAGACTAAAGAGAGTTAGGAGAGATAGAATTATAATTAAATTTTTCATAATTTACCTTATTTATTTTAGGGTTAAATATCCAAAGTTAAGGAGAACATAAAATCAAATATATTCTCTTTTACAGTATCTGGATTTGACCAGTCTCGATTTTGTAAATTTATATGAGTATTAGGCCATAGACTTGAATTTTCATAATATTCATCCATGAATAAATCTAAAGTCTCATATTTTCTGAAAGAATAAGTGAAACCAAGGTCTGCTCTTAATGAGTTTGAGAATTGGAAACCAGTTCCCAGAGCCACAGCTGGAGTCATTAATTCTACTGCATAAGCATAATCTTCATCATAAGCAATATCATAGCTATTTGTAGAGCTAAAACCTAATCTTACAGGTACAGTTTCGATGATTTTATGTTCAATTCCAAGATAATAGTTAAATTTATCTTCAAAGAGTTTATTAGTTTCAGACCAGCGAACTAATTCAGCTTCCACATTGAAGGTTGTTTTTAGCACATTACGTGGTTTTAACTGGAACGCAAGTTTATATGAAGAAGGTAGATCATAATCATTATGCATAATTTCTTGCTTTAGAGAATCTGCTCCACTTGGAGTTACGTTAAGTAAACTAGTAGAGTCTGCATAAGTAAGATAAGCATTAAGACTTGAATTAGCATCAACTTCAATAGTTGATTTTGGGGTAAAAACAAAAGCGAAAGTAGCTCTATGATTAACCTCATAATTCATACTAAACTGGGTAGTCATACCAGTTAAATCCCTATTATAAATTTCTTCATAATCTATGAGGCTACCGTAGCCTGCATTAGCATGAGCCCAATCAGTAAATTTAATTGACTTATCTGATTCAGATTCACCTGAAAGTTGTTCAATATTTGCACCAATAGCTAAAGATCTAAGATAAGCAAGGTCATCAAATGAATATTTATAAGCTAAAGCTAAACCATAAACATAGATAGCACCTTCATTATCGATTTTATTTACAGCAATTTTTGCTGGGTAGTTATCATCATTTGAATTATCATTATTTCTGACTTCTTCATTATACTTTCCCTCAAAACTATATTTAGGAGTCATATATAAACCGAAACCAAAATGATTATTATTATCTAAGTCATATTTTCCAACAATAGCAGTTCCGATATTATAAAATATATTTTCTTGAGCTGTATAGGTTGATTCATTAATATAAGAGTTGAAGGAGTTATACATAGGGAAAGACCTTTTATCTTCAACTTTATTTGCATTTATACTTGTTTCGAAACCATAAGTATTATTTTGGTTAAGGGTGTTGATAGCATTAAGGGTAATACCTAAGGGATTAGAGGAACCTGCAGTACCTGTATTTCCCATAGAAACAGCTGTTGCATCAAATGTGTTTAATTTATATCCGTAATGAGATTCATTTAACGAATAACCACTTAGAGTTCCAACAGCTAAAACTGTTAGTAATAAAATTATAATTTTTCTATACATTAAATCCTCCAATTAAAATCTATAATCAAGTTGTAATCTAAAAGTATTGTCTTTCTTTTCAACTCTATCGTAATAGGTTGGCATCTCTTGGAATCCTGGGTCATCAGTAGTATTATACTTTCTGATGAACAACTCTTGAGTTCTGTAAATCTTTGTTTTGTATTTGAATGAAAGGTAAAGATTTTCGGAAATATTATTTTGGATAGTGAACCAATATTTGAATCCTCTATCACCCATAAAGTCTAACTCTATATCTTCCCAGTCCCAGTGTGATATATCATAACCATTCCAGAAACATACTGAACCGCGGAATTTTAATTTTTGACTTAAAATATGAGTGTAATTTGCAGCAATATAATCGCCATTCATATAACTCATAGATTGAGCATGACTATTTTCACCTTCTACAGCAGGGTTAGTAAGCGAGACATAAGGAGGTGATTTAACGGTATTATAACGATATTCAATTTCAAAGAAATTTCTATTAGAAAGAAGCATACGAGCGTTGAGAGTATATTCTTGGGTATTGGAAACGCCTCTTTCAGCATCATCTGCATATCTATTAACTTGATTCTTATATTTTAATTTGAATCTAAGTTGATGGAAAGCTCTATATTCCAATTCACTTTGGAACCTAACAGTATTTCTGCTATCTGCGACTCTTTCAAATACATCAAGATATGTTCTTCCAAGAATAAAATTACGATGGAATTGATAACGAGTTTCGAAATATACACCTTTTTCTGCTTGAGCTTGAGAAGAATTCTGATATAAATCAGATACTAAAGGATTTACCAGAGCATAGATGTTTTTATCTAAAATGGTATCATCATATTTAGGTTGTTCAGCAAATGCATTTGAATAAGGATTATCGAAACCTAAATCATAATTTCTGTAAAGTGTTAAAAAGTAGAAATTATTATATTGAGTGTGAGCTTTAATTAAATAGGCTTTAGGGTCATCGCCCAATTTTATATCATCGCCGTCAGTTGATAGCTCAGCATACTCACCATCAATAGAAACATTATTGATTACAGTTCCCCCGTCAAAACCAATAACTCTACGATAATCACGGTCATACTCATCTGTCTTGGTTGAATACATAGCTTCAATAGAAGAGTTTGGTTGCTTCCATTTGTTGTAGTTGTTATTATTACGGATAAGAAGGCTCATTAAGTCAGTGCCATCAGGAACAATAAATTCAGCATTATTGTAGGTTGCTGTATAAGTTGTGAAGCCTAATCTTGTTCCTATTATTGGATTATACTGAACATGCCCACCAATAATTTGTTCATTAATGATATTTTTTCTTGGAGCTAAACTAAGATAATCTACATCATAACCAGCAAAGTTACCAGGAGTATATTGTGCCTCCTGAATACCTAATTCTTGATTAAAATGCGCTTCAGCTTCAGCTAAATCATCATTATCAAATCTAATAGTAGAATTAATGTATGAGAATACTTTGTAGTTTCCATTCTCATCTTTAACAGGTACAGACCAAGTTTTCCCATTTGCATCTGTATATTTTTCCATATAAACTAAAGCATCTTTTTTTGCATTAGAATAGAAAAAAGAACTGGTGAAGAAGTCATTTTTAACTTCTACAGCACCACCACGTAGAGCAGTACTTTGTGATTTTGATAAGTCAGGAGTAATACCCATTATTCTCTTAGAAAAACCTAATCCAGTCTTTCGAGGAGAATAGAAATCTGTATTTTCCATAACAAGACCTTCACCATAGGTAGCACGATAATGTCCTGCGTAAGCTTTGATAAAGTAAGTTCCTCCAAAGCCTTCAAAGACATTATATTTATCTTCATAACCAGCGTAGTATTTAGCGTCGTCTCTGAGATCAGTCCAGCCCTTATCGATAGTAGGTGAAATAGTTTTATCAGAGAAGTCCATCAATCCAAACTTATACTTGTTACCATACCTAATTCTGAATTTGTTACTAACTGCAGGTTGATAGCCATCTAAGTTAAAATAACCATAATATGAGTTATTCTTTTTTCTAATTTCATTATTGATTTCAATTAAATCATCATAATCAACATTATAAGTATCTCTAATTTGAGGTTCCTTATACATGTCAGTTGAACCTTCTTCAAACTCTTGAGATTCTATTTTGAATTGGTAATCCAAATAAACTCTATTTAAAGCTTTGGCATCATCAAAGAAGACATAATTTTTTAAATTTGAGTAACCATAATACGACATTCCTTGGGTAGTTCGAATATCTCTTATATTACTGAATTTATCGCCATTAGCTCTTTTTTTAAGTATCGCTACAGCATCTACAGCAGAAACATTTGGAATACTGATTAAATCTTCATAAAGCATATAATTTATGTTTTGGGGAGACATTAAATAATCTTGCCAAACATCATTCATACCTTCTGATGAACCTTCACTATTTCCTAAATTTTCTAAAAGATACCCGATTTCTTCTCTACGTTGTTCGACTTCGTCGATGTCAGTATAACGAGAAATTTTCACTTCCTTTCTTATTTTGAGCATAGTCTCTTGATCAATAGATTTAATTCGTCTAAGATCAAAGATACTCTCAAAGAAACTCACAAATTCACGATATTCAAAGATATCTTGAGCTTGTTGTTCTGTAATTGGAAGAGTTTTGAGTTCTTCCAATGTCGCAGTGTTTAAATCGATAGTTGCTTGTGCGATCGAGCAAGCAATTATCACTAATAATACGATCAATACTTTTTTCATATGGTACCCTATTATTTTATTTTGCATATTTATTTAACATTATCTAAGATAATCTTAAATTTGTAAAGAATTTTATTTAACGATATTTTCCATAGTCTCACAGTTTCTTATCTAATAGTGATTTAGAGTAAGTTAGTTAATGAAACTTCCCTGAGAAATGGAATTCTTCTTCAAAAGTATCCACAAATCTTTAAGCCAAATTTGTTTAAATCCTGCAAATGAGTTTAAAGCAATTAAATCTCTTCTCAGGTTACTGGTAAAGAGGCGAGATACTGTTTTTTCAGGCTTCAAGTATCCAATCACTTTAGAAAGCAATTCCAAATAATCTAAATAGCTTAAGAAATTATAATTTTGGTAAATGTCAGCTAATTTACTGTATTTATAAACAACTAAATTATGAATTTTTACGTCTTTGATATTCTCGTTATTGTTTATGAAGTCTATTGTCTCTAACATCATTTTTTCAGTTTCGTTTGGAATTCCTAAAATAATGTGAACTCCTGTTGGAATATTAAATTTCTCACAAAGTCTTAAAGCATCTATAGTATCGCAATGAGTATGATTTCTATTTAGAAAATTAAGTGAAGTTTCATGAACTGTTTGCATTCCAATCTCAACAGTAATCTTCAACTTAAAATTCTTTATAACAGTCAATATATCTTGGTCAATAAAATCAGGTCGAGTTGAGATGATCACTTCTTCAAATATATTGCTCTTTTCAATAATAGCAAGTGATTCTTGAAAAAAATCTAAACTACAAGCAGTTGAAGTCTCATCTTGTAGATAGGCTATAAATTTGTGAGTATTCGTTTTTTTGCTAATTTTTGGTAAGAGAAAATCTATCTGTTCTGTCAGAGATAACGTTTTATTATCATTAATCTGATCAATGAAAGTGGATGGTAAACAGAAAATGCAACCTCCAAATTTTCTATTTGGGCAGGTTAATCCGAGACTCAAGCCAATCTTCATAACCCTACACTTGTATCTTTTTTTCCAACTTTGCGAGAGTAAATTTATATGTTCTTCTAATCTCATCAGCTACAAATTACAGATTCTATAATGGGGTTTATAATTTCTACTATAAACATCGCTATGATGAGGAGAATTCTTAAAAAAAAGATTTATATCTGAAATATCATTAACAATTTCTGGTTTTAACTTAAAGGTAAGTTGGGAAATTTCCATCCACTCTTTAATCCATTCTTCAAGGGATAAACTTTGGGACATTTCAGTCAATTTAAGAAACTTATCTGCAATGAAATTAAGATCAAACTTACCACTCTTGATTGAAAACAGGCTTATTCTCTTAATTGGGAAGAGGTAAGAGATGTCGTAGTCAGGATAAATATACTTAGTTAAATCAAAATCTTCTATCTCTTGCCTAATTCTTTTCTTGATGATAGTAATATCATTACAAAAATGACCACTTCCTTGGCAATTTTGGTAGAAAAGTTTATAGATATCTGTTAATGTTGCCTTAGGAAAAAAGGAGAGTTCTTGTTTAATTAAGAATTCTGCTCTTGCTATATTATACATTAAATAGGTCTCCTAAGTTTATTACTGACAAAACTTTGTTGTCTAAAAAACTATTATTTACAAAAGGGTCATCTCTTAGGATTGTCATATTTGCAATAAAATTTTTAGCAATCATTCCCTTATTCTCAACCCCCTCTAATTTAGCTGAGTTTCTAGTATAGATCATTATAGCTTCATTTACTGATAATCTTTCTAAAGGATTATGATGAGAGATAGCAGCTTGTAATTGCTCTAAAATATTTAAGCTGGTGATATACCAATCTGAGCTTCCTGCTAATAGAACACCAGAATCATAAATAGTCTTAAGTCTGTTTGTTTTTAGTGCTCTATCAACTCCTAACACTTCAGCATAGAATTGATTATTCCCGCCCCATAATCTATCGAATGTAGGTTGCATAACAGCAGAAATATTATTCTTTTGCATTAATTTCAGTGATTCATCACTCATAAGTTCATTATGAATAATCTGGTGTCTAAGTTTTTTAGGTTCACGTTCTTGAGCTTTAACATAAGCATTAACAATTTGAGCAATTGCTTTATCACCAATGCAATGAACTCCTACTTGAAGATTATTTTTATGAGCATCCCAAATGAAGCTCTCCCAAAATTCGTCATTTTGATATAAACTACCAAAACAGTTTTGTTTATCACTATAAGATTGAGTAAGTGCTGCTGTGTGAGAACCAAAAGAACCATCAGCTAAAATACATCCTCCAATTCTTCTTGAACCACTTTCTATAGCTTTATCAACATCAAAAAATTGGGGGTACAAAACAAAATTAGTAGTAAATCTAGATAAGTTATCTTGAATAAGTGGGAAGTGATTGAAGCTATATTGAGCATCACCTATCATAGTGTGAACAGAGGTTAAACCGCTTTTTTGGGCAATTTTATCAGCAGCAAGATAAGCTTCGATTATAGCTTCATCAGCAAGGGTGTTATGAAAGGTATGAGCAGCAATATCATTATACTCCTTGGTCAATAAGCCAGAGAAATTTTTATCTAACGGCTTAGGGAAATTAATAATTGATAAAGCATGGCTGTTGATAACACAGGAGTGACCATCTATTCTTCTTAACAACAGAGGATTATTCGGAACAACTCCATCTAATTCTTGGATTGTTGGAAACCGCTTTTCTTGCAATTTATTTTCATCTAAACCATAAGCAAACTTATAATTTCCGATAAGAGGAGAATTATCAATAAGTTCAAAAACTTCAGCTAAAGAGCTTGCTTCTTGAAGATCGGCACCCATACTATACAAACCACCTTCAAAAGAGTGAGTATGAGAATCTGTAAATCCCGGAAAAACAGTAGCTCCATGTAAATCAATCTTTTCTGCTCCGGGAATTATTGGAATAGAAGTAAAGCAATCTTCAATGAGTCCTTCGTTTACTAAAACAGCTTTATATATACTGTTATCATAGTCCATGGAATAAAATTTAGCATTATAGTATAGTTTCATTATTTCTCTGATTTTTGTAATATTTTTTTAATTTCTCTATAAAATTTGTTAATAGGAAAACCCATAACATTGAAGTAGCAACCGTTTATCTTTTTTATAAATTGGCTTCCATATCCTTGGATCCCGTAAGCTCCAGCCTTATCAAAACTTTCACCAGTATCAATGTAATTTTCAATATCAAATTGGGAAAGTTGATCAAATTCAACAGTTGTTTTTTCATAAAATGTTCTGACTATCTTTTTATAACATATTGTTACTCCAGTATAGACAAAGTGTTTTTTTCCTGATAGTTTTTCTAAATAATCATAAGCTTGGTATTTGCTAGTTGGTTTTCCGAGGATTTTTCCATCAAGAACCACAAGAGTGTCTGCACCAATAACGATACACTTGTTATCTAAATGTTTTGCTACTTCTTTTGCTTTATTCTCGGAGTGCATCATTACTAATTTGTAAGGAGGTATGTCCAACATCTCTTCATCAATATTGGAAGGGATATGCAAAGGGCGTATTCCAATATTTTTAAATATCTCTTTTCTGCGAGGAGAAGCAGAAGCAAGTACTATCTTTTTCCCTTTAAGCAATTCAGCTATCATTTTTTTTATCCTTAAATATATTTTATAGAAGGGATGCAGTCTGCATCTATCAGGTTGTCAGCCTGCAATATTCTCGATTTAACTTTGCATTATCTGCAGTAATTATCTCTTCTTTCTTTTTTATGTTATCTATTACTTTGTGTTTTAAATCTTCATTATCAATTCTCAAATTTACCCTTCATTTGTCTATATATTTTTTAAATGAAATGGTTTTTTTTTCTTTTAATAAAATTACTTGCCAAAGAAATTAACAATTTATATTTTGGTATCAAAATAAAATTACGGAGTTATAAAATGGAAAACAGAATTCACAATTTTAACGCTGGTCCATCTGTGTTACCAGTAGAAGTCTTGAAAGATGTCCAAGCTAATTTATTAAGTTACAAAGGTTACGGTCTTTCCGTAATGGAAATGTCTCATCGTTCAGCTGAATATCAGAAGATTATTGATGATGCTACAGCAGCAGTAAAAAGAATCATGGATTTAGGTGATGAGTATGAAGTTATTTTCCTTGGTGGTGGAGCATCAACTCAATTCTTAATGGTTGCAATGAATCTTATTGCTGATGGTAAAGAAGGTAACTATGTTAATACCGGTACTTGGGCTTCAACAGCTCTCAAAGAAGCTAAGAAAATTGGTAAAGGTATGCATGTTGCAGCTACTTCTGAAGATAAAGAATTTACTTATATCCCAAGAGATATCAACTTATCAGCTAATCCTGCTTTCTTACATATAACTACTAATAATACTATCCGTGGAACAGAATATGACTATACTCCAGAAGTTCCTGAAGGTGTTTTATTAGTTGCTGACATGTCATCAAACTTCTTGAGCAGACCTTATGATTTTAAGAAATATGACTTAATTTATGCTGGTGCTCAGAAAAATGTTGGTCCAGCAGGTGTTACAGTAGTAGCTATTAGAAAGACTATTGTTGAAAAAATGAACACAGGTCTTCCAACTATGTTAGACTATAGAACTCATATCAGTAAAGGTTCTATGTTCAACACACCTCCTGCATTTAATATTTATGTTGTTGGTGAAGTCTTAAAATGGATTGAAGGTTTTGGTGGTTTAGATAAACTTCATGCTCATAATGTCAAGAAAGCTAACTATATTTATGATGCAATTGATAATTCAAATGGTTTCTATAAAGGTACCGTTGTTAAAGAAGATAGATCTTTAATGAATATTCCTTTCAGACTCCAAACAGAAGAATTAGAAAAGAAATTTATTGCAGAAGCTAAAGCTCTTGGTATGATTGGACTTAAAGGACATAGAAGTGTTGGCGGATGCCGTGCATCTGTTTATAATTCATGCCCATTAGAAAGTGCAAAAGCTCTCGGCGAATTTATGAAGAAATTCCAAGCAGAAAATAAATAACACATATTTGCTTAGGCAAAAAATAATACTTAAGAGGAAATCAATGTTGATTTCCTCTTTCTCTTTTGCTTCTAAATCCGCCCTTGGAACTCTCTCATTATAATTTCAATAATAAATTGAGTGACTAACAGAGGGGAATAAATCACCAAGCTAAACATCACTTATCTTTGATTTACTCAAGCTCAAGTGTAGTGGTAAATATAAAACCATTTATGATAACATATTAATTGTATTAGAGAAAGTTACAAGTGCGATTTTACTTTTATGATTATATTTCTGATTAGTAAATTTTTTATTGCACTTATTATTACTTAAAAAACTTGTTAAATGAGCTTAACCTTCTATTTACATTGATCAGTAAGAGGTATTATCGCCCTTCAGGGGCTTAGGTTTGTGGGGGAATTCTTTTACAGGGTCTAACGAACCCTGCCTATTATATCTGCATCCTTCCAGGATTTAAGAGACCTTATTCCAATATCTGAGATTTAGAAATGATTGCAAGTTGTAAGTCAATTTGAAAAAATTAACTATAAATATAAAAATGTGTATAAACTGAGTTAGTTAATACAACAATATTCAATCTATCAATTTGTTAGATTGAACACTCTCTCTCTTCTAATATCCCTGAAAGGGATTAAATAGATTAGCCTTGGGTAAGAGCCTATTAGGATCGTCACCCCAGGTACACTATCAAAAATTACACACATAACCCTGTAAGGGTTCTATAGAAGGCTGACAAATTTATATGATATACCATTAGTATATATGTTTTTATTAAACCCTTACTGGTTTACACTTTTCACGTACATCCTAACCCAGGGTTGCAATCCCTTGAGTCTTCACTAAAGCTACGCCCTCACAAGTCAGGATTAAGTCTTATTACGCATAAAAACTTCTATTTCTTGTACACTATAAACCATAACTTACTGTAATACAATATTGATGTGTAACATAATGCTTAATAATTTCCACAGACTTGAACTTGAGCCTAATAACTTGATTAAACTTATTACTAAACTTACAAATTCACCCCATTTATCATAAAGTTAAAAAAAAAAGAGTGCCAAATAATTCAGCACTCTAATATTATATATTTGTAAGTTTATTACTTTAAGAGATGGATAAATAATCCAGATCTAAGTTTTGGTTCAAACCATGTTGATTTAGGAGGCATAATTTCCCCAGCGTCAGCGATATCCATTAACTCTTGAATAGATGTAGCAAACATAGCAAAAGCAACAACTTCACGTCCAGAATCTACTCTCTTTTCTAATTCTTTAAGACCTCTAATTCCACCGATAAAGTCGATTCTTTCATCAGTACGAGGGTCACCAATAGCTAAGATTGGATGAAGGAGATTTTCTTGAAGAATTGAAACATCAAGAGATTTAGTTGGACTATTTTCATCAAAAGTACCAGATTTAGCAGTTAATTTGTACCATTTGCCAGCAATATACATACCAAAATTATGTCTTGCTTCAGGATGATAAGGTCCATCACCTTTATATAATTCGATATCAAAGTTCTTTTCGATATTGAAGAAGAATTCATCTTGAGTATGTCCATTAAGGTCTTTAACCACACGATTATAATCCATTATATAGAGATCATTATCAGGGAAGATAACAGTCATGAAGAAGTTATATTCTTCTTGGCCAGTATGATTAGGGTTAGCTTCTTTTCTAAGTAAACCTACTTTAGCTGCAGAAGCAGTTCTGTGATGTCCATCAGCAACATAGAGATAATCCATATCTGCAAAAGCGTTTGTAATAGTAGCAATATCAGCATCATCGGAGATAACCCACAAAGCATGAGAAATACCATCATCAGCAACGAAATCATATTCTGGAGTTTTAGCAACAATTTTACTAACTACAGAGTTGATATCATCTCTGTGTCTGTATGTAAAGAAAACAGGTGAAGAATGAGCGTCACAAATATCAACATGCTTAATTCTGTCAGCTTCTTTAGCTGCACGTGTAAGTTCATGTTTTTTTATAATGTCATTCATATAGTCTTCAGTAGCAGCACAGCCAACTAAACCAGTTTGAACTCTTCCATCCATAATTTGACGATAGACATAAAAAGCTGCTTTTTCATCTTGAATCATATCACCATTTTTGATATAATTATAAAGATTTTCTTTAGCTTTATTATAAACTTCATCACTATATAAGTTAGTACCTTCAGGTAAATCAACTTCAGCTTTTTCCACGTGAATATAACTTAATGGATTTCTTTTTACTTCTTCACGAGCTTCTTGTGAATCCATTACATCATAAGGTAAAGATGCAATATCCTTAGCTTTTTCAGGAACAGGTCTAACTGCTTTAAACGGTCTAAATACAGGCATAATAACTCCTTAAATAAATTAATTTATATTTTTATCAAATTAAATACTAGTGGAATTTATGTCAATTAATTTGTTCAATTGTATTATCCTAATTTATTCTTTAAAAAGGAGTTGAAGTAAGTAAAAATATCTAATTGACAAAATAATAATACTAATTTATTATGAATAAAAGAGGTATAATAATGAAAATTGCTTTGATTGGATATGGAAAAATGGGAAAATTGCTTCATTCTTTATGTTTAAAAAATGGGCATGAAATAGTAAGTATTATAGATGAAAATAGCTCAGAATATGATTCAACTATCAATAAAAGTAGGCTTAATGGTGCTGAAGTAGCATTAGAGTTTACTCAGCCCAAAGGAGTATTAGAGCGAGTTCAAGCGTTAGCAAATTGTGGTGTGAATATAGTTATTGGAACTTCAGGCTGGTATGATAAAATTGAGCAAGTTGAAGAAATAGCTAATTCAAGCAAAGTAGGAATAATTTATAGTGCAAATTTTTCAATTGGAATGAATCTATTTTTCCAAGTTATTGATTATCTATCAAAGATGATGGCTCAGATACCTAACTATGATTTATATGCCTTTGAAGAACATCATAATGAAAAAAAGGATAGACCATCTGGTACAGCAAAATATATTAGCTCATTGATAAAAAAGAATCAATCTCAAGTAACATCTGATTTCGAATTTGAATCAATCCGAGCAGGGAAAAAACCTGGTACTCATTTAGTAGGTTATGATAGTGATTATGATTTTATAGAGTTGAAGCATTTAGCACGAGAGAGGAGTGCTTTTGTTTCTGGAGCAGTTAAATCAGCTGAATGGATTGTTGGCAAATCAGGTTTCTACAATTTTAGTGATTATTTTAAGGAGATTTTCCAGATTAATGAGTAAAAAAATTATCTTCACAAAGATGACTGCCCAAGGTAATAACTATATTTATATTGACAACAGAGATTATCGCTATGAAAGAGTAGATTTTTCTGCTTTAAGTAAAGATATTAGTGATGTTAGATTTGGAATTGGTTCAGATGGGTTAGTAGTATTAGAATACGATGAGGATGCGCATTGTCTAATGAGGATTTTCAATAATGATGGTTCTGAAGCAAAGATGTGTGGAAATGCACTCAGATGTGTAGCTTATCTTTTAGCAGAAGAGGGACATAACAAGAATGTTATAATTAATACCCTGAGTGGTTTCAGACAAGCACAAGTTGATTTTTCCACTAAAACAGTAAAAGTAAATATGGGAAGACCTAAGTTAATGCAACATTATAATTTTGAAAGCTTATCTGGAAACATCATTGATATTGGTAATCAGCATTTAGTTGTTAATAACACAAAACTTGCAATAAGTAGGCAGGATTTTCTTCAATTAGCAAAAGCTAAACAATCTTCTCCAGAATTTCCAGACGGGATAAATATAGAATTAATAACTATCAATGATAGAAAGAACCTTGAAGCTATAGTGTTTGAACGTGGAAGTGGATTAACTTATGCCTGTGGCAGTGGAGCTTCAGCCCTCTTTTGGGATTGCTATAGAAAAGATTTAGTAGATGACAGAGTAAATATAAAATTAGATGGTGGAGATGTTAAAGTGTCTCTTGAAAATGATAATGTAATTTTAGAGGGTAGCGTCTCTATAATTTGTGAAGGAAACTTTTACTGGAGTTAAATATGGATAATATTGGTCAATATATCAGAAGTATTAGAGAAGAGCAAAATCTATCTTTAGATGATTTAGCAAAAATAACTTTGATAAAAAAAGAGCACTTAGAATTGTTAGAAGAAGATAAAATAGATGCTTTAGGTGGTTTTGGAGTTGTAAAAAGCTATGCTTATACAATTGTAAGAAAACTGAACATTAATCAAGCTAAAATAATTTCTATTATTGAAAATAAATATCCCGAATATAAAGTTAATAATTTTAAATCATTAGAGTATAAACAAGAACGAAAATTCTTGATATCTGCAAATATTATCTATGCCATTATAATAATAAGCATAACAATATTTTTAGTTTTTTATGTAGTTGATATGTTCAAGAAAAATGAGTTTTCTATTTTCAAAGCTCATAAAGAGATTAAAGAGTCTAAAATTGAAGAAGCTCAACCAGAAAAGATAATTATAGAATTACCACCTCCATCTGAAAGAGAGAATTAGTGAAAGGATTATTAACTCTATATTTAGTAAGTTTTACAAGAATCAAGAGATCATCTTGGGGAAAAAACTCTCTATTTATGATTTTAGGTATTATTATTGCAGTGGGTGCATTAACCTTAGCAATGATTTTATTTGAAAGCTATGAAAAGACTTTAAATAATGCTTTTAAAGTCTCTCAGCCAGATATTTCAATTGTAAATAATGGAGAGGAGCTTACAGAAGATAGACTAATTCTACTGAAGAATATACTGGCAAATTACAAATCAGATATCAAGGCTGTTGATCAAAAATATCAAATGTCTGTAATTCTTAGTACTAAAGAATACAATAAACCTGCTTTCATTGAATCTTATTCTAATGAAAGTAAAGATTATAACAGCTTCCTTTATTCATTTTCACAGCAGGATAACTTCTTTCTTGAAGATGATGAAATTATTCTTGGAGAGTATTTAGCACGTGAGCTCAATGCCAATATTGGAGATAAGATTGAAGTTATTTTACCCAGCTCTATAAGATATTCAATTTTTGGATTAGTAAAAAAAAGTGATAGATTCACCGTTAAAGATATTTATAAAACTGGATTATATGAGATTGATGCAACAAGAGCAATATTAAATAAAGATAAAATAAAAAAGATTATTGGTAATGTCCATTCGAGCAGTAGCTATGCAATACTTTTGAATGACCGCGATAATGATGTTAGTAATTTAATAAGCAGCAAGATAAATTATCAATTGATGCTAAAATTGCCTACAATGTATGCCATAGACCTCTTTTCTCATAATTCAATGATATTTTCTGCATTATCATTACAGAAGATTATGATTTTCTTGATTCTATGCATAATTATTATTGTTGCTGGATTCAATGTTATTAGCACAGTAAGTACTATAATAAATGAAAAAATTAGTGAAATTGGCATATTAATGACCTTAGGATTAAAAAGAAGAGAAATAAAATTAATCTATTTTATCTTTGCCCTTCTACTTTCTCATTTAGGAATTATAATAGGACTGTTATGTGGTTATGGTTCAGCTTATTGGCTAACTCATCAGGATTATATTTCTCTCAAAGGAGACATCTATTTCATTGATAAAATTTTAATTAATCCTTCACTATCGATGTTCCTAATAATCTATGCAACTGCAGTGTTAATAATATCACTAACTATTCTCTTCACTTTAAGAAATATTAATAAATTAGAAATTATAAAAATAATGAGACAATAAAATGGAAATTATTAAATTAAATAGTGTAAGTAAAAGCTATCGTGATGCTACAAAGAAACTTAATGTTTTAAAAGATATAAATCTATCAGTCCAACAAGGAGAATTTGTAGCTATTACGGGAGCTTCAGGCTGTGGAAAGAGTACTCTTTTACACCTTATAGGTCTGTTAGATTCACCAGATTCTGGAGAAATAATACTTGATGGGCAACTTAGAAATAAAATAACAAACATGGAATTGTTTAGGAATAAAAATATTGGTTTTATTTTTCAATTTCATTATTTGTTAGAAGATTTTACAGCCTTAGAAAATGTTATTATACCTTTGTTAGTTCAGGGTTATAAAAAGAAAGAAGCAGTTAAAATTGCCAAAGAAATTCTAAATACTTTAGGATTAGAAGATAGAATTAACCACTTTCCGAATCAATTGAGTGGAGGTGAAGAACAGAGAATTGCCATTGCAAGAGCAATAGTTACAAAACCAAAAATACTCATAGCAGATGAACCTTCAGGTAATTTAGATGATGAAACTACTAACATTGTAATGAATATATTGAGAAATCTAAACAAAGAGGGGTTAACCATTATCTTTGTTACTCATGACTTAAGTTTAGTTGCTGAAAATGATACTCACTATACAATAAAAGATGGTAAGCTAACTTTACTATGACCCATAGCAAAGTAGAATTAAAAAATATAAAAAAAAAAAAGAGAAGAAGAAGGCATAGAAGGCAAATCTATATTTTTCTTCTTCTATCAATCATCTTTATTTCCACTCTGTTATGGAAAAGAAATGAGTTAACTAAGTACTTCTTAGAGAATTTTCTAACTAAAATAGTCAATGCTGATATCTCACTCTCAGCAATAGAGATTAATAATAAAGGAATCTATTTCGATGATTTAACAGTTGAATCTAAGAGTGACGTTTATTATTATTTAGATACTTCTCATTTAGCTATAGACATTAATTATACCTCTCTATTTAATACTAATATATGGCTAAAAGAAGCAATAGATTCGGTATATATTGAATCACCAACATTAAGCTATAGACAAACATTTGGTAAAGAGAACAATTCTAAGAAAACTAATCATAAAATCGAAATCAAGAGTGATAAACAGAGCTCTTTCAATATTAATAATTACCTTAGAAAAGCAAATATTACTAATGCCCAGCTTACAGCTGAGGTTGTTTATGGGGAATATTTTGGGATTAGAGATAGTTTCTCAGATGCTAACATAAGCTTTGATAATCAAAGAGATAAGAGCTTAATAGCTAAAATGTTTGATAATAGGAAAAATCCATTTCAAGTAGAGTTAAAGCTTGATGAAAATGGTCTAAATTCCATAGCTTTAAATGTTAATGGATATAATCCAGATTCACTTTATGTTCCAGTAGCAAGAGATTTGGATATCAAACTTAAAGGTAATGCTATTTTAGAGTTTGTTACTGATGATGGACTATATCTTGGACTGAATTTAGAAAGTGAATATGCAAAAGCTAACATCTATGATATGGCTTTAGAATTGGATAATCTAAGAATTATTGGAGATAGTAACAATCTATCCGTATTACCTAAAACAAGCACTTTTGAAGGAATTCCAATTTCTGTTCAAGGAGAACTTATAAATTTGTTTGACGAACTCGAAATTGAAGCTCAAGCTCATATCTTTAGATATCAAATTGGTAAAACATTCACTTTTATGCAGGGAATAGTGAATGCAGAAATAGCTGTTTCGGGTTTTGCAGACAATCTTCATATAACAGGACAGGTTAACTCTGATTCACTTGATTTTAATTCCATGGCTGTAACTAATATTAATGCAACTCTTGATTATCAAGAACAATTTGAAATTAATCTTCTCAATGCTGAACTGGATAGAAATACACTTTCAGGAAAAGGTATTTTGCACAAAAACTTCATCTCTGCAGATTTACTAATCAAAAATAAAGAAGATAGCGCTATTACCTTGCAAGGAAATCTATTAACAAAGGGTATTATTATTGATGGTGAATCCTATTTTAGACTAAAAGTAAGTGACTTTACTATTGGATATAATCAGATGTTGTTACCTCCAATTTCAGGTCTTGTCTATCTTGATAAGGATATTTTAAGAGGAGAGCTATCTAATCAAAGTATCTCCTTGGAATTAAACACTGACTTAGCATTTACTAAATCAGCAGCAACTATCAAATTACTCGATTTTCATGCCCATGATGCTTATACTATTTTGCAAGATGATTCCTTCTATAAAATGAACCCTCTTGTTAATGGAACAATAGAAGTATCAAAAGAAAATGAAAATTTAACTGCTGATATTGAGCTCGAAATTACTGCTTTCCAAGATCAGATTTATCTGCCTTTAAAGTCTGAAGTGAAATGGGATTTATCTTCAAATAAAATGAAAATTTCGAATTCAATGTTTCAGGGTAAAGTCTTTAATAGTAAGACAAATATGTCAGGAGAAGTTACTCTCACTGAGTTTAACAAACTCAACATTGATATGGAAATCAACAAGGGTATTGTAATCAAAGCCAAGAATGTTTTATCTGATGATAGACAAGTAAGATTTGAGATAAATCAACTATCTTTAACTGAAATAAAAGATTTTCTACCTAAGAAATATACTGAAAATTACCCTGATGGCTTCATTACTCTTAATGTTGACTATAATTGGTCATCAGCATTTATCACTGGAGAAGTTTATGTTACTGGTATAAAAATATCAGGTTTTTCAGGCTACGGATTAGAAGGTCATTTTGAAGGAGTGCCAGAGAGAATATGCTTAACTAAATTACTTCTTTTTAATGAAAGACAAATTCTACTCTCTGCTTCTGGCTCAGTAGAGACAACAAACGGTATTGTGGCTAATGTGGGTGCAGTTTTAAATGAAGTTGATTTTTCTGATTATCAGCACCTTATTCCCTTGAAGGGATTTGTTAAAGCTGACTTAAGTTTTAGGTATGACTCAAAAGATGAGGAAAAGTATAGTATCAGGTTTAAAGGAGTAGGGTCTGATTTTAAAATAGCAGATTATGATATTAATGATATCTATTTCAATGTTTTATATACTCCTCAAAAATTCCACGTAGATAACTTATACTTGAATTCTGTTAACTATGCAGATATGAATGTTATAGGTGATTTCTCTTACGACCTGTTTAAGAACGAATTTATTCCTTCTGATGAAAGACTTTATGTAAAATTAGATGCAGATGCTTACAAGTTTCTACAAAAACTTTCTCCAGATCTATTTGAAGAAGGTAAGTTTAATCTTAGAAGTGAACTGATTATGGGTATTGATGAAGATGGATTTCAAGTTTATGATGGTTATTTAATCTCTGAAGATAGTTATCTTCAAATGACTGATCAACCTGAAAGAATAAATAATATTAATTTTACTGCTATAATGAAAGATAATAAGTTAGATTTAGAAAAGTGTGAGTTGAATTTAGGAGATGGATATCTTAGAATTACTAACTCCATTTCTGAAGATATCGATAATTTCTTTGTCGGAAATCTAATCTTAGGTCAGTTGAGAGTTTTTACTTCACAAAAAGGGATATTAGCTCATATTCCTGAATATATGCCTAAAGACGAGACCGCCCTAATAAATATTACTGGACAATACAATAATTATGCTTCTATAAAGGGTCCATTTGATGATATGAAAATAGATGCTGAAGTTACAGTATCAAATGCGTCAATTATTTATCCCCCAGATACAGAGAATTTACTTTCAATTATAACTTCTGCTTCAAAAAATACTTTCTCAAAAAAAGAGAAAAAAGAAAAGAAAGAAAAAGAAACTAATAATGCTCTACCTTTTGAGTTAGATGTTAAGTTAATAGTAGGAGAAAACACTAAGTATGCTACATATCCTACAGATATCACCGTAACGCCTAATAGTTATCTGGTTCTTACTTATAATAATAATGAATGGTCTGTTCCAGATGCAAAGTTTGTTGCAGAAGAGGGCACTGTAACTTTCTTAGATACAGATTTTGATGTAGATTTGGTTGAAATCATGATCAATGAAATAGATTTCTCTATAAATGGTAGTTTTGTAAAAAGAGTACAAGATGGTTCAACTGTTACTCTGAGAGTCTCCAATGAACAAAGTAATCAGGTTGGATTAAATGATTTAGTCTTAACCTTAGCAAGTGATAATCCAAATGATAAAACGCAATCACAAGCCATAAATAGATTAAGAGTATCCGATAGCAATTATGATATTGAGCAGGAAAATCAGAATGTTCTTCAAGACGAAACAATGTTGATGCTTGGCTCAAATGTTGATAACACATTCTTTAATAGCTTTTTACGACCTGTAGAAACTTTCTTTAGAAAAAGGTTAGAGCTTGACTATTTCTATATTAAATCTGGATTTGTTAAGAATATGCTTAATAATTATGTTATAAATAGACAGGATAGCCAAATCACTGGGAACCAAACTCAAAATGTTTCAGACTCAGAATTAGCTCAGTTTAGTAGTACAATTCTGTTAAATAATCTGACAATTAATTTTGGAAGACCTCTTTATAAAAGATTGTACTTCAATTATGAAGGTTTCTTTCAAGAAACTACTAACTTGAATAGAGAATCTAAAATTATCTATGACCAAGATTTCCAGTTAAGAACTAATATTGATTTTAGAACAAAAATGACATATACTTTTAAATATCGCCCAAGTGGCACTAATTCTCATGAAATAATGCTGTTTCACAGTATCAACTTTTAAATTATGAAATATAACATTACTTTCCAATATCAAGCTCCAATTCTTAGTAACTTAGAGATTTATTTAAGTGGTGACTTTAATAACTGGGATAAAAGAGTCAATCGTCTCAAAGATAGGGGAGGAGTCTATGAAATTACTCTTCAACTTCAAGCAGGTGAGTATAAATATTATTTTGTGATTAATAATAAGAAAGTATTAGACCCTAAAGCAGATACGGTTACTGCTGATGATGAAGTTTATTCTATTCTGAAAGTCACATCTAATGAAGAGTTTATCTATATAGTTCCTTTTAGGATTAAAGATCAATTTAATTATGAAGAGATTTCAATTGTAGGTGATTTTAATAAGTGGAAACCTAATAGTAATAGATTATATAAAAATGGCACTAATTTCTCTACTAGCTTATTTCTATCAAATGGTTCTTATCAATTCAAATATTTAGCAAAAGATAATCGTTGGTTTAATGAAGAGGAACTAAATTCAGGCGTTGATAAAATTGCCTTAGATAATCGTTCTAAGAATTCTTTATTAGATGCCAAAAAGAGAAGTCAATCTTCTATTAATAAAAACCTTATATTATCAGTAGATTCCAACAAACTTGTTATGAAAAATGAAATTATCAAAATTTATCGTTATTCTGATAAGTTGTTTGAATTTAATGCTATTTTACCTTTAATGCCAAGAATAAAGGTAACATTACAGTTAAATAATGAACTTATAAAATTAGATTTTATTGCTTCTGATGGAGTTTATTGTGCTTTCAATAAAATTATGGAATTAGCTGATATTGACTTCATATATTCCTATAAAATAATTATAGCTATCAAAGATTTTGAACTTTATGCTAATCAAAATACTTTAACTAATAATGCCTTAATTAATTCTGTATTGGTGCCCGTAAATCTCAATATCTTTCAAATTGATTCTGATTTAGCCAATCGTGTTATGTATCAAATCATGCCTGATAGATTCTGTAATGGCGATTTATCACTTAATCCTAATTTTAAAGAAGATTACTATACGAAAACTAAGTTAACACCAAAAAAAGCATCTCTTAAACACAATCAAGAATATTACCATCTTGCAGATTGGGATGAAATAGATAATCTTACTATGAATCCATATTCAAAAGATAAAGAAGCAGATTGGTTTGTCTTTTACGGTGGTGATTTAGTTGGAGTAAAAAAGAAGATTCCTTATCTAAAAGAATTAGGTATCTCTTTAGTCTATCTTAATCCAATTTTTTGTGCCAAGTCTCCTCATAGATATGACACTATAGATTTTATGAAAGTAGACACCCATTTAGGAACAAATGAAATGTTTAAAGACATAGTTGATGAACTACATAGGAATGACATTAAAGTAATAATAGATATAGCATTAAATCATTGTGGAGTAGATTTCTATGCCTTTAAAGACACTGTTCTGAACGGAGATAAATCAGGATATTGGAATTGGTTTGATTGGAAAAAATGGCCACTTCCTAAAGAAATAAATGAAACTTTTAAGGCTGAAGATTATTATCAATGCTGGTGGGGCATGAAAGACTTACCAGAATTTAATTTTGATTTATTGAGAAGTTCTCCGGAAGAGAATCAGGTCACTGATATAGCTCAAGCCCAACCTAATGTGGACTTAGTAAACTACTTGCTATGCTCTATGAAATATTGGATAGAAAGTATTGGTATTGATGGTTTTCGCTTAGATGTTCCTGAAGAAGTACCCTTTTGGTTTTGGAAAATATTTAGAAGTAATTTAAAGAAAGTTAATCCAGATATATATATTGTTGGAGAAATCTGGAATCCTCCAGGTTCTTGGCTACAAGGTGAATATTTTGATGCAATAATGAACTACCAATCATTCAAAGACCCCTGTGTTGCCTATTTTTATCAAAGCAAGTTATCTCTGAAGAGTTTTATAAATAGTGTTTCTTCAGGTTTAGTAAATCTACCAGAATTAGTTTCGATGTGTCAAATGAATCTACTTGGTAGTCATGATACAATAAGGATTAGACGGTTAGTAGATAGTGACTTAAATAAGCTTAAGCTTGCTCTTATTTTTCAGTTTACTTTTATTGGAATACCTCATATTTACTATGGAGATGAAGTTTTTCTTGATGGTAATAGAGACCCTGATAATCGGAGACCTTTCCCATGGGACTATGAAAAAGACGAAAATAGAGTTGAGCTCTTAGAATTCTACAAAAGATTAATTACTTTACGCCAAAAAAATAGGCAATTCTCTCATGGTAAAATTACTTTCATTGAACATCAACATCTGCTTATTTATGAGAGATGGTTAAGTTCTGACGAGAAGGCTTGTATTGTGATAATTAATAATAGCCAAGATAAGATAAATATTAGTAAATATATTGAGCAATACCCTCAAAAATTACTTACTAAAATAGCAAGTAATAATATCTCTGAGTTAGGTTATTATCTTGCTACAAAGTGATTTCAAAATACATTAACATAAAATTTTGTATTATTAAAAAATCAATTAGATTATTAAAAAATAGTGGAGGATAATTATGTTAATTAAAAGAATTACTGTTTCCACAAAGAACAAGATTGATATGATAGAAATAACAAAATTGGTTCAAGAGTTTGTAGATGAATCAGCTAATCATAATGGCTTAGTTAATGTTTATGTCCCTCATACTACTGCAGGTATTACAATCAACGAGGCTGCTGACCCTGACGTCATCTATGATATGAAATTTGCCTTCAATAGAATTAGTCCAAAATTAAGAGAATACCTCCATAATGAAGGAAATTCTAATGCTCATTTTCTTTCTAGTGTTATTGGTTGTTCCATCACAATACCCTTTGAGGCCAATGAGTTGCTATTAGGAACTTGGCAGGGTATTTTCTTATGTGATTTTGATGGACCTCGAAAAAGGGACGTGATTATTAGCATTTGTTAAATTTCTAAATATTACTTAATCTCCTGTTACCATGAAGTTAATTACTAAATCTTCTAACATCTTATTTTCATTAAAGTCAGTAGTTTCTTCTGATAAAGTAAAGGTGTAGCTATTAAAGTTTTTTAAAGCTTTGGAAGGTTTGAAAATTGCTTGATATGAGTTGCTTAATATAATCTGCATATCAACAAAACTGTTTGTTTCGTTCTCTTTTAGACTAGCTACAATATCCTTCTGCATGACTATTTTATCAAAACTAACAGAGATTTCAGGAATTCTTTCTTTAACTGTAGAACCATTTTTAGGTTGTGATGCAGTAACAATAACATTAAGTGTGTCCTGAAGAGTTGAACCAGCAAACTTGATTCGTGATAGTGGTGTCAAATTATTGTTTAAATCTACTAAATTATATAATGATAGCTGATAATCAATTGTATCATGAAGGGCAGTGATAATTGATAGTTTGTCGATATCTAATACAGTGTTATAAATTGAGAAATTAGTAGTATCTATCAAGCTAATAATTGAAAGTGAATCAAATTTAGTAACTTCCTCAGAGAAAGTAACTTGAACTAATTTATTATTAAGGGCAGAAACTCTTTTTACTACAACTTTGGAAGTATCAACATAAGCAAGATTAATATCAGCTTTTTTAGTTCGGAGTGAATCAATAAAACTCTCAAAATATGGCTCTTTTTCTATATCATATCTATCATTATTATTTTTGTCTATAAAACTTCGGATAATGTAAGGAATATGTTCTAAACCATCAATATCATAAAAATCTCCTGAGAACTTCTTTACAAAAACTATAATTGAGTCTTGGTCTAACAAAATCAATTTCTTATCAAAAACTTTATCCTCTTCTCTCTCATAAATGATATCTCCGAATATCTTTGAATCATGTAATTTGCCATTACTGTAGGTATAAGTAATATTATCTTCTAAAAGGTTGTTACGGGTATCTTTTAAAACTCTTGATATAGTTAAATAATAATTCCTATCTGCTATTAGCTCGTCTTCTATGATAAGGGTAATGGTGTTATCATCACTTTTAATTCTAACATTCTCTAATGGGGGATAAAACCTAAAGGCATTTTGAGCTGATCTTTTATCAACTTCCTTGTTGAAACGCATTTCAATTATACCCTCGCTCACAGAACCATAGTTATCTGGGAAGATATACTCTATTTGAAGAGCTTGTCTATCTTCAGGACCACCAGTAGGACTTTTAGCTTTTCCACAGCCTGAAGCAAGTATTATAAATATCAAAATTATTAGTAATTTAGAAACCTTGTTCATTTAACCACGCTTGAGTTAACTTAGATTTTGGTTTTACAGTTGAAATAGTATTTTTTCTAAGAATATATTTACCTATTATGTCAAATTCAATATTTGTGTAATCGCCTGCTTCAAGAAAGGCAAGATTTGTCAAATTTTCAGTTAAAGAAATTAATGCAACTTGAAGAGATGAAATATCCAATTTAGCTATCGTCAAGCTAACTCCATTTATTGCAATCGAACCTTGAGCCACAACTAAGTCAGAATATTCTATTGGTAGTTCTACTTCAAGATAAGTAGTCCCATTAACATCTTTTGAAGATAGAACTTTCGATACTGTATCTACATGACCTTGAACTATATGTCCGTCTAAGCGAGAATTAAATTTTAAAGCTCTTTCCAGATTTATCTTACTATCTTTATCCCAATACTTTACTGTTGTTTTAGTAATAGTCTCATTCATTGCTTCTACTGAAATTGTGCTATTAGTAAATTGAGTAACGGTTAAACAAATTCCATTACATGCGATTGAATCACCAATCTTTAAATCATCATTTATCTTTCTACAATGTATTGTAAGATACCTTTTACCGCTTATTACACTAAGACTTTTTACTATACCAACTTCTTCAATAATTCCTGTAAACATGTTATCTTCTACTTCATATTAAATCTATGCTTTAAAGCATTAGCAATAGTAATCTTATTGGAATATTCTAAATCTCCTCCAAAAGGAATGCCTGTAGATAACCTACTAATTCTACCTTTCCAATCAGATAGCCTGTCTGCTATGTAAGAAATTGTAGTTTCTCCTTCAACTGAAGGACTCAAGGCAATAATTACTTCTTCAACATCATAATTATAAATACGTGTAAGCAGCTCTTCTATGTGAATATCTTCCGGACCAATCCCATCAATAGGGGAGAGCAGATTACTTAAAACAAAGTATTTACCATAAAATTCACCCGTTGACTCCATCATAAAAACATCTGCTGTATGTTCAACTATACATAAGAGTTTATCATTACGTTTGATATCATTGCAAAAAAGACAAGGATTCTCATCAGTTAACATATTGCAAATTGAGCAATTGTTTATTTTGCTTACAGAATCTAATATTGATTCTCCTAATTGAATGGAATCTGATTTATCTTGGGAAAGAATATAAAGAGCCAGGCGTTGTGCACTCTTCTCACCAATGCCTGGCAAAGTTTTTAATGCGTCTTTTAAATCTTCAATAACTTTAATCATAAAATACTTTTTAGAATAAACCAGGTATTTTCATACCACCAGTTATATCTGACATTGATGATTCGCTATTCTTTGAAACTTGCTCGAAACCATCTTTGAGAGCAGCTAAAATTAAATCTTCTAACATCTCAACATCATCAGGATCAATTACTTCTGGGTCTATTTTTATTGATTTAACTTCAAATTTACCATTAATTTCGATTTTAACCATTCCGCCACCTGAAGCAGCTGAAAATACCTTATTCTCCATCTCTTCTTGAGCTTTTAAAAGGTCTTTTTGCATCTTTTGGGCTTTTTTCATTAGCTGTTTCATATTTCCACCTGGGAACATAAGTAACTCCTTAAAAAATATTTTTTACAAATATAATTTATCTGTAATTAAAGTCAAATGAAAAGTAAAAAAATAAGTGGGTAGTGGGTGTTGAGTGAGAATCATAATCTAATAAATAATAATTAGAAAAATAAGTTAAGTCTAAAATTTATATTAAGCAAGGGCAAGATAGAATCCTTAATAATGGATTCTCGGAGCATTCGAGAACAGAGGAGATGATTTCTCATATCCTGTAGGGATTATATGTCATCCCTACAGGATATAAGAGAATTTGTCTCTTGAAAAAATATTTGTTGTTTTAAAAAATAATGAAATATTGTTTGACAAATAATATAAAAAAATAAACAATTGGATTATCTTAGTGTATATCAAAATGTGATATAAATAAATAGTAAATTATTAATGTACTTTATAAATATACTAATCAAGTAGTGATATTATGTTAATACATTTTGGTTTTTATTTTTTTAGTCATAGGTTTTAAAAGTAAGGAAACAAGGAAAGAATAATGTTAAAGAAAATCGTATTTTTAGTTTTAATTAGCCTTATGTTTTTTTTAGTTAGTTGTGAAGAGGATAACCCTAATAAACCATCTATAAGCGTTGTTGCTACACCAGTTTTTTCTCCACCAGCAGGAAGCTATAATTCACCCCAAAATGTTATCATAAGTTGTGAAACTAGCGATGCGAATATCTATTATACTTTAGATAATAGCGAACCGACTGAATCGTCTAACTTATACAACTCAGCGATTCTTATTAATGAAAATACTACAATTAGAGCTAAGGGATATAAAGCTGGTTTTCAAGTTAGTTCTGATACTACATCTTTTTATGAGATTTTGCCAAATACTGTAGCAAATCCAGTATTTTCTCTACCGGCGGGATCTTATGATTTACCCCAAGAGATATTAATAAGTTGTGAGACAGCTGATGCAGAAATCTATTATACATTAGATGGAAGCACGCCAACTGATTCAGCTATTCTTTATACAGCTCCTTTAGAAATATCTGAAACACTTACAATTAAAGCTATAGCATATAAAGATGAGATGGATGCTTCGAGTGTTGTTACTTCAGTATATGAAATTGACTTTGATGCAAATTCAACTTGTGTTCTATCTACTTCCAAAGGTGACCCAGAAGGTAGAACAGTGGGGGCAGGTTTAGTTATTACCTTCTCTCTTAATCATGATTCTCGTGATGCTATGGGTGAATTTAGGATTAGTCAATATGAATATAAAATTGCAAAATATGTATATAATGAAGATGCTGATTCTACTTATGTTCCTGAATTGTTAGAAGAGAGTGATTGGTTTGTTACAGATTCTAATGAAGTTCTTCTTAATAAATTTACGACTCCTTCCTTAGAAACTGATTTTGATGGTTCTGGTGATAATGTCGAACAGTTAACTTATACTAAGATTACTGGGCGTTTTTATGCTTTAGGAGAATTCTCTAACGAATCTAGTATAGAATTTGCAGTTAAAGAAGGATTTCATCCAAAAACAGTAATATATCCTCAGAAATTATATGCTTTAGGAGATAATCACTATAAAGATTATACTGAAAGCTGTGATCTTGAGGATTACCCTTCTATGAATATTGGTGGTCAAATTCCCGTTATTTATGCAAATAGATTTTTTAAAGATGTTGAAGGAAGAAATACTGCAGTAAATTCATCAAATCTCAAAGTATACTTAAAATGTGGATATTTTGGTCAATATGGCATTATGGGTAGTTCCGTTATTATTTACAGTAATAGTCCTTATGATGAAGAAATCGCCAATGTATTAAATGAATCAGATAATCGCTTTTATTTCTCAGAGATTATGGGTTATGATATCAGATTTGATAACGAACCATTTGCTTTTAATCTTCCGACTAATAATCCAAAAACAATAGTCACCCATGAGGATGGAACTCAATGGCAACGCATTTCTATTGATGATATCTGGTCTTTTTCTGAAAGTTTAGAACTAATCAATCTGTCAAATGGTTATCATAAATTTGAAGTTAGTGCAGTAGACTTACAATATGTATATGACCCAACCCCAGAAGTATTTGAGTTTTATCTAATTGAACATATTCCAGCGGTGAATCGGGAAGATATCATGGTTTTAGAAGCTTCTCATTTTCCAACTTGGGCTAATAGCCAAGTTTATGCCGACTCAGTTTATAAAGAAGTGCTTAGTGAATTCTCGGGTGTTGATTTTTATAATAGAGATGAAATAAATCAAAATACTGGCTTATCAATTGAAAAATGTAATTTAGCATATTCAGATTTACAGCAATATAAAGCGTTAATTTATCGGGAAGAAGCTCAAGGTACAGTATTTTTTGACTCTGACTATGATGCTCTAAAGCTTTACTTAAATAATGGTGGAAATATCATACTAAGTTCAGCAAGCAATTTAAAGCTTATTAATGATCAAATGGTTAATGCAAATAGAAATTTATTTAAAGATTATTTTGGTATTGATATGGAATACAATGCAATAAATATTGTACAAACAGCTCCACCTAAACCTTATTTTATAGGAGCTTTTCCAACTAATGAAATCGCTTCTTTGAATAATCTTCCAGAATTAAATCTTTATTTAGGACATACTCATAACATCCTTATCTCAATGAGGAATGGCTTAAATGATGTCTCTTATTTTGAAGAAGATTATGCATATCCTGGTGATGCATTTACTAAAATCATTTATAGAGCTAAAATTAAAGATATTGGACAAGATAATTATTCTCCAACTAGTGAAGAAGATTATAATCAATGGAATCAAGTACCCTTAGCAATTGGTAAAGTAACTAATCAAAACAAGTGTTTTGCTTTTGGTTTCCCTCTATCGCACATGGAAAAAGCAGAATTGATTCAATTATTTAATCAGCTTTTAAATGATTAACATTATTGATTAAAAAATACAGATTAGCAAAGTAAAAACAATATATTAAAATAATAAGGCTGAGTTAAGCACTCAGCCTTATTTTAAAAAAAGTTCAATTTTATTAATGTTTACACATCAAATTCTTTAATATTATCAGCAAGAATTAAATCTGCTTCAGTGTGTTTAAGCACTTCTTCAACAGTTAAGCCAGCTGCAATTTCTTCTAAAACGGCACCTTTATCAGTGATTCTTATTAATGCCATATCGGTAACAATGAGAGTAACTTTGCCTTTGGCAGTGAGAGGAAGAGTACACTCTTTTAAAATCTTAGTGTTCCCGTGTTTATCACAATGTTCCATAGCAACAACAACATTCTTAGCCCCTGTTACTAAATCCATAGCTCCCCCCATTCCAGGAACCATTTTCCCAGGAATCATCCAGTTTGCTAAATTCCCATGACCATCTACTTGCAAGGCACCGAGAACAGTCATATTTAGATGACCACCTCTAATGATAGCAAAGCTCGTAGCTGAATCAAAGTAGCAAGCTCCAGGTAAGGCTGAGATGTGACCACCACCAGCATTAATTAATTCTTCGTCTTGATTCTCTGGACTAGGAGCAGAACCAACACCCATGATTCCGTTTTCACTTTGGAAATGAACTGTGATTCCTTCTGGAATATAATTTGCGACTAAAGTTGGTAATCCGATACCGAGATTAACAAAGTCATTATCATGTAATTCTTGAGCAATTCTCTTTGCGATAAGAGCTCTTTTATAGTTTTTATCATTTCTATCCATTATACCTCCCTCTTTACTAAGTAATCAACAAAAACACCAGGAGTAACAATTGCTTCAGGATCTAATTCACCTACTTCAACTATTTCATCAACTTCAGCAATAGTAATTTTACCTGCCATTGCCATTATTGGATTGCTATTTCGAGCTGTTTTGTTATAGATAAGATTACCTAATTTATCAGCCTTGTGGGCTTTGATAAGAGCAAAGTCGGCATGAATAGGTTTTTCTAAAATAAAGAGTTTTCCATCAGATTCAATAACTGGTTTTCCTTCTTGAGCAAGAGTGCCTAAACCAGTTTGGGTAAGAATACCTCCTAATCCAGCACCAGCAGCCCTGACTCTTTCCATTAAAGTACCTTGAGGTACTAATTCAATATCCATAAAACCAGAATTCATTTGTGCTTGTATTTCTCTATTTGTTCCTAAATGTGAAACTTGAGCTGATTTAATTTGTTTGTTTGCAACTAATTTACCGATTCCTCTATTTTCATAATCAGATGCAATAACGATTGCGTGTAAGTTTTTTACATTGCTTTTCACTAATTCATCAATTATTGTTTCTGGGGCTCCAACTGCAAGAAATCCACCAATCATAAGTCTATCATTGGGTCTAATCATCTCTGCAGCCTGTTTAGAAGTAATAACTTTTGCCATCTTGACTCCTATATTAATGATTTTTTTGCATATTAAATCTTTTAAGGCAAATTCGTCAATGAAAATCTTATTTTAAATGGAAGAACTCTTTTAAAACTTTTTAACAAAGGTCATGTTTGACATCATTTCTTTAATTGCAGTCAATTGGGCATCTATTAGGGGTGTATTAGATAATCATTAGGCTGAAAGCTAATAGTGAACTTGTGATAAAGTAGTAGAATAGTATGAAAAGAACAGTTGTTCCTAAGATGTGCAGTCATTATAGATTTTACATGAATTAAGATACGTTTCAATGATTTGGGTTGAAACCAAGCGTGCAGTAGAATTTTAGGGAAGATTACAGATTCTTCTGCAAAAAAAAGCTACATGATTTTCATAAATATATATTTTATGTCTTTTATGGATGTAGGCCCTGTGTCCCCCTCGCTGAAGGCTTGTGTAATCACACTGAATTATGCATTAGATTAAGTATAGTGCTTTTGGGGTACTTTTGCATTAATAACTATAAATTTTAAGATTTAACAGATAATTATAGGTAAAAGTAAAGTGGTGGTTGAACAATTGCACTTTACTGAGAGAAAATAAAAAATATTTTCTATTGACTTTTAAATAAGTTCACTTATAATGACATAAAATAATAGTTATTCAGTAGAGGAGCTTAGTAATGTTTAAATTTGTAAAAAAGCTAAAAGATAAATTAGCCACTACTAAAAATAATTTCATAGGGAAAATAGCTGAGGCAGTAAATTTGCGAGGCGTAGTAGATGAAGAATTATTAGAACAGTTGGAAGAAATTTTACTCCAGGGAGATACTGGGGTTGAAATGACTGCTAAAATTATTGATAAGTTACGAGATGAAATTAGAATAAATAAAATTAAAGATACAGATGTTGTTCAAGAAGTTATTAAAAACATCATGACAGAAGAGTTGTTATCCGATTATGAGGAGAATGAAGAAGTTTTTGTCATGACAGATAAAAAGCCTTATATTATTCTATTCATAGGCGTTAATGGGGTTGGTAAAACTACCACAATTGGAAAATTAGCAAAAAGATTCTGTGATGAAGGTAAATCTGTGCTTATGGTTGCAGGTGATACCTTTAGAGCTGCAGCTGTAGAACAACTCTCTATTTGGTCAGATAGAGCAAAAGTAGAGATTGTTAAACAGACTCAGGGTGCTGACCCATCAGCTGTTGTTTTTGACGGAATAACTTCAGCAATTGCTAAAAATAAAGATGTTGTTATGATTGATACTGCAGGAAGACAGCATAATAGAGCGAATCTCATGAAAGAGTTAGAAAAAATATACAAGACTATTCAGAAAGTAAGTCCACAAGGACCTCATGAAGTTTTTTTGGTATTAGACTCAACAACAGGACAAAATGCAGTTAATCAAGCTAAGACCTTTAATGGTATTGTGCCTTTAACTGGACTTGTTCTAACAAAGTTAGATGGAACTGCCAAAGGTGGAATTATTCTAAATATAAAAAAAGTTCTAAATGTACCAGTTAAATTAATCGGAGTAGGTGAAGGCATAGATGACCTTCAAGATTTTGATGCCCAAGAATTTGTAAATGCAATGTTTAGTTAAGGATAGATTATGGAAAAGAAGATGCTTGCCCCAAAAAACTATGAAACAGCAGTTAAAGATTTAAACAAAATTGTTGAACAGATAGAAGAGTCTGACCTCTCATTAGAAAAAATGATAGAGCTTTATGAAAAAGGGAAAGAACTGTTAGTTTATTGTGAAAATCAATTAAATAAATTTGAAGAGAAAATTCAAGTCATTAACCGTAAGAATCAGGAGAATCAATAGATGTCTAATCAAAAATCAATGATGATTAAAAAAGATATTAGGGAAAAAAGAGAGATTGTTAATATTGTCTTAGATAGGTTTTTACCTAGAAAGGATGAGTACCCAAAGCAAATTCATAAGGCTATCAGACATACTTTATTTGCTGGTGGGAAGAGAATTAGACCTTACTTAACCTTATCAATTTATTCTCTTTTTGATACGGATTACTCAAAAGTTAAATATCTCGCAGGAGCTATTGAATTACTTCATACATATACCCTTATACATGATGATCTTCCTGAAATAGATAATGATGATATGAGAAGAGGTAAAAAGAGTTGTCATGTTATGTATGGTTCGGATATAGCTTTGTTAGCAGGTGATGCTTTATTAGTTTCAGCTTTTGAACTATTAGTTAATTCTCCTTTCTCAGATGAAGAGAAATTGATATATATCAGGGAGTTAGCTACAGTAGCAGGTTCAGAGGGGATTATTTCTGGTCAAATGAATGATATTATCAATGAGAATAAAAAAGTAACTAAAAAAACTTTAGAATATATTCATGAGAATAAGACTGCTAAACTACTTAATTTAGCTGTAAAATTCGGATGTATGGCTGCAAATGCTCCTGAAGAAGATTGCCAAAGATTGGATAAATATGCTTCCAAAATTGGATTAGCTTTCCAAATTGTTGATGATATCTTAGACATTGAAGGTAACTCTGCTATTTTAGGGAAAACTATTGGTAAGGATGCCGAAGTTCAAAAAGCCACATTCCCGGCAGTTTATGGATTAGATAAATCTCATGAAATGGCTACTAAATTGATTAATAGTGCTCAGAAAATATTATCTCATTATGGTGATAAAGCTGAGAATCTGTCTTTACTAACTGACTTTATCTTAACTCGTAAGTTCTAATGAAAATAGAAGTTAAAAGAATAAATTCACAGGCAATTTTACCCAAGAAGTATTCTGAACATGCTGCAGGTTATGATGTTTGTGCTTGTTTAGAAAAACCTATTATCATAGAAGCAAATTCTGTTGTTTTGATACCTACTGGCTTGTCTATTGCTATTGACTCGGGATATGAAGTACAGATTAGACCAAGAAGTGGATTAGCTTTAAAGAATCAAATTGGAGTACTGAATTCTCCTGGAACTATTGACCCAGACTATAGGGGAGAGGTTAAGATAATCTTGTTCAACTTTGGGAAGGAAGATTTTACTGTTTCTCATGGTATGAGAATTGCCCAAATGGTTATTAGTAAGTATGAAAATCCTACTTGGACTGAAGTAGATGAGTTAAGTGAGACTATTAGAGGCGAAGGTGGCTTTGGTCATACTAAGGTATAAGTATGTGGGAAAAAAAGAAATAATATTTAACCCAAATAATGCAATAGATCTTTGAGAATAGCACTATATTCTTTTGCAAAAGTAACTTACATAATTCTTTCGAATATATATATTATATGCGTCAGAATTCTGCAAGCTATTTTGCTAAAAGAATTTGCACTCTTCACTAAAGTCTATTGCACCATTTGGGTTTAACTCTCGGATTACGCTTATTTCAGGCTTTTAAAGAATACTATAACAGTAATTCAATCCTTAGAGGGACACAAATAATAAAAAAATTAAATATAAAAAAATATAGAGGAAAGTAATGGACAAGCAAGAAATAATTAATGAGATAAATAAGTTAAAGAAAGAAAAAAATGTAGTAATTTTAGCCCATAATTATGTAACTTTAGATGTGCAAGATGTTGCAGATTTTGTTGGTGACTCATTACAACTATCAATTGAAGCAAGTAAAGTCAAAGCTGATATTATTCTATTCTGTGGAGTTCGTTTCATGGCAGAAACAGCAAAAATACTATCACCCAAAACTAAAGTTTTACTCCCAGTAGAAGATGCTGGTTGCCCTATGGCAGATATGATAACTGGAGAACAGTTGAAACAGTTCAAGAACAATCATCCAAATTCAATTGTCATGTGCTATGTAAATTCAACTGCTGAGGTAAAAGCAGAAAGTGATATTTGTTGTACTTCTTCTAATGCAGTGAAGATCATAGAGACTTTACCTAAAGATAAGAAGATTCTCTTTGTCCCTGACCAAAATCTTGGAACTTATGCAGCTCATCAAACTAAGAGACATATCATTGTTTGGGATGGCTATTGTCCTGTTCATCATATTAAAATGAGCAAGCAAGATGTATTAGATACTAAGAAGCTGTATCCAAAACATAAGCTATTAGTTCATCCTGAATGCCCCACAGAGATTATCAAATACGCAGATGTAGTTGCCTCTACAAAAGGAATGGCAGATTATGCTAAAGAACACGATAATCTCATTATAGGTACAGAAGTAGGACTTTTCGAACAGATAAAACGAGACAATCCCGGGAAAAGTATTGTCCCTTTAACTAATAAGGCTGTATGCGTTAATATGAAGAAGATTCATCTTGAAGATGTTTTGACAAGTTTGAGGAATGAAACTTTTGAGATTGAACTTCCTGAGGAACTAAGGATTGCTGCTCATAAAAGTATTGATGCAATGCTAAAGTTATCTTAATGTTTAATAAATTGTGGTTAGAGGAGAATACTATAAAAGTTAAATTACCTGATAATAAGGTAATTTATCAACACAAAGAAGGGCAAAAGATATCTTCTGATAATGAATTATTTAATAAAATATTATTTGAAAGATTTCATAATTCTAAGAACTTTGCAAAACATGTGTTAGAATTAGGCTTGGGTAATGGTATTAATTCAATAATGTTGAAAAGCAAATTTCCTTCTTGGGATATAACAGGTATAGAGATAGATGATGAACAAGCCAGACTTGCTTCCTATAACTGCCAATTGCTCAATATTGACCTAAATATTATTGAAGGTGATTTAAGACATTTCTGCCCTGAAAGGAAATTTGATTTGATTATTGCTAATCCGCCCTATCAAAAGCTTGGAAGTGGCAAACAAAGTCCTAAAGAAAGAACTAATTTAGCTAAATTTGAGTTGACATGTAATATGGATGATGTATTTATTGCTTTAGAGAGAAATATTGCTCCCGCAGGAGAAGCTTGGTTGCTCTATTCTCAAAATAGAGAAGAAGATTTAGAAAACAAACTTAACGAAGGATTGTTTAAAAAAATAGAAATGTTAAAGGAAAAGAAAATAGTAATAGTTGGATTAAAATATGTTGCAAATCAATGATTTAGAGATTATTATGAACAAGAGGGTTGTGCTAAGAATACCCGAAATTACTCTTAAAAGTACATCGATAAACGCTTTATATGGTGAAGAAAAATCAGGGAAGACATTACTTGTTAATACAATTCATGGCTTATACCCCAATTATCGAGGAAGTATTGATTTCTTTAGCATGAAAAGGCAAAATAATAATTCCTATCTGATTACTAAAGATGTTCATCTTCTAAAAAAGCTCAGTGTTGAAGATAATTTAGCTTATAAATCTAAAGAATTTATTGACTCCATACGCGACTACTCTCTACTTGCTGGTTTAGAGAATGATTTAGATTTTAAAATCTATCAATTACCTATATACAAACAAAAATTAGTGGAGCTAACTATTGCCTGTGGTTTGAATCCTGAATTACTAATAATAGATGATTTTGATAAATCTTTTACAAGTCAAAATCTCGTTTTAGCTGGAAAGTTGTTATCTAAGTATAAAAATGATGGTGGTACAGTTCTTTTAACTTCAAATCTAAAAATCCCAGAAATGGATTCTTCTTATGAAATTAATAATGGAAAAGTAGAAAATTATGAAAAGTAGATTCCTTTTATTTAACATTGTTGTTCTTCTTCTGTATATCATACTTTTACTTGCTTATCATAACTATGATAGACTTAAAGATATAGCAATAGGGGAGACTTCAGAGGTTAAACTCAAGAATAAAGAAGATTACTATTTAGAAAAAATATCGACTATTAAATTATCAGTTTATAGTGGCGATACAAATGAATTGAACCAAGTTAGAAATGATATAATGGTTAAGTTTCAAGAATCTGATTTTCAAAGTATTACTATTCAGCCTAAAGCTTCTTTTATTGATTCATTATTAGAAGACAGCAAGTTGAAAGAATATATGAATAAATCTAACCTTAAAAAATCTAACAAATCTTTATTGAATGAAATGAAGCTATATCTACCAAATGAGTTATTGATATCTTTTTTACCCAAAAGTGAATCGATTGAGTTGATTTTATCGATTGAGGACTATCTAAAAGAAAATGGTTATGGCAACATTAGTGGAAGTAACATACCAACTGTTAAATCTAATATTAAACATTATTATTATGACAGAAATATGTTTGCTGAACTTATTACTAATTTTTCAAATTTATCTATGGAACGAAGTAGCTTATCAGAGCTTAATTCTCGAATATTCAATATAGAAATTGCTTTAATGATTCTTTTATTCATGGTATATATTGCTTTCATCCAAATTTTAGATAAATATCTACATTATAGAAATTTAGAAAAGTTAAAATTCCTTTTTAAAGGTCATATCATTACCAGAAAATATTTAAAGCAGATAGTTTGGTATAAATCATTTAGTTTAATTCTAATTCTTGTTTTCTCAGGAATATACTTAATCAATGATTTAGGAACAAGTACATTTTTTAAATTAGATATTAAATTTATAATTTTTATTGCTTTAACCTGCATAACTAACTTACTATTATTTTTCTTTAAGAAAGAAAGGATTGATTTATAATGATGAAACATATTCCGAATATTCTAACATTGCTCAGAGTGATTTTAGTACCTTTTTTTATATATTATTTCATACAAGAAAGCTTGATGATTGCTTTTTTACTCTTTATTATTGCCTCAATTACTGACTATTTTGATGGTTATTTAGCTAGAAAATTTAAGGTTATATCAAATTTTGGTAAAATCATGGACCCATTAGCTGACAAGTTATTAGTTCTTTCTGCATTAGCCTTGTTAAGCTTTGGAGCTCACGGTTATTTATCAATCTGGATTTTCGTAATTATAACTTCAAGAGAGATTATTATAACAATTTTACGTGATTTATATAAGAAAAAGAATATCTTTATGGCAGCAAACAACTGGGGTAAAATTAAAACTGTTACTCAAATGCTTGGTTTAACCGTATCATTGTTTTTGTTAGGACTCAATATTAATATTGCTGATTATTCACTTTATTTTAATATCTACTTTTGGGGGGTAGCCCTAATTACTATTCTCTCAGGTGTCTCCTATCTTGAAAATCTGAAGGAGTTGTTCAATTGAAATATACATTATTTAGTATTTTAATACTTATTTTATTAGCTGGATGTAATGATTCAACTCAAGAATATATGCCTATCAATGATTTTACTGATAGTAATAAGCCTGTATCCTATGGAAATCATCAAGATGTATATGTATTTTCTAATCAGAAGTTAAGTGAAAATGCCTCAGATATTATGAAACAACAGTTTGGCTATCCAATTGAAGGTGCTCAAAAAGAGAGAATTTTTGAACTTTTCTGGCAAAACTTTGATAGCTTTGAAGATTTAAAGAAAGCAAAGAATATTATCTTTATCTGTAATTTAGAAATTAATGATAATTTTACAGCCTTCATCAAAAATAAAATACCCCAAGCAAAAATAGATCAAGTTATGAATAATTTATCAACTATGATAACTTATCAAAATGAGTGGTCGGATGATCAATTAGTTACTTTTGTTCTTGGCAAAAATGAAAACGAAGTCGAAGATATTATTATTACTAAAACTGCTAATTTATATTTAGATTTTGAAAAAAGATTCTTGGATAGAATGACAAGAAGAGTTTATTATCGCGGTACTTTAAAAGATAACTCACTTGATGAATATAATTATACATTGCAAATTCCTTCCTCATTTCAGCTATATAAAGAGGTTAAAAGTGAAAACATGATTAGCTTCATATATAGATATAAAAAGAAGGAAACAATTTTACCAGATAAATTTATTACTGTATATCAGGAAAAGATGGATGTAGATAATTTTACTGAATTGTGGGTTAAAAAAAGTAGAAAAAACATAGGTCAAGTAATTTTAGATGAAGATGAAATAGATTGGAATAGAGCTAAAGTGATGCCCAAGACTTTTAATACCTGGAACGGAAAAGATTATTTTGGCTATATTTTTGAAGGAGCTTGGGAAAATAAACAGAATAATATGGGAGGCTCATTCAAGAGCTACGCATTTTATGACGATAAGGTTAAAACAGCATTCTTTATAGATACAGCTGTCTATTATCCTGCAGGGACTAAAATTCCATATCTTTATGAATTAGAAGGTATTGCAAAATCATTTAATATAAAGGAGTAAAAATGAAAAAGGTTATTTTACTATTTTTGTTGGTCACATTAATTACTGCATTGATGGGTGTTTCTGAATTTAATTCTATTACGAGTCCTAATTCTAATGTTTTGAATAGAGGTGATTATAGTTTTCAAACAAAATTCTATGGGGACAGCAGTATGAGGTTAACTTCTCATATTGGACTTTTCGAAAGATTATCAATTGGTTTTAGCTATGGTGCTGAAAATTTCGTTGGTAATCAAGAACCTGACTGGTATGATCATATTGATTTTAAAGCAAAATTCCAAATACTTAAAGAGACAGTCCATATTCCTGGCTTAAGCATAGGTTTTGATTCTGAAGGGCATGGTAAATGGATTAAGCAATTTAACCGCTATGCTATGAAATCTCCAGGCTTCTATGCTGTTATAGGAAAGAATGATCTCTTCTTAAGAGGTTCTAAAATCAATTTTGGTGTAAATAAATCAACTGAAGATGATGATGGTGATAAAGATTTAAATAGCTTTATCTCTTTAGGACAGAGTATTGGAGAAGATTTAAACTTTACTTTAGAGTATAATTTTGCATTCAATGATAATTCTGATAATCCTACTAATGATCTCGAAAAATATGGCGATGGAAAAGGTTATTTAAATCTTTCTGCAGGATGGTATATCATCCCAGATTTACAGTTCAAATTCTCAATTTATGACTTGTTAGAAAACGCTCCTAAGTTCGGGGCTAACGATGATATTACTTTTGATAGAGCATTCCAAATAATATATACAACTAAATTCTAAGAGGTAGAATGAAGAAGAAAATTACTAATAGACTTAACTTGACTAAGATTAACTATATTCTTTTAGCTATTGCGATAGTTATAATTATTATTGGCTATATAGTTATGAAATATGTAGGAGACGATCTTGGAGATAAAACTATCTCTCCTATAATATTAACTATTGGATATGTGGTGTTGATTCCTTTGGCACTATTCTATAAAAAAAGAGTTGATGAATAATTTAATTACTGAAAAAGTTGTTAATACTCTTGATGCCTTTCACTTGAATGTTAAAGAGATAGTGGAAGGCTTCATGGTAGGACTACATAAATCTCCTTATCATGGCTTTAGTGTAGAATTTGCAGATTATCGTCAGTATATACCAGGAGACCAAATCAAAGATATTGATTGGAAACAATATGCTAAAACTGATAGATATTATGTTAGAAGATTTGAAGATGAAACTAATGTCAATGCTTATATACTCTTGGATCATAGTAACTCCATGAGTTTTTCATCGCACAATATCTTAAAGCTTGATTATGCTAAGACTCTTGCGGCAGCTCTAACTTATCTGATAAATAAACAAAATGACGCTGTAGGCTTAGTAACTTACAATGAAGATATATCTTACTGGCAACCACCAAAAACTAACCAAGCTTTCATTTCTGGAATCTACAAGAAGTTATTTGAATTAGAAGCTGCAAGTAAGACTAATAGTATTAAAGTTTTGCATCAGATAGCCGAGAAGATAAAAAAAAGAAGTTTGATTATTATTATTTCTGATTTGTTGGATGAAGCTGACCAATTAATTCAAGGGTTTAAGCATTTTAGATATCTAAAGCATGATGTTATAGTCTTTCATATTGTTGATGATCAAGAAATTGAATTCAATTATAAAAAAGAGACTATTTTTATAGATTCTGAAACTGAATCTGAGATAAGAGTCTATCCTTGGCAAATTAGAGATAATTATCAAGCTAAGTACAGTGATTTTTTCCAGAATATTAAAGAGCAATGTTCAAATTCAAAAATAGAATATGTCTCTTTCACCACTCAGAATCCCTTAGAAGATAACCTCCTAAAGTATTTAATTAAGAGAAGCAAACTATAATTACTTTTAAAATCCTATAAGTGAATATTAATGCTTGACAAAATATTAATTGATACTTAAATATGTTTTAAACAAAATAGGAGACTAATATTATGATAGGCACAAGAATTAAAGAGATTAGAAAGAATCGTAATATCAAGCAGATTGAGCTAGCTGAACGCTTAGATTTAAAGGCTTCAGCTCTTTCGCAGATGGAATCTGATAAAATAAAGCCTTCGATTGATACAATGAATAAGCTCTGTAATCTTTATGGAATAAACTTACATTGGTTAATTACAGGAAAGGGAAATATGCTTGTTGATGGTTCTAAAGTTGAAGAAATTGACCAATTAGAGAAAGTTTTAGATAATCATATTCATAAAGTAATAGAAGCAAAAATGAAATTTTTTGATGATTCAATGATAACAATACCTATTTCTGGTGAAATCTCTGCTGGTATTCCAATTGAAACACAGCATCAAGATTATGGAGATGTAAAATTCAGTAGAGACCAAATTCATGGGAGAGCAGAGAATTATCTTTGTCTTAAAGTAAATGGAAGCTCTATGGAACCAGTAATTAAAGACGGTGATGTCATATTAATTGAAAAATCTAATGATTGGGAAAGAAGTAATGGTAAGATTTGTGCAGTTAGATTAGATGGTGAAGTCACTTTGAAGAAAATGAAACTTGACAAGAATAGTCGACAGCTTTTATTAATACCATTAAACGAAGGATTCGAAACCATTGTTGTAGAACCAGAAGATCATGCAGATTGTTCCTTAATTGGAATAATGACATTTCTTTACAGAAAGTTTGAATAGGAGTAATAAATATGGCAAAAAGAGTGCTTACCGAAAAAGAATTAAGTAATATATCTAAGAATTTAATCGAAAAGTATAGTAAAATGGGGTTTGTCCCTTACATTGATGATGAAGACCCAGAGGCTGAAATTTTATGGGGAACAGAATCACAAGTTATTTACGATAAAATTGATAAAAATGGTAATAACACAATAGACATGCCAAGAATACATTTTTGGGCTTGGATTCATATGTTATATGCTAATTTCTTGTGGGTAATACTTTTTGTAGCTTTAGTTGTATTTACCATTCTATTAATGATGTATGATTTTGATATATCTAAATTATATCGTGCTATTAAAAGTATTTTCTATGATTTTGTTTAATAATAAGTTATTTTAGTATTTAACTTTTTACTTTTTACTTTTTACTTTTAAGAGAAATGAGCAAAAAAAATTAGATTTTTTTAATGTTATTGACAAAAATTAAACAAATAATTATATGGCGACAAGTTTTTTAAAAGGCGGATCTTATGAGAATTTTACAAATAAGTGACTTTATTGATGAAACAAGAATTAAAGACTTACAGTCTAATAATAAAACAGATGCTTTGAATGAAATGATTGAATTAATATCAACATCTCAGAATATTAAAGATTCTTCTTCTTTCAAAAAGGCAATTTTTAAACGTGAATCATTAATGAGTACAGGGATTGGTCTCGGTTTAGCCATTCCTCATGCAAAAATACCTGAGTGTGAAGATTTTGTTATTGCAATAGGAAGATTAAAAAACGGTATCGAATATGAATCTCTTGATGACAAACCAGTAAATTTAATTTTCATGATAGGAGCTTCGGATAAGCAAGATAAAGAGTACATAAGATTATTATCGAGATTAGTTCTTAGATTAAAAGATAGTCAGGTTCAAAAAGAACTACTCAAAGCTAAAGATAAGTATGAAATCTACTCAATTATCACTTCGACCAAATAAAAATAATGTCAGAAGTTTCCTTAATCTTTTTTTTTCTTGCAGTATCATTACTGCTATCAATATTAACAAGTAGAGGTGTATCACTTTTAAAAGCACCTCTTTTATTAGGTTACATTATAACTGGAGCAATTGTTGGAATTGTTTTAGATTTATCAATTCCTGTCAGTAATCCTTGGCAGTTCAGAGTTGATGATTATGAAATAGTTAATATAATCACCCTTTCGTTAATAGGTTTTGGTATTGGTACAGAATTAGAGTATAAAGAACTTAAGAAAGTAGGTAAAACAGTATTTTGGATAACCCTCTTTGAAGCTACTTTAACATTTTTAGTTGTAAGCATAGTGATTTCTTTTCTTTTACATTTTACCATGGGCTGGAAGATAGCTTTACCTTTAGGATTACTTTTTGGTTCATTTGCTTCAGCTACAGCTCCAGCTGGTACAGTAGATGTAATTAAACAATATCGAGCTTCAGGTAGCTTGGTTACAACCCTTTATGCAGTATTAGGGTTAGATGATATATTTGCCCTTTTAATATTCACAATCACTCTACCAATATCAATTATGTTGTTAGGCTCTCATGAATTAAGTGTTGGAGTTGCCCTTTTCCATTCCCTAATTGAAGTTCTTCTTTCAATTTTTATTGGTTCAGCTGTTGGCTATGGATTAGCTTATTTTGGTAAGAAAGTACATGAAAAATTTATGGTTACTTATCTTTCCTTGGGAAGTATTTTATTGATGTGTGCTATTGCTGAGCAACTAAATTTATCACCGATTTTAATAAATATGTTTGCAGGTATTGTTGTAGTTAATAAAAGTAAATTGATAGCAAGAAAATTAAATATGGCTCTTACAGAATGGTCTCCACCGATTTATGTATGGTTTTTTGTTCTTATAGGAACCAGACTTGATCTGCAATTGATTCATAAATTCTGGTTATTGATTGTAGTGTATATTCTTTCAACAATGTTTGGGAAGTATAATGGGGCATATCTTGGAGCTGTAGTCTCCAAAGCACCTTTAAAAATACGTAAATATTTAGGTTTTACTCTTCTATCCCAAGCAGGTGTTGCTATAGGTTTATCAATAGCTGCAAGTAAGTATTTAATGTCCGCAGGTTATGAAGCTGAAGCTAAATTAGTAACTTCAGTAATGACAATGACAACATTCTTAATTATGATGATAGCCCCAAATTTTGTTAAATATGGGCTAATTAAATCAGGTGAAGCTAAATTACATTAATTTTGAAGTTATAATATAGGAGTAATTATGTATATGATATTTCAACTCTTTTATGAGAAATATATATCAGATGTACTTATGGCAATTGCTGAAGCAGGAGTGGAAGACACTATTGTGCTTTCAGGAGAAGCTACGGGACATAAACTGATATTTGACAATCCACTTTTTGCATCGTTTAGAGATACTTATGGTACCCAGCGTGATTATGGAAAAGTAATCATGGGATTTGCTGATGAAGAACAAGTTGAATTTATTATTGATGAATTGAAACATGCCGGTATCGACATTATAGGTGATGAATTAGGAAAAATACTTTTAATTAATTCACACAAAATTTACGAGTAGATTCTATGGAACAGTATCTTTTTTTAGGCTTTATTGGCATTTCAATACTGCTATCTATCTTAATGGCAAAAGGGGTTTCATTATTTCATGCACCGATGGTATTAGGCTACATTTTTGCCGGAGCAGTTATTGGACAAACAATCTATCTACTGCACATAGATGTAAAGTATGATACTTTTGATCTAATTAACTCTATAACACTCTCTCTTTTAGGTTTAGGAATAGGAACTGAATTAAAACTTAAAGATTTAAAAAAACTTGGCTCAGGAATTATAACTATTGTAATTTTTGAAGCTACTATGGCTTTTCTCCTTGTAGGAGTAATTGTTTATTTAGTAACCCATAATCTATCATTAGGTCTTATCTATGGAGCACTTGCAAGTGCTACTGCTCCAGCAGGTACTACTGATGTCATCAATCAATACAAAGCATCTGGTAATTTAACAAAAACTCTTTATGCAGTGATGGGATTAGATGATATTTATGCTCTATTACTATATTCTTTAACTATCCCTATCGCAATAATTCTTTTAGGCTCTCATGAGTTAACAGTTGCTGATGCTTTATTAGAGGCTGGGAAAGAGTTGATTCTCGCTATTGTCATTGGTGTTGCATCCGGATTTTTCATTGTTTGGATTACTCGGAAAATTCATGATAATATAATTATGCTCCTTTTTGCTTTAGGTATGCTATTCGTAAATTGTTCAATTGCAATTGGTTTAAATATATCACCAATTCTTATGAATATGTGCGTAGGTATAGTATTGGTAAACAGAAGTAGTTTGCTTTCTCGTAAACTAAACACTTCTCTAAGTACTTGGTCTCCTCCTATTTATGTGATATTCTTTGTCCTAATTGGCACAAAATTAGATTTTCATATGATTTATGCTAATTGGATTATGATTGTGATTTATATAGCCACAAGAACTATCGGAAAGTGGTCTGGTGCTTTTTTGGGATGCAAAATTTCACATGCTCCAAGTTTAACTACAAAATACCTTGGTTTTACTCTTTTATCGCAAGCAGGTGTTGCCATAGGACTAACCTTAGCAACTGCTCATTATCTAATTAATGCAGGATACAAAGATGAAGCTGGGCAGCTTGTTAGTATTATGGTTGGAACAACTTTCTTGATTATGTTAGTAGGTCCAACTTCCGCAAAATATGGATTAAAGAAAGCTGGTGAGATTAAGAAGTTGAATTAACAAAATTATTATATAAGCATTAGAATCTATTAATAGATTTTATGATTTCAATCAATGTAGGGCGTAGTAATATACGCCTTTTTTTATTTTTTCTGTGATAATAAACAAGTACTTTCTGCTAATAAGAATGGTTTTCTGGAGAGAACATAAATATTATAACATTCATCACTAAAATATAGTTACAATAGAAATATTAGGCTCAAGTTCAAGTATAGTGGTAAAATAGAGACTTTTATTATAGTATATTCATTGTATTAGAGAAAGTTACGAGTTTAAATTTACTATTTAGAGTAAGTTTTGCTTGTAAATAAGACTTTAATAATAAAATTTAAAACAATATTAAGCAAGAATGTCTTTTAATTAATCCATAGTTCTTTTCTAAAGGATCGTATTTTATGTATTGAACTTATATATCTTCACTATCAGGTGTCTATTGATTTTCAGCTTAGTGGATGGCTAATAGATGCCCAATAAACCCCTAATAAACCGCCAATGGACTATCTGAAATAAAGCAGATAATGAAAGATTTAGATTTGCCAAGAACAATAAGATTGATTATTGGTTGTTAACAGAAAATTCTACAAAGAGGTGACCTGTTTATATAATTTCCATCAAACTTGAATTTGAGCCAAATATTATAATAATCTCTTGTAATCCTAAGTATCTAATTCATTAGACACTTGGACGGCACTAAATCAATCATTGGAAATTTAATGAGAGACTTCCCTAATACCTAAGGAAAAGCTTTAAAAAACACTAAAAGCATAATACTTAATAAGAGAACTTTATAATACTACTGCAAATCATTATCCAAGAATAGTTGATATAGTTTATTCTTCTTTAAGCCCCAATCTTGACTCATTTCTTTGGCAATTTTACTAATAGAAATACCTTCTGCAAGTAACTTCCTTGCTTCGATTAAAATTTGTTCATCGCTTAGATTTTTTTCTTGAAAACCTTCAATAACAACAACAAATTCTCCTTTAAGGGTAATTTCATCAAAATTTGCTATAAAATGTGAAAGAGAGCCTCTGTATGTACTTTGGTACATTTTACTTATCTCTCTAATAATAGCAATCTTTCTATCACCTAAATTCTCAAAGAAGTCAACCAGAGTTTTTTCTAAACTATGTGGAGAAACATAAAATATCAAAGTATTTGCTTGTTTAAGAATCTGCTTGAAGAGGATATTCTTATCTTTGTTTTTGTCTGGTAAGAAGCCACAGAAAGTGAACTTATCTGTGTTTAGCCCTGATAAAATAAGAGCAGGGATAGTAGCAGTTGCTCCTGGTAGAACATCAAATTCAATATTATGTTTTATAGCCTCATTTATTAGATAAGATGCTGGGTCTGAAATCCCAGGAGTACCAGCATCAGAAATTACAGCTAATTCTAATCCTTCTTCTAACTTAGTTATCAACTCTTGAGACCTTTTGCTTTCATTAAACTTATGATAGCTAATAGTAGGTGTACTAATGTCAAAATGATTTAATAATTTTTTGGAAGTTCTTGTATCTTCACACGCGATTAAATCAACACTTTTTAAAACCTTGATTGCTCGTAAGGTAATATCTTCTAAATTTCCTATTGGGGTAGGTACTATATATAACATAAATTCCTTAAAAATTAATATTGCTGAGGTAATTATTTCAACCTCAGCAATATTGATGATAATTTATTATAATTAGATGATTTTCATCTCTTTGCCAATTTCAATAAAAGCATTAATTGCTTTATCTAACATCTCTGGAGTGTGAGCTGCAGAAAGTTGAACTCTAATTCTTGCCTTACCTTTTGGAACAACAGGATAAACGAAACCAATTACATAGATTCCTTTAGCAAGTAATCTGTTTGCGAACTCTACTGCTTTTGGTGCATCATAGAGCATAACAGGAACAATAGCTGTGTCTCCCTTAACTATATCGAAACCAGCCTCAATCATTTTATTTCTGAAGTAATTTGCATTATCCCAAGTTTTCTGAATTATTGAAGGATCTTTTTCAAGTAATTCTAGAACTTTAAGGGTTCCACCAACAACTGATGGACTAACTGTGTTAGAGAATAAATATGGACGCGATCTTTGTCTTAAAAGTTCAATAATCTCTTTTCTACCTGATGTACAACCACCATTAGCACCACCTAAGGCTTTACCAAAAGTTGTTGTGATGATATCTACTCTACCTTCAACTCCACAAGCATAGTGAGTTCCTCTACCACCTTTACCAATATAACCAGTAGCATGAGAGTCATCAACCATTACTAATGAGTCGTATTTATCTGCTAAATCACATATCTCTTTTAATTTAGCAATATCACCATCCATAGAGAATACACCATCTGTACAGATTAGACGATATTTAGCATCTTGTGCGTCAATAAGTTGTTGCTCCAATTCTTCCATATTGGAATGCTTGTATCTATATCTCTTGGCTTTACATAATCTAACTCCATCTATAATAGAAGCATGATTTAATTCATCTGAGATAATAGCACAGTTTTCATCAAGTAGAGGCTCAAAAATACCACCATTAGCATCAAAAGCTGCTACATAAAGAATAGTATCCTCAGTACCTAAGAATTCAGAAACTTTAGCTTCTAATTTTTTGTGAATATCTTGAGTACCACAAATAAATCTTACTGAAGAAAGTCCATATCCTCTTTCAGACATGATTTCCTGAGAAGCTTTAACCACTTCTGGATGATTAGCTAAACCTAAATAGTTGTTAGCACAGAAATTGAGAACTTCTTGCCCACTTTCAAGTTTGATAGAGCCACCTTGAGGAGAAGCTATAATCCTCTCTTCTTTGTACAATCCTTGTTCTTTTAACTCAACAAATAGATTTCTAAGATCTGTTTTCATCTGTTTGAACATCTAAATTCCTCCATTTATTCTTTTATCTTTTGCTATTAAGTATTGTTTTCATTTCACAAACTGCTTCACTTAGACCAGTAAACACAGCTCTTGAAATTATGGAATGACCAATATTGTATTCGGTAAATATATCTAAATCCAAAAGTGGATATATATTTTTATAATTTAAGCCATGCCCAGCTACGACCCTCATGCCTGAAGACTTAACTGCTTTTGCTCCTTTATGAAGTCTTTTAAGCTCTTCTTCAAAATCATTTTCTTGAAACTTCTCGGCATATTTTCCTGTATGAAGTTCTACAGCATCAACACCATATTTTGCAGCTAATTTTATCATATCAAGATCTGCTTCAATAAATAAACTGACCTCAATTTTTGCTTCCTTCAATTGCTCAATAACATCTTTTACTTCATTTGTTATTAATAATCCACCTTCAGTAGTAACTTCTTCTCTTTTTTCAGGTACTAAAGTCACGGTGTCTGGTTTAATCTGCTTTGCAATTGTTACCATTTCAGGTATTGGTGCCATTTCTAAATTAAGTTTGGTTTGAACAACCTCTTTTAAGATTTGAACATCTCGAAATTGTATATGTCTTCTGTCTTCTCTAAGATGGACAGTAATCTGATCAGCACCGCTTTGTTCAGCAATAAAAGCTCCATGTACAGGGTCAGGTTCAATTCCTTTTCTTGCTTGACGAATAGTAGCTATATGATCTATATTTACACCTAAAGCTATCATTATTTATCTCCAAATTATTGTTTTTGTATAAATAAATATTTTTTGCTAAATTGGCAAGAAAAATCTATAATAAATTTTTCAAGATTTAATCAATTTCATTACAGCTAAAATAGTTGCTTTTTAGTGAAGATTAATCAGGAGAATTAGTAAATTAGATTTCAAGTATTTATATATATTTAAGCTTCATACTAATTGCTACTATTGGATAATTACTAAGAAATTTTTTGACAGAGCTTTGACGTTTACAGAAATTGATAAGATATAGTAAACATTGATTAAGACTATATATTATAATTATTTTTATTGTAATTAATATAAAATAATTAATAAATCTTGACATTATAATAATTTATTCTGAAAATTGAATTAGTTATAAATGTATGCTTTAATATATGCTTTGTTTGCATATAAAACTGTAATATACTTGATTATTCATTTTCAAAAGAATTGAATTTAAGAATAATAGAAAGGTAAGCACTGATAGGGATAAGGTATATAAAAAATATCATTACTGTGTTGCATTTAATGGTTTAATGCTTAATAAAAAAGATGCTAAAACGTTTTTAGTATCATAAAAATAGATTATCTATTGTATAGGGTAAAATTAATTATTTTATTTTACAAAATTTTTAACTAATTACACAATGTGGGAGGAATGAAAATGAAACGCTTGTTTCTTGTCTTGTCTATAATAACTATCCTGATAACCAGTACTTTTGCTAGTCAAATTGACCCGCGAAATCCCTTACCGCTAAGAGATTTTAGCACAAAACCATTAACACAAAATAGTAGGTTAACTCCTACATATAATTTTGCGATCGATCCAGTTACTATAATTAATAATTATTATGATTATTTTCCAGGTTCATATAATTCAAAACCAATGCAAAGAATTCAAACACAATCTTTAAATGGCAATTGGTTAGTTTTTCATGCAAAACCTACCTATTCTTCTAACCGTAGGGTATATAAAACTTTTATAGATAACACTGGTACTATTTTAAGTAATCAAACTTTTGGGATTAATGATATTTGGGAAGGATATCCAGGTGTTGATTTAACTTCTAGTGGCAGGCCTATTCTTGCCTATCATGCAAATCTTGATAACGAATCAACAGCACTTGAAGTTGCTTTCGGTTATGATTCTGTTATTGGTGGACTTGCTTTTGGTATAAATTCTGATCTATATACAATTATTGATAATCCGGTAAGCATAAATGTGAATGGTACTAATGTTTCAAGTAATGAATTTATCTGGCCGTCTGTTCAAATAGGCGATTCTCCAATTGCTGGTTCACAGCGTGTTTATGTATTAGGAAAAAATGCTACAGATAATGGCGTTGCTATTGCTGAAAATGTAATTATATATTACAAAGATTTTACTGAAATGTCCATTGAATATCAACTATTTGATGGAACAGGTTGGGAATCAACTACTATACCACATCTTGATGAATGGAATACTTCAGATGATGAATGGAGAAGACCTTATATGTCTTTCATTGTTCATGAAGACGAAATTTATTATATTGGTTATCATATTGCTTATTCTGACGGCTCAAATGGAGTCCCAATTGATGAAGCAACTTTAACTGTTTTTGCTTGTGATAATTATGGTGAAGGAACATGGACTCAACACTCTACTTATGGAGATTTTAGTGCTATCAACCCTCCTTATATTAATCCTAATACTGGTGAAGTAATAGAGGGAATGTTTTATTATGACGATTTAACCGACGATATGTTAAGCAATAAAATAGGACAATCAGGGCACTTTTGTACTTCTATAGACAATGAAGGAAGAATTCACATTCCAGGTCTTTATACAGTAGAAACAAGTGCTGGAGGATATTTCCCTGAATGTCACACTGTAAAAGACATTATGTTCAATACAAATACATTAGATTGGACTTTATCCGAAGTCTATCCTCAACAAGAGAATGGTTCTGAACCCTTTATTCCTAATCAGCCCCTAGATATCACACAATATACCACAACTAACAAATATCCACATGAATATTTATGGCAGTGGTGGGATAAAGATGGTGATGGTGAAATAGATGAAGTCCTCGATGATGGTAGCTATGATGGTATTGATGATGGTATTACTTCTGCCGATACGGATTTTTGGGGAATGCCTGTTTTTACAACAATCTGGCCATTCATGTATTGGGATGAAAATTCTGCTGACAGCGCTATGCTCTTTCACCTGAACACACTTAGGATTTCTAATGCTAATGAACAAGGTATGATGGCTATGGTATGGCAAGATGCTGAAAAATCTCGTTTATATAATTTATATCCTGACTCATATCCTCAGTATATCTTTTATCAAAATATGTGTGAAATTGTTATCTCAGTTTCATCAGATAACGGAAACCATTGGTCTGAACCTATATACTTGAATGGCGTAGAAACCCCAGAGATGCAAGATGAAATACCAGAATTCCCTTACATAGGGAGTGAAGTTGATTATTTAGGTACAGATGAGCTTGGTAATCCTATTGGTCGTGTTCATCTTATGTATTTAGATGATACAACCTATGGATCTTCTGTTCAAGCTATTGGACAAGCTACTGGTGGGCACATGAAATATACTGCCATTGATATTACTTTTGCAAACTCTCAAGTTGCAAATAATCCAACCATCACACTACCTGCATCATTTACTTTTGAAGAAGATGGAGAGATTACTGTTGATATGAGTCAATATATTGATAATGAAGATAATATTCCCCTAAACCTAAGTGTGAATAATAATGATAATATTTCTGTTGATATAGATGACTTAATGGTAACCTTAAGTGCTGACCAAGATTGGGTGGGAAGTGAACATTTAACTTTTACTATAAGCAATCGCTTAACAAATGTTGGAAGGTTTACCTCTTCCTCTTCTGTAGATGTTATAGTTACACCAGTAAATGATGCACCTACCATAGAATTGCCTGAATCTTTTACTATTGCTGGCAATGGACAACTCCTTGTTGATATGTCTCAATATGTAAATGATGTGGATAATGACCCCTTAACACTAGCGATAACTGGTAATGAGAATATCTTCGTGACAATTGATCAATTAATGGTAACTTTTATTCCAACAGCTGATTGGTATGGCACAAATCAAATTACTTGTACAGTTAGTGATGGTGTTGATAGAACATCTAATAAGATGGTTACTTCAAATTCTCAGAATAGAAATAGTAAGGAAGTAGTACGCTATAATAGTCGTCTAACAGCCTCTGCAACAACTGAATTGAATGTTATTGAAGTTAATTATCCCCCTACTATTGAATTACCAGAATCATTTACTTTTGAAGAAAATAGTCAATTGATTGTTGATATGTCTCAATATATAAATGATGTCGAGGGAGATCCATTAACACTTTCAGTATCTAATAATGCGAATGTTTTAGTCTCAATAAATCAATTAATAGTAACTTTCAGTGCCCCTATAGATTGGTATGGTAGCAATGATTTAACTTTCACAGTTGATGATGGTATTGACAGAGCTACTAATCAGCTTGCTATATCAAATTCTAAGCGAGTGAGTAAAAATGAACTAAGCAAAAAGCAAACAAGACAAACAGCTTCGGCAACAACTACAATAATTGTTACTTCAGTTAATCAGATACCAACTATTGAATTACCTGAGTCATTCACCTTCGCTGAAGATGAAAGCTTGCTTGTTGATATGAATCAATATGTAGAAGATTTAGATGGGGACCAACTAACCATTACTGTAACTGATTATGAAAATATTACAGCGGTTACTCAAGGCTTAAATATTAACTTTAGTGCCCTGCCAGATTGGTATGGTTCAGAAGAGATAACTATTACTGTGAATGATGGAAGGAATAGAGCAATAGCTTCTGCAATAACAAATATTGTAGTAACAGCAGTTAATGATGTTCCAACAATGTTAAGTTATAGTCCTACTGAAACTGAATTCAATACTACACTAAATACTGTCATAAATTTTTCTATTGTAGCTGAGGACATTGATAGTGAATTAACTTATTCCTGGTATCTTAATGACCAGTTACAGTCTGGAAATTCCAATCAATGTAGTTATCAGTTTATTGAATCATTAGAATACCAAGTTAAGGTTCTTGTGGCTGATGAAGAAAATTATCTTGAACAAGTTTGGAACGTAAATGTCCCAGTTCATAATGATAACTCTGCTGTTACACCTTTAATTACAGGTATTGTGTCTAACTATCCAAATCCATTTAATCCTGATACAACTATCCAATACAGTCTAAAAAAGGCTGGAAATGTATCAATTAACATTTATGATTTAGCTGGAAAATTAGTAAAGAGTCTTTATAGTGGTTATAAACCACTAGGGACACACACTGAATCATGGAATGGACTTAATAGTCGTAATCAAGTAGTTGCTTCAGGTGTTTATTATGTTAGGATGCAGTCTGAAGGAAACTGTGATATTCGCAAGATTATGTTGATGAAATAAGGCTTGCCTTTAAATTTTAGAATAATAACTATGCAGTAGACTTTGTTATAAACACGCAAAGTCTACTGTACCATTCGGGTTAAAAGATAAGATAAATTATCCTCACTGAATTCAGAAAAGTCCAAAAAATATGACACGTTTGTTAAGAATATAACTTTGAAATACTTCATTTTTTTCTAAATTTGGAGTATGAATATTTAGTATGAATCGGAGTATTCTAAAAAAAAATCTTAGTAATTATAGTTTGAATTATCAGTATCATAGCGAATTGCTACTTTTAAAAATAAAAAAATGTACTTGACATAAAACACAGTGAATATTTATATGCAAAAACAATGTGCGCCCATAGCTCAATTGGATAGAGTGTCTGACTACGGATCAGAAGGTTAGGGGTTCGACTCCTCTTGGGCGTGCCATTTTTTATAGTGTGATATAAGTGATGAACGGTGATTAATAAAGTAAAAAAATGAAATTTATTTCAAAAAAATACTTGACAAAAAATCATGGTTTTATAAATTGATAAAACATTGACGCGAGATGGAGCAGTTTGGTAGCTCGTCGGGCTCATAACCCGAAGGCCGGAGGTTCAAATCCTCCTCTCGCTACCATAAATGGCGGCATAGCTCAGTTGGTTAGAGCATCGGAATCATAATCCGAGTGTCCGGGGTCCGAGTCCCTGTGCCGCTACCATTTTTTGTGCGCCGCTAGCTCAGCTGGATAGAGCAACGCCCTTCTAAGGCGTGGGTCAGGGGTTCGAATCCCTTGCGGCGTGCCATTCATTTATGATATATAAAATCAACACACTTTTTTACAGAACATTATGGTGGCTGTAGTTCAATTGGCAGAGCACAGGATTGTGGTTCCTGGTGTCGTGGGTTCGAGCCCCATCAGCCACCCCATTTTATTAAACTCCACAATTGTCGCGAGATGGAGCAGTTTGGTAGCTCGTCGGGCTCATAACCCGAAGGCCGGAGGTTCAAATCCTCCTCTCGCTACCAAGAGTAACAACCTTTATATTTCTTTCTTAAAACTTCTTTGATTATTTTTTTTAACTTAATTTTCCTCCATAACACAACTATTTCCCGTTTTTTTATCTTCATATAAAATAACTCTATATATTACTGTCATAAATCTAAGCTACATCATTATTATTGGCTCTCTCAAGTAGAGTGGGCATAATTAAGTTCATGTGTTTGTTTTTTTGTCTAAAAGAAGATGTCCACTTCAGCAATATCAATAGCTAATATATACAGGGTCTAACGAACCCTGCCTATCAAATGACATCCCTTTGGGATTAAAAATATATTGAACCCCCAATAATAAATACAGAATGCTTAAAAAATTATTTATCACATTTACCACTCTACTTTGGAGAGAGCCTTATTATTTATCTTTACTATTTTTAGGTGATACAAATTCATTCTGATAAGTGTGTCGATTTATTATCAAAATTATAAGGAGATATTAATAGATATTATATAGATTACCTTAAAGTTATGTAAAATTATAGTTTGTATCAAGTGTTGATAAAAATCTACAGAATATTTCGAAAAATAATATAACTTTCATCTATCTGTTAGTTATATTTCATTAGTTCAATAGCAAATTAATAAAAAACAATTCACTTATATTACTCTGTTTGATATAAATTCAGTTAAATTTAACTTCTATAGAGATTATTATTTGTATTTAGATAAAAAATTACTTGCCAAAAAAAATGTTTTAGTAACAAATTGCAAAAGGTAATTACAAAACTTGCTACCACCATAGCAAAATTATAGAAATTAGGGAAATTCTATAATATTGAAACATCCCAAAACTAAGGACAACTATTAATTTTAAGGAGTGACTATGCAAAAGAAAGTATTGAGTATTTTAACATTATTAGTACTGTTTGTTTCATTAAGTGCTATCTATGTTGAAGTTGGCAGTGGAACAGCGACTACTAACTATATTCCAGCTTATGGCTGGTATGATTATAGTTGGTCTAGAACAATTTATCTTCAATCAGAATTAATGAATGAAATGGAAATTAATGCTATTAGTTATAATATTAACAATGCACCTAACAATTACTCAATGTTGAATCAATCTTATTATATTAAGCATACTACAGATGAAAGTATATCATCTGCAGATTACATTGACCCAACTACAGATGATTCTTATGAACTTGTATTTTCTGGAGATCTAACATACAATGCTACTGGTTGGTTTGATATTGTTTTAGATACTTCCTTTAGTTATAATGGTACAGATAATTTAGAAATCTTGGTAATTAATAATGATGGTTCCTATGTATCTGGACAACCAATATTTACAGGTACTTCTGTTACTCCTGAAAGAGCTTCATTTATGTATGCAGATTCTACTTTTCCAGCTATAACAGGAAATTTATCAGCTGTTTATCCAAATACAAGATTCCATTTTACTGCTGAAAATGAACCAGGTTATCCTGTTTTGCTAGCTCCAGCAGATAATAGTTTCAATGTAAGCCTCCCAGTAGTTCTTACTTGGACTAATGGAGCAGACACTGATTGGGTAAAAGTTTACTTTGGAGATGACCTTACTTTAGTCAGTTCAATGAATGAATCAACTTTGTTAGAAGATAACTATACCCAACAGACTTTAACTGTAGATAACTTACAATCTTTAACAACATATTATTGGAGAATAGTTGCAGGAAATAATATTAGTGAATTCTTAGCATCTTCTCCAATTTGGCATTTTACCACAAGTGCAGCAGAAGGTTCAATTGTTATTGGTAATGGAACTGAAGTAGATACTCATCTTCCATTAGAACCTTATTATGGATATACTCTGTCTCAAACAATATATAATCAAGAATGGATAAATGTTGATAATCAAAGAATTGAGGCTATTGCCTATTATTATAATGGTATGAATGACTGGACTGAGGATAATGTTCAGGTCTATTTAGGGCATACTGATTTAGATGAATTTGCTGATGGTAGCTCTTGGTTACCCCTTAGCGATTTTGTTCTTGTTTATGATGGACCTTTCACAGTCACAGCTGAAGAAGGATGGGTTTCAATACCTCTTGATGTTCCTTTTAACTATAACAATGAACAAAATTTAGTAATAGGATTTGAAGCAAATACTGTTGGATATTTTGGTTTCGAGGATGAATTTTACGGGTCAAGCACAAATCTTGCAAATAGTATCTATGAGTATAATGATGTAAATAATTATGATTTTGTTACACCACCTACAGGTATAACACAGAACTTTATTGCAAATGTGCTCTTCACTATGGGTGATATTCCAACTGAACCAGAATTAATGGTTACTCCTAATAGTTATAATTGGAATAATACAATTATTAATACTATAGCTGGCACTGTAACCTTCTCTATGAGAAACACAGGATTGGGTGCTTTGACTATAAATAGTGTATCAATAGATCAAGATGTTGATTTCATTTTAACTGATGAGAATACCTATCCATTAGATATTACTAATAACGTTATTCAATTTTCTGTTGCCTTCAATCCTCAAAGTGTTGGTGATTTTGAAGCAAATATTACTATCAATGATGCAGAGATTGGAGATACAGTCATTCCTCTAACAGGAACAGGTTATGATGCCATGATCTATGACTTCCCGCATTTTGAAGGGTTTGAAGATGTAGAGAGTGGTCAGTTACCAGAAGATTGGTCAGCAATAGTGGAAAATGGAGATACATGGTCAGCAGTTGATGTTAATACTTACGGAGGATATGAGAGTACAAATACTCTTAGACTTTATAACTCAATGACCATTGAACCTGATCTTTATGCTATAACTGCCCCTGTAGAAGATTTAGCTACTAAAAGAATAAGATTTATGGCGAAAGGTTCTACTGAAGGTGCTCAGTTCGTTATTGGCACAGCAGACAATAATATGGGTGACTTAAATTTCACTGCCCGTGATACAATAATTACTAGCGCAACCTGGACACAATATGTTCATAATTTTGATGGAGTTGATGAAAATACAAACTTCATTGCCTTAAAATATCTTGGAACTGGTGGAACCTATGTAACTGTATATATTGATAATTTCTTCATTGAATATATCCCCACTGGTCCAGCTATTGTTGTTACTCAGGACACCTTGAATTTTGGTGATGTATATCTTAATAGATTAGGAGTTGCTCATTTGACAGTAGAGAACTGGGGGGTAACACCTTTAGAGATAGAATTAACATCTACTGGTACCGAGCTTAGCTTCACTCCAAATACTGCGACCATTGAGCCTGAAACTAATCAAATTATTATTGTTAATTTAACTCCGACTGCAGAAGGTGCTTATTCAGGTAGTTTTGAAGTAACTTCAAATGATGAGAATAATTCTTCCATTACTCTTGCTACAACTGGATATATTTTACCTCCGCTACCAGATAATATTGCTATAATAGGTACTGGAACAGCAACCGACCTTAGTATGCCAATTGAACCATTTTATGGTTATACTTATTCTCAAGTAATATATTATGCTGGTGAAATAGGTATAGCTAATCAAAGAATTGAAAAAATTAGCTGGCATTATAATGGAAATTCTGCTTTTGGTCCAGATGATTTTATCATTTATATGGGTCATACTACTATGACTGAATTTGCTAATAATACAGACTGGATTGATATTTCTCAATTTATGGAAGTCTATAATGGAACTTTAACAACCACAGCAGAAGATGGTTGGATTGAATTTGAATTAGATATTCCTTTTGTCTATGATAATACTCAGAATTTAGTTGTTGCTGTTGAAGAAAATACTCAAGGATATCATAGCTCAGCTGATGAATTCTATTGTACAAATTCAACATCAACACGAGGAATAGTATATTATAGTGATTCTACTAATCCTGACCCAACTGCACCTCCTGCTGCAAATTATATGAGAGATGCTTATGCTAATATTACTTTAGAGTTTGGTGAAATTCCTGATGCTCCAGATTTAACAGTATATCCTGCAAACTCTCTATTCGAGATGACTCCTGTTGATGGAACATCTTTAGAAAAAACTATAACTATGAGATCTATTGGTCTTCAAGATGTTACTATTGCAAATCCACCAACTATCACAGGTGCTGATGCAGATCAATTTACTATTACAAGTGATAATAATACTTATCCATTAGTATTACCTTTCAATGATATAGCAACAATAGGTGTTTCACTTACTCCAACATCTGAAGGAAGTAAGAGTGCTACTATTCAGATTGTTGATAATGCAACTCGTATTACTCATGAAGTTACTATAAGTGGTTATGCCTATGCAGATGATGGAAATGATGTACCAACAACAGCTACAACATTGACCTTACCTGTTGAGGGTGATACTTATGCTATTATGCCTATTGGTGATATTGATTGGTATAAAATACCAGCCATGGGTATTGGTGATACCTTATTGGCTTCTGTTTCAGATGCTGGTGGAACAGTTGTTACTCCTTCAATGTGGCTCTATGGTCCTAACACAGATCCAAGCGATATTGAACCTGCAACATACCTTACTAATGGTTCAAGTTTTGAATTTGTATTACCACAAAGTGGAGATTATTATCTTAGAGTTGCCAAATCTAATGTTTATCCTCAAGGTGTAAATGCTCCTCTAAATAGAAAAAGAGAAAACGGCGATTTAGAAAGATTAGTTAGAGAAGATACAGGCTTATATAATCTTTATGTTGATGCTAATTATAACTACTCATTTAACGCACCACTTTCATTAGAAGCATCTAACCAATCTGGTTATGTAGAATTAACTTGGGTTGAGCCTCCTTATGAAAGATATCTGATAGGATATAATGTTTTAAGAGATGGTGATATAATTACAGATGAGATGATTCCTATTGGCACAAATCTCTATCATGATGCAGAAGTTGTAGTAGGTACAGAGTATGATTATAATGTTATGGGTATGTATGAAGAACCAGATGGATTCTCTTTACCTTCTAACACAGTAACTTTAATCTACTATAATCTTGGAACTCCACTATGGGGTGATGATTTTGATGATCATCCTGACTTTACTCTAAATATGCCTAACTGGATTCAATATGATGAAGATGGTGGAAATACTTATGGTATTAGTGATGTTGAATTCGAAAATGCAGGAGAAGCAATGTCTTATATGGTATTCAATCCTGCTTCAACAACTCCTCCTATTCAAGATATGATTCCACAAAGTGGTGAAAAATTCTTAACCTCATTCGCTTCTACAGAAGGTGTGAATAATGATTGGCTTATTACTCCTGCATTTACTGTTGGTACAACATCAGTTGTTTCTTTCTATGCTAAGAGTTATACAGCTGATTTTGGTTTAGAGAGATTTAGAGTTAAGATGTCACTTGGTGGTTCTCAGATTAATAATTTCCAATATTCACTTCATCAAGGAACTGATTATTTAGAAGCTCCAACAGAATGGACATTATATCATTTCAATGTAAGTGAATTAACAGGAACTACCATTAGATTTGCTCTTCAATGTATAAGTGCAGATGCTTTTATATTCATGATTGATAACTTCAGATTAGATTCTACAGATGATGGTGTCGATAATGAAAATGTGGAAAATATTCCACAAATTACTACTTTAAGTCAAAACTATCCAAATCCATTTAATCCTGAAACATCTATTGCTTTCAGTATGAAAGAAGCTGGTAATGTAACAGTTGATGTATATAATGTTAAGGGACAGAAAGTAAAAACACTTCTTAATGAATATAGAAGTGCTGGCAATCATAATGTTGTATGGAATGGTAGAGATGATAACAACAAACAAGTTGCTTCAGGTGTCTATCTATACAAAATGAGAAATGGTAAGTTTAGCTCAACAAAGAAAATGATTCTTATGAAATAATAATGGTAATGCTTGCACCTAGCAGGGCAAGCGCAAAAAACAGATATAAAAGCCCTACAGAAATGTGGGGCTTTTTCTATCTATTACCATAGCATTCAGATTATTCTTTGGGCTGATATATCAGAATTGTTACAAAAAACTGCTTATAGATAAATTCGTTATACATAAATTATTTTATAAGAGTGAGCTTGAGGTTATCATAGATAAAATTAATAAAAAAAAATCTTGCCAAGAATATAATAATAAATTGAAATTGTATATGAAACATTCTATAGTATAAAATTAAAACAATCTGTTAAAATTCATTCTATAGAAATTAAGAACTAAGTACAGCCCAAAATTAAGGAAAAAAAACAAAAGGAGTGACTATGCGAAAGAAAATATTTTTCGTTACGATTTTAATGTTCTTGATAGCATCTTTAAGCGCTATCTATGTGGAAATTGGAACAGGTACAACAACCACAAATTATATCCCAGCTTATGGGTACTATGATTATGGTTGGTCTCGATCAATTTATCTTCAATCAGAGTTAATGAATGAAATGGAGATTAACACAATAAGCTACAATGTTGGTAATACACCAGCTGGCTATGTTTTAGATAATCAATCTTATTATATTAAACATACTACAGACTCTTCAATAACATCTACTGATTATGTTGACCCAACAACAGATGATTCTTATGAGTTGGTTTTTTCTGGAAACATAACATACAATGGTGGTGGTTGGCATGACATCGTTTTAGATACTGCTTTTGATTATAATGGTACTGATAACTTAGAAATATTAGTTATTAATAATGATGGAGATTATGCAACTGGTTATCCAAATTTTTTAACAACTGCAGCAAGTCCTGAAAGAGCTGTTTATAAGTATGCCGATGGTACTTTCCCAGCCACAGCAGGAACATTATTTGCTGGATATCCAAATATTAGATTCCATTTTACTGCAGAAGGTGAGCCAAGTATGGCTACTTTGACTGCACCAGAAAATAATAGTTTCAATATTGAAACTCCTATCGATTTGACATGGACTACTGGAGAAAATACTGATTGGGTTAAAGTCTATTTTAGTTCTATTGCTGACGAAGTTGCCACAATGAATGAAAATGCTTTACTCGCAGATAACTATACCCAACAATCTTATACTGTTGATAACTTAGATGCCCTAACAACTTATTATTGGAAAATTGTTTCTGGTAATAATGCTACTGAATTTCTTGCATCTACTGCTATTTGGAATTTTACTACAAGTGCAGCTGATGGTTCAATCGTAATTGGTAATGGTCAAGAAATAAATACTCATCTACCAATGGAACCTTATTATGGTTATACCATTTCTCAATCTATTTTTGACCAAGAATGGCTTGATGTAGATGATCAAAGAATTGAAGAAATATCTTATTACTATAATGGTAATAGTGCATGGACTGAAGATAATATTCAAGTTTATTTAGGTCATACAGAGTTAGATGAATTCACAGATGGTACTTCTTGGTTACCACTAAGTGATTTTGTCTTAGTTTATGATGGTCCATTCAGTGTAACTGCTGAAGAAGGTTGGGTTACCATTCCTCTCACAGTACCTTTTAACTATAACAACACAGATAATTTAGTTATAGCCTTTGAATCAAATACCCAAGGATACTCATCTTCAGCCGATGAATTCTATGGTACAGCTACTAATGGCAACAAAAGTTTATGGTACTATTCTGATTCTGTAAATAGTGATTTTATAAATCCTGCTTCAGGAACTGTTGCTTCATTTATTCCAAATATCTTGTTAACAATGGGTGATATTCCTACAACTCCACAACTTATGGTAACCCCTGATGAGTATAGCTGGGAAAATACTATTATTAATACATCAGCTAATACAGTAACATTCTCTATGAGAAATACAGGTTTAGGTACTTTAGGCATTAATAGTGTATCAATAGATCAAGATGTTGATTTCATTTTAAATGATAGCAACACTTATCCTTTAAGTATTACTAATGATGTAGCTCAATTTACTGTCACATTCCATCCTCTTACAGTAGGAGATTTTGAAGCTAATATTACAATCAATGATTCTGAAATTGGAGATACTGTTATTCCTCTTACAGGTACTGGTTATGATGCTATGATATCAGAATTCCCATATTTAGAAGGTTTTGAGGATGTTGTCGTAGGCGAATTACCTCAAGATTGGAATAGTATAATTAATAGCACAAATGCTTATGCAACTGTTAGTGTTATTGCTTCTAATCCTTATGAAGGTGCTCAATCTTTGAGATTCTATAATTCTGGAGATATTGCCGCTGATTTAAGTGCAGTTACTCCTCCAATCTCAGGACTAACTACTAAAAGAGTTAGATTCCAAGTTAAAGCATCAGATGTCGATACAGAATTAAAAATAGGTGTTTGTGATGCTAATAATAATTTGGACAATTTTGAAGAAATTCAAACTCTTACATTAACTACTGAATATGAAGAATATTTTGTTAGTCTTAATGTTGAAGATGACAGTAATCAATTTATTGTTTTCAGAGCAGATTCTTTCTTGAATACTTATGACTATATCTATATTGATGATATTTCTATTGAAGAAATGCCAACAGGTCCTGTTACTTTGATATCACCACTTGCATGGGATTATCCTGAAACAATGATAAATACTTCTTCACAAGCTCTCTTCAATATTCGTAATATTGGTTTAGGTGTTTTAACAATTAATAGTGTTTCAATAGATCAAGATGTTGATTTTATCCTTATTGATGATAATGTATATCCTTTAGAAATTACTAGCCAGATTGTACCAGTTGGTGTTAACTTCCATCCTTTAACTGAAGGAGATTTTTCTGCTAATTTAACCATTACTGATAGTGAAGGAACTGAAACTATCATTCCTCTAACAGGAACAGGTTATGATGCCATGATCTATGACTTCCCTCATTTTGAAGGATTTGAAGATTATGAAGCTAACGCTATTCCACAAGATTGGTCTGTAGTAACAAGCAGTACTTCTACTTATGCTACAGCAGGTGTTTCTACTACTGCTTATGAAGGAGTTAATGGGTTTAGATACTATAACTCTGCAGATGCTGCAGCAGAAATTACTGCTATTACTCCTCCAATTGATGATTTAACTTCTAGAAGAATTAGATTCATGGCTAAAGCCTCTACTGAAGGGGTTGGTCTCATTATCGGAACTGCTGAAAACAATAGTGGTGAGATAAATTTCACAGCTCGTGATACTGTATATTTCACAACAACTTTCGAGCAATTCCAACATGGATTTTCTACTGCTAATGAAGATGATCAATTTATTGCTCTCAAATTCCTTGGTACTGGGGCAACTTATCAATATGTCTATTTAGATAATTTCTTCGTTGAGTCAATTCCTACTGGTCCAGCTATTGTTGTGACTCAAGATACTCTTGATTTTGGAAATGTTTATCTCAACAGAACAGGTGTTGCTCAATTGAATATTGAAAACTGGGGTATTGCTCCTTTAGAGATAGATTTCTCTCAAGATGGAACAGAACTAAGTTTTACTCCAAATGAGGTAACTATAGCTCCTGATAACTCTCAAGTAATAACTGTCAGTCTTGAACCTACTGCAGAAGGTGATTATACTGGAAGTTTTAATGTTCTTTCCAACGATACAGCCATTCCTTCTTTAACAATCGCTACTTCAGCTTTCATCCTACCTCCATTACCAGAAAATATTGCTATAATAGGTACTGGGACTGCAGTTAACCTTAGTATGCCAATTGAACCATATTATGGTTATACTTATTCTCAAGTAATTTATTATGCTGGTGAAATCGGTATAGCTAATCAAAGAATTGAAAAAATTAGCTGGCATTATAACGGAAATTCTGCTTTTGGTCCAGATGACTTTATCATTTATATGGGTCATACTAGTATGACTGAATTTGCTAATAACACAGACTGGATTGATATTTCTCAATTTATGGAAGTCTATAATGGAACTTTAACAACCACAACAGAAGATGGTTGGATTGAATTTGAATTAGATATTCCTTTTGTCTATGATAATACTCAGAACTTAGTTGTTGCTGTTGAAGAAAATACTCAAGGATATCATAGCTCAGCTGATGAATTCTATTGTACAAATTCAACATCAACACGAGGAATAGTATATTATAGTGATTCTACTAATCCTGATCCAACTGCACCTCCTGCTGCAAATTATATGAGAGATGCTTATGCTAATATTACTTTAGAGTTTGGTGAAATTCCTGATGCTCCAGATTTAACAGTATATCCTGCAAACTCTCTATTCGAGATGACTCCTGTTGATGGCACATCTTTAGAAAAAACTATAACTATGAGATCTATTGGTCTTCAAGATGTTACTATTGCAAATCCACCAACTATCACAGGTGCTGATGCAGATCAATTTACTATTACAAGTGATAATAATACTTATCCATTAGTATTACCTTTCAATGATATAGCAACAATAGGTGTTTCACTTACTCCAACATCTGAAGGAAGTAAGAGTGCTACTATTCAGATTGTTGATAATGCAACTCGTATTACTCATGAAGTTACTATAAGTGGTTATGCCTATGCAGATGATGGAAATGATATACCAACAACAGCTACAATGCTTACCCTCCCTGTAAATGGAGATATTTACGCTATTATGCCTATAGGTGATATTGATTGGTATAAAATCCCAGCCATGGGTATTGGTGATACCTTATTAGCTTCTGTTTCAGATGCTGGTGGAACAGTTGTTACTCCTTCAATGTGGCTCTATGGTCCTAACACAGATCCAAGCGATATTGAGCCTGCAACATTCCTTACTAATGGTTCAAGTATTGAATTTGTATTACCACAAAGTGGAGATTATTATCTTAGAGTTGCCAAATCTAATGTTTATCCTCAAGGTGTAAATGCTCCTCTAAATAGAAAAAGAGAAAACGGCGATTTAGAAAGATTAGTTAGAGAAGATACAGGCTTATATAATCTTTATGTTGATGCTAATTATAACTACTCATTTAACGCACCACTTTCATTAGAAGCATCTAACCAATCTGGTTATGTAGAATTAACTTGGGTTGAGCCTCCTTATGAAAGATATCTAATAGGATATAATGTTTTGAGAGATGGTGATATAATTACAGATGAAATGATTCCTATTGGCACAAATCTCTATCATGATGCAGAAGTTGTAGTAGGTACAGAGTATGATTATAATGTTATGGGTATGTATGAAGAACCAGATGGATTCTCTTTACCTTCTAACACAGTAACTTTAATCTACTATAATCTTGGAACTCCACTATGGGGTGATGATTTTGATGATCATCCTGACTTTACTCTAAATATGCCTAACTGGATTCAATATGATGAAGATGGTGGAAATACTTATGGTATTAGTGATGTTGAATTCGAAAATGCAGGAGAAGCAATGTCTTATATGGTATTCAATCCTGCTTCAACAACTCCTCCTATTCAAGATATGATTCCACAAAGTGGAGAAAAATTCTTAACCTCATTCGCTTCTACAGAAGGTGTGAATAATGATTGGCTTATTACTCCTGCATTTACTGTTGGTACAACATCAGTTGTTTCTTTCTATGCTAAGAGTTATACAGCTGATTTTGGTTTAGAGAGATTTAGAGTTAAGATGTCACTTGGTGGTTCTCAGATTAATAATTTCCAATATTCACTTCATCAAGGAACTGATTATTTAGAAGCTCCAACAGAATGGACATTATATCATTTCAATGTAAGTGAATTAACAGGAACTACCATTAGATTTGCTCTTCAATGTATAAGTGCAGATGCTTTTATATTCATGATTGATAACTTCAGAATAGATTCTACAGATGATGGTGTCGATAATGAAAATGTGGAAAATATTCCACAAATTACTACTTTAAGTCAAAACTATCCAAATCCATTTAATCCTGAAACATCTATTGCTTTCAGTATGAAAGAAGCTGGTAATGTAACAGTTGATGTATATAATGTTAAGGGACAGAAAGTAAAAACACTTCTTAATGAATATAGAAGTGCTGGCAATCATAATGTTGTATGGAATGGTAGAGATGATAACAACAAACAAGTTGCTTCAGGTGTCTATCTATACAAAATGAGAAATGGTAAGTTTAGCTCAACAAAGAAAATGATTCTTATGAAATAATAATGGTAATGCTTGCACCTAGCAGGCAAGCGCTAAAAACAGATATAAAAGCCCTACAGAAATGTGGGGCTTTTCACTTTTTTTATCAATCTGTTTATATTAGTGGAAAATCAATGTCTATCTAATCCCGAAGGGCTTTTGTAAGTCATTTCAGAATGTATTCTGTAAGTGTCTCGATGAAAGTCCAGTGATTAGTTGAGAGACATCCAAGTGCGGAACGGACATGACATGGACATGAAACTAAGGAATATCAGTTATCATCGTAAGATATTTTTGATTTTAAATGAATAGTTAAAGAATATTAAAACATTTCTGGTCTCTTTTAAAAGGCTCTATCCCAAGTAGAGTGGGTAATATGATAAATATTGTCGTAAGATGTTAACAAATATATAGTCAATTTATGGAAGTTAATACACATATAATCCCGAAGGGATGTTAATCTAATAGGCAGGGTTCGTTAGACCCTGTATATATGAAACTAAATTTATCTTAGCCCTGGAAGGGCGATAATATTTCGTTTTTTTTTGATGATGTTAACACCTCCTTTCAGTAAAAACAAGTTTCATGATAAAACTAACCCACTCTACTTTGGAGAGAGCCTTTTAAAAGCATTCTTTACTTAAGATAGATTCATGAAAATTTAAAAAAAGCTTTAATATAGAGCTTTTTAAGAGTTGTCACTGAAAAGTTACAAAAATATATTGACTTAAATTAATTAATCCTAAATAATTGTCTTAGATAGTAAAAAGGGAGAAAGAAATGCCTGATATTATTGAAAGATTGATAAATATTGGATTAACAAAATACGAAGCAAGTGTATATCATGTTCTGCTTCAAAAGACTGATTTATCTGCTACAGAAGTAGCAAATTTAGCTAATGTCCCCAGAACAAGAGTTTATGAAGTAATTAACTTACTTCATGAGAAAGGATTTTGTAAGAAATCAGAAGATGATAAAATTAAAAAATTCAATGCTATAAACCCACGATTTGCTTTTAACAATTTATTAGAAAAAAATAAGACTGAATATCAAAAGACTGTCAGAAATATTAATCTAATAGCTGAAGAATTAGAACCGATTTATGAATTAGCTCAAGAACAATCAGATGATCCTGCTAAGCATATAGAAGTCATTGTTGGGAATAATGAAATTTTAGAAAAGATAAACGAATATGGAAGAGATGTTAAAGATGAGATATTAACTATGAACAAAGCTCCATATGTAATAGATTTTTCTGCAGTTCAAAAACGAGGAAAAGTAGCATATTTCCCTGGATTAAAATACAAATTCGTTACTGAAAAAGCAGATATAAAGAATGCCGATTTTGTACACTTTTTGCAATTATGGGAAGAGGTAGGAGCAGAAGTTAGAGTTGTAGATGAAGTTCATACAAAGCTAATAGTTTTAGACAAAAAGAAAGTAATATTAAGTATAGCAAACACAAATATGAATATGAATACTCACACATCTATGTTCATAGATAATTTACAATTAGCAAAGATGTATGTAAAAACATTCCACAGTTATTTTGATGAGGGAGTTCCTCTTAAAGAATATTTAAAATCAATTAAAGGAGAATAATAAAATGAAAAGAGTGACTATTGTATTATTTTTATCCTTCTTGTTATCTTTAGCTTTTGCTCAAGAAGTAAAAACCATTGATAATACTGGTGGGGGAGACTATTTAACAATTTCAGAGGGAATTAACTATGTAAATGCTTTAACAGAAATTCCTGCAGGTGGAGTGGTTTTAAACATCACTTCAGATCAATCTTTTACAGAAACTTTACCTACAATCACTTTTGTTGGTACTGTGGACAATCAACTTACAATTCAAAAATCAGGAGAAGGCTCAAATCCAATAATTTTCAATGAAACATTAGATAATATTGTCTTTAATTTATCTTCAGCAAGTTTTATAACTATCGATGGAATGCATATTAAAGATCCAAATACTGCAAATGATGATAAATATTTAACAGGTTTCCTTCTTGATTCAAGCTCAAATATTACTATCAAAAATTGTGTAATTCAAGATTTTAATAAGTATGGAATAAAGACATCAAGTGCAACTACAAATGTTTCGATTACAGATAATAATTTGTATTATAGTGAAGATTTCTATACCTCCGAAACAACAATTTATGGAATTCAAGTAGCCTATAATTCTGGTGCAGAGAATGTAGATGTTTTGAGAAATCGTATTTATGGCATCAAAGAATCTAGCTCCACTATTTACGGTATAGACTTTAATCAAGTAACAGGTATCGTAGCTAACAACATGATATCCTTACCTCATGATAATAATGATAAGATATTTGGTATTAGGGTAACTGGAAGAGCAGACCGTGTTGTTCAGTGTTATTACAACACAGTTTATCTTGCAGGAATCGCAACTGATCAAGGTTATGGTCTTAATATCTCAGGTGGTGCTGGTGATGTAATAGTCAAGAATAATATTTTCATTAATAATAGAACTGAGCTTGAGCAGTACTCAATCTGGTATGGATTTGCTCAGCCTGGAGTACAACTTGATAACAATATCTATTATTCAGGAAGTCATGATGGATTTTATGGTAGATTAGCTGCTGTGGAATATCTTCTCTTAACAGAATGGCAAACTGAGACTAATTTGGATAACCTTTCTAAAATTTACTTACCTGTATTTGATTCAGTTACAGAGGGCGAATTACATCTTTCTGGAAGTTCTTTAGGCAATCAAGACTTAATCGCAAGTCCTATCGTTTTTGTTACTGATGATTTTGATGGTGAATTAAGACATGCTTCTTATCCTTACTGTGGAGCTGATGAGAACTTAGAAAATCCTTTAGTTTCTCTTTTAGAGTCAGAATATGTTATTGATAACACAGGTAATGGTGATTTTGTATCTATTGAAGAAGCAATCTTAGCTTTAAACAGTGGGATTATTCCGGAAGGTGGCATCATTTTCAATGTCCTTGCTGGGCAAATCTTTACTGATTCCTTATCAGCTATTACAGCAATGGGTGATGAAAATAGTCCTATCATTTTCCAGAAATCTGGTACTGGAAGCAATCCATTAATCGACTATAACTATCTTGAAGGTAGTGTTGTTGAATTTAATGGTGCTAACTATATCACTTTTGATAGTATCGATGTTACAGATACAAATGATGATGAGATTAAATATGATAGAGCATATTATATTTATGCTTCACATAATATCACTATTCAAAACTGTAATATTTCTAACTTTGGTGGTTATGGAGTTCATATAAAAGAAGCTTCTCAAGACAATACAATTCACAACAATAATATTTTCTATACTGCAGAATATTATACTCCTGAACCTTCAGTTTATGGTGTTTATGTTCAATATAACTCCGAAGCAGATAATGCAATTATTACCAATAATAAGATTTATGGCTTGAAAGAAGCTGGTGCAAATGTTTATTCTATCAGAGTCCAGAAAGTAAGTGCTGATGTGATTAATAACTTTATTTCTGTTACAGATGATAATAATGATAAAGTATTTGGTTTAAGATTAGATGCTGGTAACTCAGCAATGACTCTTAATGTTTATAATAATACTGTTTTATTAGCTGGCCTTGGTACTGACCATGATTATTGTGTTCAGAAGACAGGTACAGATGGTGTTATTAATTTAAAAAATAACATCTTTATTAATAGAAGAAGTGGTGACTTTGATCATGAAGTGATAAGCTATACATTTGGAAGCGGAACATGGAATGCTGATGATAACACCTATTATAGTGAGAATGGTTCTATTGGTTCATGGATAAACACTGAGTGTGAAGATTTAGCTACTTGGCAAACAACTTCTTCTACTGATGCTAATACTACTGTTTTTGATGCTGAGTTTGTTTCTAACACAGACTTACATCTTAGCAATACTTCCTTAGGTGAATTCGCTCTCGCAGGTAATCCAATCGCAGGTGTAGAGTTTGATATTGATGGTCAATTAAGACATCTTGTAAACCCATATAAAGGTGCTGATGAAAACTTAGAATTCCCACTTAATCCAGAAGAACAATATTCAATAACTGTAAGTCCTCAAGCATTAGATTTTGGTAGCATGTATCATGGAAATGGTGAAAGTATTTTAAGTTTTAATATCCTTAACTCTGGTATTATGCCTTTAAATGTTGATGAAATTACTGCACCTCAGTATTTCAGTCTTCAATATAATAATGGACAGTGGCTAACTAACCTTACAGATATTACTATCCAACCTGCAGAAACTGCTATAATCCAAGTTAAATATGCTAATAATGTAGCTGGAACAGTCAATGATAGCCTTATGATATCATCTAATTCAGTAGCTGACCCTCAAGTATATGTAGATTTTTTTGCAAATTCAATCACAGCTGAAGTTGAATATACTACTGAATCAGTTACCTTCCCTGCTACAATTAATGGTAACCAATCATCTATAATGTCTATGCAGATTATTAATCTTAATGATATGCCTATAAATTTTGAATTTGTTACTGTCTCAGATAATTTCTTAATAGGACTTGATGGTCAAGTTACTGGTCAAACTCTTAATAATCTCGTATTAGAAGATACATTAACTATTAGCCTTGCAATGAATTTCCCTGAAAGTGGAAGTCACACAGGTCAATTAGAAATACACAGTCAGCTCTTACACGATGATGATACTGGTCAGATCATTGAACTGTTAGGTGATACTTATTCATTTAGCTTTGAAGAAGTAGAAGCAGGAATGACTGGTTTCTGGCAAAGTGAAACAGAAGCAGGTGATTATGATAATGATGGAGATTATGATATACTCGCTACTGGCTATGTTTTAGATAGTGCAAATTCAGCAATTGCAATTTATAAAAATAATGGAAATGGTGATTTTGAAAGAATCAATCTTGGACTTCAAGGAACAGGCTTCGGTTGTGTTGATTGGATAGATGTTGATAATGATAATGATCTTGATATTTACACAGCTGGACAATATGCTATAAATAATCATATCAGTAAAATGTATGTACTTGAGGATGGCATTTATACAGAAGTTGAAACAAACCTTCCTCCACTTCAAGGTTCAAATACTGATTGGAAAGATTATAATGGTGATGGTTTATTAGATGTCCTTTATAATGGTATTTTAGGTCTTGAAATTGGAGATCTTGAATATACCAGAATTTATATAAACCAAGGAAACTATCAATTCGAAATGATTTCCCCAGACATTCATCAAATATCAAGTGGAGATGCAAAATTTGCCGATTATAATAATGACGGTTTGTTAGATATCGCTACTGCAGGTAGAGTTGATAGCTGGGATTGGAGAGTCTCTGTTTGGAGAAATGACGGTAATAATGAGTTTACTGAAATCGATCTTGGAATCGAAGGAGTTCGCTATACCGTAGTGGAATGGGCTGACTACAACAATGATGGATTGATGGATTTATTTGTTACCGGTTCTATCCAAAATGAAATTCCTTCTGTTCTCTATATTCTTAGAAATGATGGCAATGATTCTTTCACTAATGTTAATCTTCCTGATAATGAAAATTATGTTGTAGGAATCAGACAAGGTGATATGAAGATACATGATATAAATTCTGATGGTCTTGTAGATATCATCGTGAACGGTGTGCAAAATACAGAATGGTGGACAGGACAGATTCACTTTAATCAAGGAAATGATACTTTCACTTATGCTGATAGCTTAGATGCTCTCAAATATGGTGAACTTACTATGATTGACTATAATGGTGATTTGAATAGTGATGTCTTGCTTACAGGAAGATATGACTATCAAGACTACTATTGCAATATCTATGAAAACCAAACTGAACTCACTAATACAGCTCCACAAGCTCCAGCAGTTATTACTGCTGAAGTTGAAGATGATGTTGTTACTTTAGAGTGGGGAATGGGTAGCGATGCAGAAACTCCTCAATTAGGCCTTTCCTATAATATCAAAGTTGGGACAGTCTCAGGTGGAAATGATATCTTTAGCTCTATGGCTACTGATGATGGGTTCTTGTTAAAACCTCATCAAGGTAATATGCTAAATAGTCTTGCTTGTATGATTAATAACCTCCAAAACGGTACATATTATGCTTCTGTTCAAACAATTGATAACTCAAGCATCGGTTCAGCTTTTGGTGGCGAGATTAGTTTCGAAATTACTAATGGTATTGTTAGTAATGATGATGAGAATATCATTCCTATGATTACTAGATTAAACAAGAACTATCCTAATCCTTTCAATCCAGAAACTACTATTTCCTTCGATTTAAATAAAAATCAAAATGTTAAATTAGAAATATTTAATATTAAAGGACAAAAAGTAAAAACTCTTTGTAATGATAACCTCAATGCAGGAAATCATAAGTATATCTGGAATGGTACTGATAGCAATAATAGAAAAGTTGCATCAGGAGTCTATTTTGCCAAAATGACTTCAAAGAGTCTAAATAAGACACAAAAAATGATACTAATGAAATAAATTAACAAAATAAAACAACTCCAAATGCAAAAAAGCTCCGGTCTCCTTCGGAGCTTTTTGCTTTCTATGGAATGGAAGCTGCTCTTAATCAACTCCCCTCTAAGAGAAGAGGGGTACCTTCCTAGAAGGTGGGGTGTTGGATATTAGTTAGTTTATCATTACTTTGCAATGAGGCGGAAATGAGGTTTCGCTAAGGCTATGACTACATACATAATGAAATGTCCAACGTCCTAATCAATGAAGCATAGCTATTTGTTATGAAATTAATGTCAGCTTCTTTAACCCGAATGGTGCAGTAAAAATCTATTATTTTAATTCTAACATGACAAGTCATAATTATTCAATTTCTTAAAAAGGCAATTCAATAAAAGGCAATTTTCGGCAGAATTTAAATTTTAAAACAAGTAGAAAAAACGCCATTATAATATACAAAGAATAATGAAAAGGCTAAAAAAACAGCTATTTAAAAGGGTTTCTTAAAAAAAATAAAAAAAAGTAAAAAAACATTTGACATAGATAAAGTAAAGTCATAAATTGTCATTGTTAGGTAAATAAATGCACTTTAAGGCAAAATTGGGAGAAATAAGGTATGGCAATAACAGCTAAGTTCAATGGAACGCATATCGGAAGCATAACTCAAAATAGAGTTGTGTTACCAAAGCAGTTCAAAGAAGTATTGAACACTTATCAATCAGATAAGATAGTCATTACTCTTAGTTCACAGGGCTGTTTATCCCTCTATCCCAAAGTTGAATTCGAAAGTATCTGTGAAACGCTTCGTAAGAGTGATAGCGATATAGATTATTGGAGTTTAACACTAATAGAGGACAACTCAATGGGTGTTCAAACTTTGGAAGGAAGTGCAGGAAGATTTAGAATCGCCCAAGATTTGATGGAATCTGCTAAAATAAGCGATAAGGTAAAATTTATTGGTAGAGGTAATTATATTTCAATCTGGTCATTGGAAGAATTCACAGAACATCAAAAAGCTCTTATGGAAAACATCAGAAATAGTAAAGAAAGGCCTTCGGTGAGAATATGACATACCATGTACCAGTAATGTTAAAAGAATGTATTCAAGGATTAAACATAAAAGATAATTCAATAATTGTTGATGCAACGATGGGTGGGGGTGGTCATTCTGAAGCTATTTTAGAAGCTAATCCTACGGTTCTCCTTTTTGCCTTTGATCAAGACCCAGATTCAATTGAATTCGCTACACAAAGATTAAAGAGATTTGGGAATAGGGTAACTATTATTGAAGACAATTTCGAAAATATGAGAACTCAGCTTGCTTTTTGTGAAATCAACCGAGTCGATGGAATCCTTTTTGATTTAGGTGTAAGTTCATTTCAATTAGACGAAGCATCAAGAGGTTTTTCCTTCTCACAAGACTCTCCCTTAGATATGAGGATGGATAAAGCACAGGAGCTTACAGCTGAAATAATACTTAATGAATATAGTTTAGATTCTTTAACAAGAGTAATCAGGGATTTTGGTGAGGAGAAAGCAGCGAGGAGAATCGCTACACTTATAGTTCAAGAGAGAGAAAAAGTAAATTTCAAGACATCTACAGATTTAAACAAATTAATTGAAGCTAACTTTAAAATGAATCCCAAGTTCATAACCAAGACACTTTCAAGAGTTTATCAAGCTTTAAGAATTGAAGTAAATCGCGAGATGGAAGTGTTATCAAGAGTTCTTAAGGATGCTTTAAATATTCTAAATCCGGGTGGTAGGTTAGTGATAGAGTCTTATCATAGTTTAGAAGATAAGATAGTAAAAGATTTTATGAAATTCGAATCATTAGAGTGTACATGTCCTCCAAATTTTCCAATTTGTAATTGTGGAAAAAAATCAACACTCAAGATATTAACTAAAAAGCCATTAACCGCTATCAGTGAAGAGGTTACTTTGAATAATAGGTCTCGGAGTGCCAAGTTAAGAATCGCTGAAAAACTTTAAAAACATCTTAAGGAGTTGGGATGAAAAATGTTATTAAATTAGTTATTACAATATCAGTCATATCGGTTGTTTTTTTTGTGATTAATGGAATACTTGATCACTATAGTATTAGATATAGCAAAGAAGCTCAAAAATATGAAAGACTCTATAATAGTAAGGTTTCAACCTACTCAAGTAAGAAATCTGATTTATCATATTATCGCTCAGGGCTTTATGTTAAAAAAGTTGCTCATGAAAAGTATGGTTTTATTGAACCAAATGACGACCCTGCCCTTGTAAGTTATAGCAAAGTGTATACTAATGAGAAAAATATTAGCTTAACCGTTATTATGGATCTCTTTACAACATCATTGAGTGCTGATGAATTAAAAACAATGTATTCATATTGATCCCATAATGAATGGCAAAAGATACAATTTCTTATTAATTCTGTTTTTGTTGATAGCTGTGCTTTGGATAGCACAGCTATTTTTAATTCAAGTTAAGGATATTTACAATCTAAAAAGACTAAGACTTCGTAGAAACAGTCCAATTAAAGAATTTATAAATCCAACAAGAGGTAATATTTATGATAGAAATCATGAATTATTGGTTACTACCGAGAAATATTATCAAGTTGATATAGATATAAATGCAATTAATAAATATCTTAGCAGAACATCTGATAATAGAAGTATTCAAGAAGTAAAAGAGAAAATTGCTAAATTAAGTAGTAACATTTCTGGAGAAAATTATCAAGTTTTGCTAAATAGGTTGAACTCTCATAGTCCAATTCTTTTTTATAGTATCAATGAAATGCAACTTGAAGATTTATTAACTTCTTTTAAGAGAAACAAGATTACTGGTTACATCACAGAATTCATTGGTTACAAAAGAAAATACATGTCTGAGAATATAGCTCCACGTTTGATAGGAAGTATTAAAGAGAGTCGGGAAACTATTTCAGATACCAGAATCAATAAATCAAAGTATTCGATTGAAGGTATAACCGGGATTGAAGCATCTTTTAATGAAGAATTGAGTGGGAAGTTTGGTTGGCAAGAAGTTATAAAAGATGCAAATGGCAATAATATTCCAGCTATAGGACTTCAGAGAAAAGAAGTTATTGATGGCTATAATTTATTCTTAACAATAGATAGTGGTTTGCAGTTTGAGGTTGAGAATATTCTCAGAGAAAAAATCCAAGAATATCAAGCTGAAGTTGGAATGTGTACAGTAATGGACCCAAATACTGGAGAAATAATTGTCATGGCAGGTTTAACTAAGGATGATATAAATACTGACCCTGCTCTTCTTCGTAGTTATAGTAATTTACCAGTAAGTTACAAATTTGAGCCAGGAAGTACTTTTAAGCCATTTACTATGTTGGGAGCAATGGATGCAGGAGTTTATGACCCTAACGAGAAGATAGATTGTCGTACTTATTATCCAGATTATACAGGTCAAAAGAAAAACAAAGAAAGAAAAATTACTGATGATCATCCCTTAGATTATCCTTTAAATGGAGAAGAGATAATTGCTCATTCTTCCAATGTTGGAATTGCTAAGATTGCTGAAAAGTTAGGTGAGGATAAACTTTACCAGTTATTAAGGAAAATGGGTTTTGGGCAAACAGTACCAACTAAGCTATATGGATTAATGAAGGGGCAATTAAGTCCAATATATCAATGGACTCAATTTTCTCTTCATTCAATATCTTTTGGTCAAGAGATCGGAGTTACTCAGCTTCAATTAGCAAATGCTTACTGCGGAATAGCTAATGGTGGTGATTTATTAACACCTCGAATCATTAATAAAATCACTAACAATAGGGGTGAGAAAGTATTTACTTCCGAGAGGCAGGCATTGAGAAGAATTGCAAAAGATTCATCTATAAAAGAAATAAAGACTTATCTTGAAAAAGTTTTTGAATACGGGACAGGAAAGTATTATTCAAATGATATAATTGGTTTAGCAGGTAAAACAGGTACTGCTGAGGTTAAGTCAGCTAAAACCAAAAATACTAACAAATGGGAATATACTTCTACATTTGTTGGATATTTACCAAAAGATGATCCAAAATTTGTCATCGTAGTTACTTTTGATAAACCAGCTCGAAAATATAGATTTGCTGCTACTTCAGCACTTCCTACTTTTGAAAAAGTATATGAGAAATTAATTTCTTCTGAAAAGAATCATTTAAATTTTGATTATACTATGAAAAATAGCGATATGTTATTGATGCCGGACTTACAAGGCTTAACAATAGAAGAAGCTGAAAAAATTGTTAAAGATTTAGATGTTGAATATATTACAACTAAGAATAAAATGAATTCTGTCGTTAATCAGCAATATCCGGCTCCAGGAGTGTTGTTTAGGAAAGAAGGAAATAAGGTTCTTTTTTTCAGTACAATAACTGAAAGTATCGAAAGTGGAATCTTACCTGATTTTCGCAATACTCCATTAAGAAGAGCTTTAGAGTTTTGTATAAAGAATAACATTAAGATTGATTCTCAAGGTAAGGGGATAATAGTTGAACAAAACATCCCACCCGGGACTAAAATAACTGAAGACATGAAATTAGTGATAAAGTGTCGATAGGAGAAGTTATGAAAATCAAAATAACGAAAATTATAGATATATTAAAAAATAATGGACTTTATATATCTTCGAATATTAAGGAAGAATATCTTGATTTAGGGAATGTGGTTATTGATTCCAGAGATATTAAGGAAAAGGATGTATTCATAGCTATAGAAGGTTTTGAGCAAGATGGACATAACTACATAAACAAGGCAATAGAATTAGGTGCAAGTCTTATAGTTAAATCACGTGATATTGATATTAACGCTAACTCAATATTGGTAAAGGATAGTAGAAAGGCAGGTTCCTTAATTGCTTCTGAACTTTACGGAAACCCATCAAGTAAACTTAAATTAATAGGGATAACTGGAACAAACGGGAAAACAACCACAGCTACAATCGTCTTTGATATATTAAACAAGATGGGTATCAAATGTGGTATCATTGGAACTTTAGGATATTCTTTTGGAGGTGAAATATTCCCTCTTAATAGGACAACTCCTGATATTTCTGAGTTGAACTGGATTCTTGCTAAAATGGTTGAAGAAGAATGCCAAGCTGTTGTTATGGAGGTTTCTTCTCATTCTTTAGTTTTGGATAGAGTCTATGGTCAGAACTTCACTACAATAGGGTTTACTAACTTAACCCAAGATCATCTTGATTTTCATAACACTATAGAAAACTACTATTTAGCTAAGAAAATTCTTTTTGACTCTGCTGAATCTACTAATGCTACTGCAGTAATAAATTTAGATGATGAATTTGGAAAACGTTATTATGCAAGTTTTAATAGTAAAAAGATATCTTATGGACTAAACTCACATAATGAAGTCTTTGCTTCTAATATTGAAAACACCCAGAGCTATACAAAATTTACATATAATTATGGAAATCGAAATGAGGAAATCATTACTAATTATATTGGAGAGTTTAATATTTATAATTTACTCTTAGCCATAACGATTTGCCGGGAGACTTTCCCTCAAATTAATCTAAAATATGAGATATTAACTTCACTTAAAAGAACTAATGGTAGATTAGAGCCTTTAGTTACGAAGGCAGAAGGTCAAGTATTTCTTGATTATGCACACACACCAGATGCAATTGAACAAGTTTTAAAAACATTAAAAAAGACAAATCCTCATAGATTAATTTCTGTTTTGGGATGTGGTGGAGAGCGTGACAAAGCAAAGAGACCTTTAATGGCAAAAATTGCCTGTAAGTACTCTGATTTAGTAATTTTGACTGATGATAATCCTCGATGGGAGAATAAAAATCATATTATTGCCGACATGATAGCAGGATTAGATGCTGAAAATTATTTTATAATTAGGGATAGGGAAAAGGCAATAGTTACAGCATTAGACTTTTCTCATAAAGGTGATGTCGTCGTATTGTTAGGTAAAGGACACGAATGTTATCAAGAAATAAAAGGGGTTAAACATCACTTTTCAGATGCTGAAATTGCTGGAAATTATTTTAAAATAGAGAATAAAGATTCTAAAGACTTAGCTATTTCTTATGATGTAATAAACCTTCTTGATATAAAACAAAAGTTCACTGGTAGCTATCAAAGAGAAGATTTTACTGATTTTCCAAACCTGTGTATGAGTCAGATTTCTACTGATTCTCGTACTATCACAGCGAATTCTCTCTTCATTGCTATTAAGGGTGACAACTTTGATGGTAATGCTTTTATCTCAAAAGTACTTGAAGACAATCCAACTTGTTTTGCGGTAGGTGAGATTGACTATAATTCAAATAGATATTTACGTGTAGATAATGCTCTTTACTTCTATGGTCAGCTGGCAAAAAGGTATTTAAATCTTTTTGATTTGCAGAAAATTGCTATTACAGGAAGTACAGGAAAAACAACTACTAAAGAGATTATAGTAAATATTCTTCAAGAAAATCATCCAGTATTAAAAACAATCGGTAATGAGAATAATTACATTGGATTACCAAGAACAATTTTTAGAGCAAAAATTTCTGACCAGTATGGGGTTTTTGAAATAGGTACTAATAATTTTGGTGAAATAGATTATCTTAGTAATATAATTCAACCTCATTATGCCATAATTACTTCTGTAGATTCAGCACATTTAGAGAAGTTAGAATCTATTCATGGTGTTTATCAAGAAAAAACAGCATTATTTAATCGAAAATTAGAGAAATTCCTTTTCCCTGGAGACAACGAATTATTTGCTAATTATAAGTCACAAGCTTATAGAAATTTAGCTTTCTCTGTAGGTAAAAATAGTAATAATAGTTTTGTTTATGAAATCTCAGAAATTAAAAAAGAAACAATGACCATAAAAATCAATAATTCTCAATATGATGTTAATAGTCAAATTCCATATTTTGCTTTAAATTATGCATACGCAATTTCCTTATCCAGGTTACTGGAAATAAGCTTAAATGATATTATTTATGGCTTGGCAAAGAGTCTAAATCTCTCCCATAGAATGAATATTATCGATAGAAATGGACAGATTATTATTGCAGATTGCTATAATGCTAACCCAAAATCAATGAAAGAAGCCATCAAATTTTGGATAGATTTCAAGCCTGAATTACCTCATTACGCAGTTTTGGGTGATATGTTAGAATTAGGTGATGAAGCAGAAACTTTACACCTTGAAATAAAAAATCTACTTAAAAATTTGACAAATATTAAAGTTTATACTGTTGGTGAACTAAGTAAATTATTAAATAGTAATGTTCATTATGCTACTGTTGATGACTTTATCAAATCAGAATATATTAGTGAGCTTAAAAGTGGTGTTATTCTTCTTAAAGGCTCACATGGGATACATTTAGAAAAAATTTTGGAGTGTTTATAGTGTTATATCATTTATTTAGTCAATATATGACAATATTCAACCCTTTAAGGGTATTCTCTTATGTTACTTTTCGGTCGGCTGGTGCTTTTATTACAGCACTTATTTTTAGTTATCTATTTGGACCATGGATTATCAACACATTGAAGCATCATTTAGCAGTGGAAACAATTGATGAAGACATGCCAGATAGGCACCAAGCTAAACAAGGTACACCTACCATGGGGGGATTGATTATAATGCTTAGTCTTCTCGGTTCTTCTTTCTTGTGGACACGATTTGACAACTCATATATATGGATGATGTATCTAACAACAATTTGGTTAGGTATTTTCGGTTTTGTTGATGATTATTTAAAGAATTTTGCTAAATCAAAAAAAGGACTTATTCCTAAATATAAACTAATGGGACAAGTTAGTGTTTCTCTTATGATAGCTCTTTTTCTCTATTATAGTAATGATATAGAGTATTTAGCATATATAGATTTACCTTTCTTGAAGCACACGGCAATTTATCTGGGTATAGCCTTTATCCCAGTAGTAGTCTTTATCGTTGTAGGAACCTCTAATGCAGTTAACTTAACAAATGGTTTAGATGGTCTTGCAGAAGGAATATGTGCAATTGTAGCTTTTGGTTTAGGAATTATGTCTTATCTGAAAGGTAATATAAATTATGCCGATTATTTGAATCTTGGTTTTATTCCGAAAGCAGGAGAATTGACAGTTTTTATAGCTGCCTTGGTAGGAACGCTGATTGGCTTTTTGTGGTATAATTGCAGGCCTGCAGAGATATTTATGGGAGATACAGGCTCATTACCGCTGGGTGGAATATTAGCAATGTTATCTATCCTTCTAAGAGAGCAAATCTTCCTTGCTATAGTTGGTTTTATGTTTATAGTTGAAGCTATGTCAGTAATAATTCAAGTTAGATATTTTAAATTTACTAAAAAGAAATTCGGAGTTGGTAAGAGAATTTTCAAAATGGCTCCTTTACATCATCATTATGAGATTTTGGGCTTTGCTGAATCAAAAATTGTAGTTCGATTCTGGATTATAACAATTCTTTTATTAGTTATTGGATTAAGTACAATAAAACTTAGGTAGGAGTAAAGATATGAAAAAAATAGGAATACTCGGAATAGCAAGAAGTGGCTTGTCAGCTGCTTTGAAAGCTAAAAAGTTAGGTTATGAAGTATTCATATCAGAATATAAAAAGTTTGAAGAGTGTGAAGTTAGTCTTAAAGATTTAACTGGTATTGACTATGAATTTGGAGGACATTCTGATAGAATTATGGACTATCCTCAGATTATAGTTTCTCCTGGGATACCTTTAAATACTCCTATCATTAAGAAATTACAAGCTAATGGAAATGAGTTAATTAGTGAAATAGAGTTTGGTTTTAGAATTAAACATCCAGCCACGAAAATCATCGCAGTAACTGGCTCTAATGGAAAAAGTACAACAGTTTCATTAATTTATCATATTCTAAATGAATTAAACATAAAAGTCGCTTTAGGTGGAAACATTGGTATAGCTTTTACCAGTTTACCTATAGAAAAATATGTATATGACTATGTAGTATTGGAGCTAAGTAGTTTTCAATTAGACTTAGTAAGTTCTTTCAGGCCAGAAATTGCAGTTTTGCTTAATATAACGCCTGACCATCTTAACCGTTATGATTCTTTTGATGATTACTCCTTATCTAAGTTTAATATTTTTAAACAACAGCATACTGATGACACAGCCATAATATTTGATACAGATAGACAAATTTATAATTTTATAAATTTAATACCAAGTAAGATCAAGAGATTTAGCTTAAAAGAAAAGAGTGATGTAAGCTTGAACAAGTCGCTACTAAGAAGCTCGACTCTTAAAATAGATATTGATAAAACATCACTTAGAGGAGAACATAATATTCTTAACATCATGGCAACTATGTTAGTTTTAGAAGCACTTCCTTTAAGTTTAAACAATGAGTTAGTGGAAAAAGCATTTTCTACTTTTAAAGGTTTAGCTCATAGGTTAGAGTATGTTTCAGATATAAATGGTGTTACTTTTGTAAATGATTCAAAAGCTACTAACACCGACTCGGTTAAATATGCTCTAAGCGCCTATAAGCAAAAAGTTAGAATAATAATGGGTGGTTCTGATAAGGGAGAAGATTTTGGTGTACTTATGGAGCATTTAGACATTTATGCTAAGAAAATTTACTTGATAGGTGAAACAAAGGATAAAATGTTAGTTCAATTTAAAGATTTCTCCTCTAAAGATATCTATGAAAACTTAGAAGAAGCAGTTAAAGCAGCCTTTAAGGATTCTCAAGAAGGTGATATAATTTTATTATCCCCTGCTTGTGCAAGCTATGATTCTTTTAAAAACTATGAACATCGTGGTGAAACTTTCAAACAAATAGTTGCAGGTCTAAAGAAATAATGAGTAATAGAATGATAAAAATAGATAAAATCGCAGGTATTTTATATATTTTATTAACCTTTATAGGGCTTATTACTTTGCTCTATTACTCAAAAGCTAATAGTTTAAGCTCACTCTTGAAACAAGGGCTATTCTTTGCTCCACTTTCTTGGATGCTTGTTTATGCTTTTGTAAAAAAGGGAAATGTTGACTTTTTCAGAAAACATGAGAATATTCATTATATTGTATCAACGATACTATTAATATTTGTTTTAGCTTTTGGAAGGGAAATCTTAGGAGCTAAAAGAAGTATCAATTTAGTTTTATTTACCTTTCAGCCAAGTTATTATACACGTATCATTATTATCAGTTCTCTATCAATTTATATTGCTAAATATCATGAGCTTTTAGCTCAAAATAAATTAAAATTATTTGCTGAGCGTTCCTTAAAGTTCAGTATTTTCTTTTTAGTATCAGTCTTGTTAATTCTAAAAGAACCTCATTTTAGTGTTTTACTGATTACAACTTCTTCTATTTTTCTAATGTTATATTTAGCAAATTTACCACAGAAAGTCATTGTTATTATTATGTTGACAGGTATTATATTGATTTCAGGACTTTTTATTTTTGGGGAAAGTTATCGGGGAGATAGGTTAAAGGTATTCAGTAAATATTTCCTCTTAAATCCTCATAGAAGTGAAGTTCAAGTAACAGCAGATAAAGAGAGGCAGATAATAGAGAGTTTAGGTGCTTTATCAGCTGGAGGCTTGTGGGGAACAAAATCTGACTTTGGTAGTGCAGCTCGTAATTTTGTTCCAGAAGCTGATACTGATTATATCTTTTCATTTATCGGAGAAGAGTATGGTTTTATTATCTCTTCATTAATATTTATCATATTTTTTGCCTTATTTTTCCGCTTAATTCATCTTAGTAGACATGTTGAAGATTTATACAAAAGATATCTTGCGATAGGTCTCTGCTTTAATTTTATTTTCACTGTTATTGTTAATATAGGAGTAGCTATTTCAACTTTACCATCAACAGGAGTTTCTTTACCCTTCATTAGTTATGGTGGTTCAGCATTCTTAATGGAGTCATTTAGTTTGTCTATAATTTTAAATATTGTTGCAAGAGAAGGTAGTAAATAATGAAATTTATCGTTTCAGCAGGTGGCACAGGTGGGCATATTATGCCAGCAATAAGTATCTCAGAAGAGCTAGTGAAAAGAGGTCATGAAGTTTTATATATAGGAAATAAAGCCAGTATGGAAGAACAAATAGTAGCAAAAAAAGGTTTTAAGTTCGAAGCTATTAATGTTCAGAAATTATATAGACGTTTTACTCTAAAGCATATAGCTTTTCCATTCAAATTATTATATAGTGTAAATAAAGTTAAGAGAATATTCAAGAGATATCAACCTGATGCTTATATTGGTTGTGGTGGTTTTGTTAGCGGACCTTCTGGATTAGTAGCACGGAAAAATAATGTGCCTTATTTTTTGCAAGAGCAAAATAGTTATCCTGGTTTGACAACTCGTGCCTTAGAAGCAGGAGCAATAAAAGTTTTTATTGGTCAACAAGATGCTAAGAACTATCTCAAGAATAGTAATATTATCTATAGTGGGAATCCCTTAAACAAAGATTTAGTGAATTCTGAAAGGCTTGCCGATATGACAGATTTTGAGTTTGATTCTAATAAGAAAACTCTTTTCTTAATTGGTGGAAGTCAAGGTTCTCAATTCCTCAATAAAGTTATAAGTTTTATTTTAGATAAAATCTTAGAAAAGTATAATGTAATCTGGCAACTTGGTGTTAATAATCTTGATTTTTTTAAAGATGACTTCCAGGGAAAGAAGGGACTATTTATGTTTGGATTTACTTATGATATTGATGCTTTGTATAATATTGCTGATATCGCAATTTGCAGGGCTGGAGCTATCACTATAGCAGAGTTAGAGGCAAAAAAGATTCCCGCTTTATTTATTCCTTTACCTAATGCTGCTGAAAATCATCAATACAAAAATGCTATGGAACAAACTTCAAAAAATATTGCTTTAACTTTAGAACAAAATAATCTTGACTTTAAATCCCTGCTTGCAGAAATAGATAAGCTAAGTACAGAATATGATTATTATAAGAATAATTTTGGACAATGTGTTCATTTAAATGCGGTTGACACAATTGTTAATTCAATCTTAGAATCATTGAAATGAGGAATAAAATGCTCGGTAGAACAAAAAGAATACACTTCGTAGGAATCGGCGGAATAGGTATGAGTAGTATTGCAGAATTACTGCATAATCAAGGCTTAACAATCTCTGGTTCTGATATGAAAAAGAGTGAAGTAACGCAACATTTAGAGGATATAGGTATCCCAATTGTAGAAGGTCATGCACCTGAAAATATTGGAGAAGTAGATGTTGTAGTTCGCTCTTCAGCAGTGAAAGATGATAATCTTGAAATTATAACAGCTAAGAATCTAAGAATTCCTGTAATTAGAAGAGCAGAGATGCTTGCTGAGATTACCAGAATGAGCTTTAGTATTGGAATAGCTGGCACCCATGGAAAAACTACAACTACTTCGATGGTTGGAATCATGTTAGAAAAAGCGAAATTAGAGCCCACAATTATCGTTGGTGGAATGGTAAAGAATTTCGGTTCTAACAATCTTATGGGCTCAGGAAAATATATAGTTGTAGAAGCTGATGAATATGACCACTCATTTCTTACTTTAACACCAATAATCGCAGGTATTACTAATATCGATGCTGATCATTTAGATTGCTACCAGAATTTAGATGATATTAAGTCAGCTTTTCTAACCTATGCAGAGAAGGTACCTTTTTTTGGTTCAGTCATTGCTTGTTTAGATGATAAGGGCGTTCAATCTATTCTTCCTAAGATTACTAAAAATATAGTAACTTATGGTTTTTCCAAGCAAGCTGATGTCAGAGCAGAGAATATCGAAATGATAGACTTCACCAGCTCTTATGATTTGATTTATAAAAATTATAAAATGGGAAGAGTTAAGCTTCAAGTTACTGGAAAACATAATATATTAAATTCCTTGTTAGCATGTTCAGTAGGCTTGGAATTAGACATTCCTTTCACTTCGATTCAAGAAGGATTATTTGAATATAAAGGTGTATATCGAAGATTTGAAAATAAAGGTACTTATAAAGGAATCTCAATATTTGATGATTATGCTCATCATCCAACTGAGATTATGGCTACCTTAGATGGTTTTAGAGATTCAACAAATAGAAGAATAGTAGTTTTATTTCAACCTCATCTATATTCTCGAACAAGGGATTTTGCTAAAGAATTTGGAAGAGCATTTTTCTCTTGTGATAAGTTATTAATTGCTCCAATTTATCCTGCTCGTGAATTACCGATTCCTGGGGTTACAGGGGAATTAATCGTTAATGAAGCAAAGCATTCTGGTCATAAAAATGTGACCTATATTGATAGTGAAGATAAGCTTGTTGACGAAGTCCTAAATGCTTTAGAAGATGGAGATATCTTTATTACCATGGGAGCTGGAAGAGTATTTACTTATGGAGAAAAGGTAATTGCCAAATTAAGTGAGGAATAGACTTAATGAATAATACTTCGAATGGAGTCCTGATAAGAGGTTCTCGGAGATACTTTATATTTTTCATTTTTTCTATTATATTGATATTTTTAACGAGTTTAGGTACTTTTGAAGTAATCAAACGAACAGATCTTTTAAAGTTAGAGAAAGTGAAAATTCTTGGTGATTCTGATGAGTTAAATTTTCATATAGAGCAAGATTTAGATGATTTTTACGGAATTAATCTTTACAAGCTTGATTTAGAAAGCATAAGAGATACTTTAAAAAAAGATTATCCAATTGTTAAAGATATGAAAATAAACCGAAGGATTCTTAATAAACTAAAAGTAAGTTATAATTTGGAAAATCCATTTGCAATAGTTAATTTTTCAGATGGAAAGAACTTTTATGTTACCAAGGAGTTAAAAATCTTAGAGAGAGTTAATTATGGGTATCTTCAAAAGTCATTACCTGTAATCACCTCAAAACTTAATTCGAGAGAATATCAAATTGGTACTACTATAAAAGATAGTACTACTCAAGTAATAACTGATTATTTATCTCATGTATTAGAAGTCAGACCTGATTTCCAGGATAAAATTTCTGATGTTTTTATGAGAAATAATAAAGTTTACTTTAGAGAAATATTTCGAGGAAATGTTGTCTATTTAGGCAACGATAATATAAATGAAAAAATAGACTTGTTTATGAGCCACTTTAGCTCATTTGCATCAGGTCTATATATTGATGTTAGTTATAAAAACCAAATAGTAACTAGCAAAGCAGATTTCTGAATGGAGTTAGAATGGGAAGTAACTTAGTAACAGTTGTTGATTTAGGATCTTCAAAAATATTAGCAATTACAGCTGAGATTTTTGGAGATAAGACAATTGAAGTCAAAGGTGTTAGTGAAGCACCAACAAAAGGGATTCATAAAGGTAAAGTTATTGATATAAAGGACCTTTCTGAATCTATCAACCAAGTTTTTAATAAATTAAAAGAAAACTCAAACAATGATATCTCTACATTGATAGTAAGCGTATCAGGTGATTTTATTAAATATATGAATGCTGTAGGCAAGGTAACTTTATCTACAGAAGGAAAATCTACTGAGATTAAACAAGAGCATATTAAATTAGTTTTAGATGATGCAAAAGAGAGTGTTTTAAAACAAACTGGTTTAGAAAATTATGAGATTATTCATACTATACCTAAGTTCTTTTTAATAGATAATAATTCTGAACATTATAAGCTTCCCTTAATGTTTTCAGGAACTAAGTTATCTGGTGAGATTATAACTATTATGGCTGAAAAGATAATTCTACAAAACATTAGCAAATGCTTTGAAATTAGTGGCTATAAAGTTGATTCTTATGTTTTATCCAGTTATGCATCTGCTCTTGGTGTCCTTTCAGAACAAGAAAAGGAACTCGGTTGTATCTTAATAGATATCGGTGCAGGAATCTCTGATGCAATGATTTTCAGTAAAAAATATATTCAAGCAATTTCTGTTAATTTAGTTGGTAGTGAAGAGATAACCAAAGATATCTACACTATTCTTAGAACATTACCTAAAACAGCTAATGACTTAAAAATTGGACTTTCCCAATTAGATACAGCCAAGTATGATTTCTCTAAAGAGATTGAATACAGGACTTTTGACCGAAATATTACAAAAAAAGTTAAGTTACAAGTTGTTAAAGATATTATTGATAAACGTATTCAAGATTCTTTAGAAAATTGTTATAAAGAGTTAGTTAAAAGTTATAGACCAGATATGATAACAACGGGCTTAGTTCTCACCGGTGGAGCATGTAATTTAGAGACTTATCTTGACATTGCTCGTGAGACCTTTAATATGCCTGTAAAAATAGCTCAACCAGTTATGGACGGAATCTCTGGCAAAATAGAAAATTTAAACAAATTAGAAAGTGCAACTTCAATAGGTATGCTTAGGTATTGTGCTTTAAATCAAATCGAATCTAAAACAATTTTCCCCAAGAAAATAAATATTGCAAGTATAATCAGTGAAATTAAAAAGTTCTTTTCCGAATAAAGAGGAGTAAAGATGTTTGAAATAAATGAAGCTTCAGATTTTATATTAACACAGATAAAAATAGTTGGTGTTGGAGGAGCAGGTGGAAATGCTATCAACACAATGATAAATCATAAATTAGATAATGTGGAATTCATTGCTATAAATAGTGATGTTCAAGATTTAAAAAAATCATTAGCACCAAATCTTATTCAAATTGGACCTAAAGCTACTAATGGTAGAGGAGCAGGTGCTTTGCCAGAAATGGGAGAAAAAGCAGCTGAAGAGTCTTACGAAGAGATTAAAAAAGCTTTAGCTGGAGCAGATTTAATTTTCTTAGTGGCTGGTATGGGTGGTGGAACTGGAACAGGAGCTCTTCCTGTTGTGGCACGTGCTGCAAAAGAGATGAACATTCTCACTATGGCGGTGGTAACCAAGCCTTTCCCTTATGAAGGAAAGGTAAGAACTGAGAATGCTGAATTAGGATTAAAAAATTTGAAAGGCTTTGTAGATACCTTATTAGTTATTCCCAACAATAAAATTTTAGAAACCTTCCCAACAATTGGAGTTGTTGAAGGATTCAGAGAATCTGATATGATTATCTATAATGGTGTTAAATCACTATCAGATATTATTACTAAAACTGGATATATTAACGTAGAGTTTTCAGATATAAAGACTATTATGAGAAATATGGGCTATTGTCTTATTGGCTCTGGGGAAGCTGAAGGTGAGGACAGAGCTATTATCGCTGCCCAAAATGCAATAACAAACCCACTCCTTGGTGATATTTCTATTTCAGGATGTAAAGCTCTTCTCATTAATATCTTCGCTGGTACAGATATGAAGATGAATGAATTAGAGAATGCCTGCAATACTATTACAAGTCAAACAGGTAATAATATAATTTGCATCAATGGACTTTTTTGTGACCCTGAATATGATGGAAAAATAAGAGTTACAGTACTTGCAACAGGCTTAGAAAAGGATAATGAGAAGGTTGAGACTTATTCGCCTATGAGTAAAATAGGAAAAGCAAAAGAGTATCCTGAATTGGATAATTATGGTATTTCGCAGGGCATGAAAGGATTCGGTTCACTTCATGATAACTTAGATAAAGAAGATGATTCAACTGAATCTGAAGAAACTGCAGAAAATAAAAGAGAAAAAGCTTTAGAATCTGAATTGCCTCCATTTTTAAATTTATTAGACTAATATATGAAGAAGATTTTTTGGTTAGCAGGGGAGATGTCTGGAGATCTTCATGCTTCCTTTGTGCTTGCAAAACTTAATAAAATAGGTGCTTTCACTCACTATGGTGTAGGTGGAGATAAAATGCAATATCAAGGTTTTAAATCTCTCTTTGACTTCAGTAAATTTAATGTAATGGGATTTGTTGAAGTTATTAAGCATTTGCAATTTTTTCTTAAAGTTGAAAAAGAGATTAAAGATATATTGATATCTAATAGACCTGATTTGCTCGTTTTAGTAGATTATCCTGGACTTAATTTAAGAATTGCCAAAATTGCAAAAGAGCTTAATATCAAAGTGCTTTACTATATTTGTCCGCAATTCTGGGCATGGAAGCATAAAAGAATTTTTAAAATTAAGAAATATACTGATTTTGTGTGTTGTATTAATCCCTTTGAATCTCCTCTTTTAGATGAATACAAGATTCCAAATCAATATGTTGGTCACCCGGTAGCTGAGGAAATTGCAGCGACTATGACAAAAGAAGAATTTGCTAATAAATTCAACTTAGATCTTAATAAAGAGTGGATTGGATTATTCCCAGGATCGAGGAAAATGGAGTTTGTTAGACACATGAAGGTATTTCTGGATTTAGTTAATCTTGAACCTCAACGTGAATACTTGCTATCAATTGCTGATGATTCATTTCTTAATCTACCCCTTGCCAAAACTTTTACTGATAATATCACTATAATAAAAGAGCTTAATTATGATATTATGAAGCATAGTGATTTCCTTGTGGCTAAATCAGGTACAACAACATTAGAGACTACCCTTTTTGCCAAGCCTTTTGTAATTGTTTATAAGGCAAACCCCTTAACAGTGAAAATTGCTAAGCTAATCTCTCGCGTTAAATATATCGGACTCCCTAATCTAATAGCTAATGAGCTTATTGTTAAGGAGTTGATTCAAGAAGATATGACTGCTGAGAATATTAGACATGAAATAAATGAGGTGCTAACTAATTCTGACAAAAGAGAGCATTTTACTTCGGTATTAGAGACTATAAAGCATAAATTAGGTGATGAAAGTGCTTCCACAAACTGTGCAAATAAAATTAGTGAGATGCTAAATTATGAATAAATTCTTAATGAAAGTTGAGAAGTATTTAGGGGCATTTTTCTTGCAATTATTAAATTTAACTATTAAAAAAGAAAGATTTGGTGATTATCCTACTCAGCCTTGTGTCTTTATGCTATGGCATCGTGACCAGATTCCCTTAGTTTTATTGCATCAGCACAAAAAGGTTGGCGTCTTAATCTCCCAATCTAAAGATGGAGAATTAATATCAGGACCTATTTCAAAATTAGGTTATGTGCCGGTAAGAGGTTCTTCAACCCGAGGCGGAACAAAAGCCCTGAGAGGCTTACTATCACACCTTAAAGGAAATAGTGTTGCTATAACTCCTGATGGACCTCGTGGTCCTATCTATACTATTAAAGATGGTCTCCTTACTACTGCCTATCTTTCCAAAAGACCTATCATTCCTGTTGCCATAGATGTTAGCAGAGAATGGTGCTTTAACTCTTGGGATAAATTTAGAGTACCTAAACCTTTCTCCTCAATGAGAATGAAATATGGGAAACTACATTTTGTAAAAAATAAAGATGATTTTCCAGCAATTAAAGCAGCACTTAAAGAAGAAATTGAAGAAATGTACCAGACTATAAAATATAAGTAATAGTCATCCACTAGGAAATTATTCCCAGAGTATTGACAAAGTTAACATCTCTGAGTTTTTGGTCTCTTTTTACAAAAAGAGTTTGTTAATAGATTTATTCAAACTCAAGCATGTTAATTTCCCTCTTCATTTGCTAAGCAAATGTCTCTAAGAGGGGTGGATGCGAAGCAGACGGGGTGTTAAATAATTGAGCAAGAGTCCTTTTTGATGTTTAACCCTTGGGACAGGATATAAATCTGTTGATAATATCAATGAAATATTCTGATTTACATAAGTCATTTCCACCAGACTTGAACTTGAGCCATATAATAAGCATTTACATATCGCCTTCGTTAGACACTCAATAAAGCATCGGATTATTAATGAGACTCATACAAGGGTGCTTTTGAAGTGGAAAGAAACTAATATATTTAAACATGAAAATAGCAATCTAAAGATATTAAGTTCATTGTTAATATGATTATAGGTATTATTCCCATCTCTATTTCTTTTTGCTTTTAACTAACAGCATTTATGCAAATCAATAAGAAGAAAAATAAAAGTAAACATAAATGTTGACAGGAAATTCTTAAAAGATATTTATTGTTTATCAGAGGAGGTTCTGATGAAATATATCATTTTAAAGTTTAATGATGTGAAGTTGGATGTAAGGGATATTGCTAAGGTTAGAGGTTATTTCGCAACTAACTTTTCAGATAATATATTATTACATAACCATCTTCCCAATGGGAAGTTTTCATATAAATTTCCCAAGATTCAATATCGCTTATTTAATGGTAATCCTGCTTTAATTGCCATGGAAGAAGGAATTGAAGTGCTAAAAGAAGTTTTCTTTCTTTCTGATGAAATGGTGATTGGAAACCGAGTATTTATTCTTAATGAAAAAGAAATTCTTTCCTATGATGTGGAAATTGGTCAACATTCTGACTTTTTCTATTATAACTTTTTATCACCATACATGTCCCTTAATCAAGAGAATTACATCAAATATCAAGAAGCTGACAAGTATGATAAAACAGCCTTACTTAAAGATATTCTTAAAAGTAATTTGAAAACCATTTCTAAAGGATTTTCTTATGAAATACCTGAATTTGAAAGAATAACTGTCGATGCTAACTTAAAACCAAAATTAATTAATTTCAAAAATGTTAAGATGCTCTGCTTTACAGGTGATTTCAAAACTAATTTTCTCATCCCGGATTATTGGGGACTTGGTAAACAGACAGCAAGAGGATTCGGGGTTGTAAAACAAATTAAACAAGCTTGATAATCAAATAAGGAGGTTGTATGATTAATAAGATGTATGCAATGATGAAGTATATTTCTCCTGAAGATAAAGAGAAATATATAGAAACAAACGCTTACGGATTAGACTTAACAAACAGAAAAGAAGATGTTATTGTTTTAGATTTCACTGTAGATAATGAGGATAAAGTTGTATTTTCAGGTTCCACAGTTGTACCTTATTCTAAGAGAAATAATCTTAGGTGGTTCTATTATGCACCAGCAAAAGCTCAAGCTACTCCATTTGTTCCTACAGTTCTTACAGATTTATTCAAGTTTGGGGAAGAAGTAATTACTGATTCAGAAGAAGATCTATTTAGCATTAGAGAATGGATTCCAGGTAAGAATGCCACTAAGTTTTTACGAGCTTTAAAAAATAATGCAATTAATCCAGTGTTGAATAATTTGGATGAGTATATTACAAACAATTTTTCTTTAATAATTGAAGGTATTAATAAAATATTAGATGCAACAAATCCCGCTTTAAATGTACTTACACTTAGATTGAATGACAAATTTATTGGTGAATCAGAATATTATCGTGAGGTCTTGCTTAAGTGGGGTAAAAATTATTATGAGAAGTATTATATTGATGAAAAACATATAATTAGGGATAGTGAGTGTTCAATCTGTAATCATGTAAAACCTGAATTATGGGGATTCGTTAGCACCTTTAATTTCTATGCTTCCAAAACAGAATTAGCACCTATTGCGAGTGGTTTTGATAAAGTGAAGAGTGCAAGGAACTATCCTGTTTGTAGTGACTGTGCCGAAGAGTTAGATAAAGCTAAGTATCTGTTAACAAATTATATGAGTTATAGATTTTGTGGGTTTAGTTACTTCATTATTCCTGAATTTATTTTAGATAACAATGAAAACAATGATGTTATGGAATTCTTCTTTGATGAAAATAAAATTGGACAATTCAGGATTAAATACGGAGAAACTCAAATAGTATCTAATGATCAGAAAGAAATTTTAGATGTTTTAGCAAAAACAGGTAACTCTCTTAATTACTCCTTAGTATTCTGGGAAGAGAATCAAGCTAAGTTCTCAATTCTTCTAACAGTAGAAGGGATATTTCCTTCCCAGTTTAAGGAAATATTCCAAGCCAAATACAAAGCAGATAAATTTGAAATTTTTCACGATTTGAATGGATTATATAAGAAAGGCGAAGAAACTGATTTAAAATTTATGTTTGAAAATCTAAAAGTATTTCTACCTATCAAAAGTAAAATCTATGGAGATTACAGTAAGTCTTTCTTAGAATTAGTGGGTAGGATATTTAGGCAAAAACCTATCTCTTATCTGATGATTATAGAAAGGTTCATGTCTATTTTTAGAAGAAAATGGAGTAATGAAGACTATTTTCGCTATGACATTGAAAAAGTCATCAATATCATCTACTTTTTACATTATTTAAAACTAATTGATTTATGCAAACAAAATATTACGGAGGTAAATATGGAAGAAGTCTATACAAAATTCTTAGAAGAGCATCAAGAGTTCTTAAACAGTGATGCCAAAAGAGCAATATTTCTAATGGGAGTATTGACACAAAAACTATTAAATGTTCAATATCAAGAGAGAAATGCTACACCATTCAGGAAGCAACTAAACTCACTTAAACTATCTCCTGCTTATATTAGAAAACTTTTCCCACAAGTGATTGAAAAGTTTGAACAATATGGGAAAAACTACTATAGAAAATTGGAAACTGCTATTTCAGAAATTTTACTTACTTCCAAGTTAGAAGATTTATCTAATGATGAAATTAGTTTCTATTTTGCTAGCGGTATGACATTAGAAAACAAATTTAGATCAGAAAAAAAAGAAAATACAAATGAGGAGGAATAATCGTGATTAAAACAAGAAGAGAAATGTTATTTTTGTATGATGTTGTTAATGCAAATCCTAATGGAGATCCTGCTGATGAAAATAAACCCAGAATCGATGAAGAATCAAAGAAAAATATTGTGACTGATGTTAGACTAAAAAGAACTATTAGAGATTATTTAATTAATTACATGGGACACAATGGTGAGGGAAACCAGAAATTTGATGTATTTGTGAAGACTACCGCTTCAGATAAAGGAAAAGGTATAAAAGATGGTAAGGCAAGAGCAAAAGATTTTAATGATAATCAAGATGAAATATTACAAAGATGCATTGATATAAGGTTATTTGGGGGAGTACTGCCATTAGAAAAAGATTCAATAACATTTACCGGTCCTGTTCAGTTTAAAATAGGTCAATCGCTGCATACTGTTGAGATTAAATATATCAAAGGAACAGGAGCCTTTGCCTCAAAAGATGGTGCAGAACAACAGACTTTTAGAGAAGAGTACGTTCTTCCTTATTCATTAATAGCTTTCTATGGAGTGGTAAATGAAAATGCAGGTAAGGAGACCAAATTAACAGAATCAGATCTTGAACAGTTAAAAAAAGCTATGTGGCATGGTACAAAGAATCTCATATCTAGATCTAAAATGGAACACAATCCACGGTTACTGCTTAACATTGTTTATAAAGAAGCGAATTTCTTTATTGGAGAACTTGATAAATATGTTGATTTAGTCAGTGAAAAAAGAGATGAACAATTGAGAGATCCGAATGATTATGTGATAGATTTCAAAAGGCTTTCCAGTAAGATTAAAGAATATGCAACAAAAATTGAAAAAATTGAAATTATTAAAGATTCTCGCTTACAAATTAAAGGTATTGACTTTGAATATACTTCTTTAAATCTTTAAAGAGGTGAAAAATGAATAAAGTACTAGTGTTTGATATATTTGGAGAATATGCTCATTTTCGTAAGCACTTCACCAATATGTCGCCAACAACCTTTTTAATTCCTCCGAGGACTGTTATCTCTGGGATTATTGGAGCAATTATAGGAATTGATAAGACAATAAATCCTGAGAGCTTTACTCTTAAAAACAGCTTTATAGCTGTGGGATTAAGAAAAGAAGTAAACAAAGTAGTGATGCAAATTAATGGAGTAAAAGCGAATTCTCTTTCTATTCTTACAATGCCGTTAGGGCAGAAGAGGCAGATAAATTATGAATTTGTTAAAAATCCTCTATATCGAATCTACTTTAGTCATAATAATCCTGAGCTATATAATCAACTTAAAGAAAAATTAGAAAAACATCAAGCGACTTATTCAATATCATTAGGTTCTGCTCAATGTTTAGCTAATTATAACTATATAGGTGAATTTAACTTATCAGAAGTAGAAGTTACAGATTTCGCAACTATTGCTACAGCAATCTCTCTTGATAATCTTCTGGAAATTGATTTTTCAGGAAACAATAGAGTTCAGAAGAGTATAATGTCGAATGAAATGTTGAATGATAGAAGAGTAACTAAATATGAAGAGTTTGTATATAGCATCAATGGAGAGCCAATTCTTGCAAAAGTAAAAAAACTCTATTCTATAAATCAATTAGGAGAATTTATCTGTGCTATGTAAAATTCTATCTCATCCTGAAACTGATTTAATCGATCATCTTAAACAAGTTAGAGAGATTGGATTAGGAAAATTTGATGAAGATAATATTTACCCTGAATACAGAAGTGTTATGGAGTGTGCCTTATTCATGCATGATCTGGGTAAGGCACACCCTTATTTTCAAGATAAAATAAGAGGAAACTGTCATGGTGATTATCATCATTCAGCAATTTCAGCCCAATGGTTATATTTTTTGTTGAAAGAGAAGGGCTTTTGTGCACTTGATTGCTTTATAGCCTTTTTTATAGTCTATTCACACCATGGTAACTTAAGGTCTCCTCGAGAACAACAAACTTTTGAAACAAGTGAAAAAGAGTCAGCAGGCTTGTATTATGATTACTTGAATGAGATTTATGTAGATCACCTGCCCTATGAATCCTTCTTCTCAGTAGCTAATTACCAAGCCTTAAAGGATAAGTATTTACTCTTTGAAAATATTAGTAGAAGAGATTACAAGCTCATCACAGATGAAGATTACCTCAAAGTAAATTACCTCTTCTCAATCCTGATCTATGCTGATAAAAAGGCTTCCATCTTCAAACAAAAAGCTGATTTAGATAAGATTAGCTTTAATACTTGGCAAAAAAATCTTGTTGATAACTATAAAAACATAAAGTTTAAAGATGCTGACCAAAATAATTTGCTTAATCTATTAAGAGAAGAAGCTTATCAAGCTACAGGAAATAAAGCTACTTCAATAAGCACTTTAATTAATTCAATAAATTTACCAACAGGAATGGGGAAGACTCTCAATGTTGTGAATGTAGCTTTGAAGCTTAAGCAGAAACTTAAAAAGAAACGAATTATTTATGCTCTCCCCTTTACCAGTATAATTGAGCAAAATGGAAATGTCTTAGATGATATTCTTACTTTAGCTAATATTGCCACTGATAACACAAAACTTCTTAAACAGCACCATTTAGTAGAATTCTCTTATAAAAGTTCTAACTCATGGGATGAGGCAGAAGGAAAATTCTTGATAGAAAATTGGGAATCAGAATTTGTCTTAACAACCTTCTATCAACTGCTAAATACCTTAATCTCATTTACTAATAAACAATTGATTAAATTAAACAACATGGTTGATAGTATCATCATCCTGGACGAAGTACAAAATATTCCTACTCGATATTGGCTACTAGTAAATCAGATATTACGAAGAAGTGCCGAGAAATTTAATATTCATGTCATTCTCACTACTGCCACCATGCCCTTAATTTTCTCCAAAGAGGAAAAGGAAATTACTGAATTAGTAGAAAATTATCAACAATACTATTGCCAAGTTGATCGGATAGACTTAGATTGCTCAAATCTTGATAATAAAATTCAAATGGATGATCTTGTAGAGATGATTCTTGGAAATGAAAATATAGGGTTATCTCAGTTGATAATTCTCAATAGTGTTAAAGCTTCTTTAGAACTTTATACTAAGCTTAACTCACTAGGTCTTGAACAAGAAATTCTCTATCTTTCTACCAATATCATTCCTCAACAACGTATAGAAATTATCGAAGCTGTAAAGGCAAATCCTATAAATAAAATTCTAATATCTACCCAATTAATTGAAGCAGGTGTTGATATAGATTTTGATATTGTATATCGCGACTTAGCCCCTTTAGACTCTATTTTTCAAGCATGTGGAAGATGCAATAGAAACAATAATAAACAAGAAAAATCGAAAGTAGTCATGTTTGAATTAATTAGTGAAAAACAAAAAGCCTTCTGGAGTTATATTTATGATAAGCCTTCCATAAGTGCTACCAGAGAAATTCTTTCTACCAAAACTATCCCTGAAAGTGAATTTGAAGAAATCTCACAAATTTATTACCAAAGAATTAATGACTACATAGATAATTCAACATCTGAAAAACTACTTGAGAGCTTAGATAAACTTGATTATAATTTCCTATCTGATACTAAGGATGGTTTTTGCTTGATTAACGATATTCCCACTACATCTTTCTATATTTACTATAATACAGAGGCTATAAAGTTACATGAAGAATTCTTAACACTTATTGATACTGAATTTGATGATAAATTCATTAAGAGTGTTAAACTTAAAGCTGTTAGCAGGAAAATGTCAAAATATATTGTTAATGTTCCCAAGAGGTATGCTTGGAACAACGAAGATAACTTATTTATCGTTGATGAAGATAACTTATCAACATATTATGATTTAAAGACAGGTTTTAAAAGAGAGTTAGAACAGGGAGATTTAATACTATAATGCAACTATTCTTAAATACTTATGGCACTTATTTACTGAAAAAAGATGGGATGTTTCAAATCAAAATAGATGAAACTAAGAAAATTATTTCACCTAAAAAGATAACATCGATAGTTATCTCCAATTCAGCAACTATCTCAACTGATGCAATTCAACTAGCTCTTGATAATAATATCGATATAGTATTTTTAGATAATTTTGGTAATCCTATAGGAAGAGTTTGGTTTCCTAAACTTGGTTCAACAACCTATATTCGCAGAAGGCTTTTAGAGCTTGATATGAAAGATGAAGGATTGCCAATAATTAAAGGATGGATAGTCGCTAAAGCACGAAATCAATTAGAATTTATTCAGAAGTTATTATCTAAAAGAGATAGGAATGATGAAGAGTTTACCCACCTTCTTGAATCAATCAAGACTACTATAACCAAAATCGAGAATGTTCAAGCCCCTCTAAGTGTCTCAGATAATACGATTATGGCTTATGAAGGAAACATCTCTAAGCAATATTTTAAAGCTTTAAGTATGCTTATACCAGAAAAATATGCTTTTAATGGTAGAAGCTCAAGACCGGCCTTAGATCCTTTTAATGCCGTTTTAAATTATTCTTATGGCGTGTTATATTCCAAAATCGAAAAAGCTCTTTTGATTTCTGGATTAGATCCGTATATTGGACTTCTTCATAAAGACAACTATAATAAAAAATCCTTAGTCTTCGATTTCATTGAACCCTACAGAATCTACTGTGATGAACCTATTTTTTATCTTTTCTCACGCCATAAACTTTCCCCTGAAGGATTTGTTAACTCAGGGAAAGGAGTACTTCTTAATGAAGAGTGCAAAAAGCAAATTATTTTAAATTTAACTAATTTTTTTGATGAGACCATTCGCTACCGAAATAAAAATACTAAGAGAGTTGATACTATTCTTGCAGATGCTCATGCTTTTGCTAACTGGCTGATTGGGAAACGTGAGGACTACTGATGCTGACTTGGATTCTCTACGATATAGAAGTAACCAAAGTAAGAACTAAAGTTGCAAAGTTATGTCAAAAGTTTGGCTTATACAGAGTACAGTTATCCTGCTTTTTAGGAGATATTAATCAAACTGAACTAAAGGAGCTTTCTACTCATATCGAAGATTTAATTAATCCTAACAAGGACAAAGTCTATATCTTCCCAATATCTAAAGATGATTTTGACAAAACTATTCTTTTAGGTATGGCTTTCGATAAAGAACTCGTAACAGATGAAATCAAGGCTCTCTTCTTATGAACAACTTTACTTTTATTACTGCTTCTGATATTATTGAATACCTTTTTTGCCCAAGATTTATCTACTACCAAAACGTGTTGGACATCGAACAACACGAACACAATAGATATCTTGTAAATAAAGGTAGAGATATTCATGAGTTAAAAATGGTGCAGAACAAAGATTATCTTCGAAAAACTATTGGATGCATTGAAAAAGAAATTGATGTATATCTAACATCTGAGAAACTGCATCTTGTAGGTAGAATTGATGAAGTTTTGACCCTAACTGATAATTCAAAAGCACCATTAGACTACAAATTTGCAGTATATGAAGAGAAAATTTTTAAGACTCTTAAAACGCAACAAATTGCTTACTCCCTGCTTATCGAAGAAAATTATAGTTGTGCGGTCAATAAAGCATTTATTGTATATGTAAGATCAAAAAACCTACTTAAAGAAATAGAAATTACTAAGAAAGATAAAGATAATCTCATTGATATTATAAATAATATTTTTAATATCATAAATAAATGTCATTTTCCTCATGAAACAAAAAATAAACTTAAATGTCAGGACTGTACGTATAAAAATCTCTGTTTTTCATGATATTTCTTGACATGTTAGTATATAAAATCATCTTTGAAAAGAACATAGAGTGCAAATGGTTTAGACATTGTGTCGCTTTCTGAAGCAAATTTATCATGAAATTTAAATCTATATTATCTATTTTTATAATAGATAATATATTACAAATAATCTGAGAGGTGATTTATGCAATTTATTGCAAGAAAATTTAAGTTATTTTTTATAATAACTCATTTTGACTTTTTTAGCTATTTTACTAAAAAATCATTACTTAACTCTCAGGACGCGTCTAAAACCTAAATCCATTAAACCAAGGATTGAAACTCAGATAAAAATGTTGTCGCAAAAAAGGAATATAAGTCTAAAACCTAAATCCATTAAACCAAGGATTGAAACATGATATAGAAGAAAAACAAAAGAGGAGAGTAAGATGTCTAAAACCTAAATCCATTAAACCAAGGATTGAAACTACTCCTACCAGAGTAGCAGACCTGCTATCAGTAAATGTCTAAAACCTAAATCCATTAAACCAAGGATTGAAACAGACAAATCTACCTGAAGGAAATAAAGAAGCTGGAGGTCTAAAACCTAAATCCATTAAACCAAGGATTGAAACTCAACATTTTGCTTTTTAGTCCCTTTCTTTGGCATCGTCTAAAACCTAAATCCATTAAACCAAGGATTGAAACTCGTAACTACTGTACGCCCTAAGTATCAGTTAAGACCGTCTAAAACCTAAATCCATTAAACCAAGGATTGAAACTAGTGGATAAAAACGAAAGAATAGTGTTAAATTATAGTCTAAAACCTAAATCCATTAAACCAAGGATTGAAACGAAAAGTTGGCATAAATAAAAGAGAAAAAAAAGGTTGTCTAAAACCTAAATCCATTAAACCAAGGATTGAAACAGCTCTGAAATAAATGTTTCATCAAAAATATACAAGTCTAAAACCTAAATCCATTAAACCAAGGATTGAAACAAGTAATCGCAAAACAGCGAAATTTGGTCCAATTAGGTCTAAAACCTAAATCCATTAAACCAAGGATTGAAACTGGGAAATCGGCTACAGAGGAAGAGATGGCAAGAATGTCTAAAACCTAAATCCATTAAACCAAGGATTGAAACTTTCGCTTTCCATCCCACCCAGATATCTCTCACTCTGGTCTAAAACCTAAATCCATTAAACCAAGGATTGAAACAATGACGAACATTATTTTGTTATAAAAAACAAGTCAGTCTAAAACCTAAATCCATTAAACCAAGGATTGAAACAATTTATCAATATCAGAAATCATGATATAACATATTGTCTAAAACCTAAATCCATTAAACCAAGGATTGAAACAATAAAAGCATAATGTCTCATAATAAGTTCCTATTGTCTAAAACCTAAATCCATTAAACCAAGGATTGAAACTCTCTGTGCGTTTCCAGGTCATTTTTTTTCACCCTTGTCTAAAACCTAAATCCATTAAACCAAGGATTGAAACGGTGTTGGACCTGTCGTAATCAACTCGGCTCTTGTTGTCTAAAACCTAAATCCATTAAACCAAGGATTGAAACTCTGCAGTACTTTCCTTTTTTTCCATCTTTACTCCTGTCTAAAACCTAAATCCATTAAACCAAGGATTGAAACAGAGGGTTAATCGCGACAGCAACGGCAACCCTCGATAGTCTAAAACCTAAATCCATTAAACCAAGGATTGAAACATATTGCTTGTGTTATTTGTGCCAATTTAATAGCAGAGTCTAAAACCTAAATCCATTAAACCAAGGATTGAAACTAAATACAATATTAACAAAATCCCCATAAGCTTCAGTCTAAAACCTAAATCCATTAAACCAAGGATTGAAACTTAAATAAATACTCATCAAAACTCATATCGAATATGGTCTAAAACCTAAATCCATTAAACCAAGGATTGAAACTCGAAGTTATTATCATTGCCTTCATTGGCATAAAAGGTCTAAAACCTAAATCCATTAAACCAAGGATTGAAACTATTGTTTGTTTTACTGCTACATGGAATACAGTATTGTCTAAAACCTAAATCCATTAAACCAAGGATTGAAACTATCTATTTCTCTAATGTAGTCCCATTCTCCGCACCAGTCTAAAACCTAAATCCATTAAACCAAGGATTGAAACCCATTATCAAGTTTATCGCTATCTTCTTCATCCATAGTCTAAAACCTAAATCCATTAAACCAAGGATTGAAACTGGATGTTCCTGTTATGGTATCAGTGGCTCAAGTATGTCTAAAACCTAAATCCATTAAACCAAGGATTGAAACTTGTTAGGAATATAAATCGGTAAACTTAACAAGGTGCAGTCTAAAACCTAAATCCATTAAACCAAGGATTGAAACCTATTGCAATTTTCCTTACTTTTTTCAATCATAGAGTCTAAAACCTAAATCCATTAAACCAAGGATTGAAACGCTGATGATTGGATGGTTTGGTACTGTTTAGACTGGTCTAAAACCTAAATCCATTAAACCAAGGATTGAAACATATTGAAAAAACTATTGATATTGACGGCTGGATAAGTCTAAAACCTAAATCCATTAAACCAAGGATTGAAACGGGTCAGAAACCTACAAGAACAATTTTAGTTATAACGTCTAAAACCTAAATCCATTAAACCAAGGATTGAAACATTCTTCTAATTCTTCCAAGTAACCAAATAGGGCTGGTCTAAAACCTAAATCCATTAAACCAAGGATTGAAACTTGGTTTATGTTGTTTTCTGCGTTCCACCTGGTCAAAGTCTAAAACCTAAATCCATTAAACCAAGGATTGAAACACATAGCAATCACACCTTTCTTCTCATCTTCCTTCAGTCTAAAACCTAAATCCATTAAACCAAGGATTGAAACTAAGATTTGATCCACTTTAGAAGATACATAATATAGTCTAAAACCTAAATCCATTAAACCAAGGATTGAAACGTCATAGTAATTGACCGTGTTCAATCTATTTTGAATTGTCTAAAACCTAAATCCATTAAACCAAGGATTGAAACTCTATTATAAACTCTAAATTAATTACGTAAGGTTTACGTCTAAAACCTAAATCCATTAAACCAAGGATTGAAACTTATATATGAAATTATAATCCATAAAATCTCCTGTTGTCTAAAACCTAAATCCATTAAACCAAGGATTGAAACTCGCATTTCACCAAATAATTGAGATAAACGTCATTTGTCTAAAACCTAAATCCATTAAACCAAGGATTGAAACTCATAAAATTCATAACTATTCTCCTGTTATAAAATCAGTCTAAAACCTAAATCCATTAAACCAAGGATTGAAACTCATAAAATTCATAGTTATTCTCCTACTATAAAATCAAGTCTAAAACCTAAATCCATTAAACCAAGGATTGAAACGATTTAATGGAAAAAATTCCAGTAATTGGTAAATTTTGTCTAAAACCTAAATCCATTAAACCAAGGATTGAAACGCCCGTTATAACTAAAATTGTTCTTGTAGGTTTCTGGTCTAAAACCTAAATCCATTAAACCAAGGATTGAAACATATCTTTATTGATGAGGGGGCAAAACAGGCAGCCAGGTCTAAAACCTAAATCCATTAAACCAAGGATTGAAACAGCTAACAAAAAGCTTTGGAATGTGTATAAAGTTAGTGTCTAAAACCTAAATCCATTAAACCAAGGATTGAAACTTTCGTATAACTCAAGGTTTATCTCTTTGAGGCTGTGTCTAAAACCTAAATCCATTAAACCAAGGATTGAAACTGAAAAACACAGCAATCACAAAGCTAATCGAAGAAGTCTAAAACCTAAATCCATTAAACCAAGGATTGAAACTAGGTTTCACTTCTTAAAAATGCGTCTCTAAAATCGGTCTAAAACCTAAATCCATTAAACCAAGGATTGAAACTTGACAGTCCTATTCCTGCCATTGTTATTGATAATCGGTCTAAAACCTAAATCCATTAAACCAAGGATTGAAACCTCCAAAGCTTGCTCCAGAACGGATTAAACTTATTTTGTCTAAAACCTAAATCCATTAAACCAAGGATTGAAACGCCTAACAAAAAGTGTAAACTTGTTGTACAGTGTGGTCTAAAACCTAAATCCATTAAACCAAGGATTGAAACCCCAATAATAAGCTGGACCAATACCGTAAATTGAAGTGTCTAAAACCTAAATCCATTAAACCAAGGATTGAAACGCTATGGGGGGAAATCATTAGAGCAACGTTATACTTGTCTAAAACCTAAATCCATTAAACCAAGGATTGAAACGTAACTATATTCTTAATGATAAAAATCTAATGATTAGTCTAAAACCTAAATCCATTAAACCAAGGATTGAAACTAGAATATCAATTAATGATTTAAGAAGTCAAGTCAGTCTAAAACCTAAATCCATTAAACCAAGGATTGAAACAATTGCGTCTTTAGATAATTGCATAAAATCCTCCACAGTCTAAAACCTAAATCCATTAAACCAAGGATTGAAACAAACAGTAATAACAAAATTATCAGATTCAAAGTTTGGTCTAAAACCTAAATCCATTAAACCAAGGATTGAAACTGTATTCATACCTCTTTTTGATTTCATGGCTTATATGTCTAAAACCTAAATCCATTAAACCAAGGATTGAAACGTCTTAGCCATATTCAGGAGGACAGGTTTACCACCTTGTCTAAAACCTAAATCCATTAAACCAAGGATTGAAACGTATCTACTTTTGAAACTGCATAATTATAAATCTTATGTCTAAAACCTAAATCCATTAAACCAAGGATTGAAACTGCTTCTTGTTTCTTTTAGGAGTTTTGATATCGATGGTCTAAAACCTAAATCCATTAAAGCAAGGATTGAAACACGTTGGTACTCATCTTATTACACCTTTCTCTAATGTCTAAAACCTAAATCCATTAAACCAAGGATTGAAACCAAAAATACAGGTAACAACAACATTACATAAAGCTAGTCTAAAACCTAAATCCATTAAACCAAGGATTGAAACTGTTTTTATATTTAAAGATATTTCAGGTTACACAATTGTCTAAAACCTAAATCCATTAAACCAAGGATTGAAACTACTTTCCAAGGGTAAGAACGCTTTCTTGATTAATGTCTAAAACCTAAATCCATTAAACCAAGGATTGAAACCATTAAATATTTCAAATTCAAGTTGATTATTTTCAAGTCTAAAACCTAAATCCATTAAACCAAGGATTGAAACTCTGTTACTATTTCGAAAAACGCACAACGAAAGGCAGTCTAAAACCTAAATCCATTAAACCAAGGATTGAAACTCTAAATATGAGAAAACTACTGTTGGAGATTGGGAGGTCTAAAACCTAAATCCATTAAACCAAGGATTGAAACAAAGATAACCCTGGGTTTGTTGCAAGGACTGGGGATGTCTAAAACCTAAATCCATTAAACCAAGGATTGAAACTAAAAGCCATAACAGGAAGTAAGGGAGAATACTATAGTCTAAAACCTAAATCCATTAAACCAAGGATTGAAACAACAGTTCATTTGGGTCTTTGTAGGGGCTTTCATCTGTCTAAAACCTAAATCCATTAAACCAAGGATTGAAACAAAGGAGGAACTTAGGATTCGCACCTGTTCCCTTTGTCTAAAACCTAAATCCATTAAACCAAGGATTGAAACTTGCCTTGAAAAACCTGCTGAATAATTGAACGCTTGTCTAAAACCTAAATCCATTAAACCAAGGATTGAAACCTGGCTGAGTTGTAACATTTGGTCGAGGTGCTGAGCGTCTAAAACCTAAATCCATTAAACCAAGGATTGAAACATGTTCAAAGGTTTCTGAATAGGGAAGATATTGTTGCGTCTAAAACCTAAATCCATTAAACCAAGGATTGAAACTCTCAGTGGCTCTGATATTCATCTTGATTTTGTAGTGTCTAAAACCTAAATCCATTAAACCAAGGATTGAAACTTATGTAGAATATAAGCATATTTTTTGACTGCATTGTCTAAAACCTAAATCCATTAAACCAAGGATTGAAACATAAGATTTTGCATAATAACCCCTTAAATAGTACCGGTCTAAAACCTAAATCCATTAAACCAAGGATTGAAACCAGACAATCTTGATTTAGCGTGTTTTTTTATTATGTCTAAAACCTAAATCCATTAAACCAAGGATTGAAACTCTTGTATTGTTTCATTGTTCTATTCTCCTTTTGTGTCTAAAACCTAAATCCATTAAACCAAGGATTGAAACCGTCAATAATTGCTTGGGCTTCTTCTGTGTCGCCTTGTCTAAAACCTAAATCCATTAAACCAAGGATTGAAACTTTTTGTGGAACGTTAATTTCTTAGCAGTCTATGCAGTCTAAAACCTAAATCCATTAAACCAAGGATTGAAACTTATAATTTAATAGTTTGGTACGCTATATGCAATATAGTCTAAAACCTAAATCCATTAAACCAAGGATTGAAACGACATCCTAATTGACAGTTTCTATATGGTTTCTGTAGTCTAAAACCTAAATCCATTAAACCAAGGATTGAAACCCTGGTCTGTCTCCCAAATAGTGAACACATCATCAGGTCTAAAACCTAAATCCATTAATCCAAGGTTGAAAATGTTCTTATTATCATATAAAGTACATCATAGCCATCCAAGACTGTGTAAAAAATGAAAATGAGAATTTTAAGATGAAGCAAGGTTTGTATGGAGTGGATGCATCTTGCATCCACAAGATGCTCTGCAAGCATGTTTAATCTGGTGGCAAGATGCCAGCAGTCCATAGCTCCCTGTTTCCTTACACCAAAAAAAATACAATAATTTAGTAAATTTGGCAAATTTATGAAAAAGTTGGCCCTATATATTATAGAGGGAGCCTTGTGATAGATAAAAAAATAATTATATCAACTTTTCATCTAAAAAACTACTTTATCAAAAAAAAACTTTACACAAAAATAAAACATACTAATAATGGACTACTTGACTAAAGGAAGGAAATTATGATATATATTAAGTGTAACATTCTAAATCCTGTTTCACAAAAAAAAGCAGAACATCTTAAGAATGTCATATTAACTATAGATAATGATGAAGTAAAAGAAATTACTTCTATTAATGATTTTGATATATCTAATAAAAGTATTATAGATAAAAGTAAGAAATTGATAATTCCCGGGCTAATAGATTCTCATGTTCATTTATCACAATGGAGAATCAGAGGAAAATATAAAAGTGATTTGATGGATTGGTTAAATAGCTATACTTTCCCTGAAGAAGAGAAATTTGCTAATAAAGAATATGCAAAAGTAGTAGCACAAGATTTTTTTCAAAATTTGATAAAAGCTGGCACCACCACTGCCTCAATTTATGTAACAGTGTCTCAGGAGGCTACTAATATCGCTTTTGAGGAGGCAGAAAGACTCAATTATAGAGCTTTAATAGGAAAAGTATGTATGGATCAGAATACACCTTTAGGCTTAATAGAGGATACAGAAAAGTCTTTTCAAGAATCAGTAGAATTGTGTCAGCAGTGGGATAAGAAAGCATTATTGAATTATGTTTTTACTCCACGTTTTGCTCCAGTTTGCACTAGTAAGTTAATGGGAAAAATTGGGAAATTCGCTCAAGAAAATGATAAGTATATTCAGACACATTTATCTGAGAATAAAAATGAGATAACCTTAGTGAAGCAACTTTTTCCTCAAGTGAGTTCTTATACTGAAGTTTATGAGAAAGCTAATCTTTTAGGAGCTAAGACAATAATGGCTCACACAATTCACTTAACAAAGAATGAATTAGATTTAATGCGCAAGAGTGATACCAAAATTAGTCATTGTCCAGATTCTAATTTCTTTTTAAAATCAGGAAGATTCCCTTATAAAGAAATTACTGACAATCAGCTTACAGTAGGATTAGGTTCAGATGTAGCTGGCGGAACTTGTTTAGATATGTTTTATCATATGAAAATGGCAAATTATATGCAGATTGAGCATTCTTTAGAAGTAGAAGAGTTATTTTATCTGGCTACCTTAGGTAATGCTAAAGTTTTATCTAAAGATAATATAATTGGTAGTTTAGAAATTGGGAAAAAAGCTGACTTTTTAGTTTTAGATGTTGATCCAAATCAAAGTATTGAAGAGATGCTTTCTCAGTTGATATTTGTAAGAGGTAAGGACGCAGTAGAAGAGGTTTATATTGCCGGGAAAAGAGTTTGAAGCACCAAGACACTCATAAATTAAATAGGGATATTAAAAATCGTAAATTCATAAAGAACTAAGACAATGCAAAAAGAGAGAAGATTTATGCAAACAAGTATTATAAAATTTGTTTTAAATGGAGAGATAAAGAGTTTGGAAGTAAGTCCAGGAACAACTCTATTGGAAATAATAAGAGATAAATATAAATTGAATGGAACTAAAAGTGTATGTAATGAGGGTGATTGTGGAGCTTGCACAGTAACAATAGCAGAGCTTGAAAAGGGAAAAATTATCTATAAGGCAATTAATTCTTGTTTGTATCCTGCTGAAAAACTTGTTAATAAGCATGTTATTACAGTTGAAGGATTAGCTCAAGAATCTTCAGAACTTCATCCTATACAAAATATTCTATACAATAATTATAGTACTCAATGTGGATTTTGCACTCCTGGAATTGTTATGTCAATATTTGCATATCTTGCTGAAAATAAAGAATACACAGAGGATGAACTTAAAGAATCTTTAAACGGTAATCTCTGCAGATGTACCGGATATGTTCATATTGTTAAGGGTGGGCAAGAGATATTAAAATACTATTCTCAAGCACAAGACGACCTGATTCCAGAAAAAATTCTTACAGGAAATAAGAAGTTAATCCAGCTTTCTCAAGCATTTCATCTTGAAACAGCAGAAGAGAATATTTCGAGTAGGGGAGTTGAAGGTTATTATCTAATTAAGAGCTTAGATAAGTATCAAGAAGTAATTAAAAAACTCACAGGTAAGGGCACTATAAAAGTTATTGCCGGAGGAACAGATTTATTTGTAGTAGGTAACCTGAGAAGAACTTATTTTAAGTATTATTTAGATATATCCTATATTCCTGAACTTACTGAGATTTACATTGCAAATAATCAATTGATAATCGGTGCAGCAGTTACTTTAGAAAAAATTCGAAATGATGGGCAGATTAAAGATAATCTCCCAATTCTATCTGAAGTAGTTTCTCAAATGGCAAGTAAACAGATAAGAAATATTGCCTCTATTGGAGGAAATATTGGAAATGCATCCCCAGTTGGTGATTGTGCTACTTCACTAATAGGCTTAAATGCCAGATTGATTCTTTTTGGTGAAGATGGAGAAAGAGAACTTTCCATAGATCAATTCTATAAAGGCTACAAAGAAACTGTTCTTAAAAATCATGAGTTTATTAAGCAAATTATAATTCCTCTTCAAAATAATAGTTTTTATTGTTTTGAAAAATCAGCTAAAAGAAAGACTTTAGACATATCATCCGTTTGTTCATTCTCTTATATTGAACATGAAAGAGGTCTTATGAATATATCCAGATTTGCTTTTGGAGGTGTAGCTCCATATCCTAAATTAGCTTTAAGTATTGCTTTAGAATTAAGAGGCAAGCATATAAAAGACATAGATATAGAAAAGTTAGGAGAGAAAGTATCTAATGAATTTGCTCCTATTAGTGATATTAGAGGTTCTGCAGAATATAGACATATCCTGATAAGGAATCATATTATTAAACACTTAGAGAGATTTAAAGAGGAGGTGAAGAATGAAAATTAATTCTAAACACCTTTCAGGGAAATTGCATGTAACTGGTAAATCAACATTTGTAGAAAATATTGCTAATCAAACAAAAGATTGTCTCTATGCTTATCCCTTAGTAAGTACTAAGGCAAAAGCTAAGATTATTAAGATTGATACTTCAATAGTAGAGGGCAATCAAGCCTTCAAGGCATTTATCACTGCTAAGGATATTCCTGGAGAGAATAATATTGCTCATGGTAACGGAGATATTCAGCCTCTTCTGGCTGAAGATACAGTAAATTATATAGGTCAACCAATTGCTATTGTTGTTGCTACAAGTAGGGAAGAAGCAATTTCTCTTAGCAGGAAAATTAAGGTTAACTATGAAGAAGACTCACCAGTAATAACAATAGATGATGCTGTAAAAGCACAAAGTGAATACGCCCCATCCCGGCTTTTCAGTCGGATAGATGAATGTGATTTAAGTAATGCTCAGGAAATAAAGGGAAAATTAACAGTAGGAGCTCAAGAGCATTTTTATTTTGAGACCCAAAGATGTCTTGTTATAAATGAAGAGAATAATTGCTTTACTGTATATAGCTCAACTCAAGCTGTCTCTGAAGTACAAGAAGTGTGTGCTCGCTTATTAGGGCTTTCATCAAATTATGTTACCGTTGATGTAAGACGATTAGGAGGAGCTTTCGGAGGTAAGGAGGCTCAAGCTACTCTTTGGGCAGGAATTGCTACTATTGCCAGTTTTGCTTGCCAGAAGCCAGTCTATCTTGCTTTAGAAAGAAAAGATGATATCAGCTGGACAGGTAAAAGACATGAATTTGTTAACGACTACTCTATAAAATACAATGATAAAGGTTATTTATTAAGTTACACACTTGATTTAAAAGCAAATGGTGGAGCCTATATTGATCTATCTTATGCTATCTTAGAGAGAGCTTTACTACATGCTGATAGCGGATATTATATTCCTGAAATGAATATTACCGGTACAGCCTATAGAACAAACTTACCTCCAAATACAGCTTTTAGAGGCTTCGGAGCTCCCCAAGCCATTGTTACAACCGAGTTAGCTTTAGAGAAAGTTGCTTATGCCTTAAAGATGGATCTTTTGGAGATTAGGAAAAAGAATGTCTATAGGGTGGGTAAAACTACTCAATATGGTATGGAAGTTAAAGAAGCTTTGGGTTTAGAAATGTTGCAAGACTTAGAAGAAGTTTCTAAATATCAAGAACTTAAAAAAGAAGTTTCGAACTTTAATAAAAATAATAAATTCAAGAAAAAAGGAATCGGTATAGTAACTGGTAAATTTGGTATATCATTTACTTCAACTTTCTTAAATCAAGGTTCTGCTCTAATTTGGATCTATACAGATGGTTCTATCTCTTTGAGTCATGGTGGAATCGAAATGGGTCAGCAACTTTATACTAAGGTTGCTACAGTCGTATGCCAAGTGTTAGGAATTACTATGGATAAGGTTAGAAGTGAGAGTACAAATACCAAAAGAGTAGCTAATTCATCTCCTACTGCCGCATCTTCAGGTTCTGATTTGAATGGAAATGCGGCACGACAAGCAAGTGAAAATCTGAAATCAAGACTTGCAGAAATTTCTCTAAAACTATTTAAGGAAAAATTTGGTATTTCTGTTGACTTAGCAGATGTTAACTTTGAAAATAATTTTGTATTTTCAGTAAAATATCCACAAAATTCACTTTCCTTCAAAGAGTTGACTCATTATGCTTATATGAATAGAGTTGACTTAGGGGAACATAGTTTTTATAAGACACCTGACATAAATTTCGATAAAACTATTAATAAAGGCACTCCTTTCTACTACTTTGTTTATGGTGCTGCCTTAATGGTTTCTGAAGTTGATATTTTAACTGGTTCTTACAAGTTTGATTCTATTTATATTATTCATGATAATGGTATTCCTTTAAATGCTGAAATCGATATGGGACAGATTATTGGGGCTACAGTACAAGGTTTAGGATATTGTACAATGGAAGAGGTTAAGTATAATAGTAAGGGAGAAAGTATGGCTAATACTCCTTCTACTTACAAAATACCGACCATGAGTGATGTATGTTCAAATTTTGTTGTTAAACAAGTAAATAAAGAGAGATCACAAGCAAGTGTTTTAGGTTCAAAAGCAGTAGGAGAGCCTCCTTTCCTTTATGGATTAGCAGGCTGGTTCTCAATAATGAATGCCTTAAGTTTCGTAACTAAATCACCTGAAAAGATTGAACTAAATATGCCAGCTACTCCTGAAGCTGTATTACTGGCAATAGAAGATATTAAAAAGAGAGGTTTATATGTATAAATTTTTAACAGAAGCTCAATTTCAATCTGAAGTTGATAGATGTTTATATTGTGAAGAAATGCCCTGTATGAATGCTTGCCCGGTAAGCTGTTCTCCAGCTGAATTTATTAAAGCTGTGAAAAACGGACAAGATAGTGATATTAAAAGGGCAACAAGTATTATTTTATCAAAGAATATTTTGGGTGGTATTTGTGGTTCAGTTTGTCCTGATTATCACTGTATGGCTGCCTGTTCCAGAGAAACATTTGATAATCCAATTAGAATTCCTGATGTGCAAGCCAAAATAGTTCAGAAAAGTAAAGAGTTAGGATTTAAAGCTGTCTTTGAACAAAAAGAGAGTGTAAAGAAAAAAGTCGGAATAATTGGTGGTGGACCAGCCGGAATAGGATGTGCAAATATTCTTGCTCAATATGGAGTAAATGTAGATATTTTTGAAAGGGAAGATAAGTTAGGGGGGATGTGTCAGTTTATTCCAGAGTATAGACTTGCTCGAGATGTTTTGGAAAGTGATTTAGAAAATGCAGTAAATCATAAAAACATAAGAGTCTATAATAAGACAAATATAATGGATTTAGATAAATTCTCAAAAATGTATGATGCTGTTGTTATATCCAGCGGTCAGGACCAGGCTGTAAAGCTAAATATCCATGGAAAAGAGTTAGCCCATGACTGGAAATCTTTTCTAAGTTTAGATAAGTTAGAATCTGATTCAAGTTATGCCATCATTGGTGGCGGTGCTGTTGCAATGGACTGTGGAATGAAAGCAATTCACAGTGATGCCAAGACAGTTGATTTCTTTACTTTAGAAAATCTATCTGAAATGAAATTAGACTCTAAGGAGCAAAAAGAACTACTTAGTAATAACTTTGGTAACTATTTTAGAACAATCGTTAAAGAGATTGAGTCTGATGTTGACGGTTTAAAACTTCATTGTCAGAGAATCAGATTAAAAGGAAGAGATTTTGATTTATCAAAAATTGAAAAAATAGCAAATACCGAATTTCACTCTGACTTCTATGATTATGTTATATTTGCGGTTGGTAGCAGAGTGAGCATAGAGAATGATGTTACAAATAAGAAAATATTTACTTGTGGAGATATGAAAAACTCTGCAACAACAGTAGTTGAAGCTGTAGCAAGTGGAAGAAATTGTGCGGTTGAAGTCTTGAATAGTTTCAATATAGAGCTTGATAGTAAGGTTGGTGATAAGCCAGTTAAATCATTGATTGGCTTGCAAGATAATTATATTAAGCAAGTATCCTTGAAAGCAGATTTCTTTGGAAGAGAACTACGCTCACCTTTTATTCTTTCTGCAGCTCCTCCATCTGACGGTTATGAGCAAGTAAAAAAGGCTTACGAAGCTGGCTGGGCTGGTGCTGTCATGAAAACAGCTTTTGATGATTTAGATATTCATATTCCTCATGACTATATGTTTGAATTTAACCAAGATACTTATGCTAATTGTGATAATGTATCAGAGGTTCCACTTCGCAAAGTTATTGATAATGCCCAAAAGATTATCAAAGAATACCCAGATAGGCTAACTATAGTTTCAACAGGTGGACCTGTAACTGGTCATGATGAAGAAGATAAACTCGTATGGCAAGCTAACACTAAATTAATAGATTCTGCTAAGGTTCATGGTGTAGAATATAGCTTATCATGTCCTCAAGGTGGGGATGGAACTGAAGGAGATATAGTTTCTCAAAATGCTGAACTAACAGCAAGAGTAATTGACTGGGTCATGGAAGTATCTGATTCACAAATACCTAAATTATTTAAGTTAACAGGTGCAGTAACTTCTATTGTCCCAATTCTTGAAGCAATAAAAGAAGTTTTAAATAAATATCCAAGTAAAAAGGCTGGTATAACCTTAGCTAACTCTTTCCCTTCAGTTGCTTTTAAAAAAGATACTAAGCAAGAATGGGAAGATGGATTCATGGTCGGAATGTCAGGTGATTCTGTTAAATATATTTCTAACTTAACTCTTTCCAAAGCATCGACAGTTGGTCTTACTATTTCAGGAAATGGTGGTACAATGAATTATAAAGATGCTGCTGATTTCTTAGCTTTAGGATGCAAGACAGTTCAATTCTGTACAGCAGTAATGAAAGATGGTGTTAAGGTTATTCAAGATTTAGAACAAGGTTTAGCATATTTAATGATAGAAAGAGGTCTAAAGACAATTAATGATTTGATAGGTATTGCTTTACCAAATCCGATTTTAGACTTTATGGACATTTCACCTGTTAAGAGAATCTCAGATGTTGACCCTGAATTATGTGAACATTGTGGAAACTGTACGCGTTGTCCATATTTAGCAATTACCTTAAATGAAGATAAAATACCTGTTACTGATGCAAGTAAATGTATCGGATGTTCCATTTGTGTGCAAAAATGCTTCAGTGGAGCCTTATTCATGAGAGAAAGAAGTAAAGAAGAGGCAAGAAACTAATGAAAATACTAATAAAGAATACTACAATTATTACTTTAGATAAAAGTAATATGTTATTGAAAAACAGTAATATAGTTATAGATGGAAAATATATTGTTTATATTGGAGATAAGATAGGTTTAGATTCTGAATATGATAGAGTAATTGATGGTGTTCATAAAATAGTTATGCCCGGATATATAAATGCTCATACTCATTTTTATAGTAGCTTTGCAAAAGGAATAGGGGGGATTGACCCTTCTAATAACTTCGTAGAAGTGTTAGAGAATATGTGGTGGAAATTAGATAAAGAATTGCTTCTTGAAGATTCTTACTATAGTGCTTTAACTGCAATTATGGACGGAATAAAAAATGGTGTTACTACTTTTATTGACCATCATGCAAGTCCTTTCGCAGTAACTAATTCATTACCCAAAATTGCAAAAGCTGTTGAACGAATGGGGGTGAAAGCTTCTCTATGTTATGAGATTTCAGACAGAGATGGTAAAGATATTAAAGATGCTGGTATTTTAGAAAACTTCTCTTTTATTGAGACTAATAAGAATCCAGATATTACTGGTTTAATTGGACTTCATGCTTCTTTTACTCTTTCAGATGAGACCCTAAGCGAAATAGTTGCCAAAAACACTAACAACTATGGTTATCATATTCATGTATCTGAAGATATAGCTGATGAAAAAGATGCTAAGAAAAAATATAAGACTTCAGTTGTTGAAAGATTAAACAGATTTGGAATAGTTAATGACCATTCCATCTTAGCCCATTGCGTAAATATTTCTGAGCAGGATAGACTTATCATAAAAGATAAAGATGCTATGATTGTTCATAATCCTGAATCAAATTTAAATAATGCTGTTGGAATTAGCGATGTTCTAAATCAAGCTAAAGAAGGGATATTAGTTGGTCTGGGTACAGATGCAATGACTAACAAAATGGGAAATGAAATGAGGATTGCCCTTTGGCTTCAACATATCAAACAAAATAATCCAAGTTGCGGCTTTATGGAAATCTCATCACTTCTTTTAGAAAACAATGCTAAAATTGCCAACAGATTGTGGAATACAGATAAATTTGGAGTTTTGAAAGAAGGTAATTTTGCTGATGTCATAATGTTAGATTATGACCCGATTACTCCACTTAATGAAAACAATGTTCTGGGACATATTGTCTTTGGAATTGCTGAAGCGAATGTGACAACAACAATTTCTAATGGAAAAATCTTATGGCACAATTATCAGTTCGAAGATTTTATAGACCAACATCAAATAAACAAGCATTCACGTGAATTAGCAAAAAAATTATGGGAGAGAATGTAAAATGGTAAGTTACGAAACAATTTTATCAAAATCAAAAGAAATTGAACCTCAAATCGCAGACTTTTTAAGTAGGTTAATTAAATGTAGATCACACTCCGGAACTGAAGGAGATGTTGTTCAACTTATTAAATCAGAAATGGAAAAGCTCAACTATGATGAGATAAGAATAGATGCTTTAGGTTCTATTATTGGAAGAATAGGTTGTGGACCAAGAGTAATCGCTATCGATGCTCATATCGATACTGTATATGAAGGTAATTTAGCTAATTGGAATAAAGAACCTTACAGTGGAGAAATTGATGATAATTATGTCTATGGTAGAGGTACTTCAGACCAAAAAAGTGGTTTAGCTTCGATGGTTTATGCTGGTTGGTTAATGAAAGAATATGATATTTTAAATGATTTTACTGTACTTATCACTGGCACTGTAATGGAAGAAGATTGTGATGGCATAGCTTGGGAACATCTAATATTAGAGGATGGTATCAAACCTGAATTAGTTATTAGCACAGAACCGACAAGCTGTAACATTTATCGTGGACATCGGGGAAGAATGGAAATTTCTATTGAAGTAAAAGGCATCTCTTGTCATGGTTCAGCTCCAGAAAGAGGTGATAATGCAATTTATAAAATGTCTCGTATTGCCTTAGAAATAGAAAAACTTAATGATAGATTAAAACATGATGATTTCTTAGGTAAGGGAACAATTACAGTTTCTGTTATGAGATCTGACTCTCCTTCACAGTGTGCTGTTTCTGATTATGTGTATTTGCAGTGTGACAGAAGACTTACTGCAGGTGAAACTAAAGAAATTGCAGTTAATGAATTAAAGGAATGTTGTAGGTTAGCAGGTTATCCTGATGCTGAAGTTAAAGTATTAGAATATAAAGAGAAAGCATATACAGGGAAAATCTATCCTGTAGAAAAATATTATCCAACTTGGGTTTTGGACGAAGAATCTAAATATTTAAAAGTTGCAAAGAAGGGCTTTTCTGCTATATTTAGTACTGAGCCACTTATCGATAAGTGGACATTTAGTACTAACTGTGTGTTCATTATGGGTAAACATCCTGAAATCAAATGTTTAGGATTTGGACCAGGTGATGAAGATCAAGCACATGCACCTAATGAAAAAGTAAAAAGAGAAGACTTATGGAAAGCAACAGCTTTCTATACTTCCTTCATAAAAACGCTAAAGGAGTAAAATTATGAGAAAAATGCTTTTGATTGCTATAATAACAATGTTGTTAGGAACTTTAGTGGCACAAGAAAATTGGGAGTATTCTTTTGATGTAAAAGGAACACTCTCACAAAGCTACTATACCGATAACTGGGATGGTGAAGAAGAATCAAATATTAATTGGTTACTTCAGGGAAACATGACAGCTAATAAACAATTATTAGATTGGTTTAGATCAATGAATACTTTAAAAATGAAGTTTGGTCAAATTTATGACACTGAAACTGATGCAACTACTGGAGATCAAAAACCTGGTTGGAAAGAACCAAGAAAATCAGATGATGAAATAGACCTTTTGTCATTAGGTCTCTTGACTTTTGATGGTTGGGTTGATCCTTATGTATCATTAAGACTTCAGACAGTTTTTGAAAGTGAAAGTAAAAGAGCCTTTGACCCAGCTCGATTCTCTCAAGGCCTTGGTGCTGCTAAAATTATCTTTGAAGAACAAAGACTTGGATTGAATACAAGAGCCGGTCTTCTAATGAGAGAAAACTATGTTTATGGCATTGCACCTATGATTGATGGTGGTTTTGAGTCAATTACTGAATTCATGTGGGTTTGCCCTTATGACAGATCTAAGTTTACTTCAAACCTATTCCTCTTCCAAGCTATCTTTAATTCTGAGGAAGATGAAGCACTTAAAGGAAATGATGATTGGAAACAATTAGATATTGAATGGACTAACGAACTTAGTATCCAACTTTATAAATATTTATCCTTCAATATCTATACACAACTTCTCTATGATAAAGAAATTGATTATACTGGAAGATTCAAACAAACTTCTGGTTTATCATTAACCTATAAATTATTCTAATTTAATTGACAAGTAATTAAATTAAAATTAATTTGATTGAGGACTTATAAAAGTCCTCAATCTTAGTTTTAAAATAAGATAAATAAAGTGTCAATGAAGGTGATATGAACTATATTTGTAGTAATTGTGGTAAAGAATTTAGTATTGATAGTATCTACTATTTGTGTGATGAATGTGGGAAAAACTGGCATCCAGGTGAGAAATTAAGTGGAGTATTACAAATAAAGTATAGTGACAAAGATAAGATTATTATAAAAAAAGATTTAGACATAAAAAACTTCTTTCCATTTAATGATACAGACTTACCAAATATAAGTGTTGGAGAAACTCCTTTTTATTTTTCTCAAAAATTGAGTTCAAAACATAATTTAAATCTTTGGATTAAAAATGACACTGTAAATCCCACAGGATCTTTCAAAGACAGAGCATCTTATTGGGTTGTTGCTCAGGCTAAACATCACAAAATTGAGAAAATAGTTTGTGCATCTACAGGAAATGCAGGAAGCTCTCTGGCAGGTATATGTGCATCTACAAATATAAAAGCAAAAATTTTCATACCAGCTACTGCACCTTTAGGCAAAAGAGCTCAAAACATTGCCTATGGAGCTGATTTAGAATTAGTGGATGGGACTTATGATGATGCTTATGAATTATCGATAAACTACTCTCAAAAGGGAAAGTTACTTAATAGAAATACTGGCTATAATCCTATCACAATTGAAGGTAAAAAAAGTGTTTCTATTGAAATATTTAAACAAAATGGAAATAAAGTTCCTGATTATATCGTTATACCAGTAGGAGATGGCGTTATACTCTCAGGTGTATATAAAGGTTTCAAAGATTTAAAAGATTTAGAAATTATTGACTATCTTCCAAAATTAGTAGGAATTCAAAGTAAGAAGTCAAATGCAATTTCTAAATATTGGAAAAGTGGAGAATACAAGGCATTAGAAGAGGCAAACACAATTGCTGACTCAATCTCAGTTAAAAATCCAGCATGTGCAGATCTTGCAGTACAAGCAATTAAGGAAAGTGGTGGATTCATGTTAGAAGTTGAGGATTCTGTGATTGTTGATTATCAGTTAGAAATAGCCCAAAACAGTGGAATTTTTTGTGAACCATCTTCAGCAGTTGTGGCAGAGGTCTTTAACAATAAAAACTTGTTTGATAAAAACAAGCAAATAGTTCTAGTCTTAACTGGGCATGGTTTGAAAGATATTAACTCAATTTTAAATATTTAGGTGGAAAGATGAAATTATTAAAAAATTGCAGTCTAATTGTTGAAGATAAAATTCTAAATCAAGATATATTAATTGATGCAGATACTATAGTAAAAATTTCTAATCACATCGATAAAGAGAAAGATTATGAAGTTGTCGATCTTGATTATAAATTTGTACTTCCAGGATTTATTGATTTTCATGTTCATCTTGATGATGAGATAAATGGAGCTCAGATAGCAGATTCATATGATTCTGGGACACGGACTGCCCTAAAAAATGGAATAACAACTTTGTTTAGTTTTATCACCCAGAAAAGAGGTGAGACCCTGAGGGATGCAGTAAATCGAACTTATAAGAAGGCTGAAGGAAATCTGTGGTGTGATGTTGGATGGCATTTAACCCCCACAACATTTGATGAAAAAAGTCATGAGATTATTTCCGAATTAATTGATGAAGGATTTAACTCCTTCAAATTATATACTACATACAAAAAAGCCGGAATTTATAGTTCTTATTATGACATTGAAGAATTCGCAAAAAAATATGTTGATAAGCAAATTTTAATTTTAACACACTGCGAAGATGATGATTTAATGAAATCTAAAGCAATCCGCTCAAATAATAATATTCTGATCAATTTAGTAAGAGTTCGTTCCAAAACAGTTGAATTAACAGCTGTAAACAAAATACTAAGAATTGCCAGACAAACTGGAGCTCACTTCCACATTGTACATGTAACTACTACCGAGGCTATGGAGGTTATTAATAGACTCAAATATCATAGTTTTGTCAGTTGTGAAACTTGTCCTCAGTATCTCTTCTTAGATAATACCAGCTACTTACAAGCAAATGGTGAACAATATATTTGTACTCCCCCCCTAAGGGATAAAGATAACAATGAAAAGCTTAAACAAGGGTTCAAACTTAATTACTTTAATATCATTGCTTCTGATCATTGTCCATTTACTTATAATCAAAAAATGATAGGGAAAAGATTTTATGACAAAGCTCCAAGTGGTTTGAGTGGTTTAGAATTTCTTCCTTATTTAACAGCAAATGTCTATGATAGGGAATTCGATAAAGCTAAGTATTTACAGCAAAAACTTTCTACTGAACCAGCTCTTTTGTCTGGTCTATACCCTGATAAAGGTATAATTAAAGAAGGTTCTGTCGCTGACCTTGTTGTAATTGATTTTAACAAAGAACACTATATTGAAGGAAGAGAAGGTATTTTTAATCCTTACGAAAATACGTTAACGACTTTAAATATTGAGAAGGTTATGAAGAGCGGTAATTTCGTTGTAAATAATGGTGAGCTCTTGATTAATAGCCCAACAGGAACAAAAATATGATAAATTGGCGAAATGATGGAATTGCAAAGGTAACTGGTAAAGCAAAATATGCTGATGATATTAAGTTTTATGACATGCTTCACTGTGTTCCTGTTTATACCAATGAAGTACACGCTGAAATTATAAAAATTGATATTACAAAAGCTGAGAAAAGTCGAGGTGTTGTAAAAGTTATTACCGCCAAAGATATTCCTGGAGTCAAGAAATTTGGACAGATAAGAAAAGATTATTCTTTAATAGCTGAAGATAAAATTAGATATGAAGGTGATGTCATAGCTTTAGTAGTTGCAGATACTTTGGAAAATGCTTTGATTGCTGTTCCCAAAGTCAAAGCAGAATTCAAGAAACTGAACCTTGTTTTATCACCTGAAGAAGCAAGTAAGGATGAGATTTTAGTTCATGATATTTACGGCTCAAATCTTATTAATCATCATAAAGTTAGAAAAGGTGATATTCATAAAGGCTTTGAAGAATGTGATTTGATTATAGAAGATTTTTATCAAACTAATTTCGTTGAACATGGATACTTAGAAGCAGAATCTGCTGTTTGTCAAGTAAGGGATGATGGAGTGATTGAGGTTTATGGTTCAATGCAACATCCTTTTAGCACAAGAAGATTTACAGCCGCACTACTTGGTAAAAAGCTCTCAGAAATCGAAGTAATTACTATTCCTATGGGGGGTGGCTTCGGAGGCAAAGATGATACAGCGGCTATAGTTTGTGCACGAACTGCTCTTGCCTCATGGCTATGTAATAAAGCAGTCAAGATGACCTATACCCGTGAATGGTCTATGAAAGAGAGTTATAAACGACATCCTTACAAAATGAAATATAAAGTTGGAGTAAAAGAGGATAAAATTCATGCTCTTGAGTGTTCCATCATTGCTGATGGTGGTGCTTATACTTCCGTTTCACCATGGGTTACCTGGAGATCAACTGTTCAATGTGGTGGTCCCTATGTAATTCCTAATGTATTCACAGATGTTAAAGCTTACTATACAAATAATGTATATACAGGTGCTTTTAGAGGCTTTGGGTCACCTCAAGTAAATTTTGCTATTGAACAAATAATAGAGGTCATAGCTGAAAAGCTCAAGATTGATGCTGTAACCTTTAGACAGAATAATATGCTAAAGCAGAACTCTATAACTGTTTCGCAGCAAAAGTTGGATAATCATATTGTTTCTTTAGACCAAGTACTCTCCAAAGTAATTAAAGAAAGTGATTATCATACCAAGTTAAAGCGGTGTAGTTTTGGTAAAAGTGATGATTCAAAATTATATGGAATCGGTTTAGCTATATCATACAGAGGCTGTAGTCTTGGTGCTGAAGGGAAGGATTTTACTTCAGCTATAATTAACGTTCAATTTGATGGTTCAATATTGTTAGAAGTATCCATTCACGAAAATGGACAAGGCTCTGAAACAGCAATGATTAATATTCTTGCCAAAGAAATAGGAGTGCCTACTTCTAAAATCAGATATCGACGTTCTTCCACTTCCCAGATTCCTGACGGTGGGACAACAGTAGCTTCTCGTGGAACTTTAATGGGCGGGGGAGCTTTAATGGATGCAATTAAGAATCTGAAGTTAATAATTAATAATACAATTGCTTCAAGTTTAAACTGCAAACCTGCTGAGATAATTTATAAAGATAATGAGCTTATTTCACTTAGTGGTAATAGCATAACTTGGGAAGAAGCTATAAATATATTATATCAAAATTGTACATATCCTTATGCTTTTGGGTCTTTTGAAGCTCCACCTGTTACCTGGGATGAAGAGTGTGGAGCAGGTAAAGCATATTTCACTTATGTTTACAGTGCTCAAGTAGCTGAGATAGAGATTGATGTTAAAACAAAGAAATTAAAAGTTTTAGATATTTATGCAGTTCATGATATTGGTAAAGCTATCAACAAAGGTCTTTTATCAGGTCAGATTTATGGTGGTGTTGTGCAAGGCTTAGGTATGGCTTTAAAAGAAAATATAGTTATACAGGATGGTCATCTTATAACAGATAATTTCCATAACTACCGCATTTATAGAGCAAATGAATTACCAAGAATTCATGACTTCATTATAGAAAATCCAGATCCAAATACTCCATCTGGCGCAAAAGGAATCGGAGAACCAGCTTTAGAAATTATCTCTCCAGCAATTGCTAACGCTGTTTATAGAGCAACTGGAAAAAGAATGAAGAGATTACCAATGTTAGTGGAGGATATATGCAAGCAATAGTTAATGGAAAAAAAATTACGATAAAGAAAAGTGATTTAGAAAAACAACTTCTGGAATATATTAGAGAAGATCTGAACTTGACTGGCACAAAAAATGGCTGCAATATTGGAGTCTGTGGTGCTTGTACAGTTTTAATAGACAATGAACCAAAACGGTCATGTAAGATGAAAGTTGAAAATATTATAGATAAAGAAGTCTTAACAATAGAAGGTATGGCTGAAGATGGAGATTTGCATCCTTTGCAAAAATCATTCTTAGACCATGATGCAGTTCAATGTGGATTTTGTACTCCTGGAATGGTTTTAACTGCACATGCCTTGTTATTAAAAAATTCAGACCCGACCGAAGCCGAAGTTAGAGATGCAATTAAAATTAATCTCTGTCGATGTACAGGTTATCAACAGATAGTTGATTCTGTTTTAGCAGCAAAAAAATTTTATAAGTAGGAGCATTTATGAGAGAAAACATGACGAAATTATTTGAACAAATAATGAACTATAATTTTGATAATTATGGAAGAAATTTCCTTTTAACTAAAGATAAGAGTTTTGATCACATCAAAGCAACTATATTACTGGCTAATTGGTTAAAACTTATTCATCAAAACCACAAGTCATTCAGAGTATTTGATAATGGATTAGCTATTTCTATATTTAGAGATAATTCTACAAGGACAAGATTCAGTTTTTCTTCTGCTTCCCATGCACTTGGATTAGGGGTACAGGACCTTGATGAAGTAAAATCCCAAATTTCTCATGGAGAAACTGTTAGAGAAACTGCTAATATGATTTCATTCCTTGCTGAGATGATTGGTATTAGAGATGATATGTATTTAGGTGAGGGACATACCTATATGAAAGAAGTATCAGATGCTTTAGATTTAGGTTATGACGAGGGAGTACTCCACCAACGGCCAGGATTAATTAATCTACAATGTGATATTGACCACCCTACCCAATCGATGGCTGATTTATGTAAATTAAGAGACTATTTTGGAGGATTCGAAAACCTTAAAGGAAAGAAAGTAGCTATGACATGGGCATATTCTCCAAGTTATGGTAAACCTCTTTCAGTCCCTCAAGGAATTATAACTCTTCTTCCTCGATTAGGGATGGATGTTGTTTTAGCTCATCCAGAAGGCTACAATTTGCTTGATTCTGAAATTAATTATGCTAAAAAAGCTGCTGCAGAAACAAATAGCAACTTTACCATAACTAATTCAATGGAAGAAGCATTTAAGGGTGCGGACATAGTTTATCCAAAATCTTGGGCTCCGATGCAGGTTATGCAAGAGAGAACAGAGCTCCTTATGGCTAAAGATAAAGTAGGTTTAGATAGCTTAGAAAAAAGATGCTTAGAAAATAATAAAAAATATGTTAACTGGGAATGCGATAGAGATAAAATGAATTTAACTAAAGATAAAAAAGCTCTTTATATGCATTGCTTACCTGCTGATATTACTGATGTAAGCTGTGCTCAAGGTGAGGTCTCTAAAGAAGTTTTTGAAGAGTATAGGAGAGAAACTTACCATCAAGCAAGTTATAAACCTTTCGTTATAGCAGCAATGGGAATTTTAACCAGATTTGATTCTCCAGGTCAGATAATCAGTAAAATACAAAACAACTTAAACTATCGTTTTTAGGAGATTTAATGAAAAATTTAACACCTGAACAAAATAAAGTATTAGGAAATACTATTCAACGCTGTAAAGAAAAAAATATCATAATACCAACCTATGAGCAGATGAGAAATCCTGAGCTCATACCTGGTAAAATAGTAGATAAACTTAAAAATGTAGGATTATGGGATTTAAACCCTCTGAATCTATTTAGAATTACTTGGAAAAATGAACCAACTAAGTTTGGTGGTGGTTTCAAAGGAGTTAATTATTTAGTTATTCCTCCTGAATTAAGCGGTGTAAAGAGTAACATTGTTATTCTGATAGGAAAATATTTCCCTACTGGAGCTCATAAAGTTGGTGCAACTTTTGGACCTTTAGTTGAAAAATTAGTAACAGGTCGTTTTGATCCAACTACTCAGAAAGCTCTTTGGCCTTCTACTGGAAACTACTGTCGTGGTGGAGCTTATAACTCATCCTTATTAGGTTGTGAAGCTATTGCTGTATTACCTGAAGAAATGTCAGCTGAAAGATTTAACTGGTTGAAAGAGATTGGAGCAGAAGTTTTTGCAACTCCAGGTTGTGAATCTAATGTTAAAGAAATTTATGATAAAGCTAAAGAGTTACTTCATGAAAGAGGTGATACAATCGTTAACTTGAACCAGTTTGCTGAAATAGGTAATCCACTTTGGCACTATGCTGTTACAGGTCCAGCAATGGAAGAAGTCTTTGAATCTATTAAAGGTGAAAATGATACTTTATCTGGTATTTTCTTAACTCAAGGTTCTGCGGGAACTCTTGGTTCTGGTGATTATTTAAGAGAAAAATATCCAACTATAAAAATTGCTGCTGGTGAAGCTACACAATGTCCAACTCTGCTTTATAATGGCTATGGTGGTCATAGAATAGAAGGTATTGGAGATAAACATGTTCCATGGATTCATAACATTAAGAATATGGATATGGCAATAGCCGTAGATGATAATGACGTTATAAATGTTATGAGATTATTTAATGAAGAGGCTGGGCATCAGCTTCTTAAATCAAAAGGTATCGACGAAGAATTGATTAATAAACTTCATCTCCTTGGGGTTTCATCAATTGCTAATTTGCTTGGTTGTATTAAGATGGCAAAGTATTATGAGTATGATGAAAACGATTACCTTTTTACAGTTGCTACAGATTCTATGGAAATGTATCAATCTCGAGTTCTTGAATATCGCAAGAAACAAGGTGAATATAATAATGTTTTTGCTAATATCCATTTCGAAAAAAACATCATGGGTATTAAAACAGATGATATGATAGAAATGACCTATTATGATAAACGAAGAATGCATAACTTAAAATATTTTACCTGGATAGAACAACAAGGTAAAACAGTTGAAGAGTTAAATGCTCAATGGTATCAAAAAGACTATTGGACTTCTCAGTACTCACAAGTTAATCAGTGGGATGAACAAATTAAAGAATTCAATGCTCGAACAGGGCTACTGGATGCACTCAAATAAAGTAAAAGTATTGATTTTATCTGGCGGACAGGGTAAAAGATATGGATGTCCAAAAGCCTTAGCTACTTATAATGGAGAGACTTTCTTAGATATTATACTATCTAAGTGTCTCTCCTTAGATTTAGATATTTATGTTGTTTTGAATACACAAGTTAATGATATAATAAGCAATGATAGGAGTTTTAAAACTGTGATAGGTGATTCACAGAAAGATATGTATGATTCAATATCAAGAGGGATTACAGAAATTGGAGATTTCTCTCATTTAATAATTTGGCCTGTTGATCATCCATTTGTTTCAGAAAATACTCTTATCGCTTTACTCAAAAGCAAAAGTTATGATAGATTTATCGTCCCATCTTATTTTGAAAAAACTGGACATCCGATATTATTTCCACCAAATGCTGTTGCATTTCTTAAAGATTTTAATAATCTTAGAGAATTATCTGAAAAGATAGGCAGAACAATAATTAGAGTTGATGATGAGGAGATTCTTCATAATATTAATAAAAAAGAGGATTTATCTTAAATGAATAATTACTATAGACATTTATTAGATTTGTTAGCCAACAATAAAGCTGGATGGAGTGTTACTGTAACAAAAGTATTAGGGTCTTCACCCGGTTCTTTAGGTCAGAAAATGTTGATTGAAAAAGATAATGAGGAGGTTTCAGGAACAATAGGAGGCGGGAATTTAGAATATTCAATTATAGAAAAAATCAGAAAAGATTCTCCAAATGATTTTCTTCAATTATCCTATACTCTTGCTCAACAAGCTGAATTAGGAATGGTATGTGGTGGAGATATTGAATTAATAGTAGAGCCAATTAATATTCAAGAGCGAGTTGTTATTTTTGGAGCAGGTCATTGTTCTCAAGCTTTAGCAGAAATATTAAGTAATTTAAATTTTGAAATTGTGATATACGATAATCGACAAAAATGGTTAGATTCTGAAAAATTTCCCCAAAATACTAAACTTATTCATGGTAAGTTCGAAGATGTTAGCGATAATATTGAAATTCTTGATTCTGACTATTTAATTATTATGACTTATGGACATGAATATGATAATTTGCTTGCAAATCAATTATTGAATTTCGAATGGAAGTATTTGGGAATTATGGGAAGTAAGAGTAAAGCAAAAGAATTAATATCTTCTTTAGATGAAAGTAAATACTTAGATAAAATTAATAAAATACACTGTCCTATAGGATTACCTATTAAATCACATACTCCATATGAAATAGCAGTGAGTATTGCAGGGGAGTTGATTCAATTAAGAAATGAAGTTTAAAACAATATTTTCTTTATAACATAACTATTAAGCTTTTCTTTATGATTTAATGAATTAATGTGATTTGTAAAGTTACTATATATGGTTCTAAAGTAGAACTACTTAAGTTGTGTAATTTTGAATTCCTTTTATATTAGTTGACAAGAATTTTGCTAGTTGATATTTTAGATTTAAGAGGATATAATGAGAGAAAATAAAAAAATATTAGACAAGGTAAGAAAATTAAACTTTTATATTATACTTGGTAGTTTGTTACTAATTGCTACAGTATCTGCTATAATTGATTTCTACTATTATCGTACTAATTTAGATTTTGTTAATTCCAAGCGCATTTCTGACACTAAGCAAAATTTGGAAAATATTAACAGTAGAATAAAAAGATTCTCTCAGAATATGTTCGACAATGTCGATGATATGATTGTTGAAAATATTAAACGTCAGACAATACAAGGGAAATTAGTTGTTGAAAAAATATTAAGCAAATATCATAACAGCTCCGATAAGGTTAAATTAGAACATATTGAAAATGCTCTAAGATTTTCTAAATTTTTTAACAACCGTGGTTATTACTTTATCATAGATAGCAATGCTAAAATGATATTTAATTCTGTTTTCATAGATATAGAGAATACCATTTTAGATCATGATGACTATATCTTAGCAGCTAAGAAAGTTATGGATGAAGGAGATGAAGGTCTATTTAAAGGAATGATGCGTAAACCTGGTTCCCAAAATAATCAGTCGTTTTTGAAATGGAGCTATATCTCTCGCATTGAAGGAACTGACTGGTATCTTGGTACTGGAGAATATTATTATGATTTCATAGCTGAGTATAAAATTGAGTTGTTGAAAAATATTAGTATTTTAAGAAATACAAATTATGGTTTTTTTTACATAATTGATATTTCTACAGGCAGTTTTATTATTGATAATGATAAGATAATTAATAATCCTGTAAGTATTTATCTTACAAGATCTGATGCTGATGATGCAATTTTTGAAGAAGCAATAAAAGTTACTCAAAAAAATGGTGAGGGTTTTATTAATTTCCATTTTTCTGAAACTGAAGAATCTGGTTTGGAAAATGCATTGGTTAATATAACTAAAATCTCTGAGTTAAACTGGTTAATTGGCTCTGGAGTTTATCAAGGAGGGATTAATTCCTATTTTGAGAGTGATAGAGCACTCTTTAGGAAAAAAGTTATCACTAACATAGTTGTAATTTTGTGTTTAATCGCAATATTGATATTTATTTACAGTATTATAAATAGACGGGCAATTAAAATTTTGAAAGACTTGTTTGAGACATTAAAATCTTTCTTTAAAAATTCAATACAAACAGATCAATTGATGAATATTGATAAGTTGCAATATGACGAGTTTGCTGAAATTGCTGATTCTGTGAACAAGATGTTGATTGCTAAAAAAGAAATTGCTGATGCTCTGATTAAAGATAAAATTTATGTTGATCAGTTAATGACAGAAAATCCTGAAGCTATTGCTTTGGTGGATAGAGAGAGTAGAATAATGAAGATAAATCCTGCTTTCACTAAATTATTTTCTTATACCATTGATGAATGTGTAGGGATAAATATTGATGATTTACTTTGTTCTTCAAAAGAGATAGTCAATGCTAAGAATAATACTCTTAAAGTTGCTACTGGGGTAACGGCTCAATTTTATGCAAATCGTTTATCAAAAGATGGCAAAGAGATGAATATGTATATAACCGGCATTCCTGTTATGTACAAAAGAAAAGTCGAAGCCGTTTTTGCGATTTATCAAGATAAAACAGATTTGATTGAACATGAGATTGCTCTGAAAATTACATCAGAACAAGCTATTGAAGCAGCAAAAACTAAATCTCAATTCTTAGCAAATATGAGTCATGAAATTCGTACTCCGATGAATGGCGTAATAGGAATGACTGATCTATTATCAAAAACACAGCTTAATGATGAACAAACAGATTATGTTGAGACTATAAAAATTTCTGGTGAAAGTCTGCTAAGAGTTATAAATGATATTTTGGATTTTTCAAAGATAGAATCTGGGAAATATAATTTTAACTATACCGACTTTGAATTATCTACTTGTTTGGAAAAATCTTTAGATGTTATAGCATTAAAAGTGCAAGAAAAAGGTGTGAAATTATCTTACAATATTGCTCCAGATGTGCCAATCTATATTAACTCTGACTATGATAGATTAAAACAAGTAATCATAAATCTTATAAATAATGCTTATAAATTTACTAATTCAGGATTTATCAGAATTAACGTAAGTAAAGTAAAATTTGAGAACAATATATACACATTGAAATTTGTTGTTTCAGATTCAGGCATTGGTATTCCTAAAGAGAAACTAAATACTATCTTTGATTCCTTCTCACAAGTAGATTCTTCATCTTCAAGAAGTTATACTGGAACAGGTTTAGGCTTAGCAATATCGAAGGCTATTATTAAAAATCTAAATGGCGATATTTGGGTAGAATCCAAGTTAAATATTGGTTCTAAATTTATTTTTACTATTCAAGCAGAATCAAGAGTAATTATTACAGAAACTAAAAGTAATATAAACGAAATAAATAATTGTAAGGTTGGAGTTATTGCAAATCAAGAAGTTTACGATAATTTATTTTCAATACTGTCTCCACTAATTGAATATATTGAACATATAGCAGATAGTGAATCACTCCATGCAATTGATAAATTTTATGAAAACTGGGATATTTTAATTATTGATTATTATCTATTTGAATCTTTTAATGATAACATCATTAGCTTTATCAAGAATATTACCACATCCTCACTAGCAGTCATCCTCTTGAAGAACATTAGGGATGAGAAAAGAACTTTTGCAGATGTTAAAGCAAATGTTCAATTTCTTAATTACCCAATACATAAAAATAAGCTAATTGAAAAAATTGGTATTGTGACTGGTTCAAATCAGTCAGAATTAATTCAGCAAGATTTTCTTCCTATAGAATTAATCAAAAAGCTAAAAATATTAGTTGCAGAGGATAATAGTATTAATCGTAAATTAATGCAAAGACTTTTCCAAAAGATAGGAGTAGATGTTGACTTCGCTAAAGACGGTGTTGAGGCTTTAGAAATGTCAGTTAGTAATTTCTATGATATAATCTTTATGGATATCCAGATGCCAAAATTAGATGGGCTAAAAGCTACAGAACAAATTAGAGAAGCTTTAAAAGATAAAGCTCCTACAATAGTCGCGCTAACAGCAAATGTATTGCCTGAAGATAAAGAGAAATGTATAGATTCTGGTATGGTTGCTTTTTTACCTAAACCAGTAAAAATAGCTGATATAGAGCAGATATTATTTAAATTAATAAAGAAGGAGATTTTATGAAAAAAGGGAAATTAATAATTTTTACTCTACTTGTTTTATCATTAATCAAGTTAAGTGCTGTTGAAGAGAAAAAATTAAATGGAAATGTGCCTATTGGGGAATATGAAAAAGAAAATACACAAGGATTAGGATTTACTGCTGGAAGAGTTTCAGGTGTAGGTTTTGCATATCGACAGTATTTTGATAAGAGTGGAATTCAATTTACTTTTGGCTTATTATCTGATGCTGATAATGTACCTAAGTTTCCAGAGGAATCAAATACTTCAGTTATTACCAAAAAAGGTTGGGATGTTGATGGTTCTATAGGTTTTATGTATTTGAGAACTTTGAGAGAGAGCGAAAAATCAAGATTCTACTATTTCCTTGGAGCAAGTCTAAATATTGATTATACAAAGAAGTATATTCAGAACTATCAATATGACTCGTCAGTAGGAGAACTTGTTAAATATGGTTCTCCAGTAAAAAACATCAAGAATAATAATTCATATTACTATGGTCCTGGAATAGGAATAGATTTCAAATTAAGTAAGTATGTTTCTTTCATTGTTGAATTGCCTGTTTCAATATCCTCAGATAAAAAGATTGAAACTTATATACCTCAAGGTGCCATAATAATAAAATTTTAAACCTTTTAATTCTAAACAAAGGAAATTGTATGATCAAAGTCATAGTATTGGTTGTCTGCATTCTGTTATTATGTTCTGCAGACATTTTGAGTGAAGATTTACAACAAGGATTTGGGTTTACAGCTGGACGAATATCAGGTGTAGGTATTGCTTATAGGCAATATTTTGATAAGAATGGAATACAAGTCACTTTTGGAATGTTTTCGAATCGAGAAGAAACCCCTAAGTTCCCAACATCTGCTAATTATGGCTGGGAACATGATGGTAGTAATACAAAAATTGGTTGGGAACTTGTTGGCTCTTATAGCTTGATGTATCTACGAACACTAAGAATGAACGAAGAAACAAGATTCTATTATTTTCTTGGGGCAAGCATGGAGCTTGATTACAAAAAGAAATATACTCAAGATTACGAAAATGGAATTGCTGTAGGAATGCCTATTAAGAAGAATGATTATAATCATGATTACTTTTTTGGACCAGGACTAGGAATAGATTTTAAAGTTAACGATAATATATCGTTTGTCGTTGAATTACCTATCTCAATATCATCAGATCTGGAAATCGAAACTTATATTCCTCAAGGTGGGATAGTATTAAAATTTTAAGAATAAAGTAAATAGTAAATTTCAAAATAAAAAAAATAGACGGAGGATAGATGAAGTTAGAAGGAAAAGTTGTTGTGGCTCAGGGTGGTGGACCAACTGCAGTGATTAACCAGTCATTAGTTGGCGTCGTATTGGAGTCACGCAAATTTCAACAAGTAACGCGAGTTTATGGGGCAGAACATGGAGTAGATGGAATACTAAATGAGAATTTCTTCGATTTAAGTCAAGAGACAACAAATAATTTAGAAAAAATTGCTCAAACCCCTTCTTCAGCTTTGCTCTCAACAAGAGTAAAACCTGATGTAAAATATTGCCAAGAAATGTTTAAAGTTCTTAAAGCTCATGATGTTAGATATTTTTTCTATATCGGAGGTAATGATTCTTCTGATACCGTAAGAATAGTGAATGATGAAGCTGAGAAGGCTTCTTATGAATTTAGAGCTATACATATTCCTAAGACAATTGATAATGATTTAGTGTTGAATGATCATACTCCAGGCTTTGGCTCTGCAGCAAGATTTGTTGCTAATGCTTTTGCTGGAGCAAATTTGGATAATCGTGCTTTACCGGGAGTTTATATTGGAGTTGTAATGGGAAGACATGCTGGTTTCTTAACAGCAGCTTCTGCTTTAGCAAAGAAGTACCCAGACGATGGACCACATTTAATTTATTTACCTGAAAAGAAATTCTCAATTAGTAAGTTTTTAGAGGATGTCAAAAAAACATATGCTCAATATGGTCGTTGTGTTATAGCTGTTTCAGAAGGTATCTCAGATGAGGATGGAATTCCAATTGTGACAAAATTATCTAAACATCAAGAAAAAGATGCTCATGGTAATGTTCAACTTTCTGGTACTGGAGCTCTTGGAGATTTATTAGCTGATGAAATCAGAAGTAAATTAAAGATTTCCAGAGTAAGGTCTGATACTTTCGGTTATCTACAAAGATCATTCTTAGATTGTGTCTCTGATGTTGATCAACAAGAAGCAAGAGAAGTGGGTGAGAAGGCAGCTCATTTTGCGATTTGGCACAATTTAGATGGTTCAATAAGTATTAAGAGGACTGGTAATTACTCAGTGAATTACTCTTTAGAAAAATTAGAAGATATTGCTGGTAAAACAAGGGTTATGCCAGATAACTTTATCTCTCCTGAAGGTAATAACATAACTCAAGACTTTCTCTTCTATTGTAGACCTTTGGTAGGATCAGGTTTTAAACAAGCTCACCGTTTGAGAGTTCCCAAAGCTGATAAAATACTATAATTATAACTAATGAGTGTGACTGAAAAATGTTACACTCATTTTTTTTACTGAATGATAGATTTATAACTTGAGCTGAGTATATCCTAAAAAAGCAGTAAGCATTTATGAATAATATTAGACCTGCTATAGATGCAATATTTTAATAGTAATAAGAAATTTATTGTTAAGATTTTAAGATTGATTATCATTTATTTAACTGTTATTTAGAAAATTAAATTTGAACCCAAAAGGAATTTATATGAAAGTAACTGTACAAAATCAAAATAAGTTATTAGCTCATGCACGTTTGGTTATAGAAAATTATTTGCATGCAACTGAATACAATTATGTTGTTCCTACATCTACTATTTTAGGCAAGAAACACGGAATATTTTTAACAATTTTTGTTGATGATAAATTAAGGGGTAGCTTGGGTTATGTTGATAGTGATCAATGTATTATGGAAAGTGTCACTGAACTAGCAAAAGCTCTTTGTGATGGTAGTGATAAATACTTAAAACTTGAAAAGTTTGAACTTCCTTATCTAAGAATTCAAATAAATATTTTCTCAGCTCTTCATCAAATTTATAATAAAGAAGAGATAGAAATAGGTAAACATGGCCTTTATGTGAATCATCCAGAGGGAGAAGGGCTTTTGTTTCCTCAGAGAGCTGTTGAGATGGACTATGATGAAGTTATATTCTTGAATGAAGTCTGCCATAAAGCTGGATTACCTTCATTTACTTGGGAAGATGATGAATGTAAAGTCTATACATTTGAAACAATTGTTTTTTCTGATAAAGAGACACATTAGAGTTGACTTATTTCTTGTTCTTAATTTATTGTGATTAATAATAAATTAATAGAGGAAAAAGTGCAGAGAATTACGAATGATGAGGTTTTTGAAGAAAAAATTGAACGCAGTAGATTCATAGTAAATATGAAGTATGTTGAGCAAATTGAGCATGCTAAAGAATTCATAAGTAATATAGCGAAAGAGCACAAGAGTGCTAATCATAATTGCTGGGCATTCGTAATAGGCAAGACTGGAGATTATGCTCATAGCTCTGACAATGGTGAACCAGCAGGAACTGCTGGAAAACCAATTCTTAATGCAATACATAAAAATGATATTACTAACATTGTTGTGGTAGTGACACGCTATTTTGGTGGAGTTAAATTAGGTATAAGAGGTTTAATTGATGCTTATGGTGGGGTTGTTGAAAGAGCACTAACTGTCAATCAAACTCAAGAACTTATTGATTATCACTATTTTTCAATAACTACTACTTATGATTATCATAATATACTATCTCACAGATTAAAGCAATTTGAGTTTGAGCTTATTGAAACTAATTTCAGTGCAAATGTAGAATTAAAGATTTCCATAACAGAAAAGATATTATTTGAATTTATCGAATTTTTAGAAGATTTAAAGAATAACAAAAAAATAGACTATATAAAAGAGGAAAAATGAATTATTTTAACCTGTTAATTGTAGTATTTATGCTTTTAGGCATTTGTACAACTAGTGGCCAAGATTACAAAATAGTAGAATCAGAAAGTGGTAAACCACTTGATATGAGTGTTCTAACTCAAGAACTTCTAAATTATGATGTAGTTTTTTTTGGGGAACTACATGATGATTCACTTTTACATCATTTGGAAGCTGAGCTATTTAACAACTTAGTTACTGCTGATAAGAATTTCAATTTATCAATGGAAATGTTTGAGAGGGATAACCAAGCAGAACTTACTAATTATATTAAAGGAAAAAGTGATTATCAAGAATTCTCTAATAAAGTCAGGTTATGGTCTAATCATATAACTGATTATGAACCTTTATTGAAAATTGCTAAAAATCATAAGAGAGATGTTATTGCTGCGAATGTTCCAAGAGTTTATGCTTCCAAATTAGCAAAAGAGGGAGAAGAAGGATTAAATAATATTATAGATAAAGAGAAGGAGTACTTTGCGAAAAAGTTAGTAGTATTAGATGATAGATACAAGAAAGAGTTTTATGAAACAATGCAAGGTATGATGGATCATGGTATGCCAAATAAGTCAGGGAATGATATGATTTTGAACATCTATAAGGCTCAATGCTTAAAAGATGATACAATGGCTGAATCAATCAATAACTATCTATCTTTAAATAAAGGGAAAAAAATTCTCCACATAAATGGAGATTTCCATAGCCGTTATTATCTTGGAACAGCTCAGAAACTAGCTTTAATGAATAAAAACTTAAAGATAGCTGTAATCTCTCCGGTAGCATTTTCTCTCGAAGATAAATTAGATTGGAGTCCAGATTATACAGATGCTGGTGATTACCTCATTCTTTTTAATAGAATAAATAAGGATTAAACATTTGATGAAGAAGATATTTATAGCATTAGTTTTGCTTTCAACCTATTTACTGGCATTTTCCTCAGAATATAAGATTATCAAATCTGATTCTGGTAGAGAAGTTTCGTTATCACAGCTAATCTTAGAATTAGCATCAAATGATGTAGTATTCTTTGGTGAGCTTCATGATGATTCACTGCTCCATATTATTGAAAAAGATATTTTTCAACAACTTACAAAAATTGATACTAATTTTGTACTTGGTTTAGAATCATTTGCTAAAAATGATCAATTAGCACTTGATAATTACCTCAAAGGTGAATATTCTTATGAACAATTAGATGCAAACTCTAAACTCTGGACTAACTATAAAGAAGCTTATGCAGGATTAATAGATTATGCCAAAGATAACAAATTACAGGTATTAGCAACTAATGTACCAATCTATATTTCCGGTTTAGTAGCTCGGGAAGGTTACACTGCTTTGGGCAAATTATCTGAGAAAGAGAGGAATTATTATGCTCGTGAGTTAAAGCCTTTTGAGAATGATTATCGAAGAATGTTTATCCAAGAAATGAATGATATAACATCAGGCAAAAGTTCTCAAGTAAATAATCTAATATTGGAGCGTTTATATCAAGCACAGTCATTAAAAGATGATACTATGGCTGAATCAATATTTGATTTCTTAGAAGATAATCACAAAGCAAAAGTTTTTCATATCAATGGAGATTTTCATTCAAAAAATCATTATGGTATTTATCAGAAATTAGAGTTACTGAATCCCCATTTAAAGATAGCATCAATATCGCCAGTCTATTTTCCAACTGGAGAACCTTTAGAGTGGAATTATCGCATGTTTGGTCTTAGTGAATATGTAATTTTGTACCATAGAGATGAAGAATCTTCTTTAATTAATAATAAAGCTGATAAGAGCGAATTTCTTTCAATAGAGAAGCATAACATTTCCTTTATTTTTGAGCCAAGTGCTAAAGTTCTCACAGTTAATGACAAAATCAACTTTAATCAAAAGTTAAACAATGACAAGTTATTGATAAGTAAAGATATAAAAGACCTTAGAATCTACAAAGGAAAAGAAGAAGTAGATTTTACTATAATTGATTATAACAAAAAATATAATCAAATAGAAGTTAAGTCTTCTGCAGAAGTGTTAAATTTTGTTTATATATATGAATATCCTAAAAATCCTGAAAGACCTTATCATTTTAATTTACAAGAATATATGTGGTATCCAATTGTTGCCTTAGGAGAGAAGTCATATTTTGAAGTCAATGCTTTAGGTCCTAATAGGATGAAATTTATTGCACCTGCAGAAGTTACTTTGACTCCGCAAAAAAAAGATGCAATCTTTTATTCTTGGAAAAGCTTTGATAAAGAATTTGGATTTTCAATCATCGGAGACCTTTATTTCACAAAAAGTATAGAAATTAATGATGTTTTGGTCACACTCTATAGTTTTGAAGATGACTTTTATCTATTGGATGATTATTCATATTTCGTTGAACAGTACTTCACTAATTATAAGCAATATTTTGGCGATTTTGGTTATGATTCCTTTTCGATTATTCAATCTGCAGATAGTAATTATAAAACTTTTGATAATATGTTAGTAGTCAGTAAGGATATTTTTAACACACAAGATATCTTTATTACTCCTGGAGTATTAGGTCATGATTTAGCAAAAATTTGGATTGATTCTAAGTGTCAATGGGATCAATCAGGGGCTAATTGGCAGGAAATAACTGCAAATTTTATAGCAAACTACTTATGGTTAGAAAACAATAAACCTGAAGAAGCTTATCTTTGGCGAAAAGTAGCCTTGGAAGATATAAGTGCTATACCCAAAGAAGAGATAAAGTCACTTAATGAGTTTAGCTTTCCTGATAATCAATTTAGTGCCCTAAATGGTTATAAAATAGGGGGCATGCTATTATATTATACATATAACAAAGCTGGGGAAAAGAGATTCTTCACCGCCTTAGCTGATATCTTAAATAATAATAAGTCTCTTTCTGGAAACGACTTTTTTGAACTATTTAAGACTAAATCAGGAGTTAATGAGCTTGAACAGATGATAGATAATATATATCCTGTGAGGGTATTTATCCAAGATGCTGACGTAAAAGATGGTTCTACAAAGATTAAGATTGTTAGTTCTATGGGAAATAATAGTAATTTTGATTTAGATATTAAAATTACAGATAAAGATAACTTTGTGCAGACAACTTATCATATTGATAAAAAGGAGACTGTGTTAGAATTTGGTCTTGAAGCGACAGAAATAGCCATCGACCCAGATTATAAGTTATATCGCTATTTGGATAACAATGAGAATGTTTTTAACTTAAAAAGAACCTTCTTAGAAAAGCCTTTCTTTATTGTTCCGCAAGATAGTGAACAATTTCCAGAAATATATAATGTGGGAAATACTCTCAGAGCTAATGGAGTGTCAATCGATTTGATGCCTTTATCAAGCATTAATGAATTCAATTGGAAAGAAAAATCAATAATTTATATTGGAGAACATAGTAATAATACTCTGATAAATTCCTTGCTTCCATACTTACCTCCTTCTTTCATTTTTGGGAAAAATAAATTTACTTACGAAGGTAACGTTTATGATAAAGCTAATTATTCTTTAATTATTAACACCAAGAATCCTTTTGCAAGTAATAAATCAATTTCATTGTGGTTATGGAATAGCGATAAAGATATCAGCAATATCCAATCGATATTCAACTTCACAACACCTTCTTGGGTAATCTTAGAGCATAATGGTGTGGGATTTACTGAAATCGCCAAAGGTAATTTAATTGATGAAAACTTATTCCCAACCAGAGTAAACATACGAAGAGGAAATTAATGAAATTAAATAACAACTTGAATAATGAGATAGAGTATTCCGCTGAAGTTAGAGACGCTATAGATAATAATTTACCAATCTTAGTATTAGAATCAACTATTATAACTCACGGAATGCCTTATCCACAAAATTATGAAACAGCTAAAATGTTAGAAAATCTTTGTCGCGAACGAGGGGTAACCCCTGCCACAATTGCAATTTATGAAGGAAAAATTCAAATTGGCTTAGATGAAAGTAAATTACAACTATTAAGTAATCTAACTGCTAATGTTGAGAAAGTTTCAATACGTGATATTGCTTACTGTTTAACTAAACAAAAGAGTGGTGGAACTACAGTTGCTGCAACATCTTTTTTAGCAAGTTTAGTTGGATTAGAACTTTTTGCCACTGGTGGTATCGGTGGTGCTCATCGTGGCGTCTCATCTTCATGGGATATTTCAGCTGATTTGCAATCTTTAAAGAATAATCCTGTGATAGTTATCTCTGCAGGAGCTAAAGCAATATTAGACATTCCCAAAACATTGGAGATCTTTGACAGCTATTCTGTACCAGTGTTAGGTTATAAAACTAATGACTTCCCAGCCTTCTATAGCTCTTCAAGTGGTAATAAAGTAAGAAGTATTGATACTGCTAGCGATATTGCCAAGGTATGGATTAAGCAAAAAGATTTAGGATTAACAACAGGATTATTGGTAGCTAATCCTATACCCAAAGAGTATGAAATTCCTGCAGAAATTATTGAAGAGCAGATTGTCATAGCCTTAAATGAAGTCTCTGAATTGAATATTAGTGGAAAAGAGATAACTCCATTTCTTCTTCAACGATTGTTTGAATTAACCGAAGGTAATTCTCTATTCACCAACATTGAATTAGTCAAAAACAATGTTATTTTAGGCTGTGAAATATCAAGAGAGTTAAAGGAAATATGAAAGTAGCTTTCTATGTAACATCACACGGTTTTGGTCATGCCAGCAGAGTAACTGCCTTAGTAATTGAATTTATTAAATTTGGTTGTGATTGCTATATTGTTACAGATCGGCCAAAATTTCTATTTCCAAAAGAAAGTAGCTTATGTCATATTTTTGAGAGAAGAACAGATATTGGGATAATTCAAGATAGCTGGAAATTACCTGCTGTAGAGAAAACTTTTTTAGCATTATTGGATTTTTGGGATGATAAAGAAAGATTAATTGAAACCGAACGTAATTTTTTGCAAGAAAAAGCTATTGATTTGGTAGTAGTTGATATCCCATATTTACCTATAATATCTGCCAAAAAGCTTAATATCCCTGTATATGCAATAACTAATTTTGATTGGTATTTTAATTATGTCGAATTAGTTAATAAGAATACTGATCCTAAGATTCTTGAAATTATATCAGAGATTTATTCAATTTACCAATCTTGTGATAAGTCATATATACTACCTTTCTCTAATGAAAAAAGTGTAAAAGCTCTTCCAAATCAGATTATGTGTGGTAACTTAGCAAAATATTCAAAACCTAAGCGTAGATCAATATGTGAAGAGTTTAATATAAATCCTGAGAAGAAAATTGCCTTAATTACTTTTGGTGGCATAATGTCTGACATATCTTACTTTAGGAATATAACTTCTCGTAAAGACTATGTGTTTCTTACAAATTCACCAATTGGAGATGCTGATAATGTAGTTATACTTCCCAGAGATTATGACTACTCATTACTTATTTCATCATGCGACCTAATTATTACCAAAGTAGGCTATAGCACATTAGCTGAGACCTGTGCTGCAGGAACATATTTGTGCTACGCTACACGGGATAATTTTCCTGAAGATGAACCCTTAGTAGCAGAACTTAGAAATTATCCTCATAGCCAACATTTCCACTTGTTAGATAGTGAAATAAAGATAGACTTACCATCCGGAAAGTTAAGGAAATATAAGCATGAAAGATTTTCGCTAAAGAATAAAAATATTTTTTTAGATATGTTCAGATCTTTCCTAACAGATAAGTATTCAACTCTCAATGCTGTAATAGATTTTGGTACTAATAACAGTACTTTAATGATTTATTCTGATAATAGCCAAGAAATTAATATTGCTCATTATGATATTAGAATTACAGGAATTGGGCTCAATCTAAAAGATGGTTTAATCAATAGTAAGTCATTCATACTTGCAAAACAAGAGTTATCAATACAGTTGGAGATATGTAAAGAATTGAATCTTAGACCAAAAATATTAGTGACTAATATTGGTAGAATAGCTGTGAATTTTCACAAATTTCAGAAAGAAGTTGATTCTCTATTTCAGGCTGATTGGGAGATATTAAGTGCAGATAGAGAAGCAATACTTGGGGTAGAATCTTCACTATATTGGAGTGGTAAATTATCAGATTTCTATAATGTTGATATTGGTGGTTCCAGTACTGAAATCACCTTGATTAAGTCGGGTAAAATAATGAAAATTATTAGCCTATCACTTGGAATTCTAACTTATTTTCATAAATTTAAAGCTTCTCGCTTGAACTTTGAGCAGATATCTGAGCTGATTCAACAAGATATTGAGATTAAACTTATGGAGAGCCACTTTCCTCTAAAAGAAAGTCAGTTTATTTATGGCATTGGTAAGGTTTTTCAAAATTTAGCTTGTATTTATAAGGGAAAACTTAATTACGAACCATTTATAGGCATAGAAAAATTTGATTTACAAGACTTTATGTTTAGTCTTCATAACTTGATTAATCATAAATCGAAATATAACTATCATGATTATAATGGAAAGAAATTAGATGAAACAATATTTTATATTTCTCTCGGAATACTACAGGCATTAAACAATATTTTAGATACTAAAAAGTTATTTGTGAATCCTTGGGGGATAGAATTTGGATATTTGATAGAAAAAAGGAGTAGAAATAATGAAGTTTGATTTTGATAAAATATACGATAGAAAAGGCTCAGGTTGTTTTAAATATGATGCAATGAAAGTAATGTATGGTAGAGATGATCTATTAGCTTTGTGGGTAGCGGATATGGATTTTGCTGTGGCACCTCCAATTTTAGCCGAAATTACTAATAGAATCAACCATCCGATATTTGGATATAATTTCAAAAAAAATGATCATTTCCCAGGCTTTTTACAGTATGTTGCTAAGAAACATAATTGGGTATTAGATACAAATTGGTTACAGATGAGCCCTGGGATTGTGCCTGCAATAAACTTTATGGTTAAGATATTCTCAAGTATAGGCGATTTTATAACAATTCAACAACCCGTATATGCTCCATTTAAAGAAGCAGTAGTTGCTCATAAGAGAAAACTATTAGTAAATAATTTAATTGAAGATGAGGGTATTTATACTATAGATTTTGATGATTTAGAAAAAAAGTTAGCAAAGAGTAAAATTTTTATCTTCTGTTCTCCTCATAATCCTCTAGGAAGGGTTTGGACTGAAGAAGAGCTATTGAAGATTGGAAGGCTTTGCAAAAAACATAAAGTCTTAATATTTTCAGACGAAATTCATAATGATTTAATATATCCAGGTTCAAAACATATACCAATAGCTTCATTAGAAGATTTTGCAGATTTTACGATTACTATGATGTCTCCTGCGAAAACTTACAACATAGCCGGATTGCAAGCTTCAGTTATTATCTGCCCAAATTCAACCCTTTTTGAACAAATCAGGAAATACCTTTTTGATATCCATGTATATGGTTCAAATGCTATTGGAACAATTGCTTTTAAGGCTGCTTACGAAGTTGGAGAAGAATGGTTAGAAGAATTGCTTATCTATTTGCAAGGAAATCGTGATTACATTTATGACAGGATAAGTAAAATGAAAGGTGTAAAGATGTTAAAACCTGAAGCAACTTACTTAGCTTGGATAGATTTTAGAGAGACTAATCTTAACGATAAGGAATTAGCTGATTTCTGTGTTAACAAAGCTAAATTAGCACTTAATACCGGTATCTCTTTCGGCAGTAAAGGGTCTGGATTTATGCGACTTAATTTCGGATGTCCTCGCTCAATATTAGTTCAAGCTATGGATAATTTGGAAAATGCTTTGAAGGAGCTTTAAATTTATGCTAAAAGATAAAATAAATGAAATATTTGAAAGTAAAGTCTACAATAAAGAAGAAGGATTACAGTTTTTCTTTGAATTCTTAAACCTGCTTAACAAGGGTGAAATCAGAGCAGCTGAAAAAATAGGGGATAAGTGGATAGTCAATGAATGGGTAAAGCGAGGTATTCTTATTGGATTTCGCTTAGGTGAGATTATCGATATGCCATATTCGAATACTAAGAACTTTACTGATAAAAGTACTTATCCTGAAAAGATAATTAATTCAGAATCAGGTATTAGATTAGTCCCGGGTGGTTCATCTATACGGACTGGTTCTTTTATAGCACGGGGTGTTACAATGATGCCTCCAGCTTACGTCAATGTTGGAGCTTATGTCGATAGTGGCTCTATGATTGATTCCCATGCTTTGGTTGGTTCTTGTGCTCAGATAGGCAAGAATGTTCATCTTTCAGCCGGAGCTATGATCGGTGGTGTTTTAGAACCTATCAACGCTACTCCTGTCATTATTGAAGATAATGCTTTTATTGGCGGTAATAGTGGGCTCTACGAAGGTGTTTTAGTTAAAGAGAGAGCAATTATTGCTCCCGGTACTATTATTACCAAAGGAACACCTGTTTATGATGCGGTAAGTGATAGGTATTTAGAATTCGAAGGTTCACCTGAAATTCCAGCAAATGCTGTAGTAGTACCAGGAAGCAGACAACTTAAATCAAATCCAAACTTCCAACTCTATTGTCCCATTATTGTTAAATATAGAGATGAAAAGAGTTCGGCTTCTGTAGAATTAGAAAACTTGCTTAGATAAATTAAGAGGTTTTATGGAAAAATCTATTATTAGACAGATGTTTGATTCAGCTTTACCAAATTCTGTCAATCTTGGTTTAGGAGAATTACAATTTTCAATGCCTGAATATTTGCATAGCCAAGCAGTAAAGATATTGATTGATGAAAATATACGTTATACTCCTAATGCTGGATTATTAGGTTCACGTAAAGCTATTGCTTCCCAATATAACAAATCTAATTACCAACAAGTTGTTATAACTAATGGTGCTCAAGAAGCACTCTATGCAACATTAAAAACTATATTAAATCCTGGTGATGAAATCATATTACCTGATCCTGGCTTTTCTGCTTATGAAGCAATCGTAAGATCGATAGGGGCAATCCCAAAATTCTACAACTTAGATGAACGGAGAAACTTTGCCTTAGATAATGATTCACTATTTTCTCAAGTATCTCCTAAAACTAAAGCTATTTTGATTAATACTCCAGGTAATCCTACAAGTGTTGCTCTTACCGATACAGAACTAAATGTTATTTCGAATTGCTGCAGAATAAATGATCTATACTTAGTTTCAGATGAAATATATCGCTCTCTCTACTTAGAAAAACTTCCACCTTCAGCTTTTGACTTTTATGACAAGTCAATTATAATTTCCGGACTCTCCAAATCACATTGTATGACAGGATGGCGAATCGGTTGGGTTTTAGCTCCTCAAGATATTGTTCAGCAGATAACAGTTACTCACCAATTCTTAACCACTTGTGCCAATTATATTGGTCAACGTTTATGTGAATATGCTTTCACTGAGCAAGCTAATCAGTTTCAAAGAGAGCTTAGAGCAACTTTAAGATTAAATTATCGAACCTTCCTTGATATTATGTCAAACATGGTTATTACTCGAACTGATTCAGCTCCGTATATATTCATCAATATTCACCAAGATGGTTTTGAGTTTGCAAACAAAATGTTGGAATTCAAAGTGATTGTTATTCCTGGTGTAGCTTTCTCGAAAAGATTATCAAACTGGATAAGAATCTCTTATGCTTTACCAGAAGAACAACTCATTATTGGAGCCGAAATATTGAAACTTAATGTTTGAGCAGGAAGGTAATTGAAAATTCACAGAAGAAAGCAAGAACTTACACACTAAATAACTAATCTTTCCGACATGAGATAAGTTGTTGATTAACAGTAAAATAAATAAATTTACTTCTTGACATAAACACCTCGTATATTATTATAGTTTAGTTGTTTACAACCTACGTTCCCGAAATTTATAACGAGGGATAATTAATACCCAATTTTTCGTAGAGATCTTTCTGTTTTTCAGTAATCTCTCCGATTATCCGTCCTTGCCCAGGTACTTCTAATAGCTCTATAACATCAAGTTCATCTAGTAAGCCTTGTAAAGTCCACTTGTCAAATAATCCTGCATCCTGCATTTTCTTTTTTACATAAGATAAATAAATCAAAGCAATAAATTCAACAAATATCTTTCCATTGAGCGATAATTCTGAAGAAACTTGTAGTCTTCGAAAATTTAAGCGTTCTTTAAGATTACCAAAACCTTTTTCTACTATGTCTTTGCTTCTGTATATAGATAGAGCTTCAAAAGGGTCTTTAACTTCATTGGATAAAAGAGCAAAATATCCGAAATTTCTTGTCGTTTCTTTCATTACCTCTTCATTTGGGATTACTTTTAGTCCACGTTTTGGAGTTTCACTTACCGTAAAATATTTTGAGTAATCCTTTAAATGGAAATCTTTGCAGTTATTATTTACTAAATCATTATACAGACGGGTCAAATAGTCATTCATATCTACTTGGTCTTTAGCTGCTTTTTCATGATTATAGAAAATATGCAGGTATGCTCTTCTACTTTCCTTAATAGAATCACCTATGTAAGGACGTTTTTGCTCATAATCCCATTGTATTGGTCTACAAATACCATATGTGCCAAACTGTGATTGCAGGTTGGTCCATATTGCCAAATTCCCTCGTTCTTCTTCAAGGATATTAGAAACAAATTTTAGTCCTAATTTAACCCCCATAATAAACTTTTGATGGTTTTTGTATAACATATCTATGTTAGTTTTACTATAGAATCCTCGATCCATAACAACTTTGACTTTTTTGTAGCCCATTATGTCAAATTCATTCATCAACTGTTTAATTGTTTTAACGTCAGTGATATTGCCGGGTAGTTTCCTATAATAGAAGGGTAATCCTGATTTTTCACCAAACAATAAAGCCAAATTAATCTGTGAAAGCCGGTCATTTTCTTTATTTCTTCCTTTTTTTACTTGGTTAAGGATTTCTGAATAACTGGATATAGATGTAGTATCAAAAGCCCAATATTCCTTTTCGGCACGACGTTTCCCTTGTTTGGTAAAAAAGTTTATGCGAGCTCCTTCTTTGAGGGATTGGAAAAGTTCGCTACTACGCTGTGATGCTATATCTTTGCCATATGGATGAATATGAAGTCTTTGCCAGTGAGTAAATCTACTTAGAGAATTATTCTCTTCAAGGATTAGAAAATAGGCTATTGAAAGGATTCGCTTAAAATCATTTGGGAAACAAGCTTTGAGATCAGCTGTAACTCCAGTTATTTCCCCTATTTTATCGAACAAGTAAGTAGCACCATAAAAACTTCGGTGACACTTTGTTATTGGGACTGGTCCTGGTTTAACATTAGCATCTTTTTCTAATTTCTTTTTGTTATAGGTACCAGTGGGTATAACCTCACCAGTCTGAGGATCAATTTTGCCTATGCATTTACGGACTGCTCTAGATTGTTTTTTATTTTTATCCCAATGAGAGATTGACTCATAAACATAAATATTCCCTGTTTTTTTATCTTTTTGATGTATTATTGCTGCCATCTTTACTATCCTGCCTTTTATCATCGTTATGAACAATATATTTATAACGAGATAATAAGTCAAGCAATTTCTGTTATATTATTGAAATATTTTAAGATAGAACATCTTTCATCGTTATGAATGTCGGGAACGTAGGTTACAAATAAACGAAACAATAAAAGGAGGTATATCATTTTGGAAGATAAAATAGATTTTAAAAGAAATCTGGATGGTATAGGTGTAGGGGCAAAACATCCTTCGCCCAGAAATGATTATTTATTATAATTATTGAATTAATTTATTGACATATATTTATGAAACAATTTTAATTGTAATGTCACTAAATATCACATATATAAGCATGAAAGCTATATTAGAAACTAATATAAATTATAAACTTAATAATGCTAATAGGAGAAAATTATGGAATGCAATAATAATCGGTTTGGGCTAATTGGTATAAAAGAACTTTTTGCTCATAGAAAATACTCTATTCCAGATTATCAAAGAGGTTATTCTTGGGAAATGAAGCATATTGAAGCGTTATATGATGACATACTTATTGCTTCTACATTAGAAGATTATGTTCATTATACAGGAACTATAGTTGCTCACATTAATGGAGAGAAGTTTGATATCGTTGATGGACAGCAACGATTAACAACTATCTATATACTACTGAGAGCGATTTCAGTTATTAAAGGAAGTATTGATTCAATACGAGATAAGAATTTTAAGATTGCTAATACTTATACACTTTTAGATGAGGAACAAGAACGACGATTGTTTAGCTTGTCTTATCAAATAAATCCTAATAATGATTCTTATAATCTAGAATTTAATTCTGAAAGTAAAGACTTTAGTCATAATCTGTTATATGGTGAGGCAAATCATGAGATCGAAAATAAATCACATCGTAATTTAAAATCATGTTATCTGTTTTATTTATACAAACTATCAAAACTAGTACTTAATAGTGATGATAACACACAATTTGAGAATTTCAAAAGGACTTTATATAATCAAATTGGTTTCATTCTATATATAACTGAGAATGATAAAAATATCGGTGCTATGTTTGAAATAATTAATAATAGAGGGAAACCACTAAGTCAATTAGAAATGATAAAAAACTATTTTATTTACTATTCAACTGCTTGCAATGCATCAATTATTCGTAGTGAATTATTATCTAACTGGAATAGTATTATAAGAAATTTGATGATATGTAATAAAACTACAAATGAAGATGAAAATAGCTTTTTGAGGTATGTATGGGGAGTATTTAAACAAACACTTATCAAAAACAGCTATGATATTTATTCTATTGTGAAAGAAATATTCCCTGTTGATAAAAAATCTGAAATAGATTTGATAGATGAAAAAGTACAGGAGATCATTAGATTTTTACGATTTTTACATAAAGCTTCTGTCGGTTATAAAGAATTATTTACTAGCAATTTAACAGAATTAGAATGCATTAGAAACCAGACACCCATTGCTTCAATAATTCCATTGTTTATTAGTATATATTGTAAGGACAATATTAGTCCAATAGAAAAAGAAAAACTATATTCTCTTTTAGAAAAGGTAAACTTCAGAGTGTATGTATTGCCTAGTAAAAGAAGATCAGATAAAGGGCAAGGATTTTTATTCAATCTATCATATGAGTTCTACAATAATGATTTAATAAGAAAAGAGGGTGAAGAAGAAGTTGATGATAGCCAATTGGCTATTTTAAAACACAGGCTAGAGGTATTTACGAAAGATGAATGCAACATAGATGGTTTTGTTAAAAATTTAACACTAGATGTTAATGAGAATTATGACTATTATCAATGGCCAGGAATGAAGTACTTATTGGCAAATTATGAAGTTTATTTAAAAAGAAATAGAGAACAAATAACTGAAAATTTAGAAAAATATTTAAAGCCTATTGGAAAATTAACAAATGATAGACATGAAAAAGAACATATTTGGGCTCAAAAAAATAGAGAAGGGGAAAATAAAATAAAAAATGAGGTTCAACACGAGAAGTGTCGACTTGGTAATTTTGTTTTGCTAAAAAAAGGGAATAATATAAAAGCTTCAGCTTATGACTTATTTTATTTTAAGCAGATTGACAAAAAACATCAACGTTGTAAAGTAACTACAGATGGAAAGAATAGCAAATATTTATGTAAATTAGACATTTATAAATCAACAACTCAAAATCTTCAAGTTAAACAATTAGAGGATTTTAACAATAAGTCAATTAAGTTCGTAATTGAAAGTTCAAGAGATTTTATATACAGATACTTCGAATACTATCAAAATATTATAGATTTAAATGAAACTGAATTAGTGAATTTTGCTCTTAGGAGATGGAAATTGGATAATGAAAAAGTTCCTGAATACGTTATAGATTCAAAATTATCAAATGAAATTAGAATAGTTGGAAAGAACAAAGATCATATAACTGTCTATTTTACACGGGTAGATTATGACGAATATACACAAAAAAGATGAGATTCTCTGTATTTCTTAAATATATGATAAAAGTATCATTGCCAAAATACATCTATCATTCATTGAAAACTCAAACAAATGTAACGATAATAGTTTAGATTGTATTGTTATAGTAAGAGATGTTTTTTTTAAATAAAAAATGTCTCTTTTTTTCCTACTTATCATTATTAATAACAATACAGAACAACTAATTCTTTCCGATGTCGAAAATAAATGGGGAGATGGGAATTATGTCTTGGAATCTGGATGTTTTAATGTAGGTAGGAAAGATCTTTCCCCCAATTTGATTGTTCCTCTTTCTGGACAAAAGCTGTTAGTGCAAAAAAAGTTTTACCCACAAAAGGCATTTTCAGATTATGAACAATCACAAAAACAATCCAGAAATCCATCATCGTCGTTCAATCAGATTGAAAGAATAGGCTCAAGTTCAAGTCTGGTGGAAGCATATTGTCTCTAATACTGATTAATAAAGGGTTTATTATTTTATTACCCTGTGCACAAAAAACAGAGAACATCTATTTGGTGAGATTAATAACGATAAAATGTTGCTGAATGATGTTGGTAAGATTATTATGCAAGAATGGGAGAAAAAACCACAAATAAGGAATAATGTTAAATTAGGCGAATTTATCATAATACCCAATCATTTTCATGCAATCCTTCAAATCGAATACAAAATAAACACATCATCTGATAATATTAAGAAATTCCAATCACATTCCCAAACCATTGGTTCAATTATTCGAGGTTTTAACCCAAATAATGCATTAGGATTTCAGTAGTTTCCTTTCACGAGTATTAATATCAACTTTATTTCATCATTTAAACTAAAATAATGCAATATGATTTTTTAGCCTTTTTAAAGGGCTATTCAAACATCATCATTTTAAGTTTTTTTTACTTTTCTATTGTTTCAAATCCTAATATTCAGTTCATATCATCTCTCCAATCTCTACTGCATTGCAATTGAAAGATAATCTCATATCTTTAATTCTTTCAAGTATTTGCAGGAATTTCGTTCTCCTTTTAGGGTTAGACAAACCAATCCGAACAACATCATCCCTACCATCCTTTCCCATTAATGCTGGGACTATCAAATATTCCATCCTCAAAGTTCGTAGTTTCGTCCTTTTGCCTCCAGGCTCTATTACAGTTTTTACAAGTAAGGTTATTAGATTGTGAAAAATTAAGCATATGGTCATTAGTACAGCTTCAGTTGCCCAAAAATTCCTCAAATTGTAGGCTGAAAGTCCAAATCCATCTTTCATATTTTTGATAACATTTTCGTCATTTGCTCTAGGTTTGTAATAGTTCCATACTTCATGTGGAGAAGCTATTTCATCATTAGTTACATAAAGAGAGTGTCTATATTCTTTAAAATATGGTTCATTTTCAAATAATCTAAGTTGTTTTCCTGTTGCTTTTGGACGTCTTTCTATTTCTTGTCGGACAACTATATAACGACGTCCACCTTCCCAATCTTTGCTCTGGTGTGAATAGTAAAACTCATTAACCTCAAGCCCGTCATCAATCTGAGTCCAGTTTTCTAAGTCATAAATTTCTCTTTGGAAATATTGGTGAATAGGAGTAGCTATCACATAATCCATATTATCTCTTTCTAACTGTAAAATAAAATTCTTGCTATAATAACCACTGTCAGCCAGTACTCTTGTGATTTTAACCTCCTTAATAAAAGATATTGTTTGCCTGTAGAACGCTACAATTCCGTTAGCAGAGTTAGTGTTGCCTGATCTATTCCAGAAATTAACTGTGAAACCACTACCTAGAAAAGCAATGTTAGGATTATTGGATGGTCGACCTCGTTTAGATGGGTTATAACCTCTTTTCGCTCCATCTTGCTCTCCATATCTAGTTACAACAGTTGAGTCAAAACGTAAAGTATCTCTTATGATACCCGCTTGTTTGAGTAGAGGTTGTAAAAAAAATCCGTTTATGTTTTGCAACAATGTTTCGTTGAAAATTCTACGGCTGTATTTGTTGAAGTAACGTGTTATACTTGTTGATGATTTTACTAATCGATTAACTCTAAAACAGCGTTCAAATATTCTAAGTCCATTTTCCATGTAATTGATATGAGAAAACTTGGTTCCTCCATTAAGAACTGATATAAAAAGCGATATAATCTTTGAATAGACTCCTGTTGAATTGTTTGATTTTTCTTGAATGGAATAAATCTGAGCGATTAATTCTCGAAAACCAATCTTATCTAAATATCGTGAGATTATCGTTGCTGTACCACCCCATGAAGTAATAAGTTTTGGACTAAATTCAATTTTGACTTGACCCTTTTTTTTACTTTTTTTAAACTGTTTACGTTGCATATTTATCTTCTTCCTTGCCTTTGTTGTTTGTTACATCCAAATCATTGGAAATAGAGATAATATGCAACTATTTTTTTTAAATTAGTTTTTTACTGCATTATTTGGGTTTAAAGGCTCAACAACATTAAGATTAAATTAAAAACTACCAGCCCGTGATTATGGTAGGGGCGTATTGCCATACGCCCAAAATAACAACAATTCTATCTGGCAAAGAAATTTACTGGGAACATATAATCAGAACCGAAATAGAGAGACTGTTTAATCTAAGTAATTGCAAAGCATAGTTTAAGTTTTAAGAAGCACATAAAAAGTGCACACTTTAGTAAAAAGCAGGTTAAATTATTGAATTGACTTTTTTTTAAATAGCAAAATTAGGTGGTCAAATTTGTATTAAATTCTGGAAATAAACGATACATGAAGCTATTTGAAAGTCATTTTATAACAACTCGAAGAATAACACTAGTAATGAAAAATTCTCATTGACCTATATTTTTTCACCAGACTTGAACTTGAGCCTAATAAAATTGTCATTATCATTCTACAAAGATATTGTCCCTCTGGAGCTGGCTTCTTAGGAGCATAAGAAATCCCCCTCTAAATGAGGGGGATATATTATAGTTAAATTATGTTTATTATTTCATTAACATTATTTTTCTTATTTTAGATTTTTGACCTTCAGCATTTAACTTCATGAAGTAGATACCTGAAGCAGTTTGCTTATTGTCGCTATTCTTACCATTCCAAACAAAAGTTTTTTTACCAGCAGTAAGTGTTTCGTTGCATAGTGTTTTAACTTTTTGTCCTCTTAAGTTATAAACAACAAGTTCAACTTTTCCTTCTTTTTTAAGATCAAAAGCAATAGTTGTTTCCGGGTTGAATGGATTTGGATAGACATTAAAGTAAGATGCGATTGGAGCAACTTCTCCATTTTCATTATCAAGTGCATAATTAGCTAATTTTAATTTGAATTGATATTCGCCTATTTCAGTTGGAGTAAACTCATAATCATGGTCTAAATCAAAATAGAAGTCATTTCCATTAAACTCAATAGCAGTATAGAGTGAACCGATAGGGAAGTCCTCTGATTCAAAGCTAAGTGTAATTGGTTCTAAGGTTCTTGCGTTTACTATGAAATTCCATTCTTTAACTTCATCCTCAGTTAAAGAAGCTTGATAATCTTGATGTCCATAAGCGTAACTGTCATCAGTAGCATAGTTAGTATAAATATCTACACCATCATAAGGTTTATTTGGAGCTTTAGGGAAATCTAAGTTATAATCAATGTTATTAGTTGCATAATCAGAGATACCGATAACTATATTATCACTATCATTATTTGCTTCAGCAAGTATAGTGGCTGACCATGAAACTGGTAAAGTTTCAATTCCATAATGATGTCTATAAGGAGTGAATGTTAAGGAAACTCCATTGAAATCACCTAAAGAACTATAAATATAGAATGCTTCCATACCTTCTACAGTATCAGCTAATTCATATCCATTCTCTCTATGGACAAAGATACCACGAGAAATATAGTCATAGGTAATCATTTCACCGATTGTATATTCACTACCATCAACATCGAAAATCAAAGAAGATAAATCAATATCACTTGGATATGGATTTCCTATAAGATTCCAGCCTTGGTGAATATTTACAGTAACTTCATCTTCATAAATATTTCCACTATTTATTGATTCATGAGCTTGTGGTAAATTTGCCCAGAAACCTGTTCCAAAATTATAAAATAAGGTAGGTTCATAAGTTTGATTAGCCATGAATTGTACTAATGAAGTACCAGCACCAAACAGATCATTTGCAGTAGGAGCCCCACTTTCCCAAACATGTGATACTAACTGCCAACCTTCTTCAAAGCTATAAGTTAATTCTGTAGGTAATATACCCATAGACCAGCTTGATTCAAATCTTCTAACTTCACCATCATTTGCAAAGGCTGTAATGACTAACTTAGCATCTTCAATCCTTGCGTCTAAAGGAACTAACCAAGGGAAGAAGTAGGTATTTGAAGCAACATTAGATTCTATGTTAAGCGAATCTGTGGCTGAAATTAAATCTAATCTATAATGGTCTAACATTTCATTATTCTGATATGACCACTGAAGATTAATTATATCATTTGGGTGGAAAATTTTATAAGCAGGACCTGCGGCAATCACAAGATTTGGATTAATATTACCATAATAGAGCGTGAATGTCTTAAAGTTTGCGTTTGAAACAGTAAAATACAATGGTTCTTGGGTTAAATCAATGAAATTACTGTTTGACTCTTTTAACCACACTTTTCTAGAAAATCTTTCTGCATTCATATCAGCAAGAGAAATCTTAAGTTGTTGACCAGTTTGATTGCTCTTTACTTGAAGTGTATAGGTTTTATAATTTTGTGTTAAATCAGTATTACCATAAATATTCTTCTCTAAATAACGGTAAGCTGATTGGTAGTATTGTTCGAAAAAAGCAGCAAGAATATAATTACCACTTCCAGATGTAGAAGTTGTAACATCATAAGTACTTTCATAACTATCAGAAGCTGCTTCGTTAACTCCAAAGACAACTTGATCGTTGATAGAATTATCATTATTAGATGCAATTAAAGTAATAAAGTCAGAAAGATGAGCATCTACAACTACATCGTATTGATAGGTTGCCCCAGCCATATTAAAGATTTTTAGTTTATACTGATAATAATGACCATATTGAGCATTTTCATCATACCAAGTATAAGTATTTAGAGCGGTTGTATTTAAAGCAATTATGCTCTCAGAAGCTTGTTCCCATTCCTCTGTTCCTAATTCTCTTCTATAGACTTTATAAAGAGATAAGTTAGACTCATTTGTTGTTTTCCATTCAATCATTATATTAGGGTCATCAGCTTTTGCTGTAAGACTTTGAACTTTGAATGGAGTTGTATAGCCTTCAATTTCTTCATGGGTATTTGAATAATTTCCAGAATAATCTACAGCTCTAATCTGGAAATAATAATCTGTATTAGGAGTTAAGCCTGTAACTTTAATATTATCAGTCTTTTGATCTGCTAAGAGGCTATTATTATTTCTATCAAATACTTGGTAATTCATTCCAGTTATTGGTTCGTCAGAATAAAGAATTTCATAAGACTTAAAATTATGATCAGATATAGGGTCCCAACTTACGATAATATCGTTATAATTTGCTGCAACAGTGTGGAGATTGGTAGGCATTGCTGGACTTGTTGATTCATTATCAATACCAATAAAAGTATCAATATTCTCAGCAATTCTATCAATCCAATATGTATAATAATTCTCAGTCATAGTATAGATATTCTCAGCTACAAACTTTGCAGTTGTAGGATTATATCCATAAAACCACCAGTAATTTGCTTCTGTTTGCTCATATACTTCAGGAAGTTCATCAATCTCTATATGGAAGAATGGATCAACTACGTCATAATCAGTAGTTCCTGATAGAGTGTATTGCATTTGTCTATTGTCACTATAACCCCATAAATCAACATTTGTGTTGATTGGTGTTTCAGGATTATTCTCATAATTGAGATCATCATGATAAGTATTAAAAATAGCATAATATTCGTTTCTATCTACTTCTTCATGAACACCGAAAGTGTTGGCAGGAAAGATTATTTCATCAGACCAGTTTAGTAAATCCTGCCCATTGTTAGAATGGTCCCAAATAGGTAAATTTGGATTAGGTCGAGAAGCTCCAGCTGAAATTTGTGTATTTGCATAGCCAGTATGCCTATCATTCCAATCATAGCTATGCATTTGTGCTGAGAACTCTAATCTACCGTATTCATCTCTTATATAGTCAGCAAATTTTTGATAAGATCTGTTATATGGATGATTCATGTTACGAGTAGGGTCACTTATTGATTTTGAATTATAATAAGGAGCTACATTAGTCCATTTAACCTCTCTACCTGCACCTGAAACTAATAAGAATGCAGAATCCCATTTAGTAAAGGTATGATAACCAAGTACTATTGTAGGAAAGTCATCTGTAGGATGGGGAACGGTTACGATGATTGGGTTTGTTGCATCTGGATTGTAGATATATAAACCCCAACCGTAATCAAAAGAGCCAACAGTATCATCATCTGGGTCTGAATCTATATTATTATCTGTATCGCTGTTAAGTATCTCTCTCAGCATATAGTAGGTGCGATCATAATCTGTATCGTGAAACTCTACGACATGATATGGATAACCATAAGACGTTAACAAGTCTTGGGCATTTTCCCAATTACCATTCACAAACTCTTGTGAAATATTAGACCAATTGTCTAACTGTGTGGTATTAGGGGTTATAAAATCACCAAAACCTGTAGTTTGTGGATCAAAAGGAGCATAATAATTGTAATTAGGGGAGGCAATACCTTCAGCAATATGAGATACAAAGTTGTCATATTCAAGTGAAGAATCTTGACCATATAGAAAGTCCCTAAGACTTCCTGTTTCAACGACTAAAGCTTGTGAAGAAATGACAAAAGTTAACACAAAAAGCATAAACGTTAGTTTTTTCATTAAATCCATCCTATTTTTAAGTTTTATTATTTAATTTTAAATATATCTATCTATATAAATTATATGCAATTTATATTCCTATTATTACTTTAATGCGGGTTTATCAGGATTTTATTAACAATGATTAATTGTATGCAAATAATGGTGGGTTTGCAAGAAAAGTATGTTCGAAAGTGTAAGAGAGTTTGAATTTGCAATAGTTTTATCCAAATAAACAACTTCTGCTTGGGAGACGGACAAAATGTACGCTCCCAAACAAAAGAAGAAATATTTAAAGTTGGTAGTCATAATAGATTATCAAGAAACCTAAAATAACTAAAACTAACAATTATTTAGACATTATCCACTATTGAGTATTGTATTGAGAAAAATAGATTACTTTTCAAATATCTTCTCGATTTTAGTTTTAGCTTCGGCAAGATTTTCTTCTTTTTTTACCGAATCTCCACTTGAATAAGATATGAAGTGATAATCTTTCATTCCCATAAAGGAAAATTCTTGGGTTAGTAGACTTTTGACAAAATCATATTTCCCAAACTCTGTTCCTTCAGGATAATTACCTCCATGAGTATAGAGAACAAGAACTTTTTTATCATTTACTATTTGCTTCTTCTCTTGGTCTTCAATGTTAAAAAATTCACCTTTAAACATGAAACTATCAAAGAACATTTTGACAATTCCAGGAAGCGAGAAGTTATGCATAGGAAAAGCAAAGATTAGTAAATCAGCAGATAAAACTCTTTTGACAATAGTATCAAAGGGCTGAATCGCAAGTTTCTGTGATGCATTTAATTCCTTTCCCATAAAGTTTCTTAAGTAATAGGCAGTGATAGATTCTTCTTTAAAGTAAGGAATCTCATCTTTGATTAAATCGATTTCATCTACATTATTTGCATCTACTAATGTCAATATGTGGTCGTAGAGCTTTTTAGTATTAGAATTATCACCCGAAGGTAAGTATTTTATTATTAATGTTTTCATAATTTACTCCATTATTTTGGTAATATTAATATAAGCAGAAATTATGATTTTCCAAAATTTAAAGTATGAAAAAGCCTCTTCTTAACCTGAATAAATATAGAAAAAACTCTTTATGCAAGATGCTTACCTAAACTTGTATTAAAAAAAGTTTCTTAAACTATTGACATTAAAATAATGATATTAAGATTTGTCACAATTATTTAAGATAATATTAAATGAGGCAAAAATGAAAATATTTGAAACTCATGCTCACTTAGATTTAAAAGATTTTAACAAAGATAGGGCAGGAGTAATAGAAAGAAGTAAGAAAGTTGGCGTGAAGTATCTAATTAACATAGGATACAATCAAGAAACTTCTGAAAATGCTATTAAATTAGCATCAGAGTACGACTTTATCTATGCATCCGTAGGCTATCATCCTCATGATGCAACAGAATATAACTCTGAGATTGTTAAGAAATTAGCTCTTAAAGATAAAGTTCTTGCTATAGGAGAAGTAGGTTTAGATTATTATCGAAATCTATCACCTAAAGCTATTCAACAAAGAGTTTTTGCTGAACAAATTGAAATAGCCAAAGAATTAGATTTACCTCTAATCATACATGACCGAGAAGCCCATGATGATTGTTATGATATTCTTCTTAATCATAAAGCCAAGAATGTTGTATTTCATTGTTTCTCAGGTGATGTTGTTTTTGCTGAAAAAGTTCTTGCTGAAGGTTGGAAATTATCTATTACAGGTACTATTACTTATAAGAATAATCATTCTTTAAGAGATGTTGTCAGGATGATACCTGATGATAGCTTCTTTATAGAAACTGATTCTCCTTATTTGGCACCTGTGCCTAATAGAGGTAAAAGAAATGCCCCCTACTACCTACCTCTTGTTATTGAAGAGATTGCGAGAGTTAGAATGCAAGCACCAAATCAGATAGCTGAATTAACATTTGACAACGCAGTGAATTTCTTTTTTAAAGAAATAAAATAAATTACTTGCTAAAAAATAAGATAAAACATAAAATAGTATGAAAAAATACTGGAGGAAATAATGTCCGAAAACGTTGAAAAAAATAAGGTCGGAACAATTATCCACGGAGAGGATACTCCTGAAAAAATGGAAGTGGAGTATAATGAAGTTAAAACTGCTGGTGATTTAGATTCACCAGTTTATATTTACTACAATTGGTGTAAGAAGTGTGGAATATGCGTAGCATTTTGTCCTACCGGTTGTTTAGAGAGACAGGCAGATGGTTCTCCATTTGTTGCCCATCCTGAAAAATGTATTCATTGTGAAACATGTGACAGACTCTGTCCTGATTTTGCTATAACAGGTGCATTGGTTAAGAAAGGAGAAAATTGCGATGACTAAAGAAAAAGCAACACCTAAGAAAACAGAAGTAACTGAAGTAAAAGTTGAGAAAAAAGTAACTAAAGCTGTCATTATGCAAGGAAATGAAGCAGTTGCCAAAGGAGCTTTAGCTGCAGGTTGCGACTTCTTTGCTGGTTATCCTATCACTCCTTCAACAGAAGTGGCTGAAATTTTATCTAATGAACTACCAAAAATTGGTGGAACATTTATCCAAATGGAAGATGAAATTGCTAGTATGTGTGCTATTATTGGTGCTTCCCTTGCTGGTGCTAAAGCACTTACTGCTACAAGTGGACCTGGCTTCTCATTAATGCAAGAAGCTATTGGCTTTGCTAAAATCACAGAAACTCCAACAGTGGTTGTTAATGTGCAAAGAATGGGACCAAGTACAGGTATGCCTACCAGTCCTGGGCAAGGTGATATTATGCAATCACGTTGGGGCTCACATGGTGATTCTCCTGCTATTGTTTTATATCCAGACTCAGTAAAAGAAGCTTTCCAATTAACCATAAGAGCTTTTAATTTAGCCGAGAAATATCGCACTTTAGTTGTCTTACTAATGGATGAAGTCTTAGGTCATATGCGTGAAGCTGTTACCTTACCTGATTTATCAACTGTTAGAGTGATTAATAGAATCAAGCCAACTGTTCCTCCACAATGGTATAAACACTATGATGAAAATCAAAAATATCTTTCTCCAATAGCTAGTTTTGGTGATGGTTACCGTTTCCATGTTACCGGGTTAACTCACGATGATCATGGTTTCCCTACCAACAAACCTAACGAAGCTGCTAAGATGATGGAAAGATTAAATAAAAAAATTAAGCATAATATCAGAGATTTAGTTCAAATTGAAACTGAAAATATGCAAGATGCTAAAGTTGCAGTTTTTGCTGCTGGTATCATGGGTAGAGCTTCTAAAGAAGCTGTTAAAATGGCAAGAGCTGAAGGTATGAAAGTTGGACTTCTCAGACCTTTAACAATCTGGCCTTTCCCTGATGATGCTGTAACCAAAATGCTCAAAGATGTTGATGCAGTTGTTGTACCTGAACTTAATGAAGGACAACTTTTCCACGAATTAGAAAGATTAGTTCGTGAAAGAAAAGACAGCTCTCTTCACAGATTAAACAGAAATGATGGTACTGTAATTACTCCTGCTGAGATATTGATTAAGATTAAGGAGGTTTATAATGGCTAAGATACCTCAACGCAAAATTCATGATTATTTAAGACATGACAAAAAATTCCCACATGTTTGGTGTGCTGGCTGTAGCAATGGTATTGTTCTCGGTGCAGTAATCAGGGCAATTGATGAATTAAAGTTAAATAGAGATAATATAGTTATGGTTTCAGGAATCGGTTGTTCTTCAAGAATGCCGGTTTATGTAGATTTCAATACTCTTCACTCTTTACACGGAAGAGCTATTGCTTTTGCTACTGGCGTGAAAATGTACAAACCTGGTATGAAAGTTATCGTTATTACTGGTGACGGTGATGCTACAGCTATCGGTGGTAATCATTTCATTCACGCAGCAAGAAGAAATTTAGACTTAACAGTTGTCCTTATTAATAATAATATCTATGGTATGACTGGCGGACAGTACTCTCCTGCTACACCTCATGGTGATAAAGCTACTACTACTCCTTATGGAAATATCGACCCTGATTTTGATATTTGTAAGTTAGCAATGGGCGCAGGTGCTTCTCATGTTGCACGCACTACTGCCTTCCATGCTATAGAGTTACAAAAACATATTAAAGAAGCACTTGAACATCCTGGTTTCTCTTTAGTTGAAGCTATTTCTGCATGTCCTGTTATTTATGGTAGATTAAATAAGAAAGGTGATGCTCCTGCAATGATGAGAAATATGAGAGACAACTCTATTCCTATCAAGGCTGCCGAGAAACTACCTGCAGAACAAGTTGCTGGTAAGATTCTTAGAGGAACATTTATTAAGGAAATTAGACCTGAATATACTGCTGCTTATAAAGGTTTACAAGAAAGATTCAATCCGAAGGAAGGTGAATAATGAGTAAGAAAAAGATGGTTAAAGAAGTCAGATTTAGCGGAAGTGGCGGACAAGGTTTAATTCTTGCTGGTATCATTTTAGCTAGAGCTGCTGTTGAAGAAGGATTAAATGTTACTCAAACCCAATCTTATGGACCAGAATCAAGAGGTGGATATTCTAAAGCTGATGTAGTAATTAGTAATGATGATATTAATTACCCTGAAGCTACTAACTTAGATATTCTTCTTTCATTGACTCAAGAAGCTTGTGATAAATATATCTTTGATTTAAAACGTGATGGTGTATTAATTTGCGATACATCTAACGTTAAGAACATTTCTATTATCAATGAAAATACTTATGAAGTTCCTTTTACTGAAATTGCTCAAAAAGAGTTAGGTTCAGAAATTCCAACAAATATCTTATCATTAGCCTTTGTGGTAAAAATTACTAATATTGTTACAGAGAAATCATTAGAATCTGCTATCCGTGATTCAGTTAAACCTGCTTTTGTTGATTTAAATATTAAAGCTATGAAACTCGGGTTTAAATTAGCTAAAGAATATGTATTTTAGGATTTATTATGATTAAAAATTTAAGTCATATCGGAATTGCTGTAAAAGATCTTGATGAAGCAATCAAAATGTATGAAAGTTTAGGGCTAACTTTAGATTCAACTGAAGAAGTACCTTCTCAAAAGTTGAAAGTTGCCTTCTTTACTATTGGTGATACAAGAATTGAACTTCTTGCTGCAACTGCTGATGATAGTCCTATTGCTAAATTCATTGAAAAGAAAGGAGAAGGTATTCAACATATCGCTCTTGGTGTAGATGATTTGAAAGCTGAATTACAAGAGAAATCAGAGAAAGGTTTCCAGCTCATCGATAAAGAACCAAGACCTGGTGCTCATGGTGCTGATATTGCCTTCTTGCATCCTAAATCAACTAAGGGAGTTCTTGTCGAACTCTGTAAAGATAAACACTAAATATAATATTTAGTTAAATTAATTAGGCGTAAGTTTTCTTACGCCTTTTCATATCTAAAATAATTTTAATCAAAATTGCCGTACTCTTTAGGCAGTTGCACTTTAACCCAAATGGTGCAATAGAGCTTTAGAGAAGAGTGCAAATTCTTTTAGCAAAATAGCTTGCAGAATTCTAACGCATATAATATATATATTCGGAAGAATTATGGAAGTTACTTTTGCAAAAGAATATAGTGCTATTCTCAAAGATCTATTGCATTATTTGGGTTTAAGCAGTGTCTTTGAACACTGCCTATTATATTGTCGTCCTTTCAGGACTCTGTAGGTTGTTATCCTTTTAGCAGTGTCTTCGAACACTGCCTATTATATTATTGTCCTTTCAGGACTCATCTTGTATCAAATCCCAAAGGGATGAATATACAATAGGCAGGGTTCGAAGACCCTGTTACGAGTTACACAAGAAAGCAAAGCCCCAGAGGGGTGATAATATTAATCCCATAAATATTGTTCGTTATATGTTTGATTATATTTCTTTAAGAAGTAAATTAGTTCATCTTCGAAAGGTTTTCTGGCATGGTGCACTTTCTGATTCTCAATATATTGCACAACATCATTAACCTGATTAGGATTTATGGAAAAACTGCTATAACCCTCTTGCCATGTGAAAAACTCTATTTCAGGAAATCTATTTTTTATCCATTTGGAAGAGTAACTTTTTATAAATTTCACTAATTCTGCCAAGGCAATGTTCTTATTTAATAAACATAGAATATAAATATGGTCATCATATCCGCCTACCTTAATAACCTGACATTTCTTTTCATTACATAAAGACCCAAGGTATTTGAATATTTCGCCCTGTCTTTCTTCCTTTATATACCTCATTCGGTTTTTGGTAGAAAAAATAACATGTATGTAGTTTTGAACTAACGATTGTCCCATATTAATCTCCTTTGTATTTAATTTTAGCTACAGTGTCTTCGATACTGCCTATTGTATTGTCGTCCTTTCAGGACTCTGTAGGCTGTTATCCTTTTAGCAGTGTCTTCGAACACTGCCTATTATATTATTGTCCTTTCAGGACTCATCTCGTATCAAATCCCAAAGGGATGAATATACAATAGGCAGGGTGTTACAAGTTACGCAAGAGAGCAAAGCCTCAGAGGAGCGATAATATTCATTACATTAATATTAATCATTACATGTTTGGTTGCCTCTTAAATCCCAAAGGGATTTAGAGGGACAAAACGCTGTTCCCTGAATAAATAATAATCAGCTGTCTTGATTTGAGGTCAGACAGACTTTTTGGGATACTCTCAGAATATAGAACAGCCCAAGGTCTCAGTCAACAAAGTTTTGCAAAAAACGAAGTTGAATTGACCCTGGGCAAGGATTACTATCTATCCCATTAACCTGAAGACATAGGATTGTAAGGTTGAAAAATTAGATAGAGTATTTGATAATTAATTCATCTTCAAGATCAAAAATTTCAAGGGCGTACTTCAAACGATCAAACTTACTATTACTGTCAATATTTGTGTCGACAACATAGAACTCATTGATTTTGCCAAAACTATTCAATGTATTTTTCTCTGAGCTTTTTGTTACTCTCAACTTTTCACTTAGGTCAGAGTTAAAAAAAGTTTCAGGTTGTAAGTCAAACAATTGCTTAATAACATAAACATAAAGCTCAGTAACGGAATTAGGTTTAATTTTTTGATCAAAAAATATAAAATAGTCTAATTTCTTATGTGTTGGTTTATCAGCATCAAAAATATTGATTTCTCCATTTTCAACTACCAGATCAAGCTCAATTGAAGGATATTGCCAGATTTTCAAAAATCTATCTGATAAAATTTTGAATCTTTGTTCTATGGCATTCTTATCCCAAGTTTGAATTCCAGATAAATATTTATTTAACCATAAACGACTTTCTTTATATCCATAGTTTGTTAAGTCTCTTTTTTCTAAGAAAGGTTTGTTGCTTAATTTACCGTTATTGCCAGAGAGAGTAATATTTCCAATTGTATTTAAGTAGTTATCTCTGATATAATTAAAGTCTTCAATCTTAAGTTCTTCTTTCCATTTTTGATTAGGGTTTTGAGGGAAAATATGCTCGATTGTAAGATCGGAATTTTTAAATACATTTACTCTTTCTTTGTTATCATAATTTTCAAGACGATCTAAAAAATATAATCGATTTTTTGATTGAATATTATACACATCCTTTACTTTCATTGCATCTAGTACTTCTATATCTTTAGGAAATCTTTGAGCTCCTGTTTTAAGAAGTAAAGATTTCTGAAGTGAGTTTAGATAATTTGAGATATCGATTTTTTCATATAAATTCATGAAAATTTTATTAAGTGTATTTGTTGGTAACCCAACGATAAATCTACGCCATGTATAAGACTGAATTAATTCCAAAACCATTATAAATGTTTGTTTATCAATATCCCCAGAATTGTAGTCATCATAAACTTTGAGCAAGAAAGGATATGTAACATTGATATCAAGTCTATGAATATATTCAATATGTAATCTAATATCTTTGTCATTTTCTCTATTAGGGTTAATTAACTTATTATAGAAGGTAGAAAACTTTTTGATTGCTTTCAAATTTTCTTCGAGAGAAGTTATTGAAGTAGTAGGATATTTCAACTTGAACTCAATATATACATTTCCTTTATTAGGAATTTTTTTGTTCTCAAGAGTTAAGTAGTCTCTTATGAAGTCAGAAACTTTACTCTTATTTGTTGCTTCATCTTTTGCAAATTTCTCAATATACTCCCAATAATTAACATATATATTCTCTTGATTTTGACGTTCTAAACCCATCAATATGTAATTTCTTATCAAATCAGCCTGAGATAATTCCAAACCTGTCGAATTCAAACTTTCAAAAATTCTTTGGGGATTATCATTATTTCTATCCAAAGAAATTTCAACGAAAAGTAATTTTGAAAGTCCTCTTTCAACATCTAAATAGTTTTGATAATTTATTCGCCCTTTTAGGTGATTATAATTCTCAATAATCTTCGAGAAATCATTATATTCCTGGTTATCGTCATGACTTAATAAATAACTCATTGCTTTCTTGTTATTTTCTGTAGGGCACAATTTCATGCTATTACCAGCAAATTTGTTGACTAAGTATGTCTCCTTTATTTCATTTATTTTATCTAAGTTATTCATTTCTTTGAAAATATTGTATAAAACTATATAGATTATAGTGAGAGTTGTAAGTCTCTGTTGACCATCAATGATAACTAACTCTTTGACACCAGTAGTAGTATAAACATCATCATGTATAAATACAATACTTCCTATAAAATGAGCTTTTATCTCGTAATTTGATCCTGCTTTAACAATATCATCCAGAAGTTGATTACACTGCGATATAGTCCAATCATAACTCCGTTGATAGACCGGGATTACAAATTGGGTCTTAGTTGATGATAAAAATCCTTCAACTCTACCTTCTCCAGCTTTCATAATTTCTCCTTTTAATGTAATTATCTTTTTAAGTAATTTGCTCAAAGAACTAAATAATTTTTAATTGCTTTATTAGAAATTACTAAGTTTTGTCATTTATAAAATATTTCTTTTCATTAAAAAGTTGTCAAATCAATTTTTATACAAGCATCTTACTTCTAATAATAGACATAAATATAAGTAGACTTTGCATAAGAAATACTGATTTCATGAATTTCATTATTAATTGAAAACTTGATATAAAGAGACCTAGGCGGAGTCCTTAAATCGTCTCCAGTTAAATATTCGACTAATTCTCTGGTGTTTTCACTAATATCTAATTTTCCTGTTTTACTAACATCAATTCTGGAAATAAATTCTTCAAACAATGAGTAATCAAAATTAAGATTTTCTTCTCCTTCATCAACAAATGGCATAAAACTACCATCAACTAATGGGCAGTATATATATCTATAAATTTAATTTTTACCATACTCTGTCCCTTTTTATTATCATTTGCATTATAGCTCTCTGATATCTTTTTCAATACCATATAGTCTTTGATATTCTGAAGTTGCTCTTCTGTCGGTCATACCAGAAACATAATCACAAATGGTTCTAAGTAAGATAGCTCGGTTCTTTGTGAAATCATAAAACACGCCATCTACAGCTTCATTATCTATACCATTTAGGAATTTATCTAAATTAACTCTTAAATGACCAATTTCTTTATAGTTTTCTATTTTTTCTATCGATTTATTATTATGTTGAGAACTATTTTTATATTCTAAATCAATATTCCTTTTAAAAGCTAACAGTGTATTATCTGGTAATTGTTGTGGGTTAGAAATAAAAGCTTTAAATAATCTTCTTAAAAGAAATTCTGCTCTACCATCCATCACTTGAGCTACATGGCAGTTTAATATTCTGTGTTTCATAAATAATTTCAAGGACTGTTCATGAAATAAGTTATTAAAATCAAAATATGAATTGATTGAATCTACAGTTTCTGTTCCGGTTTTGATGAGCTCCTCTAAAGAATTATATGTGTATTTTTTAAAATAATTACATATTGCTTCTATAAAACTACTTACATATGAGTTAACTATCATTGATGAAATATAAGTAATTGAATCGTGTATACTATTAGTTCCACAGCTTGCATTATTACATTTCTTTATATCGTTTATTTCATTCTCTTCTAAGAGTTCTTCAATTCCATTCAAAAGCTCATCAACTGTAAAAATATCCGATCTTAAACCATCTTCAATATCATGATGCCTTTGAGCAATTTCATCAGCTACAGATACAACAATAGATTCTATTGTAAAAAAATTATAATTAGTTACTTTTTTATATTTAGATAAATAAAAATCTAAATATAGTTTTTTATCAACTGAATTTATTGTTTTTTTATTTTCTTTATAAAGGCAGGTCGCGTTACAATGGTATGTACAATCTTTATATCCTAAACTTGTATGATGTAAAATTCCATAAAGAGTTTGAGAACTAAGATTAAGCCCATATTCACCCTTATGCCTTGCTAGAGATTCAGCAATTCTTATTGACTGCCAATTATGCTTAAAACCCATATAATTTTTTTTTACATAAATGTTATCTCTATTTAATGAGTTTTTATAATTATAACAACCATTGCTAAAATGGTTAATTACTCTTTCTCCAACATGACCAAAGGGAGCATGTCCGATATCATGCCCTAAGGCAATAGCTTCGGTCAGATCGACATCTAACCCAATATATGTAGAAATAGTTCTAGCAATTTGTGAAACTTCAAGGGTATGTGTTAGCCTAGTTCTAACGTAATCGTCATGACCAGCTATAAAGACCTGTGTTTTTCCTGCTAATCTTCTGAATGACTTCTCATACATTATTCGATCTCTATCTTTCTGGTATATAGATCTAATTTCGTCAGGTTTTGATAAATGTTTAACCAATTCTTCTTTCAAAGGCTGTGCCTTTAGATGTTTCAATTCAAGATGATATTTTTTGATATTGTCCACAATTTGTCTCCTTTTGTTTTATTTATTTATCCCCCCCCCCAAACCTTTTCAATTCTATTCTTTATCTTCTCTTCATATATTTCTGTTAACCTCTTACACCCATCTACATAATTCTGTTCTTCTTCTATGCGAGAGACAATCTTTTGCTGTACAGTAAAAGTGGAGAGAGGAATGAGTATTGTTTTCAATGTTTTCGCTTTAAATCCCTAAACATTACTTCAGCTTTTATTACCTTCATCAAAAAACAACCAACCACTTTCTTCTAATAACTTGTTAATTTTAACTCGAGCTTTTGCCTCTTTGTTACTCATTGTATTTTCTACCTTCTAATATTAACTTTTTTCAATAAATATTAAAGAGATTATTTATGTCAAACTAAATCTTTTCTTGTGTTAATTTATTTTATGTGAGAATGTTAAATTATTATGAATTAGCAATGATTTTTCGCGATAAAAAAAAGAGTATCTTTCCTTGATAGATTATGTCAATTTCACTATTGATTCGCCCTTGTATGTGTCTCAATAAACTATTGAGATTTGCTCGTGTGACTAATTAAGGGCCTACTGAGGTTAAAAGAATGTCATAAAATTTCCATTAAGCAAAAGGTATTATATGCAGTTAATAGCAATATTCTTCTCCTTATGCTGTGAAGTGTTAGGATAGCAGGACTTAAAATCTTCTTCTATAAGGCTTAGTTTTTGGTAAAGATGGCTTGATAGTTGAACAGTCTCATTAATAGTATTCAAATACAATTAAGAAAAATATTGACAGGAGAATAAGTTAAAAATAATGTAAATGAAAGATTAAAAATTGTTATTATAACGACAAGAAAAAGATAAATAACAGGGAGTTAGCTTATGGAAAAGGCTCAAGCTAAGCCAACTGAAAAGCTTCTAACCGAATTTATTCCGCCTACTTATGAAGAGTGGAAGGATGCCGTAGAAGAAATGTTAAAAGGTAAGCCGTTTGATAAAGCGATGCTTACTAAAACTTACGAAGACATAGTGTTAAAACCGATTTATCGTAAAGAAGATGTAGAAAACTTACCACACATGAGTGATTTACCTGGCGATGTTGGAAGTGTTCGTTCTTCTCGTATTAGTGGGTATTTAAAAAATTCTTGGGGTGTTGCTCAAGAACAAACAGATTACCTTCCAGAAGAAGTTCATGCAAGTTTGATTAATGAACTTAATAGAGGATTAACTAAAGTTAATCTAAGAGTTGATTATCCTTCTGCACATGGAAAGAATCCTCAGAAATTGGAAGGTGAAAACAGATATCGTGGGACTTCAATAACAACTTTAGAAGATTTAAGGATTGTTCTTAAAGATGTATCTATTGAACATATTGAGATTGATATCAATGCCGGAATTATGGCACCTGCTTATCTTTCCATGTTGAAAGCAATAGCAGAAGAGAGAAAAATAGACACAAAGCATTTAACTGGTTGTGTTGGTCTCGATCCTTTAGCAGTTTTAGTAACTGATGGAAAATTAGAAACAGATCTTGAACAAAGCCTTAATTATATGGCTTGTATGACAGACTGGGCTATTAAACACGCTCCTAAAATGAAGACTATTTTAATAGATACAAGTTCATACGGAGATAATGGTGCCACTATTACACAAGAATTAGCTATAGCTTTCAACACTGCTGCTTATTATGTTAATTCTATGCAAGAGAGAGGATTGAAATTAGCAGAAATCTTCCAACATATTCAATTTAATTTAACTATTGGCTCTAATTTCTTTATGGAAATTGCCAAGTTTAGAGCATTTAGAATATTATGGCACAACTTCGTTACTTCTTATGATGAAAATTGCCAAGTTAAAGCCTATGTTCATGCAAAAACTTCAGCTTGGAATAAGACTAAGTATGATGCTTTTGTGAATCTCTTAAGGACATCAACAGAGACATTCTCTGCTGTTTTAGGGGGAATTGATTCATTACAAGTTACTCATTTAGATGAATTAATGGCAAGACCATCACAATTCACTCGTCGTATTGCCAGAAATCAACAGATTATTATTGATGAAGAGACTAATATGTATCGCTTAATCGATCCTGCTGGTGGTTCATGGTATATTGAAAGTATGACTGCTGAGATTGCTGAAAAAGCATGGGAACTATTCCAAACTTATGAAGCTGAGGGGGGAATTCTTGTCTCCTTACAAAATGATTTAATTCAAGATGATATTACTGATATTGCTGAATTGAAGATGAAAAATGTTGGCTCACGTAAAGATGTAATAGTCGGAACCAATATGTTTGCTAATTTAGAAGAGAAGAGAATTGAATTTTCTGAAGAAGAATTTGATAAAAAAGTTGAAGCAAGAATTGCTCAAATTTATAAACTTGTGAAAGAAAAAGAAGGAGATAAATCATCTAATTGCAGCTGTAGTTGTGATAAAAAGTGCGACTGCTCTTCTGGTCATGATAAACATATTTTAGATGAAATTAGTCTTTTCTTCCTAAAAAATGGCACTATAGCAGAAGTTTATGCTAATATGTGGAAGCAAGGTCAATCTTTGCAAGTTACTCCAATAGTAAAGCAGAGAGCCACAAGTAAGATTGAAGAGTTAAGAGCTCAAATAGAAAATGCTAAAGTTAAACCTACAGTTTTCTTGGCTAATTTTGGACCTTTAGCACAATTCAAACCTCGTGCTGACTTCTCTAAAGGTTTCTTTGAAGTTGCTGCTTATGAAGTAATTAATAATTTAGGTTACACAGATGTTGATGAGATGATTAAAGCTACTTTGGATTCAAACTCTAAAATTGTTTGCGTTTGTTCAACTGATGATGCATATCAAGAATTCCTTACTGAATTTGTTAGTAAGTTAAAAGAAAAGAAAGGTGATTTGACCGTAATCTTAGCTGGTTACCCTAAAGATCAAATTGCTAATTATAAAGAAGCAGGTGTTGATGAATTTATCCATGTTAAAGCAAATTGCTATGCAATTTTGAATAGTCTATGGACTAAAGCGGGGTTAGAATAATGAGTATTAAACCAGATTTCAAAAATATAAAACTGAAAGCTAATCAGAAAGAAACAGATCTCTCTAAATGGCAAAAAAATGTTGAAGAAGAGACTGGAAAGTCCTTCGCAAAACTCTATTGGAATACTAACGAAAAAATAGCAGTAAAACCTCTCTATACTCAAGAAGACCTTATTGATATGGAACATCTTGGGTATATGTCAGGGATTGCTCCTAATTTAAGAGGTCCTTATGCTTCAATGTATGTAAGCAGACCATGGACAATTAGACAATATGCTGGATTCTCCACTGCTGAAGAATCTAATGCTTTTTATCGTAGAAACTTGGCAATGGGGCAGAAGGGATTATCAATTGCTTTTGACTTAGCCACTCATAGAGGATATGATTCTGATCATGAGAGAGTTGTGGGTGATGTTGGTAAAGCCGGTGTTGCTGTTGACTCAATTCTTGATATGAAGATTCTTTTTGATAAGATTCCACTTGATAAAATGTCTGTTTCCATGACTATGAACGGAGCTGTGTTACCTATCATGGCATTCTATATTGTCGCTGCTGAAGAACAAGGTGTTAAATGGGAACAGCTTACAGGTACTATTCAGAATGATATTCTGAAAGAATACATGGTTAGAAACACTTATGTTTATAAGCCAGAAGGTTCTATGAGAATCATCGCTGATATCTTTGAATTTACTTCTAAGTTTATGCCTAAGTTTAACAGCATTTCTATCTCAGGTT